>NZ_PEFL01000001.1:0-2400000 GCF_002754475.1 Comamonas sp. 26
GCGACGAAAGACGTGATAGCCTGCGATAAGCTTCGGGGAGCTGGCAAATAAGCTTTGATCCGGAGATTTCTGAATGGGGAACCCACCTCGCAAGAGGTATCGCATGATGAATACATAGTCATGCGAAGCGAACCTGGAGAACTGAAACATCTAAGTACCCAGAGGAAAAGACATCAACCGAGATTCCGATAGTAGTGGCGAGCGAATTCGGAAGAGCCTTGCAGTGATAGTCGACCGGTTAACAAAATGGCATGGAAAGGCCAACCATAGTGGGTGATAGTCCCGTATGTGAAAACCGATCGGTGGTACTAGGCTGCAGACAAGTAGGCGGGGCACGAGAAACCCTGTCTGAATATAGGGGACCATCCTCTAAGGCTAAATACTCATCATCGACCGATAGTGAACCAGTACCGTGAGGGAAAGGCGAAAAGAACCCCGGGAGGGGAGTGAAATAGATCCTGAAACCGTATGCTTACAAAAAGTCGGAGCCTCGTAAGGGGTGACGGCGTACCTTTTGTATAATGGGTCAGCGACTTACATTCAGTGGCAAGCTTAACCGAATAGGGGAGGCGCAGAGAAATCGAGTCCGAATAGGGCGATCAGTCGCTGGGTGTAGACCCGAAACCAAGTGATCTATCCATGGCCAGGATGAAGGTGCCGTAACAGGTACTGGAGGTCCGAACCCACTAATGTTGCAAAATTAGGGGATGAGCTGTGGATAGGGGTGAAAGGCTAAACAAACTTGGAAATAGCTGGTTCTCTCCGAAAACTATTTAGGTAGTGCCTCAAGTATTACCGTCGGGGTAGAGCACTGTTTAGGCTAGGGGTCATGGCGACTTACCAAACCTATGCAAACTCCGAATACCGACGAGTACAGCTTGGGAGACAGAGCACCGGGTGCTAACGTCCGGACTCAAGAGGGAAACAACCCAGACCGCCAGCTAAGGTCCCTAAAATTGGCTAAGTGGGAAACGAAGTGGGAAGGCTAAAACAGTCAGGATGTTGGCTTAGAAGCAGCCATCATTTAAAGAAAGCGTAATAGCTCACTGATCGAGTCGTCCTGCGCGGAAGATGTAACGGGGCTAAGCCAGTTACCGAAGCTGCGGATGTGTCATTTATGGCACGTGGTAGGAGAGCGTTCTGTAAGCCTGTGAAGGTGTCTGGAGACGGATGCTGGAGGTATCAGAAGTGCGAATGCTGACATGAGTAGCGTTAAAGGGGGTGAAAAGCCCCCTCGCCGTAAGCGCAAGGTTTCCTACGCAACGTTCATCGGCGTAGGGTGAGTCGGCCCCTAAGGCGAGGCAGAGATGCGTAGCTGATGGGAAACAGGTCAATATTCCTGTACCGATCAATAGTGCGATGTGGGGACGGAGAAGGTTAGCTCAGCCAACTGTTGGATATGTTGGTTCAAGCCTGTAGTCATGCCTGGTAGGCAAATCCGCCGGGCTAAGATGAGGGGTGATAACGAGTCTGCTTGCAGACGAAGTGAGTGATACCCTGCTTCCAGGAAAAGCCACTAAGCTTCAGCTATTGACGACCGTACCGCAAACCGACACTGGTGCGCGAGATGAGTATTCTAAGGCGCTTGAGAGAACTCAGGAGAAGGAACTCGGCAAATTAACACCGTAACTTCGGGAGAAGGTGTACCCCAAGTCAGTGAAGTTGAACAAACGGAGCTAAAAGGGGTTGCAAAAAATTGGTGGCTGCGACTGTTTAATAAAAACACAGCACTCTGCAAACACGAAAGTGGACGTATAGGGTGTGACGCCTGCCCGGTGCTGGAAGATTAAATGATGGGGTGCAAGCTCTTGATTGAAGTCCCAGTAAACGGCGGCCGTAACTATAACGGTCCTAAGGTAGCGAAATTCCTTGTCGGGTAAGTTCCGACCTGCACGAATGGCGTAACGATGGCCACACTGTCTCCTCCTGAGACTCAGCGAAGTTGAAATGTTTGTGATGATGCAATCTCCCCGCGGAAAGACGGAAAGACCCCATGAACCTTTACTGTAGCTTTGTATTGGACTTTGAACGGATCTGTGTAGGATAGGTGGGAGGCTTTGAAGTGTGGTCGCTAGATCACATGGAGCCAACGTTGAAATACCACCCTGGTGCGTTTGAGGTTCTAACCTTGGTCCATTATCTGGATCGGGGACAGTGCATGGTAGGCAGTTTGACTGGGGCGGTCTCCTCCCAAAGCGTAACGGAGGAGTTCGAAGGTACGCTAGTTACGGTCGGACATCGTGACGATAGTGCAATGGCATAAGCGTGCTTAACTGCGAGACTGACAAGTCGAGCAGATGCGAAAGCAGGACATAGTGATCCGGTGGTTCTGTATGGAAGGGCCATCGCTCAACGGATAAAAGGTACTCTGGGGATAACAGGCTGATACCGCCCAAGAGTTCATATCGACGGCGGTGTTTGGCACCTCGATGTCGGCTCATCTCATCCTGGGGCTGTAGTCGGTCCCAAGGGTATGGCTGTTCGCCATTTAAAGAGGTACGTGAGCTGGGTTTAAAACGTCGTGAGACAGTTTGGTCCCTATCTTCCGTGGGCGCTGCAGATTTGAGGAAGCCTGCTCCTAGTACGAGAGGACCGGAGTGGACACACCTCTGGTGTACCTGTTGTCACGCCAGTGGCATCGCAGGGTAGCTAAGTGTGGAAGAGATAACCGCTGAAAGCATCTAAGCGGGAAACTCGTTTCAAGATGAGATCTGCCGGGGCCTTGAGCCCCCTGAAGGGTCGTTGTAGACCACGACGTTGATAGGCTGGGTGTGGAAGCGCAGTAATGCGTTAAGCTAACCAGTACTAATTGCCCGAGCGGCTTGACCCTATAACTTTGGGTTTAGCTCAGAAATGAAAAGACAGAATGAATCATGCAAGTGATCATTCAAGTTATGCCAAAAAGGCGCAATCGAATAAGCTGATCGAGACTCTATGAATTCGTTGGATTGAAAGTGAGCTTTGATTAAGAAGTTAATCGAAGAGCGATCAATCTGACAAAAAGTTTATGCCTGATGACCATAGCAAGTTGGTACCACTCCTTCCCATCCCGAACAGGACCGTGAAACGACTTAGCGCCGATGATAGTGCGGGTTCCCGTGTGAAAGTAGGTCATCGTCAGGCTCTTACGCCAAAACGCCTGGCTCACGCCAGGCGTTTTCTTCTCTCTCTTCGAAAGAGGGGTGAGAAGAAAACGCAAAAACGTTTTTAAAGTGCTGCAAAACAGTGCTAAAATCTAAGGCTTCGCTGATCACAGCAAGCAACGAAATTCAAAAGTGGTTCTGCCGGTTTTGAGTTCTCGGTTCCTTAAAAAAATACAGCCGATAAGCGTGGGCGTTTGATGGCAAGCAGCCAGTTCTTCGGAACAAAACTCTTCGGAGTATCAAGCGCTCACAAAAACAGTAATTATTGAAGAATTTATTCTTCTTGATTCCGTCAAGTGAGTGAGCAGTCGAAAGACTTTAAATTCAAGATCGAACTATAGAGTTTGATCCTGGCTCAGATTGAACGCTGGCGGCATGCTTTACACATGCAAGTCGAACGGTAACAGGTCTTCGGATGCTGACGAGTGGCGAACGGGTGAGTAATACATCGGAACGTGCCTAGTAGTGGGGGATAACTACTCGAAAGAGTAGCTAATACCGCATGAGATCTACGGATGAAAGCAGGGGATCGCAAGACCTTGTGCTACTAGAGCGGCTGATGGCAGATTAGGTAGTTGGTGGGGTAAAGGCTCACCAAGCCAACGATCTGTAGCTGGTCTGAGAGGACGACCAGCCACACTGGAACTGAGACACGGTCCAGACTCCTACGGGAGGCAGCAGTGGGGAATTTTGGACAATGGGCGAAAGCCTGATCCAGCAATGCCGCGTGCAGGATGAAGGCCCTCGGGTTGTAAACTGCTTTTGTACGGAACGAAAAGCTCTGGGCTAATATCCCGGAGTCATGACGGTACCGTAAGAATAAGCACCGGCTAACTACGTGCCAGCAGCCGCGGTAATACGTAGGGTGCAAGCGTTAATCGGAATTACTGGGCGTAAAGCGTGCGCAGGCGGTTATGTAAGACAGAGGTGAAATCCCCGGGCTCAACCTGGGAACGGCCTTTGTGACTGCATGGCTAGAGTACGGTAGAGGGGGATGGAATTCCGCGTGTAGCAGTGAAATGCGTAGATATGCGGAGGAACACCGATGGCGAAGGCAATCCCCTGGACCTGTACTGACGCTCATGCACGAAAGCGTGGGGAGCAAACAGGATTAGATACCCTGGTAGTCCACGCCCTAAACGATGTCAACTGGTTGTTGGGTCTTAACTGACTCAGTAACGAAGCTAACGCGTGAAGTTGACCGCCTGGGGAGTACGGCCGCAAGGTTGAAACTCAAAGGAATTGACGGGGACCCGCACAAGCGGTGGATGATGTGGTTTAATTCGATGCAACGCGAAAAACCTTACCCACCTTTGACATGTACGGAAGTTACCAGAGATGGTTTCGTGCTCGAAAGAGAACCGTAACACAGGTGCTGCATGGCTGTCGTCAGCTCGTGTCGTGAGATGTTGGGTTAAGTCCCGCAACGAGCGCAACCCTTGCCATTAGTTGCTACATTCAGTTGAGCACTCTAATGGGACTGCCGGTGACAAACCGGAGGAAGGTGGGGATGACGTCAAGTCCTCATGGCCCTTATAGGTGGGGCTACACACGTCATACAATGGCTGGTACAAAGGGTTGCCAACCCGCGAGGGGGAGCTAATCCCATAAAGCCAGTCGTAGTCCGGATCGCAGTCTGCAACTCGACTGCGTGAAGTCGGAATCGCTAGTAATCGTGGATCAGAATGTCACGGTGAATACGTTCCCGGGTCTTGTACACACCGCCCGTCACACCATGGGAGCGGGTCTCGCCAGAAGTAGGTAGCCTAACCGCAAGGAGGGCGCTTACCACGGCGGGGTTCGTGACTGGGGTGAAGTCGTAACAAGGTAGCCGTATCGGAAGGTGCGGCTGGATCACCTCCTTTCTGGAAAAATGCTGCTTTAAATTGAACGTCCACACTTATCGGTTGTTGGAACAAGCCAAAGCTTGATAGGCAAGGAAACTTGCTTGTTGTGTTGAGGAATGGGTCTGTAGCTCAGCTGGTTAGAGCACTGTGTTGATAACGCAGGGGTCGTTGGTTCGAGCCCAACTAGACCCACCAAGATTCCAATGCCAGTGCAAGAGGATCCTGGGGGATTAGCTCAGCTGGGAGAGCACCTGCTTTGCAAGCAGGGGGTCGTCGGTTCGATCCCGTCATCCTCCACCAAGTTTAAAAATGATAGCGCCTGAAGGTGCTATAATCGTTGGCTCAGCAGATGTTGCAAGGCATGAGGTTGAGAAGCAAGAAAACAGAAATTCAATATAAAAGCAGTCTGAAGCAGACTGCTTTTATATTGATCTTTGATCAATAGGCTGTTCTTTAAAAATTCATAGAGTCGAAATCAGCGTTGCTGGTGGAAAGCGCAAACCAAGGTTTGTGCACCGTGCCATCAGCAACTTTTTGATTGCGTCAAAACAAATATTTTGCGAAAGCAAAGATATTTAGTAATGACGAATATTCTCTAAGCTGTATCGAAAGATACAGCCAAAGATATTCACATTACGGCATAACGCGTGAGGTGCAAGACCTCACCAGTCTTTGAAATCTAGAGCTTTGTGTTTCGCAAGAGACGTCAAAGTTATAGGGTCAAGTGACTAAGAGCATATGGTGGATGCCTTGGCGATGATAGGCGACGAAAGACGTGATAGCCTGCGATAAGCTTCGGGGAGCTGGCAAATAAGCTTTGATCCGGAGATTTCTGAATGGGGGAACCCACCTCGCAAGAGGTATCGCATGATGAATACATAGTCATGCGAAGCGAACCTGGAGAACTGAAACATCTAAGTACCCAGAGGAAAAGACATCAACCGAGATTCCGATAGTAGTGGCGAGCGAATTCGGAAGAGCCTTGCAGTGATAGTCGACCGGTTAACAAAATGGCATGGAAAGGCCAACCATAGTGGGTGATAGTCCCGTATGTGAAAACCGATCGGTGGTACTAGGCTGCAGACAAGTAGGGCGGGGCACGAGAAACCCTGTCTGAATATAGGGGGACCATCCTCTAAGGCTAAATACTCATCATCGACCGATAGTGAACCAGTACCGTGAGGGAAAGGCGAAAAGAACCCCGGGAGGGGAGTGAAATAGATCCTGAAACCGTATGCTTACAAAAAGTCGGAGCCTCGTAAGGGGTGACGGCGTACCTTTTGTATAATGGGTCAGCGACTTACATTCAGTGGCAAGCTTAACCGAATAGGGGAGGCGCAGAGAAATCGAGTCCGAATAGGGCGATCAGTCGCTGGGTGTAGACCCGAAACCAAGTGATCTATCCATGGCCAGGATGAAGGTGCCGTAACAGGTACTGGAGGTCCGAACCCACTAATGTTGCAAAATTAGGGGATGAGCTGTGGATAGGGGTGAAAGGCTAAACAAACTTGGAAATAGCTGGTTCTCTCCGAAAACTATTTAGGTAGTGCCTCAAGTATTACCGTCGGGGGTAGAGCACTGTTTAGGCTAGGGGGTCATGGCGACTTACCAAACCTATGCAAACTCCGAATACCGACGAGTACAGCTTGGGAGACAGAGCACCGGGTGCTAACGTCCGGACTCAAGAGGGAAACAACCCAGACCGCCAGCTAAGGTCCCTAAAATTGGCTAAGTGGGAAACGAAGTGGGAAGGCTAAAACAGTCAGGATGTTGGCTTAGAAGCAGCCATCATTTAAAGAAAGCGTAATAGCTCACTGATCGAGTCGTCCTGCGCGGAAGATGTAACGGGGCTAAGCCAGTTACCGAAGCTGCGGATGTGTCATTTATGGCACGTGGTAGGAGAGCGTTCTGTAAGCCTGTGAAGGTGTCTGGAGACGGATGCTGGAGGTATCAGAAGTGCGAATGCTGACATGAGTAGCGTTAAAGGGGGTGAAAAGCCCCCTCGCCGTAAGCGCAAGGTTTCCTACGCAACGTTCATCGGCGTAGGGTGAGTCGGCCCCTAAGGCGAGGCAGAGATGCGTAGCTGATGGGAAACAGGTCAATATTCCTGTACCGATCAATAGTGCGATGTGGGGACGGAGAAGGTTAGCTCAGCCAACTGTTGGATATGTTGGTTCAAGCCTGTAGTCATGCCTGGTAGGCAAATCCGCCGGGCTAAGATGAGGGGTGATAACGAGTCTGCTTGCAGACGAAGTGAGTGATACCCTGCTTCCAGGAAAAGCCACTAAGCTTCAGCTATTGACGACCGTACCGCAAACCGACACTGGTGCGCGAGATGAGTATTCTAAGGCGCTTGAGAGAACTCAGGAGAAGGAACTCGGCAAATTAACACCGTAACTTCGGGAGAAGGTGTACCCCAAGTCAGTGAAGTTGAACAAACGGAGCTAAAAGGGGTTGCAAAAAATTGGTGGCTGCGACTGTTTAATAAAAACACAGCACTCTGCAAACACGAAAGTGGACGTATAGGGTGTGACGCCTGCCCGGTGCTGGAAGATTAAATGATGGGGTGCAAGCTCTTGATTGAAGTCCCAGTAAACGGCGGCCGTAACTATAACGGTCCTAAGGTAGCGAAATTCCTTGTCGGGTAAGTTCCGACCTGCACGAATGGCGTAACGATGGCCACACTGTCTCCTCCTGAGACTCAGCGAAGTTGAAATGTTTGTGATGATGCAATCTCCCCGCGGAAAGACGGAAAGACCCCATGAACCTTTACTGTAGCTTTGTATTGGACTTTGAACGGATCTGTGTAGGATAGGTGGGAGGCTTTGAAGTGTGGTCGCTAGATCACATGGAGCCAACGTTGAAATACCACCCTGGTGCGTTTGAGGTTCTAACCTTGGTCCATTATCTGGATCGGGGACAGTGCATGGTAGGCAGTTTGACTGGGGCGGTCTCCTCCCAAAGCGTAACGGAGGAGTTCGAAGGTACGCTAGTTACGGTCGGACATCGTGACGATAGTGCAATGGCATAAGCGTGCTTAACTGCGAGACTGACAAGTCGAGCAGATGCGAAAGCAGGACATAGTGATCCGGTGGTTCTGTATGGAAGGGCCATCGCTCAACGGATAAAAGGTACTCTGGGGATAACAGGCTGATACCGCCCAAGAGTTCATATCGACGGCGGTGTTTGGCACCTCGATGTCGGCTCATCTCATCCTGGGGCTGTAGTCGGTCCCAAGGGTATGGCTGTTCGCCATTTAAAGAGGTACGTGAGCTGGGTTTAAAACGTCGTGAGACAGTTTGGTCCCTATCTTCCGTGGGCGCTGCAGATTTGAGGAAGCCTGCTCCTAGTACGAGAGGACCGGAGTGGACACACCTCTGGTGTACCTGTTGTCACGCCAGTGGCATCGCAGGGTAGCTAAGTGTGGAAGAGATAACCGCTGAAAGCATCTAAGCGGGAAACTCGTTTCAAGATGAGATCTGCCGGGGCCTTGAGCCCCCTGAAGGGTCGTTGTAGACCACGACGTTGATAGGCTGGGTGTGGAAGCGCAGTAATGCGTTAAGCTAACCAGTACTAATTGCCCGAGCGGCTTGACCCTATAACTTTGGGTTTAGCTCAGAAATGAAAAGACAGAATGAATCATGCAAGTGATCATTCAAGTTATGCCAAAAAGGCGCAATCGAATAAGCTGATCGAGACTCTATGAATTCGTTGGATTGAAAGTGAGCTTTGATTAAGAAGTTAATCGAAGAGCGATCAATCTGACAAAAAGTTTATGCCTGATGACCATAGCAAGTTGGTACCACTCCTTCCCATCCCGAACAGGACCGTGAAACGACTTAGCGCCGATGATAGTGCGGGTTCCCGTGTGAAAGTAGGTCATCGTCAGGCTCTTACGCCAAAACGCCTGGCTCACGCCAGGCGTTTTCTTCTCTCTCTTCGAAAGAGGGGTGAGAAGAAAACGCAAAAACGTTTTTAAAGTGCTGCAAAACAGTGCTAAAATCTAAGGCTTCGCTGATCACAGCAAGCAACGAAATTCAAAAGTGGTTCTGCCGGTTTTGAGTTCTCGGTTCCTTAAAAAAATACAGCCGATAAGCGTGGGCGTTTGATGGCAAGCAGCCAGTTCTTCGGAACAAAACTCTTCGGAGTATCAAGCGCTCACAAAAACAGTAATTATTGAAGAATTTATTCTTCTTGATTCCGTCAAGTGAGTGAGCAGTCGAAAGACTTTAAATTCAAGATCGAACTATAGAGTTTGATCCTGGCTCAGATTGAACGCTGGCGGCATGCTTTACACATGCAAGTCGAACGGTAACAGGTCTTCGGATGCTGACGAGTGGCGAACGGGTGAGTAATACATCGGAACGTGCCTAGTAGTGGGGGATAACTACTCGAAAGAGTAGCTAATACCGCATGAGATCTACGGATGAAAGCAGGGGATCGCAAGACCTTGTGCTACTAGAGCGGCTGATGGCAGATTAGGTAGTTGGTGGGGTAAAGGCTCACCAAGCCAACGATCTGTAGCTGGTCTGAGAGGACGACCAGCCACACTGGAACTGAGACACGGTCCAGACTCCTACGGGAGGCAGCAGTGGGGAATTTTGGACAATGGGCGAAAGCCTGATCCAGCAATGCCGCGTGCAGGATGAAGGCCCTCGGGTTGTAAACTGCTTTTGTACGGAACGAAAAGCTCTGGGCTAATATCCCGGAGTCATGACGGTACCGTAAGAATAAGCACCGGCTAACTACGTGCCAGCAGCCGCGGTAATACGTAGGGTGCAAGCGTTAATCGGAATTACTGGGCGTAAAGCGTGCGCAGGCGGTTATGTAAGACAGAGGTGAAATCCCCGGGCTCAACCTGGGAACGGCCTTTGTGACTGCATGGCTAGAGTACGGTAGAGGGGGATGGAATTCCGCGTGTAGCAGTGAAATGCGTAGATATGCGGAGGAACACCGATGGCGAAGGCAATCCCCTGGACCTGTACTGACGCTCATGCACGAAAGCGTGGGGAGCAAACAGGATTAGATACCCTGGTAGTCCACGCCCTAAACGATGTCAACTGGTTGTTGGGTCTTAACTGACTCAGTAACGAAGCTAACGCGTGAAGTTGACCGCCTGGGGAGTACGGCCGCAAGGTTGAAACTCAAAGGAATTGACGGGGACCCGCACAAGCGGTGGATGATGTGGTTTAATTCGATGCAACGCGAAAAACCTTACCCACCTTTGACATGTACGGAAGTTACCAGAGATGGTTTCGTGCTCGAAAGAGAACCGTAACACAGGTGCTGCATGGCTGTCGTCAGCTCGTGTCGTGAGATGTTGGGTTAAGTCCCGCAACGAGCGCAACCCTTGCCATTAGTTGCTACATTCAGTTGAGCACTCTAATGGGACTGCCGGTGACAAACCGGAGGAAGGTGGGGATGACGTCAAGTCCTCATGGCCCTTATAGGTGGGGCTACACACGTCATACAATGGCTGGTACAAAGGGTTGCCAACCCGCGAGGGGGAGCTAATCCCATAAAGCCAGTCGTAGTCCGGATCGCAGTCTGCAACTCGACTGCGTGAAGTCGGAATCGCTAGTAATCGTGGATCAGA
Source organism: Comamonas sp. 26 (assembly GCF_002754475.1). Lineage (NCBI taxonomy): Bacteria > Pseudomonadati > Pseudomonadota > Betaproteobacteria > Burkholderiales > Comamonadaceae > Comamonas > Comamonas sp. 26. The sequence continues at coordinate 10,587 of NZ_PEFL01000001.1, forward strand.
ATGTCACGGTGAATACGTTCCCGGGTCTTGTACACACCGCCCGTCACACCATGGGAGCGGGTCTCGCCAGAAGTAGGTAGCCTAACCGCAAGGAGGGCGCTTACCACGGCGGGGTTCGTGACTGGGGTGAAGTCGTAACAAGGTAGCCGTATCGGAAGGTGCGGCTGGATCACCTCCTTTCTGGAAAAATGCTGCTTTAAATTGAACGTCCACACTTATCGGTTGTTGGAACAAGCCAAAGCTTGATAGGCAAGGAAACTTGCTTGTTGTGTTGAGGAATGGGTCTGTAGCTCAGCTGGTTAGAGCACTGTGTTGATAACGCAGGGGTCGTTGGTTCGAGCCCAACTAGACCCACCAAGATTCCAATGCCAGTGCAAGAGGATCCTGGGGGATTAGCTCAGCTGGGAGAGCACCTGCTTTGCAAGCAGGGGGTCGTCGGTTCGATCCCGTCATCCTCCACCAAGTTTAAAAATGATAGCGCCTGAAGGTGCTATAATCGTTGGCTCAGCAGATGTTGCAAGGCATGAGGTTGAGAAGCAAGAAAACAGAAATTCAATATAAAAGCAGTCTGAAGCAGACTGCTTTTATATTGATCTTTGATCAATAGGCTGTTCTTTAAAAATTCATAGAGTCGAAATCAGCGTTGCTGGTGGAAAGCGCAAACCAAGGTTTGTGCACCGTGCCATCAGCAACTTTTTGATTGCGTCAAAACAAATATTTTGCGAAAGCAAAGATATTTAGTAATGACGAATATTCTCTAAGCTGTATCGAAAGATACAGCCAAAGATATTCACATTACGGCATAACGCGTGAGGTGCAAGACCTCACCAGTCTTTGAAATCTAGAGCTTTGTGTTTCGCAAGAGACGTCAAAGTTATAGGGTCAAGTGACTAAGAGCATATGGTGGATGCCTTGGCGATGATAGGCGACGAAAGACGTGATAGCCTGCGATAAGCTTCGGGGAGCTGGCAAATAAGCTTTGATCCGGAGATTTCTGAATGGGGGAACCCACCTCGCAAGAGGTATCGCATGATGAATACATAGTCATGCGAAGCGAACCTGGAGAACTGAAACATCTAAGTACCCAGAGGAAAAGACATCAACCGAGATTCCGATAGTAGTGGCGAGCGAATTCGGAAGAGCCTTGCAGTGATAGTCGACCGGTTAACAAAATGGCATGGAAAGGCCAACCATAGTGGGTGATAGTCCCGTATGTGAAAACCGATCGGTGGTACTAGGCTGCAGACAAGTAGGGCGGGGCACGAGAAACCCTGTCTGAATATAGGGGGACCATCCTCTAAGGCTAAATACTCATCATCGACCGATAGTGAACCAGTACCGTGAGGGAAAGGCGAAAAGAACCCCGGGAGGGGAGTGAAATAGATCCTGAAACCGTATGCTTACAAAAAGTCGGAGCCTCGTAAGGGGTGACGGCGTACCTTTTGTATAATGGGTCAGCGACTTACATTCAGTGGCAAGCTTAACCGAATAGGGGAGGCGCAGAGAAATCGAGTCCGAATAGGGCGATCAGTCGCTGGGTGTAGACCCGAAACCAAGTGATCTATCCATGGCCAGGATGAAGGTGCCGTAACAGGTACTGGAGGTCCGAACCCACTAATGTTGCAAAATTAGGGGATGAGCTGTGGATAGGGGTGAAAGGCTAAACAAACTTGGAAATAGCTGGTTCTCTCCGAAAACTATTTAGGTAGTGCCTCAAGTATTACCGTCGGGGGTAGAGCACTGTTTAGGCTAGGGGGTCATGGCGACTTACCAAACCTATGCAAACTCCGAATACCGACGAGTACAGCTTGGGAGACAGAGCACCGGGTGCTAACGTCCGGACTCAAGAGGGAAACAACCCAGACCGCCAGCTAAGGTCCCTAAAATTGGCTAAGTGGGAAACGAAGTGGGAAGGCTAAAACAGTCAGGATGTTGGCTTAGAAGCAGCCATCATTTAAAGAAAGCGTAATAGCTCACTGATCGAGTCGTCCTGCGCGGAAGATGTAACGGGGCTAAGCCAGTTACCGAAGCTGCGGATGTGTCATTTATGGCACGTGGTAGGAGAGCGTTCTGTAAGCCTGTGAAGGTGTCTGGAGACGGATGCTGGAGGTATCAGAAGTGCGAATGCTGACATGAGTAGCGTTAAAGGGGGTGAAAAGCCCCCTCGCCGTAAGCGCAAGGTTTCCTACGCAACGTTCATCGGCGTAGGGTGAGTCGGCCCCTAAGGCGAGGCAGAGATGCGTAGCTGATGGGAAACAGGTCAATATTCCTGTACCGATCAATAGTGCGATGTGGGGACGGAGAAGGTTAGCTCAGCCAACTGTTGGATATGTTGGTTCAAGCCTGTAGTCATGCCTGGTAGGCAAATCCGCCGGGCTAAGATGAGGGGTGATAACGAGTCTGCTTGCAGACGAAGTGAGTGATACCCTGCTTCCAGGAAAAGCCACTAAGCTTCAGCTATTGACGACCGTACCGCAAACCGACACTGGTGCGCGAGATGAGTATTCTAAGGCGCTTGAGAGAACTCAGGAGAAGGAACTCGGCAAATTAACACCGTAACTTCGGGAGAAGGTGTACCCCAAGTCAGTGAAGTTGAACAAACGGAGCTAAAAGGGGTTGCAAAAAATTGGTGGCTGCGACTGTTTAATAAAAACACAGCACTCTGCAAACACGAAAGTGGACGTATAGGGTGTGACGCCTGCCCGGTGCTGGAAGATTAAATGATGGGGTGCAAGCTCTTGATTGAAGTCCCAGTAAACGGCGGCCGTAACTATAACGGTCCTAAGGTAGCGAAATTCCTTGTCGGGTAAGTTCCGACCTGCACGAATGGCGTAACGATGGCCACACTGTCTCCTCCTGAGACTCAGCGAAGTTGAAATGTTTGTGATGATGCAATCTCCCCGCGGAAAGACGGAAAGACCCCATGAACCTTTACTGTAGCTTTGTATTGGACTTTGAACGGATCTGTGTAGGATAGGTGGGAGGCTTTGAAGTGTGGTCGCTAGATCACATGGAGCCAACGTTGAAATACCACCCTGGTGCGTTTGAGGTTCTAACCTTGGTCCATTATCTGGATCGGGGACAGTGCATGGTAGGCAGTTTGACTGGGGCGGTCTCCTCCCAAAGCGTAACGGAGGAGTTCGAAGGTACGCTAGTTACGGTCGGACATCGTGACGATAGTGCAATGGCATAAGCGTGCTTAACTGCGAGACTGACAAGTCGAGCAGATGCGAAAGCAGGACATAGTGATCCGGTGGTTCTGTATGGAAGGGCCATCGCTCAACGGATAAAAGGTACTCTGGGGATAACAGGCTGATACCGCCCAAGAGTTCATATCGACGGCGGTGTTTGGCACCTCGATGTCGGCTCATCTCATCCTGGGGCTGTAGTCGGTCCCAAGGGTATGGCTGTTCGCCATTTAAAGAGGTACGTGAGCTGGGTTTAAAACGTCGTGAGACAGTTTGGTCCCTATCTTCCGTGGGCGCTGCAGATTTGAGGAAGCCTGCTCCTAGTACGAGAGGACCGGAGTGGACACACCTCTGGTGTACCTGTTGTCACGCCAGTGGCATCGCAGGGTAGCTAAGTGTGGAAGAGATAACCGCTGAAAGCATCTAAGCGGGAAACTCGTTTCAAGATGAGATCTGCCGGGGCCTTGAGCCCCCTGAAGGGTCGTTGTAGACCACGACGTTGATAGGCTGGGTGTGGAAGCGCAGTAATGCGTTAAGCTAACCAGTACTAATTGCCCGAGCGGCTTGACCCTATAACTTTGGGTTTAGCTCAGAAATGAAAAGACAGAATGAATCATGCAAGTGATCATTCAAGTTATGCCAAAAAGGCGCAATCGAATAAGCTGATCGAGACTCTATGAATTCGTTGGATTGAAAGTGAGCTTTGATTAAGAAGTTAATCGAAGAGCGATCAATCTGACAAAAAGTTTATGCCTGATGACCATAGCAAGTTGGTACCACTCCTTCCCATCCCGAACAGGACCGTGAAACGACTTAGCGCCGATGATAGTGCGGGTTCCCGTGTGAAAGTAGGTCATCGTCAGGCTCTTACAGAGAAAAACCCCGTAATCGAAAGATTACGGGGTTTTTTATTTGCGGAATGCAAAAGCGTTGAAGACTGGGTCATCAAAAAGCAGAGCAGCTTGTGCTGGCTGTGATTGGGCTCCAGAGCCTAACAACCTGAAAACAAATAAAAAGAGAGCGCATAGCGCTCTCTTTTTATTTGTGAAGTGAAGGCCTCAGATGCCGAGGCCCTGACCGTGTTTGAAGACCTTGAGCTCGCCTGAGCGGATTGGGATCCAGGTTTCGTTGTGGGTTAGCGGTGTCGTGACGATGATGGCCACTTTGTCTTGCGGGGTCGTCTCGCGGGAGAAGTCCACGCTGAGGTCTTCGTCGCAGAGCTGGGCTTGGGCAAACGGGTGCTGTCGCTCTATGTAGCAAAGATGGGTGGTGGCATGGGCCCAGAGTGCTTCGCCGTTGGAGAGCAGGAAGTTGAAGGTGCCGTGGGGTGTAATCTTGGCGGCCAGCTCGCGCAGGGTGTGGGTGAGCTCTTCAATGCTGGGGATACCGGCATGAGATTTCCACAGCTCCTGCATGATCCAGCAAAAGGCCAGTTCACTGTCGGTATTGCCTACGGGCTGAAAGTGCGCGTGGAGTTTGGGAGCGAAGTTTTTGAGGTCGCCGTTATGCGCGAAGACCCAGTTATGCCCCCAGAGCTCGCGCACGAAAGGGTGGCAGTTTTGTAGGCTGACCACGCCCTGAGTCGCCTTGCGGATGTGGGCAATGACGTTATTGCTTTTGATGGGGTATTCGCGGATCAGCTTGGCGATGGGGGAGTCGATCGCGCGTTCGTGATCGACAAAGTGACGCAGGCCTTTTTCTTCAAAAAAGGCGATGCCCCAGCCATCGGTATGGTCGCCGGTATTACCCGCGCGCTGGGTGAAGCCCGAAAAGCTGAAGCGCACATCGGTTGGTGTGTTGCAGTTCATTCCCAGTAGCTGGCACATGCGATGCTTTCTCAAGGGCCTGAGCCCGTTAAACCTCAATGGCTTAATTATGCGCAACTTAGCTGGGGGTAGGACTGCTCGAGGCTTGTGGTAAGCGCAGCTGCATTGACGCAACCAGTGCAATCAGGCAGAGCAGGGTGAGCATGGCAAAGCACTCGTGAAAAGCCGCCAGTTGCGCCGCCTGAGGGCTGAGGCTGCTATTAGTCGCATGGACCGCTATACGCCACTGCAGCATGATGCCGGACAGGCCGACGCCAGCGGCACCACCTAGCATGCGGATGAAGCTGATGGTGCTGGAGCCTTGGGCCAGCAAAGAGCGATCCAGAGGGCGCATGGCCCCCAGGTTCAGGCTGGGCAGGATGAAGCCCAGACCGACACGGCCAATAATGATGACGACGGCCAGCCACCACAGCGGCGTTGTCGTACTAACCCAGATATTGAGAGCGAAGGACAGGGCCAGTAGTGCAACGCCCGTGCCGACCAGCCAGTGCACCGGGTGCCTGTCTGCCATGCGACCCACGAGCGGGAAGGTAAAGGCCAGTATCAGCCCGGCGGGAACGAGTAGATTGCCTGCGTAGCTGGCTGACAGGCCCAGACCCATCTGGATAAAAAGAGGCAGCAGATAGGTGGAGCCGTACATGGCTGCACCGTAGACAAGAGAGACGATGCAGCCCATGACAAACGGGCGGCACTCAAACAGGCGAAGATCCATCAGCGGCTTCTGGCCCTGACGCAACAGCCGCTGTTGCCAGAGCAAAAAGGCGACAAGCAACACAGCAGAGGCAAGCAGCAGCCCGGCGGCAGCCAATTTGGAAGGACTATGCAGTTGCGCCAGACCATTGAGCAGGCAGACCGTGCCAGCGCCGCCCAGTGTCAGGCCCAGCCAGTCCAGCGGTGTTTTTTGCGTACCGGCCTCTGCACCGCCGGGGGATGAATGGGGGACGAGCTTGAAGCCCAGCCAGATCGATACCAGTGCAAAAGGCACAACCATGAAGAAGGTGGAGCGCCAGCCCAGCCAGTCCGTCAACACACCGCCAAGCGCGGGGGCAAGGGCTGGGGCCAGCACCACACCCATGCCAAACAGTCCGCCAGCGCGGCCCTGCTCATGGGGTTTGAAAGCGCTCATCATGATGACGGCTGGTATGGGCTGGATGATGCCTGCGGCAATGCCTTCAGCGACGCGAGAAGCCAGAATCAGCGGGTAGTGCTGGGCCAGACCACCCACCACGGCACCGATGGTGAGCAGTACGAGAGCGGCCACATAGGTGCGGCGGTAGCCAAAGCGGTGCAGCAGCCAAGGCGTGACCAGCATGGCGATGGTGGATGCCACCATAAAGCCAGAAGTGATCCACTGGGCCTGCGCCGGGCCGATGTGGAAATAAGCGCTGATGGCCGGAATGGCCACGTTGACGCTGGTGGAGGGGAGAACCGAAGCCACCACGCCAACCAGCACGGCCAGCAAAAGCAGCCAGCGGTAGCGTTCTCCGTAACGGGCGCGAAGCTCGGCGGTGGATGCACCGCCTTGTCTTGCGCCTGCGTTCATTCGCGCTCCAGCCAGAGCTTGCCGCCGGTGGCCCAGTTTTCGCGCTTGATGTCGGTGATCACGATGTCTACGTACTCGGGCGAGCCACCCAGAACTTCAACGCTGACACGGGTGATCTCTTCGACCAGCTTGCGCTTTTGCTCAACGGTGCGGCCTTCCATCATTTCGATGTGATAGGTGGGCATGTGCTGACTTTCTGTATGTATTTTTAAACATCAATCATAAATGGCAGTCTGTAAGACGGCGCAAAAAAAGCAGCCCTAGGGCTGCTTGTCACGCGATCTGCGGCTCTCAGCTCAGCTCTGCTCTGACCAGAGCTTGCCCGCCGTGGCCCAGTTGTGGCGCGGCACGTCGGTAATGATGATGTCCACGGACTCGGGCGAGCTGCCCAGCACTTCGGTGGTCACGCGGGTGATGGCCTCGGCCAGCTTGCGCTTTTCATCAACGCTGCGGCCTTCAAACAGTTCAATGCGATAGGTGGGCATCAAGGTCTCCTGGGTAGTTGGGTGCCTGACCTGCGCAAAGATGCGCCGCAGAGTCAGTCGGTCGTGAAATCGGGCTTTGCGGGCTGGGCGCAGACCGGGCAGATACAGGCCTTGCCGCGCGCTTCAGGCGGCAGCTGGGCCAGTGCATCTTGCGACACCGGGGTCTGCATGCACCAGCAGCTTTCTGGCGGCAGGCCAGTGGTAATGGCGCACTGGTTGGCCTGACCACATAGCGGGCAGAGGCTGGGATCGAGAGGCGTATTGCTTGGCATGGCGTCAGTGTAGAAGCCGTGCCGCATCAACCCCGCCGCGTCCAATAAAAATGCACTCGATGTAGTGGCATGGAGTGCATTTTTGATAGCTGCTTGCGCTTGCAAATCAATCAATCCCACTAAAAGTATATGTGGGGCTTATGAGTGGCAAGCAGTTGATGCTCTGAAAACAGAAGTGACCAATTCACTGCTTTTAGGCACGCCGCAGCGGGTGTGACCGAACTGTGAACGACGCCAGTTATTCGGGCGTAATGCCTGCAGCTTTGATCACCTTGCCCCATTTTTGCGTTTCTGCCGCCTGGAACTGCGACAGCTCTTGCGGCGTGGTGGTCCAGGGTTCGGAGCCCGACATGTCGAAGAACGACTTGGCTGCGCTGCTGGCCACGGCGCTGTTCAGCAACTGGTTGAGCTTGGCGACCACGGGGGCGGGCGTATTGGTTGGGGCATAGGCTGCAAACCAGTAACCCATGTCATAGCCTTTGACACCGGCTTCGGCAATGGTGGGCACATCGGGCAGCTGGGCACTGCGCTTTTGCGTGGAGTACCCCAGGGCGCGCAGCTTGCCGGCCTTGATCTGAGGCACGCCGGTGGAGACATCGGTGATCATCAGATTGATCTGTCCGCCCAGCAGGTCGGTAATCGCCAGTGGGTTGCTTTTGTAGGGCACATGCAAGATATCCACGCCCGCCAGCTGCTTGAGCATTTCGCCGGCCACACGGCTTGACGAGCTGCCGCTGCCAAAGCTCAGCTTGCCGGGGTTGGCCTTGGCGAAGGCCACCAGCTCGCCCACCGATTTATAAGGCGCGCCGGCCGGTACGACCAGCACCTGACCGCCCTTGCCCAGACCGGACAGCGGGGCGAAGTCCTTGACCGGGTCATAGGACAGCTTTTTGTACAAATGTTCGTTGGCCGCATGCGTGGTGTTGGTGGTGATCAGCACGGTATAGCCATCGGCCGGTGCCTTGGCCACGGCCTGGGCGGCAATCATGCCGCTGGCTCCGCCCTTGTTTTCGACCACGACGGGCTGCTTGGTTTTCTCGGTGATGGACTGGCCCAGTGCGCGAGCCAGCTGGTCCGTGGCGCTGCCTGCTGCAAAGGGCACGACAAAGGTGATGGGCTTGCTCGGGTAGTCGCTTTGCGCAAAAACCGTGGGCGCAAAGGCGAGGGCGATGCTGCTGACCAGCAGGCCGCGTTTGGTGAAAGAGGTCATGGTTTGTCTCCTGATCGGATGTTTGTTGTGGAAAGGTCGAGGCGATCTATGTCGTCTATTCGTTGTCGGCCGGGCCGGCGAAATGGGGCCGCAGCCGCGGCATATGTTTGGCAGGGATGTGGATGGGCATTTGCAGCACGCGATAGCACAGGGTCTTGCCATGACTGTCGAGATTGAGAGCATCGTTGACGCCGCCATCCAGCACATCGTCCAGCACCAGATTCATGGCCTGTAGCTGGGGCAGCAGATAGCGCTTGACCTGGCTGGGGCGGCGGTCGGCAAACAGTGCGCGAGTCGCATCCTCGGTGACCTGTTCGCAGATCAGCTCCCAGAACTCGGGGTGCCAGGTAATGACGCTGATATTGGAACGGTTGCCTTTGTCGCCGGTGCGGCCGTGGGCCAGGCGGTATAGTGGAATGGCGATGGTGTTGCAGGCCTCAGACATGGCTAGCCTCCTTGGCGTTCTGGGCTGTTTGCGCTTCGGCCCAGATGAATCCGGTACGGATCTGTTCCTGCGCTACCAGGCAGGAGGTCAGGCCCAGGCGCTGGCGCATATGGGTGCGCACGCCGCCGCCACCGGCGGGGCCGCAGCAGTACAAGGCATTGATTTCGCGCGGCAGGCGGGCAGCGGTGGCGTGCTCCTCGTGCTGCCAGGCCATGCGAAGGCGCACATCGGCAGTCGCCTGGCTGAGGTCGGTGTGGCTCAGCCAGTCGCTGGCATCATTGCCCCAGACGCTGGTGACGCCAATCAAGTCGGTGCGCAGCGCGGCGATGCCCGCGAGGCGCTGCGCAATGGTCTGACCGGCCAGGCGGGCACGCTCGGCAGCGCGTGGGCCGGCATAGGAGATTTCGCCCTCGGCAAACCAGCCCGTGGCATAGCAGACGTTGACCTTGAGCGTGGCTGGCCGCGCATGGCCTATCACCCCTTGCAGGCGCACCCGGTTGGGTGCCAGGGCAATGACTTCCGCTTGCGTGATATTGGCCACGACATCAGGAGTGAAGTACTGGGCGGGATCGTGGATTTCGTAGAGCAATTGCTCCTTGATGGTGGCCGTGCTGATGCAGCCACCCGTGCCCTGAGGTTTGAAAATGCTGCAATGGCCGTCGGCATCGATCTCGGCAATCGGGTAGCCCAGCTGATCCATGCCTGGCACATCTTTGTAGCCAGGGTCGGCGAAGTAGCCGCCGCTGACCTGGGTACCGCACTCAAGCAGATGGCCAGCCATGGTGGCGCGGGCCAGTCGGTTCCAGTCATCCCAGGCCCAGCCAAAGTGGGCCATGGCCGGGCCGACGACCAGGGAGGGGTCGGCCACCCGGCCGCAGACCACGATATCGGCACCGGCCTGCAGCGCATCGGCAATCGGACGCGCGCCTATATAGGCATTGGCGCTGACCAAGGGCTGGCTGGGCATGCGCTGGGCCAGCGCTGCTTGCAGCAAAGGGCGATGCTCGGGCGCACTCAAATCATCGCCTTGCACCACGGCAATGCGCGGCGTTTTGAGGCCTAGTTCTTGCGCCAAGCCGGCAATGGCACGGGCCGCACCTGCGGGGTTGGCTGCCCCGAAATTGCTGACGATGCGAATGCCGTGCTGCAGGCAGTCGCCCAGCACCGGGCGCAGAAAATCCAGCATCAGCGGCTCAAAGCCCGCATCGGGGTCGCTTTGGCGCGCCAGCTGGGCCAGGGCCAGAGTGCGCTCGGCCAGGGTTTCGAAAATCAGCACGGCGGGCTTGGCCTGGCGAATCAGCTCCTGTACGACCGGGCCTGCTGCATCGGTGCGGTCACCGGAAAATCCGGCGGCGCAGCCAATCAGCAACGGTGCTTGGGATGGGGTTGGGGTCACGGTGTTGTCTCCTGCGATCCACTATAGGTAAAGCGATATCAGCAGTAAAATCGATTATTGAGATCAATTGATTTGCATCGCAGATGAATCTATCGACACGGACGATTCAGGCTTTTCTGGCGCTGGTGGAGCTGAAAAACTTCACCCGCGCGGCCAGCCATTGCCATCTGTCCCAGCCCGCCTTCAGTGCCTTGATCAAGTCCCTGGAAGACAGCGTCTGTCTCAAGCTGTTTGACCGCAGCACGCGCCATGTGCAACTGACGCCTGAGGGCGAGCGTTTTCTGCATTCCGCCTTGCGCATACAGGCCGAGCTGCAAGCCTGTGAAAAAGCCATGCGCGATACGGCTTTGCTGGCCCAGGGCCGTGTGGCCGTGGCCTTGTTGCCATCGCTGGCCGCAGGCTGGCTGCCCGATGTTCTGCAGCAGTTTCTGGGTCAGCACCCCGGGGTGGAAGTGGCCGTGCTGGATGTGCTTTCCGAGCCCTGTATTGCCGCCGTGGGCAATGGCGAGGCCGACTTTGCGCTGGCAGCCATCCGTGCCGACACGCCCGATCTGCAGGCCGAGCTGTTTTGCAGCGACGACTTTCACCTGGTCTGCCGTGAAGACCATCCCCTAGCGGGGCAAGAGACGCTAGGCGTTGCCGATCTGCTGCCGTGGCCTTTTGTGCATCTGGCACGCCACAGCAGCGTGCGCCAGTACCTGGATGCCGCTTTTTTTCCGCAGAGCATGCATACCCTGGTCGAAGTGGAGCAACTGGCCACGGTGATGGGCCTGGTGCATGCGGGTCTGGGCATCAGCGTGGTGCCGGCGCTGTCGCTGTTTCATTTCGACAAGCCGGGCTTGATCACGCGGCCGCTATCTTTGCCGGGCATGGACAGACAAATCTATCTGGTGCGGCGGCGAGAGCGCAGCCTGTCGCTTGCAGCGCAGGCGCTTTACCGCTTGATGCTGGAGAAACGTCCGGGATTCTCGCAGACATAAAAAAATGCACTTCCGGGGAAGTGCATTGATGACCAAGCAAATTTGATAGCTGTGTGCGCCTTGTTTCATTGAGTTTTCAGAGATAACAATCTCTGAAAACATCAAGAGCGGGCGGATACAGCTATCTATTTGATAGTTTTACTGGCCAGCCTTGACCTTCAGACGCCAGGCGTGCAGCAGGGGTTCGGTGTAACCCGAAGGCTGTTCCTTGCCCTTGAATACCAGATCCAGAGCGGCTTGGTAAGCAGCGCCATCGGGGTTGGCCGCCAGGCTCTTGTACAGAGCGTCGCCAGCGTTTTGCTCGTCCACGATCTTGGCCATGCGGGCATAGCTGTCGCGCACCATAGCTTCGGTCACGATGCCGTGCTGCAGCCAGTTGGCGATGTGCTGGCTGGAGATACGCAGCGTGGCGCGGTCTTCCATCAGGCCCACGTTGTGAATGTCGGGCACCTTGGAGCAGCCTACGCCCTGGTCAATCCAGCGCACCACGTAGCCCAGAATGCCCTGTACGTTGTTGTCCACTTCCTGCTGCTTTTCAGCATCAGACCACACGGGGTTGGTGGAAACGGGCACTTGCAGAATGGCGTTCAGCAGGTCGTCGCACTCCGCGTCGGCGTTGGGGCTTTCCAGACCCTTTTGCACTTCGGCCACGTTGATCTGGTGGTAGTGCAGAGCGTGCAGTGTCGCGCCGGTGGGCGAGGGCACCCAGGCGGTGTTGGCACCGGCCTTGGGCTGAGCAATCTTCTGCTCCAGCATGGCCTTCATCAGGTCGGGCATGGCCCACATGCCCTTGCCGATCTGAGCGCGGCCGCGCAGGCCCATGGAGAGGCCGACCAGCACATTGCTCTTTTCATAGGCAGGCAGCCAGGCGCAGGTCTTCATATCGGCCTTGCGAACCATGGGGCCGGCGTACATGGCGGTGTGCATTTCATCGCCCGTGCGGTCCAGGAAGCCGGTGTTGATGAACGCAACGCGCGCAGGCGCAGCGGCAATCGCTGCCTTCAGGTTCACGCTGGTGCGGCGCTCTTCGTCCATGATGCCCAGCTTGACGGTGTTCTCTGGCAGGCCCAGCACTTTTTCCACGCGGCCAAACAGCTCGTTGGCAAAGCCGGCTTCGGCAGGGCCGTGCATCTTGGGCTTGACGATGTAGACGCTGCCGGTGCGGCTGTTCTTGATGCCGTTGGCACCGCCCTTGAGGTCATGAATGGCGATGGCCGTGGTCACCATGGCGTCCATGATGCCTTCGGGGATTTCCTTGGCTTCAGCGCCCCACAGAATGGCGGGGTTGGTCATCAGGTGACCGACGTTGCGCACAAACATCAGCGAGCGGCCATGCAGCTTCACGCTCTGGCCGTCGGCACCGGTGTATTCGCGGTCTGCGTTCAGGCCGCGGGTCACGGTCTTGCCGCCCTTGTCAAAGGATTCGGTCAGCGTGCCCTTGAGAATGCCCAGCCAGTTGGCGTAGCCGTTGATCTTGTCTTCGGCATCCACGGCGGCCACGGAGTCTTCCAGGTCCAGAATGGTGGACAGAGCCGCTTCCAGCACCACGTCGGACACACCTGCTGCATCGGTGCTGCCGATGGGTGTGGATTTGTTGATGATGATGTCGGCGTGAATGCCGTTGTTCTTCAGCAGCACGGAAGTGGGCGCTGCTGCATCGCCTTGGTAGCCGACGAACTTGGCTTCGTCCTTCAGGCAGGTCTTGCTACCGTCCTTCAACGACACGACCAGCTTGCCGCCTTCTACAGCGTAGCCTGTGGAGTCTTTGTGCGAGCCGCTTGCCAGAGGCGCAGCCTGATCCAGGAAGTCGCGGGCGAATGCAATCACCTTGGCACCGCGCACAGGGTTATAGCCCTTGCTCTTCTCGGCGCCGCCTTCTTCGCTGATCACATCCGTGCCGTACAGAGCGTCGTACAGCGAGCCCCAACGGGCGTTCGCGGCGTTCAGTGCGTAGCGGGCGTTCAGAATAGGCACGACCAGCTGGGGGCCAGCCTGGACGGCCAGTTCGGCATCGACGTTCTCGGTCGTGGCCTTGGCGTCCTTAGGCGACTCGACCAGATAACCGATGGTCGTCAGAAATTTGCGGTAGGCCACCATGTCGGTGATGGGGCCGGGGTTGGCTTTGTGCCAGGTGTCCAGCTCGACTTGCAGGCGATCACGCTCGGCCAGCAGAGCGGCATTCTTGGGGGCCAGGTCGGCCACGATCTGGTCGAAGCCCTTCCAGAAGGCTTCTTGATCTACACCAGTGCCGGGCAGCACTTGGGCGTTCACAAAGTTGTACAGCTCGGTGGCGACTTGCAGGCCGTGGACTTGGGTGCGATCAGTCATGTGGAACCTCGATTGATGTCTCAGATATTCAGGAGTCGGTGCCCATGAAGGGCAGCATGTAGGAGGACTTTATTTGAATTCTTTCAGTACATAAAGAGCCTAAATAGTTCGGAACTCATGATGTTTTTATATGGAGTCTGCCGGATTTATGCGTTTTACCCACCGAAATCATGATGTTGATCAGTTCTGATTCCTCTTGACTGGCATGAATCGGCAGAGTGCAACTCTGGCGTTACAGACTGAAGGCGTGCTGGATACAGACAGACTCCTGAAAGAGTAGCTTCAAACGCTATCTTTTATTGGGCTAAGACTTTGTTTGATAGGTATTTTTGCAGGTGAGTTAGTGAGATTTAAGTAAGCGTGTACTCGCGTAACGCGGGTTCTTGTCTGTCATAAATTGACAATCGAAATCAGAAATGATTTGTTAAACTTGCAACCAGTTGATCATTCTTTGATTTTTGTCAGTCAATTTTTACCAAGGAGCCCCCGATGGCGAATTTGAACGATAGCTTGCAAGATTTGATGACCCTGGATGGCGCTCTGTGCGCGGCGGCGGTGGACTACAACAGCGGCATGCTGCTGGGTAGCATCGGTAGCGGTGTGGATCTGGAATTGGCGGCTGCAGGTAACACCGAAGTGGTGCGCGCCAAGATGAAGACCATGAAGTCTCTGGGTCTGAACGACAGCATCGAAGACATTCTGATTACGTTGGGCCGTCAATACCACATCCTGCGCCCTGCAGAAAAGATCAACGGCATCTTCATCTATTACGTGCTGGACAGCAGCCGCGCCAACCTGGCTCTGGCACGCCGCAAGATTGCGGACGTTGAGTCCAAGATGGAAATGTAAGCTTCGCGCTTGGCTGAAACTAATGAGCCAACAAAAAACGGACCCTTGGGTCCGTTTTTGTTTTTGGGTGCTAACTCAAGCCGCAATCAGTGGGGCTCGGAACTGGTAGCCCACTTTTTGCTGCGACTGCAGCGGTACGGCCACAGGCGTTGCGCGTTCAATGCGGCGGCGCAGGCGGTATATGGTCGCGTGCAGGCTGTTGTCTGAATCGGCAGCACTGGTGTGACCGAGCAGACTGCGAATGTGGTCGCGGCTGACGGTTTCGCCCTGCGCCTGCAAAAAACATTCCATCAGCATCCGGTCTGTGGCACTCAGTTCTACGGACTGCCCATCGGGCGCAGTCAGTACGCTGCGTCGGCTGTCCAGCTTCCAGGCCGTGGCCGTCTTGGCCGTGGTCATGATGCGGCGATGTACGGCGCGTACGGCCAGTTCCACCTGCTCAAAGGTCACAGGCTTGGTCAAATACATGTCGGCACCGGCGTTGATGACTTCGGCAAATACTTCGGGCCCCAGTCGCCCTGAAACGATGAGCACTCCGGCCTGTGTACGTTTGCGGATGATGCGGATCAGCTCGGTGCCGTCCACCCCCGGCAGCATCAGGTCGAGCACATAAAAGTCAAAGCGGTAAGGGGCGACATCGGCCAGCAGGTCGCTGCTGTCGCTGTAGGCGGTGACAGCTATGCCCTGGCTGCGCAGATGCTGGGCCAGAAATTCACAGTATTCGGTGTCGTCGTCAACCAGAGCAAGGGTGGCAGGCAGCATGGCGGCGGTTCTTATTCAGCAAGACCTTGGGGGATGATCAGACGCATGACCGTGCCATGCGGGCTGAGAGGCAGTGCCTCTACTGTACCTTGGTGTAACTGGAGCACGGAACGCACGATGAACAGGCCCAGTCCCGCGCCCGGACGGTTGTGGCTGTGATTGCCGCGCGAGCCTTTGTCGAACAGGCGAGGCAGCAGTTCTGCCGGAATGCCTGGGCCTTGGTCAATCACTTCCAGAATCAGGGCCAGTGGCTCGTCAGATTCTGAAATACGCAGCGCCACCTGCGTTTCTGCCGGGGCGTAGGCCAGTGCGTTGTGCAGCAGATTGCGAATGGTCAGCCGCATCAGCGCCGGGTGCAGCTGTACGGTGCGTGGCTGGGCCTGCCACTGCACATCAATGCGCGGGCGCAGGTCAGCCGCAATATCGTGCAGCACCAGCTTGATGAGGGTGGGGAGATCGGTTTCGCTCGATGCACCGGCCTTGCCGCCCACGGCCAGAATGGTGCCAGCGGCCAGTGTGTTGTCCAGCGTACCAATCACTTGCTGCAGCACATGCTCGGCGCGTAGCAAGGCTTTGGTGGCGGGGGTGGCGTCGGCCAGGTGCAGGTCGTCAATGGCTTTGAGTGTGGCCTGCATGGCCGCCGATGCATTGTTCAGTGGCTGGCGAATCTCGTGCGAGAGCAGTTGCAGCATCTCGTTGTGCTCGGTCAGCATGGCAGTGCGCCAGTCCAGCAGGGTGCGCAGCTTTTCCAGCTCAGCATCATCGTCACGGTGGCTGCGCAACTGCTCCTGCAAGGACTTCAACTGCTCGTGCTGGCGTGTGATGACGGTGCCGCGCGCATATTCGCGGCCCACATCGTTCAGCGTCATCAGCACCTCGTGCCGGCCCTGCGCATCTGCAGCGCCGGGGGTGAGCTGTATGCGGCGGTGGCGTTGGGCACCAAAGTCGTCGTGCCGGGTGTCGTCGTATTCCTGTCGCTGGCCTTTGCCTGCGGCGGTAAAGCGCGGGCTGTGGGTTTGCCAGACGGCATCACTGAGCAAGGGCTGCAGAGGCTGGCCTGTGGCGCTGTCTGGCGGTACGTCAAACCACTGGCACCACGCGGGCGTAGCCATAAGCAGATGACCTTCAGCATTCCAGATTGCATAGCCTTGACCGGACTGGCCCAGCAAGTCGACGAGCTGGGCGGGGAGCACGCAAGGGTTGGCAGACAGAGGTGAAGAGGTCATGACTTCGGGTAGTGCCGATCGTGTAAATGTGTTTTACAACTCATCGATTTAAAGGCGCCGCTGGCCTGCAAGCTCATGGCGCAGGCGAATAAGCGATATTCCCTACCTAGGGAAAACGGCAAATTTTGCTATAAAGGTATATAAAGACTAAAGATTCCTTTGCAATTTGTGACTTATAGTTAGGCTATATCGAAATATAGTCACACAGGTGACAGGCATGTAGCACTGATTGCGCACTGGTAAAAGTGATAGCAGCTAGCGCTCTTGCTTAAAGGACTTTCGCTAAAAACATTTAAATAATCAAGGCTGCTTGTGCGGTGGGCGCTCTTTTTTTTAATAAAGCGCCCAGCTGACACAGGAGACAACACGGATAAGACAGGAGCAGCGGTCATGGACAAACTCAAAGCATTTGAGTCTTTTGTATCAGTAGCGACCCGAGGCAGCTTGACGGCTGCCGCCAAGGCCGAAGGCGTAGCGCCCGCCATCATGGGACGCCGACTGGATGCTCTGGAAGAGCATCTGGGCGTGAAGCTCATGGTGCGTACCACGCGCCGCATCTCGCTCACCCACGAAGGCAGCGCGTTTCTGGAAGATTGCCAGCGCCTGCTCTCCGATGTGTGCAATGCCGAGGCCAGCGTTTCCGCCGGCGGCGTCAAGGCCACGGGCCATCTGCGCATCACCGCCCCTGCCGGCTTCGGCCGTCGCCACGTCGCACCGCTGGTGCCGCGTTTCCGCGATCTGCACCCCGATGTCACCATTTCGCTGAATCTGAGCGACCGCGTGGTCGATCTGGCCGGTGAAGGTTTTGACTGCGCTGTGCGCGTGGGTGACCTGCCCGACTCGGCTCTGGTCAGCGTGCGCATTGCGGACAACCGCCGCCTGTGCGTGGCTACGCCCGCCTATCTGGATCGCCGCGGCACGCCCAAGCACCCCAGCGAACTGACGCAGCACGACTGCCTGACACTGTCGTCGGACGCATCGCAGACGCGCGGCTGGGCCTTCCGCATTCCTCACCCTGAAAGCGGCAGCAGCGAAGTGGTGCACTTCAAGCCGGGCGGCCCGCTGGACTGCTCCGACGGTCAGGTATTGCACGACTGGTGCCTTGGCGGCTGGGGCATTGCCTGGCGCAGCACCTGGGAGGTGGAGGCTGAAATTGCCGCAGGCCGCCTCGTGCCCGTGCTGGAAGATTTCGCCGCACCGCCCAACGGCATCTTCGTGGTCTTCCCTCAGCGCAAGCACATGCCTTTGCGCGTGCGCATGTGGATTGACTACCTCAAGCATCACTACAACCAGCCGGAATTTTTCCGCAACGGCTTGCTGGCATGATGCAAAGGTAAGGAGGGCGGAGCATGCATTCGTCGCCCCTGCGGAATGTTTCGGCAGGGTTTGATGAGCATTCCTCCGCTGAGTCATGACCTTTGAAGCCGTTCTCGCCAGCGCCCACCTGCTGGCTATTTTGACGCTGGTGGTGTTTCTCTCCAGCCAAGCCGCTTTGTGCCGGGTGGAGTGGATGAACGCCGCCGTAGTGCAGCGCCTTGCCAGGCTGGACATGATTTACGGCATTGCCGCCATCGTGCTGCTGCTGACCGGTATTGCGCGTCTGGTCTGGGGCGTCAAGGGCATGGGCGGCTATGTGGCATCGCCGCTGTTTCATATCAAGATGACCCTGTTCGTCATCGCCGTGCTGCTCTCGCTCAAGCCCACTTTTACCTTCCGCCGCTGGAAGAAGGCGCTGGACGCCACCGGCCAGTTGCCCGCTCCCGAAGAAGTCAAGCAAACCCGCAAGTGGGTGATGTGGCAAAGCCATCTGGTGCCGGTGATTGCCATCGTCGCCGTCTTCTGGGCGCGCGGCATGTAATTTTGTGGGGCTGCAACGACTTGTTGCGTCCCTGCAATCCAGCTTAGCTGCGCAGATCAAGGCAGCCACGTAAAATCACCGGATGCTTTCCGTCAAACAAGAATTGCTCGCGGCCCTGGCTGCTGAGCTCGAAACACTCTCGCCCGGCGCTGGCGCACGCGCTGCGTTTGAAAACCCCAAAGTGGCAGCCCATGGCGATTTCGCTTGTACGGCAGCCATGCAACTGGCCAAGCCCCTGAAGGCGAACCCTCGCGCTCTGGGTGAGCAGCTCAAAGCCGCGTTGGAAGCCACACCCGCTTTCCAGAAATGGGTGGATGCGATCGAGATCGCCGGCCCCGGCTTTCTGAACATTCGCTTGAAGCCCGCTGCCAAGCAGGAAATCATCCGCGAAGTGCTGGCGCAGGCCGAAAAGTTCGGCTACCAGGCTGATCGCGGCGAAAACATCCTCGTCGAGTTCGTCTCCGCTAACCCCACAGGCCCATTGCATGTGGGCCATGGCCGTCAGGCTGCGATTGGCGACGCCATCAGCAATCTGTACTCCACTCAGGGCTGGAAGGTACACCGCGAGTTCTATTACAACGACGCGGGCGTGCAGATCGATACCCTGACCAAGTCCACGCAACTGCGCGCCAAGGGCTTCAAGCCCGGTGACGAGTGCTGGCCTACTGACAGCGACAACCCGCTGGCCAAGAATTTCTATAACGGTGACTACATTGCCGACATCGCCAAGGCTTTCCTGAACAAGGAAACCATCAAGGCTGATGACCGTGAGTTCACCGCCAATGGCGATGTTGAGGATTACGACAATATTCGCCAGTTCGCCGTGGCCTATCTGCGCAACGAGCAGGACAAGGACTTGCAGGCCTTTCACCTCAAGTTCGACGAGTACTACCTCGAGTCGAGCCTGTACGAAAACGGCCATGTCGAAGCGACGGTCAATCGCCTGATCGCCAACGGCAAGACCTACGAACAAGACGGTGCGCTGTGGCTCAAGTCCACCGACTACGGTGACGACAAAGACCGCGTGATGCGCAAGACCGATGGCGGCTACACCTACTTCGTGCCTGATGTGGCTTATCACATTCAGAAGTTCAAGCGCGGCTTCACCAAGGTGGTGAACATTCAGGGCACCGACCACCACGGCACCATTGCCCGCGTGCGCGCTGGCCTGCAGGCGGCCGATGTGGGCATCCCAGAGGGCTACCCCGATTACGTGCTGCACACCATGATTCGCGTGGTGAAAGATTGCGAAGAAGTGAAGATCAGCAAGCGCGCAGGTTCTTACGTGACGCTGCGCGATCTGATCGAGTGGACCAGCAAGGACGCCGTGCGCTTCTTCCTGCTGAGCCGCAAGCCTGACACCGAGTACACCTTTGACGTTGACTTGGCCGTGGCCCAGAACAACGAGAACCCTGTGTACTACGTGCAATATGCCCATGCCCGTATTCAGTCCGTGCTGCGTGCATGGCAAGAAGCTGGCGGCGCTGGCGTGCCCGCGCTCAAGGACGTGGATCTGTCCGCACTGGAAGGCCCTCAGGCTCAGGCCCTGATGCTGCTGCTGGCCAAGTACCCAGAGATGCTCACCGCCGCCGCCGAAGGCAATGCACCGCACGATGTGACGTTCTACTTGCGTGATCTGGCTTCCAGCTATCACAGCTACTACGACGCTGAGCGCATTCTGGTGGACGACGAAAAGGTCAAGCTCGCCCGCCTGGCCCTGGTCGCCGCCACCGCTCAGGTGTTGCACAATGGTCTGGCCGTGCTGGGTGTAAGTGCACCCGAGCGCATGTAATCAAAGCAGAAAGCGTTAAGCGACTGATATGAAGAACCAGCAACGCGGTGGAACCATCCTGGGGCTTATCTTTGGCATGGTTATCGGCCTGGCTGCGGCTCTGGCCGTGGCCATTTATGTGACCAAGGTGCCTGTGCCGTTCCTCAACAAGGGCGGCAACAACAACCAGCGTGATGCCGCCGAGGCCGAGCGCAATAAGAACTGGGACCCCAACGCCCCGCTGCAAAGCCGCCAGCCCGCGCAGCCCCCCGTGGCCACGCCTGTGCAGCCGCCCAGCGAAGTGACGGTAACGCCCCCCACGCCTGCGGCCCAGCCCACAGCGACGGGCGGTGTGACTACGCCTGAAGTGCCAGCAACACCCTCAAAGCCGGTGGCTGAAAAAGAAAAGCCCAGCAAGCCCGCCACTGGCGATCCGCTGGGTGATCTGGTCAAGGAGCGTTCTGCTGCTTCTGAAAAGGCCGAAAAAGCACGTGCTGACAAGGAAAAAGCGGCTGCGCAGGCACCAAGCTCCTCTGATACTGCCTTCAACTACTTTGTGCAGGCCGGTGCTTTCCGCGGGCAGAGCGAAGCCGAAGCGCAGCGCGCCAAGCTGGCCATGCTGGGCTGGGAGTCGCGTATCAGCGAGCGTGAGCAAAACGGTATTACCGTCTTCCGCGTGCGCGTGGGTCCATTTAGCAAGCGTGATGACGCCGAGCAGCTCAAAGGAAAGCTCGATGGCGCTGGTGTGGATTCCACGCTGGTGAGGTCGGGGAAATAATCTTCCCTCTGAGCGGCTGCGCCGCGTCCCCCGAAGGGGCAGCAGCATCGCTGCGGGGCGGCCCTGGCTTGATGCTTCTGGCCTGCCCGTTGTTAGTTTTAGGGTTGGCTGAACTTTTTGGAGCTTGTTGGCTCTGATACTGCAGACCTGATACAGGAGTTTGTTTAGATGAAACGTCGCGAATTCTCTCTGGCTGCTTCGGCAGCTGCTGCCGGTGCCCTGACTTTGGGTACGTCCTCCAGCTGGGCCCAAGCCGCAGCCCCCAAGGAAGGCAATGACTACATCAAGCTCGCCAAGCCTGCCAGCGTGAGCGCACCTGCCGGCAAGGTCGAGGTGATCGAGTTCTTCTGGTACAGCTGCCCGCACTGCAATGCGTTCGAGCCCCAGTTTGAAGCCTGGGCCAAGAGCCAGCCTGCCGATGTGGTGGTGCGCCGCGTGCCTGTGGCTTTCAATGCCTCCTTCCTGCCCCAGCAAAAGCTGTACTTCACACTGGAAGGCATGAACCTGCTGCCCCAGCTGCACGCCAAGGTGTTCCGTGCCATTCACGTGGAGCGCAACGGTCTGAAGAACGACGATGCCATCTTTGAATGGATCGGCAAGCAAGGCGTGGATGTGGCCAAGTTCAAGGAGGTCTACAACTCCTTTACTGTGGCCAATCAGGCGCGCAAGGCTGCGCAGCTGCAAAACGAGTACGACGTGGAAGGTGTGCCCGCCATGGGCGTGGCCGGCCGCTACTACACTGACGGCACCAAGGCCGGCAATATGGACAACGTGCTGCGCGTCGTCAATGCGCTGATTGCCTCCAGCCGCAAGGCATAAGGTCGGTGACTAGCGTCATCAAGCCTTGATACTTAGCAAGCCCGCCGCCGTGCGGGCTTTTTTATGGGTGTTTTTTACGCAAGTCCTAAAAAGGGAATGACTACAATGGATGCAAGAAACGTGCCTTCCATGAAAAAATCACTCCTACCTCTTGCGCTGGCCTGCGCCCTGGCAGCAGCGACCGGCATTACGCATGCCGAAAAAGCCGACAGCGCCAAGCCCATGAATATCGAGGCGGATGCGCTGCGCCACGACGAGCTGCAGCAGACCAGCGTCTTCACCGGTAATGTGGTGATGACCAAGGGCACCATCGTGCTGCGTGGCGTACAGCTGGATGTGCGCCAGGATGCCGAGGGCTACCAGTTCGGAGTGATCAAGGCCGAGCCGGGCAAGCGCGCCTTCTTCCGCCAGAAGCGCGACAGTGTGCCGGGTCAGCCTGAAGAATTCATCGAAGGCGAAGGCGAAGTCATCGAGTACGACGGCAAGGCCGATATCGTCAAGTTCATTCGCCGTGGCGAGATGCGCCGCTACCGTGGCGGCCAGCTCAGTGATCAGGTCACCGGCTCCATCATCGTCTACAACAACATCACGGACGTCTATACGGTCGATGGCGAGAAGACCAGCGGCGGCTTGCCCAGCTCTTCCATCGGTCAGGGCGGTCGTGTGCGCGCCATCATGGCACCCAAGGAAGGCACGCCGGGCGCTCAGCCCAAGCCTGCGACACCGGCTACGCAATTGCGCCAGAGCATGACTCTGGGTGGCGAGAAGGCGGACGAGAAGAAATGATTGAGCCCACCTTCTCCAGCAGCCGCACCGGCGAGTCTACGAGTCGTCTGGAAGCCAAGCATCTGGCCAAGTCCTATGGCAGCCGCAAGGTGGTCAAGGACGTGTCCCTGTCCGTGCAAAAAGGCGAGGTGGTCGGTCTGCTCGGCCCTAATGGTGCGGGTAAGACCACATCGTTTTACATGATCGTGGGTCTGGTGCGCAGCGATGGTGGCGAGATCTTTATTGATGGTCAGCCTGTCGGAGGCATGCCTATTCACCAGCGCTCGCGCCTGGGCCTGTCCTATCTGCCTCAGGAAGCATCCATCTTCCGCAAGCTCAGCGTGGAAGACAATGTGCGCGCCGTGCTGGAGCTGCAAAAAGACGAGCAGGGCAAGGCGCTGACGCAGGGCGAGATCGAAAAACGCCTGACCGGCCTGCTGCAGGAGCTGCGCGTTGAGCACCTGCGCCAGTCGCCCGCGCTGGCGCTGTCCGGCGGTGAGCGTCGCCGCGTGGAAATCGCGCGTGCACTGGCGACTCAGCCGCGTTTCATTCTGCTGGATGAACCCTTTGCCGGTATCGATCCGATTGCCGTGATCGAGATTCAGCGCATCATTGGCTTCCTCAAGGAGCGCGGCATTGGTGTGCTGATTACCGACCACAACGTGCGCGAAACACTGGGCATTTGCGACCATGCTTTCATCATCAGCGATGGGCATGTGCTGGCCGAAGGCACCCCCGAGGAGATTGTGGAGAACGCCGATGTGCGCCGCGTCTACCTGGGCGAACATTTCCGTATGTGATGAGCGCAGGCTTTCGCTCTCTCACATTCCCCCCGGCACTGGCGTTGACCAGCGCTGCGGGCCAGCGCATTGAAGCCGCACGGCGGCGAATTCTGAGTGGCGCGAGCATTTGCTGCAGCCGCCGGCTGGAGGCATTTAGCTGATGAAGCCAGGTCTCTCGCTACGCGTTTCGCAGCATCTCTCGCTCACGCCGCAGTTGCAGCAGTCCATTCAGCTGCTGCAGCTGTCCACGCTGGAGCTGGCGCAGGAAGTCGAACAGATGCTGGTCGACAACCCATTTCTGGAACGCGCTGGCGATGAGGCTGATGCAGGAAGCGATGCTCCTGCGGAGATAGCGCCTACCGCTCATGAATACAGCGCTTCAGACCATATTTCATCTGAAAAAGAGACAGGACAGGCGCAAACAGCTACTGACTCTGTAGCAGAGACCCCCAGCGCCGAAACCCCGGAAGCACTGAACTGGGATGCCGACGGCATTGACGGCCAGGATGGCGAGTGGGGCGGTGAATCCAGCAGCGAGTGGGACTCCCCCTCGGGCAGTGGCTCCACCCGCAACCGCGATGGTGATGGCGAAACCGATGCCATTGATCTGGCCCGCGAGCACGAAAGCCTGACCGCATTTCTGCACCGGCAAGCGCTTAGCCTGCGTCTGGGTGCCGAAGACTGCGCGGCGCTACGCTTTTTGATCGAATCGCTCAACGACGACGGCTACCTTGAAGACCCGTTGCAGGAGCTGGCCCGGAGTCTGGCGGGCGACGATCTGGAAGAGCGCGAAGAGCTGGAGCAGCGCTTTGCCATTGCGCTGAAGCTGCTGCAAAGTCTGGAGCCTGTGGGCGTGGGTGCGCGTGATCTGTCCGAATGCCTGCAGCTGCAGCTGCGTGATTTGATTCACACCGCTGAGGACGAAGGCACGACCGAGGCGCACATGAACCGCTTGAAGCTGGCGCAGGCCATTTGCAAGCAGCCCATGGACTTGCTGGCGCGGCGCGACCTGCGCAAGCTCACCAGCCTGTGCGGCGCGCGCGAGGAGCCGCTGCGCGAAGCCATGAGCCTTATTGCGGGGCTGGAGCCGCGCCCCGGTCGCCGCTTTGTGGATGTGGAGCGCAATATCATCGTCCCCGATGTCATCGTGCGTCCGGTGCGCGTCAGCTCAGGGCGCGTCGATTTTTCCGTGCAGCTCAATGCCGATGTGATGCCGCGCCTGCGGGTGCATGACATTTACGCAGGCGTGCTGCGCCGCCACAAAAGCAGCGAAGGCCATGCCGCGCTGCAACAGCAATTGCAGGAGGCGCGCTGGTTCATCAAGAACATTCAGCAGCGCTTTGACACCATCTTGCGCGTGTCGCAAGCGATTGTGGAGCGGCAGAAAAACTTCTTTGTGCATGGCGAGCTGGCCATGCGCCCGCTGGTGCTGCGCGATATTGCCGATCAGCTGGGCCTGCACGAATCCACCATCAGCCGTGTGACCACGGCCAAGTACATGGCCACGCCGCAGGGCACGTTTGAGCTCAAATACTTCTTTGGCTCGGGTCTGGGAACGGAGACCGGCGGCAGCGCCTCCAGCACCGCAGTGCGGGCGCTGATCAAGCAGTTTGTGGATGCCGAGAGTCCTAAAAAGCCGCTATCCGATGCCAAGCTGGCCGATATGCTCAAGGAGCAGGGCATTGAATGCGCGCGTCGCACGGTGGCCAAGTACCGCGAGCAGCTCAAGATACCGACGACGACGCTGCGCAAGGCGTTGTAGCCATCGCTGGGAATAAAAAAAGCCGCTGATGCATTGCTCAGCGGCTTTTTGTTTGGCGGGCTTGCTCTAACCGATGGTTAGCTGGGGATTAACCACCAGATAAACAAAGCCAGCACGCCAATCATCAATCCAAATTTGAGGATCTTGTAGAACGTCGGGTTCCAGCTGCGGAACGCGCGGCGGTACTTGCCGGCGTAGAACGAGATCTTGAACAGCTTGCTGATCATGCCGCGCGGATCGCCCTCGTTATTGGGCGAGCTGGCGGCGGCCACGACATTCTTGCCCAGCCAGTGGTTGAGCCACTGGGCAAAGCCGTTGGTCATGGGGCGCTCCACATCGCAGAACAGCACGATGCGGTTGCCTTCCGAGCGATTTTCAGCCCAGTGCATATAGGTCTCGTCGAAGATCACGCCTTCGCCCTCGCGCCAGCTGTAGGGCTTGCCGTCGACCTCAATCATGCAGCGGTCATCATTGGGTGCCAGCACAGCCAGGTGGTAGCGCAACGAGCCGGCATAAGGGTCGCGGTGCAGATTGAGCTTGGCGCCGGGCGGCAGCTCGGCAAACATGGCGGCCTTGATGCTGGGAATGGATTTGACGAGTGCGGTGGTCTTGGGGCACAGCTCCATGGCAGACGGGTGGGCATCGCCATACCACTTCAGGTAAAAGCGCTTCCAGCCGGTCTTGAAGAAGGAGTTGAAACCCGCGTCGTCATTGTTGGCGGCGGCCTTGATCTGCATGTTCTTTTGCAGATTCACGGCTTCCTCGCGAATCTCGCGCCAGTTGGCCTGCAGCGGCGCCAGCTCGGGGAAGGTGCTGGTGGGCAGATAAGGCGTGCGCGGCACCTTGCTGAACATCAGCATGAAGACGTTGAACGGCGCTGTGAACGTGGAGTGATCAAACAATTGCTTCACCACCTTGTGGCGCACCTTGCCGCGCAGGTGCATGTACAGCCCGCAGCCAAAGAAAAGCAGCACCAGTGCCAGAACGATAATTTTTGCCATAAGGGTCAATTTTACCGGGGGCACCCCGTTGGCGACCATGGGGGCAGGTCAAACAGAACCGGGGTAGGGGAATATCAATAACGATAGCTGCTAGCGCTTGATCAATAAGCGCTAGAGCCTTGTTTTGTATGAAATTCAAGGCAAAGCCAGTACCGCGCAGTTGCAGAGGTCGTCGCTTTCAAAGGCGGTTTTATCGCCCGCTTTTAGCCCTGGTACGGGAAACAGGCGCACGGTCAGCGGTTTGTTGAGCCGGTAGGCCATGGTGCCTGTGTCGCGCATGACGGCGGCGATCTGCTCATTGCTGCTGTCGCCGGGCACGGGCACGGTGTCGAGGCCAATGCCGCAGACGCTGCTGTAAGTCAGTAGGGCGCGAATATCGAACTCGTTGTTCAGGCTGGCCTGGGCCAGGCCTTGGTCTTCGGTCACGGCCAGCATCAGGCCGCTAAAGCCAATTGGCGTCACGCCCTGGACGGACTTGAACACGCGGGTCAGCAGGGCCGAGGCTTCCACCGTGCCGCTGGCGCCGAAATAGGGCACGCCCAGCAGTTGATAGACATCGACCATGGAGGCGCAGGACTTGGAGGGGGCCGCCGAGGTGTCCATGCCCGCAATGCGCCAGCCGTCGGCCAGTTTCACGCCATCGGCGCAGCGCTGGATGGCGGTGGCATGCGCGGTCAGCGACTGGCTCAGGCGCTCGAAGGCCAGCCTGAACCAGGTGGCGTGGTCCAGCTGCTGGCGCTGGGCTTGGAGCGCCTGGAGGTCAGCTACCATGAGATCTGGCGTTTCCAGACCCAGCACCAGCGCGCCATGGTGCTGGCCGCGGTGGTAGCTGGCCGGAAAGTAGGGAATGCCGGGCGCACAGTTGAAGTTGACCGTGAAGTTGAAATTGCCTTCGCCGCGTGGCGTGGTACGGGCAATTTCCTGAATCGCCTGCACGCTGTGGGCCAGCAGCTCGGTCTGCAAAAAACAGTGCTCGTCCAGGTCGATATTCACGCAGGCATTGCACAGGTCGCCATAGGCGGCAATCAGCTGGGGCAGCAGAGCTACCTCCTGTGCGTTGCGCGCCTCGCCAATGGCAAAGCGAATGCGGCGCGCGCCGGTATTGATGGTGGTCAGCAACTGCGTGATGTGCTGCAAATCGGCCAGCGCCGAATCAATCCCGCAGACATCGATGAACTCGCCAAACGGATTGCTCACGATGCGAATCGACTGCACCCGGTAGCCCTGGGCCTCAATGGCATCGGCGACCGCATCGCATTGCTGTTTGGCCTGACTCAGACTTGCCTGCCACTGCGCACGCTCGGTGGGCATGTTGACGAAGGCGGTGACGGTACGCACGCGCACCAGAGGGTTGAAGCTGATATTCATAGCATTATCCGCAGTCTGTAAAAGGGCTGTCGGCCATTTTGCATGCAGACGCCAAGGCTACAGCAGACGAGTGCCCAGCGGCACCTCCTTGTCGGGCACGCACAGTGCCACGGCTCCTGCGGCATCGTGAAAACCGGTCACAAGACATTCGCTCATCAACGGGCCAATCTGTTTCTTGGGAAAGTTCACCACCGCGACCACCAGCCGGCCAATCAAGTCCTCGGGCTGGTAATGCCCGGTGATCTGCGCGCTGGACTTGCGCTGGCCCAGCTCGGGGCCCAAATCCAGCAGCAGTTTGTAGGCGGGCTTGCGCGCTTCGGTAAAGACCTCGGCCTGCAGCACGCGCCCCACACGCAGCTCCACCTTCATGAAGTCGTTCCAGCTGATTTCTTCCATTTTTGATACTCCTTGGCCGTCATGATGACCGCGCCGCAGCGCGCATCTATAGCGCAACGCTTGCCGTGCGCTGGCACCGGAAAAGGCCTAGCGCGTATGCTTATGCCCTGTAACGCGCATACCGAGTGTCAGGCACCTGACACCGCAGCTGGCGCGCATTGATTTTTATGAACCAACTGCATTTGTTTTTGCCCTGCGCCGCCGGCGTCGAGGGTTTTCTGGCCGATGAGGTCCACGCCATCACCGGCGCCACCGGGCAAGATTTGCTCGTGGGCCGGGGCGGCGTCATGCTGCGTGGCATGTGGCGTGATGCCATGCTGCTCAATCTGCACAGCCGCCTTGCGCAGCGCGTGCTGGTCGAGCTGTCGCACACCATGTACCGCAGCGAGAACGATCTGTACCGCGCCGCCAGCGAGGTGGCGTGGGAGATCTGGTTCTCGCCCAAAGAGACTTTCAAGATCGAGGTCACGGCCCAGCACAGCCCGCTGACCAGCCTGAACTTTGCCGCGCTCAAGGTCAAAGACGCGATTGCCGACCGCTTCCGCGAAAAGCGCCACGGCGTGCGCCCCAGTGTGGAAACACACCACCCCGATGTACGTGTCCACCTGCACCTGACGACTGACGGCGCCACCATCTACATCGACACCTCGGGCGAAGCGCTGTTCAAGCGCGGCTGGCGCGAGGACAAGGGCGATGCGCCGCTGAAGGAAACCCTGGCCGCCGCCATGATTGCCGCCAGTGGCTGGAACCCGCACGGCGACAACCCCCAGCCGCTGTACGACCCCTGCTGCGGCAGCGGCACCGTGCTGATCGAAGCGGCGCAAATTGCGCGCAAGATTCCGGCCGGCATCCTGCGCCGCTTTGCGTTTGAAAAGCTCGTGCCCTTCCAGCGCCATGTGTGGGAAGTGATTCTGGACGAGGCCGAGGCCGCCATCCTGCCCGAGTCGCCCGTGGGCATTTATGGCTCGGACATTTCCTTCCGTATGGTCGACTTTGCCCAGCGCAATGCCGAGCGTGCGGGCGTGGCCGAGACCATCAACCTGCGCGGTGGCGATGCGCTGCAGCGTATGCCGCCTACCGACCAGCCCGGCATGATGATTCTGAACCCGCCCTATGGCGAACGTATTGCCGCTGCTGGTAGCTCGGGCCGTAATGCTGCAGAGCGTATGGGTCAGGTCGAACGCGCAGGCCGCGAAACTGCGCAGACCGAAGACGGCGGCGAATTCTTCAGCCAGCTGGCCAGCCACTGGAAGAAGAACTACAGCGGCTGGAGCGCCTTCATGCTCACGCCCGACCTGAAGCTGCCCAGCCAGATGCGCCTCAAAGAATCGCGCCGCACCCCCATGTGGAACGGCCCGATTGAGTGCCGCTTGTTCCGCTTCGACATGATCAAGGGCTCGACCAAGCCCCGCAAGAATGCCGATGGCGCTGCAGACGGCAATGCGCAAGCAGGCGAAGCGTAATGAAAATCGCCCCCCTGCGCTGGCCGGCCTGTAACGCCGGCTACGAAGGCCCGTTGCCGCGCCCCATGATTCTGGACACCAATGTGGTGCTGGACATGCTGATCTTTGACGACCCGCATATCCCATCGATTCGTGAACTGGTCGCCAAGGGCGAGGTTCGCTGGATTGCCGACCAAGCCCAGCGCATAGAGCTGGGCCGCGTGCTGCACTACAGCCAGATCGCCCCGCGTGTGAGCTTCTACGGCAAGACGCCCGAAGGCGTGATGGCGGCGTTTGATGAAGCTGTCGAATATGTGGCCGAGGCCCCAAAGATTCGCTTTACCTGCACCGACCCGGATGACCAGCATTTCCTCGACCTGGCTAGCCTGCACAAAGCGGTTCTGGTCAGCAAAGACCGCGCCGTGCTCAAGCAGCGCAAGCGCGTGGCGACGCACTATGGCGCGACGGTGGGGAATATCGTTTTATTGGAAGAGGCCGTGACTGAGGTGACTGCTGAGGCGACCGCCGAGGCCTGATGTCTTTTCATTAAAAATAGCTGCCAGCGCTTGATAGATAAGCGCTGGCAGCTATTTTTTTGAGAGTGATTATTTCTGCTTGGGCAACCACGGCACGCCGTTGATGTGGCTGCCGCCATCGACAAACAGCGTGTTTCCGGTTACATAGCAGCAGTCATCGCTGGCCAGGAAGAGCGCTGCGCCGCCAATATCACGCTCAGGCTCGCCCATGTATCCCATGGGGTTCATGCGCAGCATATCGGCCGCATTGTCTGGCTGGGCGGCGGCGAATTTTTTGTAGGCCTCGGTGGCTGCGCCAGGGCAGATGGCATTGCAGCAGATGCCATGGGCCGCCCATTCCCGCGCGGCGGAGCGGGTAAGAGTGCGCAGCGCTTCTTTGGCCATGTTGTAGTCCACCGAATAGGGGTGAGCGTTGACGCCGTTGAGCGAGCACATATTGATGACCCGCCCCCAGCCGCGCTGCTTCATGCCGGGAAAGACGGCTTGCATGGCCCACAGCGCAGACTGCGTGCCAATGCGCCATGCCCAGTCGGCATCCAGATCGCTGAGCGTCTCTACCTGCGCAAAGCCGGGCTTGGCACCGGGGCGACGGCCCCAGGCGTTGTTGACCAGAATGTCCACCCGGCCAAAGTGCGCCAGCGCAGCATCGACCATGGCTTGCACGGCAGCATGTTCGCTGACATCTGCCGCCGAATAGCCGACTTGTACGCCAAACTCTTCGCTGATTTCTTGCGCCGCTGCGG
This sequence comes from Comamonas sp. 26, assembly GCF_002754475.1. Lineage (NCBI taxonomy): Bacteria > Pseudomonadati > Pseudomonadota > Betaproteobacteria > Burkholderiales > Comamonadaceae > Comamonas > Comamonas sp. 26. The sequence continues at coordinate 41,118 of NZ_PEFL01000001.1, forward strand.
CGCAGGTTTCGGCATTGATATCGGCCAGCCACAGGCTGGCACCTTCGGCGGCAAAGCGGCGGGCAACGCCTTTGCCAATGCCGGCACCTGCGCCAGTAATCAGGGCGATGCGGTCTTGCAGTCGATTCATTTGTCAGCTCTCCTTGTTGCTTGTCAGGCTCACTGTGCGTGAGCCTTAGCATGTCGGCATCGTTGAGTTGGACGAAGTATTTGCCAGCGCCTGTGGTGCATGAACCACCCAAGGCTGGACCGGGTTTGCCGCAGCCGGTTAGCATTCGCTCAGCAGGGACGACCTTGCCTGGCTGTGTTGCACATGGCTTTTTTCTTGCCGGGACGACCTGGCCATTCATCTCCAAAGAGGTTTGCTATGGCTTGGGTTTATCTGCTGATTGCTGGCGTTCTTGAAGTGCTCTGGGCCTTCACCATGAAGCAGTCCAACGGTTTCACTCACTTCAAATACAGCGCCATCACCATCGTGGCCATGATTGCCAGCTTTGGCCTGCTGTCGATTGCCATGCGCACGCTGCCGCTGGGCACGGCCTATGTGATCTGGACGGGCATTGGTGCCGTAGGTGCGTTTGTGGTGGGCATTACGGTGCTGGGCGAGCAGGTCAGCGCCATGCGCGTGGGTGCCGCCGTGCTGATCGTCAGCGGGCTGGTGCTGATGAAGCTCTCCAGCGGCGAATAACAGGTCTGCCCGCGCAACCGTTCGGGCAAGGCGACAATAGAGGGATGAACTCCTCCACGCCTTCCACGACTGCACCGGCCCCGCGCAAGGCCGTGCCCGCTGCCCCCAAGCTGACCACTCTGGACAAAACCCGCGTCGATGACACGCGCATCAAGATCGTGCGCCCGCTGCTCACGCCCGCCCTGCTGGAAGAGTGGCTGCCGATTACCGAGCAAGCCTACGCGCTGGTGGAATCCAGCCGCGCAGCTATCTCGCGCGTGCTGCATGGGCAGGATGACCGTCTGGTAGTGGTGGTCGGCCCATGCTCGATTCACGATCACGATCAGGCCATGGATTACGCTCGCCAGCTCAAGGTGCAGGCCGATGCGCTCAAGGACGATCTGCTCATCGTCATGCGCGTGTATTTTGAAAAGCCGCGCACCACGGTGGGCTGGAAGGGCTACATCAACGATCCCTACCGCGATGGCAGCTTTGCCGTGAACGAAGGGCTGGAGCTGGCACGCCGCCTGCTGCTGGATATTCTGGAGCTGGGCCTGCCTGCGGGCACTGAGTTTCTGGATTTGCTGTCGCCCCAGTTCATCAGTGACCTCGTCAGCTGGGGCGCGATTGGTGCGCGCACGACGGAGAGCCAGAGCCACCGCCAGCTGGCCAGCGGCCTGAGCTGCCCTGTGGGCTTCAAGAACGGTACCGATGGCGGCCTGAAAGTGGCTAGCGACGCCATCTTGGCCGCACAGTCCAGCCATGCCTTCATGGGCATGACCAAGATGGGCCAGAGCGCGATTTTTGAAACGCGCGGCAACCGGGACTGTCACGTCATTCTGCGCGGTGGCAAGGCCCCCAATTACGACGCGGCCCATGTGCAGGCTGCCAGCGAGATTCTGGAAAAATCCGGCCTGCGTCCGCAGGTGATGATTGACTTCTCGCACGCTAACAGCAGCAAGCAGCACCGTCGCCAGATCGACGTCGGTGCTGATGTGGCCCAGCAGGTTGCGGCCGGTGATGCACGCATTACCGGCGTGATGATTGAAAGCCATATTCACGAAGGCCGTCAGGACATCGTGGAAGGCGAAGAGCTGGCCTACGGCGTGTCTCTGACCGATGCCTGCATCAGCATGGAACAGACGATTCCGGTGCTGGAGCAGCTGGCGCAGGCCGTGCGTGCGCGTCGTATCAAGACCGCTTGAGCGATTCGGGTCTGACGATCAAAAAAGAGGCACTCAGGTGCCTCTTTTTGTTTTTTGACGCTCTAGCCCTTTTACCGATTGCGCACGCTGCTATCGTTTTTGAATTACTACAACTCCAGCGTCAGCTTGAGCATGTCCTTGTGCTGTACGCCGCGCTCCCACAGTGGGGTGGTGTAGTTTTGCAAAAAGAAGTCGCGCTCTATGTCGGTCACGCGAAAGCCTATGCGCTGGTAGAACAGCAATTGATCGCCAAAGCTGCCGGTTCCTACTTCCAGTTGCCGCACGCCGCGCTGGCGCATCTCGCGGATGGCGCGGTGCAGCAGGGCCGAGCCAATGCCGTTGCGTTGCCAGGCCGTGGACACGGCCATATTGATCAGCTCCCACTTGTGCTGCCCGTCACCTTCAGGTGTCAGCACGCAGACACCAATCAGCGCACCCAGACCGCTGGGCGTGAACTGGGCGGTCTGGCGGGCCGCAAAGCAGGTGGAGTGGGGCAGGTAACGCTTGATGCGCTCACGCGAGGGGTCGGCCAGCAGCAGCAGATGCCAGGGGGCTTCTGCGGGGTTCATGGTCGTGATGTTCCACGAGGCGGGGGTGCTGGGGCCAGTCAGTGTGGATGTCATGCGCAGGCTCCACATGGGCAAAACCGGGGCGCGGCATATTCGCCGGGCAGGATGTCGGCGTTCATTCGATGAGCCGGAGCCCCGGCCATCTGCTGCAAACCTAAATCACGCGCCATTTCCACTTTCCACCTGCGGGCGTTGTGAGCCCGCCTCAAATATTGTCAACAGCCCATAGCGTAGCAGTCAGCATGCAAGCCTGACGACGTACTGTTAAAAAGTACAGCAAATTTCACTCAATTGCATGCGGGAATCTGGCAAACCTGGGCTTGATTAAGCGATTCGACAAGGCGGGATGTCGTTTTTGAGCATTGGCGTGCGACAGCGGTGCTCGGCAGCGTTTGCAAAATCAAAAGTAGTGGTTTATACTTATCTCAAGGGTTAACCCTTAAGGTTTAACCCGGTTCTGGCAGTGCATGAGATGCGTACTGTCCGTCGCTTGAAGTGCATCTCTTGATTTCATAGAAAGTTCATCATGCGCCAAGCTCTCAACTCCCTGATCGAATTCATCCAAGAAGCTCGCGAGTTCCATCTGGATCTGGCAAACCAATAATCACCCACAGGTGATAGAAACAGCCGCCGTTTGAGGCGGCTTTTTTTCGTCTGAAATCAGGCTGCCAGCAGGCCCTGTTTTTCGATGAGTGCCACCACTTCGTCCAGTCCTTCCAGCGTCTTGAGGTTGGTCATCACAAAGGGTTTGAGCCCTTTTTGCGTGGTGCGCTGCTTGATGGTGTCGCTGCGCATGATCTCCAGATTGGCGCCCACATGGGGGGCCAGATCGGTCTTGTTGATTACAAACAGATCGCTCTTGGTGATGCCGGGCCCGCCCTTGCGCGGAATCTTCTCGCCTGCCGCCACGTCGATGACATAGATGGTCAGGTCCGAAAGTTCGGGGCTGAAGGTGGCAGCCAGGTTGTCGCCGCCCGACTCGATGAAGACGATGTCGGCATCGGGGAAGTCCTTGAGCATGCGGTCAATGGCTTCCAGGTTGATGGACGCGTCTTCACGAATGGCGGTGTGCGGGCAGCCGCCGGTTTCCACGCCCATGATGCGCTCAGCGGGCAGCGCGCCGCTGACGGTCAGCAGGCGCTGATCTTCCTTGGTGTAGATGTCGTTGGTGATGGCGATCAGGTCCCATTTGTCGCGCATGGCCTTGCACAGCATTTCCAGAATGGTGGTCTTGCCCGAGCCCACGGGCCCGCCAATGCCCACGCGCAAGGGGGGCAGTTTTTTTGTGCGGTTGGGGATGTGGTGCAGTGCAGTGCTCATGATCGAAACAGGCGTGAGTATTGGTGTTCATGCTGGGCCGACAAAATAGCCAGCATGGGCGAAAAAACCTGCCGCCCGCTGTCTGGCAGTGCCAGCGCATGGTCAACAGCTTGGGGGATTTCTTGCGTCAGCTTGGCCAGAATGCGCTGACCTGCACTTTGGCCCAGAGGCACGGCCTTGATGGCGGCCTGCACCATGTTCTCCGCCCAGCCAAAGGCAAAGGCCAGCAACGCATCGCGGGGTGCAGCCCCCGTGCAAAAGGCCGCAAACGCAAAGGCCACGGGGTAACTGGCATCTTGAGCGCCCAGCCAGGTGATGGAGGCGTGATGTTCGGGGGCATCGGCATAGCGGTTGCGCAACCACTCGGTCAGCGACCGGCCCATTTGCTCGGTCTGCAGCCGCAGCTCACTCGTTTCGCGCGTGGTACGCACCCACTGGTTCAGCGCGGCAACCTGGCTCAGGTCGTTGTGCTGCCATGCCGCAACGGCCTGCGCAATCACCGCCATATCTCCGCGCGACTGGGTCAGATGCAGTTGCTGCACCAGCCAGCTGGCTGCTCCTTTTTCTGTAGTAACCAGCGCAGCATTGATGGCCGCTTCAAGCCCTTCGGAGTATGAAAAACCACCAATCGGCAAGGCAGGCGAAGCCAGCCACATCAGCTGCAAAAAGCTGTGCTGATTCAGAGCCAAAGTCGGGGCTGGAGCTGCGGGCTGGGTATCAGTGTTCATGCCCATGACCGTGATCGTGTGCATGCGGGTGGTCATGCCCGTGGTGGTGATGGCTGTGTCCATCATTGGTCACATGGCCGCCGTAGGCACCGCCTTCGGGCTCAAAGGGAAGATCGGCCTCGACCACCGTCATATGCATGCTACGCAGCATGTCGGCCAGCACATGGTCGGGCTCGATTTTCAGGTGATCGGGCTGCAGCTCGATCGGTACATGGCGGTTGCCCAGATGGTAGGCGGCGCGCATCAAATCAAACGGCGTGCCATGCTCGGCGCAGGCCGTAATGCGCAGCACTTTTTGCGGCGCGGCCAGCACGCGGATCAGGCTGCCGTCCTCCGCCACCAGTACATCACCACCCCGCACAGCCTGGCCGCGTGGCAAGAAAATGGCTAGCGTCCGCCCCTTGCTGTCGGTGGCGGCAAAGCGGGATTTCTGGCGCACATCCCAGTCCAGCTCAATGGTGGCGGCACGCTTGAGCAGGACGGTGGAGAGGCCTTGGCCCTGAGGCAGCAGTTTGTTGGCAGTCAGCATAGGCAATCAAAATAGGAGCGTGCTTCGCAGATCATGGAACAGGTTGGCGTGTTTTTTGCTACTGCCAAACGGTTTGAAAACTCTCTGGATGCGGTGATGGAAAAAGAATCTTCTATGGGCTGGCATGCCTGCGGCGCGGCCCATGTGGCGGTCTATGGCACTTTGCGTGCAGGTGGCGTCAACGACATTGCCAGACTGCAGCCGGGCATTGTCTGCAGGGGTAGAACGCAGCTCATGGGCAGCCTGTTTGACCTGGGCTGGTACCCCGGCCTGAGCCTCAATGGCACGCAGACCGTGCTGGCCGAGGTCTACCCCATGAGCGACGCGCTGGAGCAGGCCATGGACCGCATTGAAGGCCTGTGGCTGCAGGACATGGGCGAGTACCGCAAGCGCGTGCTGACCCTGGCTGTGATGTGCAGCGATGGCAGCCAGCAACCGCTGGCGGTGCTGGTCTACGAAGCCATGCCCGCCACCGTGCAGCACGCGCCGCGCATTGCCGCCAGCGACTGGCTGCAGTGGTTTGAAGGCAAGGGCGTTCAGCATCCGGATACCGCGTTTTCTCTCAACAGCGCTCAGAACAAAAAGTAGCGCTGCGCCATGGGCAGGCTGGTGGCGGGCTCGCAGGTCAGCAAGTCGCCATTGGCGCGCACGGCGTAGGTCTGGGCGTCTACCTCCATGTGGGGTGCCAGATCGTTGTGAATCATGTGCTGCTTCTTCACATTGCGAATGCCCTTCACTGCCGACAAAGTCTTGTGCAGCCCAAAGCGTTGGCCAATACCTGCAGCCAGACCGGCTTGCGAGACAAAGGTGAGTGAGGTCTTTGCAATCGCTCCGCCAAAGCTGGCAAACATGGGGCGGTAGTGCACGGGCTGGGGCGTGGGAATGGACGCATTGGGGTCGCCCATGGCCGCCATGGCAATGCTGCCGCCCTTCAAGATGCAAAAGGGTTTGACGCCGAAAAAGGCAGGCTTCCAGATCACGATGTCGGCCCATTTCCCCACTTCGATGCTGCCCACCTCATGGCTGATTCCGTGCGCAATCGCGGGGTTGATGGTGTATTTGGCAATGTAGCGCTTGATGCGGAAGTTGTCGTTTCTGGCTCCGTCACCCGGCAAAGGCCCGCGCTGCTGCTTCATCTTGTGGGCGGTCTGCCAGGTGCGCAAAATCACCTCGCCCACGCGGCCCATGGCTTGGCTGTCAGAGCTGAACATGCTGATCGCGCCGATGTCATGGAGTATGTCCTCGGCCGCAATCGTCTCCTTGCGGATGCGGCTTTCGGCAAAGGCCAGGTCTTCGGCAATGCCAGCATCCAGATGGTGGCAGACCATCAGCATGTCCACATGCTCGTCCAGCGTGTTGATGGTGTAGGGGCGCGTGGGGTTGGTGGAGCTGGGCAGCACATTCGTCTCGCCCACCACTTTCAGAATGTCGGGCGCGTGGCCGCCACCCGCGCCTTCGGTGTGGAAGGTGTGAATGGTGCGACCCTTGAAGGCCGCCACCGTGTCTTCCACAAAGCCACTCTCGTTGAGCGTGTCGGTGTGTATGGCGACTTGTGTGTCGGTCTCTTCGGCCACATCCAGGCAGTTGCTGATGGCCGCTGGCGTGCTGCCCCAGTCTTCGTGAAGCTTCAGGCCGATGGCCCCCGCGCTGATTTGCTCATGCAGCCCGGCAGGCAGGCTGGCATTGCCCTTACCCAAAAAACCGATGTTCATGGGGAAGGCATCTGCCGCCTGCAGCATGCGTTCCATATGCCAGGGGCCTGGCGTGCAGGTGGTTGCAAAGGTGCCGGTGGCGGGGCCCGTGCCACCGCCAATCATGGTGGTCACGCCGCTGGTCAGTGCCTCTTCAATTTGCTGCGGTGCGATGAAGTGGATGTGGGTGTCTATGCCGCCTGCGGTGACGATATTTCCTTCACACGAAATGATTTCGGTGCCGGGGCCAATGATGATGTCCACACCGGGCTGGGTGTCCGGATTGCCCGCTTTGCCAATCGCAACAATGCGCCCGTCCTTCAAGCCGATGTCGGCTTTGACAATGCCCCAGTGGTCGATGATGAGGGCGTTGGTCAGCACGGTGTCGACGGCACCTTGCGCGCGTGTGCGCTGGCTTTGCGCCATGCCGTCGCGTATGGTCTTGCCGCCGCCAAATTTCACTTCCTCGCCATAGCCACCGGCGCGCAGCGTGAGGTCTTGCTCCACCTCCACGATCAGCTCGGTATCGGCCAGACGCAGGCGGTCGCCCACCGTGGGGCCAAAGGTTTCGGCGTAGGCACGTCGGTCCATGGTGGCCATTACATGTCTCCCGCTGGGTCGCCGCAAGGGGCAGTGACTACATGAAGTGAGGGGCGTGGGTGCATTACAGCTTTCCTTGAATCAGGCCGCGAAAGCCGTAAATCTGGCGGTCGCCGCCTATGTCTACCAATTCCACCGTGCGCTGCTGGCCCGGCTCAAAACGCACGGCCATGCCGCTGGCAATGTTCAGGCGCTTGCCGTGGGCGGCTTCGCGGTCGAAAGACAGGCCCGCGTTCGTCTCCGCAAAGTGGTAGTGGGAGCCGACCTGAATCGGCCGGTCGCTGGCGTTTTGCACCACCAGCGTGGTGACAGGGCGGCCGGGGTTGAGTTCGTGCGCGCCTTGGTCGAGCAGTAGTTCACCGGGGATCATGCGGGCCTCCTCAAGCGAGCTTGGTCAGCATGAAAGCGCCCAGTGCCGCTGTCGCTGCACCGCCGAATTGGGCCACCCATTGATGGCGCTGCATGACCGCGTGGCCGAACACCATGCCCGCGATATGCAGGGTGGCTGAGCCCAGCGCAATGCCTGCCAGGGCACCGACAGTCGCCATGCCGCTGTCACCAGCCAGCTCAAACCCGTGTGCTGCGCCGTGAAAGAAAGCGAACACGCCTGCCAGTGCGGCGGCGATGCCCCAAGGCATTTTTTTCTGCACCAGTACCAGCAGGCCCAGCACCAGCACGGATGCGGCAATCATGGGCTCCACACCCGGCACCCACAGGCCCACAAAGCCTGCCAGTGCGCCCGCTACCAGCAGGGCGACAAAGGCCGCAGGGGCGCGCCATGCGGTGCGCAGGCTGGGCATGGTCAGAGCGCTCCATGCGCCTACAGCCAGCATGGCGGCCAGATGGTCAGCACCCGTGAAAGGGTGGGCAAAGGCGTGGCTCAGGCTGTCCAGAAAGTGATGGTGGCCGCCGCCATCGGCACCCACATGGGCGAGCGCGGACAGGGGAAGGGCCGCTGCAGCTGTGGCAGTGGCAGTGGCAGTGGTGATGATGAATTGCTTGAATTTCATAGCTGTCTGCGCTTGATAGGTAAGGTCTAGCGGGCTAAAAGGCTTGAAGTTTCTGCTGGGTCAGGCAATGGGCTCGTGCACGGTGACGAGCTTGGTGCCGTCGGGAAAAGTGGCCTCGATCTGTATGTCGGGAATCATCTCGGGAATGCCTTCCATCACATCGGCGCGTGTCAGAACGCTGCGGCCTTCGCTCATGAGCTGGGCGACAGTGCGGCCATCGCGCGCGCCTTCCATCACAAAGGCGCTGATGAGCGCCACGGACTCTGGGTAGTTGAGCTTGAGGCCGCGCGCCTTGCGCCGCTCTGCCAGCAGGGCGGCGGTAAAGATCAGCAGCTTGTCTTTTTCACGAGGAGTCAGTTCCATCTTCTTTAATTCCTCAGTCAGCTCGCGCAGTCGGCGCTGCTGACTGCGCGCGGTGTGATTTCTATGGGCTTGTATCTAGCAAGTGCTGTGCCAAAGCGGTGCGTTTGCACTGCGCTCACATGGCCTGAAATGGATGAGGGTGCACCTTGTTGGTGCATCTGTGGACGGTTATTGCACCAACACCTGCTCGGTGTGTTTGCTTGTGGTGCATGCGGGTGTAGTGCAAGAGCTGAATCGGTGCATTGCATGGCATGGACCTTGCTCTATCTGGCGCATGAGGACAAAGAAGAATTCAACGCACAGAAGTCGCTGCCAGGAGCTGACGCTTGGGTGCACAGCACTGGCCTGTTGTGCGTTGCTGCATGGCAATGTGTGGGCGCATGAGGCCGAAGTTCGACTGGCTGAAGTCCAGGTCAAGGGCCAGTCGCTGGATGCCGTGCAGCCCGCGTTTTCGGTGACGGAAATAGGCCGTGACGATTTGCGTGAGCAGCCGCGCCAGGAGGTCGAATCGCTCTGGAGCAAGGTGCCCGGAATGCATATCCATCACTACCAGCTCAGCGGCGTGGCCAATGGGCTGGTGCTGCGCGGCTTTGGCGGTGGTGGCCATGGTGGTGATGTGGCGGCCACGCTGGATGGCATTCCGCTGAACGAAGCCACTTCACATGCCGATGGCTACTTCGATCTGAATGTGGTGGTGCCGCTGGAGCTGGACAAGGTCAATGTCTATCGCGGCCCGGTATCGGTGCTGCAGGGCAATTACAACCGCGCGGGTCTGGTGGAGCTGCGCACGCGCCGCAGCGGCAGTTATACCGATGTGGATGTCAGCACAGGCTCGCACGGTCTGTGGGATACGCAGGCCGCGCTGGGGCGCGAGCTTAAGGGCGGCGATCAGCTCAATCTGGCGGCCCAGCATTCGCGTGGCGATGGTGCGCGGCCCAGCTCGGGCTACGAGCGCAGCACCCTCGGCGGCCACTGGAAGCACCATGTGCATGAAAAGCTGGATATCTCGCTGTCCGGCCGCTGGCATGAGGCGCGCGGCGATTCGCCCGGCTATCTGACCGAAGCGCAGTGGCGGCAGGACCCGCAGGGCAAGGATGGCCATGTGGTGGGAGACGGTGCCAACAAGCACTTCGGCACGCTGCGCCTTGATGCCCAGTACGCGCTCGGCGGCGAGACCCGGCTGCTGGGCTTTGTCTATGCCACGCAACAAGATTTTGTGCGCTGGTTCACGCGCCCGCGCAGCGGCACCTGGATGCAGCGTGAGGAGCGCTATGACCGCAGCGTGCTGGGCGCGGGGTTGAATCTGAACGGCAAGACGGCTCTTGCCGCGCGCGAGCTGAACTGGATGCTGGGGCTGGAACAGGTGCGCGAGTCCACCGACTACGGCTACTGGGATGGATTGGTCAACCGCCAGCGCATGGCTGCTGCGCTGGATGACCGCAATACGCGGCTTAACAACACCGCCCTGTATGGCCAGGGCAACTGGCAAGCCACGGACTGGTTGCAGACCACGGCCGAGCTGCGCTGGGACCGCTTTGACGGCAGTTGTCGCCTGCTGGGCACCGAAACCGGCGGCGATGAATGCAGCCGCATGCAAGGTCGCAACCAGGCCAGCCCCAAGCTGGGTGCGCTGGCACAGATCAATCCGCAGACGGCAGTGCGCGCCAGCTGGTCGCAAGGCTTTGCCCTGCCCAGCGACTTTGCCAAATATGCGCTGCGCAACAGCGACCTGAGCGCCAACATCTTCCGCCAGATCGAGCTGGGCGTGCAGTGGAAGCCTTCTAGCCAGTGGCTGCTCGATGCCTCGGTTTACCGCATCACCTCCAGCCAGGAGATTCGCAACACCGCCCCCGGCGAGTATGAAAACCTGGGCGCTACCCTGCGCAAGGGCGCCGAGCTGCAGCTGCACTGGCTGCCCGGGCGTGCCTGGCATCTCGAATGGGCCTATGGCCTCAACCGTTCCGAAGTCACGCAGAACGCCAATGCCGCTTTGCTGGGTCAGCGCGTGGTGGCGGTGCCCGAATACACCAGCACCTTGCATGCGCGCTGGATGCCGCGCAGCGATATCACCGTGCACGGCGTGCTGCGCCATGTGGGCCGCTCGCCCATCAACACCAGTAATACCGAATGGGCGGCCAGCTACCACTGGATTGATCTGGGTCTGCAATACCGCCTGCCCGCCAGCGTGGCGCGCAATGCCAGTCTGAACCTGTGGCTGCGCAATGCCGCAGACACCCGTTATGCCAGCACCACCACCCTGATTGGCGGCCAGCGTCTGGTGGCACCCGGTGCGCCGCGCAGCCTGCAGCTGGGCCTGCAGTTTTCACTATGAATTTTGGAGTTCTCATGTTTCAGCCCCTGACCTGTAAAAGCGTGATCGCGCGCATTCTTTGCACGACCGCTACGGCCTGGCTGCTCTGCGCCAACCCCGTGTATGCCCATAACGTGTGGCTTGAACCCGATGCGCAGGGCGGCTATGTCATGCAGTTTGGCGGCCACGAAGGAAAGACCGAAACCTTTGACCCGGCCAAGCTGCAGCGTGTGCATGCCTACGACCTGCGCGGGCGCGAGCTGAGCTGCGATGTGCAGAGCGTGCGCGGCGGCATTCGCGTCAAGCCCGATGCCAGGGCTGCACTGATTGCGGTGGAGCTGGATAACGGCTACTTCAGCAGCGTCAAACCTGAAGGTGACATGCTGCCCCTGCCCATGGACAAGAACCCCGGTGCGGTGCGCGGCGTGCATGCGCGCAAGTTTCACAAAACCGTGGTGCGCTGGGGTGCGGTGATGCAAAAGCCACTGGGCCAGATTTTTGAAATCGTTCCGCAGGCAGGGAAGGCACCGCATGCAGGCCAGCCCTTGAAGGTGCAGGTGCTGCTGAACGGCAAGCCACTGGCGGGCGCACGCCTGTCATGGAATGAAGCCGGTGCGCCGACGCTGAGCGATGCGCAAGGCATGGCCAGCGTGACGCCTTCCGCAGGCACCAATATCTTGCAGGCCATCTGGCGCGAAGCCGTGCAGGGCGATGTGAAAACGACGCAAAACAGCTACGAATTTCTGCTGCGCTTTGCCGTGCACTGAGGTATAGCGGTGGTCATGCACTTCAACAGTGCCACTCCCTGTGCTGCGCCTGTATCTGGTGCATGGCGCACTACCGTAGTGCAGGGTCTTGCAGGGCGTTACTGGCCGCGTGGCACATGAAAGAGTTGTTTGAGAGGCAAAGAACGCTGGCACGGTATTTGCACTTGAGGAGATGCGGTCAATGTGACCGAATAAACCTCCTGGGAGTGCTGAAATGAACCGTCGCGGAACCCTCACAACACTGGCTGCATCCATGGCTCTGGGCCTGGGTTTGACTTCACAGGTACTGGCAGCCGACACCATCAAGGTGGGCGTTTTGCACAGCCTCTCAGGCACCATGGCGATCTCTGAGACCGTGCTCAAAGACACGGTGCTGATGGCGATTGACGACATCAATGCCAAGGGCGGTGTGCTGGGGAAAAAGCTTGAACCTGTGGTGGTAGACCCCGCATCGAACTGGCCGCTGTTTGCGGAAAAAGCCAAGCAGCTGATCACGCAAGACAAGGTGGCCGTGGTGTTTGGCGGATGGACCAGCGTCTCGCGCAAATCGATGCTGCCCGTGTTTGAGCAGAACAACGGCCTGCTGTTCTACCCCGTGCAATACGAGGGTGAAGAGCTGTCGAAAAACGTGTTCTACACAGGCGCAGCGCCCAATCAGCAAGCCATTCCAGCCGTTGAATATCTGATGAGCAAGGAAGGAGGCGGTGCCAAGCGCTTTGTGCTGCTCGGTACCGACTATGTGTACCCGCGCACCACCAACAAGATTCTGCGTGCCTTCCTCAAGTCCAAGGGCGTGAAGGATTCCGACATCATGGAAACCTACACCCCCTTCGGTCACAGCGATTACCAGACCATCGTGGCCGATGTGAAGAAGTTCTCCACCGGCGGCAAGACGGCGGTGATCTCCACCATCAACGGCGACTCCAACGTTCCCTTCTACAAAGAGCTGGGCAATGCAGGTTTGAAGGCCAAGGATGTGCCTGTGGTCGCCTTCAGCGTGGGTGAGGAAGAGCTGCGCGGTGTGGACACCAAACCGCTGGTCGGCCACCTGGCCGCCTGGAATTACTTCATGAGCGTGAAGAACCCGACCAACACCGCTTTCATCAAGCAGTGGAGCGACTACGCCAAGGCCAAGAACATCGCCGGTCACAAAGACAAACCGCTGACCAACGACCCGATGGAAGCCACCTGGGTCGGCATTCATATGTGGAAGCAGGCCGTGGAAAAAGCCAAGAGCACGGACACCGACAAAGTGATCGCCGCCATGGCCGGCCAGACCTTTGCCGCACCGGATGGCTTCACCGTAAAGATGGATGAAAAAAACCACCACCTGCACAAGCCCGTGATGGTGGGCGAGATCAAGGCGGACGGTCAGTTCAGCGTGGTGTGGAAGACCAAGGGCCCGATCAAGGCCCAGCCCTGGAGCCCCTTCATCGAAGGCAATGACAAGAAGAAGGACGAGCCCAACGGCAAGAGCTCCTGATTCTCCACCGGCGTGGAACGCGGGCTGGAGAGGTCTGGTGGGCTCTCCAGTCCTGAAAAGATAGCTGCTGGCGCTTGTTGAATAAGGTCTGCGGCAAGAAAGTATCCGAGATACCTTTATGAACATACCGAGCAAGCGATGGAGATGGGCTCTGGCCGCCAGCCTGGGTGCGTTGCTGAGCTTTTCCAGTCATTCAATGACTGCCGAGCAGGCCTATGCAATGGCTGCGGCAGATGACGCCGAGCAGCGCGCACAGGCCATCAATCAAGTGGTGCTTGCTCATGATGCTCAGAGCGATGGCGCACGCCTTGCTGCCTACCTTGCCGCACTCTCCAATGATGAGGTGCGGGTATCGCAAGGCAAGGCCTTTGTGGTCAGCGGCGATGTGGTCACTGATGCGGCGACGGGGCAGGCCGCCAAGCTACCGGTGGATGCCGAAGAAGTCGTCAACAACAATTACATGCGCTCTGTCATTGACACAGCGCAGGCCGCGCTGGCGCTGAGTAGCAGCGATGTTGCAGCGCGCCGCAGTGCGGCCGAAAAGCTGGCCGCCGAGCCCGATGCTGAGCGCCTCGCCTTGATCGACAAGGCGCTTGCCGGCGAAACCGATGAACAAGTCAAAGCCCTGCTGAGCCGCGCCAAAGCCGCTAGCTTGCTGAATAGCGATGACAGGCAGCAGCGTCTTCAGGCCGTGGAGCAACTGGCCCATTCGCAGACGCCAGAGACACAGTTGCTGCTCAACCAGCGCTTGGCCGATGAAGCGGATCCTGCCGTGCAAAAAGCCATCAAAGCGGCGCTGGCAGACATTGCTGAAAATCTGGCTTGGGGCGAGCGCTTGGGCGCAGCGTTCAGCGGCATCAGCCTTGGCTCCGTGCTGCTGCTGGCCGCCCTGGGCCTGGCCATTACCTATGGACTGATGGGCGTTATCAACATGGCGCATGGCGAGCTGATCATGATTGGTGCCTATGCCACCTATCTGGTGCAGCTTGCCTTTCAACGCTGGGTGCCTGAGGCTGCTTTTGGCTGGTATCTGGTGGTGGCTATTCCTGTGGCTTTCATGACCTCGGCGCTGGTCGGTGCGGTTCTAGAGCGTGGCGTGATTCGCTTCCTCTACGGTCGCCCGCTGGAGACGCTGCTGGCCACCTTCGGCATCAGCCTGGTGCTGCAGCAAACAGTGCGCAGCCTGTTTGGCGCGCAGAACGTGGGCGTGGAAAACCCCGTCTGGATGAGTGGCGGCATTGCACTGCTGCCCAACCTCACGCTGCCTTACAACCGTATCGCCATCATCGTGTTCGCCTTTGCGGTGCTGGGCGCCGTGGCTTTCATGATCGCCAAAACGCGCCTCGGCTTGTTTGTACGCGGCGTCACGCAAAACCGCGCCATGGCGTCTTGCGTAGGCGTGAATACAGCACGCACCGACACCTATGCGTTTGCGCTGGGCTCGGGCATTGCTGGTCTGGCTGGTTGCGCCTTGAGCCAGATTGGCAACGTAGGCCCCGACCTGGGTCAGAACTACATCGTGGACAGTTTCTTGGTGGTGGTATTGGGCGGTGTGGGCCAGCTGGCTGGCACGGTCTATGCCGCGCTGGGGCTGGGTGTGCTTAGCAAGCTGCTCGAAGGCTGGACGGGCGCGGTGCTGGCCAAGATTGCCGTGCTGCTGTTCATCGTGATCTTTATTCAAAAGCGTCCTCAGGGCATTTTTGCCCTCAAGGGTCGTAGCGCGGAGGCATGACATGACAGCTGCAAATTCAACATCGCCAATCATCGAACTGCCGCAGCCCGAGCGCCTTTTGAGTCGCAAGGGCTGGACGGTGTTTCTCGTTGCGCTGATCGTGATCTGCGCCGTGGCTCCGGCGCTCAATCTATGGGTGGCTGAAAGCAGTGCGTTGTACCTGTCGGATTACATGCTTGGCCTGCTGGGCAAGTTCATGTGCTACGCCATCTGCGCGCTGGCCATTGATCTGATCTGGGGCTATACCGGCATCTTGAGTCTGGGCCATGGCCTGTTCTTTGCGCTGGGTGGCTATGTGATGGGCATGTACTTGATGCGTGAAGCCGCTGGCCCCGATGCGCTGCCGGCCTTCATGGGCTTTCTGGACTGGAAGACGCTGCCCTGGCATTGGGCCTTGTCGGGCAGCTTTGTCGCCACCGTGCTGCTGGTGTTTCTGGTGCCGGGACTGATAGGCGGCGTGTTTGGCTACTTCGCTTTTCGCTCGCGCATCAAGGGTGTGTATTTCTCCATCATCACGCAGGCGCTGACCTATGCTGCCATGCTGCTGTTCTTCCGCAATGAGACGGGTTTTGGGGGCAATAACGGCTTTACCGGCTTCAAGACTTTGCTGGGCTTTTCGTTGACTTCACAGCGTATTCAGGTGTTGCTGTTTGCACTGTCCGGGCTGGCGCTTCTGGGTTGCTTTTTGTTCTCGCGCTGGTTGATTCGCAGCAAATATGGTCGCGTGCTGCAGGCCGTGCGTGATGCCGAAACGCGCACCATGTTTTGCGGCTACAACCCGCTGCCTTACAAACTGTCGATCTGGATCATCTCGGCCATGATGTGCGGCCTGGCGGGTGCTCTGTATGTGCCTCAGGTGGGCATCATCAACCCCAGTGAAATGAGCGTGAGCAACTCCATTGAAATGGCGGTGTGGACGGCAGTGGGCGGCCGTGCTTCGCTGGTCGGCCCCATCATCGGCGCCTTTGCGGTGAATGGTGGCAAGAGCTGGCTTACCGTGGCAGCGCCTGAGTACTGGTTGTATGTGCTGGGCGCGTTGTTCATCATCGTCACGCTGTTCATGCCCGGCGGAGTGATTCGCCTGCCCCAGCAAATCAAGCAATGGCGTGAAAAGCGCAATGCACAGACCCGGTCCGAGCTGAACCACGCCGCTGCTGCCATGGCCAGACAGGCCAGCGAACGTACGGCAGACACCCTGAAAGGAGTCCGCGCATGACACCCGACCTGATGCAGGAAGGCGCGCAGCGTCTGGCCGACTATCACGCGGCGCAGCAGTCCCAGCCGGGCACCGAATCCGGCGGACGCAACGCCAGCATGGCGCGACCCGTGATGGCGGGTGAGGTGGATGTGACCCACGGCCGAATTCTTTATCTGGAAGATGTACATGTGAGCTTTGATGGCTTTAAAGCCATCAACGGCCTGAACCTCGACATCGCACCCGGTGAGCTGCGCTGCATCATCGGTCCCAACGGCGCGGGCAAGACCACGATGATGGACATCATCACCGGCAAGACCCGGCCCGACAGCGGCACGGTGTACTTCGGCTCCACCATCGACCTGCTGCGCTACAAGGAGCCTGAGATCGCCGCCATGGGCATTGGGCGCAAGTTTCAAAAACCCACGGTGTTTGCAGAACTCAGCGTTTTTGAAAACCTGGAGCTGGCGCTGAAAACGCACAAAGGCATTGCCGCATCCATGTTGTTCAAGCTCAGCGGCGCGCAAAAAGACCGGATTGCTGAGGTGCTGCACACCATTCATCTGGCAGGCAGCGTGACGCGGCAGGCTGGCCTGCTCAGCCACGGCCAGAAGCAATGGCTGGAGATAGGAATGCTGCTGGTGCAAGAGCCCAAGCTGCTGCTGCTGGACGAGCCCGTGGCGGGCATGACGGATGAAGAAACTGTGCGCACGGCTGAGCTGTTTCTTACCCTTAAAGGCAAGCATTCGCTGATGGTTGTGGAGCACGACATGAGCTTTATCGACACCATCAGCGAGAAGGTGACGGTGCTATGCGATGGCTCGGTTCTGGCCGAAGGAACGCTGGCGCAAGTGCAGGCCAATGAGCGAGTCATTGAAGTGTATTTAGGCAGGTAACCCCTGCGGCGCTTTGCGCCTTCCCCTTTTCTCTTCGGAAGGGGGACGACACCTTTGCTGCGGGGCCCCCTTGCTTGGTGTC
The DNA here is from genome assembly GCF_002754475.1 of Comamonas sp. 26. Taxonomy (NCBI): domain Bacteria; kingdom Pseudomonadati; phylum Pseudomonadota; class Betaproteobacteria; order Burkholderiales; family Comamonadaceae; genus Comamonas; species Comamonas sp. 26. The sequence goes on from NZ_PEFL01000001.1 coordinate 58,266, forward strand.
TCTGGGTTAGGGCATGCCTGTGTGACAGGTGTGGACTATGAAAAATGTAGCTGCTTACGCTTGATAGGAAAGCGCTAGAGGTCAAAAATGCTTAAAGTTCAAAATCTGCACCAGTACTACGGCGGCTCGCACATCCTGCGCGATGTGAACATTCAGGCCGAGGTTGGAAAAGTCACCGTGCTACTGGGCCGAAATGGTGTGGGCAAGACCACGCTGCTCAAAAGCCTGATGGGCCTGGTGCCCATCAAAAGCGGCAGTGTGGAATGGCAAGGCGTAGACATCGCTAAAAAAACGCCGTATGAGCGTGCTCGCAGCGGCATCGGCTATGTGCCCCAGGGCCGTGAAATCTTCTCGCGGCTGTCGGTCGAAGACAACCTGCGCATGGGCCTGTCGTACTGTTCGGCTCGCACCAAAATTCCGGGGGAACTGTATGAGCTGTTCCCCGTGCTCAAGCAGATGCTGCACCGGCGTGGTGGCGATCTCTCGGGCGGTCAGCAACAACAACTGGCCATTGCACGTGCGCTGGCGCCGCAGCCCAAAATTTTAATTCTGGATGAACCCACCGAAGGCATACAGCCGAGCATCATCAAAGACATTGGCCGGGTGATCCGCATGCTGGCTAATCGGGGTGATATGGCCATATTGCTGTGCGAGCAGTACTACGACTTCGCCGAAGAGCTGGCCGATCACTACGTGGTGATGGAGCGTGGCGAGGTGCTGGCATCTGGCCCCGGCAGCGAGATGCAGGCCAAAAATGTGCGGTCGCTGGTGGCGATTTGATGACGTGCTGTAAATCAACGAGGAGAGCCCATGACATGGCATGCCAAGCTGGCGCTGAACTACACACAAACTGTGGACAAGACTTCGGTGCATTTCACGCACGATGGGCCGCTGCGCATTCTCAAGAGCCTGTACCCCGAAGGCCCGGGCATTTGCCATAACGTGCTCGTTCATCCACCGGGCGGACTGGTGGGCGGCGATGTACTGGATATTGATGTGCGTGTGACCGAAGGCGCACATGCACTGATCACTACGCCCGGTGCCACGCGTTTTTACAAAAGCAATGGGCAGCGTGCCTTGCAGCAGACCAAGCTGCATCTGGAGCAGGGCGCACGGCTGGAATGGCTGCCTCTGGAGGCGATTGCGTACAACGCCTGCGATGCCATCAACCACCTTGAATTTGAGCTGGAAGAGGGCGCGCAGCTGCTGACCTGGGATGTGACGGCGCTGGGCTTGCCTTTGGCGGCCCAGCCTTATGAAGCGGGCACTTTTGAGCAGCACATCGAATGGCCGGGTCGCTTTCTGGAGCGAGGCGTGGTCAATGCGCATGATGACTTGCTGCTCAGCGGCGATCTGGGGCTGGCTGGCCACCGCTGTCTGGCCAGTCTGATTTTTGCCAGCGGCACCCCCATCACCCGCCAGCAGCGCGAGGCCTTGCTGGAGGGCACGCATGCGCTGCTGGAATCAGCTACCGGCGGGGTGGTGAGTGGCGTGACTTCTCCCAATGAAAACATGTTGATTCTGCGCGGTGTATCACCTGTGGTTGAGCCTGTGATGATGCTGTGGAAAACCGTGTGGGCTTTTTGGAGAAAAGAACTCTGGGAGCTGCAGGGCAGTACGCCCAGAATCTGGTCCATGTGATCAAAGTGCCAGCACGATCCTGGACTCCTGTGTTCTGGCGCGTGAGCAGCAGCTCATCATCTTGGTGCAAGCCGCGCGTTCGGCGCGGGTCAGCACCATGTCACGGTGGTCGATATCGCCCTCGATGACCTGTACTTCGCAGGAGCCGCACAGACCTTCGCGGCAATCGCATTCCACGTCGATATTGGCGCTGCGCAGCGCGTCCAGCAAGCTCTCGTTGTTGCGCACCTGCAGCGTGATGCCGGACTCGCGCAACTCCACTTCAAAGCCGTGCTCTTTGCTTGGGTCAAGCGCGCCCAGCGAGCTGGAGAAATGCTCCACGCGCAGACTGTCTTCGGGCCAGTGGCGGCTGGCCTGGCTTAGCCCTTCGAGCATGCGCTGCGGTCCGCAGGCATAGATCTGTGTACCGGGCCGGGTCATCGCCAGCAGCGCCGGGTAATCGGCTCGCAAACCTTCTGCGCCCACATAGATATGGAGTCTTGAACCATGCCGAGCCTGCAATGTATTCAATAGCGCCATGCGTTCACGCTGGCTGCAACTGTAGTGAATTTCATAGGGAATGCCCAGAGCCTGGGCGCGCGCCGCCATGGCCGCAATCGGCGTGATGCCGATGCCGCCGGCCACCAATATCAGCTGCTTCGCGCCTTCGTCGAGCTTGAAGTGGTTGCGCGGGCCGCGCATCTGCACCTTCATGCCGGCTTGCAGCGCGCCATGCACCCAGGCCGAACCGCCACGGCTTTGCTCTTCCCGCAGCACGGCGATCTCGTAGGTATCGGCTTCCTGTGGATCGCCGCACAGCGAGTACTGGCGCGAGATACCTGTGTCGCCGCATTGCAGGTCGATATGCGAGCCAGGCGTCCAGCGTGGCAGGTCGCGGCCGTCGGGTGCCTTGAGGCGCACGCGCAGCACATCCTGTGCGATCAGCTCGGTGCTTTCCACTAGCATGCTGCGGCTGACGCCGCCTTGCGAGGATTCGCCGATGCGCACGGGCTGTTGCTCGCCCAGCAAGCCGGGGTTGCTGCGCTCTGGATTGTGGCTTGCATCCCACTCCACCCACAGATGCTCGGGGCCGCGAAACGAGGTGTTGGGCACATAGCTGAAGGTTTGCTCGGCCAGCTGCATATGCGGCAGGCGGCGCGTGAATTCTTCGAGGAAGATCTGCATCTCCATACGCGCCAGATTCTTGCCCATGCACTGGTGCGAACCGTAGCCGAACGTCAGGTGATCGCTGGCGTTGTCGCGATGGATGTCGAACAGGTCGGCATCGACGAAATGCTGTTCATCGTGGTTGGCTGAAGAGGTGACGATGAGCAGCTTGCTGCCTGCGGGAATGGCCTGGCCGCCGATTACGACATCCTTGGTTGCCAGGCGTCGCCAGGCGGCCACCGAGCCGTTGTGGCGCAGGCATTCTTCGACGGCATTGGGGATCAGCGAAGGATCGGTGCAGACTTCCTGCCAGACCTTGGGGTGCTGCAGCAGCAGCTTGACCGCGTTGGCAGTGGCATTGGCTGTGGTCTCGTGGGCGGCGACGAGGCCGGCCATCATCATCGAGTGCAGATAGGAGTCGGTGACGACCTCGGGCAGTTCTTTCTGTTTGCGAATGCCGTACTGCATCCAGCCTTCGGCATCGGGTGCGGCACGCATTTTGTCGAGAATGCGGCCCGCGTGCTGCCAGAAATTGCCTACGGCATGGGCCACCGCCACCTGCTCCTCGGCTTTGGGGCGGCCCCAGGTGTTGACGGTGTGGGCAATGCTGTATTCGCGCAGCGTGTCCATGTCGTCTGCAGGAACGCCCAGAAAATGCATGGCCACCGTGAGTGGCACTTCCCACAGCATCTGGTCGACCAGATCGGCGCGGCCATCATCGATGAAGCGGTCCACATATTCGCGCGCCAGTTTGCGCACCATGGGCTCGTGGTGTTTGAGTGCCTCGGGCGTGAATGGCTCCATCAGCGCGCGGCGGCGCGGCATATGGGCCGGCTCGTCTTCGTTGACCAGGGTGCGGTTGAGTGCAAAACCGTAACTGGCCAGCACGGCGTTGGCTTCATCGCCCGTGGGAGTGATTTTTTCCAGCGCAATCGAGGGGCTGAAAGTCAGGTTGTCGCGAAAGATGGCCTTGATGTCGTCAAAGCGCGTGACCACCCAGTAGCCCAGCTGCGGGCTGTAGAACACGGGCTCCTGCTCGCGTGCCCAGCGTACATATTCGGGCGGATCCTGCTGGTAGCCATCGGCAAAGGGGTCGAAGTCGGCCGCCCCGTGGCTGATGGGGCAGCCCGTGGGGCCGCTCTTGCCGCTGGGTTGACTGAACTGGCTGTGGTCGATGGGGCAGCGGCTGGGGGTGGAAACGGTCATGGCTATCTCGCAACTCAAAGAGGCAGGGGACGGCGGTGCACCATCCAAGGAGAGCGCGGGGAGCGGCCTGCCGCCAGCCCCCGCGAGATGGATCTGCAGAGCAGTCAGTCCAACGTGATGTTCAGATCCTTGATCAGCTTTTGCCAGCGTGTGCTTTCGCTTTGGATCAGGGCCTGGAATTGCTCGGGCGTATTGCCCACCGGTTCCACGCCAAAGTCGACGAGCTTTTGCTTGACGGCGGGCTCGTTGATGGCTGCCACCACCTGCTTGTTGAGTGCGGTGACTACAGTTGCTGGCGTCTTGGCCGGTGCCACCATGCCTACAAGGGCCGCAGCCTGTACACCGGGCAGGCCCAGTTCAGCAAACGTGGGCACATCGGGCAACTGGGGCAGGCGTGTGGCGTTGGCCACGGCCAGCGGACGCACTTTGCCGCCCTTGATGAACCCCGCACCGGCAGCCAGGTCCACCATCATCACGGGAATCTGACCGCCCGCCACATCGGCCAGTGCCGGAGCCGCACCGCGATAGGGTGCATGGGCGAGCTTGAGCCCGGCTTCGGACTTCAGCAGTTCCATGGCCAGGTGGTGAGGGCTGCCCGCACCGGCGGAGCCGTAGTTCACGCCGTCTGTGCTGGCCTTGGCGGCGGCAATGAACTCCTTTGCGGTCTTGGCTTTTTCGGCGGGGCCGGCCACCAGAATCATGGGGAAGCGGCCCATCAGCGTGACCGGCGTCAGGTCCTTGCCGGGGTTGTAGCTCAGGCTCTTGTAGAGCACGGGGTTGAAAATCAGTGTGCCGTTGTCGGCCGACAGCACCGTATAGCCGTCGGCTGCAGCGCGTGCGGTTTCCGATGCGCCGATGGCCGTATTGCCACCCGGGCGGTTGTCCACCACGATGGGGTGGTGCGCCTGTCCGCCCCAGGCCTGGCCTATGGTGCGGGCCAGAAAGTCCGAACCACCGCCCGCTGCGTAGGGCACGATCCAGCGCACGCTTTTGCTGGGGAACTTGTCCTGAGCGACAGCTGTTGTGGGGGCTGCAGCCAGCCAAAGCATGCTGGTGGCCAGAACCGAGGCGGTAAAAAGGCGTTTCTTCATTGAGGGTGTCTCCTGGGCTGTGGTGTAGTTTTGGCTGCGGATGACAGAGACCCGCATTGCGCTCAACTTTGATTTTTATTTTGCGTAATTTTGATACGCATTGCGTAATATTGATTTCAGGGATTTCCATAACTCAAGCCATGGGTCTGAATCAAAATGCCAGTCAAAGCTCTGGAGACAATCGTGTACAGCTATGAAAAAAGATAAGAGTGCAAACGCGGCGTTGCCGGCGACCGATGTGGACAAGTCCAAAGTCAGAGCGATGCACAGGCCGAAGGCCGAGGCAGATGCAGCAGATGGGCGCGAGCGGCGTCAGCGTGTTCAGGCTGCCGAGACCTGTCTGGCCGTGCTCAAGGCGCTTGCCAGGCTGGGTGGGCGTGCCAGTCTCACGGCCATCGGTGCTGCCGTCGATGAGAGTCCGGCCAAGGTCCACCGCTATCTGGCCAGCCTCATGGCCGAAGGTCTGGTGGAACAGGATCGCGGTGGTACCCAGTACGCACTGGGGCGGGAGGCCATCCATGTTGGTCTGGCTGCCATGCGCCAAAGCGATCCCATTCGCATGGCTGAACCGGCGCTGCTGCATCTGCGTGAATCATTGCAGGTCACGAGCTTTGTGGCCGTCATGGGCAATATGGGGCCAACCATCGTGCGCTTTGAGGAGCCGAGTCTGCCGATCACTGTCAACGTGCGTGTGGGCTCGGTCATGTCCATGCTGTGGTCAGCCACGGGGCGCACATTTTTTGCCTTTGCGGAGCCGCAGGCCGAGGTCGATGCGCTATTGGCTCAGGAGCTTGCGGCTGCAAGTCCCGAGCGCCGTCGTCTGCTGCATGCGGCCCATCCTTTGGATCAACTGCGCAGCGAAATTCGCATGGCTGGCTGCGCGGCGATCAAGGATCTGAACCTGCCCGGAATCAGCGCCGTGGCTGCGCCATTGTTCGACTACAACGGTCATGTGGTGGCCGTGCTCTGCGCGCTGGGTGCCAGCGGAGGCTTCGATCCCGATCCGCAGGGCCGCATTGCAGCGGCCGTGTGTGAGGAGGCGCGCAGCGTCAGCATCTCGCTGGGCTACCGCACCTAGCGGCGAGGGATCAGGCCTCGGCCAGCGTGCTCGGTGCGCCCAGGCGCTGTGAGAGCTGGCGGGCCTGGGCCTGCAGCTTCTGGGTCGGCAGGCCGGCGGGGTCAAGTGTCAGCGTGACCGATGGGCCGATGGCGGCAATTGCCAGCACCAGCTGGCCAAAACCGTCGAACACCGGCACGGCCAGCGCACTGACTCCCGACAGCAGCTGGTTCTCGACCACGCTCAGGTGACTGGCGCGGATCGCTTCCAGCTCCTGCGCAAACTCCGGTTCGTCCAGACTATGGCCTTCGGCCTGCAGCAGCGGCGCGATACGTGCGGGGTCGCCAAAGGCTGCAAAAATCTTGCCCGTGGCCGTATGACGTAAAGAGGCCGGTGTGCCGTGGCGCATGGCCACATAGACATGTGTGGGGCCCTCCTCTACACGGATGATGATCGGACCCTGGCCGCTCCACATGGCGACCGAGACTGTGTAACCGACCTCCTGCGCCAGTGCGGGCAGCTCGGCAATCGCCATGCGCACGGGATCGGCCTGCTGCAGGCTTATCAAGCCCATTTGTATGGCCAGCGGGCCCAGACCGTAATGGCCACTGGCGCGGTCCTGCTCCATCAGGCCCAGCTTGCAGAAGCTCACCAGGTAGGGGTGGGCCTTGGCGGCCGTCATCTCGGCCTCGCGCGCCAGGTCCTTGAGCGCCATGCGCCGTCCCGTGCGTGCCAGCACCTTGAGCAGCTGGCCGCCGACTTCCACACTCTGTATGCCACGTGGCCCGCGCGTGGGCTCGTCGTCGGCGGCATCGAGGGAAAAGCGGGCGTCGTTCAGGAGTCGGGTGGCTTCGGGCATGGCGGCATTGTGACTGCTGAAAAGGGGCTTGAGAGCTTCAAGGGTTTTTCACTATGACAAATGAATTGTTCAATGTTGAATTTTTACGTAGCATTCAGAAATTCGATAAAGACAAATGCATTTGTTATAAGCAAAAAACGTGAAGCCCATGAACACCAAGACCTTTGCCTCCGCCGCCGATCTCGAAATCAAGAAGGTGAGCTTCGACAAGCTTTCCGAACATGCCTACGCCTATACGGCCGAGGGTGACCCCAACACCGGCATCATCATTGGCGACGATGCCGTGATGGTCATCGATACCCAGGCCACACCCGTCATGGCCGAGGATGTGATCCGCCGCATTCGCGAGGTCACGGACAAGCCCATCAAGTACGTCACGCTGTCCCACTACCATGCGGTGCGCGTGCTGGGTGCCTCGGCCTATGGTGCCGAACACATCATTGCCAGCCAGGACACCTACGACCTCATCGTCGAGCGTGGCGAGCAGGACAAGGCCAGCGAGATTGGCCGCTTCCCGCGCCTGTTCCAGAACGTGGAAAGCGTGCCCGATGGCATGACCTGGCCTACCATCACCTTCACGGGCAAGATGACGCTGTGGCTGGGCAAGCTCGAAGTGCAGATCCTGCAACTGGGCCGAGGCCACACCAAGGGCGATACCGTGGTCTGGCTGCCCCAGGAGAAGGTGCTGTTCAGCGGCGATCTGGTCGAGTTCGATGCCACGCCCTATGCCGGTGATGCCTATTTCCAGGACTGGCCGCAGACACTGGATGCCATCGCAGCGCTGAAGCCCGAAAAGCTGGTGCCGGGTCGTGGCGCAGCGCTGCAAAACGCAGCCGAGGTGCAGGCCGGTCTGACGGGCACGCGCAATTTCATCAGCGACCTCTGGGCCGAGGTCAAGGCAGGCGCCGACGCCAAACAGGACCTGCGCAAGGTCTACGAGGCAGCCTTTGCCAAGCTGAAGCCCAAGTACGGCCAGTGGGTGATCTTCAACCACTGCATACCCTTCGACGTGACCCGCGCCTACGACGAGGCCTCGGGCCATGCCGATCCGCGCATCTGGACCGCCGAGCGCGACCGCGAGATGTGGCTGGCGCTGGAAGGTTGATTCGCTCTTCAAGAGCCAAACTGCCGTCAAGCGCTTGATAAATAAGCGCTGACAGCTATCAAAACAGATGACCTATCCGGCTGCCAAGCGCCGGAGGGATGGCTTTTGCCCGAGATTTCTCTGCTGTCGTCGTTTTCTCACCGTTTTCCTTGATGAACGCCATGCCCAACACAGCCATACCCCTTGAGGCCCTGCGCGGCAGCGGCGCCGACATTCAGGCCATTCAGATTCCCTATGTGCGCCATCCGGATCAGGATGTGGCAGAACCTGTGCAGCACCCCGTCGTCATCGTCGGTGCCGGCCCCGTGGGCCTGTCGCTGGCCATTGATCTGGCCCAGCGCGGCCAGCCGGTGGTGGTGCTCGATAACGACTGCAAGTTGTCCACGGGTTCGCGCGCCATCTGCTTTTCCAAGCGTACGCTGGAGATCTGGGATCGACTGGGCGTGGGCCAGCCCATGGTGGACAAGGGCGTGTCCTGGAATCTGGGCAAGGTATTTGCCCAAGACCAGTCGCTGTACCAGTTTGACCTGCTGCCCGAGGACGGCCATGAACGCCCGGCCTTCATCAACCTGCAGCAGTACTACGTCGAGGCCTATCTGGTCGAGCGCGCGCTGCAGTTGCCGTTGATCGATCTGCGCTGGCACAGCAAAGTCACGGCGCTGACGCCCCGCGCCGATGGTGCCTCAGTGACGGTGGAAACGCCCGATGGCGATTACCGGATTGAAGCCCAGTGGGTGCTGGCCTGCGACGGATCGCGCTCGCCCTTGCGCGGCCTGCTGGGCCAGGAAAGCCATGGACGCATCTTCCGCGATCGCTTTCTGATTGCCGATGTGAAGATGCACGCCGACTTTCCCACCGAGCGCTGGTTCTGGTTCGACCCACCGTTTCACCCGGGCCAGAGCGTGCTGCTGCATCGCCAGCCCGACGATGTCTGGCGCGTCGACTTCCAGTTGGGCTGGGATGCCGATCCCGAGGAAGAGAAAAGGCCCGAGAACATTGTTCCGCGCATCCGCGCGCTGCTGGGCAAGGATGCGGACTTCGAGCTGGAATGGGCCAGCGTCTATACCTTTGCCTGCTTGCGTATGGACCGCTTTGTCCACGGCCGCGTGGTCTTCGCGGGAGACAGCGCGCATGGCGTCTCGCCCTTTGGCGCACGCGGTGCCAACAGCGGCGTGCAGGATGCCGAGAATCTGGCCTGGAAACTGGACCGCGTGCTGCGTGCTCAGGCCGATGAGGCGCTGATCGACACCTATGGTGCCGAGCGCGAATATGCGGCCGACGAGAACATCCGTAACTCCACACGCGCCACCGACTTCATCACGCCAAAGAGTGAGATCAGCCGCCTGTTCCGCGACGCGGCGCTGGCACTGGCACGTGAGCATGAGTTTGCGCGTCGCATCGTCAACAGCGGGCGTCTGTCGGTGCCCGCCACGCTGCATTATTCGCCGCTCAACACGCCGGACGGTGAGGTTTTCGATGGCACGCAGCTGCCCGGTGCCGTGCTCAGCGACGCGCCCATGAGACGCCCTGGCGACGCCGCCACGATCTGGCTGCTGCGCGCACTGGGCAGCGATTTCACGCTGCTGCACTTCGGCCCTACACCGGCCTGGGCAATCGAGCTTGCCGGCGTGACCAATCTTTCGATAGCGAGCGAGGGTGAGGCCCATGCCGCACATGCCGACCTGCTGGATGTGCAAGGCCTGGCCGCCAAACGCCTGGATGCGCGCGCCGGCACCAGCTACCTGCTGCGGCCCGACCAGCATGTCTGCGCCCGCTGGCGCCGCCCCGATGAGGCCGGCGTGCGCGCCGCGCTGCAGCGCGCCTGCAGCGCCACGGCATCCGCTGTCTGAACCACCCACGCCCCATCCACAGGAGACTGCCATGCTGCTGTCCACTCGCCCGAATTTGCAGGCTTGCGACGATTTCTACGAAGCTCTGATCGCCACGCATCAGGGCCTGGAAACCGCGCAAAGCCATGCCCTCAATGCCCGCCTGGTGCTGCTGCTGGCCAATCACATTGGTCATCAGGGAACCTTGCTGCATGCGCTCGAACTGGCCCGCACCAGCGCAGGATTTGCTCCTGCCGTTGCGGAACTGGCCGAGCGCGGCGCCGTGACGCCGGTTGCCCCGGTACACGCCGCCGCTTGAGAAGCAGCGCACCGCTTGCATAGCGGCTGCGCCATCCCCCCAAAAGGTGCCCCTGCCACTTATATCTATTCAAGGGGTGCCGCCAATCAAGGAGACAAGGATGATGCAACGCAAACAATTTCTGGCCACACTGGCCTGCTCGACCCTGGCCTGGGCCTCAGGGCCTGCCGCCATGGCTCAGGAAAAACCGCTGGAATGGGTCATCGGCTATGCCGCCGGCGGGGGCTCCGACGTGGTTGCCCGTGTGATTGCCGAGTCTATGGGCCGCAATCTGGAGAGGGTCATCGTCATCAACAACAAGCCCGGCGCTGGCACCAATATCGCGGCCGAGTACAGCGCGCGCTCGCATGACTACGGCAATCTGATGTTCACGGCGGACTTTGCGACGCTGGCGGCCAATCCCTTTTTGTTTCGCAAGCTCAACTACAACGCCGAAAAAGACTTCAAACCCGTGGGCATGCTGGTGCGCTTTCCCATGCTGCTGGTCGTCAACAACGATGTGCCTGTCAACAATCTGAGCGAGTTCATCGCCTGGGCCAAGCAGCAGAAAACCGGCGTGAGCTGGGGCTCTGCCGGTCTTGGTAGCCCTCACCATCTGGTCGGCGAGCTGTTCCGCGAAGAAGCAGGTCTGGGCAATATGACCCATGTGCCATATCGTGGTGCCGCACCAGCGGTGCAGGACGTGATTGGTGGCCAGATTCCGGCCATGTGGGCCGACAGCGCCACCATCATTCCTTTCCTCGGCGAGAAGAAGCTCAAGGCCATCGGTGTGGCCAGCCCGGCACGCATTGATGTGCTGCCCAAGGTTGCCACCTTGCAGGAGCAGGGCCTCAAGGGCTTTGAAGGCTATGCCTGGCAGGGCATCGTCGTGCCCAAGGGCAGCTCAGGCGAGGTGGTCAAGAAGTTCAGCCAGTCGCTGCAGTTCGCTCTGGCCGACACGCGCACCAAGGCCCGGCTGGCCGCCATGGGGGTTGAACCCATGCCCGGTAGCTCCGAGCAGATGGACAAGTTTGTCAGCACCGAGCGCGGTAAATGGGGCCGCGTGATAACGGCCAACAACATCAAGCTCGATTGATGGCTGAGGTCACCCAGCTTAATGATTTTGAGCCCGGGTGACGGACAGGCCTGGACGCGGCGGGATATGCGTTTTTGCAGATGCGCCGCCATGCCAGCCGTGGCAGACTCCGGGCCATGTCCCAGCCCACTCTTCTCGTTGCCGATGATCACCCGCTGTTTCGGGCCGCGCTGATCCAGGTGCTGCACGATCGCTATCCGCAATTTCGCATTGTTGAAGCGGCCAGCGCTCAGACCGTAGGCACGGCCATGCAGGAGTATCCCGAGATCGAGCTGGTGTTGCTGGACTTGGCCATGCCTGGTGCGCGTGGCTTTTCGTCGCTGCTGCATCTGCGCGGTGAATATGCGCAGGTGCCGGTGATTGTGATTTCATCCAACGATGACTCACGCATCATCCGTCGAGCCCAGCAGTTTGGCGCGGCTGGTTTTATCTCCAAGTCCGCCGCTGCCGAGGACATGAGCGCAGCGATTGACGATGTGCTCAACGGCGATGTGAGTTTTCCTTCCATGGTGGCCGAGCGCTCTGAGGCCGACGCCACACTGGCCGCCCGTCTGGCCCAGCTCACCCCTCAGCAGTTTCGGGTGTTGCTGTGCATTGCGGATGGACTTTTGAACAAGCAGATTGCCCATGAACTGGGCTTGGCCGAGAACACCGTCAAGGTCCATGTGACGGCGATTCTCAAGAAGCTGGAATGCTATTCACGAACGCAGGCAGCGGTTCTGGTGAAGAGTCTGGAGAATGATCACGAGGTGTGAAGGCTGCCTTTTTTGATAGCTGTTGGCGCTTTATTTGATTGGGTTTGAGTCTGTTCTTGCTTAGAGCCTGATTGAGGTGCAGCAGCCGGGTTTTGCCCCGGCCTCTGTATCAAGCAAAACAGCAAGAGCTGTTGGGTCACAGTCGTCGGCGAAGAACTTCAATCAACGCTCACGCACCGCCACCTTCCTGCCCCCGCAAAAACGTCTGACTCATCAGCGCCCGCAGCGCAGGCGGGCGCACCGGCTTGGCCAGAAAGCCCCAGCCACGCTCGGCGGCCTGACGGCGCAGAGTGCTGTCGCCTTCGGCGGTGAGCAGGATGACGGGTGGCTGCTGGCCCCAGCGCTCGCAGAGCTGGGCATAGACATCCGGGCCGTAGAGCTGGCCCAGGTGTACGTCCAGAAGTACCAGTTGCGGGGCGTTACCGGGTTTGGCGTATGCCAGTGCCTCGGGGGCGTTGGCGGCCAGCTGTACCTTGCAGCCCCAGCGTTCCAGCAGGGCGCAGGTGGCATCGCGCGTAGGGGGGTCGTCTTCTACGTACCAGATGGCGGCTCCTTGCAGAGGGCTGTCGCTGCGCGTGCTCGGTGATGGTTCCTGCAAGGTGGGCGCCACGGCTGCGGCGTTGCCCAGTGGCACGCTGACCCAGAAGATGCTGCCTTTGCCCAGCGTTGAGCGCAGGCCGATTTCATGGCCCAGCAGCTTGCCAAGGCGCTCGACAATGGCCAGGCCCAGGCCGGTGCCGCGGTCGTCGGCATGGCCTTCATCGAGGCGGCGAAATTCTTCGAAGATTTCTTTTTGCAGGGCTGGCGGAATGCCGGGGCCCTGGTCGTGCACTTCGATATGGACATGGTCACCATGGCGGCGGCAACCGACGACGATGCGGCCCTTGTGCGAGTAGCGGATGGCGTTGGAGACAAAGTTCTGCAGAATGCGGCGCAGCAGGGCTTCGTCGCTGTGCACCACCAGCTGGCTGGGGATGCAGCGCAGGCTCAGGCCTTCATGCTCGGCTTGCAGCGCAAAGTTGTTGTGCACCACTTCCAGTAGCGAATTGATGGTGAAGTCGCGCACATGGACTTCAAGCTGGCCCGATTCCATGCGCGAGATATCGAGCAGGCTGGTGAGGATGGCGTCTTGCGAGGCCAGTGATTTGTCCACGCGCTGGGCCAACAGGCGTCCTGCATCGTCTTGCAGGTAGGCGGGCAGCAGGCTGGTGAAGATGCGCGCGGCGTTCAACGGTTGCAGCAGGTCGTGCACGGCGGATGCGACAAAGCGGGTTTTATAACGGTTGGCACGCTCTGCATCCTGCTTGGCCTGCGCCAGATCATGCGTGCGCTCGGCGATGCGCTGCTCCAGCGTGTCGGCCAGATTGCGCAGCTCGCGAGCGGTGTTTTTGTAGCTGGTGATGTCGGCGTAGCTGGTGACAAAGCCGCCATCGGGCAGTGGGTTGCCACGAATCTCCAGCACCGTGCCGTCGCCCTTGGCGCTTTCATGCAGATGCGGGCTGCCGCTGCGCAGGTGCTCCAGTCGGCGCTGTATGGCCTGATCCACATCGCCCTTGCCCAGCAAGCCGCGCTTGGCATTGTGGCGTATCAAGGTCTCAATGGGCTGGCCCACGCGCATTAGCTCGGGGGGGTAGCGAAAGAGCTCGATATAGCGTGAATTCCACGCAACCAGCCGCAACTGCGGGTCAACCACCACCACGCCCTGGGGCAGGTGCTGCAGGCTGCGCGAGAGGCCGGTTTCGGCCTGCTTGGCGGCCTGAACAATGCCGTCTTGTGCGGTGCGCAGCTCTTGGGCGTGCTGGTGCAGCACGGTTTCCAATTCTTTGCGGCTGCGCTGGCGCAGTGCAGCCAGCCGCTGACGCTGGCGTATGTAGAGCACCAGCAGCGATGCAGCCAGCCAAAGGCCGCCTGCGGCAATGGCTGCCCAGTGGCTGGTGGACTGGTTATGGCTTATGTCGTGCAGCAGGTGCAGCTGCCAGCGGCTTTCTGGCAAATCCATGCGTAGCCAGAGCACGGGGTCGGCCAAATGGGGCTGGCTGAAGGATGCCAGTACGCCGCTGCCTTCAGAGGTCTGGTTGAGACGGTAGCTCAGCGGTTGCAGCGTCTGGTTTGCGTACTGGTGCGTGTCCTGTACTTCCTGCTCGTCTTTGGCGGAAAGCGGCTGCAGCAGGCGGTAGCGCCATTCATCGCGGTTGGAAAGGAAGACCACGCCATGCTCATCGGATGCCAGCACGATGTCTGGCGACTGTAGCCATTCGCCCTCCAACTCTTGGAGCAAAATTTTGATAGCTATGAGGCCAAGCACAGAGCCGTCATCCGCGCGAATGGCTTGAGACAGAAAGTAGCCGGGCAGGCCGGTCGTCATGCCTATGCCGTAAAAGCGGCCGCTGCCATGGCTCAACGCCTGCGTGACGTAGGGGCGAAAGCTGTAATCCTCGCCCACATTGGTGTGCGAGTCGCGCCAGTTGCTGGCGGCCAGTGCCTTGCCGCTCTTGTCGAGGAGGGTGAGGGTGGATGCGCGGCTGGCACCGTTGGCTTGCTCCAGCTTGCGGTTGAGTTGGTCCACCTCCACCGAACTCAAAGGGTGGGTGAGTGCGTCTTTGAGCTGGTTGTCAAGCGCCAGCACCTCGGGCAGGGTGCGATAGCGGTCCACGCGCTGCAGCATGGCCTGTGCGTGGAGGGTGAGTTGGCGCTGCACGCTCTGGCTCTCGTCGTTCAGCGAGGTCTGCAGCGCAATGCGGCTGGCGGCAAACATGCACAGCAGCATGCCGGTCAGCACGACGAGCAGCGTCAGGAGCAGGCGGTTGCGCGCAAATTTTTGAACGAGATTGGACACAAGATGGGACTCTGAGCGCGAGGTGTGTGGTGGATCAGGCGTCTCAGTGTGGGTGGGCAGACGCGTTCAAAGGGATTGTGAGGCACTAGGGGTTTCCCTAGGTTTGTACTCGCTCTCCTAGGGAAGCAGGCTGCATCTAATACCAATGGGTTATCGGCACAAAAACGGCGCGGGGGTACAAACGGCAACAAATCGGTGCACCACGGTGGTGCGCCCCTAATTTTGGGAGATGCAGCATGCACTCAATACCCACTGAATCGGCTCCTCGCGAGCACCTGCCGTTTTACCGCCAATTGTATTTTCAAGTGGTGTTCGCCATCATCGTGGGCGTGCTGCTGGGTCACTTCTCGCCGGCTTATGGTGAGGCCATGAAGCCGTTTGGCGACGCGTTCATCAAGCTCATCAAGATGATCATCGCGCCGGTGATCTTCTTGACCATCGTGACCGGCATTGCCAGCATGACGCACCTGAGCGCCGTGGGCCGTGTGTTCGGCAAGGCCATGGCGTACTTCCTGACCTTCTCCACACTGGCGCTGGTGGTCGGTCTGGTGGTGGCCAATGTGATGCAGCCAGGCTCTGGCATGCACATCAATCCCGCCGATCTGGATCAGAGCGCTGTCAAGGGCTATGTGGCCAAGTCGCATGAGATGACGCTGACCGGCTTTGTGATGGACATCATCCCCAAGACGCTGGTCAGCCCATTTGTGGGTGACAACATCCTGCAGGTGCTGCTGGTTGCGGTTTTGTTTGGCGTGTCGCTGGCGCTGGCCGGCGAGGGCGGCAAGACCGTGCTGAACTTCCTGGAGTCGCTGACCAAGCCCATCTTCAAGCTGGTGAACATTGTCATGAAGTTCGCTCCCATCGGCGCCTTTGGTGCCATGGCCTTCACCATTGGCAAGTTCGGTCTGGGCTCGCTGGTCAATCTGGCCGAGCTGGTGCTGACCTTCTACATCACCTCGGCGCTGTTCGTGCTGGTGATTCTGGGTGCTGTGGCCCGTGCCTGCGGCTTCTCGGTCATCAAGCTGATCAAGTACCTGAAGGACGAGCTGTTGCTGGTGCTGGGTACATCGTCGTCCGAGTCGGCCCTGCCTTCGCTGATGCAGAAGATGGAAAAGGCTGGCTGCAGCAAGTCTGTGGTGGGTCTGGTGGTTCCTACCGGTTACTCCTTCAACCTGGACGGCACCAATATCTACATGACGCTGGCTGCGCTGTTCATCGCCCAGGCCACCGATACGCACCTGACGCTGGGCCACCAGATCGCACTGCTATTGGTTGCCATGCTGTCGTCCAAGGGCGCAGCGGGCGTGACTGGTGCGGGCTTCATTACCTTGGCTGCCACTCTGGCCGTGGTGCCTGAAGTGCCAGTGGCCGGCATGGCGCTGATTCTGGGTGTGGACCGCTTCATGTCTGAATGCCGTTCGCTGACCAACTTCATCGGCAATGCTGTGGCGACGGTGGTGGTTTCCAAGTGGGAAAAGGCGTTGGACTATGAGCAGCTGAATGCGGCGCTGGATGGTCAGATTGAAGATGCCAATGAGGTGGCGTTGAAGATCTGAGTCTTTGACTGATGCATGTAAAAAGCCCCGCGATGCGGGGCTTTTTTGTGGTGTTTCTAGGCTCTGGCGCTTGAAATTTAAGCGCTGGTAGCTATGAAATTTACTTTTAATGGTGTTGTGAGTGATGTCAGCTTGTCGATGTCAGCAAGTCATACGCGGCCAGCACGCGCAGTGTGTCGCGGCCCAGTCGTTTGCTGCGGGGCAGAACGCGCACCCAGCCCAGTTTTTTGACCGTACGGGCCAGAACTTGCTGTGCATCGGCGGGCAGTTGCTGAACAAAGGCTAGCCAATGCTTTTGCGCTTCTTCCATCGCCCCCGTCTGCTGCAAAAACAGGGCTGTGGACTGGGTGTAGTTCAGTGCATCACGCGCCATGCACACGGCGCGGGGCAGGTGGGCAGCGGGGTCGTCTTCAAAGTCGATAAAACCAATCACTCCATCGGGGCAGACCACCATGTTGCGGGCCACGGCCTGGCTGAGTACCTCGCCCTTTGTGTGCGCCTCATGAATCGCATCCAGCCCCTGCCGCCACAGCTTGAGCGTGGAGGCTGAGCCTTGGGCAATGGCGTCTTCAATGGCGTTGCTCAGCGACGGCGCTTCTTCGCCGGGGCGGCCCAGATGGCGCATGACAAAGGCTTGCTCCGTTGTGGCCAGCACTTCAGGCACGCGCAGGCCTTTGGCCTTGAAGTTACGAAGGCGGCGCGCCTCGGTCTGAATGGACTCGGCCCCTCCGGGGTTGGGCACGGGTTGCAGCACGGCGGCGCTGAAGAGTTTGGCCAGCGTGTTCAGCAGCCAGTAGTTCAAGGCCGGGTTGCCTTTGCTGGCGCACTTGACCCAGAGGGTTTCATGCGCCAGTTCATAACGCATGATGCTGTGGGGCTGGTTCAGATGCTCGCGCAGAAATGCTTCGTAATCGATAGCTGTCTGCGCTTTTTGCATATGGGCTTGAGCGGAATTATCCTGAGATGTCACGGCGAAGGGTCTGGCAGGCGCTGGGCTCTGGCTTCTCAGGTCCAGATACCGCTGCGCAAAGGCAAAGTCTGCGATTGTGCCGCGTTGTCGGCACTGCCCGGAGCAGATGGGCGCAGAACCGGCTCATGCAGTGGCTGAAAGCTCTGCGCCGTGGCCAGCGGCCAGTAATTTTTAAAGACCTTGTGCTGGCGCTGTAGGTTCTGGAGCAGGCCACCCGGCTCTACGCGCAGGATCAGGTTGGAAAGCAGGCTGACCTGCGTATCGTCCAGCCTGCGCACAATGTGATGGGCGGTAATCTCATTCGGGTGCTTGAGCCCGGCGGCCTGCACCAGTTCCTGGAGCGCGTGCAGCGTGTTTTTGTGAAAATTGGCCACGCGCGTGGCCTTGTCGGGCACCACCAGCGCTTGCTGGCGCACGGCATCCTGAGTGGTCACACCCGTGGGGCAGGTGCCCGTGTGGCAGCTCTGGGCCTGAATACAGCCCAGCGCCATCATGAAGCCGCGCCCCGAGTTGCACCAGTCGGCACCCAGAGCCATCATGCGGGCGATATCAAAGGCGGTGATGACCTTGCCCGCCGCGCCGATCTTGATGCGGTGGCGCAGATTCACCCCCAGCAGCGTGTTGTGGACCAGCAGCAGACCTTCTTGCAGCGGCACGCCCACATGGTCGACAAACTCCACAGGTGCTGCGCCGGTGCCGCCTTCAGCGCCATCGACCACGATGAAGTCGGGGGTGATATTGGTCTCCAGCATGGCCTTGACCATGGCAAACCATTCCCAGGGGTGCCCCACGCAGAACTTGAAGCCCGTGGGCTTTCCGCCCGAGAGACGACGCAGCTTGCCTATGAACTGCATCAGCTCCACAGGGGTTGAAAACGCGCTGTGGCTGGAAGGTGAAATGCAGTCCACCCCCACAGGGATGCCGCGAGCTGCTGCAATTTCAGGAGTGACCTTGGCTCCGGGCAGCATGCCCCCGTGCCCAGGCTTGGCACCTTGACTGAGCTTGAGCTCAATCATCTTGACCTGCGGGTCGGTGGCGTTGGCGACAAATTTCTCTTCACTGAATGTGCCGTCTGCATTGCGGCAGCCAAAGTAGCCGGACGCAACTTCCCAGATCAGATCACCGCCATGCATGCGGTGGTACTGGCTGATGGAGCCTTCACCCGTGTCGTGAATGAATCCGCCCATCCTCGCACCCTGGTTCAGGGCCTGAATGGCATTGCCCGACAGCGCACCGAAGCTCATGGCCGAGATATTGAAGACGCTGGCGTGATAGGGGCGGGTGCAGGGCTCGTGGCCTTCCTGAGCCTTCTCTGGCGAGCCACCAATCCAGACGCGAAAGTCGTGCGAGCCCAGCTTGCTCGGCTGCATGGAGTGGTTGACCCACTCATAGCCTTGCTGTCCCACATCAAGCTGGGTGCCGAAAGGGCGGTTATCTACCTGCCCCTTGGCGCGCTGATAGACCAGCGAGCGCTGGGCGCGGGAGAAGGGTTGAGCTTCGTTGTCACCTTCGATGAAGTACTGGCGAATCTCGGGGCGGATGAATTCAAATAAGAAGCGAAAGTGACCCATGATGGGGTAGTTGCGCAAGATGGCGTGGGGCTTTTGCAGCAGGTCGTGAAGGCCCACCAGCACCAGCACAGCCGAGGCAATCAGCCACCACAAGCCCTTGCCAGCGGTCGTTTGCGTATAGAGCGATGCTCCAAAAACGACCACGGAAACGATGAGCGCGCCGTAACGCAGGGGCAGACTATTGAGAAAACGATTCACTGCAGATACTCCCATGGCAGGGGGTGTTGATGGTGGCCCGTTAAAATTCAGTCCTGTACGGGGGCGCATCCATACCAGATGCTCCAGTCCCCTTGGTCCATCGCCCGGCCCTGCTCCTCGATAGTGATGAAAACAGTCCGGGCCATCATAAAAGCCTTTCCCTATGCAAGAACAAGCACCTACCCCCGCCGTTGAAGATACGGCCTCCGCCGACATGCCTGAGGGCGCACTGAGCAACGATCAGCTCGAAGAGCTGGATGCCCTGCTCGACGAAATGCGCACCCGTGGCGATGAAATTCCTCAGTGGGAGTTCTGCGACGGTTTTCTGACCGCTCTGGTCTGCACACGCCGCCCCATTGAAGCCGCTGAATACCTGCCCATGCTGCTGGGCGACGGTGAAACGCTGGACGTGGCCGCTGGTCAGCCCTTACCCAAGCTGGAAGCCTTCAAGGACGAAGCCCAGCAAGCCCGTTTCATGGAGCTGTTCGAGTTGCGCCTGAACGAAGTGCGCACCCAGCTGAATACGGACATCAAGTCTCTGGCTGACGAGGTCGCCTTTCAGCCTGAAGCTCTGGACACCCGTGGCGCCATCCTGATCCTGCCCGAAGCAGAACAGGCCGAGCTGGCTGACGAAGAGATTCCTTCCTTCTCGCAAGTGTGGGCTCTGGGCTTCATGTTTGTGGTGGAAAACTGGGCCGAAGAATGGACCGCTCCCCGTGACAAGGAAGCTGCTCAGTGGCTGGACGCAGCAATGGAGTTCATCGTCAACCTGACCGAAGACGACACCGACACTCCTGCTCTGAACCTGTACGAAGAATCTGGCCCCGCATCGACCAGCCAGGAGCGCGTGGACGCCTTTGGTGAAGCCATCTGGGCCGTGTATGACCTGCATCGCCTGTGGAAGAGCATGGGCCCCCGCCAGGAAACCATCGTCAAGGGCGAACAGCCCGGCCGTAACGATCCTTGCCACTGCGGTAGCGGCAAGAAGTTCAAGAAGTGCCATGGTGCATAAACCAGCTACTGCCTGAGCGGCGTTGCCGCTTTCCCGAAGGGAGACGGCAGCATCGCTGCAAGCGTTGTGAGACAGGTTTGGGTTTGATGACGACGCATTTAGGTGAACGCATACGCGCGCGGCGGCAAGAGCTGGGCTTGAGCCAGGGGCGGCTGGCGCAGATGGCGGATGTCACGGCTTCCGCTATCTCTCAGATTGAATCGGGTGCCATTCGCACCCTCAAGAACGACACGCTCTCCCGCCTCGCAGTGGGATTGCAGACAACGGCACTGGAGCTGATGGAGGGCTTGCACAGTGAAACAGCATCGCTGCCCACCGACGAGCAGCGCTTGCTCGACAGCTATAGAAAGCTGGGGCCGCCGTTACAGGACATTGCTCTCAAATTGATTAAAGCCTTGCAGTGATTTTCTGAATTGCTGCAATTCAGGCCATTCCTTCCCCTTTCTAAAGACCTGCTGCTGGCAGGTCTTTTTGTTTTCGCAACAGATTCAAAGGGTTAACCCGATTGGTCAATGTAGGACTAAATCAAATACTCTGTAGGAAACCAATGAAGATTGTGTAGCTTGAAAGAGGGCTGCAGCGTGAGATTTGTACTTGAGCGCTGCCTTTTGTCCCTCCCTAGAAAGAAAAGTGATTGTTTTTATTAGGATTTTTAGTTTTTTGAAACTTCTTATCAATGAAAAATAATTGCCAAGAGCTATGTTTTTAATTTGTTGATAGCTATTTCAAATATTTCAAAATGTTTCCATCTTCGTAAGATCAGTACCGCGGTGGTCGAAAAGGTCGCCACAGCGATTCTTAAACCTGATTGTTGAAGGAGCTGATCATGAAAGACCAAATCGTTAAATTCTGGCGCGACGAAGAAGGCGCAACAGCTATTGAGTATGGGCTGATTGCTGGGCTGATTGCTGTGGGATTGATCGTCTCTTTGGAGGGCGTTCGTACTGCAATTGCTGGCCTTTTCACAAGAATCAGCACCCTTTTAAATGGAGTTTCTCCTACTCCTGGATGAATTTAATAATTTTTAAGAAATGCTGATAAGTTTGACATTTTTGTTCTGGCTATGTATGGCTGGAGCAGTGGATGTTGTATACAGAAAGTGTTTCAACTGGCTTGTGCTGTCAGGGTTTATTTTTTTGCTAATATTTTTTTTAATAAGCCCTGACTCTAATTTCATCGATATATCAATAGAGAAAAAGTTAATAGGCGGTGGAGGAGCGTTTTTAATTCTTTTGATTTTCTATTACTTTGGAATGATGGGTGCAGGAGATGTGAAATTTGCAACTGTATTGGGGTTATGGGTTGGCTGGAAGTTGCTTTTGCCAATTTGGGCTTTGAGTTGTGCATTTTCAGTAATTCATGGCGTGGTTGCTCGGAGTTATATGAAATATTTTTTCACATCTGTGTTTAATTGGCACGATGGAGTCGGAAAAAATGAAAAAAGATTCATCCCTTATGTGACGTATCTGTCTGCCGCTACAGTAATAGTTTTAATGCTAAATGAAAATTAATAAAGGAGGGGGTATGCGATTCAAAAAACAGCAAGGTGCTGCAGCGATTGAATTTGCAATTATCTTTCCTATGTTTTTTCTGATTTTTTACGCCATCATTACCTATGGTTTGATTTTTGCGGCCCAGCAAACGGTGACTTTGGCGGCTGCAGAAGGCGCACGCGCAGCAGTCCGTTATCAAACAGGGCAAGATCAAAATGCAAGAAAAGTGGCTCGAATTGCCGCAGCTTGTGATATGTCCAATAAGGCTCTTATTTGGCTAAGTAAATCCGTAGGGGGGGCTCCTGGCGTTTGCTCTACTGGTATTGTCAAAACAGAAGTGACGACAGACACAGCATTCTGCTCTGCTCTCAATGGTGTGACCTGCGTAAAAGTACTGGTGACGTATGACTACGAAAAAGCGCCGTTGATTCCAAAACTTTTCGGGCCGTTGATGAATCTGCCCACACCTAAAGCGTTGCAAGGGCAAGCAGTTGCGCAAATAAGCTTGGTTGACTGACTACAAAGATAAAGCCTTGTCTCAATAAGCAAAGGCAAAAAGAGAGGACATTATGGTGAATGTCGCAAAGATCGCGGTCGGTGTTTTGCTGGCGCTTGCGCTGGCTTTGGGCATTTATGGGTGGATGCTAACCAAAGCTCCAGCTGTACCAGACGCTCAGGCGCAGACATCAAGCTCTGACACTCAAACCAGCGCAGCAGTAAATGTGGTGGTAGCTGCAAAAGCGGTGCCTGCTGGCCAGATACTCAAAGCCGAAGACTTGCTGGTCTCAGGTCTTCCTTCCAAACCCGATGGCGCTTATGACGATGTGCAGGCGGCTGTGGGCTCTGTGCCTGCTGTAGATATTCCCCAAGGCGCCCCGGTACTCAAGGGGCAAATGGTCACTGGATTGGCTCTCAAGGTTCTTGATGGTGAGAGGGCAGTGGCAGTCAAGGTGGATGAAAGCGTGGGCGCAGGCAATCGCATTCGCCCTGGTGATTTTGTGGATGTGTTCTTTATTCTGCGCCGCGACGGCAATGAAATTGATCAAAGCCAGGCGCGTTTGCTGCTTTCACGCAAGCGCGTGCTGGCTTATGGCGCTGCATCGGTGGATGCTCTGACCTCTGCTGAAAAGACCGATGGCAAACAAGTCAATGGCCCAGATAACGCCCGCACAGCCGTTTTAGCGGTGCCTGTGGCAGAGGTGAGCCAGCTGGCCTTGGGTGGTTCCAGCGGAAGTCTGGTGCTGGCTTTGCGCAACCCCACGGATATGAGCGAGCCTGATCTTGAGAAGTTTGCACCACTGCCCGGTGTGCTGGCTGTTTCTCTGCCCAAAGGTGCAACCGCCAATGCGCCTCTGGAGGGCGCTGATGCCGCGCAGGCCGGCGTGGCGATGAGCACCTTGGCAGGTTCCACAGCTGCTCCCGCAACGCGCATGAATGCCGCCAAGCCCATGACGGCAGGTGTTGAAAAGCCAGCAGTGCCCCGGACACGAACCGCGTCTGCAGACCCCTCCTTGTCTGTTGAATTTGTGCGCGGTGCTAATTCTCAAACAGTGCGGTATTGATCTATGCATCACAAGATGACTTCTATCTCTTCCCGCACCCTGACGATGAATCGTCTGTCTGTTCTGTGTAGCCTGTCTTTGATGACTTGGAGTGTCCCAGCGCTTGCGCAGCAAGCGGTAGGCGCTTCTGAAAAAATAGCAAATCAAGCCGCTGGCGCGAAAGAAATAAAGCTCGTCATGGGAACCCAGCAAGAGCTGAATCTGCCCAATGGCGTAGAGCGCATTGCGATTGGTGACGATACGGTGGCGGGCGTGCATATCAAGCGCTCAGGCAAGGGTGTAGCCGCCAAAATTTTGCTGAATCCGCTCAAACCCGGAAGCACTTCATTCATGGTCTGGCCGCGCGGCGAGGCGAATGCTCAGGCCTATGTACTGAATGTGCAGCAGCGCGTGGAGTTGCGCACGGCCAAGGCATCCAGCCTGATCGAGCAGCAGTTTGCGAATGAACTGGCCAACGCTCAGTCTGATGACAAGGTCAAGACCGTCGACCTGTCCAGCGTCCAGTTCAAAAGCAATGTGGTGCAGGTTGACGTCAAGGTGGTTGAGTTCAACAAGACACTGATGAAAAAGGTGGGGCTCAACCTTTTCAACACTGCGCCCAACAGCTCGGGCTTTAGCTTCGGCATTTTTGGTCGTGGCTCTTACGGCATCAGTGGGGGGAGTTCTATCCCCGGTGCTGCTGCGAACCCACTGACTCAGGCCTTTAACTTGCTGATGCAGTTTGACAAGGCAGGTATTGGCGTCAACATCGGCATGCTTGAAGGCAATAACTTGGCGAAGGTGCTGGCGGCACCGACGCTGGTCGCTCTGTCTGGTCAGAGTGCCAGCTTCCTGTCGGGTGGCGAGGTCCCCGTTCCTGTGCCCGCTGGCACTGGCTTGGTGGCCATTCAGTACAAGCCCTATGGCATAGCCCTGACCGTCTCTCCAACTGTGCTGTCTAACGATCGCATTGTGCTCAAGGTCGCGCCAGAGGCGAGTGAGCTGGACTATGCAAACAGCATTGTTCTCAATAGTGCCACGGTCCCGTCCATAACGACCCGCCGCGCTGACACCACGGTTGAGCTGGGTGATGGCGAGAGCTTTGTGATCGGGGGATTAGTCAGCCGTCACACGAGCTCGGGCACCGATAAAGTTCCTTTGCTGGGTGATATTCCGATCTTAGGCGTGCTGTTCAAACGCCAGGAATTTCAGCAAAAAGAAAGCGAACTGGCGATTGTGGTGACACCGCGCCTGGTCAAGCCGCTGGCCCGCGATGTGAATGTGGATGCATTGCTGCCCGGGCGCACAGAGCAGCGCAATCCTTCCGTCTGGGGGCCGTGGATAGCAGGAGGCCTGTCCCCCGTGGCACCAGGCTTCTCGCGTTGAGGACAAGGGTTGAGGCATGAATATGCGCATGGACTCCTCCTACCTCAACACCGCACAGCCCACCTCAGGCGCTGGCAATGCGCGTGTGGTGCTGGTGACGCAATCGTCAGCACATGCCTTCTGGTTGGCTAGCGCTTTGGGGAACGACGCCGAAGTGATTCCCGTGGCCAACGATCTTGCGCTGCTGCAATCAACAATTTCTGCCCCCAGCATGGGCGTTGTTGTAGTGGACTTCTCTTCACCGATGACGGACGCCGCGGTGAGTCTGGTGAGCGAGCTGCGCAGAGTTTGCCCTGGCATCATCATCATGGGCGCAGGCGCGGCAGCAGAGCCGACCTCCATGCGTGCAGCTTTGCGCTGTGGCGTGGTTGAATTTATTGACTGGGAGGCGACTGAAGGCGAGGCCAGCATTGTTATCAAACAGCAGCTTCAAGCCCGTACCCAGGCACCTGTTGCAGCGGCTTTGGCGTTGGAGCCAGAGACGCAAGGCTTTGCGCTGCCCTTGCTGGGTGCACGCGTGGGCATGGGCGTTACCACGCTGGCTACACATCTTGCGGTGATGCTGCAGGAAATGCAGGCCCACGATCTGAGCGACGCAATGCGCCGCAAACAGGTAGCAAGACCTTTTGGAGCCAGCCAGCTGCCGCAGGATGAGGCCGCGCATGTGGCGCTGCTCGATTTGGGTTTACCGGTACGCGATGGCTTGCTGTATTTGAGTGTTGCGGGTGACTTCAGTTTTGTGGATGCGGTGCAAAGCATGCGCCGTCTGGATTCGACACTGATTGATTCCGCCTTTACCAAGCACTCCACGGGCACGGCAACTCTTGCCTGGCCTTCTGATCTGGGGCAGCTGCGCGATGTCAGCTCTTCTGCGGCCGCCAGTGTGGTCAGCACGCTCAAACGCTTACTCAAGGCGCAGGTGATCGACCTGGGGGGAATGATGCAGGCCGACTTTCTGGCCCCCGTGCTGCGCGAATGTGGGCAAGGCTGGGTGGTATGCGATCAGTCGCTGGGAGGCATTGTGTCTACGGCGCAGATGCTCAAAGAGCTGGATGCCAAGGGTGTAGATCGCCGCACGCTCAAGCTGGTGCTCAATCGCTTTAATGCGCAAGCCGGCCTGCCTGCAAAAGAAGTGGCGCAGCGCCTGGGGCTTGATCTGTTGCATGTGGTGCCCGACCGCAGCACTGTGCTGCTAAATGCCGCCAGCTGCGGACAACTGCTGTCGCAAACCCTAAGAGGTGACCCCTACGTGACTGGCATACGGAGCATGGCACGCACCTTGCTGGGCGAGGCGATGGCTGGCGACAAAGCGACGGCACCGCCAACTCCAAGCATTCTGGGGCAATGGGCCAAGCGTTTGAGGAGAGGCGAATGAGCATGGATATCGTTTTCGCCGAAAAAAGCAGCAATTTTTCGGATTCCAAACAGCTGCTGCTGATCAAGAACGTCGCACACGAGCATCTGTTGACACGTGTGGAAGAGCTGGGCGCTGTTTTTGCCAAATGGTCGACGAGTCGGGTGCGCCAGTTTGTGCACCAAGAGCTAGAGCAGTTTGTGCGCCAGCAGCGCTTTCCCGTCAACGATGAGGAAGTGCAGTGGATTGCGCAGGCCCTGAATAAAGAGCTGTCGGGTCTTGGGCCGCTGGATGACCTGATGGCCGACCCCGAGGTTGAAGACATTCTGATCAACGGCCACAAAAATGTTTTTGTCTCACGCAAAGGCGTGCTGCAGCAGGAGACTCTGCACTTCACCGACAACGCCCATGTGCTGCGTATCGTGCGCCGCATTATTTCGCCGCTGGGTCGTCGTCTGGATGAATCCACCCCCATGGTCGATGCGCGCCTGCCCGATGGTGGGCGTATCAATGTAGTAATCGAGCCGCTGTCGCTGGATGGCCCGGCGGTCTCGATTCGCAAGTTCCGCAATGACCCTCTGTTGGTGCAGGATCTGGTCAATTTCGGCACCCTGGATGAAGGTATGGCCCGCCTGCTTGAGCTGGCCGTGCGCGAGCGCTGCAACATTCTCATTAGCGGGGGGACGAGCTGCGGTAAGACCTCTATGCTCAACGCGATTGCTGGTTTTATCCCGGCCAATGAGCGCGTGGTGACCATTGAAGACACGGCTGAGCTGACGCTGCCGCACCCGCATGTGGTGCGCATGGAAAGCCGCCCCGGCGGCTTTGAAGGTGCGGGTGCTGTCTCCATTCGCGACCTGCTGCGCAACAGCCTGCGTATGCGCCCTGACCGCATTGTGGTGGGCGAGGTGCGTGGTGCTGAAGTGCTGGAAATGCTGCAGGCCATGAACACGGGTCACGACGGATCGATGGCCACCATTCATGCCAGCTCGCCGCGTGAATGTCTGCACCGTATGGAAATGCTGGCCGGCTTTGCCGGTTTTCAGGGCAGCGAAGTCAGCCTGCGTCGCCAGATATCCAATGCACTCGACTTTATTGTGCAGATCAGTCGCCTGCCCAACGGCAAGCGGCGCATCACTTCGATTACCGAAGTCACCGGCATCACCGACAGCGTGATTGCGATGCAAGAGCTTTATCGACACGAGCTGTTGCCCCAGCCTGAGGGTGAGGATCAAGAGCGCTGGATCACCTTGGGCATGGTGCCGCATACGCCCAAGCTGGCGCGCTTCAGAGCGGTGCTGCAGCACGCGGGCAACAACGCAGGGATGCGCCATGGCTAGCAATGCCTTCTTGCTGCTAAGTCTTGCACTGCTGATGGCGGCGGCGGCTGTCGTGCTGTGGCTGTTTGTCAGTCGGCAGCAGAAGATGCGCCAGATGGCGCAGCATCTTGAGCAAAGCCTTGAAAAAAGTGCAGCCGCTGCGGCAGGCTTTGTGGCCAGAGATGCCAGTGCCTCAGCCTTTGACAACTCGGTGGCCGATTCCTTGCTGGTCAAAGAAAAAAAAGCGAGTTGGCCTGTTCCTGCCGTCTTAATTGGTACGGTCAGCGCCAAGCTGTTCTATGGCGGGCTGGCGCTGATTCTTGCGACGTTTCTGGTGGTCGGTCTTACCGCCGGCTGGCTGGCTGCCAGCGCCGGAGTGGTGGTGCTGGGTATCGCCTTCTTCTTTTTTCTGTACTCGCGTGCGCAGAAGTATCGTTCCCGTCTCACGCGCCAGTTGCCGGGGTTTCTGGACAACACGGTGCGGCTGGTGACGATTGGTAATTCCATTCAAGCCGCATTCCAGATGGCGGCGGCAACGACCAAAGATCCTCTGCAATCGGTGATGGAAAAAGCAGCCAGCTTGGCCCGTGCGGGCATGGATCTTGAAAACGCCGTGGCCCATGTGGCGCGTCAGACGCGGCTCGATGAGCTGCATTTGCTGGCGGCCATCTTGCGTATCAGCGTGCGATATGGAGGTCGGGTGGATTTGCTGCTGGAGCGTGTCGCCAACTTCATGCGTGACCGTGAACAAGCCGAGCAGGATTTATCCGCCATGACGGCAGAAACGCGTATGTCTGCATGGGTGCTGAGCCTGCTGCCCGTAGCGGTGTGCGGGCTGATTATTTCCTTCAACGCAGGCTATTTCTTGAAGATGTGGAACGACGCCAGTGGTCGCAACATCATCTGGGCCGCTGCGGCGCTGCAGGTGTTTGGTGTGATGCTGCTCTACCGCTTGGCCAAGCTGGATGAGGGGGCTGATTAATGGGAAATTCACGTCTTCTTTTAATGCTGAGCGCGGCCTTTTTGGCATTGGCTGCCTTGATCGCTGCGGGTGTTGTTGCCTACGCGCATCAGCGGCGTGAACGTAGTAGCAAAGTGGTGATGAATGCGCTTAATCGCAGCGGTGTGACGGCACCTGCTGCGCCCGGTAAACCGGTGAATATTCTGAATTCTCTTAACGGCGAGGAAGCTTTGCCAGAGCACTGGCTGAACACCTCGTTTGGTAAGGCGCTGGTGGCAGAAGAAGACCGCATCTTGCTGGGCCGATGTGGCTGGGGATCTACTCGCGAGCAGCTGCAGTATTTGATAGCGCGCTGCGTATGCGCTGTGATGCTTCCACTGCTTTGTGCCTTTGTTTTTTCGGGGGGCAAATATTTTCTGCTTTCTCTTTTTGCAGCGTTCACCGTGGGATTTCTGATTCCTAAATGGGTGCTACGCAGCGTGGCTGGCCGCCGCCGTGCCAGTGCGGCGCGCGAGCTGCCGCTGCTGGTGGATTTGCTGGGTTTGCTGCAGGGCACAGGAATGAGTCTGGATCAGACGCTGCAGGTCATTGGCTCGGACTTTGGCAACGTCATGCCTGTGCTCTCGCGAGAGGTGATGCTTGCTAACCAGCAGTACAGCCGGGGCAGTACGCGTGAGCGCTCTTTTGGCCGCATGAGCGAGGTTTATCAAAACGAAAACCTGGCCAATCTGACTTCGCTGATGGCTCAGATAGACAAATACGGCGGCGCGGTGCAAGAGCCGCTGCGCGTTTTTGGCGAGCGCTTGCGCGAACAGCGCAAGGCCAAGATGAAAGAGTTGATTGGAAAGATCTCGGTCAAGATGACTGGCGTCATGGTGGTGACGCTGCTTCCTGCCCTGATCATCATTACAGCGGGCCCCGGCTTTCTGGCCGTGATTCGTGCGTTGGGAGAGATGACAGAATGAGAAGAAAAAACCAGTACCTGATGTTGCCGCTGGCTGCGGTCGCCGTATCCATGCTTGCAGGCTGCTCCAGCATGGGTAGTCTGTTTGGGCAGAACCAGCCAGTGCTCTCGCCCGCAGCCAAAGCGGCTGCCGAGATGCCGCTGGAAAAAGAAGCCGTTGTTAACACGCAGGAGACCTACCTCTCTCTGGTCAAGCAGATGCAGGCCAAGTCGCTCTGGTATGCATCTATCGCTCACCTGGATGCGCTGGACAAGCAATGGGGCGCTTCCAGCGATTCGAGATTGATGCGTGCGGATGCGTTGCGTCAGATGGGCCAGTTCAATGCAGCGACGCTTATCTACCAAAGCTTGCTGGGCAGTGCCAAGGACGGTGCTGCACGCTATGGCCTTGGTCGCGTGGCGGCCGAGAAAGGCGACTTTCGCAATGCCGCGCAGCAGATGGAGCAGGCGCGCATGAGTAACCCGGTGGACCCGCAGTTGCTCACGGATCTGGGCTATGCGCATCTGCGTGCGCGTGACCTGAATGCAGCACGCATTCCCCTCATGCAGGCCGCGCAGCTCAACCCCGAAGATACGCAGGCCAATGTCAATCTCAGCCTGTTCATGATGGTCAGCGGCCAGGCCGCTCAGGCCGAAGAATTCATGCGCCAGCGCAAGCTGGATGCGCAGACCCAGCAGGCCGTGAAGGAGCAAGCCAGCGAATGGCTGCAAGGTGCCAAGCAGGCGGCGGCTCAAGCCGCGTCAGATCCTGCGACGCAGGCCACCGGCAAGGTCGTCAACCTCTCTCGCCCTGAAGTGACGAGATCTGCAGAAACCGTGGCTAAAACGGCGGCACCGACCCCTGCACAAGAACCTGCACAAGTGCAGGAGGTACCTGCCGCAAAAAAATCCCTGCCGGAGCCTGATGTTGCACAGGCTCCGGTAATGGCTACGGCCCAGCTGCCAGTATCTGCACCGGTTGCAACGTCTGTCACTGCGCCTGCTGCTTTAGCCGAGCTGCCTTTGCCTGCAGTGCAACCCATGCTGCCGCAAAGTGTTGCGCGTGCGCCCAGCGGTGGGCAGTGGATGGTGTCTGGCAGCAGCTTTGATTCAGCGCGCCCGCGCCACCCTGGCCAGTTCATGCCTGCGGCTTCGCAAACCTATGCTTATGCAACGCCAGCGGCCGTCCAGACTGATCCGGTTGCTCATATTCCTGCAGCGGTAGCGGTGTTGCCTCCAGTCGCAGAAGTGGCTACAACGCGTGCGCCAGTCGAGCAAAAGTCAGCTGCCAACCAAGCCGTAGTCTCTGTGCAAGAACCTGTGAAGCCTTATCTGTTCCCTGCGCCCGTGCAGAAATCGTCAGTAGCTCCTGTATCTGTAGCAACAGTTGCCCCCGCAGTAGTGCAAAAAATACCTGAGCCTCAGCCGCCAGTGCTGCGTCCAGAAGTAGCAAAGCCCATCGTGCCACGCCAGCCCGCAGGGCCTGCGCGATCACTGCAAGAGGGCTCCGTCGTCATGGCTGTCGCCAGCCCTGCTGCCGTTCGTCAGGCCAATCTAGCCAGTGGCAGCAAGCAGACAGTACAAGCCATGTTGCCGAGCGGCACCTCGTCAGGAGGATTGTTTTTTGAAACCCCGGAAGTCGAAGCGAGCAGCCCGCCAGTATCTGCTCACAAGACTGCTACGCCAGAGCGTGTGTGGCCCTGATCCTCTTGCGTGAACCCCAAAGGAAACCTTATGAACATCCAGACTCCTTCCCTCACGCTGGCTCGTGCATTCACCCTAGTGGCAATGACGACGGCTATGGCTTCGGCTGCCCTTGCGCAACAGTCCAATACCAGCACAGGCAGTAGCAGCGGCGTAACCAATATGAGCGCGCCCCAAAGCGTTGCTCCAGTATCAGCAGCTCCGGCAGCCGCGCCAGCAGTTCCTGCGCTGGCTGCGGTGACTCAGGTGCCAAGCAGCACATCGTTGAATCCGCCAGCCACCAACCGTGTGGGTGATGCCACCAGCTATCTGCTGGCACTACAGGCAGGCGGCCATTACGCATCGCGCAATGCCTACCCTGTGACCAGTGATGTAGCGCAGCGAACCTATGCGCGCTACCTCGAAAGCTTTACCCACAAGATTCCTGAAAGCTCAGACTCGCAAGTGGGCTCCTCATCAGGAGGCCGTCGTTAAGCGGTTGCTACAAGGTTTATCTACATGCCGTCTTTTGCAACAGGTCTGAGCCGTGCCCGCATACGTCGCCAATCCGGTGCAGTGGCGATGCTGGGCGCGCTATGGCTGATGATCGCTGTCATCTGCCTGGCCACCATTGATATTGGCAATGTGTTCTGGCAAAAGCGCGAGTTGCAAAAGATTGCGGATTTGGCGGCGCTGGCGGGGGCGCAGGCGCTGACCAGCAGTGAGTGCCAAGCCAATGCAAAGCAGATTGCGACCTTGAATGGAATGACAGGCACTCCGCTGGTGGAGTGCGGTAATTGGGTGCCGGTTGCGGGAGCAACGGACTCTAATAGTTTCTTTGTCAGCGGTGCAGTGCCAATGAATGCTAGCCGGGTCACTGCATCTCGCAACGTACCCTATTTCTTTTTCTTTGCAGCAGGGGCCAGCAATAGTCGCGATGTGCAGGCAGTGGCGACAGCCGCGCGTAGCAGGCCGTTGGCACAGCTCAGAGTCAGAAGCAAGCTGATTCAGATTGATGACAAGAAATCGGCCATTCTCAACCCCATCATTGGGGGACTTTTGGGCGGCAGCTTGAATGTCTCTGCTGCTGGCTGGAACGGCCTGGCGAACGTCCAGCTCTCATTGCTGGATTTTTTCAGAGAGTTAGGGCTGAAGAAAGGTCTGATCGATGTCAATGCCACCGTCATCGATTACGAAAAAATTCTTGATACCAACATCTCGGCCTTGGACGTGATCGATGTCATGCTATCTGCGCTTCAGAGGCAAACCAATAGCAACAACAACCCCCAGGCCGTGAGTGCGGCGATAACCGCTTTGAGTGCCATTGTTTCGGCCAATATATCCAAGGTTCAGCTCAAGCTGAGGGAACTGCTGGATATCAAGTCTGGCACTTCGGATGCGGCTTTGGGCGCACAACTGAACGCACTAAATACTGTGCAGCTTTTGGCACAGGTTTCGGGGCAAAAGAATGGTCTTGTGGTCAAGAGCAATGTTCTTGATCTTCCAGGAATCGGGGCCGTCAAAATCAGCTTGAAAGTGATTGAGCCTCCTCAGTCATCGGTGATCGCTCCACTGCCATCTGTAAGTGCAACATCTTTCGAGAATGCTGCCATTGCTGTGAAAACAGCACAGATCCAGGCACTGATTTCTGCAGACCTCAAGGTGCTGGATGGTCTCAGTGGGCTAGTCAACATTCTGGGTGGTTTAGTGGGTTTGCTGACGTCCGTGTCACCTCAATTGACGGATATTCCAGCGAGATTTGACCTGCATATCGAAGGTGTTGGAGGTCAGGCATGGGTGGAAAGTGGGCAATGTTCTCCAACTAAGCAGATGAAGGTGCATGCGGAGACATCTATTGCCAAGATTCGGTTTGGAAGAATGGGCAATACGGCTGATGAGGCCCTGGCAAATGCCTATAGCAAAAATCCATCCAACTATCTGCAGCCGTTCAAGGTCATTGATATCGGGCGGCAGGTGCTTTTGTTTCGAGAGGCTGGATACTACGGCGGAGTGGGGCTGAAGATTGATACCACCGCTGGATTGAAAAACAGCAAGATTTTTAATCTTGCTGCACCTGATACTGTGTTGCCTTTGAACAGTAGCAAGGAGGCGTTTCAGAACTTCAGCATGACGGGAATCATCGCAAGCCTGCAGGGTTTACTCAACTCGGATGCACTTCAGATCATTCAACCGCCCACTGGAAGTAGTCCACTTGCCGGGCTCGTAGGGCTGGTAAACAATATTTTGGCGGAAGTGCTCAAGACTCTCTCGAGCGTCGTTGGCAAGATACTTGCGCCTTTGTTGGACCCGGTGCTGGATCAACTGCTGGGCCTGCTTGGCATTGATGTGGCCCAGGCACAGGTAGAAGGCCGCATGGACTGCGGAGCGGTCGAGCTGGTCTACTGAGCTTGATGCAACTGCAAATGGAGTCTCTGCAACGCATAAGTGGTCGTGGCCTGCCTTATGTAGTGTCGGCTGCCTATCAGGTTGAGCAAAATACTATGGGGCACGCCTTGCACACACCACCCCACCCAAACCGTTCCCACAGGCTTCTCCACCGACCCGCCTCCAGGCCCGGCAATCCCCGTCACCGCAATACTGACCTGAGCGCGGGAGTGACGAATCGCGCCTTCTGCCATGGCGCACACGACTTCTTCGCTGACGGCACCGTGTTTGGCGATCAGCTCGGCGGGCACGCCCAGCATCTCGGTCTTGGCTTCGTTGGAGTAGGTCACAAAGCCGCGATCAAACCATTGGCTGGAGCCTGCAAGATCGGTGCAGGCGGCGGCGATCATGCCTCCGGTGCAGCTTTCAGCGGTGGCCAGCATCCAGCCTTTTTCGGTCAGCTTGGCTGCCAGTTGTTGAACCAGCTCTTCAATGCTGGTTTCTTGTTCGCTCATTGTCTTCTCCATCGCTTATTTACTTAGAAGAAATGTCGCCAGAGCGCGATCACAAGTAGCGTGCAAAAAGCAGCTACCAGGTCATCCCACATGATTCCCCAGCCGCCGCGCGGGCCGAAGCCTTTGAACAGGCGGTCGGCCCATTTGACGGGCTGGGGTTTGACGGCATCAAAGAAGCGGAACAGTGCAAAGCAGACGAGCTGGCCCCAGAAACCCAGAGGCGTGCACAGCCAAAGAATGATCCACATGGCGACGACTTCATCCCAGACGATATGGCCGGGGTCGGCCACGCGCATGTGCTGGGCTGTGACGGTGCAGGCCCACCAGCCCACGGGGATGCTGGCGGCAATCACCCAGCCGATCTGTGCTTTATCCAGCCACTGCGCCAGTACCAGATAGGCAAGCCAGGCCCATAGCGTGCCGAAGGTTCCGGGAGCTATGCGGGGCAGGCCTGAGCCAAAGCCCAGCGCAATCATGTGGGCCGGGTGCTGCAGCATGAAGCTGACCGAGGGGTGAGCGATGGGAGCAGTTCCCATCTCAGCGTGCGCTTTGCTATTGATAGCTGCTTGCGCAATATATGCCTGCGCTTCAGCGATATTTGAGGGTTCGTCGGTCATGACTTGATGATACGCGTGGCCTTGGCTCTGCCAATACTCACCTTGTCAGGGCATCGCCAAGCCTTGCCCTTTTTAATGGGCAAGATGCGTGTCAATCGCTTTTACTGAAGGCCGCTGATGGGCAGGTTTTCGGGGAAGCGAATCTCATGCGTGGCCTGAAATTGCGCTGTGCTGCGTGCGGCAAGGTTTTGTTCCCAGGAAATCATGCCGTTTTGCGCATTCCAGCGGGTACTGGTGGGCTGGGGCGCGTATTGCGATTGCACCTTGATCTGCTCATTGCCAGAGATGGGAGCCGTGTCCAGCACCTGCAGCGCAATGGGCTGGTCGTGGCGATTTTCTACGGCGTAGCTGCGCACCACAGTGCGTTCGGTCTTGCTGCTGGCCCAGCCACTGCTGCCGGTATTGCTCTGTGCGGGCAGGCGGCGCACCACCACTTTCTCATCGCGGCCAAAAGACAGGCCCTGTGCCAGTGCCTGGGCGTTGCCAAAGTCCAGCCGCCCATTGCCGACCAGTGCTTCGTCGCGGAACAGGGTGACAGGGCCTGCAGGCCAGATGCCTTGCGGCGCCTGCAGCGTGGCGATCAGGTAGGCCGCCTCTTCCACGGCAGGGGCCGTGCGGGTGAGCAGGCTGGTGGCCAGATTTTCCTGCCCCAGCGAGAGCGTGGTGCGCTCGGCGCTGGATGGAACGGTGATCTTGTAGGGCACGACAAATTGCGTGCTGTATGCCGTATTGATGCTGGAGACATCCAAATCTGGAAGAGCCGGCGCGTCAGCGACTTCGGCAGTCATCTTGGCGCTGGCGCGGGCCATCATGACCGGTGCTGGCGCAGGCGCTGCTAGGGCTATGGGCTGGACGACATCGACCACCCAAGGGCGGGGCATGGCACCTTGTGTGTTGCGTGTGGGCTGGCCGGTGGAAAGGCGCAGGCGCACATTGCTCCAGTCCTCGCCGCTGGCCTGCACGACAAAGGCCTGCCGTTCAAGCTGTACCTGATTTTTGACGCTGTTCAGCTGGGCACGGTAGGTGGGCTGCCAGCTTGGGCCGCGCACTTGATAGCTCAGTCGCACATTGGCTGCGCGGGGGCTGGCCAGTTGCACGGTGATTTTCATGACCTGTGACT
Organism: Comamonas sp. 26; assembly: GCF_002754475.1. Taxonomy (NCBI): domain Bacteria; kingdom Pseudomonadati; phylum Pseudomonadota; class Betaproteobacteria; order Burkholderiales; family Comamonadaceae; genus Comamonas; species Comamonas sp. 26. The sequence goes on from NZ_PEFL01000001.1 coordinate 93,809, forward strand.
GCTGACCACCGGTGCGGTCGCGTTCCTGGCGCAGCGGCTGCAATTGCGCCAGCAGGTCTTGCTTTTGCCGCTGAACTTGGTGGGCGCGCAGGCTGTTGTCGCGGCTGCTTTGGCGCAGGACCTGGCTGGTGCTCGCAATCTGCGTGGGCGTAACTCGGGCTTCGTCGCTGGGTTTGCTCACGCCCTGCAGAAAGTCGCCCACCAGCTTGGCGGCGTTTTCTTCGGCTTCGATGCTGGCGAGCTGGTCTTCCAGCGTGCGAATCTGCTGATCCAGCGGGCTGGTGCAATCTTTGGCCGCCATCTGGCGGGCCTGCATCAGCACCTTGATCTCACCCACGCGCAGGCCTTCGTCGCCGCTGATCTGCAGGCTTTGCGTGTCCACACTGGCGGGCAGGCACTCAAAGCTCAGTTGACGGGTTTGCGCTTCAATGCGGGCCTCGCGTTGCACGGCGGCAATGCCGGGGTAGAGCGTGACCTCCGTAATCGGCGCACGGCTGCCTGAAACGCTGAGGCTGGCACCATCCGCCGCCTGCGCATTCAATGCAGGCAGAGTGGCAGCAAGGCCGGCAAAGTAGACAGGCAGCAGATGGCGTGAACGCATGAGACAGCTCTTGTTTCCAGTGAACAAGGTTTGAGCTTAACCGAGAGCGCGCACAGCGTTTAGCTGCCAAAGTGGTCGAAGGACTTCCACTGGCTGGCCATCAAAGCGCCATCAGCGCCGATGACGCGCAGGCCTGATCTGGCATCAATGCGGCCTATGCAGGTCACGGGCGTGGCGCTAGCGGCACCTGCGGCCAGTACATCGGCATGACGTGCGACTGGGGCGGTAAAGCACAGCTCGTAATCGTCGCCACCGGCTAGCGTGCATTGCTGCTGAAGATTCAAGCCAAACTGCCATGAAGCGCTTTGCGGATAATCGCTGGCAGCTATCAAAGGCGTAGTGAGGCGGCTATCCACAGTGGCACCGACTTGCGACAGTTCAAGGATATGGCCGAGGTCGCCCAGCAGGCCATCGCTCACATCCAGCGCGCTGCTGGCAATGCCGTGCAGGGCAAGGCCCAGGGCGACGCGTGGTGTGGGACTTTCCAGCCTCTGGCGGGTTTGTTCAAGCAAGGCAGCTGGCAGCTGGATATGGCCTTGCAGGGCTTCCAGCGCCAGTCGCGCATCGCCCAGGTGGCCGCTGACCCAGATTTCATCGCCAGCCTTGGCACCGCTGCGCAGCAGGGCTTGACCGGGCGGTACTTCGCCAAACACGGTGATGCAGATGTTGAGCGGGCCGCTGGTGGTGTCGCCGCCGATCAACTCACAGTCGTGCGCGTCGGCCAGTGCCAGCAAGCCTGCGGCAAATTCGCTGATCCATGGCTCATCAGCGCGGGGCAGAGACAGGGCGAGGGTGAAGGCGAGAGGCTTGGCACCGCTGGCTGCCAGATCGCTGAGGTTGACGGCCAGCGCCTTGTGGCCCAGCAGGCGCGGATTGACGTCGGGGAAGAAGTGGCGGCCTTCGACCAGCATGTCGCTGGAGATGGCCAGCTGCATGCCGGGTGCCGGAGCCAGCAGCGCGCAGTCGTCGCCCACGCCCAAAGCGGCGCGGCGTACGGGCCGCTGGAAGTAGCGGCGGATCAGGTCAAATTCACCCATGAAGTCACTGGCCGCTTCAAAGGCGGCGCGTTGGGCCGCTGGTCAACGGCCATGGTTAAAACTGTTCCAGTGCCTTGCCTTGCCTTGCCTTGCCTTGCGTGACCGTGACATGGCAGATGGTCGGGAAGCCGCTGAAATCGAACACTTCGCAGACATGAGACTGGGTGATTGAGGGGCGATATTGGCTTGTGCATGGCTGCAAAACAGTAGAACAAGCTCTCAGATCATGAGAAAGCGAGGCTCAGCAGTATTGAAGTTCACATTTTGGGACTGCTTTTTGGACTCATGGCCAGAAAAAGCTCCATGGCTTGCGCCACATGCGCTGGCGTATGGCTTTGTAGATGCGCGAGCGGTCCACACCGCTGACATTGTGGGCACGCAGTGCCACGCGGAAAGCCATGTAAAAGCTCACGCCCACATTCAACGCTGCGTTGAAGGGCAGCATGGCCACGGCCCACCAAAGCAGGTCGTCGTGCAGCACTTCCCAGCCTAGCGATGCTGCGGCGACGCCGATCTGGCCTGTGGACAGGGTGACGTGGCGCACCTCCATGCCAAGACCAAAGAAGGCCGTAAATGCGGGTACCAATCCCAGCATGAAGCCCAGCGAGATATTGGATGCGAGGCTGGAGATGTTCTTGCGCAAAAAAGTCGCCCAGCGGTCTGCACGCTCCGCGCCCAGCGTGCGTGTGATGCTTGGGTTGTAGCGAATGACCGAGTCGATATTGCGCAGCACAAACCAGTTTTCTGCACCGCCTGCAATCAGGCTGCTGGTGAACAGCAGAACGCCTGTGAATGCTGCAAACAGCACCGATGGACCGAGCAGGCTCAGCGAATCCAGTACCTGCTCTGCATGCTTGGTACTGAGTGCCTGATGGCCTGTGAGATAGGCGTAGCCAAGAGACAGCAGCAGCGCGGCGGGGAAGACGATAAGCACGTTGCCCAGAATGGCTGCGACCTGAGAGCGCACCAGATGGGCAACCTCGTCGACAAACTCCTGAATGGAGCTGTCGGTCTGGATGTCCTTGAGCTTGGCAGCCATGGCTGGTGCCGTCATGGCGGGCTGCTTGGTGGCCACCGTGAAATGCAGCATCTGGATCAGCACAAAGCTGATGGCGTAGTTGAAGCCCGCCGCCATCCCCGACCAGAAGACGGACAGACCCAGCGCATACAGCGCAAACTTGGCCAGCGTGGTAAAGGCCATCACAAAGCCGCCGCCTGCGGCCTTGGCCATCATGCTGCGGTATTCGGCACCGTCGCGGGTGATGTAGTGCTCGCCGGTTTCTGCGCTGCGCTCGGCCACTTTGGCGGCCAGCAGCGACGAGTTGGTGGACATCAGCGCACGCACACTGCGGCGTTCAATGCCCACAGCGACGAGGTTGGAGAGCAGCTCGGACGTTTCGTACGAGCGGTCGTTTGACAGCAGGCAGTCCAGCAGGCGGCGAATGCGCACAATGCGGGCGCGCACCTGGCGCAGTCGGAAGATCAGGCCTACGGAAATACCTTCAGCCTCGACATAGGAGTACACCGAGGACACGGCGGCGCGGCAGGCTTCAAGGCGTTCGCGCAACTGTGCGGCAGCGGCATCACGACGATCTGTGGTGCGCAGCGGCAGCATGACTTCCACGCGCAGGTTTTCCACGTCGTGAATCAGTGCGTGAAATGGCTTTTCCTCGCGCGCTTGTTCGCTCATGCGCAGACGCAGCTCGGGCGCAAAGCCCGTGGAGAGAATCTGGCCCGAGCAATAGGTGATGGCGTCGAGCAGATTGCGTTCCCAGAAGCTGACGCCTTCTTCCTGCTGCGGGGCCAGCAGCGCCGTGATGCGGTTCATGAGCTGGCTATCCAGCGCATGCAGCCAGCGGGCATCAAAGCGGTCGGGAAAGACCAGCATGAACAGCTCTGAGGCATCTACCGTCTCGGGCGTGCTGGGTAGCTTGTAGCGCAGGCGCTCGACCACTTCGCTGGCCATGGCGGTGCGAGGCGCAAAGCCAAAGTCGGCCAGCAAGGCGGTGATGTCAACCGTCTCCACCAGCGTCTTGCTCCAGCGGCGCAGGCGATTCAGTGCTTCGGGGTCGGCCTCGAAGGCGGCCACGATTTCTTCTACGCGCCGCACAGCGCCATCCACCGATGGCTGGGCTGCGCGTATCCATTCGGCCAGATAAATCAGCCACAGATGGCGCTGTGCAAGGCCTGCGCCGGGGTCCAGAGACAGGAGCAGGCCGGGCAGGTCAAGAGTGCTTTTTTTCATGCTTTAACGGTAATCGCGTCTTAGTGCAGAACGCGTGTTTCGGGCATGGGCATAGCCTCGCCAGAGTCGTTCATCTGCAGCACGAAAAGAGGAATCTCGCACTCAAAGGTTTCACCTTCGTGACTCACGCACAGATACGTGCCTCGCATGGTGCCCGAGGGTGTGCGCAGCTGGCAGCCGCTGCTGTACTCAAACGATTCACCGGGCTGCAGCAGCGGCTGGCGCCCCACCACGCCCAGGCCCTTGACCTCTTCGACATGGCCCAGCTCATTGGTGATCACCCAGTGCCGCGCAATCAGCTGCGCGGGCACCTCACCCGTGTTGGTCACGGTGATGGTGTAAGAAAACACATAGACGCCGGCGGCCGGGGTGGACTGCTCGGGCAAATAGGCGGGCTGGACTTGAACCAGAAACTCGTGCATTGGCATGGCCCAATGGTAACTGCGACAATTGCCAACCATGAGCCCCACCTACCGTATTGCCCCCTCCATCCTGTCTGCCGACTTTGCCCGCCTGGGTGAAGAAGTGCGCAATGTCATTGCTGCAGGCGCAGACTGGATTCACTTCGATGTGATGGACAACCATTACGTGCCGAATCTGACTTTCGGCCCCATGATCTGTCAGGCTTTGAAGCCGCACGCCGTGACGGCCGACGGCAAGCCCGTGCCGATTGACGTGCACCTGATGGTTCAGCCCGTGGACGATCTGGCCACCGCCTTTGCCAAGGCCGGTGCTGACTACATCAGCTTCCACCCCGATGCATCGCAGCATGTGCACCGCAGTGTGCAAAACATCAAGTCCCACGGCTGCAAGGCTGGTCTGACCTTCAATCCCGCCGCGTCGCTGGATGTGCTGGACTGGATGATCGAGGACATCGACCTGATTTTGCTGATGAGCGTGAACCCCGGCTTTGGTGGTCAAAGCTTTATTGATAGCACGCTGCGCAAGATTGAAAAGGCCCGCAAGCTGATTGATGCTTCTGGCAAAGACATCCGCCTGGAAGTGGATGGCGGCATCAAGGAAGCCAATATCCGTGCCGTGGCCGACGCCGGTGCCGACACCTTTGTGGCTGGCAGTGCCATCTTCAACCAGCCTGATTACAAGGCCGTGATTGACCAGATGCGTAAGAACTTGGGCTAACTCGCTCTGAGCGGCTCTGGCTTGGCGTCCGTGCTGGAGTCGTTTGAACCAAAGCCTGCATGGTCACGTCATGCAGGCTTTTTTTGAGTCTTTTTGGCTGTAAGCGCTCTATCTGATTGCGCTTGCAGCTATTGAATTGATAGTTGTATGAAGCTGAACCTGCCCACTCCCGCCGCTGCACTGGATATTGATGCCGTCATGGTCGATCTCGACGGAACCATGGTGAACACGCTGGGCGACTTTGCCGAAGCACTTAACCGCATGCTGGCCGATCTGTCTTTGCCCGCCATTGCGCCGCAAGCCATTGAGAACATGGTGGGTAAGGGGAGCGAGAACCTGATTCGCTCCGTGCTGGCGCATGTGGGTGCGGCAGATATCGAGGCGGTTTACCAGCAAGCCTGGCTGCGCTACGAGCATCACTATCTGGCTATCAACGGCCAGTTTGCCGACCTCTACCCCGGCGTGCTTGAAGGTTTGCAGGCGCTTCAATCCATGGGGTTGCGCATGGCCTGCCTGACCAACAAGCCTTTGTCTTTTGCTCAGCCGCTGCTGGCTGCCAAAGGCCTGGATGGCTTTTTTGACTGCGTGTTTGGTGGTGATTCCTTTCCGCGCAAAAAGCCTGACCCGATGCCGCTGGTCGAGACCTGCAAGGCATTGGGCAGTGAACCGGCCCGCACGCTGATGGTGGGCGATTCCAGCAACGACGCGCAGGCCGCCCACGCCGCAGGCTGCCCGGTGGTACTGATGACCTACGGCTACAACCATGGTGAGCCCATCACGGCGGTGGATGCCAAGGCGCATTTGCATTCTCTGGCGCAGTTTGCTGTGTGATACCGTAGTGTTGTCCACATTTCTGGCAAGAAAGAGTGCGGATAAGCATATTTGCTAGAGTCGTTGGCTTTGCATGAACCATGCCGCCCCCAGATGTACTGGGGTGCTGGCAGAGAACGAGAGGGACTCACGCCACATGCACGGACTGCACCTGACTGCCGACCTTTACCAATGCACAGGCCACGAGCGCTACATGCTCGATGCCGATGCCATCGCCCAGCTTTGCCGCGACCAGACTGCGGCTTCGGGCCTGACGCTGGTGGATGACACATGGGTGAAATTCCCACCCTATGAAGGTCAGCCCGGTGGCGTTACGGGAACTGTTTTGCTGGCGGAGTCGCATCTGGCCATCCACACTTGGCCGGAAACGGGCAGCGTCACCATTGACGTTTATGTGTGCAACTTCTCGGATGACAACTCGGGCAAGGCCCGCAGCCTGATGGAAGGCGTGATCGAAGCGTTTGCACCCCAGCGCGTGCTGCGTCAGCACCTGATGCGTGGCGACATCCGCATGGCAACGCCTGCTGAAGACGCGACTGAGGACGTTCCAGAGAGCGCGGCGCAGACCGAATCCAGCTGGACCATGGAGCAACTCACGCCGAACACCCGCTTTGGCTATCGCACAACGGGCAGCGAAAAGCAGCAGACTCCGTTTCAGCAACTGGAGCTGCTGCAGACGCCGCAGTTTGGCAAGGTGCTGCGGCTCGATGATCGCTTCATGACCTCCGAGGGCGAGGAATTTTTTTACCATGAGGCACTGGTTCACCCTGCCGCCATGGCCCATCCCGCGCCGCGCAAGGCCTTGATTCTGGGCGGTGGTGACGGCGGGGCGGCCGAAGAGCTGCTCAAGCACCCGAGCATTGAGCGTGTAGTGCTGGCCGAGCTGGATGAGGCTGTGGTGCAGTTCTCGCGTCAGCATCTGCAAACAGTGCATCGCGGCGCGCTCGATGATGCGCGCGTGCAGGTCTGCATAGGTGACGGGCTGGCCTTGATGGACGAAACCGATGAACGCTTTGACCTGGCACTGATGGACCTGACAGACCCCGATACACCTGCCAGCGCCCTGTATTCGCCAGCGTCACTGGCGCGCATGAAGCGTGTGCTGGCACCGGGCGGCGCGCTGGTGCTGCATCTGGGCAGCCCGGTCTTTCATGGCAAGCAGGTGGCTGAGCTGGCGCGCAGCCTGCGCGAGCAGTTTGCCGTGGTGCGCTGCTATGGCCTCTACATTCCGCTTTATGGTGCTTACTGGGGGCTGGCTGTGGCCTCTGACGAACTGGACCCGCTGGAGCTGAGGGAGCAGAGGGTGGCCGAGCGCCTTAAGCAGCGCAATGTGGGCGATCTGCAGTACTACAACACCCAGGTACACGGAGCGCTGTTTGCACTGCCTGGCTACTACCGCGAGCTGCTGAAGCCGCAGTGAGTCAGCCGGCCTCGCCCAGCAGCGCTTTTTTAAGCTGCTGATCGGCGGGCCTGGGGCCTAGCCAGATGCCCAGCAGGGCGTTGAAGAACTCTGGCTCTTTAAAGGCTTCGCCCTGCGGCTGCCCCTTGACGGTGACGATGCTGCCCTGACCGGGAATCCAGTCCACGGAGAAGTTTTCGCCCGTCAGCAGCTTTTTGTGCTGGCTGAACAGCTCGCTCATGCGCATCACGCCAGGAATCAGCTTGGAGAACGCAGCGCGCTCCATGTTGTCTTCCATCCCGCGTGAAAACAGCTTTCCCAGCTCTGCCGAATCAATGTCGCGCAGCATGGTCACGGTGATGCGCTTGTGGCCGCCAAGGGCTGCCACATCCTGAAAACTGTGGGCAGGCTTTTCCAGATACAGGCCGGCGGTATAGACCTTGAAAACTGCCTTGTAGCGCGTGCCCGCGCCGTTGAGTTCCAGGGCCTTGCCTTGCGACTGCACCGTAGGTGCATAGGTCACGCCGTGGATTTTGACGGGTTCGGTCGATGTGGCCTGTGCCAGAGAGGCGGAGCTGGCAAGCGCCACCGCGAGCAGCAGGGCGCGCGTAAAACGAGAGCTGGGCATGGGGTGTGTCTCCTCGGTAGGCCGGCGTTGAAGCTCTGGTGGCTGCCGGTTGGGATGTGTATGTTTAAATTTGTAAGCGTTCACTGCAATAAGGACTCACCCCAGCGCAGTGAGGATGGCAGCGGTCACGGCTCGCCGCTCTACGAACCGCGCGAAAGCGATGGCGTGTCCCTGTATGCGCTACACTGTTTGCATCATGTTCATTCATCGCACGTTCAATGCAGGTTGTGGAGACCGGGGAGCCTGGCCCTGGCGTAAGCCTGCACATCTGAACTGCTAAAGCACCCGGCCGCGAGCCCGGCGTGCACTCGCGGCCCGACCTAGGGCCATGGAATGAACCGGCGCATCCCCCAGAAAATCAGCGTCACCTGCCATCTCAAAAGTCAGAGCAGGTGAGCCATGCGCCATGTATCCGGAGTTTTCACCGTGATCACGGAACTGGAATTCAAGTCTCTCGCGGCCCAGGGCTATAACCGCATCCCTTTGTTGATCGAGGCGTTTGCCGACCTCGAAACCCCGCTCTCCCTCTACCTCAAGCTGGCACACGCCAATGGCGACGGCAAGTACAGCTTTTTGCTGGAATCCGTGGTCGGTGGCGAGCGCTTTGGTCGCTACAGCTTTATCGGCCTGCCGGCCCGCAGCTTTGTGCGCGCATCGGGCTTTGGTGACGAGGCCAAAACCGAGGTGGTGAGCGATGGTCAGGTGGTGGAGACTGCCAGCGGCAACCCGCTGGACTTCATCGCTGCCTATCAGCAGCGCTTCAAGGTTGCCATTACGCCTGGCATGCCGCGTTTTTGCGGTGGTCTGGCGGGCTACTTTGGCTATGACGCTGTGCGCTATATCGAGAAAAAGCTCGAAAAATCCTGCCCGCCCGACAGTCTGGGTACGCCCGACATCATGCTGCTGCAGTGCGAAGAGGTCGCCGTCATCGACAACCTCTCTGGCAAGCTCTACCTCATCGTCTACGCCAACCCTGCCGAGGCTGAAGCCTTTGGCAAGGCCAAGAAGCGCCTGCGCCAGCTGAAAGATCAGCTGCGCTACTCCGTCAGCGCGCCGCAAATTCGTGCGGGGGAGAGCTACCCTGCCGAGCGTAGTTTTGACAAGCAGGACTATCTTGCCGCCGTGCAAAAGGCCAAGGATCTGATTGCGGCGGGCGACTTCATGCAGGTGCAGGTCGGTCAGCGTATTCAAAAGCGCTTCACCGCATCGCCGCTGAGTTTGTACCGCGCGCTGCGCTCGCTGAACCCCAGCCCTTACATGTACTTCTACCATTTTGGTGACTTCCATGTGGTGGGCGCCAGCCCCGAGATTCTGGTGCGCCAGGAGCGCACGCCTGATGGCCAGAAGGTCACCATTCGCCCGCTGGCTGGAACCCGCCCGCGTGGCAGCACAGTGGAATCAGACAAGGCTACCGAACAAGAATTGATCGCTGATCCCAAGGAACGTGCCGAGCACGTGATGTTGATTGATCTGGCGCGCAACGACATTGGCCGCATCGCCAAGACTGGCAGCGTGAAGGTGACCGAGGCCTTCTCGGTTGAGCGCTACAGCCACGTCATGCATATCGTGAGCAATGTGGAAGGCATCTTGCAGGACGGAATGGACAATATGGATGTCTTCAAGTCCACCTTCCCCGCTGGCACGCTGACCGGCGCGCCCAAGGTGCATGCCATGGAGATCATCGACCAGCTGGAACCCACCAAGCGCGGTATTTACGGTGGCGCTTGCGGCTACCTGAGCTTTGCGGGTGATATGGATCTGGCGATTGCGATTCGCACCGGCGTCATCAAAGACAACATGCTCTATGTGCAGGCAGCTGCTGGTGTGGTGGCCGATTCCATCCCCGAGATGGAATGGAAAGAAACGGAACACAAGGCCCGCGCCCTGCTGCGTGCGGCTGAACTGGTGGAAGAAGGTCTGGAATGAACAAGGCAATTGACTTGGTGCAGCCCTGCACCACCATGGAAGATGTGCGCCGCAATGTAAATGCGCTGGACGATGTGCTGGTGCCGCTGCTGGTCACACGTATCGGCTATATGCAGCAGGCCGCGCGCATCAAGGGTGATGTGACTCAGGTGCGCGATGAAGATCGCATCGAAGCCATCGTCAGCCGCGTGCGTGAGCGCACGTTGCAGGAAGGCGGTCAGCCCGATGTGATGGAGGCCGTGTACCGCCATCTGATGGAAGAGTGCATCGCCTACGAACACAGTGAGTTCGCGCGCCTGCGCACGGCTCAAAAAACGCACAATCAGGAGTAAGACCATGAAGTTACTGATGGTCGATAACTACGACAGCTTTACCTACAACATCGTTCAGTACTTTGGTGAGCTGGGTGCCGAGGTGACCGTGGTGCGCAACGATGAAGCCAGCGTGGCCGAAGTGGAAGCGCTGATCGCCCGCGAAGGCATTGAGCGTTTGGTGATTTCTCCCGGCCCTTGCTCGCCCAACGAGGCTGGAGTATCGGTGGCTGCGATCCAGCATTTTGCGGGCAAGCTGCCCATTCTGGGCGTGTGTCTGGGCCACCAGAGCATTGGTGCCGCGTTTGGCGGCGACATCATCCGTGCGGGCCAGCAAATGCATGGCAAAACCAGCGTCATCAACACCGACCAGAAGGGCGTTTTTGCCGAGCTGCCCAAGGCGTTTACGGTCAACCGCTATCACTCCTTGGTGATCGACAAGAACACGCTGCCGGAGTGTCTTGAAATCACGGCCACCAGTGAAGATGGTGAAATTCAGGGCGTGCGCCACAAAACGCTGGCTATTGAGGGCGTGCAGTTCCACCCCGAAAGCATCCTGACCGAGCATGGTCATGCCATGCTCAAGAACTTTCTCGATCAGAAGTAAACCGGGTTTTACTCATTAATCAGTAGCTGCTAGCGCTCGTCTTGTATTGGTTTCAGAATGAAAACTATAAGAAAGCCAGCAAAGACAGGCGCAAGCAGCTCTTAAAAACATAGAGAGATATTGCAATGATTACTGCCCAGGAAGCGCTGCAACGCACGATTGAGCACCGCGAAATCTTCCACGACGAGATGCTGCATTTGATGCGCATGATCATGCGTGGAGAGCTGTCCCCGGTCATGACCGCGTCCATCCTCACCGGCCTGCGCGTGAAGAAGGAAACGATTGGCGAAATTTCGGCCGCAGCCGAGGTGATGCGTGAGTTCTCCCACAAGGTGAATGTGCATGACAAGACCCATCTGGTCGACATCGTGGGCACGGGTGGCGATGGCGCCAACACCTTCAATATCTCCACCTGCTCCACCTTTGTGATTTCGGCTGCGGGCGGCAAGGTGAGCAAGCATGGCGGCCGCAGCGTCAGCAGCAAAAGCGGTAGCGCAGACGCGATGGAAGCGCTGGGCGTCAACATCAACTTGAACGCTGCGCAAATTGCGGACTGTATCCGCGACGTGGGTATCGGCTTCATGTTCGCGCCCAACCATCACCCCGCCATGAAGAATGTGGCGCCCGTGCGCAAAGAGCTGGGCGTGCGCACCATCTTCAATATCCTGGGCCCGCTGACCAATCCGGCCAGTGCTCCCAATATTCTGATGGGCGTGTTCCACGAAGACCTGGTCGGCATTCAGGTGCGTGCGCTGCAGCGCTTGGGCGCAGAACACGCGCTGGTCGTCTATGGCCGCGATGGTCTGGACGAAATCAGTCTGGGTGCCGGAACGCTGGTTGGTGAGCTCAAAGACGGCGTGGTGCGTGAATACGAAGTCCACCCCGAAGACTTTGGCCTGCGCATGGCGGGAACGCGCTCGCTCAAGGTCGAGAACCCCGAAGAATCCAAGGCCATGCTGCTGGGTGTGCTGCAGGGCGAGCAAGGCCCGGCGCGCGATATCGTCTGCCTGAATACAGGCGCGGCGCTGTATGCCGCCAATGTGGCCAGCTCCATCGAAGATGGTCTGGATCGTGCACAAAAGGCGGTGGATAGCGGCGCGGCGCTGGCCAAGCTCAAGGATTTGGTGAGCTATTCGCAAAAGCTGAGCACAGCGACATGAGCCTGCTGGATGCACCCATCTGGAACGATGCCGGCACATGGATTGTGCTGGGCATCTCCCTTCTATTTATCGTGGTGGGCATCGTGATGCACCGCGTCATCATGACGGTCTTGCGCGCGCCGCAGGGCGATGCCACCAACAAGGAAAAACATGTCTGACATTCTGAAAAAAATCTGTGACGTCAAAGTCCAGGAAGTGGCTGCAGCCAAGAAGGCCATCCCACTCACCGAGATGCGCCGCGATGCGGAAAGCCGGGTCTCCACACGTGATTTTGTGGGTGCTATTCGCGCCAAAATTGACAAGGGTCAGGCCGGTGTGATTGCCGAGGTCAAGAAAGCCAGCCCCAGCAAGGGTGTGATTCGCGCCGACTTCGACCCTGCCGATATCGCCCAGAGCTATATGGTGGGCGATGGCAAGATCAGCGCTGCCTGCCTGTCGGTGCTGACCGACCGCCAGTTTTTTCAAGGCCAGCCTGATTATCTGAAGCAAGCCCGAGCCAGCACGCTGCTGCCCGTGCTGCGCAAGGATTTTATGGTTGATCCGTACCAGATCTACGAATCACGCGTGATGGGCGCCGACTGCGTGCTGCTGATTGCCGCTTGTCTGGATGACGCGCAAATGGCCGAGATGGAGCAGATTGCCTTCAATTTGAACATGGATGTGCTGGTTGAGGTGCACGACGGTGAGGAGTTGCAGCGCGCCCTCAAGCTGAAGACACCGCTGGTGGGCATCAACAACCGCAATCTGCGCACCTTTGATGTGGATATTCAGACCACGATTGCCCTCAAGAAGGATGTGCCTGCAGACCGCCTGCTGGTGACCGAGTCCGGCATCCTGACCCAGGCCGATGTGCAGACACTGCGAGGTGCAGGCATAGATGCCTTCCTGGTGGGCGAGGCCTTTATGCGTGCCCCTGAGCCGGGCGAAGCGCTGGCTAAACTGTTCCAGTAATCTGCAAAAAAGCGGAGCAGGTTCAGGCCAGAACCTGCACATCCGCATCCAGAAAATAGCCCGCGCCACGCTTGGTCTTGAGCAGCGTCGGGGCGCGGTTTGATGGCTCAACCTTGCGGCGCAGGCGCAGCATCTGCACATCAATGGCGCGGTCAAAGACTTCGTCTTCAGCCTGCGTCATGTCCATGATTTGCTCGCGGCTCATGATCTGCCTGGGGCACTTGAGCAAAACCAGCAGCAGTGCGAACTCGGTTTTTGTCAGGCCTACCTCATGCCCTGTATCGCTGATGAGGCTGCGCGAGCGCAGGCGCAGTTCCCAGTCGGCAAATTTGAAGCCCTGTGGCCCCAGATTGAAAGCGGAGCGGGCGGACGCAAAGAAGCCTTTTGGGATGGCGGAGCGAGCGTGGGTGGCGGACGCGGTGTGCATAAATAACTCCTTGTGAGCCTGTGCCATCAAGTGGCCAGCTGTACTGGAGTCAATTCTTTGCAATTGGTGACCAGATGTCACTCACTGAAATCAGGTATTTTTTAGCCTGAAATTCAGTGAAAACCCTCGGTTTTGTGGGCGGTAGACCCCTCGGAAGTTGCGAAAATCCGGGCATGAACCTCACAAGCCAGAGTCTAAGCACGGACGAATCCACCCCTACGCAATTGCACAGTGCTGATCCGCAGGCCTGGCCTGTGGCACCTGGCTGGCAAGCGCTGACAGATGCATTTTTTGAAGGGGCAACGGGGCAGAAGCTGCTGCAGTTTCTACAGCAAAGACTGGATGCGAGTGCGGTTGTCTTCCCGCCCAAGCCTTTGCGTGCGCTGGAGCTGACGGCGCCAGAGAATGTGCGTGTCGTCATCCTGGGCCAGGACCCTTATCACGGCCGAGGTCAGGCCGAGGGGCTGTCGTTTTCGGTCGCACCTGGTGTGCGTATTCCTCCTTCGCTACAGAACATCTTCAAAGAAATGCTGCGCGACCTGGGCGCGCCATTTCCCGCTTTTCCCCAGCCCGGCGGTAGTCTGGTGAGTTGGGCCGAGCATGGCGTGCTGTTGCTCAACACCTGCCTGACGGTTGAAGAAGGACAGGCCGCCAGTCATGCTAAAAAAGGCTGGGAAGCGCTAACCGACTCCATCATTCGGCATGTGGCCGAGCAAGGACGACCTACCGTTTTCATGCTCTGGGGCGCTCATGCCCAAGCCAAGCGTGTTTTCATTCCTGAGGATCGTGGACACCTGGTGCTGATGAGCAACCACCCCTCACCGCTTTCGGCGCTGCGCCCGCCCGTGCCGTTTATCGGCAACGGGCACTTTGGCAAGGCCAAGGCGTTTCGCATCGAGCACGGGTATTGAGGCTGGGGCTAGTGCTTTTCTCGTACCCCCAGCCAGACGCCAAGCAGGCCGCTGAGTGTGACAACGCCCATGCCTGCCAGTGACAGGGCATCAGGCATTTGCCCAAAGAACAACCAGCCCATCAGCATGGCAAAGCCGATCTGGCTGTAGAGAAATGGCGCCACGGTGGCCGGTGTGGCATATGTGTAGGCTTGCAGCAGCATCAGGTGACCAATGCCGCTGCAAAGCCCCATGACCGCAACTGCAGCATAGATTTGCCAGTGGTCGATGGGCTGCCATAGCCAGCCAACCAAGGGCGTGGTCAGCAAGATGGGGAGCCAAGTGGAGTAAATCTGGGTGGTGGAGGGGGAGTCTAGACGCGAGAGGCGACTGCCCAGCACTTGGTATGTAGTGCCGCAAATCAGCAAACCCACGGGCCAGAGCGCTGACAGGCCCAGACTGTGGCCGTCATTTTCGGGTCGGACAATGGCAATCACTGCGAGCAAGCCCATCACCAGCAAAGCCCAGCGCGCAGTGCTGACTCGCTCTTTAAAAATGAGCGCAGAGGCCACGACAATAAACAGCGGCGCAGCAGACCAGATGGCGGTGAAGTTGGCCAGAGGCATGTTCTGGATGCAGAAAAATGCGCAAACCGTGGTCAAGAGACCGGCAATGGCGCGCAGTAGCTGAAATTTCAGATGTTGGGTTTTGAGTGCGCCAAAGCCGTGCCGTGGCAAGACCAGAGCGCTGGTCACGCAGGCCTGAGCCAGAAAGCGCAGCCACAGCACCATGAGTACAGGCAGAAGCTGTCCGCTGAATTTGGTGGCGCTATCCAGAACCGCAAATAGCGCACAGGCTGCGACGGTGAGTGTGACGCCAAGGGCTGCAGACTGCGCTGAAGGCGAGAGAAAAGAGAGCCGGCGAAAACGTATGTCTGGAGCGAGTTGAGGTGACGAAGGCGGTGAAGTAATACGGGAATTTTGGAATGGCGTCACTATCCATTGCGCTCATAAAAAAGCCCGCGAAGGTTGACGCGGGCTTGAGAGGCGACTTTGCCTTTACCAAGGCATCGCGCTGCGAATGCGGGCCAGCTTTTCGGCTTGTTCAGGCGAAGACTCCTTGGCAGTGCGCAGGGCTTGTCGAATGAAAACGAACAACAGCAAGGCAAAGGCCGTCGCGGCGGCACCGCCAATGGCCAGCAGTGATTTCTTTGGTTTGATGGATTGCTCAGGCAAGGTAGGCGCCTGAATGATGTCGTCCTTGTCCAGACCTTCGATACGGCGCTCCATATCCAGAACGGCTTTTTGGCGAGCGCTGTTGGCCGAAAGAAGCTCGCCATAAAGGCGGCTGGTTGCTTCGCTTATGCTTTTGCCAGATGCAATGTTGGCGGCAGTGTCATGCTCCAGCTTGAGGGCTTCTTGTAGGCGCAGTTTTTCGCTGTCCAGTTGCATTTGAAGCTGCTTCTTTTCCAGGCCGCGAGGCTTGCTGAACGGGAAAAGCGTGTCCAGCAAAGCCTGATTCAACTTTTGAGCGGCTTCAGGCGATTTGGCTTGAGTCGCGATGTTCAGCAGCTTATCTTGCTTGCCGACGCTGACCGTGATGCGCTTGCTTAGTTTTTTGTAGATTTCTTCGGCGGTCAGACCGTCATCCAGACCAGCAACTGGGGCAATCTGGTGAAGAACGTCGGCGGACATGGCCAAGCTGGCAGCCATGGGGGCCGAGAAGCTCGACCCTGGGCGCTCTACCTGAACAGAGGAGCTGCTTTCGAAAGTCTTTGGAATGACAAAACCAATGCCAAACGCCACTACTCCTGCGATCAGCGGCCCAAAAATTAAAAGCTTCCAGTTTTCTGCGAGTGTGACCAAGAGGTCCAGCAGATCAAGCTCTTCATCTTGTGGGTTTTGGTTTTGTATTTCCATTGACTTCTTGCGGACGAGCAAATATTTGGACTAAACCCGGGAATCTACCATCAAGCAGTGAGTCAAGCGGCATTTCATGCAACTCAATATTTCAAGTGTATGAAATGCAGGCTCACTTTGTCGCTAATCAGCGCTCGCGCTCCAGCAGCATGGAGTCGCCGTAGCTGAAAAAACGGTATTGCTGGGCAATCGCATGTCGGTACATGCCCATGATGTGCTCGTAACCGGCGAAGGCGCTGACCAGCATCATCAGCGTGCTTTTGGGCAGGTGAAAGTTGGTGATCAGCATGTCCACGACTTGGTACTGAAAGCCGGGGGTGATGAAGATGCTGGTGTCGCCCGTAATACTGCCGTATTTGGCCCAAGACTCCAGCGTGCGCACGGTAGTCGTGCCAACAGCGATGATTCGACCGCCGCGCTGGCGGCAGCGCTCCATGGCGGCTAACGTGGCCATAGGGACGTCGTACCACTCGCTGTGCATGGTGTGGTCGGCCAATTTTTCGGTCTTGACGGGCTGAAAGGTCCCTGCGCCTACGTGCAAAGTGACGCTGGCGCGCTCCACGCCCTTGGCTTCGAGGGCAGCGAGCACGGACTCGTCAAAGTGCAGAGCGGCTGTCGGTGCGGCTACCGCACCGGGGTGGGCGGCGAACACGGTTTGATAGCGCTCGCTGTCTTCTTTTTCGTCAGGGTCATGCTCGGCGTTTTGCTGGCGCTCGATATAGGGCGGCAGCGGCAGGTGACCGAACTGCTCCAGCAAATCGTAGGGCGACGCGCCGTTGATGCCTTTGAAGGAAAGGTGAAACAGCGGGCCATTCTCATCGGGCCAGCGGCCCAGCAGGGTGGCTTCAAAGCCGCCGTTTTTCAGACCGCCGCACAAGTGAATTTTTGCGCCGGGCAAGGGCTTCTTGCTCACGCGCATATGTGCTACGACTTCGTTGTTCTGCAGCACGCGCTCAACCAGAAGCTCAATCTTGCCGCCGCTGGCTTTTTCGCCAAAGACGCGCGCCTTGATGACTTTTGTGTCATTGAAGACCAGCAGATCGCCGCTCTGCAGCAGATCGGGCAGCTCGCGGAAGATCCGGTCGGTGGGCGGGAGGCTGCGGCCGTCAAGCAGGCGAGATGCGCTGCGAACGGCGGTGGGATGCTGGGCAATCAGCGACTCGGGCAGGTCGAAGTCGAAATCGCTGAGAGTGAATTCACGGGTGCTGGAAGACATGCGGGGCTTGAGGGCCGAACGGGGCCCGTTCCAAGTTCAATCAAACAAGTGTGAGATTGTCTCAAATCACCATTAGGGCTGCAGCTCTCAGGGGTGTGTAGCCGTGAAGCCGTGCCACAGCTCTTCCAGATTCTTGAAAGGCCAGTCGGCAGGGTCTTCACGCCCGATGATGCTGTTGCGGGCACTGGGCGAGGCCAGGTCCACAATCTCGGGGGTAATGCGCCGCTGCTCGCGCAGGCAGTAAAAGCGTTTGACCTGCGGAGTCAGCAGACGGCTTTCAGAGACATCAATCACCACGGCCAGATGCTCTGACTGCAGGCGCACCAAGGAGCCCAGAGGGTAGATGCCGACGGTCTGAACAAACTGCTCAAAGATGCTCTTGTCGAACTGCTGGGGTGCCCACTGCGCCATGCGCTGCAGTGCAATGGCCGGCTGCCAGCCTTCCTTGTAAGGGCGATCTGAGGTGATGGCGTCATACACATCGCAAATAGAGGCCATGCGCGCCAGCAGGCTGATTTCGCCCTGTTTCAAGCCATCAGGGTAGCCAGAACCATTCACTTTCTCATGGTGGTGCAGGCAGGCATCGGCAATGGCCTCATCCAGTCCCAGCGGCTGAAGAATCTCGAAGCCCCATTGCGAATGCGCTTTCATGATGGCCCATTCCTGCGTGTCCAGCGGGCCGGGCTTGTTGAGAACTGCAAGGGGCACGCGGGTCTTGCCTACATCGTGCAGCAGACCCACCAAACCAGCCTGGCGCACGCTGTCATCGTCTTGCCCCATGCGGCGCGCCAGACCAATCATCAGCGCACCCACGGCGATGCAATGCATATAGGTGTAGTTATCGGCCGTCTTCAAGCGCACCAGGCTTATCAGTGCATGAGGATTGCGCTTGATGGAGAGCGTCATCTCATCGACCAGCTGTACTGATGCAGGCAAATCCGGCGAGTGGCCGAGCCGGATGTCCTGGAGCATGGTCTTGAGCGTTTCGCGGGCCTGACCAATGATCTCGCGGGCCTGATGCAGCTCCTTGCTGGTGCTGATGGGCTTGATCTGCGGGGCGGGTTGCTGATCTGCCTCATCGGCAGGCGAATCGACTTCTTCAGCGGCGTCTATTTCGACCGGAAGGTCTGCGCCTTTGCTGGTATCAATCCATACCTGACGGACGGTGGTTGCACGCAGACGCTCCAGGTCACTGGGCTGAGTGAGCAGGAAACGGGTGCGCAGAAAGGGATGCTCCATCCATGAGCCACAAAACTCGTGCACAAACATTTCAGGGCAGAGGTGCTCGACAGCAATGCGCTTCAACATGGAGTATTAAAAAAGCATAGAGTAACAAATTGAGATGTTAGCGATTTTGGCAGGAGCTCGCTGACAACTGACTGCTGGAAAACGTGCAGAATGCTGTATATAAATACACTATTTGCCTGTGAGTGGGCAATGTAGTCAAGGAGCTTGAGTTGCCTGTGTCAAAAAAGCCTGTTGCCGAGCCGAAGCCTGCTGCTAAGGCAGATTCCGCCAAGCGAGGTGCTGGCCGTGCCAAGAAGGCTGTGGCAGGCACTGAGGCTGCGCCCAAAAAGACCATCAGCCCAGCCCAGCAGGCGCTTATCAAACTAGGGCTGACCCGTGATATCGATCTGGCCCTGCACCTGCCGCTGCGCTACGAGGACGAAACCCGCATCACCCAGCTGAAGAACGCACGGGATGGCGATACGGTACAGATCGAAGCCACGGTCACGCATAGCGAAGTGCAATTGCGCCCCAGGCGCATGCTCAACGTCACTGTGGATGACGGCACAGGCACTTGCTTGCTGACATTTTTCAGCTTTTACCCATCGCAGCAAAAAACCATGGCTGTGGGCGCGTGCCTGCGTATTCGAGGCGAGGTCAAAGGCGGCTTCTGGGGGCGGCAGATGATGCACCCGACCTTTCGCGTTGCGGGTGGTGAGCTGCCTACGGCGCTGACGCCGGTGTATCCTGCCACGGCCACGCTGCCTCAGGCGTATCTGCGCCGGGCCATTGCCACGGCCTTGCTGCGCGCTGATCTGGCCGAAACCCTGCCGCATGGTGAGCAGCCCCCTGTGGCGCAGTTTTATGGTCAAAACGGCTTGCAGCCCTTTTATGATCTGCGCAATGCGCTCACCTTTTTGCATCACCCGACGGCCGATGTAGCTCTGGTCACGCTTGAAGATCACTCCCACCCTGCCTGGCAGCGCCTGAAGGCTGAAGAGTTGCTGGCCCAGCAACTGTCGCAATACAAAGCCAAGCGCGAGCGCGCCAGACTGCGTGCCCCGGTGCTCAAACCGCTGCCGGATATGCCCGACCTGACGCAGCAATTTCTGGCCCAGCTGCCGTTTGGCCTGACCGGGGCGCAGCAGCGCGTGGTGGCCGAGATTCGTACCGATATGGAGCGCCGCATTCCCATGCACCGCCTGCTGCAGGGCGATGTGGGATCGGGCAAAACCGTGGTGGCGGCACTCTCTGCCATGGCCTGCATTGAGGCTGGCTGGCAATGCGCGCTGATGGCGCCCACCGAAATTCTGGCCGAGCAGCATTTTGGCAAGCTGGTCGGCTGGCTGGAGCCGATTTTGGAGCCCTTGGGCAAAAAGGTGGCATGGCTGGCGGGGGCGCAAAAGAAGAAAGAGCGGGCCGAAATGCTGGCGCTGGTGGCCAGCGGCGAGGCCGCGCTGGTCGTCGGCACCCATGCCGTGATTCAAGACCAGGTGCAATTCAAAAATCTGGCGCTGGCCGTGATTGATGAGCAGCACCGCTTTGGCGTGGCCCAGCGTCTGGCGCTGCGGCAAAAGCTGGCGGCCACTGGCCTTGAGCCACATATGCTGATGATGAGCGCCACGCCCATTCCGCGCACGCTGGCCATGAGCTATTACGCCGATCTCGATGTTTCGACCATCGACGAGCTGCCACCGGGGCGCACGCCCATCGTCACCAAACTGATTGCTGACAGCCGCAAAGACGAGGTGATTGAGCGCATTGCTGCCCAGGTCACCAGCGGCAGGCAGGTGTACTGGGTTTGTCCGCTGATTGAAGAGAGTGAGGCGCTGGACCTCTCCAACGCCACGGCCACGCATGAGCATTTGAGCGAGATGCTGCCAGGCGTCATG
Source organism: Comamonas sp. 26 (assembly GCF_002754475.1). Lineage (NCBI taxonomy): Bacteria > Pseudomonadati > Pseudomonadota > Betaproteobacteria > Burkholderiales > Comamonadaceae > Comamonas > Comamonas sp. 26. Next base: position 114,216 of record NZ_PEFL01000001.1, read on the forward strand.
GTCGGTCTGCTGCATTCGCGCATGCCCACGGCTGAAAAAAAGGCCGTGATGGAGTTGTTCTCGGCCGGCATCATGGGCGTGTTGGTCTCCACCACCGTGATTGAAGTCGGTGTGGACGTGCCCAATGCCAGCCTGATGGTGATTGAGCATTCAGAGCGCTTTGGCCTCTCGCAGCTGCACCAGCTGCGTGGGCGCGTGGGGCGCGGAGCCGCCGCATCGGCGTGCGTGCTGCTTTATTCGGTGAACGACAACGGAAGATTGTCAGATACCGGCAAAGAGCGCCTGCGCGCCATGGCTGAAACCAATGACGGCTTCGAAATCGCCCGGCGTGACCTGGAAATCCGTGGCCCTGGCGAGTTTCTGGGCGCGCGGCAATCAGGTGCAGCCATGCTGCGCTTTGCCGATCTGGAGCAGGATGTGCTGCTGCTGGACTGGGCGCGAGAACTGGCGCCGCGTATGCTTGAGCAAAACCCCATGCTGGCCGCGCGCCATGTCAGTCGCTGGCTGGGTGGAAAAGCCGAGTATCTGAAGGCCTGAAAACGGCTAATGTGTGCTGAAACGTAACTGGTTATCCTGTTTTAGGAATATCTGTAATCCTTTGCCGATCCGATATGTGATTGAATGCAATAAAAGAGATGAGTCAATGCTGTTATTGATAGTCTCAATTACCCACTCTCTAAATGACTCTCACTGAATTGAAGTACATCGTGGCCGTGGCGCGGGAAAAGCACTTTGGCCGTGCGGCCGAAGCCTGCTACGTCTCCCAGCCCACGCTGTCCGTGGCCATCAAGAAGCTGGAAGAAGAGCTGGATGTCAAGATTTTTGAGCGCAGTGCTGGGGAAGTCTCGGTGACCTCGCTGGGCGAGGAAATCGTGCGCCAGGCGCAAAGCGTGCTGGAGCAGGCCAGCGAGATCAAAGAAATTGCCAAGCGTGGCAAAGACCCCCTGTCCGGAGTGCTGACGCTGGGTGTGATTTACACCATCGGCCCTTATCTGCTGCCCGATCTGGTGCGTAACTCCATCAACATGACGCCGCAAATGCCGCTGATGCTGCAGGAGAACTTCACCGTCAAGCTGCTGGAGATGCTGCGCACGGGTGAGATTGACTGCGCCATCATGGCCGAGCCCTTCCCTGATACCGGTCTGGCGCTGGCACCTCTGTACGACGAGCCCTTCATGGCCGCCGTTCCCAGCGCGCACCCGCTGGCTCAAAAGGCCAGCGTGTCCACCACTGATCTCAAGAACGAGACCATGCTGCTGCTGGGCGCGGGCCACTGCTTCCGCGACCATGTGCTGGAGGTTTGCCCCGAATTTGCGCGCTACGCCAGCAATTCCGAAGGCATTCGCCGTACGTTTGAAGGCTCGTCGCTGGAAACCATCAAATACATGGTGGCTGCAGGCATGGGCGTGACACTGGTGCCGCGCCTGTCCGTGCCTGAAGAAGCCCTGGCCTCCACCGAGCGCCGCCGCCGTGTGGATGAGCCGCATATCCGCTACCTGCCCATTCATGAGGAAGACGGCATTGCGCCGCCTACTCGCCGCGTGGTGCTGGCATGGCGCCGCAGCTTTACGCGCTATGAAGCGATTGCCGCATTGCGCAACGCCGTGTATGCCTGTCCGTTGCCCGGTGTGCAGCGCCTGTCCGAGTAAAAACGCTCGCAGTTGCAGACTCTTCCCAAGGCCGCTGAATGCGGCCTTTTTCATGTTCACTGAATGGCTATGTGGTTGCGGCGGTGATGGTGCTGCGCCTATGCGCGGCACAATAAGCGCAGCCGTAAACCCAAGATTTTTGCCATGACTGCCTCCACCCCCATCGCTCCAGCAGCGCAGCGCAGCCGCCTGTCGCTGTATCTGGATTTGATTCGCTTTAACCGCCCCGCTGGCTGGCTGGTGCTGGTCTGGCCCACGCTGGTGGCGCTGTGGGTCGCGTCCAATGGCTTTCCGGGCTGGCATCTGCTCATCGTCTTTGTGCTGGGCACGGTGCTCATGCGCAGCGCGGGCTGCACCATCAACGACATTGCTGACCGCGACTTTGACCGGCATGTGAAGCGCACCACCAACCGCCCCATCACCAGCGGCCAGGTCTCGGTCAGAGAGGCCGCCATGGTCGGCTTGGTGCTCACGCTGATTTCATTCGGCCTGGTGCTGTCTACCCGTTGGGAAGCCGTGGCGTGGTCGGTGCCAGCTGTGCTGTTCACCATCCTCTACCCATTCACCAAGCGCTTTTTTGCCATGCCCCAGGCGTTTCTGGGCATTGCTTTTAACTTTGGCATCGTGATCGCCTTTGCTGCGGTGACGGGTGAGGTTAACGCCACGGCGTGGACGCTGTGGCTGGCCAATATGTTTCTGGTGCTGGCCTATGACACCGAATACGCCATGGTGGATCGTGACGATGATTTGAAGATCGGTATGAAAACCTCGGCCATCACCCTGGGCCGTTTTGATGTAGCAGGCGTCATGGCGTTTTTTGCCCTTTGCTGGGGGCTCACGGCCTGGGTGCTGGCACCCTATCAGCTGGGCTGGCCCTTCTGGTTGGGCATGGGCGTGGCTGCTGCTCAGATCGTCTGGCACTACACGCTGATTCGCAACCGCACGCGCGAGGGCTGCTTTGTGGCTTTCAGCAAGAGCCACTGGATTGGAGCCAGCATCTTTGCTGGCGTGGTATTGGGGTTTGGATTCCGATAGTAAATTTTTTTGATAGCTGCTTACGTCCTTATAGAAAGCCTTTAAAGCGGTTTTGATTGATTTTTTCCTTCAAGGCAATACATGTTGTTTGGTCTTCATCAATTATTTTTGATGCCTGTTACCTGCTTCTTCCTCTAGGCTGTTGTCCAGTCGTGCTGCACAGTGGCCTGTGCAAGTTTTGGGTGTTGAAAACATGAATAGGAGTGCTTGTTATGGATCAAAACGTCGTGGTTCTGAGCTTTGCCGAGGAAAGCAAGGCCTATCAGGCCTTGTCGGAGCTGAAGGCGCTGGCACTTCAGCAAAAGGTGCAACTGATCAATGCTGCGGTCGTCAGCCGGGATCGCAATGGCGTAGTCTCGGTCAAGGATGGGGCCAGTGACGGTGCCGATGCCACCGGGCCTCTGACGGGCACGCTGATCGGTGCCTTGGTGGGTCTGCTGGCCGGACCTCTTGGTGTGCTGCTGGGCAGCGCATCGGGAGCATTGATTGGCAGCACGATTGCCATCGACAAGGCAAAGGATCGACTGAGCGTGCTCGAACAGATGATGGATGCCATGCCCAATGGCTCCACCATGCTGATAGCCACGGTGGGCGAGTATGCGCAAGAGGTGATCAACGGCATGGTGCAGCAGCTCGACGGCAGCGTGATGCGCCGCCCTCTGGCTGTGGTGCAGGCAGAGGTGGATGCCCAGAACGAAGCCCAGGCCGCAGCGGCCAAGGAAGCGCGCCGAGTTCTGCGCGGCAAGCAGACCGAGGAGTGGCGCGAAAAGCTCGACGACTGGAAGGATGACTTGGGCGAAGGCATAGAAAAGCTCAAAGCCCGCATAGAGCATGCTTTTAGTTCGGATAAGAAATCCGGCTCTTAAGCCTACTGATAGGGCGCAAGCAGCTATGAAAAAAGCCAGGCAACGCCTGGCTTTTTTCTGTGTGGGAAAGCGAGTCCGAGCGACTTGGCGGCTTAGCGGCCAAACTCCTGCGCCAGCTCCTTGGCGCGGGCTTCGGCCTTGCGCATGGCTTCGATGAAATGCTCAGGCAGCTTCTGCTCCTGCATATGGGTGATGGCCGCGTACGTGGTGCCGCCCTTGCTGGTCACACGCTGGCGCAGCACTTCGGCGCTTTCGCTGGAGCGTGCTGCCAGCTCAGAGCCGCCGGCAAACGTGGCCACGGCCAGCTTGTAGCTTTGTTCGGCGCTCAGGCCCATATCCACGCCGGCCTGCGTCATGGCCTCGAGGAACAGGAAGACATAAGCCGGCCCCGAGCCGGACAGGGCGGTCACGGCATCCAGATGCTCTTCCCTGTCCACCCAGCTGATCTGGCCGGTACTGCCCATCACGGCGTCGATCAAGGCCTTGCCGACGGCTTCCACCTCGGGTCGGGCAAACAGCCCCGTCATGCCCTTGCCCACCAGCGCAGGCGTATTGGGCATGGCGCGCACAATGCGGCGGCTGCCGGTCCAGCTGGCAATGCTGTCGGTGGTGATGCCCGCGGCCACACTCAGGTGCAGGGCGGCCTGGGTGAACGGGGCGGCAGCAGCGGCTGCACCCTTGAACGTCTGGGGCTTAACGGCCCAGACCACCAGCTGAGCCGCTTGCAGCGCTGCCGTGGCCTCGGGCAGGGCATTGATGCCGAACTGGCTGTGCAAAGCGGTGCGGGTTGCTTCGAAGGGCTCGACCACGAGGATGTTGGCGGCAGGAACCCCCTGGCCTATCAGGCCGCCAATGATGGCGCTGGCCATATTGCCCCCGCCGATAAAGGCGATGGGAGGAAAGGTGGTGCTTGCGTTCTGGCTCATGGTCGGTTCACGGATGGCGAATGAAAGTGGATGTTGACTATAAACCGGTGGCATGCCCGCCTGCGCCGTCGCCTGTTTCAGGCCAAAGCGATGGGGATTGCCGGCTATGTCGCAGATTGTTCACATTCCTGACTTGTGCTCATCACCCAAGCGTTTCTAAGATCCATGCACAGTGCGCTCTGTGCCGCGTTGTGCGGCAGGGACTGCATTGATCCAAGAGCGGGAGAACATCATGGCATCCAATGTCAAGAAATGGTCAGCGGAGTTTCTGGGGACTTTCTGGCTCACCTTTGGCGGCTGCGGCAGCGCGGTACTGGCGGCGGCCTTCCCAGAAATAGGCATAGGCCTGCTGGGCGTGTCCTTCGCTTTTGGCCTGACAGTGTTGACGGGAGCCTATGCGTTTGGCCCGGTCTCTGGCGGTCATTTCAACCCGGCGGTATCGGTGGGCCTGGCGGTCGCGGGGCGTTTTCGCTTGGCCGAGTTACCGGGTTACATCATTGCCCAGGTACTGGGCGCCATCATGGCTGCAGCCGTGTTGTATTTCATTGCCAGCGGCAAGGCCGGTGCCAATGTGACCGATTTGGCTACCAACGGTTTTGGCGATCACTCGCCCGGCAAGTTCAATATGTGGGCTGCACTGGTGATTGAGGTGGTGCTGACGGCCGTCTTCCTGCTGGTGATTCTGGGCTCCACCTCCAAGAAGGCTGCTGTGGGCTTTGCGGGCATGAGCATCGGCCTGTGCCTGACGCTGATTCACCTGATTTCGATCCCTGTGACCAACACCTCGGTCAACCCTGCGCGCAGCACGGGCCCTGCACTGTTCGGTCCGGCCATTGCCATGGAGCAGCTGTGGCTGTTCTGGCTGGCTCCCATCGTGGGTGCCATTATCGGCGCCGTGATTCACAAGGCGCTGCTGGGCGACGAAGAATAATCAGCCATCACCACGCGCTGAATGAAAAAAGGGATGCCTGGGCATCCCTTTTTTATACTCTTTGAGGCCTGCAGTGCTTTATAGGTAAGTGCCAGTAGCTCCTGAATTGATAGTTCTACAGTGCGGTGGTCTGGCGCACGGCTTGTTCCCAGCGCTGCATCAGCTCGTCGGCGCGGTCCTTGCTCAGTGTTGGCATGAAGCGGCGATCGGCCTTCCACATGGCGGACAGCTCTTGGGTGCTTTGATAGACGCCGCTGGACAGGCCTGCCAGATACGCAGCGCCCAAGGCGGTGGTCTCCACGCAGGCCGGGCGCACTACGGGAATGCCTAGCAGGTCAGCCTGAAACTGCATGAGCAGATTGTTCACGCTGGCACCGCCATCCACGCGCAGCTCACTGACAGGGCGGCCGCCGTTGCTGACTGCGTCGCGGCTCATGGCTTGCAGCAGGGCGGCGCTTTGGTAGGCGATGGATTCGAGCGCGGCGCGGGCAATGTGGGCAATGGTGGTGCCACGGGTCAGGCCGGTGATGGTGCCGCGGGCATCGGGCTTCCAGTAGGGGGCGCCCAGGCCGGTGAAGGCGGGCACCATCATCACGCCGCCGCTGTCGGGCACGCTTTCGGCCAGCTGCTGTACTTGGCCGCTGTGTTCAATGGCCTGCAGGCCATCGCGCAGCCACTGCACCACGGCGCCGCCGACGAATACGCTGCCCTCCAGCGCAAACTGGGGCGCCGCGCTGGTCTGGGCGGCGCTGGTGGTCAGCAGGCCGTTGGCTGATGTCTGAAAGTGGCAGCCTGTGTGCATGAGCGTGAAGCAGCCCGTGCCATAGGTGTTTTTGGCCATGCCCGCGTCAAAACAGGCCTGGCCGAAGAGGGCGCTTTGCTGGTCGCCCGCCACGCCGCCAATATTGATGTGGCCGCCCAGCACGTCGTCAGCGGTCTGGCCAAAGTCGGCGGCCGAGGGCAGAACCTCGGGCATGAGGCTGGCGGGAATGTCCAGCAGAGCCAGCAGGTCGGTATCCCACTGGTTGCTATGCACGTTAAACAGCATGGTGCGGCTGGCGTTGCTCACATCCGTCACATGGCGCTTGCCACCAGTTAGCTGCCACATCAGCCAGCAATCCACCGTGCCAAAGGCCAGCTCGCCTGCTTGTGCGGCGGCGCGAGCGCCGGGCACGTTATCCAGCAGCCACTTGAGCTTGGTGCCCGAGAAGTAAGCATCAATGCGCAGGCCTGTCTTTTGCAGAATGGCGTCTCCATGGCCTGCCTCGCGCAGTTGCACGCAGGTGGGCTCGGCACGGCGGTCCTGCCAGACGATGGCGTGGTGAATGGGCGCGCCGGTTTTGCGGTTCCAGACGATGGTGGTCTCGCGCTGGTTGGTAATGCCGACTGAGCGAATGTCGCTGGCTTTGAGGCCAGCCTTGACCAACGCCTCTTGGGCCGTGATCAGCTGGGTGCGCCAGATCTCGCGCGGGTCGTGCTCCACCCAGCCCGGCTGAGGGTAGATTTGCGTCAGCTCTTGCTGGGACGATGCGACGATGCGACCCTGCGTGTCAAACACGATGGAGCGGGAGCTGGATGTGCCCTGATCCAGGGCGAGCAGATAAGTGGTCATGATGGAACTGTCGTTCTGAGGGGGAGAACAAAGCGTGCCATTTCGGCTTGCTCGCTCCAGCCCTGTTGAGGGTAGAAGCCGCGCACATAGGATGAGCGTTCGCGGTTGTTGACCAACCAGATGCGCATGCAGCCCTTGTCGCGTGCCGCCTGCGTGGCGGCGTCGAGCAATTGCTGGCCAAGACCAGCGCCGCGTGCGGCCTCGGCAATAAAGAGTTCGCTCACATAGCCTTCCCAGCCCTGCAAGACGGCAATGGGTAGCCAATGCACGGCGCAGTAACCGTGAATGTGCTGCTGCGCGTCTTCGGCGATCAGTAGCAGGCTGCTTTCTGGCTCGGTGTGTGCATGGTCTAGCAAAGTCTGTACGGCCTGCCGGTTCTGGGCTGGGGTCTGGCTCTCATAGGCCTTGAACCAGCCGATGCCGTGCAGCAGCTCGGCAATGCCTGCTGCGTCAGAGGTCAGGGCGTGGCGAATGACATGGCTGGGCCCGCTCATTGGGCAATCGTGCACTGCACCTCGGCATCGCGCAGCAAGGCGTCGAAGGGGGGGGAGGGCGGCACATCGGTAAACAGGCGGTCAATCTGGTTCAGGCGGGCCAGCTCCACCATGGCCTGGCGGCTGAACTTGCTGTGATCGGCGGCTAGCCATACTTCACGCGACTGGCCGATGATGGTCTGGGCCACTTTCACCTCACGCAAGTCAAAGTCGCGCAGGCTGCCGTCGGACTCGATGGCCGAGATGCCGATTACGGCAATGTCCACCTTGAACTGGCGCATGAAGTCCACCGCCGCCTCGCCCACAATGCCGCGGTCGCGGGTGCGCACCACGCCGCCTGCCACGATGACTTCGCAGTCCGCATTGCTGCTGAGGATGGCCGCCACGTTCAGATTGTTGGTAATGACGCGCAGGCCTTTGTGGTGCAGCAGAGCCTGAGCCACGGCTTCTGTTGTGGTGCCGATATTGAGAATCAGCGAGCAGCCATTAGGGATGGAATCGGCAACGGCGCGTGCAATGCGCATCTTGCCCTCGGCATGCAGCACCTGGCGCTGGGTATGGGCCAGGTTCTCCACCGTGGCGCTGGGCACGCGCACACCGCCGTGAAAGCGCACCAGCAAGCCTGCATCGGCCAGCTTTTGAATGTCGCGGCGCACGGTTTGCAGCGTGACTCCGAGGGTTTCGGCCAGATGCTCCACCGAGGTGGACTGACGGGCACGGACTTCTTCGACAAGCTGTAGCTGACGGGGGTTGCTGTTCATGGCTTCTGACTAGTTATATAGGTGACTTGGCGCATTGCCTGCCTTGGCTCGCTCAACGATGCTTGTCGTGCGCTGAGTCCAGATTGTGGGCGAATCCAAACGAACCTCTAATAGGGGGATTTTCTATGGATTTGCGCGGTAAGAAACAAAAATGAATGCGCGTTGAGCGGTTGTGACGGATTTGGAACGTTGGGATGACCGGGGGTGAAGAGCGTGCCAGGGTCGTGGGCTGATCCGCCACACAAGCATTTTTGGGATGCCTGGGTCTATTGCGTTCAAGGACGTACGGCTGATTCTGATTGCTTTTGGCTTGCCTTGTGGTAATAGTGGATGTATCCGCTCAGGCCTGTTTGTGAAGGACGATTTTTCAAATCGCGCTAAAACGAATCATTATTTCTAGGGTTGAATACCATAGAAACGAAAAAGAGCGAAAATACACGGTCTGAAATTTGTTCTTTGCTTTGCGCAGCACATCGCTTGGGGTGATGTGGGTGCGACTCGGCATGTCACTGCAGAAATCTTTCCATGAATCAGTCCACTCAACTCTTGGCCACAACGCGCGCGCAATTGCTGGAGCGTTTGGCGCAGTCTGAAACCTATGACCTGGCGATCGTAGGGGGCGGAGCCACCGGGCTGGGCGTGGCGGTGGATGCGGCGGCGCGCGGCTTCAAGGTGGTGCTGCTGGAGTCCATGGACTTTGCCAAGGGCACCTCGTCGCGTGCCACCAAGCTGGTGCACGGCGGTGTGCGCTATCTGGCGCAAGGCAATATTTCGCTGGTGCGCGAGGCGCTGCATGAGCGCACCACGCTGCTGCACAACGCGCCGCATCTGGCGCAGCCGCTGGCCTTTGTCATGCCTTCATACAAGCTGCTGGATACGCCGTTCTACGGCATCGGCCTCAAGATGTATGACGCGCTGGCCGGCAAAGCCGGTCTGGGTTCCACGGAATTTCTCTCGGCTGCCAAGACGGTGAAATACCTGCCAACGGTGCAGCAGAAAAGCCTCAAGGGCGGCGTCAAGTACTGGGATGGACAGTTTGACGATGCCCGACTGGCGCTGGCGCTGGCCCGCACGGCTGCGGTCAAGGGTGCTTTGCTCGTTAATTACTGCGCTGCTGAAAAGCTGATCTACGAAGACAAGCAGATTGCCGGTCTGGTCTGTCGCGATACCGAGTCTGGCCAGAGCTACACCGTGCGCGCCAAGTGCGTGGTCAATGCCACAGGCCCTTGGGTGGATCTATTTCGCCAACAAGACGCCGAGGCGCAGGGCAAGCCCGTTAAGCCCATGGTTGCGCCTAGCCAGGGTGTTCACGTGGTGGTTGATCGTGAGTTTTTGCCGACCGACCACGCACTGCTGGTGCCGAAGACCGCCGATGGTCGTGTGCTGTTCGCCGTGCCATGGCTGGGCAAGGTCATTCTGGGCACGACAGACACTCCGCGTCACGATCTGGCTCGTGAGCCCTTGCCCTTCCCTGAAGAGCTGGACTTCATCCTGAGCGAAGCCGGCAAGTATCTGAACCGTCAGCCCACGCTGGCCGATGTGCGCAGCATGTGGGTAGGCCTGCGCCCTCTGGTCAAGCCACAGGACGATGACGGCGAAAACACCAAGAAGATCAGTCGCGAACACACCGTCATGTCGAGTAAAACCGGTCTGGTCACGGTCACTGGCGGCAAGTGGACGACTTACCGTGCCATGTCGGAAGATGTGCTGAGCGAATGCTTCCAGATTGGCCGTCTGCCCAGCCGGCCTGCGGGTGTAACGGTGAATCTGCCCTTGGTTGGTGCGCCAGCGGAAGCGGCGGTGACGCACAGCATGAATCAGGCGCAAGGCCTGCACTCCTACGGCACGGATGCAGAAGCGGTCGCTTCGCTGCCCGGTGCGCAGAACTGGCTGATGGATGGTTTGTCCGAAGCCATGGTGCGCTTTGCGGCGCGTTTTGAATATGCACGCACGGTTGAAGACATGCTGGCGCGCCGCAGTCGCCTGCTGTTCCTCGATGCACGCAAGGCTGCTGAGATCGCTCCGCGCGTGGCCGCTATCTTGGTCGAAGAGCTGGGTCGTGATGCGAACTTGAACGATTTCATGATGCTGGCCCAGCAATATTTGCCAGCACAGGCCTGAGCGGCCTCTTGCGGATAAGGGGCTGTGGCTGAGCGGCAACAGCGGCTCCTTCCACATAGCCTTGGGGAAATATGAGCTGAAAGCGCTTGATGTCTAATGATTTCAAGCGTTTTCTGTCATGAAATCAAAACATTGCAGGTGCTGCCTGCTATTGTTTTGATAATGATTGATGCAGGGATGGCTGCCCGCATCAATTGTCGATGTGGTTGTTGCGGGTATTGCAGGCTAAGCGCTTGACGTACAAAGGAATTACTGCGACAATCTTCTGCTTCACATGTAAAAACGTGAAGTGTTCTGCCCAGTGGAAGCACTACGAAATGGTTCGTGGTGTGGACGACGGGCCCAAGACTGACTGGCTGCTTGATCAGCCCTTGAGAAGACTCTGGGGCTGTCTGGTTTGCTGGAGCAAGTTGGGAATATTGAAATGATCCAAACAGAATCTCGGTTAGAGGTTGCCGACAACACCGGTGCGAAATCTGTTCAGTGCATTAAGGTACTGGGCGGTTCTCATCGTCGCTATGCGAGCGTTGGCGACATCATCAAGGTGAGCATCAAGGAAGCAGCTCCTCGTGGTCGCGTCAAAAAAGGCGAGATCTACAGTGCTGTGGTGGTGCGCACCGCAAAGGGCATCCGTCGTGCAGACGGTTCGCTCGTAAAGTTCGACGGCAATGCCGCCGTGCTGCTGAATGCGAAGCTGGAGCCTATCGGCACCCGCATCTTTGGCCCCGTGACTCGTGAACTGCGTACCGAAAAGTTCATGAAGATCGTGTCGCTGGCCCCTGAAGTTCTCTAAAGGAAAGCACTATGAACAAGATTCGCAAGGGCGACGAAGTTATCGTGCTGACTGGCCGTGACAAGGGCAAGCGTGGCACTGTTTCTCTGCGCAAGGATGACTCCCACGTTATCGTGGACGGTATCAACCTGGTCAAGAAGCACACCAAGCCAAACCCCATGAAGGGCACCACCGGCGGTATCGTTGAAAAGGCTATGCCTATTCACCAGTCCAACGTGGCTATCTTCAATGCAGCGACTGGCAAGGCTGATCGCGTGGGCATCAAGGTCAACGCCGACGGCGCACGTGTTCGCGTGTTCAAGTCCAGCGGCGCCGAAATCAAGGCCGCTTGAGGAGTAACACATGGCACGACTGCAAAAACTCTATCGCGAAAAGATCGCGGCTGAACTGAAAGAAAAGTTCGGTTACACCTCCGCTATGGAAGTGCCTCGTCTGAGCAAGATCACCCTGAACATGGGTGTGAGCGAAGCCGTGGCCGACAAGAAGGTGATGGACAACGCCGTAGCTGATCTGACCAAAATTGCTGGTCAGCAGCCTGTGGTGACTAAGGCCAAGAAGGCTATCGCTGGTTTCAAGATCCGTGAAGGCCAAGCAATTGGCTGCATGGTGACCCTGCGTGGCGTTCAAATGTACGAATTCCTGGACCGTTTCGTGACCGTGGCTCTGCCCCGCGTTCGTGACTTCCGTGGTATTTCGGGCCGTTCGTTCGATGGTCGCGGCAACTACAACGTTGGCGTCAAAGAACAAATCATCTTCCCTGAAATCGAGTACGACAAGGTGGACGCTCTGCGTGGTCTGAACATCAGCATCACGACAACAGCGAAGAACGACGAAGAGTGCAAGGCACTGCTCGCAGCGTTCAAATTCCCCTTCAAGAACTGAGGTGGCGCATGGCTAAAGTAGCAATGATTCAGCGCGAAATCAAGCGCGAAAAGCTGGCAGCCAAGTTTGCTGCCAAGTATGCAGAACTGAAGGCAATCGCCGGCGACGCAAAGCGTTCCGACGAAGAGCGCGATGCCGCTCGCCTGGGTCTGCAGAAGCTGCCCCGTAACTCGAACCCCACTCGTCAGCGTAACCGTTGCGAGATCACTGGCCGTCCACGTGGCACATTCCGTCAATTCGGTCTGGGCCGCGCCAAGGTGCGTGAATTGGCCTTTGCTGGCGACATCCCCGGTGTCACCAAGGCCAGCTGGTAAGCAAGCAGGAGAGATTAAACATGAGCATGAGTGATCCCATCGCTGACTTGCTGACACGCATCCGCAACGCACAAATGGTTTCCAAGACCACCGTGTCGGCTCCTTCCTCCAAAGTGAAGGTTGCTATTGCACAGGTGCTGAAGGAAGAAGGCTATATCGACGGCTTCGAAGTGAAGTCCGAAGGTGGCAAGTCCGAACTCGAAATTACCCTGAAATACTACGCCGGTCAGCCTGTGATCGAACGTATTGAACGTGTGAGCCGTCCTGGCCTGCGCGTTTACAAGGGTAGCAACGCAATCCCTCAGGTCCAAAACGGCCTGGGCGTAGCCATCATCACTACCCCCCAGGGCGTGATGACAGATCGCAAAGCACGTGCTGCCGGTATCGGCGGTGAAGTGCTGTGCTATGTGGCTTAACGGACATTAAGGAGAAATACTGAAATGTCTCGCGTAGCAAAAGCTATTGTGACCATCCCCGCTGGCGTGGATGTGTCTATCAACGCTGACTCCATCAAGGTCAAGGGCAAGGGCGGCGATCTGTCGCTGGCTCTGAACGCCCTGGTGAACATCGGCAACAACGACGGCAAGCTGTCTTTCGCTCCCTCGAACGATTCCCGTGAAGCTGACGCTCTGGCCGGTACATTCCGCCAGTTGGTCAACAACATGGTCAAGGGCGTGACTGAAGGCTTCGAGAAGAAGCTGACGCTGATTGGCGTGGGCTACAAGGCTGCTGCATCCGGTTCCAAGCTGAACCTGGCAGTGGGCTTCTCGCACCCCGTCAACTTCGAGATGCCTGCCGGCATCACTATTGCTACCCCCACTCCGACTGAAATCGTGATCAAGGGTGCTGACCGTCAAGTGGTCGGTCAATTGGCTGCTGAGATCCGTGCCGTTCGTCCTCCCGAGCCTTACAAGGGCAAGGGCATTCGCTATGCGAATGAGAAGGTCACGATCAAAGAGACCAAGAAGAAGTAAGGAGCTGCATTATGTTGACCAAGAAAGAGCAGCGTCTGCGTCGCTCGCGTCAAACACGTATCCGCATTGCACAGCAAGGCGTTGCGCGTTTGAGCGTGAATCGCACGAACCTCCACATCTACGCTTCCGTGGTTTCGGAAGACGGCACCAAGGTGCTGGCTTCGGCCTCCACTGCAGAAGCCGAAGTGCGCGCCCAAATCGGCGCCGCTGGCAAGGGTGGCAACGTGGCTGCAGCCACACTGATCGGCAAGCGTATTGCTGAAAAGGCAAAGGCTGCTGGCGTTGAGAAAGTCGCTTTCGACCGCGCCGGTTTTGCATACCACGGCCGCGTGAAGGCTTTGGCAGAGGCCGCTCGCGAAGCGGGCCTGCAGTTCTAAGCGGAGCGGATTGAAAATGGCAAAGTTTTCCCCCAAAGTGCAAGACCAGGGCAATGACGACGGTCTGCGCGAAAAAATGATCGCGGTTAACCGCGTCACCAAGGTTGTGAAGGGTGGTCGTATTCTCGGCTTCGCTGCACTGACCGTGGTTGGCGATGGTGATGGCCGCGTTGGCATGGGTAAGGGCAAGTCCAAGGAAGTGCCTGCTGCCGTGCAAAAAGCGATGGAAGAATGCCGTCGCAACCTGATGAAGGTTGCACTGAAGAGCGGCACCATTCACCACTCGGTGAAGGGCCATCACGGCGCAGCCAAGGTTGAACTGCACCCAGCTCCTAAGGGTACCGGCATCATCGCTGGCGGCCCAATGCGCGCTGTTTTTGAAGTGGTGGGTATCACCGACATCGTGGCCAAGAGCCACGGTTCGTCGAACCCCTACAACATGGTTCGCGCAACTTTCGACGCTTTGAAGAACTCCACGACCCCTGCGAACGTGGCAGCAAAGCGCGGCAAGTCGGTTGAAGACATCTTCACCGCCTGATCGGAGACCAGCACATGACAACACAACAAACTGTCAAGGTTCAGCTGGTTCGTAGCCCCATTGGCACCAAAGAGTCGCATCGTGCGACTGTGCGTGGCCTGGGTCTGCGTAAGCTGAACAGCGTCAGCGAACTGCAGGACACTCCTGAAGTGCGCGGCATGATTAACAAGATCGCCTACTTGGTGAAAGTTCTCTGAAAGGATTGATGATGGAACTCAATAGCATCAAGCCTGCAGATGGCTCCAAGCATGCGAAGCGTCGCGTGGGTCGCGGTATCGGTTCTGGTCTGGGTAAGACCGCCGGTCGTGGCCACAAGGGTCAAAAGTCGCGCTCGGGTGGCTACCACAAGGTAGGCTTCGAAGGCGGTCAAATGCCTCTGCAGCGTCGCCTGCCCAAGCGTGGCTTCAAGTCGCATCTGCTGAAGTTCAATGCAGAAGTGAGCCTGTCTGAGCTGGATAAGCTCGGCCTGGCTGAAGTCGATCTGGCTGCTCTGAAGCAAGCCGGTCTGGTTGGTTCTATCGCTAAGGTCGTCAAGATCATCAAGCGTGGTGAACTGACTAAGGCTGTCAAGCTCAACGGCATCGGCGCTACTGCCGGTGCCAAAGCCGCCATCGAAGCTGCCGGTGGCAGCATCGCCTGATTAAAGTTCTGAAAGAAGACATCCGTGGCTACTAGCGCAGCTCAAATTGCAAAGACTGGAAAATTCGGCGACCTACGTCGTCGTCTGGTTTTTCTGTTGCTTGCGCTGGTCGTATACCGAATCGGGGCTCATATCCCCGTTCCGGGCATCGATCCAGCGCAGCTGCAGCAGCTGTTCTCTGGCCAGCAGGGCGGCATTCTCAATCTGTTCAATATGTTCTCGGGTGGAGCGCTCTCGCGTTTCACAGTGTTTGCACTGGGGATCATGCCGTACATCTCGGCATCGATCATCATGCAGCTCATGACCTACGTGGTCCCTACATTTGAGCAGATGAAAAAGGAAGGTGAAGCGGGTCGTCGCAAGATTACCCAGTACACCCGCTACGGCACATTGGGCCTGGCGCTGTTTCAGTCCTTGGGAATTGCTGTTGCTCTGGAAAGCTCTGCAGGCTTGGTTTTAAACCCTGGTTTTGGCTTCCGCATGACTGCGGTAGTCAGTCTCACGGCTGGTACCCTGTTTCTGATGTGGCTCGGTGAACAGATCACGGAACGTGGTCTGGGCAACGGTATCTCGATACTGATCTTCGGCGGTATCGCCGCAGGTCTTCCGAGCTCCATTGGTGGTCTGCTGGAACTGGTGCGAACCGGTGCCATGAGCATTCTGGCGGCAATCTTCATTGTTCTCGTTGTGGCAGCCGTGACGTACTTCGTCGTGTATGTCGAACGAGGTCAACGCAAGATCTTGGTGAATTACGCACGCCGACAAGTCGGCAACAAGGTGTACGGTGGTCAGTCTTCGCACTTGCCACTGAAGCTGAACATGGCAGGTGTGATTCCTCCCATCTTCGCTTCGTCAATCATCTTGCTGCCTGCAACGGTGGTGAATTGGTTCAGTGCAGGGGAATCCATGCGCTGGCTGAAGGATATTTCGAGCACGTTGACCCCCGGTCAACCAATCTATGTCATCCTTTATGCTGCCGCGATCATTTTCTTCTGCTTCTTCTATACGGCCCTGGTCTTCAACAGCCGGGAAACTGCCGACAACCTGAAGAAGAGTGGCGCTTTTATCCCTGGGATTCGTCCTGGCGAACAGACAGCCCGCTACATTGACAAGATTCTGGTTCGCCTGACCCTGGCTGGCGCGATCTACATTACCTTCGTGTGCTTGTTGCCCGAATTCATGATCCTGAAGTACAACGTTCCGTTCTACTTTGGTGGTACATCGCTGCTGATCATTGTGGTCGTGACGATGGA
Source organism: Comamonas sp. 26 (assembly GCF_002754475.1). Classification (NCBI taxonomy): domain Bacteria; kingdom Pseudomonadati; phylum Pseudomonadota; class Betaproteobacteria; order Burkholderiales; family Comamonadaceae; genus Comamonas; species Comamonas sp. 26. The sequence goes on from NZ_PEFL01000001.1 coordinate 130,382, forward strand.
CTTCATGGCGCAAGTGCAGAACTACGTGATGTCGCAGCAATACGAGTCGCTTCTTAAAAAAGCGAACTTTAAAGCTGGTATTTGATGATAGGGTTGCCCTAAGGGCAGCCTGCCAAAAGTTAGTAGACGCCCATCGAGCTATCGCGGGCATTGTCCCCGGTCGATAGGCCGATAGTGGATGGATAGTTTTAGGAGAATAAAATGAGAGTTTCGGCTTCGGTCAAGAAAATCTGCCGCAACTGCAAGATCATCCGCCGCAAAGGTGTCGTGCGCGTGATCTGCACTGACCAGCGCCATAAGCAGCGCCAAGGTTGATTGAAAGCATAGAGGACTAATATGGCACGTATTGCTGGCATTAACATCCCGCCGCACAAGCATGCTGAAATCGGCCTGACCGCCATCTTCGGCATCGGTCGCACAACAGCTCGTAAAATTTGCGAAGCATGCGGTATTGAATACTCCAAGAAGATCAAGGATCTGACGGACGCTGATCTGGAAAAGATCCGCGATCTGCTGAATCCCATGACTCTGGAAGGCGACCTGCGTCGCGAAACCACGATGAACATCAAGCGATTGATGGACATTGGCTGCTACCGCGGTTTCCGTCATCGTCGCGGACTGCCTATGCGCGGTCAACGTACCCGTACGAATGCTCGCACTCGTAAGGGTCCGCGCAAGGGTGCAGCGGCTCTGAAGAAATAAGAGATTGAAAGATCATTATGGCTAAGTCTCCCGCAAATAACGCAGCTGCTCGCGTTCGCAAAAAAGTCCGCAAGAATATTTCTGACGGCATTGCACACGTGCACGCTTCGTTCAACAACACGATCATCACAATCACCGACCGTCAAGGCAACGCTCTGTCGTGGGCTTCGTCGGGTGGCCAAGGTTTCAAGGGTTCGCGTAAGTCGACTCCCTTTGCAGCTCAGGTCGCTTCGGAAGTGGCTGGTCGTGCTGCTATCGAACAGGGCATCAAGAACCTGGAAGTCGAAATCAAGGGTCCCGGTCCAGGCCGTGAATCCTCGGTTCGCGCCCTAGGTGCTCTGGGCATCCGTATCACTTCCATTTCGGACGTGACACCGGTTCCCCACAACGGCTGCCGCCCTCAAAAGCGTCGTCGTATCTAATTATTATCAAGCCCACCGCCGCCCAGATGCTTTAGCATCGCGGGCGGCTCCCGTGTTTGCGCACGGTAGATGACACAAAGGAAATCAAGTGGCACGCTATATTGGCCCTAAGGCTAAACTCTCCCGCCGCGAAGGCACTGATCTGTTCCTGAAGAGCGCACGTCGCTCCATCGCTGACAAGGCTAAGTTTGACACCAAGCCTGGTCAGCATGGACGCACTTCCGGTCAACGCACTTCCGACTACGGTCTGCAACTGCGTGAAAAGCAGAAGGTCAAGCGCATGTACGGCGTGCTGGAGAAGCAATTCCGCCGCTACTTTGAAACAGCTGATCGCAAGCGTGGCAACACTGGTGCCAACCTGCTGTCGCTGCTGGAATGCCGTCTGGACAACGTCGTGTACCGCATGGGCTTCGGCTCCACTCGCGCTGAAGCACGTCAGCTGGTTTCGCACAAGGCTATCACCGTGAACGGCCAGTCCGTGAACATTCCTTCTTTCTCCGTGAAGGAAGGCGACGTGGTTGCTCTGCGTGAACAGTCCAAGAAGCAAGCTCGTGTTGTCGAAGCTCTGCAACTGGCTGCTCAAGTGGGCTTCCCCGCATGGGTTGAAGTGTCTGCTGACAAGGCAGAAGGTACTTTCAAGAAGTCTCCTGACCGCGATGAATTCGCAGCTGACATCAACGAATCTCTGATCGTTGAGTTGTACTCGCGTTAATTCTTAGCAGCGACATTTCTGTTAAACGTTCCCACGGCGCGAGGCATCGCGCCGTGGGTGCTTCACCAGCCTTACCGGTGTAACGAGCCGAGGGTATTGAGAGGAAGTCTGCATGCAAACGAATTTGCTGAAGCCCAAGACAATTAATGTCGAACAACTTGGTCACAACCGTGCCAAGGTGGTTCTGGAGCCGTTTGAGCGTGGCTACGGTCATACGCTGGGCAACGCCCTGCGCCGTGTTCTGCTCTCCTCCATGGTGGGTTACGCAGCGACTGAAGTGACGATTGCTGGAGTGCTGCATGAGTACTCTTCCATCGATGGCGTCCAGGAAGATGTAACCAACATCCTGCTGAATCTCAAGGGTGTGGTGTTCAAGCTGCACAACCGTGACGAAGTCACCTTGAGCCTGCGCAAGGATGGTGAAGGTGTTGTTACTGCACGTGACATCCAGACACCCCACGACGTAGAAATCGTCAACCCTGATCACGTGATCGCTCACCTGTCGCAAGGTGGTAAGCTGGACATGCAGATCAAGGTTGAAAAGGGCCGTGGCTATGTGCCCGGCAACGTGCGCCGCTACGGTGACGAATCGACTAAGTCGATCGGCCGTATCGTGCTCGACGCTTCGTTCTCGCCCGTCAAGCGCGTGAGCTATGCTGTCGAATCCGCACGTGTGGAACAGCGTACCGATCTGGACAAGCTGGTTCTGGAAATCGAAACCAACGGTGCTATCACCGCTGAAGATGCAGTGCGCGCATCCGCCAAGATCTTGGTGGAACAACTGGCTGTGTTCGCGCAGCTGGACGGTGGCGATATCGCCAGCGTGTTTGACGCTCCTGCCGGTGGTCGTGGCGCTGCTACGTCCTTCGATCCAATCTTGTTGCGTCCTGTGGATGAGCTCGAACTCACCGTTCGTTCTGCTAACTGCCTGAAGGCAGAAAACATCTACTACATCGGCGACCTGATTCAGCGTACCGAAAACGAGCTGCTGAAGACTCCTAACCTGGGTCGTAAGTCGCTCAACGAGATCAAGGAAGTCCTGGCTTCCCGCGGTCTGACTCTGGGCATGAAGCTTGAAAACTGGCCACCGGCTGGCTTGGAAAAGCGTTAATTGCTACAATCATGGGCTTTGCTGGAATTGATTTCGGCAAAAGCCCAAGTGCATCGGGCAGTACCTGATACGGCTGCCTGATTTAATTTAGAAATGATCTCCGGATAAAAACGGAGCAAAAGGAAAAGCACCATGCGTCACGGCAACGGACTCCGCAAACTGAACCGCACTTCTGCTCACCGCAAGGCGATGCTGCAGAACATGATGAACTCGCTGATCGAGCACGAAGCCATCAAGACCACGGTCCCCAAGGCCAAGGAACTGCGTCGCGTGATCGAGCCCATGATCACTCTGGCCAAGGTTGATACCGTGGCTAACCGTCGTCTGGCTTTTGACCGTCTGCGCGACCGCGACAGCGTGACCAAGCTGTTCAACGTGCTGGGTCCCCGCAACGCAACGCGTCCCGGTGGCTACACACGTATCTTGAAGATGGGCTTCCGCGTGGGCGACAACGCTCCTATGGCCTATGTTGAGCTGGTTGAGCGCGCTGAAGAAGCCGTCGCAGCTGCTGAATAAGCAAATGGCAGGCTGAAAAGTCTGCTATAATTTGGAAATACCGCGCGATGGAGCAGTCTGGTAGCTCGTTGGGCTCATAACCCAAAGGTCGGAGGTTCAAATCCTTCTCGCGCAACCAAATTAAAAACGCCCGCTGACATCAGCGGGCGTTTTTGTTTTTGGCTTTTCATTTTTAGTTGCCACTGCTTTCTGAATAAAGCACTGGTGAAAATGTGAGCAACCAGCGCTTGATGTTGATGACTTTGAAGATCAAAGTGATTCAAGGTTAAGTAATAGCAAACGGTTGCTGCTTCAATTTTTGTACTCTCATGGCAAATGCATTGACTGTTCCCGGCACGCTGGGTATCGACTTTGGCACCTCGAACTCGGCTGCGGCTTACCGTGTGATGGGCGAGACAGCCCGCCTGCTCCCTCTGGAATCGGCTGCGACCGGCATGCCAACGGCTTTGTTCTTCAACACCGAAGAGCGTAGCACGCACTTTGGCCGCGATGCCATGCAGCAATATCTGGCTGGCGAAGAAGGCCGTTTGATGCGTTCGCTCAAAAGCCTGCTGGGCAGCAGCCTGCTGCTGGAGAAGACGGCAGTACATGAGCAGCTGATGAGCTATCAGGATGTGATTGCCATCTTCCTCAAGCGTGTGGCCGATCAGGCGCGCGTGGCCCTGAATGGCGCACTGCCTGAGCGTGTGGTGCTGGGTCGCCCAGTGCATTTTGTCGACGCCCATCCAGAGCGTGACCGTCAGGCGCAAGATGCATTGGCTGCGGCTGCGCGTACAGCAGGCCTGGGGGAAGTGAGTTTTCAGTTGGAGCCGATTGCCGCAGCGCTGGACTATGAGCAGCGCCTGAGCGAAGAACAACTGGTGCTGGTGGTCGATATTGGCGGCGGCACCTCGGACTTCACCGTGGTGCGCCTTGGCCCGCAGCAGGCCAAGCATGAGGATCGCAATCAGGACATTCTGGCCACCACGGGTGTGCACATTGGCGGTACCGACTTTGACCACCGCCTGAATGTGGCACAGGTCATGCCGCTGCTGGGCTACAAGCACATTGGACCCAGCGGGCGTGAAGTACCAAGTGGTGTGTTTTTTGACCTCTCGACCTGGCACCTGATTCAGTGGCTGTACACGGCCAAGTCGCTGGCTTCGGCACGTAACCTCAAGACCGATTACAGCGATTTGCAACTGCACCGGCGCCTGATGAAGGTGCTGGATTGGCGCGAGGGCCATCGTCTGGCCGATGCCGTGGAGCAGGCCAAGATTGGCGCTTCACAAAGCCATGCTGCAGCTGAGATTGCGCTGGGCTGGCTGGAAGATGACTTGCCTGCAGAAATCTCGCCCGAGGTGTTGCAGGAGCAGTTGCAGGCCTTGCTGAAGCAGGTGGTGGAGTGCGCGCAGGATTGCGTGCGTCAAGCAGGTGTGGCCGCGCCCGATGCCATCTATCTGACGGGAGGGTCTTCGGCCCTGCGCACTTTGCGCGATGCGCTGCGCGAAGCATTTCCCGATGTTCCGCAGGTTGAAGGTGATTTGTTTGGCGGCGTCGCCACAGGGTTGGCCTACGCCTGATATTAAAAAGTGAGCTGATAGCGTTTGATACACAAGCGCTATCGGCATTTTTGATGCTTATTCTTCTTCGGCGGCGCGCTTGAGTTCCAGTGCGCGGTCATACAGCGTGTTGCGGCTGGCTCCGGTGATTTCGGTGGCCAGCTTGACGGCAGCCTTGGTGGGCAGCTCGGCCAGCAGTAGCTTGAGCACACGCTCGGCTTCAGAATCCAGGCCCTCGCCCTGCAATACGGCAACAGGGTGCAGCACGATGGCGAATTCACCTTTTACGCGCTGAGGCGACGCCTGCAGCCAGCTGACCAGCTCGCGGGCTGGCATGGTGGCAATGTCTTCAAACTGCTTGGTGATCTCGCGCGCCAGTGTGACCGGGCGATCGCCCAGCAGCGCCAGAGCCTGTGCCATGTCGATGATGCGGTGTGGAGCCTCCAGCAGCACCGTGCAGCGCGGCTCGTCAGCCAGCTTTTGCACAGCAGACAGACGCTCTGCATTCTTGGTGGGCAGAAAACCGGCAAACAGAAAACCGCTTTCGCCTTGCCCGGGCGTCACCGCGCCAGCCACGCTGATGGCAGACGTCACGCTGCTGGCACCAGGCAATGGAATGCTGCGCAGGCCGACAATCTGCAACGCTGCGCAAAGGCGTGCGCCGGGGTCGCTGACGCCGGGTGTGCCTGCATCACTGACATAAGCCACGCGCTGGCCCTGCTGCAGGCGGCTGATGACCTGCTGTGCGGCCTCTGCCTCATTGTGCTGGTGCACGGCCAGCAACTGGCTTCCGGGGCGATCGATGCCATAGCTGCGCAGCATGCCTTGTGTGTGGCGGGTGTCTTCACAGGCAATGCAGTCCACCATTTGAAGCACATGCAGAGCGCGTAGGCTGATGTCGGCCAGATTGCCGATGGGGGTCGCCACCACATACAGGGCTCCCTGCGGATAATGCTGGGAAGCGGCCGCTTCATGTGCGGCAGTCAGTGCAGAGGCGAAAGAGGTAGTCAATGGATTTCCTTGGAAAGCGGCCGCAAAGGCCTGCCGTCAAACCTGTGAATAGCACCACCGCACGTGGCCAGTTGGCCGAAGATGCGGCGCTGGCCTATTTGCAGGCGCAGGGCTTGAAGCTCGTTGAGCGCAATTATCGGACGCCGGGCCGTGGCGGCGGTGAAATCGATCTGATCGTGCGTGACCGTGACGGGTCTTTGGTGTTTGTAGAGGTCAGAAGCCGTAATACCGACCGCTTTGGTGGCGCTGGTGCCAGCATTGGTCATGCCAAGCAGCAGCGCATTGTGCTGGCCGCCCGGCATTACCTGATGAGGCTGGCGGCACCGCCGCCGTGCCGTTTTGATGTGGTGCTGGTAGACAGTTCAGGCAGCCCTGCAGCGATTGAATGGCTTAAGGCGGCCTTCGATGCGATGTAGTTCGTCACAATTTGCGCGCAACACTGGTGCGTAAATAACGGTTTGCTAGCAAAGAGATAACAGCTGGCAGGTATCATCGGGCCTCCATGCTAGAGCAACGAATCCAACAGCATTTCATCGACAGTGCCGACCTGAAGTACCAGGCCGCCCAAGCGCTGAGCCAACCTATCGCTTTTGCCGTACAAGCCATGCTGGCCTGCGTGACCGGCGGCGGCAAGGTTCTGGCTTGCGGCGCAGGCGTTTCGGCCAGCGATGCCCAATTATTTGCCTCCCTGTGTGTCACAGGGTTTGAACGCGACCGCCCCGAGCTGGCTGCGCTGGCTTTGACGTCAGACGGTGGCCTGCTGGGCTCCGTGGGCACGACAGGCTCGGGCGGTAATGCCACCCAGTATCTGGCGCGCCAGGTGCGTGCGCTGGGCCAGCCTGGCGACCTGCTGCTGGTTATGTCCGTGACGGGTAACGACGTGGCAGTGCAGGACGCGCTGGAGGCCGCTCATGAGCGCGACATGATGGCCGTGGTGCTGACAGGTCGCACAGGCGGCAATCTGGCAACGGTGGTGCGCGAGACCGATGTACTGATCTGCGTGCCCCATGACCGCGGTGCCCGCGTGCGTGAAGCCCATACTTTGATATTGCACTGTCTGGCTGACGGTGTGGACTCTCAATTGCTTGGTGACCAGGAGATGCCTTTATGAAGTTGCAGTGGACCCGTGTGGCATGTGCCGCCTTGACCGTAGCCGCACTGGGCGGCGCTTTGAGTGGCTGCGTTGCCTTGGTGGGCGGCGGTGCTGCCGTGGCAGGCATGTCGGCGGTTGACCGCCGCACAACAGGCACGCAGGTGGAAGATCAGGGTATCGAGCTGCGTGCAGGCAACCGGGTGAGTGAGGTGATGGGTGACAAGGCCCGTGTCAGCGTCACCAGTTACAACCGCATGGTGCTGCTGACGGGGCAGGCTGGCAACGCGACGGACAAGGCCGCGATGGAAAAATTGGTGCGCGAGCAAGCCACCGTGCGTCAGGTCTATAACGAGATTGAAGTCGTTCCGTTCACGGCCACGCTGGGCCAGCGCTCCAAGGACACCATGATTACCGGCCAGGTCAAGGCCAGTCTGGTCAATGCCAAGGACATTACCTCATCAGCCATCAAGGTCGTGACCGAGAACAATGTGGTCTACCTCATGGGTATCGTCACCCCACGTGAATCCAAGCGTGCCGCTGAGATTGCCCGTGGTGTCAATGACGTCACCAAGGTAGTGCGACTCTTTGAAGTTATCTCTGAAGACGAGCTGGCATCCATGACGCCCAATGCGGCTCCCGTGACCGAGGACAAGGCCAGCGTCAATTGATGCGCTTTGGCCTTCAATCAAAAAGCCGGATCTGAGTCCGGCTTTTTTCATGGAGAGAATGGCTTATCGCAGACGCTGAATCAGGCTCGATGTATCCCAGCGGCTGCCGCCCATGGCCTGTACATCGGCATAAAACTGATCCACCAGCGCTGTGACGGGCAGGCGGGCGCCGTTGCGCTGAGCTTCTTGCAGTACCAGGCCCAGATCCTTGCGCATCCAGTCCACGGCAAAGCCAAAGTCAAACTTGCCCACGGCCATGGTCTTGCCGCGGTTGTCCAGCTGCCAGCTCTGAGCGGCCCCCTTGCCGATGACATCCAGCACCTTCTCCACGTCGAGATCGGCGCGCAGGCCGAAGGCAATGGCTTCAGACAGGGCCTGCACTAGGCCGGCCACGCAGATCTGATTGACCATCTTGGTCAGCTGGCCGCTGCCGCATTCACCCATATAGGTAAAGGCGCGCGAGAATGCATCGGCCATGGGTATGACCTGATCAAACACCATCTGATCGCCGCCGCACATGACGGTGAGCTGGCCGTTGACGGCTCCAGCCTGACCGCCCGAGACCGGTGCATCGATGAAGTGAAGGCCGTGCTTTTGCGCTTCGGCATACAACTCGCGTGCAACCTGGGCTGAGGCAGTGGTGTGGTCTACAAAGATGGCACCGGGCTCCATGCCCGCAAAAGCGCCATCGTCGCCCAGCACAATGGCGCGCAGGTCATCGTCATTGCCTACGCAGCAAAACACCATGCGTGCGCCCTTGACGGCTTCGCGTGGCGTTGAGGCCTGATGGCCGCTGGGGAATTCCTCGGCCCAGGCCTGGGCCTTGGAAGCTGTGCGGTTGTAGGCTGTGACTTGATGACCCGCCATGGCCAGATGCCCTGCCATGGGGTAGCCCATGGTGCCCAGGCCCAGAAATGCAACCTTGGTGGAGGGCGATGGCTTGTAGCTGCGGGAAGTGATGGAGGCGGTCATGAGAAGTCCTTGAATACTTGGCTGCTGAGAAAACCAGTTGCCCATCGTACTGTGCGCAGGCTTGAAGTCGGGCTTGGACCGCAAGGGTCGCCCTGCGGCTGTCCTGATGCGCGTAGCGCCTCAGGGAGTTACACAATCGTCAAGTGCTCGGTACCTGCCGCCAGATCCAGCGTGCGGGCGCGCTGGCTGTTGAGTTTGATCTGCAGGCGCAAATCGTTGACCGAGTCAGCATTGCGCAGCGCATCTTCGTAGGTGACGAGATTGGCCTCAAACAGGTCAAACAGCGCCTGGTCAAAGGTCTGCATGCCGATGTTGCGGCTTTTCTTCATGATTTCTTTGATCTCTGCGACCTCGCCCTTGAAGATCAGGTCGGCAATCAGCGGCGAGTTGAGCATCACTTCAATCGCGGCTACCCGGCCTTTGCTGTCCTGCTTGGGGAGCAGGCGCTGGGAGACCAGTGCGCGAAGGTTCAGCGACAAATCCATCAGCAGCTGCGGGCGGCGCTCTTCAGGGAAGAAGTTGACGATACGGTCCAGTGCCTGGTTGGCGCTGTTGGCGTGCAGCGTGGCAAGGCACAAGTGACCGGTTTCGGCAAAGGCCACGGCATGCTCCATGGTCTCACGGTCACGAATTTCGCCCATCAGAATCACGTCGGGGGCCTGGCGCAGCGTGTTCTTCAGCGCAGCTTCCCAGCTCTCGGTATCCAGTCCCACTTCGCGCTGGGTGACTACGCAGTTCTTGTGCGGGTGCACAAATTCCACGGGATCTTCGATCGTGATGATGTGGCCAAAGGAGTTCTCATTGCGCCAGTCCACCATGGCAGCCAGCGTGGTGGATTTACCAGAGCCCGTCGCGCCAACCATGATGCACAGGCCGCGCTTGGTCATGGTCACTTCCTTGAGCACCTGCGGCACGCCCAGTCCATCAATCGTTGGCAGGGTGGTGGGAATGGTACGCAGCACCATGCCAATCTTGCCCTGCTGCACAAAGGCGTTGACACGAAAGCGCCCTACGCCAGCTGGCGAGATAGCGAAGTTGCACTCCTTGGTGTGCTCGAAGTCCGCCACCTGCTTGTCACTCATGATGGAGCGAGCCAGAGCCAAAGTGTGCAACTGCGTCAGTGGCTGGGGCGAGACTTTGGTGACCTTGCCATCAATCTTGATGGCGGGCGGAAACTCTGCCGTGATGAACAGGTCACTGCCGTTGCGGCTGACCATGAGCTTGAGCAGATCGTTGATGAATTTACTGGCCTGATCGCGTTCCATGATCACTCCTTGTGCAGTGGCCAACAGCAAGGGCCACTCTAAAAACTGGCGCGGCCCGGACGAGAAACACCGAGCAAGGGCCGCCCCGCCGCGAAGGTGTTGTCCCCCTCAGGGGGACGCGGCAACGCCGCTCAGGGGGAGCCTTATCCAGGAAAATTCTCTGGAATCTTCGCCTTGCTGCGTGCCTCGGCTGGGCTGATCAGGTTACGGCGCACCAGGTCGGTCAGGTTCTGGTCCAGCGTCTGCATGCCCACGTTCTGGCTGGTCTGGATGGTGGAGTACATCTGCGCCACCTTGGCTTCGCGGATCAAGTTACGGATCGCGGGCGTGCCCAGCATGATCTCGTGCGCGGCCACGCGGCCCTGGCCGTCCTTGGTCTTGCACAGTGTCTGCGAGATCACGGCCTGCAGTGATTCGGACAGCATGGCGCGAACCATTTCTTTTTCTTCGGCAGGGAAGACGTCGATGATACGGTCGATGGTCTTGGCGGCAGACGAGGTGTGCAGCGTGCCAAACACCAGGTGACCGGTTTCGGCTGCCGTCATGGCCAGACGAATGGTTTCCAGGTCACGCATTTCACCGACCAGAATTGCATCCGGATCTTCACGCAGCGCAGATTTGAGCGCTGCCGCGAAGGACAGCGTCATCGGGCCGACTTCACGCTGGTTGATCAGGCACTTCTTGGACTCGTGGACAAATTCGATGGGGTCTTCCACCGTCAGAATGTGGCCGTACTCGGTTTCATTCAGAAAGTTGACCATGGCCGCCAGCGTGGTGGACTTGCCCGAACCCGTAGGGCCGGTCACCAGAACCAGGCCACGTGGCTTCAAGGCCAGGTCGCCAAAAATCTTGGGGGCGTTCAGTTGCTCCAGCGTCAGAATCTTGCTGGGAATGGTACGAAAGACGGCTGCGGAGCCTCGGTTCTGGTTGAAGGCGTTCACACGAAAGCGTGCCAGCCCTTCAATTTCGAAGGAGAAGTCCACCTCCAGAAACTCTTCGTACTGCTTGCGCTGCGCATCGCTCATGATGTCGTAGACCATGGCATGCACGGTCTTGTGATCCAGCGGGTCGATGTTGATGCGGCGCACATCGCCGTGCACGCGAATCATGGGCGGCAAGCCCGCCGACAAATGCAAGTCCGAAGCTTTGTTCTTGACACTGAATGCCAGCAATTGCGTGATATCCACGGAGATCCCTCTCTTGTTTGATACTCTGGCGCCAATTATGACGACGATTGAAAACAATCTGGGGCAGATTCATGCCCGTATGGCTGCAGCTTGCGCTCAGGCAAACCGACCCGTGACATCGGTGCAGTTGCTGGCCGTTTCCAAAACTTTTGGCGCAGATGCCGTACGCGAGGCAGTGCTGGCCGGTCAGCGCAGCTTTGGTGAGAACTATATACAGGAGGCGGTCGAAAAGATTGCTGCTGTGCGCGCCATGCAACTGCCTGGCGCTGAAGCCTTGCAATGGCACTGCATCGGCCCCATGCAAAGCAATAAGACGCGGTTGGTGGCCGAGAACTTTGACTGGGCCCAGACCGTGGACCGGCTCAAGATTGCCGAACGCCTGTCGGCCCAGCGCCCCCAGGGCATGGCACCGCTCAATATCTGCATTCAGGTCAATGTGGATGGCGGGCCGACCAAGTCGGGCGTGATGGCTGAGGATGCGCTGGCGCTGGCTGAAGCCATTGTGAAACTGCCCAATCTGGTGCTGCGCGGCATCATGAGCATTCCTGATGACACTCCTGATTTTGAAGCGCAATGCGCTGTCCATCAAAGGGCTAGCGCCATTTTTGATGTCATCAAGGTCAGTGGCTTGCCGGGGCTGGAGCGCTTTGACACGCTGTCCATGGGCATGACGGGTGATCTGGAAGCGGCGGTGGCAGCGGGCAGCACGATGGTGCGAGTGGGTAGCGGGATATTTGGAAGTCGTACCTACGGTACGCCCACCCCCTGAGCCGCGTAGCGGCTTCCCCCTCTCTCGCTTCGCGGGAGGGGACAACGCCCTTGCAGCGGGGCTGCCCTTGCTCGGCGTTTCTCGCATGGGACACGGCGGTTTCAAGCTCTTGCGCTCAAGGCCGTTTCATCTGGCATTCGGTCGGTAGATCAAGCTGCTGGGCGGAATAGACAGCATCGGTTCTGAAGCCGTGGTTCGTACCTTCCCAGCCGGTTTTGACCAGCTTGCCATCCACTGGGGCGATGGTGTTGACGACCTGGGGCAGCAGCAGCTGATGGTCTTTGCCGCGCATCTTGACGGGGCCGAAGACGGTGTCCATCTGCATGTCTTCCATCGCCTTTGCGATTTTGACGGGCTCGGTGGACTGGGCTTTGGCCATGGCAGCGGCCAGCATGCGGGGAACGAGGTCCATGCGCGGGGCCAGAAAGTCCTGGTTCATCTTGGCCTTGTATTCCTTGGCTCGGGCGGCGGCCTGGGCGCGATCCGCCATGCCGGGGTGCCATTCGGCGACCCAGGTCACCTGGCCGATTTTGGCCTGAGAGATGGAGGTTACGGTGCCCGGAAAGCCACCCGCGCTATGGTTGAAATAGCGCAGGTTGTAGCCGGAGTCGCCTGCAGATTTGAGCAGCAGCGTCATGTCCTGCCCCCAGTTGCCGGTGATGACGGAGTCGGTTCCGACCTCCTTCATCTTGGCCACATAGGGCGCGAAATCCTTGATGCGGCCCATGGGGTGCAGGGTTTCGCCCACAAACTGAATATCGGGTCTTGCCTTGCCCACCATGCTGCGGCCAAAGCTGGCCCATTGCTTGCCGTGGGCATAGTCCTGGTTGAGCAGAAAAACCTTCTTGATTTCCGGCTGGGTCTTGATGTAGTTGGCAATCGCTTGCATGCGCATGGCCGTATTGGCGTCAAACATGAAATGCCAGAAGCTGCAGGCCTTGCCCGTCAGCTCCGGGTCAATTGATGAGTGGTTGAGGATCAGTACCTCCTTGCCCGGATTGCGCTGGTTGTAGCGCGATGCGGCCTGAACCAGTGCAGTGACTACGGACGAGCCGGAACCACCCGTCACCACCACGCGTGCGCCCTGATCAATGGCGGCTTGCAGCGCACTTTGGCTTTCCTGAGCGGAGAGCTTGCTGTCGAACTGCAGCAGCTGAAATTTAGCGCCGTTGTAGAGCCTGCCCTTGGCGTTGACATCATCCACCGCATACAGCACATGGTTGCGCATCACTTCGCCCACGTTGGCAAACGGGCCAGAGAGCGGGTCGATAAAGGCAATTTTGAACGGCTCTGCCGTCTGGGCAGAAACGCCGCCAGCGCAAAGGCTGGCAGCCAGTGCAATGGCTGAAAAACGAACTGACATGGTGGTTGTCTCCAGAGGGTGGAATTACGCCGTAGCCGTTCTCTTATGCGGCGGTGCTGCTGGGGGATGAGGCGCTCTTGCGGCGCTTGGGCGGGGACTCTTCGGCGGCTGGCGCTGGCTTGCTTGTGCTGCGTTTACGGGAAGGGGGCGGGGCAAGTGCTGAGCTGCTGCGCAGTCCTAACACGCGCGATGCGAGATCGGTCAGTTCCACCACCATTTCGGCGGGGCCGAGTCTGCCGTTTGGCTGGTACCAGTTGTAGAGAAAGCCAGGCAGGCTGCAGGCGGCCTGCGCCGTGATGCGGGCATCGCGAAAATCAAAATTCCCGCTGGCGCGGCCTTCTTCAAGCAGGGTGCAAAACTGTTGGTAAAACTGCTGCGCCACATCGCGTGAAGCTTTGAGGTAGGCGGGGCTGAAGGCCTGTGGTTCGCGGTACGGAAAAAAGCCCGCCGGGTAATGCGCAATGGTGACCGCAATCAGGCGCTGCAGACCATCAATCGCTTTTTCATGCGCGGGGCGCGGGTCGTCTGCCGCAAAGTCCAGCACCGTAAAACAGGCCTCAGTCGGTGCCCAGCACAGGGTCTCAAAAATCTCCTGCTTGTTGCGAAAGTAGTAGTACACAAAAGGCTTGGTCACGCCCAGCGCCTGCACGATCTGCTCAATGGTGGTGCTGGCGTAGCCGTAGCGGTCAAACAGCGCTTCAGCGGCTTTCAGAATGCGCTCGCGCTTCTCGTCAGAACCGGCGGTTTGAAGCTTCTGGCGACCTCTCGGAGCCACAGGCGTGGCGACAGCTGGGGCAAGCGATTTCTTTGTTTTTCTGGGGGCGGTAGCCATGCGGGTTTCCGTGTGTCACGTTCGTTATACCGATGGGTAGTATTGTTCTACCGGCAGGTATACATTGGCAAGACATCGGGGCGGGAATCGGCCTAAGGCTATCCCTGAGATGACGCAAAAAGCGCACCACGCCTCGGTTTTCACGAGACACCCAGGAGACAACCATGGCTGAATCCGAGACCCTCATTCCCTTGCATGAGGCCCTGCGCCGCAATGCGCGCAAGCACCCCGAACGCGTTGCCTATATCTGGTATGGCCAGCACATCAGCTGGCGGCAAGTGGACGAGGCCAGCGATGCCGTGGCTGCGCACCTGCAGCAGCTGGGCGTGCAAAAAGGTGAGCCGGTGGCGCTGTTCATGAACAACTGCCCGCAGTACATCGTCGCGCACTACGCGGTGCAGAAAATCGGGGCCATCGTCTGCCCTTGCGGGCCGCTGAACAAAGAGCATGAGCTGGAATACCAGCTCAACGATTTGCGTGCGCGCATCATCATCGCCGCTGATGGCTTGTTGCCTGTGGTCGACAAGGTGCGCAGCACCACGGCGATTGAGCATGTGCTGGCCGTGCGTTATGGCGACTGGCTGCCTGCGCAAACCACGCTGGCCCTGCCGCCGGAGTTGCAAGTGCCAGCGCAGGAGCTGCCCGGCCATGTGGAGTCGTTCTGGGCGGTCATGCACAGCGGCGCAAAGCCCCTGCCTGTCGCCGTCAGCATGGATGACGTGGCGTTGATGACCTATACCTCGGGCACTACCGGCCTGCCCAAGGGCGCAATGCTGAGCTTTGGCGCAGCGGCGTACAAGACCGCTGGCGCATCGACGGTGACGGGTGTGAGCGATCAGGATGTGCTGCTGGCCGTGGCGCCGCTCTATCACATTGCCGGCATGTCCATGGGCGTCAACATGCCCGTGCACTCGGGTGCGCCCTGCGTGCTGCTGCACCGCTTTGATCCGCTGGCCGTGGCGCAGGCGCTTGAGCGTTACCGCGTGACCTGGTGGTACAGCATTGCACCCATGAATGTGGCGCTGATGCAGGTGCCCGGCGTTGAACAGATGGATTTCAGTGCGCTGCGCCGCAACACCGTCACCAGCTTTGGCATTAGCTATACACAGGCGCTGGCCGAGCAATGGAAGCGCTTTACGCCCAATGCCATCTCCAGCGAAGCGGCCTACGGCCTGTCCGAAACGCACACCATGGACACCTTCATGCCCGGCGATGCCATTCGCTGGGGCACGCACGGCAAGCCTGCACCGGGCAATGAAATTCGCGTCATCGACCCCGAAACCAGCGCGCAACTGCCACCCGGCGAGGTGGGTGAAATCATCATTCGCGGCCCGGGCAACTTCAAGGGTTACTGGAACAAGCCCGAAGCCACGGCCAAGACGCTCAAAGACGGTTGGGTCTACACCGGCGACATGGGCAAGTTTGATGAAGACGGCTACCTCACCTTCATCGGCCGCTTCAAGGAAATGATCAAGGTCTCGGGCTACAGCGTCTTCCCCGAAGAGGTTGAAACCATTTTGATCAAGCACCCCGCGATTGCGCAGGCCGCCGTACTTGGCGTGGCCGATGCGCAAAAGGGCGAAGTGGTGCGCGCCTTCATCGTGCGCAAGCCCGGTCAGAGTCTGGAAGCCGATGCGCTGCTGGCCTGGGCCAAAGAAAACATGGCGACTTACAAGGCTCCGCGTGAGGTGCGTTTTATTGAGGCGCTACCCGCCACCGGCGCGGGAAAAGTGCTGCGCCGCTTGCTGCGCGATATTCCTTGATGTTTCGAGTGAAAAATGCCTCAAGCCCTTGATGGGCGTGCGCTAAAGCTATTAAAACGAGAGTTCTATGTTTGAAAAAGTCCTGATCGCCAACCGTGGCGAAATCGCCTTGCGCATCATCCGCGCCTTGCAGGAATTGGGCATTTCCAGCCTTGCGGTCTATGCGCAGGATGATGCGCAGGCTCCCCATGGGCAGGCCGCAGACGCCTCCGTCGCACTGGGCGCCAGCGGCCCATCGGCATATCTGGATGGCGCACATCTGCTGCAGATAGCGCAGGCACAGGGCTGCGATGCGCTGCACCCCGGCTACGGTTTTTTGAGCGAAAACGCAGACTTTGCGCTGGCTTGTGCTGCAGCCGGTGTGCGCTTTATTGGCCCCACGCCAGAGCAGCTGGCACTGCTGGGCGACAAGGCCAGAGCCCGCGTGCTGGCGCAGCAATGCGGCGTGCCTTTGATGCCCGGTAGTACCGAGGCGGTGACGCTTGCACAGGCTCAGCAGTTCTTTGCCCAGCAGCAGGCCGATGGGGCCAGCGGTATCATGATCAAGGCCATTGGCGGTGGCGGCGGGCGCGGTATGCGGGCGGTGAATCGGGCCGGTGAGGTGGCCGCTGCCTATGAGCGCTGCCGCAGCGAGGCAAAAGCGGCGTTTGGTGTGGACGGCGTGTATGTAGAGCGCCTGATGACAGGCGCACGCCATATCGAGATTCAGCTGCTGGGTGACGGCAGCGAATGGCCGATGGCACTGGGCGAGCGCGAATGCACGCTGCAGCGCCGCTTTCAAAAGCTGGTGGAGGTTGCGCCCAGCCCCAGCCTGCCGCAGCCGCTGCGCGAACGCATCACGCAAGATGCGCTGCGCATGGCAGCCCAGCTGCGCTACGAGAGTCTGGGCACCTTCGAATTTCTGGTCGATCTGCAGTCGCAGACCTTGCCTTATGTATTCATCGAGGCCAACCCGCGCCTGCAGGTGGAGCACACCATTACCGAAGAGGTCTTTGGTGTCGATCTGGTGCAGGCGCAGATTCGTATTGCCGCCGGTGATCACTTTGCGGACTTAGGCCTGAACGTGAATCAGCCACCGCAGCCACGCGGCTATGCCATGCAGTGGCGCATCAACGCCGAAACACTGGACGCGCAAGGCAACGCCCACCCCGGCAGCGGCCGCATTGCTGAGCTGCGCTGGCCGCAAGGGCCGGGCATTCGCATCGACAGCCATGCTCAGCAGGGTGCCAGCCCATCGCCGCATTACGACACTTTGCTGGCCAAGCTCATCGTGCACAACAATGCCCCGCGCTTTGAGGATGTGCTGCGCCGCTCGCGGCGTGCTCTGGCCGAGTGCTGCATTGTCGGTTTTGACACCAATCTGCCGCTGCTGCAGGCGCTAGCCGAACGGCCAGAAATGCAAAGCCAGGCCGTGCACACGCGCTGGCTGGAAGAAGTTTTGCCGCAGCTGGTAGATGCTTCTGAAAAGATAGCTGTTAACGCCATTCTTCAAAAAAATTCAGAGAACAAACCGGCTGAAACTCAATCAAATCAAGCGCAAAAAGCTCCTGAAAATGCAGTGCTGGCACCCATGCCAGCCAGAGTCGTGCAATGGGCTGTCGCCGCTGGTGATGTGGTGGCCAAGGGCGCAGAGCTAGGCATTCTGGAAGCCATGAAGATGCAGCATGTGCTGTTGGCACAGGCTGCGGGTGTGGTGCAGGAATTGCTGGCAGAGCCAGGCAGCTATGTGGTGCAGGGTCAGGCGTTGCTGGTGCTGGGCGATGCGCAGGGCGACGCCGCCCATTCCGAAGTGCAGCAGCAAGCGCTGGACCCTGATGACATTCGTGCCGACCTGCAGCGTGTCAAAGATCGCCATGCCTTCACGCTGGATGCCGCCCGGCCCGATGCCATGGCCAAGCGCCACGCGCAGGGCAGCCGCAGCGCCCGCGAGAATATTGCAGACCTGTGTGATGAAAGCAGTTTTATCGAATACGGCGCACTGGCCATTGCCGCGCAAACACGTCGCCGCAGCATTGACGATCTGGTCGCCAACACGCCCGCAGACGGCATGGTGACAGGCATTGGTTCCATCAATGGCCATCAGTTTGGCGAAGAAAAATCGCGAGCTGTCGTCATGTCGTATGACGCGACGGTGCTGGCCGGTACGCAGGGCGCGCGCAACCATGCCAAGACCGATCGCATGCTGGGTGTTGCCCTGCAGCAAAAATTGCCCGTGGTGCTGTTTGCCGAAGGTGGCGGTGGCCGCCCTGGCGATACCGATACGCCCGTGGTGGCGGGCCTGCATGTCCACACGTTTGCAGCCTATGCAGCGCTCTCGGGGCAGGTGCCGGTGATTGGCATTACGCATGGCCGCTGCTTTGCGGGTAACGCGGCGCTGCTGGGCTGCAGCGATGTGATTATTGCCACGCGTTCCAGCACCATTGGCATGGGCGGGCCAGCCATGATCGAGGGCGGTGGGCTGGGCGTTTTCAAGCCTGAAGAAGTCGGCCCCAGCAGCGTGCAGCATGCCAATGGCGTGATCGACATTCTGGTGGAAGATGAAGCGCAGGCCGTGGCCGCAGCGCGCCACTATCTGTCATTTTTTCAGGGCCGCAGCAGCGCGCAATGGTCAGCGCCTGATCAGCGCCATTTGCGCCATGTGGTGCCCGAAAATCGCTTGCGCATTTACGACACACGCGCCGCCATGGTCGGTCTGGTGGATGAGGGCAGTCTGCTCATGCTGCGCACCGGCTTTGGCCTGGGCATTCACACCGCGCTGGCGCGTATTGAAGGGCGGCCTGTGGCTTTAATGGCCAACAACCCCGGCCACTTGGGCGGCGCGATTGATGCCGATGCCGCAGACAAGGCCGCGCGCTTTATGCAACTGTGCAATGCGCATGGCCTTCCCATCATCAGCCTGGTCGATACGCCCGGCTTCATGGTGGGGCCTGAGATTGAAAAGACGGCCCAGGTGCGCCATGTCAGCCGCTTGTTCGTCACGGCGGCCAAGCTGCGCGTGCCCTACTTCAGTGTGGTGCTGCGCAAGGGCTATGGGCTGGGGGCTATGGGCATGACAGCGGGCAGCTTTCACGCGCCTATCTTCAACGTGGCCTGGCCGACGGGAGAGTTTGGAGCCATGGGGCTGGAAGGCGCGGTGCGGCTGGGTTTTCGCAAGGAGCTGGAAGCCTTGCCCGAGGGGGCACAGCGCGATGCACTGTTTCAGAAATTGCTGGCCCAGCAGTACGCACACGGCGAGGCCATGCATATGGCTGCCACGCTGGAGATTGATGCCGTCATCGACCCTGCGGACACCCGTCACTGGCTGGTGCGCGCTCTGGCCGGTGCACAGCTGCGTGAGAGCCAAGGGGCGTTTGTGGACACATGGTAAACGCTGAGACTTTCGCTGGCTCAGTGTTTGGGATTTGGTATGAAATCAGCTTCTAGTGCTTATGTATAAAGCGCCTATAGCTCCTGTTTTTGATATTTTCTCTATACAGGAAACCATATTCAGCCTCATGCTAAGCTGAAAGTCTTGCCGAAATTGCCTGACCGCCAAGGTGGCTGTGACGGGCACTTTGGACTGCTACCGCTCTTGCGACTGGAGATATTTCATGCCTGGACTTTTGCCCGATGTTGATCCCGATGGCCTGCTCGAATTTTCGGTGGTCTATACCGACAGAGCGCTCAACCACATGTCCAAAAAATTTGTGGGTGTGATGCAGGATGTGCTGGCCACGCTCAAAGAGGTCTATCACGCCAATACGGCCGTGCTGATCCCCGGCAGTGGCACCTTCGGCATGGAAGCCGTGGCGCGCCAGTTTGTCAACCGAGAGAAAGTGCTCATCGTGCGCAACGGCTGGTTCAGCTACCGCTGGACGCAGATTTTCGACGCCGATGCAGGCCTGGGTGGAGGCTCTATCGTCTGCAAGGCACGCAAGCAGGGCGAAGGCAGCCAGGATCCCTGGGCACCTTGCCCTGCCGCCGATGTGGCGGAAACCATTCGCGTCGAGCGCCCCAAGGTGGTGTTCGCTCCGCATGTGGAAACCGCCAGCGGCATCATGCTGCCCGATGACTATCTGCGCACCGTGGCGGATGCTGCGCACGAGGTGGGCGCGCTGTTTGTGCTGGACTGTGTGGCCTCGGGTGCCATGTGGGTGGACATGGAAAAGACCGGTGTGGACGTGCTGATCTCGGCACCGCAAAAAGGCTGGAGCAGCTCGCCCTGCTGCGCCATGGTGATGCTGTCCGTGCGTGCCCGCGAAGCGATTGAGCACACGCAAAGCTCCAGCTTCTCCTGTGATCTGAAGAAGTGGATGCTGATTGCCGAGGGCTATGAAAAAGGCCAGCACGCCTATCACACCACCATGCCCACCGATGCCTTGCTGCGCCTGCGCGATGTGATGCTGGAGACGCGTGAATACGGCTTTGCCAAGGTGCGTGAAGAGCAAATCGAGCTGGGCCGCAAGGTGCGCGCGCTGCTGGAATCACGCGGCTTCCCCAGCGTGGCGATGGAAGGCTACAAAGCCCCCGGCGTGGTGGTCAGCTACACCACCGACCCCGAAATTCAAAGCAGCCGCGCCTTTCTGAAGGTGGGCTTGCAGACGGCTTCTGGCGTGCCGCTGCAGTGCGATGAAGGGCCAGATTTCAAGAGCTTCCGCATCGGCTTGTTCGGGCTGGAAAAGTGGCATGACCCCGATCGCACGGTGGGTCATCTCTCAAAGGCGCTCGATGATATTGGCATCCCCGCCGCTCCGAATTAAGCGCCGCACTGCGGCAATGAATTCTGCAAAGCCCCGCTTCGTACTACAGTCGGGGCTTTGTTGTTACAGCCCATACCTATGAAAAAAGCAGCATCCGCTCTCTGTGTCTTGTTTGCCATGGTTGCTGGCGCAGCCGCTCAGGCTACGCCGGTCACCACCGCCAGCGGCCTGATTTATGACAGCAAGGTCGAGGGCAGCGGCCCTAGCCCCAAGGCAACGGACACCGTCAAGGTGCATTACCGTGGTTACTTTCCCGATACCGGCAAAGAGTTTGACAGCTCCTACGCGCGCCAGCAGCCGATTGAGTTTCCGCTCAGCGGCGTGATCCCCTGCTGGACGGAGGGCGTGCAGAAAATGAAGGTCGGTGGCAAGGCCAAGCTCACCTGCCCACCAGGGATTGCCTACGGTGCCCGAGGCGCAGGCCGCGCCGTGCCGCCCAATGCCACGCTGAACTTTGATGTGGAATTGCTGGGCATTCAGGGCCGCTGATCTGCGGCTTTGAATTCACGGTCTGGCGATGTCCAGCCGTTTGGCCAGCCGCTGCAGATTGGCGCGGTCGATTTGAAGCTCGCGCGCCGCTGCAGCCCAGCTGCCATGATGGCGCGCCAGACTGGCATTGACCAGCTCGCGCTCGTAGCTGGTGACTGCATCGCGCAGACCCATTTCTGGTGCGGGTAGCAATTGAGTGACTGGGGCCTGTGGCGCAGTTGTCGCCACCGTAGCTTCTGGTTGGTCCCAGAGGTCGACCACCCCCAGGGTCACGATACGCAGCCTGCTACTGGCGCGGCCAGCGCTGCCATCGTTGCGGCTTAATGCCTTGAGCACGGCGCGGCTGATCAGGTGCTCCAGCTCGCGCACATTGCCGGCCCAGCGGTGGTTCAGCAAAGCCGCTTGCGCAGTGGTCTCCAGCCGCAGGCCGCCCAGCTTGAGCCGCGAGCGGTTCTCTTCGAGAAAATAGCCGGCCAGCTGCAGCACATCGCTGTCGCGCTCGCGCAGCGGCGGCACATTGAGCGGGTAGACGTTGAGTCGGTGATAAAAGTCCGCGCGCATGCGCCCGGCGCTGACTTCCGACGCCAGATCGCGGTTGGTGGCCGCAATCACGCGCACATCCACATGGTGCTCCCGGTCCGAGCCCAGGCGCTGCAGCTGCCCGCTTTGCAACACACGCAGCAGCTTGGCCTGCACGGGCAGCGAAAGCTCACCCACTTCATCGAGAAACAGCGTGCCCTGATGCGCCTGCTCGAACTTGCCGCTGCGCTCGGTCAGTGCGCCGGTAAAGGCACCGCGCACATGGCCGAACAGCTCGCTTTCCACCAGGTTGTCGGGCAGGGCCGCACAGTTGATGCTGACCATGGGCTTGCCCGCGCGCCCTGACTGTGCGTGTACGGCCTGTGCCACCAGTTCTTTGCCGGTGCCGGTTTCCCCGGTGATGAGCACGCTGAGATCGCTGGCTGCGACCAGTGCTATGTCTTTTTGCAGCTGTCGCATGGCAGGGCTTGAGCCCTGCAAGCCGCGTTCAGGCGCTGCAGCGGTACTGGCAGTATTGCTGGCACCGCGTGCCAGCTGAGAGAGCTGGTGCACGCGCTCTGCCGTGGCCACGGTGGCCGCTGCCAGATTGCTGAAGGCCTGCAGCATGGCCAGCGCCGCCGGGTCGGCAAAGCGGCCGGGCTCCAGCGCATCCAGCGTCAGCAGGCCCCAGGGCGTGCCGCTCAGCTGCAGCACACAGCCCATGCAGTCGTGCACATGCAGCTCGGTAATCGTCTGGCCTTTGTGGGCGATCAGACCGTCGTAGGGGTCGGGCAGGGGGCTGTCTGGCTCAAAGCGCATGGCCTGACCGGCGGCCAGCAACTGGGCAAAGCGCGGGTGCTCGGCCAGACGAAAGCGGCGGCCCAGCGTATCGGGCATCAGGCCATCAATCGCCATGGGGTGCAGCCATTCGCCCTCAAGTTTGAGCAGGGCGACGGCATCGGCGGGCAGCAGATTGCGCAGCGCAGCCAGAAGGCGGCGCAGGCGTTCGCGTTCGCTCAGGTCCTGGGCCAGATCGGCAATCAGCGGGCTGACGGCATTGAGGATATGGGATGTTGTCATAACGACATCAATTGGTGTCAATAAGACTTTATTTGTTAGATGTCATATTGACTCATGTTTTCGCAAGTCATTGTTTTGTAATGGTCTTTAAACTGGCATGCGGCTTGCGTTGAATTAATCAAACCTTGCAGCTGGCAAGGACCTCATCAGGAGATTTGCATGCTTACCGAACGTCAACGCGAGATTGTCAAAGCCACCGTACCACTGCTGGAAACCGGCGGCGAGGCGCTGACCACCCATTTCTACCAAATCATGCTGGCTGAGCACCCGGAAGTGCGCCCGCTGTTCAATCAGGCACACCAGCAAAGCGGTGCCCAGCCGCGCGCGCTGGCGAACAGCGTGCTGATGTACGCCAAGAACATTGACCGTCTGGAAAACCTGGGCAGCCTGCCTGCGCAAATCATCAACAAGCATGTGGCGCTGCAGGTGCAGGCCGAGCATTACCCGGTGGTGGGTGCCTGCCTGCTACGTGCCATTCGCGAGGTGCTGGGCGCCGAGATTGCGACGGATGAGGTGATTGCCGCCTGGGCCGCCGCCTATCAGCAACTGGCCGATATTTTGATTGGTGCAGAGCGCGCGGTGTACGAGCAGACTGCAGCGGCCGAAGGTGGCTGGCGCGGTGCGCGCGCCTTCAAGCTGGTGCAAAAACAGGCCGAATCTGCCGAAATCACCTCGTTTTATCTGGAGCCCGTGGATGGCGGTGCGGTCATCACCCACCAGCCCGGCCAGTACATCGGCCTGCGCGCGGTGGTGGATGGCGTGGAGCAGCGCCGCAACTACTCGCTGTCGGCGGCCAGCAATGGCAAGAGCTACCGCATCAGCGTCAAGCGCGAGGCGGGCGGCAAGGTCTCCAGCTATCTGCATGACAGCGTTCATGTGGGCGATACGCTGGAGTTGTTCCCCCCCGCAGGCCACTTCACGCTGCAAAGCAATGCCAAGCCACTGGTGCTGATCAGCGGCGGCGTGGGCATTACGCCCACCTTGCCCATGCTGCAGGCCGCTCTGCCCACGGGCCGCGAGATCACTTTCATCCACTGCGCACGTGATCGCGGTGTGCACGCCTTCCGCGAAAAAATTGATGCGCTGGCAGCGTCCCACAGCCAGCTCACGCGCCGCTATTGCTACGACGCCGCAGTGGCTGGCGACGAGGTGGATGCGCAAGGCCTGCTGAGCACCGAGCAGTTGGGTGAGTGGCTGCCAGAGTCGCGTGATGCAGACGTCTACTTCCTGGGTCCACGTGGCTTTATGCGCAGCGTCAAGCAATCGCTGAGCACTTTAGGCGTGCCTGATGCGCAGGTGCATTACGAGTTCTTTGGCCCGGCCGAGGCACTGGTCTGAGCGACTGATTGCTCATTAAAAAAGAGCTGCTAGCGGCTGGTATTGCTGGTTTTCAGTGCATAAAACATCTGAAACCCATATCAATCCAGCGCAAGCAGCTCTTTTTATTGAGGCAGCGACTTGGCTCATTGCGCTTTGAATTGGGCGATTACCCAATCAGAGACATCAAGCAAGGACCGCACCGCAGCAAGGATGTCGTCCCCCTCCCGAAGAGAGAGGGGGAAGGCGCGAAGCGCCTCAGGGGGTTAACGATAGTACGCCTCGACCGTACCCTTGATCTTGATCAGCAGAGGCTTGCCCTTGCGGTCGATGGCCTTGGCGTGAGGGATCTTGACCCAGCCTTCGCTGACGCAGTATTCCTCGACGTCGAAACGGTCGGTGCCGTTGAAGCGGATGCCGATGTCATGCTCGAACACGGCGGCCACATGGTGGGGGCTGCGGGGGTCGATGGACAGGTGGTCGGGCAGTTCTGGGCGGATGGCGTCGGTCATGATTTTTCGAAATTCAGGAAATACAAGGGGGCCATTTTCGGTGTATTTGCAAAAGCCTGCCTTGGACTGACGCAATTGTGTAAGACCGGCGACGACCGCTGATCGGGGCTGCCGGCATAGGCGAGCTGGCCTGACTCGCCTATGCTGGCGTTCATGCTGACTCAAGAACAACGTCTGTCATTGCAACACGCCAAGCGGTTGCCGCTGATTTTGCTGCTGCTGGTGACCGCTGGATTCATCGCTACGGCGCTGGCTGGCGCACGCTGGGGCATTGCCGGGCAGGCCGTGCCGCTGTGGCTGGTGTGTCTGCGCGCCATCTGCGAGGCCGCCATGGTGGGCGCGCTGGCCGACTGGTTTGCCGTCTCGGCCCTGTTTCGGCGCATACCGCTGCCGCTGGTGGGGCAGCACACGGCCATCATCCCGCGCAACAAAGATCGCATTGGCGAGAACCTGGCCGTGTTTGTGCGTGACAAATTTCTTGATGCGCCATCGCTGGTCGCGCTGATCGAGCGCCATAACCCCGCACAGGCGCTGGCCGACTGGCTGACGGCACCCACCAACCATCAGCTATTGGGCAAGCAGGTGGCGCGGCTGGCGCTGGCCGCGCTGGAAATGGTGCAGGACAAGCAGGTCGAGAAGTTTCTGACCCAGTCGTTCAAGGCCGTGATGGCGCATGTCGATCTGTCGCGCACGGCCGCTTCGCTGCTGTCCGGGCTTACGGCGGGCGGCCGCCATCAGGAGGTGCTGGACGATGTGCTGGCCCGCATCAGCCGCGTGCTGCAAAAAGAGCAGACCCATGTGCTGATTGCGCAGACCATTGTGGTCTGGCTCAAGCGCGAGCACCCGATCAAGGAAAAAATGCTGCCCACGGACTGGCTCAGCGACAAGGGTGCGGCCTTGATCGCCAGCGCGCTGGATAGCCTGCTGCAAGATGTGGCGCACAACCCTGACCACCGCCTGCGCGAGGCGTTTGATGGCTCGGTGCAGCGGCTGATTGAGGGGCTGCAAAATGATCCGGCCTATGCCGAGCGCGTGGAAAAGCTGCGCAACTATCTGCTGCATGACGAGAAGCTTGCCGCCTATCTGCGCGAGCTGTGGGCGGGCTGGCGCGCCCGTCTTGAGCGTGATCTGGCCGACGAAAACTCGGCCATGGCGCGGCGTGCCGCCGTGATGGGGCGCTGGCTGGGGCAGGCGCTGGCGCATGACGAGGCGCTGAGAGCCTCGATGAACGAGCGCCTGAAACGCTGGGCGACGACACTGGCACCCGATGTGTCGAAGTTTATCGGCCAGCATATTGCAGACACCGTCAAACGCTGGGATGCGGAGCAGCTCTCAGAGCTGATCGAGGCGCATATCGGCAAAGATTTGCAGTACATACGCATCAACGGCACGCTGGTGGGCGGGGCGATTGGGCTGCTGCTGTTCCTTTTTTCGCACGCCGGAATTTTGTGGCGCAGCGCGATGCAGTCTTTTGGGTGACTCAGTTTTTGATAGCTTCCAGCGCTTGTTAACCAAGGGCTTTATCTATTAATGCGCCTGAAACCCAATGAATAAAAGCGCTGAAAGCTATCTATAAAGTATTTTTTACTTCTGCTCTTCAGCTGGCTCTGGCGGCAGCAGCTGTTTGCCGATTTGCTGCCAGGCCTTGGCGGCGTCGTTCTGGCCTGCAAACAGGTGGCAGCTGGCGGCGGTCATGGCCAGGCGGCCGTTTTCGGGCTCCAGGTCAAAAGCCAGTTCGCACTGCGCGGCGGCGTTGGCCCACATGACCTGGGCATTGTTCGAGCCTTCTTTTTGGAGCGCATGGGCTTCGGCCATCCAGGCCTGAGCGAGGCGGAAAGCGGCTTCCGGCTCGTTCATGTCGGCCTTATGCGCCAGATAGAACTCTTTGCCAGCGGCTTGCCACAGGCCGCGGGCCTGCTCGAAGTCTTGCGTGGCAATCTTCTGGGCTTGCTGCACCAGTGCGTTGCCGGCCTGCAGGTGGGCCTGATAGTTGGATGCGTCTTGATCTTGGGACATGGCCGGTATTGTCCTCATTGAGTGGCCGTGCGGAGCGCGCCGAGGTCCATGTCCCCTGCGCTGCCTCGGGGCTTTGCCCGCGCCGGGCCGGTGATTTTTTGCTAGTAACGGAAGTCGAGCTGGCGGGGAGTTTTTCCGACCTGTACCGACTGAGTCTGGCTGCTGCCGCTCTTGGTGGTGGCCGTGATCTTGTAATTGCCAGCGGGCAGCTTGATCAGGCAGACCGGGCCTTCGGCCGTGAACTGGCTGTTGACCTGTTTAGAGCGAATATCGACGGCGACATTGGCCAAATAGGCACCGCTTTTTTCCGCAAACAGCAGCGCCAGCGGGTAGTTCTTCATTGCGGAACGCATGGCCGTGGATTCGTCTTCGCCGATGCCGCCGCAGCTGTAGCGCAGCGCACCGGCCTCTTGCATTTCGGGAATCTGACCTTGAGCCAGGGCGGGCAGGCTGAGCCAGGCGCTGGCGGCAAGGGCCAGGCAGGCAGTGTTTCGAAAACCAAGCATGGTGTTTTCTTTCAGAGATGCACAGGCAGGAGATATTGCGGCTTTGCCGCTCTGTCGTATGTCATCTCTGCTGGGTGCTGCTTGTGGGCGCCATGGGCGTTTACGCAGTGTTGCTGACGGTATCGGCCGGCTCGGGCTGTGAGATCTGATCTGCAAGCAAGCTCAGTCCGATGGTGGTGACAGTGAGGTCGGATCGCGCAAACGCCTGCCCGCCATGCATGCGTGCAATGGCGGACACAATCGCCAGCCCCAGCCCGTGGTTGCGGTCGGCCTGACTGCGGGCGGTGTCTGAGCGGTAAAAGCGGTCAAACAGCCGGGGCAGGTGCTCGGCGGTAATGGTTGGGCCGTGGTTTTGTACGCTCAGAGTGATGGTCTCCTGCGCTGTGTGCTGTGATGTGCTCTGAATCTGCACTTCAATGCAGCTGCCCGGCGTGGCGTAGCGCGTGGCATTACCCAGCAGGTTCGATAACGCGCGGCGCAGCAGACGGGCGTCGACCTGGGCCTGTGCATCGCCTTGCACGCGCACTCGCAGGCCAGCTTCTTGCAAGGCGGCCTCGTGATAGTCCACCACTTCGGCGGCCAGACTGGCGAGGCTGGCGACCTGAATGCGGTGCGCGCTCTCACCTCTATCGGCGTGGGACAGGAACAGCATGTCCGCCACGATACCGGCCATGCGCTGCAGGTCTTCGAGGTTGGAGGCCAGAATGTCGCGCAGCTCCTCCGCATCACGCGGCTTGCGCAGGGCCAGCTCGCAGCTGCTGATGAGCGTGGTCAGAGGAGTGTTGAGCTCATGGGCCACATCGGCGTTAAAAGCCTCCATCTGCCGGTAAGCCACGGCCAGCCGCTCCAGCAGGGCGTTGAACTGGTCGATCAGCGGGCGCAGCTCCTGCGGCTGGTCGGTGTCGTCCAGCCGTTTTTGCCAGTCGCGGCTCAGGTCTTGCGCGCCTAACTGCCGGGTTTGTTCAACCAGCGAATGCAGCGGCGCCAGCCCGCGCCGCACCAGCCAGGCGCTGGTAAGGGACACCAGCAGCGAGCTGCTCACGGCGGCCAGGCCCAGAATCCATGCCAGCTGGCGCAGCAGAGCATCGTCGGGGCGGCGGTCCAGCAGCAGCAGCACCTGCAGGGTTTGAGGCGACTGATTGGCAGCGCTGGCGGGCAGCTCCACACTAAAGCTGCGGCGTGTGCTGTGGCGGTCGTCCAGTGGGCGATTGAGCTTTTCAAAAAACAGCTGGCCGGACTGTTGCGTGACGCGTATAGACATGTCCTCATGCCCCGTCAGAAAGTCGGACAGCATGTGCTGCATGGCGCTTGCTGAATGGCTGTCCCGGCCTTGCTGGAGCAGGTGCGTCACGGTGGCCTGTTTTTGTTCCAGGCTTTCCTGCTGGCGCAGTGTCAACGCCAGCAGACTGCCCCAGTACACGGCCACGCAGACCAGACCCAGCCCCAGCATGGTCTGCAGAGCCAGAGAGCGCGACAGGCGTTTGCCCAGATGGGGAGTAGATGGGGTCATGGGTTTTCCTTGGGGATCAGGTTCTGCCACATAGCGCTGCTATGCTGCACCGGCCTTGTATTCAGGAGATATTTTGTGAGCTTGAGCAATTCAAAAATGGCGGGCTACCGCTTTTTGGCAGAAATGTATGACGATGCGTATTACCCCGGCGCACTGGTAAAAAAAGGAGCAGACATTCTGGTGGAGCTGTGCCAGCAGATTGAGGCGCAAAAGCCTGCCAGTCTGGAGCAGCTTTATGCGCTGACCCTGGTGGCGACCGAGCGCTTCAATGACTTGCAGCAAGAATTTGATGAGCAGGGTAGCGAGATTGAAACAGTGGCCCGAGGTTGCATTGGCACCGATTTTCTGGCGATTGCCCATGCCTATGGTTTTGACAATGCCGACAATGAAGCGCTGATCAGCGAGCGCGACTGGTAAGCGCTGTTTCGCCTTCTCACTCCTCTTTGCGCAGTTCCAGCACATAGCCCATGCCGCGCACGGTGTGCAGCAGAGGCAGCTCAAACGGCGCATCGAGCTTGAGGCGTAGGCGGCGCACGGCGACTTCGACCACATTGGTTTCGCTGTCAAAGTTCATGTCCCAGACCTGAGATGCCAGCTCGGTGCGCGACAGCACCTCGCCCTGTCTGCGCAGCAAAAGGCTCAGCAGATTGAACTCTTTGGCCGTCAGCTCCAGCCGCTGCCCGGCGCGGGTGGCGCGGTGGCGCAGCAAGTCCAGCTCCAGATCGGCCATGCGCAGCACCGTAGCTTCGGGCGTGGCTTGCGTCTGCAGACCCCGGCGCAGCAGCACATGGATGCGGGCTACCAGTTCAGAGAATGCAAAGGGCTTGACCAGATAGTCGTCCGCGCCGCCTTGCAGCCCTTTGACGCGGTCTTCCACCTGCGCGCGGGCCGTGAGCATGAGCACAGGCGTCTGCCGTGACTGGCGCAGCGCGGCGAGCACGGCCAGGCCATCAATGCCGGGCAGCATGCCATCCAGAATGATGAGGTCGTAGGGCTGCTCGGTTGCCAGATGCAGGCCGTCAATGCCGTTGTGGACGGTATCGACCACAAAGCCTTCTTCGCTCAGGCCTTTTTGCAGGTACTCGGCGAGCTTGGTTTCGTCTTCAATGACTAGAAGCTTCATGGCACAGATTGTCGAGCAAGTCGGTCGGCTCACTAAATGACAAATTTGTAATCTGCAGGACAGTGCTCTGTCGGTGCTGGCGCGCTAGATTCGCCCAGCCTGCAAAGGTCTGCCAACGGGAGGGCAGGCTTGCAGGAGGAGCATCACCATGACATTTATTACCAAGGCAGCTGCAGTGCTGCTGGGCGGCGGGCTGAGCCTGCTGGCGCCCTTGGGCTGGGCGCAGCAGGCATCAGCTACAGCACCAGTGATTGCCGCCACGCCCGTTCCCATGAGCTTGCAGACCGCGCTGGCACTGGCCATGGAGCACAACCCCAGCCTGCGCGCTGCTGCGCAGGCCGTGGCCGCCAGCGAAGGCGCGGTTCTTCAAAGCCGTGCGCGGCCCAACCCGGAGCTGGCCTATTCGCAAGAAGACACGCGGCGCGAAACCCGCAGCATGACGCTGCAGTGGAACCAGCCCATAGAAATCGGCGGCAAGCGCGCCGCCCGCATGAAGGCTGCCGAGCATGGCCGCGAGCTGGTGCAGGCCGAGCTGGATGCAGCCCGCGCCGGTCTGCGTGCCGATGTGCGCGCCGCCTTTGCCAAGGTGCTGGCCGGGCAGCAGCGTGTGCAGCTGCATGAAAAAACGCTGGAGATTGCCAGCAACGCCCTCGATGCCGCTGCCAAGCGCGTGCTGGCCGGCAAGATTGCCCCGCTGGAAGAAACCAAGGCCCGCGTGGCCGAGAGCAGTGCCCAGCTGGCGCTGGCGCAAGCCCAGTCTGGCATGCGTGTGGCACGCCAGCAGCTCGCCCTGCTGTGGGGCGCACAGCCCACATCCATGGGCCGCGCCGTGGGCGAGCTGGGTGATTTGCCCGCCTTGCCAGATAGCCGTTCCATGCTAGAAAAATTAGAGCATTCACCGCAGATGCTGCGGGCGCAGAAGGCCGTTTTGCAGGCAAAGTCTGTGGCCGAGCTGGAGCGCGCCAAGCGCCTACCTGATCCCACGGTAAGTCTGGGTATGAAGCGCGCGCAGGAAGTGGGGCGCAATCAGCTGGTGGTCGGCATTTCGGTGCCGTTGCCGATTCTGGACAGCAATCGTGGCAACCAGCTGCAGGCGCTGCGCCTGGCGGACAAGGCTGAAGACGAATTGCTGGCCATGCGCCAGCAGCTGAACGCGCAGCTGCAACAGCAACTGGAGCTGCTGCAAACCAGCCGGGCACAGGCGCAGCAGCTGGCGCAGCAGGTGTTGCCAGCGGCAGAGTCGGCCTACGAGGTCTCTGCCAAGGGCTTTGCGCTGGGCAAATTCAGCTACTTGGAAGTGCTGGACGCGCAGCGCACTCTGGCCGATGCGCGCAGCCTGTATCTGGAGCAGCTGGTCGCCACCCATCAGGCTGCCGCCGACATTACCCGACAGCTGGGCGATGTGCCCGGTCTTGAATAAATAGTCACCACCCATGAACGCACAACCCACCACATCGCGCCGCACGGCGATTGCCATTGCCGCCATTCTGGCGCTGGGCGCGGCCGCCGCTTTCTTCATTGTTCGCGGCACGGAACCTGCCGCTGCGGGCGCTGATAGCCACTCACACGCAGGCGAGAAAAAGTCGCCAGATGCACCTGCACAAGGTAAAGAGGGCGATCATGCCCACGGCAAAGAAGAAGCCCATGGCGAGCATGATGAGAAGAACGGCCACGGGGACGAAAAGCATGACCACAGTCATGAAAAGCCCGCTGCAGAAGCTGAGCACGACCACGATCATGACCACGCCAAAGAAAGCGGCGAAGCGCATGAAGAAGGCGTGCTCCAGCTCGATGCCGCTCGTGCCAAGGTGGCTGGTGTCACGCTGGCCCAGGCAGGTGCTGCCAGCATTGGCAACACGCTGCAATTGCCCGGTGAAATTCGCTTCAACGACGACAAGACTGCCCACGTCGTGCCGCGCGTAGCCGGTGTGGCCGAGAGCGTGGCCGCCAATCTGGGGCAGGTGGTGAAAAAGGGCCAGGTGCTGGCGACTTTGACCAGCCCCACAGTGTCCGAGCAGCGCAGCGAGTTGATGGCTTCGCAAAAGCGCCTCGCGCTGGCGCGCACCACCTATCAGCGTGAAAAGCAGCTGTGGCAGGAAAAAATATCGGCTGAGCAAGACTATCTGCAGGCCCAGCAGGCGCTGCGTGAAGCAGAAATTGCAGCGGCTAATGCCCAGCAAAAACTGGCGGCGATTGGCGCTGGTGTGGCCTCTGGCGGTGCGCTGAACCGCTTTGAGCTGCGTGCGCCGTTTGATGGCGTGGTGGTGGAAAAGCATTTGTCCGTGGGCGAAGCCGTGCAGGACAGCACGGCGGTGTTCACCATCTCTGACTTGCGCTCCGTCTGGGCCGAGATGAAGGTGGCTGCATCTGACCTGCCGTTTGTGCGCGTGGGCGAAAAGGCCACGGTGCATGCCACGGCCTTTGAATCCAAGGGCACGGGTACGGTAGCCTATGTGGGCGCGTTGATTGGGCAGGAAACACGCACGGCCCCCGCGCGCATCACGCTGGATAACCCAGACGGCATCTGGCGTCCGGGCCTGTTTGTGAACGTGGATTTGACGGCATCCAGCCAAAAGGCGGCGGTGACGGTGAACAGCGCGGCCATTCAGAAAATTGAGGGCGAAAAAACCGTGGTGTTTGTGCCGGTGCAAGGCGGCTTCAAGGCGCAAAGCGTGAAGCTGGGCAAGGCCGACAGCCGGAACACCGAGGTGCTGCAGGGCCTGAGCGCAGGCCAGAGCTATGTGGTGGGTGGCAGCTTTGTGCTGAAGTCTGAGCTGGGCAAAGCCAGTGCTGAACACGTTCATTGATAGGGTGATTCTTCATGTTTGAACGCATCATCCGTTTCGCCATTGCCCAGCGCTGGCTGGTCATGCTGGCCACCATCGCACTGATCGGCCTTGGCATCTACAACTACCAGCGCCTGCCCATTGATGCCGTGCCGGACATCACCAATGTGCAGGTGCAGATCAATACCTCGTCGCCCGGCTATTCGCCGCTGGAGACCGAGCAGCGCGTCACCTTCCCTATCGAGACCGCCATGGCGGGCCTGCCGCATCTGGAGCAGACGCGATCGCTGTCGCGCTATGGCTTGTCGCAGATCACCGTGGTCTTCAAGGACGGCACGGACATCTACTTTGCGCGCCAGCTGGTCAACGAGCGTTTGCAGCAGGCGCGTGATGCCCTGCCTGCGGGCGTGGCCCCGGCGCTGGGGCCTATTTCTACCGGTCTGGGTGAGATTTATCTGTGGACGGTGGAGGCCGATGACGGTGCCCAAAAGCCCGATGGATCGCCCTACACCCCTATGGATTTGCGCGAAATTCAGGACTGGGTCATCAAGCCCCAGCTGCGCAACGTGGCAGGGGTCACAGAGATCAACTCCATTGGAGGTTTTGCCAAGGAGTATCTGGTCGCACCGCAGCCGCAAAAGCTGGCAGCCTATGGCTTTACGCTGGCCGATATTGTCACGGCGCTGGAGCGCAACAACGCCAATGTGGGCGCAGGCTATATCGAGCGCCAGGGCGAGCAGTACCTGATTCGCGCACCGGGCCAGGTGCGTGGCATGGCCGATATTCGCGAGGTGATTGTGGGCACGGCTCAGGGTCAGCCCATTCGTGTGCGCGATCTGGCGGATGTGGAGCTGGGGCGCGAGCTGCGCACCGGCGCTGCGACGGACAACGGGCGCGAGGTGGTGCTGGGCACCGTCTTCATGCTGATTGGCGAGAACAGTCGTGCCGTGTCGCAGGCCGTGGATGCACGCATGCAGGAGATCAACAAAAGCCTGCCGCCCGGTGTGAAGGCGGTGACGGTGTACGACCGCACGCATCTGGTGGACAAAGCCATTGCCACCGTGAAGAAGAACCTGATCGAAGGCGCCGCGCTGGTGGTGGTCGTGCTGTTCTTGTTCCTCGGAAATCTGCGTGCGGCGCTGATTACGGCGCTGATTATTCCGTTGTCCATGCTGTTCACCTTCACGGGCATGGTGCAGATGCGCGTCAGCGCCAATTTGATGAGCTTGGGCGCGCTGGACTTCGGCATCATCATCGATGGTGCGGTGGTGATTGTGGAGAGCTGCGTGCGGCGTCTGGCGCACGCGCAGCAGGCTGCGGGCCGCTCGCTCACGCGCAGTGAGCGCTTTGAAGAAGTGTTTGCCGCCGCCAAAGAATCGCGTCGCCCCTTGCTGTTTGGGCAGCTCATCATCATGGTGGTGTACCTGCCCATTTTTGCGTTAACGGGCGTCGAAGGAAAGATGTTCCACCCGATGGCGCTGACGGTGGTGATTGCGCTGCTGGGGGCCATGCTGCTGTCCATCACCTTTATCCCCGCAGCGATTGCGCTGTTCATGGGCGACAAGGTTGCAGAGAAAGAAAACCGCCTGATGGTCTGGGCACGCAGTGCTTATGCGCCGGTGCTGGACAAGGTCATGCACGCACCTGCCGTGGTGCTGACGGCGGCAGCTGTGGTTGTCGCATTGAGCTTGTTGCTGGCGACGCGCATGGGGAGCGAATTTGCGCCCAATCTGAACGAGGGCGACTTTGCCGTGCAGGCGCTGCGCATACCGGGCACCAGCCTCACGCAGTCGGTAGAGATGCAGATGCAACTGGAGCGCACGCTGAAAAATGAGTTCCCCGAGATTGAACGTGTGTTTGCGCGCACCGGAACGGCCGAGATTGCGTCTGACCCCATGCCGCCCAATATCTCGGACGGCTACATCATGCTAAAGCCCCGCGATCAGTGGCCCGATCCAACGCGCACGCGTGATGATCTGCTGGCTGCCGTGCAAGAAGCGGTGGAGCAGATTCCTGGCAGCAATTATGAGTTTTCTCAGCCGATTCAGCTGCGCTTCAATGAGCTGATTTCGGGTGTGCGCAGCGATGTGGCCGTCAAGATTTTTGGCGATGATATGGCCCAGCTGGAGAAGTCCGCGCAAAGCGTGGCCGCCATGCTGCAGAAGATTCCCGGCGCATCTGAAGTAAAGGTGGAGCAGACCACGGGCCTGCCCATGCTCACGGTACAGATCGACCGGGAAAAAGCATCGCGCTACGGCCTGAACATGGGCGATGTGCAAGACGCCATCAGCACTGGCCTGGGCGGGCGTGAAGCGGGGACTGTGTTTGAGGGCGACCGCCGCTTTGCCATTCAGGTGCGCCTGCCTGAGGCGGTGCGCAGCGATATGGACGGCATTGGCCGCCTGCCGATTGCGCTGCCGCGCGGTGGCGATGGGCGACTTGGCTTTGTGCCGCTGTCATCCATTGCCACGGTTGAGCTGGCACCCGGCCCCAATCAGGTCAGCCGTGAGGATGGCAAGCGCCGCATCGTCGTCAGCGCCAATGTGCGCGGGCGTGATATCGGCTCGTTTGTGGCACAGGCCCAGCAAGAGCTGCAAGGCATTGTGCTGCCCGCCGGTTACTGGACACGCTGGGGCGGCTCCTTCGAGAACCTCGAATCCGCTCGCCAGCGCCTGATGATCGTGGTGCCTGTGGCGCTGGCGCTGGTTTTCACGCTGCTGTTCGCCATGTTCGGCAATGTGCGCGATGGTCTTATCGTCTTCACCGGCATTCCGTTTGCATTGACGGGCGGTATCGCCGCGCTGTGGCTGCGGGGCATTCCGCTGTCGATTTCGGCGGCTATTGGTTTTATCGCACTGTGCGGCGTGGCCGTTCTCAACGGGCTGGTGATGATCTCGTACATCCGCTCTCTGCGTGAGCAGGGCATGGGTGTGGAGCAGGCCGTGACCGAAGGCGCTTTGACCCGCCTGCGCCCGGTGCTGATGACGGCGCTGGTCGCATCGCTGGGCTTTGTGCCCATGGCGATTGCGACAGGCACCGGAGCCGAGGTGCAAAGGCCGCTGGCCACGGTGGTGATTGGGGGCATTATTTCGTCCACCATCCTGACGCTGCTGGTGCTGCCGCTGCTGTATCGACTGGTTTATGGCGACAAGTTGCCAAAAGCCGGTGCAGCAACAATTTTGAAGGAAGAGTGAGCACTTAACATACGGGTTTTGAGAGAGCCTCGTCATGCATCCATCCTCCGCCCCCACCGATCTGCAAGCCAGCATCATTGAATCCTTGCAGAGCGCCAAGCCCACGCTGTGGGCCGGGCGGGGGGCGAAGGAGCAATCCACCCACGACATTAGCCCGCAGCAAGTGCAGCAGGCTGTGCAGCGCTTTGAGCGTTTTGCACCCCTGTTGATGAAGCTGTTCCCTGAGTTGACGGCCTCCGCTGGCCGTATCGAGTCGCCCTTGCTGCAAGTGCCGCAGATGCAGCAGGCACTGCAATTGCCGCAAGAGGCGGGTCAGCTGTGGCTTAAGGCCGATCACAGCCTGCCAGTGGCAGGTTCTGTCAAGGCGCGTGGCGGTGTGCATGAGGTGCTGGAATACGCCGAAAACATCGCCCTGCAGCATGGCCTGCTGGCCGATGGCGACTATCTGCAACTGGCCTCGGATGCCGCGCGTGCCGTGTTTGCCCAGTACCAGGTGGCGGTGGGTTCTACCGGCAATCTGGGCCTGTCGATTGGCGTTATGGCTTCGGCGCTGGGCTTCAAGGCAGCGGTACATATGTCTGCTGACGCCAAGGAGTGGAAAAAGCAGCGCCTGCGCGCCCGTGGCGTGCAGGTGGTGGAGCATACGGGTGACTACGCCATGGCCGTGGCCGCTGGCCGCGCGCTGGCCGAGCAAGACCCGCATTGCCATTTTGTGGATGATGAACATTCTCTGTCGCTGCTGCTGGGCTATGCCGCCGCTGCTCCGCATCTGGTAGCGCAGATCGCAGAAAGCAAGCGCGTTGTAGACGAAAAACACCCTTTGTTTGTCTATATCCCCTGCGGTGTGGGCGGTGCGCCGGGCGGCGTGGCGCTGGGTTTGCAGCAAGCCTTTGGTCCGCATGTGCACTGTTTTTTTGCAGAACCCGTGCAGTCGCCTTGCTTCATCGTCGAGATGCTGGCTGGCGCGGCAGCGCTGCCGCAGTTAGAGGCACATCCTTCGGTGTATGAGCTGGGCCTGAACAACCAGACCGAGGCCGATGGTCTGGCTGTGCCGCGCGCATCTGAGCTGGCGGCTGATGTGGTGCGCGGCTTTCTGGGCGGCGTATTGACGGTGGAAGATGAAACCTTGTTTCGCCACCTCTACCTGCTGAAGAACAGCGAAGGCCTGAGCATCGAGCCATCGGCTGCTGCAGGCTTCAGCGGCCCGCGTGAGTTGCTGCAAAGCGCTGCCGGGCAGGACTATCTGCAGCGCCAGAACCTGCTGGCGTATCTGCCCAACGCCACGCATATCGTCTGGACCACAGGCGGCCTGTTTGTGCCCGATGAGGAATACGCCAAGTTTTTGCAGCGCGGTGCCGTGCTGATGTCTGCATGAGCGTTAACAATCACGGTCTGCCGTCTCGCGTACCGGCGATTGCAGAAATTGGTCGCCTGCTGGGCGACCCTGCCGTGGCCGATACCGACAAGTACGCAGCCCTGCAATTGCTGGTGCAAGACCACGCCGATCTGGATGAGGTGGAGGCGCAGTCTGCGCTCTGGGCTATTGCACAGCTGGGTGCAGGGCATGAACAGGCCGAACAAGCCCGAAAGGCCTTGCTGACCTGTGCGCCGCAGTGGCTGCAAATGCGTGATACCGCTCTGCCGTTCATGGACTGCTATCAGGCCTTGTTTGGGCCGCAAAAGGCCGATGAAGCCAGCGCCGTTTTTGCACAGCTGGAAATGCAGGCCTTGCAGGATGCCGAGCTGGCAGAGCGACTGGCGCAACTGCGTTGAAGGCTTAAAACCGCGGTAGATCGGGGTGGGCAATCTGCCCGCCGCGCACCAGCATTTTTCCGTATTCGGCGCAGCGGTTGAGCGTGGGAATTACCTTGCCAGGGTTGAGCAGGGCTTGCGGGTCAAATGCCGCCTTGAGGGCGAACATCTGGGCATTTTCAGCCGTGGTGAACTGGGTGCACATGCTGTTGAGCTTTTCCACGCCCACACCATGTTCGCCCGTCACCGTGCCGCCCATGGCCACGCTGGTTTCCAGAATGTCGGCACCAAACAGCTCGCAGCGGTGCAGCTCGTCGGGGTTGTTGGCATCAAACAGAATCAGCGGGTGCAGATTGCCGTCACCGGCGTGAAAGACGTTGGCGCAGCGCAGCTGGTACTTCTTTTCCATCTCCTGAATGGCTAGCAGGATGTCGGCCAGGCGCTTGCGTGGAATGGTGGAGTCCATGCACATGTAATCGGGGCTGATGCGGCCGCTGGCGGGGAAGGCGTTCTTGCGCCCACTCCAGAAGCGCAGGCGCTCTTCTTCGCTTTCGCTCACGGTGATGGCTGTGGCACCGGCGTTGCGCAGCACCTCGCTCATGCGGGCGATCTCTTCTTCTACTTCCTCGGGCGTGCCGTCGCTCTCACACAAGAGAATCGCCTCTGCCGTGAGGTCGTAACCGGCGCGCACAAAGTCTTCCACGGCGGCCGTCATGGGCTTGTCCATCATCTCCAGCCCTGCGGGAATGATGCCGGCGGCAATCACGGCGGCTACGGCCGCGCCGGCTTTGCGCACATCGTCAAAACTGGCCATGATGCAGCGCGCCAGTTGGGGCTTGGGGATGAGCTTGACGGTGACTTCGGTGACCACGGCCAGCATGCCTTCGCTACCGATCATGATGGCCAGCAAGTCCATGCCCGGCGTATCCAGCGCGTCTGAGCCGAATTCGACCGGCTCGCCTTCAATGGTGAAGCCTTTGACTTTGAGCACGTTGTGCACCGTCAGCCCGTATTTCAGGCAGTGCACCCCGCCGGAGTTTTCAGCCACGTTGCCGCCAATCGTGCAGGCAATCTGGCTGCTGGGATCGGGGGCGTAATACAGGCCGTAGGGCGCAGCGGCTTCGCTGATGGCCAGATTGCGCACGCCGCATTGCACCAGCGCCGTGCGGCTATAGGCATCGACGTTCAGAATTTTGTTGAACTTGGCCAGTGACAGCGTCACGCCCATGGGGTGGGGCATGGCACCGCCCGATAAGCCCGTGCCCGCACCGCGTGCAATGACCGGCGCGCCAACGGCGTGGCAGGCCTTAAGCACGGCCTGCACCTGTGCATAAGTCTCGGGCAGGCAGACCAGCAGTGGGCGCTGGCGGTAGGCGGTCAGGCCATCGCACTCATAGGGCGTGGTGTCTTCGCTCTGGTAGAGCAGGGCATGTGCTGGCACATGTGGGCGCAGAGCGGCCAGCACCTCGGCCTGGCGCCGGGCGCGCTCAGACAGTTCTGGCTGGCGGTGCGCGGCGTTGGCGGCATCGCTAGAGGTTGCGACAAGATCGGTGAAGGTGCTGGCGGGCGTCATGCCTGCAAATGTAGGGGATGAGCCCGCACAGCGGTGTGAGCTTTATTGCAAAGCTGATTGAAATGCGCAGTGCATAAGGCTGATGTTTGCTATTTAAATGATAGCTATCAGCGTTTTATTGATAAGCGCTGAAGGCCTTTTATTCTCTGAATTGACCGCCGGAGTCAATCATGGTCAGCCCCACATAGCTGGAGCCTGTGCGCGGTGCGGCAAAGCGCAGGCTCATGGCACCGTAGCGAATTTCACCCATGGCATCGAGTGCGGTGGTCAGCGCTGCGCGACTGGCGGCAGGACTGGCTTTGCGCAGACCATCGAGCAGGGTACGGGTGTTGAGAAAAACCTCCAGCCCCAGATAGGACGCAGGCGGCATGCCGCTGTGGCTGACGAGTTGCTGGTAATCCTTGACCGCAGGCACCGCGCCCTTCCACGGGCTGGGCACCAGCGTGGTAAAGGCAATGCCGCGTGTGTACGGCCCCAGTCCCTGCACCACGGCGCGGTTGGCCTGTGCAGCCAGGTTGTAGAACGGGGCGGTGATGTGGGCCTGCCTTGCCATGGTGATGAGGCCGATGGTGGCAGGGGTGCCAGCCAGCACGATGACGCCTTGCAGATCGGGCTGGGCAGCCAGTTGCTTGGCCAGGTCTGGGGTATTGGCGCCTGATGGCTCCACAGCCAGGGTGGTGATTGGTTTCAAGCCCTTGGCGGTGAAGGCGGTCATTGCGATCTGCAGGCCGTCTTTGCCGAAGCCATCATTTTGATAAACGATGACAACACGTTGCAGACCAAGGGTCTGCATTTGCTGCAGCATGGCGGAGATTTCAGCCTGCGTGGTGGCGCGCAGCGGGTAGGCGTGGCGGCCCGGCTGCTGGCGCATAGTGCCTGCACCGGCAATCACGCCTACCAGCGGGGTCTGGCCCTGCTGCACTTCGGGCTGCATGGCGGTGCAGCTGGCTGTGCCCCAGCAGTTGAGCAGGGCGACAGAGCCCTCCTGAAGCAGCTGGCGTGCATTGCTGGCGGCGCGCTGCGGGTCATAGCCATCGTCCAGCACCTTGAGGGCCAGTTGCCGTCCGCTCAGGCCACCTTGTTTGTTGAGTGCATCAATCTGGGCTTGCATGATGGCCAGCCCTTCCTTGCCGGCCTCGGCCTGCGCTCCGGAGAGAGGCAGGCTGGTGCCGATGGTGATGCTGCTTTCCTGTGCATGTAGCGACAGGGTGGTGGTGGCGGCGGCCAGAAGCCAGGCGCTGCGCAATAGGGATTGCATATCTCTCCTCCTCGTTGTTATCAGCCCATGGTGGTTGGGTGGCAACAGGTGAGGGAGAGGGCAACCGTGGCTATGTCGGCTGGGGGCGACGTTATGCTGTTTTGACCCGCGTATGGCTTGGTCATTTGAC
This sequence comes from Comamonas sp. 26, assembly GCF_002754475.1. Classification (NCBI taxonomy): domain Bacteria; kingdom Pseudomonadati; phylum Pseudomonadota; class Betaproteobacteria; order Burkholderiales; family Comamonadaceae; genus Comamonas; species Comamonas sp. 26. The sequence goes on from NZ_PEFL01000001.1 coordinate 170,813, forward strand.
CGGGGTCAGCGTCTTTCCAGCATCCACAGGCGTTTGCTGGCGCGGGTCATGGCAACGTAGAGCATGTTGCGCTCTGGGTCGCTCGCATTGGGCGAGAGGTGCCTGATATCGACAAAAGGCACAGCGACGAATTCATATTCATGGCCTTTGCTGCGCTCCACCGTGAGCAGTTGCAGGCTTGGCTTTTCCTGGCGCTGATGCTGCGCGATGCTCGACTGAACCATGAGGCTGAGACGGCCCAGAAATTCATCGACGGAAAGACCAGCGCAGATGCGTGACAGCGCTTTCAGGCTGGCCAGGCACTGGCGCAGTTCGCCCTGACTGATGGGGGCCTGAGCGAAGAACTGCTGCATCAGAGGGTGCTGGCACAGCCGCCCTGCATCGGCGCATTGGTCGGCGGGCAGGGCTAGCAGTCGGGCAGCAGGCGAGTCTGATGCGATGTGAGCGGCAAAGAAGCGGCGCATGGCGGCTTGCTGCCCCATGAGTTCGGCGGCAATGCGCAGCGTGTCGGATTCAGGAGGAGCATCCCCCAGTGCGCCCATGTCGAACAGGCCGTTGGCCAGCAGGTCCCGGTCGGGTGAGGTGGCATGGCGCACGTAGCGCATCAGGCCTTCGGCTGCGCTGTTCAAAATACCTTGTGAGAGCAGCGCGCTGCCACTGCAGCCTTTCATGGCCCACAGCATGGCCAGCACCAGGGCGATTTCGCGGCGCTGGTAGAAGCGCTGCATGCCCTTGCAGGCGTAGTGCACGCCTTCATGGGCGAACAGCCATTCGAGCGGTACCGAATCTTCGGGCGAGCGCAGGATGATTCGCAGCAGGGCGGGCGCCTCGTGCGGCTTGCGGGGCAGGCGGGCCACCGTGGCATGAATATCCAGTAGCTGTCGCGCACAGTCCTCATCATCGCCGTGGCGATGCTCGAACCATGCGGCAGCGTTGCGGTAATGGGCTTCGAACCCCACGCTGAAGAATCGGTTCAGCTGCTGGCAGATGGCGGGGCCGAAGCGATAGGTGGTGTTGAGCGTGGTCTGGGCCGTGCCGACGGGTAGCTCTTGCAGTATGCGCTGGGCACCGTCTCCAAAGACGGAGGATGCACCCGGTAGGATGTGCTGGTTGAAATCGCCCACACCGATGAAGCCGCCGTTGCCACGCGCCAGGTGGCGCAGCACCAGCAGTGCGGCTTCGTCCAGGTCTTGCAGCTCGTCGAATAGCACTGCGTCGAAGCGGCCCTGCAGTGGCGCGAAGCAGGCATTGAAGTCCAGTGTGGCCAGTTGGCAGGCCAGCGCATAGGTGCAGTCGCCGGGTGCGTAGAACTGTGGCTCCCGGGTGGGGCCAGCGCGCAGCCGCTCATAGCTGCGCAATAGCCGGTACAGGCCGTAGTCCAGTGCGTTGTCGCGGCAATAGGCCAGCGCGCCAAGGCCGCTGTCCTCGATGCTGAGCTCCAGCATGCGCTGCTTGGCCTGGGCCTCGAAGGCGAGGAAGGCGCTGATGTCCAGTGGGCGGGCGAAGTAGTCCGCCAGCTCGGGTATGTCGATCTCCGCGTGCCGCTCAACCTCTTGAGACAGTGCTCCCTGCGCCTGCGCGATGAGCAGGTTCTTCTCTAGGTCGGAGGAAAGAGTGGGGACAGGGTCGCCTTGCTCTGTGAGCATCTGTGCGCACAACTGCTCCAGTGTGAGCAGATGCAGGTCTTCGAGCCGCACGGCGGTGAACCGGGTCAGCCGCTCCTGAATGGCCTTGATGCCGGCTTCCGAGTAGGCCAGCATCAGCACGTTGCGCGCACCCTTGGTGTGGATCAGATCGGCGGCCTTGATGGCCAGCGTGGTTGTTTTGCCCGTGCCGGCCAGGGCGCGGATGAGCAAAGAGGGCGCTTCGCTGTTGAGTGCCTGGTTCTGGTCAATGCCGGGGTAATGCCTGGGCTGAAGGTTCATGCAGTGGGTACTCCATCTTCGTTATCCATGGCGCAGCCCATGCCGTGGGGCGCTTTCCGGAGCAGTCGTCAGCTCATGGCCTTGCGCAGCCACTCGGCAAAGGCCGAGCATTCCCAGCGGTCCATGATGCCGGTCTTCCAGCACAGGTAGTGGGCGTGCGGGCTGTGGGCATCGGTGTCGAACAGGCGCACCAGCGTGCCGTTCTCCAGCCAGGGCGCGCCCAGTTTGTGGCGCACCAGTGCAATGCCCATGCTGGCGGATGCGGCGTCGCACATCAGGCCAATGTCGTTGAACTGCGAGCCTTCGTTGGGCTCGGCCATGTCGAGGCCAGTGGCCGCAAACCAGGTTCGCCAGGGCTCCAGAGGGCTGCGCAGCAGCGGCATGCCTTCAAGGTCTTCGGGCCGCTCGAACGGGCCATGTTCCCGGATGAAGCTGGGCGATGCCAGGGGCGTGATAGTGTCGCGGGCCAACTCGATATGCTCCACATCGGCATAGTGACCGGCACCAAAACGCACCATCAGGTCGGCATCTTCACCAATGACGTCCAGCAGCGGAATCGAGACTTGCAGCGCAATGTCGATTTCCGGGTAGGCCTCGGTGAACTGGCGCAGGCGCGGAATTAGAATCACGCGCGCAAAAGTGGGGGTGACGGCCAGTTTCAGGCGTCTGCGTCCCGGGGATGCGGCTGCGCCGGGAAAGCGCTGCAGTGCGCCCAGACCTTCGCGGACATGGGCCAGATAGGCGATGCCGTCTGTGGTCAGCGAAAAATCCGCCCGACCAAATAGACGCGCGCCCAGCATCTGCTCCAGCTGCTTGACGCGGTGGCTGACGGCGCTGGGCGTCACGCACAGCTCCTCTGCCGTTTGCGTGACAGAACGCAGCCGCGCCAGGGCCTCAAAAGTAAGCAGGCACTGGATCGGCGGGATGCGCCGGGCGGTGATGCTGTTTAAGGCGCTGGGGCTGCGGGTCATGCAAAAAGTCCCAAGCCTGAGGGTTAGCGGAAGACCACGGTCTTGTGACCGTTCAAGATCACGCGGCGTTCGCTGTGCCACTTCACGGCGCGGGCCAGCACCTGGCTTTCGGTATCGCGGCCGCGAGCGGTCAGGTCTTCCACTGTGTCGGTGTGGTCGGCACGGGCGACGTCCTGCTCAATGATAGGACCTTCGTCCAGGTCAGCCGTTACATAGTGGGCGGTAGCGCCGATCAGCTTTACGCCGCGGTCATGCGCCTGGTAGTAGGGCTTGGCACCCTTGAAACTGGGCAAAAAGCTGTGGTGGATGTTGATGGCGCGGCCAGACAGCTTCTTGCACAGGTCGTTGGACAGCACTTGCATGTAGCGGGCCAGCACGACCAGCTCTGCGCCTTCTTCCTGAATGATCTCGTACTGGCGCTCTTCGGCCTGAGCCTTGGTCGCAGCCGTCACGGGGATGTGGTGGAAGGGGATGTTGTAGCTGGCCGCCAGTTGGTAGAACTCGCGGTGGTTGCTGACGATGGCCTTGATCTCGATAGGCAGCAGACCCGACTTCCAGCGGAACAGCAGGTCGTTGAGGCAATGGCCTTCCTTGCTGACCATGATCACGGTCTTCATCCGCTCAGTTTTGGAGTGCAAACTCCACTGCATTTGATATTGATCAGCTAATTCAGCGACAGATGCTTTAAGAGCGGCGGGGTCCTTGCCGTCACAGGCAAACTGCACGCGCATGAAAAACAGGCCAGTCACCGTGTCGTTGTACTGTGCTGCTTCTTCGATATTGCCGCCTTGTTCGAGCAAAAAGCCCGAAACGGCATGCACCAGGCCCAGTCGATCTGGGCAAGATAAAGTCAAAATATAGGCTTGGGTCATAGCTCGGCGATTGTCGCAGCAAGGCGAGGACCCTGCGGACAAAGGAAATTCATGAAAAGCGAGGGAGGCCATTCTCGCCTCACACCCTGGGTGATAGTCACCCTCTATGTGTGTGCGGGAATGATGTGGTTGGGCGCTCAGGCAAGCGTGCTTGACTATTTTGCGGTATCGCTCAATCGCCAGTCGCTGCGTTGGCAGATAGGCCTGTTCATCGTTTGGTTGCTAGTGACTGCACTGGTGGCGCTGTGGTTCATGCAGCGCAAGCGGCAAGCTGATCAGCGCAGCCGGGAAACGGCGCAGGAGCTAGAGCTGATCGTGCGTTACGCACCGGCCGGTATGGCTCGTGTGCACCTGGGCGGCGGAAAAATTGCCTGGGCCAATCCCAAGCTGGCAGGCTGGCTGGGCTGCAGCGTCGAATCTCTGCGCGGTCAGGACTTTCGCGCTCTGGTGCTCGCTGACGACAAGGAAGAAATCGCGCTGCAGCTTGAGCGCTTGCTCGACGGCAGTACCAACTACTACCAGGCTTTGCGCACCTGCGTCAACGCCACCACCGGCAAGGTCACGCCTGTGCTGTGTACCACTAGTCGCGTGGCGTCCTCTGGCGTGGATGGGCCGGTGGCCTTGGTCTGTGTGCTGCAAGATTTGAGCGAGATGGTGAATGCGCGCAATGCCATGGTGCGCAGTGAAACCATGCTGCGCATGGCGCTGGAAGGCAGCGGTAATGGTGTCTGGGAATGGGATGCGCTGGCGTTGCGCCTGAACTTTTCTTCGGGCATGTGCGCTTTGCTGAAATATCAGGGCCAGGACCTGGCTGCGGACTTTGACTTCTACCAGCGCCTGCACCCCGAAGATGTGGCTGCTGCACGCCTGCAGGTGGATCAGGCTCTGGAGCAGGGCAGCATGCTGGTGCTGACGGCGCGACTGCTGTGCTTTGATGGCATGTACCGCTGGTTTCGCGCTCGTGGTCAGGCCCATAAAGATGCGGATGGTCGATTGCTGCGTATTTCCGGCCTGCTGTCTGATCAGACCGCAAGCCGCGAGGCCGATGAGCGCCGCCGACTTGCCTCCACCGTGGTAGAAAACACCATCGAGGGCGTGGTGGTGACCGATGCGTACAGCCGCATTCTCTCGGTCAATCGCTCTTTCACGCGTCTGCTGGGTTTCTCTGAAGAAGAAATGCTGGGCCAGACTCCGCGCATGTTCAAGTCCGGCCGTCACGACAAGGCGTTCTACGATGCCATGTGGGCAAGAATGCGCTCCCATGGGCACTGGCAGGGGGAGATCTGGAATCGTCGCAAGAACGGGGAAGTCTTTCCCGAGCGCATGTCGCTGAGCGCGGTCAAGGACGCCAATGATCATGTCACCCATTACGTCTGCATGTTCACCGACATCTCGGCCGAGAAGGCGCGTGAGCAGCAGCTGGAGTTTCTCGCGCACAGGGATGTGCTGACCGGTCTGCCAAATCGCTCGCAGTTCAGCCTGATGCTGGGCAATGCGCTGGCGGACAGCCAGCTCACTGGCACTGGCATGGCGGTGATGCTCTTCAATATTGACCGCTTCAAGGACGTGAACGACAGCTACGGTCACTCCATTGGTGACGAGGTGCTCAGGCATGTAGCGCATCAGATGCAGGCCGCCTTGCGCAGCGGCGACATCATTGCTCGACTTGCCGGAGACGAGCTGTGTGTGGTGGCCAACTCCCTCTCTGGCCGTCAAGCCGCCATAGAAGTGACAGAGCGTTTAATGGCTGCTGCGGGCAAACCGTGGACTACGCCAGATGGCCTGTCTGTCGTGGTCAGCGTGAGCGCTGGTATTTGCCTGTACCCCGAGCATGCGCAGACTGCCGAGGAATTGCTGCAAGGCGCCCATGCCGCAGTGTATGGGGCCAAGAGCCGAGGCTCCAACGCATGGTGCTTCTTCCATGAAGACATGACGCAGGCCGCGCGCGAGCGCCTTGAGCTGGAGGCACGCCTGCGCCGTGCCCTGGATCTGGGTCATATGCGCCTGTACTACCAGCCGCAGATTGATCTGCAGACTGGTCGCCTGATGGGTGCTGAGGCACTGCTGCGCTGGCTGGATCCTGAAGAAGGCCTGATTTCTCCGGCACGCTTTATTCCGGTGGCTGAAAGCTCGGGCGTCATCGGCCCGCTGGGCTTGTGGGTGCTGGGCGAGGCCTGCCGTCAGGGCCAGCAATGGCGCACTGCGGGACTGCCCGATCTGACGATTGCCGTGAATGTCTCGTTGCACCAGTTTCTGCTCACCGATCTGGTGGGCGCGACGAACCAGGTGCTGGCAGAGTCATGCTTTCCAGCGGAATTTCTGGAGCTGGAAATCACTGAAAGCGCGCTGGCCGAAAAGCCTGAAGACGCGCTTACCGTGCTCACCCGCCTGCGTGATCTGGGCCTGCGTCTGGCCATTGATGACTTTGGCACCGGCTATTCGTCGCTGGCTCACCTCAAGCGCTTTCCGCTCGATCTTCTCAAGATCGACCAGGGCTTTATCCGCGACATTCCCAACAGCGCGGACGACATGACCATCAGCAGCTCGGTCATTGCACTGGGCCACGCCATGGGCCTGAAGGTGCTGGCCGAGGGGGTGGAAACACGCGAGCAGCTGGCATTTTTGCAGGAAAAAGGCTGCGACTACTTTCAGGGCTACTTTTGCAGCCGTCCCGTTCCGGCGGAAGACTTCACGCGTCTGTTGGAGAAAGCGCGTGATGGCCTGCCGCTGGTGGATATCGCTGCGGCTGGCGAGCATGTGGTGGTTTGAACGTCAGCCGCCGATGCGCAACTCCGTGGAGTCAGGGCTTGGGCGCGGCCCTGTTCTTCCACTGCTCGCTTAACTCTGCACAGTGATCTTTAGAGGCGGTACCTGGCAGCGTCAGCAGCTTGTCTGCTTTCATATTGATAGCTGTTTGCGCTTTATCTGATTGCGCTATGGCCACTTTTGGCTTGAAGTCTGCAGCCAACCAGGTAGGCACGCCAATATCGCTGCGCACATGGCCACGGCCTGCCACCAGCAGCACGGTTTGACCGGGCTTGGCCAGTTTGTGCGCAGCAGTGCTTACCTTGGCCATGGATTCATCGCGCGCCAGCTGAATGCGGGCCATGGGGGCGAATTGCGACTCGGGCAGCAGGCCGCAATGGCCTTCCTTGATGGCATCCAGCTGCAACTGCCAGCCTGTGGCGGGCAAGTGGCTGTCATAACGGACATCGCCCATGGACTGTTTCATCTGGGCGCGGGGCAGGTTGCCGCCCAGTACGGGCACGCCAGCCTGCACGGCAGCCATCACCATGGGGCCATAGTCCTTCCAAGGCCAGCCACCGGGGCCGCCGCCCTGCGCCCACAGCAGTGCGGTTTTGACCTCTTCATCGCTGGCACCGGGCTGCAGGGCGCGGGTATCGCCGCCGGCTGGGGCCATCTCAATCACCAAAGCGGCCAGCTGCCCTTTCGCTGCCAGGTGGCGCACCGTAGCCGCTTCCCACTGGTGGTGCGATGTCTGGTCATGCTGCTCGCCCAGCAAGATGGCGGGGGTGCCTGACCATTGCGCCAGCGTCTGCTGCCACTGGGCATCGCTAGTCAGAGCTGTGCTCTGATGGGCACAACCGCCCAGCAGCAAGGCGGTGGCAAGAACGAGAGGCTTAGCCAGCGGTTTGAAAAAAGGGCGTTGAAGTGCCTGCGAAGAAGTCCACATATTGACCAGTCCTGTTTTGAAAGACGGGGCATGGCTTCGTACCTCAGAAAATCGCACCGGCTTTGCCCACCGAAATTTGACGCGGGGCAGCGGTGTTGGCTGCTGCCTCCCAGATATTGTCAGGCCTTGGCGGGCTGCTGTTCTGCGTAAGCGCCACTTTATCGAGGGCTTCAGCGCGCAAAACCCCAATGGGTTGATGAAAAAGCACTGGCGAATCTGCAGCTTCATCAGCCTGAGTCTTGGCGGTTTGCAGGGGGCTGCTGCTCTAGGCACTGCAGAAACTACAAAAAGCATAGCTGGCAGCGCTTTCTGCATCTGCGTAAACCATGAAAAAAGCCACTCAAGTGATTGAGTGGCTTTTGTTTTGAGACGGATCGCTCAGTGGATGATGACTGGCTGCTGGGCGAGGCCGGTGTATTTGTCCAGCGTTTCCTCTACCTCTTCCTCAGTGGGGGCGTCTTGCTGCCAGGCCAAGATAGTCTTTTGGAACATTTCGGCCCAGGAACCATCGAGATACACCTCTTTGCCCGAGCGCTTGTCCACAATTTCAAAGCCGTGGCGGGGCAGTTGGTGCTTTCGCTCTGTTGCGGCCGGGGCAGTGCCTGCCGGAACGTCTGCCTCCATGTCTGGACGCAGATGGAGCACCGCAAAGGATTCCGAGTCGTAAAGCATTTGCATGGTGATCCCCCTTTCATTTCCGTTATGAGCATGCCTGCCATGGATATGGCGACAGGGTGCCGCATTTCAAGCTGGAAATGCCTGCTCTTGGCACTTGATCACAGTATTCCATGGATTAGGCCGCGCTGTGCAGGCCCGGCTTTCGCCTGCTGTGGTAGTCCGCGCTTTGGGCGGCGCGCCAGCGCGGGGCTCTTGGGCTTGCAGGCGGCGGGCCTTGTGCGCTCTGGGTGTGAGTGCTTGATCTGATGCGGGCTCGGGGTTTACGTCAGGAGCCAGAGGCTTTGCGGCTATTGCGGCGCAGGCGAGTATTTTTTGAGCTGCAGGTCGACAAAGTCATCCTGCCCCTGCGTGAGTTTGATGCGCACGGGCAGGTATTGCATGGCAGGAGCCAGCCAGACGGCGCCGCGCTGGTCGTTGCCGCTTTTGCCGGGCAGCTTGTCTAGCCGCAGTGCCATTACGCTGCCAAACGGCAAATCCAGCGCCTCGGTCGCTCCCACGCGGAATTGCCAGCGGGCGGCTGAGCGGGCGCTGCTGGCGGTCATCTCTATCAGAGTGCCGGGCGGGTATTTGCCGGGGTCAGCCGCCATGAGGGCGGAGAGCTGCAGAAACACGCTAAGGCGGTCTTGTATGCCGTCGGCAATCGCCGCATCGGCCGTGCCGCCGCTGAAGTGGGCCTTGCCGCTGGCTACGTCAAAGTTGGCGGACTGGGTTTTGCGCCCCTTGTCGCTGAAGTTCAGCGGCTGCAGGCCGCTGGGCGTGATCAGGCCCTCGCTGGTTTGAGAGCGCTCGCCCATCAAAAACATGCTGATGGACTGACGCGCCTGGTAGTACTGGCCGTCATGCTGCCACTGCAGCTTGGCACCGGCCGAGTACTGAAAGCCTTTGACCTGACCGGAGGCATTGAACTCCAGCGTGGCCGAGTTGGGCAGGGAGACGGGCAGCACCGTGCCCGGCGGCAGCGGCGCACCGCCTGCGGGGGTGATCTGAAGCGGACGGGCGGTGTCTGCGCCATTGCTTTCAGGCAGCTCGGCTGCGGGTTCGGGGGCTGGCGGTGGTGCAGGTGATGTTGCCGGGGCTTCTGCGGGTGCTTCTGTTTCAGGAGCTTGTTGCGCTTGCGTATCTTGGTCTTGAGGCTGATTTGACTCAGATTCTGGCGCGGCAGGGACGGGGGCAGGAGCCGGTGCTGGAGCGGGTGGCCTTGGCGCAGGCCGTGGCTTGGCGGTTTGGGGGGAGGGGCAGCTGGTTCAGGCGCAGGTGGCTTGGGAGTGGGCGGCTTGGACGTGGGTGGCGGCGGAGCCACTTCCACCATGCGCGTCTCCATCACGATGGACGCATCTGCGGGCTTGGGTGGGTTGAGCTGGGGCAGACCCCATAAGGCCAGTGCATGGGCCACCAGCACCGCGCCGGTGACTGGCAACAGGATTTTGCGTGGCTGAGTGATGCGGCCCATGGGCTGTGGGGATTGGCTGGGAGTGGATTATTCGCCAGCGGTGGCGCGCCAGCCCAGATCGCTGGATAGCTGGCGGGCGGCGGCTTGCAGCGGCGCGTCTATGGCTCCACCATATTCGGGGTCGAAAGTCGCCAGCGAGCCCAGGGTCATCAGGCCCAGCACGATATGACCTGATGCATCGAAGACCGGCACACAAAACGCCACGATGCCCGGCAGTACGGTATCGACCACGCGGGCCGTGCCACGCTTGCGGACCTCGGTCAGCATGGCGGCAACGGCTTCCTCGGTCAGCGGCAGGTCTTGGCGCTTGGCCTTGCGGGCGCGTTCCAGCTCGGGCTCCAGCAGCGGCGCGGTGATCTCGCGCGGCAGCCATGCGCCAAAGCAGCGGCCCGTGGCCGAGGCCAGCATGGGCATCACATCGCCCAGACGCAGATTGGCGGTGACAGACTGTGCCGACTCCTCCCAGTGCACGATGGTGGGGCCGTGATTGCCCCAGACGGCAATCGCCAGCGTGTGGTTGAGGGTGTCCAGCAGGCCAGGAATGCGCTCTCGGGCCAGACGTACCGGATCGAGCCGGGCCAACGAGGCCAGGCCGATTTTGAGTGCCGCTGGCCCTAGGTCATAGCGCGAGTTGCGCTCGTCTTGACTGACCAGACCGATGCGCTGAAAGCTCACCAGATAGCGGTGAGCCTTGGCCGCACTCATGCCTGCGGCGGCGGCAACATCCTTGAGCATCAGCGGGCCGCTGGCTTGCGCCAGTGCTTCGACTAGGGAGAAACCCACTTCGACCGACTGAATCCCTGCGCGTTCCTTATCCATTGCAATAGAATCGTGTTTTGTTTAGTTAAATCAATTTAACCAATCGTAATTTTGGCTAGCGTTGTCAGGCATTGTGCCAGCAACGCAAGCAAAGCAGAGGGATAGAGCATGAAGCTGGCAACGTACAAGGATGGCTCGCGTGATGGGCAGTTGGTTGTGGTGTCGCGCGACCTGAGTCAGGCCTGTTATGCGACCGGCATTGCCAACCGCATGCAGCAGGTGCTGGATGACTGGAGCTATATGGCTCCCCAGTTGCAGGATTTGTCGCATGAGCTCAATCACGGCAAGGCACGCCATGCCTTCCCGTTTGACCCGCAGCGCTGTATGGCGCCGCTGCCACGTGCTTACCAATGGGCTGATGGTTCGGCCTATATCAACCACGTAGAGCTGGTGCGCAAGGCGCGCAATGCCGAGGTGCCCGCCAACTTCTACAGCGACCCGCTGATGTACCAGGGCGGCAGCGATGACTTCATCGGTCCCTGCGACGATGTGATCGTGCCCAGCACGGCCATGGGTATCGACTTTGAGGCCGAGATTGCCGTCATCACCGGCGATGTGCCTATGGGCACGGATGCCAAGGATGCGCTGGACGATATTCGCCTGGTCATGCTCGTCAACGACGTCAGCCTGCGCAACCTGATTCCCAATGAGTTGGCCAAGGGCTTTGGCTTCTTCCAGAGCAAACCAGCGACGGCTTTCAGCCCCGTGGCGGTAACGCTGGATGAGCTGGGCGATGCCTGGAAGGGCGGCCGTCTGCACCTGACGCTGCAATCGACCTGGAACGGCCGCAAGGTCGGCATGTGCGATGCCGGCGAGGATATGACCTTCCACTTCGGCCAGCTGATTGCCCATATCTGCAAGACGCGTAATGTGCGCGCGGGCTCCATCGTGGGCAGCGGTACGGTGAGCAATCGTGGCGTGGAGACTGGCAGCGGCAAGAATAAGCGCATGGAATGGCCCAAGGGCTATAGCTGCATCGCTGAAAAGCGCTGCATCGAGACCATTCAGGACGGCGCGCCCAAGACCGAGTTCATGCAGTTTGGCGACACGATTCGCATCGAGATGAAGGGCAAGGATGGCCAGAGCATTTTTGGCGCCATCGACCAGAACATTGCGCCGCCCGGTGGCAATGATGCGGCTCCAGAAAGCGCTGCAGCCGATACTCCCAAGGTCTGAACTTTGCTGGAACGCTGATGGCTACCCGAATGCTGACCCCCAAGCCTGTTTGTTCGCCGTTGGCTCGCCGCTTTCTGGCGCTGGCCGCTGCGCTGACTTCTGGCCTGGTACTGGCTGCATCGCCTGCCCATGGCGTGAAAAATGGCAGCAAGGCCAGCAGCACAGCGCAAGCTGCTGTGATTTGCCCCGCCAAGCCCGCTATGCCGACACCGGCAGAGATGAAAGCGCTGGCCGCGCAGGCGCAGGACAGAGGCCTGCTCTGGCGCGTGACGGATAGCCAACGTGATGGCGCGCGTGCTAGCTGGCTCTACGGAACCATGCACGTGGGCAAGCGCGAATGGATGATGCCGGGGCGCAGTATTGTGCGTGCCGTGCAGGGCGCAGATCAACTGGCGCTGGAGTTGAATATTCTGGATCCGGAGGTGGGTAAAGCACTGGCAGAAGGCCTGAAGGCACGTGCTGATGCGCCGCCGCTGGCAGCAGACTTGAGCCAGCGACTGAACCGGCAGCTCAAGCTGGCCTGCGCCGAAGACCTGGTCCGGCTGAGGCCAGAAGCGCAGATTCTGGGCCTGCTGGCCAAGACTGGCAGCCGGCAAGGGCTGAATGCGGAGTACGGCGTAGATATCACGCTGGCGGGCATGGCCTATGCGCTGGGCAAGCCCATCACAGGGCTGGAGGCGGTGCAGACCCAGCTCAATGAGCTGGTGTCAGATGACCCCGTCGAGATCGTCGAAACCGTGGATGACGGGCTTAAACAGCTGGAAGATGGCATGGCTCCCGAGATGCTGCAGCTGCTGGCGCAGGTCTGGGCCAGCGGCAATGCGCGCAAGCTGGAGAACTATGCCGACTGGTGCGATTGCGCCAATACCGAGCGCGAGCGCGCCCAGCTTAAACGCATGATTGACGGCCGCAACCCCGGCATGGCCGATGGTATTGCGGCGTTGCTTAAACAAGACAAAACGGTGTTTGCCGCCGTGGGTGCTCTGCACATGGTGGGTCCCATGGGCTTGCCCGAGCTGCTGCGTCAGAAGGGCTACCGGGTTGAACGGGTGGAGTTCACACCATTGCCATTGCAGAAAAAACCGTCAAAACCCATGAAAACCAAATAAAGACAAGCGCAGGCTGCTATGAATAAATTAGAGCAAGCGGCCTTGCGAAGACAGCACAAGATTTCATCGCCCCAAACATAAACCTTAGGAGACAAATGATGGATCGTCGACAATTTCTGGCCGCTGTGGCTGCCACTTCGGCTGCGGGAGCATCCCCCTTCGCCATGGCACAGGAATGGCCTGCCAACCCCGTACGCTGGGTCGTGCCTTATCCACCGGGTGGCGGCACCGATGTGCTGGCCCGCACGGTGGCCGAGGCCATGCGCAAGAGCCTGAATCAGACCATTGTGGTGGACAATCGCCCCGGTGCCTCGACCAATATTGGCGGCCAGATGGTGGCCTCGGCCAAGCCCGATGGCTACACCATCATGTCTGCGGACAACGCCATCCTGGCCTTCAATGAGCACCTGTTCAGCAAGCTGCCGTTCAACCCCGACAAAGACTTCAGCTATGTGGGTGGCATCAGCCGCTTCCCTATGGCGCTGGTGGTGAACCCTGCGTTTGAAGCCAAGGATTTCAAGGAATTCCTGGCCTATGCCAAGGCCAATCCCGGCAAGCTCAATTACGCCTCGCCCGGCAATGGCTCGCCCCACCATCTGGCCATGGAGCTGTTCAAAAGCCGTACCGGCACCAGCCTGACCCACATCCCCTATAAGGGTGCTGCGCCAGCCGTGGCCGATGTGATGGGCGGACAAGTGCCTTGCATGTTCCTGGATCTGGCTTCGGGCTTGCCCGTGATTCAGTCCGGCAAGGTGCGAGCCCTGGCCATTGGCACTGCCAAGCGCGTGCCCAACCTGCCCAATGTGCCTACGCTGGCCGAGCTGGGTCTGAAGGACTCCGAGGTCTATGCCTTCCAGGGCATTCTGGGCCCCAAGGGCATGCCGCCTGCCATCGTGCAGCGCCTCAACAGCGATCTGCAAAAGGCCTTGAGCTCTCCCGATGTGGTCAAGCGCATGGCTGATTTCGGCATGGAAGCCCTGCCCGGCACGCCTGAGCAATTCCACCAGCTGGCCCGTGCTGAAGCCAAGCGCTGGGGGGAGGTGATCAAGACCGCCGGTGTGAAGCTGGACTGACCGTCCCGTCTCTGGACTTCGCGAAGGTCATGGCGCATGGCGTGAGCCGTCTCGCAGACCTCGCCAGCTTCGCACAGCAACAGCCCTGCAATCTTGCGTTGCAGGGCTGTTTTCAATAGGGGAGTATGCCGGGCAGCAACTGGCGATTCAGGCGCTCGCGCCACCATTGCTGGGCGCGGCCCCGCGCATCGCTGCGCCAGGCCAGCCAGAAGGTTTCTGGCGGGCGCGGCTCCTCCACGGGCAGTTCCACCAGCATCCCCGTTTCCAGTTCCACGCGCACGCAGGCGCGCGGTAGAAAGCCGAGGCCCAGGCCTGCAACCTGGCATTGGATTTTGGCCTGCATATCGGGCACGGTGATGCGGCGCTGGCCCGCCAACAGGCCCACGGTGCGGTCGGTCAGCGAACGCGCGCCGTCGCCCACGACCACGGCCGTGTGCTCCAGCAGATCGCTGCGCGCCAGCGGTCGACCCAGGCGGACCAGCGGGTGGCTGGCCGTCACGCAGAACACAAAGTCCAGCTGGCCCACGGCCACTGCCTTGTAGCCGCCACCGGCCGGACCTTCGCCCGCGGCCACCACCAGGTCGGCCCGGCCTTCGCGCAGGGCCTCCCAGGTGCCGGTCAGGGTTTCGCTGCCGATGCGCAGGCGCGTGCCGCTGTTCAAGGCCTCGAAAGCCTGGATTTCGGGGCCGAAGGCACTGGTGGGAATCAGTGAGTCGTGGACCAGGCGGATTTCGGTTTCAAACCCCGTAGCCACCTGGTGCAGCCGGGACTCGAGTTGGCGTGCCGCCGCCAGCAGCCAGCGCCCTTCCTTGAGCAGTTCCTCACCCGCAGGCGTGAGGCTGACGCGCGGGCCGTTGCGCATGAAAAGGTTCAGGCCCAGTTGCTCCTCCAGTTTGGATACGGCGTAGGAGATGGTCGATGGCACTTTGTGCAGGCGTTCGGCCGCGCTGGCGAATGAACCATAGCGCGCGATGGCGTCCACGAGTTCAATGGCTTCCAGGGAGAGTTTGAGCATGGTGGTGTGCGTAAAAACTAATCATCGAAATTTTCGATGATTAAAGCATTTTTCTTTCAACATTTGGCCTTTATCAGCCGCCGATACTTCATTCATCGCAACACGGAATACAGCGAAAAACGGAAGAGCCGAACCGCAGCAGGACGTGTGAAACCCATCGATTTATCAGGAGATGAAAATGCTTGAAGTTCGCCAATCCAACCATCGCGGTCGCGCCAACCATGGCTGGCTGCAATCGCGCCACACTTTCTCCTTCGGCCATTACCGCGACGCCAACCAGCAAGGCTTCTCGGACCTGCTGGTCATCAACGACGACCATGTGTCCCCCGGCCAGGGTTTCGGTACCCACGGCCACCGCGACATGGAAATCTTCTCCTACGTGCTGGAAGGCGCCCTGGAGCACAAGGACTCCATGGGCACGGGCTCGGTGATCCGCCCCGGCGACGTGCAGATGATGAGTGCCGGCACCGGCGTGCAACACAGCGAGTTCAACCACTCGGCCCAGGATTCCGTGCACTTCCTGCAGATCTGGATCGTGCCTGGCGAACGCAGCGCCACACCGCGCTACCAGCAGGTTCATGTGGACGAGGCAGACAAGCGTGGCCGCCTGCGCCTGATCATCGCCCCCGAAGGCGCAGACGGCACCCTGGCCGTGCGCCAGGACGCCCGGGTCTATGCCGGCCTGTTCGATGGCGCTGAATCCGCCGAACTCGATGTGGGGCCCGAGCGCCATGTCTATGTGCATGTGGCTCGCGGCAGCCTGAATGTTAACGGCGAGCGCCTGTCCGAAGGCGACGGCGCCCGCATCCGCAATGCCGGCGCCCTGCGCTTTGATCAGGGTGAGCAGGCCGAGGTGCTGGTCTTCGACCTGCGCCCCCATGAGCTACCTGCGCTGTAAGCAACTGCGTCCTGTCCCCCTGTTTTCATAGCGCTTTCTTGTTCCGCCCTCAACCTCACTTTCACCTTTCACCCGGAGTACCACCATGTCCAACACCAACGCTTCCATCGCCCGTCCCGTCGCCTTCGCCAAACCCGGAGCCAAGCTGATCAACCCCCATGATCACACGCTGATCATGATCGACTTCCAGTCGCAGATGGCTTTTGCCACGCACTCCATCGATCCCGTGCAACTGCGCTCCAACGCCGCCCTGGTCGCTTCGGCTGCCGCCGGCTTCGGTGCCTCGACCATCCTGACCACCGTGGCGGAAAAGAGCTTCTCAGGTCCCATGTTCGAGGAAGTGACCGGGCCGTTCCCCGGCCAGGCTCTACTGGACCGTACCTCGATGAACACCTGGGAAGACGAGGCCGTCATTAAGAAGGTCAACGAGATCGGCAAGCCTCGCATCGTGCTGGCCGGCCTGTGGACCAGCGTGTGCATCGTGGGTCCGGCCCTGTCGGCGCTGGACCAGGGTTTTGAAGTCTTTGTGATCGCCGATGCCTGCGGCGACATCTCCACCGAAGCGCACAACCGTGCCATGGACCGCATGGTCCAAGCCGGTGCCCAGCCCATCACCTCGCTGCAATACCTGCTGGAAATGCAGCGTGACTGGGCCCGTACCGAGACCTATGACATGACGACCGGCATCGCCAAGAAGCTGGGCGGCGGCTACGGCATCGGTATCACCTACGCCAAGACCATGTTCGGTGCTCACGAAGGCTAAAAGAGCGCACCATCTTTCTGCCGTGCAGACCGATCTCACACCTGCGGTCTGCTCGCTACGAAATCTGGCGCATTCCTCGCGCCACTGAACTTTCAGAGACATCCATGACCCAGCTCACCACTCCCGAACTGATCCTGTTCAACGGCCGCTTCACCACCCTGGACCGCAGCAAGCCCACGGCCACGGCCGTGGCCGTGAGTCAGGGCCGCTTCAGTGCCGTTGGCAGCGACCGCGAAGTACTGCCCCTGGCCAGCCCGCAGACCCGGCGCATCGATCTGGGCGGGCGCAGTGCGCTGCCGGGTCTGATCGACAACCACTTGCATCTGATCCGGGGTGGTCTGAACTTCAACATGGAGCTGCGCTGGGACGGTATGAAGAGCCTGGCCGATGCCATGGCCATGCTCAAGGCCCAGGTGGATGTGACCCCCGCGCCGCAATGGGTGCGCGTGGTGGGTGGTTTCACCGAGCACCAGTTCGTGGAAAAGCGCCTGCCCACGCTGGCCGAGCTGAACGCCGTGGCGCCCGACACCCCGGTCTTCATCCTGCACCTGTACGACCGTGCCCTGCTCAATGCTGCTGCCCTGCGCGCAGTGGGTTATACCAAGGACACGCCTTCGCCTCCCGGTGGCGAGATCGTGCGCGATAGCGCCGGCAACCCCACGGGCCTGTTGCTGGCCAAGCCCAATGCGGCCATCCTCTACGCTACGCTGGCCAAAGGCCCCAAGCTGCCGCGCGACTACCAGGTCAATTCCACGCGTCACTTCATGCGCGAACTCAACCGCCTTGGCGTGACCGGCGCCATTGACGCGGGTGGCGGCATGCAGAACTACCCCGACGACTACGACGTGATTCAGGAGCTCGCCGATGCCGACCAGCTCACCATCCGCCTGGCCTACAACCTGTTCACGCAAAAGCCCAAGCAAGAGAAGGACGACTTTCTGCGCTGGACCGCGACCTCGCAGTACAAGCAGGGCACGGACTACTTCCGCCACAACGGCGCGGGCGAGATGCTGGTGTTCTCGGCCGCCGACTTCGAGGACTTCCGCCAGCCACAGCCCGAGCTGGCCCCCGGCATGGAAGGCGAGCTCGAAGAGGTGGTGCGCATCCTGGCCCAGAATCGCTGGCCCTGGCGCATGCACGCCACCTACGACGAGACTATCGACCGCGCCCTCAATGTGTTCGAGAAGGTCAACGAAGACATCCCCCTGGCCGGCCTGAACTGGTTCTTCGATCACGCAGAAACC
Organism: Comamonas sp. 26; assembly: GCF_002754475.1. Taxonomy (NCBI): domain Bacteria; kingdom Pseudomonadati; phylum Pseudomonadota; class Betaproteobacteria; order Burkholderiales; family Comamonadaceae; genus Comamonas; species Comamonas sp. 26. The sequence continues at coordinate 188,500 of NZ_PEFL01000001.1, forward strand.
ATCTCCGAAAAGTCCATCGATCGCATTGCGGCCCTGGGCGGCGGCGTGGCCGTGCAGCACCGCATGGCCTACCAGGGCGAGTACTTCGTCGAGCGCTACGGTGCCGCTGCGGCCGAAGCCACGCCCCCGGTCAAGCGCATGCTGGAAAAGGGCGTGAACGTGTCCGCCGGTACCGACGCCACCCGCGTCGCCAGCTACAACCCCTGGGTCTCGCTGTCCTGGCTTGTCACCGGCAAGACCCTGGGCGGCCTGCAGCTCACGCCCCAGCGCAACTGCCTGACCCGCGACCAGGCCCTGCGCATGTGGACCGAAAACGTGACCTGGTTCAGCAACGAACAGGGCAAGAAGGGCCGTATCCAGGTGGGCCAGTTGGCCGATGTGATCGTGCCCGACCGCGACTTCTTCGCTTGCCCAGAGTCCGATATCGCCGACACCTCGGCCCTGCTCACCGTGGTGGGCGGCAAGGTGGTCTACGGCGCCGGCAGCTTCGCCGACTTCGATGAATCGGCCCCGCCCCTGGCCATGCCCGACTGGTCCCCCGTGCGCACCTTCAAGGGCTATGGTGCCTGGGGTGTGCAGGAAGGCGCGCCGCTGCAAGCCGTGATGCGCAATGCGGCGGCAAACTGCGGCTGCGCCAGCAACTGCAACATGCACGGACACGCCCATGCCACGGCTTGGAGCAGCCAACTGCCCGTGGCCGATCTCAAGGGCTTCTGGGGCGCCCTGGGCTGCGCCTGCTGGGCGGTCTGAGCATGGACGCGCTGCGTTCCGCTGCCACCGCACCCTGGGTGCAGTCGCTGGCCCTGCTGTGTCTGTGTGCCGCCTACCTGCAAGGCGGGGTGGACAAGGCCCGCAACTTCCGCGGCGCGGTCGCCGAGATGCGCCAGTTCGGCCTGGCGCCGGCCGTGCCCATCGCGGCGGCCACCATCGCGCTGCAGCTGGGCGCCTCGGCGCTGATCGTGTCGGGCTGGTACCGCTGGGCGGGTGCCCTGGCGCTGGCAGCCTTCACCGTGGCCGCGGCCTTTCTGGCCGACCGCTTCTGGGCAGCGCCGCAGGCCGATCGCCAGCGTACTGCCAATGCATTTTTTGAACACTGGGCCTGGTTGGCGGCATGTTGCTCGTCGTCTGGCACGACCTGGGAGGCCACCGTGCCGGATAACAAAACCACCACCAACAACACCTCGGGCAGCTTCGCGCCGCTCGCCATCCCCGTCTTCGCCGTGCTGTGGGCCGCCACGGTGCTGGGCAATATCGGCAGCTTCATGCGCGATGTGGCCAGCGCCTGGATGGTGACCGAGCTGTCCAGCAGCCCCACGGCCGTGGCCCTAATCCAGACGGCGGCCACGCTGCCCGTCTTCCTGCTGGCCATTCCCGCCGGTGTGCTGTCCGACATCCTGGACCGTCGTCGCTTCCTCATCGGCGTGCAGGTGCTGCTGGGTGCCGTGAGCGGCACGCTGCTGGTGCTGGCACAGACCAACACGCTGACCGTGGAGTATCTCGTGGCCCTGACCTTTGTGGGCGGCATCGGCGCCGCCCTCATGGGCCCGACCTGGCAGTCCATCGTGCCCGAACTGGTGCCGCGCAGCGAACTCAAGAGCGCCGTGGCACTCAACTCGCTGGGCATCAACATCGCCCGTGCCATAGGCCCGGCCGCCGGCGGCCTGCTGCTGGCCAGCTTCGGCGCCGCCGCGGCCTACGGCCTGGATGTGCTCAGTTATGTGTTCGTGATTGCCGCCCTGATCTGGTGGAAACGTCCCAAGGCCGAGGCCTCGGCGCTCAACGAGCAGTTCTTCGGCGCCTTCCGGGCCGGCGTGCGTTATGCCCGTGCCAGCCGCGAGCTGCATGTGGTGCTGCTGCGTGCTGCCGTGTTCTTCCTGTTCGCCAGTGCGGTCTGGGCCCTGCTGCCCCTGGTGGCGCGCCGCATGCTGGGCGGTACGGCCGGTTTCTACGGCGTGATGCTGGGGGCCGTAGGTGCGGGGGCCATCCTGGGCGCCGTGCTGCTGCCCAAGCTGCGCAAGCGCCTCGATACCGACGGTCTGGTGCTGCTGGCTTCCGTGATCACGGCGGCCGTGATGGCGGTGCTGACCCAGGCTCCACCCCAGTGGCTGGCCGTGGCGCTGATGCTGGTGCTGGGCTTGGGCTGGATTCTGGCGCTGACCACGCTCAACGGTGTGGCCCAGGCGGTGCTGCCCAACTGGGTGCGCGGCCGAGGCCTGGCGATCTATCTCATGGTGTTCAACGGCGCCATGGCGCTGGGCAGCCTGGGCTGGGGCCTGATCGCCGGTCAGATGGGCCTGCCGGTCACGCTGCTGATCGGAGCCGTGGGTCTGGTGCTGGTGTCGCTGGTCTTCCACCGCATCAAGCTGCCCACCGGCGAGGCCGATCTGCAGCCGTCCAACCACTGGCCCGAGCCGCTGCTGGCCGAGCCTGTGGCCCACGACCGCGGCCCGGTCATGATCCAGATCGAATACCGGATTGCCCGCGAGGATCTGTCCGCCTTTCTGCAGGCCATGCAGCAGGTGGCCCATGAACGCCGCCGCGACGGGGCCTATGCCTGGGGCGTGGCCGAGCACACGGGAGAGCCGGGACGGGTGATCGAGTGGTTCCTGGTCGAATCCTGGGCCGAGCACCTGCGCCAGCATGGCCGTGTGTCCAAGGCCGATGCCGACCTGCAGGCTGCAGCGCTGCGCTACCACCAGGGACCTGACAAGCCCGTGGTCCACCATTTTCTGTCCTTGAATGGACGCAGCACGCAGGCAGGCCCGGGTGTGTCCTTGCACTGAATATGAAATCGGCACTCATCGCCGATGGAATAAGCGATGGGTGCTCCTTATTTCGATGTGGAGAGTGTTGATGGATGTTTGCCGGTTCAGCAACTCACTTGATGGCCTTGGCAGCACGCACGTCCGCTACCTCGATTCAAATTGGTGCATTCGAACCGCAGAATGAATAAAAAAGGCGTATCCACCATCACTGCGGATACGCCTTGGGGTCATCGTGGCAGCAGAACTTCCCGCGCGTGATTCAGGTTTTGTGCGGCATGCTGCCTGCTTCGTTGACCATTACCCGGTTGCGTCCGCTGCGTTTGGCGGCATAGAGCATGGTGTCGGCCTGCAGGAAAACGGTTTTGATGTCCGAATCGCTGTCTGGCCATTGCGCAACGCCCAGAGAGATGGTGATGCGGCCGACCTGTGGAATCTCCATCTCCTCGACGAGTTGGCGCAGGCGCTCGGCGGCATGGGCCGCGGCCTCCAGCGCAGTGCAGGGCAGCAGCAGCAAGAATTCTTCGCCGCCCACACGGCAGGCTACGTCGCCCGCGCGCGAGACATCGCGCATGGTGTGGGCCAGTTGCGTAAGCACTTCGTCGCCCGTGTCATGGCCAAAGCTGTCGTTGATGCGTTTGAAGTGATCGATGTCGATGGCAATGACGGAGAAAGACAGCTCCTGTGTCCGGAAGGCCGTGACGGCAGCCTCCAGATGGCGACGGTTGCCCAGGCCGGTCAGTGGGTCGGTATTCACGTCTTCACGCAGCTTGGTGATGTTGCGCTGCAGCAGGTTCAGCCCCTTGAGCATGGCTTTTTTCAGCTCATGAGACTCGAAGTACCAGGACTTGACGGCCTGGATGTTCTGCGCGGTCTCGGGCTTGTCCATATCGTGTGCGCCATTCGCCAGCTGGCGCAGCGGGCTGGCAATACGGCGTGCGCTCCACCAGATGACGATCAGCATGACCAATGCAATGGGCAGCGTTTTGTAGAGCACGGCACGCATCAGCTTGTTGAGCGGTGCCAGCGTAGTGGTCTTGGGACGCTGGGCAACTATCCCCCAGCCGGCGACGGGAATGATGGCGTAGCCCGCCAGCATTTCAACGCCCTTGCTGTTGAATACGGTGGCTGCGCCTGACTCCCCTTTGATCACGGAGTTGATGACGTCGTTATTGATCACTCTGTCGCCTACGCGATGACCGTCGGGGTGGTAGATGATGTGCTTGTTCTTGTCCACCACATAGACATAGGTGCCGTCCTGGTAGAAGTGCGAGCCCAGCAGCGTGTCGAGAATATTGTCTTCCTTGAGGTAGACGCTGCCGCCCACTGCACCCAGGTATTGCCCGTCAGCGCTAAAAATAGGCTGCGAAATAAAGACGATGTAGTTACCCGTGACGGACAAATAAGGCTGGCTGACCACCGGGCCGCGCTTGGTCAGCGTTTCCACCACCCCTGCGCTTTGCAGTGTCTTGCCCTTGATTTGCAAGGTTTCGGGTGAGGTGGCCAGCACATAACCCGTGGGGTCTATGATGGTGACGGAGTTGAAACTCTTGGTCTGCAGACGCAGGCGATGGGCTTCCTGGGTCAGGTACCCGGGGTCCTTCATGTGAGGGACCATGAGCTGGGCGCTGTATGCCAGCTGCTGCAGGGCGGACTGCAGAAAATCGTCCGTGCTCTTGGCTAGCTTGGTCGCGTAGGCGTGGTGGCCTTCCAGTGTGGTGTCTATCAACTGCTGGCGCTGCACCAGGTAGCCGGCGTAGAAGGTGTTGATAAACGGAATCAGCGCGCTGGCGATGGTCAGCGCGAGGATCAGACGCCGCAGGTCAAGCCGGGAGGGCGCAAGGCTGCGGCGCCAGGAGGTGGATTTCTTCACAGTGTGTGTCGCAGTGGCGAGGGCGGTCTTGCTCCTGTGCTTCAGGGCGGGCAGTCCCCGATCACATGTTCATCGAGTATTTATTCTCATTATGGTTCTTCGGGCCAGAAACCGGTTCATGGTCAACAACGATGGGGGGCATGTCAGGCCGGCCCTATTCGCTGAACCTGCACCGCACAGTCGTAAAAGCAGGGTGCTCGGCCAATGTCGGTGAGCTTCTGGTGCGTCAGCTCGTTCACATTGGTGCCGTTTGCCCCTTGCTTGCGCCACCAGATACCCAGCCCCACCACCAGCCCCAGACGTGCGCGGCCGTTGAGGCTGGCGTGGCAGACATGCTCGCCACGAGCATTGAAGACGCGCAGCCGGTCACCGTCGGCAATACCGCGCAGGGCGGCATCGTCAGGGTGCATCTCCAGCATGGGCTTATCTTCCATGCGGGCCAGACTGCCCACATTGGCAAACGTGCTGTTGAGAAAGTTGCGCGCGGGCGGCGAGATCATGGCCAGCGGGTATTCGGCCGTGGGCGGCTCGTAATTGGGAAGATAGTCGGGCAGGGTGTTGATGCCCAGTGCCGCCAGCGCCGGATTGTCAAACTCGCATTTACCGGATGGAGTGGCAAAGTGCCCTTTAGCAAACGGCGCATCGGGCAGCGGAATATGCGCAAAGCCGCGCTCCATCAACTCTTCAAAATCAATAGCCGTATGCGCAACAGCTGCGCGGCATAGAGCCTCATCTGAATCTGAAAAATGGGCTGCGGCAAAGGCGGGGTCGAGTCTGGCCATATGGGAGGCCAGGTCGCGGAAGATCTGCCCGTTGCTGCGGGCCTGACCCTCGGGCGCAATGGCGGGGCGGTTGAGCAGCACATCGGTGTGGCCGTAGCTGCCGTGAATGTCCCAATGCTCGAGCTGGGTGGTGGCGGGCAGCACATAGTCTGCGTAATCGGCCGTGTCGGTCATGAAATGCTCAAGCACCACGGTGAACAGGTCTTCGCGCTCAAAACCGGCGGCTACTTTGGCAGACTCCGGAGCCACGGCCACGGGGTTGCTGTTGTAGACCACCACGGCTTGTACCTGCGGGCCAAATTGGGCATCGCCTTCATGCAGCAGCACATCGCCAATCTGGCTCATGTTCAGCGTGCGTGGCCTGCGCTGGCCCAGCAACTGTGGCATCTGCACTGCAGGCCGGTTGAAGGGCGATACGCCTGAACTTGATAGCAGCAGGCCACCGGCACGGTTGCGCCAGGCGCCAATCAAGGCGGGTATACAGGCAATGGCCCGCACCGCATTGCCGCCCCCGCGCACGCGCTGCATGCCGTAGTTCAGGCGAATGGCTGCCGGTTGGGTCGTGCCGTAGTCACGGGCCAGTGACTGAATCTGCTCCACCGTCAGCCCGCAGACCTGAGCAGCGCTCTCTGGCGGCCACTGCAGTGCTCTGGCTTTGAGAGCATCCCAGCCTTGCGTGTATTGCGCCAGGTAGTCATGATCCAGCCAGTTGTTGGCGATCAGCTCATGCATCAGTGCCAGTGCCAGTGCCAGTGCGGCATCGGTGCCGGGCAGCAGTTGCAGATGTTCGTGGCATTTGTCGGCGGTTTCGCTCTTGCGTGGGTCTATGCAGATCAGCTTGGCGCCGTTGCGCTTGGCCTCTTGCGCATAGCGCCAGAAATGCAGATTGCTGGAAATACTGTTGCTGCCCCAGATCAGGATGAGCTGGCTCTCGGCAAAGAATTCCACCCGCATGCCCAGCTTGCCGCCATAGGTGTGGGTGAGCGCTTCGCTGCCCGCGCTGGCGCAGATGGTGCGATCCAGCAGGCTGGCCCCCAACTGATGAAAGAAGCGCCGGTCCATGCTTTCGCTTTGCACCAGGCCCATGGTGCCTGCGTAGCTGTAGGGAAGAATCGCCTCGGGGTTGTGCTGCGCAATGTGGTGCAGGCGCTGGGCAATGTCGGCCAGGGCTTCGTCCCAGCTGACGGGGGTGAACTGGCCGCTGCCCTTGGGGCCGCTGCGCTTGAGCGGCTGCAGCACGCGGCCTGCGTGATAGGTGCGCTCTGTGTACTTGCTGACCTTGGCGCAGAGAACGCCACCTGTGTGTGCATGCTCTGGGTTGCCCTGGACCTTGATGGCCGTGCCGTCTGCGACGGTGGTGATGAGGGCGCAGGTGTCCGGGCAGTCATGCGGGCAGGCGCCGCGTACTTGAGCGATGTGGGGCATGTTGTGAGCTCGAAAACGGGAGCAATTCGCGGACAAACCGCTTTGTCAGCCTATTATGCGGCTCGCATGAAGGTCAAAAAACCTGAAGTGCGACATACCAAAAATGAGCCGATCAGGCTCGTAACGATGAACAGCCAGTAATGAGAGCGAGAGCAATGCGAGACATGCAAATGGGGTGGAATCGTCGTCAGTTTGTGACTGCCACGGCAGGCTTGGCCGCAGGAGTCTGGGGAGTGAACAGCTACGCACAGGAGGCGACAGGCCCCATCGTGCTGGGCCAGTCTTGCGCACTGACAGGGGCATCAGCACAGCTGGGTACGCAGTTCTCGCAGGGTGCCAAGCTGTACTTCGATCAGCTCAATGCCCAGGGCGGCATCGGCCGCCGTCTGGTAGAGCTGCGCACGCTGGATGATGGCTACGAGCCCGAGCGCTGTGTGGCCAATACGCAGAAATTTCTGGCCGATAACGTGATGGCCCTGTTTGGTTACCTTGGCACGCCGACCAGCATGGCTGCACTGCCCTTGCTGCAAAAAGCCAAGGTGCCACTGATTGCGCCGCTGACAGGTAGCGCCGCTTTGCGTGACCCCAAGCTGGCGCAGACGGTCTTCAATCTGCGCGCCTCCTATGCCGATGAAACCGCGCTCATGGTCAAGCAGCTGGTCTCGCTGGGCCTCAAGAAAATCGCGGTGTTTTATCAAAACGATGCCTATGGCCAGTCGGGTCTGGACGGCGTGACGCAGGCATTGCAAAGCCAGGGCCTCAAGCCCGTGGGAGCCGCCACCGTGGAGCGCAACTCTCAGGATGTGGGCAACGCGATCAAGACATTGGTGCCACTGGGCGCGGATGTGATCGTGCAGGTGGGCACTTATGCGGCCAGCGCCGCCTTTGTGCGCGCCGCGCGCCAATCCGGCTATGGCGGTCAGTTCTACAACGTGTCATTTGTGGGGACCTCGGCGCTGGCCCAGGCTTTGGGCAAGGAGGCCGAGGGCGTAGTGGTGACCCAGGTCGTGCCCTCGCCATTCAAGACATCACATCCTCTGGCGCGAGAGTTTCAGGCGGCACTGCAGAAAAATGGTGCGTCATTGCAGCCCAATTACTCGAGCATGGAAGGTTATCTGGCCGCCCGCGTTGTCGGTGAGGCGCTGAAGTCTGCAGCTGCTGCAGGTCGGCTGCAGCGCGACGGTCTGGTGGCGGCGCTGGAGGCCCTCAACGGTCAGCAGGTTGCTGGTTTCCCCATTGCTTTCCGCCCTCAGGCAGGCAAGCCGGGTTTTGTGGAGCTGTCCATGCTTACAAGCGACGGCAAGGCGAGAGTTTGAGGTTTTGATGCAGCGTGGGCGCAGCCTCTCTTGCTTTGGGTCATCATATTGTTTTGCCAATGATGACCCCAAGGAGAGAGCGCATGGCCCTGCTGCCCGAACTTCAAAAAAGCGCCCCTGACATTGCCGCCCTGCGCCGCGATATTCATGCCCACCCGGAGTTGTGTTTTGAGGAAATTCGCACCTCCGATCTGGTCGCTGACAAGCTGGAACAATGGGGTATTCCTACCCATCGTGGTTTGGGCAAGACCGGGGTGGTAGGCATCATCCACGGCCGCGATGGTGGCAAGAATGGCCGCGCCATTGGCCTGCGTGCGGATATGGACGCCTTGCCCATGCAGGAGTTCAACACTTTTGAACATGCCAGCCGCCACGCGGGCAAGATGCACGCCTGCGGTCACGACGGCCACACGGCCATGCTGCTGGCCGCTGCGCAATATCTGGCGGCCCATCGCGACAGCTTTGAGGGTACGGTCTACGCCATCTTTCAGCCCGCAGAAGAAGGCGGTGGCGGCGCGCGTGAGATGGTCAATGACGGCCTGTTCACCCAGTTCCCCATGCAGGCCGTGTATGGCATGCACAACTGGCCTGGCATGAAGGCCGGAACCATGGCCGTAGGTGCAGGCCCGGCCATGGCCTCCAGCAATGAATTCAAGATCGTGGTGCGGGGCAAGGGCGGTCACGCCGCCATGCCGCACATGGTGGTGGACCCGGTGCCCGTGGCGGCCCAGCTCATCATGGCGTTTCAGACCATCGTCAGCCGCAACGTAAAGCCGATTGAAGCAGGCGTGATCTCCGTCACCATGATTCATGCGGGCGAAGCTACCAACGTGGTGCCCGACAGCGTAGAGCTGCAAGGCACGGTGCGCACCTTCTCGCTTGAGGTGCTGGACCTGATCGAGCAGCGCATGAAGCAGATCAGCGAATCGCTATGCGCTGCCCACGGCACGCAATGCACGTTTGAGTTTGTGCGCAACTACCCGCCCACCATCAACACCGCCCCCGAGGCCGAATTTGCGCAAAACGTGATGCGTGAGATTCTGGGCGATGCTGGTGTGGTGCCGCAGGAGCCATCCATGGGCGCGGAAGACTTTGCCTTCATGCTGCTGGAAAAGCCCGGCGCCTACTGCTTTATCGCCAACGGCGACGGCGATCACCGCGCGCTGGGCCACGGCGGCGGCCCCTGCACGCTGCACAACCCCAGTTATGACTTCAATGACGAGCTGATCCCATTGGGCGCTACCTTCTGGGTCAAGCTGGCCCAGCGCTGGCTGGAGCAGCCTACGCGCGGTTGATTGCTTCCGTCCGCTGGAGTTTGCCCGGAGGCAGGTTTTTTTCACGCCAGACTTCGGGCGGGCAGCCAAAGAGCGTGCTGAACCAGCGCGTGAAGGCGCTGTGGCTGTTGTAGCCCAGCATGGATGCGATCTGGCCGACGGAGTACTCCGGGTTGCGCACATAGCGTTGTGCCAGGTCGTATCGAACTTCAACCAGCAGATCGGTAAAGCTGAAACCTTCACCGTCAAGCTCGCGTTGCAAAGTCCGCACGCTGCGCCCCAGGCCTTGAGCCACGCAGATGCAAGTCGCATTGCCTGAGGGCAGCATGAGGTAGATCGCCTTGCGCACGCGCTGGGCGATGGAGGCCTGGCGGCCCTGCTGGGTTGTATCCACAATGGATTGGGCATAGCGCACCAGCACTGGGTCTGCCATGGGGTTGTGAGCGTCAAGGTCTTCGGTGCGAAACACAATCCCGTTGAAGTCTGCGTCAAACTCCACACGGCAGCCGAACATTTGCTTGTGCAAGCTGATATCACGCGGTGTGGTGTGACTGAAGCAGACGCGCTGGGGGCGCCAGCGCTCGTGCATCAGCAGATTACAGGTGCGAAACAGCACGCCAATTGCCAGCTCCATCGATTGAGGAAAAGTCTCGGGCAACGTGAACTCCTCGCGCAGGACTACGACGCCGTTCTCCTCATCCATGTGAATCATCAGCGATTCATTGAGCAGGTGCACATGCTCGATCAGCGTGCTCAGCACCTTGCGCAGCGTTGGCTGGTGCAGCAGCAAAAGACTCACGATGCCGAAGTTGGATACCTGGCGCGATTGGGCCATGCGCAGCCCGAAATTCGTGCAACCCGTCGCAGCGGCTGCATCTTCCAGCAGTCGCCCGGCGACCAGAACATCAATCAATTGATCTTGCTCGCTCACCATGGAGGGGCGCAGGCCTGCACGGCGCAGTGCTGCATCTGGGTCTCCACCGAGTTCACTGAGGAGTTCTGAAAAATTCGTCAGAGATGCCGCACGCACAAAAGTGACCATGACTGCTCCACGCAAAAAGGCAGTGAAATTCTGGCATGAGATGCATAGCGTGAGGCATGAAATGCACAACCTATGTGACACAGGTTTTCTACAGTGGACTTACCGGGCGGCAGAGACTAGCAAAAGCCTGGATTCAAAAAAGTGTAGGAGACAGTTATGCGGATAAACCCTCTGACCTGTGCCATCGGTGCGGAACTGGCTGATGTGCAGCTGGCAGACGCAGTACGCGATGAAGGACTTTTCTCGGCGATCAAAGCAGCCTTGCTTAAGCACAAAGTACTGTTTCTGCGGCGCCAGAAAATCAGCCGCGGCGAGCATGTGGCCTTCGCGCAGCGCTTTGGTCAGCTGGAGGACCACCCGGTGGTAGGCAGCGACCCGGAGCACCCAGGCCTGGTGCAGATCTACAAGACACCGGACAAGTCCAAAGACCGCTATGAAAACTCCTGGCACTGTGATGCCACTTGGCGCGAGGTCCCGCCCATGGGCTGTGTGCTGCGCTGTGTCGAATGCCCGCCCGTTGGCGGCGACACCATGTGGGCCAATATGGCACTGGCCTACGAGATGCTGCCACCGCATATCAAGGAGGTGATTGCACCACTGAGGGCACGCCACAGCATTGAATGCACCTTCGGTGCGGCGATGCCGATTGAGAAGCGCCTGGCTCTCAAGGCCCAGTTTCCAGACGCAGAGCATCCGGTGGTGCGCACGCATCCAGAGACTGGTGAGAAAGTGCTGTTTGTCAGCGGCTTTGCCACCCATTTCACCAACTTTCACACACCCGCCAATGTGCGTGTGGGTCAGGACTTCACGCAGGGGGCCTCCAGCTTGTTGCAGTACCTGATCAACCAGGCCTCAATTCCGGAATACCAGGTGCGCTGGCGCTGGGAGCCCGACAGCATTGCCATCTGGGACAACCGGGCGACGCAGCATTACGCGGTGATGGACTACCCGCCCAGCCATCGCAAGATGGAACGTGCCGGAATCATCGGCACGCCGACCTACTGAACATCAAAGAGCGCCAGAGGCAAGGCGTAGAGCCTGGCCGGGCAACGATGTATCCAGAGCTGTGCGCATGGCTCTGAGTGCGAGCATGACTTTCATATAACAACGGAGACAACACCATGAATTTTCTCGACGGCCACCTGTTCCCCGAAAACCAGCAACCCCTGATCATCACGGCAGCACCCTACGCACCATCCTGGCTGCCATCGGACTTTCCCGGTGAGATCGCGGTCACCATGGAAGAGCAGATTCAGAAAGCGGTGGACTGCTACAACGCTGGCGCCCAGGTGCTGCATCTGCATGTGCGCGAGCTGGATGGTCGTGGCAGCAAGCGTCTGTCCAAGTTCAATGAGCTGATTGCCGGGGTGCGTTCCCGTGTTCCCGAGATGATCATCCAGGTGGGAGGATCCATCAGTTTTGCGCCAGAGAGCGACGGTGCGGCCGCCAAGTGGCTGAGCGATGACACGCGTCATATGCTGGCCGAGCTGGACCCCAAGCCCGATCAGGTGACGGTGACCATCAACACCTCGCAAATGAACGTGCTGGAGCAGTTTGATGTGCGCGACATCCAGGGCACCTCTATGGAAGACCCGGCCATCTTTAATGCCTACAAGGAAATGACAGTGCCGGCTCAGCCCGGATGGGCCGAAGAGCATATTCGTCGCCTGAGCGAAGCCGGTATCCAGAGCGCCTTCCAGTGCTACAACATCAATAGCTTCGAATCTTTAGAGCGCTTGATGCGTCGCGGCATCTACAAGGGCCCGCTGGTGATGAACTGGGTGGCGATTGGCGGTGGCATGGATGCACCCAATATCTACAGCCTGGCCCACTTTGTGCGCGCCGTGCCCGATGGTGCGGTGCTGACGGTGGAAAGTTCGGTGCTCAATGTGCTGCCGATCAACGTGATGGGCATTGCCATGGGCTTGCATGTGCGTTGCGGTACCGAAGACAACTTGTGGAACCAGACCCGCACGGAAAAAATGGGCACCGTGGCGCAGATCGAGCAGCTGGTGCGTATTGCCAAGGAGTTCAGCCGCCCCATCGCCACGCCACAGCAAGCGCGCGAGATGTGCCAGATCGGCGTGTTCTATGACAGCGTGGAAGAAACGCTGGAGAAGAACGGCTTTGCCCCCAACCGCAATGGCGGCCAGCAGGGCTTTCTGCGCAAGGTCGCCTGAGTTCAAAGGAGCACATGATGCAACGCATTCCAGCTCTTTTATCCATGGCTCTGGCTGCCGTTTTGCCGGTTGGCAGCGCCCTCGCGTTTACCGATAAACCCATCAAGCTCATTGTTCCGGCCCCACCGGGCGGCACGATTGATGTGTTTGCGCGCATCATCAGCGATCAGCTGGCGCATGAGATCAAGCAGCCCGTGGTGGTGGAAAACCGCCCCGGTGCTGGTGGCGCACTGGCGGTCAAGTACATGCTCGCGCAGCCTGCCGATGGCAATACCTTGCTGGTGACGGTGACCAACATCCTGACCGAGGTGCCCCATGTGCTCAAAGGAGGCTTTGATGCCATGAAGGATGTCCGGCCCGTCTCGCAGATGGCGCGCTCGGTCATGGTCTTCATTGCGTCACCTCAGTTCCCCGCCAAGGATGCCAAGGAGGCCATCGCCTATGTGAAGGCCCACCCGGGTCAGCTTTCTTTTGCCTCCTATAGCCAAGGGACGGCGTCGCAGTACGCTGGGGCGATCCTGAATCAGAAGGCAGGGCTGGACATGCAGCATGTGCCGTTTCCGGGCTCTTCCCCAGCGCTGGCGCAAGTCATGGGCAACCAGATTCCGCTGATGTTCGATGGCTCTGTGACCACCAAACCTCTGGTGCCCAGTGGCAAGGTCAAGCTGCTGGCCGTGGCTTACAAGAGCCGTCTGCCTGACTACCCCAATGTTCCGACGATGGCTGAACTGGGCTATCCGGAGCTTGATTTCAGCAACTGGGCGGGCGTGTTCGCATCAGCCAAGACACCTCAGCCGCTGATGGATAAGATCAATGCCACCCTGCAGAAGGTCAATGCCAGCCAAGCGGTGCAGGCGCGCTATGTGTCCACCGGCTTCGAGCCCATCAAGCAGGAACGAACGCTGGAGCAGCTGTCTACGGAGCTGCAGGCGGAATACAACCGCAACGGCGAGATCGTCAAGAACTTTGGCATCAAGCTGAACTGAATCTGCTTGCTACTCGGTCCGGGCATGCCTGTCATTGAGGGTGCCCGGACTTTTGCTTTGCAGCGCTTGCTGCATCTCGTTGTGAACGATAAAAACAGGAGCATTCCATGACCCAAGCCATCCGCTTTCATGAGACTGGCGGCCCAGAAGTTCTGCGGCTGGAAACCGTTGAAGTGGGCGAGCCCGGACCCGGTCAGGCGCGTGTGCGGCATACCTATATCGCGCTCAATTTCATCGATGTGTACTTTCGCACCGGGCGTTACCCGCTGGCATTGCCAAATGGTCTGGGCTCGGATGCGGTGGGTGTGGTCGAGGCGGTGGGGCAGGGTGTGACGGGCATCCAGGTCGGTGATCGCGTCGGCTATCTGATCGGCCCGCAAGGCGCTTATTCACAGGTGCGTGTCATGCCGGCTGAAGTGCTGATCTCGCTGCCTGACGGTATCTCTGACCGTAGTGCAGCCACGCTCATGATGAAGGGGATGACTGCGCAGTATCTGTTTCGTCAGGTTTATCCGCTCAAGGGCGGCGAGACCATTCTTTATCACGCTGCTGCCGGCGGCGTCGGCCTGATTGCCTGCCAATGGGCTCGCGCTATGGGTGTCACCATGATTGGCACCGTCAGCACGGATGAAAAAGCCGCACTGGCCAAGGCGAACGGGTGCACGCACACCATCGTGACTTCGCGCGAAAGCATCGTCGAGCGGGTCAAGGACATTACGGGTGGCAAAGGCGTTCCAGTGGTCTATGACTCGGTGGGCAAAGACACCCTGATGGACTCACTCGACTGTCTGCAGTCACGTGGGTCATTGGTCAGCAATGGCACATCCTCTGGACCTGTCGTCGTGGACTCTTCGCTGTTGGCTGCCAAAGGCTCGATCTGGATGACAAGGCCGGCCATGATGCATTACATCCAGCCTCGCTCGCATATGCTGGACATGGCTGCAGAGCTGTTCGATCACGTGCTGGCGGGTCGTATCGTCAGCGAGCCTCAGCAAGAGTTTGCGCTGGCCGATGCTGCGCAAGCCCATCGCGCGCTGGAGTCGCGCAAGACCATGGGATCTACCGTGCTCGTGCCGTGAACCGCTTGGTGGAAATGCAAGGCATGTAAATCCATTGCAGAGACCTGTGCCAGCGCTTTACCCAAAGCGCTGGCATTTTTTGTTTAAAGACAGTGCTCATGCAATGCGGCGACATTCCTAGGGAATTCACCTTGAGTGAGTGGCACCAAATAAGCAATGGATGGCATCAACTGCACAAGAGCTGAAGTCTTCCTTTTTTAGAGTGATTTCGCGGATCAAAACCGCCAATTCATAACGAAAAGGAGACACAACATGCCGCGTATTTCACGAAAGTTCTGGGGTTTTTTTGCGCTGTCTGTCACCAGTCTGGCCAGTGCGCAGTCATCTGTCACTCTGTTCGGCGTGATGGATGCGGGCGTCAGCCGTTACATGGTGCGCAGCAATTCCTGGGATGGCTCCGGCCGAACCGCAAGTCAGGGCGTCTGGGCCTTGTCGCCCTCAGGCAATCTGGCCAGTCGTCTGGGCGTTCGCGCTGTTGAAGATCTGGGAGGCGGAATGTCTGCAAGCATGTGGCTTGAGGCTCCCGTGACCAACGATACGGGTGGTGGCGCGCTGAACTTTGGGCGGCGTTCCACCGTCAGCCTGACAGGCAACTGGGGCGAGCTGCGTCTCGGGCGAGACCACACGCCGTCGTTTCTGAATGACTGGGCGTTTGATCCTTACACCGTCAACGGCGTGGGTGTGAATCTGCTGGCCGTGGTCAGCAGCAACCTGGCCATTAACCGTGCGCTGAGTACACAGACTACCGGCACATTGACCGAGCGCTTGCTGGGCAATGGTCTGTCGGCAGGTACGGATAACTATCTGCGTGCTAATAACTCCATTGGCTACCACCTGCCAACAGGGCTGGGCGGTGTTTACGGTCAGCTGATGTATGCCTTTCCAGAAAATGATTCCAGGCGTGGCCGCTATGCGGGCGGGCGCATCGGCTGGGCCAGTGGCCCCACCGATATCGCGCTGGGTTATGGCGAAAGCATGCTGGGTACTTTCAATGGCCGAAAGGAAACCATCAAGTCATTGAACCTGGGTGGGTCGTACAACTTTGGCCCAGTCAAGGTTCTGGGTGAGTGGTCGCAGGTGCGCAATGCGCGCAGCGATGTTCAGGCCACTGACCGCTATGACGGGCTGCTGGCCGGTGTGCAGATCCCTGTCGGGCTCCATCAGCTCAGGGCATCGGTGGCGCGGGTGCAATTCAAGAACGGCCAGGGAACGGGCGACGCATCGGTGAACAAGCTGGCCCTGGGCTATGTGCACAACCTCTCCAAACGCACGGCACTGTACACCACGGTGTCACGTATCAGTGTGAGCAATGGGCACAACAACCCGGCTGTGATGGGTGTGACGCCGCTGGCCGTCAGCAGCCCAGTCATCATGCCGCAACCAGCCTACAGCAACAGCCCTGGAATGCAGCCACGCAGCGCATTGGGCTTTGATATGGGTCTGCGCATGGTGTTCTGAGGCCGGGCTGGCGTGCATGGCAGACGTGACTGTGAAGCGCAAACCTGGCTTTCAGCACGTACTGCGTTTCTGTGGTTGTGCACTTTGCGAAATAAAAAGAACGGTCGTTCTAATTTGATGGATTTTTGGCTACACTGCACTGAACTACTCAAAGCCCAGGAGGCCCTTCATGTCCGATCTGAACACCACGTTTGAAGAAGCCGTCAAGAATTCCACCTCGATCAGCGAGCGCCCTGATAACGCCACGCTGCTCAAGATCTATGGACTGTACAAGCAGGCCACAGATGGAGACAACGAGACCAAGAAGCCCAGCTTCACCGACATGGTGGCGCGTGCCAAGTGGGATGCCTGGGCCAAGCTCGAAGGCACCTCGTCAGATGAAGCCAAGCAGCTGTACATCGATCTCATCGCGTCGCTGCGCTGATCTGCGCCGCCCCTGATTACCGACAAGGCCCCGAGTTCCGGGGCCTTGTCGTTTCAATTCAGACCACATCACACCACGCCAAAGGCGGGGGGCTGGACCCCAAGCCAGGGATACCGAGGAAGGGGCGCCCCGCCCCGAAGGTGTCGTCCCCCTCAGGGGGAAGCGGCGCAGCCGCTCAGGGGGGATCAATACCTATTCGAGAAGTTGGCAGAGATGCGCTGTCGCAAATAATCCGCCCCTGTGATGGGCGGATATTTTTTGCCCGGCCCTTCAATGACCGCATCTTCGTTGGCCTGGCAAAAGAACGCCAGGCTGTAGCGCGAGCCCTGGTATTCATGGGGCTGCGGGTTGCGTACGCGGTGAAAGTTGCTGGGTAGCTGGTCGTCGCTCCAGCGCGTCAGCATGTCACCGATATTGCAGGTGATGACGCCGTCCACGGGCTCTACCGGCGTCCATTGCTGAGCTTCGGCCTCTTTTCCTGGCAGCACCTGCAGGCCGCCTTGTCGGGCGCGCTGGAACAGCAGGGTCAGGCAATCAAAGTCGGTATGCGCACCTGCACGCCACAAGCCTGTTTCTTCTTTCAATGCCGGGTCGACCGCAAAGTAATGCAGCATGCGCAGAGTGCTCTGGTAGCTGGGCACTGCTGGGTTGTGCGCGCGGGTAAAGAAGTCTTCGTCAAAGCCCAGCTTGTAGGCAAAGCAAGACAGCAGCTGCATGCCCACCTTCCAGCATTGCTGCTCAAACTCCAGTGTGGCTTGCTGGAAACCTGAAAGCTCCTCTTCACCGGGCCACAGCCCTTGCATGCGCGGGCGTGTGACTTGATAAGACTCCTTCTGGTCCGGTGTCTTGGTGGATGGGCGAATCTGCGCCTTGTGCTCCCAGCCGGCATTGCGTGCCAGCGGCCATTGCGCCTTCACTTCTGCGGGCTGGGCAAAGAACTGCTGCGCACGCTCAAACGCCGCATCGATATCGGCCTGCGCAATGCCGTGACCTGAAACCTGAAAAAAGCCGATGTCTACAGCGGCGCTCCACAGCTGTTCGGCAATTTCCGGCCTGCGCGCTTCAAAGTTGCTGATGTCGATGACGCGCACTTCGCGGGCGCTGGTCTCTACGCCCTGTCCGCCCATGCGGGCTTCCTTGTCGAGTTCGTCCAGTGCGTAAGTGGATTGGTTGGCATTCATGGTCTGCATAAGTCTCTCTCTTGCAATGACTTCAGACGCACGCGCATGGAGCGTTGGCTTGAGATGGCGTGCCTCTGAAGTATGAGGAACAAGTGCGGCCAAAGCCGTACCCGCTTCAAGAGCAATGACCCGCGAAGCTGCTGAATCTCTGGTTGAGAACAGTGCACCGTGCTGAACGCTTCTACTCTTGATTGAAGTGCAGCAAACACCGTGCCAGCAAGGCTTACGGGATAGATGGCGGCATTTTTGGTGCATTGCTTCAACTTGGTGCAGACCTGTGCATCAACGCATGCACAGTGGTGGTTACCTTGCACCGTTGTGAGTCGTTGGCACTACTTTTCAGAGGCGTCAAAAAGCAGGCACGCCAATTGCTTAGTTGATGAACGAGTAGAAGCGTTCAGCCTGCCATTCGCGCAGCGCCCGGAAATTGCTCATGTTCTGCCAGTGGCTGTGCTGCTGGATATGTGCCCCAAGACTTGAGAGTTCCGCCATGCAACGTCGTCATTTTCTCGCTGCCTTACCCCTATGTTCTGCGCCCTGGGTGCATGCGCAGAACAAGTCGCTGACTCCGCTGAAATTCACGCTGGACTTTCGCGTCACTTCGCAGACGGCACCGTTTTTTCTGGCGCTGCAAAACGGCTACTACCGCGAAGAAGGGCTGGATGTAAGTCTGGACGTGGGCTCGGGCTCGGTGGCTTCGATTACCCGCATTGCCAGCGGCGCCTACCAGCTGGGTCTGGGCGATATCAGCTCGCTGATCGAGTTCAATGCACAGAATGCTGGAACGCCCCGTGTGCAGGCCGTCTACCAGTACTACAACCGCGCGCCCTTCGTCATCATTGGGCGCAAAGATCGCGGAATCACCTCTGACTTCCTGAGCCTCAAGGGCAAGAAGGTCGCCGCTGCGGCGGTGGAGTCCACACGCCGTGCATGGCCCATGGTGGCGCGCAACAAGCATCTGCCTGCCGATCTGTTTTCATGGTCTACCACCGAGTTCTCAGCCCGCGATAACGTGATGGTGCGTGGTGATGTCGATGCCGCCACTTATTTCCATGACTCTGCGGTGTCGCTGTTTGCGCGCATCAAGCCCGAGGAACTTTCCATACTGCACTACACCGATGCTGGCGTGCAGCTGTATGGCAACGCCATCCTTGCTTCCAGCGCATTGATTGCTGAAAAGCCGCAGCTGGTTGCCGCCTTTTTGCGGGCCACCAACCGCGCGATTGTGGAGTGCATTGCCAACCCGGCCGCTGCAATCGCCGCCGTGCGCCAGCGCGAGCCGATTCTGGATGAGAAAACGGAGCTGGCGCGCTGGGCCATCACCACCCAGTACATCGCTGCGGCAGACACGAAAAGCCATGGTTTGGGCGACTTCAGCAAGCGCCTTCTGGAGCAGCAGGTGGACAGCGTGGTGCAGACCTTTGCGCTCAAAACAATGCCATCGGCGGATGCCCTGTTCAATAGCAGCATGTTGCCGCCCAAGTCGGTGCGAATGCTCAAGGCCTGAGGAGCAGATGCACATGTCTTTGCCTCAAGAACAAATACTCAATGACGTGGATGGCCGCTATCTGCGCCAGGCCATCACCTTGGCCGACAGGGCGCGTGAACGCGGCAACCGCCCGTTTGGGGCGCTGATTGTGGCGGCCGATGGGCGCGTGCTGGCCGAGGCCAGTAACGCCAACGGCGAAAGCGGCGACTGCACGGCCCATGCCGAGCTGTCGGCCATTCGCCTGGCCAGCCCGCTGTACTGCCGTGATGCGCTGGCCACCGCCACGCTGTACTCATCGGCCGAGCCCTGCGTGATGTGCGCGGGCGCGATCTTCTGGTCGGCCATTGGCCGCGTGGTCTATGGCATTGATGCCGAGCGCCTGCGCGTATTCCGTGGCGAGAGACTGGATCAAAAGGATGCAGAGCTGTCTTGTCGCGACGTTTTTGAGCGTTCGTCACACGCCATTGAATGTATCGGTCCGTCACTCATAGACGAGGCGAGTCAGTCGCACCAAGGCGGCTGGAAAAGCGGAACGAATTGAATTTTTACAAGCCAACGAGAGAGGAATTCACCATGCAAACCAAGCGACTGTTCATGCAGACCGTGCTGGCTCTGGGTGCTTGCGCCAGCGCCACGGCAGCCTTTGCCGCCACGCCCATCAAGTTTCAGCTGGACTGGCGCTTTGAAGGACCGTCTGCCTTGTTTTTGCAGCCTGTCGCCAAGGGCTACTTTCAGGCCGCAGGTCTGAATGTGGTGGTGGATGCTGGCAGTGGCTCTGGTGGTGCCATTCAGCGCGTGGCATCAGGATCGTATGACATGGGTTTTGCCGACATGGCAGCGCTGATGGAGTTTCACGCCAACAACCCCGAGGTGAAAGACAAGCCAGTGGCCGTGATGATGGTCTACAACAGCACGCCATCATCGGTGCTGGCGCTGAAGAAAAGCGGTATCGCCAAGCCTGCGGACCTGACGGGTAAGAAGATGGGTGCACCGGTTTTTGATGGTGGCCGCCGTGGTTTTGCGCTGTTTGCCAAGGCCAACAAGGTGGGCGATGTGCAGTGGACGAGCATGGACCCACCGCTGCGCGAGACCATGCTGGTGCGTGGTGATATTGATGCGATCACGGGCTTCAGTTTCACATCGCTGCTGAATCTCGAAGCGCGTGGCGTCAAGGCTTCTGATGTGGTGGTCATGCCGTTTGCGGACAACGGTGTGAAGCACTACGGCAACGCCATCATCGCCAGCGCCAAGATGGTGCGCGAGAACCCCGAAGCCATTCGCGCGTTTCTCAAAGCCTTTGCCAAAGGGGCCAAGGAGGTCATGGCCAACCCGGCAGCATCCATTGCTTATGTGAAAGAGCGTGACGGTATCGTCAACCCCGCCATGGAAACCCGCCGCCTGCAGCTGGCGCTGGATGGCGTGGTCAACACCAGCGATGCACGTGCTGAGGGTTTTGGCCAGATCAGCACCACGCGCATGGCGCTGATGGCGTCGCAGGTGTCGGATGTGTATGCGACCAAGACGCGCGTGAATCCTGACCTGGTCTGGAGTGGCCGATTTCTGCCGCCTGTTGCCGATCTCGACGTCTTCCCCAAGAAATAATTGCTCATTGATTAATAGCTGAATGCGCTTGATGGACAAGCGCTACAGCCCTGTTTCTTATGAACTCATCAGATACTGAAATTGCCAGACCGTTTGTCGAATTCAAGGATGTCTGGCTGGCCTACAACGAGGAATTGCTGCAGGCCAATCACTTTGCGGTGGAGGCGATTGACCTGACGGTCAAGCGCGGCGAGTTCATCGCCATCGTTGGCCCGTCGGGTTGCGGAAAGTCCACCTTCATGAAGCTGACCACGGGGCTGAAGATGCCGTCCATAGGGCGCATTACCGTGGATGGTGAGCGCGTGACCGGGCCGCTCAAAATTTCGGGCATGGCGTTTCAGTCATCGTCGCTGCTGCCCTGGCGCACCACGCTCGATAACGTACTGCTGCCGCTGGAGATCGTGGAGCCGCACCGCTCGCAGTTCAAGAAAAAGCGCAAGGAATATGAGGCGCGTGCGATTGCGCTGCTGGCCAAGGTGGGGCTGGCGGGCTATGAGCGCAAGTTTCCATGGCAGCTTTCGGGCGGCATGCAGCAGCGCGCCAGCATTTGCCGGGCATTGATTCATGAGCCGCAGATGCTGCTCCTGGATGAGCCCTTCGGCGCGCTGGATGCCTTCACCCGTGAGGAGCTGTGGTGCATTTTGCGTGACCTGCAGGCCGAGCAGAAGTTCAACGTGATTCTGGTCACGCACGACCTGCGCGAGAGCGTGTTTCTGGCGGACACCATTTATGTGATGAGCAAGAGCCCTGGCCGCTTTGTGGTGCGCCGCGACATCGATCTGCCACGTCCGCGAGATCTGGAAGTGACCTACACGCCAGAGTTTTCAGACATTGTTTATGAACTGCGCGGCCATATCGGTGCCATGCGCAAGAGTGGCGCTTCGAGCGGCACTGTGATCAACCAATAAGGCGCACCATGAAGCATAAAAAAATAGCGGAACGCTGGGCGCCTTGGGTCTTGCTGCTGCTGATCGTTCTGCTCTGGCAGGTGATCTGCGCGGGCTTTGGCGTGTCGGAATTCATCTTCCCCAGCCCCTGGGCCATAGGCCATCAGCTTTATGAGTTTGCAGGCACGATTGCCATGCACGCGTGGCGCACCTACTGGGTGACGATGGCGGGCTTTGGGCTGGCGATTGTGGTGGGCGTGCTGCTGGGTTTTCTGATCGGCTCATCGCGCCTGGCCTATGCCGCCTTCTACCCGTTGATGACGGCCTTCAATGCGCTGCCCAAGGCGGCGTTTGTGCCGATTCTGGTGGTCTGGTTCGGCATTGGCGCGGGGCCGGCGATTCTGACGGCGTTTCTCATCAGCTTCTTCCCCGTCATGGTCAATATCGCGACAGGGCTGGCCACGCTGGAGCCTGAGCTGGAAGACGTGCTGCGCGTGCTGGGTTCCAAGCGCTGGGATGTGCTGATGAAAGTCGGCCTGCCGCGTTCGCTCCCCTACTTTTTTGGTTCGCTCAAAGTGGCGATCACGCTGGCATTTGTGGGCACCACAGTCAGCGAGATGACGGCTGCCAACGAAGGCATTGGCTACCTGCTGGTTTCCGCCGGATCATCCATGCAGATGGGGCTGGCGTTTGCCGGGCTCATCGTGGTGGGCGCTATGGCGATGGTGATGTATGAGCTGTTCAATCTGGTCGAAAAGCACACAACGGGCTGGGCGCACCGTGGCTCCCAGGGTGAGTGATCTGAGATCGTTGCACTGATTTTGATAGCTGCCTGCGCACTATCCATATAAGGAAAAGGCCTGCCAGATCATGAATCTGGCAGGCCTTTTGTTTTCGGCAGGGTGTGACTCTTAGCTGGCTTTGCGGCAGCTGGAGAAAGCGTCCATAGGCTGCTTGTAGGTAGGCGTTGTCACATCCATCAAGCCAAGCACGGTGTGGAACAGGTTGTCGTGCGAGAGCGGCTGATCCAGCGTCTTGCTCAGGCAGCTCTGGTCAAGGCGGGTGCGCGCGCCCAGCGTGCCCAGCCAGCTGATCATGGGTACATGTTTCTGGTCATCAGGGGCCATGGCATAGGGCATGCCGTGCAGGTACACGCCCAGCTCGCCCAGCGATTCGCCGTGATCGGACATGTAGAACATGCCGGTTTCGTACTGGCTTTGCTGGGTCTTGAGCCAGGCTATGGTCTGGGCCAGAAAGTGGTCGGTGTAGCGAATGGAGTTGTCGTAGACGTTGACCACGCTGTCCTTGCTGCAGCTCGAAAGGGCATTGGTGGCGCACTCAGGCTTGAAGGCCTTGAGATCGGGCGTGGAGCGCTTGAAGTATTCAGGGCCATGGCTGCCCATCTGGTGCATGACCAGCACCACGCCCTTGGCGCGGCGTGCGGGGTCCAGCTTGGCGATGCGTTCATCCAGGCCGTTGAGCAGCATGCCGTCCAGACATTCGCCGTCTTTGCTGCACAGAGCCTTGCCTGCAGGGGTGTTCACGCTGTCGGCGGTATCGGCCATGGGGATGCGCTTGCACACGCCTTTGCAGCCTGCCTGGTTATCGACCCAGAGCACGGCCAGACCGGCGGCCTGTATCACGTCGAGCAGGTTGTCATGCTCGACCTTGGAGGCGTAATAGCCTTCGCGTCCCAGATTGGAGAACATGCAGGGCACGGATTCGCGGGTGCTGGTGCCGCAGGAGCGGGCATTGCGCCAGCTCAGCACGTCGAGTTTGGACAGTTCGGGGTTGGTGTCGCGCGCATAGCCGTTGAGGCTGAAGTTCTTGGCGCGGGCTGTCTCACCCACCACCAGCACCAGCAGCGGCGGCTTTTGAGCTGCTGCATAACTTGTGCCTAGCGCCGCGCCCGCTGTGA
This sequence comes from Comamonas sp. 26, assembly GCF_002754475.1. Classification (NCBI taxonomy): domain Bacteria; kingdom Pseudomonadati; phylum Pseudomonadota; class Betaproteobacteria; order Burkholderiales; family Comamonadaceae; genus Comamonas; species Comamonas sp. 26. The sequence goes on from NZ_PEFL01000001.1 coordinate 212,178, forward strand.
TGCTGACAAAGGGTTTGGTCTTGTTGAGGATGGGGTCCAGCGCCACCGATGCGGCGGAGAGCACGGGGTTGATCGGGTTGATCATGTAGCGCAGCCACAGGTTGTTGCGCACCACAGGAGCCAGGTCTTTGTACGACACGGCCAGCGACGCTGCGATGAGCGCTGCGCCCAGCACCAGCATCAGCGCCGTACGCAGCACATTGCGCAGAGCGCTTCGAGCTGGCTTGAGAGGGGTTTTCCACAGCCAGATGGCTGGCAGTATGGCGACGACCAGCATCTCGCCCAGCAGTTTGATGTTGAACAGGTCGGCACTCTCACGCGCATCCGTTTGCAGGATGTTGTGAATCATGCCCTTGTCCATGACCGTGCCGTAGCTGACCATGAAATACTGAGCGCTGGCTGCCACCAGCAGCAGCACCGTCCAGAAAGGCTTGGTAAAGCGAGGCCAGGCGAACAGGGCCGTCACCAGCAGGCTGGCACCCAGCACCAGTGGCAGGATGCGAATGGCAAGCAGGGTCAGGCTGCCGTGGTAGCCATCCAGTTCAGGTAGGCGCAGCCACAGTGCCCAGTTGGCTGTCAGCGTCAGCCAGATGGCCAGAGCCAGAGCGATGAACTGGGGGGTGCGGGGCTGGAAGAGTCGCTTGTGCGAGGAGGAGAGTTCGGAGTCTAGGGTAGCCACAACGACAGCGAGTAAATAGGTATCGAGGAATTCTGGCTGGACTTTCTTAAAAACCGCTGAAGCCTCCTACATGGTTAACCCTTGTAAGCAATGGTTTATGTCTTTTTACCAGGTTTATGGGCAGAGTGCGGCTGCCGTGGCTGCGTCGTCCCACTGCGCGCACAGGCGCTGGCGGCGCTCATCGGCAGGCAGCTCGGCCAGCTCGCGCATCTGTGCGTAAAAGCGCTGCCAGGTCTCGGGTGTTGCCGGGTCATTGCCGCGCAGCTGCTGCCACCAGTGCGTCATGGCCGGTATCCAGTCATCGTAGGTGGACAGGGCGCCAAAGCTGGCGTTGTTGGCGTTGGCCACCCAGTCATCCGTCTGGGCTAGGCGCTGCAGGTACTGCTCACGCAGGGCGGGCGTGGTGAGCAGTGGCTCATCGGCGACCAGCCATTGCGCTCGGAGCTGTGCATAACTGGCGCGGAAATCTGTAAACACTCTTGTTTTAATAGCTATCAGCGTTTGTTCATCAAGCGGTTGAGTGCTGTTTGACTCATAAATACTTTGCAGACGCTGGCGGGTGTCGCGCGTCAGCTGCTGCCAGAGTGAGCGGCGCTGCTGGCCTTGCTGCCAGCGCTTTTGCGTGGCAGCGCTGGCATGGGTTTGCAGCCACAGCGGCGTGGCAATGCGCTCCACCGTGCTGGCAAACGATTCGTTGAAGGCCGAGTCGTTCTTCACATACAGCAGCTGGTGCGCCAGTTCATGGAACAGCAAGCCGGCAAAGTCGCCCTCCTGCCAGTGGGTAAAGGTGCTGAGCAGCGGGTCGCCGCCCAGCCAGTTCAGATAGCCCAGCGTGGAATAGGCGGGTACGCCATAGACGCTGGTTTCCAGCCCTTGGGCTTGCATGGCGCTGGCCTCGGTCTGCGCGTCGCTCTTGGCGAAATAGCCGCGGTAGGCAATGCAGCCGGTAATGGGAAAGCACCACTGGTGCATGGTCAGGCTGTAGGGCGGCGCGGCCACCACATTCCAAACGGCAAACGGGCGCTGCAGCTGGGCAAAGCGGGTGTAGCTGGCGTTGTCGGGCAGGGCCAGTTGCTGGCTGGCAAAGCGGCGCATCTGCTGCGCGGTTTGCAGCCGCTGGCGCAGAGCAGGACTCAGCGCCGGGTCGGTCAGCCAGTCATCAATGGGTTTGGCTGCCTGCATGATTTGCATCTGCCCCTTGAATCCCTGCCAGTAATAGCCCGCGCTGCTGCAGCCCGCAAGGCCGAGAATTACGGCGCTAATTCCTAGTGCAGCCGTCAGGCTGACTACACTCATCCTTTTTCTCATTGCGCTTGTCCGCCAGTCTGGTTCTGTTTCATGGATTTTTTAACTCTCGCCATCATTGTCACCACCGTGCTCTTTGTGCTCAAGAAGCAGGAGCAGCGCCAGCACACCCAGCTGCTGGGCCAGCACTTGTCGAACTTTCAGATTGAAAAACTCATGGCCAATCTGATGGAAGGCTATCTGCGCGTGCTGGGTGAGCCAGATACCCAGCGCCGCGATCAGATCTGGCCCGTGCTTGAGAATACCGAAAGCAGTCTGGTCAGTCAGTTTCAGCGCTTTGCCGATGAATTTGCCTCCCTGCCTGCAGAGCAGACGCGCGCCAGCACCTTGCCACTGGCCCTTCCTTATATGACCCGCGTTCTGCCATCGGCCACGCTGGATGTACGCGAGGCCATGAAGCTACACGCCAAGGCCATGGCCGCAGCCCGCGTGGGTGATGCCACCGACGACGAAGAGCGCAAGCGCCGCGCCTTCACCATGACGGCTGAGCTGATGCTGATGCAGCACACCTGCCACTGGTTCTGCCGTGGCCGCACCGTGGCATCCATGCGCCTGCTGGCGCGCCACAAGACAGCGTACGAGCAGGTGCTGCAGTCCGTGGCACCTGAAACGCTCAAGGCCTATCAAAAGCTGGTGAATGCTCGCCGCTGAGCTCTGACCTGGTTTTCGCTTGCGGTTGAGAAGTTTCCCGTCTTGACCCTGCCATAGTCGATGTGAACAATGGTTTTCATGAAAAACCTGTTGAGCACATTGGCGCCGCTGCTTGAAAAACTTCCGGTGACGGTATCGGTGCAACTCCCCTCGGGCGAGCGCACTGGCCCTGAAGGCAGTGCGGTTCAGCTGATCTTTCGATCTCCCAAAGCGTTTGCGGCGCTGGTGGGGGGCGAGGTGGGGTCTGTGGCCTCGGCCATCGTCGAGGGCTGGGTCGAAGTGCAGGGCAGCCCGCGCGACATCATGGCCGTCGCTGCTGGCCTGCTGCACGGCGACCCGGTCAGTCACACCCCCTCATGGCTGGGGCAGACGATCTCCAAGGCTCGCTCGCTGGCCATGCACACGCTGACGCATGATGCCGAGCAAATTCAGTTTCACTACGACCTCTCGGATGATTTCTACGCGCTGTGGCTGGACCCACGTCGAGTCTATTCCTGCGCTTATTACAAAGATGCGGCCATGACATTGGCGCAGGCGCAAGAAGCCAAGCTGGACCACATCTGCAAAAAGCTCAAGCTGCAGCCGGGCGAACGCTTCTGGGACATTGGTTCGGGCTGGGGCGGCTTGATTTTCTGGGCCGCAGAGCACTACGGCGTGCAGGCCCACGGCATCACCCTGTCGCGCAACCAGTTTGACCATGTCCAGCGGCTGATTGCCGAAAAAGGCCTGCAGGGCCGCGTGCAGGTGGAGTTGCGGGACTACCGGCAGATGGAGGGAGTACAGCCCTTTGACAAGATTGGCTCGGTTGGCATGTTCGAGCATGTAGGCAGTGCCAATCTGCCTGAATACTTCGAGACCATCTATTCCATGCTCAAGCCCGGCGGGCTGGCGCTGGTGCACGGTATTACCGCAGGCGGCGTCAGCAACGTGGAGCTGGGCGCGGGCATGGGCGACTTTATCAACCGCTACATCTTTCCCGGCGGCGAGCTGATGCATGTGAGTCGTGTGCTGCACGATGTGGCGGCCAGCGGACTGGAGATGGTGGACACAGAAAACTTGCGCCCCCACTATGCGCGCACGCTCTGGGCCTGGTCGGATATGCTGGAAGCCCAACTGGGCGAGGCGCAGGCCATACTGCAGGCCCAGTATGACGAGGCGAAGGCCGCCAAGGCCATACGCGCCTATCGCTTGTATCTGGCGGGCAGCGCCATGGGTTTTGAGCATGGCTGGATTGCCCTGCATCAGATGCTATGCAGCAGACCTGATGGCGACCTGAACACCGGGGTGATGAAAGGCGCGCAGAGCGGCTATCCTTTCAATCGCGAATACATCTACCGTTGAAGGAATAGCACCATGACTTATAAATTCAAATCGCGCGCCACCGCAGACCTCATCATGCTGGATGCCAATGCCCGCACGCTGCTGGAAATCATGGGCAAGTCGCCTGACGATGCGCAAGGCATCATCACCGTAGAGCAAATTCCGGCTGCCATCGCGGCTCTGGAAGCCGCTGCCGCAGAAGAAACCGCGCGGCGTAATGGCCAGAGCAATGCTCAGCCCGAGGACGATGAGCAGGGCGAAGATGCAGACAGCGCGAGCCACGACAGCGTGGGTCTGGCCCAGCGCATCGTGCCGCTGGTCGATATGCTGCGCCGCAGTGCAGCCGAGGGTAAGGACGTGACCTGGTAAGCAGCTCTCTGCTCCGCCCAATAATAAAAAAGCCTGCGTGAGCAGGCTTTTTTATGGGTCAATCGTTTGATTAGTCGGCGTAGATGCCTGCGGCCTTGATGACCTTGCCCCACTTGGCAATTTCGCTTTCCACAAACTTCTTGTGGCCTGCGGGATTGATACGGTCATCCGAGGCGATCACGGCACCCAGTGCTTCCTGGCGCTTGATGAATTCAGGATCCTTCAGCGAAGTTTTCATGGCTTCGTTGACCTTCTTGACGACCTCGGCTGGCGTTCCCTTGGGTGCGTACAGGCCGTGCCAGATGGTGACGTTGAAGTCCTTCAGACCCAGAGACTGCAGCGTGGGCAGATCCTTGAGTGCGGGCGTAGTCAGCTGCTTGGTGGTGGTCACGCCATAGGCCTGAACCTTCTTGGCAGCGATCTGTGATGTTGTGTTGGTGGTCTGGTCGCACAGCAGGTCCACCTGGTTGCCCATAAGATCGGCAATCGCGGGGGCTGCACCCTTGTAAGGCACGGGAGTCATGTCCTGCTGCAGGGCCGACTGGAACATCAGGCCGCACAGGTGCGAGGCGGAGCCCACGCCAGCGTTGGCCAGATTTACCTTGCCCTGGTTCTTGCCGACCCAGTCTTTGACTTCAGCGAAATTCTTGGCGGGCAGCGTGGGGCGACCGATCAGTGTCATGGGCACATCGTTGATGATGCCGGCGTACTCAAAGTCGTTGAGCACATTGAAGGGCAGCTTGCGATACAGCGTAGGGATGGTCGACATCGCGATGTGCGTCAGCAGCAGCGTGTAGCCGTCATTCTTGGCACGTGCAGCTTTGCCGATACCGATGGTGCTGCCAGCGCCGTCGGCGTTGTCGATCACGATGGTGGCATTGCCCAACTGCTTGCGCATGGACTCTGCCAGGTCACGGGCGACCTTGTCGGTGGGGCCGCCTGCGGTGAAAGGCACGATGATCGTGATCGTCTTACCTGCGACAGGGTAGGTGTCGGCATGGCTGCTGATAGCTGCGGTGGCGGCCAGAGCGATGGCGGCGATCTTGAAAATTGTCTGCATGTTGTCTCCCTAGGAATACCGTCCAAACGGACCAAGACAGTTGGCTTGTTGTGACGTGAGACCGGATTTTAGGCAACGTAAAACCGTGGGGTTTTATCTATTTTCTAAGTGTTATCCCTTTTTGGTGAGTGCAATCACACAGCTTTTTGAGCTTCCGCAAAAAAGGCTTGCATCGAGTTTGGGGTGCATCAAAAATGCGCGAAGGGGCCACTGGCCCCCCTTAAAGCTGCGCGCACTAACGTTTGCCGCCAGTGTGCAGGCAGAAAAATTACTGGTAGGAGCGAGCGTCCTCGACCACCTTGCCATCGTTGGGCAGGCTGCCAGGGGCCACCATCTGCACATCGCCGCGCAGCTTGGTGACATCGCGCAGGGCTTCAATCACCTGCAGGGCGAAACCTGGAGCGGTTTCCGTGGTCTCCACCAGCAGCTGCATCTGGTCGTTGGCCATCTCGCCCGTGACCACCAGTCTGGCTTTGCCGATCTGCGGAAAGCGCTTGACGACCTCGGCCACCTGCTTGGCATGCACGAACATGCCGCGCACCTTGGTGGTCTGGTCGGCGCGGCCCATCCAGCCCTTGATACGGGCATTGGTGCGGCCTGTGGGGCACTGGCCGGGCAGATAGGCGGACAGGTCGCCGGTGCCAAAACGGATGAGCGGATAATCGGGGTTGAGCGTGGTGATGACCAGTTCGCCCACTTCGCCCTCGGCCACCGGGTCGCCCGTGCCGGGGCGCACGATTTCCACGATCACGCCCTCGTCCAGAACCAGACCTTCGCGGGCCGAGGTTTCATAGGCAATCAGACCCAGATCAGCCGTGCCATAGCCCTGATAAGCGTCGATGCCGTGCTCGCGCATCCAGTTGCACAGCGAGGGTGGAAACGCCTCGCCGCTGACCATGGCCTTGGTCAGGCTGGGCAGCTTGACGCCCATCTCCTGCGATTTTTCCACAATGATTTTCAGAAAGCTGGGCGTGCCCACATAGGCGGCGGGTTGCAGATCAACCATGGCCTGAACTTGCTGCTCGGTCTGACCGGTCCCGCCCGCAAAAACCGTGCAGCCCAGAGCATGGGCGCCGGTTTCCATCATCGAGCCCGCAGGGACGAAGTGATAGGAAAAGCAGTTGTGCACCAGCTCGCCCGCGCGAAAGCCTGCGGCGTACATGGAGCGCGCCATGCGCCAGTAATCGGGGCGGCGGCTTTCGGGTTCATAGATGGGGCCGGGGCTGGCAAACAGCCGGGGCATTTCGTGGCCCAGGTCGATGGCGTTGAAGCCGCCAAAAATCTGCTGTGGGCGCTGTGCGCCTTGCCTCTCCAGTAGCTCGCTCTTGCGCGTCACAGGCAGTTGCGCCAGCGCCGCGCGGCTGGTGATGGTTGCTGGATTCACACCCTTGAGAATTTCTGCAAAAGCGCCGGAGCGCTGCTGTGCATGGGCGATCTGAGTCGGCAGCGCAGCCAGCAATGCCGCTTCGCGTTCATCAGGGCTGCGCGTTTCCAGCGCGTCGTAGAAAGCACTCATGGCAAATCCTGTGAAAAAGAAAAATTCAGGAGCAGGGCGAATCGTTAAAACTGGCGCAACCCAAGCGAAAGGCAGCGAGCAAGCGCGGCTGCGTAGCGAGGCTGTCATCCCCTTGGGGGAAGGCGTGAAGCATCTCAGGGGGGAGTCATCAAGCCAGCCAGCGCTTGCGCCGTTTGTAGCTCTTCACATCCTTGAAACTCTTGCGCTCCCCACCGCCAACGCCCAGATAAAACTCTTTGACGTCTTCATTGCTGGCCAGATCGGAAGCCGGACCATCCATCACGATGCGGCCGCTTTCCATGATGTAGCCGTAGTCGGCGTATTTGAGCGCCATATTGGTGTTCTGCTCGGCCAGCAGGAAGGTGACTTTTTCCTTGCTGTTGAGGTCTTTGACGATGTGGAATACCTCGTCGACGATCTGCGGGGCAAGGCCCATCGATGGCTCGTCGAGCAGCACCATGCGCGGGTTGCTCATCAGCGCGCGGCCGATGGCGCACATCTGCTGCTCGCCGCCCGATGTGTACGCGGCCTGGCTGGTGCGCCGGGTCTTGAGGCGCGGAAAGTAGTTGTAGACCTTCTCCAGATTGGCGGCGATCTCGCCTTTGTCCGTGCGGGTGTAGCTGCCCGTCAGCAGGTTTTCTTCAATGCTCAGGTGGGCAAAGCAGTGACGGCCTTCCATGACCTGCACCACACCGCGCTTGACCAGATCGGCTGGCGAGAGATTGGCAATCTGCTCGCCCTCCAGCGTGATACCGCCCTTGGTGACTTCGCCGCGCTCGCCCTTGAGCAGGTTGGAGATGGCGCGCAGCGTGGTGGTCTTGCCCGCACCATTGCCGCCCAGTAGCGCCACGATGCTCTGGTGCGGCACCTGCAGCGACACGCCTTTGAGCACCAAAATGACATGGTTGTAGATGACCTCGATGCCATTGACTTCCACCAGCGGAGCAGGCTTGGCGGAGGCGGAAACTGTGGGCGCTGTATCACTCATGGCATCACCTGATGATCTCTAAATTGATAGCTGCTTCCGTTTGACTGGTAAGCGCTTGAGGCATGTTTATCTTGAAAACAGGCCCAACCCGTAATGGACCGGGCCTGTGGGCTGCTTAGCTGCAGCTACGTACCTTGACGTTCTTTTCCTTGGCGTACTTTTCCGCGTATTCCTTGACCAGGGGATCGATCAAGGTCTTGTCGGATTGGTACCAGTCGGAGGTCACTGTGAACTTGGCACCGTCCCAGGTTGCAATGCGCGCCCAGTCGGCACCCAGGTGGTTGTCGCAGCTGGTCTTGAAGGGGCGAATCATTTTTCCAAAGCCCAGCTCATTGAGGCGAGCCTGAGTCAGGTTCAAGTTCTCCAGGCCCCAGCGCACTTGCTCGGGCGTCATGACCTTGCCCTTGCCGAACTTTTCCTGCGCGGTGCGGATGGCCTCGACCTGCAGCATGGAAATCATCATGCCGCGCGTGTGGGCCAGCTGGCCCAGCTCCTTGACATCTTTGGCCGTGCCCTGGTTCTTGTCGTAGACCTGGGCCTTGACTTCGTCATGTACCTTGTCGCGCTCGGCCGTGTTGTGAATGGTCACGGTGTTGTAACCCTTGGCACCGGCACCGATGTCTTTCACGTCATGATCGGAGCCGCCCCACCAGATGGCATACATTTTCTCGCGCGGGTAGCCCGTGGCCTGTGCTTCACGTACGGCCGTGGGTGTCATCACGCCGGCAGACCACAGCAGCACATAGTCGGGGCGGTTCTGGCGAATTTGCAGCCAGGTCGATTTTTGCTCCACGCCCGGAGCCGTCACGGGCAGCTTGATTAACTCAAAGCCTTCCTTGGCGGCGCGCTTTTCCAGCAATGGAATGGGCTCCTTGCCATAAGGCGAGTCGTGATAGACGAGGGCGATTTTCTTGCCCTTGAGGCTGCCTTTTTCCTTCTTCAGAATGTCCTGAATCATGGAATCTGCGGCGGTCCAGTAATTGCCCAGCAGCGGGAAGTTCCACTCGAACACCTTGCCGTCTGCCGATTGCGACAGGCCATAGCCGGGTGTGACGACGGGAATTTTGTCGCCTACGGCCTTGTCCGTCACGGCAAAGGTAATGCCGGTGGATTGGGTATCAAAACCGGATGCGCCGCCGTCTTTGCCTTTCAGGCGCTCATAGCATTCCACGCCTTTGGCGGTGTCATAAGCGGTTTCGCATTCTTCAAACTTGATCTTCACCCCATTGATGCCGCCCTTGGCGTTGATGAGCTTGAGGTAGTCCTGCTTGCCGTCGGCCCATGGGATACCCAGCGGTGCGAACTGGCCGGTGCGGTACACCAGCAGAGGGACAAACTGTTCTTGTGCCTGCACTGCGGGCGCAGTCATCAAGGCGCCCATGCTTGCCGCCACAGTAGCGGCAGCCATCGCAACTTTCTTGAACATCATCAACTGTCTCCTTGGGTTGTTTGGGACAAAGTCCCGGGCAGGCACTCTGTGGTGTCTTAAGAAAAATATGAGCTAAGGCAATGAAAACGGTCTTTGGAACTGGCAAGAGCCGTCTCAGAGACATCAAGCAAGGGCCACCCCGCAGCGAGGATGCCGTCCTCTTCCCGCGAAGCGAGAGAGGAGGAAGGCTCGAAGCGACTCAGGAGGTGTTTCATATCAATGTGGGAAGGGCCAGACGCGCAGCTTTTGGCGTGCGGTTGCCCACAGCTTGGCCAATCCATGGGGTTCCACAATCAGGAAGAACACGATGAGGGCACCAAAAATCATGTGTTCCAGATAGGTGGCTGTAGCCGTGGACAGGGGAAGACCCAGCCAGTGCGGCACCTGGTTGAGCAGCAGGGGCAGCAGCACAAAGAAGGCGGCGCCAAAAATGCTGCCAACAATTGAACCCAGACCGCCGATGATGATCATGAAAAGCAGCTGCAGCGAACGATCCAGGCTGAAGGCTGCGGGCTCCCAGGCACCCAGGTGGACAAAGCCCCAGAGCGCGCCGGCAATGCCGACGATGAAGCTGCTGACGGCAAAGGCCGAAAGCTTGGCGTAGGTGGGGCGGATGCCGATCACGGCGGCGGCCACATCCATGTCGCGCATGGCCATCCACTCGCGGCCAATGGCGCTGCGCACCAGATTCTTGGCAGCCAGGGCCAGCACGCACAGCAGCACCAGGCACAGCAGGTACTTCTCCATGGGGGTGTCGATCTGCCAGCTCAAGATGGCCAGCGGCTTGGCACTGACCGAGCCGGACGAGGAGTTGTTGGTCACCCAGGCGGCGCGGGTGGTCAGCCAGTCCACAAAGAACTGGGCGGCCAGCGTCGCCACGGCCAGGTACAGGCCGCGAATGCGCAGACTGGGCAGGCCGAAAATCACGCCGAACACCATGGCCACCACGCCGCCGCCGATCAAGGCCAGCAGCAGTGGCATGCCTTCGATGCGGGCCTGCAGGTTGTAGGCCGCATAAGCGCCTACAGCCATGAAGGCGGCGGTTCCCAGAGAGATCTGACCGCAATAGCCCACGAGGATGTTGAGCCCCAGTGCACCCAGCGACATGATGACGAAGGGAATCAGGATCGCCTGAAAGGTGTAGTCGCTGGCGACAAAGGGGACGATCAGAAAGGCGAAGGCCAGTACCAGCAAGATGGCCCAGCGGTCTTGCGCCACGCCAAAAATCTGCTGGTCTGCCGCGTAGCTGGTCTTGAATTGGCCGTTTTCACGATAAAACATAGGTCGTTCCTTCGGCCTTAAACGCGGTCAATGATCTTGTCGCCGAACAGGCCTTGAGGCCGTACCAGCAGAAAGCACAGGGCCAGACCGTAGGCAAACCAGGTCTCGATGCCGCCACCCACCATGGGGCCCAGATAGACTTCGGACAGCTTCTCGCCCACGCCGATGATCAGGCCGCCGATGATGGCGCCGGGCAGCGATGTCAGGCCGCCCAGAATCACGACGGGCAGGGCCTTGAGGGCGACCAGTGACAGCGAATACTGCACGCCCAGTTTGCTGCCCCAGATGATGCCTACGACCAGTGCCACACCACCGGCCACCGACCAGACGATGACCCAGATGCGCGACAGAGGAATGCCGATGGACTGCGCCGCCTGATGGTCGTCGGCCACGGCGCGCAGGGCGCGGCCGGTCTTGGTTTTCTGGAAAAACACACTCAGGCAAATCACCAGCACAGCGGCAATGCAGGCGGCGTACAGATCTTCCAGACTGATCATCACGCCGCCGGGGAACAGGCCGTCCATGATGAAGATAGGATCTTTGGGCATGCCCACATCAATCTTGTAAACCTCGCTGCCAAAAATCATGGGGCCGAGGCCGTCGAGCAGATAGGCAATGCCCAGCGTGGCCATCAGCAAGGTGATGGGCTCCTGGTTGACCAGATGACGAAGGGCCAGTCGCTCAATCACCCAGGCCACCACCACCATGAGCGCCAGCGTGACGATGATGGCCAGCAGGTTGCCGACCAAGCCGGGCTCCATGCCCAGCCAGCCGGGAATCCACTGCGAAAAGCGTGCCATGGTCAGGGCTGAGAACAGCACCATCGCACCCTGCGCAAAGTTGAAGACGCCCGAGGCTTTGAAAATCAGCACAAAGCCAATGGCAATCAGCGCGTACAGCGTGCCCACCATGAGGCCGCCGAACAAGGTTTCTAGAAAAAATCCCATGACTGCTCCTGTCAGTTATCCGTGGAGCCGTCCCAGCGAGGGACAGCCAGCAAGGGCCGCCCCGCAGCAAAGGCTGTCGTTCCCCTTGGGGGACGATGCGAAGCGGCTCAGGGGGTATCTCATTTCAGTGGCCAGCGCCCAGATAGGCCCGGATCACGTCTTCGTTGTTGCGTACTTCATCGGGGGCACCGTCGCCAATTTTTTTGCCGTAATCCAGCACCACGACGCGGTCCGAGATGTCCATCACCACGCCCATGTCGTGCTCAATCAGCACGATGGTGGTGCCGAACTCTTCATTTACGTCAAGGATGAAGCGGCACATGTCCTGCTTTTCTTCCACGTTCATGCCGGCCATGGGCTCGTCCAGCAGCAGCACTTGCGGCTCCATGGCGAGGGCTCGGCCAAGGTCCACCCGCTTTTGCAGGCCGTAGGGCAGTTGGCCCACAGGGGTCTTGCGCCAGGCCTGGATTTCAAGAAAGTCGATGATGTGCTCGACAAACTCGCGGTGCTGCATTTCCTCACGCTGTGCAGGACCAAGGCGCAATGCCTGCATGAGAATATTGCTCTTAATTTTGAGATTGCGGCCGGTCATGATGTTGTCGATCACGCTCATGCCTTTGAACAGCGCCAGATTCTGAAAGGTGCGCGCTACGCCCATCTCTGCAACCTGCCGACTGTTCATGTGGTTGAAGGTCTGGCCACGAAAAGTGATGGAGCCTTCGGACGGCGTGTAGACACCGTTGATGCAGTTGAGCATGGAGCTTTTTCCGGCACCGTTGGGGCCAATGATGGCGCGGATTTCATGCTCTTTGACGTTGAAAGAAATATCGGTCAGAGCCTTGACGCCGCCAAAGCGCAGGCTGATGTTCTTGATGTCCAGAATCACGTCGCCAGCGGTTTTTGTATTCATGAAAATTCCTCTCAGGCGACGGCTTTGACGGCGGCGGGATGGATGCTTGCATCCACGATGGACAGCGTGGCGCTGACGCTGCCGGTGCGGCCGTCCTCAAACTTCACCAGCGTCTCAATGAACTGCTCTTTTTTGCCCGTGTACAGTGCCTCAATCAGCACGCCGTATTTGTCGGCAATGAAGTTGCGGCGCACCTTGCGGGTACGGGTCAGCTCGTCGTCATCGGGGTCCAGCTCTTTGTGCAGCACCAGAAAGCGCGCTACCTGGGTGTCGGCCATGCCGGGCTCGCTGGCCAGGTCGGCGTTGACCTGGCCGATGCATTCGGCCACCAGTTCCAGAACCTTGGCCTTGCTGGCCAGATCGACATAACCGCCATAGGGCAGGCCCTGGCGCTCGGCCCAGTTGCCGACAGCTTCATAGTCGATGTTGATGAAGGCGCAGACCTCGTCCTTGCCATGGCCAAAGCACACGGCTTCCTTGATGTGGGGGAAGAACTTGAGCTTGTTTTCGATGTAGTTGGGCGCAAACATGGCACCGCGGCTGGTCTTGCCTACGTCCTTGGCGCGGTCGATGATGCGCAGCTGGCCGCTGGCGTCGATCACGCCGGCATCGCCGGTGTGAAAGTAGCCGTTGGCATCCATCACTTCGGCCGTTGCGTCGGGGCGCTTGTAGTACTCCTTGAGCACGGATACGCCCTTGACCAGTACCTCGCCGTTGTCGGCAATTTTTAGCTCAATACCGGGTGCTGCCTGTCCCACGCTGGAGAGTTCAACCTGCCCGTCGCGCTGCAGGCAGACATAGGCGCAGGTCTCGGTCTGGCCATAGAGCTGCTTGAGGTTGATGCCGATGGAGCGAAAGAAGCGAAACAGCTCAGGGCCGATGGCCGCACCCGCCGTATAGGCCACCCGAATGCGCGACAGACCCATGGCGTTGCGCAGCGGCCCGTAGATGAAGAGATTGCCCAGCTGGTACTTGAGCCGGTCGATGGCGCCCACGCTCTTGCCATCCAGAATGTCCGAGCCCACGCGGCGGGCCACGCCCATGGCCTTGGCGTACATCCATTGCTTGAGTGGCGACGCGTCTTCCATGCGGATGGAGACCGAAGTCAGCATGCCTTCGAAAATGCGGGGCGGCGCAAAGTAGTAGCTGGGGCCAATCTCGCGCAGGTCGATGGAGATGGTGGCCGCAGATTCCGGGCAGTTGATGGTGAAACCCGCCACCAGCCACTGCGCAAAGGAAAACAGATGGTCACCGACCCAGGCTGGGGGCAGGTAGCAGATGACGTTGTCTGAAGCATTGAGCTTATCGGTCTGCGCACCGCCGCGAGCGGATTCGCCAAAGCTGGCGTGAGTCTGGCACACGCCCTTGGGTTTGCCGGTGGTGCCCGAGGTGTAGAGGATGACCGAGACATCCTCAGGTTGAACGGCCTGAATCATGGCCTCATACGCACCGGTGTTTTGCGCATCCCACTCTTTGCCCTTGGCCAGCAGATCTTCGGTGCTGATGAGACCGGGCTGGTCGTACTTGCGCAGGCCACGCGGGTCGTCATAAATGATGTGGCGAATGCTGGCAACGCTCTCGCGCACTTCCAGCAGCTTGTCCACCTGCTCCTGATTTTCAGCAAAGGCAAACGCGATTTCTGCGTCCTCCATCACAAACATCATCTCGGCGGCCACGGCATCCTGGTACAGCGGGATGGGAACAGCCCCGCAGGCCTGCACCGCCAGAAAACCCATGTAGACATGCGGGCGGTTGTCGCTGATAAAAGCCAGGTTCTGTCCTCGTGCAAGCCCCAGCGCACGCAGGCCGCAGGCCATGTGGCGCACGGTTTGGGCGGCTTCGCGCCAGCTCCAGGTTTGCCAGATGCCGTACTCCTTCTCACGCAAGGCGGGCGCATCGGGGCGCTCTGTCGCGTGCTTGAGCAGCAGTTGCGGAAACGTGGTTGTCATGCCGGGTCCTTTGGGTCTTGGGAGCGCCGGCGTGATGAACACCCGGAACCTGAAGTCTTGCAGTCATGCTAAGGATGACTTTGACGCCAGGATGTCTGTTGGGCGACAATTTGAGGGAAAGCCTTCATAGTGAATATCCGCTGTGGCAAATGCTGCTGAAAACGGTGCATTTGCTGCCTCGTGGAAATCCCGCTTTTGCATCGGCCCGGCTTTGGCAATGCTGCATGCCATGAGTCAAGAACTGTCATTGCATCAAAGGCGTCGCAAGCCTTTGGATGTGGAGCTGGAGGGTATTCCGTGGTGGCCGGTGCTGCTGCCCCTTGAGCGCGAGAACGTGCAGCGCGTGCTGGTGGTGGGGGATGCCGAGCCCGGAGACTATGTCTGCCGCACCGGCCATTCGCCGACCTACTGGTTTGGCGTGGTTGATGGTCTGTTCAAGATGAACACCGAGAACGCCGACGGTGTCAGCATGACGCTGGCCGGGCTGCCGCCAGGCGGCTGGTTTGGCGAGGGAACGGTCATCAAGCGCGAGCCTTATCGCTACAACGTGCAGGCCTTGCGCAAAAGCGTGGTGGGCGGCTTGCCCATTGACATGTTTCACTGGCTGCTTGATCACTCCATTGGCTTTAACCGCTTTGTGATGAACCAGCTCAATGAACGACTGGGCCAGTTCATCGCTGCGCGCGAGATTGACCGCATGAGCAACCCCGACCTGCGCGTGGCGCGCAGTCTGGCCGCGCTGTTTAACCCCTTGCTTTACCCCGGCGTGGGGCAGGTGCTGCGCATTACTCAGCAGGAACTTGCCAATCTCGTCGGTTTGTCGCGTCAGCGCGTGAACGAGGCGCTGTCTGTGCTGCAGCGCGAGCGGGTGATTCAGATCGAGTACGGCGGCCTGCGTGTGCTCGACCTTGAAGCGCTGCGTTATGGCCAATTCAGCTCGCCGCGCAAGGCTGTGGCCTGATGCTTGCTATGAAGTTTGCGCCAACTCCATGCTCTTGGCGTAAGGTGTTGATTCCATGGCGCTTGTGGGCGCAGCCAGAAAGCTTCAACACGTTCTGAAGCAAGCTGCGCTGGCCTCTTGTCCTAAAACCCAGTGCCACGCTGGAATTGTGGATAACTTTCGCCTCGCGTACGCGCGTTGCGCGAAAATAGCGGCCAAATGTCAGTCAATACTCCTAAAGATTCCGGCACCCCAGGTGCTGGCAATTCCTCCGCGTCGTCCGATTCCTCGTCGGAACGCCCTGTTTTGCGTGCACCAGCCAAGGCCGAGAGGCCCGCTGAAGACCGTGGCTACCGATCCGGCGGCGACCGCTCCGATCGCGGCCCCCGCAGCGATGCACCGCGTGGTGATCGCGGTGCACGCCCTCAACGTGACGATCGTCCGCGTTCCTCCGGCTATGGTCGCCCTGAACAAGGTCGCCCATCCCGCGATGACGGCGACCGCCGTGGTGGCTTTGCCCCACGTGATGATCGTCCCCGCTTTAACCGCGATGAACGCCCCGCTCAAGGCGGCGAGCGCAGCTTCGGCGGTGGTGACCGTGGCTTCCGCCCTTACGGCGAGTCGCGTGATGGTGATCGCGGTGGCGATCGTCCTCAAAACCGTGACTTTGGTGACCGTCCACGTTCGTCCGGCTTTGGCCGTCCTGACCAAGGTCGCCCAGAGCGCTCCGAAGGTGGCGATCGCCGCGAGTTCCGTCCGCGTGACGATCGCCGTGATGACCGCCCTCAAGGTGGTCGTGACTTTGGTGACCGTCCACGTTCGTCCGGTTTTGGCCGTCCTGACCAAGGCCGTCCAGAGCGCTCCGAAGGTGGCGATCGCCGCGAGTTCCGCCCGCGTGACGACCGCCGTGATGACCGCCCTCAAGGCGGCCGTGACTTTGGTGACCGTCCACGTTCTTCCGGTTTTGGTCGTCCTGACCAAGGTCGCCCAGAGCGTTCCGAAGGTGGCGAACGCCGCGAGTTCCGTCCTCGTGACGACCGCCGTGATGACCGCCCTCAAGGTGGTCGTGACTTTGGTGACCGTCCACGTTCCTCCGGTTTTGGCCGTCCTGACCAAGGCCGTCCAGAGCGTTCCGAAGGTGGCGAGCGCCGCGAGTTCCGTCCGCGTGACGACCGCCGCGATGACCGTCCTCAAGGCGGCCGTGACTTTGGTGATCGCCCACAAAACCGTGGCTTTGGTCGCCCGGAGCGCTCCGAAGGTGGTGAGCGCCGTGAATTCCGTCCCCGTGACGACGAACGCCGCGACTATCAACCGCGTGACGCTGAGCGTCGTGGTGGTGACCGCTTTGAAGGCCGCCGTGATGAGCGCCCTCAAGGTCGTGACTTTGGTGATCGTCCACAGAACCGTGGTTTTGGTGACCGTCCTGAAGGCCGTTCCTTTGACCGAAACGACCGTGGTGATCGCCGCAATGACGAGCGCCGTGGTGAACGCGGTGGCGATCGTCGTGATGACCGTGGTGGCGAGCCTGAAAAGCGCCATATCCCCGGCTCGTTTATTTCTGAAGCGACCCGCCGCCCAACGACCGGTATCCGCACTTACCGTCCTGCCGCTGATGGCTCGGATCGCGTGATTCCCGTCAAGCTGCCCGAAGTGGAAGCCCGTCAGGATGACCGTCCCGGTGCAGTTCGCATCAACAAGCGCATCGCTGACATGGGCATGTGCTCGCGTCGCGAGGCCGATGAGTGGGTGGAAAACGGCTGGGTGACGGTCAACGGCGAAGTCGCCATCATGGGCCAGAACGTGGTTCCCGGCGACAAGGTTGAGATCGACCAGAAGGCGCAGGAGCGCCAGGAACAGCAAGTCACCATCCTGCTGCACAAGCCCATGGGTTATGTGAGCGGTCAGGCTGAAGACGGTCACGAACCGGCTGTGGTGCTGTTCACCAACGAGAACCGCTGGAACGAAGACCGCAGCAAGACCCGCTTCAACTTCAGCCAGCTCAAGGGTCTGGCACCTTGCGGTCGTCTGGACATTGACTCCGTGGGCCTGCTGGTGATGACTCAGGATGGCCGCGTGGCCCGCCAGATCATTGGCGAGGATTCCGAAGTCGACAAGGAATACCTGGTGCGCGTGACCATGGGTGACCGTGATCTGGACATTCAGTCTGTCTTCCCTGAAGAAAAGCTGGAACTGCTGCGCCATGGCCTGTCGCTGGACGACCAGCCTCTGCAGCCCGCCAAGGTGGACTGGCAGAACCCCGAGCAGCTGCGTTTTGTGCTGACCGAAGGCAAGAAGCGCCAGATTCGCCGTATGTGCGAGCAGGTAGGTCTGCGCGTGGTGGGCCTCAAGCGCATCCGCATCGGCGGCGTGACTCTGGGCAACTTGCCTGTGGGTCAGTGGCGTTATCTGGGTCAAAACGAGACGTTTTGACACCCCCTGAGGCGCTTTGCGCCTTCCCCCTCTCTACGCACTGTCGCGCTAGGGGAGGGGGACGATGCCTTCGCCGCGAGGCGGCTCTTGCTCGGCATCTCTGGGTTTGGGGAGTGGCGGTTTTTAAGAAAAATCGGCCTGTAGCCCTTGATAGATAAGCGCAAGCAGCTATTCTTTTTGAATAGCGCTTGCGCTTTTTCCGTTTGTAGGCCAAAGCCCTTGAAATTGGCAGGGCTGTCCCAAGCTAATAAAGCGCATCGCCTTGGGCGATAAATTTTTGCGGTTTTTTCAGAATTTCATAGAACGCTCATGACAAAGCAAACCCATTCCTTTCAGGCCGAAGTGGCCCAACTGCTCCACCTGGTTACGCATTCGCTGTATTCCAACCAGGAAATTTTCCTGCGCGAGCTGATCTCCAATGCTTCGGATGCTTGCGACAAGCTGCGCTTTGAAGCGCTGGCTGATGCCAGCCTGTACGGTGATCAGCCCAATCTGGAAGTGCGCGTGTCCTTTGACAAGGCCGCCAAGACGCTGACGATTACCGACACCGGTATCGGCATGACCGAGCAGGAAGCCATCGACAACCTGGGCACGATCGCCAAGAGCGGTACCAAGGCGTTCATGGACAAGCTGTCTGGTGACCAGAAGGCGGATTCGCAGCTGATCGGCCAGTTTGGCGTGGGCTTTTACTCCGGCTTCATCGTGGCCGACAAGATCACTGTGGAAACCCGCCGTGCCGGTGCTCCTGCTTCTGAAGGCGTGCGCTGGATCAGCGGCGGCACGGGCGACTTCGAGATCGAGAAAATCGAGCGCGCCGAGCGTGGCACCAGCATCACCTTGCACCTGCGTGATGACGCTGAAGAATTCCTCAATGGCTACAAGCTCAAGCAAGTCATTGCCAAGTACTCCGACCACATCAGCCTGCCCATCTTGATGGAAAAGGAAGAGTGGAAGGAAGGCGAGAACGATCAGCCCGGCGAGATGGTCAAGACCGGCGAATGGGAAACCGTGAACAAGGCCAGCGCCCTGTGGACCCGCGCCAAGAAGGACATTACCGAAGAGCAGTACAAGGAGTTCTACAAGGCCATCAGCCATGACTTTGAAGACCCGCTGACCTGGAGCCACAACCGCGTTGAAGGCAATACCGAGTACACGCAGCTGCTCTACATTCCTGGCAAGGCCCCGTTTGATCTGTACCAGCGCGACAAGCATGCCGGTATTAAGCTCTATGTGAAGCGCGTCTTCATCATGGACGACGCCGAAGCGCTGATGCCCCAGTATCTGCGCTTTGTGAAGGGTGTGATCGACTCGGCCAATCTGCCGCTGAACGTCAGCCGCGAGCTGCTGCAGGAAAGCCGCGATGTGAAGCTGATCCGCGAAGGCTCGGCCAAGCGCGTGCTGTCCATGCTGGAAGATCTGGCCCGCCACGACAAGCATGAAGCCGGTGCTGACGGCGTGACCGATGTGGTGGATGCTGACGACAAGGCCAAGGAAGGCAAGTTCACTCAGTTCTACAACGAGTTCGGTGCCGTGCTCAAGGAAGGCCTGGGCGAAGACCAAGCCAACAAGGATCGCATTGCCAAGTTGCTGCGCTTTGCATCGACCACACATGACGGCCTGAACACCTCGTTTGCCGATTACAAGGCCCGCATGCAGGATGGCCAGGACGCCATTTACTACATCACCGCCGATACGCTGGCCGCTGCCAAGAACAGCCCACAGCTGGAAGTCTTCAAGAAAAAGGGCATTGAAGTGCTCTTGATGACGGACCGCGTGGACGAATGGGCGCTGAACTTTGTGCAAGAGTTTGACGGCACGCCGCTGCAATCCGTGGCCAAGGGTGCTGTGGACCTGGGCAAGCTGCAAAATGAAGAAGAGAAGAAGGCGGCTGAAGAAGCGGCTGAAGTCTTCAAGCCCGTGCTGGCCAAGCTGAAAGATGCCCTGAAGGACAAGGCGGATGACGTGCGTGCTACCAGCCGTCTGGTGGATTCGCCCGCTTGCCTGGTCGTCAGCGATGACGGCATGAGCCTGCAGCTGGCTCGCTTGCTCAAGCAGGCCGGTCAGGCAGCGCCTGAATCCAAGCCCGTGCTGGAAGTGAACCCCGACCACCCGCTGGTCAAGAAGCTGGACGGCTCCGTGCACTTCCATGACCTGGCGCAGATTCTGTTTGACCAGGCCGTGCTGGCCGAAGGCGGTCTGCCCGAAGACCCAGCCGCCTACGTCAAACGTGTGAACGCGCTGCTGGCTTAAACAGCATTAGCTCAATAAAAATCCCCGCAGAGTGGTGGCTCTGCGGGGATTTTTTTATGGCTTGCGGTAGGTGGCAGTCGGCCAGCAGCAGCCAGTCAGCGCGATTCGGACAGACATCCATGGCTGCTGGCTCCACTCGATAGCCGGAATGCTGGCCAATCCACTCAGGCTTTTAAAACCTGCAGCGCATTGTGTGCGGATGCGACACCCATCTTTACATAGGCATCGGCCGTGATCCCGCCGATATGTGGACTTAATACGATGCGCGGCTCTGCATGAAATCGATGGGGATGGACCATGGGTTCTATCGCAAAGCTGTCCAAACCTGCAGCGCCGACTTGACCACTCTTCACCGCGTCCAGTAGAGCTTGCTCATCAATCAAGCCACCTCTGGCTGTATTCACGATGAGCACGCCAGATTTGCATTCAGCCAAAGTGCTTGCATTGAGCAAGTGAGCGTTTTCATTCGTCAAAGGGCAGTGCAAAGAGATGACGTCCGATTCACTCAGAATTGCGCTCCAATCTGCCCGCTGCACAAAAGCCGGCAGCTCTTTGGCATAGGGATCAAAGCCCAGCACCCGCATGCCCATGGCATCCGCCACTTTGGCAAAACGCAAACCGATGGCACCTAAGCCCACGACGCCGACTGTGCGCCCTTCGAGCTCCACATTTTTGTGCGTAGCCTTGTCCCAATGGCCTGCGCGCATGCGTTGGTCCAACTGGACCACTGATTTGGCACATGCCAGCATCAGAGCCAGGGCCTGCTCCGCGACGGCTGCTGCATTGGCACCTACGGCAGCGACGACCCTAATTCCACGCTCCTCAGCCGCCTGTTTGTCTATGGTGTCCGTGCCGCTGCCATGCTTGGAAATCACCCGCAGGCTGGGCGCTGCATCCATGGCCTGCTTCCCCACCTTGCTGTAGCGAACGATGATGCCCACCGGGTCATGCTGTTGGCAAAGGCGTACCACGTCGTCTTCAGAGGGTGTCTTGCCCGCATAGACCATGTCGAAGTCGGTCAACAATGCCAGGGCCTGGGGCGCCAGGTCTGCGCCTGTCACCAAAAAAATGGGGCGCTTGCTCACAGCTTTTCCCCTTCGCGGATCACTCCTGCAGCGCGCAGCGCACCGTCCAGCCATGCGGGAGCCAGCGCTAGGCGATTTTGAATGTCGGCAATGCGCTTGGTTTCAGCCGCCACTTTGTCAGCAGCCAGCGGCAGCATCGCCGCAGCCTTGGCGCGCTCAATGACAGTCACACCATCGGCATCACCCACCACCAGGTCACCTGGGTTGACGGTCACGCCGCCAATGGAGATGGGGTGATTCAAACGACCGGGAACAAATTTGGTCGGCCCATTCGGGTTCAGGCCTGCGGCATACATGGGAAAGCCCAGTTCGCGGATGGCTTCACTATCACGCACCGCGCCATCAATCACCACGGCGGCAATGCCAAGGGCTACACATTGCTGGGACATGATTTCCCCCATCAGAGCACTGGAGAGGTCACCCTTGCCATCCACCACGATGACATCACCGGGCTGTGCCACGGCCATGGCGGCATGAATCATCAGGTTGTCGCCTGGGCGCACCTCGACGGTGATGGCTGGCCCCGCAAAACGCATGCTGGAAGCCAGCGGCGCAATGCGACCATGCAGCCCGCCACGGCGGCCGGCCACATCGGCCAGGATGGACGAAGGAAATTGGGCAGCTTGTTCAACCACTTGCGCATCGACGCGCGCAATATCGCGAACCACATCAGGCAATGCAGCGGCTTGACTCATAAGAATCTCCAGGAGGGCCGGAGCATTCCGGCCGATTAAGGGGTGAAAAGAAAGAGGAGGCCGGATCAGTCGATGCGCGCGCCGGACTGCTTGACCACCTGCCCCCAGCGCACGATGTCTTCTTTGATCAAAGCGGCAAACTGCTCAGGAGTGCCGCCGACAGGAATGGCACCTTGATCGCCGAGTTTTTTCCGCAGATCCGCCTGACCCAGGGCTTTATTGAATTCGCTGTTGAGCTTGGCAATCACTTCTTTGGGCGTTCCGGTAGGCGCAAGCAATCCAAACCATGTCACGGCGTCAAAGCCTTTGTAGCCAGATTCGTTGATGCTCGGTACGTCAGGCAGGTCATCCACTCGCTTGGCAGAGGTCACGGCCAGCGAGCGCATCTTGCCTTGCCGGATCTGTCCAATCAACGTGGGTACAGAGCCTAGGTACAGATCCACATTTCCGCTGACGACATCGGTCAATGCCTGAGCTGCACCTTTGTAGGGGACATGCTGCATCTTGATTCCTGCTGCCGACTGCAGCAGCTCGCCGGTCAGATGCGCCACCGTGCCGTTGCCAGGGGAGGCAAAGTTGAGATGCTTGGGTTTGGCTTTGGCCGCTTTCACCACATCAGCAAGTGTCTTGTACGGCCCATTGGTACCTGTTACCAGCACAAAGGGCGCGTTAGCAACCTGCACGATGGGCATCAAATCTTTCACCGAGTCATAGGGCATCTTGGCGTACAGCGACGGACTGATCGCGAGGTTGCTGGACTGTCCTAGCACGATGGTGTAGCCATCCGCAGCTGCCTTGACGGCCATATCTACCCCCATATTGCCAGCAGCACCGGGCTTGTTCTCCACCACAAAGACCCAGCCTGTGGTGCTGGTCACTTTTTGTGTGACTTCGCGCGCAATGATGTCGGTTCCGCCGCCAGCAGGGAAGGGCACAACGACTCGGATGGGGCGATTGGGATAGGTCTGTGCGTGCGACGTCGCTGCTGCAGCAGCGAAAACACAGAACGTGACCAAGGTACGACGGTTCAGCAACATGTTTGTCTCCAATTTAGGATCGGCCACAGCGCCGAATTTTTTGTGATGTGCTTGAGTATTAGGTCTGCAAAAGATACAGTCCAATCGATAATTATTTCAAATACATCAATAAGACTTTTGCTATGGACCTGCGTGATCTTCGCTACTTTGAAACCATTGCGGAGCTCGAACATATTGGGCAAGCAACAGAGCGCCTGCACCGGACCCAGCCGGCATTGACGAGCTGCATACGCCGGTTGGAAGCAGAGTGCGGAGCGCCCTTGTTCGAAAAGTCAGGCCGCGGTATTCGGCTGACAGCGGCTGGTCAGGTCTTGCTCAAATGGGCGCAACGCCTGCGCTTCGACGCTGAAGATGCAAAACGAGAAATCGCAGACATGGCCCTCGGCCTGTCTGGCCACATTCGCCTGGGCATCGTGCCGACCGCTGCACAATTTCTGTTGCCACAGGCTGCACGCCAACTCATGGCCCAGGCGCCGGAAGTCACGTTGCGAACCGTGGTGGGGCTGGTCGACACGCTGCGCCCGCAACTGCAATCGGGAGCGATTGATTTGCT
This sequence comes from Comamonas sp. 26, assembly GCF_002754475.1. Classification (NCBI taxonomy): domain Bacteria; kingdom Pseudomonadati; phylum Pseudomonadota; class Betaproteobacteria; order Burkholderiales; family Comamonadaceae; genus Comamonas; species Comamonas sp. 26. The sequence goes on from NZ_PEFL01000001.1 coordinate 235,572, forward strand.
GGTGGGTACTGAAGGCCCAGATGAGCCCGGCTATATCTCACAGGTACTAACATCGGACACCATCGTCGTGGCGGCCAGTGCTGAGCATGAAATACACCGCATACAACCGGTTTTGCGGGATTTAACGGCATACCGCTGGGTGCTGCAACCTCCGGGGGCCCCCACCCGGGATTGGCTGGATCACACATTTGACCGTAAACGCCTGCCGCGCCCCAGGGTGCAGGTAGAAAGCACCATGCTATTGATGCTGCCAGCATTGATCGCAGAGACCAAGCTGCTTAGCTTCATCTCACGTCATCACCTGGAGAGTGCTCATGCTGCATCCCGCCTGCGTGAAGTACCCATCAAGGAAACAACGATGACCCGGCGGCTCGTGGTCACCTACCGTGAGAAAAGCTATGTAGCGCCTGCAGCCAGACTATTGATCGATTTACTGTCCAGTGCGGCAGCCAGCGATTAAGAATGCCCGACTCAGCCAGAACGGGCACTTGCCTGGAGCATTAGCTACTGACGCAAAGCACCTGAGCTGATGGATGAACGATGCCTGCATCTATCTAACCCTGACATGCCCAGCTCAAGACTCCAGCCCTTGGCATATACCCAGTCTTTAAACTGTATAAATAAACAGTAAAATTGTGGCTTGATAGCTCCACAAAAAAGGCCAAACATGTCAACAGAACTAGAACAAGAAGACGTCTCCATCTTTGAAGACCGCCTGTGGCATCACAAGGGCTGGGAGGCCTGTGTGATCAAGAATGAAGACGACGATGGCTGGGCGGTATCGATGACTCAAGACGGCCAGGCGGAACCCGCTCTTGTCGGCCCATGGACCATGGGCCGTGACAAGAAAAATCCTAAGCCATTGGACGTGTCGGCCTTCAACACGCTGGTGAAGACTGCCAGTGAAATAATACGCAGGCATGAGCAGCACCAGGCAGCGATGTTGCACAAAACGATAGATATTGAGGTTCGTGGATTGCGCGTGGTGGTGGCTCTCGATATTGAACCCGATGAAGAGAACCCCACTGCGACGCTCACGGCCACTGCTGCGGACGGCTGCCAGTTAGCTAAAGTGCGAGTCCGCCCCGACCAAGGTCTCACCCGTGCATCTGCGCAGCGCTGGGCAGACGCGGGCTACCCGCGCGCGAGTGAGGACTAAACCTCGAAGCAAGGCTCTGGCTTTAGCCTCACGTGCGGTTTGGAAATAAAGAGGCTTTCATTGCTCGTAGTACTGAACGACTGCAACGGGTCGCAACTCATCCTTCCCGGTCGACTGGCGCGATCTTCAAGCCTCTGGTTTTTTCAGTCGAAAAACACATGAAAATTGCCGCTAGCGCTTATCCATAAAGCGCTAGCAGCTATCAATTCAAGAGTTTTTTTGCGTTTGCTGGGCCAGCAAACGGCGATCCCAAAGCACCACGCCCAGCGAGATCAGGCCCAGTAATCCGCCCATGAGGCTGGTGCCGCTCCAGCCATGGTTGAGCCAGGCCCAGGAGCCCAAAGCCGAGCCAATGGAGGCACCCAGAAAATACGTCGTCATGTAGACGGCATTGATGCGCGAGCGCGCCTCGGGTGCGAGCGCGTAGACCACGTTCTGGTTGCTGATGTGCAGCGCCTGCAGCGCGCCATCGACCACCAGCAGACCCAGCATGAACCACCAGATGCTGGTGCCGCCCAGCCACAGACACAGCCAGCCCAGCAGCATGAGCAGAGCCCCCGCCATGGTGGTGGGTTGCTCCAGCCCCTTGTCGGCCAGTCGCCCGGCCACATTGGCCATCAGCGCACCGGCAATGCCGACGATGCCAATCAGGCCGATCATCAAGTCCGAAAGCTGAAAGCCCGGCCCGGCCAGCAGCAGCGCCATGGTGGAAAACAACACGCTCACGGTGGCAAAGCCGGTGCCGCCAATCAGCGCCCGGCTGCGCAGACGTGGGTGCTGGCGCAGCAACTCGCCCAGCGACTTCATGACTGCGCCATAGCTCACCGGGGTGGCTGGAGCGGCCGAGGGCAGGGCGCGCGCCAGCAGTACGGCCATGAGGGCGGTGCTGACGGCACCGACCCAGTACACCGTGCTCCAGCCGCCCAGATCGGACAGAATGCCCGCCACGCTGCGCGAGGCGAGGATGCCGATCAGCAGCCCGCTCATGACCAGCCCCACTGCGCGGCCGCTGGTGCCGGGGGCCGCAAAGGTGGCGGCCATGGGCACCAGAACCTGTGCGGCGACGGAGAACACGCCAGCCATCAAAGTGCCTGCGGCAAGCAGGGCAAAACTGCCTGCAAGGCCGCTGATGCCGGAGAGCAGCATGCCGCAGGCTGCCAGCAGCATGAGGATGAGCACCAGGCGACGGCGTTCCAGCATGTCGCCCAGCGGCACCAAAAACAGCAGGCCCAGGCCATAGGACACCTGCGCCATGGTCACGGTGCTGGAGGCCTGGGCATCGCTGATGTGCAGATGCTGCACCATGGAGTTGAGCAGCGGCTGGTTGAAGTAATTTGCTCCCGCACACAGGCCGCAAGCAGTGGCCATGAGCAGCAGGGTTGTTTTCGAGAGAACCGTCGGAGCCGTGGTCGTGTTGTTTGGTTTCATGAGGCGCGCGGATGGATGTTGCAATTTAGGCCGTGGTGGCCGCTCTGAGAGTCTGAGCCGGTGGCATCGCAAGGGCTGGCTGCGTGGGCGCTGCGACGGGGGCCGCTGCCGTGGCTTCCACTTCGATCAGCATGCCGGGCAGAGCCAGCTTGGGTACGGGGATCAGCGTACAGGCAGGAAAACGCGGTCGCTCGTCGCCGGGTTCGCCACTGCCCCAGTGCTGACGCACGCTGCGTTGCCAATGTTCGAAACGCTCCAGCGAATGATCGACGATCAGCACTGTGAGTTTGAGCACATGGCCCATGTCCGCGCCACCGGCAGCCAGGGCGATCTTGATGTTGGCCAGAGCCTGCGCGGCTTGTTGGGCAAAGCTGTCGGGCAGTTCGGACTGTGCGTCTTCTCCGCCCTGTCCGGAGACGAACAGCCAGCGCAGAGGTTCCTGGACTGTGACTACATGGGTGTAGCCGTTTGGGCTGCAGTCATAAAGACCGGCGGGTTGCAGGTATTGCGCTTGTGTGCGGAGCTGGGGGGTGATGCTGGGCATGGAGTCCATGGAAGTCCTTCGGGAAAACCTGCTCCGGCGAAGCCCTGCAAAGAGCGGGCTTTTGGCCGGAAGATGTTTTGCATTGTTCAACCTCAACTAAGCTTGAGGTCAAGTGTTTTGTAAGACCACTTCGGATTGCGGCGATAGCACGCCAGTCATGAACAGCAAGGAGAAATATGGGACCGACAGTGCAATGTGAAGAGGGGGCTGATTCGGCGGAGTGCAACAGCCGCCATCTGCCGGAGGCCGATGGGTTGCAGGAGCTGAGCGTGGGCGAAGTGGCCAGCCGCAGCGGCGTGGCGGTATCTGCTTTGCACTTTTATGAGAAGCAGGGATTGATTGCGAGTGCGCGCACTGCTGGCAATCAGCGCCGCTATGCCCGCGCGGTGCTGCGACGGGTGGCGGTGATCAAGGTGGCACAGCGCATGGGCATTCCGCTGGCCGAGATTGCACAGGCGCTGGCGCATCTGCCCGGCAACCGCGTGCCCGGCAAAAGGGATTGGGCTAGCTTGTCGTCGCACTGGAAGGGCCAGCTTGATGAGCGCATTGCCACGCTGACCCAGCTCAGGGACCAGCTCGACTCCTGCATAGGCTGTGGTTGTCTTTCCCTCAAGGTCTGCCCGCTGCGCAATGAGCAGGATTGCCTGGCCGGGCAGGGGGCCGGTCCGCATTTCCGGTAAGCGGCTTTAGAGTGGCTCTTAGTTGCGTGGAATAGGCAGAACGCGGGCGCGCAGGCAAAGCAGGCCTAACAAGGCGGTCAGCAGGCCCAGGCAGGTGCAAAAGCCGATCAGGGCTCCCGTCAGGCCGATATGGTCTGACAGCCAGCCCATGCCCAGAATGGGAACAATCGTGCCCACATAGCCCATGACCAGATAGGTGGACAGCAGGCCGGTACGGTTGGCCGGTTTGGAGACTTTGTTGACGATGGACATGCCCGCCAGATTGCACAGCGCATGGCCGCAGGCCATGCTCATCACGCAGAGAACAAACAGCGCCGTCGAGCCCGCAAAGCTGTTGACGATGAGTAATGCATTGGTGGCCGTCAGCGCGAAAAAGCCGACGATGGCCACGCTTTTGGTGGCGTACGGGCGTGCAATCAACTGAATGCCGGCAGACAGAAACAGGATGATACCGATCGAGAGGCCAGAAACGGCCGGGCCATGCCAGGGCACCATTTTTGCCATGAAACTGGGGGCCATGGCGGCAAACAGACTGAACATGCCAAAGGCGGAAAACGCAGCCATGCAGCCCAGAGCGTAGTGATAAAGAAAGGGCTTGCGCGGCTGGGAGATGCTGGGCAGAACATCTTTGAGAGACAGGCGGGCTACATCGCTGAAAGAAGGCTCTGAAGCTGCTGGCAGCTTGATCTGAAACAGGGCGTAGATGCCCAGAAAGCTCAGCGCAATGGGGGGCAGATAGCTGGTGAGCAGTGGATGTGGCACCCATTGCGCCATCAAGCCGCCAACCACGGGGCCGAGGCCAAAGCCAAAGGCAATCGTCAGGCTGGTAGTTGCGGCAGCGCGCTGCAAGTCGCCTTTGTTGTTGAGCTGGGTCATGCCCACCGAGGCTGATGTTGTGATCAGCCCGGACGCCAGACCAATGATGAAGCGGCATACGCCCAGGCTGATGGCATTCCAGGCCATGGCCGAGCCCATGACGCCCACCGTCATGATGATCAGCCCCATGCGCAGCACCTTCAGAAAACCAAAGCGGTTCGTCAGGCGTCCCAGAAACAGCAGGCTGATCAGCGCGCCCAGCATATAGGTCACGAAGATCTGTGTGATGTGGCTGGGCTGCAGCCCCCAGGCCTGCTGGTAGAGGGGGTAGAGCGGGCTGGCAAGGGCGGTGCCCATGACGCCTACGCACATGGAAAAGCACACCCAAGCATAGGGGCTCAGACGAGATTGCATTTTGGAACTACTTGGTAAGACAGGCGTTTTGCGTACCCTGCATGGGGAAATCAGCTTGACCTAAAATTATTAAAAATGACTTTTTGGTCAACTTTATGAATTCTAGAAAAGGATTTCAGCACATGGTCGAGGCTGATGCATCTGCCCCTTGCACAGACCCGGATATTGGCAATGTCGCGCAGGCCAGACGTCGCACGCGCGGCCCCAGTCTCGACAAGACGGCGCAGACCCGCCAGCAAATTGCCGAGGCTGCGCTGGCTGAGTTTGTCGAGGTTGGCGTAGCCCGCTGCACCATGGATCGCATTGCGCGCCGCGCCCAGGTAGCCAAGGGCACGCTGTACCTGTACTACCCGTCTAAGGACGAATTGCTGCGCGGGGTGGTTGAGCATGCGCTCAGGCACTCGGCCGTCTATACGGCGCTCCAACGAAAAAAGGGTGAGACCGTGCGCGCCTTTTTGCGCCGCAGCTTGCTGCCTACGATGGATGCGGTGGAAAACAGCGAGCGCGGCCTTCTGGCGCGGCTGGTGCTCAGCGAAGCCAGTCACGCTCCCGAGCTGGCTCGGCTCTACAAAGAGCTGGCTTTTGATGCATGGCAAACCTATGTGCAGGACTTGCTGACGCTGGCGGTGAAGGAGGGGGAACTCAAGACCCGTTCCGTCAGTCGCAGCGCACAGTTGCTGGCCAGCCCGTTCTGGATGGCGCTGGTGCACAACAGTCTGCTGGCCCCTGATGCACCGCAGAAGCTGGCGCTCAAGCCACTGGTCGAGCTACTGATTGATAACCTTTTTTCCAGATCGGCGGGCGACAATGCAAACGTTAAAAGCCAATGAGCGAGCTGTTATGAAAACTGCCTTGAAGATCACCGGGAAAGCAGGCCTGAGCGCCACTCTGGCTGCGCTGCTGCTGATGGCGCTGCCCGGTTGCAGCTCCGTGGGTGCTGGCATTGGCGTTGGTATTCCGGTTGGGCCTTTCTCCGTTGGTGTGGGTCTGGGGAGTGGAGGCCTTAGCGCAGGCGTAGGCACAGGCCTTGGCCCGGTGGGCGTAGGTGTTGGAGTCAATCAGAGCGGGCAGGTTCTGGGCAGTGCCGGTGTGGGCGCATCCACAGGCGTGGGCGGTGCCAGCGTAGGTGTCGGCGTTGGTACTTCGACGGTGCTGCATGACCCGAATAGACCTCAAGCGGCCGATGTGCAGGCTGCACCAGTTTCAGCACCTGTTTCCGCTCCTGTACAGGGCGGTGAGGCCGTGCAATGGCGTGATGCGAGAGGGCAGCTTGTGCCCGAATGCCGTGTGCAGGGGCGCTGCTAAAACTATCTAAAGCAAAAAGAAACGGGCCACTGAGGCCCGTTTCTTTTGCTGCTGACTTTGCAAAATTGATGCTGCTTAGTGCTGGTGCTTCATGTGTGCGATGAAGGGAGCCTCTTCTGCAATGAAATGCTGAAATGGCGTGGCAACCGGGTCAAACGCGCGAATGCTGGGTGCAGGCCTGGAGCGGCTTGCCATGCCGCTGTTGTTGGCATTGGCATTGTGGCGCGATCTGATCACCAGACCGGCGCAGTCGTCATGGTCGTTCAGGATGCTGTTGGAGCCCATTGATGGATTTGCTGACATTGCGGCTGTAACGACGCCGGCCATCAAAAAAGCCCAGTCCGTGGGTCACAGACTGGGCTTGAAAGGCATGGATTGCATTGGGTTGAGCGATGGGTTCAGGCGTATAGCGGCTCTTGCTGCATGGCTTCGATCTGCTCGTTGAGCATGCCGACCTGACCCTGCCAGTAATCCAGCGTGCCAAACCATGGGAAGTTGATGGCGAAGATCGGGTCTTGCCAGCGGCGCGCCAGCCAGGCACTGTAGTGCAGCAGGCGCAGGGTGCGCAGTGGCTCGATCAGGGCCAGCTCGCGCCGGTCAAAGCTGCGGAACTGTTCATAGCCTTCCAGCAGGGCTGAGAGCTGCTGGGTCTGCTGGCCTCGGTCGCCCGAAAGCAGCATCCACAGGTCCTGCACGGCGGGGCCGCTGCGGGCGTCGTCCAGATCGACAAAGTGCGGGCCGCCGTGACCCTCGTCGTCCAGTGGCGTCCAGAGAATATTGCCGGGGTGGCAGTCACCATGCAGGCGAATGGCGGTGGCAGATTGCAAGCCAAAACGGCCTGCAGCGCTTAATCCATCAGCGGCAGGTGCTATTAAAGACAAAGCTTTCTCGCAGGCCTGTTGCCAGCGGTTGCGCACTTCCAGCGCCACGACTTCCTGCTCCAGCAGGTAGTTCATGGATTCGTAGCCAAAGCTTTTCAGATTGAGCGCCGGGCGATGGGCAAAGGGCTGGGTGGCACCCACGGTGTGAATGCGGGCCAGAAAGCGGCCAATCCACTCCAGCACCTCCCAGTCATCCAGCTCTGGCCTGCGGCCGCCGCGCCAGGGGCTGACGCTGAACAGAAAGCCGCTGTGCTCGTGTACGGTCTGGCCTTGCAAAACCAGCGGGGCGACCACGGGCACTTCCTTGTCAGCCAGCTCTTGCGAGAAGGCATGCTCCTCCTCAATCTGCGCGCGGCTCCAGCGGGCTGGACGGTAGAACTTGGCCACGACCTTGTCGCCATCATCCAGATGCGCGAGATAGACGCGGTTTTCATAGGAGCTGAGGGCCGTGAAGCGTCCATCCGGCACAAGGCCCGTGCTGCACAGCGCATCCATCACGCAATCCGGCGTGAGGTCTGCATAGGGGTGAGAGGGGTCTTGGGTATCGCTCATGCCAGCATTGTCATGCGCAAACCGGCCCGTTTTGGCTGGATGGGATTGCCTTCATACGCTCAGTGCTGCTTTTGTTTTGCTAGCGGCTGGCGCTTGTCTGCACTGGTCTAGCTGATCAAAAGACTCTTGCTTTGCACTGAAGCTGGCACACTCGCTGTCATGGATACGAGCCCAGAACTGTCAGAGCCCTGTGAGGATAGAGATTTTGCCGAATGGCATCAGGGCTGCCCGTGGTGCGCCGTCTGGGTGGTGATGCTGGAAGATGCGGCGCTTGCGCAAGTGCTGCAGCAGGCCAGAGCCGGACTGGGTGATGCCTTGTTGCCGCGCTATGCGCGCCAGCCGCATATCACGCTGGCCTATCGCGGGCTATGCCAGGGCGGCGCTGCACATATAGCGCAGGAATATGACGCACAGGCGTTGCGGGCTGATGTGGCTTTGCTGCAAAAATTGAAGCAGCAACCCTTTGCTGTGCAAATAGCTGAGCCGCATAGCTTTACCACCGTGCCGTATCTGAGAGTGAAGGGTGACGTGCCCGCTTTGCAGCGCCTGCATGCAGCGCTGGTGCCCCAGGAGCCTGCGCCAGACTGGCGCTATCTGCCCCATGTGACCATTGGCCACTATGCCAAGCAACGGCCTTTGCGCGAGATGCTGAAGCATTTGGAGGCGTTGGGGCAGGGCTTGCCCGAAATCACGGTCACGCAGCTGGCGCTGGCTCGCTATGCGAGCGCAGATATTGCCGGCCCGCTGACGCTGGAAGGTGTCTTTGAGCTGGGCACCGGGCGCTACGTTGCAGCCCCCGATGCCCTGTGGCGTGACTTTGCCTAGCGGGTTTTAGGCGAGAGTCAGCGTCACGTCGATGTTGCCGCGTGTGGCGTTGGAGTAGGGGCAGACCTTGTGAGCAGCGTCCACCAGTTGCTGGGCAGCGGCCTTGTCCATACCGGGCAGGCTGATCTTCATGCGCACGGCGATGCCGAACACTTCACCCACGGGGCCCAGATCCACTTCAGCGTCCACAGACAGGTCGGCGGGCAGAGTCACGTTCTGGCGAGGAGCCACAGCCTTCATGGCACCGATAAAGCAGGCGGAGTAGCCGGCAGCAAACAGCTGCTCGGGGTTGGTGCCCTTGCCAGCGCCGCCGGGGGAGGTCAGCTGGATGTCCAGACGGCCATCATCCGTGCGCGAAGCGCCTTCGCGGCCGCCGGTAGTGTGTGCGTGTGCGGTGTACAGAACCTTGTCGAGTTGGGCCATGTTGATCTCCTTGGGTTGGTGAAAGGCATACGCTAACCCATGTTGATGACGCCAGCCGTCTGCAGGGGTGAGGGCGCTTGTGCGGAGAATGCATGAATCTGCATCAAATCTGCCGCTAGCGCTTTTATATCAAGCGCATGTAGCTATCATTTCTGTTAATTCGACCTCAGTCATCGTAGGGAAGATTTTCGGGGTCTGCGTCCACAAAATCCGGCGCTGGCGTGCTGTGCAGTTGCAACGCCCAGATATCCGTGTGGCCCTGTGCCAGCCGCTTGACGGCGCGGTGCATGCCGTCCATCAGCCGGCCTTCGGCGTCGAGCAGGATGGGGTAGGCGGTGTCGGCCGCCTCGACCAGCTTTAGGTGCTCGGCAATCGCGCGGGGTGTGGGCTCGTCGCCCGGCTCGCTGAACCAGTAGCGCTGATCCAGCTCGGCAATCTCAGACAGCGCAATCCAGCGCGGCTGTACTTGTTGCTGGGCGGCCAGAGCGATGAGCTTGCGCACATCCCAGGCCAGCAGCCCTTGCGGGCTGGGGCGAAGGTGGTATTGGGGGCGTAGATTCACGCCCTCATTGTTTCATGAGCGTATCGGCCAGTGCCTGGTACATGGGCAGGCTGGTCGGGTCTATGCCGGCGTTGCCAGCAATCGGGTGCGACGCATAGCGCACCACCACCATCTGGGCCTTGGGGTCGATATAGATGGCCTGGCCATGAATGCCGCGTGCCATATAGGCACCGTTGGGGTTGTGCGAGACCCACCACATATTGCGGTAGGACCAGCCGGGCAGCGTGGTGTAGCCTGCCTTGACGAACTGGGCCGGATCGGCACCGCGGCGTATATCGTCCACCACGGCCTTGGGCAGCACCTGCTGGCCGTTGGCGGTGCGGCCGTTGTTGCGCATCATCTCGCCAAATCTGGCCAGGTCGCGCAGCGTAGTGTTCAGCCCGCCGCCACCCGACTCGGTGCCAATGCGGTCGACCATGAAATAGGCGTCCTGCTCGGCCCCGATGCGGCTCCAGATGCGCTCGGACAGCAACTGGGCCAGCGACTTGCCGCTGGCGCGGCGAACAATCCATGCCAGTACTTCGGCATTGACGGTCTTATAGGCAAAGGCCTGCTTGTGCTCGCCCTCTTTCTGCAGGGTCTGCAGAAAGTCATAAAAGCTCTTGGGCCCCGCGTAATCCTTGCCCTGCGGCATCATGCCGCCCGCACGGGCGTAGTCCCAGACTTCGGCCTTGGGGTCGGCGTAGTTTTCGGAGTACTTCACGCCAATCGTCATGTCCATGACTTCCCGTACCGTGGCATCGCCATAGGCGGTGTTCTTCAGCTCGGGCAGATAGTCGGTGACCAGCGCTTCAGGTTTGATGCTGCCGTCATGCGCCAGAAGCGTAGCCAGCGTGCCCACAAAAGATTTGGTGACTGACATGGCCAGGTGCGGGCGCTGCGGCTCCAGTGCGCCCAGGTATTTCTCATAGACGACCTTGCCCTTGTGCATCACCAGAATGCCGTCGGTGTAGTTGCGGTCAAGCGACTGGGCGAAGGTCAGCTCCTCGCCTGTGCCCATGACCTTGAAGCGCACGTTATCCAGATTCACCGGGGCTGCACGCAAGGCGCTGGGCGCGCCCGGGCCGCGCCAGACATTGCTGGTGGGCACGATTTCGCGGATATGGGAGAACGTCCAGCGGATGCGTGGAAAGGTGTTGCCAACAGGGTTGTCGAAGGTGATGAGCTTGTCTGCCGCAGGCGGAAAGCCCTGCATCCAGCCCAGAGCCTGCACCGTGGTGCTGGCCGGGTCAGGCAGCGCGGGGGCTGCAGTCTGTGCAGATGCTGCAGAAACAATAGCTGTCAGCGCAAATGGAATAAGCGCTTGACGGGAATATTTCTTGAAATTCATGAAAACCTCTTCGGCTGGGTTTATCTGCCCGTAAAACGTGCGGGGCGTTTTTCAATGAAGGAGCGCACGCCTTCGGCCGCATCTTCGCTGTGGGACAGGCGCTGCTGCACGGGAATGAAGTCGGCTACGGCGGCGGCCTGACCCAGCTCGATGGCCTTGAGCACATTGAGGCGTGTGGCCACCACGGCTTGCGGAGCTTGCAGGGAGATACGTTCTGCAATGCGAAAGGCTTCGTCCAACTCTTGCCCAGTGGGCACGACCTTTTGTACGAAATTGCAGCGATAGGCTTCTGCCGCATCAAAGGGGTCGCCCGTCAGCAGGTGCAGCATGGCATTGCCCACGCCTGCGCGCTCGGCCATGCGCAGGGTGGCACCGCCGGTGGGCATGATGCAGCGCTGCACTTCCATCTGCGCGAAGCGGCAGTCGTCAGCGGCGACCACAATATCCGCGCCCAGCATCAGCTCGATGCCGACGGTAAAGCAGATGCCTTTGACGGCAGCCACCATGGGTTTGGCACGGCGGCGGTAGCCGGGAAGGCCGTAGTCATGCGGCTCCACCAGCCCGGGTGGGATGACTTTCTGGCCGGTTTTCATGAACTCGGCGATAAGGGGCAGATCAAGCCCCGCCGTGAAATGTTCGCCAAAGGCGTGGAGCAGGCCTACGCGCAGCTCGGGGTCATCGTCCAGCCGGGTGTAAGCCTGGGCCAGTTGCTGGAACATGGCCGGCGTCCAGCCATTGCGCTTGGCTGGGCGGTTGATGCCGATCAGCAGCACATGGCCACGAACTTCACAGGAAATACAGCCCTCTGGCGGTGGGCTGGGAATGTCGATTTGCATGGTGAATCTCCTGCGCAAAACGATAGACCGCAGCGCTTGCGGCAGCAGTCGCGTACAGGACGATTCATCGCCTGCAGTGCTAGGTGTTAACGCCAGCGCCTTGCACGCAGCTATGCTTTGGGCGTGATCCCACGAATTGGAAAAAAGATGCCAGAAGCGCCGCACCGCCAACTGTTCAGAGACTATCCGCTGGATGGCGCGCTGCTGCGTTTCCACCCGGCAAGCGGAACCAGCATCCGCATTGAAAATGCGCAAACCCGGCATCTGCAGCGCGTTGCGCCCCGGGTGGCCATGTTTGGCATTACCAATAAATGCAATCTGAGCTGCGATTTCTGCTCACGCGATGTGCAGCGCGAGAGCGCATGGACACTCGATTCCGCTGCGCAGGTGCTGCAAGATCTGAGTGCTGCCGGTGTGCTGGAGGTGGCGTTTGGCGGCGGCGAGCCATTTGCCTTTCGCGGCTTTGCCGATCTGGTGCAGCAATTGCATGAAACCACGCCGCTGGCGCTGAATGTCACCACCAATGGTCTGCTGATTCGACCCGGAACATTTGCGGCATATGCGGGCTGCCTGGGGCAGGTGCGCATCTCTCTTTATGAGGACCCGCGCTGGCGCGATACGGCGCAGGTTTTGTCTAGCTATGGGCAGAGATGGGGTGCCAATCTGCTGGTAGATGCGGCAGCGCTGAAGACGCTGCCCAGTCTGCTGGCGGAGCTGACAGCACTGGGTTGCCACGATGTGTCGCTGCTGTCGTATATCGGCGCCGATATGCACAGGCATCTGACGGCGCAGGGGCGGCTGCAACTGGCGGCCATCGTGCAGGATGCGCCGCTGCCCTGCCGCCTGTCGGTGTGCTTTGGCAATACCGTGCCTTTGCCCCGTTTGTTTGATGGAGCGGACGGCAGCGGGGACTGCGGGGCGGGCGTGGATTTTGTATCCATCACCCCCGATCAGCGTATGCAGGGCTGCTCGTTTCACGACGGAGGTCTGCCCGCGCGCAATGCGCAAGAGATTTTGGCGGGCTGGCAGCATCAGCGCTCGCGTCTGGCGCAGCCCAGCCTGCGCCATGGCTGCGCGGGCCGCAAACGGGCTGGCTTGCTGCACGCGCAGCGCGCCCACTCCGAGCCATCCATACGGGTGTGGCAGGCGTTTTCTGGCAATAACAGTGGCGAATGCGTGATGGTGGCTAAGTTCGACACCATTAGCGACGCCAACAGCTATCTGGCGCAGCTGCTGCCAGCCTGGAAGCCGGAAGCAGACTATGCACCTGAATGGCAGCAACTCTTTCAGGCGCAGGCCGTGGCCGGGCCGGGGCTGGCCTATGGCGAGATGCCGCGTGACTTGCTGGCCATTGGCCGATCGGTGCTGGCAATGGGTTACGGTCTGGAAGATCAGTTCCCCGAGCTGCGGGCGCTGGCCTGGAAGCAGGGTGCAGCGTCGATGTCCGGTGGCATACACAGCCATGAGGTGACGCTGCTGGCGGCGGTGCGCACCGCCAGTGCCGATGAGGCCCGCAAGCTCGCCGCCGTTGAATGGGCGGATGAATTTCAGGCTCGGCCGTTTATTTATGGCGATACGCTGTTGCTGGTCATGGGGCTGATGGGGCAAGAGGGCGAGCTGGAGGCCTGCAAACGCAGTCTGGAAGCCTTGGCGGATGGGCGCCCGCTGGCCGTTGAAGTGCACTCTGACATTGTCAGCAGCGAGAGCATGCTGGAGGTGATGAAGCGATTGGGCGCGCAAATCCACCAGACGCCGAGACTGGTGCTGCAGTTCTGGGGCGGAGACCCTGCTGTGGCTCAGAAAAAAGCCGCACATTTTGCCCAGAGGGTGACTGAGGCTGAAGTGACGGTGGCTGCTGCCTGTGTGCTGATCTCAGGCCTGAGCCGGCGCAAGCGGCTTGCGGTGCTGGCGTATCGCCAGGGGGCGACTGTCGGGGCTCTGGATGCTGCCGAGTTGCAGGTGAGTGCGCGGCTCGTGTTGCCTGAGCTGCCCAAGCAAAAGGGCAAGCGTGCGGTGCAGCCCTTAATTGACATTGAGCTATTGCAGGATGAACTGCGACTAAGTTTGTGGCCCGGTGTGCCGCTGCAGGTGGAGCAGGGCTACCGAGGCGCAGCCCAGGTGCGTGTGACCAGCACTCAGCCTGAGCGGGTACTGGAGACTTTGAAGCAAGCGGCGCAAAGACTGGGGGCCACAACCCATTTCTGGGTCAGTGAGCCTCAGGCTCTGGCGATGTCGGTGCGCCGCCTGCTGGCAGAGGTTCGGAAGTAGTGTGAGCGGGCCTTGCTGGCCCCTCGACCTCCTGAGCGTGCCAGTGATCGCAGATCAGTAGGTGTAGACGCCCTGACCGGTCTTGCGGCCCAGACGGCCGGCGGCCACCATTTCGCGCAGCAGGAAGCAGGGGCGGTACTTGCTGTCGCCGAATTCCTTGAGGTAGACCTCCATCACGGCCAGGCACACGTCCAGACCAATCATGTCGGCCAGAGCCAGCGGGCCGATGGGCTGGTTGCAGCCCAGCTTCATGCCTGCGTCTATGTCTTCGGCGCTGGCCGTGCCTTCGCTCAGCACCTGGAAGGCTTCGTTGATCATGGGCACCAAAATGCGGTTGACCACAAAGCCGGGCGCGTTCTTGACGGTGATCGGTGACTTGCCCAGTGCTTCAGCCATGGCCTTGACCGCGTCGTGCGTTGCGTCAGAGGTCTGCAGGCCGCGAATGATCTCCACCAGCGCCATCATGGGCACGGGGTTGAAGAAGTGCATGCCGATGAAGCGGTCGGCGCGCTGCGTGGCGGCGGCCAGCTGGGTGATGGAGATGGACGAGGTGTTGGTGGCCACGATGACTTCGGGGGCGACCAGCGCATCGACCTGCTTGAGGATCTTGACCTTGAGCTCGTAGTTCTCGGTGGCGGCTTCGATCACCAGCTGGGCGGACTTCAGGTCGTCGTAGCTGGTCGAGACTTTGATGCGGGACAGCGCTGCGGCCTTGTCAGCTTCACTGATCTTTTCTTTCTTGATCAGGCGGTCCAGGCTGCCTGCAACGGTAGCCAGACCTTTTTGCACGGCGGCGTCAGAGATGTCGACCATCACCACATTGATGCCCGACACGGCGCACGCCTGTGCGATGCCGTTGCCCATGGTGCCTGCGCCGATGATGCCTACAGTTTGGATTGCCATAATTTTTGTCTCCATTCGGATAAGTGCGATTGAACGGGAAAATGGTATCCCGGTTCTGAGCGGGTTTGGCCCTAGTCGGGCATCTGTGGCGTGATATGCACCTGCAGGGGCTGAAAAATTTCCGCACGACCGTGTTATTGCGCATTCCAGCGCTGGGGCAGATTCTCCAGAATGAGCGCTCAAAGCGGGAGGCTCTATGCGCGACTATGTGGTGATCGGCGGCGGCTCGGCAGGTTCGGTACTGGCGGCACGCCTGAGTGAAAATCCGGCTGTCAGCGTTACGCTGCTGGAGGCTGGGGGCGAAGACAAAAGTGTGCTGATTCACTGTCCTGCCGGGCTGGCGCTGGTCGCCAAGCAAAAAACGCTGAACTGGGCCATGGAGACCGTGCCTCAGCCCGGACTGAATGGTCGCAAGGGCTACCAGCCGCGCGGCAAGGTGCTGGGGGGCTCCAGCTCCGTCAATGCCATGATTTATTCGCGTGGCCAGCCTGCGGACTATGAATATTGGAGCACTCAGGGTAATACCGGCTGGGGCTGGAGCGATGTTTTGCCTTATTTTCAGAAGTCCGAATGCAACACGCGTGGCGCGGATGCGCTGCATGGCGGCAGCGGCCCACTGCATGTGTCCGACCTGCGTGACCCCAATCCGCTGGCGCAGGCCTTTGTGCGCGCAGGCGTGCAGGCAGGCCATGCGCACAACAGCGATTTCAACGGGCTCAATCAGGAAGGCGTAGGCCTGTATCAGGTCACGCACCACAACGGCGAGCGCTGCAGCGCGGCCAAGGCGTATCTGACGCCGGTGCGCGGCAGGCCCAATCTGCAAGTCATCACCGGTGCGCAGGTGCTGCGGGTGCTGATGGAGGGGCGCAAGGCGGTAGGCGTGGAGTATGTGCAGGGCGGACAGGTGCAGCAGCTGCGTTGCAACCGCGAGGTCTTGCTGTGCGCTGGCGCGCTGCAGTCACCGCAGCTGCTCATGCTTTCTGGCATTGGGCCGGGCGAGCATTTGCAGCAGATGGGAATTGAGGTGGCACATGATCTGCCTGGCGTGGGCGAGCATCTGCATGATCACCCGGATGTGGTACAGGTGGTGAATGGCTCGCAGCTGACGGACAGCTTTGGTATCTCGCTGACAGGTCTCAAAAACGTCTGGCAGGGCGTGAGCCGCTGGCGCAATGAGCGCAGAGGCATGCTGACCAGCAATTTTGCGGAGGCGGGCGGTTTTATCCGCAGTCAGCCACAAGCGGTGACCCCTGATCTGCAGCTGCATTTTGTGGTCGGCAAGCTGCTGGACCACGGGCGCAAGACGGTGCTGGGTCACGGCTACTCCTGTCATGTTTGTATCTTGCAACCCAAGAGCCGAGGGCGGGTGAGGCTGGCGGCGAATGAGGCGCGGACCTTGCCGTTGATAGACCCCGCCTTCTTTGCCAATGCCGACGACATGCAGCGCATGGTGCGCGGCGTGCATCGCATGCGTGATATTCTGAGTCAGCCGGCGCTGGCTGGGCTGGGTGGGAATGAGCTGGAGCATTCAGCGCAGGCGCGCAGCGATGCGGAGATTGAGCAGTTCATCCGCAGCTACGGCGACACCATCTACCACCCCGTAGGAAGCTGTCGCATGGGGCCGGGGCCGCTGGATGTCGTGGATGCCCAGTTGCGCGTGCATGGCGTCCAGGGGCTGCGAGTGATCGATGCCTCCATCATGCCGCGTATTGTGAGCGGTAATACCAATGCGCCCACCATCATGATTGCCGAGAAGGCGGCGGACTTGATCAAATTGACGGCGTAGTGGGCGATTTAAACGGACGTTCAAGCCCCGGAGGACAGAGTTGACTCTTCCCCGTCTTGAGACGGGGGGGCAGGGTGATGAATTCAGTGCGTCCGCGCCCCAGTTTTTTGGCCTGCTGCAAGGCGATGTCTGCCTGCTTGGTTAGCTCTTCCAGCTTCAGACCTTCCCATGCGCTGGGGGCAAGTGCGCAGCCGGCACTGAAGTCTAGATCGACCTGCAGCTCATACTGAGCACCCATCTGAATGGCTGACTTGATACGGGTGAGCAGTGCGCGTGCCCCTATCAGGTCTGCATGAACCATCAGGCAGAAAGACTCGCCTTGCCAGCGAGCGACTACCTCGTCGCCACGCATCTGTTTTTTCAGTGCGCGAGACATCAACTGCAGGGCTTCATCACCAGTTTGATACCCATGACGCTTGTTGACGCGGGAGAAATGATCCATGTCGATCAGAATCACCGCCAGAGGCAGATTTTCGCGCAGTGAGCGGTGGAGCATGAAGCGTGCCTGGCCCTTGATCGCCTGGCGCAACGGCAAGCCTGTCAAATTGTCTTCGGGTGCATCGGCCTGCTGCAGGCGCAGTTCTTCATCACGGCAGGCCATCAGTATCGACACGAAACACAGGCCGCTGAAGACTGGCATTAACCAATACAGCGTGCTGTGTGTACTGGGTTCCGTCGCAAAGCTGATCAGCCACGAGGCATGCAGTGCGGAGTAAGCATTGGTTATCAGGTTCAGTGCAATGCACAGACCAGCACCAAAGAAAAGATAGCGCCACGCTTTGGCAACCTTGGTACGGGGGTAGAGAGCCATGCTGATCACGGCAATGAGACTCAGGCCATAACCGATGTCGAACCATACCACCTGGTAAGGCTTGCTTTGAATCAGCGCCATGACACCTGCCAGCGTCAGGATGCACAAGACAGGCAAAGCCATGGTGAGTGCTTTGCAGCGTTGTCCTAACCAGCCTTTCATTGCCTTGTGCAATTGCCATAGAGCACCCAGTGAGGCGGCCGTTGCGGATGTAGACAGCAGTGCATTCCAGCCAAAGGTAGCGACTTGCCCCGCGCCGAATATGAGCAGCCAAGAGAGCCCCTGCAGCAACAGAAATTGTTGAGCATTGCGGGCGGGGCGGCTCATTTTCTGGCTTTGGCCCATGAACCATGGCAGGGCAAAGGCGATCGTCATGAGATTCACGGCCACCATGAGAGCCATGGAAAACTGATCTACATCGTGCATGAAGGCGATTATTGGAAGGCCACTTCGTCAAAGCTGCGTAGTTTGCGACTATGCAGTCGATCGGAGCCACCTTCTCGCAGAATCTCTACTGCACGCATGCCGATGCGCAGGTGCTGATCAACGCGTTCGCGGTAAAAATGATTGGCCATGCCGGGCAGCTTGATTTCGCCATGCAGCGGCTTGTCGCTCACGCACAGCAAGGTACCGTAGGGCACGCGGAAGCGGAAACCATTGGCGGCAATGGTGGCCGACTCCATGTCCAGCGCCACGGCGCGGCTCTGGCTGAAGCGGCGCTGGGGCAGGTTGTCAGGCAGCAGCTCCCAGTTGCGGTTGTCGGTGCTGGCCACGGTGCCGGTGCGCATGATGCGCTTGAGGTCGGGGCGCTCCATCTGTGTGACATCCGCCACGGCCTGCTGCAGGGCGACCTGAATTTCGGCCAGAGCCGGAATCGGTACCCACAGCGGCAGCTCTTCGTCCAGCACATGGTCCTCGCGCACATAGGCGTGGGCTAACACATAGTCGCCCAGTTGCTGGCTGTTGCGCAGGCCTGCGCAGTGGCCCAGCATCATCCATGCATGGGGGCGCAGCACGGCGATGTGATCGGTAATGGTTTTGGCATTGGCCGGGCCTACGCCGATGTTGACCATGGTGATGCCGCTGTTGTCGGCGCGCACCAAGTGGTAGCCGGGCATTTGCGGCAGGCGGGGCGGTGCGGTTCCCAGCTCGTCCACGGCTTCGGCAGGCAGGCCTTTGCGGCGCGTGATGACGTTGCCGGGCTCGACAAAGGCGATGTAGTCGCTGTCCTCATTGGCCATCTCGGCATGGCCCAGACGGATGAATTCGTCGATATAGAACTGGTAGTTGGTGAACAGCACAAAGTTCTGGAACCACTCGGGTGCCGTACCTGTGTAGTGGCGCAGGCGGTGCAACGAGTAATCCACACGCGGAGCGGTAAACAGCGATAGCGGCAGGGCCTCGCCCGGATGGGGGCGCCAGGTGCCGTTGGCAATGCCGTCATCCATCGATTCCAGATCAGGCAGATCAAACACATCGCGCATCAGCATGCGGCGCTCGGGTGAGAGGGAGCCTTCGATATGGTCGTTATCGGCAAACGAGAAATGAATCGGGATGGGCTTGTCGCTCAGGCCAACCTCGATAGCTACCTGGTGATGCAGGATGAGCAGACGCAGCTGCTCGCCGAAGTAGCTGGCGAAGAGATCGGGTCGGGTCAGCGTGGCTTCATAGGTGCCGGGGCCTTCCACAAAGCCATAGGTCAGTTTGGTGTCGGCGTGGGCCACGGTGGTGGTCTTGATGCGCACAAACGGGTAATAGGCGTGGACCGGCGCTGCAGGCGTTTCACCCGCCACAAAGCGCTGCATGGCGGCGCGCAGATGATCGATTTGCTCTCGGTACAACTGCTGCACATGAGCCAGAGCCTGGGGTGCATCGGTATGAAACATGCTGCTGCTTTTATGGGAGGGAGTCGATGTATTGATGGCCATGGGTGCTATTGTCTTTGTAGCATTTGACACTGCTGCGACATCCATGCGGCTGCACGATCAGCAGGCATTGGCGCAGACACCAGAAACCCCTGCATCATGGCACAGCCCATCTGACGGAGCATGTGCAATTGTTCGGGGCTTTCTACGCCTTCTGCCAGAATTTCGAGATGCAGGCTTTGGCCCATCTGCACGATGGCGTTGACGATGGCGGCTGCATCGGGGTTGTGGGGCAGGTCGGAGACGAAGGATCGGTCGATCTTGAGCCGGTCTATGGGGTGCTTGCGCAGATAGGCCAGCGATGAGTAGCCAGTGCCAAAGTCATCAATCGCCAGCCCCACGCCCAGTGACTTGAGCGCATGCAGAGTCTGCTGCATATGCGTGCCCGACAGCATGAGCGTGGTCTCGGTGATCTCGATATGCAAATAGCGAGCGTCCAGTCCCGTATCGTCCAGCACCTGTGCCACCTCCTGCACCACATCACGCTGGCGGAACTCTTGAGCGGACAGGTTGACCGCCACAGGAACGGGTGGATAGCCGTCATTCTGCCAAGTCTTGGCCTGACGGCAAGCCTGGTTGAGTACCCAGCGGTCAACCGCCGCAATCAGGCCCCGGTTCTCGGCAAAGCCAATGAATTCATTGGGCGAAACCAGACCTCGGTGCGGGTGCTTCCAGCGCACCAGCGCTTCAAAGCCCGCCAGCTTGCCACTGTGTATCAAGGTTTGCGGCTGGTAGTGCAGCTCAAACTCGCCTCTCTCAACGGCATTGCGCAGCATTTGCTCCTGCATCAGCATGCGCGTTGCTCGCCCTTCCAGCGCGGGGGTGTAGAACTGCGTGAAGCTACGGCCACGGGTCTTGGCCATTTGCAGAGCGGCTTCGGCATTGCTCAGCAGTGCCTCTGGGCATTGGCCGTCATTGGGGTACATGGCAATACCTACGCTCAGCGAGACGTTCAGTTGCGTGCCTTCGACCTGATAGGGAGCCTCCACCGGCGTTCGCAGCTGAGCCACCAGCGCCTCGGTCTCCAGCAGACTGGGGTTGTTGGGCAGCACGATGACAAAGTCATCGCCGCCGACGCGGGCCACGATATCCTGTGGGCGCAGGGCTGATTGAATGCGCTGAGCCATTTCGCACAGCAGCAAGTCGCCCGCGCGATGGCTGAGTGAGTCGTTGACGAATTTGAACTGATCCAGATCCAGCGACAGTACGGCCAGCCGTGATTGCTGACCTGCGGCCTTGGCAATCGCATCGCTCAGCAAATGGTTCAGGCGTGCCCGGTTGGGCAGATGCGTCAGCAAATCATGCTGGGCCAGAAAATCAAGGCGCTGGCGGGTTTGCAGCCTGTCGGTCATATCGCGCAGAACGACGATGCGGTGGCTGTCGTTCTCGCCAGGCATGGTCTTGGCCTCGACCTCTACGGGAATATGCAGGCCGCTTTTGTGCACGGCAACGGATTCGTGGCGGTCTTCGCTCTCGCTGCGCAAGTTTTTCAGGGCGCGCAGGCGGACTTCCGGGCTCACGTAATCAAGAATGGCGGTGCCGCGCAGTTCGTTGATGGTGTAGCCGACCAGGCGCGACAGGGCGTCATTGCCATCTATGATGATGCCGTCGCGGTGCAGCACGATGGCTTCGGTGGTGATGGCGGCAAACTTGCGCATCCGTTCTTCGTTGTCACGTATTTGCTGGGTTACCTGATGGTGGTGACTCACATCGGTCATCAGTGCCACCAGCCCCTTGAGCACGCCATTTTCTTCATGAGGGCGAAGCACAGCCTCAATATGCTGAACCTTGCCGATTTCATTCTTGAACTGGCGTGTGTAGCGCATGGTCTGAGCGTTGTCCACTGAGACAGGGTCGAGATACGGTTCTATCTGCGCCCAGACCAGCTCTCCCATAATCTCCTGCACATCAAGACCGACAATGCTTTGCGGCGTGTGGCCAAAGTGTTCGGCATAGTGGGTATTGGCAAAGCGGCAGGTGCGGGTGTCGGCGTCGAAATAAGCCAGCATGGCCGGTGCCGTATCTGCGACCAGCCTCACAATGGCATCCACATCTCTCGATGGCTGAGCTATGAATTCGTCAGGCATGCGCCTCCCTCGTTTTTGGGAGTGTTTATATAGGAATCGCTTCGGCCCCGGTGGATTTTGGTTTCCCATAGGCAACGATTCTTGATTTTGCCAACACCATTGCTTAGGTCTTTTGGTTTAAGTCACACCTCCTGCTAGCAGCTTAAGAACATGAACAACTCCAAAGCATCCACAACGTCCCAATGGCTGCAGCCGCAAAACCTGCTGAAAATCTCTGTGGTGGTCGCGCTGCTGACCATTGTTTTGAAAACGCTGGCTTGGTGGCTGACCGGCTCTGTCGGTTTGCTGTCGGATGCTCTGGAATCCTTTGTGAACCTGGCAGGAGCCATGTTCGCCCTGACCATGGTCACGGTTGCCAAGCGTCCGGCGGATACCGAACACCCCTATGGTCATCACAAGGCCGAGTATTTCTCGGCCGGCTTTGAGGGCGTGCTGGTCATAGGCGCCAGCCTGGCGATTGCCTGGGCCGCGTTGTCGCGGCTGTGGAATCCACAGCCATTGGAGCAGCTGAGTTGGGGTTTGCTGCTTTCGCTGCTCAGCACGCTCTTTAACGGCCTGCTGGCCTGGGTCATGCTGCGCTCGTCGCGAAAATTTCGCTCCATGGCGCTGGCGGGGGATGCCAAGCATCTGCTGACCGATGTCTGGACCTCGGTGGGCGTGGTCATTGGACTGCTGGCGGCCGCATGGACGGGGTGGCTGTGGGTCGATGCGTTGGTCGCATTGGCTGTCGCCATCCATATCTGTATTCAAGGCATGCAACTGGTCTGGCAGTCCTCGCAAGGCTTGATGGATCAGGCGCTGAATGCGCCTCAGCGCCTCAAGATCGATGCACTTCTGGACGGCTACGCCAAGCGCAGCGAGGGGGTGAGCTTTGACAATATTTACAGCCGCCAGGCGGGCGAGCGCAGCTTTGTGGACTTTCACATGCATGTTCCCGGCCAGTGGAGCGTGCAGCGCGCGGCACAATTGCGCACTGAAATTGAAGCTGCGCTGCTGCAGGCCATTCCGGGCCTGTACGCCCGGATTGAAGTGCTGCCCATGGGCATGAACACCGTCAGTGAAGTGGCGGATGGTGACGCTGGCTTTGAAGCTGGGCAAGAAGCAACAGGCGCGGCACAGGAAGGTTCCCGAGGATGATGAGTGTGATTCAGCGCGTCAAACAGGCGCGTGTGGAAGTCGATGGCCGCATGACCGGTGAGATCGGACAAGGCCTGCTGGTGCTGGTCTGTGCCGAGCGCGGCGATACCGAGGCTGAGGCCGACAAGCTTCTGGCCAAGATGCTCAAGCTGCGCATCTTCAGCGATGAGGCCGGAAAGATGAACAAAAGCGTGCAGGATGTGGGTGGTGGCCTGCTCATCGTCAGCCAGTTCACGCTGGCAGCGGATACCAGGGGCGGCAACCGCCCCAGCTTTACCGCTGCCGCAGCACCCGATGAAGGCCGTCGCCTTTACAACTACTTTGTGGACAAGGCCCGCGTAGCCCACCCCGTGGTGCAGACCGGCGAATTTGCCGCCGACATGCAGGTGCATCTGGTGAACGACGGGCCGGTGACTATTCCCCTGCGCATAGAGCCAGCTGTACAGCCCCAGTCGTAAATCGGGGCACGGCGGGCGCATGCCCCATGGCGGTCAGGGGCCAACCCGGAGCCTGAAGGGGCTCGGATGGGCTGGCCCCGGATAATTCAGCCCTATGAATACCTCCACCAGCGCCGCCAAGGCCACTGATTCCTCCGCTTTCTCGGCGCTGCCTCTGTCCCCTGAAATGCTGGCCAACCTCCAGCAATTGGGATACACGCAGATGACGCCCATTCAGGCCGCCAGCCTGCCGCTGACCCTGCAGGGCAAGGACCTGATCGCTCAGGCCAGTACCGGCAGCGGCAAGACCGCCGCCTTTGGCCTGCCCATGGTGGATCGCCTCAACCCTCGCTGGTTTGCCGTGCAGGCGCTGGTGCTGTGCCCCACGCGTGAGCTGGCCGATCAGGTTGCCACCGAAATCCGCCGTCTGGCTCGCGCGCAGGAAAACATCAAGGTCGTGACCGTCTACGGCGGCGTGCCCTCGCGCAACCAGATCGCATCGCTGGAAAACGGTGCCCACATCGTTGTCGGCACACCCGGCCGCGTAATGGACCTGATGGAGCGCGGCAAGCTCGACATCAGCAACCTCAAGACTCTGGTGCTGGACGAAGCCGATCGCATGCTCGACATGGGCTTTTTCGGCGACATCGTCACCGTCGCAGAGCAGTGCCCGGCAGATCGCCAGACCCTGCTGTTCTCGGCCACTTACCCCGAAGGCATTGCCAATCTGGCCAACCGCTTCATGCGCGACCCTCAGACCGTGAAGGTGGCCGCCCAGCACAGCGCCGGCAAGATCGAGCAGCGCTGGTACGAGGTGGCCGCCCGCGACAAGGTGGCTACTGTGGCCAAGCTGCTCGCCCACTTCCGCCCAGAATCGACCATTGCCTTTTGCAACACCAAGCAGCAATGCCGTGACGTTGTGACGGCGCTGCAGGCCGAAGGCTTTAGCGCATTGGCGCTGTTCGGTGAGCTGGAGCAGCGCGAGCGCGACGAAGTGCTGGTGCAGTTCGCCAACAAGAGCTGCAGCGTGCTGGTGGCGACCGATGTGGCTGCGCGCGGCCTAGATATTGCTGATCTGTCCGCCGTCATCAATGTGGACGTGACGCCGGATTCGGAAGTGCACATCCACCGCATTGGCCGCACAGGCCGTGGCGATGCGGAAGGTCTGGCGCTGAATCTGGTCAGCATGGACGAGATGGGCAGCGTGGGCAAAATCGAGCAACTGCAAGGCCGTGCTTCGCAGTTCTTCCCCGTGGATGAGCTGAGCCCGGCCGCTGGTGGCGAGCTGCTGCCCCCCATGATGACCATTCAGATCATTGGCGGTCGCAAAGAGAAAATTCGCGCGGGCGATGTGATGGGTGCCATGTGCGCCGACTTTGGCTACAGCCGCGACCAGATTGGCAAGATCAGCGTCAACGACTTTTCTACCTATGTGGCGGTGGACCGCAAGATTGCCTCGGCAGCCTGTGCCAAGCTCAACGGTGGCAAGGTCAAGGGCAAGACGGTGCGTGCACGTCTGCTGTAAAAATAGCAGTCAAATTGGCCTCAGGCGCTTGTGTATCAAGCGCTGAGTGCTCACAAAAAAAGCCTTCTCGTTACGGAGAAGGCTTTTTGCTTTGGGGTTGACGGACGTGTCAGCCTTTGGCGAAGAACAGTCCCGCCATCACCAGCCCCGTGGCCACAATGCACCAGCGCAGGATGTGGGCCGGAATTTTGCGCGCCACGCGTGCGCCGAGATAGCCGCCCAGCGTGGCAGCCACCATCATCACCAGCGCTTGTTCCCATTGCACAATCCCGCCCACGGCGTAGATGGCGACGGCAATGACTGTGAGCAGGGCTGAGACCAGGTTTTTCATGCCGTTCATGGCATTCAGCTGGGTCTGGCCCAGCAGGCAGAACAGGGCCAGCAGCAAGATGCCCAGACCGCCGTTGAAGTAGCCGCCGTACACCGCCACGATCAGCATGCCGATAGCGGCCTTGGTGGCATTGGGTGCGGCGTTGCTTGCATTCTTGCCCGAGGCCCAGACACGCAGCTGCGGGCCAAAGGCAAACATGGCGGTGGCCGCCAGCAGCAGCCAGGGAACGACTTTGCGGAAGGTCGCATCGGGCGTGAACAGCAGCAGTGCGGCCCCCGCCGAGCCGCCCATCAGCGACAGCGCGATCACCTGCTTCATGGACAGGCCGGGCGGCGACTGCATATCGTCCTTGAAGCCCCATGCGCCCGCCATATATCCAGGCAGCAAGGCAACGGTGCCGGTGGCGTTCGCCACCACAGGGGGCACGCCGGTAAAGACCAGCGCGGGCAGGGTCAGAAAGCTGCCGCCGCCAGCCACGGCGTTGAGCGCGCCAGCGGCAAAGGCGGCGGCCAGCAGCAGGGCGAGGTGGCCCAGGTTGTCCATGGATTTGTCTCCTGATTGGGAATCTTGTGGTGCGCCGATCCGATGAGGTCGAGCTGTTTAATTATTTTTAGAAATAAAAAAATGTAAAAACAGTATTTTGAGAAATAAACCAATGTTTTGACAATCACTTCCTACGTTAAGGAGTTTTGCCGTGAATCTGCCCCGTTTCTTCTCTCGCACCGCTTGGGCCTTGCTGGCTGCAACCTGTGTGCAGGGTGCAGCCATGGCTCAGCAGCCGGACTTTCCGGCGCGCTCCGTCAAGCTGGTGGTGGCGAACGGCGCGGGCAGCGCGCCTGATTTGCTGGCGCGTCAGGTGGGCAATGTGGTGGGCAAGGAATGGAAGCAGGCCGTTGTTGTGGAGAACAAGGGCGCAGCAGGTGGTGTTTCGGCTGTGGATGCCGTGGTCAAGGCCCAGCCCGATGGCTACACCCTGCTGGTGGGCGGCGACAGCGCCATCACCATCATGCCCAATGTGCAGCGCAACCTGCCATATGACGTCAAGAACGATCTGGTGCCGGTGACCAAGCTCGGCCAGTCCGACTTTGTGCTGGTGGCCAACCCGAAGAAGGGCTTCAAGACCGTGCAGGACTTTGTGAGCTATGCCAAGGCTCACCCCGGCAAGATCAACTACGCATCGTCAGGCACAGGTGGTGCCCAGCATCTGGCGATGGAGCAGTTCAAGCAGCGCGCAGGCTTCTTCGCCACGCATATTCCCTATCGCGGTGGCCCACAAGGTCTGCAGGATGTGCTGGCGGGTCAGGTCGATGTGATGCTGATTGCCGTGGCACCCGCCATCACGCAGATTCAAAGCGGCAAACTGACCGCGCTGGCGGTGTCGGGCCTGCAACGCCATGCCTTGCTGCCCCAGGTGCAGACGCTGGCTGAGAGTTACAAGGGTTTTGAAGCCGGAGCCTGGTTTGGCCTGTTTGCCCCTAAGGGCACGCCCGCCGCCTTGGTGCAAGCCATTGCGCAGGATACGGACCGTGCCCTGAAAGACCCAGAGCTGCGCAAGAGCTTGCTGCAGCAAGGCATTACGCCCGTGGGTGAAGGCCAGCAGGTCTTTGCCAAGCAGATCAAGACCGAAGTTGTGCGCGTTGCGCAACTGGTGCGCACCATTGGCCTGAGCGTTGAATAAACAGTTCCAGCATTAAAAAACGGCCTGTCCAAGTACTAGCTTGGGCAGGCCGCTTTGTTTTTGGTAGCGCCATATGCCAAGGCGCTATGGCAGTTACTGAGCGTAGGGGTCCTCAAACCCCATCTCTTTCATGATGTCGGTCTCGTAGGCTTCCATCTCTTCAGCGTCTTCCTCGCTGGTCTCATGGTCCCAGCCTTGGGCATGCAGCGTGCCGTGCACCAGCAGGTGTGCGTAATGCTCTTCCAGCGTCTTGTTCTGCTCTTTGGCTTCGCGCTCCACCACGGGGGCGCAGAGAACCAGGTCGGCCATTACGGTGGGTTCTTGCTGGTAGTCAAAGGTCAGCACATTGGTCGCGTAATCCTTTTGACGGAACTCGCGGTTGAGCTTTTGGCCTTCTTCGGTGTCGACGATGCGCACGGTGATCTCGGCATCCACCGCCAGCGCATGGCGAATCCAGGTCGTGACCTTGCTGCGGGTCAGCAGCTCGCGGTGGGCTGTGGCCTCGGCAGAGGGGCCAAATTGCAGAGACAGTTGCAGTTGATTTAAAGACATTTTGGCTTGTAGCGCTTATCTGGTAAGTGCTGGTAGCTATGAATTTTGATTAAAGCTCATCCGCCGTAGGCAGCGGTCGGGCACTGCGGCTGGCTGGCACCCGGGTCTTGGGAGCTGAGGTGCCTTGGGTCACACGGCCATGGGCGTCGTAAGCATCCACAATGCGGGCGACCAGCGGGTGGCGCACCACGTCCACACTGGTGAAGTGATTGACGGAGATGCCCTTGACGCGGCGCAGCACGCGTTCGGCATCGACCAGGCCGCTGGGCGCGCCCTTGGGCAAGTCCACCTGGCTCACGTCGCCTGTCACCACGGCCTTGGCACCAAAGCCGATGCGGGTGAGAAACATCTTCATCTGCTCGGGCGTGGTGTTCTGGGCTTCGTCCAGAATCACAAAGGCATTGTTCAGCGTGCGCCCGCGCATAAAGGCCAGCGGCGCGATTTCAAGCACATTGCGCTCAAAAGCCTTTTGCACTTTCTCGTAGCCCATCAGGTCGTAGAGCGCGTCGTACAGCGGACGCAGATAGGGGTCTACCTTCTGCGCCAGATCGCCGGGCAGAAAGCCCAGACGCTCGCCAGCCTCGACAGCAGGGCGCGTCAGCACAATGCGCTGCACGGCGCTGCGCTCCAGCGCATCGACGGCGCAGGCCACGGCCAGATAGGTCTTGCCGGTACCTGCGGGGCCAATGCCGAAGGTGATGTCATGCTTGGCAATGTTTTCCAGGTACAGCGCCTGATTGGGCGTGCGCGCGCGCAGGTCGGCGCGGCGTGTGGTCAGCTGGGGCGCGGTCAGGTCGGCTTCCAGCATTTCGGCATCGCCAGCCAGCATCAGTTGCAGGGTATCGTCGGCGATGACATCGTCAGCCAGCTCATACAGGGCTTGCAGCAGTTCCAGCGCTTCATTGGCCTTGGCCTTGGGGCCGTCGATCTTGAACTGCTCGTGGCGGTGAGCGATCTTGACGCCCAGCGCAATTTCAATGGTGCGCAGGTGCGCGTCCGTCGGTCCGCAGAGATGGGACAGGCGTGAGTTGTGGTGGGGAGTGAAAGAGTGGCGCAGGATCACGCGGATAATTTCTCAAAAGATGGCCGCACAGTGCGGCAAAGGACTTCAATGATAGGCAAATTGACTGGAACGCTGCTGGAAAAAAACCCGCCCGAGGTATTGGTGGACTGCGGCGGTGTGGGCTACGAGGTGCAAGTGCCCATGAGCACCTTCTACAACCTGCCCGCCAACGGTGCCAAGGTGGCCTTGCTGACCCATTTTGTGGTGCGCGAAGATGCCCAGCTGCTGTTCGGCTTTGCCACGGCCCGCGAGCGCCAGACATTTCGCGAACTCATCAAGATCACCGGCGTTGGCCCGCGCATGGCGCTGGCCGTGCTCAGTGGTCTGAGCATTGATGATCTCGCGGATGCGGTATCGCAGCAAGAAGCAGGGCGATTGGTCAAAGTGCCGGGCATTGGCAAAAAGACGGCCGAGCGTCTACTGCTGGAGCTCAAGGGCAAGATCGGGGCAGATACCGGCGCGCAGTCGCTGTTTGCCAATAACAATGACCAGAGCGATATTCAGCAGGCGCTGATGGCGCTGGGCTACTCGGACAAGGAAGCGTCTGCCGCCCTCAAGAAACTCCCACCCGATGTAGGGGTGAGCGAGGGCATTAAGCTCGCGCTCAAGGCTTTGACGAAATAGCTTGCTGGCCCTGTGCCGGTCCGGTCGTGAACTGCAGGAGGACACGATATGAGTTGGTGGAGACAGGGCAGGCGCATCGCCCCTCGATGCGCAAGTGTGGTGCTGGTCGTGCTGACCGCTTGTGGCGGCGGAGGCGGGGGCAGTGCTCCTGATCCAGGGCCGGGCGGTGGCGCTGGTGGTAGCGGTGGCGGTGGCAATGGTGTTGTTGCCGGTGTTGCAGGTGTTGGAGATATCAACCCTCCGTCAGGCCCGCCCAAAGCCTATGTGCTGGATTCGCTGGTCGTTCCCGCTGCGGCATCAGCGGCGGCGACCAAAGGCGTGGCGCTGGCCACTGCCGCCGTGCGGCCTCAGGCCATCAGTCTGGCGTTACCGCAGTGGAGCAATGCCCCGCTGCCGGTAATGCCCATTCCGGGCCTGCCCATGCAGATCGGTGCGCCGCGAGAGTTGTCTTCGTTGCAGTCTGCAGGAGACATGGCCCGAACGCTGAAGTGGACCCCGGCACCAGATGGCGGGCTGGTCGCGGCGATCAGCATTACATCCACCGGTGCCTATGGGGTGCGACTGGGGCTGGTCGTGGATGCCTTGCCGGATGTGGCCCAGATTCGTTTGTATCGGCAGGACCGCAACAAGACCGGATTTGAAACCACGGGCCAAGCCATCAACGAGGCCATTGCTCGAAATCGCCGCGTCGATGGCAATACTCCGGCGGCCAGCATCTGGTGGACGCCTGATCAGGGGGCCGAAGAGGTCACGCTGGAAATCGGCCTGCCCGCAGGGGTGCCCACTTCGCAGGTGCGGATTGCCCTTCCCGCGCTCACTCACGCCTATATCAATCTGGCTTTGCCCACGCAGGCCGATTTGCGTGAGAACTTCGTGAGCAGGAATGTGGGCGATGCAGGTGACTGCGAGCAGGATGCCAGCTGTGCCAACCAATATGCGACCGAGCGCAATGCCGTGGCGCGCATGACGTATGTGGGTCCAGACAATCGTTATTACTACTGCACAGGCTCTTTGCTGAACAACACCAAGCTTGATTACACGCCATACTTTTTGTCGGCCAACCACTGCATCTCTACACAGGCCTCGGCCACTTCGCTGCGCACGGACTGGTTCTTCCGTTCGGCCAGCTGCAACAGCTTTGAGCCCAATGCCCAGACCGCAGCACTGCAGCGCGGCGCCACCTTGCTTTATGCGGCGGCAGCCACTGATACCACGCTGATGCGGCTCAATGAAGCGCCACCAGCTGGTGTCACGCTGACCGGCTGGGATGCTCGTGGCACGGCGGTGGCCGGTACGGCCATTTACGGCCTGCATCACCCGCAGGGCGACTGGCTCAAATACAGCGAAGGCCAGGTACAGCGTCTGAGCAACTGTACGGTTGGCAATGGTGGCGTCACCTGCAGCCCCGGCAATGCCCAAAGCGATTATCTGAACATCAGCTGGAGCAAGGGCATCACCGAAGGCGGCAGCAGCGGATCCTCCATTTTTGTAGGCGGCCGCGTAGTGGGAACGCTGTCTGGCGGCAGCAGCTCATGCACGGCCAGCGGTGGCTCCGATGTCTATAGCCGCTTCGACCGGGCTTTCAATAGCCCGATAGGTAACTGGCTAGCGCAGTAGCAGTCCGGAAGGACTCGCGAGGGCGTTATTTGCCGGTCAATTTTTTGACGGCGGCTTCGGTCTGCTGCACATGGGCCAGAGGGTCGCTGCTGACGAGTGCAAACTTCACCTTGCCATCCTGCCCGATGACATAGGAAATACGACTGGCCATGGCTAGGTTGGCAGCGATTGCCGCGTCATAGGCCTTGATGGTCTGGGCCTTTGGGTCGGACGCTACGGCAAACTGGTCGCGGCAGGCTTCGGTGGAAAACTTCTTGAGCGTGTCGATATCGTCATGTGACATGCCCACCACCGTGGCACCCATGGCAGTGAACTGAGGCGTGGCTTCGGCAAATGCATGGGCTTCCAAAGTGCAGCCCTGTGTGAATGCCTTGGGGAAGAAGTACAGCACCACCGGCCCCTTTTTCAGCGCGGCGGCCATGTCAAAGTCAAACGCCTTGCCGGCCACTGCCGCCGGTGTCTTGAAGTTGGGCGCAGCATCGCCGACTTTGAGCGCAGCCTGGGCAGCGGGGGCAATCAGGGAGGCGAGCAGCCAGGGGGCGAGCTGATGGATCTTGAACATGGCAAAGCCTTTAAGAACGTGTGAACGGTCTCTACGATGCCATGGATTGTTCGCCATCCTTCATTCGCCTTGCTGTTGTCCAGCCTACTGCACTCTTGCTAGCCCCCTTTTTGCTTGCGTGCTTACTTCGCGCCGCTCAGTGAGGCGCGGTATTCCAGCGCATAGGCCAGTTTGCCGGCCTTTTTGCCATCCGCAGGCTTGGGTGTGGATAGGTCGGTGTAGGTGGCCGTGCCAAAGGCCGCCATCTGGCCCATCTGCACTGCGTTGTAGCCCGAAGCTCCGATCATCTCCGTAGGGTTGGCGGCCAGCATCAGGTTGGATGCGTCCTTGATAGCTTGCATATAGCCGCCGTCGGAGCCGTTGCCCGCCAGATTCAGGCCGTACTGGCTAAGTTTGAAGTTACGCGGCGCGGCTTGCAGCCATTCGCTCCAGTAAAACTCCAGAAACTCGGAAGGATTGACCGGCTTGTTGTAGCCCACTTCGCGGGTGAAGTAGACCAGCGAGCGGAAGGGGTCGTCCTTGAGACCATTGGACAGGCCCAGCTGGCGCGGCAGATCGACGGGGGTGATGGACGAACCGTCAGGCAGCTTGAGCCAGACAAACTTGTTGGCGCGCATGGTGCGCCAGAAGCTGGCGTTGTTCGAGTCCTTGTAATTGCCCTTGATCATCACCGGCATTTGCACCTGACCACCGGCCAGACCGGTGGTCACATTGCCGTTGCTGTTGGGTGCTTCCCAAAGGCTGGTGAAGCTGTGGTGTCCGTCGGTCAGGAAGAGCTGGCCTTTGGGGCCGACCACGGCGGTCTTCAGCAGGCTCTGGTAGTTGGCGACCTGGGCCTTGCAGGTGAAGCTGCTGCGGTCGTTGAGCTTGGAGCTGGCCGTGATGCCGTTCTTGGCCGTGGAGTCCTGGCCGCTGTCTTCGCACAAATCGTCAAAGGCTTTTTGCCATTGCGTGGAGGCCACGCTGCCGGTCGCGGTGTGGGTATAGCGACCCTGCTTGTAGTAGATCTGGTCGTAGCCGATGGCAGGTTGCGTGGGCAGGGCGTCTGCCAGCGTGATCATGACCGGGTCGGTGCTGGCTGGGCTCTTGTCCAGGTGCTTGGGCAGCACTGCTTGCTCGGGCAACCGCTGGCACGCGCCCAGCGCGCTGGTGTCGGCGTCAGCAGGGCCGCTGCTGCCCGCGTAGTAGAAACTGTTGGCCGAGACCGGCAGCAGCGTGCGCGTCGCACTGTTGCCGCTGGCCCATTGGCCGCCGAACAAACCGTTGGCCGCGCTGCCTGAGCCGGACGCTGTGTTGGCACTGAGCTTCAGGTCGATGTCGATGGTGTCGGTCTGCAGCAGGCCGTTGCCGATGGAGACATAGTGGCGCATGCTGCGGCCTGTGCCTCCCTGCTCGGGATGTGTGCACAGCCATTCGCCATCCAGCGCCGTGGCGGCCACGGGGGCCGTGGCGGCAGACTGCAAGGTCCAGTTACCCGAGGTGAAGCTGCCACCCGAAGCGGCGCTGTAGACGTCGACGGATATGGCCGCGCCGTCGCTACGCTTGCCCACCACGGCGCGGCCGATACGTTGGCCGCCCAGCTCCAGCACCAGGGCACCGGGGTAGGTGGTCTGGTCGGGATCTACCGTCACGCGACCGGTGATGCCGTTGCTGCAGCTGTCGCTTGCGCCCTGGCCGGGGCAGACGCGCACAACGCCATCATTGGCAATGCGCAGCTGGCCCGCGCTGGCGCTGGGGGGGCCGGACTTGCCCGAGGCGGAATACACCGCCTCATTGCGCAGATAGTTGTAGGTGCCGGCCAGAGCACTGATCTGTGCCGCACCCTGGTTGGAGGCGGTGAGCACGCCCTGCAGCGATGCGGTCGATGTGGCCGAGGTATCCAGCAAATTGGGCAAGCCGTCAATGTTGCCGGCGACCAGTCCGGTTTCCGCGGCAAAGCGCAGAGTGACTTCGCTCAGGCGACTCACCAGAGCAGCAGGAAGATTGCTAGCCGCCACGGGCTGGAACTTCTGGGCCAAGAATTGGCCGTTGGCATCCACGCTGTAGACGCTGGTGATGGCTCCGGCCAGACCAAAGCGCGAATCCACAAAGCGCAGTGTGATCTGCTTGGCGGTGCTGTCCAGGCTCAGTGCCACGGTATCGCCAAAACTCAGCGTGCCCAGGTAGCTGCTGCTGCCTGCAAGAGGCGCCAGTGCTGGAGCGGGTGCGGGCGCAGGAGCGGGGGCCGGGGCTGGTGATCCGTCGCCACCACCGCAGGCCGCGAGGGTTGCCGAGGCCGCCACAAGAACGGAGACTTGGGCGAGGCTGCGGAGTGCAGCGCCAGTTGGCGCAGGAGGGTTGAGGCGCATGGAGGAGGTCTTCAAGAAGAGGTGATGAGGAGATCGGTGCAAGCGCACCGACGTATCAACCGCACAGAATTGCGCGGGGCGTTTGGGCTGCATTCTGTGAAACATCCATGACGAAGCTGTGACATGAATGCGGCGCGAACAGCCTGGGCGCAACAGTCCGGTGCTAATGCGCGGCACAATTGAGCTCTATGACGATTCATGTGGACGAATTTGCGGCAACCCCCGCCCCCAAGCCAGCGCGTGATTCATCGCGTGACGCATTGCGCGAGCCGGTGACGCGCGTGGTGTCAGCGGGCAGTGCCTTTATTGGCGAGGAAGCGCAGGAGCGTGCTCTGCGTCCCAAGCTGCTCGACGAATATGTGGGGCAGGCCAAGGCGCGTGAGCAGCTGGAAATCTTTATTGGCGCGGCCAAGAAGCGTGGCGAGGCGCTCGACCATGTGCTGCTGTTCGGTCCGCCCGGTCTGGGCAAGACCACGCTGAGCCATATCATCGCGGCCGAACTGGGTGTGAATCTGCGTCAGACCAGCGGCCCGGTGCTGGAAAAGCCCAAAGACCTGGCGGCGCTGCTGACGAATCTTGAGCCCAACGATGTGCTCTTCATTGACGAGATTCACCGGCTAAGCCCGGTGGTCGAAGAAATTCTCTACCCGGCGCTGGAGGATTATCAGATCGACATCATGATTGGCGAAGGCCCGGCAGCCCGTTCCATCAAGCTCGATCTCCAGCCCTTCACGCTGGTGGGTGCCACCACGCGGGCAGGCATGCTGACCAACCCGCTGCGCGATCGCTTTGGCATCGTGGCGCGGCTGGAGTTTTATTCTTCGGAGGAGCTGACCCGTATCGTGCGCCGCAGCGCAGGCTTGCTCAAGGCGCCGATTGACGACGAGGGTTGCTTCGAGATCGCCCGTCGCTCACGTGGAACGCCACGTATCGCCAACCGTCTGTTGCGCCGCGTGCGTGACTATGCCGATGTGAAGGGTGATGGCCGAATCACCCGCGAGATTGCCGATAAGGCGCTGGCCATGCTGGATGTGGATCCTCAGGGCTTTGACATCATGGACCGCAAGCTGCTCGAAGCCGTGGTGCACCGCTTTGATGGTGGCCCGGTCGGGCTGGACAATATCGCTGCCAGTATTGGCGAGGAGTCCGGCACCATTGAGGATGTGATTGAGCCCTATCTGATTCAGCAAGGCTTTTTGCAGCGTACCCCGCGTGGGCGCATGGCGACCAAGGCTGCGTACCTGCATCTGGGCCTCAAAGTGCCCGATGCAGGTGGTGAAGCCTGAAGGACTGCGGATCAGTTCTGCGGTCCGGCATTCCAGAAAGCCTGAATGACACCGGGCATGGCTTCGATCTGTGCCAGCACCTGATCCAGTTCTTCGGCATGCACAGCAGTGGCAAACAGCTCGGCCTCGATTTCGCTGTTGTGGGGTGGAATGTCGTGTTTCTCGATCGTACGCACCGGGTAGTTGGCCGCCTCCAGTAGCTCCTGCATCTGCTCGCGGACATCGGCCTGTACGGCTTGCTGGCAGATGGCATAGACGTAGTAGGTCGCCTCGCTGGCATGCTCGGCCACCGGGTGGCGGTTGATGTAGTTGACTATGGGGCGCAGCAAGGTATTGCTGGCCAGCACGAACAGGGTGGCGATTCCGGCTTCTGGCAGCATCCCCGCCCCAGCGCAGGCACCGACTGCAGCCGATCCCCAGAGCGTGGCGGCTGTGTTCAGACCCGTGATATTGGCCCCTTCCTTCATGATGGCACCAGCGCCCAGAAAGCCAACGCCCGAGACCACATAGGAGATCACCCGGGTGGAGCCGTCAGCCCCCGAGATGCGCATGGCCAGGTCCACGAATACGGCGGCACCTACGGCCACTAACGTGTTGGTGCGCAAACCGGCCGTGCGCTGGCGTATCTGCCGCTCCAGCCCGATGATGCTGCCGCAGACAAAGGCCACGAGTAGGCACAGCACGGTGTTGAGCGTTGCCAGGAGATTGAAATTTTGCAGAGCTTGCATGCGTTGGGTTTCTGTTGGCGCGCCTGTGGTCGCTGCGGTTGGGGTGGAGATTGGCAGGTGCTGCGTACAGCATAGGCCAGCCAGATGACATTCGGTGAGGTCGGAGCTGCGGGTCGGGCTTCAGCTCATCAGGTGCAGATCGTCAATCTCATTTGAGAAGGCTTGCACCTGAAGCAGTGCTTCACGCCTGCCGCAAAGACCGGCGCAGACTGCGAAACCAGCTGCGGCGTTTGGCGGAAGGAGTGCTCAGGCTCTGCCATTGCCTTTGCGCATACAGGGGGAGCTGGTTCAGCACGACTTCGCGTTGCCTGGGCTCCAGCAGAGACAGTGCATCCGCACGCTGGCGGGCCGGGAGCGCGGTAAGCACCGAGGCGAATTCAGCGTGATGCGGGTTTGAGCCCAGATGGCGAAGCACATCGGCATGGCGCAGCTCCAGGGCGCGAACGACGGCTTTTTGCAGGCCTTGTGAGGCCGTGGTGGTGTGAAAGGGGCGCAGGCTGAGCTGCAGAAGGCGTTGCATGGGCTAACTCCTTGATGGCCTGTGGGCCGGAGCTAGCGCCAGACTTCAGAAAGTCATGCGCGACCCGGCCTCGATGGCAAATGGCAAAACAAAGGCATGTCACGGCCTAGGCCGGCGGACACGCACGCAGCAATGATTGACACCTGCATGCAGGCGGCAGGTGTGCAGCAAGATCGACTTGGGTCGGGATCCATGCGTATTCCTTTATGAGGGTTTGAAAACGGCCTGCTGCGCTTGAGTCAGCGTCTTCGCAGTAGTGCTACATCAGCCAAAAGCGGCGAATGCGATGTGTGGGCCAGTCGGTCCGGGCATCGAGCTCCGCAGTTTGCTGCAGAGCCTTGGGGGTCGTCAGCTGGGTATGTGCTGTCGTTGCATCACGGCGAACGGGCAGCAAACTGCTCTTGCGGCTAAACCGGCAGATGAAGCGGGTGAGTTGTTGGCGCATGGCGTACTCCTTTCTCGTCGAGCAGGAACGGAACGCACAAGTTCTGCGGCATGGTCGCCAGCCGACCGGAAATGGCCGCAGCGACGCACATCGAATTTTCAGTGATGCACCAGTGCTGCTTCGGGTTTGCGAAAGCGCAAACAAGCTGCCACACAAGGGTGGCCCGAAGAAACAGGTTTTGGCGAAGGCGCGATGCAAGGAGCGGGTAGGTCGATGACGACTCCCGATCCGGGGAGTCTGTCAGGCGACCAGCTGCGCAGCCGTTGCGGCGTGCGATAAATCACTGGTTGAACTGGCACTGTCCACGTAGGGACTCCTGAAATTGCAATCCTCCCATTATCCGCAGAGTGTGGACTAGGGTCAACCCTTGTCTTGATCGGCGACTGTATCGGGCGGTGCAGGGGCTAGCCCGCCAGCGGGCTTGTATGGTGGCGAGCTTACGTGGGCTCTGCTGCTGGCAATTGTTCAGATCGTGCAGAAAAATCGGTCGCCGTGTGCGCCTGGGCTTGCCAGCGCAGGCTGCCTTGCACAATCAGCGCCTGCGCGACGTAATAGCTGGCAAGCACCCAGATGGCCGCCCACGGCAGGGGTTGCACAAATCGGTTGATGGCCAGAATGCTGTCACTGACCATGAAAGCGCTGGCACCCAGCGCAATCAGCAATGCTGAGCGGTCTTGCTGCACCTGATAACGGCCCCAGGCCTGAGCCGCCATCAGCGCAATGACGCTGACATATACCGCCACGGGAATGCGCATGGCCGCTGGCAGTCCATGCGTGAAGAGGTAGGCGTACATGCCTGCGCCAATGGCTGCAATCAGCCACAGCGCGTGGCGGCTGGCAAACCATGGTGCATCGGTTTTAAACAGGGCGATGTAGCAGGCATGGGCCAGTAAAAAGCTGATCAGGCCGGGAATGAACAGGCCCAGCCTGAACTGTCCGTCCAGCATCAAAAAGACATCGCCAGCAAGTGAGAAAACAATAGCTACCAGTAGCAGGTAGACGTGTTTTTTGGATGTTCTTTGTATTGAAATCCATGCAGGGCTGGCGCAAGCCGCTATGCATAAAAGAGCAAAAACCATGGTCGCTGGCTTGAACAGCCAGTGCCATTCACGCAGCCCTAGGGCTGCGGTGGTCGTGGCCAGTGCACCGCTTTGCAGCATCAGCGCCATCCATGGGCTGATGCGTCCCTGCATGGCAGCGCCCAGAGCCCATTGTCCGGTCAGCAGCACGCCAAACCAGATCAGATTGGTGGCTAGCGGCGACTGGTCGGCTTGCCAGAGAAAGACCGCTGTGCCCGTCACCAGTGCCAAGAACTGCAGGCCGGCAAACCAGCGCAGTGGCCGGCTCATGGGCGGCGCGTAAATGGCGCGGTGGGCATCCAGGTCAAAGGCTGGCTTGGGAAAGCGCTGCACTACATCGGCAGGCCGCCAGCCGGGTGGCTTGAGCCAGACGCGGGCCTTGTCCAGCCAGTTGCGGGCATGCCAGCTGTCATGCGCCAGTTGGCGGTAGACGGTGGCATTGGCCCACAGCGGGTCCCAGCTTTGCAGCAGCCCGCGCGTGCCGTAGACGCAGGGCTCTTTGTCATCTTCCTCTTTGAAGGTGCCAAAGAGGCGGTCCCAGATGATGAGAATGCCGCCGTAGTTTTTGTCCAGATACTGGTCGTTGACGGCATGGTGTACCCGGTGATTGCTGGGCGAACAAAACCAGCGGTCAAACCAGCCCAGCTTCTTGACCTGCTCGGTATGCACCCAGAACTGGTAGAGCAGATCAATCAAGCCCACCACGGCAAACACCAGGGGCGGCACGCCCGCCAGCGCCATGGGCAGATAGAAAAGCCAGCCCAGCAACGCGCCCGAGCTGGTCTGG
This sequence comes from Comamonas sp. 26, assembly GCF_002754475.1. Classification (NCBI taxonomy): domain Bacteria; kingdom Pseudomonadati; phylum Pseudomonadota; class Betaproteobacteria; order Burkholderiales; family Comamonadaceae; genus Comamonas; species Comamonas sp. 26. The sequence continues at coordinate 273,826 of NZ_PEFL01000001.1, forward strand.
CGCAGCGCGGTAGAGAGATTGTAGGCCTGACTCTGGTGGTGCACGGCGTGTGCTGCCCAGAGTAGGCCCACCTCGTGGCCCATGCGGTGCAGCCAGTAGTAGCAAAAATCGTAGAACAGCAGGGCCAGCACCCAGCCCGGCAGGCTGAGCCAGAAGGCGTCAGCCTCGATCAGCGCTACATGGCTGGCGATAAAGGTGTAGATGCCCAGCGTCAAGAGCTTGGTAAAGACCGCGCTGGTCTGGCTCAGCACGCCCAGGTTCAGCGAGCTGAGGGCATCGGCCAGCGCGTAGGCGTTGCGCCCGCGTTTGAGGCTGATGACCCATTCCACGGCAATCAGTGCGAAAAAGACCGGGGTGGCCAGAACAATGACTTGGCTGGGGGTGAGCATGGCGGCAATTCTGGGGCGCTGGCCTGTGATTGCGGGCTGGCGTGAACCCTGAAAAGCAGGGTATGCCAAGGTGTCTAGGGTGAACCAGTATTGCTAAGAAAATCCTGTTGTGGCAGCAATTTTTGAGCTCTGGGATAATCGACAGCCTAGTCCATCTGCCGAAGGGGGCGCTCAGTCGTCGCCTCCGGTTTTGCGGTCATGCTGCGCCACAGATTGCTCTGGGACTGCATCGCCGTCCAACTGCTTGCCTGCCCATGTCCACACTCCGTCGCTCTCTTGTTGCGGCCGCTGCCTTGATGGCGGCTGGTCTGTCTGTTCCTGCCTTGGCTTCTGGTGACTGGCCCACGGTCAAGCCCATCACCTTGATCGTGCCCTTTAGCGCCGGTGGCAATGTGGACACCACGGCCCGCCTGATCGGCCAGAAGCTGGGCGAGCGCCTCAAGCAGCCTGTCGTCATCGACAACGTGCCCGGTGCGGGTGGAGTGCTGGGCGTGAGCAAGGCCGTCAAAGCGCCCGCTGACGGTTACACCCTGCTCATGGGCTTTGATGGCCCCATCAGCATCGCCCAGCTGGTCAACTCTGCCGTCAAGTACGACGCTGAAAAAGATCTGACCCCCGTGGGTCTGGTCACGATTGCGCCTGTGGTGGCCGTGGCCCGCCCCGGCCTGCCAGCGCATAACCTGAACGAGCTGATAGCACTGGTCCGCTCCAAGCCCGGATCGCTCACCTATGCCACATCGGGCGTGGGAACCATGCTGCACCTGGCCATGGAAGTGCTGCAAGAGCGTGCCAAGATCAAGCTGGTGCACGTGCCCTATCGTGGCGGTGCCCAGATCACCAGCGATGTGATGGGCGGCCAGGTCGATATCGGCATGCTGACGACGACCAGCGCCACGCCCATGATTCAGCAGAAAAAGCTCGAAGGTCTGGGCGTGACATCGGCCAAGCGCATCGACGCCATTGCCGGAGTTCCGACCTTTGGCGAAACGCCTGAGCTCAAGGGCTTTGACCTCAATACCTGGACCGGTCTGTTTGTGCCTGCCAAGACCCCGCAAGCCGTGGTCACCCGCCTGGCTACCGAGCTGGACGCCGTGCTCAAGATGCCCGATGTGCGCAAGCGCCTTGAAGACGGTGGCGCGACACCCGGCACGGGCACGCCCGCCAGCTTTACCCAGTTCCTGAAAAAGGAAAAAGTGGGTTATGCACAGATCGTGAAATCCGCCAACATTCAGGCGGAATAAGCCATGGTTGCGCCGCTGAATAAGATACACGCTGAAATTCACCCGCCCGTGCTGCCCGAAGTGGCCGCTATTGAATCCGACATGCTGGCCCTGCGCCATGACCTGCACGCCCACCCCGAGCTGGCCTACGAAGAGCACCGCACGGGTGACATCGTGGCGGCCAAATTAGCCGAATGGGGCTACGAGGTGCACCGCGGTCTGGGCGATACCGGCGTGGTCGGTACTTTGCGCTGTGGCGATCATGAGAAAGGGGAGGCCGGTGGCAAACGCCTGGGTCTGCGCGCCGATATGGATGCGCTGCCTATCCGTGAGACCACGGGCCTGTCTTACGCCAGCCGGCATGAGGGCAAGATGCACGCCTGCGGCCATGACGGCCACACGGCAACCCTGCTGGCTGCGGCCAAGGTGATCGCTGAGCGCAAAGACCAGCTGAATGGCACCATCAACCTGATTTTTCAGCCCGCCGAAGAAGGCCATGGCGGCGCGCAGAAGATGGTTGATCAAGGTCTGTTTGACCTCTTCCCCTGCGATGCGCTCTACGCCTTTCACAACGAGCCCGGCTACCCGGCAGGCCAGTTCGGCTTTCGTTCGGGCGTGATGTATTCCAGCTCGGACACGGCCATCATCACCATCCACGGCAAGGGCGGCCATGGTGCCATGCCCCATGTGGCGGTGGACCCCATCGTGGTGGCCTCGCATCTGGTGCTGGCGCTGCAGACCATACGCTCGCGCGAGATCGACCCCAACGACATGGCCGTGGTCAGCATTGGTGCCATCCATGCGGGCGATGCGCCCAATGTGATTCCCGAAACCTGCGAGTTGCGCATCACCATTCGCGCCCGCGACCCCGGTGTGCGCCAACTGCTGCGCGAGCGCATTACGGCCATGGCCCATGCGCAAGCGGCGGTGTACCGCGCTATCGCCGAGGTTGAGTACAAATGGCGTTATCCGCCCGTCATGAATGACGTGGCTGCTACGGATTTTGCAGTGGGCGTGGCGCGCGATTTTCTGGGTGACGAATGGCTGATCCCGAACCTGCAGCCCCTGCAGGCCAGCGATGACTTCGCCATCATGCTCAATGCCGTGCCCGGTAACTACTTCATCGTCGGCAACGGCATGGGTGAGGGCGGCTGCATGGTGCACAACGCGGCCTATGACTTCAACGACAACCTGCTGCCGGTGACGGCCAGCTACTGGGTCAAGCTTGCAGAGGCCTATTTGCGCCGCGACTGATTTTGATATGAACCCTATTGATTTGACCGGCCAGAACCTGCCTGGCTTTGATGCCACGACTGACTACTGGCAAACCACGGTGACCGAGGCCGAGCTGGCCCAGTCGCCCCTGCCGCCCTATGCCAGCAGCTATCCGGCCAAGTTGCCTGACGGCCGCTATCTGCTGCTGCCGCTGCGTGGCATGCCGACCACCGATGGATCGGCCCCTGACCGTTGCGTGGCTTCGCTGATTGCCAATCAGGCATCGATGGATGTGACGGAGCAACTGGCGCTGCACATGGCCAACGCCGCCAAGGTGCATGACTTTGATGTGGTGATTGGCCTGCCCACTCTGGGCCTGGCGTTTGCGCCGCTGGTCGCCAGGCATCTGGGCCACAGCCGCTATGTGCCGCTGGGCTACTCGCGAAAATACTGGTATCGCGACGAGCTGAGCGAACCTGTCAGCTCCATCACCACCCCGGGCAAGGGCAAGCTGCTTTATGTGGACCCCAACCAGCTGAGCTTGATTGCGGGTAAGCGCGTGCTGGTGGTGGACGATGCGGTGAGTTCAGGTACCACCATGGTGTCGGGCCTGAATCTGCTGGCGCGTTGCGGTGCAGAGGTGGCCGCCATTGCCGTGGCCATGCGCCAGGGCACGCAGTGGCAGGAGAAGCTGGTGCGCGCTGATGGTTCGCCCATTCCTGTGGTCGGCGCTTACGATTGCCCGCGCATGGAGCGCCGTGCCGACGGCTGGTGGCCGGAGAGCGTCTGATCTACTGCATCAATTGATAGCTGCTCGCGCTTGATTAATATGGGTTTCAATGCATTAACTGCTTGAAATCTATATGTAAAAAGCGCTAGCAGCTTTTCTTTTGATAGCGGTCTTCAGGTCAGCGCACCACGCCCATCGACGGTAAAGATGCGCTCAACCACGCCTTTGAGTCGTCCGCCGCGCACGCCGATCAGGTAGTCATGAAGGTTGACCGTAGGGTCGCAATGCCCGGGAATCAGCCACAGCGTCTCGCCCAAGGCGGGCAGCCAGCCGCTGGTGTTACCGGCTTCGGCATCGGGGTGCAGCACGCCGTGTTCGTCGCCGCCATTGGCAAAACGCAGCGCGTTTTCAGCGGGCAGGGCATGCAGGCGCGGCAGACCTGAATCAATGGCGTGGGCCTTGTGGCCCGCGTCGCAGACGGCGTGATCGGCGCTCAGCGACATGACCTGGGTTTTGATATAGAGCGCATGCTCGAACATGGGCTGGGCCGCATCGCGCTGGTTGGCGGCGTAGTCGGCGTCCATGAACAGAAACGAGCCGGGCTGAATCTCGCCATACACGCCGCTGGCCGCTTCATTGACCATGGTGCCGGTGCCTGCACCGGTAATCAGCGGAATGGCGATGCGGGCGCGGTCAAATTCATGGCGGGTGCGGTTGACATGCTTGAGCACCTGCTCAATGGCCGCCTTGCGTTCGGCTGCGGTGCGCAGATGCTGGGCACCGCCGTGATAGGCCTGCAGACCCCCAAAGCGTAGGCTGGGATGGGCTTGAATGGCCTGCGCCAGGGCCACGGCAGCTTCGCCGGGCTCGACCCCGCAGCGGTTCTGGCCCACATTGATTTCCACCAGTACATCCATGGCCTTATCGCCCGCCTGAGCCAGTTGCAGGGCTTGCGCCAGGCGGCTAACGCCCGCTTCGCAGTCCACGGCAATGGCCAGGCGTCCGCCCTCGGTATTCAAGGCCTTGGCCAGTTTGGCCACGCGTTCGAGCTTGGTGGGGGCGACGACTTCGTTGCTGATGAAGATGTTGCGAATGCCGCCTTCGGCCAAAGCCTCGGCTTCGCTGATTTTCTGCACGCAGTGGCCGCTGGCCCCGGCATGCTCCAGCAGGTGCGCAATGAGCGCGCTTTTGTGCAGCTTGGCGTGAGGGCGCCACAGCACGCCGTGCTGCTGGGCAAAGCGGGCCATGCGCTCGATATTGCGGTCCATGGCATCCAGGTCAATGACCAGCGCCGGAGTGTCTATGCGTTTGATGGCCTGGCCGACCAGGGCCTGCAAATGTTCAGGAATGTGCTTCATCTTGACTGCCTTGCTGAAGGTGTGCGGTATCGGCCCAGCCTACCAAAGAAAGGCCCTCGGGCGTCCACAGCAGGCGGTTGATGGCGGCGTTGGCCAGCTCCCAGGTGCGCGGTGCCTGAAAGTCCTGGCGCGTAGCCAGCCGGTACAAAACATCCAGCACGCCGCCGTGGGCGACCAGCACAATCTGCTCGCCCTCATGCTGGCGGGCGATTTCATCGACGGTGCTGGCAATGCGGTCGCGCAGTGCAATCAGCGAGTCGCCGCCGCCCGGGGGCGCATAGGCGGGGTTGCGCGTGCGCCAGAGCTGGGCGTCTTCGGGCTGGCTGGCCTCCACATCCTTGAAGGTGCGGCCCTGAAAGTCGCCAAAGCAGCGCTCGCGCAGACCTTGATGGGTGTACAGGGGTGCGCCGGATACCTTGGCTACGGCCTGCGCCGTGACATGGGCACGCTGCAGGTCGCTGCTGTAGATGGCGGCAATGCTCTCGCCCTCCAGCGCGCGACCGGCTTGCTCGGCCTGCCAGAGGCCGGTGTCGTTGAGGGGAATGTCCAGATGCCCCTGAATGCGTCCGTCGACGTTCCAGGTTGTCTCTCCGTGGCGGATGGCAATGATGCGCGTGGCGTGCATGGCGAAAGCTCGTACTGCGTGAGTGGTTTTTAGACTGTCATTGTCTTGCAAACAAGATGTGCCAGAGAGAGCGTGGGAGATCGATGCCAAGCCTTGCATTGAGGGGCTCAGCGCAAGCATGAAAAAAGGCCTGCCTTGAAGCAGGCAAGCCTTTGGGATTGGGGCAGGTCCCTGGTGATGTGCCGGGGCCGCGCTCAGGACGCTTTCCAGAAAATGTAGTCAGCCTGGTACTGAACAACTTGCTTGCTGCCCATATTGGCGGCCCCGCACGCCATGGCTGGCGCAACGCCGCCCTTGGTGGCTACGCGCTGGATATAGCTCACACCTTGCATGGCACCCATGCCGTTGGCCGGGTTGGCCTTGACCAGTTGCAGAGGGATGTTGCCTGCACCGGCCGGTGCAACTGCTACCTGAGTTGCGGTGACCTTGGAGCCATCATTGTTCTCCCAGGTGGCGGGTGGACCCCAGTATTTGCCAATGACCGCACCGCTGCGTGTCTGCAGCTTGGCATCGGGGCCGATGAAGACCCATTCATGTTCGGCGGCCATGTCCTTCTTGGCCTTGCACTCGTAGGTGATCTGGCCAACGCCCACCGTTTCCATGGCGACTTTGTGACCTGCGGGCACCTGCACGGCGGCCGGGAGCTCCGCTTGCGAATACATCATGGGGTGCATGCCCATGGATGAACAGGCGCTCAGGCCCAGCACGGACAGGCAAACAGCGGCCAGTGGGGCGATACGTAGATGCTTCATGAGTATTTCCTCGAACAAGGTGGTGAAGGAATGCACCGAGCCCATCTGCTCGGTACGAGGGAACTACGGTGTGTCAGGCACCAAAAGACAGGGCATTGGTTGGCAGAGAACGGCCCAGAGCCGAGGTCAGCGCGGTGTAGTGCATGGTTTCGTCAGCGGCAAGGCGCCCGGCAACCTTGGCAAGGTCGCGGCTCTCAAAGGCCGGGATGACACCCAGATAGGCATTGGTCGCGCCCAGCTCCAGCCGGGCTGCGAGTGCCAGCACATCGTTCTGGTTTTTAAGGCTGCCAGCCTTCAGTGATTCGGCATAGGCCTGCATAGAGGCTTCAGCGACAGGTTTGCCGCCCATTTTCTGGATGGTCGCAATCAAGGCATCACGGTGGCCCTTGTGATGGCTCTGGAACAGCAGGGCCACATCGAGCAGCGGCTTTTGCAGCAGTCCGCTACCGGCACCGAGCTGGTAGGCGTTGATGGCTTCATGCTCAAGCCCCAGCGCAATATTCAGGATGGAAACGTCTTTGGCAGGGTCATTGCCCATACCCTGAGCCAGTGACTCCTTGCCGGCCAGCATGGCGACCGCCACAGCTGACAAGGTGCCCGTAGTGCCCAGAAACCCGCGACGCGAGGCCATGGTGGAGGAACGGCCTTCAAACAGATTGATGCTCATGATGACTCCTGATTAGCTGTGGGGCTGTGTCGACAAATTGCGCTGTCGGACATTTGGAATACGCAGCCCCAGAGTCACTGGATTCAAGTTTTTCAAATTATTTTTCAAGTAATTTCCCGCATAGGGTGAATCCATCAACCTCTCTGCTGCGTATACAGAAGCAAGGGGGCACGCAATATACCTTGGCAGCAATGCAACAGCACCGCCGCAAGCAGGTGCGCCTGATCACAATGGGAGCATGAGCGCCAATACACCGGATAACGACCTGATGGACTTACTAGACCGCGTAGCAGCCCGGGATGAGGCTGCTCTCAAACAGTTGTACGACCAGAGCGCCTCGCGGCTCTATGGTCTGGCGCTGCGCATCGTCAGCAACAAAGAGTGGGCCGAGGATGTGCTGCAAGAGAGCTTTCTGGGAATCTGGCGCAATGCAGGTACTTACCGCGACTCCCTCAGCCCGCCGATGGCATGGATGGGCATGGTGGTGAGAAGCCGGGCGCTGGATTTTTTGCGCCGCCGCCGCGCAGAGCGCCTACACCTCAATGTGCCGATTGAGGACATGGAGGAGCTGCTGCCAGACAACGATGGGAAAAGCCCCCTGCAATGGGCGCAGGCCAGCGAGCAGGCCGCTGCATTGCACCAATGCCTGCAGCGCCTTGAGCAGGCTCAGCGGCAGGTGGTGAGTCTGGCCTACCTCAAGGACCTGAGCCAGAGTGAGCTGGCCAGCTCCCTGAAGCTGCCGCTGGGCACCGTCAAGACATGGATGCGCCGCAGTCTGGAGCAGTTGCGCAAGTGCATGGCCCGTCATGTTTGAGTGGCAGGAGCAGTCATCATGAACCTGACCCAAAAACCAGAGCTGCTCGATCGCCTGGCTGCTGCCTACGCGCTGGGCACTTTGCGAGGCGGCGCGAGGCGGCGCTTTGAGCAGCTGGCGCGCGAATATGCGCAGGTGCGCGCCGTTGCCCTGCTGTGGCAAGGCCGCTGGTCGGCTTTTTCAGAAGTGCAGGAGCCGGTGCAACCCGATGCAGCGGTATGGACGCGTATTGACAACCTGCTGCAGGCTGAAAAAACCAATGCAAAGCTGGCCCAGCAGCGAGAGCTTGCGACAACGAAACCGTCCAACCGGGCGCTGGCATGGTGGCGTGGGCTGGCCCTGGCAGGTAGCCTGTCGACGGTGGCGGCTGTCTCAGTGGGGCTTTGGCTCACAGACACGGCGCAGCAGCAAATGTCTTCGCTGCAAACCCAGCTACAGACCACGCAAGCTGCGTTGCAGGCCGCGCCTCAGATTCAATACGTGGCGGTACTGGCCGATGGCAAGGCCGATGCCTCCATGCTGGTAACGTTCGATCCTCGAAACAATCAGCTGGTGCTGCAGCGTGTCGGTGGCTTCAAGGAACCCTCCAACCAGTCCCTGCAGCTCTGGGCCTTGCCTCCGCAAGGCACACCGCGCTCTTTGGGGGTGATGGGGCATGGCAAGCTGGATCAGTTTGAAGCACATGAGAGTGATGTCAAAGCCGTGCCTGCCCTGGCCATCAGTCTGGAGCCCAAGGGCGGCGTGCCCAGTGAAACAGGGCCTACAGGTCCGGTGCTGTTCAAGGGTGCCTTGATTCGGCGTGATTTATGAATCAGTGCGGCTCTTGAGCGGCTTTCTCACCCCAGCAAAAAGGCTTGCGGAAATGCAAGCCTTTTATGGTTGTAGCGCTTATTCGTAAGGCGCTAGAAGCTATTGATGTGATAGCGATCAGATCAGCGATTTAGCATTGTTCAGAACAAAGTCGCATGCCTTTTCCTTCACGCTGCTCTTGACCTTGTCCAGATTGAAGCTCTTGCCGTCCGAGCCGGTGACCATGCCCATCAGGCCGTTCTGGTAACCGGTGTCCTTGGGCTCTTCTTTCTGACCTAGTCCCAGCTTGCCCAGCAGCTGATCCTTGACCTGCGCAGCCTTGTCGGCATTCAGGTAGTTGTTCTTCATGCAGTAGGTGATGACGCCTGCCGCGTTGCTGGCCGTGCCAGAGCCGGTCAAACCACCCAGTCCCAGAGCCGACAGCGCAGAGCCACCTGCACCCGCGCTGCTGCCGCCGCCGAGCATGCTGCCCAGGCCCGAAGAAGACGATGAGCTGCTTTCAGTCGCGCCACTCAGCTGGCCGCGAAGGGCGTCACCAAGGCCGCTTGCATGGGCGCTGAACGCACCAGTTGCCAGCGCAGCGCAGACCAGAGTCGAGAGGGCAAATTTCTTCATGACTGTCATCCTTTTCAAGGCGGGGCCGGTAAGGCCCCGGTTCAAACCGAGCTGCACGTTAGCACGTGTGACAGGGGGCAAAGTGTTGAAGATTGCAAACTGTTCAACGTACAGGGCTGGCCGCAGCGGGCGCTTGCGGTGCGGCTGGCATGGGGGCTGCTGCAGGGGTATTCGCCGGTGCCTGTGGAGCGCCCGCAGAGGGCTGTGGCTGAATCACGGTGCGCACATTGCGCGGTCCTTCTGGCGGCTTGGGGAAGCCCGTCAGTGCGGCATCGAACAGAATGCCGAAGATGGCGGGGTCATCCGTCCACACATCCTGGCGCTGGGCCGATGTTTCATAGACGATCTGCTGGGTCTTGATGTCGCGCATGACGATGCTCACGGCGCGGTAGTACTCCAGCGGCGGGCCATCCATCATCATCATGCTGCCGCCAAAGCCCATACCCCAGCCGCGACCGTAGCTCATGCCCCAGCCCCAGCGTGGGCCCCAGTAAGGGTCGTAATAGGGCCAGCTGGCGTAGTCGCGCGCATAACGTGCCACGGCGCTGATCTGAACCACAAGGCTGGGGCGCGAGTCATCGCGGATCATGCCCACGCGGGCCAGCGCATGCTGGGCCTGGGCCTCGACGGCGGGAAAGTGCACTTGGCCCTGCTGCGAGGGCAGGGTTTCCAGACGGTAGGTGGGCGGCACGGGAATGCCGGGCAGCGAGGAAAAACTCTGTACCGTGCTGTTGACTTCACGCACGGTGCTGCAGCCTGTCAGCAGAGCGGTTGCCGTCAGGGCGGCGATGCCAAGCCAGCGGTATGAAGTGTTGCGCAGGTTCATGGTGATATCTCTCTCTGATACGACAAAGGCCCATCGAATGGGCCTTTGTTTGGACTTGTGCGTCCCGTTTTAGTTCAAAAGTCCAATCAGGACAGTTGTACCACCTGCAAGCCGCCGGGCAGGGCAGCCATAGTTGGCAGCTCTTCATGGTCAAACGCCATGTCGCCGTTCGGGTCGGCAATGCCGGTGGCCTTTGCACCCTTGAAGTCGTGCAGCAGGGGGTCCATCATGTGTGTGGTCACGATGTTGCCCATGGCGCGGAACATGCTCTCGATACGACCGGGGAACTTCTTTTCCCATTCGCGCAGCATCTCGCCGATGACCACGCGCTGCAGGCCGTCCTGGCTGCCGCAGAGGTTGCAAGGGATGATGGGAAAGTTCTGGTACTGCGCCCAGCGTGCGGTGTCCTTCTCGGGCACATAGGCCAGAGGACGGATCACCACATGCTTGCCGTTGTCGGACACCAGCTTTGGCGGCATGCCCTTCATGCGGCCACCGTAGAACATGTTGAGCATCATGGTCTGCACGATGTCATCGCGGTGGTGGCCCAGTGCAACCTTGGTGCAACCCAGCTCGTCAGCCACCTTGTACAAAATGGCACGGCGCAGGCGCGAGCACAGGCCGCAGGTGGTCTTGCCTTCGGGGACGACGCGCTTGACGACGCTGTACGTGTCCTGTGTTTCGATGTGGTAGTCCACGCCCAGGCTCTTGAAGTACTCGGGCAGGATGTGGTCGGGGAAGCCGGGCTGCTTCTGGTCCAGGTTCACTGCGACCAGATCGAACTTCACGGGCGCACGCTTTTGCAGCTTGCGCAGGATGTCGAGCATGGTGTAGCTGTCCTTGCCGCCGGACATGCAGACCATGATCTTGTCGCCTTCTTCAATCATGTTGAAGTCGACGATGGCCTTGCCTACTTCGCGGCACAGGCGCTTTTCCAGTTTGATCTGTTCGCGCTCGATCTTGATCTTGCCGGGCTTGCCAGCTTCTTCGCCAGCATTTTGCGTGGCGGCTGCGTCAGCGGCTTCGGCCTCTTCGGCAATCCAGGGGTTGTCGTTTACTGCATTCATGGGGTTCACCATTGTCCGGTTTCGATGCGAATGGCTACTTCGCAGTCGTCAAAAATTTCCAGCTTCGCAATTTTTACACGTACGCCGCGTACGCCGGGCAACTGCAGCAGGCGCTGGGCCAGCTTGCCGATCAGGCTTTCGAGCAGGTTCACATGCTCGGAGGTGCACTCGTCGATGATGATCTGGCGCACCTTGCGGTAGTCCAGCACGTGAAGAATATCGTCGTCACGCGGCGTCAGGGGCTGGGGGCCGAGGTTGAGTTCGGCATCGACCTGAATCGGCTGAGGCTCTTTTTTCTCATGCGCAAGAATGCCGAGGCTGGCGTCAAAGCGCAGCCCGGAGAGCGTGAGAATCTGTTGTCCGGAAGAGGAAGTCATGGAAAGAGGGAGGAGTGCGGCCGGAAGGCCTCACATCATCGAAAAATCGCGCTCAAAGCGCTGTAAATGCTGGCCGCCATCGACCAGCATGGTCGTGCCCGTCATCGAACGGTTTTCCAGCGCAAAGCACACGGCAGCCGCAATGTCCTCGGGCGAGGAAGAGCGGCCCAGCGGGCTCATGGAGTGCAGGGCTTCGAACTTTTCCTGGCTCAGCATATGGCTGGTCAGGGTCAGACCGGGTGCCACGCCTACCACCCGCACCTGGGGCGCAAGCGCCAGTGCCAGAATGGTGTTGGCTGCTTCCAGAGCCGCCTTGGAGAGCGTGTAGCTCAAGAAGTCGGGGTTCTGGTTCCAGAGCTTCTGGTCCAGCACATTGACCACGGCGCCATGGGCCGCCTCGTCCCCGGCAGCGATACGCTGCTGGATATGGGCATGCAAGGCCTGAGACAGCAGAATCGGTGCGGCCGTGTTGCTGCGCAGATGTGCTTCGAGCGCCACATAGCTGAAGCTCTGGGCATCGTCATGCTCGAACAGCGAGGCGTTATTGACCACCGCATCAAGGCGGCCAAAGCGCTCCACCACACGAGGCACCAGCGAGCGCACAGATTCCTCGTCAAAGAAATCTGCATCAAAAGCCGCGCTTTTGCCCGACAGTTCTGCGCAAGCTGCTACGGTTTGCATAGCGTTTTCGTGTGAATCGCGGTAATGCACAGCCACTTGCCAGCCCGCGCGGGCCAAAGCCAGGGCCATGTCGCGACCAAGGCGACGGGCAGAACCGGTCACCAATACTGTGCGTGTTCGGGCGGTTGAGGACATTCGTGGAAAATGCGTGTTGTGACGACAGAATCCACCAGTTTAACGAGCGCCTTGCAATCTCGCATTGCCAAGGAAATTGCCGCCGTGGGCGGCTGGCTGCCTTTTGACCGATTCATGGAGCTTGCGCTCTATGCGCCGGGACTGGGCTATTACGCCAATGAGACGGCGAAATTCGGGGCCATGCCAGAGTCGGGAAGCGACTTTGTGACCGCCCCTGAAATTTCCCCTATTTTTGGCCAGTTAGTGGCGTCCCAATTGCGGGAGGCGCTACAAAAAACGAATACCAACGAGATCTGGGAGTTCGGTGCCGGCACCGGCGCGCTGGCTTTGCAGATTCTCGATGAAATGGCTTTGCTGGGCACGTTGCCCGAGCGCTACACCATCGTTGATCTCTCCGGCACGCTGCGCGCACGCCAGAAGCAGGCATTGACCAAATATGAGCATCTGGTGCGCTGGGTTGATGCGCTGCCCGATGCCATGGAAGGCGTGATCATTGGCAACGAAGTGCTGGACGCCATGCCCGTTCAGCTGCTGCAACGCACCAAAGGCCAGTGGCATGAGCGCGGCGTGGTCATGAATGGTGATGAATTTGCCTGGGAAGACCGCCCCACCGAGCTGCGCGCTCCGGTGGATATTGGAGGCCCGCAGGACTATTTGACCGAAATTCATCCGCAGGGCGAGGCCTTTATCCGTACGCTGGGTGAGCACCTTACGCGCGGCGCAGCCTTCTTCATTGACTATGGTTTTGGTGAGAGTGAGTACTACCACGAGCAGCGCCACATGGGCACCGTAGTCTGTCACTACCAGCATCAGGTCGACAGCGACCCGCTGGTGCTGGTCGGGCTCAAGGACATTACGGCCCACGTCAACTTCACCGGCACAGCCGTGGCCGCGCAAGATGCGGGCTTTGATGTGCTGGGCTACACCAATCAGGCCTATTTCCTCATCAACTGCGGGCTGGCGCCCAAGCTGGACGCCGCCAACCTCAAGGCGCGCTCCATGGCGTCCAAGCTGGTGATGGAGCATGAGATGGGGGAGCTGTTCAAGGTCATCGCTCTGTGCAAGGGCGTAGAGCCCTGGCGGCCGCTGGGCTTTGTGCAGGGTGACCGCACGCATCGGCTGTAAGGCTTGGTCGCCAGGCCAAGCTGTTGCTGCTGGCATGGCCGAGGCAGCTTGGTAATCTCTTGCGATTGCCTGAGCTTATTGGTTTTGATAGCTTATGGTGCTTGATTTCATTGGGTTTCAATTTGAAAACCCTCTGAAATCAAGCGGTAGCCTGCGCAAGCAGCTCCTTAAAGTCGGAGCGGCGGTTATTGGCGTTGCAGTCCTGCGGCGCGGATGATGCCTTCCCAGTGCTTGAATTCGTTCTGGGTAAAGCTCTGGAAGGCTGCGGAGTCCAGGCTGCGGGGTTCACCTCCCAGTGCGGCGACCTTGGTCTTGAATTCGTTGCTGGCAGCCGCCTTGAGCGCCGCAGCCTCAAGGCGCTTGACGATGGCCGGCGGCGTTCCCTTGGGGGCCAGCACGCCGTTCCAGGTCGCCGTCACAAAGGAGGGAAAGCCGCTTTCCTTCATGGTGGGCACGTTCGGCAGCAGCGGCAGGCGCTCGGAGGAGGTGACGGCCAGCGCCTTGAGCTTGCCGCCTTGCACAAAAGGCAGGGCCGGCGTGATGTTCTCGAAGATGAAGTCGATCTGGCCGCCAAGCAGGTCGGTCAGTGCGGGTGCGCTGCCCTTGTAAGGGGCATGGACCAGATCCAGACGCGCGGCGCTCTTGAGCAATTCGCCGGACAGATGCACGGTCGATCCCGTTCCGGGCGAGCCGTAGCTCATGCCGGAGCGCTGCTCGCGGGCGCGGGCCACCAGTTCGGCAACCGACTTGACGGGGGTCTTGGCTTCATTGACCACCAGCACATTGGGAATCGACGTCACCAGGGCGATGTATTCAAAATCGCTCAGATTTTTCTGGCTCAGATTCTTGTAGAGGCTGAGGTTGATGGCCTGCGTACCGGCCGTACCGAACAGCAATGTGTAGCCGTCATTGCTGGCCGCCGAAACGCGGGCCGTACCAATCGCACCATTGGCGCCGGCAATGTTTTCCACTACCACGGGCTGGCCCAGCGCTTCCGCCATACCTTGCGACAGCAGGCGCGCCACGACATCGGTGTTGCCGCCGGGAGCGAAGGGCACGACGAGCTTGATGGGGCGGGCGGGAAAGGCATCGGCAGCGGCGATGGCCGGCATGGCAACAGCGGCACACAGCAGCGCGGCCGAGCGCAGGAATTTCTGGCGCGAGAAATTTTGGGGCATGTCATGTCTCCTTGTTATGAATTGAGCGCTTGCCTTGCAGGCCTTGCGTACAAGCGCCGTTTGTCGCTGGATGCGGCGACCGAAGACAATCGACAGTGGCCAGGCAAAAAGCTGTGCGCATGATGAGCAGGCGGTGTCTTTGACGTCAAACAATGTTTTGGAAGATGGGCATTCCATTGCGGAATGCCTGGTCAGCCCGGTATCGGTCGCCGATGTCGGTTCGTCACTGGCTCCAAGAGTCGTTATCGAGCGGCGGCCGGTCTTTTCTCCCGCAAAGACGATGGCACCCACGACGGCCGTACACTTGGCGCACCATGATTCGCTGGCTGATTATTATTTTCCTGGCCCTGCTGCTGATCAACGGCCTGCACGGCTGGCTGGAGCGCATCGGCCTGGGCCGGTTGCCGGGCGATTTCCGCTTTCGGCTGTTCGGGCGCGAGCTGTTTCTGCCCCTGGCCAGCACCGTGCTGCTCAGCCTTGTCGCGGCCCTGATTGCGCGCTTTGTGAAGCTCTGAGTCGCGATTGCTTGTTCTTGCTCGCGCTGGCCGGGCTTGAATCTTGCTGCCGTGGCAGCAACTATCTGGCAGCGACCAGGCCGCCTAGCCCTGTCATCCGACACGCTTCTTGAAAGTCCTGCCCATGTCCGAGTCCCTGCACTATGTCTGCCCCCATTGCCACACCACCAACCGCATTGCCAGAGAGCAGCTGGGCAACCAGCCCGATTGCGGCAGCTGTCACCAGCCGCTGATCACGGGCCAGCCCGTGGCTCTGGATGACGCCAGCTTTGCCAAGCATATTGGTCGCAGCCAGCTACCGGTGGTGGTGGACTTCTGGGCTCCCTGGTGCGGCCCCTGCCGCATGATGGCTCCGGCCTTTGCCCAGGCCGCGCAGCAGCTGGCAGGTCAGGCCCAGTTCACCAAGCTCGATACCGAGGCTTATCCGCAGCCTGCGGCGCCGTTCGGCATTCGCAGCATTCCCACCATGGTGATCTTCAAGGAAGGCAAGGAACTGGCCAGTGTCTCGGGTGCCATGCCGGCGGGGGAGATCGTGCGCTGGGTTCAGTCGGTCATCTGATTGGACTAGCAGCGCAGGTCGCGGAAGGCCTTGCGGGCTTTGTAAAGCTGGCCTTCCGCTTTGTCTTTTTCCTCTGTATTGGCTCCGGCTGCATTCTGGTGCAGTTGCGGCAGGGCGCTATCCAGCAGAGTGCAGTTGTGCTTTTCCAGAGGGGACAGCTTCTGGCGACGGGTGGCGACCTCCATCTCTTCGGGGGTCTTGCCTGTCAGTGGTTGGATGGCTTCGGCAAGCCGCCGGTTGTGCTCGGCTTTGCGGACATCCGCTCCCTTTTTTGACTGACCCGTCATCTTGTCCACGCCCTGTGTGGGCGTGGTGTCGATGGCCTTGGCTCCCACACATGGCTCATGTGAGTAGCCTGTCTTGCCGTTGATCTCGCAACGATAGACCTGCTGACCAAGGGCCACCAGCGGCACGATCTGTAGACAGGTCAATAGCAGGCTGCCGGCGTGTTTTTGAGGCATGGGACAGGTCTTACTGGGGTGCCTGCTGGCGCAATGCCGCCAGCTCTTCGTCGCTGAACACGCGCGAGCGGGTCAAAAAGGCCTTGCCTTCCGGTCCCTCCAGCGACAGCGTGCCGCCGCCATGGCCGTCGATCACGTCGATGATGAGCTGGGTGTGCTGCCAGTACTCAAACTGCGAGACGCTCATGTAAAACGGCAGGCCACCAATCTCGCCCAGCTTCACGTCGCCGGGGCCGATGGTCAGCTCACCCTCGATATAGCAATTGGCTGCGCTGTTGTCGCAGCAGCCGCCGGACTGGTGAAAAAACAGATTCGGCCCGTATTTGGCGCGGAGCACATCGATCAATGCAATTGTGGCCGGGGTGGCAATGACGCGATAGACCATGATGCTCTCCCTATGTGGCTGCGCTACCCGAGCTCACGCTCGGATGGCGCAGCAATGCATATTCGGCGTTGCTTTAAGCGGCGATGTCCAGCACCACGCGGCCTTCAATCTTGCCCTGGTGCATGCGGGCAAAGATATCGTTGATGTTTTCCAGCTTGTCGGTCGAGACCGTCGCCTTGACCTTGCCTTGGGCGGCAAAGTCCAGTGACTCCTGCAGATCCAGCCGGGTTCCGACGATGGAGCCGCGCACCGTGATGCCCTGAAGCACCATGGAGAAGATAGGGAGTGGGAAATCTCCTGGCGGCAAGCCATTGAGGGAAACCGTTCCGCCTCGGCGCACCATGCCCAGCGCCTGCTCAAAGGCCTTGGGTGACACGGCCGTGACCAGCACGCCATGTGCACCGTCAATCTCTTTTTGCAGATAGGCCGCAGGGTCTGTCGTCATGGCATTGACGGTGACGGTGGCACCCAATTGGCGCGCCAGGGCGAGCTTGGAGTCGTCAATGTCTACTGCCGCCACATTGAAGCCCATGGCTTTGGCGTATTGCACGGCCATGTGGCCTAGGCCGCCGACACCTGAGATCACCACCCAGTCGCCGGGCTTGGCATCGGTGACCTTTAGACCTTTGTACACCGTGACCCCGGCGCAGAGTACGGGAGCGATGTCGACAAACCCTACATTCGGCGGCAGGTGGCCCACATAGTTGGGGTCGGCCAGCGCGTAATCGGCAAAGCCGCCATTGACCGAGTAGCCGGTATTGGTTTGGGATTCACACAAGGTCTCCCAGCCGCCGATGCAGTGGCGGCAAAACCCGCAGGCGCTGTGCAGCCAGGGCACGCCCACGCGGTCGCCTTCCTTGACATGCTTGACGTTTTTGCCCACAGCGGCGACATAGCCGACGCCCTCGTGGCCAGGAATGAAGGGGGGATGGGGTTTGACAGGCCAGTCGCCTTCCGCAGCATGCAGGTCGGTGTGGCACACGCCGGAGGCAGCGATCTTGACCAAAATTTGATCGTCCGCCGGGCGTGGTACGGGCATTTCTTCAATGGTGAGGGGCTTCCCGAAGGAGCGCACCACGGCAGCTTTCATGGTCTGGGGTAAAGACATCAGAGTACCTTCTTGAAGTAGGGAGCACGGCCACAGCCGGTGGGCTGTGCGTGTACCTTGTCAAAGAACCATGCGGGTGGCATGGATGTTGTACGCAGGCCGGATGGCCCTGTGCAGAAGACCGTCGCGCATCCTGGGAAAGAGCAACGATCTCCATGCACTATGAAGCCTCAGGTGTCTCAAGGCATTTGAGGCAGCTCAAATAGGCCTCTTTTTCGCCACGATGTCATGTGGCGGTCATCTTCAAAAGAAGCCGAGTTTGGATTCGGAGTAGGACACCAGCAGGTTCTTGGTCTGCTGGTAGTGGTTCAGCATCATCTTGTGGTTCTCCCGCCCTATGCCCGATTCCTTGTAGCCGCCAAACGCCGCATGCGCGGGGTAGGCGTGGTAGCAGTTGGTCCACACGCGTCCAGCCTTGATGGCGCGGCCCATGCGGTAGGCGACGTTGCCGTTGCGGCTCCACACACCGGCGCCCAGACCGTACAGCGTGTCATTGGCCAGCTCCAGCGCTTCTTCCTCGGTTTTGAAGGTGGTCACGGCCAGCACGGGGCCGAAGATTTCTTCCTGGAAGATGCGCATCTTGTTGTGGCCTTTGAAGATGGTGGGCTGCACGTAATAGCCACCATCCAGTGCACCGCCTAGCTGTGCCTGCGCGCCGCCACACAGTACTTCAGCACCTTCTTGCTTGCCCAATTCCAGGTAGGACAGGATCTTGGTCAGCTGCTCCTTGCTGGCCTGCGCGCCCATCATGCTGGTGGGGTCCAGCGGGTCGGCATGTTTGATGGCTGCGACACGCTGGAGCACGCGCTCCATGAACTTTTCGTAGATGGATTCGTGGATTAGCGCGCGCGATGGGCAGGTACAGACCTCGCCCTGGTTGAAGGCAAACAGCACCAAGCCTTCGATGGCTTTGTCGAGGAAGCTGTCGTCTTTGTCCATCACATCGGCAAAGAAGATATTGGGCGACTTGCCGCCCAGCTCCAGTGTGGCAGGAATCAGGCTGTTGGCAGCGGCTTGCGCAATCACGCGGCCGGTGCTGGTGGAGCCGGTGAAGGCAATCTTGGCAATGCGTTTGCTTTGCGCCAGCGGCATGCCGGCTTCTCGGCCAAAGCCGTTGACGATGTTGAGCACGCCGGGCGGCAGCAAATCACCAATCAGTTTTGCCAGCACCAGAATGGAGATGGGCGTTTGCTCCGCAGGCTTGAGCACCACGCAGTTGCCGGCCGCCAGCGCGGGTGCCAGCTTCCACGCCGCCATCAGGATGGGGAAGTTCCACGGAATGATCTGCCCCACCACGCCCAGCGGCTCGTGAAAGTGATAGGCCACGGTGTCGCCATCAATCTGGCTGATACCGCCTTCCTGCGTGCGAATGGCGCCTGCAAAGTAGCGGAAGTGGTCGGCCGTCAGCGGAATGTCGGCGGCCAGCGTTTCGCGGATGGCTTTGCCGTTGTCTATGGTTTCCACATAGGCCAGCAACTCGCGGTTGGCGTCAATGCGGTCGGCAATCTGCAGCAGGATGTTGCTGCGTTCGGTGGGGCTGGTCTTGCCCCAGGCATCGGCGGCGGCGTGGGCTGCATCGATGGCTTTTTCAATATCGGCCGCAGTGCCCCGCGCGGCCTTGGTGTAGACCTTGCCGATGATGGGCGTGACTACGTCGAAATACTCGCCCCCGCTGGGCGGAACCCATTGGCCGCCAATAAAGTTTTCATAGCGGTCTTGGTATGTATGCAGCGCACCGGACTGGCCGGGAAGGGCGTAAGCCATGGGTAACCTCCAGAGCAAGAAAGCAGGGGGAATAAAAGGTGTGCAGGCCTTACTTCACGGTGGTCGTGAAGCCTGCAGTCCTACATATTCCGGCCTGACTTGGTGCTCGATGGAGGCGGTTTTCCCTCTGCGGGATTTCCCTTGGCGTGCAAAGGCTCAGACGGCAGGTGTCGCCGAGTCGGGCAAATGGGTTGCAGTCACTTGTGGTTGTTGCAATTGCAGTGCAACTGCCTGTTCGCGTGCCTGGCTTACCGCATCGCCAATGGCTTTTCCTTTGAGTCCGCGCAGGGCGGCGGCCTGTGCGACGGGGGCGGTCTCTACGGCCAGCGCGGCGTTCAGCGCACTGCCCAGGCGCTGGCGCTGCGGGTAGGGGGCTTCTTCAAAACCCAGGCGGCCACGGGCGTCGCATTCGCAGGCCAACAGGGTTTCTTCAAAGCGTTCGGGCTTGCGTATGGCGTCGCAGCGCTCCAGCAATCGCAGCATGGCTGCGGCATTCAGCTCATTGCTGCGGTGAATGTTGCCATGCTCGCGGGCCACGACTTCGGCCAGTTCCTTGCAGTCATTGGGCACGCGCCAGCGGTCGCAGACCTGCAGCAGCAGGCGGGCGCTGCGCTGCTCGTGGCCGATGTGGCGCGGCAGCACATCGGCGGGTGTCGTGCCTTTGCCAAAGTCATGGCAAAGGCACGCAAAGCGCACGGTGAGCGGGGCCTGCAGGCGGGCGGACATGTCCAGCACCATCATGGCGTGCACGCCGGTGTCCACCTCGGGGTGGTATTCGGCGCGTTGGGGCACGCCCCAGAGTTTGTTGAGTTCAGGCAGCAGCCGCTCCAGCGCACCGCAGTCGCGCAAGATGTTGAACATGCGCGAGGGTTGGGTCTCCATCAGGCCGCGGCTGATTTCTTGCCAGACGCGTTCGGGCACCAGGGCATCCACCTCACCTGCAGCCACCATCTCGCGCATCAGGGTCATGGTTTCGGGCGCTACGGAAAAATCAGTAAAGCGCGCCGCAAAGCGGGCCAGACGCAGAATGCGCACCGGGTCTTCGCGAAAGGCATCGGTCACATGGCGCAGCACTTGGTCTTTCAGGTCTTGCTGACCGTTATAGGGGTCTACCAAGTCTTTTAGCTCGTTGGCGCTTTTCCAGTCTGCGGGAGCAGCTATGGAGTTGATAGTAAGGTCGCGCCGCGCCAGGTCTTCCTCCAGCGTGACATCGGCCGCTGTATGGACCACAAAGCCGCGATAGCCCATGCCGTTCTTGCGCTCGGTGCGGGCCAGCGCATATTCCTCATGGGTCTTGGGGTGCAGAAACACGGGAAAATCGCGTCCAACGGGCACAAAGCCGCGCGCAGTCATCTGCTCTGGCGTGGCACCCACCACCACCCAGTCGGTGTCGTTGACGGGCAGGCCCAGCAACTGGTCTCGCACTGCACCGCCTACCTTGTAAACCTTGAATTCGCTCATGCTGCAATGGTAGTGCTTACTCGGTGCGGTGCTGACTGGTTTTTTTATGCTCAGCGCTGCGTGCGATAAGGCTCTTCAAGCGGTAAAAAATCATTTTCGGCCAGCGCGCCCTGCACCCATTCCTGCGTGGACGGGAGCAGGCAGATGCGTTGCACATAGGCGGTGACGAGCTGGGAGGTGGGCAGGCCGTAGCTCTTGATGCGCATGCAGGCCGGGGCAAAAAACGCATCGGCAATGCTGAACTGATCAAACAACATGGGGCCGTGGGCGGCTTGCAGCTGGGGCAGCCAGAGTGCTTCAAGCTTGCGCACATCGGCGCGTAGTTCTGGGTGTCGTTCCCAGAGCTGAGCGCCGACTTTGTCCAGACCGGCTTCGATATTCATGGGACAGATGTTGCGCAGCGCGCCGAAGCCGCTGTGCATCTCCGCGACCAGACTGCGCGCGCGGGCGCGGTGGGTGGCGTGCTGGGGCCAGAGGTGCTTTTCAGGAAAGCGCTCGGCCAAGTATTCAGAGATGGCAAGACTGTCCCAGATGGTCAGGTCGTCATCAACCAGCACCGGCACCTTGCCGACTGGCGAGAGCGATAGCATCTGTTTCTTGAATTGAGAGTCTGCTGAAAAGCTGTCAAAGCGTACTTTGACCTCCTCAAAGTGGATGCCGCTTTGGCGCATCAACACCCATGGGCGCATGGACCACGCCGAGTAATTCTTGTTGCCTATATAGAGCTTGAGCATGACGGTTCCCCAGTTTCAATGCTTTTCAGCATATTACGCTGGCTGGCGGCGGTCTGCAGTTCCGAGCGCCGCACTTATGCACAGGGCTGTGCGGCAAATGATGTAATTGCACACCTATGGCAAATACTTCCACTACTTCTGCAAACGTCACCGCCAATGTGGCCGGTGCCGGTCATCACAAGGGCGCGCTGGTGCTGTTCTCTGGCGGTCAGGACTCGACCACCTGTCTGGCGCAGGCGCTGGCCATGTTCGACCGTGTGGAGACGCTGGGCTTTGATTATGGCCAGCGTCACAGCGTGGAGATGGCCGTGCGCGCCGGTGTGCGCGAGCAGCTGGCGCAGCGCTTTCCGGCATGGGCACCGCGTCTGGGTGAAGACCATGTGCTGTCGCTGGATGTGCTCAAGCAGATTGGCGGCTCATCGCTGACGGACGATGTGGCTTTTGCTATGCAGGCTGATGGCTTGCCCAACACTTTTGTGCCGGGCCGCAATCTGCTGTTTTTGACGCTGGCTGGTGCGCTGGCCTATCGACGTGGGCTGACGGTGATCGTCACCGGCGTCTGCGAGACCGATTACTCCGGCTACCCCGACTGCCGCGACGACACCATGAAGGCGCAGCAATTGGCGCTGAACCTGGGGCTGGAACGCCGCCTGCGTATTGACACCCCGCTGATGTGGCTGGACAAGGCACAGACCTGGCAGATGGCGCACGACCTGGGCGGCGATGCGCTGGTGGAGCTGATCCGGGTGGAGACTCACACCTGCTACCAGGGCACGCGTGATGCGTTGCACGAATGGGGCTATGGCTGCGGCAGCTGCCCGGCCTGCGAACTGCGTGCATCGGGCTGGAAGAATTGGCGCGCCAGTCAGTCGGCTTGAACGGTTGATTACTTGAATTTGATAGCTGCAAGCGCGCAATAAAAAAGGACTTCAAGGTGATTTACCTTTGAAGTCCTTTGAATAAAAGCGGTAAATGCTCCTTGATAAGGAGCATTTTTTTGCCTTAAACGCGGGGCCGTGTCGCGATCTGCCCGGCCCGGATCTGCTTGGTCATATGGCTCAGCCAAGCGTGGCTCTCGGGCGTTTCAAACAGAAAGTCCCAGATCGCGTTGTGCTGGCGCGGCGTCAGGCTCAGTGCGCCGTGGCGGCGCATATGGGCTTGTAGCCTGTGCATTTCTTCGCAGTTCAGCGGCAGCTGCATCACGGTAAGAGGAGGGCGCGGGCGGTAGCGGCGCTGGGGAATTTTCTTGTTCGGGCGACTCATGGCAAACAGTTCAAAGGTTCAGACGGGCCAGACTACACCGTTGTCGTTCAGGATGGCGTCCAGGGGCAAATCATGCGCCTCAGGATGGAAGTCATCCACATAGCCATTGGTGTAGCCCAGGCCCACGGTAAATGGGCGCGGGGTCAGCTCGGCCAGCGTGCGGTCATAAAAACCGCCGCCGTAGCCCAGCCGGTAGCCGCCAGCGGCATAGCCCACGCAGGGCACAAACAGCAGCGTGGGCACCAGCAGCTCGGTGTCTTTGGGCTTGGGGATGCCATAGGCGTCCTCTTCCATAGGGCAGCCGGGATACCAGGCGTGAAAACTCAATGTCTTACGCTGTTTGTCGATCACTGGCAGCCCAATCCGGCGTCGTTGTGGGGTACCCTGTAGCTCGCCATCTTCTTTCCAGCGATGCAGTGCGGGCAGCGGGTCGAATTCACCCTTGATGGGCCAGTAGGCGCCAATCACGGTATCGGGTCGCTCCATCAGCCAAAAGCGCATCACCTGCTGTAGCGCATCTGCACGCTGCAGGCGATCTGGAAGGTTGAGGCGCAGTTCAATCAACTTGCGGCGTAACGCTGCTTTGTCCATCGGGTAATTTCCTCCATGCACTGGCTGAAGATTTTGACACCGCTTTGTGCGGCTTCCATGTTGACTGTAGCTGCTCCGTTTGCGCAGGCACAAAATTCGGGTGATGCCGTGTTGCTGGATATGCAAAAAGCATTCCGCGCGCGCAACCAGGCGGCCCTGACCCAGCTGCTGCCACAGGCCAGCGGCCACCCCCTCCAACCTTGGGCCGCTTACTGGGAACTCAAGAACCGTCTTGAAACCTCGGCGCCTGATGAAATTCAGGGCTTCCTCACCCGTTACGCCGGCACCTACCAGGAAGATCGTATGCGCAACGACTGGCTGCTGATGCTGGGCAAGCAGCGTGACTGGAGTACTTTCAGCCGCGTCTACCCGCAGTTCCGTATGCGTGATGACAAGTCCGTCACCTGCTATGCCTTGCTGGCCGATGCCGTGCAAGGCCGTGGCGCGCCCAATGTGGGCCAGCAGGTGCGCGATTTGTGGATGGCGCAAAAAGATGCCGATGACGGTTGCACCACCGCTGCTGGCCAGATGTACGCCAGCAAACTCATCAGCGCTGAAGATGTGTGGCGCCGCGCCCGCGTAGCGACTGAGAATAACCGCCAGAAGGCGGCGCGTGATGCGGTGGCCATCGTCGCCCCCGATGCGGCAGACCAGGTGGCGCAGGTTTTTGCCTCGCCTGCCAAATATCTGGCCGGGCAAAGCAAGTCCCGTGGCCGTGAGCGCAAGGAGCTGGCGCTGCTGGCCTTGATTCGCATGGCAGCGAGTGACCCCGATGGCGCAGCCGGTCAGATTGAAGGCGGCTGGGGCGCACAGCTCAGCGCTGAAGAGCGCAACTGGGCCTGGGCCGTGGCCGGCAAGCAGGCGGCCTTCAAGCTCTCGCCTGATGCCAACACCTACTTTGGCAAAGTGCGCCGCAACGAAGACCTGAGCGATGAGCTGCTGGGCTGGAAGGTGCGCGCCGCACTGCGTGCCGGTGACTGGAAAGCCGTGCGCCGTGCTATCGACGCCATGGGGCCCGAGCGCACCGACCCGACCTGGGCTTACTGGAAGGCCAAGTCCATGCTGGCTGGTCGCCCCAGCGCAGAAGAAAAGGCGGAAGCCCGCCAACTGCTGGAAGACACGGCAGGCAACCACAGCTTCTATGAGCAACTGGCGCTGGAAGAAATCGGCCAGCGCATTACCGTGCCGCCTGCCCCCGCACCGCTGACAGCGCAGGAAAAAGCCGCAGCGCGCAGCAACCCCGGCTTGGCCCGTAGCCTGTATGCGATTGGCATCGGCCTGCGCAGCGAAGGCGTGCGCGAGTGGAACTACAGCACCAACCTGCACCAGCCCGGCGGCCTGGAAGACCGCGAGCTGTATGCCGCAGCCGACCTGGCCTGCGAGCGCCAGATCTGGGACCGTTGCATCAACACCAGCGAGCGCACCAAGACCTTTGCCGACTGGAAGCAGCGCTATCCCATGCCTTATCACGACACGGTGCTGGCCAAGTCGCGGAACATCGGTCTGGACCCGGCCTATGTCTATGGCCTGATCCGCCAGGAAAGCCGCTTCATCATGGATGCACGTTCGGGCGTGGGTGCTTCGGGCCTCATGCAGGTCATGCCTGCCACGGCGCGCTGGACGGCCAGGAAGATCGGCATGACCGGCTTTACGCCTGACATGATCAACGACCGCGATACCAACATCACCATCGGCACGTCGTATCTCAAGCTGGCGCTGGACGATTTTGACGGCTCCATGGCCATGGCGGCCGCAGGTTACAACGCAGGTCCCGGCCGTCCCCGCAACTGGCGCAACGGCCCCACGCTGGACGCAGCCATCTGGGCTGAAAACGTTCCCTTCAGCGAAACGCGCGACTACGTGAAGAAGGTGCTCTCCAACACCACCAACTACGCGGCGCTGATTACGGGCCAGCCCCAGTCGCTCAAAAGCCGTCTGGGCACCGTTGGCCCACGTCCCGGTAACGAGGCAGAGCCTATGAAGGATCTGCCATAAAATCGTTCATGATGGGCTGATTGCTCATTCATTAGTCGCTAAAAGCGCTCATTCCTTCTGGGGTTGAGCGCTTTTTTCATGGGCGTTGATGACTCAAGAAAGCGCGCAAGCCTGCGCCGGAGCGCGCGTGAAATAGCACGCAAGACTGTCTGTAGGTGAATACCTTACAAAGCTAAGGCGAATGAGACTGGTTTGTGTTTACAAAAGTACATAATTGCAACCGTCAAAGCCCATAACGCCACATACAACCTCGGCTTTGTCTCCCTTTAGCTGCTCCGCCAGCTGTCTCAAAGGCCCATCAGGGGCCGACTCATCTTCTCAATACATAGCAACGACCTGATCTGTCAGGCCGAGGAGTCATCATGTCCAACGCAGCCCGAAGCCGCGCTCGTCACACCTATTGGCAACCCCGTTTGCTGGCACTGGCCGCAGCCGCTGCCTGCGCCAGTACGGCTGCATTTGCCCAAGCCAAAGAATCCACCATGGAAGAGGTGGTGGTCTCCGCCAGCGGCTTCGAGCAGGAGCTCAAGAACGCTCCTGCCTCGATTTCCGTCGTAACCCGCAAGGAACTCGAAACCAAGAACTTCCGCGACCTGGCCGAAGCCCTGCAAGGCGTGGAAGGCATTGACGTCATGGGCGCTACCGGCAAGACCGGCGGTCTGGACATCAGCATTCGCGGCATGCCCAGCGACTACACGCTGATTCTGATTGACGGCCGCCGCCAGAATGTGGCGGGCGACGTGACGCCCAACGGCTTTGGCGCAGCGCTGACCAGCTTCATGCCGCCGATGTCGGCCATCGAACGCATTGAAGTTATTCGCGGCCCCATGTCCACCTTGTATGGTTCGGACGCCATGGGTGGTGTGATCAACATCATCACCCGCAAGGTCAGCAAGGAATGGGGTGGCGAAGTCAGCGTCGGCGCGGGCATTCCGCAAGACAGCGAGTGGGGCAATCAGTACAAGAGCAACTTCTACATCAACGGCCCCATCAAGCAGGACTTGCTGGGCCTGGCCGTGCGCGGCAGCTACAGTGGTCGTGACGCTTCGGACTGGGTGCTGGCACCGGGCGCAAACCAGCCCGCAGCGGCACGTAACCCCGCACCGGCAGAGAGCCGCCAGCACAGCCTGGGAGCCAAGTTGACGCTGACCCCCAACCGCTATCACGATATCTGGCTGGATGTGGATCAGGCGCGCACCTGGTACAACAACGAAGATGGTCGTCTGGGCAATCGTGATGCGGACTCGCCACGCAATCCGCCCGGCTACAAGGATGCGCTGCGCTTCAACCGCGATCAGGTCAGCATCGGTCACACAGGACGCCTGGGCTTCGGTACGCTGGAAAGCAGCCTGATGCACACCGAAACCGAGACCATTGGCCGCACGATTCCCGGCGCTGCCGTGCCTACGAACGACCCACGCCGCGGTGCGGACCGTGAGCTCAAAACCACCAATCTGGTGCTGGACTCCAAGCTGGTCGCGCCTCTGGGCGACGCCCATATGCTGACCGTAGGCGGCCAGTTCTGGGATGCCAAGCTCAAGGACGGCCTGTTGCCGCAAAGCCACAAGCAAACCATGTGGTCGTTGTTTGTCGAAGACGAATGGCGTCTGCGCCAGGGACTGACGGCAACGCTGGGTGGCCGTTATGACCACCACGACGCGTTTGGCGGCCAGTTCAGCCCCCGCGCCTATCTGGTCTGGGATGCGACCACAAGCTGGACCTTCAAGGGTGGCGTGAGCCAAGGTTTCAAGGCACCGCGTCTGAACCAGCTGATTGACGGCGTGAGCGGCGTCAGCGGTCAGGGCACGACGATCAACATCGGCAACCCCAACCTCAAGCCCGAGACCAGCACCAATGTGGAGCTGTCGGCCTTGTTCGACAACAAGGCTGGATGGACCAGCTCGGCGACGCTCTTCCACAACGATGTGAAGGACAAGATTGCCTCGGGCGGATCCTGCCTGACGTCGGCCATCTCCAGCTGTGCCTTCAACCCAACGGCCGATTACGCCATCAACGTGGACAAGGCCAAGACCTGGGGTATGGAGTTGAGCAGCCGCGCCCAGCTGGCCAAGGACTGGTCGGTCAAGGCCGGCTACACCTGGACCAACAGCGAGGTGATCGAGGGAGGCCGCAAGAACGGTCAGTTGGCCAATACCGCAAAGCACATTGCCAGTGCCCAGCTGGACTGGACGCCGAGCAGCCAGTGGCGTCTGTGGGCCCGTGGCGAGTACCGCAGCAAGAGCCCGCGTTTCAGCGGCTCCTACGATAACCTGAGCAACGCCAACAAGGCGGTGTTTGACGCCGTGGGCGATATCAAGGGTTATGCACTGTTCCACCTCGGTGGCAGCTACCAAGTCAACAAGAACCTGAGCATCAACGCCAACATCTTCAACCTGTTCGACAAGGACTTCCGCAAGTACCAGCAGGTCAGCGTCAACGGCACGCCGACCTGGGTCAATAGCTACTTCCAAGGTGGCTCTTCCGTGTCTGGCGTGACACAGGCAGGTCGTACCTTCTGGGTTACGGCGAATATGAAGTTCTGAGGCTGAGCCCTCAAAGCGGCATGAGCCTGTAAATCAGGAGCCGTCAGCGCAATCGAATCAAGGGTTTCAGGCTTTTTTATTTCTGAAGCCCACGATGAATAAGCGCTGACAGCTCCTGTTTTCATATCTATCGACACTTACTTACATGGTGCTGGGTCTGCATGTTGCAGACCACCACTCAGTGAGGGAGAAAGTCGCAATGTCAGCAGCTAGAGGCCGCGTGTTCATCACCGTGCTGGGACTGGTCTGGGCCGGTGCCCTGGTGGCGCAGCCTGTCTACAAGTGGGTGGATGCGCAGGGCCAGACGCATTACGGCTCGCAGTTGCCGCCGCAGCAGGCCGATGCGTCACAGCTCAAGGTTTCGGCCAATGGCAGCTCGGGAGCGGGCGCGGGGCGCTTTGGCGAACAGCGCAACACGGACGGTACGAAGAAGCTGCCCAAAGAGGCGCAGGAACTGGTCGATGGCCTGACCAAGGGGTTGAAAAAAGTCGACGGCAAAGAGGTGCCGCTGAATTGCGCACTGGCGGTGGACAATATCCGCAGCCAGATCGAGATCATGCTGGAAAACGGCCAGAAAAACCTCAAGGGCGGCTATATCACCCAGGCGCAACATGACGGTACGGCAGGAGGCTTAAAAAACCTGCGCTCCAAAGCATCGGTCAGCGATTGCAAGGCGGCTACCGGCCGTTCGCGCGATATGTACCAGTGCATGACCAGCATGCACAACCATCTGCTTGGCTGTATAGAAAAGCACATGCCTTGAGCTTGTGACTGGGTCTCAGGTCTCGGCCCGCGTGCGCAGCGGGTTGTGATCGTGGCTGGCAGGCTCACGGTTTTCGGCGCTTCTTCAAGCTTTGCGCGGCCTGATCGCTCTCAAACAGCAGCACACGCTTGGCGTCATCGCGCACCATGCTCTGGGTCCAGAAGAAGGAGTACATGCGTTCGCCTCGTTCAACTAGGCCTGAACGCATTGATGGATGGGCGTTTTCAGCTCTGTTATGGAAGCATCAGAGTACGATTAATCCATCACTCGCGCGCTGTCCAGCGCCAGTTTCAGCAGCTCGCGCAGCTGGGTTTGCTGCTTGACGGGGAAGTCGCTCAGCAGCTCGGCGGCGATCTGCTCGCGCTGGTTCTTGAGCTGGGCGAACAACTGCAGCCCCTGCGCGCTGAGCTGCAGGCAGCGCACGCGCTTGTCGGCCTCGCTGGCTGAGCGCTCCAGCCACCCCTTGTCCTGCAACTGGGTCAGCATGCGCGCCATCTGGGCTTTGTCGGTGTGGCTGTGCTCAACCAGCTCTTTTTGCGTAATGCCCGGGTGGCGACCTGCGTGCATCAGGATGCGGAACTCATTGAACGTCAGCCCCGGTTGAATGCGCTCCAGCGACTGGAGCAGGCGCGCGCGAAACAGGTGCAGCAGGTCGTGCAGCACTTCAAACACATCGGCGGCAAGGGATGAACTCATGGTGGGAAAGGTTAATTTGTTGACTTAGTCAACTTATTGATTGATATTTAGTGGACTTTATCAACTTCTTCAGAAAAATGTCCAACACCGAAGTAACACCCATCATGCAACGTGTACGTCACGAATTTCGCGCTCGCCATGTGCAATTGCTGGCGCGAGAGCAGATCAGCCCTGGCTTTATCCGTCTGACCTTGGGCGGGCCGGAGCTGGCAGGTTTTGTCAGCGCGGGTTTTGACGACCATACCAAGCTCATCCTGCCCCAGGCCGGCCTGGAGAAACCCAATCTGCCACAGATGATCGATGGCCGTCCGCATATCGACGGCGAACGCCCCACCATGCGCGACTACACGCCGCTCAATTACGACGCAGAGCGCAACACGCTGCAGATGGAGTTTGCCGAGCATGGCCATGGCCCTGCCGTGGAATGGGCGCGCACGGCCCCCATCGGCCAGTGGCTGGGTCTGGCCGGGCCGCGCGGCAGTCTGGTCGTGCCTGCCGATCTGGACTGGCATGTGCTTCTGGGCGACGAAAGCGCCATGCCTGCCATTGAGCGCAGGCTGGCCGAGTTGCCCGCCGGCAGCCGTGCCATTGTGCGGGTGCAGATCAACAACCCAGCCGATCAACGCGCATGGGCCAGTGCCGCTGCGCTGGATTTGCAGTGGGTGACATCGCTGGCCGACGCGGCTGATGCGTTGACGTTGCCTGCGGGCGATGGCTTCATCTGGGCTTCTGGAGAGAACCGTGCCATGGCCGATTTGCGCCAACGCATTCTGGCCAAGCCCGGTACCAACCCCAAGCGCATGCGCATTGCCTCGTACTGGAAGCAAGGGGAAGCGGCTCACCATGAAGAGCTGAATGCCAATGATTGAGGTGACGGAAAAAGGCGGCTTGAGTCACTCGGCCGCGCAGCCGCGTCGCAGGCTGCACAAGCGCTTTACGCCATTGGTATTTGCCTTCTACATGGCGTTGATCATGGCGTTTTTCATGTGCTGCATCATCGTGGCTGTCAATGGAGGGCTGGGCGCGGGTTACTGGTGGACGGTACTCAAGGCCTATGCCGTGGCCATGCCTTCGGCTTTTTGCTGTGTGGTGCTGGTGCGCCCCGTGGTGATGCGGCTGGTGGCCGCCACTGTGCATCACTGATTGAGCAGAACGGCTGCGCCAGCTGCGTTGTGCTGCAGCTTGGCAGCTTTGCTGGCGATCAGACCGTCGATCAGACTATCCAGCCATTGCTGCAATGTCTGTGCTCCGAAGTAGGTCTGGTGCAAGAGGCTGAAATAGGGCGTGGCATGAGTCCAGTGGCTTAGATCTTGCAGGCTGATGCTTTGCCACTCAAGCAGCTTGTACTTGAGTAGAACCTTGGCCGCATAACTGGCATGGCGCTCGGGCGATTGCACAAAGCCTGCCAGCCGCTTGCGCGCAATGGCCAGCGCTGAAGGAACATCGGTAAACACGCTGCCGTGGCCAGGCACGACTGTCAGCGGCCGCAATTGCTCAATTACGTCCAGAGTGGCCGCCACTTCATCAAAAGCGGCGATGCCTTCAATCTCTGGGAAGACCACGCCAAAGCCGTTTTCCCACAGCGCATCGGCTGAGATCAGGGTGCGGCTCTCGGGCTCGAACAGAATCACCGAATGCGGGTCGTGGCCGGGTGCAGCATGAATCTGCCAGTCGCGGCCGGACAGGCACACGCTGCTGCCGGGCTGCAGCAAGCCGGTGATGGCAAAGCGCTGGCATTCCTGCCCTGTGGGCGCGTAGCTGAGTGCGGATTCATTCCAGTTGCGCACCTGCTCTGCCTCGCCCGGAGCGATAAAAGTCTGCACCTGTGGATAAGTCTGCTGCAGCGCGGCATTGCCGCCGCAATGGTCGCTGTGCAGGTGAGTGTTGAGAATGCGCGCCAGCGGCTGGCCTTGCAGCGCGTTGTCAATCAAGGCCAGTGTCTGTGCCGAGTGGCTGACATAGCCGGTATCGACCACGGCGGAGCCTTCCATATCACCGGACGCTGCCGCAAACACGATGTTGTTGGCCGACAGCCAGCCGCGCTCCAGCACGGTCATGCCGGGCGGCAGCGATATGGGGGAAGGGGTCATGGGGCTCGTCTCCTGCGCTGTGCTTTGTGTTTTGCACCAGCCTAGCAGACAGGTCCCGGTGCAGCTGTCGCGCGGGCGAGTCGCTTGGAGTCGCTCACACCACCCTTGATACGTCGTTATTTCGCCTTGTCGTACGCTTGTACTGCCTGCGGCTTCACGCCTCGTCTCAACCGCAAATCTGTGATTTGCTGGCTGGTGTTAGCGCCTTTTAGTGATATTCGGTCGAAGACAGAATATTGCGGCGAATCACCACAGGCTTGCCGCCAAAGCGCTGTTTTGACAGCCAATGCGCCAGCGCTGAATCAAGGTGAGTGGCGTGGCCGGGAAACCAGTCCACCAGCGCCTTGGTCAGGTCGCGGCAGAGCGTGACATTGCCTTCGGCGAGCTTGGTGCGAACCTCGTCCACCGATTTGAGCACGGCTGCATGCTCGTCAATGTGGCAATCACGGGGCGGGAAGCTGGTGCTTAGCATCCACTGATCTTCTTCAGCGAAATGGTGCTTTAAATGCACTTCCATTTTCTGCAGTCGCTCGGGCAGTTGCGCGTCGTCAGCGGTTTGCAGCTGGCCGATCAATTGCACGAACTCTTCGTGAATCTCATCCATGGGGCCGTGGCCCATCAGCAGCTCGTCGCCCCAGGTCAAAGTGGGTTTGTCTCTCATATCAATCTTCTTGTTGGCTGTGCTTTGTGCGGTTGTCCATTATGCAAGGCAGGGTTGAACTGCCCTTAGCAGGTAGACATCCCAAGCCTATCTTGGCAGTGCTTTCTCAAAGATCGGGGAATAGCCCGTACGCAATTTTCTCGACCCTTGGCGGCAAGGTCTTTAAAGCGTCAGGCCTGGTGTTTGCTGGGGCTGACACTGCCCTCATGATGCATGAAGCAGCCAGTCAGAGACTCTGTGCCACTTCATCGGAAGCTCTGCACCCACCTGCCACGGGGTGAGATCAGGTAAAGGATACAAGGCGCACATAGCCAGATACAGTGATTCACCTGACTCGGCTGTGGCTTGCCACAGGCGAGCGTAAGCAACAGGTTCTGTCACTAATGCTGATGTACTGGGGTGCCATGCCCAGCGACGAATCTTCTCAAGGTCCACCCCGGTACCCAGGCACTTGAAATACGCTTCTTTCAGGCACCACAGTTGCACAAAGCTGTTGATTTCCACCCAGAAGTGACCCACTAGCCCCCGGTTTTTCCATCTCAGTCTGATCCACGCATTAACCCTAGCCTGCTGCTTTCTTGTGCAGTAGGAGACCAGGAGTGATTGACGTGGCTACTTTGAGTGTCATCAGACGCTGGGCTCTACGTGAGCACCTGTCCATCCGAGAGATCGCCCGCAGAACCGGGCTTTCTCGCAATACCATCCGCAAGTATTTGCGCTCCGACGTTGTGCAACCTCAACTTGCACAGCGCACCATTGCCACCAAGCTCGACCCCTTCGCCAGCAAGCTGTCAGGCTGGCTGCGTACAGAAGTCAACCGCTCTCGCAAGCAGCGGCGCACGATCAAGCAGATGTTTCTGGACTTGGAGGCGTTGGGCTACACCGGCTCCTACAACCGAGTCGCTGCCTTTGCCAGAGTATGGAAGGCTCAGTGTCATGCGGCGGAGCAGACATCAGGGCGAGGCGTTTTTGTGCCCCTGGTCTTCGGCGCTGGAGAAGCCTTCCAGTTTGATTGGAGCGAGGATTGGGCTGTCATTGCGGGTGTACGCACCAAGCTGCAAGTGGCTCACTTCAAGCTCAGCCACAGCCGAGCCTTCTATCTGCGGGCCTATCCCCTGCAAACCCATGAGATGCTGTTCGATGCCCACAACCGTGCCTTTGCGGTGTTTGGAGGCGTCCCTAGGCGGGGGATCTACGACAACATGCGCACAGCCGTCGATCGTGTCGGCCGTGGCAAGCTCAGAGAGGTCAACGCCCGCTTCAGTGCGATGGCCAGCCATTTCCTGTTCGAGGCACAGTTTTGCAATCCGGCCTCGGGATGGGAGAAGGGACAGGTCGAGAAGAATGTTCGGGACGCTCGCCATCGTATCTGGCAATCTGTACCAGCGTTTCCGACACTCAGAGCCCTCAACGATTGGCTAGAGCAACGGTGTCAACAGTTATGGCAAGAGATTGCGCATGGCCAATTGCCTGGCTCACTTGCTGATGTGTGGGAGCAAGAACGCTCAACCTTGATGCCCATGCCTCGGCCGTTTGACGGCTTTGTCGAGCATGCCAAACGAGTCTCTCCCACCTGCCTAGTTCACTTCGAGCGCAATCGCTACAGCGTGCCGGCCTCTTATGCCAACCGACCTGTGAGCTTGCAGGTGTATGCCGACCGCCTGGTCGTCGTGGCCGAAGGCCAGTTCGTCTGTGAACACCCGCGCATCATTGAGCGCAATCACCAAGGCTCTGGGCGTACGGTCTATGACTGGCGTCATTACTTGGCCGTATTGCAGCGCAAGCCCGGCGCATTGCGTAATGGTGCTCCGTTCGTCGAACTGCCAGATGCGTTCAAGCGCCTGCAAGCACTACTCCTGAAGCAGCCCGGTGGCGACCGTGAGATGGTGGAGGTGCTTGCCTTGGTGTTGCAGCACGATGAGCAGGCCGTCCTGGCCGCTGTCGAGTTGGCTCTGGAGGATGGCGCACCCCGCAAGACCCACATCATCAATGTCTTGCACCGCCTCATTGATGGAACACCGGAACCTGAGCCCATCCATTCACCCCAAGCCTTGGCCTTGATCGTTGAGCCCCAGGCCAACGTCGTGCGCTACGACCAACTCCGACAGGTGCGCCATGCGTCATGACCCCGCCATTGCTGCGATCATCATCATGCTGCGCCAACTCAAGATGTTTGGCATGGCCCAGGCCGTGACAGAACTTGCCGAGCAAGGCTCACCAGCCTTTGAAGCAGCACATCCCATACTCTCGCAACTGCTCAAGGCCGAGAGCGCAGAGCGAGAAGTGCGCTCCATTGCCTATCAGCTCAAGGTGGCCAAGTTCCCTGTCTACAGAGATCTGGCAGGCATTGACTTCGCACACAGCGAGGTCAATGAAGCCTTGGTGCGCAGCCTTCATCGCTGTGAATTCATCGAGAAGGCCAACAATGTGGTGCTTGTCGGAGGCCCCGGTACTGGCAAGACGCACATCGCTACGGCCCTGGGTATTCAGGCCATTGAGCACCACCGTCAAAGGGTGCGCTTCTTCTCTACGGTGGAATTGGTTAATGCCTTGGAGCAAGAGAAAGTACAAGGCAAAGCCGGACAGCTCGCCCACAGGCTGGTGCATACCGATCTGGTGATACTCGAGGAGCTGGGCTATCTGCCCTTCAGCTCATCTGGTGGTGCGCTACTGTTTCATCTGCTCTCAACGCTTTACGAACGCACCAGCGTAGTGATCACCACCAACCTGAGCTTCAGCGAATGGGCCAGCGTGTTTGGGGACGCCAAGATGACCACCGCATTACTGGACCGCCTGACCCACCACTGCCATATTCTGGAAACAGGCAACGACAGCTACCGCTTCAAGCACAGCAGTGCAGTCCAACAACCGCCCATGAAGAAGGAGAGAAACAAAACCTGATCCACATCTTGAGCCTTGCGGCTCAAGCCAAAGGGTGGGTCAGTTTGAGATGGAAATTGCGGGTCAGATTTGCGTGGAAATTAACAGTCAGGGGAATCGCCAGAAAAGAAAAAGCCTCTTGAATCAATGATTCAAGAGGCTTATCTTGGTGCGCGATACATGGATCGAACATGTGACCCCTGCCGTGTGAAGGCAGTGCTCTACCGCTGAGCTAATCGCGCTTTAATTGGTGGGTGATACATGGATCGAACATGTGACCCCTGCCGTGTGAAGGCAGTGCTCTACCGCTGAGCTAATCACCCGAAGAATGAGATTCTAGCAGCATTCAAAGCGGCTCTTCGGGAAAACTCGTAAATTTCCTGAAAAAACTCAGCTCGACCGCAGCTCGCGCCGCAGAATTTTGCCCACATTGGTCTTGGGCAGCTCGTCGCGGAACTCGATGAAGCGCGGGCGTTTGTAGCCAGTCAGCTGCTCCTGGCAGTAGCGCATGACGCGGTCTTCGGTGAGCGATGGGTCGCTGCGCACCACATAGACCTTAATGGATTCACCCTGCTGCTCGTCTTTGACGCCGACGGCTGCGCACTCCAGCACGCCGGGGCACATGGAGATGATGTTCTCCAGTTCATTCGGGTAGACGTTGAAGCCGCTGACCACCATCATGTCCTTCTTGCGGTCAATGATGCGGGTGTAGCCTTCGTCGTCCAGCACGCCGATATCGCCGGTGCGCATATAGCCGTCTGCCGTGAAGGCCTTGGCGGTTTCTGCAGGCTGGTTGTAGTAGCTGTGCATGACATTAGGGCCCTTGATGCACAGCTCGCCGGGCTGCCCGTTGGGGACGCTGTTGCCGTCGTCATCCTTGATCGCCACCGAGATGCTGGGCAGGGGCAGGCCGATGGTTCCGGTGAACTCTTTGTTGGTGACCGGGTTGTTGGTGCCGATGGCGCAGGTCTCGCTCATGCCCCAGCCTTCAATCATGGCGCAGCCCGTGACCTGCTGCCACTGGCGCGCCGTGCCTTCTGATGCAGCCATGCCGCCAGCCTGTGAGATGAAGAGCTGCGAGAAATCGAGTTGGCGGAACTCGGGGTTGTTCAGCAAGGCGTTGAACAGCGTGTTGACCGCTGGGAACACATGGACGGGGCGCTTTTTGAGCACCTTGACAAACTTCGGAATATCGCGCGGATTGGGGATCAGGCTCAGGCTGCCGCCCAGCCGCATGGCGAACAGGCAGACCGTGAGCGCGAAGATGTGATACAGCGGCAAGGCCGCGACGATATGGGTTTCATGGGCCTTGACCCGGCCTTCAAGCGCAGGCGTGAACCAGGTGTGGGCTTGCAGCGTGGCCGCCACGATGTTGCGGTGGGTCAGCACCGCGCCTTTGGACAGGCCCGTGGTGCCGCCCGTGTATTGCAAAAAGGCGGTGGAGTCGAGCGTGGCCGTACTGGGGATCAGCTTGCGCTCTGCACCCGCCGCCAGCGCCTTGGTGAACGGCGTGACCTGGCGCTGCTGGTTACCGGTGCCAGGACCTGCGCCAAGGGGCAGATCAAAGGCGGGCACCATCTTGGCCAGATGCCGCACGGCAAACGTGATCCAGCTGCCATACAGGCCGCCCAGCAGGTCGCCCATGCTGCTCAGGCAGATGTGGCGGATGGCTGTGCGCTCCAGCACCTGGCCCAGTGTCTTCGCAAAATTTTCCAGAATGATGATGGCCGTGGCACCCGAGTCCTTGAGCTGGTGCTCCAGCTCGCGCGGGGTGTAGAGCGGGTTCACATTCACGCAGGTAAATCCCGCACGCAGCACACCGGCCATGCTGACGGCGAACTGCGGCACGTTGGGCAGCATGATGGCCACGCGCGCACCGGGCTCCAGCCCCAGACTTTGCAGCCATGCGCCCATCTTTGTGGATAACTGGTCCAGCTCCGCATAGCTCATCCAGCGGTCCATGCAGACCGAAAACGGGCGGTCTGCATGCTGGGTAAAAGCCTCTTCCAGCAGGTGCACCAGCGAGCGGTACTGCTCGGGATGCACATCGTGCGGCACATTGGGCGGGTAGTTTTTGAGCCAGGGAGCTGCAGCGTCCATGAAAGGCACCTTGGAGAGGCCGCTCATGCATGTTGAAGGCGGCAGGTTGAACAAAGTGAAGCGTGCTTGCGCTGCGGCTGATTCTGCGGATCGACTCTGCAAGGGTCTACGGGGGCTTGTCCTAGGCGCTTGCGGCCCGGTTTGCTAGGCTGCGCTGGTGGAGGTGTTAAACGTGAATACCTGGTTTTGGCGCTGTGTGGTGATGAGTAGCTGGCTGGCGCTGCTGCTGTGGTGCGGCTACTGGTGGCAGCGCTCAGTTGCGATCGCCTTGTTGGGCGCGGGCCTGATTGCTTGCGTTGCAGGGCTGCAACTGGGTGCGCAGATGCTGATGATGCGTGCGGTGTTGCGCAGCAGGGGGCAAGCGCTGCCAGCAGCCAGCATCGCCTGGCGCGCATGGCTGGCGGAGTGGCGCTGGGCGGTGCGCATCTTTGGCTGGCAGATTCCTTTTCAGGAAGATGCCGAGGCGGATGGCATCCACCATCATCGCGCCGTGCAGGCCGATATAGCTGCGCAAGGGCTGGTAGGCGTGGTGCTGGTGCATGGCTATTTTTGCAACCGCGCTGTGTGGAATGGCTGGCTGCGCAAGCTCAAGGCATGCGGCATTCCCTGCGCAGCCATGACCTTGGAGCCAGCCCACGGTAGCCCTGTCGAAGCCATGCTGGAAGATTTGGATCAATGCGTCAAGGCGCTTGTGCAGCATACGGGGGTAGCTCCACTTTTGGTAGCGCATAGCATGGGCGGACTGGTGGTGCGGGCCTGGCTCAAGCGGCTGAGCGCCAGTGAGCGGGCGCAGTACGCCGCCCATGTGGTGACGGTTGCCACGCCGCATGGCGGCACATGGCTGGCGCGGTTTGCGCACCGCCAGCCAGCCGTGGATATGCGCGAAGGCAGTGACTGGTTGCAGCAGCTGGGCCAGCCGCCGCTGGATGTGCCCTTCAGCTGCTGGTGCAGCAGCAGCGACAACATCGTGTTCCCGCCCAATCTGGCTACCTTGCCGCAGGCACAGCTACATCAGGTGGATGATGCAGCGCATATGCAGCTTTTGTTTGATTTGCGGGTGTGGCGCTATTGCCTGCAACTGCGTAGGCAGTTGCAGGAGGCGGTGGATCAGGCCTGAGGCTATGGGGTTTGCGACGCAGGGGCCGCCGCAGCTGCAGAGCTTTCCGGGTCGCGGACCAGGTGGATATCGGTGGCCGCTACCAGCGCAATGTTCTGCTCGGCGCAGCGCTGCAGCAGTCCAAACAGTAGATCGCTGCGGGTGCTGTAAACACTGCGCGAGCTGGAGACATGGCCAAAGCTGGTGATGTTGACCACGCTGCCGTTGATGGAGTCCACATACATGGCTGGTGCCGGGGTGGCCAGCACGGCTTCATGCTCGGCGTACAGGCCCAGCAGTACTTCGCGCAGCTTGACGATGTCGGTGTTCAGCGGCACGGAAAACGCAATCGCGATGCGGCCCAGCGCGCCATCCATGGTCAGGTTCTGCACGGACTTGGTGATGAACTCGGAGTTGGGGACGATGATGGTCGACTTGTCATCGGTCTGAATCTCGGTGGCACGCACGCTGATGCGGCGAATGTCACCCACCTGATCGCCAATGCGCACCCTGTCGCCCAGCTTTACGGGGCGCTCGGCCAGCAAGATCAGGCCAGAGACAAAGTTCTGAGTAATGGCCTGCAGACCAAAACCGATACCGACGGAAAGCGCACTGGCCAGCAGCGCCACCTTTTCAAAACCAATGCCCAGCGCAGCCAGCGTCCACAGGGCCGAGAGCGTGATGCCCACATAGCGCGCCACGGTGCTGATGGAGTTGCGGGCGCCAATGTCCAGCTCTGTCTTGGGCAGATAGGTCTCGACCAGCCAGTGCTGCAGTGTGCGAAAGATGGTCAGGCCCGCAATCAGCACGATGAGGCCGCGCACGATGGTCATGGGGCGCAGCACGGCATCGCCAATGGGCAGGCCCTTGGTCAGCGTGTCGGTCAGGGCCAGCAGGCTGCTGGAGTTGCCGAAGGGGGCAGTCAGGGCCAGCATGCCCAGCAGCAGCAGGCAGACACGGCCCAGTGCAGACAGCAGCACGCCAATTTGTTCCAGCCGCGATGACTTCAGGCCCGTGCCCATCACAATGCCCTGGCCAATGCGGCTGTCGGCAGAAAATATCCAGCCAAAGAAGTCATCGGTGAACTTCATCAGCAGCGTGGTGGCCAGCACCACGACGGTGATCCACACCATTTGCGTGGCGACAAAAACGGAGAAGTTCAGGTAGCCGATCAGCGCCGCAATCAGCGCGGCCAATACCGTCAGGTGCCCGCCCAGCCAGGCGAACATCAGCCAGTTGCTGGTGGTGGCGGGGCGATGCTCTTGCGGGTTCTGGGCGGCTTTTTCGCGGTCTATGACCTGCTGGCGCTGGCGCTGCTTTTTGATCACCACCAGCACCGACATGATGAGGGCGACATAGGTTAGTGCGATTAGTCCATCCAGCGCCACACTGCTGATGGCACTGGTGCGCGCGGCGATGTCTACCGCGTTGAGCATGATTGAAAACCAGGTCAGCGCGGCGGCGCCCCAGGCCAGGCGGGTGAGCTTGGGGGCGGCTTCGTCGTCAATATTCAGCAGCCGCCATGAGGGGCGCTTTGGCACCAGTAAGCTGGCACTGACGGACAGGAAGAACGCCGCCACAAACATGCCCTTGACCCAGGCGTCTGCCACCAGATCCAGCCGCGGTGCAATGGCGTCGATGAAGCGCAGGCTTTCGATAAAGACCATGCTCGCCAGGCCGGGCAGGGCTGTGCCCACCAGCAGCATCCACACCGCCAGACCCGAGCGGCGCAAGCGGCCATTGGGCGCGCGTTCAGACGCGGCAAAGCTGCGGCCCAGAGTGCGCAGCCAGATGCGCAGCGGAAACATCAGCATCAGTGCGGCCAGCGTGCCCAGCAGCGGAATCTTCCAGCCGTGCTGCGCAATGGCGGCGTTGAAGCTGGCTTCGCCCTGGCGAATCAGGCCATGGATGCGCTGCAGGTCAAGGGGAATGTCAGCGGCAAACTTCTTCCACAGCGAGGGCGACAGGGGGGATTCGACTTTGCGCGCAATTTGAGCGTTGAACTGCTGGGTGCGGATTTTTTCAATGCTGTCGACCGCCTGCTTTGCTTCAACGGACAGCAGCTTGCCGCGTTTGATAGCTGAATCCAGATCGCTGTGCTGCTGCGACAGCTCCTTGCGCTGCTGCTTGATCTCTGGGCTTTCTTCCACGCCATCGGCCACACTGCCTAGCTGGGCGATGCGGGCGTCAAGCTGCTTGAGCAAGGGCTCCAGCGCCGCGACGGCACTGTCCGCATCGCGTTTGGATTGCAGCGCGCTTTCAGAAAGGGTTTGCAGGGTATCGGCCGAGTCGGTGTCGTCCAGTGCTTTGCGCATGGCGTCCAGCGAGGTGGCGGCCTGCTCCAGTTGCTGAAGCGATGCGGTCTGCGGATCGGTGGTGGACGGCGAAATCTCAGCCGCGATGGCCAGGCCTATACAGAGATGAAGCGCGATGAGCCAGCGCAGCAGTCGGATGCAAGGGTGTTGCATGGTTTGATGAGGAGTGGGTCGGTGCCGCAACGCGGCGCGGATTGGCGGCCTTGTGGGCCGCCAGCACGCTGCAACTATAGGTGCAATGCTGCGATCAGGGTTTCCCCGTATCCCTCTGGTCTGCTATGTAGAAGATAGCGGCAAGCGATTGATGTGCAAGCGCTGGAGCCCTAAATGAATTGTTTCTACAGCAGCTGTTCACCTGCCAGCAACTCCTTGGCACCGACGCTAGGCTGCTGGCGCAGCTGCTCATATAACGGCGCAAATTCGGTGTTGGCCAGAGCTAGCAGTTGCTGCATATCGTCGATGACGAAATAGGTCTGCTGGTAGGTGTCGATCTTGTAGAGAGTACGCATGGTGCGCTCCAGCTGCAGGGGCAGGCGGTGCGGCTGAGGGCTGTTGACGCTGTATTCCAGCTCGCCTACGGAGCTGAGAATGCCCGCACCATAGGCGCGCACGCCGCCATCCTCACGAATCAGTCCAAACTCCACCGTGTACCAGTACAGGCGCGAGAGCATTTCGCAGGCACCCAGCTCGGCGGCCTTCAGTCCGCCCTGGCCGTAGGCCTGAATGAAGTCGGCCATCACAGGGTTGAACAGCAAGGGCACATGACCGAACAGGTCGTGAAAGATGTCAGGCTCAACGATGTATTCAAACTCTTCGGGCTTGCGAATCCAGTCTGTGACGGGGAACTTGCGCTGGGCCAGCAGCGAGAAGAAGGGCACCTCGGGGATCAGCCCTGGCACACCCACAATCTCCCAGCCTGTGGCTTTGAACAGGCGGTCGTTGATCTCTTCAAAGCGCGGAATACGCTCTTTGGCACCCAGCGATGGCAAAGCGTCGATGAAATGCTGGCTGGCGCGGCCCGCCAGCAATGCGGACTGGCGCTCGTAAAGACGGTGGTAAGTGTCGTGCTCGGCTTCGGTATAGGCGGCGTAGTCCTGCGTGCAGGTGTAG
Source organism: Comamonas sp. 26 (assembly GCF_002754475.1). Classification (NCBI taxonomy): domain Bacteria; kingdom Pseudomonadati; phylum Pseudomonadota; class Betaproteobacteria; order Burkholderiales; family Comamonadaceae; genus Comamonas; species Comamonas sp. 26. Next base: position 315,500 of record NZ_PEFL01000001.1, read on the forward strand.
TCGGCATGGGCGCGCGTGTAGTCGCCTCGCGGTGGGCGGTCGGATTGGCCATAGACAACAGGGGCTTGTCCCATCATGTGCTCCTTTTTGTAGAAGGTCTGGCTAAACCACCGCCCGCAGGCGACGACTTAGCCTGCCTTGATCTTGGTTGCGCTGATCAAAAACTGAAATTTTCGGTTCTCGCGCTTCACAAACTCTGAAAACTCAAGCAGTCGCATGTTTTCCTGGGCAATGCCCATCTTGCGGTACTGGCTGCGGTATTTCGGGTCATTCAGTGCTGCCTGAAATGCTTCTGCGTACTTCTGGGCGTCCTTGTCTGGCAGGCTGGCCGGTGCAAACACGCCAAACCAGGTAGCCACATCAAAGCCCGGCACGGCTTCGTTCATCGGTGGCACATTGGGCAGGGCAATGTTGGGCGACAAGGTGGTGACGGACAGCGGGACCAGCTCGCCCGATGCGATCAGGGGCAGGGCGGAGGCGAGGTTGTCAAAAACCATGTCCACCTCGCCTTTGAGCAAGGCTTTCTGGGCGGCAGATGCGCCCTCGTACTGCTGGTTGCTGATACGCAGATTGGCCAGCGTCTTGAACATCTCACCCGCGATGTGGCCAATGCTCCCGTTACCTGCAGCGCCCAGTTTCAGACCATTGGGGTGGGCTTTGATATAGGCGACCAGGTCGGTGGTGTTTTGCAGTTTCAGCTCGGCTGCGCGGGCCTTGGTGGTGACCAGCACATTAGGTACGCGGGCTACCAGAATCAGGGGCTTGAAGTCTGTGTTGACGTCATAGCTCAGAGCCTTGCCCAGATGCGGGAGCACGGCATGCGTGGCTACGGCACCCATGACAACCAGGTTTTGCTGGGGCTGGGCCTTGGCGATGAGATCGACGCCTGTCACCCCCCCTGCGCCGGGCTTGTTCGTGACGGTGATATTGCCCAGGTTTTGCCGGGCACCTTCGGACAACAGATGCGCTGAGGTATCGAGAGGGCCGCCAGCAGGATAAGGGACGACGAAGGACAGGGGCTGGGCCGCGTTTTGGGCAAAGGCGCTAAAGGCGGAGGCGGAGAGCAGGGCAGCAAGCAGTAAGGTACGTTTCACAATGGTTTCCGGGAAAGAGAGCCCCACCGAGGGCGTCCGGAAGTATAGAAACGCAGAGGACAGCGAAATCCCTGCAGGCGGAATATATTCCGCAGCGTCAGTAAAGGCTTGCGTCGCTTTGGGCGGCAGCGTCAGGGGATCAGCTGATAGTCCTTGAGAATTTTGCCGTAGTAGCTGTGCTCCTGCTGCAAAAAACGGGCGAAGTCTTGCAGGCGCAAGTCCTCGCGGATCACGCCCATGGCGTCGAAGTATTCCTGCACCTTGGGCCTTTGCAGCGTCTGCGCAAAAGCGTCTGACCAGCGCTTGGCCAGTGCATCCGGTATGCCGGCTGTGGCAAACACGCCAAACCAGGTAGGCAGGTTCAGCCCCGGTACGCTGGGCTCCAGGCTGGGCACTTGCGGCAACACGGGCAACGGTGAGCGCGCAGTCACACCAATCGCCTTGAGGCGACCGGCGCGCAGATGAATCAGCGCTGAGGCAATGTTGTCGAACATCAGGTCGGCTGACCCGTCCAGCAGCGCCGACAGCGCCGGATTGGCCCCGGAAAACGGCAGGTGCTGCAGCGGAATGCGGGTGAGTGACTGAAACAGCTGGCCCGCAATATGGCCAATGCTGCCATTGCCCGCTGAGGCATAGCGCAGGGGCTGCTTGGTTTTGCTCATGAAGCGCAGCAAATCGTCGGGCGTGTAGATGCGCCATTGAATGGCCAGATCGGCGCGCATGACCAGCACATGGGGCATGCGCGCGACCATGGTGAGAGGCTGAAAGTCGCGCAGCGGGTCGTAGGGCAGTTGCGGGTTCAGCCAGGGCAGGACGGCATGCGTGGCCACCGCGCCCATCAGCAGCATGGGCTCGCGTGCGCCCGCTCTGGCCACCATGGCTGCGCCCTTTGCCCCACCATCGCCATGCACATTGAGCACCTGAATGGAGCCCAGTGTCGTGGTCTCCGCCGCCAGCTTGCGCGCTGAGCGATCGAGCGGGCCGCCCGCTGAGTAGGGAACGACCAGAGACAGCTCGCTCTTGCGGCGGCCGGTGTTTGAGGGAAATTCGCCATGTGACCCTACAGCTAGTGCGCTGGAAGCTACTAAAGATGTAGCAGTCGTGGCGGCCAGCCTGAGTGCCTGGCGTCTTGAAAGACCGTGGGCTGCGGCAGGTAACTCGACTCCCGGCGCTCCGCAGGCTTGTGAGGCAGTGGCGGGTGGATGAGGGTGCGGCACGTTGGCTTTCAGGGCGTTGATCAGCGCTGCAGCGGGCCGGTGTCACCTGTGGTTTGACCACAAATGCGGCGATGCAACATTTGTGAAAGTATAGATATGAAAAATGTAGCGGATATGGTCTGTTTGATCGTTGGTGGCTGTTGGGCAACAGCATCTCGCTCCAGTCTGCTGCAGGGCGGCTGGCGCAGGCAGAAGGGCTGGGGCGAGGGGTGAACATGGCCGTATTGCCGGTGTGATGGGCGTGGCAGGCTCAGTTCTTGAGCACGCCGCGGCGCATCTGGTCGAGTTCCATGGTCTCGAACAGGGCCTTGAAGTTGCCTTCGCCAAAGCCGCTATTGCCCTTGCGCTGGATGAACTCGAAGAAGATGGGCCCCAGCTGGTTCTCGCTGAAGATTTGCAGCAGCAACTCGCCCTGTGCGCCATCCACCAGAATATTGCGCGCCATCAGCTCTGGCACAGGTTCTTGCAGATTGGGGATGCGCTTGGGCAGCAGCTCGTAATAGGTCTCACTGGTGTTGAGCAGCTTGATGCCGTTCATCTGCAGGCCATCCACCGTGTCGTACAGATTGGTGGAGCCCAGCGCGATGTGCTGAAAGCCCTCGCCGTGGTACATGTCCAGATATTCCTGAATCTGGCCGGCCTTGTCGTTGCCTTCTTCGTTGATGGGGATGCGAATCTTGCCGCAGGGGCTGGTCATGGCCTTGCTCTTGACGCCCGTGGACAGGCCTTCGATGTCGAAGTAGCGAATTTCGCGGAAGTTGAAGATGCGCTCGTAAAAATCGGCCAGTCCGCTCATGCGGCCCCGGTAGACGTTGTTGGTGAGGTGGTCGATATAAGTCAGGCCCAGACCTTCGGGGTGCAAGTCGGCACCGGGCAGTGGCTCAAAGTCCACATCAAAAAAGCTGATGTTGCCCAGATCGCCATCCTTGGCACCGTTCTTGCCGCGCCATTTGTCGATGAAATAGATCAGCGAGTCGCCAACGCCCTTGATGGCGGGAATATTCAGCTCGCCGGGGGCGGCCTGCTGGGCATAGCCCCAGGCCCCCAGCGAGGTGGCGCGCTCATAGGCAAACTTGGCATCGTCGACACGAATGGCAATGGCGCAGACGCTGGGACCGTGCAGGCGGGCAAAGCGCTGGGCAAAGCTGTCGGGCTCGGCGTTGATGATGAAGTTGATCTCGCCCTGGCGGTACAGCGTCACATTCTTGCGGCGGTGCTTGGCGATGGCGGTAAAGCCCATGCGCTCGAACAGAGCGCCCATCGCCACGGGATCAGGGGCGGCGTATTCGACGAACTCGAAACCGTCCGTACCCATGGGGTTGTCCCAAGTCTGGAAGTTGCTGGGGGTGCTTTGGGTCAGGTCTGCTTTCATGGCGGGGTCTCCATCCGGTAGGGGGTCAACACTTGAAGAACAGGTGTCGAAGAATGGATTCACTGTAGGGCAGAGCATGAACAGCCTTCATGCAAAAATATCGTGGCCACCACCACTTGATTGCATGAAAATTGCAAGAAATATTGATTTCATGCAATTTAAGTGGATATTGCGGGTTAACCCCGAACAAAACCTGCGCTTTTTTTATAATCTGCCGCCATGAGCCCTACGCACACCATCGACAAACTGGACAAGGCGATTTTGCGCCGATTGCAGGCCAACGGCCGAGAAACTTATGACGTGATCGGCGAGCAGGTCGGCCTGTCGCCCAGCGCCGTGCTGCGCCGGGTCAAACGCCTCGAAGAAAACGGCGTTATCGATCGCTATGTCGCACTGGTGCAGCCCGAAAGTGTGGGTCTGGGCTTGACGGCTTACATCAACGTGCGCTTGGAAAAGTACACCGAAACCAGCAAGCGTAACCCCATGGATCTGTTTCGCGCCAGCGTGCAGACCTGGCCCGAGGTGGTGGAGTGCGTGTCCCTGACCGGTGAGATGGACTATTTGTTGCGCGTGGTGGTGGCTGACATGCAGCATTACAGCCGTTTCATCATGGATACCCTGCTCAAGCACCCCAGCGTGCAAGATTGCAAGACCAGCTTTGTGATGGACAGGGTCAAGGTCACAACAGCGGTTCCCCTGTAGAGTGCAAGGGGCGCTGGCGTCCTTCATACGGACCATGGACTAGCCAAAAAATGGCGCTAAGGTGTTGAATTAACGCAAAATCCTTACAAGATTGTTGCGATGCAATATGGAGCTTGTGATGATTCGGGTTTTTACCTATATTTCATGCCATGAACCTCCCCAAAGACTGGTTGAAATCGCCCTGGCAGGCTGGCTCAGGCTGGCTGCGCGACATGGGTAAGCCCCATAGCGCCGAGCGTCGCTCGCCGTCCTTGGTGCCTATTCGCTCGTTGAGCCCGCGCCACCGTGATCGCATTACCAAGCACCTGCTCAGGCTCGATGCGCGGGACCGCTATCTGCGTTTCGGCTATGCGGCTAACGACGAACAGGTGGCGCGCTATGTGGAGCAGCTGGACTTCGAGCGTGACGATATCTTCGGTATCTTCAACCGCCGCCTGGAGCTGATCGCCATGGCCCACCTGGCGTTTGCCGGTCACCCTGAGTACGAAAAATGCGCCGAGTTCGGTGTCTCCGTGCTCAAGACGGCACGCGGCAAGGGGCTGGGCGCGCGCCTGTTTGACCGTGCCGTGCTGCATGCTCGCAGCAAGAATGTGAGCATGATGTTTATTCATGCGCTGTCTGAGAACACGGCCATGCTCAAGATCGCACGCAATGCGGGCGCGACCGTCAAGCGTGAGGGCTCGGAAGCCGAAGCCTATCTGGAGCTGCCGCCTGCCAACTTCGAGACCCATGTGAGCGAGCTGGTGACTGAGCATCTGGGCGAGATGGACTACCAGCTCAAGAAGCAGGCCGTCAATTTCTGGAGCTTTCTGGCCGGCGTACAGGAAGTGCGCAAGGGTGTGCAGGAAGGCCGTCACAAGTCGGGCGAGTAAGCTGCCTTGGCGTTTGTTTTCGATTGCGCTGTAAATCTGTAGCAGTGTTCGAAGTTTGAAGGTTGAAATGCCTCTGGCTCAATCCAGGTAAGCGCAAACAGCTATCAAAAGGTGACTAATTCAGCGATGGCTGGAATATCGGGTCATGGCTTTTGCGCAGTCGCAAGCTTGTTGTCATCACAATCCGTTATTCTTGCTAGCTTGTTTGACTACCGCACGTCCTGCACTCCAAGACAGTGTCTGACCCCCATCATTCGCGACTTCCTGAGAGGGAAGACAAGCGAAGCTTCCTGCAAAAGGTGGCTGAGTTCATTCATCCGGCTCCGGAATCAACCGATGAACTGATCGAAACCCTGGCTGAGGCCGAAGACAACCAGGTCATCGGCACCGAGTCCCGCGTCATGCTGGAGCGCGTGATTCGCATGGCCGATATGAGCGCCGGCGAGGTAATGGTGGCTGCGCCACGCATGGATCTCGTCAATATTGACGCTCCGTTTGAAGAAATCCTGCACCAGGTCATCACCACGGCCCACTCGCGCTTTCCTGTGTATCAGGGCGAGCGCGAGAACATCATTGGCATTCTCATGGCCAAGGATTTGCTCAAGCTGCAGCGCTCTCCAACCCTGAATATTCGCGCTCTGGTGCGCCACGCCGTGTTTGTGCCCGAGAGCAAGGGCCTCAACGATTTGCTGCGCGAGTTTCGCGCCAACCGAAACCATCTGGCCATCGTTATCGACGAGTTTGGCCGCGTGGCGGGCTTGGTGACGATTGAAGATGTGCTCGAAGAAATCGTGGGCGAGATCGAGGACGAGTTCGACATCCCCGAGGATGAGGGCGACATCTTCGCCCTGGCCGACAACAGTTACCGCGTGGCGGGAGATGCCAGCGTCGAGCATGTGAGCGAGGAATTCGAGACCACGCTGCAGGCCAGCGATCCTGATGAGCATTTCGACACCATTGGCGGCCTGATCGCCCATGAAGTCGGCCATGTGCCCAAGCGCGGCGAGCAGATTCATCTGGGTGGGCTGGAGTTCACCGTGCTCCACACCAAGGGTGGCGCGGTGCGCTGGTTCAAGGTCGTGCGCGATCCATCGCCAGACAGTCTGGTGAGGAACTGATATCCCTTATCCTTGAACACACCCAGCCACCCGGTTGGGTGTTTTTGTTAGAGCCTGTCGATTCTTATGACCACAACCGCCTCCACTGTTAAAACCCCCGTCGCCAAGCCCCAGGGCTGGATGAGCGGGCTTTTGATGCTGGTCGCGGGCGGCTTGCAGGCCTTTTCTCTGGCCTGGCCCTGGGCGCGCGGGCAGGGTGATGGGCTGCTGACACTGGTGGGCGGCTATGGTCGCCCGCTGTGGTGGTTGCAGATCCTGTCGCTGGCCGTGCTGGTTCATGCATTGCTGGCGGCGGGCACCGCAAGGCAGGCCGCAGGCAGGGCATGGCTGTTTGGCACGGCCTGGCTGGCTGCTACCTTCTGGTGGCTGTTTATCTCCATGCACACCTACGGCGGCCTGGCCGCGCCGCTGGCTGTGGCTGCGGTGCTGGCGCTGGCCGCGTTTTTGGGCAGTTATTACGCCATTGCCTCATGGTTTTTTAAACGTCTATCGCATACACCGTATGCGCTGACAGCTATGATTTTTGCTGCTTTGTGGACGCTGGCAGAACTGGCGCGTGGCTGGCTGTGGACCGGCTTCCCCTGGGGGGCTGGCGGTTATGCCCATGTAGAAGGCCCGCTGGCCGCGCTGCCGCGCTGGGTGGGTGTCTATGGCACCGGTTTTGTGGCGGCTTGGATTGCGGCCTGGCTGGCCATGCTGGTCTGGCGCTGGCAGACGCAGCAGCGCGTACTACAGCTCAAGCCCGCAGTGGTAAGTGTTGCTGCCCTGTCTCTGGCCTTGGGCGGCCTGTGGTGGCAGCGCAATCAAGCCGTTGAGGCTCCCAGTTTGCAGCCTGGCATGAGCGTGGCATTGCTGCAGGGCAATATTCCACAGGATGAAAAATTTGAAATGGGCTCTGGTGTGGTGGATGCGTTGCGCTGGTATGCCCAGCAGCTGCATGACGCCAAGGCACAACTGGTGGTGGCGCCTGAAACGGCTATCCCGCTGCTGCCCCAGCAACTGCCCGAAGACTATATGGACTTTGTGCGCCAGCCGTTTGTGAGCAAAAACTCCCAGCAGGCCGCGCTGGTAGGTATTCCGCTGGGCAACTGGGACCAGGGCTTTACCAATACGGTGGAGGGTTGGCTGCCCGGGCAGACCCAGCCTTATCAGTACGACAAGCACCATCTGGTGCCGTTTGGCGAGTTCATTCCGCCCATGTTCCGCTGGTTTACTGAGTTGATGAATATTCCGCTGGGAGACTTCAATCGAGGCGCTTTGGGTCAGCCATCCATGAACTGGGCGGGTGAGCGTCTATCCCCCAATATTTGTTACGAAGATTTGTTTGGTGAAGAGCTGGCAGCGCACTTTGGCAATGCCGCCACGGCCCCTACGATGCTGGTCAATCTGAGCAATATTGGCTGGTTTGGCGATTCGGTGGCCATTGACCAGCATCTGTCCATCAGCCGCATGCGCTCTCTGGAGTTTGAGCGCCCCATGCTGCGTGCCACCAATACAGGGGCCACTGTGGTCATCAACCACAAGGCCGAGGTCGTCAGCGCGCTGGCACCCTTTGACCGGGCTGTTTTGCAAGGCGAGGTGCAGGGGCGAGACACTCTGACGCCTTATGCGCGCTGGGTACATGCGCTGGGGCTGCTGCCTTTGACGCTGCTGTGCCTTGCGGTCTGTGGCTTTGCGTGGCGCAGGAATCGAAGCGCAGAAGATTGAGTTTCATGGGGCAGTTCCCCATATGGGATAAGCACTTCTGTCATCAGGTCTTGCCATATTTGTGGCAGAGTTTCGATCCAGATAACGGGTATTTTGTCTCGGGTATGGCGGCAGCCTTGATAATGCCGGGTTATGTGCGCCCGTGTGGGCGTAGACCCACCCACCCAAATATAGAGTAACGGGTAGCTTGCACAGGCTGCCGTGGAGCAATTGAAAGAATGGCTGAATCTTTTTCCTACGAACAATTGATCGCGTCCGGCGAAGGCAAGCTGTTTGGCGCTGATAGTGGACGTCTGCCCCTGCCTCCCATGCTGATGTTCGATCGCATCACGCACATTGATGAAGACGGCGGTGAGCACGGTCTGGGAAAGATTGTGGCTGAGCTGGATGTGAACCCCGACCTGTGGTTCTTCAAGTGCCACTTCCAGGGCGATCCCGTCATGCCCGGTTGCCTGGGCCTCGATGCCATGTGGCAGCTGATCGGCTTTTACCTGACCTGGCTGCGCCTGCCCGGCAAGGGCCGCGCTCTGGGCGCTGGCGAAGTCAAGTTCACCGGCGAAGTGGGCCCGGACGTTAAGCTGGTGACCTACGAAATCAATATCAAGCGCGTCATCAAGCGCAAGCTGAACATGGCCATTGGCGATGCACGCCTGCTGGCTGACGGCAAGGAAATCTACGTGGCCAATGATCTGCGCGTGGGCCTTTTCCTGCGCGAAGACGGTGCCAAGGGAACGCCAGCATGACCAAGAAGCGGGTAGTGATCACCGGCGCGGGCATTGTCTCGTGCATTGGTAATGACCTGGCAACGGTGGAGACCTCGCTGCGCGAAGGCCGCACCGGTATCAAGGCCATGCCGAAATTCACCGAGCTGGGCATGCGCTCGCAGGTGGCCGGTATCCCTGAAATCGACATCGAAGCACGCATTGATCGCAAGCAGTTGCGCTTCATGGGTGATGCGGCGGCTTACTCGCAGATCGCTCTGGAAGACGCCATCAAGCAAGCGGGCCTGACGCCTGAGCAGGTGAGCCATCCCCGCACCGGCCTGATCATGGGCTCGGGCGGCGGCTCGCCAGCCAACCAGATTGAAGCGGCAGATACGCTGCGCGAAAAAGGCATTCGTCGCGTGGGGCCGTACCAGGTCACACGCTGCATGAGCTCTACGGTGTCTGCCTGCCTGGCGACCAACTTCAAGGTCAAGGGCATCAACTACTCCATCACCTCGGCTTGCTCTACCTCGGCACACTGCATTGGCGCGGCTGCGCAGCAGATCGCCTGGGGCATGCAGGATGTGATGTTTGCTGGCGGCGGCGAAGAGCTGTCCTGGGGTATGTCCCTGCTGTTTGATGGCATGGGTGCCATGTCCAGCAAGAACAACGAATCGCCCGAGAAGGCTTCGCGTGCCTACGATGCCAACCGTGACGGTTTCGTCATCGCTGGCGGCGGCGGTGCGGTGGTGCTGGAAAGCCTGGAGCATGCTCTTGCCCGTGGTGCCAACATTCTGGCCGAGGTGGTCGGTTTTGGTGCTACCAGCGACGGTGAAGACATGGTCGCACCTTCGGGTGATGGCGCCATTGCTTGCATGCAGCAAGCCATGGAAACCATCGATGCGCCCATCGACTACATCAACACACACGGTACATCGACCCCGGTGGGCGATATGCAGGAAGTGCGCGCCATGCGTGCGCTGTTTGGTGACAAGGTGCCTCCGTTCTCGTCCACCAAGTCGCTGACCGGCCACTCGCTGGGCGCAACCGGTGTGCAGGAAGCTATTTACTGCCTGATCATGATGAACAAGGGCTTTATCGCCGGTTCCGTGAACGTGGATACCCCTGATCCGCTGCTGGGCGATATGCCTCTGGTCACTCAGACCCGTGATGCCGAACTGAAGACCGTGCTGTCCAACAGCTTTGGTTTTGGTGGCACCAATGCTTCCCTGGTGCTCAAGCGCTGGGAAGGCCAGTAAGCTCTTAAGCCTTGATCGCAAGCCCGCTTGACCTCAAGGTAAGCGGGCTTTTTTGTCACCGATGTCACTGACCTAAAGCCTGCTTCATGAAGATCGCAATTCTTGACCGTGATGGCACCCTGAATGAATGGGGTGCGCAAGGCTTTATCGGAAGTCCCGATGAATGGGTGGCTGTGCCCAGTGCGCTGGAGGCGGTCTCTCGCCTTAATCGCGCAGGTTGGCATGTGGTGGTGGCGACCAATCAGCCGGGGCTGGGGCGCGGGCTGTTTGATGTGATTGAGCTCAATGCCGTGCACGCCAAGATGCAGCGTGAACTGGCGGTCGTGGGTGCCCGGGTCGAAGCCGTGTTTTTTTGCCCTCATGCCCCCGATGAAGACTGCCTGTGCCGCAAGCCGGGTGCCGCCTTGTTTGAGCAGATTGCTGACCGCTACGGTGCGGAAGGCCAGGAGATCTGGGCCATTGGCAGCGGCGTAGAGCATTTGCAGGCCGGCAAGGCGCTGGGTGCGCATCTGGTGTTTGTGGAGTCCACAGCCAGACCCGAGTCCAGCGGCGATGCCAATCTCCCAGAGGGCAGTGAGCGTTATCCTGATCTGGAAGCCGTGGTCAACATGCTGCTGCCGCTCAGTGATGGCGGAGCTCCCGCAGCCGATTCAGCGCCTGCCTTCCATTGATTTCAGGTTTTAGGTCAAAATAGTCCCAACCGCTTGAAAGATCAGCGCAAGCTGCTATGTTTCTTGCAGATTTTGAGCCCCATTAACGGGTGCCTGCACTCAAGCTTTTCGATTGCCGTCATGTCCCTGATCCGTTCAGTCCTCCACATGCTGTGGATGGTCATCACCGTCATTCCCTACACCCTCGCTGTGCTTTTGACCAAGTGGGTCAGTGGTTCATCCTCCAAGACTTATCGCGTGGCTCGTGCGTGGCTCAAGCTGTCGGTGGACAGTGCCAAGGTCATCATGGGGATTCAGTACCGGGTGCAGGGTATGGAGAACCTGCCAACCGACCCCAAGCAAGGCGTGGTGTTGCTGGTCAAGCACCAGTCCACCTACGAGACCTTCTTGATGCCAGCCATCATGCCGCGTCCACTGGCCTATGTGTTCAAGAAGGAGTTGCTCAAGGTTCCGTTCTTTGGCTGGTCTATTGGTGCTCTGGACATGATCCACATTGACCGCGCCCAGCGCTCGCGCGCTTTTCACAAGGTGGTAGAGCAAGGCAAACGCCTGCTCGATCAAGGCACCTGGGTCATCATGTTTCCCGAAGGGACACGCATCAAGCGCGGCGAAAAGGGCGAATACAAGACCAGTGCCACGCGCCTGGCCATCATGACCGGCGCGCCCGTGGTGCCCGTCGCCGTGACTTCGGCCAAGTGCTGGCCACGCAAGGCTTTTATTAAGTCGCCTGGTGTAGTGGATGTGTCTATTGGCCATCCCATTCCTTCCGTCGGCCGCAAGCATGATGAGCTGATGGCGGAGGTGGAGGCCTGGATTGAGGCAGAAATGCAGCGTCTTGACCCCGAGGCCTACGCCCACAAAAGTTAATCAGCCGCGGAACCTAATCCATGTCCACAGGCGATAGCTTGCAGCAAGCTTGGCAATGGCTGACTCCGCCTGCTGTTGAAGACGGGCAGGGCGGCTTGATACCGCGCAGGCGCTTGCGCGGCACGGCGATGGATGCAGAGCAGGCTGCGCTTGATTTTGAGAGAAATTTTGCTCAACCGCTTGCTGATACAGCGGTAGATGCTATTGATTTTGTAGAAGATGAGCCGCCAGTGCAGGCGGCCTTGCCTGTGCACCCCGGTGCCAGTCACAGCGCGCAGCTACAAGGGCGTAGCGTGGCTTACTTGCTGCGCCGTTCAGCACGCCGCAGCATCGGCTTTAGTGTGGGGGCGCAAGGCCTTGAGGTTACCGCGCCGCAATGGCTGGGCATGGGGGATATTGAATCCGCGCTTCAGACCAAGGCCGACTGGATTGTGCGCAAACTGCAGGAATCGGGCCAGCGTCAGCAGATCAAGAACCAAGCCCGTATCTTCTGGCAAGAAGGCGGGCTGCTGGGTTATCTGGGCCAACCTATGGTGATGCGGCTGACGGGTGATGCAACCCAGCCTTTGCGCACTCGGCAAACTCATAGAGAACAGGCGGCAGATGGCACGCAAAGCCTGCACCTGCCGCTAACTGCACAGGCATCTGCTGCGCAGATTCGCGCCGCCGTTCAGGCCTGGATTTTGCGGGAAGCCCGCACCCATTTCACCGCGCGCATGCTGCACTATGCCGCCCAGATGGATGTGCGCTGGAATGCGCTGCGGCTGAGCAGTGCCAGCACGCGCTGGGGCAGCGCCACTAGCGGTGGCATCATCCGGCTGAACTGGCGGCTGATGCAGCACAGCCCGCAAATCATTGACTATGTGGTGGTGCATGAGCTGGCGCATCTGCACCATATGGATCACAGCCCGCAGTTCTGGTCCGTGGTGGAGCAGGTACTGCCCGACTGGAAGCAGTTGCGCAGGTCATTGAGAGACAAGCCGTTGCCCGCCTGGGAGTAGACGGGCTGCCGTGGCACCCAACAACAAGGATTCAATATGAGCAATACGATGCAAATTCAGCCCGCAACCGGCTATGCCGGCGATGTGCCAGCGGAGCTGGCCTGGCAATGGCTGCAAAGCGGCGAAGCCGTGCTGGTCGATGTGCGTACCGATGCCGAGCGTGAATGGGTAGGCAAGGTGCCGGGCGCGATTGCCGTGGCGTGGAAGCAGTGGCCAGGCATGGCGGCCAATCAAAATTTCGATGAGCAGCTTCGCGCAGCCGTGCCCGAAGGCAAAAAAGTCGTGCTGCTATGCCGCAGCGGCGTGCGCTCTGTCGCAGCCGCACAGCGCGCCACAGGTCTGGGCATTGAGGCTTACAACATCCTAGAAGGCTTTGAAGGCGATGTGGACGCCAACGGTCAGCGGGGCCGCCTGAGCGGCTGGCGCAAACGTGGCCTGCCCTGGAATCAGTGATGCCAGAGCAGCCACAAACTTAAGCCTCGCGGTAGCCGTTCGGGTTCTGGCTCTGCCAGCGCCAGGTGTCAGCACACATGGCCTCCAGGCTGTGCTCGGCTTGCCAGCCCAGTGTTTTCAGGGCGTGGTCCGGGTTGGCATAGCAACTAGCCACGTCGCCGGGGCGGCGCTCGGAGATGGCATAGGGCAAGGTTTTGCCGCACGACTTTTCAAAGGCCTGCAGGACTTCAAGCACGCTATAGCCTTTGCCAGTGCCCAAATTGACCGTCAGCAGTTCGGGCTGGGCCAGGCCGGCCAGTTTTTCCAGCGCCTTGACATGGCCCCGGGCCAGATCCACGACATGGATGTAGTCGCGTACGCCGGTGCCATCCACAGTGTCATAGTCGCCGCCAAAAATCTGCAGCTTCTCGCGGCGGCCCACGGCGACCTGCGCGACAAAGGGCAGCAGGTTGTTGGGAATGTCCGAGGGGTCTTCGCCAATCAGCCCGCTTGCATGCGCACCGATGGGGTTGAAGTAGCGCAGCACAGCCAGCGACCACTGCGAGTCAGAGCGGTAGAGATCAGCCAGAATCTCTTCCACCATGAGCTTGCTGCGACCATAAGGATTGGTGGCAGAAGTGGGGTGCTCTTCATTGAGCGGTAGATACTGCGGTGAACCATAGACGGTGGCCGATGAGCTGAACACCAGCTTGCGTACATTCTGGTTCTTCATCGCGCGCAGCAGAACCAGGGTGCCGTTAACGTTGTTGTCGTAATAGTCCACGGGCTGGGCGACCGATTCGCCAACCGCCTTCTTGCCCGCAAAGTGCACCACGCTGTCGATGTTGTGCTCTTTAAGAGCCTGCTCCAGTGCACCCTGGTCGCGGATGTCGCCGCGGATGACCGGAATCGAGTGCCCGGTGATTTTCTCTACTCGCCGAATGGCTTCTGGATGGCTGTTGCTGAAGTTGTCAAAGATCACGACTTCATGGCCGTGGCTGAGCAATTCGATGGCGGTGTGGCTGCCGATATAACCGGCGCCGCCTGTGAGCAGAGTTTTCATGGAAAGTAGTCTAGCGTTGGAGGTATGAAAAAAGCGCTCATTTGAGCGCTTTTTTCGGTGTCAATTGTGTTTAAAGCGCAGGGATGCGCAGCTTTTGACCGGGATAAATCTTGTCCGGGTGGCTGAGCATGGGCTTGTTGGCTTCAAAGATGGTGTTGTACTTGTTGGCGTCACCGTAATACTTCTTGGAGATTGCCGACAGTGTGTCGCCGCGCACCACATCGTGGTACTGGGCTTCGGGTTCGGGGTTGGTGACGCTCATCAGATTGTCCACAGACTGGACATTGGCGACATTGCCGCAGCAAAGCGTGACTTTTTCCTTCGCAGCCTGGGTGGGGGCGACACCTTGCACCGTGACCTTGCCTTGAGAGCCATCGAACTGCACCTGCAGATTGGAGAGGCCCAGATTCTGGGTGTTGATGTAGTTTGCGATGGCTTGAGCCGCCTTGACATTCAAGTCGTCCGATGGCGCTGCCGCATGAGCATCACTGCCGCCAAACAGTTTTTCACCGGCTTCCTTAATGAAACTGAACAGACCCATGGTTTTCAACTCCTCAAAGTGATGGAAGAAATAGGCGTTTCACTTTACATGGAAATACAGGAGATTCCTTGCAGGACATGGACTCAGCGCTTTTTTGACAATTTCCCATCAATAGGTAATGAATGTTGCAACCGAGTGCCTGCAGCGGGGAAAAGTACTGATAATCCGCCGCATGACATTTTTGGCGATAGACATTGGCAACACTCGTTTGAAGTGGGCCATGTATGAAGATCACCGTCCTGGGGCTGCCTTGCTGGCGCATGGGGCGGAGTTTCTGGAGCATATCGAGCGACTGGCAGAAGGAGCCTGGGCAGGCTTGCCGGCGCCCGATCGCATGCTGGGCTGCGTCGTGGCTGGAGAGACGGCAAGACGCCGTGTGCATGAACAAATTGAACTCATGGTGGGCTGGAACTTCGAGCCGCAGTGGGCCATCCCCTCCACGGCTGAGGCTGGCGTGAGCAATGGTTATGACCATCCTTCCCGGCTAGGCGCTGATCGCTGGGTCGCAATGATTGGTGCGCGCCACCACATGCTGCAGCTGGGTGAAGCAAGGCCATTGATTACCGTCATGGTCGGTACCGCTGTCACGGTGGATGCCATGGATGCTCAAGGACATTTCCTCGGTGGCCTGATTATTCCCGGTCATGGCATCATGCTCAAAGCCTTGGAAGGGGGGACGGCGGGCCTGCATGTTCCTACAGGCGATGTCAAAAGCTTTCCCAAGAACACCAGTGATGCATTGACCAGTGGCGGCACCTATGCCATCGCGGGAGCTGTTGAACGCATGTACCAGCATCTGGCTGAGTATTGCGGCACTGAGCCCATGTGCATCATGGCTGGCGGTGCGGGCTGGAAGATGTCTCCAAGCATGACTCGCCCCTTTCAGCTGATCAATAACCTGATTTTTGATGGTTTGCTGGTGATGGCTGAAAAGCGCTGGGGGTGAGATTTAGATTTGTATCAAGTTTGAGTGAGAGTCACTAACTAGGGACGTATTCCATGATTCTTGTGACCGGTGCAGCAGGATTTATTGGTGCCAATTTTGTGTTGGGCTGGCTGTCATCGGTCGGTGAATCAGTTTTGAGTATTGATAAGTTGACCTATGCTGGGAATCTTGAGAACTTGGCTTGCTTGAGAGGTGATTCTCGTCATACGTTTGCGCAACTAGATATTGCCGATAGTGATGAACTTTTGCGGTTGCTGGCACATCATCAGCCCCGCGCGGTAGTGAACTTCGCAGCCGAAACCCATGTCGATCGCTCGATTGACGGCCCTGATGCTTTTATTCAAACCAATATCGTTGGTACTTTTCGCTTGCTGGAGTCTGTGCGCAACTATTGGATTGGGCTGGAAGGGAGGGCCAAAACAGAGTTCAGGTTTTTGCACGTATCGACCGATGAGGTTTATGGATCGCTAGCCCCAGATCAGGCCGCATTTACTGAAACGAGTAACTACGAACCAAATAGTCCCTACTCGGCAAGCAAGGCAGCCTCGGATCATCTGGTAAGAGCGTGGCATCACACCTATGGTTTTCCTGTTCTGACCACTAATTGCAGTAATAACTACGGGCCGCTTCAGTTTCCAGAGAAGCTGGTCCCGCTGGTAATTTTGAATGCACTCGGGGGGAAACCACTGCCTGTTTATGGCGATGGCCTGCAAGTCCGAGACTGGCTCTATGTGGGTGACCATTGCAGTGCAATTCGTCGTATTTTGGAAGAAGGTAAGCTGGGCGAAACTTACAATATTGGTGGCTGGAACGAGAAAACTAATATAGAAATCGTCACTGCTATCTGTCATATTCTCGATGAAATACGACCACGCACTGATGGCTTGCCTTATGCAGAACAGATTAGCTATGTGACCGATCGCCCAGGGCATGATCGTCGTTATGCCGTTGATGCGCGCAAGCTGGAGCGTGAATTAGGCTGGAGGCCTGTTGAGACTTTTGAAACAGGTATTCGCAAAACGGTCCAGTGGTATTTGAATAGCCCGGAGTGGATCAAAAGCGTGCAGTCTGGCTCCTATCGTGACTGGGTTCAAAAGCAATACAGCGATGGATCCGATATATGAAGTTGCTGCTTCTTGGCAAAAATGGCCAGATCGGCTGGGAGCTGCAGCGCAGTCTTGCGCCATTGGGTGATGTGGTCGCCCTAGATCGGCAGGTAATTGGCGGTGATATTGCTGATTTGGATCGTTTGGCGCAGATGATTCGCGCGATGGCACCCGATGTCATCGTGAACGCCGCAGCTCATACCGCGGTCGATAAGGCAGAAAGCGAGCCTGACTTGGCAATGCGCCTGAATGCTGAGGCTCCGGAGATCATGGCGCAAGAGGCTCTGAGTCTGGGCGCTTTGCTGGTGCACTACAGCACTGACTATGTGTTTGAAGGTGGTGACAGTCATCCGCACAAGGAAGGCGATGCCACGGCACCTTTGTCGGTCTATGGCAAGACCAAGCTGGAAGGTGAACAGCGCATTGCAGCGACTGGCTGCCGTCATCTGATTTTTCGCACAAGTTGGGTCTATTCGGCGCGAGGCTCCAATTTCATCAAAACAATACTGAAGCTCGCTCAGGAGCGAGAAGAGCTGAGTGTCATTAATGACCAGTGGGGAGCCCCAACAGGGGCTGACCTGATTGCAGACATTACGTCGCATGCCATCAGACATGTGGTTGCGAATGAGCAGGATATGAGCCTTTACCACTTAAGCGCAGGCGGTGAAACGAACTGGCATTCGTATGCAAGCTATGTCATTCAGCAAGCGCGCAGCATGCGCCCTGATATCGCTTGGGCTGTGAAAAATATTGATGGCGTGGAGACTAGTAAAAAACTGGCATGCACCAGGCGCCCATTGAATTCAAGACTGGATACCGGAAGACTTCAGTCCACAATGCATTTGCATTTGCCAATGTGGCAGCTTGGTGTGGAACGCTTGTTATATACGCTTTTGGTTGCTGATTAGTTTGGAGTCGAACTGAGTAATGACGCAAGCACGTAAAGGAATTATTTTGGCCGGTGGTACGGGTACCAGGCTACATCCGGCCACTTTGGCAATCAGCAAACAGTTGTTGCCGATTTATGATAAGCCCATGATTTATTATCCGCTCAGCGTGCTGATGCTGGCGGGTATTCGTGAAATCCTGATAATCTCAACGCCTCAAGATACGCCAAGGTTTCAGCAATTGCTGGGCGATGGAGGCCAGTGGGGGCTAAGTCTTGAATATGCAGTTCAACCCAGCCCCGATGGTTTGGCACAAGCCTTCTTGATTGCTGAAACATTTCTGGCTGGTGCTTCTTGTGCATTAGTGCTTGGGGATAATATTTTTTATGGGCATGACTTTCAGGCGTTGGTAAAAACGGCGAATCAGTCTAGTGTTGGTGCGACTGTATTTGCCTACCATGTCCAAGATCCTAATCGGTATGGCGTTGTGGAGTTTGATAAAAAGGGTCGAGTTATATCGATTGAGGAAAAACCGAAAGTACCGAAGAGTAATTATGCGGTTACAGGGCTTTATTTTTACGATTCAGAGGTTGTAGAGATTGCCAAATCCATTAAACCTTCTGCAAGAGGTGAGTTGGAGATTACAGATGTCAATCGCATTTATCTGGAGCGAGGAAAGCTCAATGTGACATTGATGGGGCGTGGTTATGCGTGGCTGGATACCGGTACGCATGAAAGTTTGCTGGAGGCCGGGCAATTTATCGCGACTCTGGAGCAGCGGCAGGGGTTGAAGGTGGCTTGTCCAGAGGAAATAGCTTATCGCTCGGGCTGGATTGATGCGGCTCAGCTGGAAGTCCTAGCCAAGCCTATGCTCAAGAATGGATATGGTCGGTACTTGATGCAATGTCTTGAGGGTGGTATTCGATGAAGGTACTGCCTACAGCCATTGCAGAAGTCAAACTTCTTGAGCCAGATGTGCAAAAGGATGGGCGAGGCTTTTTTCTGGAAAGCTTCAAGCAGGATTCATTCAACGCGGCAACGGGTACTGACTACGATTTCATCCAGGACAACCACAGCCGCAGCAGCAAGGGTGTGCTGCGTGGCTTGCACTATCAGTTGCCACCTCATGCCCAGGGCAAGCTGGTTCGCGTGACCTCTGGCGCAGTGTTTGATGTGGCGGTGGATATTCGCCGCAGCTCGCCGACATTTGGCCAGTGGGTGGGAGCAGAGCTGACGGCTGAGAATCATCATCAGCTCTGGATTCCGCCGGGCTTTGCCCATGGGTTTCTGGTGCTCAGCGATACAGCTGATTTTGTCTATAAGACCACAGCCTATTACGCGCCTGAGTCGGATCGTGGCCTGCTTTGGAACGATGCGGATATTGGTATTGCGTGGCCTGAGCTTGATGTTGCGTTCTCTCTGTCCGAGAAGGATCTGAAGCAGCCAACGTTCAAGTTGGCGGAAGTGTTCGATTAAGCATTGACTGATGCGCTATTGAATTAATAGTTGCTTGCGCTTGGATGGTATGAGGTTCATTTAATTAATGATCTGAAACCCAATGAAATCAAGCGCAGGCAGCTATGAAATTAGCGCTGAACCAACATCGGAGCAATCAGCATCAATAGCAAAATCACCGCCAGAACGGCGAATGTGATCTTCACCCAGCTATAAGGCCGTTCACCGGCAATCTGCCCGGTATAGCCATTGGCTACGATCTGGTAGGTCTTGCTGCCGTAGGTGTAGCCCACCAGCCAGGCGGGTACCAGCGTGTGTTTGAAGGTGCGGCCTGAGTACTGGCGCTGCACTTGCAGGTTTCTCTGGGTATCGCCAGGGACCTGTTGTGAGCAAAGATTGCGCAGTTGGCTATCCATATCTTCTTCGTTGAGCTTGGCGGCTTTGCTCAGGTCCACCTGGTAACGCTCTACCGTCCAGCCGCGCACAAACTCGGGGCTGTAGGGTTTGAGGTCAGTGGTGGTGGGAAAGGGCTCAATCTGGCGTAGCAGATTAGGTTGTACGCCGACGGTGCCCGGCACCAGTTCATCGTCAAAAAAATGCTGCAAGCTGCCTGATGCTGGTTCCCAGCGCACATGCTGCACTTGGCGGGTTTGCACATTGCCGTTGCTGTCGCGATACGACTCGGTGGTGTAGTAGTAATAGCCGGCCTCGGCGCGCCACTGGGCGGCGGCGTGGGCGTCAAAGGTCCAGTAGGGCAGGTACACGCCGTGCAGCGTATCGGTCAGTGCTGCGCTTTTGAGTTTGCTGGGCGCAAACCAGCGGCTGCCATACCACTGGCGAATCTTGTCGCGAACCTGCCCGTCGCTGATCTTGAATGGCAAGATGCTTTGCGGCGTGATGGCGTCATTGCGCTCTTCGTGGGCCACGATGGCGGGTGAACCGCAAAAGTCACAGCGCTGGGCTGTTGTTTTGTTCAGAAAGACCGAAATGGCACGGCAATTCTGGCATTGCACCTCGTAGCGCTCATTGGTTCCCCAGCCGCGGCCATTGGCCGGGTTGCGCAAAGCGTCGGCTAAATCCTGCTCCAAGACGGCCTGGCCTAGTTCAGGCTGCGTTTCCTCACTCCAGGGCACTACCGTTCCGCAGTAGGGACACTTGAGAGACTGGGCTTTGGCATTCCACTCTAAATTGCCTGCGCATTCCGGACAGACGTGTTTGCCGACCATGGCGGGCGGCGCTGCTTCAGTGGCAGGGGAATAGCTGTAAGAAGGGGCTTTGTCGGTCACGGCGTGCATTTCTCAAAGGCACTGCATTGGACCTTGGACACCGGCGCAGCCAATCAAAGAGACGCCGGGAAAGGGCCGCCCCGCAGCAAGAGGGCGTAGACCCCTCCCGCGAAGCGAGAGAGGGGAAGCCGCGTTACGGCTCAGGGGGCTCTTAGCCTCTCAAGAACTCGTCAAGTGCCGCCTGCGCAATACGCCACTGGCTGCCGATCTGGCGGGCTTTGAGGTTTCCGGCCTGAATTTCGGCCAGTACATCGGCCTCGGCTACGCCCAGCACCTGCGCTGCTTGCGCAGGGGTCAGAACTTGCAGTCCACCAGCAGCAGGCGCGGCCGGTGTTTGCGCGGCCTGTGAGGCAGCAGGCGAGAAGGGATCTGCGGCAGTTGCTCCTGCTGCGATAGTGCCGCCGCCAGACTGCATGCCCTTCATCATCTCTTGTGCCATACCAAAGCCCATGGCCATGGTGGCGGGAATGGTGGCCGCAGCCGCACCTTCGCCGCCGTTGGCCATGGCTTGGCCCATCTGGTACTTCACATAGTCGTTGAGATTGCCAATGGCGCCCATGCTCGAGCGCTTGTCGATGGCTTGCTCGACTTCGGGCGGCACGGAGACGTTTTCCAGCAAGAAGCTGGTGATCTCCAGGCCGTATTTTTCTGCGACAGGTGGGTTGATGAGCTGCAGCAGCGCATCACCCAGCTCGCTATAGCGCTGGGCCACGTCGAGCGCGGGAATTTGTGCCTTGGCCAGCGCTTCAGAAAAGATGCTGACGATGCGCGAGCGCATGGTGTCGGCAAACTCGTCCAGACGGAAATTTTGATCAGTGCCCGCTACTTCCTTGAGGAACTTGGCTGGGTCCACGATGCGGAAGTCATAGGTACCAAAGGCGCGCAGACGGATCACGCCAAAGTCCTTGTCACGCATCATGATGGGGTTGGACGTGCCCCATTTGTTGCCCGTGAACAAGCGTGTGTTGATGTAGTAAACATCGCACTTGAAGGGCGAGTTGAAGCCGTACTTCCAGCCACGCAGTGTGGACAGGATGGGAACGTTCTGCGTGGTCAGCTGATAGCGACCCGGATTGAACAGGTCTGCGAACTGGCCTTCGGAGACAAACTGAACCTGTTGCGACTCGCGAACGATCAGCTGGGCGCCGTTCTTGATTTCCTTGTCCTCATCAGGCCAGCGGTATGACAGCGTGTCGCGCGAATCATCGGTCCATTCGATGATTTCAATCAGTTGCTTGGTGATGATTTTCATGAAATCCATGGCGAGCTCCGGAAGTGGATGACGGGAAATGAAACATTCTAGGAGGCTGGCAGGCCGCATAACCTCGCTATCGCCAAGGAACGGCAGGGAAATTGTTAAAAAAGTGAGCGTCTTGCGCTTGATTTATATGGGCGAGGTGCCTGAAAAGCCTGATTTCAATCGCATTGGCGCGGAAACCGCGCTGTAAGAACTTTCACATTTTGAAATCTCATCCGCAGTAGCACCCTTGGAGAATGCATTCCGTGGGGCCGCGGATACAGCCTACGCCCAGCGTAGGACTCTCAGACTTAGAATCACTGTCTACGCGGCTAGACCGCCCAGACACTCCTATATACATAAGCGACAGATTATTTCTGCCGCGTGAACGTACCTTTTGTCATGCTGACCTTCCAACAAATCATTCTGAAATTGCAGTCCTACTGGGCCGAACAAGGCTGTGCACTGCTCCAGCCCTATGACATGGAAGTTGGCGCCGGTACCTCGCACACCGGCACATTTTTGCGCGCCATTGGCCCAGAGCCATGGAAGGCCGCCTATGTGCAGCCCAGCCGCCGCCCCAAGGATGGCCGCTTTGGCGAGAACCCCAACCGCCTGCAGCATTACTACCAGTTCCAGGTCGTTCTGAAGCCGGCACCCGACAACATTTTGGAGCTGTACCTGGGCTCGCTCGAAGCGCTGGGCTTCGATCTGAAGAAGAACGATATCCGCTTTGTGGAAGATGACTGGGAAAACCCAACTCTGGGCGCATGGGGTCTGGGCTGGGAAGTCTGGCTCAACGGCATGGAAGTGACCCAGTTCACCTACTTCCAGCAAGTGGCCGGTATTGACTGCAAGCCCGCCACCGGCGAAATCACCTACGGTCTGGAACGTCTGGCCATGTACTTGCAGGGCAAGGAGTCGGTGTACGACCTGGTCTATACCGATGGCCTGAAGTACGGTGACGTGTTCCACCAGAATGAGGTGGAGCAGTCCACTTACAACTTCGAGCACTCGAATGTGGACTTTTTGTTCAGCGCTTTTAACGCCCACGAAGGCACGGCCAACCAGCTGATTGAAGCCCAACTGGCTCTGCCCGCCTATGAGCAAGTACTCAAGGCCGCTCACACTTTCAATCTGCTGGACGCCCGTGGCGCCATCAGCGTGACCGAGCGCGCTGCCTATATCGGCCGCATCCGCAACCTGGCCCGTGCCGTGGGCAAGAGCTATCTGGACAGCCGTGCGCGTCTGGGCTTCCCCATGGCACCCAAGGCCCATGCCGGTGAAGTGCTGGCCGAGCTGGCCAAAGCCGCAGAACAGGCCGCCAAGAAGGCCGCCTGAGTCGCGCTTCACTGAAGTCCTATATACAAGCAATATCTGCCGCTAGCCCTTATCTATTAAGCGCTAGCAGCTATCAAAATATCATGAACGCATCGAATCTACTGGTTGAACTGTTTGTCGAAGAGCTGCCTCCCAAGGCGCTGCAAAAGCTGGGAGATGCTTTTGCCACCGTCATCTTCGATCAGCTCAAGGCCCAGGGCCTGCTGGCTTCCACCGAATCGCGCCTGACCGCCTACGCATCGCCCCGCCGTCTGGCCGTGCATGTCACCGAAGTGCTGGCGCAAGCCGAAGACAAGGCCATCTCGCAAAAGCTGATGCCTGTGGCCGTGGCTCTGGACGCTGAAGGCAAGCCTACCGCCGCATTGCTCAAGAAGCTAGCTGCGCTGGGTGCCGATGAATCTGCTGTTGCAGATCTGAAGCGTCAAGGCGAAGGCAAGGCTGAAGCCTTGTTCTATGAATCCACCGCCAAAGGCGTGATGCTGACCGACGGCGTGCAAAAGTCGCTGGACGAAGCTCTGGCCAAGCTGCCCATCCCCAAGGTCATGCGCTACCAGCTGCAAGACGGCTGGAGCAGCGTGCACTTTGTGCGCCCCGCTCACGGTTTGGTTGTGATGCACGGCACCGAAGTGCTGGTCGGTGTGAAGGCTCTGGGCCTGACCGCTGGTGCTGCAACCCACGGCCACCGCTTTGAAGCGGCTGTGGACCCGGTGGTAATTCAAAACGCCGACAGCTACGCCGAGCAACTGCGCAGCGAAGGCGCCGTGATCGCCAGCTTTACCGAGCGCCGTGGCGATATCGCGGCTCAACTCAAAGCGGCTGCAGAACGCATTGGTGGTGGCGTGCGTGCCATCGACGATGAAGCTCTGCTGGACGAAGTGACAGCTCTGGTCGAGCGCCCCAATGTGCTGGTTTGTGAGTTCGAAAAAGAATTCCTGAACGTGCCGCAGGAATGCCTGATTCTGACCATGAAGGCCAACCAGAAGTACTTCCCGCTGCTGAGCGCCGACGGCAAGCTCACGCACCAGTTCCTGGTGGTGAGCAACATCAGCCCCCAAGATACCTCTGCCGTAACTGGCGGCAACGAGCGAGTGGTGCGCCCCCGTCTGGCCGACGCCAAGTTCTTCTTTGACCAAGACCGTAAGAAAACGCTGGCCAGCCGAGTCGAACTGCTGGACAAGGTTGTTTATCACAACAAGCTGGGTACCCAGGGCGAACGAATCGCCCGCGTGCGCGCCATCGCCAAGAGCATTGCCCAGCAGCTGGGCAACTCCGAGCTGGGTCGTCTGGCCGATCAGGCCGCCATGCTGGCCAAGACCGATCTGGTCACCGACATGGTGGGCGAGTTCCCCGAGCTGCAAGGCATCATGGGTCGCTACTACGCCCAGAACGACGGCCTGGATGTGGCCGTGGCCGATGCCATCGAAGATCACTACAAGCCCCGCTTTGCCGGCGACGAACTGCCGCGCGGCGATGTGGGCGTGATCGTGGCCCTGGCCGACAAGCTCGAAACCCTGGTCGGCATGTTCGGTATCGGCAACCTGCCCACCGGCGACCGCGATCCCTTCGCCCTGCGCCGCCATGCGCTGGGCGTGATCCGCATGCTGGTCGAAAAGGATCTGGAGCTGGATCTGGAAACCCTGCTGGTCAGCACCTTGCCCGCCTTTGGCGACAAGATCCAGGACGCCACGCCCCAACTGGTCGAGTTCATCTACGACCGCCTGGCCAATATGTTCCGCGAACAAGGCTACAGCGCCCAGGAAGTGGAAGCCGTGCTGGCCCTGCAGCCCCAGCGCCTGTCCGACGTGCAAAAGCGCCTGGAAGCCGTGCGCGCCTTTGCGACCCTGCCCGAGGCGGCTGCATTAGCTGCGGCAAACAAGCGTGTGGGCAATATCCTGAAGAAGGCCGAAACCGAGGTTCAGCCCCAGGTGAACGAAGCGCTGCTGGTGGAGCAGGCTGAAAAAGACCTGTATGCGGTGCTGCAGCAAGTGGCGCCCAAAGCTCAGCAACAGTTTGCAGCAGGTGATTACACCGCCAGCCTGCAAACACTGGCAGCATTGCGTGCTTCGGTCGATGCGTTCTTCGAGCAAGTCATGGTCAATGCTGAAGATTCGGCGCTCAAAATCAATAGGTTGTCTATATTGAGAAATTTGCATATCGAAATGAATCGAGTAGCAGATATCTCAAGAATAGGCGCTTGAATTCAAGTGCTTTTGTAAATGGCATTGGAATCAAGATTCCAATGCCATTTTTGTTATTAAATAATATAATAATATCAAGTGAAAAATTTTAAAAATCTTATTTATTTGGTATGTGTGCAAGGAGCTAACTATATAGCGCCAATTGCAATAATGTATATTTTGACAAAGAATGCAAGCATAGAAATCTATGGAAAATTCGCATTCTGGTATGCAGTACTAGTCTATTTTCAGACCGTAATAGATTATGGATTCAACTATACTGCAACAAGAGAGGTTGCTGCATTAGATGATAAAAGTGAAAATGAAAGTTTGTCAAAATTATTATTTTATGTTTCTTTTTCTAAAATAATAATAGCTGCTTTTCTATTACTTATAATTTTTTCTTCTAGCTTATTTTTTAATTTTAATTTGGAATTGGCAATAATTGTATTCTTTGGTGCACTTTTCTCTTCGTTGGTGCCAAATTGGTTTTTTCAGGGGACTCAAAACATAAAAAGTATTTCTATATTAAATATTTTCGGGAAATTATCCTTCATTATTATATCTTTTTGTTTTATTGAAAATTACTCTCTGGAGAATATTTTTATTGCATATTTTTTATCTGCTTCAATACCTATAATTTATTCAGTAATATTCTTCAGAAAATTCAAATTAATAAAAGAGGGCTACTTTGATAATGTTATTAGATACATTAAAGATGGTCGAAATATATTCTCTGCCAACGTATTGGCAGTTTTGTTAAGCAATGGAGGAGTCATTTTTCTTGGATTGTTTGCCGATGATAAAATTCTTGGGATTTACAGTTTCTGTGAGCGTATTGCTAAGTCTTTTCTTGGTTTGTTTTCTCCCATTTTTACAGCTTTCTATCCTGTCTTTAGCAGAAAATTTGCTCTTGAATTTAATAATGGAATAGACTTTCATAAGAGATTTTCAATAATTCTATTTGGCTCCTCGATAACATTCTTATTATTTGCATACTTGATCGCTGATTTCTTTTTTTCAAAAAATGTTCATTACGATAAAAGTTATTTTTCTATATTGATGATTTGGGTGTTGGTATCATTAATGAATAATGCATTCGGAATACAATTCTTGTGTGCATCTGGTAATGATCGGCTGTATGTCAAGGGAATGTTTTCAGCTTTTATTGTGTTTTTGTGCTTTGTAGGATTTAATTTTTTTGAAAACCGAGGGGTGCAAGTAGCATTAACCACATTTGCATCGGAATTCCTCCTACTATTAATTAATATAAAATATTATTTATTTGTCAGAAATAATAATATTCGAGGATGAATATGATAAAAAAATTTTTAAATCATAATTATTTTTTTATTTTTGGATGGGGATATTATCTTTTTATACCTCCTATTTTAGGAGGATTCGATCATTTTCATGATTATCCAGGGTTTTACGAATGGTACGTTGATTTTTATAAACTAAATTTTTCTCTGTTATTTGAATATTATTTGGTAATATTTTCTTTATTGATTTTTTTTATGCTTGGTTCATTTTTTGGTGGCGGTTTAAGATTGAAGATATATTTTCCTGTTGTTAAATATAATAAAATGTCAATTTTTATTTTAGGAAATTTATCTCTTTTTATTGTTTTTTATTTGATATGGAATTCTGATGTTTTTCTATTTTCAGGATATGAGTTTTATAACTCTGATTTTTTAGGGAAAATTGCCACAATTTTCATTGTTAGCTGCTTTTTATCTCTTTATTTTTTAGAAAAAAATATCGGAAAAGTGACGATGCTGCCTATTTTTGCCTCTCTATCAATTTGCTCGGTAGTTATGATTGGATTGGGTGCAAGAATGTATGTTTTACTGCTGATTATTTCATTTGCAATGTATTATTTAAAATACAAAAATATTGTTTTCAATATGAAATATATTATTTTTATGTTGTTGATGTTTTTTTTGATATTGATGATTGGGGTTGTGAGGGTTGGATTAGATCTGAATTTTGAAAACTTAATGTATATTCTATTCGCGGAGCCAATGTTTACCTGGTGGAGTGCACAAACATATATTTATAGCAATGATATAATTTCATTGGCCGCTAATCCTGATGGGTACATCACTTCATTTTACAACTTTATTCCGTCTTATATTTTCGAGAATAAAAGCGAATTTATTATAAGTATATCTGAATACGCTAATTTCTCTTCTCCATTAGGAGCGACAAGCTTAATTGTTTCATTGTTGGGGAACTTTGGAATATTATTTTCTATGGTTTTTATATTTTTTATTGGATTTTATTTTTCTCAAGTAAATAATTATTCTTATAAATCTTCATTTATTAGGATTTATTATATATTGATATGTTCCTTGCTTCCATTTCAATTTTTTAGAGATGGATTTGAGATACTGAATAAGCAAATATATTGGAATATGTTAATTACACCTATGTTTATTTTGATGTGTGTTTATTTATTATCGTTCATGCTGAATTTTTTGAAAATTGGTAAAGATAGTAGTTAGTCTTCGACAAGATGCGATTGAGCAGTTTGTAATGGCGTTGTTATTGGCTTAGAGCGGCTGCGATGAGCTTAAGCCCCGCCGCGCGATCAGGCGACTGGTGCAGCGATTCGAACCGGTGCCGGTGCACGCATTGCTCTTTGAGCGTTCGAATCTTCCGCTCGACCAGGCCATTCTGCTCGGGCTGTGTGGCGTGATGAATTTCTGGCGCAATCCATAGTTCTCGACCAGCGCGGTGAAACTGCGGCTGGTGAAGCCAGCCCTTTGTACGAACGCAGCAGGAACGCTTTGAAACTCGACCCAGAGAGAGTGCCAAAGTGGGCAATCAAGGTTTGCTCCAACGCTGACTCTGCCTTCTTGTATCGGCCGCTGTGTGAGAGATGCCTGTCCAGCAACTCGCGGCTATGGCCGTCGATCGCCAGGGCCGTTCGCCTAACCATCACGGCCGGCCCAGACCCGGCACATGTCGGTGGCTCAGCGTTCGTTGGGAGCCTTGGCCACCGAAGGCAGCGATTGAATCCTGGGCCTGAAGCCAACCGGTCTTTTGCGCACCTGCCAGCCTTTGATCCGGAAGATGCGCTGAACCGTGTTCTTGTTGAGCCCCAGTATGTGCGCCACCGTGCGGTAGCCGAGCATGGCCTTGATCTGTGCCATGAAGCGATCCTGTCGCGTGGGTGCGGCCTTTACCGGCCAGTAGTGCACAGTTTGCTGCGGTACTGCGAACCATTGAGACAGTTTGCTAATCGAGATGGTATGTCGTCGGCTTGCAGTCCCTGGCGGATCTTCTCGATCACTTCTCGTCCTGGTCCAGAAACAGGGACTGCAGTTTGTTTCTGGCGCGTCACTCCAGCATCGCCTCGCCATAGGTTTCCTGCAAGCCCTTGAGTTGGCGTTCGTATTGCTCGCGCACGTACTGCGGGTTGGCTTTCAGGGCATTTTCCATCCGTTTGTGGCCGTTCTCCACCCAACTCTCTATCTCTGAGGGCGGCAGATCATCGGGCCGACTGGCCACAGCGACGCTGGATTTGCCCTGGATGATCCCAGCACCTGTGCCGTCTTGCGCTTTGCAGTCCTGCGTTTGATCTCTTCATCCATCAATGGGCTCATGGTGTTTTCCTTTCGACGATAACACCTGAGCAGGTTTTCAGTGGGTCAATACATGACATCACAAAGCGGCGCCGAAGGCTCGACCGTCTCGCTTGACGAGTCACTGCCTACGATGACAGGAGATTACGCTTATCACATCCAGCCTATGTATGCGACGGTCTTCGGATGCAGGCCCTCTGAGAAAGAGCGCTCGAATGCGCAAATACGATATCTTTGTGCACACGCAATGTAGCCATCACAGCATGCAGGTGCTTAAAAGTTGGAGTGGCTGTCGGTCGGTGCAGCCTAGTGCAAGCAAACCAAGTCGTACTACCTCAAATGAATGGGAGGCCAGTGATATCTTGCGTGTTTGAAAGGTGGGTCAACAAGTTGCACATCCGAGCCACCCTTTTCAATCTATTTACTGAACTGTGCTGCCCTCAAACGGTGGCTGTGCCAAGTCACATCTGGGGTTGGGATAAGTTTAGCCAAACGCAGATCTATTCACCAGAGCCTATGTGAGAAGTTCATAGTTGCGATTTGAGTCGGTATATATCTATTGAGCGAATGCGAGAACCGGTCAAGCTGTACGTCTAGAAAAGGATTTATATCTATTGACGCTATTAGTATAGTCAGGAGGAACTCTGGGATAAAGAATCGAAAGCTGGGCTGACATCGTTGAGTTGTGGATGTCGCACACGAAGGGTTTCTGGCTTTGGAAAAGCTATTAAAAGATGGCTTGATATTAATGAGGTTTAATAAAAATGACTTCTGTAATCATATGTGCATGCATCGTACACTAAAGAGTGTATTGTTAATTAATAACTACTTGATGATTGACCCAGTGCCTTACGATAAACATCCAATGTATGTTGATGGGTTTTTCTCCAATCATATTTTTTTGATAAAATCAGGCCAGATCTTATTTTTTCTTGTCTATATTCTGCATCAAAAAGTTTTTCTACCCCTTTGGCAAACTCAAAAGAATCCAAGGTCTCTACAACGGTTAATGATTCCTGGCCGACTTCGATTACAGCCTCGCATTGGCTGACAACAACTGGGCAGCCTGCTTGCATGGCTTCGGCAACCGGAATTCCAAAACCTTCATAGGAGGATGGGTACACTAGGCAGAAAGCTTGGTTGTACAAATGATTGATTGCCTCTTCGCTGAGGAATCCAGCATGCTCGATCCGATCTTGAATGGAAGAGGGAAGATCTGATAGATCGCTTTCGGATAACTTCCCACCACCAACACAGATTAGCTTGAAGTCTTTCAGGTATTCCAGCGATTTTGCTACTGCCTGGAAATTTTTGTATCCACCTCTTGCACCGATAAAAAGCAGAAAAGGCTGGCCTTCAGAATTGGCAATGTTATCAGGGTGGTAGGCGTTTGATACGCCGTTGTAGATGACATCAATCAATGATTCATCGATATCGGGTAAAAAATGTAGAAGATCTTTTTTTGTCGCTTCAGAAATGCAGATTATTCGATCAGCATTTCTGATAGAGGAAAATTTCTGATATGAATGAACGAATTTCCGCAGACCATTGTTGTAATGCTCATAGACAAAATCATGGACGGTCACAACTTTTTTTATTTTTCTGTCTTCTGGATTCCTGTAGTATGTGGAGTGAAATATATCAAATTCATTGGAATTTATTTTGCAACTTCGGTACCGCTCCAGCAACCTGCAGTTTTCTGTGACTTCGGAATTGGAAGGTAATGGATTTTGCTTTTTGTCGTTGTAGGTTGTTATTTGAAATTTGCAGCTCTCATTTTCAAGAGTTCTGATGAGCTCATTGAAGTAGACACTGATACCTCCAAAATTTTGTATTGAATACACGATGCCATCAAGAAAAATTTTCATTTAACATCTGCCATATTTATCTGAGAAACGAACAATATCATCTTCACCAAGGTATGGACCGACCTGAACTTCAATTAGCTCGAGCGGAATTTTTCCCGGATTTTCCAGTGCATGAACGGCTCCAATTGGAAGATATATCGACTGATTTTCAGTAAGCAAGGTTTCTTTACCATCAAGAGTAACCAAAGCCGTACCAGAGACTACGATCCAATGTTCTGCACGGTGATGATGCATCTGTACGGAAAGCTTTGCTCCTGGATTAACTGTAATGCGTTTGACTTGATGGCGCATACCGGAGTCAACGGAGTCGTAATGTCCCCAAGGTCGATATACTTGACGATGTAATTGGGCCTCTGGCCGATTGGAGGCTTTGAGTTGCTGAACTATCTGCTTTACATCTTGGACTTGCTTGAGGTCAGCAACTAGCAGTGCATCCTTGGTTTGAACCACTACTAAGTCCTTCACTCCGATAGTCGCGACCATGCAATTTTCAGCCAAAATCAAGGTATTAGCTGTATTGAATGCTAACACTTCGCCATGAAATGCATTTCCATCACTATCTTTGTCGCATACCTCCCACAATGACGAAAAGGCACCTACATCACTCCAGTTGGCTGAAAGTGGTACAACTGCCGCATGGAGAGTTTTTTCCATTACAGCGTAGTCAATGGAGTCAGAGGGGCATGCCGTGAATGCCTCTTTGTCTATTCGTATAAAGTCTAGATCAGGCTGCGAAGATGCGATGGATTTCTCGCAGGCAGCAAGAATATCAGGACGATAAGTTGCCAACTCTTTTAGATAGACACTGGCGCGAAATAAGAACATGCCACTGTTCCAATCATATTCACCAGTGGCCAAATATTTTTCGGCTGTAGTTAGGTCTGGTTTTTCTACAAAGCTAGCTACTTCGAAAGCATGTTCGCTTAAAGGCTTTCCTCGATGGATGTAACCATACCCTGTTTCCGGGGTACTTGGCACAATACCAAATGTCACTAAAAGTCCTGCATCTGCCAGAGGCAAAGCCGCGTGCACCGCAGCATGAAATGCAGGTACATCGCCAATCATGTGGTCGGCAGCAAGTACCAACATTAGGGGGTCATTGCCATCACGCTGCGCATGCAGCGCTGCCAGCGCGACGGCAGGGGCCGTATTACGGCCAATAGGTTCTAACAGAATGTTGTGTTCCAGCTTGCCGACTTGGCGTAGCTGTTCCGCAACCAGGAAGCGGTGTGATTCGTTGCTGATGACCAACGGGCGCATATCGCTCAAGCCTTCTACGCGCGATAGCGTCATTTGCAGCATTGAGAGGTCTTGCCCTGGTAGGGTCAAAAACTGTTTAGGATACAGCTCCCGTGATAAGGGCCACAAGCGAGTACCGGATCCTCCGGCCATGACGATAGGAAGCAGCTCTGTATTTCGCATTAGGACGCCCGTACGTTTTCGACATTTTCAAGATACCAGTCATACGCATTTCGCAGACCTGCTTCTAGAGGTATTGTGCTGTGCCAGCCAAGGCCTTTAAGGCGTGACACATCCATGAGTTTTCGTGGTGTGCCATCGGGCTTGCTACTGTCAAATGTCAAACGACCCGTAAACCCTGTCACTTTGGCGATGGTTTCTGCCAATTCGCGAATAGTGCAATCGACACCTGTTCCCACGTTAATATGGGACAGCATGGGTTGAGTATGGGCATGATAGAGGCTTGCATCCAGTTCCATCACATGAACCGAAGCTGCAGCCATATCATCAACGTGTAAGAACTCGCGCATAGGTGTACCAGAGCCCCAGATCACTACTTCATCAGCCTTTGACATGGCCGCATCATGAAAGCGTCGAATCAGCGCCGGAATCACATGGCTGTTGTCTGGGTGGAAATTGTCATTCTGACCATACAGGTTGGTAGGCATTACAGACCGATAGTCCCGACCATATTGCCGATTATAGCTTTCACAGAGCTTAATACCCGCAATTTTCGCAATTGCATAAGGCTCATTAGTTGGCTCAAGCAACCCTGTTAGCAGAGCCTCTTCCCTCATTGGCTGAGGTGCGGATTTTGGATAAATGCAAGAGCTACCAAGGAATAGCAACTTCTGTATACCTGCCTCATGTGCGGCATGAATCAAATTTGCTTCAATCATCAGATTTTCATAGATGAATTGAGCTGGGTAGATATTATTAGCGTGAATACCCCCCACTTTGGCCGCAGCGATATAAACTTGCTGAATGTCCTGTGCTGCGAAGAAATCCTTTACGGCCTGTTGATTGACTAGATCAAGCTCATCGCGGGTAGTCATGATGAGCTGGGTGTGGCCAAGCTCGGACAGTCGGCGAACGATAGCCGAGCCTACCATGCCTCTATGGCCAACGACGAAGATGCGGGCTTTCGTGTCTCGAATCATTATCAGTTTTCCACAGAAACCGGTACATGATGGCCGTGCTGTTTCAGCAAGGCATGGCGACATGCAGTTTGAAGATCCTCAGCAACCATTTCTGCACACATCTCTTGGACAGTGATCTCTGGTATCCAGCCTAATTTTTCCTTTGCCTTGCTTGGATCGCCAAGCAAGGTTTCAACCTCTGCAGGGCGGAAATAGCGTGAATCAACGCGCACAATCACAGCACCGACGCTCAAGGCAGGTGCTTTGTTTCCTTCAATTTTGGTAATGACTGCGATTTCGTCAACGCCACTGCCTTCAAAACGAAGCGTGATGCCGAGTTCAGCCGCCGACCATTGAATGAACTGACGAACTGAATATTGGACCCCTGTAGCGATGACGAAATCTTCAGGTTGATCTTGTTGTAGCATCATCCATTGCATGCGGACATAATCTTTTGCATGCCCCCAGTCACGAAGAGAGTCCATATTTCCCATGTAAAGGCAAGATTCAAGGCCTTGAGCAATATTCGCTAATCCTCGTGTAATTTTTCTTGTTACAAAAGTTTCCCCTCGTCGTGGTGATTCATGATTAAAAAGAATACCGTTGCAAGCGTACATTCCATATGCTTCTCGGTAATTCACAGTAATCCAGTAGGCATAAAGTTTGGCCACTGCATATGGAGAACGAGGGTAAAAGGGAGTGCTTTCTTTCTGAGGGATTTCTTGCACCAATCCATAAAGCTCCGATGTGGAAGCTTGATAGAATTTCGTCTTCTTTTCTAAACCAAGCAGGCGAATGGATTCAAGTATCCGAAGCGTTCCTATTGCATCTACATCTGCCGTATATTCAGGGGATTCAAATGAGACAGCAACATGAGATTGCGCTCCAAGATTGTAAATCTCGTCAGGTTGAACCTGCTGGATAATGCGCGTCAAATTCGATGTATCACTAAGATCCCCATAATGTAGGGTGAAATTCTTATTGTCGACGTGCGGATCTTGATAAATATGGTCAACACGCTGAGTATTGAATAAAGACGCGCGACGTTTGATCCCGTGTACTTGATAACCTTTTTCAAGTAAGAGCTCGGCAAGGTAGGAGCCATCTTGTCCTGTGATGCCTGTGATAAGTGCGATTTTATTCATGGCTATATTTTGATAAATTGAGATAGCTTTATTGCAAATCTTAGATTGACAAAGAGTATATTTGAGTAAATATTGTTCTTTTTGAGAGATTTTATTATTTCATATGAAACCTTGTGCCTTGATCTTAGACTGCTGTTACTAATTCCCCCATCGCTCATGAGAACCAATGTTTTGTCGATTCTTTTGAATTTTAGCTTTAGTACAGATAAAAATCTGGTCAATAAGTCAAAGTCTGCGGCAATTTTCAAATGTTTGTCATAGGTTCCATGCTTTTTATATGCGGATTTTCTTATGAAGACAGCTGGATGTGGCGGTTGTATTCCGAATCTACTCAATTTTGGATTGAAAATTTTGGATGAGTAAAATCTCTTGACCTTGTTTGTGGATTCGCTGAATATCTCCACATTGCCTAGCAGGAGGTCTGCTTCCGGTGAGAAATTTTCTGATACTGTTTTCAAGACTTGGTTGTTTGAGAAATAATCATCAGAATTCAATATGGCGATTATTTCTCCTGAGGCCAATGATATTCCTTTGTTCATGGCATCATATATTCCAGAGTCTTTTTCTGAAATAATTTTAGAAATTCTACTTGAGTATTTTTGACAAATTTCCAGCGTTCGATCTTTTGATTCTCCGTCAATTATTATGTATTCATAATCAAAGTAATCTTGATTTAGAACGGATTTTATTGTGCGCTCTATGGTTTTTTCGCTGTTGAAAGAGACAGTGATGACTGATATTTTCATTTTTTTGGAATCCAACGAAAAAATGCTAACTTGTTATAAAATGATAAATAACATAAAAAACTGGCTATAAATGAAAGTGCTGTGAGTATTTTGCTGTGATAGGTGAGAACTGCTAATATGCAGGGAATTGTTGCATATACCCAAAGAAAAGGTGAAGTCAATCCATTTTGCATAGGTTTTGAAAAATTGGCGAATATTTTTCGTGCCCAGCGTTTGTTGGCCAAAGAGTGCAGGTGAAAGAAGTCTGGCTCAGTTGGACTGTAGCCCTCTCGGAGAGATCTTCGCAAAATGCTAAAACCTACTTCGATAATGGGGTAGGAACAAATCAACAGGCTGGTCCAGGGGGAAACAGAGTGATTGCGCTCGGGTAGCAGCACGGCAATCCATGCCAGTGTAAAGCCCAGGAAATAAGCTCCGCCGTCCCCCAGAAATATCTTCCCCTTTGGCCAGTTGACAAAAAAGAAACCTGCCACAGCACCCGCTATGATCAGGCAGGTAAATGCAAGAGGAATATCTCCTACCAGCCGAGCGATGATGCCGAAGGCAGCAAGAATAATCATTGCAGTGCCTGCAGTCAGGCCGTTCAGTCCATCGATGATGTTGATGGAGTTGGCAACCCCGCCAACAGCGATGGCAGTGAAGATGACCGAGATGATG
The DNA here is from genome assembly GCF_002754475.1 of Comamonas sp. 26. NCBI lineage: Bacteria > Pseudomonadati > Pseudomonadota > Betaproteobacteria > Burkholderiales > Comamonadaceae > Comamonas > Comamonas sp. 26. Next base: position 350,939 of record NZ_PEFL01000001.1, read on the forward strand.
GTAAATCCCAGCAAGAAGTCAAGGCCTGGAATATCGACATGGGTGAGCGATGTACCAGTAATACCCCAGCCCAGTACGCCAGAGGCCATGGTGGCCAGAAGACGGATTTTTACCGATACTTTCTTGGTCAAATCTTCCAAAAGGCCAAAAATGAAAGCGGGTATTCCAGCCATGAGGATGGCACCAAGAATCATTCTCTTCTCTGCCGCAGCTGCGCCATGGCTTGAGGCCGCGAAACCTGCAAAGACGCCTATTGCAATACCGATACCGCCAATTCGGGGAGTCGGGGTGGTGTGAACTTTTTGTACCCCACTACTGGAGTCCATGGAAAAGCTGCCATGCCATTTCTTGGTGGTAACCAGCAACACGCAGGTAATAAACGAAGCCAAGCCTGCAAGAAACGCGTCATACCTGAATAACTCTTGAACAGAGAAAATAATCGAATTCATGGAGTGTGTGGATGTGGAATTGTTTTAAGTTTTATATCGAGGGTAGCTGACTCGGGGAAGTTGGCATCTTGCTCGTCTCCAAGAGCATTTGCGGCACAATGCAGCCCATCTGACTTGAACATTGTCCCACGGGACTGAGCTTTGATCTATGACCACCATTGACTCCACCACCCAGATCGCCCCCCGCGACAAAGCCGAAATCCTGGCGCAAGCGCTGCCCTACATTCGCAAGTTCCATGGCAAGACCATGGTCATCAAGTATGGCGGTAACGCCATGACCGATCCCGCCCTGCAGGCGGACTTTGCAGAAGATGTGGTGTTGCTCAAGCTGGTGGGGATTAACCCTGTGGTGGTTCATGGTGGTGGACCTCAGATCGAGGCGGCGCTGGGTCGTCTTGGCAAGAAGGGTGAATTCATTCAAGGCATGCGTGTCACGGATGAAGAAACCATGGAAGTGGTGGAGTGGGTGCTGGCTGGCGAGGTGCAGCAGGACATCGTGGGTCTGATCCATCAGGCCGGCGGCAAGGCCGTGGGCCTGACGGGGCGAGATGGTGGCTTGATTCGTGCCAAGAAGCTCAAGATGCTGGATAACAAGGATCCGAGCATCGAGCACGATGTGGGTCAGGTGGGCGATATCGTTGCCATCGACCCCAGTGTGGTGAAGGCGCTGCAGGACGATGCTTTCATTCCAGTCATCAGCCCTATCGGTTTTGGCGAGGAGAACGAGAGTTACAACATCAACGCCGACGTGGTGGCCAGCAAGTTGGCAACTGTGTTGCAAGCTGAAAAACTGGTGCTTTTAACCAACACTCCGGGTGTTTTGGACAAGGCAGGCAAGCTGCTGACAGATCTGACAGCTCGTGAAATCGATGGATTGTTTGCCGATGGCACGATTTCTGGCGGCATGTTGCCCAAGATTGCAGGCGCTCTGGATGCAGCCAAGGCCGGTGTGAACGCCGTGCACATCATTGATGGTCGGGTGCCGCATTCCATGCTGCTGGAAATTTTGACGGATCAGGCTTATGGCACGATGATTCGTAGCCATTGATGAGTCTGTCTGGCCCTGACGTGTGGCTGCCCGTGCCGGGTGGCTTGGCGCATAAAGCGTTAACATCGCCGCAGGGCTTTTCCGGGCGGACCTGAGCTCAGGATCCCGCCGCAAGCCGCCTTTGGGCGGCTTTTGTTTTTGAGCTAGGTAGGACTTTATGCGTTTGCTTCTGGTGGAAGATGATGTGATGGTGGCCAGCGGTATCAAGCTGGGTCTGTCCGATGCAGGTTATGCCGTGGACTGGGTCGGCAGTGCTGAGCGTGCGTTGGAGGTGCTGGCTCAGGAAGCATTTGATGTGGCGGTGATCGATATCGGTCTGCCCGGCATCAACGGGCTGGAGCTGACTCGCCGCCTGCGCAGCAGCGAGGTGGAAAGCAAGGCCATGCCGGTATTGATCCTCACTGCGCGTGATGCGCTGCAGGATCGGGTGCAGGGACTGGACTGGGGGGCAGATGACTATATGGTCAAGCCCTTTGAGCTTCCCGAGCTGCTGGCGCGTCTGCGGGCACTGATGCGCCGTTCGCAGGCGGCAACGTCTGCAGTACTGAACTTTGGCTGTATTGAGCTGGATACGGCTGGTCGCCGTGCGGGTGCCCGTCAGGCGCCGCAAGAAGGTGAGAACGAAGGCAAGCTCCTGGCGATTGATCTGGGTCCGCGTGAATGGACGGTGCTTGAATATTTGCTGCTCAATGCGCCCAAGCCCGCCAGCAAAGAGAAACTGCTGCAGGCGCTGACGGGCTGGGACCGTGAAATCACACCCAATGCCGTAGAGGTTTATGTCTCGCGCCTGCGCAGCAAACTGGAGCCGCATGGGGTAGCTTTGCGCTCTATTCGCGGCTTTGGTTATCGGTTGGAGTTGATGCCTGAAGTGCTTTGATTAAAGTGCTTTGATTCATCAAACTGATAGCTGCTTGCACTTGATTGATATTAATTTCAGATAGAGATATCTCTTAATTATTTATTAATAAAGTGCTGGTGGCTATGAAAAATAGAGTCGTCAGCCTCTTTATTCACATACGTATTAATGACCGCCAATCTGCGCTTTCGTCTGCTGGTTTTGCTTCTGGTGCCACTGATGCTGCTGGGGGTCATGGGCGGCTGGTTCAGTTACAGCGCGGCGGATGAGGCTTCTACCCAGCATGACCAGCGCTTGCTTAGATTGCTGCCCGCATTGGCGGATTCGGTGCTGGCCCCTTCGATTGCCGATGGCACGCCGCCGCTGGTGTCTTTGACTCCCTCGGTAGAGGATTTTTTGCGCAATCAGGGCGATGAAGTGGCTTATGCCATTGGCGATCTGCAAGGCAATGTGGTTGCGGGCGATGCCTGGATACGCTTTGATGTACCGGCGACGGGCACGGCGGAATTTCACAGTCAGGAGCATGACGGCGTGACTTACCGCGTGGGTGTGCTCAAGGCTGAAACCTATGGCGCGGGCGAGATGGTCGTCATGCTGGCGGATAGCAGTGATGTGCGTCAGCAATGGGTGCGCCAGCTGATCATGCATGTGCTGCTGCCCAATCTGCTGCTGATTGCCGGGGCGGCGATAGCGATTTACTGGTCGGTCAGCCGGGCCTTCAAGCCGTTGCATAAGCTGACTCAGGCGGTAGAGCGGCGCTCACCGCGCGACCTCAGCCCTATTGATGAGCAGACATCGCCCGCTGAAGTGCGCCCGCTGGTGCGTGCGCTCAACCGCTTGTTCTCTTTAGTCAATGCGCAGGCCGAAGGTCAGCGCCGCTTTGTGGCTGATGCGGCCCATCAGTTGCGCACGCCGCTTGCCGCCTTGCAGGCGCAGGTTGAGGCCTGGGCGCTGAGCGCGCAAGAGGCGCAGCGCATTGCCAAGGGCAGCGGAGGGCAGGCGCAGGTTGTACTGAATGTGGAGCAGATTGAGCAGTTGCGTGATGCCACGCGGCGCACCTCTCAGCTGGCGCGCCAGTTGCTGGCTCTGTCGCGTGCGGATGCCCGCAATGCTGAGGTGCAGCCGCTGCAAGAGGTCGATCTCAAAGACCTGTGCGAGAGCATGCTGGAGACCTTTATCGACCGTGCCTCAGCCAAGGGGCTGGACTTTGGGCTGGAGGTTCAGCCAGCTTCTGTCTGGGGCCATAGCTGGCTGCTGCGTGAGCTGGTCTCCAACCTGGTTGAAAACGCCATTAAATACACGCCCCAAGGCGGCAGTGTCACGCTGCTTTGCGGACTGCGCCCGAAGCCTGTGGGCACGGATGATGTCACGCTGCTGAATATGCCCGGAGTGGCGCAATGGGCCTATGTCGAGGTCGATGACGATGGTCCCGGTGTGCCTGAGGAAGAGCGCAGCCAGATTACCCAGCGCTTTTATCGCGCTCAGGGTGTGGTGGAAGAGGGCACGGGTTTGGGTTTGGCGATTGCCGATGAAATTACTCAACTCCATCAAGGTGTTTTGAGTTTTACCGAGGGTAGTTTAGGTAAAGGCTTATTAGTAAGACTTGAAATTCCGGTTCAATCAGTTTCAGAAGGCAGCCATGATCCATCTGAAGGTTTGAAAGGGTGATTTCTCGGTTACGCTTGAGAGTTGGTGAGCGCGGTGGGTTGAATGTTCAGGAGCGGAGACCACAAAACCGGATTAAGTACGGTTTTGCAAACCTGAAAACCTGCCTATTAGGGAGTCTTGTGCTTAACAGTGCAACTGGCTGTGAGAAAATTGCTAATAAATACTGAGTCGCCTATGTCTGAGTCTGAAGTCCTGTCGCCTGTTTCCAATAACGAAAATCCAGCTGAGGACACATCCGTCTCTCCTGCATTGGCCCCTGCGCGCAAGCGCCCCAAGCCTGGAGAGCGTCGTGAGCAAATCCTGCAGGCCTTGGCATCCATGCTGGAAAAGCCCGGTGCCGATCGCATTACGACGGCTGCCTTGGCTGCCCATCTGAGTGTGAGCGAGGCGGCGCTGTATCGCCATTTCGCCAGCAAGGCCCAGATGTTTGAAGGCCTGATCGAATTCATCGAGCAGTCTGTCTTCTCCATGATTCAGCAAATCGTAGGCCGTGATGTGCCAGAGGTAGCGCACGGTCCTATCGAGGGTGCACGCAATGCCAACCGCGTGATCGCTCTGCTGCTGCAGTTTGGTGAGAAGAACCCTGGCATGGTGCGCGTAATGGTGGGCGATGCCATCGTTTTTGAGCACGAGCGTCTGCAAACGCGTATGAACCAGTTCTTTGACCGTATTGAATCTACGTTGCGCCAGTGCCTGCGCCCTGCGGCGGGTGCCATGGGCTCTTCCGCTCCTACGGCTGAAGCTTCGGTGGCAGCCAGCGTGCTTACTGCGTTTGCGCTGGGTCGTCTGCAGCGTTATGCCCGCTCGGGCTTTCGCCGCCTGCCGACGGAGCACCTGGATGCAAGCTTGGCCATGATGGTTGTTGTGTAATCCAGCGACTTTCCATTCATGAAAAAACGCCGCAGTCGCAGGACTGGCGGCGTTTTTTCATGGCGGCGAGGAGGGTGCAGCTAGGGAAATCCTTGGCAAGAAAGGATAAGTATTTACCCTTTGTGCACCTGAATCGATAGAGAAACTGTGCAAAATAGAACGATCGTTCGTTTTATTCAAAATTTCATGGTTTCGTCTTCCGTTCCCCGTTCTTCAACTTCTCCCGCTGGCCGGGATGTGGCGCATTTGACTGGCCGCGCAGAGGGGAGTGCCGGGCTGAATCATCCAGAGATGCCTGCAAAGACTGCTGCCAAGTCTCGCAAGGCACCGCCCCCTGCGCAAGCTGCTGCTAGCCACAAGGCAGAGGGCACTGAGTCTGCCGTCAAGACATCAGGGCGTTCATTGGCAAAAGGTCAGCAAACCAAGGCCACGATTGTGGAGTCTGCTCTTAATTTGGCAACCCATATAGGTCTGGAAGGCCTGTCCATCGGCGCGATTGCTGAACTCACGGGTATGAGCAAGTCGGGCGTGTTTGCCCACTTTGGCTCGCGCGAAGAGTTGCAGATTTCCGTGGTGCATGAATACCACGACCGTTTTGAGCAGGAAGTGTTCTACCCGGCCATCGAGGCAGAGCGCGGCATTCCGCGTCTGCGCGAGCTGTTTGGGAACTGGATGAAGCGCACTTCCATGGAGATTGATTCAGGCTGCATCTATATCAGCGGCGCTGTGGAGTTTGACGACCGCACCGGCCCCGTGCGCGATGCGCTGGTCGAGTCCGTCAGCACCTGGCTGGCTGCCATGCGTCGCACGATTGAGCAGAGTCAGGAGTGTGGCGACCTGCGTGCTGATGCCGATGCCAGCCAGTTGCTGTTTGAAATTCACGGCCTGATTCTGGCTCTGCACTACGAAGCCCGCTTCTTGCACAGTGAAGGCTCGATCGAGCGTGCCCATGCTGGCTTCAACAACATTCTGGCGCGCTACGCCAGTGAGCCCCCAGCGGCCTGACGCCCCACACGGCAAGCGACGGTCCATCTAGCAACCCTATCCAACGCGAAACTACCTCAGGAGACGACACATGCCCAGCTACAACCCGCCACTGCGTGATATGCAATTCCTCATGCATGAGGTCTTCAAGGTCGCTGAGTCTTATCAGCAGATGCCCACGCACGCCGAGGTGGATGTAGACACCATCAATGCGGTGCTGGAAGAGGCTGGCAAGTTTGCGGCCAATGTGACCTTTCCGCTGAACATCAGCGGCGATGCTGAGGGTTGCACGCTGAACAAGGCCACGCATGAGGTGACTACGCCCAAAGGCTTCAAGCAAGCCTATGCCCAGTTTGTGGAAGGTGGCTGGCCTGCATTGTCCTGCGACCCTGAATACGGCGGTCAGGGCCTGCCCATGGTGCTGAACTCGGCGCTGTATGAAATGCTCAACAGCGCCAATCAGGCCTGGACCATGTACCCCGGCCTGTCCCACGGTGCTTATGAAGCCCTGCATGCCTACGGTACACCCGAGCAGAAAAAGACCTATCTGGGCAAGCTGACCAGCGGTGAGTGGACAGGCACTATGTGCCTGACCGAGTCGCATTGCGGCACCGATTTGGGCCTGCTGCGCAGCAAGGCTGAGCCGCTGGCCGATGGCACTTACAAGATCACCGGCAACAAGATTTTCATCTCCGCCGGTGAGCACGATTTCACCGAAAACATTGTGCATTTGGTGCTGGCCCGCCTGCCTGATGCGCCTGTGGGCTCCAAGGGCATCAGCCTGTTTGTGGTGCCCAAGTTCCTGATCAAGGCCGATGGCTCCCTGGGCGAGCGCAATCCCATCTTCTGCGGTGCGCTGGAGCACAAGATGGGCATCCACGGCAATGCCACGGCGCAGATCAATATCGATGGCGCCATCGGCACCATGGTGGGTGAGCCCAACAAGGGCCTGCAAGCCATGTTTGTGATGATGAACGCCGCCCGTCTGGGTGTAGGCAACCAGTCGCTGGGCCTGACCGAAGTGGCTTTCCAGAACGCGCTGGCTTATGCCAAGGACAGGCTGCAGATGCGCTCCCTGTCTGGCGTCAAGGCCAAAGACAAGCCAGCGGACCCCATCATCGTGCACCCCGATGTGCGCCGCATGCTGATGACAGCCAAGGCCTATGCCGAGGGGGGGCGTGCGCTGTCCACTTTCAGCGCGCTGCTGATTGATACCGAACTGAACCACCCAGACGAAAAAGTGCGTAAAGACAGCGCCGAGCTGGTCGCGCTGCTCACGCCCATCGTCAAGGCCTTCATCACCGACAACGGCTGGATCTCCACCACCATGTGCCAGCAGGTCTATGGCGGCCACGGCTTCATCACCGAGTGGGGCATGGAGCAGTTTGTGCGCGACAACCGCATCAACATGATTTACGAAGGCACCAACGGCGTGCAGGCGCTGGATTTGCTGGGTCGCAAGATCCTGGGCAACCAGGGCGCCACGCTCAAGAAGTTTGGCAAGCTGATCGCCAAGCTGGTGGAGGAAGAGGGCGTCAATGAAAAGATGAGCGAGTTCATCACGCCCATCGCCATGCTGGGCGACCAGATGACCAAGTTCACCACCGAAATCGGTTTCAAGGGCATGCAAAACCCCGACGACGTGGGCGCTGCATCTGTGGACTATCTGCGCGTGGCCGGTCACCTGGTCTTTGGCTACCTGTTTGCCCGCATGGCGCAGGTGGCGCTGCGCGAAATTGCTGCTGGCAATGCTGACCCCTTCTATCTGGGCAAGCTGCAGACGGCACGTTTTTACTTTGCCAAGCTGTTCCCCGAAACACTGACGCTGATGCGCACCGCCCGTGCTGGCTGCCAGTCGCTGATGGACACCGACGCCGCTCTGGCCTGAAGCTCCACAAGCCATGCAGTCGCGCTATTGAAAGCGTAGCTGCATGCGCTGATTCATCCCTTGTTTTAATGTTAAAGGACTTGGAAATGAAGAAAATTAATGCGCTGGCAGCTCTTGTTTTGGTAGCGGGTGGCATGTCCACTGCAATGGCGCAGATGTCGCCCGTAGGCACCTGGCGCAGCATGGACGAAAAGGAAAACACACCCAAGGCGCAGGTGAAGATCACCGAAGCGGGGGGCATCGTCTCCGGCAAGGTTGAAGCGCTGCTGCGCAAAGGCGCTGACCCCAATCAGCTGTGCACCGAGTGCAAGGACGAGCTGAAAGACAAGCCCATGGTGGGCATGACGCTGATCAGCGGCGTCAAAAAGGCCGAGGGCAAGGAAGTCTGGGAGGGCGGCAAGATTCTCGACCCCGAAAACGGCAAGACCTACACCGTGAGGCTGACGCCTATCGAAGACGGCAAAAAGCTGGAAGTGCGCGGCTCCATCGGCCCCTTCTGGCGCACGCAGACCTGGGTCCGCGTTCAATAAATTTCAAGACAAAACAGCCAGCGCTGACGCTGCTTGACGCTAGGTTAAGCAGCAGCTGGCCCTTAATGGAACATTGCTCATGTCCCGATTCAATGTGAAAAAAGTCGCCGTGCTGGGTGCGGGCGTGATGGGTGCGCAAATCGCCGCCCATCTGGTTAACGTCAAGGTACCGGTCATTTTGTTTGATCTGCCTGCCAAAGAAGGCTCCAAGAGCGGCATTGCAGAGCGCGCCATCGCCAATCTCAAAAAGCTCAAGCCCTCGCCCATTGGTGTGGCCGATGATGTGGATCTGATTCAGCCCGCTAATTACGAAGAGCACATGAAGCTGCTCAAGGGTTGCGATCTGGTCATCGAAGCCATTGCCGAGCGCATGGACTGGAAGCTGGACCTGTATCACAAGGTTGCCCCCTTTGTTGCCAAGCATGCGCTGGTGGCATCCAACACTTCGGGTCTGTCCATCACCAAGCTCAGCGAGGCTTTGCCCGATGCCATCAAGCCGCGTTTTTGCGGCATTCACTTCTTCAACCCGCCGCGCTATATGCAGCTGGTGGAGTTGATCAACACGCCCACGACCCAGCCCGAAGTGCTGGACCAGCTTGAAACCTTTGTGACCGCGGTGCTGGGCAAGGGTGTGGTGCGCGCGCATGACACGCCCAACTTCATCGCCAACCGCATTGGTATTGCGGGCATGCTTTCCACCATGAAGCAGGCCGAGAATTTTGGTTTGAACTTTGATGTGGTCGATGACCTCACAGGCAAAAAACTGGGCCGCGCATCAAGCGGTACCTTCCGCACTGCGGATGTGGTGGGCTTGGACACCATGGCTCACGTCATCAAGACCATGCAGGAGAACCTGAATGAGCAAAGCGATCCCTTCTTTGCTAACTTTGGCACACCAAAGGTGCTGCAAAAGCTGCTGGATCTCGGCTTTCTGGGTAATAAAACCAAGCAGGGCTTTTACAAGCGCGTGGGTCGTGAAACCATGCAGTTTGAGCTCGATAGCGAGGACTACATTCCCGCCGGTGGCAAGGCCGACGAGGTGTATGGCCGCATGCTCAAAAAGCCTGCAACTGAGCGCCTGAAACTACTGCGCAATGCCGAGGGCAAGGAAGGCCAGTTCCTCTGGGCCATTCTGCGCGACAGCTTCCACTACGCTGCCGTGCATCTTGAGCATATTGCCAACTGCGCACGTGATCTGGACCAAGCCATGCGCTGGGGCTATGGCATGCAACAAGGCCCGTTCGAGCTGTGGCAAGACGCTGGCTGGCTGGATGTGGCCAAGATGGTTCAGGAAGATATTGATGCAGGCAAGGCGTTGTGCAAGGCGCCGCTGCCCCAATGGGTGTTTGAAGGCCCGGTGGCCGAAGCCGGTGGCGTGCACACCGCCAATGGCTCGTGGAGCGCATCTCAGGCCCAATTTGTGCCGCGCCGCGTGCTGCCCGTGTACGAGCGTCAGCTCTTCCCTGAAAAGCTGCTGGGTGAAGCCAATCTGCCTGACTGGCAGAGCGCAGGTACAACGCTGGCCGAGACCAAGGCGCTGCGCACCTGGACTCTGGACGGCAAGGTGCTGATTGCCAGTATCAAGAACAAGATGCACGCCATCAGCCCCGAGGTCATGGAAGGTCTGATGGAGGCGGTGGACGTGGCCGAGAGCGACTTTGATGGCATGGTCATCTGGTCGGGCGACTCGCCTTTCAGCGTGGGGGCTGACCTTGAAGCCACCATGCCCGCCTTTGTGATTGGCGGCGCAGATGCCATTGAAAGCATCGAGCAAGAGCTGCAAAACCTGATGCTGCGCCTGCGTTATGCACAGGTGCCTGTGGTGTCGGCCATTCATGGGCTGGCGCTGGGCGGTGGCTGCGAAATGGCCGTGTACTCGGCCCGCCGCGTGGCGCATATGGAAAGCTATATCGGTCTGGTAGAAGTCGGCGTGGGTCTGGTGCCAGGCGCAGGCGGCCTGACCTATATCGCCCGCCGCGCTGCGGAAAATGCCGCCACCAGCACGGGTAAAGATTTGCTGCCCTTCCTCACCGAAGGATTCACAGCAGCCGCGATGGCCAAGGTGGGCACCAGCGCACTGGAGTCACGCAAGCTTGGCTACCTGCTGGACAGTGACATCGTGGTGGCCCACAAAGATGAAGTGCTGTTTGTGGCCATCAATGAAGCCAAGTCCATGGCAGCCAGCGGCTGGCGTGCACCGCTCAAGCGCAGCTTCCCCGTGGCGGGCCGCAGCGGTCAGGCCACTATCAAGGGCTCGCTGGTGAATATGCGCGACGGCGGCTTTATCAGCGAGTTTGACCAGTACATCGCAGGAATGATAGCCAACGTGGTGTGCGGCGGCGATGTGGATGCCGGAACGCTGGTGGATGAAGCCTATCTGATGAAGCTGGAGCGCAAGGCGTTCTGCCATTTGATTGCTCATCCTAAAACGCACGAGAGAATTCTCGGCATGCTCAACACCGGCAAGCCGGTGCGCAACTAAGGCGAAGCGAGGAGAAACAAAAATGAAGCAAGTACAAGACGCCTACATCGTTGCCGCAACGCGCACGCCAATCGGTCGTTCCCATAAAGGCTTTTTCCGCAATTACCGTCCTGACGATCTGCTGGCCACTACGCTGAAAGCAGCGCTGGCGCAGGTTCCGGGTCTGGATCCCAAGGCTATTGAAGACATCATTTGTGGCTGCGCCATTCCTGAAGGCCAGCAAGGCCTGAATGTGGCGCGCATTGGTGCGGTGCTGGCGGGGCTGCCCACCAGCATTGGCGGCATTACCGTCAACCGCTTCTGTGCCTCGGGTTTGTCTGCCGTGGCCATGGCCGCTGACCGTATTCGTGTGGGCGAGGCCGATGTGATGGTTGCAGCCGGTGTGGAAAGCATGAGCATGGTGCCCATGATGGGTAACTCGCCCAGCCTGTCGCCCACGATCTTTGAGCGCGATGGCGATGTGGGCATTGCCTATGGCATGGGCCTGACGGCCGAGAAGGTGGCCCAGCAGTGGCAGGTCAGCCGTGAGGCGCAGGACGCGTTTTCGCTGGAGTCGCATCGCCGTGCTATTGCCGCCCAGCAGGCGGGTGAGTTTGCCGACGAAATCACGCCGATTGAAGTGACAGACCGCACGCTGAACATTGCCACGGGCGAGCCCGTTATCAGCACCCGCACCGTGAGCCTGGATGAAGGTCCGCGCCCAGATACCAGCATCGAAGGTCTGGCCAAGTTGCGCACCGTGTTTGCCGCACGCGGCTCTGTGACGGCAGGTAATAGCTCGCAGACCAGTGATGGTGCAGGCGCACTGATTCTGGCCAGCGGCGATGCCGTCAAGCGCTTTGGCCTGACGCCGCTGGCGCGTTTTGTGAGCTATGCGAGCAGAGGCGTTCCGCCCTCCATCATGGGCATTGGCCCGATTGAGGCCATCCCGGCGGCGCTGCGTTATGCCGGTCTCAACCAGAACGGCATGGACTGGATTGAGCTGAACGAGGCTTTTGCAGCCCAGTCTCTGGCGGTGATCAACACCCTCAATCTAGACCCCAGCAAGGTCAACCCCATGGGCGGTGCGATTGCACTGGGCCACCCCCTGGGGGCAACGGGTGCGATTCGTGCGGCTACCGTGGTGCATGCGCTGCGCCGCAAGCAGCTCAAGTACGGCATGGTGACCATGTGCGTGGGCATGGGTCAGGGCGCGGCCGGCATCTTCGAGCGCGTTTAAGCAGCGCAGGCACCTGATGCAGACCGCGCAGCAGCCTGAAGTGCAGTGGACGGAGATGAACCTGCCCATCTCTGTCGGTCCGGCCCATCTGGTGCTGCGCCAATGCCAGCCCACAGCGGCAGAGGCGCTGGCGCAGGTAGTGGTTGCTCCCGCCATGGGTGTGCAGCAAAGCTATTACCAGCCCTTTGCGCGCTGGCTTGCAGAGCAGGGTTATGGCGTGACCACGTTTGACTACCGCGGTCACGGCCTTTCGCTGCAAGGCCGTATGCGCGATACCAAGGCTGACCTGCTGGATTGGGCCAAGGATTGTGAGCTGGTGGCGGCGCAGCTCAAAAAGCAATTCCCCGATCAGGCCTTGATCTGGATTGGGCACAGCATGGGCTCGCAATTGCCGGGCCTGGCTTCAATACCTTTGCCCATTAATGGCTTGCTTTCCGTGGCCAGTGGCAGCGGCTACTGGCGCGATAACGCTGCGCCGACCAAACGCGTTATTCGACTTTTTTGGTGGGGCGTGGCGCCGCTGGCGACCTGGCTGTACGGCTCATTTCCGGGGCGCAAGCTGGGCATGGTGGGTGACTTGCCTGCAGGCGTGCTCTGGCAATGGCGGCGCTGGTGCATGAACCCGCGTTATGCCATGGGCGTTGAAGGCGAATGGGCGGCCGATGCCTATGCCGCTGCCCACTACCCGCTGCATGCTTTGTATATGGAAGACGACGAAATGATGTCGCTGGCCAGTGTGCAGTCGCTGGTGGGCTGGTACCGGAGTGCGCCCAGCACGCTGGAGCATGTGAGTGCGGCGCTTGCTCCGTCAGGGCGCATAGGCCATCTGGGGTATTTCAGAGAAGAGATGGCTGAGCTACTGTGGCGACCCCTGTTGCCATTGCTGCAGAGCTGGCGCGCGGGTGATCGAAGTCCTGGCAAACCCTTGTTTGGGCCGTAATAGTCACCTGTTTGACGGCCTTCATTCCTGCCCTTGGGCAACACTGAGACCTATGAGCACAGACCTCCACCCCTTTGATCGTGCCGTGGCCCTGACTGCCACGGGAGTGCCCAATCAGTATCGTGGGCAAGCATCGCCGGATTACTGGAACATGGTCGGGCCCTATGGCGGCATTACGGCTGCCAGTCTGGTTCAGGCCATGCAGCAGCATCCGCAATGTCTGGGGGACCCGATTTCCATCACCGTCAATTACGCTGCGGCGGTTGGTCCCGGTGCTTTCGAGATTGAGGCCAACCCGGTGCGCACCAACCGCTCGACCCAGCACTGGATTTTGACCGTGCTGCAGCCTGACGCAGACGGCAAGATGCAGGTGGTGACCACGGCTACCGCCGTAACCGCTGTGCGCCGCGAGACCTGGAGCGTGAACGATATGCCCATGCCTGCCGTCAAGCCAGCAGCAGAGTTTGAGCGTGTACCGCCTCTGTTCAAAGGTGTTGAGTGGCTCGCCCGCTACGAGATGCGTTTTGTGAACGGTATTTTGCCTAAAGAGGAAGACGGCTCAGAGCGTGACTCTCTGACGCAGCTGTGGGTGAGAGACAATCCGCCGCGTCCGCTGGATTTTGCGTCGCTGGCTGCGGTCTCTGACGTGTTCTTTCCGCGGGCGTGGCTGCGCCGCGCCAAACGCGTGCCGGCGGGCACGGTGTCCATCACCGTGTACTTTCATGCCGGGCGTGAGGAGCTGGCCGCTGTGGGCGATGACCTGCTGCTGGCGCAGGCGCGCGGGCAGGAGTTCCGCAACGGCTTTTTTGATCAGACAGCCCAGCTGTGGAGCAAGTCTGGCCAGATGCTGGCTACCAGCCACCAGATTGTTTATTACAAGGAATAAGGTGCCGAATCCGGCGACCGATTCACCATTCGATAAGGCAAGACCATGAGCAATACCCAGGATAACCAGGACATTCTGGTGCACACCGAAGAGGGCGTCTGCACCATCACCTTCAACCGCGCAGCGAAGAAAAACTCCTTCACCGAAGCCATGTACATGCAGATGGCAGATGCGCTGGCATCGGCCAAGGCCGATGCAGGCGTGCGCGTGGTGGTGTTCCAGGGTGATATCGCCATCTTCAGCGCGGGCAACGATATTGCAGACTTTCTCAAGCAAACCTCGACCCCCGGTGCCATGGGGGCTGATGCCCCGGTATGGCGTTTTCTGCAGGAAGTCTCGGCCTTCCCCAAGCCACTGGTTGCCGCTGTCTGTGGCCCGGCAGTAGGCATTGGTACAACGCTGCTGCTGCATTGCGACCTGGTTTATGCGGGCGACAACGCGGCCTTCTCGCTGCCCTTCATCAACCTGGGTGTCTGCCCCGAAGCCGCATCCAGCTTGCTGCTGCCGCAAATGCTGGGCTACCACCGAGCGGCCGAGGCGTTGCTGCTGGGCGAGCCCTTCATGGCTGAAGCCGCACTGGAAGTGGGACTGGTCAACCGCGTGGTGCCCCCTAACGAATGCAATGGCGTGGCACAGGCACAGGCCAAGAAGCTGGCGCGCAAGCCCCTGTCTTCGCTGATCGAAACCAAGCGCCTGATGAAGGGCGGCCAGGCCAAGGCTGTGAGCGAGCGCATTGCGGAAGAGGGTGCTGTCTTCGCCCGCATGCTGCGTGAGCCTGCCGCCAAAGAAGCGCTGACATCTTTTATGGAAAAACGCCACCCGGATTTCAGCAACTGCTGAAATCCCCTCCAGCGAAGCTGGCGTGAGCGAAGCGATGGAAGGTGTTTTCGTCAAAAACGCCACCCGGATTTCAGCAACTGCTGAAATCCACGCCAGTGAAGCGATGGGTAATGCTTTCACCAAAAGCGTCACCCTGGCTTCAGCAAGTGCTGATCTGAAAATCGCCCGTTGCTGGGCGATTCTTTCTTCTTTTGTCTGAAAGCGAATCCATGACAGCTCAGGTCTCACCCGCCCCTAAGACTCGCAAGAATATTCAGTCAGAGCTGGTTCAGTTCGAGCCTGAATTTCTCGCCGGTCTGCACGAGATTTTTGAAAAGCGTGTGGCATTCAATCAGACCATCGGCCTCAAGATCGGTGAAATCTCACCAACCCTGGTACATGGCCATATCGCCATGCGACCTGAATTGATAGGGCACGAGGCCTATGAGCGCATTCATGGCGGCGTCATCAGCGCGGGGCTGGACTCGATGGGCGGTCTGGCGGTAATGGCCGCTATTGCCGCCCGCCATATGGATGACACCCCCATGCAGCGCCTGCAGCGCTTTTCCCGGCTGGGCACGATTGATTTGCGTGTCGACTATCTGCGCCCTGGTATTGGCAAGGAATTCTTGCTCACCGCCAAGGTGATTCGCCTGGGCTCACGCGTTGCCAATACCCAGATGGAGTTTCTGTCTGCTGATGGTGAATTGTTGTCCATGGGTACAGCTGCCTATATCGTTTCTTGAGTTTTCTCCTGAAAAGAGAGCGCCTTGCGCTCTCCAGTCTTGGGCTGGAGGTCTAAATTGCCTTAAAAACAGGCAAGTGAATACTTGCCCGGATGCAGCCAAATATTGCATGGTGTGAGATGAAGCAATGCATGCAAGTAACTGAAACTTGTGAAAGCTTTGCTTACTGTTCTTGCGAGATGACGGCAAATATAGCCATTGATGCTGCGTAGGATCGGCGTTTTCTGACAAGGAGGCTCCTGCCATGGCTGTGCAAAACCCGTTCTTCGGTAAACGAGAAAACGATACTTTTTCTTCCCGCAATTCCGCGACAGGGATGCCTTCGGCAGGTACTTTGAGCAGCTCTGGACTGGGCGTGCCGCCCTCCAGCAATATGCGCCCGTCAACGCCGCCTGCTGCTCCTGTGGCTGAGGCAACGGGTGGCAGCCAGCTCACTGTGGGCCCCAACATCAAGCTCAAGGGCGTGGAAATTACCGACTGCGACACTCTGGTCGTCGAAGGCACGGTTGAGGCGACCATGAACTCCCGCGTCATCAAGATTGCCGAGAACGGTGCCTTTCACGGCACAGCAGAAATTGATATTGCCGAAATTCATGGCCGCTTTGATGGCTCGTTGACTGTGCGTGAGAAGCTGGTGATCTATGGTTCCGGCAAAGTCAGCGGCAAGATTCGCTACGGCAAGGTCGTGATCGAAGAGGGTGGTGAGCTGACAGGCCAGATTGAAGCCGGTACAGGCTTTTCAGCCGCAGCCAGCAGTGCAAGCGCAGCAAGCAGCCGGGGCAAATCCATCAGCACGCTCAGCACCAGCCCTCTGAGCGCGGTTGCCAGTACGTCAGAGGCAGCAGGCATCGCCGCCGTTGCCTGAAATTTCGTGCACAGCCCATGAAAAAAGCGACTCATTGAGTCGCTTTTTTTGTGCCATGAAGAGAGGGCTCAGCTTTTCTGAGGCGCGCTCTGCTCCTGCGACTGAATGGCTTCGCGCCATGCGCGGGTCTGTTCGGTATCGGGCAGGGCCTGTGGCTTGCCGGTGGCATCAATGGCCACATAGGTGAGGCGGGCCTCGGTCACTTTGACGAACTTGCCCTGATCCGAGAAACGCTCGGCAAACACTTCCACATTCACCGTGACCGAAGTACGGCCCACATGCAGCACACCAGCGTAGAAGGACAGAATGTCACCCACGCGTACGGGTTGCTTGAAGATGAATTCGTTAACCGCCACGGTCACCATGCGGGTGTGGCTGATACGCTGGGGCAGCACCGAACCTGCCAAGTCCACCTGAGCCATAACCCAGCCACCAAAGATGTCGCCATTGGCGTTGACATCGGCAGGCATGGGGACGACTTTGAGAACCAGCTCCTTGTCTTCGGGCAAAGGCTGAGGGGGGAGGTTGGGACGAGGAGGCATGGACGTGGCGGGCACAGAGGTAAAGGTGGAATTGTGCTTCAGATTCGGGTTTCTACTATGTTGTTGGGAAATACCAATGACGCCGGTTCAGGAAAGTGAGTAGGTGATAACTATGAATCTGCTTTCGTGGTCGTTGTATGGGGTGTTGTGCTTAGTGCTGGCGGGCTGCGGCGTTTCTCCTGTGGTATCCGATCAGACAAACGATCCTGTATCGCAGCCGTTGCATGGCTTGAGCGGCACAGCCGAGCAGTCATCCTGCCATCCCGATCGATTGACGGACGCTGAGGCACAGGCGGGGCCATTTTCGGCACTCATTCCCACGCAAGCACTGGCCGCCAGCGCAAAGGGCAAGCGCGTTTGCTGGGGCGGAGGTCTGCGCACGATAGAGGCCGTTGAAGGAGGGCGCGACTGCGTGGTCATGTTGTATGCAGAGCTCAGCCCCAGGGTCTTTTGGGGCTGGCCGCGGGATGCATCGTTCTTCAAGGCCTGCGGGCCGGGACACTATGACAGGACGCTGCTGCAGCCGTTTACCTTGGGCTTGATTGGCGGAAAAGTAACGGGGCAGGCAGAATTCGCAGGCGATTCCATTCCCGTCATAGAAATAGAAGCCTTTTACCGAGCTTCAGACTGCCTGCAAGGCGATACCTCCCCACAATGCGTTCACGGCCACATACAACCCCTGAAGAAGCCGCAGTAGCGGCGCCCAACCCCGACTCGGCCACGCTGCGCCGCCTCCTCCCCTACATCCTGCAATACAAGTGGCGCGTGCTGGCGGCGCTGCTGTTCATGCTGGGCGCCAAACTAGCCAACGTGGGCGTGCCAGTCCTGCTCAAGCATCTGGTCGATGCGCTGGACATAAAGCCCGGCCAGGCCCAGGCGGTGCTGGTCGTGCCCGTGGGGCTGCTGCTGGCCTATGGTCTGCTGCGCTTTTCCACCACCATGTTTACCGAGCTGCGCGACCTGGTCTTTGCCAAGGCCACGCAGGGCACTTCGCGCTCGATTGCACTTTCGACTTTTCAGCATCTGCATGCGTTGGGCCTGCGCTTTCACCTGGAGCGTCAGACCGGCGGCATGACACGCGATATCGAGCGCGGCGTGCGCAGCACGGAATCGCTGATCTCGTACTCGCTGTACTCCATCCTGCCCACGCTGATCGAAATGGGGCTGGTGCTGGGCATTCTGGCTGTGCGTTTTGACGCCTGGTTTGCCATCATTACGCTGGCAGCGCTGGTGTTCTACATCACCTTCACCGTCACGGTGACCGAGTGGCGCACGCGCTTTCGCAAAGAAGCCAATGCGCAGGAGTCTGCGGCGCACACCAAAGCCATTGATTCGCTGCTGAACTACGAGACCGTCAAGTACTTCAACAACGAAGAGTTTGAAGCTGCACGCTACGACGAAAACCTGGAAAAGCTGCGCCGTGTGCGCCTGAAGAGCCAGACCACGCTGTCCATGCTCAATGCAGGTCAGCAGCTCATTATTGGTACTGCGCTGGTCGCTATTTTGTGGCGCGCCACGCAAGGTGTGGTCGATGGTCGCCTGACCTTGGGTGATCTGGTCATGATCAACGCCTTCATGATTCAGCTCTATATTCCGCTCAATTTCCTGGGCGTTATCTACCGAGAGATCAAGCAGAGCCTGACCGATCTGAACCGCATGTTCACGCTGATGGATCAAGACCGCGAGGTGGCCGATGCCCCCAATGCACAGCCGCTGCCGCTGAATGGACAACCGCCTGAAGTGCGCTTTGAAAACGTGCAGTTTGCGTACGACCCGGCACGTCCCATCCTGCACGATCTGAGCTTCACGATTCCGGCAGGAAAAACGGTGGCCGTGGTGGGGCCCTCTGGCTCGGGCAAGAGCACGCTGGCGCGACTGCTGTTCCGCTTCTATGACGTGCAGGCTGGTAATGTGCGTATTGCTGGCCAAGATATTCGCGATGTGACCCAAACCAGTGTGCGCCGTGCCGTGGGTATCGTGCCGCAAGACACCGTGCTGTTCAACGATACGGTGGAATACAACATTGCCTACGGCCAGCCCGGTGCCTCGCATGATCAAGTCGTAGCCGCCGCCAAAGCCGCGCGTATTCACGACTTTATTGTGGCTACGCCGCAGGGTTATGAAACGCGCGTGGGTGAACGCGGCCTCAAACTCTCTGGCGGTGAGAAGCAGCGCGTGGCCATTGCCCGTACATTGCTGAAAAATCCGCCCATTCTGATTTTTGATGAGGCCACATCGGCCTTGGACAGCGCCAATGAACGTGCCATTCAAAATGAGCTGCGCAGCGCTGCGCAAGGCAAGACATCGCTGGTGATTGCGCACCGTTTATCTACCGTGGTTGAAGCGCATGAAATTCTGGTTATGGACAGCGGCCGCATCATCGAGCGCGGAACGCATGACGAGTTGCTGGCTGCAGGTGGGCGCTACGCCAGCATGTGGAATATGCAGAACGCCGGTGAGGTGACGGACGCCTGAAGGCGTTGCATAAAGTTCAATAAAGAGAGGGAGATGCAGGTATGAACATCAAGGCCATGCAGAAAAGGCTGCGCGACTTTGCTGCTGCCAGAGAGTGGCAGTCTTTTCATTCGCCAAAAAATCTGGCGATGGCCTTGATGGTGGAGTCTGCCGAGCTGCTAGAGCTTTTTCAGTGGCTGACGACGGAGCAATCTCATACCTTGACCCAAGAGCCCGCAGACCGGGAAAAGGTCTCTGATGAAATCGCCGACGTGTTTCTATACCTGCTGCAAATTGCCGATCGCACAGGAATTGATCTTGAAGAAGCGGTAGAGAAAAAGCTCATCAAGAATGCGCAGAAGCACCCGGCCAAGTTGCCAGAATTGCTGCCTTTGGGCCCCAAAGTTCACTTGCTGGTTGATTGCGAGAATGTGAACCCGGATGCGGAGGCGCTAAGGCAACTGGTGCCTGAAGGAACAGATGTCTGGCTGTTTCACGCACCGGCGCAGCGGGTTGATGCGGAAAAGCATAAGAGAGCCTATGGCGCAAATAGCGTGACGCTGGTAGAGCGCACAGGTGCAGGCAAGAACGCGCTGGATTTTCAGCTGAGCTACTACGCGGGTTATTTGATGGCAAGGCAGCCTGATGCGCGCTTTGTGGTGGTGTCCAACGACAAGGGCTACGAGCCCATGCTGGAGCATGCGCGCAAGCTGGAGTTTCAGGCCACGCGTAGCGAGTACAGAAAACCACCCGCGCTGGCCACTCCTGTAACGTCTGTTGTGCAAATCGTAAAGCCTTCTTCGGCTCAGAAAAAACCGGCTCCGGCAGATAAAAAAGTACCTCCAACGCTTTCCAGGCCCAAGCTTGTGCCGGTTGCGAAACCGCTTGTGGCTGAACCCACTTCTGCACGCATTGCATTCCGTGCCAAGGATGCATTGAGTCTGCTGGTGGCGAATCAGCGCCCGGCTAGCTGGGAGGCGTTACTGACGCTGACTGAGGGGCTGATTACAGAGCCTGTAGCAGACAGGCAAGACTTGGCGCGAAAGGCTTGCCGGGTACTGCAGCTTTATGGAACGGTGATGCTTGATGTGGATGGAGGTAACCTGCGCTACCGCTGTCCTGATCCCGTACAACGGGGAGCTTCTTCAGAGCTTGTGGTCAATGCGGTGCAAGCGCCAGCATTGCCAGTGGTTGCCGTAGAAAAGGCGGCAATCCAGCCCAAGACAGCACCTAAACCCAAGCTTGTAAAGCCGCTGGCCGCGAAGCCTAAACAAGGAGTTAGTCATGTTGCCAAACGGGTGGAGTTGTCGTTAAAAAAAATGACCAGCAATCGCCCGGTTCGCCGCGATGGTCTGATGAAGGTCATAGCCACTCATATTGGGACAGTGCTTGCTCCCGTAATGACGCCGGAGCAGGTATGCATTGTTTTGCAGTCGCGACAGGTGGTGCGGATTTCACCCAAGGGCGAGGTGGCATATTTCAGTCAAGCAAAGGCGGTCAAGTCGCCTGAGGCCCAAGTTCAGCAGCAGACTTCGGGGTGAATGCTGATGTGAGCGATATGGCTTGCTCAGGCGCTCCACAATGGAGCTTCTACCGTTCTTCGGATTGCGAATGCTTAGCGCTTCGCAATCGCTTTGTCTGCCATGAAGCCAGTCCTGCTCGTTCTGAATTTGCAAGTCCCAGCCCATCTTGAACAGATGGTGCAGACCTTCCCCGACTTTGACGTGATCTACGCGCCCGAGGCCGATCAGGCCGAAGCAGCGATTGCCGCCAATGGCGCGCGCGTGCAATGCGTGTGCACGATTGGCGCAACAGGCCTGTCCGCCGCGCAGATGCAGCGCATGCCCAAGCTTTCGCTGGTCTGCGCCATGGGCGCGGGCTACGAGAACATTGACGTGGCCCATGCCAAGGCGCATGGCATTGCTGTGGGCAACGGTGTGGGCACGAATGACGAGTGCGTGGCCGATCACGCCATGGGCCTGCTGATTGCGGCTGTGCGCGGCATCGTCAAGCTGGACAAGGCCACGCGCGCAGGCATCTGGCGCTCGGCCATGCCGCTTCCCGCCAATGTCTCAGGCAAGCGTCTGGGAGTCGTGGGTCTGGGCACCATTGGCGCAAAAATCGCCAAGCGTGCGGCAGCGTTTGACATGCCCATCGGCTATCACAACCGTCAGCCACGCGATGGTGTCAGCCATCAGTACTTTGGCGATTTGCTGGCGTTGGCGGCCTGGGCCGATGTGCTGCTGGTGGCTACGCCCGGCGGTGCCGGTACCAAGCACTTGATCAATGCCGAGGTGCTCAATGCGCTGGGCGAAAAGGGCGTTTTGGTAAACATTGCACGCGGCTCGGTGGTCGATACCCAGGCGTTGGCCCAAGCTGTGCGCGAAGGCCGTGTGGCCGGTGCTGGCCTTGATGTGTACGAAAGCGAGCCGCTTCCGCCGCAGGAGCTGATCGAGCTGGACTCCGTGGTGCTGACGCCCCATGTGGGGGGCTGGTCGCCCGAGGCGGTGCAGAACTCTGTGGACCGATTTATCGCCAATATGCGCTTCCATCTGAATGGCAAACCGCTTGTATCGCCAGTCTAAGTGCTATTGAATTGAAAGCTACTTGCGCATGATTAATAAAGAGCCCGAAGTGCTTTGGTACTGAAATCATTCCATATCAAGCGCTGACAGCTTTGATATTCGTAGCAATAAAAATCCCCGTCACAGTTCACTGTGGCGGGGATTTTTACTTTTTATTCACCAGATCTCGATCTGTGCAGGGCGCAAGCCAGTGACACCGAGCAAGAGCCGCCTCGCGGCGAAGGTGTCGTCCCCCTCCCGAAGAGAGAGGGGGAAGCCGCGCAGCGGCTCAGGGGGACTTTACTTCTGACTTGCAGCAATGGCCTTTTCAGCCTTGTCCACCAGAGGTGCGCCGATCTGGCTCTTCCACTTGTCGAACACGGGGCGGGTGGCCTTGACAAAAGCTTCGCGCTCGGCGGCGTTAGGCGTGGTCACGGTCACGCCTAAACCTGCCAGGTCTTTGAGCAAGGGCTTGTCGGCCTCAACCAGACCTTTGCGGGCGATGGCGACTTCTTCCTTGGCGGCGTCCAGCGCGGCTTGTTTGACGATGGCCTGGTCAGCAGGTGTCCAGCTGGCCCACACATCCTTGTTGACGACGAAGATCAGCGGGTCGTTCATGTAGCCCCACATGGTCAGGTGCTTCTGGCCCACGGACTGCAGCTTGGCGGCCATATACACGCCGATGGGGTTTTCCTGACCATCCACAGCGCCACTGGCCATGGCGGGCTGGGCATCGGCCCAGCTCATCTGCGTGGGGTTGGCGCCCAGTGCAGTGAAGGTGTCCAGGAAAAGAGGTGAGCCGACGACGCGGATCTTCATGCCCTTCAGGTCCGCAGGCGTCTTGATGGCGTGCTTGGAGTTGGAGATTTCACGGTAGCCGTTCTCACCCCATGCCAGTGGCACGACGCCGCTTTTTTCCAGCGTCTTGAAAATTTCCTGGCCGACTTCACCGTGTACCACGGCATCCACGGCCTTGAAGTTGGGGAAGAGGAAGGGCATGGAGAACAGGTTCAGCGACTTGACCTGGGGCGACCAGTTGATGGTGGAGCCCACTGCCATGTCGATCACGCCCTGACGCAGTGCGGAGAATTCACGCGTCTGATCGCCTTGTACCAGCGATGTGCCGGGGTAGAGCTTGATGTTGATACGGCCCTGAGTGCGCTCGCGTACCTTGTCGGCCCACAGCTCGCCGCCCTTGCCCCATGGGAAGGCGGTGCCCAGCACCAGCGACATGCGGTATTCGCTCTTGTACTTGGTCTGTGCCATGGCCATGGGCGATGCGAAGGCCAGAGCGGCAGCCGTAGCCACGGCGGAAGCGAGGAATGTACGCAGTTTCATTGGTTTGTCTCCCTAAAGAAAAAGATTCAGTGCTTGGTGCACTGATGTTTTGAACAATCATGGCCTGTTTCTGCAGACACCGCGCAAGGGCTGCCCCGCCCCGCTGCGCTGGTGTCGTCCCCACTCCCGAGAAGCGAGAGGGAGGGACGCGGCAGGTCAATAGCCAAGTCTTGCTGGCAACCACAAGGCAAGCTGCGGGAAGGCGATGACCAGAATCATCACCATGAACATGGAAAGCAGCATCCAGCCCACCCAGCGCACGGTGGACTCCATGCGCACGCCTGCGATACGGCAGCTGACCATCAGGTTCACTGCCAGCGGGGGGTGAACTGGCCCAGTGCGACCTTGAGTGTCAGGATTACGCCGAACCAGACGGGATCCCACTGGTAGTGGTTCATGATGGGCAGCAGCAGAGGCACAAAGATCAGGAAGATCGAGATGCCGTCCAGGAACATGCCCACGGTGATTAACAGCAGGATCAGCAGGCCCAGCACGCCGTACTCACCCAGGCCAGAGTTGACGATGGCGTTGGCCACCGGGTCAATCACGCCAAGTGTGGATAGCGAGAAGGCAAAAATGCCGGCCAGCGAGACCACCAGCAAGATGATGGCAGACAGCTCGCCTGCTTCACGCAAGATGGGGAACAGGTCGCGCACGCCGATGGTGCGGTGAATCACCATGCCGACGAACAGACCATAGAACACAGCGACTACGGCGGCTTCTGTGGGTGTGAACCAGCCCATGCGCATGCCGCCCAGAATCAGCACCGGTGCAGCCAGACCCCAGGCCGCTTCGCGCAGACTTTTCCAGAATTCTGGGCGGGGCATGGACGCTTCGAGTGCGCCCATCTTGTGCTTGCGCGCCATCCACACGGCGGGAATGATGAGCGCAACGCCCGCCAGAATGCCGGGAATCATCCCCGCAGCAAAGAGCGCAGGTACCGAGGCACCGGGCACCAGCACGGAGTAGATGATGAAGGCGACCGATGGCGGAATCAGAATGTCGGTGGCCGCTGCTGCGCCGACCACGCTGGCAGAGAAGCTCTTTGGGTAGCCGGCGCGACTCATGGCCGCAATCATCACGCCGCCCACGGCAGCCGCATTGGCCGGTCCAGAGCCCGAGATGCCACCTAGAAACATGGCCACGGCAATGGCGACCAGTGGCAGCATGCCGGGGCCACGCCCCACGATGGCGACGGCGAAATTCACCAGCCGCAGGGCCACGCCAGAGCGGTCAAAGATGGAGCCCACCAGCACAAACATGGGAATGGCCAGCAGCGGATATTTGCCCAGACCGGCATAGAAGTTCTGCGGCACGGCCAGCAGGCCAAACCATTGGGTATCGGCATTGGCCAGGGCAATAGCGGTGGCTCCGGCCAAGCCCAGTGCTGCGCCAATGGGCACGCCAATAAACATCAGGCCGAGGAAGGCCACAAACAGCAAGGTAGCAATCATGCGATCTCCTTGCTGTGGTCTTTTTCAACGGGCTCTTCGCTGAAAGCGCCGGGCTTGCCCTGGCGAATGAACAGACCCAGAGCGCGCAGAGTAATCAGCGCAGAGACGACGGGCAGCCAGATGGAGTACCACCATTGTGGCAAGCCAATGCCGGGCGAGGTTTCTTCGTAGCGGAAGTCGTCCCAGACCACGCGCACGCTGAGCACGGCGATCAGGGCAAACAGCAGCGCCATCATCAGCGAGCCAAAGCGCGCTAGTGCTTTGCGGCGGGCCAGAGACCCACCTTCGGCAAAGAATTCGATGCGAATGTGCAGGTTGCGCGCCACGGCGGCAGAACCTGCAACCAGAGCCAGCAAGATCATCAGAAAGACGGAGATCTCTTCGGTCCAGGCAAAGGAGGAGTTGGTGAAATAGCGCACCAGAACATTGGCAAAGGTGATCAAGGCGAGGGCCGCCATGATGATCACCGTCAGCCAGTCTTCGATGCAAAGGGAGCGAGGCTCATCCGGGCGAGTGCCGGTATCGGCCGCACCATCGGTCTCGGGAGGAGTGGAGGACATGAACGCGGGAAGTCAGAAAAACACATATGGACCAGGGCAGCTCGTATGGATGGCGCGATCTGCGCGCACTCAAAAAAGTGCTCTTATGTTGTCCTTGACCTTCGCGGTGTTGTGCACCGGGATGGTATGGAGCGAGTCAACACATCGGATAGATGTGACTAAATATTATCAAGCTATCTATGTCTCAGGGCTTACATCGGATAGCAGGCATTACCCCTAGGGTTTGTTTGAATAACCGGGGCTAGAGGCGCAATTGAGGTCATCGCGACATTGCTCAGGCGGCTGAACTGCGCTGACTAGCCCACAAGGATTACTTCAGTTGCACTGCCTTGGTGCGGGGCAGCGGATAATGGTGGTCTATGGAAACCAAATGGCTTGAAGATTTTGTCAGCCTTGCTGAAACTCGCAGTTTCAGCCGCTCGGCCCAGTTGCGCCACGTGACGCAGCCCGCTTTCTCGCGCCGCATTCAGGCGCTGGAGGCTTGGGCTGGAACGGATCTAGTCGACCGAAGCTCGTACCCGACGCGTCTGACGCCCGCAGGCAAGACCATGTATGAGCAGGCGCTGGAAATACTGCAGTCCCTGCAAAGTACCCGCACCATGCTGCGCGCCCACGTCAGTGCGGGCAAGGGCATGGTGGGCTTTGCCGTACCGCACACATTGGCGTTCACTTTCTTCCCGAACTGGGTCTCGGCAGTGCACGAGAAGTTTGGCCCATTCCGCAGTCGCCTGTTTGCGCTCAATGTGCACGATGCGGTGATGCGGCTGGTGGAAGGTGGTTGCGATCTGCTGATCGCCTACTATCACTCCTCGCAGCCTTTCCAGCTGGACCCCGCACGCTATGAAATGGTGAGCTTGGGGCATGAGGTGCTGGCGGCCTATTCCAAGCCCGATGCGGATGGCAATCCCATTTTCATGCTACCCGGTCAGCAGGGGCAGCCGCTGCCCTATCTAGGCTATGCCGCAGGCGCATATCTGGGTCGTGTGACGGAGCTGATCCTCAAGGAGTCCTCCGAAGCCGTGCATCTTGAGCGCGTCTATGAAACCGATATGGCCGAAGGCCTCAAGGCCATGGCGCTGGAAGGCCATGGCGTCGCTTTCCTGCCCTACAGCGCCGTGCGCGGCGATCTGGAGGCGGGCCGCCTGGTTCGCGCTGTGCCAGAAGGCATGAACGGTTTCCAGATGGACATGGAAGTGCGTGCCTATCGTGAAAAACCGCAGGGTGATGCCCCGCAGGGCGGCGCAGCTGCGCTCTGGGCCTTTCTTAAAGAACAGGGCGAGAC
The DNA here is from genome assembly GCF_002754475.1 of Comamonas sp. 26. Classification (NCBI taxonomy): domain Bacteria; kingdom Pseudomonadati; phylum Pseudomonadota; class Betaproteobacteria; order Burkholderiales; family Comamonadaceae; genus Comamonas; species Comamonas sp. 26. Next base: position 377,383 of record NZ_PEFL01000001.1, read on the forward strand.
CGCCAACGGCGAAATCAAGGCTGTGTAGCCTGAGCACACTGTTGCTTTTCTCCAAAAGGGCCAGATGGCCCTTTTTTTGTTTTTCAGATGCCCAAGACGTGTTTTTGGTGATTTTCTTGGTAAAAACCCTTAAGTTATGTTCCGGGTAAATACCAAGTATGCAAGTAGGACATAAGGATTTTTGCTATCGGCATTGGATTCAGAAATAGGTCAGGCATTAGAGTTTGCACCTTGCGCGAAAACGGTACTTCTTTGCAGCAATGGATTCATGTCGAAAGTGCGCGCTCGCACTTGAGATCTTCCTACGGGAAAAGTCCTAGAAATGTTTGCATCGCAGTGCCCTGCGTGGCTGCACAATGAGTGCAGAACGTTAATAAATTTCGCTTGTCTACCCCCATAAGGGGCAGAGCGTTAATGAACGGCAAGCATTTTTGGTCCTTACCAATAGGAGATCCATATGAAGAAGCAATTGTTGGCCATCGCCGTAACCGCGCTGGCTGCTGGTACGGTGTTTGCACAAGCCAATGACACATTGGCCAAGATCAAGTCCTCTGGCAGCGTCACACTAGGCGTGCGTGAATCGTCCGGTCTGGGCTACACGCTGGGCAATGGCAAGTACGTGGGCTTCCATACAGAAATGGGCGAGCGCATTCTGAAAGATATTCAGAAGCAACTGGGTCTGACGGCTCTGGAAGTGAAGTATCAGCCTGTGACTTCGCAAAATCGTATCCCTCTGGTGCAAAACGGCACGGTGGATATTGAGTGCGGCTCCACCACCAACAACACGGCTCGTCAGAAAGACGCCGCCTTTGCCTTCACTACCTACGTGGAAGAAGTGCGTATTGCCACGCGTGCCAACTCCGGCATCACCGGCATCAAGGACCTGAACGGCAAGACCATCGTGACCACGACGGGTACGACTTCCGTGCAGACCCTGCGCAAGAACAAGCGCGCTGATGGCCTGACTTTCAAGGAAGTCATGGGCAAGGATCACGCAGATAGCTTCCTGATGCTGGAAACCGGCCGTGCCGACGCCTTCATCATGGACGGCTCAATCCTGGCCGCCAACATCTCTAAGTCCAAGGCTCCCAACGATTACAAGGTCGTTGGCGAAGTGTTGTCGGTGGAACCCATCGCCTGCATGATGCGCAAGGACGACCCCGCTTTCAAGAAGGCTGTGGACGATTCCATCGTGCGCCAGATCAAGGATGGCTCTTTGACCAAGCTGTACGACAAGTGGTTCATGCAACCCATTCCACCTAACAACGTGAAGGTGGGCCTGCCTCTGTCGGCTGCCACCAAGGATGCATGGGCGCATCCCAATGACAAGCCCATGGAAGCGTACGACGCCAAGTAATCTCACCTGACTGGTGTACCGCCCCTTCTGCCACGCGGTTTGAAGGGGCTTTTTTGTTAAGAGGTGCGGTGTGAGTGTTTGCCCTCGTAAACCAAGAATGAAAGAGGTGCTCGTATGAGTTGGGATTGGCAGGTGTTCTGTCAGGACACCATTACCCAAGAGGTCGGGCAGAGCTGTTTTGGCAAAAACGGCGATATCACCTATCTGGACTGGATGCTGTCCGCCTGGGGCTGGACAGTCTCGGTGGCGTTGCTGTCGCTGGTGATTGCATTGGTGTTGGGTGCCGTGATTGGCACTTTGCGTACCCTGCCCGATCGACCGTGGATAGTGCGTCTGGGCAATGCCTGGGTAGAGTTGTTTCGCAATATTCCGCTGCTGGTTCAGGTATTCATCTGGTACCACGTGATTCCAGCCATGATTCCTGCAATGAAGTCGCTGGATAGCTATGTGCTGGTGGTGTTTGCGATTGGCTTTTTTACCTCCGCGCGTATTGCCGAGCAGGTGCGCTCCGGCATTCAGGCTTTACCACGCGGTCAGCGCTATGCGGGCATGGCGGTGGGCTTCACCACCTTCCAGACTTATCGCTATGTGCTGCTGCCCATGGCATTTCGCATCATCATTCCGCCGCTGACCAGCGAAGCCATGAACGTGTTCAAGAACTCGTCCGTGGCGTTTGCCGTGTCTGTGGCCGAGCTGACCATGTTCGCCATGCAGGCACAGGAAGAAACCGCACGTGGCGTCGAGATTTATCTGGCTGTCACGGGTCTGTATGTGATTTCCGCCTTCGTCATCAACCGCATCATGGCTTTCATTGAGAAACGCTCACGCGTTCCCGGCCTGATTGCAGCCAGCGGTGGAGGCCACTGATATGAATCTCAACCTCGACTGGTCGTTTTTCTCCTGGGATCTGTTCACCAACTTCGTGGCCAAGGGCCTGGTGTTCAGCTTGACCCTGACGGTGATTGCCACGCTGGGTGGCATCATCTTTGGCACGCTGTTGGCGCTGATGCGTCTGTCTGGCAAGAAGTGGCTGGAAGTTCCAGCCGTCATCTATGTCAACGGAATGCGCTCCATTCCACTGGTGATGGTGATTCTGTGGTTCTTCCTGCTGATGCCCATGATCATCGGCAAGCCTATTGGAGCGGAAACCTCGGCCATCATTACCTTTGTGGCGTTTGAGGCTGCGTACTTCTCTGAAATCATGCGTGCTGGTATTCAGTCCATTCCGCGTGGTCAGGTCCATGCAGGCCAGGCAGTGGGTATGACGTATAGCCAGAACATGCGTCTGGTGGTGCTGCCCCAAGCCTTCCGCAACATGCTGCCCGTGCTGCTGACGCAGACCATCATCTTGTTCCAAGATACTTCGCTGGTCTACGCCATCGGCGCCTATGACATGCTCAAGGGCTTCGAGATTGCGGGCAAGAACTTTGGCCGTCCCATTGAGTCCTATCTGGCTGCCGCCGCAACGTATTTCGTGATCTGCTTTGCACTGTCCTGGGCCGTCAAGCAGTTGCATAAAAAAATCGCGATTATTCGATGATCTTCCCTGAGTCACTTCGCATCTTCCCCCTGAAGGGGACGACGACCTTTGCTGCGGGATTGGCCTTTCTGGCCATCTCACACGATGGCTCCGCTGCTTGCGGGCGTTGTGATGGATAACTGACACGAGTCGGAGTTAAAAATGATTGAACTCAAGAACGTTTCCAAGTGGTACGGCAGCTTTCAGGTGCTGTCCGATTGCTCCACTAATATTGACAAAGGTGAAGTGGTGGTCGTGTGCGGGCCTTCGGGCTCGGGCAAGTCCACCCTGATCAAGACCATCAACGCGCTGGAGCCCTTCCAGAAGGGCGAGATCTTTGTGGACGGCACTGCGGTGCATGACCCAAAGACCAACCTACCCAAGCTGCGCAGCCGCGTGGGCATGGTGTTTCAGCACTTTGAGCTGTTCCCTCATCTGTCCGTGACCGAGAACCTGACCATCGCGCAGATGAAGGTGTTGGGCCGCAGTGCAGACGATGCCAAGACCCGTGGCCTGAAGATGCTGGACCGCGTGGGCCTGACTGCTCACAAGGACAAGTTCCCCGGTCAGCTCTCCGGTGGTCAGCAGCAGCGCGTGGCCATTGCGCGTGCGTTGTCCATGGACCCCATCGTCATGCTGTTTGATGAACCTACCTCGGCGCTGGACCCTGAAATGGTCGGCGAAGTACTGGATGTCATGATGGGCCTGGCCAATGAAGGCATGACCATGATGTGTGTGACCCACGAGATGGGCTTTGCCCGCAAGGTGGCCAGCCGCGTGATCTTTATGGATGTGGGCGGCAAGATTCTGGAAGACTGCAGCAAGGAAGAGTTCTTCGGTCACCCCGAAAACCGCCAGCCGCGCACCAAGGAATTCCTCAACAAGATCCTGCAGCACTGATGCGGTAGGTCACCCAGAAAAAGGCGCTCGAAATAGCGCCTTTTTTACGACCCCAAACTGATGCACTTCAATACAGAGATACCGAGCAAGAGCCGCCTCGCGGCGAAGATGTTCTGACCTTCCGGAGGAAGGCGCAGAAGCGCCTCAGGGGGAGCGCATGAGTACACTTTGGCCAAACAGGCTTTGCACCAAATCCACGACCAGCTCCGCCGTCTGATTGCGCAAGTCCAGCGCGGGATTCAACTCCACAATATCCAGCGATGCGAGGCGGCCTGTATCTGCAATCATCTCCATGCACAGCTGGGCTTCACGGTAGGTGGGGCCGCCGCGCACCGGCGTGCCGGTGCCGGGTGCAATATCGGGATCGAGAAAATCCACATCAAAGCTCAGGTGCAGGTGAGTGTCTTCGCCTTCGGTGCCCAGCAGCCCGTCCAGCGCACGGCGCATGACTTCTCGCATGCCCAGCTCATCGATGGCGCGCATGTCGTAAACCTCAAGTCCCAGCTCGCGAATCATCAGCTTCTCGCTGGTGTCCACGCTGCGCAGCCCAATCTGGCAAAAGGCCGAAGCGGGCAGGGCGGGTGTCGTGCCAGACAGCGATGCCAGTTCAGCAGGCCCTAGCCCGCACAGGCTGGAGACAGGCATGCCGTGCAGATTGCCACTGGGCGAGCTTTCGGGGGTGTTGCAGTCTGAATGCGCATCAAGCCATAGCACGCGCAGGCGCTTGCCCGTGGCGCGGCAATGCCGGGCAATGGCGCTTATGGAGCCGGTGGCTAGCGTATGGTCGCCTCCCAGCATGATGGGCAGGCGACTTTGCTGCAGCACTTGGAGCACGGCGTCATGTGCGATTTGGTTCCAGCGCAGGGCTTCGGCCAGATTGCGCAGCCCCTGTGCATCGCGCCCGCCGCGTGGGTTTGAGGGGCCTGCGAGATTACCCAGGTCATTCACTGCGACGCCAAGCTGCTCAAGTGCCGGGGCCAGTTGCGCAACCCGCAGCGCATCAGGCCCCATGGCCGCTCCCAGCCGTGATGCGCCCACATCGGTGGGAATTCCAATCAAGGTGGCTTGCATGGTGTGACTTTCGGGGATGGGCGAAGGCTTGTTTTTCATGGCTACGCCGTTTTGCGTTTCACAAGGCTCATGGCTTGCGCGCTTATTGCCTGCCGAACCATGGCGAACAGATCTTTGGGATCGCTCAGCGCAGGCACTAGCTCGATCTGGGACAGTAGGCCGAACTGGCGTGCAAGGCTGTGCATGGTGCGCAGGGCTGAGTAGTCTTCCAGTGCAAAGCCCACCGAGTCGAACAAGGTGATCTTCTCTGGGGCGGTGCGACCGGGAGCCTGCCCCTGCAGCACACGCCAAAGCTCGGTGACGGCAAAGTCGGCTGGCATTTGCTGCAGCTCGCCTTCGATGCGCGTCTGTGGCTCGTATTCGACAAAGACCTGCGCACGCTGCAAGGCCGGGGCATCGAATTCGGTCTTACCTGGACAGTCTCCGCCCACGGCGTTGATATGCATGCCGGGCTCCAGCAGGTGGCCTGCAACGATGACGGCGCGGGTCTTGTCGGCGGTGACTGTGGTCACTATGTCTTTGCCTGCCACGGCATCCGGCACGCTGGTGCAGATGATGGCGGTGGCTGCAAATTGATGCAAAAAGGGTTGGAGATTGCGCAGCAGTTTTTGCGATGCGGCCGGGTCGATGTCAAACAGGCGCAGCTCGCTGACGCCTAGCAGCTCCATGAAGGCCAAGGCCTGAAATTCGCTTTGAGAGCCATTGCCGATCAGCGCCATGCTGCGGCTGTTCCCACGGGCCAGATGGCGCGCTGCCATGGCAGATGTGGCGGCGGTACGCAGGGCGGTGGTCAGCGTCAGCTCGCTGACAACGCGGGGCATGCCGGTGGCGACATCAGCCAGCGCGCCAAAAGCCATCACCGTAGGTAGGCCGTGGCTAGGGTTCAACGGGTGGCCGTTGACATATTTGAAGGCGTAGTCCTGCGCATCGGCCACGGGCATCAGCTCAATCACGCCACTGGGGGAATGCGCCGCAGTGCGTGCACTTTTGTCAAAGTCTTGCCAGCGACCAAAGTCGGCTTCTATGGCTTCGGCGATGAGGCGCAGCACCTTGGTAATGCCCACGCGGGCGACCAGGCGTGCCGCATCGCTGGCGCTGAGAAAGTCGGTCTGAACTTGCCCTGCAGACTGGCGTTGAGGGATAGACATGATGTGTCCTCCTTTGCCCCATTCTTGAGGATTTCCGCCCTGAAAGCCAGAGGCTGTTAACCGAGATGCCTGTGCAAGAGAAAGGCTGCGGCGGTGAGCAGGGATGATGGGACAATATCGGCATGACTCAGACTCTCACGATCACCCGCCCCGATGACTGGCACCTGCACGTGCGCGATGGCGATGCCATGCGCTGCGTGGTGCCGCACACCGCCCGTCAGATGGGCCGCGCCATCATCATGCCTAACCTCAAGCCGCCTGTGACGACGGCTGAGCTGGCTATTGCTTACCGCGATCGCATTTTGTCGGCCGTGCCCGCAGGCAGCCAATTCCAGCCTTTGATGACGCTGTACCTGACGGATAACCTGGGCCCCGATGAAATCGTGCGTGCCAAGGCGGCGGGTGTGGTGGCCTGCAAGCTCTACCCCGCTGGTGCGACCACCAATTCCGATCACGGCGTGACTGATCTGCGCAAGATTTACCCCACGCTCGAAGCCATGCAGCGCGAAGGCCTGGTGCTGCTGGTGCATGGTGAAGTCACCGATCAGAGCGTTGACCTGTTTGACCGCGAGGCTATGTTTATCGAGCAGCAACTCAAGCCTCTGCGGAAGGACTTCCCTGAGCTGAAGATTGTCATGGAGCACGTGACGACCAAGGAAGCTGCCGAATATGTGGCTGCTGCCGATGACTTTCTGGCTGCCACCATCACGCCCCAGCATTTGCTGTTCAACCGCAACGCCATTTTCCTGGGCGGCGTGCGCCCGCACTTCTATTGCCTACCAGTTCTGAAGCGCGAAACCCACCGTCTGGCACTGGTGCAGGCCGCTACCAGCGGCAGCAAGAAGTTCTTCCTGGGCACAGATAGCGCTCCCCACGCAGCTCACCTTAAGGAAGCCGCCACGGGCTGCGCAGGCTGCTACAGCGCCCACGCCGCGATTGAGATGTATGCCGAAGTGTTTGACGGCGTTGGCGCGCTGGACAAGCTCGAAGGCTTTGCCTCCTTCAACGGTGCAGACTTCTACGGCCAGCCCCGCAACACCGACACCATCACCCTGGTCAAGGAAAGCTGGACGCCGCCCGTGAGCTTTGAGTACGGCGAAGGCGCCCAGCTCAAGCCACTGCGCTTTGGCGATGCCTTGCCCTGGAAGATGCTTGATTAAAAAGTGAACTGAAAGCGCTTGCATCTTCTGGGTTTGCAGATGTATTTAGCTTGAAAGCAAGAAAGGAGTGGCGCAAGCTGCTCCTTTTTTATTGGGTGTTTATTTGGTGCTGTCAAGTGGCTCGGTTAGTCTTGGCTCACAAGATCACTCAGGAGATTGCATGCCTACCGATGTTCAGCCCCGGATTGCCTTGTTGATTGATGCGGACAACGCGCCCGCCGAGATGATTGATGAAATCCTGACCGAGTTGTCCACCTTCGGCCTCATCAACATTCGCCGTGCTTATGGCAATTGGACCAAGCCCGGCCTGCATGGCTGGCAGAGCAAGCTGCTGGAAAATGCAGTGCGGCCCATGCAGCAGTTTGATTACTCCAAAGGCAAGAACGCCACCGACATGGCGATGACGGTCGATGCCATGGAGCTGCTCTACACAGAAAAGCCCGACGCCTTTGGCATTGTCTCGTCGGATGCCGACTTCACCCCGCTAGTCATGCACCTGCGCGCCAAGGGCGCTGCTGTCTATGGCTTTGGCGCAGCGCAGACGCCGCGCGCCTTCGTCAACGCTTGCTCGCGCTTTCTGTACTTTGAGGCCTTGCTGGAGCTGGGCGACGGCATCACCAGCCGCAGCGATCGCCGTGAATTGCAGGAAGCCGATGCCGCAGTGCGCCAGCCAGCCGAGCAAGCCACACAGGCTCAACCCACCAACAATTCCAAGGCCGCTGGCGGTACAGGCATAGCAGCACCGGCCTGTGCCAATTTGCGCGTGCCATCGCATCTGCTGCGTGAAGACAGGCCGCTAATCGCCATGCTGCGTGACGCCGTCAAAGCCATGCAGGATGAAACCGGCTGGGCGCGCGTCAGCGCCGTGGGCACACATATCGGCAACAAACTCTCTTTTGATGCGCGCAACTACGGCTATGCCTCGCTGACCAAGCTCATGGCCGCGACTCAGGCCTTTGATTTGCGCGATGAAGGCACGCCCCGCGTGGCGGTGCGTGACAAACGGTCGGCAGGCGATGGAGTGGCGCATTGACTGCTGTGGATAACCTGCCCGTAGAGCTGGCGACGGATTGGACTATTGACTGGCAAGCCCTGTGGCTTGCGCAGCTGCGAGCGCTGGGCCAGCAGGTGCATGCACTGGTGCAGGGCGGGGCATCGGTGGCCAGTGCGCTGCAACAGGTGGCGGCGGCACATGGTTTGCTGCAGGGCTGGCAGTTTGTTGATCAGCAGCAACTGCCCGCAGGCCAGGCGTATGAGGCCTTTATTCGCAATCAGCGCTGCATTCCCACTCGGGATAATTTGCATGACTTCTTCAACGGTCTGATCTGGCTGCACTGGCCCCGACTTAAACAGCAGCTCAATGTGCTGCAGGCAAGCGAGATTGAGCGGCAAGGCGTGGGTGCGCAGCGTGGACGCTTGCGTGATTCGGTCACGGTTCTCGATGAAAACGGCGGCTTGCTGCTGGCCCCGCAGGCTTTGTGCGACGCATTGCGAGAAAAGCGCTGGCAGGACTTGTTTGTGCGCCAGCGTGATCTGTGGGCGCAGGCCCAGTTTTTCCCCATAGGCCACGCCTTGCTGGAAAAGCTGGTGCAGCCGCGCAAGGCGATTACGGCGCATGTGATCTGCGTGCCGCTTGCGCAAGGCTCGTCGTCCATCACCTCCATGATGGCAGCCGATGGCTGGTTGAGCGAGCAGTTGCTGAATGCAGCTTGCAATCTGGCAAACAAACCCTATCTACCTATTCCCATACTAGGAATCCCGGGCTGGTGCCATCAAAACCAGAACTTTTCCTTCTATGATGACTCTCTCGTTTTCCGAGCCCCACGTACCGTACAAACACCACAACAACCGGTACTGCCAGAAAGAGATCTGGCTTGATGAGCATTCGCCGCACACAGGCGGTGCATGAGGGGTTTTGGCCATTTTGTCCCCTGTGTGGAGTACACCCTCGATGAAACGTATTGCCTTATTTTTATTGACCAACATCGCCGTTGTAGCGGTGCTGGGCATTGTCGCCAACTTGCTGGGCGTCAACCGCTTTCTCACCGCCAACGGCCTCAATCTGGGCTCCCTGCTGGGCTTTGCCTTCATCATGGGCTTTGGCGGCGCGATCATTTCGCTGCTGATCTCCAAGCCCATGGCCAAGTGGACCTCGGGCGTGCAAGTCATCAACGAGCCGCGCAATGCTGACGAGGCCTGGATCGTCAACACCGTGCGCGGCTTTGCCGACAAGGCCGGTATCGGCATGCCCGAAGTCGGCATCTACGAAGGCGAGCCCAATGCCTTTGCGACGGGCGCTTTCAAGAACTCGGCACTGGTCGCCGTGTCCACAGGTCTGCTCGAAGGCATGACCCGTGAAGAAGTCGAAGCCGTGATCGGCCACGAAGTGGCCCACATCGCCAATGGCGACATGGTGACCATGACGCTGATCCAGGGCGTCATGAACACGTTTGTGGTCTTTCTGTCGCGTGTCATCGGCTATGCGGTGGACAGCTTCTTGCGCAAGAACGACGAAAACAGCTCAGGCCCCGGCATTGGTTACTACGTAACCACCATCGTGCTCGATATCCTGCTGGGCTTTGTGGCCGCCATGATCGTGGCCTGGTTCTCGCGCCAGCGTGAATTCCGTGCCGATGCCGGCGCCGCACAGCTGATGGGCAATCGCCAGCCCATGATCAATGCCCTGGCCCGTCTGGGCGGCATGCATCCGGGCGAGCTGCCCAAGAGCGTGCAAGCCATGGGTATCACCGGCAATATCGGCAAGCTGTTCTCCACTCATCCTCCGATGGAAGAGCGCATTGCAGCCCTGCAAAACGCACGCTGACGGATGATTAATATGTAAACGGCAGTAGCCTGTCTTTACGCTCGCTTCACAAGCCCCTGTCAACAACTGGCAGGGGCTTTCGCGTTGTAGAGCTAAGACTTTCAGGAGTGCTCATGTCTTTCATCTCTCAATCTTCAACCCGCCGTCTGCTACCCGCTCTGGTGCTTGGCGGGGCCTGTGCCTTGCTCACCGGCTGTGTAGTGGCTCCGGCCTATCCGGCATATGGCTCCGAGGTGGTGGTCGGCGATGTTTATGCGCCTATGGCACCGCCTCCCTTGCGCAATGAGGTGATCCCGATTGCACCCTCGCCAGCCTATGTCTGGATAGGCGGTTCCTGGGGCTGGGGCGGTGGCCGCTACAACTGGAACCCTGGTCGCTGGGCCATGCCGCCACGCCCCGGCTATGGCTGGCATGAGGGGGGCTGGAATCATGGCCCCGGTGGTTGGCGTGGACATGGTGGCCACTGGGGGCCGCGCCGCTAATCGCCCGTGAGCGGTCCGCCAGGTGACAGCTGGCCGCGCTATCCCGCTAGGCGGGCTGGGCGGCTGTCGCTACAGTGGGGTGCAGGAGGTCTGCTATGAATTCTGCACTTGTCACCCGGCGCGAAGGCGCTGTTCTTATCCTCTCCAACAACAACCCGGCAGCGCGCAATGCGCTGTCGCCAGAGTACTACCACGCCGTCATGGATGGCCTGCGTGCTGCGGGTACCGATGCCTCTGTGGCCGCAATCATCCTGACGGGTGAAGGCGGCCATTTTTGCGCTGGTGGTGATCTGAATCAGCTGGCCACGCGCCGAGCCATGCCGCTGGCTGAGCGGCGCATCAAGCTCGAAGACCTTAACCATCTCATTCGCGCCATACGCGACTGCCCCAAGCCGGTGATTGCAGCGGTTGAAGGCGCAGCAGCGGGGGCAGGCCTGTCTCTGGCCATGGCTTGCGACCTGATGGTGGCAGCCAAGTCCGCCGTGTTTTCTGTGGCTTATGTGAAAGTGGGGCTGACGCCGGATGGCGGGGCCACTTCGTTTCTGGCCGAGTTTGTCTCGCGCCAGGTGCTGACCGAGCTTTGTCTGACGGGCGAACGCATCAGCGGCGAGCGCATGCATGCTCTGGGTTGCATCAACCGTTTGACGGAAACCGGCGCAGCCTTGCATGCGGCACTGGCGCTGGCCCAGCAACTGGCGCAGGGGCCGGAAGTGGCTACCGCCCGAATCAAGACGCTGTGCCGCGTAGCACACCACCACAGCTTGGAAGAGCAGCTGGCACTGGAGGCCGACTATATGGTCGAGGCCCAGGGCAGCGAAGAATCCCGCGAGGGCATTGGCGCATTTCTGGAAAAGCGCGCCCCAGACTTTGCCAGGCTGCGAAGCGCTGAATAAAGCGGCTTAACGCACCGTGTAATTGAGCTGGAACATCACGCCGGCATTGCCCAGCACATTGACCTGTGCGCCCCAGTTACGGTTGAAGTCATAGCCCAAGGCAGGAATGGCCGTGATGCCCCAGCCATGCTTGTTGTTGAGCGGGATTTTCTTGTTGAACGGAAATTTGTAGCCGTGAATGATGCCGCCCGTGAGCTTGATGAACAGGCCAGGGGCGCTGTCGAACGGCCTGAAGCGCCAGCCGTAATAAGCGTACTGGCTGGGCTGGCCGAATGAGTTCTTGAAATAGGCAAAGCCTGCGATATGGCGTTTGTCTAGTTCTTTCTCGGCCTGAATCAGCCAGACATAGGCATGTTTCTGCTCGTCGGGCTCAAAGTCGTTCTCCTTCCTGGCGTCGGAGAAATGCCAGTCGAAGGGGGCGTAGCCAAACATCCAGCCTGACAACGCTGAGGGCGTGCCGGCATTGTCTGCCGCAGGGGGTGAATTGCTGGTTTGCGCCAGGGCTGCAGTACTGACTATCAGGCCGGTGGGCCCGAGGCAGGAGAGGGATAGAGCAGCAATGCGCAGAGTTTTCATGGTGATGCCTGACATGCGATGAAGCGATCAGCGTACTCATGCTCGTCATCGGCTCCTGTCAGCCAGTGCCCCAAAACTTGTAAAAGGCGATGGAGACTGATGTGTGCCCCAGCAAAAGGCGAAACTGCAGCAGCAGGCAGACGCCCAGAGCTGGCTCGGATCAAAGCGCTGGTTCAGCGGCTCGCTGACCAGAAAGACAAACGGTTGGGTGAGGCCCCTGGGATCAGTCAGTCGTTGATGGCGTATTGAACGAGTATGTTGGAGGCGAGCACCACCACGCCCATGGCCGATACCGCCAGCAGCAGGGCTGGCGTACCGGGGCGCGGATAGGGCGTAGCGAGGCTGATGGCTGCGATTTACAGCGCACCGCCAGAACCACGTGAGCCGGACGAAGGCACAGGCAGGTTCAAGATAGCGCAGGCCACGGCTTCACCGACCTTGATGCCATCCACACCTGCGGACAAAATGCCGCCAGCGTAGCTGGCACCTTCACCTGCGGGGTATAGGCCGCGCGTGTTGTCGCTCTGGAAGTCTGCGCCACGGCCAATTTTGACGGGCGATGAGGTACGTGTTTCCACCCCCGTCAGCACGGCATCATTCATGTCGTAGCCGCGAATCTTCTTGCCAAACGCGGGCAGGGCCTCGCGCATGGCTTCAATCGCGTAGGTGGGCAGGGCTTGGTGCAGGTCACCCAGATGAATGCCAGGCTTGTACGATGGCTGAACCGCGCCAAATTCTGACGAAGGTGTGCCCACTACAAAATCGCCCACCAGTTGGCCGGGCGCGCTGTAGTTCTGGCCGCCCAGATCGTAGGCTTTGGATTCCAGTTGGCGCTGCAGCACAACGCCTGAAAGCGGGTGATGCTCACCTTTTTGCATCTTTTCCACGCCCAAGGTCTTGCCGTCAAACGCCCAGGAAAAACTCTCGGCATCTTGCGGATAGTCTTCGGGGCTGATGGCACAGACCATGCCCGCATTGGCATTGCGCTCGGCGCGCGAGTACTGGCTCATGCCATTGGTGACGACGCGGCCGGGCTCGCTGGTCGCAGCCACCACGGTGCCGCCGGGACACATGCAAAAGCTGTAAACGGCGCGGCCGTTCTTGGCGTGGTGCACCAGCTTGTAATCCGCAGCGCCCAGCAGCGGGTGACCCGCATCCTTGCCCCAGCGGGCGCGGTCAATCACGCTTTGCGGGTGCTCGATACGGAAGCCGATGGAGAAGGGCTTGGCTTCCATGGCCACACCGCGCTCGTAGAAGTTGACAAAAGTATCGCGTGCGCTATGGCCCAGTGCCATCACCGCGTGGTGGGTGGGCAGGTGGTAGCTTTCGCCGGTGACCTGATTGAGCACTTGCAGGCCAGTCAGCTGGCGCTGCTCGCCTTCGCCCTCGATCTGCACATCGGTCACGCGCTGTTCAAAGCGCACTTCCCCGCCCAGACGCACGATTTCTTCGCGAATGCCTTCAACCAGCTTGACCAGCTTGAAAGTGCCGATATGGGGGTGGGCGGTGTAGAGAATCTCTGGCGGTGCGCCGAAAGTCACAAATTCTGTCAGTACCTTGCGGCCAAGATGGCGTGGATCCTTGATCTGGCTGTAGAGCTTGCCGTCAGAGAACGTGCCCGCACCGCCTTCGCCGTACTGCACGTTGGATTCGGGTGTCAGCTCGCGCTTGCGCCACAGGCGCCAGGTGTCCTTGGTGCGCTGGCGCACGGTCTTGCCGCGTTCCAGCACGATGGGCTTGAAACCCATCTGGGCCAGAACCAGGCCGGCAAACATGCCGCAGGGGCCAAAGCCTACAACCACGGGGCGCTCATCCATATCGGCGGGAGCCTGGCCCACCGGCGTCCAGCGCATGTCTGGCGTGAGGTTGACGTGGGAGTGGTCCGCAAAGTGCGCCAGCAGCGCGGCTTCCTGGCTTTCATCGGCCAGCGTGATGTCGACGATATACACCGCCAGCAACTCGGTCTTGCGCGCATCAAAGCTGCGCTTGTGCACCTGCAGGCCTGCAATGGCCTTGGCGGGCAAGCCCAGACGCTCGGCGGCTAAAGCCGTGAGCTTTTCAAGGGGCTGAAATTCGGTGTGGTTTTCGGGGTGGTATTCCACCGCCGACAAAGGGAGTTTGAGTTCTGCGATCCGGATCATGGCTTGTACCTATCAAGCAAGGGCTTGGATGGTAAGGCAAAGCCAGCAGGGCTGCGCAGCAAGGCAGCGGTGACCTGCGTTTGTGTTGTGCTTATGGTGTTTAAAAAGTGAGCGGTTTGCGTTTGGTTGCATTCATTTGTGGATCAATTTCAAGTTGAAGTAAATACATATCAACCGCTACACGCTACTGATTCGATAGTTGTCGGCTTGGCTTGTAGAGCAGTTGCAGCAGCCACAGGCCGATCTGAGGCCTGATCGGCATTGTTGCGGGTATGCGTTGCTGCTGCCACGGTCACATCACGTAGCGCTAGATCACCAGTTTGGAATAACCAATCCCCGCAGCCTTCTCGACCTTGATCTGTGCCGGAATGCGCTCTTTGAGCGCCTCCACATGGCTGATGACGCCAATCATCTTGCCGCTGGCGTTCAGTGCATCCAGCGCAGACAGCGCCACTTCCAGCGTGTCGCCGTCTAAGGTGCCAAAGCCTTCGTCGAGGAACAGGGAGTCGATAGAGGTCTTGCTGCTAACCAGATCGGACAATGCCAGCGCCAGAGCCAGACTGACGAGGAATGCCTCGCCGCCCGACAGCGTGCGCGTGTCGCGCGCCACATCGCCTTGCCAGTTGTCCACAATATCGAGCTCCAGTTCGCCCGTGGGCTTGCGGCGCAGCAGGTAACGGCCATGCAGTCTTAGCAGGTGCTGGTTGGCCAGATGCAGCAGATGGTCTAGCGTCAGTCCCTGCGCAAACTTGCGGAACTTGTCGCCCTTGGCGGAGCCAATCAGACCGTCTAGCCGCTGCCACAGGTCGCTGTCTTTTTCCTGCGCTGCAATTTGCTCCAGCAGCGCTTGCTGGCCTGCGCGGTGCTGGTCGTCGTCTGTTAAGCGGGCGCGGTGCGCGCCTAGTTGCTCGGCCTGCTGGGCGCGTTCGGCTTCCAGCTGGGTGATTTGCTGGGTGATGGCTTCGGGCATCTCATCGCTCAAGGCCTGCGATTGCAGCGCAGCCAGCCGCTGGGTTGCATCAGCCAGCAAGGTGCTGGCGCGCTGCTCTGCGGCGTGCAATTGATCGCTCAGCGCCTGCAAGCGGCTGTGCTCGGTATCGGCCAGCAGGGCTGATGAGTACTGCACTTCATCGGCAAATGGACTGGTTTGCAGCGCTTGCTGCCATGCGCCATGAGCTTGGTCTGCCGATTGCTGCAACTGCGCCAGCGTACTCTGGGCGTGAGTGATTTGGCCTTGCAGCAATGCCAGCGTTTGCGCAGTGCGCTCTATCTGCACTATGCAGTCGGCCAGCGTGGCGGCGGGTGTCACGGAATAAGCCGGTACATCGGCGGGCAGTGCGGGCAAGGCATTGTTGCGCTGCCGCCAGAGCTCGGCATCTTGCGCGGCTTGGGCGTATTGGCCTTGCTGCACTTCGATCTGGTGCGCCACTTCTTGCAGCAGCGTTTGCTGGCGCTGCCATTGCTGCCATTCTTGCTGGCGGGCGGTCAGCCAATCGGCGGTGTCCGCCGCCGCAGGCAGTGCATAGCCAGCGGCTTGTATGGAGGCTTGTAAGCTGTTTTGCAGAACGGTGGATTGCTGCTGCACCGCTTGCAGCATTTGGCTGGTTTGCAGCTGTTGCTGCATGTTGCTTTGCAGTGCTTGCTGGGTGCTGGCCTGTGCGTGGTCTGCCTGTTGCTGGTGGTGCAGCGCGGCCTGACAGGTCTCTTTGGCAGCTTGAAAATCGCGCTCGCCAGCATCGGCTAAGGCTAAGGTTTTCTCCAGCGCTGTGATTTGCTGCTGCGCCTTGTCACAGGTGGCGCTCAAAGCGTCGGGCTGCTGCCATGCAGTGTCAGCCACGGGCTCCGTTGCTTGCTCACGCAAGGAATTCCAGCGCGCTTGCCACTGTGCAATTTGCGTGGCGGTGGCATCGCGCTGCGCTTGCAGGTGTTGTTGCTGGCTCTGTGTGGTGGCAAGGGCGGTATTCAGCAACTCGCCTTGCTGCTGCAATGCATCGCGCTCTTGTTGCGCCTGCTTGAGTGCAGCTTCAGTGGCCGAAACATCGAGCGCCGCGTATTCGGTGATCGCAGGGTGATCGTGCGATCCGCACAAGGGGCAGGCTTCATCGGGCTGCAGCGCGGCGCGGTGGGCTTGCAGGCTTTGAATGCGCTGCTCCTGGGTCAGAAGGGCTTGCTTGTCGGCGACCTTTTCTTTGATGGCACGGTACTGCGCGCGCAAAACCTCGCGCTGGCTCATCTGTTGCTGAATTCGGGCTTCGCTGGCAGTCAGCGCTTGCGCATGGCTTTGCTGCTGCAGTTCCAGCGGCTGGCGCAGCGCAGCATGGGCTTGCAGTTGCTGCCAGTGGTGCAACTGCTGTTGTGCGGCTTGCCAGTTGGCGCGCAGCTGCGGCAGGCTGGCGCCATGGGCGGCAAGCCGCTGCTGCTGGGCCTGTTCTGCGGCTTGTTGCTGCTGCAGGGCGCGAGTCACTTGCTCGGCAGCTTGCGCGCTGTGCTGGGCTTGGGTGCTGGCTTGTTGTTGCAGTTGCGCGGCAGTGCGCTGCAGCTGCAGCAGCTGGTTTTCAGCCTGCGCTGTTTGCTGCTGCAGTTGCTGGTGTTGCTGCAACTGCTCGCGCCAGCCGCTGAGGTTTTCGCCCAGCTGGGCGTGGCTGGCGTGGGTCTGGCTCCATGCCGTCAAATCAGCCTGTTGCGCTCTTGTGGCTTGCCGTTGCAGCTGTGATTTTTGTAGCGCGTTGGCGCTTAACTGCTGGGCTTGCTGGTGCTGAAGCCTCTGTACGACCTGCGCTTGCAACAAGCTGGCGTGCAGGCCTTGCAACTGATGTTGCTCTGCGGCTAATTGATGGCTGGCTTGCTGCCACTGCATGTGCAATGGGCGAATCGCCAAGGCGGGCGCATGGGCTTGCAGGCGCTGCAAGTCCGGCGCGGCGTCTGCTACCGCTTGCCGGGCTGCGGCTTCTGCGCTGCGGGCTTGCTCCACTTCGGCGCTGGTGTGGGCCGTTTGCGTTTGCCATTGCTGCACGGCATGCAACTGGGCGTGCCGTGTGTGTAGATCGGCCAGCGTGGCGCTCAGTTGTTGGGTCTGCGCTTGCAGATCGCTGCGCGTGGCTTCATCCAGCAATTGCATGCCATTGGCCTGAGCTTGCTGTTTTTCCAGTGCTTGCTTGGCGTCGCGAGCCTGTACAAAAACGGCTTCGGAGATACGGCTATAGATGTCTGTACCAGTCAGCTCCTCCAGCAACTCGGCGCGTTCCTTGGCATCGGAGTTGAGGAAAGCCGCAAAGCCGCCCTGGGCCAGCAGCATGGATTTGGTAAAGCGCGCAAAGTCCAGCCCGGTGATCTCGGCGATGCATTCCGGCTTTTCGCTGAGACGCGTTGAAATGATGTAGCCGTCAGCGACTCGAGCCAGTTCCACAATGGGGTCTAGGAGATTTCCATCAGGCTTGTTGTGTGCACGGCGTTGGCTCCAGAAGGCACGGTAGGCCATGCCTTTGACTTCAAACTCCACTTCGGCGAAGCAGTCGGAGGTATGACGAGTGATGATGTCATTGCCGCCTTTTCCCACCTTTTTCAGCCTCGGTGTCTGGTGGTACAGCGCCAGACAAATAGCGTCGAGCAGCGTGGACTTGCCCGCGCCCGTGGGGCCGGTGATGGCGAACAAGCCGCTGTCGGCAAAGGGTGCGGCGGTGAAGTCGATGTTCCACTCGCCCTTGAGCGAGTTCAGGTTTTTAAGGCGCAGCTTCAGAATCTTCATGCGGCGTCTCCAGCTGCAGCTCCGCTTGTGTCGTTCAGGCTGCGCAGCACTTGCTGGTAGCGCTCGGTCAGTGCCAGTTGCAGGGGGGGCTCCAGATTTTCTTGTGCCAAGCGGCGCTCAAACACATCAAGCGGGCTGAGTTCGTCGAGCGATTCACGCGCATTGCCCATCAGCTGCGCAGCTGCGGTGCCGCGCTGGCGTTTGATGCGCAGAATGTTAAGCAACAAGCCTTCGGCCATGTTCTGCACGCGGCTGGCCATGTCAGCCAGATAGTCGTCTTCCTGTACTGTCACTTCAACCCAGACGGTGGTTTCGCCGCTGGCTTTGGCTGCCGCTTCTTGCAGCAAGGCGGGCAACTGGGTCAGGCTGCCGCTGAGGGCGAGCAGGGGCTGGAACACCGGCACAGGCAAGGCGGTCACGGCGTGCAGACCGCCTGCATCCAAGTCCACCAGCAGCACTTGCTTGGTTTGCCTGGCTTCGTCAAAACCCAGCGCGATGGGCGAGCCGCTGTAGCGGATATGGTCCAGGCCACCCACGGTTTGCGGCTTGTGGATATGACCCAGTGCGATATAGCTGGCGGGCGGGAAGGCGTTGGTGGGGAAGGCTTCGAGCGCGCCCACATAAATCTCGCGCACCGATTCATTGCTGCTGGCGCCCACGGTGGTCAGGTGGCCGGTGGCGATGATGGGCAGTTGCTGGCCCGTGCTGGCCAGCAAATCTGCCTGCTTTTGCTGGGCGACGGCATACACGCGCTGGTAGGTGGCTGCGATGGCGTTCTGCAGCGCCTGCTGTTTGTCTTGCGCGCTTTGCCCGGCCTGGCTTTGCTGCACATCGCGCGGGCGGATAAAGGGCAGGGCGCAGACGATGCAGCCGGGTTTTTTGTCGGTATTTCTCAGCGGCAGCGTGACGACATGCTGGGCATCGTCGCCGGTGGAGCTGACGACCTGTGTGCCAAGGTGTGAGAGCAGGTTGCGGCTTTCATCGAGCACGCTGACCGAGTCGTGGTTGCCAGCCAGCAGCAGCAGGGCTACGCCCGCTTCGTGCAGTCGAACAATCAGCTGGTTGTACAGTTCCCGCGCATAGCTGGGCGGCGCGCCGGTATCAAAAATATCGCCGGCGATGAGCACGGCATCCACCGCTTGGGTCTGGACCTGAGTGAGAAGCCAGTCGATCAGGGCCTGATGCTCGGCCTGGCGGCTGTAGCCCATGAAATGCTGGCCCAGATGCCAGTCGGAGGTGTGGAGGATGCGCATGTGCTGATGTTACGAGGGGATGCCGGGCAAAGGACTCGTAGATCAGAACAAAACAGCCTGACAGAGGGAGTCAGGCTGCTGATATCGCTTTTATTTGCGCCCGGGGCGCTTGGCCGTCCAGTAGCTGAACTCTTCCTTGCCCACTTCATAGTCCAGCTCTTGCAGGCGGGCCTGCATGTTCTCCTGAACATCGGCGATGGCCTTGTTGTAGATGGTCGGGCCAATCTCGGCGAGAAAGAAGTTGAGCAGCGCGCCGGACTGCATATTGCCGATGGGCTCGTCCATGTTCTCGCGGAAATAGCGCTCGATGGACGTGATGGCCTGTTGCTGTGCGTGCTTGGGGAGTTCGATGCTCATGGTGATCTGTGTGGCTGGATTGCTTGCATTTTTGCAAACCTTCGGAAGGGCCGCTTGGTGCGAGTGGACTAGGTACCTGCAGACCGCTTGCGTCAAACTGTGGTTGCTCTGATAAAGAGAGCTGCTAGCGCTTATCTATAAAGCGCTGCAGCCGGTTTTTATTGAATTTCCTGCTGACTAGGTTCAAAGAACCGAGTTGTCGGCCTCGGCCAGAAAGCCGCCGCTCTGGTGCGCCCACAGCTTGGCGTAGATGCCGCCCTTGGCCAGCAGTTGCTGGTGCGTGCCTTCTTCTTCGATATGGCCGTCGTTCATCACAATCAGCCGGTCCATGGCGGCGATGGTGGACAGGCGGTGGGCAATGGCAATCACGGTCTTGCCCTGCATCAGACCGTCCAGACTCTGCTGGATGGCGGCTTCGACCTCGCTGTCCAAAGCACTGGTGGCTTCGTCCAGCAAAAGAATGGGGGCGTCTTTCAGCATCACGCGGGCAATGGCCACGCGCTGGCGCTGGCCGCCTGAGAGCTTGACGCCGCGCTCGCCCACCTGGGCGTCGTAGCCGCTGCGGCCTTTCAGATCGGTCAGCGTGGCGATGAAATCCGATGCTTCGGCCTTGTCGGCGGCGGCCTGCATCTGCGCTTCCGTCGCATCGGGGCGGCCGTAGAGGATGTTGTCGCGCATGGAGCGGTGCAGCAGCGAGGTGTCTTGCGTCACCATGCCAATCGCGCCGCGCAGGCTGTCCTGGGTGACGTGGCGAATATCCTGGCCGTCAATGGTGATGCGCCCGCCTTGCACTTCATGAAAGCGCAGCAGCAGGTTGACCAGCGTGGACTTGCCTGCGCCCGACCGGCCAATCAGACCAATGCGCTCGCCGGGGCGAATGTGCAGGTTCAGGTGGTTCATCACCTTTTTGCCATCGGCCTTGTAGCCAAAGCTCACGTCTTCAAAGGCAATGCCGCCCTGGGCCACTTGCAGGGGCTTGGCGTCGGTGTCATCCACAATCGTGCGGGGTTTGGTCAGTGTGGTGATGCCATCCTGAATGGTGCCCACGTTCTCAAACAGCCCCGTCATTTGCCACATCACCCAGTGCGAATAGCCCATCAGGCGCAGCGCCATGGCAATCACGGCGGCCACCACGCCAGCCGATGCCTGGCCTTGCGTCCACAGATACAGCGCGGTGCCGCCGCTGCCCAGCAGCAGCAGAGCAATCATCAGGTGGTTGGTGATCTCGAACAGGCTGACCAGACGCATCTGTGCATAACCGGTGGACTTGAACGATTCCATCGCATTGCGGGCGTATTCGGCTTCGCGGCGTGTGTGGGCGAACAGCTTGACGGTGGCGATGTTGGTGTACGCATCGGTCACGCGGCCCGTCATCATCGAGCGGGCGTCGGCCTGCTCTTTGCCGATCTTGCCCAGACGCGGCACAAAGTAAAAGCAGGCGGCGGTGTACGCCAAAAACCACAGCGCAAACGGAATCATCAGCCGCCACTCAAAGCTGGCCGCCAGAATCAAAATGCCGATCATGTAGACGCCCACGCCCACAAACACATCGACCACCATGAAGACCACTTCACGCACGGACAGCGCGGTCTGCATGATCTTGGTGGTGATACGGCCGGCAAATTCGTCCGCATAGAAGGACATGCTCTGACCCAGCATCAGCTTGTGGAACACCCAGCGCAGGCGCATGGGGAAGTTGATGGCCAGCACCTGGTGCATGACGGTGGTGTGCAAGGCCAGCAGCGCCACACTGCCCAGCAAGATGGCGGCAATACCGATCAGCGTGCCGCGCTGCTCTGCCAGGAAGTCGGCGGGTGCGGCAGCGCCTAGCCAGTCCACCACGCGGCTCATGATGGCGAACAGCACCGCCTCATAGGCTGCCAGCAGGGCGGATGTCAGCGTCATCAACCCAATCCAGCCGCGCATGCCCTGTGTGCAGGCCCAGACAAAGGCAAAGAAGCCCACGGGCGGAACCTTGGGCTCTTGCGCGGGGTAGGGGGGAACCTGTTTTTCAAAAAATCGGAACACGATGGCAATACTCCCAGTGCCAGCTATTGGCACTTTTGTTCGTCATGGTAGGGGAGTGGGCGGCGGCGGTGTGATGATGCGGCCAAGCCCGCTCAGACCATGGGCTCATACCCTGTTGTCTTCAAAGCCATGAAATTTTCTGCTGCATCTTCTTTGCTTCATAACAATTCTGCATCTCGCAGATGGCGTATGGCCGCTGTTATTGCGATGAGTCTGGCGGCGTTGACTGTGGGCATGAGCGGCTGTGTGATTTCTCAGCCTGTGGTGGGTTTGGCACACACAGCAATCCCTGATCTGCATGCATCACCAGAGCGGCTGCGTGACCATGTGCGCGTGCTGAGCGAGGGCTTTCTGGGGCGAGGTTTTGACCAGCCGCAGACATTGCAAAGCGCTGCTGATTACATCGTGGCGGAGCTGGCCAAGTCAGGTGTGACGGCAGAGCGCCAGCGCTTTGAGGTGGACGGCCAAGGCTATGAAAACTTGATAGCGCGCTTTGGCCCTGCACAGGGCACCAAGCCGCTGCTGGTGATGGGAGCGCATTACGACAGTGCACTCACGCATGAGGGCGTACCTACCCCCGGTGCGGACGATAATGCCAGCGGCGTGGCAAGTCTGCTTGGGTTGGCCCGCTTGCTGAAGCAAACCACACCCGGCCAGCCGGTGGAGCTGGTGTTCTACACACTGGAGGAGCCACCCAACTTTCGCACCGACGATATGGGCAGCTACCGCCATGCGCTTGCGCCGCAGCAGCGCGACCAGCCCGTGCGGCTGATGCTGTCTGTGGCTATTACAGCGACGAGGCGGGAAGCCAGAGCTATCCACTGGCTCCACTGGGCTGGATTTACCCGGACAAGGGCAACTTCATCGCGCTGATTGGCGAGATGAAAAACTTCAGCGAAATGCGCCGCATCAAGGCTGTCATACGCGCCGCAGGCGGTGGGCCGAATCCATTGGACGTGCATTCGCTCAATGCACCGCGCTTTGTGCATGGGGTGGATTTTTCGGATCACCTGAACTACTGGCGGCTGGGCTATCCGGCCATCATGGTGACGGACACCTCGTTCATGCGTAACCCGCACTAGCACCAGCGCACCGACACATGGGAGCGGCTGGACTACACCCGCATGGCGCGGGTGGTTCGCATGCTGGCTGCGGTGGCTTTAGATACTCCTTGATTGATAGCCTCTGACGCTTTTATCTATTAGGGTCAAAGCATGTTTTTATAAAAAATCCGGAGCTATTTACTCCTCTGTCTTTCCCAGAAACTGGCGCAACTCAGGGGTCTGCGGTGCGCTGAATATTTGCTCTGGGCTTCCCACTTCGTGGACTTTTCCCTGATGCATGAAGACGACTTTGTCGCTGACTTTTCGGGCAAAGCTCATTTCGTGCGTCACCATGATGAGCGTCATGCCCTGGGCGGCCAGACTTTCAACCACGCTGAGCACCTCGGAGACCAGCTCTGGGTCTAAAGCGGAGGTAATTTCGTCGCAGAGCAAAATCTCTGGCCCCATCGCCAGGGCGCGTGCGATGGCTACGCGCTGCTGCTGACCGCCGGAGAGCTGGTCTGGCATGGCGTCAAACTTCTCTGCCAGCCCCACGCGCTCCAGCAGCCGTTTGGCATTGGCGCGTGCATCCTCATGCGGCTGGCTCATGACCAGCGAAGGCGCCAGCATCACGTTGCGCCCCACGGAGAGATGGGGAAAGAGGTTGAAGCTCTGAAAAATCATGCCCACGTTCTTGCGCAGCTCGCGCAGCGACTGAGCGTTATCGGCCTGTAGCGCCTGGCCGTGGACGTGAAGCTGGCCTTCCTGAAAGTTTTCAAGGCCGTTAATGCAGCGCAGCAGCGTGCTTTTGCCAGAGCCGCTTTTGCCGATGATGGAGACCACTTCGCTGCGCTGAATCTGCAGGTCAACGCCTTTGAGGACTTCGTTGTTGCCATAGCGTTTGCGCAGGCCGTTGATATCAACCAGAGGGAAGGTGGAAGGCTGGAGAGCGGGAGTCGTCATGAGCGGAATCCGAAATGTGGGATGAGCTGGCAAAGGTGTCGGTGTTCAGGTCTTGGGGCGCAGGCGCTTCTCAAGGCGCTGGCTCAAGAGCGACAGCGGAAAGCACAGCGCGAAGTACAGGGCGGCCACAAAGCCGTAGACCATGAAGGGCTCGAAGGTGGCATTGGCGATGAGCTGCCCGGCCTTGGTGATCTCCACAAAACCGATGACGCTGGTGAGCGCCGTGGCTTTGACGATTTGCACCATGAAGCCTGCCGTGGGCGCAATGCCCAAGCGCATGGCTTGTGGAAGAATGACGTGGCGCAGTTGCTCGGTGAAGCTCAGGGCCAGACAAGAGGATGCCTCCCATTGACCTTTTGGCACAGCGTCAACACACCCGCGCCAGATGTCGCACAGGTAGGCGGCGGAGTAGAGCGTCAGGCAGACCGATGCGGCGAGCAGGGGTGATGTGTCGATGCCGATCATGGCCATGCCGAAGTAGGTGAGAAACAGCTGCATCAGCAGCGGCACGCCCTGAAATAGCTGCACGTATAGCGACACAAAGCGAGCGCCACCTTTGAGCTTGCTCAGGCGTAGCACCAGCAGTGCCAATCCCAGCGCACTGCCGCAGACAAAGGCCAGCAGTGACAGGCCAACAGTCCAGCGAAGCGCGAGCAGCAGCTGGTAGGAAATATCCCAGAACGTGAAATCAACCATGGGGAACTCCTGTATCAGCGGCGACCAAAGACAAAGCGCGGGCCGATCCAGTTCAAAAACTGGCGCAGCAGCACGGACAGACCCAGGTAGATCAGCGTGACCACGATGTAAGACTCAAGACTGCGGAAGGTGCGGCTGGAGATCAGGTTGGCCGCGTAGGAAATCTCTTCGGTAGAAATCTGGCTGCACACGGCCGAGCCCAGCATTACGATGATGATTTGCCCGGTGAGCGCTGGCCAGACACGGCCTAGCGAAGGCGGCAGTACCACGCGGGTGAAGATCTGCCAGGGGCTGAGTGCAAGGCACTGGGCCGCCTCAATCTGGCCGCGTGGCGTGGCTTCTATGCCGGCGCGAATCTGCTCGCAGGCATAAGCCCCCAGGTTGAGTGCCATGGCCAGAACACTGGCCGTCTCTGGCGACAGCCTGAGCCCCAGCGAGGGCAGGCCGAAAAAGAGAAAGAAAAGCTGAATGATGAAGGGCGTGTTGCGAAACAACTCCACATAGCTGGCGACTACAACGCGCACCAGCAAGTTGCCGTGCAGGCGCATCCATGCGCAACTAATTCCCAGCAGCAAGCCCAGCGGTACGGCCAGCGCGGTCAACAACAAGGTCAGCCACAGGCCATTAAGGAGCATGGGCCACTGGCCCAGCACCGTTAAAAAATCTATTTCCATCAGGTAATTCCCGCTCTCTTGACTGTGCCGACTGGGGCGCGAAAGCCGTGTGCGCCTGGTATGAAAGTCGTCCCAAAAACTGCTGGCAGACCAGGTGCCAGCAGCGTGCTCATGGATCAGTCCGGCAGGTTGCCCATGTCGCGGCCCAGCCACTTCTTGGCGTAAGAGTTCAGCGTCCCATCTTGTTTGGCGGTATGAAGAATGGTGTTGACCTTGTTCAGCAGAGCCGTCTCGCCCTTGCGCACGCCGATGTAGTTGGGCGAGTCTTTGATCAGCAGCTTGTACTCGGCCTGCACCTTGGGATTCTTGGCCAGAGCCGCGCCTGCTACGGCGGCACCTACTGCCACAAACTGGGTTTGCTGGGTCATGAAGGCAGCCATGGTGGCGTTGTCGTCTTCAAAGCGCTGAATCTTCAAGGTCTTGGGGGCCAGTTGTTGCAACGCATCGTCTTGAATGGTGCCTCGCGTCACCGCCAGTGTCTTGCCACCCAGGTCGTCAAAGCCCTTGATCACTGCATCTTTGGGCCCAAACACGGCCTGAAAGAATGGTGCGTAAGAAGTGGTGAAGTCGATCACCTTGGCGCGCTCCTCGTTTTTGCCCAGTGCAGAGACGATCAGGTCAATCTTCTTGGCCTGCAGATAGGGAATGCGGTTGGGGGTGCTGACCGGCACAAACTCGGCTTTCACGCCCAGCTTGTCGGCAATCAGTTGAGCGGTGGCGACATCCACGCCCGTGGGCTTGAAGTCGGGGCCCATGAAGCCATAGGGCGGGTAGTCGGTAGGAATACCAAGGGTGATGGCTTTCTTGTCGAGGATGCGCTGCAGCGACTTGTCTTCCTGAGCGGTAGCGTTGGCGGAAACGATCAGCGCCAGTGCGGCGGCAGTGGACGCGGTGAAAGTGCGAAGGCTCAAAGACATGGTGCTCACTCCAGTGGAAAAAGAATCGAGATGCACTGTCTCAGCACATACCGTGCCAACTTTGAAACAGGCGTTTCTTTTCCTTTGTGCTGGTGTTTCAGCGTCTTTGTTTCTCAAGAGGTTTGCCGCAGAAAAGCACTGCTTGGGTAAGGCGTCGCAAACGAAATCTTTCCTCTATGGCGGCACTTTTTTTCATCTGCTTTTGCAAGCAGGCACTGCTTTTGCGTAGCAGTGTTGATCTTGAAACACGGGTGCCGAAATTTCATGAAATTGGCACAAGTGTTTCACTTTTTTAGTGCACGAAGTACCTGAAATGGTGCTTGTTCACCAATTTGGAGCAAAGACGTTGCCATGACCGAACTCTTGAACACTGCGACTCTTGATGCACGTATTCGCCATGTGTATGCCCAGCTTTCCGCCGCAGAGCGCAAGCTGGCCGATGTAGTGCTGGCGCGTCAGCGTGAATTGTTGGGCTATTCCGCCACCGAGCTGGCGCTGCTGGCGGGCACGTCAAAGTCCAGCGCCGCGCGTTTCTTTCGTAGTCTGGGTTACGAAAGCTATGAGTCTTTTCGCCACTCTGTGCGCGATGCGCAGCAGCAGTCGCCGCTGGCCCGGATGGGGCGGGCGCGAAGCAAGACCAGTGCGGTGCAGCAGTTCAAGACCCATTTGATGGACGACGCTGAACGCCTGCGTGAATGGAGTGAATCATTGCCAGACGCCCAGCTGGAGGCTGCGCTGGCGTTGCTGACCAAGGCGCGCAAGGTCTGGGTGGTGGGCTATAGGCACAGCCATCTGACAGCGTTCTACGCCCACTCACTGCTGGCGCAAGTGCGCGGCGAAGTGCTGAGCCTTAACGATGCCGCAGGCCGTGAGGCTGATTTGCTGGCCTGTGCCAGTGAGAAAGATGTGGTGCTGGCGGTGGACTTTCGGCGCCGCAGCCAGCGCCTGCCTTCGGTGCTGGCTGCGGCACGCACGGCTGGCGCGCAGGTGCTCGTGCTGACCGATGCACCGGTCTCTGCGCTGGCCATGCAAAGCAATGTGGTGCTGCGCTGCGGCGCTGCAGAGCAGCAGGGGCTGTTTGACTCCTATGTTTGCGCGGTAAGCCTGGTGAACTTTCTCGCCGCCTCTGTCGCGCAGCAATTGCGATCGGGTACGCAAGAGCGCCTTGCACGCATAGAGCGCATGCACGTAGCGCTTGACGATCTTCATCCGCAGCTGTGACGGCTGCTGATTTTCCTAACTCTTGTCTGAATCTCTGGAATCCCTTATGACGACCGCCTCTCTCCCCGCCATTGCCGTAGAAACCTTTGCCAATCCCGCCGCCAATCGCATGGAGCCTTATGGCACACGGCGCACAGAAATTCTGGGTGCCGATGCCCTGGCGCTGGCGCAGCGTGAACTCTCGCAGTGGCAAGGCTATGCTCTCACGCCAATGTACAGCTTGCCCGCATTGGCTGCGGCTTTGAATGTGGCCTGCGTGCACTACAAAGATGAAGGCGGGCGCTTTGGTCTGGGTAGCTTCAAGGCTCTGGGCGGTGCTTATGCCGTGGCCCGCCTGCTGTGTCGCGAACTGAGTGCTCGTCTGGGTCGCAAGCTGACGACACAGGATTTGCTGACGCCCGAGCTGCGTGCACTGTGCGCAGCGTTCACGGTCACCTGCGCTACCGACGGCAATCATGGCCGTTCAGTCGCCTGGGGTGCGCAGCTGTTTGGATGCCAGTGTGTGATCTACATTCATGCCACGGTCAGCGAAGGTCGTAAGAATGCCATTGCTTTGTATGGGGCGCAGGTCGTTCGTACGGCAGGCAACTATGACGATGCAGTGCGTCAGGCTGATCTAGATGCCAAGCAGCACGATCGCTTTGTGATTTCTGATACCTCCTACCCCGGCTACATGGATGTGCCGCGCGATGTGATGCAGGGCTACCAGCTGATGGTGGAAGAAGCCGCCACGCAGCTTGAGCAGCGCCCCACGCATATCTTTGTGCAAGCCGGTGTGGGCGGTCTGGCGGCTGCGGTCTGCGGCTATTTCTGGGAGCGTGATGGCGGCGACCGTCCCATCTATGTGGTGGTGGAGCCGGATAAGGCCGACTGCCTGACGCAAAGCGCCAAGGCCGGCCAGTTAACGGCTGTAACTGGCGATATCGACACGCTGATGGCGGGGCTGGCTTGCGGTGAGGTATCGCACCTGGCGTGGGAAATCCTGGAAAAAGGCACGGATGCGTTTTGCGTGATTGCCGATGAAGCAGCCGTGGGAGCCATGCGCCTGCTGGCCCGCCCACTGGGCAACGACCCGGTGATTGTGGCTGGTGAGTCTGCCGTGGCCGGAGTGGCTGCAGCCATCGGTGTCAGCCAGAGCGCTGCAGCGCGCCAGCAACTGGGGCTTCGCACTGATAGCCGCATTCTGTTCTTTGGCAGCGAGGCTGCGACCGACCCTGTGCTGTATGCACAACTGCTGGGTGAAAGCGCAGAAGCGGTGGCGCAGCGCGTCGCTGAACAAGGCCGGGTGCCGGCATGAGTGAGTTTTCTGCTTTGCGAATTGATGGGACGCGCCTGTTGCAGCGCTTGAAGGATCTGGGCCAGTTTGGTGCGCTGGAAGGTGGTGGCATCAACCGACTCGCGCTCAGCGATGCCGACCGTGCGGGGCGTGACTGGACGGTGGGCCAGATGCAGGCTCTGGGGATGACGGTTCAGGTCGATGCCATTGGCAATGTGGTGGCGACCTATGCCGGGACTCAGGATTGGCTGCCCGTGATGACAGGCAGCCATATCGACACCGTGCGCACCGGCGGTCTGTACGACGGTAACTATGGCGTGATGGCGGGCCTTGAAGTGGTGGCCACGCTGCGTGATGCGGGCTTGCGCACCTGCAGGCCCATTCAGGTGGCGTTCTTCACCAACGAGGAGGGCGCACGCTTTCAGCCCGACATGCTGGGAAGCCTTGTCATGGTGGGCGGCATGCCGCTGGCGCAAGCGCTGGCCGTGCAAGCTGTGGATAACGGAGCCACTCTGGGCGATGAGCTGTCGCGTATTGGCTATGCCGGCGAAATGGCTGCGGATACGCCGCAGGTGGACAGCTTTGTAGAGCTGCACATCGAGCAAGGCCCCGTGCTGGAGCAGCAAGGCGTGACCATCGGAGTGGTGGAAGGCGTGCAAGGCATTTGCTGGATGGAATTCACGTTTGCTGGCTCCAGCAACCATGCGGGCACCACGCCCATGGCCTTGCGCCACGATGCGGGCATCTGCGCCATGCGGGTCGCAGCCTTTATTGCGGATCTGGCCCAGCGTTATGGTGACAGCCAACTGGGCACTGTGGGTGCTGTGCAGCTCAAACCCAATCTGATCAATGTGATTGCGGCGCAGGCCGTGATGAGCGTGGATTTGCGAAACACCGATGGGGACAAGCTCCAGCAGGCGCAGGCCGAAGTTCTGGCGTTTGCACGCCAGGTCGCGGCAGAAAACGGGGTGAATTTCTCTCACCGCCAGTTGGCTGACTTTGCACCCGTGGCTTTTGATGCGGCGCTGGTAAGCAGCGTTGAGCAGCATGCCAAAGCGCAGGGCTTAAGCACATTGCGCATGCCCAGCGGCGCTGGTCACGACGCGCAAATGCTGGCGCGCATCTGTCCCACCGCCATGGTGTTTGTGCCATCCGCTGGTGGCCTGTCGCACAACGTGCGTGAGCACACCGATGCCCTGCAGCTGGAGCAAGGTGCCAACGTGCTGCTGCAAGTGCTGCTGGAACGTGCACAGCGCGCCTGATGTGGAGAGCCGCTAACGCCATCCTTTATTGCGGCGTTGCTTCGCATCGTCTCAACCGTAAACCTGCGGTGTACCAGGTTGCGTTCGCCGCTGTTATGAAATTTGAATGAAACAGGCTGCTAGCGCTTATCTCTTAAGCGCAAGCAGCTATCAAAAAGAGAACAACTGCTATGACCCGTATTGTCAATATCGCCTTAGGCCAGCTGGGCCCGGTTCAGAAAAACGACTCACGCGCCAGTGTGGTGCACCGCCTGTGCGCCATGATGCGCGAGGCCAAAAGTCTGGGCGCTGATGTCATCGTCTACCCCGAGCTGGCGCTGACCACCTTCTTCCCGCGTTGGTACATCGAAGACATGGCCGAGCTGCACAGCTATTACGAACGCGAAATGCCCAGCCGTGAGACTTTGCCGCTGTTCGAGCTGGCCAGAGAGCTGGGCATTGGCTTTTACCTGGGCTATGCGGAGCTGGCCGAAGAAGCCGGTGCGCTGATTCAGTACAACACCGCCATGCTGGTGGATAAGACGGGCGCCATCGTTGGAAAGTACCGCAAGATTCATGTGCCCGGTCACTTTGAGCATGAGCCATGGCGCAAATTTCAGCATCTGGAAAAGCGCTATTTCACCCCCGGCAAGTCCTTTGATGTTCACCAAGCCTTTGGCGGCACTGTGGGCATGGCGCTGTGCAATGACCGCCGCTGGGCCGAAAGTTATCGCGTCATGGCACTGCAGGGTGCGGAGATGATCTTCATTGGCTACAACACGCCGGTACATAACGCCCCCGCACCGCAGCACGATGATCTCTCGCTATTTCATAACCAGCTGGCCGTGCAGGCTGGCGCGTATCAAAACGGCTGTTGGGTGGCAAGCGTGGCCAAGGGCGGCCTGGAAGAAGGCGTGCAAAGCATTGCTGGCAGTCTGCTGGTGGCGCCCTCGGGCGAAGTGGTAGCGCGCTGCATAACCCAGGGCGATGAAGTGGTGCTGGGCCGTGCCGATCTGGATTTTTGCGCCGTCTACAAGCGGACCACTTTCAACTTTGACCTGCATCGCCACCCCGAGTGCTATGGCCTTATCGTGCAGAAAAAGGGCGAAACTCGGGCGGCTGATGGCGGACCGTGGGTGGGCTGATAGATCCAGAGATAGAGCCGAAATCACAAAAGGCCTGCAATGCAGGCCTTTTTTTTGAGAGCGTCTGAAATCAGGCGTTGGGCAGGAAGCCTTCAACCGACAGATAACGCTCGCCCGTGTCATAGGCAAAGCCCAGTACCTTGGCACCAGCGGGCAGCTCAGGCAGTTTTTGTGCAATGGCGGCCAGTGTGGCCCCGGAGGAAATGCCCACCAGCAGGCCTTCTTCAGAAGCCATGCGGCGAGCGTATTCACGGGCAGGCTCTGCTTCGACCAGGATCACGCCGTCCAGCAGGCTGGTGTCCAGATTCTTGGGAATAAAGCCCGCGCCAATGCCCTGTATGGGGTGAGGTGCTGGTTGGCCGCCAGAGATCACGGGCGATGCAGAAGGCTCCACCGCATAGACCTTGAGGTTGGGCCACTTGGCTTTGAGCACCTTGGCCACGCCAGACAGATGGCCGCCCGTGCCAACGCCGGTGATAAAAGCATCCAGACCTTCAGGGAAGTCACGCAGAATTTCTTGCGCAGTGGTGGTTTCATGCACGGCCACGTTGGCGGGGTTCTCGAACTGCTGGGGAATCCAGGAGCCTGGCGTTTGTGCAGCCAGTTCCTGCGCGCGGGCGATGGCGCCCTTCATGCCTTTTTCCTTGGGAGTCAGATCAAACGTTGCGCCGTAGGCCAGCATCAGGCGGCGGCGCTCGATGCTCATGCTCTCGGGCATGACCAGAATCAGTTTGTAGCCCTTAACGGCGGCTACCAGAGCCAGACCCACGCCGGTGTTGCCGCTGGTGGGCTCAATGATGGTGCCGCCCGGCTTCAAGGCTCCGGTTTTTTCCGCATCTTCCACCATGGCCAGTGCAATGCGGTCCTTGATGGAGCCACCAGGGTTGCCGCGCTCGGACTTGATCCACACGTTGGTGTTGTCACCAAACAGGCGGTTGATGTGAATGACGGGCGTGTTGCCAATGGTTTGCAGAACGTTGTCGAACTTCATGAAGCCTCCGGGTGTGGATAAGAGTGCAGAGGGGCGAGCAAGGCCCTATGCATGCATTGTGGCGCAGTTGTTCTGCCGTACAGGAATATGAATATGCTTGCCGCAGATCAAGCACCGGCCAGACAGATCACCGCGCTGGCGCATGCATGGCAAGAATGGGATTGAGCTATTTCTCGGAGGATGCTCCCATGCTTTCTTTCAACGCAATCTTGATGGCGCTGGCTGGCAGTTGCACCATATTGCTGGTGGGCTTTTCATGGCGCGAGCAGCGCTGGGCACCCTGGCTGATGCTGGCGGCCGTGGTGGCGCTGCTCTCGCTGATGAGTTACTCCATCGTCAAGTTGCTGAGCTAGGCGTGGCCTGATCCGCAGGTTTGCGGGCGCGCAGCGGCGTTTTCCATAGCTCGGCCAGCAGCAGCCCTGCAACCGTCATGACACCGCCCACGGCGTGGTACAGCGCCAGTGGTTCATAGAGCGTGGCAAACGCCACGATGGCGGTGAACACCGGAATCAGGTTGAAAAACATGATCGAGCGGCTGGGACCCAGCGCGCTGATCGCCTTCATCCACAACAGCGGCGCGGCGATGGAGGCCATGATGCCGGCAAAGGCGACCAGCCCCATATTGCTGGCGTTCAGCCCCGTCTTGGGTGAAAACAGGTACAGCGGAAACTGCACCACCACCGCCACCAGAATTTGCAGATACAGCAGTTGCACCGTTTTGAGCGCAGGCATGGGCCAGCGCTTGAGCAAAATGTTGTATATGGCATAGGCCAGCATGGCCAGCAGCATCATTGCGTCGCCCTGATTCAGGCCTTCAGATGCCAGATGCGCAAGATTGCCTGACGACACCACCAGCGCGACCCCAAAAATAGCCAGCAGTGAACCCCAGACACCGCCGCGCGTCAGCGGCTGACCCAGAAAAAACACGGCCAGAGCCAGCACCAGCATGGGCGTGAGCGAGCCGATGATGCCCATATGTGTGGCGGTGGTGTAGTGGGCCGCGTAGTACGCCAGACTTTGATAAATCACCATGCCCAGCACACCCAGCGCCGTGATGCGGGGCAGCAGCGGCTTGATGACAGCGCGCATACGCCAGATGCCGGGAAGCACAAACGGGGTGAACAGCAGGGCCGCCACCAGCCAGCGGAAAAAACCAATCTCAGACGCGCTGATGCTGCCCGCTGCCATTTTGCTGACCACGGTGTTGACCGACCAGATAAGCACCGCGCCCAGCGGTAATAGGTATGCACCCATGAAGACTCCTTGATGGGTCTATCATGCGACTGACGTATTTAAAGTGCATTGCTGATTTCAGACAAACCATAGCGCAAGCTGGACGAAGCTGATGAAGACCAATCAAGCCGCGGCTCAGCGCCATTCCGTCGCCATTCTGGACACGGATCAGGTGCAGGGCAGTTACTACTTTCGCTACGACGAGTTTGGCGCGCACAGCGAGGCACCGCCGCATTCGCACCGCTGGGGGCATTTGAACTATGCCTCGCATGGCAGCCTGAGCATGGAGGTGCCAGCGGGCCGTATTCTCTGTCCGCCCCAGCATGGGGTGTGGATTCCGCCCGGTGTGGTGCACAGCTGCTATCTGCAGCATGCGGTGCAGTACCGCTCCGTCTACCTGGCCCCTGAGCTGTGCGAAGCCTTGCCGCAGGTGGCGGGCTGCATGCGGATGGGCCCCATTGTCAAAGCCATCTTGCTGGACTTTGGCCTGCGCGGTGTGCAGACCCCAACCGCCGCCGCAGATCTCAGGCTGGCGCAGGTAGTGCATGACCAGCTGTGCACCACGCCGCTGGAGCTGAGTTTTCTGCCCATGGCCCAGCATCCGGCGCTGGTGCAGGTGCTGGATGCGATGCAGGCCGGGCCGGGTGACCACCGCAGTCTGGCCGAGTGGGCCGAGACCGTGCATATGACCGAGCGCACGCTGGCCCGCCACTGCCAGCGCGAGCTGGGCATGAGTCTGGGTGAGTGGCGCCAGCGCATGCGCTACCTGTGCGCGATTGATGCGCTGGAGGCTGGTCACACCGTGCAGCGCATCGCCTACGACCTGGGTTACAGCACGCCATCGGCCTTTATTGCCATGTTTCAGCGTGAATCAGGCCTGCCGCCCGAGCAGTTTCGACGCGAGTTCAGTGCAAGCTCTTTGTGAACGCGAGATAATGCGAACCGTGAAGTGCGCCAGACCGCCGCTGGTACTAGCCGAAAGGCCAACGCTTGCGTTGGGTCGAAAGATCGTACTGGAGGAACGTCCGGACTGCATAGGGCGGCGTAGCAGCTAACAGCTGTCCACCGTGAGGTGAGGATCAGAGCAACAGAGACGAGTCCCGGGGGCGTGCCGCAAGGTAGACCACCGGGGGTGAAACGGGCAATCTCTACGCGCAGCAATACCAAGTAGGCACACGTTGACGGGGCCCCCGGAGTGTGCGGGTAGGTAGCACCGAGCTGTCAGGCGACTGGCAGCCAAGATTAATGGCGGTCACATGGCGGGCAACCGTTGTGCACAGAATCCGGCTTATCGGCGCACTTCACACTTATTCCAAATAAAAAGAGCTGCTAGCGCTTATGTATAAAGCGCTAGCAGCTCTTTTTTTTGATAGTGGGCTGACTTAAAAGCGTTCCCAAGGCATCAGGTAGCGCCACTGGCCTTCAGGCACCTTGCCCAAAGACACGCGGCCAATGCGCAGGCGGCGCATGCTGGTCACGCGCAGGCCAATGGCGTCGCACATTTTTTCGATCTCTTCAGGCGCAATGCCCTTGAGTGCAAAGCGCAAATGGCCTTCGTTTTGCCAGCTCACATGGCAGGGGGGCATGCGGCGGTGGCCGTTGCCACCGGGGATAGGCAGGCCTTCGTAGAGAATTTCAAGACCATCTGCAATGATCTGGCCTTCCACGCCGACGATGATTTCCTGCTCCAGCCATTTACCTTCTTCAGCCAGCTTGCGGATGATGCGCTTGTCTTGCGTATAGACGATCAGGCCGCTGGCGGGCAGAGGAATCGTCAAAAACGACTCCAGATTCTTGAAGTGATGGTCCAGCACCAACTGGGGCATGGGCGTGTCCAGCTGGGCCTTGGTGGCTTCGCTCAGCAGCGAATGCGCGCTGCGTGTGCGACCATAAGCGGGTCCTTGCGTGTAGCCCGCTGGCTTGTTCATCAGAATGGTGACAGGGGGCAGTGCCTCGGGCTTGGCACCGGCGCGCACGGTCACAACCTGCTCGGGGCTGACCCGAGTTTCGGGCACTTGCACGACTTTGCCATCGACCTGGACATTGCCCGCTTCGATGTGCAACTCGGCCTCGCGGCGCGAGCATTGTTCTTGCTCTGCAACTCGCTTGGACAGGCGGATGCTTTCTTTTTGTTCGGGCTGTGATTCAGACATGGCGATAGCTTAATGCCACGGCCATGTCCTAGTTGTCCACAGGTCTAGCAGAGCGGTGGCAGTCTTATCTGCCCAGACAGAGCTTCTGAATTCGCTCCACATGGGCTAGCAGCGACTGCTGAGCCACAGGCCACAGGGCGGGCGGCGTGTCGGCATAGGCAATGGCTACCCAGTCCTGAATGCTGCCGTCGGGCTTGGTGCGCATGGCGTTGTGCACCTTGGACTCGCGCGCCAGTCTATGGGCCTTGAGTTTGGTGATCTGATGCGGCGCAAAGCCCAGCACATAGCCGTGGGCGGGCAGGATGTAGCGAATGCCCCGCTCAAGGCACAGCGCATGCAGCTTATCCAGCGAAGCCAGGTAATCGATCATGTTGCCGTCTGGCGGGCTGATCACGGTGGTGCTGCCGTTGAGGATGTGGTCGCCGCTGAACAGCAGTGCATCCTCTTCCAGCAAAAAGCACAGGTGGTTGGCCGCATGGCCGGGCGTGAAGATGGCTTGCAGCGTATGCGTAATTTCGCCATCTGGCCCTTTCCCGGTCAGCGTCACGCGCTCTCCATCTTGTAGCGGTACATCGGGCTTGAAGCGACTATTGGCCCGCGCCGTGGGGGCTGAAGTCATGCCCATGACAGGGGGCTTGCCCTGACCGGACTGCTCCACCAGTGCCTGCAGCGGCGCGGCACCCGGCGAGTGGTCGGGGTGGGAGTGGGTGCAGACGATGAAGCGGATGTCGCCACCCGTCGCAGCATGAATGCGCTGCAGGTGCACTGGCTCGTTGGGGCCTGGGTCGATGACGATGTAGCCGCTGCTGGCATCACCCACCATATAGGTGTTGGTGCCGGGGCCGCTCATCATTCCGGGGTTGGGGGCCGTCAGGCGCATCAGGTTTTTGCGCAGCGGCACGGCCTTTTCGTTTTGCCAGTCCAGGTGATGAATACCGTGGCTGTCGGGCAGCACCATTTCCAGCTCGCCATAGGCCATGTCAGTTTCTGTGTGGCGTGTGTCCTTGCCCAGCAGGTGGCCACCGCGCGGGCAGGCCTGCCACAGCGGTTTTTCGCTTTGCAGCGTGTTGATAAGGGCCTGCGTATCAGGCAGCGCAGAGATTCGCTCCAGCGTACGCAGGGTGGGGAAGAGGATGAAGAGATTTTTTTCTTTAAAGCGCTCCACCGCATCTTGTGGGCGAATCCAGGTGGGCTCGAACTGCTCGGTTTCATCGGCCACCGGCGTTTGCCCTTCAGGCATGCGCGCTACAAAAAACGGTACGTTGAAGCGCTTGGGCAGGTCAAAAGGTGCGGTCCATTGCGCCAGATACCAGAGCTGATCGACCGCCAGTGTCCAGCCGCGCGCGCGGCATTGCTCATACAGCGATGCATGGCGGTCCAGTTGCTGCACCTGTGCAGGGGCGACGGGCTGACCCGCTTCGTCATAGGCCAGCAAGATGCCCAGTTCTTCGAAGGTCTCGCGAATGCCGGCCAGCGCCTGTGTGATGCGCTCATCGCCACCCACTTCCACCATGCTGGGGCGCATACGGGCCAGCGCGTGGTTGGCCGGGTCGGCATCTTGATCTTCCAGTCCACCGCCTGGGAACACATAGGCATTGGCAAAAATTCCTTGGTCGGCGCGCCTTGTCATCAGTACTTCAAAGCCATCGGCGCCATCACGCAGCAGCAAGATGGTGGAGGCTTCGCGTGCGGGAACCGGATCGCGCTGGGGCTGAAGAAGCTGACTGGGGCGGGGCTGGCTGGGTGGGGTCATGGGTTGAATTATGCGAAATGCGCTGTGCATTGGATGCCATATCTGGACTACTTGCGTCGTTGCTGCGCGTCAAATCGGGGAAAGCACTGAGAGCAAACCGTGCTCAGTTGCTTGCATTTGATTATTGAAGATAACAATAATGAATCAAAGGAATGGTTATGACTCATAAAGAAATTGCAGTGGAATTTCGGGGTGAAGCCCAGCAGGTGGCGGTCATTCGCCTGATGCGTTCCGCCAAGCGCAATGCCTTGTCGGATGGGCTGGTGCTGGGGCTGCGCGATGTTTTCATGAACCTGCCCGCCAGCGTGCGCGCAGCAGTGGTGGATGGTGATGGCCCGCACTTTTGCGCCGGGCTGGACCTGAGCGAGCTGGGCGAACGCGATGCTTCGCAGGGCGTTCTGCACTCACGCATGTGGCATGAAGCCTTGCGTCAGGTGCAGTTTGGCGCCGTGCCCGTGGTGGCGGCCTTGCATGGAGCGGTAGTGGGCGGTGGGCTGGAGCTGGCCAGTGCCTGCCATATTCGTGTGGCAGACAGCAGCACGTTTTATGCACTGCCTGAAGGCTCGCGCGGCATCTTTGTCGGCGGCGGTGGTTCGGTGCGCATTCCGCGCCTGATTGGCGCGGCGCGCATGGCCGACATGATGTTCACCGGCCGCGTCTACAAGGCCGAAGAGGGCGAGCGCATTGGCCTGTCGCAATACCTGGTGCCCGAAGGTCAGGCGCTGGATAAGGCGGTGGAGCTGGCGCTGCGCATTGCCGAAAACGCCCCCATGACCAATTACGCGCTGGTGCATGCGCTGCCCCGCATTGCCGAGCAGCCGTCAGACCAAGGCCTGATGACCGAAGCGCTGATGGCCGCTGTGGCGCAAAGCGCACCTGAAGCCAAATTCCGCCTGCAGGAGTTCCTGTCCGGGCGAGCCGCCAAGGTCAGCACAGACTGAAAACCTGGCGCATCACAATCAAGCGATGGAGACAAAAACCATGCAAGAGACAAGTACAGCCATGCAGGCCAACAGCAGCATGCAAGAGGTACAGAAAGAGGGCCAAAGCCCCAAGTACCGCGCGCTGGAGTTTGGCGTGTGCAGCCTCAAAGTCGATGAGAGGAGTGACGGCACAAGCTACGCACGGGCCGATCAGGAACTGGCCCCGTATGCGAAGCGCATGACGGACCGGCTGGTGCACTGGGCACAGGCCACACCCGATCACACTTTTATCGCCCAGCGCGAGCGTCTGCCAGATGGCGGTACGGGTGACTGGAAACACATTAGCTATGCGCAGACGCTGGCCGCTGCGCGCAGCATTGCGCAGGCGTTGGTTGATCGAAAACTGTCGGCAGAACGACCGGTCATCATCCTCAGCGAAAACGATCTGGACCACGCCATGCTGGCTATGGGCTGCCTGTATGCGGGCGTGCCGTACTGCTCGGCTTCCACCGCGTACTCTCTGGTCAGCACCGATTACGCCAAGCTGCGCCATGTGGTGAACACGCTCACCCCCGGTCTGATCTTTGCCAGCGATGCAGCGCGCTACGAAAAAGCCGTGCAGGCCGTGCTGCCTGAGGGCTGCGAAGTGGTCTATGCCAAACCCGCTGTGGATGCCCAGGCGCACACCTTGTTTGCCGAACTGCTGGCGACGCAGGCCACGCCTGCCGTCGATGCCGCCATGCAGGCCACAGGGCCAGAAACGATCACCAAATTCCTGTTCACCTCGGGCTCGACCAAGCTGCCCAAGGCGGTCATCAATACCCACGGCATGTGGTGCGCCAACCAGCAGCAAATTGCCCAGACCATGCCCGATATGGTCAAAGGCCCGCCCGTGCTGGTGGACTGGCTGCCGTGGAACCACACGTTTGGCGGCAACAAGAACATTGGCATGACGCTCTACCACGGCGGCACGCTTTATATCGACGAAGGCAAACCCACGGCGGCAGGCATTGGCGAGACGCTGCGCAATCTGCGCGAAATATCGCCCACGGCCTACTTCAATGTCCCCACCGGTTTTGAATACATTGCCGGTGCGATGGAGAACGACGCCGTGCTGCGCAGCAGCCTGCTCAAGCGCTTGAGCATGTTTTATTACGCAGGTGCATCGCTGGCGCAGCCGGTGTGGGACAGCCTGTACCGCACGCAGGAAAAAGAACTGGGCCACCGCGTGGTGATGGGCACAGGGCTGGGCATGACGGAGTCATCGCCGTCAGCGCTGTTTGTTAACCGGGCCGATGTGCGCTCTGGCGATCTGGGGGTGCCCGTGCCGGGGCTGGAGCTCAAGCTGGCTCCTGCGGCGGGCAAGCTGGAGGTGCGCTACCGTGGCCCCAATGTCACGCCCGGCTACTGGCGTGCGCCAGAGGCGACGGCCGAGGCTTTTGATGAAGAAGGGTTCTTCTGCACCGGCGATGCCGTGCAGTGGCGTGACCCGCAAGACCACCATCAGGGCCTGCGCTTTGATGGCCGCATTGCCGAAGACTTCAAGCTTGCAACCGGCACCTTTGTGAACGTGGGTCCGCTGCGCGCCAAGGTCATTCATGCCGGAGCGCCCTATATCCAGGATGTGGTGGTGACCGGGCTTGACCGCAAAGAGGTGGGTGCCATCATCTTCGGCACCCCGGCCTGTGCCGCGCTGAGCGGACTGGGAGCCGGTGCCACGCAAGAGCAAATCATGCACAGCGCGCCTGTGCAGCAGCATCTGCAGACCATACTCAACCAGCTGGCGCAAACCGCGACCGGCAGTGCCAGCCGCATTGCGCGTGCCGTGGCCGCTACACGTGCGCCATCGCTGGACTTGGGTGAAGTCACAGACAAAGGCTCCATCAACCAGCGCGCCGTGCTCCAGCATCGTGCCGATGTGGTGGCGGGTTTGTATGACGAGACTCTGGCCTTGATCTTGAAGCCAAATCAGGCTTAAACCCCATAGCAGAAAGCGCGAGAAGCTTTTAAAAGGATAGTGAAATGCAAGTTCAAGATCAGATTGCCATCGTCACTGGCGCAGCCTCGGGGCTGGGTGAAGCCACCGCCCGTGCTCTGGCAGCGGCCGGAGCCAAAGTCGTCGTGCTGGACCGTCAGCTGGACAAAGCCAAGGCCGTGGCGGCCGAAATTGGTGGCTTGGCGCTGGAGTGCGATATCTGCGATACGGCCAGCGTGATGGCGGCGCTCGATCAGATTAAGGCGCACTGGGGTGCAGATGCCCGAATTTTGATGAACGTAGCAGGTATTGGCACGGCCAAGCGTGTGATTGGTCGTGACGGAGAGCCAGCGCCGCTGGATGATTTTGAGCGCGTCATTCGCGTCAACCTGATTGGCAGCTACAACATGACGCGCCTGTTTGCTGCGCGCTGCGCCAAGCTGGCTGCACAGGAGGATGGTGCGCGCGGCGTGATTGTCTACACCGCATCCGTCGCGGCTTTTGATGGGCAGGTAGGCCAGCAGGCATACAGCGCATCCAAGGGCGGTCTGGTCGGCATGACGTTGCCCATGGCGCGAGACTTGGCCCAGCACGGCATTCGCGTCTGCACCGTGGCACCGGGCCTGTTTGCCACGCCGCTGATGCAAGAGTTGCCCGAGGCGGTGCAACAGTCGCTGGCGGCGTCCATTCCTTTCCCGTCGCGCCTTGGCAAGCCTGCTGAGTTTGCAGATTTGGCCGTGCACATCGTGCACAACGATCACCTCAACGGTGAAGTGATTCGCCTCGATGGTGCGCTGCGCATGGCGCCGAGGTAAGGAATCCACGAAGCGCGGCGTGCTTTTCCTCAAAAGGATGACACCATTGCCGCGGACTGCTCTGGCTTGGCGTCTCCGACCTTGAGGGCTGAGAGCCAGCGCGGTTCTACATATCTATTTCACAGGAACGAAGATTCCGTTTATTTCTAATAGGAGACAAACCATGCAAGATCGTCGCAATTTCGTCAAAAGTCTGAGTGCTGGCGCTGCGCTGGCCGCGTTTGGCGGTATCGCCAGTCGCAGTGCTTATGCACAGGGCGGTGGCCCGCTGGAGCAAGTTCGCATTCTTTACGGCTTCCCTGCGGGCAGCGCCGGTGACTCGGTGGCACGCCGCGTGGCTGAGAAGATTGGTGGCACCAGCTATTCAAAGAATATGGGCGTGGTGGAAAACAAGCCCGGCGCTGGTGGCCGTATTGCGCTGGAAAGCCTGCGCGGCTCTGTGGGCGATGGTTCGGTGATCGTGCTCTCGCAGGTCTCGGCCTTCTCCATCTACCCGCATATTTATAGCAAGCTCCCCTATCAGGCAAAGGACTTCGAGCCGATTTCTATTGGAGCCATCATGCACCACGGTCTGGCGGTCGGTCCGGCAGTGCCTGCCGAAGTCAAGACGCTGAAAGATTTTCTGGCATGGAGCAAGAACAACCCCGACAAGGCCAGTTTTGGCAGCCCCGGTGCCGGCACCCAGCCCCACCTGATTGGCGCGTTGCTCAGCCTGCGCTCCGGCGTCAAGCTCAGCCATGTGCCTTATCGCGGAACGGCGCCTGCGGTGTCTGACCTGGCGGGCGGCCAGATTGCGGCCGTCATGGGCCCCAGTGGCGATTTCTTGAGCTACTACAAGGCCGGAAAGCTGCGCGTGCTGGCCACCAGCGGTCAGCAGCGCAACCCCTACCTGCCCAATGTGCCTACGTTTGCAGAGCAGGGCTTTAGCGATCTGATCGCCGAAGAGTGGTTTGGCTTCTATGCGAACGCCAAGACACCTGCAGATGTGCGCCAGCGCGCGCATGCTGCCATCACGGCGGCACTCAAGAGCGATGCGCTCAAGGACAGCGTGGGCGTGGTGGGGTTGATTGCGACCAGCTCTACGCCAGAGGAAATGGCCCGCTCGCAGCAGGCGGAGTTTGATCGCTGGGGGCCGCTGGTCAAGCAGATCGGCTTCACGGCAGACTCCTGATTCACCCCCTGAGCCGCTTTGCGGCTTACCCCTCTCTCGCTTTGCGGGAGAGGGGGTGACGCCCTCGCCGCGAGGTGGCTCTTGCCTGGCGTCCCAGATTCCCCGATGGCATGAGTCTGTGCTTATCCGGTTGACTTCCAATTTCCCCTTTCTTTGATTGCCATCGCGGTCTTTTTGTATGTCCTATTTGCCCGCCAGCGCTGATAACGCGTTTCTTCTTTTTGATGTGCTCAAGGCTGATGAGCAGTTGCAGCGCCTGCCTGTCCATGCGGGTACGGATCAGGCTTTGATGCAGCAGGTGCTGGATGAGGCTGGCAAATGGGTGGGCGATGTGGTGGGTCCCTTGTCGCGCAGTGGTGATGAAACCGGTGCGCAGTTTGATGCGGGCCGTGTGACCACGCCGCCGGGCTTTGCCAGTGCGTATCAGGACTTCTGGCAGGCCGGCTGGCCTGCGCTGGCCTGTGCCGAAGAAGATGGTGGCCAGGGCCTGCCCTGGGTGCTGGAAGGCGTGCTTTATGAATGGCTGAGCGCCGCCAATCATGGCTGGACCATGGCACCGGGACTGCTGCATGGGGCGTATGAATGCCTCAAGCACCACGGCAGCGATGCGCTCAAGGCGGCTTATCTGTCAAAAATTGCCAGCGGTGAATGGCTGGCCACCATGTGCCTGACGGAAGCGCATGCGGGTAGCGATCTGGGGCTGGTGCGCACGCAGGCCATCCCTGCGGGTGATTCGCCGCTAGGTGAGAGTTTCGCCATCAGCGGCGGCAAGATTTTTATCTCGGGCGGCGAGCATGACCTGACTGACAACATTGTCCATCTGGTGCTGGCACGTCTGCCCGGTGCGCCTGCCGGACCCAAGGGGCTGTCGTTGTTTCTGGTGCCCAAGGTGTTGCCAGACGGTGAGCGCAATGCCGTGGTCTGCGAGCGTATTGAAGAGAAGATGGGCCTGCACGGCAGCCCCACCTGTGTGATGCGCTTTGACGCTGCCACCGGTTGGCTGATTGGTCAGCCCGGCGCAGGCCTGAACGCCATGTTTGTGATGATGAATGCCGCCCGCCTGCATGTGGCGCTGCAAGGCATGGGTCTGCTGGATGCGGCATGGCAAAAAGCCCATGCCTATGCGCTGGAGCGCCGCCAGATGCGCGCGCCGGGCGCGGTGCCTGTCTCGCGCGGCGTGGGCGATACGGCGGATCTGATCATTGAGCACCCGACCATTGCCCGCACGCTGGATGTGCAGCGCGCATGGGTGGATGGCGGGCGCGTGCTGGCCTACCAGACCGGCGTTTACCTCGATGTGGCGCGCCATGCAGAAAGCGCCAAGGAGCGCGAGCAGGCCCAGCAGTGGTGCAGTCTGATGACGCCTGTGCTCAAGGCTGCATGGACGCAGCAGGCGTTTGAAGGCGCCAGCGCTTGTCTGCAGGTTTTTGGCGGCCACGGCTATATCCGTGAATGGGGCATTGAGCAGATCGTGCGCGACTCTCGCGTGGCCATGATTTATGAGGGCACGAACGAGATTCAGGCCATTGACCTGCTGGTGCGCAAGGTGCTGCCTGATGGTGGGCAGGCCATGGGCCAGTGGCTTCTGTTTTTACGCAAATCGCTGGATGCAGGACGCTCGCTGGATGCCGAGGTTTTGCGTGGCCTTGCGCAACTGCGCTACTTCACCACCGTGCTGGCGCAGGCCTGCAAGGAAGACGACACCCTGGCCTGGCGCGTGGCCGACGACTACCTGCGCTGCGTGGCCGTGCTGTTGCTGGGCTGGGCCTGGGCACGTATTGCCGCCACGGAAGGTACAGACAATGAGCGCTGGCAAGGCCCGCTCAAGCAGGTGCAGCAGCGAATCCTGCCTGAAATGGACTGGCGCATGAGTCTGATGAAATCGCAGTGGGCGCAGGCTTCTGTGGTGCACGGCAACCAGCTGTATGCAGCGACAAATTGACTAAATATGCCTGCAAGATGTCACTAAAACCGGCAAAATTATGGACTTTCATAGCATTCGTGGGCTTGGTGCGCCCTTGATTGCTTGCTCTCTTGCTACAGAATTTGACTCGTCCAATGCTCGCTCACAAGACTGCCGAAACCCCTGTTAAAGAAACTGCCTCAAAGCCCGCACACGTTGTGCGTAATGCGCGCAGCAAGGCTGAGGACTCTTGCGCTGCAAGCCCGGAGCAGGGGAGCAGTGAGGCGATTGAAGTGTTTGCCGTGGATCGTGTGGACGCGAGCTTTCTCGAATCGCTGCTGGGCTACAACGCGCGTCGTGCATCGCTGTCGCTGGTGGGCGTCTTTGTCGAGAGCATGAAACGCTTTGACCTCAAGATTGTGGAGTTCTCCGTGCTGTCGCTGATCGGCAGCAATGCGGGCATCACTTCGCGCCAGCTCTGCCAGCAACTGGCGGTGCTGCCGCCCAATATGGTGGGGATGATTGACGCTCTGGGTAAACGCGGTTTTCTGGAGCGCCGCCCGCACCCGCGTGACGGCCGTGCCACAGGTCTGTATCTGAGCGCTGCGGGGCGTGAGCTGGTCGATGCCGCCGAGCCAGAACTCAAGAGCCGCGAGGCGCAATCCATCGCTCACTTGAGCGAGATGGAGCAGGCTCAGCTCAGAGAGCTGTTGCAAAAGCTGTACCGCTAAGGTTGTCCGATGGCGCAGACCGCGTGCCCGGCGCGATAATGCCCAGCATCATGCAGATTCGCTTCACCAAGATGCAAGGCGCGGGCAACGACTTTGTCGTGCTCGACGAAACCCAGGCCCGTCTGGGCCTGAACGCAGCCCAATACCGTTATCTGGCCAATCGCCACTTTGGCGTGGGTGCCGATCAGATTCTGACCGTCCGCCCCGCCCCGGCAGAGGGCGTGGATTTTGAATACGTCATTCACAACGCCGACGGCGGTGAGGTGGAGCAGTGCGGCAATGGCGCGCGCTGCTTTGCCCGCTATGTGCATGACAAGGGGCTGACCGATAAAAGCGTGATTCGCGTGCAGACGCTGTCGGGCATCATCGCCCCCGAAATTCACAGCAACGGCCGCGTGACCGTGGACATGGGCGCGCCG
Organism: Comamonas sp. 26; assembly: GCF_002754475.1. Lineage (NCBI taxonomy): Bacteria > Pseudomonadati > Pseudomonadota > Betaproteobacteria > Burkholderiales > Comamonadaceae > Comamonas > Comamonas sp. 26. The sequence goes on from NZ_PEFL01000001.1 coordinate 422,080, forward strand.
CAGCTCGACCCCGCCAAGGTACCGTTCACGACCGAAGGCCTGCAGCCTGAGACATTGGGTTTTGCAAAAAAATGGCCTCTGGCGCTTGATGTGCCTGCGCAGGAAGCTACGGTTTGGATAGCGCCTGTCTCCATGGGTAACCCCCACGCCGTGCAACTGGTCGACGATGTGAACACCGCGCTGGTCGAGGTGCATGGCCCGCTGATCGAGCGCCATGCTCGCTTTCCGCAGCGCGTGAATGCTGGCTTCATGCAGATCATCAACCGCAGCGCCGTCAATCTGCGCGTCTATGAGCGCGGCTCAGGCGAGACGCTGGCCTGCGGCACTGGTGCCTGCGCGGCCATCGTGGCAGGCATTGGCTGGGGGCTGCTGGACAGCCGTGTGGATGTGCATACCCGTGGTGGTCTGCTGACCATTGAGTGGGCGGGTGGTGCGCAGGACCGTGTGCGCATGACCGGCCCCGCCGAGTTTGTTTTTGAAGGCCAGATCGACATTCCCGATACGTTATGAACAGCTTGACCGACATCGCAGTGACCGAAGAGTCGATTACCGACTATCTTCAGCAAAACCCCGAATTCTTCGAGCGCCATGCCGAAATGCTGACTGGCGTGCGCCTGATCAGTGGCCATGGCCCGCGTGCCGTGAGCTTGCAGGAGCGCCAGGCGGAGATGCTGCGTGAAAAGATCAAGGGGCTGGAGCACCGCATCATGGACATGGTGCGCCACGGCAGCGAGAACGCGAGCATCGCCAACAAGATTCACCAGTGGACGCATGCTCTCGTCAAGGTGCAGGACCTGCGCGAGCTGCCCCATGCACTCACCGCCAGCCTGCAGCATATTTTTGAGGTGCCCCAGGTGGCGCTGCGCCTGTGGAATGTGGCGGGCGCGCACAGTGGCACTGTCTACACCATGGGCGTCAGCGATGATGCCAAGGCCTTTGCCGCATCGCTGACCATGCCGTTCTGCGGACCCAATATGGGTTTTGAGCCCGTGAACTGGCTGCCCAACCCCAATGCCGTGCAGTCCGTGGCGCTGTTGACCTTGCACGATGGTGCGATGGACAGCACCTCCAACGCCTTTGGCATGCTGGTGCTGGGCTCGCCAGATCCGCTGCGTTTTGACGCGACCATGGGCCTTGAATTCCTCGCGCGGATTTCCGAGCTGACCAGTGCATCGCTTTCGCGCATGCGCCTGCCTGCTTTGACGCTGGCTCACGGTTAAATCTGGTGAAAACGGGTTGCAGCCCTTGATGAAAGAGCGCGAGCAGCTCTCTTTTGAGGAGCAATACGCGCAGCTGCCGGACCTTGTCCACAGCTACCTTGAGCATGTGCGGGTGCAAAAGCGCCTGGCGGACCGCACGCACACGCTTTACGCGCTGGATTTGATCAAGCTGCAAGACTTTGCGCGGGTGGTCAACCAAGAGCTGCTGGCGCTGCAGCCCATGCATATCCGCCGTTTTGCTGCGCAAATGCATAGCGCAGGCCGCAGCGCACGCGGCATTGCGCTGATTCTTTCGGGCTGGCGCAGCTTTTATCGCTGGGCGGCCCAGCAGGAACTGGTGCCCTTCAACCCTGTGGAAGGCGTGCGCGGACCCAAGTCACCCAAACCCTTGCCCAAGGCCTTGGCTGTAGATGACGCCGTGCAACTGGCCAGCTTTCAAAACTCCGAAGCCGAGCCGTGGATTGAAGCGCGTGATGCCGCGATGACCGAGCTGCTCTACAGTTGCGGCCTGCGCGTGGGCGAGCTGGTGGGACTGGATGTCAGGCCCGATCAGACCACGCAGCAGCAAGGCCGGGGCTGGATAGATCTGGACGGGGGTGATGCCCATGTGCAGGGCAAGGGCGGCAAGCGCCGCAGCGTGCCCGTGGGGCGCATGGCGCTGCAGGCGCTGACAAAGTGGCTGGCGCTGCGCAGCAGCGCTCTGTCAGCGGCTGCGCAGGCCAAGGCGCAGGGCGAGGCCGCCTTGTTCATCGGCCGCCGGGGCGAGCGACTGACAGGTCAATCCGTCTGGGCCAGGCTCAAGCAGCGCGGGCAGCAAGCCGGGCTGGCATCTGGCGTACACCCACATGTGCTGCGCCACTCTTTTGCCAGCCATATGCTGCAGTCCAGCGGTGATCTGCGGGCCGTACAGGAGCTGCTGGGTCACTCCAGCATTGCCACCACGCAAATCTATACGCGGCTGGATTTTCAGCATCTGGCCCAGGCCTATGAAAACGCCCACCCGCGCGCGCAGCGCCAGAGCGGGGATGAAAAGCCCAAGTCACGGCGCAAGATGCCAAATGCCAGCAGCGATGAGGCTGAGGATTAATTAGTCCTGATTTGATAGCGTATAGCGCAATTGGAATAAGCACCAGAGGCCTATTTTCTTTGTATTTTTGCCCGGCCCTGCTGGCCGTGAGCGCTTGAAAGCGCCGCTACACTCCCCAGCTGTTTATCACCGGGTCCAGCTGTTCGAGCTGCGCCCGCGTGTTTTTTGGCAGCGGCATGTAGCAGCTGCCTCAGCAAGAGGTTTCAACGCATGGCTCTCATTCCAGTCACTATCCTCACGGGCTTTCTGGGCTCTGGCAAAACCACGCTGCTCAAGCGCGTCCTGCACGAGTCGCACGGCATGAAGATTGCCGTGATCGAGAACGAGTTCGGCGAGGAAAACATCGACACCGACATTCTCAAGACCGAGTCCAAAGAGCAGATTCTGCAGATGAGCAATGGCTGCATCTGCTGCACCATCCGCGAAGATCTGCGCGAAGCCCTGCAATTGCTGGCCGCCAAGCGCCGCAAGGGCCTGGTGGACTTTGATCGCATCGTGATCGAAACCACCGGCCTGGCCGATCCCGGCCCCGTGGCTCAGACTTTCTTCATGGACGATGAGATTGCCGAGACCTATCTGATCGACTCCATCATTACGCTGGTCGATGCCAAGCACGCCAACCAGCAGCTGGATAACCGCCAGGAGGCGCGCCGTCAGGTGGGCTTTGCGGATCAGATGTTCATGTCCAAGACTGATTTGGTGACAGAAGCGGAAAAGGAAGCATTGACCCACCGCCTCAAGCACATGAATCCCCGTGCGCCTATTCGCGCCGTGCACTTTGGCGATGTGCCCCTGAGCGAAGTGTTCGACCTGCGCGGCTTCAATCTGAATGCCAAGCTGGACATCGACCCCGACTTCCTCAAGGAAGATGAGCATGACCATGCACATGACCACAGCGCCTGCGATCACGACCACGGACAATGCGCGCATGACGATCACGCCCATGAGCACAAGCAGGAGCATGTGCATGATGAGCATTGCGGTCACGACCACCATGATCACGAGCATGGTGAGCACTGCAACCACCTGCATCACCACCACTATGACGATGATGTGAAGAGCTTTGTCTACCGTGCTGATCGCCCGTTTGACCCCGCCAAGCTGGAAGATTTTCTGGGTGCCATTGTCAATATTTATGGTCCCAAGATGCTGCGCTACAAGGGCGTTCTGGACATGAAGGGCACCAGCCGCAAGGTGATCTTCCAGGGTGTGCACCAGCTGATGGGCAGCGATCTGGGTCCAGAGTGGGAAGAGGGCGAGAAGCATGTCAGCAAGATGGTCTTCATCGGCATCGACCTGCCTCAGGACATCCTGCGCCAAGGCCTGGATCAGTGCCTGGTGTAACGGCTTGAGAGTGAGGCTGGACCAGCGGTCCGGCATTGCTGACAATGACTGACGGCCTGCGTTACAGGCCGTTTTTTTGTTTGAAATTTCTCGCAAACTGCTCTGGATATGGACGACGTCAGTTTTTGAAATTGTGGGGTATGTGCAACGGTTGGAGGATGAGTCGGCGGTCGTGGCTACAATGCCGCCCCTAAAGAGGGTGTTAGTGCAATCTTGCTCTGCAAGGACACTGTACTGTGAGGAGACAGGACATGAACACTGTGAAAGCCAAGCAAACCAAGGCAGCGGCCAACACCGCAGCCACTGCTTTGCACTCTGGTGGTGCCGGGTCCTCTTTGGCGGGTATGGCTGCGGACAAAGCGCAGCTGGCATCCGGGGTACAGGGGATCTCTTCCAGCGCACCTAAACCCAAACGATCTGCAACGCTTCCTGCGCGGCAGCCTGAAACAGATGTTCCGTCCATGGCTCCAATCAGCGCCACGGCAGCAGCAACCCAAAGTGATAAGAAAGCTATGACCAACACAAAGCAAGCCGCGATCAAGAAGGATCCCAAGCTGGCCAATGCCTGGAAAACCAAGTCGGTGGAGGAATTGACCGATGCTGAGGTGCTGGCCATGTCTGACGACGACTACATGAACGATGCCCAGCTGGCTTACTTCCGCCGCAAGCTGGTCACGCTCAAGAACGACATGCACGTGAATGCGGGTGAAACCGCAGAAAACCTGCGTGAAGACACTGTGGTGGTCCCAGACCCTGCAGACCGTGCCACGATTGAAGAAGAGCATGCTCTGGAGCTGCGCACCCGCGACCGCGAGCGCAAGCTGCTCAAGAAGATCGATCAGTCCATTGCTCGCATTGATGCAGGTGATTACGGATATTGCGACGAAACTGGCGAGCCTATCGGTGTGGGCCGACTGCTGGCACGCCCCACGGCTACACTGTCGCTGGAAGCCCAGCAACGCCGTGAACTCAAGCAGAAGATGTACGGCGATTGATTTGCATCAAGTGTTGATGGGGCTGTAGGCATCAAAGTAGAGGACCATGGCGAAAGAAGAAAACAAATCGGGAGGATTGCTGTCCAAGGTGGCGCGCTTTGTGCGCCATCCGACCGTCAATTGGTCCGAGTTGGAGAATCTGAACCAGGACAGCGACGAGAGTCAGTACAGCAAGCAGGCGCTCAAGGAGATGCTGGAGCGTAAGCGCCAGAATGACTTTGTGCGCAAGCGCGAATTTGAGCAGCTGCGCAAGATGCGTCAGGCGCAGCTGGTCAAAGCCTCGGTCACCGCCAGAGCTCCGCTTGATACGCCTACCCCATTAGCAGCATCGGCCTTCTTGCAGACTGCGCAAAACTCCATTCTTGGAGAGCGTGCAGATACCATCAAGAAAATCGATGAAATCGAAGCGCAGATGGCCCAGCAATGGTGGCGCGGCAAACAGGTCGCAGACGCGGCCACCATGCCGCTGCAGCTGCCTGAAGGTGGTAACACCATGCCTTCGGTCTTCAGAGCGCAGCCTCCCGTGCCGGAAAGCTCACTGCCCATGCTCAGTGATGCCTTGCCCAGCGGTTTCACGCTGCCTCAGTCCGGTGCAGACATCAAGCCCTTGCGGGGCTACACAGATTTTTCCCCTGGCTTTGCATCGACCGAGGTCTCCGCTCCGGTCGAAGTCAGCATGGTTCCGCCTTCGTTTGTGCATTTTGAGCACGATGCGGAGCTGGAGGATGCGGCCATTGTTTTTGCCAGTGGCGATAACGAAGGAGCCGAGGCCAGTCTCAAGGCCCTGATTGCCCAGCGCACCCAGGACATGCCTTCGCAGCTGCCGGTATGGCTGGCTTTGCTGGACATGTACCGAGCGGCGGGCATGCAGGCCCAGTTTGAAGATGCTGCCATGGACTTTGTGGCGCGCTTTGGACGCTCCGCGCCGCAATGGTTTGCCATGCCGCAGCAGGCCGGCAAGCTCAGTGAAACAACGCCAGAAGCACCTCAGGCAGGCTTTCACTGGTCTGCGCCTGTGCAATTGGGCGAATCCAGCCTCAGGGCTTTGCAGGTCAGCAAGGCGCGCAGCCCTGGTCCGTGGGTCATGGACTGGAGTGCTCTTGAGGTGATTGACCCGGACGTGACGGCTCCAATGCTGGAAGCCGCCGAACAATGGTCGGCCCAAAAAGGGCAGCTGGTTTTTGCCGGGCATGAGCGACTGCTTGCGGTGCTCGGCAAACATGCGCCTTCGGGTGACCGCGAGGTTGATCAGGACTGGTGGCATTTGCGACTGGCCATGCAGCGCCTGATGCATCTGCAAGATGATTTTGAATTGACGGCACTGGATTACTGCGTGACCTATGAGCTGTCGCCGCCATCCTGGGTTGACCCTGTCTGCGGCTATGCGAACGAAGGCCAGAATCAAAAGCGTGCTTATCAGGACAGCCTGTTGATGGGCCCTGAGACGATTCAGCCGAACATGCTCTGGAAGGAGCGCAAGCCACGCTTTGCGCTGCAGGGTGTGATTGACGGCGATGCGCTGCCCTGGCTCAGCGAAGTGCAGGGCAAGGCCAAGCTGGGCGAAGCCCTTGCCATTGACTGCACACGACTGGTGCGCATGGACTTTGCGGCAGCAGGATCGGTGCTGAACTGGGCTGCGCAGATGCAAGAGGTAGGTCATGTGCTGCAGTTCAGCCAGTTGCACCAGTTGCTGGCCGTGTTCTTTAATGTCGTAGGCATTCAAGAGCACGCTCAGGTGATTCCTCGAAAAGACTGACACCCCCTGAGGCGTTTTGCATCCCCCTTTCGCGAAGGGTGAGGCCATCGCCGTGACGTGATGACTCTTGCCTGGCGTTTCTGGTGCTGCGCCGCAGCGTTTTTTGCTGGGTATTTTCTTCAAATTTAATTTGTTTGGGCTCTTGAGGTCGCTGTAGCTTGCCCCATCTGCAGCAGATGGAACAGTTTCACGGCACCACCATCATTAGCGTGCGCCGCCAGACTCCCGAGGGCGTTCAAGTCGCTATCGGTGGTGATGGTCAGGTCACATTGGGTCACATCGTCATCAAGGGCACGGCGCGCAAGGTGCGCAAGCTCTACCACGGCAAGGTGCTGGCGGGTTTTGCGGGCGCGACTGCAGACGCTTTCACGCTGTTTGAGCGCTTTGAAGCCAAGCTGGAAAAGCACCAGGGCAACTTGACCCGCGCGGCCATTGAGCTGACCAAGGAATGGCGTACCGACCGCGTGCTGCGCAAGCTCGAAGCCATGCTGGCCGTGGCCGATGCCACCACCTCCCTCATCATTACCGGCAATGGCGATGTGCTTGAGCCCGAGCAGGGTATTGTCTCCATCGGTTCAGGCGGTGCCTATGCGCACTCGGCCGCCAAGGCGCTGCTCAACAACACTGAGCTGTCGGCCGAAGACATTGTGCGCAAATCGCTGGCGATTGCCGGTGAGCTGTGCATTTACACGAACATGAATCACACGATTGAGACGCTGTAAGCGCTTCATCTATCTAATTTGATAGCTGCTTGCGCTTTATTGATAAGCGCTAGCGGCCATTTGACTGAGAAAATCCCATGTCTTCTGCCATGACTCCCCAGGAGATCGTCTCCGAGCTGGATAAGCACATCGTCGGCCAGCACGGTGCCAAGCGCGCCGTGTCGATTGCGCTGCGTAACCGCTGGCGCCGTCAACAGGTGCCTGATGGCTTGCGCCAGGAAATCACGCCCAAGAATATTCTGATGATCGGCCCCACTGGCGTGGGCAAGACCGAAATTGCGCGCCGCCTTGCAAAATTGGCCGATGCGCCTTTCATCAAGGTTGAAGCCACCAAGTTCACGGAAGTGGGTTATGTGGGCAAGGATGTGGACGCCATCATTCGTGATCTGGCCGAGGTCGCTGTCAAGCAGACCCGCGAGTCGGACATGAAGAAGATGCGTGCCCGCGCCGAAGATGCGGCCGAAGACCGCATTCTCGATGTGCTGGTGCCGCAGGCCCGCACCGGTGAGGTGACGGCCGATAACACCGCCCGCCAGGTCTTCCGCAAAAAGCTGCGCGAAGGCCAGCTCGATGACAAGGAAATCGAGATCGACATCGCGGAGCAATTGCCCCAGGTGCAGATCATGGGTCAGCAGCCGGGTATGGAAGAAATGGCCGAGCAACTGCGCGGCATGTTCAGCCATATGGGCCAGGAAAAGCGCAAGACCCGCAAGTTGCCTATCAAAGAGGCGCTGAAGCTGCTGACCGACGAAGAAGCCGCGAAGATGGTGAACGAGGAAGATGCCAAGACGCGCGCCATCGCCAATATGGAGCAAAATGGCATTGTCTTCATCGACGAAATCGACAAAGTCGCTACGCGCCAGGAAACCAGTGGCTCTGACGTTTCACGCCAAGGCGTGCAGCGTGACCTGCTGCCGCTGGTGGAGGGCACTTCAGTGTCTACCAAGTACGGCGTGGTCAAGACCGATCACATCTTGTTCATTGCCTCGGGTGCATTTCATCTGTCCAAGCCCAGTGATCTGATTCCTGAGCTGCAGGGGCGTTTCCCCATTCGCGTGGAATTGGAATCGCTGTCGGTTCAGGACTTCGAGGCGATTCTCATGCAGACTCACGCCTCGCTGGTCAAGCAGTATCAAGCGCTTCTGGCGACTGAAGGTGTGACGCTGGAGTTCAAACCTGACGGTATCACTCGACTGGCCACGATTGCCTTTGATGTGAATGAGCGCACCGAGAACATTGGTGCGCGTCGTCTGTCCACGGTGATGGAGCGTCTGCTGGATGAAGTCAGCTTCGATGCGGTCAAGCTTTCGGGCCAGACCGTAATCATTGACGCTGCCTATGTGGACCAACGCCTGCAAATGCTGAGTCAGGACGAAGACCTGTCGCGCTTCATTCTCTGAAGTTCTGAGCGCTTGATTCAAGCTGCCCGCCTGTGCGGGCAGTTTGCATTTGTAGGAGAAGGACCAGAGTTAAATCAGTTCTTTCCATTGAATTGCTTGGTTGCAATTGACGGACCGAATGAGAGTCCACATGCATTGAGTTTGCTAAGTGCTTGTAAAGGAAAGGTATTTTCAAAGTAAACCTTTTGTTTTTTGCTCTAAGTGCTTGATTTCATTGCAAATAATTGTTCATTTGCGTTTGGAATACCCTCAAATTGCTGATACAGTGCAAAAAAGTGCAATTAAGTGGTGAAAGCTGCCCTCGTACCTGCTTTTTCGAGGAACGAGTGGCTCCAGATGACCGGAGCAATTAGCCGTGTTTCAAGGGGCGTCTTCGCTGAATATCGATGGAAAGGGGCGGCTGTCTGTGCCGACCCGGCATCGTGACGCCCTTTTGTCGATGGCTGAAGGCCAGGTCACCTTCACCAAGCATCCCGATGGTTGTCTGTTGCTGTTTCCGCGGCCTGAGTGGCTGCAGTTTCGCGAACGTGTCGCGCAACTGCCGATCACTGCTCAGTGGTGGAAGCGCATTTTTCTGGGCAACGCGATGGATGTGGACATGGACGCGACCGGCCGACTGCTGATCTCGCCTGAGTTACGTGAGGCTACAGGTCTGACCAAAGAGGTCTTGATGCTGGGCATGGGGGCGCATTTCGAGGTCTGGGATAAGGCCACGTATGAAATGCGCGAAGCGGAGGCACGCCAGCAACCGATGCCGGCGGCTTTCCAGGATTTTGTTTTGTAGGAAGAGCTTGTGAATCAGCCGTTGCAACATATCACCGTCTTGCTTGACGAGGCCGTGGACGCCCTGTTAGGTGGTGCTGCTCAGCCGCCAGCGGGCCAATGGGTGGATGCAACGTTCGGCCGGGGAGGTCATTCCCGGCTCATATTGCAGCGATTAGGGCCAGATGGCCGACTGGTTGCGTTCGACAAAGATCCGGACGCAATCGCTGAAGCGGCGCGCATCACCGATGCGCGTTTTTCGATTCGGCACGAAGGATTCAGTCACCTCAATGAACTGCCGGAAGGCAGCGTGCAAGGGGTGTTGATGGATCTGGGCGTGAGCTCGCCCCAGATTGACAACCCGGACCGGGGCTTCAGCTTCCGCTTTGATGGCCCTCTCGATATGCGTATGGACACTACCCGTGGCCAAAGCGTGGCTGAGTGGCTGGAAGACGCTGAAGTGCAGCAGATTGCGGAGGTGATACGTGATTACGGCGAAGAACGGTTTGCTGGCCCCATTGCAAAGGCGATTGTTGCTAGGCGCGAAAGTCAGGGGCCATTGCGCACTACCGGTGAGCTTGCCCAGCTCGTGGCTGGCCAAGTCAGGACCCGCGAAGCTGGGCAGAATCCGGCTACACGGACCTTCCAGGCTCTTCGGATTTTCATCAATGCCGAACTTCAGGAGCTTGAACAAGCGCTAGAAGCAAGCTTGCGCGTGCTGGCACCCGGAGGGCGTCTGGCCGTGATCAGCTTCCATTCACTGGAAGACCGCATCGTCAAGCAGTTCATCTCCAAGCACTCCAAGGAGGTCTATGACCGCCGTGCTCCGTTTGCACTGCCCACGCCCATGCGCCTTAAGGCGCTGGACCGCATCAAGCCCAGCGCTGCTGAAGTCGACGGCAACCCGCGTTCACGCTCTGCCGTGATGCGTGTGGCTGAGCGCACCGAGGTGCCTGCATGATGCACCGCCATGCCGCTCAGTGCATGGCTGCGGGAGGGCTGCCGTGCTGCGCATAAACCTGCTGCTGCTGCTGGCGGTGATGATGAGCGCCATTTTTCTGGTGCATACCCAGTATGAGTCGCGTCGGCTTTTTACCGAGCTGGATCGCGCCGAAAATGAATCGCGCCGTCTGGCAACGGATCAGCTGCGACTGCAGGTGGAAAAACGTGCGCAGGCCACGCCTCAGCGCATCGAGACGCTGGCGCGTGACAAGCTGCAGATGAAGCAGGCTTCGCCGGCCATTACCCAGTACGTGCAGGAAGGCTCCGCAACCGGAGCCACAGTGCAATGACGCGCAGTGTTCTCTACACCACCAGCCCTTTGCTGGCATCCAAGACTCCGCTGTGGCGCAGCAAGTTCATTGTGGCTGCTCTGGCGCTGGGCTTTGTGGGTCTGGGCGCGCGTGCGGCCTACGTGCAGGTCTATGCCAACGATTTCTTCAAGCGCCAGGGCCTGGTGCGCTTTGCGCGCACACTGGAACTGCCGGCCAACCGTGGCCGTTTGCTTGACCGCAATGGCCTGATTCTGGCGTCCAGCGTGCCGGCGGCCAGCATCTGGGCTATTCCTGAAGATTTGGATCTGAAGGACCCCGAGGTTCAGGTAAAGCTCAAGGACGTGGCCAAGCTCATGGACATGCCTCTGAAGACTTTGATGGAGAAGCTTGACGTTGAGGACAAGTCCTTTGTCTGGGTCAAGCGGCAGCTGGACTGGGATGTGGGCCAGAAGATTGTGGCGCTCAATATCAAGGGCATTTACAACCGCAAAGAATACAAGCGCCAGTACCCCGAAGGAGAGTCGGCTGCGCACATCGTGGGCTTCACCAATGTGGAAGACCATGGTCAAGAAGGCATGGAGCTGGCCTTTGACAAGGATTTGGCCGGCAAGCCCGGCTCGCGCCGCGTTATCAAGGATAGGCTGGGCCGTGTGGTCGAAGGCGTGGGCGATGAAGTGCCGCCGCAGGACGGCCAGGACATTCAGCTGTCCATCGACAGCAAGGTTCAGTACTACGCCTACCAGAAGCTCAAGCAGCAGGTTGAAATCAGCAAGGCCAAGGCTGGCAGCGTGGTGGTGATGGATGCCCACACTGGCGAATTGCTGGCACTGGCCAACTACCCCAGCTACGACCCTGGACACCGCAAGAATCTGACGGGTGAGCAACTGCGCAACCGCGCGCTGACCGATACGTTTGAGCCCGGCTCGACCATGAAGCCCATTACCGTTGCGGCGGCGCTGGAGCTTAAGCGGGTCAAGCCTTCCACCATTATTGATACTGCACCCGGCCGCTATACGGTGACGGGCTCGACCATCACCGATACGCACAACTATGGCACGCTGACGGTGGAAGGCGTGATCCAGAAATCCAGTAACGTGGGGGCGACCAAGGTCGCGCAAAAGCTTTCGCCACAGGAGATGTGGGAGTACTTCAGCGCTCTTGGCTTTGGCCAGAAGCCACAAATCCAGTTTCCTGGTGCGGTCTCGGGCCGCCTGCGTGCCTGGAAGACCTGGAAACCGATTGAGCAAGCCACCATGTCTTACGGCTATGGCTTGTCGGCCTCGCTATTCCAGATGGCACGCTCGTACACCGTGTTCTCCAACGACGGCAACGTCATTCCGTCCACGATTTTGAAAACGACCGAGCCGCCCGTGGGCGTGCGCGTGATCTCCAAAGAAAATGCGGCCGCCGTGCTGCACATGCTGCGCATGGCTGCAGGCCCTGGCGGTACTGGCCAGAAGGCACAGGCCGAGGGCTACACCATTGGTGGCAAGTCCGGTACGGCCCGCAAACAGGTCGGTAAAAGCTATGCAGCCGGCAAGTACCGCGCCTGGTTCACCGGCATCGCCCCTATCGACAAGCCTCGCATCATCGTGGCCGTGATGGTGGATGAGCCCACCGCTGGTTCTTACTACGGCGGTACCGTGGCCGGCCCTGTTTTTGCCGATGTGGTGCAGCAGACGCTGCGTTTTATGGGCGTTCAGCCCGACAAGGAAGTCAAACCTCTGATCGTGGCTGCGCCGCCTGAGGAGCCTGTGCTATGAGCACTCTGATTCAAACACTGAACAACGCAGCCGAGGCGGTAGCCTGGCTGCGTACCCGCGTGCAGGGCGACCTGCAGACTGATAGCCGCAAGGTCAAGGCGGGCGATGCCTTTATCGCCTGGCCGGGCGCAGCCACCGATGGCCGTGCTTATGTCGCCAAGGCGCTGGAGCTGGGCGCGGCCGCCGTGCTGGTAGAAGCCGATGGTCTTGACGCCTTTGATCTGAACAGCGACAAGGTTGCCGCTCTCAAGGGTTTGAAGGCCGCCACCGGCCTGATCGCCGACGAATGGTTTGCGCACCCCAGCCGTGAATTGGACGTGCTGGCTGTGACCGGCACCAATGGCAAGACCACCACGGCCTGGTGGCTGGCGCATGCACTATCAAAAGTGAAGCTGAATGCGCGCACTGGCTGTGCGCTGGTGGGCACTTTGGGTGTTGGTGTGCCGCCGGCACTCGAATCGACGGGCATGACCACTCCCGACCCGGTGCTGCTGCAGCGCGTCTTCCGCAGCTATGCCGATCAAGGCTTGGCTGCCTGCGCAATTGAGGCTTCGTCCATTGGCATCGTCGAGCATCGCCTGGACGGCAGCCAAATCCGCGTGGCTCTGTTCACCAACTTCACGCAGGATCATCTGGACTACCACGGCAGCATGGACGCCTACTGGCAGGCCAAGGCCCAGTTGTTTGACTGGCCGGGTCTGCAGGCTGCGGTGGTCAATATTGATGACGCCCATGGGGCCAAGCTATGGGCCAAGTTGCAGGCCAAGCCGCTGGATGTGTGGAGTGTCTCCATTCAAGGTCCGGCTCGTCTGCAAGCCAAGGACATTGGTCTGGGCGATGAAGGCCTGAACTTCACCGTGATGGAAGCGGGTCATAGCCTGCGCATGAATACGCGTCTGGTTGGTCAATACAACGTTTCCAATCTGCTGGGCGTGCTGGCGACCTTGCGCAGTCTGGGTCTGTCGCTGGAAGAGGCCGTGGCCGCCTGCGCCGATCTGGAACCCGTGCCTGGTCGCATGCAGCAAATTGCCAAGCACGGTCTGCCGCTGATTGCCGTGGATTACGCCCACACTCCCGACGCTCTTGAAAAAGCCTTGCGTGCGCTGCAGCCTGCGGCGCAGCAGCGTGGTGGCAAGCTCTGGTGCGTGTTTGGCTGTGGCGGCGACCGCGATAACAGCAAGCGCCCCTTGATGGGACAAGCTGCGCAGGCGAATGCCGATTGCGTGCTTGTCACCAGCGATAACCCGCGCAGCGAGCGGCCCGAAAGCATCATCGACCAGATTTTGGCCGGCATGCAGCAGGGCGAGACATTGCATGTTCAGGCTGACCGTGCGGGGGCCATTGCACATGCCATTGCACAGGCCGACGTGCGCGACGTGGTGCTGATTGCAGGCAAGGGGCATGAAGATTACCAGGAGACGAAGGGCGTTCGCCAGCCGTTCTCCGATATGGCCGAAGCGCAAAAAGCGCTGACAGTCCGCGAAGGAAAGATACGGTCATGATGACCCTGGCAAAAGCGCTGGAGCTGATCCAGACGCATATTCCCCAAGCCCGCCTGATCGGCGATGGCAAGATTGTGCTGGCGCGCGTGCACACCGATACGCGCACGCTGCAAAGTGGGGATTTGTTCGTAGCCCTGAAGGGCGAGCGTTTTGACGCCCATGATTTTCTGCCGCAGGCTAAAGGCGCGGGTGCTTTGGCAGCGCTGGCCAGTCATGGTCTGGCGCAAGCGGGTCTGTCCGGCATTGAAGTGCCCGACACCTTGCTGGCGCTGGGCGCACTGGCCCGCGCATGGCGCGCACAGTTTGATCTGCCGCTGATTGCCGTGACCGGCAGCAACGGCAAGACCACCGTCACACAGATGATTGCCTCTATTCTGCGCACGCATGTGGGCGGAGTGGGTGAGGCTGCGCTGGCCACGCGTGGCAACTTCAACAACTCCATTGGCATGCCGCTGAATTTGCTGTGCATGTCGGGCGAGCACCGCATTGCCGTGCTGGAAATGGGTATGAACCATCCCGGCGAAATCGCCGAGCTGGCTGCCATTGGCCAGCCCACGGTGGCGCTGGTTAACAACGCCCAGCGTGAGCATCAGGAATTCATGCACACGGTGGAAGCCGTGGCGCGTGAAAACGGATCGGTACTGAGCTTTTTGCCCCAGGATGGCATGGCCATCTTCCCCGCTGGTGATGAATACACGCCGCTGTGGACGCAGCTGGCTGCAGGCCGTCCTTGCCTGATGTTTGGCGAAGCCGCCGATGGTGCGCAGGTTTTTGCCACGGATGTGGCATGGAAAAACGGTGCCTGGAGCTTTGTGCTCAACACCCCGCAAGGCAGCGCCGCAGTGCAGCTGCATATTGCAGGTCGCCACAACGTGGGCAATGCGCTGGCCTCAGCCGCTTGCGCCCATGCCGCCGGCGTGCCGCTGGCTGCCATTGCCCAGGGTCTCTCTGGCTTTGAGCCGGTGACGGGGCGCTCGCGTGCGCTGGCTGTGCAAATCAATGGTCAGAGCGTGACCGTGGTGGATGACACCTATAACGCCAACCCCGACTCTGTGGCGGCAGCGATTGCCGTGCTGGCCGAGCTGCCCGCACCGCGCCTGCTGGCGCTGGGTGATATGGGCGAGGTGGGCGACAACGGCCCGCAGTTCCACACTGAAGCGGGTGTGTTGGCCAAGCAGGCTGGCATTGAATATTTGTACACGCTGGGCGCACAAAGCGCATTTGCAGCTACTGCTTTTGGCAGCGGCGCTCAGCATTTTGAGAGCATGGCTGCCTTGCAACAGGCGGCATGTGAGGTCTTGCCCAGTCTGGGCAGTGTGTTGGTCAAAGGTTCACGGTTCATGAAGATGGAGCAAGTGGTGCAGGCTGTGCAAGCCTGTGCAGACAAGGAGCAGGGCAACTGCGGGGAGAAAACTGCATGCTGCTGATGCTCGCTCAATGGTTGCAGGGCATCTCGCCCGAATTCGGTTTCCTGCGCGTCTTTCAGTATCTGACGCTGCGCGCAGTGCTGGCCGCTGTCACGGCCTTGCTGATTGGTTTGATCGTTGGCCCCAAGGCGATTCGCATGCTGACCGCGCTCAAGATCGGTCAGCCCGTGCGTGGCTATGGCATGGAGACCCATCTGGTTAAAAGCGGCACTCCCACCATGGGTGGCGTGCTGATTTTGTTCTCTATCGCTGTCTCTACCCTGTTGTGGTTTGACCTGTCCAACCGCTTTGTCTGGATTGTGCTGCTGGTAACACTGGGCTTTGGCGCGATTGGCTGGGTGGACGACTGGCGCAAGGTCGTCAACAAAGACCCCGAGGGCATGCGTTCGGGCGAAAAGTATTTCTGGCAGTCCGTCATCGGTCTGTTGGCTGCGCTGTATCTGGTGTTCTGCATTTCCGAGAACAACAATGCCGAAGTCTTCGGTCTGTTCATCTCCTGGGTGCAGTCCGGCTTCTCTATGGACTTGCCGCCCAAGGCGGGCCTCATGGTGCCGTTCTTCAAGGAAGTCAGCTATCCGCTGGGCGTGCTGGGCTTTATCGTCATGACCTATCTGGTCATCGTGGGTGCCAGCAATGCGGTCAACCTGACTGACGGTCTTGATGGTCTGGCCATCATGCCGGTCATCATGGTGGGCACGGCGCTGGGCATTTTTGCCTATGTGACGGGTAACGCCACCTATGCCAAATATCTGTTGTTCCCCAGCATTCCTGGTACGGGCGAGCTGATGGTGTTCTGCGGTGCCATGGCCGGTGCCGGCCTGGCCTTCCTCTGGTTCAATGCCCATCCGGCGCAGGTCTTCATGGGCGATGTGGGTGCGCTGGCGCTGGGCGCGGCGCTGGGAACCATTGCCGTGATCGTGCGCCAGGAAATCGTGCTGGCCATCATGGGTGGCATCTTTGTGGCCGAAGCCGTGTCCGTGATGCTGCAGGTGACGTACTTCAAATACACCAAGAAGCGCTACGGCGAAGGCCGTCGCCTCTTGAAGATGGCTCCTTTGCACCACCACTTCGAAAAGAGCGGCTGGAAGGAAACGCAGGTTGTGACCCGCTTCTGGATCATCACCATGCTGCTGTGCCTGCTGGGTCTGTCGACCCTGAAGCTGAGGTAATCGCCATGCAGGACGAAGACCTCAAGCACGACGATCAGGCTCTGATGCAGGAGTTGGAAGATGCTATGCAAATCCAAGCACCTGACGCTCATCTGCAAGCGACTTCAGAGGCAATTGCCGCTGAAGTGAATGAATTTGAAGCGGTAGCTGCTACTGAAGTTGAAGCAGTGCAGGTGGCACCAGCCGTCGCTGAAGGTCTGCGCTCGGCGGTGGATGCCGAGCCCATTCCTGATATCTCCACCTTGACGGCCGCCAGAGATGCGGCCGCCTTTGTGGCGCAAATTTTTGCCGACCCCAGCATCTCCGATGCCGCAGACGGCGAAGTCACGCAGGCCCAAGAGGAGCCAGAAGTGGCTGAAGCTGAAGTGGTGGATTTGCCGCCCGTGCCTGCGCTGTGGCCCCGAGGCGCAGCCCAGCATCTGCAGGGCCAGCGTGTACTGATTCTGGGTTTGGGAATTTCGGGCATCGCCATGGCGCGCTGGTGTGCGCGCGCCGGTGCCGATGTCACTGTGGCCGATACGCGCGAGACGCCACCCTTCCTGCCTGCCCTGCAGGCTGAGTTACCTGGCGTGCGCTTTGTCTCTGGTGAATTCACTGCGGCTCTGGTCGATGGCCAGAGTCTGAGTTCCGTTTACCGTTCACCGGGCTTGAGTCCTGCAAGTGTCGCCTCCGTTTTTAACGCCGCGCGCAGTATTGGCCTGCCCACGGGCGGTGAGCTGGATCTGTTCGCTTTCGCCCTCAAAGGTCTGCGCGAAGCCCATGGCTACGCGCCCAAGGTGCTGGGCATCACAGGCACCAATGGCAAGACCACGGTCACCTCGCTGACCGGGCAACTGCTGGAAAACGCCGGTTTGTCTGTGGGTGTGGCTGGCAATATCGGCCCGACTCTTCTTGATACGCTGTCCCAGCGCATTGACGCCGAGACCCTGCCGCAGGCCTGGGTGCTGGAGCTGTCCAGCTTCCAGCTCGACGACTTGAACGTGGGAGACAAGGGCTTTGCGCCCACGGCGGCCACGGTGCTCAATATCACACAAGACCATCTGGACTGGCATGGTGGCATGCCAGCCTATGCGGCAGCCAAGGCCCATGTCTTTGGCGAGCAGGGCCTGATGGTGCTGAATCGCGAAGACCCTGTGGTCATGGCCATGCTGCCTGCCGCAGTGCCGGTTCCTGGCAAGCGCGGCAAGACCTTTCAGCGTGCTTATGTCACCTTTGGTGGAGACATGCCGCGCCGCCCCGGCGACTTTGGTCTGGAAACAGTCAACGGCATGACCTGGCTGGTGCGCGCCCATGAGGCCGACGAAACCAGCAAGGGCAAGCACGCCGATGACCTGCACATTACCCGCCTGATGCCGGCCGATGCTCTGCGCATTCGTGGTCGTCACAACGCCATCAATGCCCTGTCAGCACTGGCGCTGGCAACGGGCGCGGGCTGCAATCTGGCTCCGCTGCTCTACGGCCTGCGTGAATATCGTGGTGAGCCGCACCGCGTGCAACCCATTGGCCGCGTGAGCGATGTCGAATACTTTGACGACAGCAAGGGCACGAACGTGGGTGCCACCGTGGCTGCTCTCATGGGTCTGGGTCCTGATCACCGCATCGTGGTGATTCTGGGAGGTCTGGGCAAGGGCCAGGATTTTGCGCCGCTGGCTGCACCGGTCTCGCGCTATGTGCGCGCTGCGGTGCTGATTGGTCAGGATGCGCCTCTCATCCGTGAAGCCCTGGCCGACTGCGGCGTGACGCTGGTTGATGCGACCACCATGCAGGATGCCGTGCTGCATGCCGCCCGTCTGGCCCATGCCAATGATGCCGTGCTGCTCTCGCCCGCCTGCGCAAGCATGGACATGTTCAAAGACTACGCGGACCGCGCCCACCAGTTTGTGGAAGCGGTACGTGAGCTGGCGCTGGACACAGGCCAGCAACTGGAGGACGGTGCATGACTGCCGCCTTCCTGACCAGCCTCTCCGGCCTCATGCGCTCGTGGTTTCGCAGCGCTGAGGACAAACCCATTGACGTACTTCCCGTGCGCGTGGGCGGGCCGTTGTATGACCGTCCCACTCGCACGCCGGCCAGTGTGCTGGGTCTTGATCAGGCATTGATCTGGGTTGTCATCGCCTTGCTGTCCTGGAGTCTGGTCATGGTCTATTCGGCATCGATTGCGATGCCGGATAACCCGCGATTCGGCAAGATTCAGCCCTATCACTTCCTGCTGCGCCATACCATGTCTATCGGCATGGCATTCGTGGGCGCTCTGCTGGCCTTCCAGGTTCCCATGAATGTCTGGGAGAAGGTGGCGCGCAAGCTGTTTGTTGTTTCCATTCTGTTGCTGGTTGCGGTGCTGATTCCGCACGTGGGCACCGTGGTCAACGGCGCGCGGCGCTGGCTGTCACTGGGCATCATGAACTTCCAGCCTTCTGAGCTGGCCAAGTTCTCCATCTTGATCTATGCCGCCGACTACATGGTGCGCAAGATGGAAGTCAAAGAGCGCTTCTTCCGCGCCGTGCTGCCCATGGGGCTGGCCGTGGTGGTGGTGGGTGTGCTGTTGCTGGCCGAGCCTGATATGGGCGCTTTCATGGTGATCGTCGTGATCTCCATGGGCATTCTGTTTCTGGGCGGCGTGAATGCGCGCATGTTTTTCATCATCGCGCTGCTGGTGGTCGCTGCGTTCGCCATGATTATTGCGACCTCGGAATGGCGCCGTGAACGTATTTTTGCCTACCTCGATCCATGGGATGAGAAGCACGCACTGGGCAAGGGCTACCAGCTCTCGCACGCGCTGATTGCCATTGGCCGCGGTGAAATCTTTGGTGTCGGTTTGGGCCGCAGCGTGGAAAAGCTGCACTGGTTGCCCGAAGCGCATACCGACTTCTTGCTGGCCGTGATTGGTGAAGAGTTCGGTCTGATTGGCCTGCTGGTGATTGCCGCCGTCTTCTTCTGGCTGACCCGTCGCATCATGCTGATCGGCCGTCAGGCCATCGCCCTTGACCGTGTGTTTGCCGGGCTGGTGGCTGAGGGCGTGGCGATCTGGATGGGCTTTCAGGCCTTTATCAACATGGGTGTGAATTTGGGCGCGCTGCCAACCAAAGGCCTGACTCTTCCGTTAATGAGTTTTGGCGGTTCAGCCATTTTGATGAATTTGATTGCGATAGCTGTTGTGCTCAGAGTTGATTACGAAAACAAGCTGCTGATGAAGGGAGGCCACGCATGAGCCTCCCGGTCTCAAAAAACAAGCAACGCACTGCGCTGGTCATGGCGGGCGGCACGGGCGGCCATATCTTCCCTGGTCTGGCGGTGGCGCAAGAGTTGCGTGCGCGCGGCTGGAATGTGCACTGGCTGGGCGCACCCGGCTCCATGGAGTCGCGCATCGTGCCGCCGCAAGGCTTTGCACTGGAGTTGATTGAGTTTGGCGGCGTGCGCGGTAAGGGCATCAAGACCCTGCTGCAACTGCCATTCAAGCTGCTCAAGGCTTTCTCTCAAGCGCGTGGCGTGATCCAGCGCGTGCAGCCCGATGTGGTCATCGGCCTTGGTGGCTACCTCACCGTACCCGGTGGCCTGATGGCCGCCATGTCTGGCGTGCCTGTGGTGCTGCATGAGCAGAACTCTGTGGCCGGCATGGCCAACAAGGTCGTGGCCATGGTTGCCAAGCGCGTGTTCACTGCTTTCCCCAAGGTGTTTGCCAAGGGCGAGTGGGTTGGCAACCCGCTGCGTCAGCCTTTTCTGGAGCAGGGCGCACCCGCCCAGCGCTTTGCAGGCCGCACTGGCACGCTCAAGCTGCTGATCGTGGGTGGCAGTCTGGGCGCGAAGGCGCTGAACGAAATCGTACCCAAGGCGCTGGCCCTGATTTCTGCCGACCAGCGCCCTCGGGTGACGCACCAGAGTGGCGCGGCGCAGATTGACGCACTGCGTGCCAACTATCAGGCGGCTGGTGTGCAGGCCGAGCTGACCCCCTTTATTGATGACACGGCCAAAGCCTTTGCTGAGGCGGATGTCATCGTCTGCCGCGCCGGTGCCAGCACCGTGACCGAGATAGCCGCCGTGGGCGCAGCAGCGGTTTATGTGCCCTTCCCGGCAGCGGTGGATGACCACCAGACAAGCAATGCCCGTTTTCTGGTTGATGCCGGAGCTGGATGGTTGATGCCACAAAGTACTCTGAGCCCCCACGGGTTGGCTGAAATGCTACAAAATATGCAGCGCGCTACGCTGTTGGAGCGCGCTGAACTCGCGAAGAAAATGCAAAAGATTGATGCCACTGAAAAGGTGGTCGCCGCTTGTGAGGAATTGGCCGCATGAAACACGCCATTCAACACATTCACTTTGTCGGTATTGGTGGCTCCGGCATGAGCGGAATTGCAGAGGTTCTGCATAACCTGGGTTACGTTATTTCGGGCTCCGACCTGGCTGATAGCGCCACGCTGCGTCGCCTGTCGGGTCTTGGCATCAAGACCTTTGTGGGTCATGCAGCCGAGAATATTTCGGGTGCCGATGCCGTGGTCACATCGACCGCTGTGCAGGGTGACAACCCCGAAGTCGTGGCCGCCCGCGAGAAAAAAATCCCTGTCGTGCCCCGCGCGCTGATGCTGGCTGAGCTCATGCGCTTCAAGCAAGGTATCGCCATTGCTGGCGCGCACGGCAAGACCACGACTACCAGCCTGGTGACCAGCGTGCTGGCCGAAGCCGGTCTGGACCCCACATTTGTGATCGGCGGCAAGCTCAATAGCGCTGGCGCCAATGCCAAGCTGGGCCATGGCGACTACATCGTGGTCGAGGCCGATGAGTCTGATGCATCCTTCCTGAACCTGCTGCCCGTGATGGCTGTCGTCACCAATATTGACGCCGACCATATGGAAACTTACGGCCATGACTTTGGCCGTCTGAAGCAGGCGTTTGTTGATTTTCTGCACCGCATGCCGTTCTATGGCCGTGCCATCCTGTGCCTGGATAGCCCTGCGGTGCGCGAAATTTTGCCCAAGCTGGCCCGCCCGGTGACGACTTACGGCTTTGCCGAAGACGCTCAGGTGCGCGCCATCAATGTGCGAGCCGAAGCCGGTCGCATGTGCTTTACGGTCAAGCGCTGCCTGGGTGAGCAAACCTACCCCGATCTGGATGTGGTGCTGAGCCTGCCCGGCGAGCACAACGTTTTGAATGCGCTGTCTGCTGTGGTCGTGGCCATGGAGCTGGAGATTTCCGACGAGGCACTGCTGCGTGCACTCGAAGGCTTCAAGGGCGTGGGCCGTCGCTTCCAACGCTACGGCGATCTGCCTGCCAGCAATGGTGGCGTGTTCACCGTCATTGACGACTATGGTCATCACCCCGTTGAAATGGCGGCCACGCTGGCTGCTGCGCGCGGTGCCTTCCCTGGCCAGCGACTGGTGCTGGCCTTCCAGCCCCACCGCTACAGCCGCACGCGTGACTGCTTTGAGGACTTTGTGAAGGTCATCGGCAACGCTGATTCCGTGCTGCTGGCCGAGGTCTATGCCGCTGGCGAGGCGCCTATCGTAGCGGCGGATGGCCGCTCTCTGGCCCGCGCACTGCGCGTGGCTGGCAAGGTCGAGCCTATTTTTGTGGAAGACATTGCCGATATGCCGGTGGCCATTGCGGCCAACGCGCAAGGCGGCGATGTATTGCTGTGCATGGGTGCTGGGTCTATCGGTGCCGTCCCTGGGAAACTGGTTGAAATGCTTCAAAAACAAGAGCTGGCTGCGCCCGCTGGGAGCGCGCAATGAGCACATTTGGCACAAACATTGATGTGAAAGCACTGGGCAAGGTTGCCGTGCTGATGGGCGGTCGCTCGTCCGAGCGTGAGGTCTCGCTGATGTCGGGCTCTGGTGTGCTGGCCGCGCTGCAGTCCAAGGGTGTGGATGCTCACAAGTTTGATCCGGCAGAGCAGACGCTGGACCAGCTCAAGGTGCAAGGCTTCGACCGCTGCTTTATCGCGCTGCATGGCCGCTTTGGTGAAGACGGCACGGTGCAGGGCGCGCTGGAGTTGCTGGGCATTCCTTACACCGGCTCGGGCGTGATGGCTTCGAGCATTGCCATGGACAAGGTCATGACCAAGCGCATCTGGCGCTTTGAAGGCCTGCCCACGCCGGACTGGCGCATGGTGGCATCGGCCAATGAAACCCGCGCTGCGTTTGAAGCGCTGGGCGCGCCCATGATCGTCAAGCCCGCACGTGATGGCTCCAGCATCGGCCTGACCAAGGTGATGAATGCTGACGAATGTGCCAAAGCCTATGCGCTGGCTGCACAGTACGACGCAGAAGTGCTGTGCGAGGAATTCATCACGGGTGATGAAACTACCTGCCCCGTGCTTGGCACTGGTGCCAAGGCTGGCGCGCTTCCCGTGATTCGCATCGTGGCGCCCGAAGGCAACTACGACTATCAGAACAAGTACTTCACCGACACCACGCAGTACCACTGCCCCAGCGGTCTGCCGACAGATGAAGAGATAGAGATCCAGCGCATTGTGGAAAAAGCCTTCCGCACGCTGGGCTGCCGTGGCTGGGCACGTGCCGACATCATGATTCGCGGCAGTGACCGCAAGCCTTTCTTGCTGGAGATCAATACATCGCCGGGCATGACAGGGCATTCTCTCGTCCCCATGGCTGCGCGTGCCTCCGGTGTGAGTTATGAAAACCTGTGCCTGGGCATTCTGGCCATGAGCGCACTGGATGGAGACGCGGAGAAGCCATGAACCGCAGCCAGCCCACATCTGTCGTCCCGTTCGACGTCAAGCTCATGAACATCACCGCAACGGTCATGTTCATGGGTTGCTTGGCCGCGTGCGTGATGACCGTGGGGTGGTGGTTGATGCGAACTCCGGCCTTCAATATTGGCCGCATCGTGGTGGAAGGTGAGTTGGTGCACAACAACGCAGTGACGCTGCGCGCCAATGTGGCGCCCGTGCTCAAAGGCAACTTCTTTACCGTGGACCTGAAGGCGGCTCAGCATGCCTTCGAGCAAGTGCCCTGGGTTCAGGAAGCGCAGGTGCGCCGCGAATATCCGAACGGTCTGCGCGTGTCTCTGAAAGAGCATGTGGCGGAGGCTTTCTGGGGTCCCGAGACCAGCACCGGTCTGGTCAATAAGGCTGGTGAAGTGTTTGAAGCCAACCTGGGTGAGCTGGACCGCGAAGGTTTGCCGCGCCTGCAAGGGCCTGAAGGTTCGGCCCCGCGCGTGCTGCAGATGTACCACTCGCTGGCTCCTGCCCTGAAGCCTCTGCACGTGGGGCTGGACAGCCTAACGCTGAATGCACGTGGCAGCTGGGATGCTGTGCTGGACAACGATGCTCAGATTGAACTGGGTGGTGGCACGACAGAAGACGTGCTGCTGCGCGTGCAGCGCCTGGTGCGCACACTGCCTCAGATCACCTCTCAATACCAGCGCTCGGCTGCGGATCTTGCATCCGCTGATTTGCGCTACGAAGACGGCTATGCCTTGCGACTCAAGGGCGTAACCACTGGATCCTCAGCGCCGGCATCTGCCAGGCCCAGACGATGAACCGGAGCAGGAACGCAGCTATGCAAGGCGCACATAAAGACAAGACGGAACTTACCGAGGGCGGATGCTGATATGGCAAGAGAATACAAGGATGTGATCGTTGGGCTGGATATCGGCACAGCCAAAGTCATGGCTGTGGTGGCTGAGGTTCTGTCCAATGGAGAACTCAAGCTGGCAGGTCTGGGTGTAGCGCCCAGCAACGGCCTCAAGCGCGGCGTGGTCGTCAATATTGACGCTACCGTGCAGAGCATTCAGCAGGCTTTGAAAGAGGCTGAGCTGATGGCCGACTGCAAAATTCAGCGGGTCTGTACTGGCATCACGGGCAGTCATATCCGTGGCCTTAATTCCAGCGGCATGGTGGCCATCAAGGACAAAGAAGTCTCGTCCACCGACATGGCCCGCGTGATGGAAACCGCCAAAGCCATCAATATCTCGTCCGACCAGCGACTGCTGCTGGTGGAGGCGCAGGAGTTCGTCATTGACGGCCACGAAGTGCGCGAGCCCATCGGCATGAGCGGCATTCGCCTCGAAGCCAAGATTCATATCGTGACCGGTGCGCAAAGCGCTGCCGAGAACATCATCAAGTGCGTGCGCCGCTGCGGTCTGGAAGTGGAGCAGCTGCTGCTCAACCCACTGGCATCCGCCCAGGCCGTGCTGACCGACGACGAGCGTGAGCTGGGTGTGGCGGTGGTGGATATCGGTGCCGGTGCGACCGATGTAGCCATCTTCACGGGTGGCGCTATTCGTCACACGGCCGTGATTCCGATTGCCGGTGACCTGATCACCAGCGACATCGCCATGGCGCTGCGCACGCCCACCAAGGATGCGGAAGACATCAAGGTCGAAAGCGGCTATGCCAAGCAACTGCTGGCCGACCCCGACGCGCAAGTCGAAGTGCCTGGCCTTGGCGACCGCAGCCCCCGGATGATCAGCAAGCAGGCGCTGGCGGGTGTGATTGAGCCGCGCGTAGAAGAAATTTTCTCGCTGGTGCAGCAAGTCATCCGCGAGTCGGGTTACGAAGAAGTGCTGTCCTCGGGCATTGTGCTTACCGGCGGCAGTGCCGTCATGCCCGGAATGATCGAGCTGGGCGAGGACATCTTCCTCAAGCCTGTGCGCCGTGGTCTTCCTAAATATTCGGGTGCGCTGGCCGATATGGTCGCCCAGCCCCGCGCCGCCACCGTGATGGGCCTGCTTGATGAAGCACGCCTGGCACGCATGCGCGGCTACAAGGTGGCCCAGAAGAGCGGTTCCATGAAGACTGCTTTTGGCCGGTTCAAAGACTTTATCGTGGGGAACTTCTGATATGAGCGCTTATCGCATGTTCATCACCGGGCCTCCCCAGGTGGATTATTCGCGGCATCGACGACGAAGACCGCGATGGCCCCAAGAGTTCGAGATTTCTTTTCCACAGCAGCGACAAACCACCACTAGAGAACAGGAGCATCACCATGCCTATCGACATGATTGAAACTGAAGAATTCAACCAAGGCACGCAGATCAAGGTGATCGGCGTCGGCGGCGGTGGCGGCAATGCCGTTGACCACATGATTGAGCGCAGCGTGCAAGGCGTTGAATTCATCACTGCCAATACCGATGCTCAAGCTCTGCTGCGCAGCCGCGCCCACCGCACCATCCATCTGGGTGGCAGCGGCCTGGGTGCAGGCAGCAAGCCCGAAAAGGGGCGTGAGTCTGCTGAGCTGGCTGTGGACGATATTCGCGCTGCGATTGAAGGCGCGCACATGCTCTTCATTACAGCCGGTATGGGTGGTGGTACGGGTACCGGTGCATCGCCTGTGATCGCACGAGTGGCCAAGGAAATGGGCATTCTGACGGTGGGTGTGGTGACCAAGCCTTTCGACTGGGAAGGTGGTCGCCGCATGCAAAACGCTGACAACGGCCTGGCCGAGCTGGAAGCGAATGTGGACTCGCTGATCGTGGTGCTTAACGAAAAGCTGCTCGATGTGCTGGGTGACGATATCTCCCAGGATGAGGCTTTTGCCCATGCCAACGATGTTCTGAAGAACGCCGTGGGCGGTATTGCCGAGATCATTAACGAGTACGGCCATGTGAACGTCGACTTCGAAGACGTGCGCACCGTGATGGGTGAGCCTGGCAAGGCCATGATGGGTACCGCCAAGGCCGCAGGCCCTGATCGTGCCCGCATTGCTGCCGAGCAGGCCGTGGCTTGCCCACTGCTGGAAGGCATCGATCTGTCTGGCGCCAAGGGCGTGCTGGTGCTGGTGACAGCCGCCAAGGGCAGCCTGAAGCTGTCCGAGTCGCGTCTGGCCATGTCCACCATCAATGCCTACGCTTCGCCTGATGCCCATGTGATCTACGGCGCTGCCTACGATGACTCGCTGGGTGACGAAATCCGTGTGACCGTGGTAGCTACCGGCCTGTCGCGTCCCAACGTGCGCCGCCAGAACATTCAGGTGGTGCAGGGCGGTTTGCGCACTGGTACTGACAACGTCGCAGTGGGTCTGCCTCCAATTGGCGGTCTGGACTACGGCACGGCCAATACCAATGTGCCCAGCGTCTGGCGCACCAACCGCACCCAGGCTTCGGAGCGCGTGAGCGCACTGGCGTCTGGCGGTATGGATGATGTGGAAATCCCCGCATTCCTGCGCAAGCAGGCTGACTGATCGTTGGTCACCCCCCTGAGGCGCTTTGCGCCTTCCCCCTCTCTCGCTTCGCGGGAGGGGGACGACACCCTAGGTGCGGGGCGGCCCTTCCTTGGTGTCTCTGACTTCGAGTACGCCAGTGTTTGAGAGTCAGCCGTAAGGTCCTCTGGTACGTTAAGCAGCGAGGCCTTCATCAGTTCGCTTTATCGCAGCGATTAAGACAACCCTGAGTTGGTATATGCCTTCTCAGGGTTGTCGCATTTAAAATAACGACATGCTTCAGCAACGCACCATCAAGACTATTTCCCGTGCCGTAGGCGTGGGCCTGCACAGCGGACAGCGTGTCGAGTTGACACTACGCCCTGCCCAGCCTGATACCGGCATCGTGTTTCGTCGCGTGGATTTGCCTGAGCCTGTGGACATTCCTATTTCTCCCGAGGCCGTTACGGATACGCGCATGGCGTCCACCATCGGCACCGGTGGTGCCAAGGTGCATACGGTGGAGCATCTGATGTCGGCCATTGCCGGTCTGGGCATCGACAACATCTATGTGGACATCACGGCTGAAGAAGTGCCGATTCTGGATGGATCATCTTCGTCCTTCGTGTTTTTGCTGCAAAGCGCAGGCATTGAGCTGCAAAAAGCCCCCAAGCGCTTTATCCGCATCAAGAGCCCGGTTGAAGTGCGCGAAGGTGAGGGCCAGAGCCTGAAGTGGGCGCGTTTTGGCCCTTACCACGGCTTCAAACTGCGTTTTGAGATCGACTTTGCCCATCCTGCCGTGGATTCCACCGGCCAATGCGTGGAGTTTGATATGGGGCTTGACAACTACACCCGCGACATCGCCCGTGCCCGCACCTTTGGCTTTACCAAGGATGTGGAAATGCTGCGCAACAACGGTCTGGCGCTGGGCGGTGGTCTGGATAACGCAATCGTCATGGACGACTACAAGGTCCTCAATAGCGATGGCCTGCGCTATGACGACGAGTTTGCCAAGCACAAGATTCTGGATGCCATCGGTGACCTGTACCTGATTGGCAAGCCCATCCTCGGAGCCTATAGCGCCTTCCGCTCGGGCCACGGCCTGAACAACAAGCTGCTGCGCGCCATGATGGCTCAGCCAGAGACTTGGGAAATCGTGACCTTCGAGAGCGAGCGTCAGGCTCCTCAAGGCTTTGCTCTGCCGGCGCAGGCCTGGTAAGCGAGACAGCATGCTGATCTTTCGATGGCTTGCCACGCTGCTGATTCTGGCTTCGGCGTTGAGCTTTGCCTTCTATCTCGGGACTGGCAAGCAGTCGTACAAGCGTCTTGGCTTTTTGCTTTTCAAGTGGACGGTGATTGCCGGTTTGGCCTTTTTTGCCGTGATGTTTGTGGGACGCGTTATCTAGGCATTGGCGCCATGCTGATGTTGATGCATTTGAAGTGCATAGCTGTCAGTGCTTGATACACAAGCGCTACAGCTGTATTTGCTTTGTAAAGCACAGGCAAAAAAGCGGTAAAAGACCCTGGTTCGGCTTGCCGCTGAGCGTGATTTGGCGAAGATGCAGGCATGGCCTCGAAATCTGTTGAGTGCCTTGCTTCAGAAAGGAAAAACTATGTCCCGTCTGACCTCTCGCATTCTTTCCGCCTCCGTCGCTGCCTGTCTGGGTCTGGGGAGTCTGGCCGTTCAGGCCCAGCCCGGCCCGCCTCCCGGCCATGGTTCGCAAGACATGCGCCATGGTGGTCGCCATGATGACCGTGGCCGTAACAACGACAACCAGCGTCGTGACGATCGTCGTTATGACGACCGCCGGGCTGATAACCGCCATGACCGCCGTGGCGCAGGTCCCGACCACAATTGGCAGCGCGGCTACCGCGTGCCGCCCCAGTACCGCTCGCACCACTATGTCGTCAACGACTGGCGCGGCCACCACCTCTCTGCGCCTCCGCGCGGCTATCAATGGGTGCAGAACGGCAGCGACTATCTGCTGATCGGCATTGCCACGGGTGTGATCGCCTCCATGGTGCTGGGTGGTTATTAAGAAGCTGAACGAGCAACAAAACCGCACGGCCTGACTTAGAGGCTGTCCTCCCCTCAGGACGAAGCCTGAAAGCGGCATATGGGAATCAATAAACTCTTCCACCCTTGAACATCGCGTGCTGCTTGCGTTGCAGATCGGTGGATTTGGCCATCAAGCTCATGGCTGCGTGGGCGTGAGCATGGGTAATAGCCAGCCCCAGTGCATCGGCGGCATCGGTGCCGGGCAGGCCGGGCAGTTGCAGCAGGCGTTTGACCATTTCCTGAATCTGATTCTTGGCCGCACGGCCATGGCCAGTCACGGCCTTTTTCATCTGCAGGGCGGTGTATTCAGACACTGGCAGGTTGGCGTTGACGAGTGCCGTCAACGCCGCGCCGCGTGCTTGTCCCAGCAGCAGGGTGGACTGAGGGTTGACGTTGACGAAGACGATTTCCACCGCAGAGCAATCAGGGCTGTAGCGTGAAGTGACTTCCGAAATGCCATCAAACAGCACCTTGAGGCGACCTGGTAGATCGCCCAGCTCCATCTTGTTGGTACGTATGGTGCCGCTGGCCACATAGCTCAGGCGCTGGCCTGCCATGTCGATAACGCCAAAGCCCGTGGTCTGCAGACCGGGGTCGATTCCTAGAATTCGCATGGTTTGAATGTAGCGCCTCTCAAGGGGCGGTCACCATCGGTATGTATCTTGCAATAGTGCGGGTGCGCTGAGCCAGATAACGCGATTGCGGCATTTTTTCAAAGCGCTTGGGTGCAGGCAGCATGGCGGCCAGCCGGGCTGCCTCACTGGCGCTGAGCTGGGCTGCGCTTTTGCGAAAGTAGTGCTGGGCAGCAGCTTCGGCACCAAACACGCCATGGCCCCATTCCACGTTGTTGAGATAAATCTCCAGAATGCGCTGCTTGCTCAGCATCAGCTCCAGCAACTGGGCTAGGACTAGCTCTTGCCCCTTGCGCAGAAAATTGCGCTCACCAGACAGCAGCAGGTTTTTGGCCAGCTGCTGGGTGATGGTGGAGCCGCCATAAACCTTGGCTGGTTTTCCGCTATCGCTCTGCCCAGCCTTGGCTTCGGCCTTGGCGTTGCGCTGCCAGGCCTTCTGGATCGCATCCCACTGCACGCCGTGGTGGTCAATAAAGCCAGCGTCTTCAGATGCAATCACTGCACGCGTCAAATTGCTGGAGATTTTTCCGTAGTCCACCCATTGCTGGCGCCAGCGCAGACCGTCTTCGCTATGGGCCAGCTGCCAGGCTTCAGAGCGTTGATAGGTCGTGGATTCCGGATCAAGCCAAGCCATGACTGCGATACGTGCTACAAAAAATAATTGCAGCAGCAAAGCTGCGCAAAGCACTAGCAGGAGCAGGCGGGCAAAGGCTTTCATGGCTAACAGGCTGTATTAACGCGCTGGTTCGGTTTGCAGCAGTTCGCGTAACTCAGCCAGTACTTGAGCCGATGGCGGGCGCACACCGCGCCACATGGAAAAGGACTCAGCGGCTTGTTCCACCAGCATGCCAAGGCCATCACGCGCTAGCGCGCCATGGCTGCTGGCCCAGTCCAGGAAATTCTGGGCGGCGGGACCATACATCATGTCGTAGGCCAGACTGCGTGCGTGCAGCACGCTGGCGGGCGCGGGCACATCAGCCCCGGCCAAACTGCTGGCCGTGGCGTTGATGATGATGTCGAAACATTGGGTTAAATCGGCCTCTAGCGCTTTTCTTTCAAGTGCAATCAGCTCTACTTTATGTAGCGCGGCGATAGCGGCGTGCTGGGCGACCAGTGCTTGGGCTCTGGCGTGGGTGCGGTTCACCACGGCAATGCGGCGGGGATTTTGCTCCAGCAATGAGCCTAAAGCGCCAGCCGCTGCGCCACCTGCACCCAGCAGCAGCACATCGCACCCGGCAATCGCTATGCATGCGTTGCGGGTGATATCGGCCACGATGCCCAGACCATCGGTGTTGTCGGCATGAATGCCGCTGGCGCTGAAGACCAGGGTGTTGGCCGCGCCAGCCAAGCGTACACGCTCGCTGGCGCTGGTGGCCAGCTCGGCCGCCTGAAGTTTGAAAGGCACGGTGACGTTGCAGCCCTTGCCACCGGCGGCGGCAAAGTCCTGCACAAAGGTGGCAAAGCCGTCGAGCGGGACCAGTGCGCGCTCATAGCCCAGTTGCTGGCCTGTCAGTTCGGCAAAGCGGGCATGAATCCAGGGGGAGCGGCTATGGGCAACAGGGTTGCCAGCAACGCAGTACGAGTCGGTGGTAGCGGTCATGGAAGTCGGGGCTGCCGCAGCAGCCACTGGTAATGCGGGTAGGGCGCAGCCGGGGCTTATTGCACGCTGGTTTCCAGCGTCTGGTCGCGAGTGAAGAGAAAGCGCGAGACCACGGCGATCTGATCGGCCTTGGTGCGCATGGCCGGGCCAAAGTGGCCGTAGGGGCCGGCAGCGCGGGCAATGGCTTCGGCGCGGGTATCCAGCATGCGGTTGCCCGAGCCTTGCACCACTTCGGTGGACAGCACATGGCCGTCGTGGTTCACGGTCATCACAAGGACCAGTTCGCCGTAGAGCTTCTGGCCCTTGTTTTCGGGGAAGTTCTCTGTGCCCTTGTCTTCCACCTTGCGGCGCAGCGCGTCGTAATAGACGGCATACACGGCTTCCTTGGTCGCGGGGCTGATGTAGCGCTTTTTGGGGCGAGCGTTCTCGGTGTTGATGCGCTTTTCAATCTCGGCCAGCATCTTGATGAGCTGCAGCCGCTTTTCTTCCTGTGATTCCTTGGCCGGATTCTCTGCGTTCAGGCGCGGGTCCATGGGCGGCAGCGCGGCGACCTGCTGGCGCAGTTGGGTCAGCAAGTGATGTTGCTGCTCTTCCATGGCGTCGAGCTGGCGCTGCTTTTCCTCAAAATCATCGCCCACCGCCGTGAGGGCCGAGTAGGGCATGGGGCTGGTGGCCCGGCCCTTTTCCGCATCGCCGCCGCCGGCCAGCGAGGTCTGGGCAATGGCCGCAGCTTTGTCCGGTATCTCGTTGGCACGGGCGTTGACCAGAATCACTTCCAGTGGCGTGTCCTGAAACACGCGCTCGAAGTTCTCAGGGTCTACAAACCGGATGGTCAGCAATACGGCATGTACGGCAATCGATACGCCCAGCGCCAGCTGCAGCGTGCTCAGTCGTTGAAGAGAGGAGGGCAGTTTCACGGCGGCGTCAGGGCGATGGAGAGTAGAGGTCAGGACTGTGGCTTGTCGGCGGCAGGAGCTTCGGCGTCGTTCATGTCCACCGCAATGGCAATGGGGCCGGCCACGGTGTCGT
Source organism: Comamonas sp. 26 (assembly GCF_002754475.1). Lineage (NCBI taxonomy): Bacteria > Pseudomonadati > Pseudomonadota > Betaproteobacteria > Burkholderiales > Comamonadaceae > Comamonas > Comamonas sp. 26. Next base: position 453,915 of record NZ_PEFL01000001.1, read on the forward strand.
CATCGTCCTCGCCGCTGTCATCACCCTCGGCCTGCGCATCGGCGCTGGCATCCAGACGCTCGATCAGCGTACCGGTGATGTCCAGCGAGATTTCGTCAATCTCGCCGAGCTTGATGCGGATATGTGCACCACGCGGCAGGTTTTGCGCGCCTAGCACGGGCAGCACCAGGGGCAGATTGTCGGCACGCACCAGGAAAGAACCATTGGGGCCTTCCTTGAAGACGCTGGCCGTCAGCTCGGTAATGCCGTTCTGCTCCAGATACTTGAGAGTCCAGAAGCGCTCCATGCCGGCCTGGTAGCCGTTGTAGGCGCTGTAGGCACCGTCAAAGCTGCTGATGATGCCGAACAGCTCAGCATCCTTGGGCTTGAAGGGGGCAGCCAGCGCGGCAGTCTTGCCGTGGCGGGCGCAGGCAATGATCTGCCACTGGTTGACCAGGTCCACATAGCGGCGCAGCGGCGAGGTGGCCCAGGAATAGGCCTTCACGCCAATACCGGCGTGGGGCAGCGCCTTGGTGCTCATACGCACCTTCATGCCGGGGGCCAGGCTGGCCTGGCTGCGGTAAATGCCGGGCACGCCGTGTTCGGCCAGCATCAGGCCCCAGGTGCTGTTGGCCACAATCGCGGCTTCGGCCACGATCAGGTCCAGCGGCGCGCCGCGCTTGCGCACGGAGATCTGCACCTGCTCGCTGCCATTGGGTTCGGCACCGTCGTTGCCGACGAGTCGGAAGTTGTAGTCCGGTCGGCTGAAGTTCTCGGGCTTGCCACGCACCACTTCACGGTTGGCCTTGAGAAATTTGGACCAGCGCTGCAAAAATGTGAGCTCCTTGCGCTTGTTCAGCAAGGACTCTGGCGTGTTTTCAATCTCAATCGATGGATCGCTCAGCCACTCTTCGGTCACGATGTGATCGAGCTTGTCGTAGCGGAAGTTGACATCCACGGGCACGCGCTCAAGGCGGGTTTCGGTGGCCGTGGTCTCCAGCGTTTCCTCGTTGATGGTCACGTACAGCGACACGGCGGGGTTGGCGCGGCCTTCATCCAGCGTGTAGATCTGCACCACCTCATCGGGCAGCATGGTGATCTTGTAGCCGGGCATGTAGACCGTGGACAGGCGGTTGCGGCCCAGCTTGTCCAGCTCGCTGCCGGGCGTGATGGCCAGGCCGGGGGCGGCAATGTGAATACCCACGGTGACAGTGCCCGTACCCAGACCGCTGACGGACAGGGCGTCGTCGATTTCGGTAGTGGCCGAATCGTCGATGGAGAACGCCTTGACCTCGGCCAGAGGCAGGTCTGCAGGTGGCTGGGGTGCTTCCAGAGCCGGGAAGCCCGTGCCCTTGGGGAAGTTGTCGAACAGGAAGCGCTTCCAGTGGAACTGGTAGGCCGAGTCGATGGCGCCTGCGCGGTGCAGCAGGTCCAGTGGGGCCATGCGGGTGGCGCGGCTGGCCTCGACAACGGCCTTGTATTCAGGCGCGTTCTTGTCAGGCTTGAACAGAATTTTGTAAAGCTGCTCGCGAATGGCCTGAGGGCATTCACCGCGGCCCAGCTCTTCGGCCCAGCCGTCAATCTGTGCCTGAATCAGCTTTTTCTTTTCAATGGCGGCCAGCGCCTGCTGCAGGATTTCAGCGGACGCCTTCTTGAAGCGGCCCTTGCCTGCGCGGCGGAAGTAGTGCGGTGCATCAAACAGGCAGAACAGCGCGCCGGCCTGCTGTGCCAGCGTGGCAGACTCGGAAAAATAGTCGCGCGCCAAGTCGGCAAAGCCAAACTCTTCATCGGGCGCAAATTCCCAGGCCAGATCCAGATCGATCTCGCTCGCCAGTGCCTGGCCCTGGGCCATCAGCTCGGCGGGAGCCGGTTTCTCGAACTTGAGCAGGATATTGGCGGACTTGACCTTGACCCGCTTGCCCGAGTCCAGTTCGACTTGGGCAGAGGATTCGGCTTCAGAGAGGATGCGTCCGGCCAGAAATTTGCCGGCTTCTTCAAACAGTGCGTGCATAGCCGTGTATTTTCCCACGAGCGGACGACCTGGCGCGGTCTGAATCCCTGGTTGAGCTCAAGCCAAGGCCAGAAATTCTTCCACGCAGCTCAGGTACTCCTCAAAATTTGACAGGGCATGATCGCCGCCTTCCTGCACCAGTTGCAGGGCGTGAGGGTAGCGTTCACTCATTTCTGTCCAGTCCAGTACCTCGTCGCCCTGGGCGATCAAAACCATCTCCGGGGCTGCTGGCGTCATGCTGCTGGTATCGAGCAGGCGCAATTCATCAATGTATTCAGGGCGAAAGAAGAATTTTTCTTCCGGGTCATGCCAGCTGGCTTGCTCGCCAATGTATTTTTCCAGATCACGGGCCGGGTTCACGGCTGGGTTGATCAGCACGCTCTTGCAGCGGGCCAGCTGCGCCACCCAGCTGGCGTAGTAACCGCCCAGGGATGAGCCCATGACGGCCATGCTCTGGCGCGGCCAGTTGGCGATGCCTTCTGCAATCAACGACGCGGCATCGCGAGGGGAAGGCGGCAACTGTGGGCACCACCAGCGCACCTTGGGGTGTTTGGCGCTGACGTAGTCCGCCATGATGCGGGCCTTGTTGGATTGAGGGGAGGAGCGAAAGCCGTGCAGATAAAGCAGGTGGGTGGTTGTCATGGCGGCAATCTCCTCTCGTAAATAAAGCAGCTTTTCAGTACCGATCATTGTGGACTGTTTACGCCTTAGCCTAGCAGGGGGAAGGCCTGTAGCGGGCTGAATCGGGTTCATCAGTATTGAGTCGTCAGCAAAGCTCAACCTTGCAATGCGCACGGAGGTCTGCTCCCCCGATAATTGCCGCCCATGTCCGCCATCGAATTCGATAAACCCTCGCTGTTGCAGCGCATTGTTCCGCTGTTTCGCGGCTTTGACTTCCTGCTGCTTTTGTTTATAGCCATGCTGGCGGGGGCCGGGCTGCTGGCCATGTACTCGGCGGGCTTTGATCACGGTACGCGTTTTGTGGACCACGGGCGCAACATGCTGATTGCAGCGGGTCTGCTGTTTTTGCTGGCGCAGATACCGCCGCAGCAGCTGATGAAGGTGGCGGTGCCGCTCTATGCCGTGGGCGTGGCGCTGTTGGTCGCTGTGGTGCTTTTTGGTATTACCAAGAAGGGGGCTACGCGCTGGGTGAATGTGGGCGTGGTGATTCAGCCCTCTGAGATTTTGAAAATTGCCACGCCGCTGATGCTGGCCTGGTGGTTTCAGCGTCGCGAAGGTAATTTGCGTGCTTCAGACTTTGTCATTGCCTTTGTGCTGCTCATGGTGCCCGTGGGGTTGATCATGAAGCAGCCTGACTTGGGTACTTCGCTGCTGGTGATGGCTGCGGGCCTGTCCGTCATCTTCTTTGCGGGCCTGCCCTGGAAGCTGATCGTGCCGCCAGTGGTGCTGGCTGTGGTCGGCATCTTTCTCATCGTCTGGTTCGAGCCCCAGCTCTGCGCTGACGGCGTGAGCTGGTATCTGCTGCATGACTACCAGCGCACCAGAGTCTGCACGCTGCTGGACCCTACGCGTGACCCCTTGGGCAAGGGCTTTCACATCATTCAGGGCATGATTGCCATCGGCTCGGGCGGTATCTGGGGCAAGGGCTTCATGGCCGGCACGCAGACTCACCTTGAATTCATCCCCGAGCGCACCACCGACTTCATTTTTGCCGCCTACTCCGAAGAGTTTGGCTTGGTGGGCAATCTGTTCATCATCGTTGGCTTCTTGCTGCTGGTCTGGCGAGGCTTGGCGATTGCCATGCACGCCAACTCGCTGTTCGGTCGCCTGATGGCTGCAGCGGTGGCTATGATTTTCTTTACCTATGCCTTTGTGAACATGGGCATGGTCAGCGGCATTCTTCCCGTGGTGGGTGTGCCCTTGCCCTTTATCAGCTATGGCGGCACTGCCATGGTCACGCTGGGGCTGGCGCTGGGTGTGCTGATGTCGGTCTCGCGGGCGCAGCGTCAGTTACCAGGCGGTGATGGGCATATTCCCCATGGGTAAAAATCCGGGGAAAACAAAATGCTATTAAAAAAGAAGCTGCCAGCGATTATTCATAAAGCGGTAGCGCGTGATTTTGCTTTGATTTAATGAATCGGCGGGGCTCTTAGAGCATTGAAAATAGCCAGTAGTTCCCTTTGACCTCTTGCCTGGAGTGTGAACAGGGTTTACAAACGACTCTGGAGGGGCCAGAAGACCGATCATGCGGGAGCGGCAAAGGCCCAAGAGGCTTCTGTGATGCAATGCGGGCAGCACAGAAACCTGCGCGAGTGAATAGAGCGGAATGTTGTCCAGCCTGGTGGGGGGACATTCCGCTCTTTTTTATGGTGCATCCACCAACGCGTCAGGACTTGTAGCTATCTCTACAATGTATCCATGATTTCCCGCGAACCCACCATCGAACGCTTGGCCACGGCCCGTCAGTTGCTGCTTGAGCCTTTCGGCCTGGACGAAACCCATCTTGCGCGCGCGCTTGCCGAAATTCGCTCGCACCAGGTGGATGACGCCGATCTCTACTTCCAGTACACCCGCGCCGAAGGCTGGAGTCTGGAAGAGGGCATCGTCAAGACCGGCTCCTTTTCCATTGATCAAGGCGTTGGCGTTCGCGCTGTCAGCGGCGAGAAGACGGCATTTGCCTATTCCGACGACATTTCGGAAGCCTCCTTGCTGGATGCCGCACGCACCGTGCGCTCCATCTCTAGCGCAACCCAGACCCGCCGCGTCAAGGCTGGCGTCCAGAAGATTTCGCAAAGCCGTTCTCTCTACCCAGAACTGGACCCCATCAGCACGATGGACAGCACGGCCAAGGTCGAACTGCTGGGCAAGGTGGAAAAGCTGGCACGTGCCAAGGATCCTCGCGTGGTGCAGGTCATGGCTGGTCTGGCCAGCGAATACGATGTGGTGATGGTCGCCCGTGCCGATGGCACGCTGGCCGCTGATGTGCGACCGCTGGTGCGCCTGTCGGTCACCGTCATTGCTGAGCAAAAGGGCCGCCGTGAGGTGGGCTCTTCCGGCGGTGGCGGTCGCTTCGGCTTGGCTTACTTCAGCGATGAGCAAATCACCCAGTACGTGGATGAAGCCGTGCACTCCGCACTGGTCAACCTCGAATCGCGCCCCGCGCCTGCGGGCGTGATGACGGTGGTGCTCGGTTCGGGCTGGCCAGGCGTGCTGTTCCATGAAGCCGTTGGTCATGGTCTGGAAGGCGATTTCAACCGCAAGGGCTCCAGCGCCTTCAGCGGCCGAATCGGTCAGCGCGTGGCCGCCAAGGGCGTCACCGTGCTGGACGACGGCACGATCCCCGATCGCCGTGGCTCGCTCAATGTGGACGACGAAGGACACGTCAGCCAGCGCAATGTGCTGATTGAGGACGGTATTTTGAAGGGCTACATTCAGGATTCGATGAATGCCCGCCTCATGGGCGTAAAGCCCACGGGTAACGGCCGCCGTGAAAGCTATGCGCACATCCCTATGCCGCGCATGACCAACACCTACATGCTGGGTGGCGATAAGGATCCACAGGAAATCATCGGCTCCATCAAGAAAGGCTTGTATGCCAGCAACTTCGCTGGTGGGCAGGTGGACATCACCAGCGGTAAGTTTGTGTTCTCGGCCAGCGAAGCCTATTGGGTCGAAAACGGCAAGATCCAGTACCCCGTCAAGGGCGCGACTATCATTGGTAGCGGCCCAGAATCGCTCAAGCACATCAGCATGATCGGCAACGATATGCGCCTGGACTCGGGCGTGGGCACCTGCGGTAAGGAAGGTCAGAGCGTGCCTGTGGGCGTGGGTCAGCCTACGCTGCGCATCGACGGCCTGACGGTCGGCGGAACGGCCTGATACGGCACTTTTCGGCGGCTTGCCCGCTGAAACGCTCAACCCCGCTCTGCATGGCAGGCCGGGGTTTTGTTATTTTTGGGCTCTGAAAATGCTTGAAAAGAGCGGTTTCTCAGGGTATTAAATGGCTAAGCGATAAATATTGCGGCTTCGCTGAAAAATTGCATTGATTTTGGAATAAATCGTTTATAAATCAATAAAATTCTAAAAAAATCAAAAAAACGCAAAAATATTGCATTTGAAAATAATTGAGTAAATTCCTGTATTCAGAGGGACAGTGTTTTTTTGACAAGACTTTTGCGCCTGCCGCTGATGTTGCATTGCAAAAGAGCTGTGCTACATTGAAAGACATGAAAACCCAACGCGCTTATTTCTTTTACTTTTGGCTCTCACCCCAGGCGGCTGAGAGGTAATAGCGCGCACCCCGCAAACACCTCCCAAAGAACCGCCGAAGCTGCAAAGCCCGGCGGTTTTTTTATGCCCACGTTCCAGGTCCCCCGGTTTTCAAAGATCAAAGACTTCACGAAAGATTGCCATGACTGCTCTGAACACTTCCGCCACTGACTCCTGGTATCGCACCGGTTCTCCCAAGACAGGCCAGACCGATGACGCACGTATCAAGGACATCACAGTGTTACCCCCTCCAGAGCACCTCATTCGCTTCTTCCCCATCTGCGGCACTGCCGTGGAAACGCTGATCAGCGACACCCGCCGCAGCATCCACAACATCATGCGTGCCGAGGATGACCGTCTGCTGGTCATCGTCGGCCCTTGCTCCATTCACGACCCGGCTGCTGCTCTGGAATACGCCCGCCGCCTGGCCGTGGTGCGCGAGCAGTACAAGGACACGCTGGAAGTGGTGATGCGCGTTTACTTCGAGAAGCCCCGTACCACGGTGGGCTGGAAGGGTCTGATCAACGACCCCTACCTGGACCAGAGCTACCGTATCGATGAAGGTCTGCGCATTGCACGCCAGTTGTTGATCGACATCAACCGCATGGGCGTGCCTGCTGCCAGTGAATTCCTGGACGTGATCTCTCCCCAGTACATCGCCGATCTGATCAGCTGGGGCGCGATTGGTGCCCGTACGACGGAAAGCCAGGTGCACCGAGAGCTGGCTTCGGGCATCTCGGCGCCCATCGGCTTCAAGAACGGCACAGACGGCAATATTCGCATTGCAACAGACGCTATTCAGTCCGCTAGCCGAGGTCACCACTTCTTGTCGGTACACAAGAATGGTCAGGTCGCCATCGTGCACACTGGCGGCAATCAAGATTGCCACGTCATTTTGCGCGGCGGTAAGACGCCTAACTATGATGCGGATCATGTGGCCGCCGCCTGCAAGGATCTGGAAGCCGCAGGCCTGACGCCTACCTTGATGGTGGACTGCAGCCATGCCAACAGCAGCAAGCAGCACGAACGGCAGAAGGACGTTGCCCGCGATATCGCTGCTCAAATCGCCGGTGGCTCGAATAGCGTGTTCGGCGTGATGATTGAAGGCCATCTGGTCGGCGGTGCCCAGAAGTTCACCCCCGGCAAGGACGAGGTCAGCAAGCTGACTTATGGCCAGAGCATTACCGATGCCTGCCTCAACTGGGAAGATTCTGTGGCCACGATGGAAGAGCTGTCGCAAGCCGTGCTCCAGCGCCGTCAGGCTGCGGTGGCCAGCGTGAAGGAAGCTGAAGTCGCCGCCTGATCAGCGCGCCTTGCTTAAATGAAACAGGCCACAAGACAATCGCGTCTTGTGGCCTGTTTGCTTGTCTATATGCCTATATAGACTAGGTGCTGGCTCAGTGCTTGGCGTCTGGAACGGATTCGGGGGTCATCTCGCAGCCGTTGAGGGTTGCATCAATGCGGTTGATTAGACGCAGCAATTGACCTTTGTCGAAGTGGGTGTGCTGCTCCCACTCATGGCTGGCCAGGGGATATACATGGCTTTGATGAGGCAGGATGCCCTTGGCATCCATCAGGGCGCGCAGGCGCGGAATGTAGACCCACTGCAGCCATTCGTGCAGCTTGAGGGTGTCATACATAAAGGGCGTTGTGGACTCCAGCGCCTTCGGGTCGGGAGCCACTGCTGACCAGAGTTTCTGGGCTTGCAGCTCAACTTCCAGTTGCAGCAGGTTCTCGCGTAATTCTTGATAGATGTTTTCAGCGGTCATGGTCATGGGCTCCTGAAGGCGTTGCTGTGCGGCTCACAAAAATAAGCTGCCAAGTATGTAAGTGCTCTCGCTGGAATTTCAAGCCTGCTGTGATGGGGATCAATAACAATAGAGTTACGGTTTCTTCAAAGGGGTTGAAAAAGACACTTTCGCCCTTATATTCATGCCAAGTATGCGCTCAGTGCTATCAAATTAATTGATTTCTTATTGCTGCGCACACCATGTTTCTGTAACCACTGTGATGCCCTATGGATCTTGCCAGGGCTTGCACTGGTTGCCGCCGCTGTTTGCAAGCTGTCAGCTTGTAGCGTCTTCAGCCCCTCGGCCACTATTAAGCTGTGGTCACAACAACGAATGGTGCAACAGTCACCAGAAGTGAGAGGAGATATATGCGTAGTGAAGTAATCGTAGTTTTGGGTGATGACCTGGAATATCGGGTCGACACCCAGGCTCTGCCGACCGTGAGTTCGGATGAAGGTCGTCGCTGGCTGGATCAGCAATTTATCTCGCTCGAGTGCGAGCCTTTGCGAGCCACCGGCAAGGTGCTGCTGGCCGACAAGCTGGTCGTTGTCGCGCGCGAAGCGCGTAATCGTCCCGAGTTGTTTGAGAGCCCAGACTGGCGTAACACTTATGCCGTGGCAGCTCAGGCAGTCCTGTCCAAGCCGCTGATTCGGGTAGATGTGCCAGCGATGTCGATTAGTTATTAAGCTCCCCCTGAGGGGGACCGCATCTTCGCTGCGAGGCGGTTCTTGCTCGGTGCCCTGGCTTGGGTTGTGGCTGTGCCAAGAAAAATGCCCGTTGATTTCTCAGCGGGCATTTTAGTTTCTGACTTACTTCAGTGCTTCCAGCAGCTTGGCGTGGATGCCGCCAAACCCGCCGTTGCTCATGCCGACGATATGGTCGCCGGGCTTAGCCGCTGCGGTAATCTGGGCGATCAAGGTGTCGATATCGCCAGCGACTTGAGCACGCTTGCCGGGGCCTACGCCCATGGATCCCATGGCTTCTGCCGCATCCCAGTCCAGGCCGGCGGTGTGGCAGAAGACGAGATCGGCGCTTTCCAGTGACCAAGGCAGCTGGCTTTTCATGGTGCCCAGCTTCATGGTGTTGCTGCGGGGCTCGAAGACGGCGAGGATGCGGGCATCGGGGCCGAGCTTGCGGCGTAGGCCGTCCAGCGTGGTGCGGATGGCTGTCGGGTGATGGGCAAAGTCGTCATAGACCTCAATGCCGTTCACCGTGCCGCGCAGCTCCATACGGCGCTTGACGTTCTGAAAGCGCGACAGGGCTTTGCAGGCGGCTTCGGCGCTTACGCCCAGATGGTCAGCGGCCGCAATGGCTGCCAGCGCATTGAGCTGGTTGTGCACGCCAGTCAGCGACCAGGTCAGCTGGCCCACTTTTTTGCCATGGCGCAGCACGGCAAAGTCGCTGGGGTCGCCTTCGGCGCTGAAATCGCTGACAGCAGTACCGAAGGCGCGCACTTCGCTCCAGCAGCCTTGCGTCAGCACGCGGGTCAGGCTTTCTTCCAGGCCATTAGTCACCACGCGCCCGGTGGAGGGCACGGTGCGCACCAGATGGTGGAACTGGCGCTCAATGGCGGCCAGATCATCAAAGATATCGGCGTGATCGAATTCGAGGTTGTTCAGCACGGCCGTGCGAGGGCGGTAGTGCACAAACTTGCTGCGCTTGTCGAAGAAGGCCGTGTCGTATTCATCGGCTTCAATCACAAACACGGGCTCGTGGCCCATAGGGCCGGGGCCGGTCGTGGGGCGCTTGGGCGCGCCCAGACGGGCGGAGACACCAAAGTCCAGCGGCACACCGCCCACCAGAAAGCCCGGTTGCAGGCCTGCGCATTCCAGCACCCAGGTCAGCATGGATGTGGTGGTGGTCTTGCCGTGCGTACCCGCGACAGCCAGCACATGGCGACCACGCAGCACATGTTCTGCCAACCACTGGGGGCCGCTGGTGTAGGCGGCACCGGTGTCCAGAATGGCTTCCATCAGCGGGAATTTGGGCGAGCCGTCGGGCAGGTGCTTGCGGCTGACGACGTTGCCGATCACATACATATCGGGCTTGAGCGCGATCTGATCGGCACCATAGCCCTCAATCAGCTCAATACCCAGCTGGCGCAGCTGATCGCTCATTGGCGGGTAGACGCCCGCATCGCAGCCCGTCACCTTATGACCCGCTTCACGCGCCAAGGCGGCCAGACCTCCCATGAAGGTGCCGCAAATGCCCAGAATATGAATGTGCATGGCCGGGGATTCTACGTTTGCGCGCAGGCCCTGAGGGCGATCTATCGACTGCGCGGGCGCTGCCAGTAACCTTTCTTATCAAATTGATAGTTGGCTGCGCCTTATTTATATTAGTTTGAAAGTGTTTTTACTTTGAGGGTGAGATCTATCAAGCGCTACCAGCTATCAAAACAGCAGCCTTGTGCGGAATAGGCCAAAGTGCCTGCGCTTTCATGGGCCACAATGTCTGCAAATGACCTGCATTGCACACCGCTGCGGGATCTACGGAAGAGCGCGCTATGAGTTTGGATAATTTGACGGCTGAAATCGCTCAGACAGCGGCCCACATCGTGGTCGAAGAAGGGCTTGAGTGGGGTCCGGCCAAGCAGCGCGCCTTGCGCCAGCTGGCCTTGCCCAGCCGCACGGCGCTGCCCGACAACGACCAGCTTGAAGAAGCGGTGCGTGAATATATAGAGCTGTTCTGCGGCGAAACCCAACCACAAGAGCTGCTGGCGCTGCGCAAGCTGGCGCTGGTCTGGATGGACCGGCTGCAGGAGTTTCGCCCGCATCTGGCAGGAGCGGTCTGGCGCGGTACTGCTACGCGCTTGTCTGATATCTATCTGCAATTGTTTTGCGATGACTCCAAGTCCGCAGAAATTGCCTTGATCAACAACCAGGTTAACTATGAGCCGAGCACTGTGACTGGCTTTCAGGGCAAGCCGGTGGAGGCGCTCTCCATCCACTCCCTGTGCAAGCCGATCAATGAAACTGTGGGCGTGCATCTGATGGTGTATGACCATGACGATATGCGCGGTGCGATGAAACCCGATAGTCGAGGACGCAGCCTGCGTGGCGATGCTAAGGCTTTGCGCAAGTTACTGGAGGAGAGTCGTGATGAGTGAGATGCCAAGCCCTGATTCGCAAGGCAAAGAGCGCAATCGCCGCCTCTGGCTGACAGCGTCTGTCGCTGGCGTGGCCGCTGTGGCGGGCGCTGGCTTTGCATGGTTGCGCAGCCAGCCGCAGGCTATGGGTCCCAGCGCTGAAGCGCAGCTGTGGAGCCAAGTTTTTGAAGCGCCTGACGGTAAACCGTTTGCCATGGCCGACTTCAAAGGTCGTCCAGTGCTGCTCAATTTCTGGGCGACCTGGTGCCCGCCTTGCGTGAAGGAGCTGCCCATGCTCAGCGAATTTGCGGCCAAACAAGGCGCTCAGGGTATTCAAGTAGTCGGCTTGGCCGTTGATAAGTCTGAAGCGGTGCAGCGGTTTTTGCAGCGCCAACCTGTGCAGTTCCCCGTCGGTATTGCCATGCAAGGGGGGTTAGGCCTTACTCGAACCCTGGGGAATTTGCAAGGTGGCCTGCCGTTCACGGTTTTGTTCGACAGTCAAGGTCAAGTCAAGCAGCGTAAAATAGGCGAACTTTCCAGCGAAGATCTGGCAAATTGGAGCAAATAGAGCGAATGAACATTGCTCTTGCCGTCAGAAAAGTGTAGGCGCGCAAAATTCCCTGGTGACGTTATTGAAAAATATCCGCCAATGCGCGCAGAAGGCCGAATTTGAGGTAAATTCGCGCCCTGTTTAGAATTACGTCGCTGGAGCTCCCATGGATTTGCGAAAACTCAAGACCCTCATTGACCTAGTGTCCGAATCGAATGTGTCGGAACTGGAGATCACCGAAGCAGAGGGCAAGGTCCGTATTGTCAAGAGCGAAGGTGTGGTGCATCAGCAGTACGTTGCCGCCCCTATGCAGGCAGCCCCCATGATGGCCGCCCCTGTTGCAGCCGCTGCCGCGCCCGTCGCCGCAGCACCTGCCGCAGCCGCTGTGGAAGGTCATGTCGTCAAGTCGCCCATGGTGGGCACTTTCTACCGCGCTTCCAGCCCAGGCGCCAAGGCGTTTGTGGATGTGGGCAGCCAGGTCAAGGAAGGCGACACGATCTGCATCGTTGAAGCCATGAAGATCCTCAACGAGATCGAAGCCGACAAGAGCGGCACCATTGTTCGCGTTTTGGGTGAAAACGGCCAGGCTGTGGAATACGGCCAGCCTCTGTTCGTGATCGAGTAATAGATCATGAGGCGTTGCATGCAGCTCGCATTGCAGCGCCGAGGTGCGCTAGCCGCTGGCTGCGCGACTGGGTCATTGGCAGTGGTCTGCGCTGAAGTGCAGGCAACAAGCTGCGAGGAACTTCATGTTTAAGAAAATTTTGGTTGCCAATCGGGGTGAAATTGCCCTGCGCATCCAGCGCGCTTGTCGTGAGCTGGGTATCAAGGCGGTGATGGTTTATTCCGAAGCCGACCGTGATGCCAAGTACGTCAAGCTCGCCGACGAAGCCGTGTGTATTGGCCCAGCTCCCTCGGGACTGAGCTATCTCAACATGCCGGCCCTAATCTCGGCTGCCGAGGTGACGGACGCCGAGGCGATTCACCCTGGCTATGGCTTCCTGGCCGAAAACGCTGACTTCGCCGAGCGCGTTGAAAAAAGCGGATTCACCTTCATTGGCCCGACACCTGAAAACATCCGCATCATGGGTGACAAGGTCTCGGCCAAGCAAGCCATGATCAAGGCCGGTGTGCCTTGCGTGCCCGGCTCGGACGGCGAATTGCCCGACGATCCCGCACTCATCAAGCGCATTGCCAAGGCTGTGGGCTACCCGGTGATCATCAAGGCCTCTGGTGGTGGCGGTGGTCGCGGCATGCGCGTGGTGCATACCGAGGCAGCTCTGGTGAACGCCGTGCAAATGACCAAGGCGGAGGCTGCTGCGGCTTTCGGCAATCCTGCGGTTTACATGGAAAAGTACCTGCAAAACCCACGTCACGTGGAAATTCAGGTGATTGCCGATACCTTCAAGAACGCCGTCTATCTGGGCGAGCGCGACTGCTCCATGCAGCGCCGCCACCAGAAGGTGATTGAAGAGGCTCCGGCTCCAGGCATTCCCCGCAAGCTGATTGAGCGCATTGGTGAGCGCTGCGTGGCCGCCTGTAAGAAAATCGGTTACCGCGGTGCTGGTACGTTCGAGTTCCTTTACGAAAACGGCGAGTTCTACTTTATCGAGATGAACACCCGTATTCAGGTGGAGCATCCGATCTCCGAGCTGATCACCGGCGTGGACATTGTTCGCACCCAGATCATGGTGGCCGCCGGCGAAAAGCTGCCGTTCACCCAGCGTCAGATCGAATTCAAGGGCCATGCCATTGAATGCCGTGTGAATGCAGAAGACCCCTACAAGTTCACTCCCTCGCCTGGCCGCATCACCATGTGGCATGCCCCCGGTGGCCCTGGCGTGCGCGTGGACTCGCATGTGTACAACAACTACTTCGTGCCGCCTAACTACGACTCGATGATCGGCAAGATCATCACGTATGGTGATACCCGCGAACAGGCGATCGCCCGCATGCGCACTGCGCTGCTGGAGACGGTGGTTGAAGGCATCAACACGAATATTCCGCTGCACCAGGATTTGATGGTGGACGCGAAGTTCATTGAGGGTGGCACGAACATCCACTATCTGGAAGAGTGGCTGACACGCCGCAACCCTTCCAAGCGATGAGCGGGCATTTGCCGCTTTGACCTCTCATGCTGGCCTCTGGTAACGGAGACCAGCATTTTCGTTTTTCAGGAAACTACGGTTTACCCAGGCAGATAGAGGCATAGCCTTGCATCTCGCCCTGTGTAGATCCATGAAAGGATTGGCCATGTACGAGCTGAGCCTGTTGTGCCCGGAGGACCGGGTTGAAACTATGAGCGACGCGCTGGATGCACTGGATGCATTGAGCGTGTCCGTTGAAGATGCTGACGCGCAAACAGATGCCGAACAGGCGCTGTTTGGTGAGCCTGGCATGCCTGCGCCCAAGGATGGCTGGCAGCGCAGCCGTGTGATTGCGCTGTTCCCAACCGAAGCTGCGGCCGTGGAAGCGCGCGAGTTGCTGCAACCGCAGGACTTTTTTGAAGGCTGCAAGATTCTGGCCGTCAAGCCCGTACCCGATCAGGATTGGGTGCGCCTGACGCAATCGCAGTTCGAGCCCGTGGACATCACGCCCGAGTTCTGGATTGTGCCAACCTGGCATGAATTGCCCGAGCAGGCCAAGATCAGCATTCGCCTTGACCCCGGTCTGGCCTTTGGTACCGGTACCCACCCCACGACCCGCATGTGCCTGCGCTGGATTGCGCGCCAGCCCAAGGGGACGCTGGGCCGCACGCTGGACTACGGCTGTGGCTCCGGCATTCTGGCCATTGGCGCCGCCAAGTTTGGCGCGACCGAAATCGACGCAGTGGATATCGATCCAGCGGCGGTGGAGTCCACCAACTACAACAGCAGCGCCAACCATGTACAGGTCACTGCAGGTTTGCCTGATGCAGCTGGCGGTACATATCAGACCGTGCTGGCCAATATTCTGGCGACGCCGCTCAAGGTGCTGGCACCTTTGCTGTGCGGCCGTGTGCAGGCCGGTGGCAATCTGGTGCTGGCCGGTATTCTGGAGCGTCAGGCTGACGAACTCAAAGAAGCCTACGCACCCTACCTCAAGCTTGAGGTAGCAGATACCCAGGATGGCTGGATCTTGATGACCGCCCAGCGCGCCGCCTGATTCCGATACATGCCCGCACCCTTGCCGGGTGCGGTTTGCTGCTGCCTACAATTGCCATCTGATGAGCCAAGTTACCCGTTGCCCCTCCTGTGGAACCTGCTTCAAAGTGGTTGCAGACCAGTTGCGCATCTCGCAAGGCTGGGTGCGCTGCGGCAGGTGTCAAAGCGTATTTGATGCATCTCAGGACTTGCAGACCGTGCCCGATGAACTGCTGGAGCCTAAAGCCCTGCAGTCAGCGGCGCAGGCCCCTGCTGAGCAGCAAGAATCAGTGCAGAAGCAAGATGCTGCTGAAACATTAAATGCTCCTGTTTTGGAAGCTGCTAGTGCTGATGAAGAAAGGGCTGTAACCTCATCTGATTCAAATCTTGCTTCTGAAGAAGCGCTAGATGTGGAGTCGGCAGAGGTTGATGCCGCTCTGGAGCAGGCAGCGGAAATGGGTGATCAGGAGGCGGCTCAAGTTCCGCTTGAATCGTCAACAGCGTCTGAATCAGAGTCCGAATCTCCGTCTGAAGTCTCAGAGGAGCAGGAGGCTGCAGAGCCTTCGTTTGTCGATCAGGCGCTCCCTCTGGTTGCAGAGTACGAGTCGCCGATTGAGTCGGTGCAGGCTGAACACGATAAGTCACCGCTTGCCACTGAATCAGAACCTGAGGCTCAGCAAGAAACGACGGTAGAAGTCGAATCGGCGGATGCTCTGCAATCTGCCTCTGTGGATAAGTCAATGCCCGTTTCTGCGGTATCTCAGCCTGTGGATGCTGATGCGATCAAAGGCGATGATACGGGCGAGGGTAAGGATGAAAAATCTTTGCCTGAAAGCGATGAGCCTGGCTTTGTGCGCGAAGCAAGGCGCAAGGCCTTTTGGCAATCCACTGGCATGCGTGCTGTGCTGGTGCTGGGTTCACTGGCCGCTGTGGCAGGTGTTGCAGGTCAGTATGCATGGCAGCAGCGCGATGCTCTGGCGGCGCAATACCCAGCGCTGACGCCGGTTCTGACCCAAGCATGCCGCCTGGCTGGTTGTGAACTACAGGCTCGGCGCCAGATTGCCGATGTGGTGATCAGCGGCTCTGGATTCACGCAATTGGCTGATGCACAACAGTACCAGTGGAGTTTGACGCTGGAAAATCGCTCCGATTTTGCCGTGGCAACGCCCATGGCCGAGCTGACCTTGACCGATGCTCAGGACAAACCGCTGCTCCGCCGCGTGATAGATCTCAAGCCGCTTGGTGCGCCAGAGCAATTGCAGGCCCGCCAGGAGTGGAGCGTGAGCGTACCTGTTCAAGTGCAGGATCTTGACGCCCCTGTGGCCGGCTACCGTGCACTGGTTTTTTACCCCTAATCAATTTCTGAAAGTGAAAGCGCCATGGCTGCTTTGATCTGTGGATCGCTGGCATTCGACAACATCATGACCTTTGAAGGTCGTTTTGCGGACCAGATTCTTCCTGACCAGCTGCACATTCTGAATGTGTCGTTTCTGGTACCCTCGCTGCGCCGCGACTTTGGTGGTTGCGCCGGCAATATTGCCTACAGCCTGAAGCTGCTGGGCGGCGATGCACGCCCCATGGCCATGGTGGGTAGCGATGGCGCTGACTATGTTCAGCGCTTCAAGGATCTGGGTATTGAGACCCGTCACGTGGGCCAGCTGCAGAGCACGCACACGGCTCAGTGCATGATCATGACGGACCGTGACAACAACCAGATCACGGCCTTCCATCCCGGTGCCATGATGCAGGCGCATGAGAACCAGATCACGGCCGATATGGCTGCCGAGGTCAAAGTCGGCATCGTCGCTCCTGATGGTCGTCAGGCCATGATTGATCATGCGGCGCAGTTCAAGGCGGCTGGCATTCCGTTTGTGTTCGATCCCGGTCAAGGCTTGCCCATGTTCAATGGTGACGAGCTCAAGGCCTTTATTGAGCAAGCCGACTGGGTGGCAGTGAACGACTATGAAGGCAAGATGCTCAGCGAGCGTACCGGCCTGAGCTTTGCGCAAATCTCGCAGCAAGTGCGAGGCCTGGTTGTGACGCTGGGTGCCGAAGGTTGTGAAGTCTGGCAGAACGGCGAGAAGACGCTGGTTGCCCCTGTGAAGCCTGCTGCGGTGGTGGACCCTACCGGTTGCGGCGATGCATGGCGCGGTGCCTTCCTGTTTGGCTTGGAGCGCGGCTGGGATCTGGTGCGCTGCGCTGAACTGGGCAACCGCATTGGTGCGTTGAAGATTGCGAGCCGTGGCCCACAAAACTATCAGCTAGACTTTCAGCCTTGATACCTTGGTCGGCGCACTCAGTGTGCTGACATCAGGCATGTAAAAAAGCCCGACTCTCGCAAGCGAGATCGGGCTTTTTTATTGCGTGCAGGTCAGTGAGCTGATTAGGGCTTGTTACCTGTGGGGAAGGGCCATGCAGCTTGAGGTGCAAGGCGAGTCTGAGCCACAGGTGCTGCAGTTTCCGCCACGGCATTTGTGGGAGCTGGTGCAGCAGTTGCCTTCTTGGCAGCAGTCTTTTTAGGAGCTGCAGCCTTCTTGGCGGGAGCTGCTTTGGCAACGGTTGCGGCCTTCTTGGGAGCAGCAGCCTTGACAGCGGTTGCAGCCTTCTTAGGAGCAGCGGCCTTGGCAGTCGTTGCAGCCTTCTTAGGAGCAGCAGCCTTGGCGGTTGTTGCAGCCTTCTTAGGAGCAGCGGCCTTGGCAGTTGTTGCAGCCTTCTTAGGAGCAGCAGCCTTGGCAGTCGTTGCAGCCTTCTTAGGTGCAGCGGCCTTAACAGCAGTTGCAGCCTTCTTAGGAGCAGCAGCCTTGGCAGTTGTTACAGCCTTCTTGGGAGCAGCGGCCTTGGCAGTTGTTGCAGCCTTCTTAGGAGCAGCAGCCTTGGCGGTTGTTGCAGCCTTCTTAGGAGCAGCAGCCTTGGCAGTCGTTGCAGCTTTCTTAGGAGCAGCAGCCTTGGCAGTCGTTGCAGCTTTCTTAGGAGCAGCAGCCTTGGCAGTCGTTGCAGCCTTCTTAGGTACAGCGGCCTTAACAGCAGTTGCAGCCTTCTTGGGAGCAGTGGCCTTGGCAGTCGTTGCAGCCTTTTTAGGAGCAGCGGCCTTGGCAGTCGTTGCAGCCTTCTTGGGAGCAGCGGCCTTGGCAGTCGTTGCAGCCTTCTTGGGAGCAGCGGCCTTAGCAGTCGTTGCAGCCTTCTTGGCGGGAGCAGCAGCCTTTGGGGCAGCGGCAGTCTTTGTTGCTGTTGTCTTCTTTGCAGCTTCAGCCTTGGGCGCGGCCGCCTTCTTGGCAGTTATTTTTTTCTCGGGTGTGGCCTTGGCGGCCGTCTTCTTCGCAGTTGCCATCATTTTCTCCTTCGTTGATTTGCATAAGACGCCCGGCTTTTTTCATGGCCGGACGATTCAAAGCGATGTGGAGTTACGTATCGCTAGGAACACAAATTTGCTTCACGCCAAAACCTCAGTTTTTATAGCAATGAAGTGAAGCAAGTCATGACTCGCATTGTGCCTGCTTAGAAGCAATTAATCCCAAGAAAGTGCGCCTCCGGTTTGATACTCGATCACTCGTGTCTCAAAGAAGTTACGTTCTTTCTTCAAATCGATCATCTCGCTCATCCAAGGGAAGGGATTTTCTTCGCCGGGGAACAACTCTTCCAGACCAATTTGCGTGGCGCGGCGGTTGGCGATGTAGCGCAGATAGCCCTTGAACATCGATGCGTTCATGCCCAGTACGCCGCGTGGCATGGTGTCTTCAGCGTACTGATATTCGAGCTCGACAGCTTTCTGGAACAGCGCTGTGATTTCCTGCTTGAACTCGGCTGTCCACAGGTTGGGATTTTCGAGCTTGAGCTGGTTGATCAAGTCGATGCCGAAGTTGCAGTGCATGGACTCGTCGCGCAGGATGTACTGGTACTGCTCTGCAGCGCCGGTCATCTTGTTCTGACGACCCAGTGCCAGAATTTGCGTGAAGCCCACGTAGAAGAACAGACCTTCCATCAGGCAGGCAAAAACGATCAGCGACTTGAGCAAGGTCTGGTCGGTTTCGTGCGTGCCGGTCTTGAAGTTCGGGTCCATGATCGCTTCGATGAAGGGGATCAGGAACTCATCCTTGTCGCGGATGGATTTGACTTCGTTGTAGGCGTTGAAGATTTCCGATTCATCCAGACCCAGCGACTCCACGATGTACTGGTAGGCGTGTGTGTGAATGGCTTCTTCAAACGCTTGGCGCAGCAGGAACTGGCGGCACTCGGGGGCAGTGATGTGGCGGTAGGTGCCCAGCACGATGTTGTTGGCGGCCAGCGAGTCTGCGGTCACGAAGAAGCCGAGGTTGCGCTTGATGATGCGGCGCTCGTCTTCGGTCAGACCATTGGGGTCCTTCCACAAAGCGATGTCGCGGGTCATGTTCACTTCCTGCGGCATCCAGTGGTTGGCGCAGGTGGCCAGATACTTTTCCCAGGCCCACTTGTACTTGAAGGGAACCAGCTGGTTCACGTCGGTCTTGGCGTTGATGATGCGCTTGTCTGCAGCATTCACGCGCTTGTGAGTGGTCGGTGCTTCGGCTTCTGCGCTGGCAGCGGAAGGGGCAAAGGTGTCGTCGTCAAAGCTCAGCATGAAGGTATTCCTTAATGGGAAAAAGCTGGGTGCAATGCAATCGACATCCAGCCTTTAGATTCATCTAATTTTTAAGCGTCAGTTCAAAACTGGCGCTATCCACCCCAGAGACACCGAGCAAGAGCCGCCTTGCGGCGAAGGTGTCGTCCCCCTCCCGTAGCGCGCAGCGCGTAGTGAGAGGGGGAAGGCGCAAAGCGCCTCAGGGGGTGTCGTTAATTACTGGCAGGCCTCGCAGCCTGGGTCGTCAATCGCGCAGAACTTCACATCCGTTGCAGGAGCCTGTGCACGTGCAGCAGCAGCGGCAGCTTCCAGCGCGCTCATCGCAGGCTTGGCAGCCGCAGGAGCAGCGGAGGACACCGCATTCAGCGTGCGGCTTTGGACCGTCGACTTTTCAATCTGGGTCGCGCTGGTGGTGCGCAGGTAGTAGGTGGTCTTGAGGCCACGAACCCATGCCAGCATATAGGTGTCGTGCAGCTTCTTGCCCGATGCACCAGCCATGTAGATGTTCAGGCTCTGGGCCTGATCGATCCACTTCTGGCGACGCGAGGCTGCTTCCACCAGCCATTCGGGCGAGACTTCAAACGCGGTGGCGTAGAGGCTCTTGATCTCTTCTGGCACACGGTCGATGGCACGCAGCGAGCCGTCGAAGTGCTTCAGGTCCATGACCATCACGTCATCCCACAGGCCCAGACGCTTCAGGTCACGCACCAGGTACTGGTTGATGACGGTGAACTCGCCCGACAGGTTGGACTTCACGGACAGGTTGCCGAACGAAGGTTCGATCGATGCATCCACACCCACGATGTTGGAGATGGTGGCCGTAGGCGCAATGGCCACGCAGTTGCTGTTGCGCATGCCGTCCTTGGCTATTTTTGCGCGCAGAGCATCCCAGTCCATCTGAGCGGAGCGGTCCACTTCCACATAGCCGCCGCGGGCCTTTTCCAGCAGCTTCAGGGTGTCTGGGGGCAGGATGCCCTGATCCCACAGCGAGCCCTTGAAGGTGGAGTAAGTGCCGCGTTCCTTGGACAGCTCGGTCGAGGCCCAGTAGGCG
The DNA here is from genome assembly GCF_002754475.1 of Comamonas sp. 26. Classification (NCBI taxonomy): domain Bacteria; kingdom Pseudomonadati; phylum Pseudomonadota; class Betaproteobacteria; order Burkholderiales; family Comamonadaceae; genus Comamonas; species Comamonas sp. 26. The sequence goes on from NZ_PEFL01000001.1 coordinate 474,330, forward strand.
TAGTAGCAGATCGCTTCCATGGCCTGGTCAGCGAATTCGACTGCGCCCTGGCTGGCGTAGGCGGTGCGCATTTCATACAGCGCATCCTGGAAGCCCATCAGGCCCATGCCCACAGGGCGGTGGCGCAGATTGGATTCTTTGGCCTTGGCCACGGCGTAGTAGTTGATGTCGATGACGTTGTCCAGCATGCGCATGGCGGTGGTCACCGTCTTGCGCAGCTTGTCGTGGTCGATCTTGCCGTCCTTGATGTGCTGAACCAGGTTCACGGAACCCAGGTTGCAGACAGCCGTTTCGGTGTCACTGGTGTTCAGTGTGATCTCGGTGCACAGGTTGGACGAGTGCACCACGCCCACGTGTTGCTGGGGCGAACGGATGTTGCAAGGATCCTTGAAGGTGATCCAGGGGTGGCCGGTCTCGAAAAGCATCGAGAGCATCTTGCGCCACAGGTCGGTGGCGGGCAGTGTCTTGTGCAGCTTGAGTTCACCGGCAGCAGCCTTGGCTTCGTAGGCCAGGTAGGCCTTCTCGAACTCGGCGCCAAACAGGTCGTGCAGGTCGGGTACGTCACAGGGCGAGAACAGAGTCCAGTTGCCCTTTTCCATCACGCGCTTCATGAACAGGTCTGGAATCCAGTTGGCCGTGTTCATGTCGTGAGTGCGGCGGCGGTCATCGCCGGTGTTCTTGCGCAGCTCCAGGAACTCTTCAATATCCAGGTGCCATGTTTCCAGATAGGTACAGACAGCGCCCTTGCGCTTGCCGCCCTGGTTCACGGCCACGGCCGTGTCGTTGACGACCTTGAGGAAAGGCACAACGCCTTGCGACTCGCCGTTCGTGCCCTTGATGCGCGAACCCAGAGCACGCACGCGTGTCCAGTCATTGCCCAGACCGCCCGCAAATTTGGACAGCAGGGCGTTTTCCTTGATGGATTCGTAGATACCGTCCAGATCGTCGGGCACGGTGGTCAGGTAGCAGGACGACAGCTGCGAGCGCAGTGTGCCGCTGTTGAACAGCGTGGGGGTGGACGACATGAAGTCGAACGACGACAGCAGCTCGTAGAACTCGATGGCGCGCGCGTTACGGTCATCTTCCTGCAGCGCCAGGCCCATGGCCACGCGCATGAAGAAGGACTGGGGCAGCTCGATGCGGGTCTTCTTGACGTGCAGGAAGTAGCGGTCGTACAGCGTCTGCAGACCCAGGTAGTCGAACTGTTCGTCGCGCTCGGCCTTCAGGGCCTTGGCCAGGCGGGGCAGGTCGTAGTTCAGCAGCTCGGGGTTGAGCAGTTCGTTGTCCACGCCCTTCTGGATGAAGCCAGGGAAGTACTCGGCGTAGGCGGTCTGCATGTCGGCAGGCTGCACATCGCGCAGCATGACTTCGCGCACGATGGTGTGCAGCAACAGGCGGGCGGTGACGTAGGTGTAGTCGGGATCTTTTTCGATCAGCGTGCGGGCAGCCAGAATGGATGCCTTGTAGACCTCGGCCAGCGGCACGCCGTCGTAGAGGTTGCGGAGGGTCTCAGCCATGATGGGCGCAGCCTGAATGTCAGCATTCAGGTTGCGGCAAGACGACTGGATCAGGGCTTCCAGCAGTTCCTGGTTCAGAGGCACGCGCTGGCCGTTTTCGGTCACATGCAGCACGGGCTTGGCCGAGACTGCAGCAGCGGCCACTTCGGCGGCCTTCTTCTGCTCGGCGCGCTCTTGGTTGCGGCGCTCGCGGTACAGCACATAGGCGCGGGCCACATCCTGGTGACCACCGCGCATCAGGCCCAGCTCAACCTGGTCCTGCACATCTTCAATGTGGAAGGTGCCGCCTTCAGGGCGCGAGCGCAACAGAGCGCGCACCACGCCTTCGGTCAGTTCGTTGACGGTATCGCGAACGCTGGCAGACGCAGCGCCTTGTGCGCCGCGCACGGCCAGAAAGGCCTTGGTCAGGGCGATGGCAATCTTCTGTGGGGCGAACGCCACCACATCACCGCTGCGGCGAATGATCTGGTAGTTGTCATTTTGGGAGGAAGAATCAGCTGCGCTGACAGGCGCGGCAGAAGGCAGTGAGTTCAACGCTTCTTGCATAAGTTCCTCGGAATCAGTTTGTGGATAGCAGACAAAGGCCTGCACTCTGGGCAGGCCGTCAAAAACAAGATTTGGCGCCAAGGTCTACACATGGTTTGCACAGGGTGTGCACAACTTGTAAACACTAGATGTGGGGTCTAAGGCGCTCTCAAACACTACCGGTAGTGTATCGCTCTTCAATCTTGCTGACCTGATGAAACTACTGAAATGGACATTTGAGCAGTCGCTTGACAGCTTGAAAAAAGCCCTCATACCGCATGAATCAAGGGCTGTGGCGTGGTTGCGGTGCAGCAGATTCAGTGCCGTAAATTTGTAAAAAATTTAGGTGTTTGCTACAGGCGACAGATGTTGCGTGCGCACCATTGACAGTGGGGGCTTGAATGTGAGCTCAGAAGTCGAAGTGGTTACTCTTAAAAGATGAGCGGGTTGCGCAATTCAGTCGTGGTCTTCAGTCGCATATCGATCTGAAACCGCGGAACAACAGGCGCTACATGCTCCTGATATATGTGCGGCCTTGAGCTTCAGGCGGGGCGTGAAGGAAATTCCCAGACCTGTGTGTCGTTGTCAGCGCTCAGTTGCTGCTGAAGTTGCGCCCAGTCAAAGCCGGTGCCGGGGTCTTGCTTGCGTCCCGGTGCAATGTGTTCGTGGCCGGCGATATAGCGAATGGCGTATTGCGCGGCAATGGCCTGGCAAAGCTGCTGCAAGGCTTGATATTGAGGGGCTTCAAAGCTCAGGCCTTCAAGGCCTTCGAGTTCAATGCCAATGGAGTCGTCGTTGCAGCGGTCACGGCCCCGCCACTGGCTGATGCCGGCGTGCCATGCACGGTCATCGCAACTGACAAATTGCCAGATCTCGCCCTGGCGGGTAATAAAGAAGTGAGCTGATACTTCCAGCCCGCGAATGCCTTGGTAGTAAGGGTGGGCATCCCAGTCCAGCTGATTGCTGAAAAGCTGCTGAACGGCCCCTGTACCGTACTGGCCCGGCGGCAGGCTGATGGAGTGAAGAACAACAAGGTCGATCAGTGCGCCATCAGGGCGGGGGCCAAAGTTGGGAGAGGCGAGCTGCTGGGCAGGCTGGTACCAGCCGGAAGACCAGTCCAAAGACTTGTCTGGCGACTTTTCTGGTAATTGGGGGGCGTCGTGCGGCACAGAATCAGGCATTGTCAGTTTGGTGCTTGCCGCCCTCGGCGGGCAGGTCTATGCCTAGACGGTCAATCCGGTAACGAATCTGGCGCAGGCTGATGCCGAGTCTTGCAGCAGTCGCGGTGCGGTTGAAACCGTTGTCCTGCAGCGCTCTGACCAGAATGCTGCGCTCTTGCTCGTCCAGCCAGCCTTGCAGGTTTTCGGGCAGGCCGGCTGGGCTTTCTGCGGGGGCTTCTTGCAGGGGGGGCGGCGCGGCGGTCAATGCCCGGCTTGCTGCGCTTTCATTGCCGGACTGCAGGCCGTTTGGCGGAATGCGCAGCGGCCCATCATCGCCCAGCGCAATCGCGCGGTGCAGCACATTTTCCAGTTCGCGCACATTGCCGGGCAGGGGGAGCAAGGCGATCTGGGCGAGGCTTGTTTCATCCAGTGCTGGCGTGGCCAGACCCGATTCTTTGGCCAGTTTTTTGAGCAGAGCCTGACACAGCAGGCTCAAGTCTTCGCGGCGCTCACGCAGGGCGGGCAGCTCGATTTCAATGACATTGAGGCGGTAGTACAAGTCCTGACGGAAGTTTCCGGTCTGAACTCCGGTGCCCAGATCACGGTGGGTGGCACTGACGATGCGGACATCGACAGACTCTTCCTGCGTGCTGCCCAATGGTCGAATCTTGCGCTCCTGAATGGCACGCAGCAGCTTGGCCTGCATGGCCAGCGGCAGATCGCCAATTTCATCGAGAAACAGCGTGCCGCCCTGTGCGGCCTGAAAGTAGCCGGGCCTGTCCTGTGCCGCACCGGTGTATGAGCCTTTGCGGGCACCGAAGAATTCGGCCTCCAGCAGGTTTTCAGGAATGGCACCGCAGTTCACGGCCACCATGGGGCCATTGGCACGCTGGCTGCAGGCGTGCAGGGCGCGGGCCACCAGCTCTTTACCCGTGCCGGACTCGCCATGAATCAGCACCGGGGCCATTCCCTTGGCGACCTTGGCAATGCGCTGTTTGACCAGTTGCATGGCCTGAGAATTACCCACCAGTGCCTGTAGGGCGCTGGCGTTGAGATCCTGGTTGCCGCTGGCTGCTGTTGCAGCCGTTTGGGGGGAGGCGGGGGCGGGCACGCCACCAATGCCTTGAACGGCAGAGGCAACGACCTGGCGGAACTGGCGTAGGTCCACAGGTTTGGTCAGATAGTCAAACGCGCCTGCGCGCAAGGCTTCGACTGCATTTTCGGCAGAGCCGTAGGCAGTCATGACGATACAGCGCTCGGTGCGCGACTGCTCGCGCAGCAGCAGCAGCAACTCCATGCCAACGCCGTCGGGCAGTCGCATGTCGGTGATCACTACATCAAAGTGCTGGCTTTGCAGCTGTGCTGAGCCTTCTTGCACCGAACCAGCTGTCTCTACGCGATAGCCCTCCCTGAGCAAGGTCAGCTCATAAAGTGTGCGCAGATCGGGCTCATCATCGACCACCAAAATGGTGGCGCTTGTGGATGCGGTAGGCAAAAAGGTCACTAGGCTTACACCATGATCGAGTCAAAAAGAGTGCGGCTTGCGAGGGTTGACGGGCCGCTGCGCAGGGTCACGATAAATGCATTGCCATCGACATTACCTTCTGGCGTGCTGCGGGCAAGGCGCAGGTAGCTAATGGTGGCATCGTAGCGCTGACATAGCTCGCGGCAGATATACAGGCCCAGACCGCTGGAGCGGCTTTGCGAGGAGAAAAACGGCTCGAACAGGTGGCGCTCTACGCTGGCTTCCAGTGGTGCGCCGTTGCTCCAGACCATGAACCAGCAGATATCGTCCTCAGGCAGGCCGGGCATCTGGGTATTGAGCGGACCATGGCCGCTGACCAACTGTAGGCCGGCCTCATTGCCCGCCTGACTGCGGTGGCGCTGGGCATTGTCCAGCAGATTGATCAGCACGCGGCGCAGATGCTCCTCATCAAACACGATATTCCGTGTGCTTGCATTGAGTTGCAGCAAAATCTGGCGAGAGGGCGTGGACTGCCCGCGCCATTCGTGGCTGATCTGGGCGAGCAGCATATCGAGCGGCAGAGATTGGCCCTGATGGGTTTCTACACCCTGCTGCACCCGTGCCAGATTGAGAATTTCTTCGGCAATGCGGGCCAGGCGGTCTGCGTTCTGGCCCACGATGCGGCAAAGCTGCTGGGGGCCTGGCTGGCTGACGAGGTCTTCGGCCAACAATGCATTGGCCTGCGTAATCGCAGCCAGCGGGTTGCGTATCTCATGGGCCACGGCAGCAGACATACGGCCCATGGATGCTAGTTTTTCGGTGCGCAGCTGTGCTTCGATCTCGCGCAGGTCGTGCAGGAACATGACGCAGAGTGAGTGGCCTGGCTCATTCTGAGGCTCTTCATCCAGATAGGGCGCGGCAACTTCGGTGATGCGGGTGCGCACATTGATTCCCGTGGGGCCGCGATGCTCGGTGGCCTGCAGATGAATCGTGGCCGACAAAGGGCGGGCGTGGGCAAAGCTGGCCTGCGCGGCATCCGCCAAAGGCTCCCACCCGCTATGTGCTTGCAGGGAGAAAGGCTGGGTGTGTTCGGGGGGCAGATTCAGCAATTGCAGAGCGGCGGGGTTGGCCTGCAGCACTTGCAGGCTGGAGTCAACCACCAGAACACCGTCCGAGAAATGGTTGATGACCAGGCTGTTGACCTGCTCCTGTGTCTGCGTGCGCAGGCGGTTGAAAAGTGCCTGAGAGCGCTCGCGCCTGACGCGTTTGGCCAGCTCATGCGTGAGATAGGCTACGCAGAAATAGCCCGCCGAAGAAAATGCGGTCTGATAGTAGGCCTGAGCGGCATCGCTGAGCCCGCCGCGGTAGAGCCAGAAAGTGTGGGTCAGCGTCAGCAGCGTAATACAGGCCGTGGTCCCAAACGCGAGCATCAGGCCGCCCAGGGCTGCAGAAATCAGGATGGGAATCGCCAGCAGGGCGGAGTAGTTGAGCGAGCCCACCTGGGAAATCTGCAGCAGAAAAATCACGGCAATGTCTACGCCGATCACCGGCAGCCATTGCAGGGCGGCACGCGGTGCGGGCAAATGCTTGCCTGCCAACAGTCGCAGCACCGTGGTCAGAATCAGATAGACAATGCAGATCAGCCAGACCAGCGGCGAGCTGATGCTTTGCAATTGCAGATTCAGAGCCTGCAGCAAGATTAAAGCGAGTGCCAGAAAAACGCGGCCGCTTAAAAATGCCTGCCACAGACGCACAAACGGGGCGTTGAGGCTGGCATCGGCCCGGCGGCTAATGGCGGTATCCAGCGGAATGACGGTGTGCTGCCAGGGCGAAGCGGAATTCACCATGGGTTCAGGGTCGCGATTGCTGCGCCAGGCTGCGGTGCTCTGCGCTGCAGTAGTACTGGCTTGCGCCGTCGGTCACAGCATCTGCCTGAGGGAGGTGAAGACCGCAGTGGGCGCAGGCCACCATGTTTTGCGGTTGCTTGAGCGCTGGCGCGGGCCTGGGGCCAGCAGCTTTACGCTCAGTTAATTCGGCCCGGCGCTTATTGCGCCAGATGCCGATGGCCACCACGATGACCAGCAAAACGAGCAGGTACTTCATGCAACGCGCTCCAGCAGAACTTCAGCGACAAAGCGCGAGCCCACATAGGCCAGCAGCAGAAAGATGGCGCCGATATACAGCACGCGCACGGCGCTTTGCCCGCGCCAGCCAAAGCGATTGCGGCCAAACAGCAGCACTGCAAAAGCGATCCAGGAGAGCAGGGAGAACACGGACTTGTGATTCCACACCCAGCTCTTGCCATAAAGCTGCTCACCAAAAAACCAGCCAGCAGCCAGCGTGGCGGTCAGCAAGATAAAGCCTGCGCCCACAAAGCGGAACGTCAGGCGCTCCAGTGTGAGCAGGGGCAGGCCGCCATCGTGGTCAGCGCCTTGGCGCATCTGCCGCTCGGCATGGCTCATCAGCGCAGCGTGGACGACGGCTGCGGCAAACAGTCCGTACGAAGCAATGCCAAGGGCCAGATGCAGCGGCAGCCAAGGCGAGGCATCGACATGCAGAGCAGAGCCCGGAAACACCGCGGCCAGCAAGACCGCCAAGCTGCCCATGATGGACAGCGGCCAGCGCGAGCTGAGCTGGGGGTAGAGCTGCTGCTCGACCACGTAGACGGTCAGCACCAGCCAAGCGGTGATGGAGAGTGCGGGGGCGAAGCCAAAGCGCGGAAACTCGCCCAGCAGGCCCCAGCCCAAAAACAGGGCGTGCAAGGCCCAGGCCAGACGCAGGCAGCGGCGCGCGCCTGTTTCTTGCAGGTGTTGCGTGGCAAGAGCGGGGAGGGCGTAGGCAATGGCTGCCGCAATGGCCAAAATCCAGGCCATGGGGCTGGCTGCGGTGAGCGGTGGGGAAAGCATGTGTTCAATGATAGTGCGGCTGGCTGGCACTCATCTTTTGCAGGAGAGTGCGGGCGTGTCAATTTTTCGCATAAAGCGCGGACTGCACCTGGTTGCGGCCTTGTGTCTTGGCTTTGTAAAGCAGTTCATCGACTTTTTGCAGCCATTCTTCAAAGGTTTCCGGCGTGGGCTGTGCGATGGTCAGCACTCCGCAACTGACCGTCAGGTGCGTTGCCGTTCGGGCGATGTCCAGCTGGACCACGCGTTCGCGGAACTGTTCGACAAGCGTCTGTGGCTCGGTATGGCCGTGCAGGATGAGCGCAAATTCTTCGCCACCAAAGCGAGCAACAACGCCCATGCAATCTTGACCTCGACAGGGTAAATCGTGCCGTTTTTACGGGTGTGGTGGTTTTTCACAACGGTATTGACGCCCGGGTTCACCAATTTCCATAGAGCGATCAGCGCCTGCTCGTCATAGTTTTTTGAGAAGTTCTGGACCTTCAGCAGCAACTCGTCACGGTTGAAGCCCAGACTTTCACAGGCTTGCATATTGACATCCAGCAATTGGCCACAGTCGTCATTCAGAAAGAAGGCGTCAGCGAAGTGATCGAGAAAGTGACGGTACAGCAGCTGGTCAGGCATGAAGCGCCTTGGATTTTGGGAGTGCCAGTGGACTAGTGGCAGCCCCTCGAAGCGGGGTGACGATGTTGATCGTTACCTGCGCAGCACTTAATCACAAGCTCGCCAGAACCCTGCGAAACAGTGCTTTGATGGGCAGTTTTGCTGAGTCGCCATAGACAAAAGGGTGACAGAGCCGGGCCAGGGCAGGCGTAAACAGGCACCAACACCCTCCATAGAAGGGGGTGCGGGTAAAATGCCTTAATCGCACAGCTTTGCCTTGTCTCGGTGATGGACGGCCCGGCAATGTCAGCAGGCTGTGTGGCGACTGGCGCATGCTGGCTCGCGCTCTGTTTCTTGTCTGTCCACAACTTTCGAATGCTTTTTGTCTATGGCCTCCGCACTGACCGATAAACTCTCGCGCCTCGTCAAGGAGATGCGTGGCCAGGCCCGCATTACCGAATCCAACGTGCAGGACATGCTGCGCGAAGTGCGCATGGCCCTGCTTGAGGCCGACGTGGCCCTGCCCGTGGTGCGCGACTTCATTGCCCGCGTCAAGGAAAAGGCGCTGGGTCAGGAAGTCATCAGCTCGCTGCAGCCCGGCCAGGTGCTGGTCTCTATCGTCAACAAAGAGCTGGCGGCCACCATGGGTGAGGGGGTTGCGGACATCAACCTCAATGCCCAGCCGCCCGCAATCATCCTGATGGCCGGCCTGCAAGGCGCGGGTAAGACGACCACTACCGCCAAGCTGGCCAAGCACCTGATCGAAAAGCGCAAGAAGAAAGTGCTGACTGTCTCGGGTGACGTGTACCGCCCTGCTGCTATCGAGCAGCTCAAGACCGTGACGGCACAGGCTGGTGCCGAGTGGTTCCCGTCCACGCCCGATCAAAAGCCCCGCGACATCGCCATCGCTGCGCTGGACTACGCCAAAAAGCATTACTTTGATGTGCTGCTGGTGGATACGGCCGGTCGCTTGGCCATTGACGAACTGTTGATGGCTGAAATCAAGGACTTGCACTCCATCCTGAAGCCCGTTGAAACCTTGTTCGTGGTCGATGCCATGCAGGGCCAGGATGCGATCAATACCGCCAAGGCCTTCAAGGAAGCGCTTCCGCTGACCGGTATCGTGCTGACCAAGCTCGATGGCGACTCGCGCGGTGGTGCGGCTCTGTCCGTGCGCCAGATCACGGGCGCGCCCATCAAGTTTGCCGGTGTCTCTGAAAAGCTCGATGGCCTGGAAGTCTTCGATGCCGACCGCCACGCACAGCGTGTGCTGGGCATGGGCGACATCGTGGCCCTGGTCGAGCAGGTCACCAAGGGCGTGGACATGGAAGCCGCGCAGAAGATGGCCGAGAAGCTGAAAAGCGGCGACGGCTTCGATCTGAACGACTTTCTGGCCCAGCTGCAGCAGATGAAGTCCATGGGTGGTCTGTCCCAGTTGATGGACAAGTTGCCTGCCGAGCTGGCTGGCAAGGCCGGTGCTGTTGACATGGACAAGGCCGAGCGCGAAATCAAGCGCAAGGAAGGCATCATCTGCTCCATGACGTTCAAGGAACGCAAGCACCCCGCCCTCATCAAGGCCACGCGCAAAAAACGCATCGCTGACGGCGCTGGCGTGCAGGTTCAGGAAGTGAACCGTTTGCTCAAGGAGTTTGAGCAAATGCAGACCATGATGAAGAAGTTCAAGGGCGGCGGCCTGATGAAGATGATGAAGAAGATGGGCGGCATGAAGGCCATGAAGGGCATGATGGGCGGTGGCGGCATGCCCAAACTGCCCTTCTGATCGGCTCTACCCACTTGCAAGAAGCGCTCCATACGGGGCGCTTTTTTCATGGCTTGCTCATAAAAAAATGAGCTGCTGGTGCTTTATTGAATTGGGCTTTATATGTTTTTATTGGTAAATGTGAGCCGAATCTGCGCTATCAGCTCACATTTTTATAAAGCCGCAGACCTCAAGCTGGAGCTGGGCTGCGCTTTCTGCGAACATGCCCATCCATGAAGCTACAAGTCTGGACTCCCATGCAGGGCGAGACCGCTCTCAGCGAAGCGCTGAACGTTGAACGCAATGCACTCAACTCTGGCCGCCGCGCCTGTACGCTGGCGCTGTTCGGCTCGTTGGCTGCGGTGCTGGCCGGTTGCTCGTCAGCGCCCAAGGAGAAGGCCAAGCCCGCCGCACAAGCCGGTGGCCCGCGCTCACCCCAGGCGCTCAATCTTTCCGATGATCTGCGCGAGTCACTGCTGGCGCGCACCATGCTGGTGGTCAATACACCCTATACCTATGGCGGCAACTCGCCCGAAGGTGGTTTTGACTGCAGCGGTTTGATTCAATGGGCCGTGGGCGGTATTACCGAGACGCGGCTGCCGCGCACCACATCGCAGTGGGCTAAGGCCAGCAATGTGGTGGGTGGGCGTGATCTGATGCGCGGCGACTTTGTGTTCTTCAACACCCTGGGCGGGCGCTATTCACACATGGGCATTTTCGTCGGCAACGGGCAGTTTGTGCATGCGCCATCCAGCGGCGGCACCGTGCAGCGGGTGCGCATGGATAATGTTTACTTTGCCAAACGCTTTACCGAAGCTCGCAGCATCTTTTCCTGAAATTTTGCCGCGCACATGAAAAAGGGACTGCCTGACAGTCCCTTTGTTTTTGATAGCGCTTTGCGCTTATGCAGCAAGCGGCATGGCAGTGTTCGATTCATTGGCTGCCAGTGGCAAGCTCCAGCTCATCACATGCCAGGGGTGTTTTTCTTCCGTCACCCACTGCGCTACTTCTTCGGGGCTGAAGGCCTTGCCTAGCACATCGCTGCGGCCAAGGGCCAGCCATTGTGCGCGCCCCTGTGCAAAGGCCTGACCAAACTCCTGCCAGTTGCTGAAGCATTGCTGGGCGCGTTGGGCGTTGAGCAGCAGAACCTCCCAGTGCATGCTGTCTTCCAGCCAGTCCAGTAGCCGGGCGCTGCGCACAAAAAAGCTCACACGCGCGCAGGCAAAAGCCATGGCAGCGCGGCCGTCGTCGCTGCGCTGCAGGCGTTGCAAGTCCAGCATGAACCAGCGCTGGCGCAAAGCGTCTGGCAATTGCAGGCGCACTTGCTCGTCGTTCAGGTCGGTACGCAGACCCATGTGGTGCAAGATCATGGGGCGCAGCTGTTTGGCCAGTGCGTCGTCAGCGCCGCCGAGATCGCTGGCAAAACCGCCCTGCATGGCGTGGTAGGCCATGGGGTGGGCCAGCGCCAGCGCCCAGTTGCGCTCATCGCTGCCCGCCTGGTAGCTGATGATGTCGCCGCGTTTTTTGGCCTCGTTAAGACGTTTGAAGCCTCTGCGCAGCATCAAGAACAACAGTGCCACGATGATGAAAAAAATCGTCCAGCCGCTCATCCCCGGCCTCCGGCGCGCAGGGGGCGTTTTTTGGCCATCTGCAAAGTGTGTTTCAGGGCGGTGGATTTGGGCATGCGTTCAATGACTTCGCTGTCCAGCGAATCCTTGCGCGCCGCCACCATCCACTGCATCAGCGGGGACTGCAGATTGAGCAGGGGAAGCAGGCTGGGGTGCTGCTGCATCAGCCATAGCTGCTCGTTGTCGGTCTGCAGCTCCTGCACCGAGCACCAGGGTGCCAGCTCAGGGTGGGCCAGCAGCACATCGGGCGGGCGTCGCACAATGCCCATGGCCACGGCGTCTTCGGGCACCTCGTCATTGAGCGGAAGGTGGTTGAGCAAGGTCACCACATCGGGTACATAGCGCGCAATGGGCGGACGGTTTTGCTTGCCTTTGATCTGTTCAATTTTCAGCTTGCCGTCTTTTTGCAAAAAGGCGTTGACGGTGATGCGTGGCTGAGCTGCACCCGTGCGGTAGCTGAACAGGCGCATGCGGCCTGACTCAAGGCCTTCCGCATAATGCTCGCCATAGCCGCCGATAAAGGTCTTGCGGCTGGCAAACTGGCCCACGCAGTGGCCCATCATCTGGCTTTCATAAGCCATCTCCTGGCGGGCCTTGGGGCTCTTGCCAAGAAACTCTACAAAAGTGCCCAGCTGGCCGCGCAGAATGCCTTGCACGGCTTCTTGACTGTGCTCTATCCAGCCGCTGTTTTGCTTTTGCTCGAAGGCCAGGTGTTCCAGCGTCCAGCGTGCCAGTGCCTGCGGGGCGTTTACGCGCTGCAGTTTGCCTTCCAGCGATGTGCCCTTGCGGGTGGAGAGAAACTCCACCAGCCGCGTCTCCAGCGTCAGCACCGCGGCGGAGTCCGGCAGCACCCACCACAGGTCGGGCAGGTCAAAGCCAGACTGCTTGCGCGCCAGTCGCTCCAGTGCCCAGGCGGGTGGCTCTTGCCTGCCCATCAGGGTCTGCAGCTGCTGGGCATCGGCAATGCGCTGCACGCCGGGCTCATCGGCCTGCAGATTGCCCACGACATGTCGGTAGAAATGGTTACCCAGCCAGGTGGCGACATCCGGCGCGTCGCCACGCCCGGTGCTGCGCTCCTTGATGCGCTGCTTGATGGCCGGGGCGTTGACGACATCCCGAGCCTTGTAGGCACTGGCGGCGGCAGAGTGGTCGGGCGCTTGACTCACCAGAATTTCCACCATGGTTTGCGGCCAGAGGCAGGGGCGGCATCGCGTTCGGCCAGCTTGCGCTCGGCGCGTTCGATACCCGCGCGCGACATGCGCTGCTCGTCTTCGTCGTCGTCCTTGTCCAGATAGCTGTGGGCCTGCTTGTGCAGTTCCACGGATTCCTCCAGCAGCTCGGGATAGGCTTCGAGCGCGCAGGCAATGCGGCGTAGCGGATAGCAGTCATGCAGGGCAATGACCTCTTCCTGATGCGCGCGCAGGCGCGGCAGTACCTGCTCGGGCCGGGTGCTGGAGAAAAAGTCCAGCATGGACATCAGCGAGGCCAGATAGTCGCGGCGCTCGCTGCGTTGATCGTCTTCGTCCAGCTCGCTGAACCACTGGTCCAGACGCTCCATCCAGATGGTGATTTCGTCATCACGGTCTAGCTTGTAAAGCGACATGGCGACGGTGGAGAAGTAGCGCGTAGGGTCATGGCGGCCATAACCGTTCTCCAGCGCAAAGTGCCACAGACGCTCGGCTTCGATCACGGTCTGTGTGTCATCGTCCTTGCCTACCGCGCACCAGAACAGACCGTTGTGGTGCTCGGCAAACGCGCTGCTGTTCAGACCCTTGTGGTGCAGTTCAGCGGCCTCGTCGTAGCGGTTCATGAAGCGGTACTTGATGGCCAGGTTGTTGCAGAGCATGGAGTACACATGCAGGTCTGCATCCTTGAACATGCCTTTGCCCGTGGCCCAGAAGTTTTCGAAGCGGCGCAGGCCTTCCTCGTAGTAGCGCACCACCAGCGGTTCGCGCACTTCTTGTGACGGCACTTTCTTCTTGCCGCCCATCAGGGGTGCCAGATCATCGGGGTCATCCAGCACCACGGCTGCCGCATAGCACCAGTGGCCGCCATAGGCTTCGGGGAAGGGGCGGGCCAATGCTTCTTCCAGCGGCAGGACTGCAAAGCGGGCGGCCCACAGGGAGGAAAGCTTGTCGCCGTCGGCCAGTTCTGGATGCTGGCTCACGCCCACTTCCAGGAGAGGCAAGGCCTGTTCAAACTGGCGCTTTTTGGCCAGTTTCATGCCGTCAATCAGCGCCAGCGCCGGGTGGCCCGGCTGGGCGGCGCGGGCCATGTTCAGGTAGAAGTCTGCCGGGTGCGGGGGGCGGCTTTCCTGCGCCAGCAACTGGCGCATGTCTTCATCAATCTGAGAGATGCCCAGAATCAGCGCCCAGGTAATGGAGTGAGCGGGGTCGCTGTCAAAACGCTCCCGCGCGAGCTGGAAGGCGGCCACGGCAGACACGGGGCGCGAGTGCAGCACGCTTTCAAGCGCCAGATCAGCGGCTTCGCTGATGCGATCGGCTTGCACCAGCCAGCCCAGATGCGTGGGGGTGAACGGGTCGCCTTCATCGTCGGTCAGGCCAAAGTGGCCTTGTGGTGCCAGTTGCAGCGCGGCATCCAGCTGGCCAGCCTGTGCGCAGGCTTTGGCCTGCAGGCGCACGATTTTGACCTGTCGATGGGCTTTGACGGCTTGCGATGGCGCAGGACTTTCAGTGCGCGCTACCTGCTGTTCGCAGGCCATGAGCAACGCGGGCAGGCTTTGCGGTGCCAGCGGCAGGGCATGCTCTGCCAGGGTCATCCAGGAGTCAAAGTCCACACTTTGCTCGGGCGTGGCATCGCGCAGGGTGTTGATGGCCGTCTGCACCATGCCGCTCATGTCCGCTGCGGGGTTGCTCTTTTGCAGCAGCGCGGCCTTGCGCACGCAGGCGATGGCGTCCAGATAGGCGGTGTCTGCGGCGAGATCGGGGTTGCTTCGTTCTCTGGCACGGTGCAGGTCGATACCCGTGGCGGCAATGTCCCAGGCTTGCAGCTCATCGGCCATCCACTGCCAGCCATGCCAGAAGTTGTCGGTGTCTATGTCTTCGGGCAGCCGGGCAATGGCCTGCGCTGCGGGCATGAGCAGGGCCGTGGCGGCGGGCCTGTCAAAGACCATGCGGCTTTGAATATCGCTGAGCGCCAGTCGCACCGCTGAGTCGCTGGCAAGGTCGGCACCGGTGGTCAGCACCGTGGCTCTGTGCTGCTGCAGCAAGGTGTTGGCGGTTTCGGGCTGCTCCAGATAAAGCCAGAAGTCGTGCACACGCTCCAGCTCTTGCACCGTGGCGGGGGCAAAGTTTTGCTGCCCCAGCAGCTCTACGGCAGCGGCAACGCGGTCTTGCCGGCTGATGGCGCTGGAGTGATCTTCGTGATAGTCATTGAGCAGTTCATGCGCCCTATCGATGAGAGCGAACAGGGCATCACCCTGAAGTGCAGCAGTTTGATTCATTGTGTCCAGAGTTCGTGCCGGGGCAGTCGTTGCCCCAATGCCCTCCATCCTATCTGCTGAATGGGGTCAGAAGTGTCGGCAAAATGGCGCAAAAAAAGCCTGCACGGTGCAGTGCAGGCTGATTTCTGAACGGTTGATGCTGGATTTATTCTTTGACCAGCACTTCAGCGCGCAGGGTGTAGGCTTTGGCTTCGGTGATTTTTACATCCACCATCTGGCCGATCAGGCGCTCATGGCCGGGGAAGTTGACCACGCGATTGCACTCGGTGCGGCCCATCAGCTCGCTGCCGTCGCGCTTGCTCACGCCTTCGACCAGCAGGCGCTGCACGGTGCCCACGCGCTCTTCGCTGATCTCCTTGATGTTGTTGTTGATGACGGCTTGCAGCTCCTGCAGGCGGCGCAGCTTGACTTCATGCGGCGTGTCATCGTGCAGATTGGCCGCAGGCGTGCCGGGGCGGGGGCTGAAGATGAAACTAAAAGAATTGTCAAAACGCACATCGTGGATGAGCTTCATCATCTTCTGGAAGTCTTCTTCGGTCTCGCCGGGGAAGCCCACGATGAAGTCGCTGCTCATCGCCAGATCGGGGCGAATGGCGCGCAGCTTGCGAATCGTGCTCTTGTATTCCATAGCGGTGTAACCGCGCTTCATGGCCATCAAAATCTTGTCGCTGCCGTGCTGCACGGGCAGGTGCAGGTGGCTGACCAGCTTTGGAATCTTGGCGTAAGCCTCGATCAGGCGGGGTGTGAACTCGTTGGGGTGGCTGGTGGTGTAGCGAATGCGCTCAATGCCGGGAATCTCGGACACATATTCCAGCAGCAGCGCAAAGTCGCAAACCTCGCTGGTGTCACCCATCTTGCCCAGATAGGCGTTCACGTTCTGGCCCAGCAGCGTGATTTCCTTCACGCCTTGCTCGATCAGACCGGCCACTTCCACCAGCACGTCTTCGAACGGGCGACTGACTTCTTCACCACGGGTGTAAGGCACCACGCAGTAGCTGCAGTACTTGGAGCAGCCTTCCATGATCGACACAAAGGCCGATGCGCCTTCTACGCGGGCGGGCGGCAGGTGGTCGAACTTTTCAATCTCGGGAAAGGAGATATCGACCTGGGGCTTGGCCTTGGCGGCGCGTGCGTTCAGCAGCTCGGGCAGGCGGTGCAGGGTCTGGGGGCCAAACACCACGTCCACATAAGGCGCGCGCTTGATGATCTCTTCACCTTCCTGGCTGGCCACGCAGCCGCCCACGCCGATCAGCACGCCTTTTTCCTTCAGGTGCTTGAAGCGGCCCAGGTCGCTGAACACCTTCTCCTGCGCCTTTTCGCGCACCGAGCAGGTGTTGAACAGGATCAGGTCGGCCTGCTCGGGGTCGTTGGTGGATTCATAGCCCTGGGCTGCGCCCAGCACGTCGGCCATCTTGTCCGAGTCGTACTCGTTCATCTGGCAGCCGAAGGTTTTGATAAAGACTTTTTTGCTCATGGGGCGCTCTTATAGGGTGTGTCGGGTGCAGCGCTTGCAGGGTTTGCAAGCGCAAAGTCATAGCGGCTAGCGCACGCCACAACTTGGTTTGAATAGATAAACGGTCTGAACTGCTTGCAGAAAAAGCGCAAGCAGCTTTGAAATCAATAGCAGTCAGCGGTGGCTGATTCAGCTGCCAAACACGCGTTGCAGCAAGCTGCGCAGCTGTATCGGCTTGTATTTTTCGATCTCGGCGGGCGTCAGAATCCAGGCCGTGTGCAGGCCTTGAGTCTGGGGCTCGATCACATAGCCCACCAGCATCTTCTGGCCCGCGTAGTTGTGGGCAAAGACGACGGAACGTTCCTGGCTGAACAGGCGAAAACCCGGCGTGGTGCGGATGGCGCCGCCGTTGATGGCGACTTCGGGGAAGTTGGTGATCGTCAGCTCGCCAAACAGCGCGGTTGGCGGGAAGTTGCGTGTGTCATTCGACGGCAGGCCCTGGGCCTGAGCCAGCAGGCTGGCGCTGGCAGCAGCGGCCAGAGCGATGGAGCCAAACAGACGACGATTGAGGAAAGCGGTGGTGCAGCGGTTCATGGTGTATATCCAGGGGCTGATCAAGGGGCGGCGCAATGACGTTTCAGAAGCGCAATGCCGCGATTCTAGAGGCTGGCGTGCAGCTACGCGCTTGCTCAAGCTTTGCCGTCGCCGGCGTACAGAACGGCCTTGGGCGGGCGGCACAAGCCCCAGAAGCGCAGGCCTGTCAGCTCGGCCATGCGCACGCCCATGGCCGTGGGGGCGGAGATGGTGGCCAGCGCCGCAATGCCCACCTTGGCGCATTTGCGTACCAGTTCATGGCTGCCCCGGCTGGACAGCACCACAAAACCGGCCTCGCCCAGTCTGCCGGTGCGGGCGAGGCGGCCAATCAGCTTGTCCAGAGCGTTGTGGCGGCCCACGTCTTCCAGTACGTCGGTGATCTCGCCACTCAGCGTGGCCCAGCCTGCGGCGTGAATGGCACCGGCTTCGGCGTTCAGAATCTGGTGCGGAGGCAAGGCGTCTATGGCTTTGAGCACGGTGGCTGCATCCACACGAGCCAGCCAGTCATGTGCGGGGAGGGCATCAAACGACAGGTCTAGCGCGGCAAAGCTTTCCACTCCGCAGACGCCGCAGCCCGTGCGGCCCGTGATGCTGCGGCGCTTGTCTTTCAGGCGCGCAAAGCAGCGCGAGGCAATGTCTAGCTGCACCTCCTGGCCGTCCATGCCTTCGGGCAGGCCTGCGGCAGTGGCGCTCACCAGTTGCGCTTCAATGCTGTAGCAGTCGGCTGCGCTGTCGATGATGCCTTCGGTCAGCGCAAAGCCCAGGGCAAAGTCTTCCACATCGCCGGGCGAGCCCATCATTACCGCGTGCGATATGCCGTTGAAAACCAGCGCAATCGGCACCTCGGCGGCCAGCACACGCTCTTGTGGCTCTGCCCGCCCTGCATTGAAGAAGGTCACAGCCTGCTTTTGCAGTGGCTCAATGCAGGTAGCGGCTGGGATAGGGCAGGCTGAATCGGTCATGGGCCGATGATAGTCAGTGAGCCGTTTCCATGCCTCCAGAAGGTGGAGATGGCTAGTCCAGCAGCGCCATGCCCTTGATCTGTGCAAACAGCGGCAGACCCGCCTGCAGCTGCAAGGCTCTGGCCGAATGCTGGGTAATGCGTGCCAGCAGACGGGTGTTGCCAGATTGCAGCGACACCATGACCTGCCCTGGCCCGTCTTCGCGCAGATCCAGTACCTGCGCGAGCAGGATGTTGAGAATGCTGCTGCTCTCGGGTCTGCCAAGGCTCAGGCTCACATCGCGGGCTTGCACGCGCAGCTGTACCTGAGTGCCTACGGCGCGCGGGTGGGCCATCACCAGTTGTAGCTGCCCGCCATCAAAGGCCAAGGTACTCAGGTGGTCAGTCGCATCATGGCTTTGCACCGTGGCGTGCACCACGCTGGAGGCAATATCGCCATGGGCCAGCGGCAGATCAAGGCTGGACAGGAGAACGGTCACCGCGTCTTGCGCCACGACCCGGCCTGCATCCAGCAGCACCATGTACTGGGCCAGCCGCGCCACCTCATCGAGCGAGTGGCTGACGTAGATGACGGGAATCTGCAGATGGCGTTGCAACTGTTCCAGATAGGGCAGCACCTCGGCCTTGCGTTGCGCATCAAGTGCGGCCAGCGGTTCGTCCATCAGCAGCACTTCGGGACTGGTGGCCAGTGCGCGGGCAATAGCCACGCGCTGGCGCTCGCCCCCAGACAGCGTGGCGGGCATGCGGTCCATCAAATGCGCAATCCCCAGCAGCCCGACAGCGCGATCGCGCGATACCTTGCGCCGCTCCACCGGCGTGCGCTTCAAGCCATAGTCGATGTTCTTCTGCACCGAGAGGTGGGGGAACAGGCTGGCCTCCTGGAACACATAACCCAGTGCGCGCTGGTGTGTGGGAAGCCATTGCTTGCGGGCGTCGTCCTGCCAGACATTGCCGTTGACGGCGACCCGGCCCTGTGCGCGCTCCAGTCCGGCCAGGCTGCGCAGGCAGGTGGTCTTGCCGCAGCCTGAAGGCCCGAACAAGGCGGTGACGCCGTGGCCGGGCAGCTGCAGATCGACATCGAGGGAAAAGTCCGAGCGGCTCAGCTGGAGCTGGGCGGAGATGAAATGGGAAGTGCTCATGCGCGGCGCTCCGCCTTGGGCTGCAGCCAGTTGAGTGCCAGCAGCACGATGAAGGAGAACACCACCATGCCTGCGGCCAGCAGGTGGGCGTGGCCGTACTCCATGGCTTCCACATGGTCGTAAATCTGTACCGAGACCACGCGGGTCACGCCGGGGATGTTGCCGCCCAGCATCAGCACCACGCCAAACTCGCCCACGGTGTGGGCAAAGGTCAGCACGGCGGCGGTAATAAAGCCGGGGCGCGCCAGAGGGATGGCCACGGTCAGAAAGCGATCAAGCGGACTGGCGCCGAGACTGGCTGCGGCTTCCATGGGGCGTGTGCCCAATGCTTCAAAGGCGCGCTGCAGCGGCTGCACGGTAAACGGCATGGAATAGATCAGCGAGCCTATGACCAGACCGGCAAAGGTGAATGGCAGATTGCCGATACCGATCGCTTGGGTGAATTTGCCAACGGGGCCGTTGGGGCCCATGGTGACCAGCAGGTAAAAGCCGATGACGGTAGGCGGCAGCACCAGCGGCAGCGCCACCACGGCTCCAATCGGCCCGCGCCAGCGCGAGCGGGTGTGGGCCAGCCACCAGGCCAGCGGTGTGCACAGCAGCATGAGCAGTACCGTGGTCACGCTGGCGAGTTTGAGCGTGAGCCAGATGGCTGCGTAGTCTTCGGCATTCAGTTGCATGGAATCAAAAAAAGACCCTTGGAGTGCTCAGCTTAGCCGAGCAGCACCAAGGGAAGAGCGGAGCAGTTGGGGTGAAGAACCGTTAACGCAACCCTTGATACGTCGGAGCGAAGCCTTGTCGCACTTTTGTACCGCCTGCGGCTTCGCGCCTCGTCTCAACCGCAAATCTGCGATTTGCCGGGTTGCGTTAGCCGTTCTAAATCGGCCTCTAGCGCTTATCTATCAAGCGTCAGAAGCTATAACCATAGGAGCGGATGATGTCGTGCGCCTTGGGGCTGCGCAGGTATTTCATCAGCGCGGTGGCGGCTTCGTTGTCCTTGGCGCTGTTCAGGACGATGGCATCCTGGCGAATCGGCTCGTGCATATTGCCGGGGATTTGCCAGGCCGAGCCTTCGCGAATCTTGCCGTTTTCCATGACCTGCGACAGCGCCACAAAGCCCAGTTGCGCATTGCCGGTGGCGGCGAACTGGTAGGTCTGGGCAATGTTCTCGCCCATCACCACCTTGGGTTGCACCTGGGTGGTCAAGCCCAGTTTGTTCAGCACCTCCATCGCTGCTGTGCCGTAGGGCGCCAGCTTGGGGTTGGCAATGGCGATGTGTTTGTAGTCGCCGGTCTTCAGCACTTCGCCCTTGTCGTCGACATAACCGGCCTTGGGGCTCCACAACACCAGCGTGCCGATGGCGTAGGTAAAGCGCGAGTCCGCCACGCCCTTGCCCTCTTTGGCGAGCTTTTCGGGCGTGGTGTCATCGGCGGCCAGCAAGATGCCAAAGGGCGCACCGTTGTTGATCTGAGCGTAGAACTTGCCGGTGGCACCAAACGACAGCTCGGCCTTGTGGCCTGTGTCTTTTTCAAATTCCACAGCAATCTTCTTCATGGGCGCGGTGAAGTTGGCGGCCACGGCAACCGCCACTTCGGCTGCCTGCGCCTGCGCGGACCACAGGCCCAGCACGGCCGAACTGGTCACGGTCGCGATCACGGCCACAGATCGGGCCAGTTGAAAGGGAAAACGCGAGGAGCGGGCAGTGATCTGAGTCATTGAAGTATCGCTATTCATAAAAGGAATAGCGAAGTGTAGCCTTTTTGAAAAGGCAAGAGGCAGCCAGGAAAATCCAAGGCGGGCATGATGGTGGCTTATGTCAGAACCCGATCATTTCGAACAAGAACAATTTGATGCGTTTGACGATGAGGCTGCGCCAAGCCGCTCGCTCTCGTCAGACTCCGTATCTCAGGCGCTGGGCTACGACATGGCAGATCGCCGCATCGCCATCTTGCGCGGCATTGCGCAAAGCGGCTCCATTTCTCAGGCGGCACGCGATGTGGGCGTGAGCTACAAGGCGGCGTGGCAGGCCATTGATACCTTGACCAACCTGGCCGGCGTGCCGCTGGTGGAGCGTAGCGTGGGCGGGGCTGGTGGCGGTGGTGCCCAGATGACGCCTGCGGGCGAGGAATTGCTGCATGCAGCCGAGGCCATGATGCGCTTGCGCACCGAGCTGATGCAGCGCATGCAGTCTGGGACGCCGGGCGGTACGCAGCCGAATCTGGGTCTGATGACCAGCATGCGCAACCAGTGGCCCTGCACCGTGCTCAAGGTGGAATCGATGGGCGGCCAGATCCGGGTCTGGCTGCGCGCGGCGATGGAGGCGGGCTCAGACTGGACGATTGCTGCTCGCATCACCCCCGAAAGCTATGAGCTGCTGGGCCTGGCCCCTGGCGTGAAGGTGCTGGCGCTGTGCAAGGCCACGGCCGTCAAGGTCTGGCTGGGCAATGAGCGCCCGGCAGCTTCCATGCAGAACATCAACCTCTGGCCCGCCGTGGTGCAGCGCGCTACCTATGGCGCGGCCACAGTGTCTGAGGAAGTCATGGCCTCTGATGAAGCCATTTGCCGCCTGAGCTGGGGCGCGCAGATCGTCGGCTTTGCACCCGCCATGAGCGGGCTGGTAGCTAACGACAGTGTGTGGCTGGAAGTGCCTGAATCTGCGGTGGTGGTCGCGGTTACCGCCGGCTAAGCGTTTAACCTCCATAAAAAAGCGCTGCAGTGTTTTGACACTCCAGCGCTTTATTGATAGGCGGTAGCTGCTATCTTTATTGAAGTAGCGGCCACCGTGCTAGACAAGCTGCTTTGTCAGTCCACCTTGAGGCCAATGGCCTTGATCAAGGGCGCAAAGCGGACACGCTCCTTGGCGTGATGGTCTACAAATGCCTGGCGGCTCATATTGGGCTCAGGCGTGGAGCCAATGCCTTGCAGCACGTCGATCACATTTTTTTGCTCCAGCGCCTTGAGCACGCTGGCGCGCACGGCCTCCACCACGGACGCAGGCGTGCCTGCGGGAGCGTAAATGCCGAATAAAGTGTCGGCATCAAAACCGGGCAGGCCGCTTTCGGCCAGCGTGGGGACTTTGGGGTAAAGCGGCGAGCGTTGCGGGCTGCCAATAGCCAGCAGCTTGAGTTTTCCGGCCTCGACCTGCTTGAGGCCGGGACCCGGATCAAACCAGTACTGGAGCTGGCCGCTGAGCACATCGGTCAAAGCCGGGCCTGCGCCTTTGTAGGGGATGTGGGTGGCATCGACCTTGGCAGCGCGCTTGAACATTTCGCCCGCCAGATGGGGCGAGCTGCCGGGACCGGGGGAGCCATAAGACAGCTTGCCGGGGTTGGCCTGCAGGTGCTTGATGAAGTCCTGCACATTGCTCACGGGCAGGCTGGGGTTGGTTTCCAGAAACACATGCACGCGGGCCACGGCTGCGACAGGTATCAAATCCTTCTCGGGGTTGAAGGGCAGCTTGCTGTAAATCATCGGATTGATGCTGATGCCGCCGCCAGAGCTCAGCAGCAGCGTGTAGCCATCCTTGGGCGAGCGCACGGTTTCACCAATGCCGATATTGCCGTTGGCACCGGGCTTGTTGTCCACCACCACGGACTGGCCAAGCACCTGGCTCATGGTAGGGGAGATGGCCCGGCCCATCACGTCGGCAGCGCCGCCGGGGGCGAAGTTGACGATTAGGCGGATAGGGCGGTCTGGCCACTTTTCAGAAGCCATGGCAGGGGCCGCAAATGCATTGCAAAGCAGGGCCGGAACGGCCGCCAGGCTCAGGCGGCGCAGGCAGTTGATGAGGGGTTTTGAAGGCATGTCTTGTCTCCTTGGACAGGTTTTTTATCAATCCGCCTCGAACGGGCGGTCATTTTTTGAGATTTTTCAGGCCACCTCGACCTCAACCACGATGGGGCGAGGGTGGGCAATCGTTTCCGCCAGGACTCGGCTGAGCTGACTGGCGTCTTCCACATGGATGCCATCACAGCCGTGGCCCTTGGCGAGAGCAACGAAGTCGAGATCGGGCAGCTCCGTGCCTTCTACCTTTTCACCGTCGCGGTAGCCAAAGACTTTGGAGAAGTCTTGCAGTGCGGCGTAGCGGCGGTTCTTGAGAATCACAAAGGTGATGGGCAGGCGCAGATTGGCTGCCGACCACAGTGCCTGAATCGCATACATGGCGGAGCCGTCGCCAATCACGGCAATCACTTTTTTCTCGGGTTTGGCCAGAGCGATGCCGACAGCCGCAGGCATGCTGTGGCCTAGCCCACCGCTGCACATGGTGAAAAAGGTCTCGCTGTGAAAGATGGGCAGATAGGTCTGAATCGTGGAGCGTGAGCTGGGGGCCTCTTCCACGATGATGCTGTGTGGGTCGCGCACGCTGGCCAGTGTGTGCATGGCAAACGCGACCGACATGCGCTCACCCGCAGCGGGTGCAGCAGGCACGGGCGGTGTGGGCTTGCGCGCTGGCGCTGGGCGCTGCGCCAGTTGCGGGCGACTCAGCAATTCTTCGATGCCCAGCTTGATATTGCCCACGGCAGCCGTGCCCACGGGTGCCCAGGCCGCGATGGCCGGGTCTTCAATCAGCTGGAACAGCTCGGAGCCAACGGGGATGAATGGACCCTCGCCTTCCACGTGGTAGGTGAAGGCGGCAGCGCCAAGGGCGAAAATTTTGTCATAGGGGCCCAGCAGGTCCACGATGCGCTCGCGCATGGCGGGCAGAAATCCGGCAAACAGCGGGTGATCTTCGGGGAAACTGCAGCGGCCGCTCATGGGCGCTACAAACACACGGGCCTGATGGCGCTCGGCCAGTGCCACGACGGCATCCCACGCGCCAGCGCGGTCTACGGCAGCGCCCACGACAAAAGCCGGTGTCTTGGCGGCATCAAGTGCATGGCCTATGGCAGCCAACGTTTGCGGGTTGGGGCGGGTTTCAAAGCCAATGCTGCGCAGCGTGATGGGCTCGCAGGGCTTGTCCCAGTCATCCGCAGGAATGGAGACAAACACAGGGCCGCGTGGCTCCTGCATGGCGATGTAGTAGGCGCGGGCCAGTGCCTGGGGTACATCTTCGGCGCGGGCGGGCTCGCAGCTCCATTTGACATAGGGCTTGGGCAGCTCTGCAGCGTCGCGCGAATGCAAAAACGGGTCGAACTGCAGCAAAGAGCGCGTTTGCTGGCCGGCCGTGATGACCATGGGCGTGCGGTTCTTGAAGGCCGTGAAGATATTGGCCATGGCGTGGCCCACGCCAGCGGCCGAGTGCAGGTTGACAAAACTGGCATTGCGTGTGGCCTGTGCATAACCGTCGGCCATGCCGACAACGACGGCTTCCTGCAGGCCCAGCTCGTACGAGAAGTCTTCGGGGTAGTCACGAAACAGCGGCAGCTCGGTCGAGCCGGGGTTGCCGAAGATGCGCGTCATGCCCAGCTCGCGCAGCATGGCGATGACGGCATGGCGGACGGTGTGGGTGTCTTGCGGGAGTGTGGTTTGAGGCGTGACTTGCAAAGTGTGTTTCCTTGATCTGGCGGCTCTTCATGGGCTGGAGCGCTTCTGAGGGAATCTTGCATGGCCTCATAATTTCCAGCAATTGAATAAATCATCTAAGAGATATTCGTTTCATGGATATATCGGGTCTGGATCTGAATTTGTTGCGCGTCTTTGATGCGGTGTTCAGGCACGGCAGTGTCAGTCGTGCGGCACTGGAGGTGGGGTTATCGCAGCCTGCAGCCAGTCAGGCTGTGACGCGGCTGCGCCAGTTACTCGGTGACCCTCTGTTTGAGCGCATGCATGGCGGAGTGCGCCCCACGCCGCGCGCCGAGAGGCTGGCCCGAGCGGTGCGTTCGGCCCTGGCTACACTGGAGGTGGCGCTGGCCGAGGCGCATACCTTTGATCCCTTGGAGGCGAGTCAGTGCTTTCGCATTCATCTCAGCGATATTGGCGAGGCCCGTTTTTTGCCACCGCTGATACAGGCCTTGCGAGAGAAAGCGCCGAACGTGAAGCTGGAGACGCTGCCCATGCCCATGGGGGAGATTGCCGATGCGCTGGACCGTGGCTCACTGGACATTGCCATCGGTTTTTTGCCCGGTGTAACGGGCACCAAGCAGCAGGTCTTGCTTTCGGACCACTATGCCGTGCTGCTGCGGCAGGCACACCCTGTGCTCAAGGGTTTGAAGAACAAGCGGCTTGGCCCTGAGCATTTGCAGGGCCTGGACTATGTGGCGGTGCGTTCGCACTCAGAGACTTTGCGCATTTTGCGCACGCTGGAGTTGCAGAACCAGATACGCCTCTCGGCGGCGCACTTCATGGCCGTGCCTTCCATCGTGCGCCAGAGTGATCTGGCCGTCATCATGCCGGCCGAGATTGCGGACACGTTTGAGCAAATGGGCGGCTATGCGGTGCTGCAGGCCGATCTGCCCGAAAGCGCGTTTGATGTCTCCCTGCACTGGAGCTGGCGCTTTGAGCGCGAACCCGCCAACCAGTGGTTGCGTGCGCTGGTCAGCGAGGTGTTTCAGCTGCACACATAAACAGGATCAGCAAGAGAGTCAGGCATGAAAAAAGCGCCAGGCTTTTAAGGCTCTGGCGCTTTACTGATATGTGGTAGAAGCTATCTTTATTGCAGTTCTTTGCCCTTGAGTTCAGGAATCAGGAAAGCCGTGGCCAGCATGTCCAGCACATAGATGGCGGCCAGCAGGGCGATGGCGACCTGGAAGGAATAGGCCATGGCCAGAGCGCCAATCACCACCGGGCCAAAGCCGCCGACCGCGCGGCCGATGTTGAACAGCACGTTCTGCGCCGTGGCACGGGCTTCGGTGGGGTAAGCCTCGCTGATGACGGCGCCGTAGCCGCCCATCATGCCGTTGACGAACAAGCCCATGATGGCACCCACCCACAGCATGGCGGTGGGGTCGCTGAGCTGGGAATAGGTCAGTACCGAGATGACTGAGCCGACCTGGAAGATCAGGAAGGTGGGCTTGCGGCCAATGCGGTCGGCCATCTGGCCAAAGACCCAGATACCGACGGACATGCCGATGATGGTGGCGGCCGTCCACATGGAGGACTTGGTCAGGCTGAAGCCCATTTGCTTGGACAGGAAGCTGGGCATCCAGATCATGATGCCGTAATAGCCGAAGTTTTGAACCGAAGTCAGCACGATCACGCCCAGGCTGACTTTGGTTGTGGCCTTGTCCTTCATCAGCAGTTTCAGGCATTGCATGGCTGAGGGCTGGTCTTTGGGGTCGCGCGCCGTAAACACTTCGGGCTCATGCAGCTTGTTGCGGATGACCCAGGCCACGACCGCAGGAATCACACCCACCAGAAACATGCCGCGCCAGCCGATGGAAGGCAGCAGCAGCGGGGTCAGCACGGCGGCGCCGAGCACACCCAGTTGCCAGCCCAGTGCCACATAGGACGATACGCGGGCACGGTGGCGGGCAGGCCAGGCTTCAGCGGCCAACGCCATGCCAATGCCGAACTCGCCGCCCAGACCAATGCCGGCAATGGTGCGGTAGATCAGCAGGTCCCAGTAGCCCTGCGCAAAAGCGCACAGGCCGGTAAAGACCGCGAACAGCACAATCGTCCAGGTCAGCACGCGGATGCGGCCGTACTTGTCGCTGAGAATGCCGAAAAAGATGCCGCCGAAGACAGCGCCGATCAGCGTCCATGTCACCAGCGAGCCAGCTTGACCGGGAGTGAGGTTAAGGTCGGCTGAAATAGCCGAAAGCATGAAGCCCAGAATCAACAGATCAAAGCCGTCCATGGCGTAGCCGACGGCTGAGCCCATGAGTGCTTTCCAGCTGTATCCGTTGACTTCTGTTGGTGCGCTGGGCGCGGCTGAGCCAGCCACAGCGCTAGTGGTTTTAGTGGTCACGGGTGAGTCCTAGAGCAAAGGCGGATTCTCGTGAGCTGCGGCTGCTTTTTCCGGGAAAAGCACAGCCCTCGCCGGGCGAATGACCGGCGCGTGGGCACGCGGCGTGCGTGCAGCATCCTTGGGGTGCAACGGGCACGAGAAAATCCTTGAGAGAGGGGTGAGCGGCTGGAGCATTGCAGCGCCATCTGCACGCATTTCTGCAAGCTGCAAAAAGGGCAGGGGCGCAATGAGGCCTCTGTAAAAAGCGAAAAGCCCCAAGAGCTTGCGCGCTTGGGGCTTAAATTTGGTGGTCGTAGCGGGACTCGAACCTGCGACATCAGCATTATGAATGCTGCGCTCTAACCAACTGAGCTATACGACCGACAGCCCGTAATTGTATAGGAAGAAATGGCCTTGGCAGCCAAGTTGGGAATTTTTGTACGCAGGCTGCAGAGAGCGTTGCTGCAAAGAAAAAACCGCAGTGCTTTTGCAAACACTGCGGTTTCTTGTCTGGTGGTCGTAGCGGGACTCGAACCTGCGACATCAGCATTATGAATGCTGCGCTCTAACCAACTGAGCTATACGACCTGAGAAAGCGATTATATGCAGAAAAATGACCGGAGGAAGTAAAGAAGGTGTTTTTGCTTCAAAAATCGGTCATCGGCTGCATAGTGCTTACTGGTGGGTGAAGTTGGCAGGGCGCTTGTTCATGAAGGCGTCCATGCCTTCCTTCTGGTCCTGCGTGGCAAACAGCGCCTGGAACAGGCGGCGCTCAAACATCACGCCATCATTCAAGCTGCCTTCAAAGGCGCGGTTCACGGACTCCTTGGCGGCCATCACAGCCAACTGCGAGAAGCCGCTGATGATGATGGCGGCGCCCAGCGTCTCTTCCATCATTTGCGCGTAAGGCACGACGCGGCTGACCAGGCCTGCACGCTCGGCTTCGTGGGCGTCCATCATGCGGGAGGTCAGCACCATGTCCATGGCCTTGGATTTGCCCACGGCGCGGGGCAGGCGCTGTGTGCCGCCAGCGCCAGGGATCACACCCAGCTTGATTTCGGGCTGGCCGAACTTGGCGGTGTCTGCGGCAATGATGAAGTCGCACATCATGGCCAGCTCGCAGCCGCCACCCAGTGCAAAGCCGCTGACGGCGGCAATCACGGGTTTGCGGATGCTGCGAATGGTTTCCCAGTTGCGGGTGATGTAGTCGCCGCCGTAGGTGTCGGCAAAGTTGTACTTGGCCATGGCACCGATGTCGGCACCGGCGGCAAAGGCACGCTCGCTGCCGGTGATGATCATGCAGCCAATGCTTTTGTCGGCATCAAACTTCTTGAGCGCATCGCCCAGCTCATCCATGAGCTGATCGTTCAGTGCGTTGAGCTGTTTGGGGCGGTTCAGGGTGATGATGCCGACTTTTTCCGCTTCGACGCGGACTTCGATGGTTTCGTAGGCCAAGTTTGTCTCCTGCTAAATATGAATTGTTGTGCCAAGAATAACCGCTGAGGCTGGCTGCCAGCTAGCCTGCAGCAGCCAGGCTTGGTCACTGCGTCTTATTCGGAAACGCCCGTCAGCCAGCGCTCTGCAGCGGTTTTGTCGCTGATCTCCAGTCCCAGATTGCTGATGGTCTTGGCGCTATCTGCATCCTCGCTGGCGGTTTTGGCTGGTAGCGGGCTCAGGTTCAGTGGCAGCTCAAGCATCAACCGGTCGCGCGCGACCCAGGCGGTGACTTGATTGGAGCCGCCTGCGTACAGCAACACATCGTCCAGTTTGCCGATACGCCAGCACTGGCCGTCTGCCTCAAGGGCCAGCCATTCGTCGCCCGCCATCATGCCAGCCTGCTCGGCAGGGCCGTCGCGCAGCACGGTCTTGATCTGCACGCTGTGGTTCTCCTGCACGCGCAGGCCCAGTTTTTGCGCCAGCTGGGCGGGTTCCACCTTGGTGCTGATGCCATGCTGGGCCAGCAGCTCGCGCAGCGGCAGATCGTTGGTGGAGTGCACCCAGTCTTTCAGTTGCTGGGCGATGTCGGCATTGCCCAGTTCGGTCACCACGGCCAGCACATCGGCTTCGTTGATGGGGCCGCCTTCGCTTTTGCGCCACAGGCCGCGCATCACATCGTCAAGGCTGCTGCGGCCCTTGTCTCCAGCGTTATTGCGCAGGGTCAGATCAAGGCATAGCGCCACCAGCGAGCCCTTGGTGTAGTAGCTGACCGTGTGGTTGGCCGTGTTTTCGTCCTGGCGGTAGTACTTGACCCATGCGTCAAAGCTGGACTCGGCTACGGACTGCACATGGCGACCCGGCGTCTGCAGCACCTGATTGATGGTGCGGGTGATGAGCTTGAGGTACAGGGCGCTGTCGATGAGCCCGGCGCGGCGCAGGAACAGGTCGTCGTAGTAGCTGGTGAAGCCTTCAAAGAACCACAGCAGCTCGGTGTAGTTTTCCTGCTCGTAGTCGTAGCGGGCAAATTCCGCCGGGCGCAGGCGCTTGACGTTCCAGGTGTGAAAGTACTCGTGGCTGATCAGGCCCAGCAGGGTGTTGTAGCCCTCGCCAGCCTTGGCCTCACCCTTGCGCGGCAGGTCGCGGCGGCCGCAGATCAGGGCGGTGCTGTTGCGGTGCTCCAGCCCGCCGTAGTTGTCGTCCACCACATTGAGCATGAAGACATAGCGATCCATGGGCGGCTGGCTGCCATCGACATGCCAGAAAGCGATTTCGGTTTCGCAAATCTTTTGGGTGTCGGCCAGCAGGCGCTCGCCATCAAAGCTGGGGGCGGCACCGGCCACCACAAACTCGTGCGGCACGCCGCCAGCCACAAAGCTGCCGCGCCAGAACTGGCCCATTTCCACTGGGCAGTCCACCAGCTCGTCGTAATGGGCGGCGGTGTAGAGGCCAAAGCCGTTGGCATTGACTCGGGCTGGCGTCAGGCCGGTGGCGACTTGCCAGTCCTCGGTGGCGGCGCTGCTCAGCAGCTCCAGCGCATGGGGCTGGCTTTCTTGGCCGTGCACGCGCAGGCACAGGCTGGTGCCGTTGAAAAAGCCACGGCGGCGGTCCAGCCAGGCGGTACGAACCGAGGTGTCGTAAGCGCAAACTTGATAGCTGATAACGCATTCTGCATCTGCGCTACAGGCAATTTTCCATTGATTTTTGCTGAGCTGCTCTGCGGGAACGGGCTGCCCGTTTTGGGTGGCGCTCAGGCTTTGCAGGTTCTTGGAGAACTCGCGCACCAGATAGCTGCCGGGAATCCACACAGGCAGCGACAGAAGCTGGTCGGCTGCAGGCTTTGTGATGTGCAGCTGAACATCAAAAAGATGAGCATCTACCGCGCTGGCCTGCACGGTGTAGCGAATGCCGGGGGCATGGGAAACGGTCGTCATGGCAGCTCCAGAAATGCGGCCGGAGCAAGCGAACCTATCGCAGCGCGGTGATCTCAAACAGACCTGACGCGCGCTGCTCCGGCAGAGATTGAGTTGTTATTTGGCGGAATTACTTGGCAGCAGCCAGATGCTTTTCCACCTCGGCGGCAGAAATAGCACCGGGGACGCGCACATTGTTGGAGAACACGACGGTAGGAGTGCCGGTGATCTTGTACTTGCGGCCAAAGGCCAGATTGCGCTGGATGGCTGCGGTATCGCACTGCACGGCGGAGGCATTCTTGCTGTTCAGCATCTGCTCATGCCAGGCCTTGGCCTGATCCTTGGCGCACCAGATGTTACGCGACTTCTCGGCGGAGTCGGGGCTCAGTATGGGGTAGAGGAAGAGGTAGATGGTGACGTTATCCACGCTTTGTAGGTCTTTTTCAAAGCGCTTGCAGTAGCCGCAGTTCGGGTCTTCAAACACGGCCATCTTGCGCTCGCCCTTGCCATGCACGATGGTGATGGCGTCCTTGAGCGGCAGCTGCTTGAAGTCCACAGCCGTCAGCTGGGTCATGCGGTCTTCAGTCAGATTGCGGCGCGCCTTGGTGTCGATCAGCTCGCCCTGAATCAGATAGTTGCCCTTGGCATCGGTATAGAAAATGTCCGTGCCCACGCGTACTTCATACAGGCCTGACATGGGGGTGGCGCGGACCTCGTCGATTTTTTCGAGCTGAGGAATGCGCTCGGTCAGTGTCTTTTTGAGGTTGGCATCCTGGGCGTGAACATTCAGGCCGAAGGTCAGGCTGGCAGCAGCCAGAAGGCAGGCAACAAGTTTCATGGGTGATCTGTCAGGCCGCGCAGGCGGCGGGTATGGCTAACGGTTTCTGCCGTCCCGGGTGTGCCGGGAGGCAGGGCTGAGGGTTGGAGTCTGATCGGTCTCAGGGGTTCCATGAAGTTGGCGTCAGAGCAAACCCATGGCCTGCTTGGCCATCCAGGACTTGAGCGGGCCGCTGCGCTCAAAGCCCTTCATGCCCCAGTTGCGCAGCATCTGCATGGGCACTTCGGGGCGGGCAAACAGCTGCTGCAGGCCATCCATGGCCAGACCCATGGGGGCCAGAGCCGCCTTGCGCTCACGCTCGTATTGGCGCAGCAGCTTCAAATCAGCGGGGCTGCGCCAGTAGTCGCGCTCTTGTAGCACGCGGGCCAGCGCCTGGGCATCGGCAAGGCCCAGGTTCAGGCCCTGACCTGCCAATGGGTGCACGTTGTGGGCGGCATCACCGGCCAGCACCCAGCTCTGGTTGCTCTTTTGCGCAAACGGGCCGCACCAGCGGTCAGCCACCGCCTGCTGCAGCGGCCAGGTGGCGCGATCAGCAATCATCTCCAGCTGGCCCAGCGCATCTTGACTGATGGCCTGCAGGCGGGTGGTGAAGCTTTCTTCGTCGCTGTCCAGCCACTGGGGCACCAGCGCTTGCTCCAGCGACCAGACCACGGCCACTTCATGACCTTCCGGGCCGCCCATGGGCAGCAGGGCCAGAATGCCTTCGGGCGTAAACCACTGGCGGGCGATACCGCCGTGGGGCAGCTCGCAGCTCAGGCGTGTGGCAATCGCGTGCTGGGGGTAGGGGGTGACTGTGAACTCCACGCCAAACTCGCTGCGCGTGCTGCTGGAGCGGCCTTCGCAGACGGCGGTGAGGGCGGCGTCTACCGGCTCTTTGACGATTTCGACCTGCGGCTGGTAGCGCACGGCCTCGGCCAGACGCTGCTCCAGTGCGGGCACATCGACAATCCAGGCCAGCGCTTCCACATCCTGCGAAGCGGCATCAAACTGCACCTGGCCGTCCAGATCGCCAAAGACCTGCATGCCGACCACGGGCGTGGCATCTTCATCGTCGGGCCAGCAGCGCAGAGACTGCAGCACGGCTCTGGAACTGGCGTTCAGCGCATAGGCCCGTACATCCTGCTGCTGTGATCTGGCCTGTGGCGGTGCCACGAGGGCGACACGCAAACGCTCACGCGCCAGCAAAAGGGCCAAGGTCCGGCCCACAATGCCGGCTCCACGAATACATACATCAAAGGTTTGCGCCATGGCCGTCATTGTAGAAGGCGCAGGTGAGGCCTGCGGGCATAGAGGGAACCCCAGCGCCCTGCTGGTGTATCGGGCGCGCAACTATATTGTTGATAGCGCCTTGCGTATGACTAGCAAGAGCTTGAGTGCAAAATGCTGTGAAAGTTAGCAAAGGACATGCGATGACGGACTCCACCCACGACGTGCAAGGCCAGATTGCCGAGCTCTGGATTTACCCTGTCAAATCTTGCGCCGGCATTGCCGTGCAACAGGCCCGCCTGTCGCGCCACGGGCTGGAGTGGGACCGGCACTGGATGGTGGTGGAGCCCAATGGCGAGTTCTTGACCCAGCGCAGTCACCCGCGCATGGCGCTGATTCGCCCTGAAATCACGGCCGATTCATTGCTGCTGCACTTTGCCGGTCAGCCCAGTCTGCAAATACCGCTGCTGGCGCAGGGCGAAAAATGCCGGGCCCGGGTCTGGAGCGACACGGTGCAGGCTTGGGATCTGGGTGAATGGGCGGCACCTGCTCGCGCATGGCTTAGCCAAGTGCTGGAAACGGATTGCCAGCTGGTGCGCTTTGACCCGGCCCAGCCCCGCCAGGCCAGCGAGCGTTGGGTGAGCAGCGGTCAGGCCCCGGTGCATTTTGCCGACGGCTACCCGTTGCTGGTGCTCAGCCAGTCGGCGGTTGACGAGCTGAACCAACGCCTGGCCCAGGCGGGCGAGGCTGCAGTTGATGCTAGGCGCTTTCGCCCTAATATCGTGATTGCCGGCATCGAAGCCCACGACGAAGACCGGGTGGAACAGCTGGATGTGAAGGAGCTACCGGGCTTGAGCCTGCTGCCCTGCAAGCCTTGTACGCGCTGCCCCATCCCCGATATCGACCCGGATACGGCGGTGCCGGGAACCTCAGTTGGGCAGTCGATTGGCAGCTACCGCCAAGATCCACGTGTGGATGGTGCTATTACTTTTGGTATGAACGCGATTGTGCTGGGCCTGCCTGAGGCAGAGGGCGTAAGCGTTCAGCTGGCGCTGGGCCAGCAACTGGCGGGTAATCTGCGCTTTGATTAGCCACCTCCTGGTAATGACGGGCGCAATCTACGGCGGATAAGCAGAGATTGCCGGGTCATTACAATCGAGGGCTTTCCGTGACAAAACCGGCACAAAACTCTGCAAGCCCAGAGTGCTCTGCCGTCACGCTCCCAAGAGAACCAGATTCGCCTCAATGCGGATCGGGCACTTCGGCCACGATGGTGTGGTGCCAGGTAGTGCATTGATACATAAGGAAAATTCCATGAGCCTCAAATGCGGCATCGTTGGCCTGCCCAACGTGGGCAAGTCCACTCTTTTCAACGCGCTGACCAAGGCTGGCATCGCTGCTGAAAACTACCCCTTCTGCACGATTGAGCCCAACACCGGCGTGGTGGAAGTGCCCGATCCGCGTCTGGATCAGCTGTCCGAGATCGTCAAGCCCGAGCGCGTGGTTCCTGCCATTGTGGAATTCGTGGACATCGCTGGTCTGGTAGCCGGTGCTTCCAAGGGTGAAGGCCTGGGCAACCAGTTCCTGGCCCACATCCGCGAAACCGACGCTATCGTCAACGTGGTGCGCTGCTTTGAAGACTCCAACGTGATTCACGTGGCCAACAAGGTGGACCCGATTGCCGACATCGAAGTCATTCAGACCGAGCTGTGCCTGGCCGACATGGCTACGGTGGAAAAGGCAATTCACCGCTATAACAAGGCCGCTCGCTCTGGTACCGACAAGGATGCCGCCAAGGTGGTGGCCCTGCTCACCCAGATTCAGGACGCCCTGAACGAAGGCAAGCCAGCACGCACCGTGCCCGTCTCCAAGGAAGACGCGCCCCTGATCAAGCAGTTCTGCCTGATCACCGCCAAGCCCGCCATGTTTGTGGGCAATGTGTCGGAAGACGGTTTCGAGAACAATCCTTTGCTGGACCAGCTCAAGGCTTATGCCGAAGCCCAGGGCGCGCCTGTGGTGGCCATCTGCGCCAAGATCGAAGCCGAAATGTCCGAGATGGACGACGAAGACCGCGACATGTTCCTGGAAGAGCTGGGTCTGGAAGAGCCGGGCCTGAACCGCCTGATTCGCGCTGGCTTCAAGCTGCTGGGTCTGCAAACCTACTTCACCGCTGGTGTGAAGGAAGTGCGCGCCTGGACTGTACCTATTGGCGCAACCGCCCCTCAGGCGGCTGGCGTGATTCACGGTGACTTTGAGCGCGGTTTCATTCGTGCCCAGACCATTGCGTTTGACGACTTCATCCAGTTCAAGGGTGAACAAGGCGCCAAGGATGCCGGCAAGATGCGTGCTGAAGGCAAGGAATACATCGTCAAAGACGGCGATGTGCTGAACTTCTTGTTCAACGTCTAAGCCTCGTCAGCCATTAAAAAAGCCCCGCCAGTCATTGGCGGGGCTTTTTTGTTGCCAAGGCTGTGTCTTACGCCGCCTGAGTTTGTGACTCCAGTACTTGCGCCACGGCTTCGCGAATGGCGTGCTCCACGTCGTTGCGACGGTAATTCAGACGCTGCTGCGCATCGGCAGTGGGCTGATAGCTCACAGGGGTGTGGCGGCCAGCGTAGATGACTTCGTCGGGCATCAGCGGGTGGTTCTGGTCTTTTTCGGGTACCACGGTGCTGCTGCCCACAGCCTTGAAGAACAGGCCGAAGAAGTCGGCGAACGAGATGTTTTCATCGCCCACCAGGTAGGCCTCGCCCGACTGGCCGTTTTCCAGCGCGCCAGCAATGGCTTCAGACAGCGAGCGCACCGACATGAAGTTGGTGCCGCCTGTTGGGCCAAAGACGGGCATATCACCCATCTGGCCCTTGGCGTAGGCGGTGTAGGCCTCAAAAATAGGGCTGGGCAGGCCGGGCACCGATCCGACCATAAAAGGCGCGTTCAGGCTGCAGACATCAAAACCTGGTGTGGCCAGCGCGCGGGCACCCACGCAGGCCATGTGGCGCGAGCGTACATAGGGATCGCTTTCGGTCAGTTTGATGTCGATCTGTGGGTAGAAGCTGCCAATCAGCACGGCTTTGCTAATGCCGGCGGTGCGGGCCAGTGCAAAGAATTTTGGCAGGGCTTCGCCGTTGGCATATAGCCAGTGGGCTGCGGCATCCGCCTGGGGTGGCACGTGGCGAATGTCATTGCCTGCTGCAAAAACCAGAGCATCAAAACCTGTCAGCTCAGCCTGCGTGACGGTGCCCGCTACGTAATCCATGGCGATAAAGGGCAGCTGCGCCATGGCCGTGGTGGCCGGTGCGGGCTTGCGTGCGGCAATGGTGACCTGATGGCCCAGCGATTGCAGATGCAGTGCGGCGTGACCGCCGAGAAGGCCTGTGCCTCCGACAACAAGAATTTTCATGGTGACTCTGTCAAAAAAGAGGAAGTGTTCAGGAACGGTCGAGCAGGGCAGGCTTGGCCTGATCGCTGCTGGATGCGTCGATAAAGCCATTGCCGGTGATGAGGGGGATGGTGGTCCAGGCGCCGCCGGGGGCTTGCATCCAGCCGCCAGCTGCCAGTGCGCCGCCGTCAACATTGAGGGTGGTGCCCGTCACCCAGGCTGCCAGCGGGCTGGCCAGGTAGAGCGCCGCACCTGCGCAGTCGCTGGGCTGGCCGAAGCGGCCAAGCGGAATCCAGCGCGGGATGTGGTGCTTGTTGGCTTCAGGGATGGCCAGGCTGACAGGCACTTGCGCGGTTTCGGTGGTTTCAGGTGCGATGACGTTGACGCGAATGCCTTCGGGGGCTAGCTCCAGCGCCAGAGTGCGAGAGAAGCCTCCAATCGCTGCCTTGAACGCGGCGTAGACAGCGCAGGTAGGAGCGCCGCGCAGGCCTTCGATGGAAGAGATGCTGACAATGCTGGAGCCGTGGCCGCGTTTGCGCAGCAGGGGCAGCATGGCGCGGGTGACGCTGAAGATGTGGCGTAAATTCAGGTCATAGAGGCGGCTGATTTCGTCGTCGCTGAATTCTTCAAAACGCTTGGAGAGCACAAAGTCGCCGACGTTGTTGACGAGAACGTCCAGACCGCCAAATTCGCTGTAGATGCGCTGGGCCAGAGCCTGAACGTCTGCCTCTCGCGTCATGTCGCCCTCGACTACCAGGGCCTCAACGCCTGCGCGATCAAGCGATTTACGCATCTCGGCCACCAGTTCTGGCTTGATGTCCGCAATGACGATTCGCGCCCCGGCATCACTGAACGCCTCGGCGATACCACGCCCTATGCCTGATCCGCCGCCTGTCACCAGAACCGTCTTGCCTTTGAAATCAATCATCAGTCTTCCCTTCCATGGATCTTTAATTCTTGAAAGATGGAGATGGCCGACCGATGTCTGCCGGCGAAATACGCCGCAGCTATCCGTCGCCAACCCGGGCAAGGCAAAACCGGTGGTCAAAACCGACCTTCAATCGTTGGCCTCCGACTCGCAGGCAGTGCGCGGTGTTGTCTTGGCACCGGCGGCTGCAGGCGCTCAGATGCAATCTGATTTCGCTTCCCAAGCCGAAGTCAGTATTGATGCCGTAATGCGCAAGTAGTTACTCAAAACGGACTATCGACCTGTGCAAAGAGGGTGGTACGCGCGGGAAGTGCAGGGCGAGTGGCGGAATCAGGGAAAAGCCCGAGGAGAAAGCGTAGTCCGTTAAAACGAGTTGTTCATGATCAGAAGTGCGGCGGGATGCCGCAAGATTTGGCGACTCAGGCACTATGAAGTTCCGGGTCAGTGCCTGCGCACCGTAGAATTTGCTTTTCCCCTGATGGGGCTTTGCCCTCCAACGCTTTTGAGTGGTTTGAACAATTCCGAACTGCATTCCGTGCAGGCCGATCTGGTGGCAGTGCTGGTTGCCGTCACGGATGGCCAGCCCCGTATCCTGACCACTGGGTCCGGGCGGGCGCTGCCTGCCGGGCCCTTTACCAGCAATCACAGCTCCCTTCAGGCCAGCTTGCGCGCGTGGGTGGAAAAGCAGACCCATCACCCGCTGGGTTTTGTGGAGCAGCTCTACACCTTTGCCGACCGTGAACGCTCGCAGCAACTGGGCATGCATGTCATCTCCATCAGCTATCTGGCTCTGACGCAAGAGCTGGATGAAACCGGTGCCGCACAGCCCGGCTGGCAGGACTGGTACCGCTACTTTCCCTGGGAAGACTGGCGCGATGGCATGCCTGCCGTGATTGCCGAACGCATCGCACCCGCGCTGACTGACTGGAGTGAAAACGCTTCAGATAGCGTATCTAGAAGCGCACGCTGGCAAAGGGCTGCAGTGACTTTTGGCCTGGATGAATACGAGTGGAACGAAGAGCTGGTGCTGCAGCGCTACGAACTGCTGTTTGAAGCCTGCGTGGTACCCGAGGCATGGGGTGAGGGCGATGGCGAAAGTTCGGCCTCTGCCGCCGCCAGCTTGCTGCCCGGCGCCGCTATGAGCAACGACCACCGCCGCATTCTGGCCACCGGCATGGCCCGCCTGCGCGCCAAAATCAAATACCGGCCCGTGGTGTTTGAGCTGATGCCCGAGGAATTCTCGCTGCTGCAGCTGCAGCAGACGGTAGAGGCGCTGGCAGGCCGTGGCCTACACAAGCAAAATTTTCGCCGCCTTATAGAGCAGCAATCACTGGTCGAAGAAACCGGTCAGGTCACGGCTGTGGGCGCGGGCCGCCCGGCCAAGCTCTACCGCTTCAGGCGCAATGTAATGCTGGAGCGGGCGATTGTTGGCAACAAGCTGCCGCTGGCGCGCAGCCACTGATTCATCGCGTATTCCTCCGGTCAATTGCACTCTGAGTAGTGCTTGACTTGAATAATGCTCAGGTTTAGCATAAGTCCACCTGCGCGAGGCTTTCAAAGCCATTCGCGCTTTTTTCTCGACTATAAATACTCAAAATGAGCATTACTAAAATTGCAGCACTGCCCGTTCCGTCTTTGCCCGATGTGATGCTGGAGCCGCTGGTGCGTATGGCCTTGCTGGAAGACCTGGGCCGTGCCGGAGACCTGACCACAGACACCATAGTCCCTGCCGATACCACGGACGAGCTGCGCCTGATGGCCAGACAAGACGGCGTGCTAGCCGGGCTGGACCTCGCGCGTCTGGCCTTTACGCTCATGGATGGCCGTATGGAGTTCGATGTCAGCTGCGCTGATGGCACGCGACTGGTGCCTGGCATGGAAATCGCCCGTATTCGCGGCAAAAGCCGCGCCATTTTATCGGCGGAGCGCACAGCCCTCAACTACCTGTGCCACCTGAGCGGTGTGGCCAGCGCCACGCATTCGATTGCCGAAGCCATCAAGCCCTTTGGCACGCGCGTGACCTGCACCCGCAAGACCATGCCCGGCCTGCGCTCGCTGCAAAAGTATGCGGTGCGTGTGGGCGGCGGCAGCAATCACCGCTTTGGGCTGGACGATGCCGTGCTCATCAAAGACAACCACATTGCGCTGGCCGGCGATGTCGCCACCGCCGTGGGCCGCGCGCGCGCTGGCGTGGGCCATATGGTCAAGATCGAGCTGGAAGTGGACACGCTGGCGCAGCTGGAAGTGGCGCTGCAACTGGGCGTGGATGTGGTGCTGCTGGATAACATGAGTCTGGACGATTTGCGCAACGCTGTGGCCATGTGCAAGGGACGCGCGATTACCGAAGCCTCGGGCCGCATCACCCCCGAGACAGCACCTGCTGTGGCGGCCACCGGTGTGGATCAGATCGCGGTGGGCTGGCTGACGCACAGCGCCAAGGTGCTGGATATTGGCCTGGACGCTGGATGATCTCTCTGCTGAGCGGCTTTGCCCCTTCCCCCCAAGGGGGGATGACACCCTCGCCACAAGGCGGCGCTTGC
The DNA here is from genome assembly GCF_002754475.1 of Comamonas sp. 26. Taxonomy (NCBI): domain Bacteria; kingdom Pseudomonadati; phylum Pseudomonadota; class Betaproteobacteria; order Burkholderiales; family Comamonadaceae; genus Comamonas; species Comamonas sp. 26. Next base: position 513,560 of record NZ_PEFL01000001.1, read on the forward strand.
TCGGCGTCTCTGGTGTGCGCTCTGCCTTTGCATGTCTTGTGATGTGACAGCTAATGAAGACTCTTTTTAAACATCGCCGCAGCCTGGCCTTGCTGGCACTTGCTGTGCTTGCCACGGCTGCGGCTGGTTTGTGGCAGGCCCGCACGGGTACTGCGGCCATGCGGTTTGAAAAGCCCATCACCATTGTGGTGACCTTTCCGCCCGGCGGCGGCACGGACTTGCTGGCCCGCAAGCTGGGCGCAGCGCTGCAAGAGCGCATAGGCCAGACCGTGGTGGTGGAAAACCGCCCCGGTGCCAGCGGCAACATTGGCGCGCGTGAAGTGGCGCAGGCCAAGGCAGACGGCAGCACGCTGCTGATGGCCAACAGCTCTTTTGCCATCAACCCTGGCGTGTACCAGCATCTGGACTTTGACCCGCGCAAAGACTTCAAGGCCGTCTTCAATGCGGGCACGATTGCCTCGGTGCTGGTCGTTCCGCTGCACAGCAGCATTTACAGCCTTGCCGATGCGCTGGCTCAGACCTCTGCAGCACAACCTCTGGCCTTTGCCAGCTGTGGCAACGGCACACCCCAGCACATGGCCGGTGAAATGCTGGCGCAGGCCACGCACAGGCCTTTGCAGCACATTCCTTTCAAAGGCTGTGGCCCGGCCATTACCGCTGTGGCAGCCGATCAGGTGCCGCTGGGCGTGGTCACAGCCAGCAGCGCAGCGCCCTTGATTGAGGCTGGCCGTGTGCGCGCCATTGCCATCACGGCGCCGCAACGGGTGGCGCAGCTGGCAGAGGTGCCCACGGTGGCAGAGCAGGGCGTCAAAGCCTTTGCCGTAGAGCAGTGGCATGGCCTGCTGGCCCCGGCCGCCACGCCTGATGCAGTGGTCGCTCACCTGAACGAGGTGCTGGGCCAGATACTGAGCGATCCTGTCATGCAGCAGGCGCTGATGCAGCAGGGCTACACATTGCTCAAGCAGACGCCTGTGCAATTTGCGCAGCAGATTCAGGCCGATATGGATCGCTATGCGGCGGTGACCCAAAGCCTTGGGCTGAAGGTGGACTGAATTTTGGCAAAAGGGGCTGCACCCTGGCCGGTTTACGGTGCGCTGCTCTGTGTCGAGCTTGCCGCAATGTGGTTCTTTCGCCGCAAACCACAGGAGTTATTGCGGTGCAACATTCGCTGCCTATAATCCGCGCACTTTCATTTTCAAAAGGACGGCAGTGACTACTAGCCCGAGTGATAGTTGTAGGCCGGTGCTTCGCATCGGTACGTCTCGGGCTGGCTGACGTCCTCGGCCATGCCCCGCGTTGGGTAGAGCATGAGTTCTACAGCCAATGAGGCCCGGCCATTTCCATTTTCTCTATGACCATCGGAATGGCAGTCGTGAATAGGCGACTGCCATGGCTGCGGGCGCGTTCATGGCAGAAATGGCTTCTTTCTCCCTATCTTGTAGTTCATTGCCTGAGCAGTAGACGGATTGCGCCAGAGCGCAGCAAGGAGTGCGAATGCAGCAGCAAAAGAAAACACCTGATATCCATCTGAAGAAACAAATCTGCGCGGGCGGAATCTTCTCCCTGTGTCTGGCGTGGATGGCTCCGGCCGTGGCGCAGCAAAGTGCCGACCTTGCCGAAGCCGATGTTGCCTACGATGTGCAAAGCGCGAACACTGTGGAGTCGGAAAACTGGAATGCCAAGTTCCAGAGTACCTATGTCTGGCAGCGTAAGCGGGCGTTCTCGGCACCTTACAGCGGTGCCATGAGCCTGTCGCCCGAGAGAGAGCGCAGCTATTCGCTGACGGCGACGGCATCATTTGGCTATCGCCCCTGGGCTGGTGGCGAGGTGTATCTGGATCTCGAAGGGGCAAAGGGGATTGCACTGTCCCATCTGGCCGGTTTGGGAGGTCCCACCAATGGTGAGTTGGCCAAGACTGCAGGTTCACAGTTCAAGATCTACCGGGCGCGTGCTTACTTGCGTCAGACATGGAACCAGGGTGGCGAGCGGGAGGCGTTGGAGTCCGAAGCCGGGCAATTGGCGGGCATGGTGGACAAGCGCCGTACGGTGCTCACGGTAGGCAATCTGGCCGTCATCGATATCTTTGACAACAACCGTTACAACCATGACCCGCGCACCCAGTTCATGAACTGGTCGCTGATGACTCAAGGCGCGTTCGACTATGCCGCAGATGCCCGGGGCTACAGCTGGGGCGCGGTGCTAGAGTGGTTTCACGACGACTGGGAGGTGCGCTTCGGTCGTTTCATCCAGCCCAAGGAGCCCAACGGGCAGCCACTGGACTATCGAATCTTCAAACACTATGGCGACCAACTGGAAGTGGCCCATGCACACACGCTGGCTGGCCAGCCAGGCAAGTTGCGGGCTTTGGTCTTCCGCAACCATGCCGTGATGACGAGCTATGGCGATGCGCTGAACTTGGCGGCCCAGACCGGGATGGTGCCGGATCTGAATGCTGCGAGATACGGTGCCAGAAGCAAGCATGGCTTCGGCATCAATCTGGAGCAGGCGCTGAGTGATGATGTGGGGCTGTTTGCCCGTGGCAGTTGGGCGGACGGCAAGACGGAAATCTATGCCTTTACGGAGATTGACCGCTCGCTTTCTGCCGGTCTGCTGATCCAGGGGCGCAAATGGGGAAGAGCGAACGATACGCTGGGCATAGGCGTGGCGCGCAATTTTCTCTCGCCCACGCACCGCCAGTATCTGGCAGAGGGGGGAAGGGGCCATTCATTGGTGATGGACGCCTGAACTACAAGCCCGAGAATATTCTGGAAATGTTCTACAGCGTGGGGATCAATAAGAAATCCAGCGTCAGCTTTGACTGGCAGCATATCCGCAACCCTGCATATAACTCGGACCGCGGGCCGGTCAACGCACTGGCTGTGCGTTTGCACACGGAGTTCTGATCTAGAAAAACCGCAGGATGAGCTGGTGCAAACCAGCCGTCATCAGCAGGTAGCGCATGAATTTTCCAATCGCCATATAGAACACGCAGGGCCAGAAAGGCAGGCGCACCCAGCCTGCCACGGCGCACAGCGGGTCACCCACAATGGGCAGCCAGCTCAGCAGGCAGGCTTTGGCACCGTATTTGCGCAGCCAGTAGCGGGCCATGCGGTTCCAGCGTGACTTGTGGTGCATGTTCTGGAGCGCGGGGTCGCCGGTTTTGCGCAGCTTTTTGGCCTTGTTCCAGGCCTTGTGGGCTGCCAGTCCCATCCCCCAGCTGATGGCGCCGCCCAGCGTGTTGCCTGCTGTGGCGACCACAATGGCGGGCCAGAAAAGGGCCGGGTTGGCCGAGACAAGGGCTGCGACCACGGGTTCTGAGCCCAGTGGCAGCAAGGTGGCCGAAATCAGGGCGACGATAAAAACGGTGCTCAGGCCCAGCTCAGGCAGGGCCAGCCACTGTAGTAACTGATGAATCCACGCTTCCATAGGGAAGCTAGTTTAGGGGCCGCGCTGAATTCCCTGAACTTTGCTGATCGCGGGCAGGGTAAGTAGTGCTTGGCTGATGTATGGTTTCTTTTCCAAATGTATACGCTGGTGTAATCAAGTGATACCAGATTAACGGGAGTAAAAATGGCGTTTAGCCCTCAGTCAAACACGGCGCTGCTGAGCAAGTCGGCAGCTCTGGCTGCTGCTTTGCTTTTGATAGCTGGTTGCGCCCAGAAAATGGGCGCTGGAGCCTCATCTGATGCCAAACCCGCAGTGACTAAAGTCGCGGCCGATCTGGTGCCGCTGGCAACGCTGGCACCGGGCGTTAAGCAGGACATGCGCTATGTCACCAAGCACAACTTCATGGGCCGACCCATTGCGGGGTACGAGGCAGGGGTCTGCTGGCTCAGCCGCCCGGCGGCAGAGTCGCTGGCCGACGTGCAAAAGGAATTGACCAGCCATGGGCTGGCGCTCAAGGTTTTTGACTGCTACCGCCCGCAGGCTGCGGTGGATGACTTTGTGCGCTGGGGCCGCGATATGGGTGACCAGCTGAACAAGGACATGTACTACCCGCGCGTGCCCAAGAGTGAACTGTTCAAGCGCGGTTACATCGCTGAAAAATCCGGCCACAGCCGCGCCAGCACAGTGGATATGACGCTGCAGGTGATCGATGCCAAGCGCGCCAGCAAACTGGTGCGTGGCCCGCTGGCCGACGGTATCGAGGTGGATATGGGTACGCCCTTTGACATGTTTGACGAGCAGTCGCATACCGATAACGCCAAGCAATCTCCGGACGTGCAGCACAACCGCCGCTGGCTGCGTACCCTGATGCAGCGCAACGGCTGGAAAAATCTGCCTGAAGAGTGGTGGCACTACACCCTGGTCAGCGAGCCCTATCCCGAGCAGTACTTCAATGTGCCGGTGCGCAGCAACTGAGGCCGCAGACCCGTGTTTTTGATAGTGATTCACACGCGAGGGTGATGCATGGTGTTTAGTGCTGCTGAAAATTTGGGCAGGTATAATCTACCCCTCTTTTCCAGCGCCCAGTCTGCGCCGGGCCCCGCCAGAATCTGGTAGCCCGCCGCAAAGCGAACCCCTTTCCATGCCCGCCCTGCACATTGGTCATATCCCACTGGCAAATCGTCTGTTTGTCGCACCCATGGCGGGCGTGACGGACAGGCCGTTTCGTCAGCTGTGCAAGGCACTGGGGGCAGGCTACGCGGTCAGCGAGATGGTGACCAGCCGCAAGGACTTGTGGAACAGCCTGAAAACCAGCCGCCGCGCCAACCATGAAGGCGAGCCGGGGCCGATTTCGGTCCAGATCGCCGGTACCGAAGCGCAGATGATGGCTGAGGCCGCCGTCTACAACATCGAGCGCGGCGCGCAGATCATTGATATCAACATGGGTTGCCCGGCCAAGAAGGTCTGCAACAAATGGGCGGGCTCCGCCCTGATGCAGAACGAGCCACTGGCCGTGGAAATTGCCCGCGCCGTGGTTGAAGCCGCGCGCCCCTTCAACGTGCCCGTCACGCTGAAGATGCGCACCGGCTGGTGCGATGAGCACAAAAATGCCATCGCCCTGGCTCGCCAGTTTGAGGATGTGGGCATTCAGATGCTCACCGTTCATGGCCGCACGCGCGAGCAGGGCTACAAAGGCTTTGCCGAGTACGACACGATTGCTGCCGTCAAACAGGCGGTGAACGTGCCCGTGGTGGCCAATGGCGATATCAACAGCCCCGAAAAAGCCCGCGATGTGCTGGCCTATACCGGGGCGGACGCCATCATGGTCGGCCGTGCAGCGCAGGGCAGGCCGTGGATTTTTCGTGAGATTGGCCATTTTCTGGCCACGGGCGAGTATCTGGCACCACCGCTGGTGAGCGAGCTGCGAAGCCTGCTGCTTGAGCATCTGCAAGATCACTACCGTCTGTACGGAGAGGGAACCGGCGTGCGCAGCGCCCGCAAGCATATTGCGTGGTATCTGCGTGCTCTGCCGGGCGGGGAAGAGTTCAGAAAACATATCAACACTATTGAGGACTGCGCGGTGCAATGGCAGGCCGTTGCCGACTATCTTGAGGCCCTTGGGCAGCAGATGGACCGGATACCGGCCGCCACGGCCGCTGCTGAAGGCAGCAGCGAGCTGGATGAACCGGCAGAAATGACTGCATGAGCAATCAGAATTTAGAACAAGTTGTTCGCGATAGCCTGGAAGGCTATTTCCGCGATCTCGAAGGCGAAACACCGGCCAATGTCTATGACATGGTGATCCGCCTCGTCGAAAAGCCCTTGCTGGAAGTGGTGATGGGGCAGGCCGAAAACAATCAGTCGCGTGCGGCTGAGTGGCTGGGCCTGAACCGCAACACCCTGCGCAAAAAGCTGGTCGATCACCAGCTGCTCTGAATCGATAAAACTACCAAATCCATAGCTGCAAGCGCTTTATAGATATGGGCTTGCGGCTTGTTTTTATCCAAACTTTGAATTGACGCCCATGAAAGCTCTGATCTCCGTCTCTGACAAGACCGGTATCGTCGAATTTGCGCAAGCCCTGCACGCTCTTGGCGTGCAGCTGCTGTCCACCGGTGGCACCGCCAAGCTGCTGGCAGGCGTGGGCCTGCCCGTGACCGAAGTGGCCGAAGTCACCAAATTCCCCGAAATGCTGGACGGCCGCGTCAAAACTCTGCACCCCATGGTGCACGGTGGCTTGCTGGCCCGTCGCGAGCTGCCAGAGCACATGGCTGCGCTGAAGGAACACGGCATCGAGACCATTGACCTGCTGGTCGTGAACCTCTACCCCTTTGAAGCCACCGTGGCTAAGGCCGGTTGCACGCTGGCCGACGCGATCGAGAACATCGACATTGGCGGCCCCGCCATGGTGCGCTCCGCTGCCAAGAACTGGAAAGACGTGGGCGTGATCACCGCCGCTGACCAGTACGACGCTGTGCTGGCTGAGCTGAAGACAGCTGGCAAGCTGAGCAACAAGCTGCGCTTTGAAATGTCTGTGGCTGCGTTCAACCGCATCAGCCAGTACGACGGCGCTATCAGCGACTACCTGTCGTCGGTGAAGTTTGAAGACGAGAAGCTGAGCGAAGAATACGTGCCCGAGCGCAACCTGTTTGCTGACCAGGCCAACAGCCAGTTCGTCAAGATCCAGGATCTGCGCTACGGTGAAAACAGCCACCAGCAAGCCGCCTGGTACCGCGATCTGTACCCCGCACCCGGCTCGCTGGCCACGGGCGTGCAGCTGCAAGGCAAGGAACTGAGCTACAACAACATTGCCGACGCTGATGCTGCGTGGGAATGCGTGAAGAGCTTTGACGTGCCCGCTTGCGTGATCGTCAAGCACGCCAACCCCTGCGGCGTGGCGATTGGCAAGGATGCGCACGAGTCGTACGCCAAGGCCTTCCAGACCGACCCCACCAGCGCGTTTGGCGGCATCATTGCCTTCAATCGCCCTGTGGATAAGGCCGCTGCCGAAGCGGTGTCCAAGCAGTTCGTTGAAGTGCTGATGGCTCCCGCATTCAGCGCCGAAGCCCTGGAAATCTTCAAGTCCAAGGTCAATGTGCGCCTGATGACGATTGCACTGCCTGCCGGTGGTGCCACCGACTGGGATAACGGCCGCAACGCCGTCGAATCCAAGCGCATTGGCTCTGGCTTGCTGCTGCAAACCTCTGACAACCACGAGCTGACACTGGCCGACCTGAAGGTCGTGACCGTCAAGCAACCCACGCCCGAAGAACTGCAAGACCTGCTGTTCGCATGGAACGTGGCCAAGTTCGTCAAGTCCAACGCCATCGTCTTCTGCAAGAACGGCATGACCATGGGCGTGGGCGCAGGCCAGATGTCGCGTCTGGATTCGGCACGCATCGCCTCCATCAAGGCGGAAGCGGCCAAGCTGTCGCTGCAGAACACGGTTGTGGCGTCGGACGCTTTCTTCCCCTTCCGCGACGGTCTGGATGTGGTGGTCGATGCGGGCGCAACCTGCGTGGCACAGCCCGGCGGCTCCATGCGTGACCAGGAAGTGATTGATGCGGCGAACGAGCGTGGCGTGGCCATGGTGTTCACCGGCGTGCGCCACTTCCGCCATTGATCTTGGCTGCGGCGAATACAGGTCTTCATACTTCGTTGCACAGTCTCGCCGTAGCGTTGCTACTGCCTTCGACTGTGTCGCCTCGTCTGAACCGCGAATCTGAAGATTCGCTGACCTGTCTTCACCGCTAAAGGCAGAGTTGTATCGGCCCGCCTTTGCGGGCCGATCTACATTGAAGAATGATGCAATGACTAATCCCATAGACGACGAAGAAAACTACCCGCCGCGTCCGCGCTGGATTGGCTGGCTGATCGGACTGGTCATGCTGGCGGCAGCTTTGGGTGTGGCCAATATTGGCTGGCGCATCATGCGGGTCAGCTCGGCTGAGCAGGCGGCGGATGTGCTGGTGCAGAGCCACCCTGAGCTGGCTGCAGCCAAGAAGCTGGTCGAGCAGTCTGACTGCATGCGCTGCCATGGCTGGGACCGCAAGTTTGTGGGCCCGTCTTTTGTCTCTATCGCGCAGAAGTACAGTGCGCAGAGTGATGCGCAAAGCTATATCGCAGGCAAGATTCGCGGCGGTAGCGTGGGTGTCTGGGGCAATGTCATCATGCCGCGCCATCCGCAGATTAGCGATGAGCAGTCTTTGCAGATGGCTAGCTGGATACTGGCGGCGACTCCAGGTGCATCGTTGACGGCATCACCAGCTGAAGAAGCGAAGTAATCCGTTGATGCAAGACTGAAAAGGCCGTGGGCGTCATGCTCACGGCCTTTTTTGTCTTTGCCGTCCTATGTCAGTGATGACGCGCAATCTTTGATAATTCAGTGCATGACTCAGCCCGCGCATTCCTCTGGCAGCCAACACCATGCTGCTTACCCGCCTCTGGCCCGCAAGCAGCGGGGCTTTGTCTTCTGGGCTATCTGGGTGCTGATTGCTTCTTATGCGGTCTACCCCACGGCCAATTGGCTGGCGAGCCTGCGTGAGCAGCGTTTTGACTTCATCACACCTTGGGATGGGCTGATTCCGCTGGTGCCGGAATTCATCTTTGTCTATTTCTCGTTCTTCCCGTTTCTGGTCCTGCCTTACTGGCTGGTGCAGCAACCGGCCATTTCGATATTGGGCAAGCGTCAAGTCGCGGGCACGCTGATCTGCGGTCTGGTTTTTGTGCTGTTTCCGGCCAATCTGGCGTTCGATAGAGTGATTCCTGATGTCGAGCCGTATCGCAGCATTTTTTCTGCGATGTTCTTCGTGGACAAGCCGCACAACCTGCTGCCATCGCTGCACATCGTCTACACGGCGCTCACGGGGCTGGCCATCTGTCAGGCGCAATGGCCCAAGGGTCGGGTCTGGCTGTGTGTAGCAATTGCGCTGTGGAGTGTGGCGATCTGTGCCTCCACCATGCTGGTGCACCAGCACCATATTCTGGATGTGGTTACGGCGCTGCTGCTGGTCGCCGTGCTCTATGGCGTGATCAGGCCAGCGCCCGCTGAGTTGAAGCATCCTGCTTGAGTGCTTGCTTACTTGCAGGAGATGAGCGCCATCTTTCTTCGGCTTGCAGGCTTCGTGAAGCAAGAGCCTGGCTAATCTTTTTCGAGACTTCTCTGCAGCTGATCGCGCATAAAACATGCGGATAAGGCGGTAATGCTGCAGGGAATATGCACACACTTGGTGGAATCCCTAGTATGCATTTTTGACCAAATAAACTGGGCCACAGGTGCTGCTCCATAAGCGCTGCACAGAGCCCAAGGGATATGCATGCAGTGGCTGAAAACCAAAACCATTGAACAGGCTCTGGCTGATTCGGAAGAGCCGGGTCGCCAGTTACAGCGCACGCTGGGTGTTTTTGATCTGATGATTCTGGGCCTGGCGGTTGCCGTCGGCGCCGGCATCTTCTCGGTGGGCGCACGTGCTGCGGGTAGCTTTGCCGGGCCGGCGGTGATCTTCTCCTTCATTCTGGCGGCCGCTACCTGCGCGCTGGCCATCATGTGCTATGCGGAGTTTGCCTCCACCGTACCCGTCACCGGCAGTGCCTACACCTATACCTATCTCACTCTGGGCGAGGGGTTGGCGTGGATCATCGGCTGGAATCTGCTGCTGGAGATGATCTCGGCCGCTGCCGTGCTGGCCAAGTACTGGGGCATTTACCTGTCTGCCGTGTTCTCCACGGCGGGGCTGGATATTGCGCAGACCATCCAAATTGGCGGCTTCTCGCTCAACTGGGGGCCGTTCTTCATCGTGGCGGTGTTCACCGCCTTGCTGATTGCGGGCACGCAGGTGTCGGCCAAGGTGAACAATGTGTTCACCGTCATCAAACTGCTCATTACTGTGTTTGTGATCGTGGTCGGCTTCACTTATATGAACACCGAGAACTTCGCGCCCTTTGTGCCAGCTTCGCAGCCGCCCGTCGTGGCGCATGGCGTGACGGGTGACCTGTGGGGTCAGCCCATGCTGGCCTGGCTGTTTGGCGCAGCGCCCAGTCAGTATGGCTGGCTGGGTGTGGTATCGGGAGCATCGCTGGTGTTCTTTGCCTTTCTGGGTTTTGACGTGGTCGCCACATCGGCCGAAGAAGTCAAAGACCCGCAACGCACCTTGCCACGCGGCATTCTGGGCGGGCTGGCCCTGGTCACGGCGCTCTACATCCTGGTCACGCTGGCGCTGACCGGCATGGTTCCCTATACCGAACTGGCCAAGGCCGAGAATCCATCGCTGGCCACCGCCTTCATCGCCGTGGGTGCAGGCTGGGCGGCGCAGGTCATCTCGGTCGGCGTGCTGATTGGCATGACGACCGTGGTCATGGTATTGCTCATGGGCAGCTCCCGTGTGCTGCTGGCCCTGTGTCGTGATGGTCTGCTGCCCCGCAGCTGGGGCGTGACATCGGCCGCGCGCAAAACCCCTGTGCGCCTGCAACTGATCGTGGGCGCCGTGGTGGCCGTGCTGGCGGGCTTTACCAAGGTGGAGCTGCTCGAAGAGATGATCAACATCGGCACGCTGTCTGCCTTTGTGATGGTCAGCATTGGCGTGCTGGTGCTGCGCAAAAAGCGCCCGCAAGCGACGGGCGGATACCGGGTTCCCTTTGTGCCCGTGCTGCCCGTGCTCTCGGCCCTGCTGTGCACCTACCTGATGCTGAACCTGACCACGCTGACCTGGGTGCGCTTTCTGGGCTGGATGGCACTGGGCGTGGTCATCTACATGGTGTACGGCATGCGCTACTCGCGTCTGGCGCAAGCCAATAAAAAGTGAGCTGGTAGCGCTTGATATTTATAGATTTCAACAGTTTTTATGACCGAGGCTTAATGAAATAAGGCGCAAGCAGCTATCAAATTAAAAGCCCTGCAGTGCATTCGCTGCAGGGCTTTTGCATTGGTTAGAGTGCTAAGCATGAGCACTGAATCCACTGACATCGCAACTCCCCGAGTTCCCACCAGCCCCGCCGAAGACGGCCAGCACCGCTGCACCTGGTGCCTGGCTACGCCCGACTATGTGCACTATCACGATCATGAGTGGGGCTTCCCGGTCGATAGCGACCAGCGCCTGTTTGAAAAGCTCTGTCTGGAAGGCTTTCAGTCCGGCCTGAGCTGGTACACGATCCTGAAAAAACGCGAGCACTTTCGCGCTGCGTTTGCGGGGTTTGATTTCTACCAAGTTGCCCAGTTTGGCGATGCCGATGTGCAGCGCCTGCTGCAGGACGCAGGCATCGTGCGCCACCGCGGCAAGATCGAAGCAGCGATTAACAATGCCCAGCGCGCGATCGAGATGGTGGCGCAAGAAGGCTCGCTGGCTGCCTTCTTTTGGCGCTATGTACCGGCCAAGCCATCGATGGGAACGGATATTCAGGCTCAGACCGCTGAGTCACAAGCCATGTCGAAAGAGCTGAAAAAGCGCGGCTGGAAGTTTGTCGGCCCCACCACCATGTACGCGCTGATGCAGGCCATGGGCTTGGTCAACGACCATGCGCCGGGCTGCGTGACCCGCGCCAAGGTGGAGCAGGCGCGCATGGCTTTCCAGTTGCCTAAATCAAAAACGCCCCGGCGATGCGGGGCGTTTGGGTAGAGGTGACAGGGATTACAGCGTCCTGAAAACTTCCTTGGCAGCTTCAATAGTGCGGTCGATATCGCCTTCGGTATGGGCTGCGCTCACAAAGCCCGCTTCATACAGCGCAGGCGCGAAGTAGTGACCGCGCTCCAGCATGCCGTGGAAGAACTTGTTGAAGACCTTGCCGTCGGTCTTCATGACCTGCGCGTAGTCCGTGGGCAGCTCGGGCAGGAAGTAAAAACCGAATAGGCCGCCTTGCCAGTCCACGCTGAAATGAATGCCAGCGGCATTGGCTTCGGACTTCAGGCCTTGCATCAGATGGCCGGTCTTGAGGTGCAGATCGGCGTGGAAGCCGGGGCGGCTGATAAGTTCCAGCGTCTTCAAGCCGCAAGCCGTGGCAATGGGGTTGCCCGACAGCGTACCGGCCTGGTAGACAGGGCCCAGCGGTGAGAGCTTTTCCATAATCTCGCGGCGCGCGCCGAAAGCAGCCATGGGCATGCCGCCGCCAATGACCTTGCCCATCACGGTGATGTCGGGGGCAAAGCCGGGGATGTCTTTGGCGTACAGGCTCTGGGCGCTGCCCAAGGCAACGCGGAACCCGGTCATGACTTCGTCATAGACCATCAGCGCGCCGTGCTCCTTGGTCAGCTCGCGGATGCGGCGGGTAAACTCCACGCTAGCGCGCACAAAGTTCATGTTGCCAGCGATGGGCTCCATGATCACGCAGGCGACTTCGTGGCCAATCTTGGCAAAGGCTTCTTCCAGGTGGGCCACATCGTTGTATTCCAGCACGATGGTGTCTTTGGCCACATCGGCAGGCACGCCAGCTGAGGACGAGGCACCAAAGGTCGCCAGGCCCGAGCCGGCCTTGACCAGCAGCGAATCCGCATGGCCGTGGTAGCAGCCGTTGAACTTGATGATTTTGTTGCGACCGGTGTAGCCACGGGCCAGGCGCAGCGCGCTCATGCCGGCTTCGGTGCCGGAGCTGACCATGCGCACCATGTCCATGCTGGGCATGAGTTCACGAATCTTCTCGGCCAGCACCACTTCGCGCTCGGTGGGGGCGCCAAAGCTGAAGCCTTCGAGCACGGCCGCTTGTACCGTCTCTATCACTTCGGGGTGGCCGTGGCCCAGGATCATGGGGCCCCAGCTGCCGATGTAGTCGGTGAATTGCTGCTCGTTCTGGTCCCAGAAGTAAGCACCTTGAGCGCGCTTCACAAAGCGGGGTGTACCACCCACGGCGGCAAAGGCGCGCACGGGCGAGTTGACGCCGCCGGGGATCACACCCTTGGCGCGTTCAAACAATGCAATGTTCAAGTCAGTGTTTTGTGTCATGAGAGGGGATCACAAAGCCTTCGATCGGCTTTGTCTCTGGTTCATCATCAGGGGTTTCTTCGTCTTCTGGCTCGTCTTCGGACTCTTCGTCCTCGGTGGGCTGGGCCCAGAAAAGACGGTCAGGCAGGTAGTGGCCCATGCCGGGCCTAAAGCCTGCATCCAGACTGTGGTCCAGGTATTCCAGCGCTTCCAGCGTTGCGACGCCCAAGTCGTTGCCGGTTGCCAGCAAGGCCGTAATGGCAGCTGAAAGCGTATCACCTGCACCTGTGAACGTAGCGTCAAACATCTCGTACTTGCTGTTGCCCAATACGGTCTGGGCAGTGGTCAGTACGTTGTCCACAAACTGGTCTGGCAAGGGGATGCCCGTAACCAAAACATAGGGTACTTCCAGCGCTTCGGCCGCCATGGCAATGTCGCGCGCCGTGGGCGAGCGGCTTTGCTCCCAGTCAGGCAGCAGCCAGCGCCACAGGGTGTTGTGGTTTCCAACCAACACCGAGGTTTGAGGCAGGACAAGCTCCTTGAACGCGTCCAGGTACTGATCCTGCTTGTCGTCCTCCCACCAGGACAGGTCCGGCATGTAACTGATGATGGGGATGTTGGGGTAGTCAGAAGAGATTGCGGCAATCGCGGCCAAGTTGGCGGGCGAGCCTGCAAACCCGACCTTGATGGCGGCGACAGCGATGTCTTCCAGCACCATGCGGGCCTGCTCGGTCACCGCCTCATCATCGAGCGAGAAGTGCTCATGAATGCGGGCAGTGTCTCTGACGTAAGCACCGCAGGCGACAGGCAGGGCGTGGCCACCAACCGAGGATATGGTGGCGATGTCAGCCGACAGTCCGCTGGCTCCACTTGGGTCGCTGCTGTTGAAAGACAGCACGCAAATGGGAGCGGATTCTGTCGCTTCTTCCTGGCTGGTGCGGCGAGGGGGAGTGGTGGAGATGGGGTTCAATGCCATGGCGCACCCCAGTTTGCACCCGGGAATGCAAGGGTGGGAGCCGGGGTTGTGACTAGATACAATCGTTGCATTCTATGTGAAGCCCCTATAAGCTGTGACTGACCCTAAAACTTGGATGTGTTTGACCTGTGGCTGGCTCTATGAGGAAGCTCTTGGCTGCCCGGAGCACGGAATTGCCCCCGAGACCCGCTGGGAGGATGTGCCCATGAACTGGACATGCCCGGAGTGCGGTGCACGAAAAGAAGATTTTGAAATGGTGGAAATCTGAGTGAGCAAAAGACTCAATCCATCGACGACCGAATTGGGAGGAATTTCACTGTGACAGCATCTAGTGCGCCTTTGCGCGTCCTGGTGGTGGATGACAGCAACACCATCCGCCGCAGCGCTGAAATTTTCCTCAAGCAAGGCGGCTACGAAGTTCTTCTGGCTGATGATGGCTTTGATGCCCTCTCTAAGGTCAACGACTATCAGCCTCAACTCATCTTTTGCGACATTCTGATGCCCAAGCTCGATGGCTATCAGACCTGCGCCATCATCAAGCGCAATGCGCGCTTTGCCAGCACACCCGTCGTCATGCTGTCTTCCAAAGACGGTGTCTTTGACAAGGCGCGTGGCCGCATGGTGGGTTGCCAAGACTATCTGACCAAACCGTTTACTAAAGATCAATTGCTGCAAGCTGTACAACAATACGGGCTGCAGGCAGCAGATGTGGGAGCTGCGTAATGACAATTCAAAAAGTTCTGGTCATCGACGATTCAAAAACAGAGCTGATGGCTCTGACGGACATCCTGCAAAAACAGGGTATGCATGTGCGTACAGCTGAAAATGGTGAAGACGCCATGAAGCGCTTGGCCGAAGACAAGCCTGATCTGATCCTGATGGATGTGGTCATGCCCGGTCAAAACGGTTTTCAGCTGACTCGCGCCATCTCGCGTGATCCGCTGTATGCCGACGTGCCCATCATCATGTGCACCAGCAAGAATCAGGAAACTGACCGCGTCTGGGGTATGCGACAAGGCGCACGAGGCTACATCACCAAGCCGGTGGATGCAGCCGAGTTGCAGGCCAAGATCGCAGCGCTGTAAAGGTTGCGCTGCTTATGGCGAACCGCGAAGCCCTCCGAGACCTCCAATCCCGACTGGCCGGGCGCCTGCAAGCAGCGCGCAATGAAGGCATAAGTGTTGCCGCCTGGTTGGCTGTACAAACCGGCGGGCGGGACTATTTGCTACCGCTTAATCAAGCGGGCGAAATTTTCCCCTGGGCAGGCGTTCAGCCTGTTCCTTACACGCAAACCTGGTTTCTCGGCATCGCCAATTTGCGCGGTGCTTTGATGGGCGTTGTCGATCTGGCCCAGCTGCTGGGCCATGGAAGTGCCCGCAATGAGCAGGAATTGATGGACTGCAGCTTGCTGGCCTTCAACCCTGCGCTGGAAGTGAATGCCGCCTTGCTGGCTGATCGTCTGCTGGGGCTGCGCGCCGCAGATGCGTTTTCCAGAACCGAGCCTGCGCCTGAGCGCTCCCCGAGTTTCTTCGGTGCCGTGCATATTGATGCGAGCGGCCGCCGCTGGCAGGAGCTGAAATTGCAGCACCTGTCTCAAACTGCTAAATTTTTGAGCATTCGTGCTTGAGGTTTCTGGATACAGCTCTATGTCCTTCGCACAAAAAATAAATCAAATGTTTCGACGCAAGCCCGTTGCGGATGCTCTCCATGCGGATAGCAGCATGATGGCGGACACCGTCGTACAGGATATGTATGACGGCGCGCTCAACAGCGTGCAAGGTGCTCCTTCCATCATCGGAATAGACGAGATGGGGCGCGAAGATGAACGGGTGAGCTTGCCGATTCTTGGCACCGCGACGGTGGCCAAGCATCAGCGCACCTTGTTTACCTTGCTGGGCGGCTCGGTTCTGGTGCTGGTGGTCACTGCTGCATGGATGCTGCGTGACGCCAGCAACTCCAACCAGCAACTCGCTGCAACAGGCCAGGCCCTGATGCAGTCGCAGCGACTGGCCAAGTCGGTTTCCATGGCTATGACCGGTTCAGCGCCGGCTTTTGCAGACGTCAAGGACAGCGCTGGTGTTCTGGCACGCAACGTGCGCGCTCTGGCGGCTGGTGACTCTGAACTGGGCGTGAATGCGCTGAGCAGCGGCCTGCAAGATGAAGTCAGCGACATCAGCACGCTGATGGAACGTGCAGAAAAAAGTGCCAGCCTGATTCTGGGGCAGCAAAAAACACTGACTCAGGTTGGCGATGCGCTGCGTACCATTAACCGTCAGTCTTCTGACTTGCTGGAAACCGCAGAAACCATTTCATCGCTGAAGCTGCAGCAAGGTGCCGGCGCGGCGGAAATCTCTGCTGCCGGTCAGCTGGTGATGTTGACTCAGCGTATTGCCAAGTCGGCCAACGAATTCCAGACGCTGGAAGGCGTGAGCCCCGAGGCGGTGTTCTTGCTGGGCAAGGACTTGAACTCTTTCAAGGAAATCTCTGAAGGTCTGCTCAACGGTAGCACCGAGTTGGGTCTGAGCGCCTCGCGCGACCCGCAGGTACGTGAGCAACTGCAGACACTGATCAAGCAGTACGACGACACACGCACTCAGGCCAGCGCTATTCTGGGCAACCTGCAAGGTCTGGTGTCGGCCCGTGAAGCGCAGAGCAGCATCAACAATGACAGCGAACCACTGCGCCAGCAGCTGGAGAAACTGCAGTCTGATTTACAAGGCCTGGGCGGCTCCAGCATGCTGCAGTTGGTGGTGCTGGCTCTGGCTCTTTTGACGGCGGTGTTGAGTGGCGTCGGTATTTCTCGCGTGCAACTGCTGGACAGCCGCGCACGTCAGAAGGAAGCCGAAAGCCACCAGGTAGACGCCCGCTTGCAGGAGCAAGAAGCCAAGCGCATCAACGATGCCAATCAGGCTGCCATTCTGCGTTTGATGAACGAATTGCAATCCGTCGCTGAAGGTGACTTGACGCAGGAAGCGACCGTGACCGAAGATATCACCGGCGCGATTGCCGACTCGGTGAACTACACGGTAGAAGAGCTGCGTGCGCTGGTGGGCTCGGTACAGAATACCGTCACCCGAGTGGCTCAGACGACCGAGCAGGTGGACATGACGTCGACTGAGCTGCTGGCCGCATCGAACGAGCAATTGCACGAAATTCGCGAAACAGGCAAGTCCATTCTGGACATGGCTGGCCGTATTAACAATGTATCGGCACAGGCACAGGAGTCGGCACTGGTGGCCCGTCAATCGCTGCAAGCCGCTGATTCGGGTCTGAAGGCTGTGCAGAACGCCATCGGCGGTATGAACTCCATTCGTGACCAGATTCAGGATACCTCCAAGCGAATCAAACGTCTGGGTGAATCGTCGCAGGAGATTGGAGAAATTACAGAGCTGATTTCGGACATTACCGAACAGACCAACGTGCTGGCGCTGAACGCAGCTATTCAGGCCGCGTCTGCTGGTGAAGCCGGTCGTGGCTTCTCGGTGGTGGCGGAAGAAGTGCAGCGCCTGGCGGAGCGTTCCGCCGATGCGACCCGTCAGATTGCAGCGCTGGTGAAAGCCATTCAGACCGATACACAGGACGCAGTGGCCGCTATGGAGCGCTCTACACAGGGTGTGGTTGAAGGGGCTCGCCTGTCAGACTCTGCGGGTACCGCACTGTCTGAAATTGATAGCGTGTCGCGCCGACTGGCCGAGCTGATTGAGCATATTTCTAATTCCACTTCGCGTGAAGCCATCATGGCCAACGGCGTGGCAGAAAACATTCAGCACATTTTTGCGGTGACCGAGCAGACCGGTGAAGGTACTCGTACAACAGCCCAGCAGGTGCGCGAGCTCTCTCACATGGCTGAAGAATTGCGTCAGTCTGTTTCTCGGTTCAAGATTGCCTGATTTGACTGGCTCTCCCTCTTATAAAAATGCACGACCCCCAGAGGGTTAAGGAACTAGAGCATGTCAGTGGTTGACGACTCGCCAACACGTGCAGCCATGCCTGCACCCGCGGAACAGGATCTGGGTCCATTGGCCTGGGTGCTCGATGAGGTGCGAAAGTCGCTTGAGGCTGCGACCAAGGCTGTAAGTCGTTTCATGCGTGATGCAGATGCGGCCCGTTTGTCTGATCTGGAAGAGTTGGATACATCGGCGCTGCGCATTGCACGCCAGCAGTTGCACCAGGCTTGCGGTGCACTGGAGATGGTGGGCGTCACAGCCCCGGCGCAGGTGATGCGCAGCATGGAAGCGGTGGTTAACCGCTTCGTGCAGCGCCCCGAATATTGCACACAGGAAGCGGCCAGCACGCTGGAGCGCACGCATTTTGCGTTAATGGAATTTTTGGAGGCGGTGCTTGCAGGTCAGCAAGTCTCTGCCGTTGCTTTGTTCCCTCAGTACCGTGAAACACAGGTCCTGGCGGGTAATGACAAGTCTCATCCTGCTGATTTGTGGCCTGCTGAGCGCCGAGCCCGCGAGCCGCGCTGGACTGGCCCTGTGCCCGAGCCGCTGGCCTATGGCCCGCATGCCCGTGCCATGCTCGATGGCGTGGTGCTGCGCATGGTCAAGAGTGATGACCGTGAAGCCGCTGCCCAGATGCGCGAGCTGTGCCTGCGCTTTGCCGCAGCTCTGCCCGATGATGTGGCAGCGCGCAGTTTCTGGAAGATTGTGGCAGCCTTCTTTGAAGGGCTGGCGCGCGGCCTGATTACTGCTGATATCTACGTAAAGCGCATGGCTTCACGTGTGCTCATGCAGTATGCATCCATGGCCAAGGGCGACAGCTTGCCGCCAGCGCGTTTGCTGCAAGACTTGATGTTCTTTTGTGCGCAGGCCAAGCCCCGCGAGCAGGCCGGTGAGTCTTTGCAGGCCGTGCATGAAGCATATGCGATGGAGTACATGCCACTGGTGGATTACAACGTGGCCCGTTTCGGCCGCTTTGATCCATCGGTGCTGGTGCAGGCCCGCAAGCGCATTGCGGCGGCGGCGGAAACCTGGTCGGCCCTAGCTGGAGGTGACCGCAGCAAGATTAAATCCATGGCCGAGCAATTCGGCCATGTGTCTGAATCGCTGGTCAAACTGCAGCCGGCCAGCCATGGCCTGGCGCGTGCACTGATTCGCGTGGCGGACACGGTGGACAGCGTTGGAGCGCCGCCACCTGCCGAGCTGGCCATGGAAGTGGCAACGGCTGTGCTGTATCTGCAAGCCAGCTTTATGACGGCTGGCCAAAACGAAGAAGTGCAGTCTGCCCAGTCCAGCGTGCTCGTGCATCGTCTTGATGCTGCGTTGAATGGTGCCGTGCCTGAGCCGCTTGAAGTCTGGATGGAAGAGCTTTATCGCCAGGCGAGCGACCAGCAAACCATGGGATCTGTGGTGGGCGAGTTGCGCTTGACCTTGGGCGAGGCTGAAAAGCAGCTAGACATGTTCTTCCGCAATCCTGCAGATACCTCTGTGCTGGGTCCAGTGCCCGGTCAGATGTCGCAGATGCGTGGCGTTTTGTCGGTTCTGGGCTTTGACCAGGCAGCGACTGCCATGCAGCGCATGCGCGAGACCGTTGAGCACCTGATGCTTGGCGAGTTGAGCATGGAAAGCTACCCCCAGGTTTTTGAAAAACTGGGTAGCAGTCTGGGTGCCATGGGCTTCCTTATCGACATGCTTAGCTACCAGCGCAATATGGCGCGCAAGCTGTTTGTCTACGATGAGGAAAAGGACGAGCTGCGCATCGTCATGGGCCATAGCCGCAGCCGTGGCCCAGAGGCTTTCCGCCCCACGGTGGACATCCCTACTGATATTGCTCAGGTTCCTGACTTCAAGCCAGTGCAACCAGTCGTTGCTGCGCCATTTGCAGCTCCTTTCAAACCTGCGGCTGCTGAAGTGGCTCAGGCCGCTTCGCTGCATGCTGGCGCTCAGCCATCCGTAGCTGCACCTCCGCCACCGGCTGAGGTGACGCAGGCTCCTGTGTCTGCCGTGGCCGATCCTGAGTTGTTGATTTCTCCTGAAGTTCACCAGCCTGCCGTGCATCAGGCAGCTGCAGAGCAGGAATCGAGTATTGAGGAAGAGTCCTCGCCGTGGGCTGTGACAGAACCGGGCGCTCTGCCCGAGTTCACCATGACGGCTGCATCTGCTGGGCTGGACATGACTCCTGTGGGTTCTGATGCTCTGGCCGATGCCATGGCTCAGGTATTCAAGGAGATGCAGACAGCCAAGCCTTCTGAGGCTTCAGACGCTGAACTGGCCCATGGCCTGAATTTCGCTGCTGATTTCAGTGCCTTGGCGGAACCGGTACCTGTGTCTGCCGCTTCCGTTGCTGCGCCTGTCCCTGCACCCGTGGCTCAGGCCGTAGAGCTGAGCGCAGAGGAGTTGGATGGCGATGATGAGTTGCTGTCCATCTTCCTGGAAGAGGCCCGCGAAGTCGTCGACAACGGCCTGAATGCTTTGAAGGTTCTGGGTTATGAACCAGAGAACCTGAGCGAGCAGACCACACTGCGCCGTGCTTTCCACACGCTCAAGGGTAGCTCCCGTATGGTCGGGCTTGATGAGTTTGGTGAAGCGGGCTGGTCTATGGAGCAGATGCTCAATGCCTGGCTGGCTGAGCAGCAACCCATGCCCGCGCCCATGCAGCTTCTGGCGCAAGACTCGCTCAAGGCCTTTGCGGCCTGGGCGCAGGATATTGAAAACCGCCAGGCCGAAAATTGGTCGGCCACGCCATTCCGCGCTGCGGCAGATGCTATGCGTCTGCAAGGCACGCGCGTCGATATCGCTCTGGTGCCGCGTCGTGGCAAGCGTGCTGAACTGGCCGATCCAGTGCCCAACACGCCGGCTCTGGTGATGCCTGAGCTCGACTTTCCTGATGACGAATTGACTCCGGTTGCTCAAGCAGAGTCGTTGGTTGAGCCTGAAGAGGCCGCTGCCGACTTTGCCATACTGGAGCTGGATATTCCCGATGACCTGCTGGAGCAGGTTGATGCATCGGCCGTAGCCGCAGAAGCATCGTCTGCAACCCCTGCTGAAGAAGTGCAGGAGCTGGACTTTGCGGCGTTTGAAGCGGCCATGCGTGAAAGTGAGCAGGCTGCAATTGAAGTGCAGGCCGTTGCCGAGCCTGAGCATCAAGTGGCCGAAGAGCCACAGGCTGAATTGCCTGAGGCGGCTGAGCCAGAAACGGCTGCTGCAGAGCTGGATGCGATCGAAGACTTGCTTGATGCCGCAGCTGAAGCAGCTGAGCCTGAGGTCGTCAAGCCCACTGAGTCAGAAGCGGCGGAACCAGAAGCCGCTGCATCAGAGCCTGTTGCGCAAGATGGCTCTGACGCCGAAGAGGAAGAGGGTTACCGCAATATTGATGGCTTGCGCATCAGCGCGCCGCTCTATAGCGTCTACCTCAACGAGGCCGATGATTGGTCCGAGCGTCTGGGGGATGTGCTCCAGCAGTGGTCGCAAGAGCCTGCGGAGCCTGTCCCTGATGACGTGATTGCACTGGCACATTCGCTGGCGGGTAGCTCCGGTACCGTGGGCTTCAAGGCCTTGTCGGAACTGGCGCGCCTGCTGGAGCATGCGCTGCTGCACCTGCAGTCTCAGGGCTTTGCCAGCGGGCTGCAGATTCAGCAATGTGTGACTGCTTCGGATGAAGTGCGCCGCTTGCTGCATCAGTTCGCGGCAGGTTTCCTCAAAGAGACCGTGCCTGGGGTTGAAGATGGGCTGCGTGAAGTTCTCAGCTCGACCATTGATGCCAGCGCTGCGCCTGCTTCGGCATACGATGAGTTGCCCGATCTGGATGATGTCGAGTGGCCAGTTGCTGAAGTGCTGCAGCCAGCCGCAGACCTCAAGGATTTGCCGCTGGACTTTGCTGCCGAGCAAGTGCTGGATGCTCAGGCATTGCTCTCCAGCGATGCACTGACGGAGACATTGGCGGATGCATTGATCGCTGAACAGGCGGTTGAGAGTCCTGATGTCGATGCCCCAACCGCAGACCCACTGCTGGATGTGGTGCCGGATGCAGCTACTCAGGCCCCTTATTCCATGGTGCCCGCCGCTGGCAGCGTGGAGCATGAAGCTGAGCTGCAGCGCCGCATTGATGAAGCCATTGCACTGGCCGTGCATGCGGGCGACGATGAAGACGACATTGATGTGCTGGATCAGGTTGACCCCGATCTGTTCCCCATCTTTGAAGAAGAAGCTATCGACCTGCTGCCGAGACTGGGCGCTGCGCTGCGTCGCTGGCATGGCCGCCCCACGCAGGATGAGGCGCGCAACGAGGTCTTGCGTGCTCTGCACACCATCAAGGGCAGTGCCCGTCTGGCCGGTGCCATGCGCATGGGCGAGATGGCTCATCGTCTGGAGTCTGCCGTTGAACGCATTGACCATGAACGCCCCTCCGCCGAAGCCATTGAGCCATTGCTGGGCAGCTTTGATGCCTTGCAAGCCAGCTTTGATGTGCTGCGCATGGCGGGTGAGCAAGAGCCTGAACTGCCGCTGGACCCGCTGGAAGACAAGCTGGCCCAAGCGCCACTGCACCTGAGTGCTAGCGAGGCTGAAAGCGAAAAAATTGAGGTTGTTGCGGCAGAGTCTGCTGAAGCACCCGCTGCGATTCAGATGCCTGCGCCCGTGGTGCCGCGCGCTTCGTCGCAACAGACGGTGCGGGTGCGTGCCCAGTTGCTGGACCGTCTGATTTCTCAGACCGGCGAAGTGCTGATTGCCCGCTCGCGTGTTGATGCACGCCTGATGCAGGCTCGCTCGGCGCTCAATGACCTGACCGGTAACCTGGAGCGTCTGCGTACCCAGTTGCGTGACATTGAAGTGCAGGCCGAGAGCCAGATGCAGTCGCGCCTGGCTCTGTCCAAGGACACGGCGGCTGGCTTTGACCCGCTGGAGTTTGACCGCTTCACCCGCGTGCAGGAATTGACCCGCATGATGGCCGAGTCGGTGAACGACGTGGCCACCGTGCAGCGCAATCTGCAGCGCGATCTGGCCGTGGCCGAAGATGATCTGGTGGCTCAGGGCCGCCAGGCACGTGATCTGCAGCGCGATCTGCTGCGCACGCGCATGGTGGAGTTCGACTCATTTGCCGAACGTCTGTACGCCGTGGTGCGCCAGACCTCCAAGGAGATGGGCAAGCAGGTTCGCCTGAACATTTTGGGCGGCACCATCGAAATGGACCGCGGCATGCTGGAACGCATGATGCCGGCCTTTGAGCACTTGCTGCGTAACTGCGTGGCGCATGGCATCGAGTCCCCCGAACTGCGCCAGGAAATGGGCAAGCCCGCCATCGGCACCATCGAGATCGTGCTGAGCCATGAGCGCAATGACGTTGCGCTGTCTGTGGAAGACGACGGCGCTGGTTTGAATCTGGAGCGCATTCGTGCCAAGGCCATCAGCCTCAAACTGTGGACGGATGACCGCCACATGACGCTGGAGGACGCTGGCCGTCTGATCTTTGAGCCGGGCTTCAGCACAGCCACTGAAGTGACAGGCGTAGCCGGTCGCGGCATTGGTATGGACGTGGTGCGTTCTGAAGTGAATGCGCTGGGCGGCCGTATCGAAACCCATACCGAACCCGGTCGTGGCAGCGCCTTCCGTTTGGTATTGCCGCTGACGACGGCGGTGACACAAGTGGTCATGCTGCGCATGGGCTCTGTGTCCATGGGCGTGCCTGCCAACCTGATTGAAATCGTGCGCCGCGTGCCGGTCGATGCGCTGGAAGAAAGCTATCGCAATAACGAGTTCCACGATGGCACCGAAGTCATGCCCTTTTACTGGGCTGGCGCGCTGTGGCAGACCTCGCTGCACAGCGATGAAAACCTGGGTCGTACCCGTCCCGTGGTGATTGCCCGCAGCGCCTCGCAGCGCGTGGCTTTGCACGTGGATGAAGTGCTGGGCAACCAGGAAGTGGTGATCAAGAATCTGGGACCACAGCTTTCGCGTCTGCCTGGCTTGACGGGTATGTCCGTGCTGCCCTCGGGTTCTGTGGTGCAAATCTACAACCCGGTGGCGCTGGCCAACGTGTACGGCGACAGCGTGCGCGCCATGCTGGCCAAGGCCGAGCTGGATGCCGCTGAAGGCGGACTGCTGGCCAAGGCCGCAGGTGCGGGTTTGCTGGGTGCTGAAGCGGGTCAGATTACGGTGCCGCTGGTGCTGGTGGTGGATGACTCCATCACCGTGCGCCGCGTGACCCAGCGTCTGCTGCAGCGCGAAGGCTACCGCGTCACGCTGGCGGCTGATGGTCTGCAAGCCATTGAACGCCTGCAGGAAGAGCGCCCGACGCTGGTACTGTCGGACATCGAAATGCCGCGCATGGATGGCTTTGACCTGCTGCGCAATATTCGTGCAGACCAGAAACTTGAAGGCATGCCCGTGGTCATGATCACTTCGCGTATTGCCCAGAAGCATCGCGAGATGGCCCGTGAGTTGGGTGCCAACCACTATCTGGGCAAGCCTTACTCTGATGAAGAGCTGCTGGGCCTGATTCAGCATTACGCCTTGAAGCTTAGCGGCCCCGCACCTGAGCGCAACCCGCTCAGCGGCCCTGGGCTTGATGCCTCTGGAGCAGCTGCCGAATAAGCACTGCTACCAAAATAAAAGCGGCTTTCGCCGGTCTTGATTGGGTTTCGGGTTAAAAGTGACCTGAAACCTTTTAAAGACAAGCGCAAGCCGCTTCTTTTTTAGCTGTCCTTTTTCAAGATGCCGTAGCGTGCCAGTGTCTTCTCGCGCGCCACGGCGTGATCGACGATGGGGTAAGGGTAGCTGCTGCCTAACGTGATGCCTGCTTCAAGCAGGTCCAGCGGCTTGGCCAGCCAGGGCGCGTGGCGCAGCTTGGCCGGCAGTTGCGCCACCTCGGGCACATAGCGGGCAATGAATTTGCCGTCCGCATCAAATTTCTCGCTCTGCGTGATGGGGTTGAAGATGCGAAACCAGGGCTGGGCATCGCAGCCTGTTGAGGCTGCCCATTGCCAGCCGCCGTTGTTGGCTGCCAGATCAAAGTCGTTGAGCTTCTCGGCAAAGTAAGCCTCACCCCGACGCCAGTCGATTCCCAGGTCTTTGACCAGAAAGCTCGCCACCACCATGCGCAGCCGGTTGTGCATATAGCCGCTGGTGTTGATCTGGCGCATGGCGGCATCGACCAGAGGGTAGCCGGTGCGGCCCTCGCACCATGCGGCGAAGAGTGCATCGGCTTCGGCACCCGTGTCCCATTCGATCACGTCATAGGCAGGCTTGAAGCTGCGTTCAATGACATGGGGGTGGTGGGCCAGAATCTGAAAGTAAAAGTCGCGCCAGATCAGCTCGCTGAGCCAGGTGGCTGCGCCTTCACGGCCTGCATCAGACCAGTCGCCGTTATGCGCGGCTTCATGGGCAAGGCGAGCCAGCTCGCGAATCGATACGGTGCCAAAGCGCAGGTGTACGCTGAGGTAGCTGGGGCCTTTGAGCGCCGGAAAATCCCGCGCCGCTTTGTACTGCGGCAGGCGCGGCAGAAAGTCGGCCAGCAACTGGCGCGCGCCGCTTTCGCCTGTGGGCAGGCGCAGGCCTTGCAGAGTGTCGGGCGCAAAGCCCAGCTCGACTGCGGTTGATGTGCTTTGGCGGTCGGCTTCATGCCGGTCGGCCAGCTTGGCTGGCAGGTCGCGCTCGCTGGGGTAGCTGGAGAGGTAAAACGGCGTTACTTTTTTGAGCCAGGCGTTTTTGTAGGGCGTGAAGACCGAAAACGGCGACAGGCTCTGGGTCAGCACCTCGTCGCGCGCAAAAATGCGGTGGTCTTTGCTGCGCAGCAGCACGCGGCCATCAGCCTTGAGACTGCGGGCCACCTGCGCATCGCGCGCCAGAGCGGCAGGTTCGTCATCGTCATTGCAGAAGACGGCGCCAGCCCCCAGCTGGCTGGCCAGCGCCGGAATGATCTCTTGCGGCAGGCCGTGTCGGGTGATGAGGCCTGCTTGCGGGCGGCCTGCGGCGTGGCGAATGGCTTCGTCCAGCTCGGCTACGCTCTGGCAGATGAACTCTACCCGGCGGTCGGCGTGAGGCAGGGCGGTGAGGATGCTTTCATCGAAAACAAAGACGCAATACAGCGTTTTGCATTGCTGCGCAGCATGGTAGAGGGCGGCGTTATCGCTCAGACGCAGGTCGCGTCGGAACCATATCAAGCCCACAGGGTAAAAAGGAGTCATGGATCGCCATTAAAATCGCAGTTATGTCTGCAGAATCTGCGCCTATCAACTTGACTCACCACTTCCTGATTGCCATGCCGGGTCTGGAAGATGAGTCGTTTTCGCGCAGCGTTGTGTACCTGTGCGAGCATAGCGAGCGTGGCGCGCTCGGTCTCATTATCAACAAGCCCTCCAAGCTGAGCCTGCAAGGCCTGCTACAAAAAGTGGACTTGGGTCTCAAGCGTGAAGATTTGCGCGAAGAGCAGGTCTTTACCGGCGGCCCGGTGCAGACCGATCGCGGTTTTGTGCTGCACGAGCCCATGGTGATCGAAGGCGCACCAGAGAACGAATCGGCCTATGCTTCGACCATGACCATCCCCGGCGGTCTGGAGATGACCACATCCAAGGATGTGCTCGAAGCCCTGTCCGATGGTGCCGGCCCCAAGCGCGTGCTGGTCACGCTGGGTTATTCATCCTGGGATGAAGGCCAGCTCGAATCCGAAATTGGCGAAAACGCCTGGCTGACCGTAGAAGCTGACCCCGACGTGATCTTCAGCACCCCTGTTGATGAACGCTATGACCGTGCGCTGGGCCTGCTGGGCCTGCAGCGCTGGATGTTGTCTCCCGAATCGGGTCGCGCATGAACGATATTTCCTCTTCCAACAAGGCCGCCGATGCGGCCTTTTCCTCGGCCAGCGATCAGCCGGCCTCTGCACCCCTGCCGCAAAAGCCCGAGGTGCCTGCGCATTTCCAGCAGTTTCTGTGTTTTGACTTCGGTACAAAGCGCACGGGCTGTGCATCGGGCAACCGCGTTCTGGGCGGCGCCAACCCGCTGCCCACCATCAAGGCTGAAGCTGCCGAGGCTCGATTGGTGGCCGTGGACAAGCTGGTCCGCGAGTGGCAGCCCAATGCGCTGGTGATTGGCGTGCCCTATCACCCCGATGGCGCGGCGCACGAGAACACGGCGCGTGCCCTGAAATTTGGACGCCAGCTCAGAAGCCGCTTCAAGCTGCCGGTGTATGAGGTGGACGAACGCTACAGCACGACCGAAGCCCTGGCAGGAGGCGCACGCGACGCCGATGCCGCTTCGGCCTGCATCATTCTTGAACAGTTTTTGAGGAGTCTCCCATGAGTGAAACCATTGCAGGAAACCAACCGGGACAAGGCAGCCTGATTCTGGATGCCGAAGCCCTGTATAGCGAGCTGCTGCGCGGCGTGCAGCGCATCATGGGGCCCAACACCCGTCTGGCGGGCATCACTTCGGGCGGTGCATGGCTGGTCGAGCGTCTGCACAAGGACTTGAACCTTGCGGGCAAGCCCAGCGTGCTGTCGTCTTCGCTGCACCGCGACGACTTTGCCCAGCGCGGCATGGCCTCCAGCGCGCAGACTCAGATTGATTTTGACGTCAACGGCGCGGATGTACTGATTCTGGATGACGTGCTCTACACCGGCCGTACGGTGCGCGCAGTCATCAACGAACTCTATGACTACGGCCGCCCCGCTTGCGTGCGTCTGGCCGTTCTGGTGGACCGTGGCGGGCGCGAATTGCCCTTCCAGGCCGACTTTGCCGCAGCCCGCGTGGTGCTGCCGGCGGACCGCTCTTTAGCGCTGGCGCGCGACGAGGCCGGTGTTTTCCACTTCCGCATTCAAGAGGCCTGATCGTGCTGTACAAGCGCAACCCCCAACTCAACAAGAATGGCGAGCTGATTCACCTGCTCTCCACCGAAGGCCTGTCCAAGGACATCCTGACCCAGATTCTCGACACGGCCGGCAACTTCGTCAGCGTCAACGACCGCGAAGTCAAGAAAGTGCCGTTGCTGCGCGGCAAGAGCGTGTTCAACTTGTTCTTCGAGAACAGCACCCGCACCCGCACCACGTTTGAAATTGCGGCCAAGCGCTTGAGCGCAGACGTGTTCAATCTGGACATCGCCCGCAGCTCGGCCAGTAAGGGCGAGACCTTGCTGGACACCATCGACAACCTCTCGGCCATGGCCGCTGACATCTTTGTCGTGCGCCACAGCGAATCGGGTGCGCCTTATCTCATCGCCAAGCATGTGGCGCCCCATGTCCACGTGGTCAACGCCGGTGACGGCCGCCACGCACACCCCACGCAGGGTTTGCTGGACATGTACACCATCCGTCACTACAAGAAGGATTTCTCCAACCTTCGCGTGGCGATCGTGGGCGACGTGCTGCATTCGCGTGTGGCGCGTTCCGACATTCACGCCCTGACCACGCTGGGCGCTGCCGAAGTGCGCGTGGTCGGCCCCCGCACACTGGTCCCCTCCGACATGGCCAGCATGGGCGTGCGCGTCTTCCACAACCTGGAAGAGGGCATCAAGGACTGCGACGTCATCATCATGCTGCGCCTGCAGAACGAACG
Source organism: Comamonas sp. 26 (assembly GCF_002754475.1). Lineage (NCBI taxonomy): Bacteria > Pseudomonadati > Pseudomonadota > Betaproteobacteria > Burkholderiales > Comamonadaceae > Comamonas > Comamonas sp. 26. The sequence continues at coordinate 541,816 of NZ_PEFL01000001.1, forward strand.
CATGAGCGGTGCATTGCTGCCATCGAGCCAGGAATACTTCAAGAGCTTCGGCCTTACCGAAAAGCGCCTGGAACTGGCCAAGCCCGATGCCATCGTCATGCACCCCGGCCCCATCAACCGCGGCGTGGAGATCGACTCCGCCGTGGTGGACGGCCCGCAGGCCGTGATTCTGTCGCAAGTCACCTTTGGTATTGCCGTTCGCATGGCCGTGATGTCCATCGTTGCTGGCAACGAGGCCTGATCCTGTTTTTATAGCTGCCAGCGCTTTATTGATAAGCGCTAGCAGTCAATTTGGTGCCAAACCATGAAAATTCTGATTCGCAATGGCCGGGTGATGGACCCGGCAAGCGGTTTCGACCAGCAGGCCGATATCGCCATCGACGGCAACAAAATTGCAGCCATCGGCTCCGCACCCGATGGTTTTGTGGCCGAGCGTGAAATCGATGCCAAGGGCTGCTGGGTGCTGCCCGGCCTGGTCGACTTGGCCGTGCGCTTGCGCGAGCCTGGCCACGAGCACGAAGGCATGCTGCAGTCCGAAATGGCCGCTGCCGCTGCCGGTGGCGTTACTAGCCTGGTTTGCCTGCCCGATACCGACCCCGTGCTCGACGAGCAAGGTCTGGTCGAAATGCTCAAGTTCCGTGCCGAGAAGCAGCACAAGTCCCGCCTGTTCCCCATGGGCGCGCTAACGGTGGGACTCAAGGGCGAGACGCTGACCGAAATGGCCGAGCTGACCGAGTCCGGCTGCGTGGCATTTGGTCAGGCGGATGTGCCGCTGCCCAATATCCAGACGCTGCAACGCGCCATGTCGTACGCCAACACCTTTGGCTACGCTGTGTGGCTACGCCCACAAGACAAGGATCTGGGCAAGGGCGTGGCGGCCAGCGGCGCTCTGGCGACCCGCATGGGCCTATCTGGCGTGCCCGTGGCGGCAGAGACGATTGCACTGCACACCATTTTTGAGCTGATTCGCGGCTCGCAAACCCGCGTTCACCTGTGCCGTCTGGCCAGCGCCGCCGGTGTGGAGCTGGTGCGCCGCGCCAAGGCCGAGGGCCTGAATGTCACGGCCGACGTGTCCATCAATTCGCTGCTGCTGACCGAAACCGATATCGGCTTCTTCGACAGCAGCGCCCGCCTGACCCCACCGCTGCGCCAGCAGCGCGACCGCGACGCGTTGAGTGCTGCGCTGGCCGACGGCACGATTGATGCGCTGGTGTCTGACCACACTCCTGTGGATGAAGACGCCAAGGTCCTGCCTTTTGCCGAAGCCGAACCCGGTGCCACCGGTGTGGAGCTGCTGCTGTCTATCGCCGTGAAGTGGAGCCGCGAGCACAACGTGCCTCTGAACCGCGCGCTGGCCGCCATCACGACCTCTCCTGTGGCGGTGCTGGGCAGCGCTCTGGGCGAGCAGCAATCGCAGCTGGGCCAGCTGAGCGTGGGCGGCGTTGCCGACCTGTGCATTGTGAACCCTGATGCGGAGTGGACTGTTGAGCCCAAAGCTTTGGCCAGCCAAGGCAAGAGCACGCCGTTTACCGGCTACGAGCTGCCTGCGCGCGTGGTAACGACTATCGTTGATGGCGCTGTCGCCTATCAACGATAGGCTCCCCATGAGCGGCTTTGCCGCTTCCCCCTCTCTCGATGCATTGCATCGGGAGGGGGACGACACCCTCGGTGCGCGGCGGCGCTTCCTCGGTGTCTCTGACTTTGCATTGCGCCAGTCTTAGGCACTTGCCGGTATCAAGTTGGTGCAACTTGTGCGGGGCGAGTCGCTACACTCTTTGAGAATCATGGCAAACGGCTTGCACAAAATCAAAACCAGCCTGCGCGCTGTGTGGCGCTGCATGCGACTGCTGGCCCATGTGGGCAAGGGCGCATGGGTTGTGGCGTTCCGCTTTCCTCAGTTGCATCATCTGCAGCAGCATGAGCTGGTGCAGGCCTGGGCTGCAGCCCTGCTGGTTCGCGCAGGCGTGCAGCTGGAGGTCAAAGGCCGGCCGCCCGCTAAAGGCCCGGTGCTCATGGTCAGCAACCATATCTCCTGGCTTGATATTCCGCTGCTGCATGCAGCGCGCCATTGCCGCTTCATCTCCAAGTCTGATGTGAAGGGCTGGCCCATCATTGGCACGCTGGCCACGGCGGCCGGCACCCTCTACATCCAGCGCAGCTCGCGCCGCGATGCCATGCGCATGATCACCGCCATGGCCGATGCTTTCAAGCGTGGCGAAATCCTGGCCGTCTTTCCTGAAGGCACCACGGGCGACGGTCGCAGCCTGCTCTCGTTTCACTCCAACCTGCTTGAGGCCGCTGTGCAATGCGATGCGCCAGTGCAGCCAGTGGGCCTGCGCTTTGTGGATGGCAAGACGGGTGAAACCAGCTACGCCGCGACCTATGTGGGCGATGAAACCCTGCTCGGCTCCATCTGGCGCGTGCTCAGCGCGGACCATCTGCAAGCCGTGGTGCATTACGGTGAGCTGCAAAGCGCAGACGGCCGTGATCGCCGCAGCTGGGCCAAGGATTTGCATGCTGAGGTTGATCGGCTGCGCAAGAGTTGAGAGCTGTTTCCAAGAAAAAACGCAGCCCAGGAGCTGCGTTTTGTTTGGTGGACGGGCAGCCTCAGAGAGTCATCTTGCTATCGATAATCACCTTGCGCCAGCGTGCCAGGTCCTTGTTGATCAGGTCGGCAAACACTTTCGGCGTGCTGGGCATGGGCTGAGCGCCTTCGTTTTGCAGGCGCTCCAGAATGGCCGGACTTTTAAGTGAAGCATTAATCTGCTGATTGATCTTGGCCACCACATCGGTCGGCATGTTGGCGGGGCCGACGACTCCATACCACTGGTCTGCTTCAAAGCCGGGCAGACCCGCTTCAGCCACCGTGGATACATTCGGCAGAGCCGCGATACGCTGTGGCGATGACACGGCAATCGCCTTGATCTGCCCGGCACGAATTTGCGCCAGCACTGCCGGTATGCCCGTGAACAAAGCCTGTACCTGGCCCGCAACCAGATCATTGACGGCAGGGGCTGTGCCTTTATAGGGAACATGCTGCATCTTGAGCCCTGCTTGCAGGCTCAGATAGGCCATGGTCATGTGCGCGGCACTGCCGTTGCCGCCCGAGCTGAAATTCACCGCTCCGGGGTTGGCTTTGACGTAGCTGATGAACGATGCCAGATCAGTGACCGGCAGCGAGGGGTGAACCACCAGCACATTGGGCACGCGCGCCACCCAGGCCAGCGGCGTGAAGCTCTTGATGGGGTCGTAGGGCAGCTTGGGGTACAGCGTGGGGGTGATGGCCAGCGTGCCCACATGCCCCATCAGCAGGGTGTAGCCATCTGAGCTGGCCTTGGCCACGCGATCGGCGCCAATGCTGCCACCTGCGCCAGCCACATTCTCTGGCACCACGCTCTGACCCCATGCCGTGGTGAGCTCATGGCCGATGGCGCGCCCCAGAATGTCTGCCGAGCCTCCGGGAGTGAACGGGATGACCATGCGTATGGCCTTGCTGGGGTATTTCGTCTCTTGCGCAAGTGCAGAGCCAGCGAATCCGCTCAATGCGGTGGCTGTGGCCCATTGACTCCATTGGCGGCGGCTCAGAGTGAGTTGAATTGGTGCTTGAGAATCAGGCATGTTGTCTCCTTATTGTGTTTTCAGGCATTTTTCAATCAGTCTATGGGAACAGCTGCACACGTGGTTCTGGCCTGGGCGGCATAGCAGCTATGCAGACCTTGCCGGAGCACAAGCTCATGCGCAGGCTCGCTAAACTGCAGCCATGACAACAAGCACTGAAACCCCTGTGAATCGCCCCGATATCACCATCTTTCACAACAACCGTTGCAGCAATTCGCGCGGTGCGCTGACGCTGCTGCGCGAGCATGGCATTGAGCCCAATGTCGTGGATTACATTGCCACACCGCTCACGGCGCCTGAACTGTCCGAGCTGGTGGCGCATCTGGGTGTGCCGGTGCGAGATTTGCTGCGCAGCAAAGAAGCGCAGTTCAAAGAGCTGGGGCTGGACAACGCTGCTGTCAGCGATGTGCAACTGATCCAGGCCGTGGCTGCGCACCCGGTTTTGCTCAACCGCCCGATTGTGGTGACGCCCAAGGGGGCCAAGCTTTGCCGCCCGCCAGAACTGGTGCTGGAGTTGATCTGAGATTGGCAAGGTTCAGTTGAAAATAAGCTGAAGCCCTTTGCAGATAATCGAAAGTAGCTTCTGATTTAGTAGCGTTTTGCAAATATCGACGGCCTAAGAGTCGCTAACACCACCCTTGATACGTCGTTATTTCGCCTTGCCGTACGCTTGTACTGCCTGCGGCTTCATGCCTCGTCTCAACCGCAAATCTGCGATTTGCTGGGTGGTGTTATCACCTCTAAGTCTGGCCTAAGTCTTGACGTTCAAACTTCCCTTCAACAGGCACCGATACGGTGTTTATTTGAAAGGATTGCCATGAACACGATTTTGTCTACTCCCCGTCGATTGGTAATGGCTCTGGTCGCTGCCGGTGCGATTGGTGCACTGGGTGCGACTGGTGCCGGTCTGGTGGGTACGCGCAGCGCAGCACAGGCGCAAGCTACTCAGGCTACAGTGTCTGCACAGCCTGCAGCGCTTAATCTGCCTGCGGTCAATGCTCCTAATTTTGCAGATATCACGGCGCGCAATGGTGCGGCCGTGGTCAACATCAGCGTGGTCGGCTCTTCGCGTTCCATGCGTGAGGAAGAGGGCGATCAAACCAGCGAGCGTCAGCAGCAGGGTCAGGGCATCAGCCCCGATGATCCCTTCTTTGAATTCTTCCGCCAGTTCGGCATGCCCGGCGGCCCTGGCTCTCGCGGCATAGGTCCACGTGCGCAGCAGCCTGATACGCCCATGCGTGGCGAAGGCTCAGGCTTTATCGTCTCCAGCGATGGGGTGATTTTGACCAATGCACACGTGGTGCATGGCGCCAAAGAGGTGACGGTCAAGCTCAACGACCGGCGCGAATTCAATGCCAAGGTGCTGGGGGCTGATCCCAAGACCGACGTGGCCGTGCTCAAGATTGATGCCAAGAACCTACCCACGGTCAAACTGGGGCAGACCAGCCAGTTGCGCGTGGGTGACTGGGTGCTGGCCATCGGCTCGCCATTCGGCTTTGAAAACAGCGTGACAGCTGGCGTGGTCAGCGCCAAGGGCCGTTCGCTGCCTGATGATTCTTTTGTGCCTTTCCTGCAGACCGACGTGGCCATCAACCCCGGTAACTCGGGTGGCCCGCTGTTCAATGCGCAGGGCGAGGTGGTCGGTATCAATAGCCAGATCTACACCCGCTCGGGCGGATATCAGGGCGTTTCCTTTGCCATCCCGATCGAGGTGGCAACCCGCGTGCAGCAACAGATTCAGGCTACGGGCAAGGCGCAGCATGCCAAGCTGGGCGTGAGCGTCCAAGAGGTCAATCAGGCCTTTGCCGATTCCTTCAAGCTGGACAAGCCTGAAGGTGCACTGGTCGCCAGTGTTGAAAAGAACGGCCCGGCCGCCAAAGCGGGGCTTGAGCCCGGCGATGTGGTGCGCAAGGTGGATGGCCAACCCATTGTGGGGTCGGGCGATTTGCCCGCTGTGATCGGTCAGTCCATGCCCGGCCAGAAGGTGACGCTGGAGGTCTGGCGCAAGGGTGAAGCCAAAACCCTGAACGCGACCTTGGGCGATGCCAGCGAGAAGGCCGTCAAGACCGCCAAGGCCGCCGCAGATGAAGGCCACGGCAAGCTGGGTCTGGCTTTGCGCCCCCTGCAGCCTGAAGAGAAAAAGCAGATCGGTGTCGATGCCGGTTTGCTGGTAGCTCAGGCCAGCGGCCCTGCTGCAGCGGCAGGCATTACCGAAGGGGATGTGTTGCTGTCCATCAACGGCGTGGCGGCTGGTGATGTGGATGCGGTGCGTGCGGCAGTGGCCAAGGCCGACAAGACCGTTGCAGTGCTTATCTGGCGTGATGGCAACAAGATTTTTGTGCCGGTACGACTGGGTTAATTCATCAGCTTGGGTAGATAAAACAGCACCTGTTTTCAGGTGCTGTTTTCTTTTTTATGTTTTATTGATTTAAAACAAAAGCAATTTGAATTGGTGGCGAATCAATGGATTTCCCCATCACATTGACTTGTTTTGAGAGATGGCGAATCTTCAAGCATGTAATGTCAGAGGCTGTCGGTCCGACGCATCTATTTGCCTGATGCAAGGCCTTTGATGACGATTCGTGACCGCAATCAATCATGACGGCCCTCGGTGCAGGCGCTGCGGGGAGACTTCTTTGGAACAGCAACACAGTCTGCAGGTGCAAGGCCTGGGGGTGTCATATGGCCCGCGCGTCATTCTGGCGGAGGTGGATTTCGCGCTGCCAGCGCATGGCGTGACCGCGCTGCTGGGCCCTGCAGGCACGGGTAAATCCACACTGCTGCGCACACTTGCTGGGTTGAATACGCCCAACCCGCGTTTTCGCTGCTGGGGACAGGTGTCTTATGCTCAGCAGCCGCTGAACATGCCTTTGACGGCTGATGGCGCACAAGCCCTGCCGCGGCTGGTGCAGCAGCATGCCCGCCTGATGCGTGCCAACACGCTTGATGCGTTGATTGAAATGGCGCGCCAGACCGAGCAGCGATCGCCGCTGGAGTGGCGCAACTGGGTCACCGCACAGCTGCAAAACTACGGCTTTGCCGAGCTGGCGCAGGCGCTGGACAACCCCACCATGCTGCTGAGCAGTGTGCAGCAACGGGTGGTGGCCATCTTGCGCGAGGCATGGGCCAAACCGGCGGTGCTGATGGTGGACGAACCCACGGCGGATCTGGAAGGCTACGAAGCCTTTTTGCTGCTCGATGTACTAAAGCAAATTGGTCAGCAAAGCAGCGTGCTGCTCGTCACGCATCAGCAGCAACACGCGCAGGCTGCAGCGCAACAGATGCTGCTGCTGGCTGGCGGCAGCATTCAAGAAGCCGCCAGCATGGCCGACTTTATGCACCGCCCCATCAGCGCTGCGGGCCAGCAATTTTTGCGCAGTGGCAGTTGCGCTATGCCTATGCCCGGCACGCCGTTGCAAGAGCTGGCCGACGATGTACTGCCCCCGCCCCCTTTGCCAGTGGCTGCGCTGGCCGCCATTGCTGAATTTGCGCAGCAGCCGGTTGCAATGATGGAGTCTGTGGCGCAGGTTGAGGCAGTGCCTGAATTCGAGTTCGAACCCGTGGTGGCTCAAGCTGAATTACCGGATGCGAAGGATGCAGCGCCTGCACCAGCTTCCGCCTATCAGCCGCGCCCGATCAATGCAGCCGTGCTGATGGAAATGCAGCCCTTAGTGGCTGCTGAAAATGCCGTCGCTGCGAGTCGCGGCCCCAATGGCTTTGCCTGGCTGGTACCGGGTCGCCTTGCGGGAACACCCTGGCCGGGTGTGGTGCATGACATGGATATGGACCTCAAGGCGCTGAGCCGCTGCGGTGTGACCATGCTCATTACGCTGACGGAAAAGGACTTTCCGCAAGATGCTCTTGCCCGCCATGGGCTCAAGAATTTTCACCTGCCGGTCTACGACCATGAGTCGCCGACCGTCGCACAGGTACAGATGCTGCTGGCGCGTATGTCGGCGGCCATGCGCCGCGGCGAGGTACTGGCCGTGCACTGTCTGGCGGGACTGGGGCGTACCGGTACCGTGCTGGCCGCATGGATGGTGCGTGAAGGCCTGACCGCAGAAGAGGCTCTGCGCCGTGTGCGTTTGATTGACGCGCAATACGTGCAATCCGAAGCGCAGGAAGCCCTGCTCTATGAATACGAAAACGCGCTGCTGCTGAAGATGGGCTGATGCCCGAAGTGCCGCGCGCCGCTGAATTGAAATTAAAGAAGTGAGAAAACAATGAGTTTGGATTCTGTATTGACACAGGCTGCGGCCTCTGTGCCTGAATGTCTGGCTGCTGGTTATGTGGATGCGGCCTCGGGCATGCTGCTGTCGATTCGCACCGTGGATTCGCATCCACGTGAAGTGATTGATCTGGTGGCTGCAGCCACGGCTGATTTGTTTAACGGCCCCAATGTGTCCATGATCGAGACGCTGTTCAAGCGCTCGCGCGGTATCAGCGATGACGGCCACCATTACTTTCAGGAAATCATCATCAACAGTGACAACCTGATCCACGTCTTTTTGCGCAGCAAGAACGTGACGGACTACGTGGCCGTCTTTGTCTGCCGCCGCACAGCAAATCTGGGCATGGCGCTGACCAAGGCGCGTATGGCGATGCCGGGGATTGAAGCGGCGGTTTGAATTGACTATCCCCTGAGCGGCTAGGCCGCTTCCCCCAAGGGGACGACAGCCTCGCTGCGCGGCGATGCTTGCTGTCTCTTGCTAAAGGGCGCGCCAGTTTTAAACGGTGCGCTCTTTGCTTTTCTGAGATGCGATGGCTATCTCGAATACTGGAGCGGCTATGCCGCTTCCCCCAAGGGGCGCTATCCTTGCACCATGCGTTTACTGCTTGTTGAAGATGACAGCATGATTGGTCAAGCCGTGCTTAGCTTACTGCGCGGCGATGGCTATGTGGTGGACTGGGTGCAGGATGGCGCTCAGGCCGATACGGCCTTGCACGGCCATCAGTACGATCTGGTGCTGCTCGATCTGGGTTTGCCCAAGCTCGATGGCCTGCAGGTGCTGCGGCAGTTACGGGCGCGCAAGGATGCGACGCCGGTGCTGGTGGCGACGGCGCGCGATGCCGTGCGTGACCGCATTGCCGGCTTGGATGCCGGTGCGGATGATTACGTCATCAAACCATATGACATGGATGAGTTGCAGGCTCGCATTCGCGCGCTGACGAGACGTGCTGCCGGGTATCTGGATGAGGTGTATGAACACAACGGAATCATGCTCAACCCCAACACCCGCGAGGCCAGTGTGAACGGCCAGCCCGTCATGCTTTCTGGGCGTGAATGGGCGGTGCTGCAGGCGTTGCTTGCAAGACCGGGCAGCACGCTGTCGCGCCAGCAACTGGAGGACAAACTCTATGGCTGGGGCGATGAAGTCAGTAGCAACGCGGTAGAGGTCTATATCCACGGTCTGCGTAAAAAGCTAGGCGCGGCAGCCGTACTCAATGTGCGCGGCCTTGGCTATATGGTGCCAAAACCATGAGTACGCGCAGCACCCCATCCATGCTCAGATTGCCCGGCTCGCTGGGGGCACGTTTGCTGCTGTTTATTGGTGCTGCCATTGTGCTGGTGGCGGTACTGCAGGGCGCATTGGCCTATCGCAATGCACTGGAGCAGACCGATGCGCTGTTTGACTATCAGATGCAGCAAACCGCCCTTGCCTTGCGCGCAGGGCTGCCGGTTGATGCCAGAGGGCGTCCACAAGGCACGTCCCCTGAAGATGAAAACAACGAATTCATTGTTCAAGTCTGGACCAATGAGGGCTTGAGAATTTTTGAATCTGCGCTGGGCGATGCGCTGCCGCAAATGGCGGTGCTGGGCTTTGCCGATGTGCCAGCGCGCGGCACCATTTATCGCGTGTTCTCGCTGCAGACCCGATCGCAAGTGATTCAGGTTGCGCAGGACATGCGCGTGCGCCAGTTGCTGGCGCGTGAGGCCGCCTGGCGCAGTCTGTTGCCCGTGGTGCTGCTCTTGCCGCTGCTGGCGCTGGCGGTGTGGTGGGTGATTCACCAGTCACTCGCCCCTGTGCAGCGCGTGCGCCATGAGCTGGCGGCGCGCAAGCCACAGGATCTGGCCCCCGTCTCCATGGATGGTCTGCCCGATGAAATACGCCCGCTGTTGCATGAGCTCAACAGTCTGCTGCAGCGCGTGCAGCAAGCGTTTGAAGCTCAGCAGCACTTTGTGGCTGATGCCGCGCACGAGTTGCGCTCGCCGCTGGCGGCTTTGCAGTTGCAATTGCAGGCCTTGCGCAAAGCGCCTGATGAGACCGCGCAAGAAGCGGCGCAAGAACAGCTTGCCGCAGGCATTGAGCGCGCCAAGCGGCTGGTGGAGCAATTGCTGGCGCTGGCCAGGCAGGAGGCAGCGCAGACCGCAGTAGGCGAGGGCCGGCAAGAAGCGGATTTGCGAGCTCTGGTGGAGCAGGCATTGGCTGATGCGGCGCAAGCGGCGCAGGCAAAGGGGTTGGATATGGGCTTGAGCGAAGACCCGCAGATGCAAACCTCATTCAGCGTACCTGCGGATGCACAGGCGCTGGCTGTGCTGCTGCGTAACCTGCTGGATAACGCCATCAAATACGTGCCCGCAGGTGGCAGGGTCGATGTGGGCTGGCTGCAAGACAACCACGGCCGTGCACTGGTGGTTGAAGACTCTGGTCCAGGCATTCCGGTGGCCGAGCGTCAGCGTGTGTTGCTGCGATTTGTGCGCGGGGCGGATGCAGGAGGCATGGCAGGCGGCAGTGGTCTGGGGCTGGCCATTGCTCAAAGTATTGCGCAGGGCTGCGGTGCTCAGCTCTTGCTCGATGAGTCCCCAGCGCTGGGTGGGCTGCGTGTCAGAGTCTTGTGGCCTAAGGCTTAGTCCGACAAACGATTACATCAAAACAGGGCTGTTACATCTTGAGGCAGGTAGCATGATGGGGCACAAGAAGTCCCTGCGATGTTCGGCTTGTACCGTACGTGGTTATCCCTATTTTTTGATTTCGTTTGTATTAGAGGTCGCACGATGATATCGATTGTTCAGCGTCTTTCCCAAACCGTGACGGCTGCACAGACGCTTTCTGCGTTCACGCGGCCCCTGCTGAAAATCATGATCGAAGTCACTGAGTTGGAATCAGCTTACCTCACCACCGTGGATGAAGCCCGCGGCGTGCAGAACGTGCTGTACTCCCTCAATACCAGCCAGATGAACATTCCCGAAGGGCTGGAAGTCCCTTGGTCTGACACCCTGTGCAAGCGTGCTTTGGAAGAAGGCCAAACCTTTACCAACAATGTGCAGGAATGCTGGGGCGACTCGGATGCGGCACGGGCTCTGGATATTCAGACCTATGTCAGCACGCCCGTGCGCTTTGGCAGTGGACAGCTCTACGGCACACTCTGTGCCACCAGCAGAACGTCCCAGTCCATCAGCGGCGAGGCGGAAGATGTGCTGCGTCTTTTCTCCAAAATCATTGCCGGCTTTGTTGAGCGCGAGCAACTGGTGCGATCTCTGCAGCGCGCCAATGAAGAGCTTGCTTCGCTGGCCATGCTCGACGCCTTGACAGGCTTGCCCAACCGGCGCTGCGTTACGGAAGAGCTCAACCGCGTCATCGTCCATTGCTGTCGTTCGCGTGAATGGGTGCTGGTCGGCTTTATCGATCTGGACGACTTCAAGCAGATCAACGATCAGTTTGGTCATGAGGCCGGTGACTCTTTGATGCGCATTTTGGCCGAACAGCTGAGAGTATCCATGCGCGGCTGCGACATGCTGGCCCGCTTTGGCGGCGATGAATTTGTCATGGTCGGCATTGGTCCGCAACTTCAAGAAGACGGTGATGCCGTGCTGGAAGATTTGAAGAGCCGCCTGTTCAGCGCATCAATCGCCTGCGTGGAACTGTCCGACGGCAGCAAGATTGACTATGCTGGTGCCAGCGTCGGCATGGTTTGTCTGATGCCCGACAGCACCGATGTGGATGACGCCCTGCAAAAAGCCGATGCCGCCATGTACAAGGTCAAGGCCTCACGCAAACAGCTGGAAGTGGTCGCTACTTGAGACGAGCCTGGACGATGTGAATGGCCTGACGTTTTCCAGATAATAAAAAAGCACCTCGATAAGGTGCTTTTTTATTGGTATCCCGGAGTGGAATCGAACCACTATTTATTTCTTAGGAGGAAATTGTTCTATCCATTGAACTACCGGGACAACTGTTTGGGTTGCAAATAGATTTGCAATCTGGCTTGAATTCTACCCGCGTTGCAGCGCTCCCAAAGGCTTGGCTGGACTGAGCCTTGTCAAGCCACCAACCCAGCGGCAGTCGCAAGGGGTGGCGCGCTGGGCTGATTATCAATTCTCATAGCTGTAAGCGCTTATTGGATAAGCGCTATAGGCCTTTTTTATGCTCAATCCTTGCGCACGGTATAGACGATATCCAGCGCGCTGGTCATGCCAGTCTGGGCGCGCAGTGTGACGCTGCGGGACAGGTCATAGAAGATGTAGATGATGCCCATGGCCCCCGACAGGCTCTGCTCATAGGTCAGGTACAGCTTGTCTGACAGGCGCTTGCCCATGGTCAGCGCTGCGCCTGATGCATCGCTGCCATCGCCACCGCTTTTGAAGCCAACCTCATCCAGCCCCAGGCTGCCTGCAATCTTGCCGCTACTGCTGTTGCCGCCCGCCAGCAAAGCCATGGCGGCCTGCTGCAACAGGGCGCTGCTGGCACCGCCAGAAGCCGGGTCACGGCCCATGACGACCCAGGAGAGCTTTTCTGCATCGGGCAGGTCAGGATCTGAATACAGCAGCACGCGGGGCGCGCTGGCCGTGCCCAGCACCTGTACACCGGCCTTGACGGCGATGTTGGGGCGCAGGGCCAGAATGTCCAGCGATGGGTTGTTGTAGGGGCCGTTGAAGCGGATCAGACCGGTTTCTACATTGAGTGATTGTCCCCATGCACGGTAGCGGCCTTGCTCGGTGCTGATTTCTCCGGTAACGCTGGGCGGGCCGCCCACATAGCTGGCGCCTTTGACCTCCAGCTGGCCGAGCAGACGGGTGGTGATGCCAAAACCTTGCAGCGCAAAGTCGCGGCCCATATTGAGCTTGACGAGAATGTCTGGCACTTTTCGTGGTGTGGCGCGTGCCTGGTCTTTGCGGATTTCGCGCTCGGCGCGCAGGCGTTCTTCCTCCTCGGCCTTGCGTGATGCGGCGGAGCGCACGACCACGTCTTTGTCCAGTGATGGCGCAGATTCCTCGGGCAGGATGATGGATGCACGGTCAACGGTGAGATCACCGCGCAGCGTGAACTGGCCTTGTTCAAGTTTGGCCTGTAGATCGCCGGAAACGCTGACTTGGCGGTCTGCGCGCACCAGCACCTGCAGCTTGCTGGCCTTGGCCTGCAAATTCATGCTCATGCCAGACCCGGTGCCTTTGCCAGGTGGTGTGAACTGGGCGTAGCCGGTACCGGTCAGCAGGCCGCCATCTTCAGGGGCGCTGGTCAGGTTGCCGCTGTAGCCCAGAATGCGCGAGTTGCTGCCTTTGCCGCCCTTGAAGCGCAGCTCGGTAATGTCCAGCCGCGTGCCTTGCAGCTTGGCGTGCAGAATGCCGTCGCGCAGATCCACCCCGTCGAGCAGAGACAGAATGTTCAGCGCATCGGCCTTGATATTGCCTTGCCACTGCGGGTCTTGCAGATTGCCGCTGATGGTGGCATCGGCCGCCAGAGTTCCCTGAATGCGCCAGCCCGGCGGGGCAAACAAGGCCCAGATGCCCATGTCAGGCATGTTGGCGCGCAACCGGCCTGACAGGGGGGCTGTGGCGGGTAGCGTCCAGCCGCTTTGCTGGTAGCTGAGCTGGGTGCGCAGGTCGGCGTTGATGGTGCCTGCGCGCTCGCTGTCCCACAGTAGCTTGGCGTTGACCTGGCTGCCTTGCGCCTGCACGGTGAGGCGAATGTCTTTGATGCGCGCGCGCATGCCTGCGCCACTGATCTTGCGGGTGCGTGTGGCGCTCGCACGGTTGGCGGTGGGGCCGGTACTCTGGACGACGGTGGTGCTGGAGCCATCGTCCACCGCCAGCCGCAAATCGCCCGCAGCGCGCTCGACCGTCAGGTCGGCCTTGAGGTCTTTACCCAGCGTGTCCAGATTCCAGCTGCCGTTAAAGCTCAGGTCGCCGGACAGACCTGCGGCCTCCAGCGGCGGGTCATCATCGCCCAGGCTGAAGGCATCTAACCATGCCAGCGGAATGCCCAGCGCCTTACCGGCACTGCGCACGCCCAAAGTGCCACTGCCGGTGCGGGTGACAGAGCTCTCGTCCCATGCCAGCTGCACGGGTGCCAATGGCTCGGCGCTGGTGCGGCGCATGCTCAGCTTGGGCGGCGTGATTTGCAGCTTGCCCGCGCTGAACTGGTAGACGGTGTTGAGCACGGTATTGCCGCTGGTGCGCTGCGTAATCTGCACGGGTGCACCGGGCTGCAGTTGCACGGCCCACGGGCCGGGTTTGTCGTTGCCGGGTTTCAACTGGGCTTGCAGCTTTTCAAGACTGGCTTGCCAGTCCAGCGGTGCCGTGCCTTTGCCGCCCGTCAGGCCGGCTTGCAGGGCGGTGTCGATCTGCACGCTTTTGCCGGCTTGCTGTGCCTGCGCACTCAGCTCGATTTTGGTGCTTTCGGGGCTGCCGTTCAGGGACAGTCGCAGGGCAGGGATGACGATGGCTTGATCGGCCATCGTGCTCGCTGGCAGATAGCGAATCTTGTCGCCTCGCAGCTGGGCTTGCATTTGCAAACCGCTGGCTGGGATGGGTGCACCATGGGCCGCGCTCAAGCGTTGAAGCAGGTTTTGCCAGCCGCCTTGCAATGCCAGTTGTAGATCGGCAGAGCCATCGAGCTGGGCACCGGCCAGCGGATCTTTGATGCCCGGCAGCTTGCGCAGCCACTGCGTGAGGCTGGACATGGACGCCAGCTGCAACTGACTTTGCACTTTGCCGCTGTCAGGGCTCATGTGTCCATCCAGATTGAGCTGAGCGCCGGGCACGGTGGCTTTGAGCTGGGCCTTGGCCTGCTGGGTTTCGGTGTTGAACTCCACAGCCTTGGCGTTGATGCTGGCCTGCATCGCTTCGAGCTGCAGTTTTTCCAGCTGCAGCAGCGGTGCCTGCCACTGGCCGTTGGCGGCCAGCGTCTGAATGCGCAGCGCCTTGCCAGCAGGCTTGCCTGTGGCATGCAGGTCAACGGAGAAGGCTACGGCAGGGGCGGGTTGAGGTTCCTCCTGATTAGCCGGGTTGACGGGGACGGGGGGGGGCAGTGTCTCTGCCTGCAGCGAACCTTCCAGCGGTGCGGCTTCCAGGCTGCTGAGTATGTCTGCGGGGTTGAGCTGCGAGACTTGCAGCTTGCCGTCAAACATCTGGCCCACGGGCACATAGCGGCCTGCCAGCTTGATCTGGCCTTTGCCAATATCGAGCTGACCGTCATCCACCCGCCACTGGCTACCGTCGAAGAGGATCCTGGCCTGCAGCTGTTGCAGCGGCAGGCGTTGCTTGTCCCAGGGGCCGGGCAGGGTGTTGGTGAATGCGGTGCTCAGCATCCAGATCTGCTGGGTGTCGTTATGTGACTGAGATGGCTGACCAACGGTCGTGGCTGAGTCTGTCGAGACTTGTGCCTGACCGGTGCCAGCGCTTAGCTCACCAGACAAAGCCGTGCGCGGGCCCTGAGGCCAGAAGGCAGCAACGTCCAGATTTTTGAGTAGCGCCTTGGCAGACAGCAGTGGCTGCGATTGCCATGGTGCGACGCTGGCTTCAATATCGGCCAGCATGGGCTGGGCATCCAGCGGTTTTTGCTCTGATTTTTCTAGCTGCTTGCGCTTGTCATTGGCTGGTTTTGATGCATTTTTATCGTCAGATGCTTTTGCATCAGCCGCTGCAAGCTCTTGTTTTTGTATCTCTGCCTCAGCGTGAGCCGTGATCTTGAGTTGCGCTGCTTCAGTCGCCAGCGTGCCTTCAATCTGCGCATTGGCCAGCACGTCGATCAACGACGGTGCGGCGTCGCCCTGTTTAGCCTCCAATGGATTGGGGGTCTGGAGCTTGCCTTGCAGCTCGATTTTGGTCTGCATGGGCGCAGCGCCCTGAATGCGCGCCAGCATCTGGTAGTTGCCATCTGCGACCTGCAGGCTGCGAATCTGCAGATCGTGGTGGCTGCCGGTGTATTCATAGATGCCGTTCAGGTTTTGCACCACGGCTTCTGGCGGACCTTGCCAGATGATTTGATCGATCTTGAACGGCAGCTCGATCTTGATGGGCAGCATCAGCGACTGCAGTGGCTCGCTGGGCTTTTTCTCGGGGTCGGGGGTGCTGGCAATGCGTACTTCGGCGATATGAACTTCACCGAGCTTGAGCGTGCGCGCCAAAATCAGTGGCCTGAATTGCCAGCCGATCTTGGCGTCCTTGACTTCAACCTTCATGGTCGGGCTTTGCCACTGCAGCCAGCCAATATGGCCGCCATTCTTGAGGCTGCCTGAAACCTCTTTGGCCACCAGCGTCTGATTGGCGGGCAGCCAGCCAGCTACGCGCTGCAGGGTCTGGTTCAGAGAATCGTCTTTGCCAATCCACCACAGCAGGCCGCCTACGGCCAACACGATGGCCAAAAATGCTGCGGCGAAAGTCCAGCCCAGTGCGCGCAGCCAGCGACGACGCTTGAGGGGCACTGATCGGGCGGGTGCTTGGGTGGGGGTTGAGTTGTCTTGTTCTGCCATGCTTAAAACGTGAAGCCAAGGCGCAGGTGCAGGCGCAGTTTTTGTGCCTGCGCACCCCAGGCGATATCTGCTTGAATCGGGCCGACCGGGCTTTTCCAGCGCATTCCAGTGCCTATGCCTACGCGCGTGTAGAGATTGTTGATTTCATCGCCCACGGTACCTGCATCGATGAACAGCGTGTGTTCAAAATCTTGCGTGTTGCCCTTGATGGTGATGGGGCGCTGCCACTCCACACTGCCCATGGCTAGGTAGCGGCCTGCAATCACTCGCCCGTTTTCGGTGCGTGCGCCAATCGATTGATAGCCGTAGCCGCGCACCGTGTTGTCGCCACCGGTCAGAAACATGACCGTGGTGGGCAGGTCCACATCTTTCTTGGCCAGCGCGGCACCCACGCCTACCTTGAGCTGCAGGCGGCTGCGGCGGCGGGTTTCTTCATCGCGATCGCCCACCGGTATCAGGCTGAGCCAGCGGCCCGTGATGCGGCCAAAAGGCGAGCGTTGTGGGGTCAGTGTGGTACCGATACCGGCTTCTGCGGCCAGTCCAAAGCCGGATGTGGGCAGCAGGTTGTTGTCGAAGTAGCGAGCCGTCCAGCCATAGTTTGCCAGCAGCGATGAGGCACCGGGCGGCGCACCGTCGCCCTGAGTTTTGGCGTAGTCGTATTGCAGATAGAGATTGCGCTCGATACGGTCTTCTGCCTTGCTGCGGCCAAAGCGCATTTGCGCGCTGTTGGTGTAGAAGTCGCCTGCAGGCGCACGCTCCAGCTTGCCACCGGCAAACCAGCGCCACAGGTCTTCACCCGGCAGGCCCACCAATTGGGTGGAGATCAACGGGTTCTTCTTGTCGATCTGCAGCTTGCTCACGGCACGCCAGTCCAGACCGGGCACTTTGTTATAGGTGTGATCGATGGACAGGCGTGGCCCGGTGTCGGTGCTCAGACCCACACCGAACACCCATTTCTGCAGCTTTGCCTCGCGCACCTTGGCAATCACCGGCGAGGTGACGGCTGCACCTTGATTCTTGCGCTGCTCGTCGCGCTGCGCTTCGGTATCGGTCTGCAACGGGGAGTCCGCCAGCGAGAGAAACACCGAGTCATAGTAGCCGCTACTGACCAAGCGCTGCTGCGCATCGAGCATGCTTTGCTGGTCGTACTCCTGCCCCTGGGGCAGGCGCCCAATGCGGGCGATGCGAATGGGGTCGTAGCGCTCGGCGCCTTCAATCTGCAGCGGGCCAAAGGTGTAGGCCGGGCCGGGGTCGTAGGTGACGTTGACCTGCGCCTTGTTGGTGTCGGCATCCACATTGGCCAGGCTGGTGTCTATGCGTGCCAGCGGGTAGCGGCGTTTTTGCAGCTCTTTGAGGCCACCGCTCTTGGCACTGCTCCACGCCGATTGCGAGAACTGCTCGCCCGCTTGCAGCGGCCAGTTCTCTTCAATCTGCAAGCGCTGCGAGGTGCCCAGCTCATCGCTGGCGTTGACACCCGTAAAGCGTACTTCAGATTTTTCAATCACCGTGGGCGGGCCGGGGTCAACCTTGACCACGACCTTGCGCGGCGTGTCTTCATCGGGTGTATCGGTCAGCTCTACGGTCACGCTGGGGCTGAAGTAGCCCATCGTTCCAATCAGCTCGCGCACATTGGCATCGGTTGCGCCCAGCAGGCGCGTCAGCTCGCGGCGCTGCAGATCAGGCTGGTGGCGAAAGCGTTTGAGTTCGAGGTGCTGCTCCAGCAACGCACGCACTTCTTTAGGCGCATCAACCTCAAGAGTGAAAGCCGCAGGGCCGCTGGTGTCTATGCCCATGGCCTCTGCTTCTTTGTCTTTAGGGGACAGTAGGCTGCAACCGCTGAGAATCAAAGCGGCTCCCAAAAGCAAAGTCGGCTTCAAGGCCGACTTTTTTACAAGCAATGTCTGGAGCATTACTTATTTTGACAGCATACGCATGGCGTCTTCTAGACCCTTGAGTGTCAACGGGTACATACGGTCACCCATCAGTTGCTGAATGACGCTGATGCTCTGGCGATATTGCCATACGCCTTGCGGCTCGGGGTTGATCCAGGCGAAGCGCGGGAATGCGTTGGTCAGGCGTTGCAGCCACTCGGCACCGGGCTCTTCGTTCATATATTCGACCGAGCCACCGGGCTGCAGAATCTCGTACGGGCTCATGGTTGCATCGCCTACAAAGATCAGCTTGTAGTCCTTGCTGTACTTGCGGATGATGTCCCACGTAGGGAACTTCTCTGCGAAGCGGCGGCGATTGTTCTTCCACATGAAGTCGTAGACGCAGTTGTGGAAGTAATAGAACTCCAGGTGCTTGAGCTCGCCTTTGACGGCAGAAAACAGCTCTTCCACTTTCTGCACATGCTCGTCCATGGTGCCGCCCACATCCATGAGCAGCAGCACTTTGACGTTGTTGTGCCGCTCGGGAATCATCTTGATATCGAGATAGCCCGCATTGGCTGCCGTGGCGCGAATGGTGTCCGGCAGGTCCAGCTCAAGCTCGCTGCCTTGACGGGCAAACTTGCGCAGGCGGCGCAGTGCCACCTTGATGTTGCGCGTGCCCAGCTCCTGCGTATCGTCATAGTCGCGGTAAGCGCGCTGCTCCCACACTTTGACGGCGCTCTTGTTGCGGCCCGGCCCGCCAATGCGAATGCCTGCGGGGTTGTAGCCGCCATGGCCAAACGGGCTGGTGCCGCCCGTTCCAATCCATTTGTTGCCGCCTTCGTGCCGCTCTTTCTGCTCTTCAAGGCGTTTCTTGAGCGTCTCCATCAGCTCGTCCCAGCCCATGGCTTCAATCTTGGCCTTGTCCTCGGGGCTGAGTTCGCGCTCCAGCAGCTTTTGCAGCCAGTCTTGCGGAATCTCTTTGGTTAGATCGGCCAGCATTTCTACGCCTTTGAAGTAGGCTGAAAAGGCTCGGTCGTATTTATCGAAATGCTTTTCATCCTTGACCAGAATGGTGCGGCCAAGGTGGTAGAAATCATCGAGACTCCAGCAGTCTTCGCTCTTGGGGCCGATGATGCCTGCGTCCAGCGCTTCGAGCAGAGCCAGAAACTCTTTGACCGAGACCGGCAGCTTGGCTGCACGCAGTGTGTAGAAAAAGTCGATCAGCATTAAATTGGGCTCCAGCGCTTATTTGGCGGGCGCATGCTGCTCTAACAGATAGAGCAACTGTGCACGGACCTCAGGCCACTCGCCGCTGCGCATGCTGTACATCACGGTGTCGCGGATCGTGCCGTCGCGGCGCAGCGCGTGGCCGCGAATCACACCATCTTTTTTAGCCCCCAGTCGCTCAATAGCGCGCTGGCTGGCAAAGTTGAAATTGTCGGTACGCCAGCCTACGACATGGCAGGCCAGCGTGCCGAAGGCGTGGGCCAGCAGCAGTAGCTTGGCCGAGGTGTTGACATGGGTGCGCTGCATGCTTTTGGCATACCAGGTGTAGCCAATTTCCACGCGGCGAATGGCGGGAACAATGTCGTGATAACTGGTCGTTCCCAGCACCTTGTCCGTCGCATCGTCGACTACTGCAAATGCAAAGCGGTGGCCTTGATCGCGCCCCAGCAAAGCGGTTTCTATATAGCCGCGCACCTCTTGCGGCGCAGGCACAGAGGTGACGCGAATCTTCCACAGCTCGCCGTCTGTTGCTGCGGCGATAAGGCCGGCTTCATGGCTCAACGCCAGTGGCTCCAGCCGCACGCCACGGTCGCGCAGGGTGACGGGTTCTACAAAGGCCATGATGTGCTCACTCAAACGGTTTTGCGTTTGCGCCAGAGTCGGGCCAGTTTCAGGCCTAGCCCGCCACCCAGACCCACCAGTGCAATGGCTGCAATGCTGCCTGCGCCGTAGCCCTGGGCAAACAGATCAAGGCCCAGCACATGTGCAACGCCCCAGCCCAGAAGAGCGCCGCCGACAAAGCCGACGGCATCAGAGCAGCCTTCCATTAGCAGTTGTTGGGCGTTGCTCATGGTCTGTCTCCTTGGACTGTTTTTGGCTACTTTTATGGTTTAACGGTTGCGCTGGTTCATGAAGACCAGCTTCTCGAACAGGCTCATGTCCTGTTCGTTCTTCAGCAGTGCGCCCACCATGGGCGGTACGCTCACCTTACCGTCTTCTGCCTGCAAAGCGGAAGCGGGAATCTCCTCAGCCACCAGCAGCTTGAGCCAGTCGATCAGCTCAGATGTAGAAGGCTTTTTCTTCAGTCCCGGCAGATTGCGCACGTCATAGAAGACCTTCATGGCGGCGCTCAGCAATTCGCCCTGAAGCTTGGGGAAGTGCACGGCCACGATCTGGCGCATGGTGTCCGCATCGGGGAACTTGATGTAGTGGAAAAAGCAGCGGCGCAAGAAGGCGTCGGGCAGTTCTTTCTCGTTGTTCGAGGTGATGAATACCAGGGGTCTGTGCTTGGCGCGAATCATCTCGCGCGTTTCGTAGCAGTAGAACTCCATGCGATCGATTTCGCGCAGCAAGTCGTTAGGAAACTCGATGTCGGCCTTGTCGATTTCGTCGATCAGCAGCACCACGGGTTCATTGGCCGTGAAGGCTTGCCAGAGCACGCCCTTGATGATGTAGTTGTGGATGTTTTTGACGCGCTCGCTGCCTTCGATATCCGCCAGCTGGCTGTCGCGCAGACGGCTCACGGCGTCGTATTCATACAGACCTTGCTGAGCTTTGGTCGTGGACTTGATGTGCCACTGCAGCAGCGGCATCTTCAGTGCTTCGGCCACTTCTTCGGCCAGCATGGTCTTGCCCGTGCCGGGCTCGCCCTTGATGAGCAGCGGGCGCTGCAGGGTAGCAGCAGCGTTGACGGCCAGCATCAAATCTTGCGTGGCAACGTATTTGTCGGAACCTTGAAACTTCATGGGCGGTATCAGCGTAAGTATTGATAAGCGTGCCAAATTCTCACTGCCATAATCGTTTGCACTGCAGCAAGGCTTTTGAGCACCCGTCTGAACTCTTGAAGGATTGTGCGCGAAAAATGATAAAAACTTGGACCACGGTAATGGCCGTAGTTGTCGCCTCAGTGACCGGCGTGGCACATGCCCAGGCCGTCAAGGGCAACGCGAAAGCAGGCGAAGGCAAGATCGCCATGTGCATAGGCTGTCACGGTATCACCGGCTATCAGGCCAGTTTCCCTGAGGTGTACAAGGTGCCCATGATCGGCGGGCAGAACGAGGCCTATATCGTCTCGGCCCTGAACGCCTACAAAAAAGGCGAACGCAAACACCCCACCATGCGCGGCATTGCGGATCCTCTGAGCGATCAGGATATTGCCGATGTGGCCGCTTTCTACGCCGGTCACGGCAAGGTCAAGGAAGGCAAGGCGAAGGAGGGCAATGCCGAAGTTACCGCCCTGCTGCAAAAGGGCGCCTGCTTCTCCTGCCACGGCGATGGCTTTGCCAAACCGATTGACCCCAGCTACCCGAAGGTGGCGGGCCAGTATTCGGACTATGTCTTCCGCGCCCTGCAGTCATACAAGACCGAAAACAACCCGCTCATCGGCCGAAGCAATGGCGTGATGGCAGGCATTGCCAAGCAGTTCAAGAACGACGAGTTGCAGCAACTGGCCAAATACATCGGCAGTCTGGACAGCGAGATGCAAGTGGTGGCGCAGCCGCACTTCCGTATGGGCCAGAAGTAATTTGCTCCTTTGCAAACAAAAGCCCGTGAAAACGGGCTTTTGTTTTTTGTGGAAGCGCCGACTGCTTAACTGGCGCTTTTGAAACTGCCGTCCGTGGTGGCCAGGCGCTGCACGCCAGCGACATAGGCTTCGCCATCTGGCGCGCGGCCGGAGCGCTGGCTTTCCCAGAGCATCTGGCCCAGACACTCCATGGCGGCGTGGTGCGCGTCATGCAGATCACGCTTGCGGGTCAGCAGCTCTACGGCCTGGCGAATGCCACGCGGAGAATCCACGCTGCACTGTTCGCTGATGGACAGGTGCATGGACAGGTGCAAGAACGGATTGGTGCGTTCGGTCTCGGCGTCATAGTTGCGCGCAAGGGCGGCATCTACGTCGGAGAGCTCGTCAAAATACTCGGGGTGCTCGGCGATCCACAGGCTGGCCAGCGTCTCGATGGCCTCCATGGGCCCGCCGCTGATCATCTTGGCGCGCACACCGCAAAAAAATCGCCGTACGTCGGCTTGACTGGGGTTGAACATGATGGCGCGCAGCGTATCACGGCTGCTTTGAGTCAGCTGGGCTGTGGTTTTGCTCGCTGACGGTGGGTTTATCAGGTGCATCGGACTCATCAGGCATTTCTGTACTGTTCTCCAGCAGGTCGGCGCGCTCTTTGGCCATTTGCTCCACCAGTTGCTGGCGGCCTTGTTTGGAGACGGCGATCAGCTTGTTCTTGTCCTTGTAGTGCGGGTACATGCGCTCGGCCAGTGCCAGATTGTGTTCTCTGAAGCGAGCTGTCATGTGGCGTGCATCTGCCGGGCTCTGGCCGATCAACTCCAGCACCGACTGGGCAGACACAAGGCTGGATTCAAACACTTCACGCTGGGCGTGCTCCACACCCAAGTCGCGCAGGCGGAACCAGTGATTCAGATCGCGGCTGCGGGCCACAATTTGCAGGTTGGGGAAATGCTTGCGCACCTGGCTGGCAATCTTGATGGATTGCTCGGGCGAATCCACCGCAATCACCAGCACGCGGGCCTTGGCGGCACCGGCAATGCGCAGCAGGTCCATGCGCGTGGCATCGCCATAAAAGACGCCATGGCCGTAGATTTTGGCGGCCTCCAGCATTTCCACGTTGTGGTCGAGGATGGTGGGGCGTATGTCTTGCGCCAGCAGCACGCGGGCGACGATCTGACCATAGCGGCCAAAGCCGGCAATGATGATGGGCGCTTCTTGCTGCTCTGAGATTTCCTTGGCTTTGCTGGATTCAGCGTTGTCGTCCTTGATGGTGGAGAAGCGGCGCAGCAGCAACTTGTCCAGTACGACCAGCAGCAGCGGGCCCAGCAGCATGGACAGGGCGACGGCCGCCACCAGCATGGATGAGACATTGTGGTGAAACACCTTGTACTGGGCGGCAGTCTGGAACACCACAAAGGCAAATTCCCCCCCTTGCGCCAGCATCAGCGTAAAGACGGGGCGCTCGCGCCAGGGGATTTGCATGAAGCGCGCTAGACCAAAAATCATCAGCGCCTTGAGGGTGATGAAGCCCGTCACCATGGCGGCCATGGCCCAGGGCGACTGGAGGATGACGCCAAAGTCAATGCTCATGCCCACGGCCATGAAGAAGAGGCCCAGCAGCAGACCCTTGAAGGGTTCGATATTGGTTTCCAGCTCGCTGCGGTACTCGCTGTCTGCCAGCAGCACACCGGCCAGAAACGCGCCCAGCGCCATGGACAGGCCCACTTGCGTCATCAGCATGGCAATGCCCACGACCAGAAGTAGCGAGGTGGCGGTAAAAATCTCGGGCGTCTTGCTGCGCGCAATCCATCGCAGCAGGGGTTGCAGCAGCAGGCGGCCGCCAATGATGACGGCGGCAATTGTGCCCACGGTCTTGAAGATGGTCAGCCAGAGATGGCTGTCGGTGTGAGTGGCGTTGGCCACCTTGTAGGCCCCCAGAATGGGAATCAGCGCCAGAATGGGGATGGCAGCTACGTCCTGGAACAGCAGGATGGAGAAGGCAGCTTGCCCGCTGGGTGTGCGCATGAGGTTGCGCTCTGCCATCACCTGCAGGCAGACGGCGGTGGACGACAGGGCCAGGCCCATGCCTGCAATCAGGCTGACACGCCATGTAAAGCCAAAGCCCCAGGCTGCCAGAAACAGAATGCCGGTGCAGACCATCATCTGAGCCAGACCCCAGCCAAAAATGGGCCGTCGCAGCTCCCACAGCCGCTTGGGCTGCAGCTCAAGGCCGATCACGAACAGCATGAGCACCACGCCAAACTCGGCAAAGTGCAGGATGTCCTCGACATTGCTCACCAGCCCAAAGCCCCAGGGGCCCATGGCAATGCCCGCGCCAAGGTAGCCAATGATGGAGCCTAGCCCCAGTGCTCTGGCAATAGGGACGGCGAGCACTGCCGCCGTCAGGTAGATGAAGCCGTAAGTCAGCCAGATTGGGGAGCCGTGTTCCATGGGGAGTGTTGTTTGGTGTTTACCCTAGACGGATTCCATTTTGGCACCCAGGATCATATTTTTGCTTTTGACCGCACGAAAAGTGGAATGAATTGCTGCCTGCTGCTTATATCGTCAGGTCAACTGTGCGTCTGCAAGTTGATGGCGCAACTTTTAAGATAGCGGTTTTGTGACTGGGTACTTGGGACTGGTATGGATTTGCACACATGGTTCGCGTTTTTTGTGGCTTCCTGGATCATTGCGGTGTCGCCGGGGTCGGGGGCGGTGCTGTCCATGAGCCATGGCCTGTCCTATGGCGTGCGCAAGACCAGCGCCACGATCATGGGGCTGCAGCTGGGTTTGCTGCTCATTTTGTTGATAGCAGGGGCTGGCGTGGGTTCGCTGCTCATGGCATCGGAATGGGCGTTCAACGCTGTGAAGATTGTGGGGGCTTGCTATCTGATTTATCTGGGCATCAGCCAGTGGCGCTCGGGCGGTTCGCCGCTGGCCACACAAGAGGCCATGCCTGAAGTCAGCCTTAAAAAACGGGTACTGACCGGTTTCTTGACCAATGCCACCAACCCCAAGGGCATCATTTTCATGGTGGCCGTGCTGCCCCAGTTCATGACCACCAGCCGCCCGCTGGCGCCTCAGCTGGCCATTCTGGCTGTGACCATGCTGGCGGTAGATACCACTGTCATGCACAGCTATGCAGCCGGTGCCAGCGCCTTGCGCGGCCTGATGCGCAGCGCGCGGGCCATGCGCAATCAAAACCGCATCTTTGGCGGCTTGCTGATGGCGGTGGGTGCTGGCCTTTTCTTTGTACAGCGCGGTACCGAGGCTTGATCTGCTTTTAAAACCATAGCTTTCTGCGCTTTACTGCATTGGGCTTGAGGCGTATTTTTCTTTGAATTCAGGGTAAGCCCCTTGTCCCGCGTCAGACATGGCGCAGGGCAGGGGGCTTCTACATTCAGGGCATGAAAACCTTTCGCTCCTACTCCGAAGTGCTGGCCTCAATTGGGCAGGAAGTCGCCGTCAGCGACTGGATCGCCATTAGCCAGGCACAGATTCAAATGTTTGCCGATGCCACGGGCGATCAGCAATGGATTCACACTGACCCGGAGCGCGCCGCCAAGGGCCCGTTTGGTGCGCCGATTGCCCATGGCTTTCTGACGCTGTCGCTGTTGCCCCGGTTTTTTGAGTCCACCTTTGCCATTGAAGGCACGAAGATGGGCGTGAACTACGGCCTCAACCGTGTGCGTTTTGTCGCTCCCGTGCCGGTCAACAGCCGCTTGCGTGCCCGCATGACCTTGCAGCATGCCGAACGCGTGGAGCCTGACGGCATTCAGATGACCTGGCTGGTCACGGTGGAGCGTGAAGGCAGTGACAAGCCGGTATGCGTGGCGGAATCGCTGGCGCGCAGCTTTGGCGCTGCAGCCTGAATTTCTCTGCATTGATCCGACCATGAAAAAAGCCCCAAGGGTTTCCTTGGGGCTTTGCTGTCTGAGGGGCCGGGTGCTTTATTCACCGTAGCTGTCCAGCAGACCGGCCTTTCCGGCGGCTGCGGTTTCCTGGCGTACCTGTTCGCGGCTGAGAGTGGAAGACTGCTGGGACTGGGAGGAAAGAGACAGGTAGGAATCTCCGAACTGCAGTTCACCCTTGGCCATGGCATCGATGGCCTGTGCTTGCACTTGGGCACGGGTCAGTGTGGAATGGCTTTCGGCCTGGGGAGGGTAGTGGCCGCTGGTGAAGTCCAATCCTCCAGCCTGTGCGGCGGCGGCAGACATGGCAAGTGTGGCAACGATGGCGAGACGGTTGGCGTATTTCATGATGCGTCCTTAGTTGGCGTGACTTGCAGTCCTGGCGGATATCGTCGGTTGGCTGCAATCGATAGGTGCTACTGTAGGCCGATGCAATCAGAAGAAAAACCCCCGGAGTCGCAACTTATCGTTCCATGAACAGTGCTAATTTTGCGGGAACTTAAGGTGCGGGAACTGGCTCTGCCAACGCAGCTCCCACAAAGCCCTGCTGACGCCAGGCTTCAAACACGGTGACCGCTACGGCGTTGGACAGGTTCAGGCTGCGCTGTGATGCCAGCATGGGCAGGCGCAGGCGCTGCTCATTGGGGAACTGGGCGCGCACATCGGCAGGCAAGCCTTTGCTTTCCGAGCCAAAGACCAGCCAGTCGCCTGCTTTGAAATGAATAGCATGAGCCGGACTGCTGCTGTGCGTGGTCATGGCAAACATGCGGTCACGCTGAGGCTGGCAGGTTGCGATGAAAGCTTCCCAGTTGGCGTGGCGGGCCACGTTGGCATACTCGTGGTAGTCCAGACCGGCACGACGCATGTGGCGGTCTTCCATGGAAAAGCCCAGCGGCTCAATCAAATGCAGGCTGCAGCCCGTATTGGCAGCCAGGCGGATGACGTTGCCCGTATTGGGTGGGATCTCGGGCGCCACAAGAACGATATGAAACATGGGGCGCTATTGTGCAGGCGGGCCTTTACCCGTGCTGCCAGCCCAGGCAGTTTTTGGGTCTGATGAATATGCATCAAGCCGTGCGGGCCAACACCACGGCGCAGACGGAGGCGGCTCCCGCCGTCAGCAGGCAACCGGCCAGAGCGTCCAGCGTGGCACCCGTGGTCATCACATCGTCAATCAACAGAATGTGGCGGCCCGCAACCTGCTTTGTCTGCGCCGGTGCAAGGCTGAAAACACCGCGCAGCTGGCGCAGGCGCTGCTCGCGTGTCGATGAATGCTGGGCAAGCTCCAGGTGTTTGCGCTGCACCACCTGCGTGAGCACGGGACGCTTGATACCCGATTGCCTTGCGAGCGCGCGTGCCAGCAGCAGGCTGTGGTCAAAGCCGCGCTCGCGTATGCGCTGGCTGGTAGTGGGGACGGGCAGCAGCACATCACAGGCCTGCAACTGCTCCTTGACTTCAGGGTGACTGGCCATCAGACGGCCCAGACTACGCGCCAGCCCCAGATCGGCCTGAAATTTGTAGCGGGTGATGAGGTCTTGCCAAGGGTAGGCGTAGCTCAGTGCGGCGGTGCAGCGGTGGAGCTTGGGTGGCTGCAGGAGACAGGCGCCGCAGGTGCAGACCAGTGCCGGCAGCGGTATGGCGCAGGTCTGGCAGCGATGAAGGCGGCTAACCCAGCGCGCACGGCAGTCATGGCAAATGCGCGGCCCCGGCCAGCGGCCACAGACGGCACACTGGCTGGGCAAGGCGTTCAGCCAGTTTTGCTGCTGGCGGCGAAAACGTAGGCGCAGACGCTGGCGCAGCTGCGAAAGCCATGTCGCATGAAGGTCGGGCATGGAATCAATATACTCGCGCCGCATTGATTCCCTTTCAGGCAAGAGGTGGGCGGCCCGCTCCCTCAGCCTCTTGCCCGCCTTGTTTGCCCATGTCTCACGCTCTTCCTCCCACTATTGATTCTGTAGCTGCTAACCATTGGCACACGGCCGCTCCGGCTGAATCGCCTTGGTTGCATGAGGAGGTGGCCAGCCGCATGCAGCAGCGGCTGGACTGGATTGTGAAGCCGCCCGAGCAATGGTGTCACTGGGAGCCGGTGCGGGGAGGGATGGCGTCGCACAATCTGCTGCGCGAGCGCTATCCGCAGGCTGAATGCACGATTTACGAGCCCGTGGCCCAGCGCCAAGCCCTTGCGCAGGAGAAACTGACCAGCCGCTGGTGGCAGCTGGCTCGCTGGAAGGGCGCTGCTGCGCAAGTGGGCGAACCTGCGGACGGCAGCTTGGACATGCTCTGGGCCAATATGCTGCTGCATAACGCGGCTGACCCACAGACGCTGATTGAGCGCTGGCACAAAGCGCTCAAGGTGGATGGCTATGTGATGTTCTCGGGTCTGGGCCCTGACACCGTGCAGCAGTTGCACCGCCTGTATACCCAGCTGGGTCTGGGTCCTGCAGGCCACGCCTTTACCGACATGCATGACTGGGGCGACATGCTGGTGCATTCTGGCTTTGCCGAGCCGGTGATGGACATGGAGCGCATCACCCTGACCTTTGCCACGCCAGAGCGTTTGCTGCAGGAGCTGCGCGAGCTGGGGCGCAATCTGCACCCGGCTCGTTTTGCGGGTCTGCGCGGCAAGCGCTGGAAGGCCGATCTGCTGCAGAAAATGGCCGAGCGCTGGCCCGACAAGCAGGCCGATGGTCAGTTGTCACTGACCTTTGAAATTGTCTATGGCCACGCCTACAAGCCTCAGCCCAAGGTGCGCCTTGAAGCCAATAGCGCCGTCTCGCTGG
This sequence comes from Comamonas sp. 26, assembly GCF_002754475.1. Lineage (NCBI taxonomy): Bacteria > Pseudomonadati > Pseudomonadota > Betaproteobacteria > Burkholderiales > Comamonadaceae > Comamonas > Comamonas sp. 26. The sequence continues at coordinate 570,437 of NZ_PEFL01000001.1, forward strand.
AAGACATGAAGGCCATGCTCAAGCAGCCGCGCAACACGGGTTTGCGATAGTTCAAGTGTCGTTTTCCGGTCATTGATTTAGCGCAAAGCTGCCTACAATTTCCCCAAGTTATTTCATAGATAGCAGCCATCTTTCAAGCATCTCTCCTGCCTGAAAGAGACAAGACAGTGCGGCTTGAGTCGCCGGGGGAGATTCGGGTGTTTCGCTTTGCCAAGGGGACTGGCCAGCGGGTTTCTGAGCGGCCAGCTCACGCAGTTCTTCATCACCAAAAGCCAGCCTCGCGCTGCGCTGAAGCATTCATGTGCACGGCTGTCGCCGCAGTACATGCGCGTCCCCATCTCTCTACCTCTGTTGCGGCTGCGATGCCTGTTTTAGCCATGCCCGGTATGTGCCGCGGCATGCGCTTGTCGTTGTTGGTTTCGTGGTCAATCAGTCCTGCCAAGGCAGGCTGATTGGCATGGGTTCCCGGTACATGCATTAGTGAATGCGCGCAGACAGTGCTATCAAATTTTGGGGCATGCTGCGGTGTAGTTCGCAAGGGTAGTGTGAGTGCACAGCCTTCTGGCGCAAGCGGCGCGCAAGCAGTCTGAGCGAGTGGACAAACTAAGGCTTAGAGGTAAGTGAAAACGATGAAAAACATTTCCACCAAGCTGGTTCCCTGGAGTTTGGCCTTGGCAGCGTGGGGTAGTTCCATGGCTTACGCCGCGCAGGATCTGCCGGGAGGCCCTGCCGTCAACCAGCTCAACCTGCATCCGCCTGTGACGCGCATTGCCGTGGAGCAGCACTGGCTGCACTGGATGATGCTCATCATCTGCACGGTGATCTTTCTCGGCGTGTTCGGGGTGATGTTCTACTCCATCTGGAAGCATCGCAAATCCCAGGGCGCCAAGGCTGCGAATTTTCATGAATCCGTCAAGGTAGAAATCGCTTGGACGGTGGCACCCTTCATCATCGTCATCTTGATTGCACTGCCCGCGACCAAGGTGCTGGTGGCGCAAAAAGATACGACCAATGCCGATCTCACGATCAAGGCCACGGGCTATCAGTGGAAATGGGGTTATGACTATCTCAACGGCGAAGGCGAGGGCCTGGCCTATATCTCCACGCTGGATACGGCGCACCGCCAGATGTCCAACAGCGGCGATGTGAGCAATGCACCTAGCGACTACCTGCTCAAAGTGGACAACCCGCTGGTGGTGCCCGTCAACAAGAAGGTGCGCATCATCACAACTGCCAATGACGTGATTCACTCCTTCATGGTGCCGGCCTTTGGTATTAAGCAGGATGCGATTCCCGGCTTTGTGCGCGACACCTGGTTCAAGGCTGAGAAGATCGGTGACTACTACGGTCAATGCGCCGAGCTGTGCGGCAAAGAGCATGCGTACATGCCCATTCATGTGAAGGTGCTCTCTGCCGAGAATTACACCGCATGGGTGGCTGGCGAGATGAAAAAGCTGGCCGCCAAGGCCGATGACCCGAACAAGGTTTGGGCTCTGGCTGACCTGGTGGCGCGTGGTGAGAAGGTCTATGCCTCTAACTGCGCGGCCTGCCACCAGCCCAACGGCAAGGGTGCAGGCCCCATCAAGGCGCTGGATGGCAGCCCTTTGGTGTTGGGCCCCACGGGAGACATGATGCATGCCGTGCTGGAGGGCCGTGCCAACGGTGCCATGCCCGCCTGGAAGCAACTGAGCGACACCGATTTGGCAGCCGTGGTGACCTTTGCCAAGAACCACTGGAGCAACAAGACCGGCCAGTTAGTGCAGCCTGCGCAGTTTGTGGCAGCACGTAGCGGTAAATTCCCTGAAGGTGGTGCTGCAGCACCAGCGGCTGAACCTGCTGTACCGGCACCTGCTCCGGCAGAAAATGCACCCGCAGCGGCCAGCGAATCCGGTCCTTACCAGGTCTTTTTTGAGTCCGGCAAGAGCACGCTGGACGACAAGGCTCAGGCTGTTGTGAAGAAGGCCGCCGAGTACTGGTCGGCGCACAAGGACGGCAAGATTGCTCTGTCAGGCTTTGTGGATGCCACCGGTAGCGCCGACAAGAACGCCGATCTGGCCAAGGAGCGCGCCAAGGCCGTATCCAAACTGCTGAGCGAAAGCGGTGTAGCCGCCGATCGCATCGAGATGCGCAAGCCCGAGACCATCACGGCTGCTGCCGGTTCGGACCAGCAGGCACGCCGTGTTGACATCACGGCCGCACAGTAAGCCCCGGGTATAGAGACTGATTGGAGAAAAGAATATGAGCGCCGTAGTTCCTCCCGTCCACACCCATGAGGGCCATGGTCACGATGACCATGGGCATGACGACCACCATCACGCCACGCCCACGGGCTGGCGTCGCTGGCTGTTTGCGACCAATCACAAAGATATCGGTACGATGTACCTGCTGTTTTCCTTCACCATGCTGATGGTGGGGGGCGTGCTGGCCATGCTGATTCGCGCCGAGCTGTTTGAGCCCGGCCTGCAGATCGTCAACCCAGAGCTGTTCAATCAGCTCACCACCATGCATGGCCTGATCATGGTGTTCGGTGCCATCATGCCGGCCTTTGTGGGCTTCGCTAACTGGATGCTGCCGCTGCAGATTGGCGCATCCGACATGGCTTTTGCGCGCATGAATAACTTCAGCTTCTGGCTGCTGATTCCTGCGGGCATCATGCTGGTGGGCTCGTTCTTCATGCCCGGCGGCGCACCCGCTGCAGGCTGGACGCTGTACGCGCCACTGACGCTGCAAATGGGCCCCTCCATGGACACCAGCATCTTTGCGATGCACGTCATGGGTGCCAGCTCCATCATGGGCGCGATCAACATCATCGTGACCATTCTGAACATGCGCGCACCCGGCATGACGCTGATGAAGATGCCGCTGTTTTCCTGGACCTGGCTGATCACGGCGTATCTGCTGATTGCCGTGATGCCGGTGCTGGCTGGTGCCATCACCATGACGCTGACTGACCGCCATTTCGGCACCAGCTTCTTTAACCCCGCAGGTGGCGGCGACCCGGTGATGTACCAGCACATCTTCTGGTTCTTCGGCCACCCCGAGGTTTACATCATGATCTTGCCAGCCTTCGGCATCGTCAGCCAGATCGTGCCCGCCTTCAGCCGCAAAAAGCTGTTTGGCTACACCTCCATGGTCTATGCCGTGGCGGCTATTGCCATCCTGTCTTTCATCGTGTGGGCGCACCACATGTTCACCACCGGCATGCCGGTTACGGGTCAGCTGTTCTTTATGTACGCGACCATGCTGATCTCCGTGCCTACTGCGGTGAAGGTGTTCAACTGGACAGCCACCATGTGGCGCGGCTCCATGACGTTTGAGACTCCCATGCTGTTCGCTGTGGGCTTTATCTTCGTGTTCACCATGGGCGGCTTTACCGGGCTGATTCTGTCCATGGCTCCCATCGACATTCAGCTGCAGGACACCTACTACGTGGTGGCGCACTTCCACTACGTGCTGGTGGCCGGTTCGCTGTTCTCCATGTTCGCTGGCTACTACTACTGGTCGCCTAAATGGACGGGCGTGATGTACTCCGAAACGCGTGGCCGCATCCACTTCTGGGGCTCGCTGATTTTCTTCAACATCACCTTCTTCCCCATGCACTTCCTGGGTCTGGCCGGCATGCCACGTCGCTATGCCGACTACCCCATGCAGTTTGCCGACTTCAACATGATTGCCTCCATCGGCGGCTTCGGTTTTGGTCTGATGCAGGTTTACTTCTTTGTCTTCGTGGTGTGGCCTGCCATGCGCGGCCGTGGTGAAAAAGCGCCGCAAAAGCCTTGGGAAGCCGCTGAAGGTCTGGAGTGGGAAGTGCCTTCACCCGCACCATTCCACACCTTTGAGAACCCACCCAAGCTTGATGAAACCGCCACCAAGGTGATCGGCTGAACAGGAGCTTTGAGATGACAACGCAAACCAGAATGCAAGAGCAACGCAAGGCGAATCTGAAACTGGGGCTGATTCTGGCCTCTACAGCCGCCGTATTCTTTATCGGCTTTGTCGTGAAGATGGCCTGGCTGCACTGAAGCGGCCGGTTGATGCAGTGAATGCAAGGAGGGTGATGTGAGCGTAGCCAAGGAAAACGCAAAGATGGTGGGCAAGCTGGCGATTGTTGCGCTGGGCATGTTTGCGTTTGGCTACGTGCTCATCCCCATCTACAAGCACATCTGCGAGCTGACGGGCATCAACATCTTGTCGCTGTCTGAAAAGCAGGTGCCCGGTGCTGGCGTGGCCGGGCGCGATGTGAAGCTGCCCAGCAATAGCCAGATCGATACCACCCGCACCATCACCGTAGAGTTTGATGCCAATGCACGCGGCCCCTGGGACTTCAAGCCCGCCAAGCGCTCGGTACAGGTTCACCCCGGCGAGCTGGCGACGGTGATGTATGAGTTTCAGAACGTGCAAAACCGCCGCATGGCCGCGCAGGCCATTCCCAGTTATGCACCGCGTCAGGCCACGGCCTACTTCAACAAGATGGAGTGTTTTTGCTTCTCGCAATACACGCTGGAGCCCGGCGAAAAACGCGAATGGCCGGTGGCTTTTGTGATTGATCCGCGCATCTCCAAAGATGTGAAGACCATCACCCTGTCGTACACGTTTTTTGAAGTGGGCGGCAAGACCCCGCCCGCACCTGCCACACCTGCTGACAGCACGGCTTCCGTGGCTGCGCCGGGGAGTCATTTATGACGCAGGACAGCAAAAAGTCCAACTTCTGGCGCAGCATCGTCGCCGTGGCATGGGCCATGCTGGGTGTGCGCAAGGGCAAGGAATACGAGAAAGACTTTGCCAGCATTACGCCGCTGCACGTCATTGGCGTGGGACTGGTAGCGATTGTGATCTTGGTATTAGCGTTGATATGGATCGTCAACCTGGTCGTTTAGCCTAGGCTGAAGACGGGTGGGGCGAAGTGCAAGTGATAGTGGAGCGTCGGTAAAAACAACGATCAACAGCGTCAGGAGCCGAGTGATGAGTGCAACCCATAAGGGCGCGACCCCTTACTACTATGTGCCAGCCGAATCCAGCCATCCCGTGATGGCGGCCATCGGTCTGTTTTTCATGATTCTCGGTGCGGGCACCTGGATCAACGGCCATGAATGGGGAATGTATTCCCTGTACTTTGGCCTGATCTGGTGGCTGTCGATACTGTTTGTCTGGTTCCGCGATGCAGCGCGTGAAAGTGAAGCTGGGCTATACAGTCGCAAGATTGATCTGTCTTATCGCTGGAGCATGAGCTGGTTCATCTTCTCTGAGGTGATGTTCTTCGGCGCTTTCTTCACCGCCCTGTGGTGGGCGCGCGCGCACTCTGTGCCTGCACTGGGCAGCCTGGCGAACGAGCTGCTGTGGCCCAACTTTCAGGCCGTATGGCCCAGTGTTGCAGCGGGTGCCACGGCATCGCCCGGCAATATTGTTGAGCCCTTCAAGACTGTGGGTCCGTTCTGGCTGCCCACCATCAATACTGCACTGCTGCTGACATCCGGTGTGACGCTGACCATCGCCCACCATGCGCTGCAGGTCAACAACCGCGCACGCTGCATCAGCTTCATGTGGATGACGGTGATTCTGGGCTGCATCTTCCTGTTCGTGCAGGGCTACGAATACCACCACCTCTACAACGACTACAACCTCAAGCTCAACTCGGGCGTGTTCGGCTCCACCTTCTACATGCTGACCGGCTTTCACGGCTTCCACGTTCTGGTGGGCATGCTGATGCTGTTCTTCATCACCATTCGCCTGATGAAGGGCGACTTCACCGATAAGCACCACTTCGGCTTTGAAGGCGCGGCCTGGTACTGGCACTTTGTGGACGTGGTCTGGGTCTTCCTCTACATCCTTGTTTACTGGATGTGAGAGAGCTTTAGTCACTACTTTTTTCAGAGCGCCTTGCGCTTGTCATCTGAAGGTTTCAGCATTGTTTGATGCTGAAACCAAAGACAGACAGGCGCAAGGCGCTTGCCTTTGTATAGCGCGGGGAGTTGCGAACGGTTGCTTGCGAACAATTAGCTGCCTGGCACCCAGCCCGTAGGCTGGATCCAGCCCATCTTGGCCGCCATCAAAATACACAGGAACAGCCCTATGGACAGAGCCACGCGCAAGGCAAGGGCGCGGAACATCTTGCGGCTGCGCTCTGCGTCCTCGGCGGCCGTGCTGGCGCTGCCATCGCCCTTGCGCATCATGAAGAACAGCGCACTGCCAAGGCTCGCCAAAATGGCGAGAAAAGCGAGAATGATCACGAATTTCATGAATGGATTATCTGGTGCGAACTTCCCGAATTCCAGACCTCTGGCGGTTTCTACTGATCTCTTTCGCCGCCCTTGTCTGCGCAGGCATAACAGCATCGCTGGGCTTCTGGCAACTGAGCCGTGCCGCGCAAAAGCAGGAAATTTTTGATGCCATGGCGCGCCAGCAGGCGCTGGTGCCTTGGGGCAACGCAGAGCTTGTTGCGCAGGTTCCGGACATCAGCCAAATCCTGAGCGATTCCAAGCGCAAAGAGCTGCTACACAGACCCGCACAGCTGCAAGGCCAGTGGCTGGCCGAGCAGACGGTGTTTCTGGAAAACCGGCAAATGCAGGGCAAGGTGGGTTTTTATGTGCTCACACCGTTTCGCCTTGCTGCCCCGCAGGAAGGCGCCGTCATCATCGTGCAGCGCGGCTGGGCACCGCGCAACTTCATGGATCGCACGGTGCTGCCCCCGGTGCATACACCTGCTGGCATGGTCACGATTGAGGGCAGGCTTGAGGCACCGCCCTCCAAACTGATGGAGCTGGAAGGAGCGGATGGCGGGGCAGACCCTGATGGGCAAAAGTCGCGCATCCGACAGAATGCAGACATTGCCCAGTGGGCACAGCAAAGCAGCTTGCCGTTGCTGGCGCTGAGCTTGGTGGAGACCAGCGATGACGCCGCCAGCCAAGGCTTGCTGCGTGACTGGCCGCAAATCAATGCTGGTGTGCAAAAGCACTACGGCTATGCCTTTCAGTGGTTCGGACTCAGTGTTTTGGTGGTGTTGCTTTATGTCTGGTTTCAACTCGTCCGACGCTTTTACCTCCCCCGCCGCGCAGCCCGCATCGCAGCGCCGCGCTAGTGAGGTTCGTGAAGGTGATGAGCCGCTGAGTTTTTCAATTCACAGCCTGCCAGACCCCTCACAAACCCAGATGCAGCAGGCGCGCAGCGGCCGCTGGAAGATGCTGGCTGTGCTGCTGGTCTGCGCTGCGCCGGTGGTGGCTTCTTACCTCACCTATTACGTGCTGCGCCCCACGCAGCAGCGCAGCTATGGCGAGTTGATCAGCAGCCAGCCCAGCCTGCCCGATGTGAAGGTGCAAAAGCTCGATGGCACCAGCATGGATTTGCGCAATCTTCAGGGCCAGTGGCTGCTGGTCAGCACCAGTAATGCCAGCTGCGAAGCGCGCTGCCAGGACCACTTGTATCTGCAGCGTCAGCTGCGTGAAACGCTGGGCCGTGAAAAAGACCGGCTGGACTGGGTCTGGCTCATCAACGACCAGCAAGCCGTAAGCGAAAAAATTCTGCCTGCCGCCGAGCAGGCGACGGCGCTGCGCATGCCAGCAGCCGCCATTCAAGACTGGTTGAAACCTGAGGTGGGCCATGCGCTGGATGAGCACCTGTATGTGGTGGACCCGCAAGGGCACTGGATGATGCGCTTTCCGGCCAATATGGACAAAGCCACGGCAGGCAAGGCCAAGAGAGATCTGGAACGGCTGCTGCGTGCCTCTTCCTCGTGGGATGAGGCCGGGCGGACGGCTGCTGACGCTATAGAGAAATAGGTATTGAAATGGCTTGTAGCGCATGCATATCAGGCGCTGCTAGCTATCTAAATCATAGTTATTGAGGAGGGTGACATGCAGGCAAAAGTCATGAATGTGGAGAGCATCCCTCAGTCCGCTGCGGAGGCAGCGCAGCACTCATCGCGCTGGGCGCAGTATTACGCGCTGACCAAACCGCGCGTGGTGCAGCTCATTGTGTTTTGTGCTTTCATCGGCATGGTGCTTGCCGTGCCCGGCGCGCCCACCTGGCAAGACTGGGGCCGCATGCTGGCGGCCAGCGCAGGTATCTGGCTGGTGGCAGCGGCCGCGGCGGCTTTTAACTGCCTGGTTGAGCGCACGATTGATGCCCGAATGAAGCGCACCGCCTGGCGCCCCACGGCGCGTGGCGAGTTGTCGCACCGGCAGGCTCTGGTGTTTTCTGCCCTGCTGTGCGCAGCGGGTGCCGCCATCTTGCTGCTGGCCGTCAATGCGCTGACGCTGTGGCTGACGCTGGCTACCTTTATCGGCTATGCGGTCATCTACACGCTGGTGCTCAAGCCACTCACACCACAGAACATTGTGATTGGCGGTGCATCGGGTGCCATGCCGCCGGTGCTGGGCTGGGCCGCGATGACGGGGCAGGTCGGGCACGAGGCGCTGCTGCTGTTTCTCATCATTTTTCTGTGGACGCCGCCGCACTTCTGGGCGCTGGCGCTGTACCGGGTTGAAGACTACCGCCGCGCGGGTTTGCCCATGCTGCCCGTGACGCATGGCAATGCTTTCACGCGACTGCAGGTGTTCCTCTACACCGCGGTGCTGTTTGCGGGCTGTCTGCTGCCGTTTGTGGTGGGCATGAGCGGCTATCTGTACCTCTTTGCCGCAGTGGGCCTGGGGTTGGGCTTTTGCGGTTATGGTTGGGCACTGCTGCGCAACTACTCGGATGCGCTGGCACGCAAAACCTTCCGCTTTTCCCTGATTCACCTGAGTTTGCTGTTCGCAGCCCTGCTGGTGGATCACTACCTGACCTGAACCATCATGGATAAACGAGGTGCATTGCGCGCATTCGGCGCTGCAACACTGGCCTGCACAGCCGCATTCGCTCTGACTGCCTGCAAGGACGATAAAAAGCCTGCGTTTCAAGGCGTGGATGTGACGGGCGCTGATTACGCCAAAGACATTCCTCTGACTGACGTGAATGGCCAAAAGCGCAGCCTCAAGGACTTCTCCGGCAAGGTCGTCGCCGTGTTCTTTGGCTACACGCAATGCCCCGATGTCTGCCCGACCACGCTGCAAGAGCTACTGGAAGTCAAACAGGCGCTGGGCGCTGATGGCGACAAGCTGCAGGCTGTGTTCGTCTCGCTGGACCCTGAGCGCGACACGCCCGAAGTGCTAAAGGCCTATCTAGCTAACTTCGACCAGAGCTTTGTCGGCCTGAGCGGTACGCCTGACGAGCTCGCCGCTGTGGTCAAGGACTTCAAGATTTACTTCAAAAAAGTGCCAGGCAAGGCCGAAGGGACTTACACCGTCGATCACTCCGCTGGTACTTACCTGTACGACCCCCAAGGTCGCTTGCGCATCTATGAGCGCTATGGCACAGGCCCTCAAGTCCTGGTGCAGGATGTGAGAGCATTGCTGGGCTGATAGCGCGGCTGTCTGGAGCAATCGTGTAGATGAGTGCAATCCATTGAAATTTATTGTTACACATTTGTGTTTGATGTAGCGCAAGCAGATTGCGCTTGCTGCCGCGCATAGTTGGTGCTTTCAAACACTTGGCAAGGCTTCTCGCCGCGAGCCAGCAGATACATATCCTCTGATGTTGCATGAGGGGGTTCTGCACGCAGGAACGCCAGAGTGAATGTCTGGAGCGCTTGTATGGCTGAATGCCCTTTTTCTTCAATGCATGAGCCTGTGTCCGAGGTAGCACTGGCGAACTGTCAGCGTCGACTGGGTCTGGCGTTTTCTGCATGGCAGGATGAGCTGAGCCTGCCTTCCATGCTGCTGACCCAGCGTGAGCGCTATGCGCTGGATTCTGCGCCTGATGGAATCTTGCTGGTGGGGCGGGATGGGCGCATCGTGGTGGCCAATGCAGCCATGCAAGTCATATCTGGCTATGAATGCAGCGAGCTGGAAGGGCAGGTGCTCGACATCCTGCTTCCATCCGATGTTCAGGCGACGCATGGTCACTACCTGCGCAGTTATTTTTCTCAGCCCTCGCGCCGCCCCATGGGGCTGGGGCGCGTTTTATGGCTGCAGCGAAAGCAAGGTAGTGCCATGCCTGTCGACATTGCGCTGGGGTTTTTTGGCGAAGATGGAAAGGGCTTGGCTGTAGCCTTTGTTCGGGATGTGACGGAGCTGCACCAGATGCAGCAACGTCTGAAGTTTCAGGCTACCAAGGACACGTTGACCGGCCTTAACAACCGCTGGCAGTTTGGTCAGGAGCTGCAGGAGCAGCTCAAGATCGCTCAGGCCGACGATGACTCAATGGCCCTGCTGCAGCTGGATCTGGATAACTTCAAGGCTATCAATGACGGTTACGGGCATGCCGCAGGTGATCATCTGCTCAGAGAAGTCGCCCGACGCCTTAAATCTCAACTGCGCAGCGAAGGTGTTCTGGCCCGGCTCGGAGGTGATGAATTCATCGTGATGCTGGCGGGGGAAAACGCCGCCCGAGCGAAATTTTGGAGCGATCAGATTCTGGCCGCGCTGTCCATTCCTTTCAAACATGATGGGCTAGCGCTGGATTTCGGGGCCAGCATTGGCATCGCGCTGTATCCCGATGATGCGCAGACTGGCGATGATCTGATGCGGTTTGCCGATATGGCCATGTACAGCGCCAAGGCGCGGGGTCGTGGCAATGCCGTGTTTTTCGAGCCCTGCATGGGTAAGGAAATGGCCGAGCGTGTGCAGCTGGCCGAGCGCCTGCGCATGGCGCTCAGCTACGGAGGGCTGCAGCTTCATTACCAGCCGCAGGTCAAGGTAGAGAGTGCAACCGTGGTGGGTGTAGAGGCCTTGCTGCGCTGGCATGACCCGGTGCTGGGGAATGTCAGTCCTGTGCGTTTTATTCCGGTGGCGGAGGCTTCCGGACAGATTGTGGCCTTGGGCAACTATGTGCTTGATGCCGCTTGCAAGCAAATTTCCTTATGGCTCAAGGCTGGTACGCCGCTGCGCGTAGCGGTCAATCTCTCGGCACATCAGTTAAGGCAGGTGAATCTGGTCGAGCAGGTCAGCAGTTGTTTGACGCGGTATGAAGTGCCGCCGCAATGGCTGGAGCTGGAGGTTACGGAGTCGCAGGCCATGTTGAACCTCGAACAGGGGCGTGAAGTGCTGCAAGGGCTGGCACGGCTGGGGGTGACGATTGCACTCGATGATTTTGGCACCGGCCATTCATCGCTGGCTTATCTGCAATATCTGCCGCTGCAGCGCATCAAGCTGGGGCGGGAATTTTTGTCTCCATCTCCCTGCCGGGACCGACTGATGGGCGGCATTGTGCACATGGCCCATGCCCTCGATCTGGAGGTCGTAGCAGAAGGCGTGGAAGAGGTCGAACAGCTGCAACTGCTGCGCAACATTGGCTGTGAATTCTTTCAAGGCTGGCTGCATTCCCGCGCCATGCCTGCCGAGCAGTTAGACGCGTGGTTAGCCGTGGTCTGAAGAACTTATGACGGGTGACGGTTCATTGGGCGGCTTCAGCCGTCTTATGCATCTTGGCCAGTTCGCGCGCCGGAATTGGAAGCTCACCGCTGGCCATGCGCGCAAGCAGCGAATGCAGCATCTCGGTGGACAGCCCGTGCAGCACCAGACGGTAAGCCGCATAAAGCGTTGAATCTGGAACCATGGGGTGCTTGTTATTGAGCAACACCAGATGTTCGGGCGAGGCCAGAATCTTGGCGCAGTAAATGCCCAGGGTTTCATCCAGCTGCAGCGAGTTGCTGGCGCGCCAGAAGTCGTTGTCGGTCAGCAGCAGCTGGTAGATGGGCGTGTACAGCTCAATGGCGCTTTGCAGATCGATGACGTTGAAGCGCCCGCGCGGCATGTCTTCGAGCTTGAGTTCGGGCTCGTGAATCATCGAGAAATCGGGCTCTGCGACAGCGAGCAGCTCTTGCTTGTTTTCACGCAGCGCCTTGTTCAGGCGAATCACAAAGTTGAAGAGGTTGAGGTCGTGCTTGAGGAATAGCTCCTCTTTCACATCGTCAATTTCCATGGGCGTCAAAGGCGTGGTGCTGACCTTGGTAGGCGAGTTAGCCGCCACAAACTGCAGCACCTGAGAGCCCAGGTGAAAGTGCCGCATGATGAGCCAGTTGGCCTCTGGCGAGAGAAACTTCTTCATGCCAAAAGCCAGCATGCGGTGCAGCAAGATGGAGTGTGACCAGCGCTTTGGCAGAAAGATTTTCAGCGCCTGAATGAGGATCATCGACAGGCGCGCCAGCGGCCGCATGGCGGGCAGAAAAAACTGGCGCGAGCTGCTGCTGCAGTCGCGCAGCCAGGCGGCTTTGACGTCATCGGGCAGTGGCGTGCTCTGATCCAGGTAGAGGGCCAGCCAGGGGCTGGGGTCGCGCTCGTCCCAGACATGGTCGTTGAATTCGTTCTTCATCAGGCTGTCCTGCTCGTCTTGTTTTTATTCGGCCAGCACATGCTGGAACTGCATCAGATACATGGCCGCCGTGTGGCGGGCGGTCTGCAGTATGGCTTGCTGGGCCGAGCCTTCGGTGTCCATGTCCAGCGCCATCTGCACGGCGATCAGCCAGCGCTCCAAATGGTTCTCATCATTGGCACCGTGATACTCCAGAAAGCGGAAGGCATCGGGCGGCAAGGGCAGGGCAGCGCGCAGCAGCGGCAGCAGGCTGGGCACGATGCGCTGGCCCGTGCCTTCAATGATGTAGATGGCGCCCAGCAGGCCGATGGGGTTGGGCGTGGCGGCAAGGCCGTGCAGATAGGCGTTGAGTGCCTCACCGCCGGGGTTGCGGCGCAGTTTGCTGATATCGGTTTCGGCACCGCCCGCCTTCAGGTAGTCGCTGTGCAGAATTTTGAAGTCGTTTTGCTCTTCACCGGCGTGCAGGTCGATGAGAGAAGCCAACGTGGCGTAGTCGCCCGTGAGCGATGCTGCGCCTTCGCGCATCCACAGGCTGCCTTCGCGCACTTGGGGAATCCAGTGGCTCATCCAGCGCACATAGTCGCTGCTTTGCAGCTCGCGGGTGCGAATGCGGCGCAGCAGTGGCGTGCGCCAGACATTGCTGCGGTAGTCCTGCCAGATGCTGGCCAGCTCGGTCAGCAGTGGGGCCAGCTGCTGCGGCGCGGTGGCCGGGTCGTGCGGAGCGGCGATAGTGGAGACATCGGGCAGGGCATCGTTGGCAATCGTTTCAGCGGCGGCAGTTTTATGAGGGAAATCGGCCTGTAGCGCTTGATTGGCGGGTGCATCCAGCTCTACTTCCCATAGCATGTAGCCGGCAGTGAAGCGGCCTGACTCGGGGATGAAGCAGAGCACGGTGTCGCCCGCTTTCAGGCGCTTGCCTTCTTTCTGCAAAAACTCCGACATCATGATGAAGATGGAGGCCGCGCCCGTGTTGCCACGCCAGGTTAGGTTGCTCCACCAGCGATCACGCGGGATGCTGAGCTGGGCTTTGCCCAGCAGATCATCGACGACGGGGATGAAGCGTTCTGACGAGTAGTGGCACAGAAAGTGGTCAATGCCGCGCTCGGGCACCCAGCCTTTGTGGGCGAGGTCGGCGTACTCGTGAATGCAGACGTCAAACAGGTGTGGCAGCAGGCGAATGTCCTGGCGCAGAGACAGCGCACCGGCTGCCTCGGCATCGCCCCAGGCGGGGAAGTCCAGATGGCTTTTGCTGCGATCTGGCGTTAAGCCCAGCTGCATGCAGACGGGGTAGTCGCCTGCAAAACTGCGCTGGTGCGTCCATTTCAACTTCAAGCGCAGGCCATTGGCTTGCGGCAGGGCCTTGGGGCCACCCAGCAACACCGCACCTGCGCCATCCGACAGCATCCAGCGCAGAAAGTGGGCGTCAAAGTCAGTGTTGTAATCCTGAGCGGCGAAGCGCGAGCGCTTGAACAGGCGCGATGGCATCTCGCTGGCAACAGACAGCGCCAGTGAATGGGCACAGCTTTCCACAGCCATGGCTGCGGCCTGCATGGCCCCCACGCTGGCGGCGCATACGCCGTGGACGGACAATGTTTCCATGGGCGGGGCAGCCATCTCGCCCTGAATCATGCTGGCAAAGCCGGGCATCAGCGCATCGCCTCCCGATGAACCGCTGGAGAGGTAGCCCACATCAGCGAGCGTTTTGCCAGCCAGCGCCAGTGTTTCTGTAATTGCGCCTGCGGCCATCTGCGTGTTGCTGAAGACGGTCTGGCCTGCGCCATCGATGGCGTAGTAGCGTTGCTGAATGCCGTTTTCCGCCAGGATGCGTTGCTTGATGCGCCCGGATATGCGGTTCAGCGGAGCGACATATGCATCCATGCCAGCGTTATCCACCGGAGAGCCAGGCAGGAACATACCGGCAGATTGAAGATAGACGTTTGAATAGGCAACAGGCATAGATCCTCGACAGGTTTTACTTCACATCGTCTGGCGGCATTTGCGGCTGGGTTCTTGCCGCAGGCCAGATCAGACCTAATACAAACACGCGTCCCATATAGGGCAGCAGGCCACCCTCGTTCAATGCGGGCGTAACTCGCTGGCGGTAAATGCGCTCATGCAGCGTGGCCAGATCAGACCAGTGAGCATGCGGGCATTCATGGTGCGCGGTGTGCAGGCCAATATTAAAAAGCAGGGGGTTGACCAGCCCCTCAAAGTTGCGGGCGTAGTTCAGCTCGATACCCGGAGTATTGCGCTGCGCTCTGGACAGCGGCCTGCCATCGGCATGGGCGTGCTGCAGGTAGTTGGTGGCTAGCAGCCAGTGCAGACCATGCAACTGGGGGACGATGATAAAGATCAGCGCCTTTTGCCAGTCCAGCCACAGAAAAAATCCCCAGCTACCCAGCCATAGCGCGTACTGCCCCATGCAATAGCGGAATGCGCCGGGCCAGCGAAGGCGCAGATTGTTCAGCCAGCGAAAGAACATAGGGTACAGCACCACAGCCGCCTGCACGGGGTGGATGAGGTAGCCCCAGAGGTGATTGGTATCACCGCCAAACTCAGGCCGGTAGGTGCGCACCAGATCGCGCGGGCCGTGGCGAAAGCGGTGGTGATTGGCCACATGGGCGGGCCAGAACACAAAGGTGGGGTGGCCTTGTAGCAGGGTCAGCCAGTAGTCGGTGGCGCGGTTCGTCCGGCGGCCCCACCACATGCGCACATGGGTGTGGTTGTGGTGAATGACGCCCACGCCCAGCGTTAAAAACAGCTCAATGCCGTAGAGGATGAGGTTGAAGCCATGCGACCACTGCCACCAGACGATCAGCGGCAGGATGAGCATGTAAAACACGGATTGCCAGTCGCGCCAGTGGCGCAGAGTGGGAAGCAGACGCTGGCCGGGGTGTTGGCTCATTCAGCGGCAGATGCGCGGGTATAGGCGGTCTTGACCTTGGTGCCCATGATCTGATCCATAAAGGGCAGCGCAAAGCCATAGTTGCCCGCAGGCCGTGAATGGTGCAGATGGTGGCGACGGCTTGCTGCCAGAGGGTGCGTGTCAGGCACTTTGGGGAAAAAGTCGTAGTTGGAGTGGCCGATGAGATTGAGGATCAGACTCAGCACCGGCACTGACGCCAGCGACCAGAAGTAGAAATCATGCACAACCATGGGCAGCAAAATAATGTTGCCCAGCATCAGCGCCTCAATCGGGTGAAAGCTGTAGGTGGACCACGGCGTTGTCACAACGGAGCGATGGTGGTCGCCGTGATAGCGCACCAGCTGGCGGGTATGCAGCAGACGGTGGTTGATCCAGAAGTGCACATCGTTCCAGATCAGCAGCACGGCAATCTCCAGTGCAATGCGACCTGCACTGGCATCGGGTGTCAGGTGTGCCCAGCCCAGTTGCAAAAAGCCCCAGGGCACGATCATGCCGAGGCCGAAAACCAGAATCGAATGAAACGACTGACGCCATTCACGCCCTAACTGATCGGGCTTGAGCGGGCGCGTATCGAGTACCTGACCGATGCCAAGTCGAGAAAGCCCGGACGTCAGCATGCTCATGAGCAGGCCGCCCAGCAGATAAATGCCACCGAAAAAAACCAGCCCCAACAGCATGACTTGCCAAGCGTTGAGTTGCGTGAACCAGGTACCAGCGTCCATGAAGGCTCCGTAAACAGCGGGGCAGCCTGATAAAAAATGCGCCCGATGGCATAGCGTAAAAGCATGCCTGTCGAGCGCATGATATCTGAGGCGGTAGTCGCTCTATTTGATACCGAGCGGAGCTTCACCAGAGACGCCTAGCAAAAACCAAGCGTTTAAAACTAGCGCGCCAGGGCCTCCGGCGGCTTATTGCGACGTGATGTGCTGGTCGCGAATGATGGCGCCCAGTGCCTTTACATCCTGCTGAATGCGGTTCTGCAGACCTTCAGGCGAGCTGCCCACAGCTTGCCAACCTTGCATGGAAAGCTTCTGGCGCATTTCAGGCGTGCGCACAATTTCGCTGACGGCAGCGGCCAACTTCTCGACGTGGGCCTTGGGCATGGACTTGGGCGCGGCCACGGCGTTCCAGATTTCCAGATCAAAGTTGTTGACGCCCAGATCCTTGAGGCTGGGCAGGCCGGGAGCCAGCGGGCTGCGGGCGGCAGAAGTCACCGCAATGCCGTGCAGCTTGCCTGCCTGAATCTGCGCCATGGCCAGAGCCGGGGGGAGCATGGACAGCTTCAGGTCGCCGCCCTGAATGGCATTGAAAACCTGTGGGTAGCCGGTATAGGGCACATGCACGGCCTTGATGGCAGAGCGGCTCTTGAGCAGCTCCATGCCCAGATGGCCTACGGTGCCCACGCCTGGGGAGCCGTAGCTCCACTTGTCGCCCGCTTGGGCTGCGGCTTCCATGAAGGCTTTGCCTTGTGGTGCCGATGCGGGAGCCACCAGCACCAGCGGGGCCACGCCAATCAGGCTTACGGGCTGCAAGTCCTTAATGGGGTCATAACGCACGGCGGGATTGAGCATCTTGGCGATGGTCATATTGCCGTTGATCATCACGCTGAAGGTGTAGCCGTCAGCCTTGGCCACGTATTCACCCGCAATATTGCCGCCAGCGCCCACGCGGTTTTCCACGATAACCGTCTGGCCCAGCTTCTTTTCCAGTGGCTCGGCCAGTGCGCGGGCTGTGAGGTCAGGGGAAGAGCCAGCGGGGAAGCCCACAATCAGGTGCAGGGGCTTGTCGGGCCAGTTGTCAGCGGCCATGGCAGCGGGGGCCAGCGTTGCGGCCATCAGGGCGGCCCCGGCGGCGACCAGACTGCGGCGAGACAGATTCTTCAAAGTGCGTGCGTGCATGGCAGGTCTCTTATGTCTTGTTGGTATGAAGATCAGCGCAGATGCCTGTGACACCGACGCCAGAAATGAAAAACCCGGAAATTATCCGGGTTTAGGGTTCAGCATTTCAGCCTTTTTAAGGGCTTTGGCGCAAGTTGGTATTTACGCAAACTCGGCCAGCGCTTTTTTCATCTTTTTCATGGCGGCAACTTCAATCTGGCGAATGCGTTCGGCGCTGACACCATATTCGGCAGCCAGCTCATGCAGCGTCATGCCGCCAGAGCCATCGTCGTTCACCTGCAACCAGCGCTGCTCAACGATACGGCGGCTGCGGTCGTCCAGACCTTCCAGTGCCAGGGCCAGGCCATCGGTTGCCAGATGGTCACGCTGGCGCGACTCGATCATGGCGGTAGGCTCATGGTTAGCGTCGGCCAGATAGGCGATGGGGCCATAGGCCTGCTCGCCATCATCGCTGGGCGAAGGGTCCAGCAGCACGTCGCCACCCGATAGGCGGGTTTCCATCTCCATGACTTCTTCGCGCTTGACGTTGAGCTTGGCCGCTACGGTGTCAATCTCGTGCGAAGTCAGTGTGTCGCGCATCATGGGCTCGTCATCCGCCATGGCAGCGTCAGACTTGAGGTCATTCTTCATCGAGCGCAGGTTGAAGAACAGCTTGCGCTGAGCCTTGGTCGTCGCGACCTTGACCATGCGCCAGTTCTTCAAGATGTACTCGTGGATCTCAGCCTTGATCCAGTGCATGGCGTAGCTGACCAGACGCACGCCCTGATCGGGATCGAAGCGTTTGACAGCCTTCATCAGACCCACGTTACCTTCCTGAATCAGGTCGCCGTGAGGCAGGCCATAACCCAGATACTGGCGCGAGATAGACACGACCAGACGCAGGTGGGACATCACCAGACGCCCAGCGGCGTCCAGATCATTGTTTTCTTTGAGCTTGCGTGCGTATGCCTGCTCTTCCTCAGGGGTGAGCATGGGCAGACGGTTGGCGGCCGAGATATAGGCATCGAGGTTGCCCAGCGGAGGTACCAGCGCCCAGGGGTTAGCGGGTGCCAAGGCTGTAGCAATGGAGCCGGAGGCAGTTGTCATTGCGGGTTTCCTTTCTTCCATAATCTTCATATTAGCACTCTGTTAGAGGGAGTGCTAAGGACAAAGTTCCCGAACCTTTTGCAGGCTCGGTGAATTGGGTTTTGCCGTTGGATTGTTGCAGTGCAGCGTCATTTTCACTGGGGTGAATTTCAATTGCTTATCGATGCATCAATTAGAGCTGTCTGCTTGCAGCTAGAAGGTATGGAAGTGTTTGCTTACGAAGGCTGACAGCATTGTTGCCGGGCTTTAGTGTCTGTTTGATGGGGTCTGTATGCTGCTTTGAGGTTTGATGCAGATCAGATCGCTCCACAAAAAAGGACCCCTGATGACAACTCTTGATATCAACGGACAGCGCCAGTCGGTGGACACGGTGCAGGAGACCCCATTGCTCTGGGTATTGCGCGATGAGCTGGGAATGTGTGGCACCAAGTTTGGTTGCGGCATGGCCTTGTGCGGGGCGTGTACTGTGCATCTCGATGGACAGCCGATTCGCTCCTGCATCACCCCGATCTCGGCCGTCGAAGGCAAACAGGTGGTCACCATCGAGAGCATGGAGTCGGACCGCGTGGGCAAAGTAGTGCAGGCCGCGTGGGTGGAGCTGGGGGTGGCTCAGTGCGGCTACTGCCAGGGCGGGCAGATCATGTCGGCGGTCGGTTTGCTCAAGACCAATGGCAAGCCTACGGACAAGCAGATTGACGAGGCCATGAGCGGCAACATCTGCCGCTGCGGCACCTATCCGCGCATTCGTGCGGCCATCAAGCTGGCAGCGCAGCGCCTGCAGGGAGCTAAATGATGCAAGACAACGCAACATTGCCTGAAATTTCACGTCGCACCCTGCTGCAGAGCAGTGCGGGTCTGGTCTTCAGTCTGGCGGTTACCGCACAAGGCGTGGTCCACGCGCAAGAGGCCAAAAAATACGGTGCCGATTCCATGCCCGGGGGCACGGTCGATGACCCGCTGGTTTTTGTCAGCATTGGGGCCGATGGCATGGTGAGCATCATTGCCCACCGTGCCGAGATGGGCACCGGCGTGCGCACCAGTTTGCCCATGGTGGTGGCCGATGAACTGGAAGCGCGCTGGGACAAGGTGCGCGTGGTTCAAGCGCAGGGCATTGAATCTAAATACGGTAACCAGAACGTGGATGGCTCGCGCAGCGTGCGCCACTTCTTTGCCCCCATGCGCCGCGTGGGCGCAGCGGCCCGTCAGATGCTGGAATCGGCTGCTGCCGCGCGCTGGGGCGTGCCGGTGGAGCAGGTCAAGGCGGTGCAGCACGAGGTCATTCATACCCCCAGCGGCAAGCGCTTCGGCTATGGCGAGCTGGCTGCTGATGCAGCCAAGCAACCGGTGCCAAAAGGTGATGGGTTGCGGCTCAAAAAGCCAGCGGACTTCCGCTACATCGGCAAGGGAAAGCTGGCGGTGGTCGATCTGGCGGACATTGGCAAAGGCAAGGCGGTTTACGGGCAAGACAAGCATCTGCCCGGCATGGTCTATGCCGTGGTCGCCCGCCCGCCGGTGCTGGGTGCCAAGTTGCGCAGTGCCCAAAAAGACAAGGCGCTGGCCGTGCCCGGCGTGAAGGCGCTGGTGGATATTCCTGCGTACAAGGGCGCACCCGCATTCCAGCCGCTGGGCGGCGTGGCCGTGGTGGCGCGCAATACCTGGGCCGCTACCAAGGGGCGCGAGGCGCTGGTGCTGGACTGGGATGAGGGCCCGCACGCCAGTTATGACTCGGCTGCATACCGCAAGCAGCTGGAAAAGTCCGCCAATAGCCCGGGCAAAGTCTTGCGTAGCAACGGCGATCTGGATGCGGCTGTCGAAAAAGCTGGAAACAAGGCGCTGGTCAAGGCAGATTACTACGTGCCGCATTTGGCCCATGCCTCCATGGAGCCGCCTACGGCCACTGCGTTGCTGTCGGCCGACAAAAGCCACTGTGAAATCTGGACTTCGGTGCAGGCACCGGAAGCTGCCAGAGAGCTGGTGGCTGCAGCTCTTGGCTTGAAGATTGAGCAAGTCACGGTGAATGTGCTGCTGCTGGGCGGTGCTTTTGGCCGCAAGTCCAAGCCGGACTTCGCGGTTGAGGCGGCGCTGATTGCCAAGACCATGCCGGGCACGCCCGTCAAAGTGGTGTGGACGCGTGACGATGATATTCAGCACGACTTCTATCACGCAGTGGCAGCTGATCATTTGGAGGCCGCGCTGGATGCCAAGGGCATGCCCCAGACCTGGCTGCACCGCTCGGCAGCGCCCACCATTAGTTCGTTGTTTCAGGAAGGTGCCAAGGGACAGAGCAGCATGGAAATGGGGATGGGGGCTATCAACATGCCCTATCAGATTCCCAATGTGCGCATCGAGACCGGCGAGGTGGAGGCCCATACCCGCATCGGCTGGTTCCGTTCGGTCTACAACATTCCCCATGCATTTGCGGCGCAAAGTTTTATTGCCGAACTGGCCCATCGAGCAGGCAAAGACCATAAGCAATATGCGCTGGAGCTGATTGGCCCGCCGCGCAAGCTCAACCCTGAAAAGGACTTGAGCGATAGCTGGAACTACACCGAATCGCCCACGCTATACCCCTATGACACAGGGCGGCTGCGCGCGGTGATTGAAGCAGCGACACGTGGCGCGCGCTGGGGCCGAAAACTGCCCAAGGGCCATGGCCTGGGGCTGGCTTTCTGCTACAGCTTTATGAGTTATTCCGCCATGGTGGTGGAAGCGGCGGTGGACGATAAAGGCAATGTGAAAGTGATTGCAGTGGATACGGCGCTGGACTGCGGCCCACAGATCAACCCTGAGCGCATTCGCTCGCAGCTGGAAGGTGGCGTCATCATGGGCATGAGCCTGGCCATGAGCAGCGAAATCACCTTTGCCAAGGGCCGCGTTCAGCAAAGCAACTTCCATGACTATGAAGTGCTGCGCCATGTCGATCAGCCACAGACCATTCGGACCCATCTGGTGGGCGGCGGCATGGATGTCCCGCTGGGCGGCGTGGGCGAGCCCCCATTGCCTGCGGTTGCTCCGGCCTTGGCCAATGCCATTTTTGCGGCCACAGGCAAGCGAGTGAGATCGCTGCCGATTCGTCAGGTCACCTGATCGGAGTCTGAATGCTCACTAAAAAAGCCGGCTGGGCAATTTGCCCGCCGGCTTTTTTCATGGTGGCGGTGATTAGTGCATCAACCAATCCACGGAGATCAACCCAGTAATGCGGCCTTGATAGTTTTGACGCCGCTTGCGTTGTCCCACATACCTTCTTCCTGCGCGTCATGAATGGACTGGTTCAGCGCGGTGGCCAGTTGCTCGCGTACCTGAGCGGCATCGGGGCTGGCATTGAGAACGATGCGCAGCGCCGTACTCAGGGTGGTGATCTGGGCGGTCAGATTGATGGTGTTGCTGGAGCTCATGAGGACAGTCCTTGAAAATACAAAAAACAAGGCAGCGGGCTCCCGGCTTGCGGGTCTGTCAGCTGTCAACGGCCTTCAGTTTCTCTCGGGTTGATACTGATGTTCACGTGTCAACAATGCGCAAAGATGCGCCCGCCCGGTGAGAATTAAGTACGCAAAAAGCCTCAAGCGCTTTCTCATCAAGCGCAAGCTGCTCTTGTTTTGAGAGTCTTTGCTGCGCCCGGATAAAACATAAAACTGAGATATGGAGATGAATTTGACCAAGGTATGCATTTTTGGCGCGGGTGCCATTGGCGGCTGGCTGGGTGTGGCGCTGGCCAAGGCAGGGTGTGAACTCAGCGCTGTGGCGCGGGGCCAGACTCTGGCCGCCCTGCAGCAAAACGGTTTGACGCTGGTTCATGGCGATGCGCGCGAGACCGTGGCTGTCAATGCCCAGCAAGACCCTGCTGCGCTGGGTGTGCAGGATGTGGTGGTGATTGCAGTCAAAGCCCCGGCCATGCCAGATGTAGCGCGCCAGATTGCGCCGCTGATAGGCCCGCAAACGCTGGTGCTGACAGCCATGAATGGCGTGCCATGGTGGTTTCTGGCTGGCGGGGTGGATGCCAGCCTGCGCGGCCTGCAGCTCAAGACCGTGGACCCGCAGGGCGAGATTGCGCAGGCCATTCCCACCACGCAGGTGATTGGCTCGGTCGTGCATGCCAGTTGCTCGCTGGATGCGCCCGGCGTGGTGCGCCGCCATTTTGGCAACAGCATCATTGTGGGCGAACCCATGACGCTGCCCGGCGACGAACCTACGCCGCGTCTGCTGGCGCTGGCCGAGCTGCTGCGCGTGGGCGGTCTCGAGGTCAAGGTCTCCAGCAACATCCAGCGCGACGCCTGGTACAAGCTCTGGGGCAATATGACCATGAACCCCGTCAGTGCCATCACCGGGGCGGCGACTGACAAGATTTTGGGCGACGAGCTGGTGCGCAACTTCATTACCGCCGTGATGTTGGAGGCCAAGGAGATTGGCGCCCGTATCGGCCTGCCGATCAGCGACTCGCCGCAAGACCGCCATCAGGTCACGCTCAAGCTGGGTGGCTTCAAGACATCCATGCTGCAGGATGTGGAAGGCGGCAAGCCGGTGGAGCTGGATGCGCTGGTGGGCGCGGTGCGCGAGATGGGCCGCATGTGCGGTATTGCCACGCCGTTTACCGATGCGCTGCTGGGGCTGACCCGGCTGCGGGCACAGCAGCTGGGTTTGTATCCGTTGTAACGCTTGGCGGGCTGGAATGGTCTTGGGCCTAGACTAGGCTGCATGAGCACCCTATCTACCAAGACCGCGTCTTCACCCGAAAGCCATTGGGCCACGCTCTGCGTGGTGACCACCACCGTGGGCCATTCTGGCGAGGCCGAAGACATGGCGCGCGCGCTGGTGGCTGCCAAGGCGGCGGCCTGCGTGCAGACCGAGCGCATTACCTCGTACTACGAATGGGATGGGGTGCTGCAGTCATTGCCAGAGTGGCGACTGGTCTGCAAGACCCTGCCCGAGGCTTTGCAGCGGCTGACCAAGCTGATGCGCGACCAGCACAGCTACGAGGTGCCGCAAATTACGATGCGTACCGAGCGCTGCCTGAGCGACTACGCCAAGTGGCTCAAGCAGCAGGTGCAGGCCTGAATCCTCGGCAGTCATAAAAAAGGAGCGCCTTGCGCGCTCCTTTCATGGGTTTGAGTGCTGAAGAGGCCTGAAATTCATAGGAATCAGGCGCTGCCAGCTATCAAATAGGCATCAATTGCTTCTAGATCAGGACAGCAGAGCCTGCGAGAATTCGCGGGCGCTGAAGGTTTCCAGGTCTTCGATTTTCTCGCCCACACCGATGAAGTAGACGGGAATAGGACGCTCCTGCGCAATCGCGGCCAGCACGCCACCCTTGGCGGTTCCATCCAGCTTGGTCACGATCAGGCCGGTCAGCTGCAGCGCATCGTCAAAGGCGCGCACCTGAGTCAGAGCGTTCTGGCCGGTGTTGCCGTCAATGACCAGCAGCACTTCGTGCGGCGCAGTGCCGTCGGCCTTGTTGACCACGCGCTTGATCTTGCGCAGCTCTTCCATCAGGTGCAGCTGCGTGGGCAGGCGACCGGCGGTATCGACCAGCACCACATCTTTTTTGCGTGCCTTGCCTGCGGAAACGGCATCAAAGCTCACGGCGGCGGGGTCGCCACCTTCTTGGCTGATGATTTCCACGGTGTTGCGGTTGGCCCATACGCCCAGCTGCTCACGGGCAGCGGCGCGGAAGGTGTCTGCGGCGGCCAGCAGTACGGTCTGATCGTTGTCGGCCAGGTGCTTGGTCAGCTTGCCAATCGACGTGGTCTTGCCCGCACCGTTGACGCCGGCAACCATGACCACGGTGGGCTGGTGCTCACCAATGGTCAGTTGCTTTTCAAGTGGCTTGAGCAGGTCGGTCAGGGCATCGGCCAGCAGCGCCTTGACGGCGGCGGGCTCGGTGGTCTTGGTGTCTTTGACGCGGCGTTTCAAGTCTTCCAGCAGGTGCTGGGTGGCTTTGACGCCAGTGTCTGCCATCAGCAGCGCATCTTCTAGCTCTTCATAAAGCGCGTCGTTGATCTGCGTGCCAGTAAAGACGGTGGCGATGCTGGAGCCAGTCTTGCGCAGGCCGGCCTTCAGGCGCTCCATCCAGCTTTGGCGGGAGTTATCCGCTTGCGGCTTTGCGGCAGGCTCGGGGGCTGCTACAAAATCCTGACTGGCTGGTGCTGCTTCGGTATGCTTGTCATCGCCGCCACCAAAGGGCTTGCGCCACCACGAGGCGCTGGCGCTCGCGGCAGGCACCGCAGGCGTATCCTGTGGGTTGGGCTTGGACTCGATAACAGGAGCGGGCGCAGCAGCTGCCGGGGCAGCTGGCGTGGGCTCCACCGCATTGGGCGGGCTGGGCTTTTTCTTGAAAAAACTGAACATTGGCTGGTTTTTAGAATCGCATCATTCTATGAAACATGTACTCGTACTCCCTGCACTGGGCTTAATGGCCTGTTTGAGCGCTGGGGCAGCTTTGGCTGCACCGGGCGCATCGTTAAAACCTGTGCCTGCTGCTGTCGCTGAAGCTGCACCGCTGGTGCAGCAGTTCACGCTGAAAAACGGCATGCAGCTGCTTGTGCAGCCAGACCGGCGCGCACCTACGGCGGTGCACATGGTCTGGGTGCGTGTGGGCTCCATGGACGAGGTCGATGGCACCACGGGCGTGGCCCATGCGCTGGAGCACATGATGTTCAAGGGCTCCAAAACCGTCAAGCCGGGTGATTTCTCGCGCCGCGTGGCGGCTCTGGGCGGTCAGGACAATGCCTTTACCTGGCGCGACTACACCGGCTACTACCAGCAGATTCCATCCAATCGCCTTGAAGATGTGATGAAGCTCGAGTCTGACCGCTTTACCAACAACCTGTGGCCTGATTCTGAGTTCAAGAAGGAAATCGAGGTCATCAAGGAAGAGCGCCGCATGCGCACCGATGACCAGCCGCGTGCCATGCTCATGGAGCAGTTAATGGCAGCCACCTTCATGGCGTCGCCCTATCGCCGCCCCGTGGTGGGCTGGATGAGCGATCTGGATTCCATGACTCCCGCCGATGTACGCGACTTCCACAAGCGCTGGTATGTGCCCGCCAATGCGGCCGTGGTCGTAGTGGGCGATGTGAATGTGAACCAGGTGCGCGCCTGGGCCGAGAAATATTACGGCAGCATGCCAGTCCGTGCGGTGCCGCAGCGCAAGCCGCAACTGGAGCCCACGCAGATTGGTGTGCGCCGCATTGAGGTCAAGCAGCCCGCAGAACAAGCCTTTATCGCCATGGCTTACCGCGCGCCCACCTTGAAGAGCGTGGAAAAAATGGGTGTCGAGGATAGAGAGGCGCTGGCGCTGCTGGTACTTTCTGCTGTGTTGGATGGCTATGACGGCGCCCGTCTGGAGCGCGCGCTGGTGCAAGGCGAAGGCCAGGCCAATGGTCGCGTGGCCGATAGCGCTGGCAGCTCGGCCAGCATCATGGGTCGTGGCCCCAGCCTGTTCATGCTGACGGGCGTGCCCGCCAAGGGCAAGACCGTGGCCGATGTGGAAGCCGCACTGCGTGCCCAGATCAAGAAGATTGCCGACGAGGGTGTGCAGGAAGACGAACTCAAGCGCGTCAAGATTCAGTGGATGGCCTCCAACGTCTACGAGCGCGATTCGGTCATGGGCCAGGCCCAGAACCTGGGCAGCTACTGGATTCAGGGCATGCCGCTGGATGCTGAAGACAAGCTGCTGGCGCAGTTGCAAAAAGTGACTTCTGACGAAGTCAAGGCTGTGGCTGCCAAGTATTTTGGCGATGACCAGCTCACCGTTGGCACCTTGAACCCCCAGCCCCTGCCTGCAGGTGGCAAGCCCCAGCGCCCCATGTCGGGCAAGGCTGATATGGGTGGATCGGTACATTGATGAAACATCCCCTGAGCCGCTGCGCGTCTTCCCCCGAAGGGGGATGCAGCCTTTGCTGCGGGGCGGCCCTTGCTTGGCTGCTCGCGCATGGGGCGCACCCATGTTTACGCAGCGTTGTGGAAAACAGAGGTTGAACACATGAAAACTATGAAAAAGATAGCTGCTGGCGCTTTGGTTGTAAGCGCTGGAATGGGTTTTTTAACTCAATCTGCCTGGGCGCTATTGCCTATTGAGCACTGGACCCAGCCCAGCGGTGCGCAGGTCTGGCTGGTGCAAAGTCCCGGCATTCCCATGGTGGATGTGCAGATGGACTTTGATGCCGGCAGCCGCCGCGATCCGCAAGGCCAGGCCGGTCTGGCTGCTGCCGTGGCCATGATGACATCCAAGGGCATCAAGGCGGCTGGCGATGCGCCTGCGCTGGATGAAAATGCGCTGGGACAGGCCTGGGCCGATCTGGGTGCCAGCTTTGGTGCCAATGCAGGTCGCGACAGCTTTACCTTTGGTCTGCGCAGCTTGACCGTGCCCGATCTGCAACAAAAGGCTGTGGCCCTGGCCGCACGCCAGATGGCTGCGCCCAGCTGGCCCGATGCCGTGTGGCAGCGCGACCGCGAGCGCTGGAGCGCATCGATCAAGGAATCCGATACACGCCCCGGAACGATTGCCTCCAAGGCCTTTCGCAAGGATGTGTTCGGCAACTCGCCCTATGGTTACCAGACCACGGTCGATAGCCTGGCCAAGATCGATGTCTCGGCCATGCAAGCCTTTCACAAGGAGCTGATTAAGGCCTGCCGTGCCAAGGTCAGCGTGGTGGGGGCGGTCAGCCGCGAGCAGGCCGATGCCATGGTTAAGCAGTTGCTGGGCCCGCTACAGGCGACCAACGGCAATGACTGCGCGCCTTTGCCTGCAGTCGCCAAGGTGCAGGACTTGAAGGAAGCCAAAGTGGAGGGCATTCCATTTGAGTCTGCTCAGGCCCAAGTACTGATCGGCCAGCCCGGCATTGCACGCAACAACCCGGACTTTCTGGCGGTGATGGTAGGCAACCATATTCTGGGCGGCGGTGGCTTCACCTCACGCCTGATGGAAGAGGTGCGTGAAAAACGTGGCCTGACCTATGGTGTATCCAGCGACTTCTCGCCCGGCCTTGATCGCGGTGCGTTTGTGATCAGCCTGCAGACCCGCCCTGATCAGGCGGCCGAGGCGCTCAAGGTCTCCCAGGATGTGCTGCGCAAATTCATCGCAGAAGGCCCGACAGAGAAAGAGTTGAAGGCAGCCAAGGATAATCTGGTCGGCGGCTTCGCGCTGCGCATCGACAGCAACCGCAAGCTGCTGGGCAATGTCTCGAACATTGCCTGGAACGGCTTGCCACTTGATTATCTGGAGCACTGGACGGACCGCGTTCAGGCTCTCACCACCAGAGACGTGAAGGACGCCATGCAGCGCATGGTGCAACCCGACCGCATGGTGACCATTACCCTCGGATCTAAGCCATGAGCCGCAGCGCCATCAAACTACACACCCCCGCAGGCCGCAAGGCATTGGACAAGATGATTCACGAGGCCGAGCGCAAGGCCCAGGAGCTGGCTGCGACCAAGCCCGGTCGCCCCGGTGCGGCCAAGGGCGCCGCATCTGCAGGCAAGAGCGTGACTACTGGTGCGGGTGAAATCCGCATCGTCGGCGGCCAGTGGCGCCGCACGCGCTTGACCGTGGCGCAAAAGCCTGGCCTGCGCCCCACGCCTGATCGCGTGCGCGAGACGCTGTTCAACTGGCTGGGCCAGGACCTGACCAACTGGAAATGTCTGGATGCTTTCTCCGGCACAGGCGCTCTGGGTTTTGAAGCTGCATCGCGCGGTGCCACCAGCGTCATCATGAACGAGCAAGACCCGGCCCTGGTCCAGCAACTGCAGCGTCTGCAGCAAAAGCTGGACGCCAAGATGGTGCGCGTGCAGCGTGGCGATGGCCTGAGCTGCCTGAAGACGGCTATCGGCCAGGACCTGATCTTGCTTGACCCGCCTTTTGAGAGCGTTGACCTGTTCGAGCCCTCCGTAAAGGCGGCCATGGCTGCGTTAAATGACGGCGGCTTCATCTATCTGGAAGCGCCCGAGGCCTGGTCTGAAGAGCGCTTGCTGGAGATGGGGCTGGAGCTGTACCGCTATTTGAAAGCGGGTGCGGTACACGCCCACCTGCTGAAAAAGCAATAAACGTCAAAGCATTCGTTTGCTATTGATATAAGAGCTGCTAGCACTGATAAATAAGGCGCTAGCAGCTCTTTTATGCAAAAAAAAGCGCGATTTGATGCTGCATGCATAATGCTTTTGTGCTGCACTGCAGCAGCATCTAAACCCATAAAAAGCCGCAGGAGAGATAAGCCATGAGCCAGAACGTGATTGCCGTTTACCCCGGCACCTTCGATCCGATTACGCTGGGCCATGAAGATGTGGTGCGCCGGGCCACGCAGCTGTTTGGCAAGGTGATCGTGGCGGTGGCGGCCGGTCATCACAAGAAGACATTGTTCACGCTGGACGAGCGCATTGCCATGGTGCGCGAGGCTTGCTCCAGCTATCCGCAGGTTCAGGTTGAAAGCTTTGACGGTTTGCTGGCGCACTTTGTGCTGGCCCGCGGAGCCAAGGCCATGGTGCGTGGCCTGCGCGCGGTGACGGATTTTGACTATGAATTCCAGCTCGCAGGCATGAACCGCACGCTGATGCCCGAGGTGGAAACCGTGTTCCTCACGCCCAGCGACCGCTACCAGTTCATCAGCTCCACCTTTGTGCGCGAGATTGCAACTCTCAATGGTGAGGTGGACAAGTTCGTCTCCAAGGGTGTGCACGAAAAGCTGATGGCCAAGGTGGGCCGCAGCAGCTAAGAATCGTTAATCAAAGGGCCGGGACTGCAAAGCCAGATTTCTGGCGGTAGTCGCTGATCAGGTCGTGCACAAAGCGTAGCTTGTCCCAGGCCATGGCTGAGATGGAAAACGGGTAGGCGTCCTCAAGCCCCAGACTGCGGTTGAGGCTGTTGTGCAGCAGCGTCAGGGGCACCCACTGTGCCTGCATCACAGAAAAGTCCAAAGGCACATTTCCCAGCGGGTTGCAGATCAGCTGCGGTCCTGAGCAGGGAATGTCTGGCACGGTGATGCTGGTGCTGTAACTGGCCGCTGTCTCCATCAAATCCACCATGTGCAGATAGTGCGCCCAGGTCTCGGCCCAGTCTTCCCATGGGTGAGATGTGGCATAGGCGCTGATGGCACTCTGGCTCCAGCGAGTGTCCAGAGGATCCTTGTTGTAGTGCTGTTGCAGGGCTTGCGCGTAGTCCAGATTTTCGTGGCCAAACAGGGCTCTGAATGGCTCCAGCCAAGCGCTATGCGCTATCAATTGATCCCAGTAAAAATGCCCTGATTCGTGGCGCAGATGGCCAATCAGCGTGCGCAATGGCTCACGCAGTGCAAGGCGACGTCTGGCGCGCTCATCATCGTCAGCTTCGACCACATTGAGCGTAATCATGCCGCTGGCGTGGCCCGTCATCACCGGGGTGGAGCCGGGAATATCCGCAAGCAGTGAGAACCGGGGTTCTGGCACCCGGTGCCCATGAGGGTCAAGCAGGCCTAGCTTGGCCAAGGTATAGAACAGACGCCGCTTGGAAACTTCAATCTTTGCCCAGCGCAGCTCGTTGGCAGGGTTGCTGGAGTCTGGCAGCCATTCCGTCTGGCGGCAGGAAACACAGAGCTGGTGAGAGTCAGAGGGCTCAATCGCAAAATTGCACAGGCTGATGTTGTGCCGGTGCGCACAGGGCCGGTAGCGTGCTGTCAGATCGCTAGATGACGCATCGGAAGTTGTATTGGAGGGCGGAAGAACTCCCACCCTGAGCTGATCTGGCAGAAATGCCTGAGCTGCGCCACAATGCACGCATTGCAGACTGTCAAAGTAGATCAGATGGCCGCAGGCCTCGCAGTTGAAAACTCGCATGCATTCACTTTAGCGTCGAAGTGCGGCGCCGTGGTGTAGGCGAAAAAACAAAGCCAGCTCGAAGCTGGCTTTGGCTGAGTAAAGCAGCGCCTGTCAGGCTCCGCTTTCAGGTGATGTGAACAGAATCAGGGTTTGACCACAATACTGTTGCGCACTTCGCGAACATTCTTTGTTGTGCGGGCAATTTCACCAGCGCGTGCTTTTTCTGCATCAGACTTGGCAAAGCCTGACAGCTGTACAACGCCCTTCAATGTTTCCACGCTGATAGCAGTGGCAGACACGCTCTTGTCTTCAGCCATCTTGGCTTTCACCGCGGTGGTGATGCCAGCGTCATCAACGTAGGAGCCTACTGTTTGCTGGTCACGAGCGACCGAGCAAGCGGTAGTGCCCAGAACGGCAGTGAGGGCAACGAAGCTGAAAGCCAAAGCACGAGTCATGTTCTTCATAGGTTCTCCCTTGGTGTTGAAAACGGCACCAAAACGTTTTGTTAAAGTGCCTTGAGAAAAAGAATTGAAAGCTTATTTTTTTCGCGAGCGACCGAGGAAAAAGGCCGTTGCCAGAGCTGCGCCCGTGGCGGCAGCAATCAGTACCGATTTGCCGGGTTGCTCGCTCACATACTTGGTGGTTGCATCTGTGGCCGTATTTATCTGGCGACGTGCGCGGTGAGAGTTGTCAGCCCAGAAGTTGATGCTGCGCTCGGCCAAGTCCTGCGCACGGTTGGCGAGGTTGTCGATCAGCGGGTTGACTTCATCATCAGCATTGCGCAGGTGACGACCTGTTGAGTCAATGGCTTCAGAAGCCGTACGGCGCGCGCTGCGCGCAGTGTCCTTAGCGTTGTCTGCCAAGTCGTCAGCCATGTCTTCGGCGGCATCAGCAACCTTGTGAGCCGTGCTCTTGGCGGAGCTCACTGCATCATTCACAGCCTCTTTGGCATCGCCAGCCAGATCTTTGGCTGTGCTCTTGAGGTCTTCCATTGTGTCTTTTGCGTCTTTTGCAGCTTGGCTCATTGTCTGAAACTCCCAGAAATTTAAAAATTCTTGCGAAAGTGTGCGGTCATGTGGCTCATGAGCATCACAACTTCTGAAATACAGAAGCTGAGAGGAATGATGGCCAATACTCCTTGTTTGCGCAATGCATACGAACAAAGTTCTACACATTTCAAAGCAAGGCTTACTTCTTCACCAGCCCAACCAAGAAGGTGATAACGGCCATCACGATGAAGACAAAGAACAGGATTTTGGCGATGCCTGCAGCGCTGGCTGCGATGCCGCCGAAGCCAAAGATGGCGGCAATCAAGGCGATGACAAAAAAGACAATAGCGTAGTGCAGCATGTTTCTCTCCTCGAAAGTACAGACTTGGCAGAACTTGTAGCCAAGGGCATGTATTTACTGTAGAGATTCGATGTCAGGCGGGGTGACGGTGAGCATCTTCCTACTGCGTAGGGGTAAATTCGTACACTTGCGTAGGATAAATCTCTGTGAAGTACTTACTGTCAGGCATTCACCATGGCCAGTGGGATGACGGCTGAAATAGTCGTTCCTTTGCTGGGTTGCGAGGCTACGGTGAGTCTGCCACCTACGGCTTCAACGCGGTGCTTCATGCCTGCCAGCCCGTGGGAGTTAGGGCGCATGCTGGCCAGTTCAAAGCCTTGACCATCATCCTGAATCTGCACAGCTACATAGGTAGGGTAGTTGTGCACGGTCACTATCACATGGTTGGCTTTGGCGTATTTGCCAATATTGGTCAGAGATTCCTGAACGATGCGGTATACCGTTAGCTGGGTTGACTCCGTCAAATCGACAGGCTCCAGACTGCATTCCACTTCGATATTGCTGCGCTCACCAAACTCTCGGGTCAAAATTTCCAAAGCCGTAGTCAGGCCCAGATTGGAGAGGGATGAGGGGCGCAGGTCTTCAATGATGCGGCGCTTGAGTGCAATCCCGCTGTTGAGCGTTTCGATCAAGTGAGCGACTCGTTCTGAGACTTCGGGTGTTGAGATATCAATCTTTGATTTGAGTCTTGCCACATCTAGCTTGGCGGCGGTTAGCAGGGATCCCAGCTCATCGTGGAGTTCACGTGCCAGATGACCACGCTCATCTTCGCGTACCTGCTGCAGGTGGGTTGCCAGTTCTGTCAGTGTGGCAGTTCGCTCACTCACCACCTCTTCGAGTCGATTGCGCTCTTCACGCTGAATTTCTTGCTCGCGCTGGTGCGAATGCTGCAGGGCGTTCGCTTGGCGCAAGTACATGAAGAAACCAAGAATGCCTAGCGCAGTCACGGTTGCAATACCGATGCGGGACAAGCTCAGCGTTTGTTCGATATCAGCAAGGTTGGCTTTGGCGCGCTGGTCGATGCTGTCAACCAGTGTTTTGATGTGTTCCCGGATGGCGTCCATGTTTTCTATGCCGATATCGGTAAACATCACAAAGCGCCATGCCTCGTTGTTGCCTTGTCGATACAAGCGCAGGCTCAGCTCCATTTCGCTGGTCTTGCGCTCGACTTGGCGGGCCAGTGGCGTGAAGGATGCCAGCTCCTTGGGATCCATGATGAAGATGCGGCGCAACTCATCCATACTGCCGCTAATGGCTGCATTCGCGGAGTTATAAGGCTCTAAATAGCGTTCTTTTCCTGTAAGCAGATAGCCACGCAGACCAGTCTCTGCGTCCAGTATTTGCTGCATCAGCAAATTCAGCTTGGCCCTTGTGCTTTGTGTCTGGGTGAGCGTATCCAGCGCCTGCAAGGATCGTTTATAGCCAGCTTCATTAATACTTACCATTAAGACAGCCGCAATGATCGCTATCGTCAGGCTGACTGCAATTTTGCGGATATTGGTCCAGCGCATCTACATCCTCTCACCTACAAGGCAATTACCTGATATTCTGCATAATCGTATCGTCAATGACTGACATCATAGTTCGGGTCTTTAAAAGTTACGCGCAGGGGGAGACGAGCGCAACTTCATGAAAAAGAGGTGTTCATGATAAAAGTAGGCATAGTGGATGACCACGCAATTGTTCGTTCGGGATTACGCCAATTCCTGTCTGAACATGTAGACCTGAGGGTGGTTGGAGAAGCAGGCAATGGACGAGAGGCCATTGACTTGGTACGAGAGCAAGAGATTGATGTGCTGCTGATGGATTTGTCTATGCCAGGGCAAAGTGGCATTGATGCACTGGCAATGCTCCGAGCTAAAGCGCCGGACATGGGGATTTTGATTCTCAGTGGATACCCTGAGGAGCACTATGCAATCAACTTGATTCGCCAAGGTGCCAGCGGATATCTAAACAAGGAATGTGATCCTCAAGATATTGCCGAGGCGATTCGAACTGTTGCGCTGGGGCGACGTTATCTGACACCTGCAGTAGCTGACCTTCTGGCACAGCAACTCAATCGCAAAGATGATGTGCCTGCACACGAGCAACTGTCTGAGCGCGAGTTTCAGGTGTTTCTGAAACTGGCTCGTGGTGAGACTGCTGGTGATATTGCGAAATCACTTTCTTTAAGCGTCAAGACTGTCAGCACTTACCGAACAAGATTGATGGAGAAAATGGGGCTTTCTTCCAATAGTGATTTGACATATTACGCGTTAAAAAATCGTTTGATCGATTAACGAAAAGAGGCTTGGAAATCCAAGCCTCTTTTTATTTTTGATAACGATCAGGCTTTCGCTGTGTTTAGATCAATGCAAAAGTCGATGAGGGCATCGATTTCATTAGATTTGTCAAATACTGCATCAGCATTCAGTTCAAGGCAGCGCTCACGAACATCTGCTGTTGCATAGTTGCTGAGTACCAGCAGCTTTTGCGATGGAAGGCGATGCTGGAAGCTGGTGACCACGCCAAGGCCACTACCTTCGCGTAGGAATAGATCTACGATGACGAGATCCCATGCGCCCTGGTTGATGCTCAGCCACTCCGATGCGTCAGCCTCAGTCTCTGCGAGACCCACCGCTTCGACATCTGCAAGCTCCGCCAGCGTCGCAATCAGGTTCTCGCGAATCGTAGGGTTGTCTTCAACGAAAAAAGTGCGCAATTTCACGGCGGTAGGTAGATGTTTAGTGGGGATGACTGTATTTGTGGACATGATGTGAGAGTTACCAAGTTCCCACATAGTGAAACAAATTATGTTTTATACAATTTTATTGTAATGTTGATTTACTAAAGGGGATCTCAGCTTCCGCAAACCACACAGGTTTTAACCCTAGCAATTTTCATCGTACTCCACTCCAAAGTGCGTGCATCGAGCATTTGGAGTCGTCCGACAGAAGATTGGCCAAAACCGACAATCAGCTTCATTGCCTCTGCCGCCTGCTGGGTGCCGATGAGCCCCACTAGCGGCGCAAAAACGCCCATGGTCGAGCACTGAATTTCTTCAAACTCAGCCTCAGGCGGGAAGACGCAGGCATAGCAAGGGCTGTCAGAAGCTCGGGGATCGATGACCATGAGTTGTCCGTCCAGCCGAATGGCAGCGCCTTCTATCAACGGAATGCAGTGGCGCACGCAGGCCGCGTTGATGGATTGGCGGGTCTTGTAGTTATCGGTGCAGTCCAGAACGAGGGTTGCCTCTGGAAGTAGCTCATTGAGCAAAGCATCTGTAGCGCGTTCCTGAATGCAACGAATATCAACCTCGGGGTTGATGGCGTGTACCGCTGTGCGAATGGAGTCGACTTTTGGCATGCCGATGCGCTCGGTGGTATGTGCAATCTGACGCTGCAGATTGGTCATGTCCACGATGTCGTTGTCGACGATGGTCATGCGGCCTACGCCGGCGGAGCCCAGATAAAGTGCAGCAGGGGAGCCCAGGCCACCTGCGCCAATGATCACGACATGTGCAGCAAGAATTCGCTCCTGACCTTCGATGCCGATTTCGTCGAGCATGATGTGGCGGGAGTAGCGCAGCAATTGACCATCGTTCATCGGTTGGTTTCCATGAGTCCAAGAAAAAGCCGGGCAAGCCCGGCTGGTTGGGAGGGGTTTGCAGCCCTGAGCTTATTTTTTGCTCTTGTCGGATTCGCTCTTTTCAGGCGACTTCTTCACGGCAGGTTTTTTATCTGAAGCGGCCGCATCGTCGGACTTGTCTTCAACTTTGCGCTCTGTCAGCGTTTTGCTGACTTGAACGGGCTGGCCCTTGAGCTTGCTCAGCGCCTGCTGCAGCTGGAAGTCCTTGTCAGAGCCGAACTCTGGCAGACGGCGTTCAGAAATGGGCTTTTTCGTTTCTTCTTCGAGGCGCTTGCGGGCTTCTTCGCGAGCTTTTTCCAGTGCGTCGTTCTTGACTTCTGCACCTTGGCCGCTGGAGAGGTGCTTTTCCAGATCCGCTTCACGCATGCCCAGAGCTGCGAAGAGGTTGCCTTCTGGAGTTTCGTCCACCATCAGATCGGGGACGATGCCCTTGGCCTGAATGGACTTGCCGCTAGGCGTGTAGTAACGTGCAGTGGTCAGCTTGAGCGCAGTCTCTGGGCCCAGGGGGCGCACCGTCTGCACGGAGCCCTTGCCGAAAGACTGGCTGCCCATCACGGTAGCGCGCTTGTGATCTTGCAAGGCGCCAGCCACGATTTCGCTGGCAGAGGCCGAGCCTTCGTTGACCAGTACAACCAGAGGCAGCTTTTTCAGCGCAGCAGGCAGGCGTTGCAAGGGGTCGCCAAAGCCTCGCTGAGCGTAAAACTCTGGAGATGCCTTATAAACAGCCTTGCTCTCAGCCAACTGGCCGTTGGTGGAAACCACGGGCACATCGGGCGGCAAGAAGGCTGCAGAGATGGCGACGGCTGCATCCAGCAGGCCGCCCGGGTCGTTGCGCAGGTCCAGCACCAGCCCCTTGAGGTTGGGGTCCTGCTTGTAGATTTCTTCGACCTTGCGGACAAAGTCATCGACCGTGCGTTCCTGGAACTGGCTCAGGCGAATCCAAGCGTAGCCAGGCTCGATGACCTTGCCCTTGACCGACTGGGTTTTGATCTCTTCACGCGTGATGGTGACGGGGAAGCTACGGCTCTCATCCTTGCGCAGGATGTTCAGGCGAACCTTGGTATTGGGCTCGCCACGCATGCGCTTGACGGCATCATTGAGCGTTAGGCCCTTGACGGCGGTGTCATCAATCTTGGTGATCAGGTCGCCGGTCTTGAGGCCTGCGCGGAAGGCTGGCGAGCCTTCGATGGGAGAGACGATCTTGATCAGGCCATCTTCCATGGTGATCTCAATGCCTACGCCAACGAACTTGCCCGAAGTGCCTTCCTTGAATTCTTTGTATGTCTTCTTATCGAAGTACTGGGAGTGGGGGTCAAGGCTGGAGACCATGCCGGAGATGGCATCGGTGATCAGCTTCTTGTCACTGACCGGCTCCACATAATCTGTTTTGATCAGACCAAAAACGGCCGACAGTTGCTGGATTTCTTCAAGTGGCAGAGGCGTTACGCCGCCACGAGCCAGCGTCTGCAGTGATACGGTGGTCAGCGCACCAGCGACCACGCCTACAGAGATCCAGCCTGCAATTTTGATTTTTTGACCCATAGCACCCCTTTAACCATTCGCAATATACACCTTGGACGACAGAAGGCCCATGAGGTTCCATAGGCCTTTTGCTGCGTCAGCCCATGTTCAGACTAGCTAAGCCGTCTGAGCAATGGGCGGCGAAAAGGAATTTCAGGCCTTGCCCTGAGCTGCGACTGCAGCGGCTGCCTTGGCTGCCGCTTCGGCATCGCCCAGGTAGTAGTGGCGAATTGGCTTGAGATCGGCATCCAGCTCATACACGAGAGGGATGCCGTTGGGGACGTTCACACCTACGATGGCGTCATCGGCGATATTGTCCAGATACTTGATCAGAGCGCGGATGGAGTTGCCGTGCGCCGTGATGACGATGCGCTTGCCTGCCTTGATGGCGGGGGCAATGGACTCGCTCCAGAAAGGAACAACGCGCTCAACGGTGTCTTTGAGGCATTCGGTCAGCGGGATCTGCTCGGGCTGCAGCTTGGCGTAGCGCACATCGCCGCGCTCGCTGCGGGGATCCGTGGCTTCCAGTGCAGGAGGCGGCACATCGTAGCTGCGGCGCCAGACCAGAACCTGATCATCGCCATACTTCTTGGCAGTATCAGCCTTGTTCAGGCCTTGCAGACCGCCGTAGTGGCGTTCGTTGAGGCGCCAGCTATGCACCACGGGCAGCCAGGTGCGGTCCATTTCATCTTGCACATGCCAGAGGGTGCGGATCGCACGCTTGAGCATGCTGGTATAGGCCACATCGAAGTCGAAGCCTTCTGCCTTGAGCAGTTGACCGGCCTTTTTGGCCTGTTCGACGCCGGTGGCAGTCAGATCCACATCGGTCCAGCCGGTGAAGCGGTTTTCTAGGTTCCAGGTGGATTCACCGTGGCGGATCAGAACGAGCTTGTACATGGAATCTCTCAAAGTAGCAAAGCAGTAATGACACAAAGTCAAAACCGTGCATTCTAGAGGCAGGGCCTTTGCCCGGGAGCGAGTCCAGGAAAGCCACTTCAGGCAAATAGCCGGTCTGCTTCCTATTCCTGTGAGACTTTTCGGGATTTTGGAGAGCGTGCACTTTCGGTTGTGGCCTTGTAAACAGAACGTATGGGCTTGTGGGACGCGGGTCTGTGCAGTGCTGGCCGGGCCGAATGGCGGAGCAGCCTCTAAAATCAGCAGGTTTGCCATCCCAAGGAATGACGTGAAATTCATCATCGATAACTGGTATTTGATCCTGATTGCTGTAGCTTCGGGTGTGATGCTGCTCTTGCCCGCCCTGCGCGGTGCTACTGGCGGTTCCCTTTCGGCTGCTGCTGCCGTGCACCTGATCAACCGTGAAAAAGCCGTGGTGCTGGATATATGCGAGCCCGAAGAGTTCGCGGCAGGCCATGTCAACGGAGCCAAGAATCTGCCTCTGAGCCAGTTCGAAGAAAAACTGGCTACGACCGTTAAGAACAAGCAACTGCCCTTGGTGCTGGTCTGCGCATCGGGTGCACGTGCTGTGCGCGCTGAAGCCATTGCCAAGAAGCTGGGCTACGAAAAGGCCCAGGCACTGGCCGGTGGCTTGAAGGCCTGGCGCGATGCGGGTCTGCCTGTTGAGAAAAATACTCCTTGAGCACTGCGCGCCTTTCCCTAAAGGGACGGCAGCCTTTGCTGCGGAGCGCCCTTTGCTGGCGCCCTCTGTGAAATTCTGAAAAGAAAGTGACCCCATGCAAGCCGTGAAGATGTACACCACCGCCGTCTGCCCTTATTGCACACGAGCCAAGCAAATTCTCAAGTCCAAGGGTGTTGAGGAGATTGAAGAAATCCGCATTGATTTCGACACCGCTGCCCGCAATCACATGATGGAGATCACCGGCCGCCGCACCGTGCCGCAGATCTTTATTGGCGAGACCCATGTGGGAGGCTGCGACGATTTGATGGCGCTGGATGCCAATGGCGGCCTGCTGCCCCTGCTGCAAAGCTAAGGTCCTCTGAGGTTTGTTCGGAGTTACCACGCGATCTCCGATCAATTCTCAACATGCCCTCATTACATACCCTGTAAAAATGCCAAGAAATGGTATGAATTCCCGCTTTACACAAGTAGCGACCATGGGTCGGTTGGCAGTCGCTGCATAATGCAAAGCGCTATTTCATGGAAATGCCTGCTGTGAGACTAGCCCCCGTGCTGACACTCACCGCAGGCATTTGCATTTCTCCCGCAAGAATTTTTCTGAAAGACCAAGCTCATCATGGCCGAACAAGACAACAGCCCCGTGTTCCAGATCCAACGCGTGTACCTGAAGGATCTGTCCCTGGAGCAGCCTAACTCTCCCGCCATCTTGCTGGAGCAAGAGCAGCCTAGTGTTGACATTCAGCTGGGCGTGGAAGCCACTCCCGTGGCTGAAGGCGTGT
The DNA here is from genome assembly GCF_002754475.1 of Comamonas sp. 26. Lineage (NCBI taxonomy): Bacteria > Pseudomonadati > Pseudomonadota > Betaproteobacteria > Burkholderiales > Comamonadaceae > Comamonas > Comamonas sp. 26. The sequence goes on from NZ_PEFL01000001.1 coordinate 609,344, forward strand.
ACGAAGTGGCCGTGACAGCGACCGTTCAGACCAAGATTCAGGACAAGACCGTGTTCCTGGTCGAAGCCAAGCAAGCTGGCATCTTCGAAATCCGCAACGTGCCTGAAGACCAGATGGGTGGCGTGATCGGCATTGCCTGCCCCCAGATCATTTACCCCTACCTGCGCGGCAACGTGGCTGACGTGGTGACCCGCGCTGGCTTCCCTCCTGTGCACCTGGCCGAAATCAACTTCCAGGCCATGTACGAGCAACAACAAGCCGCTGCCGCCGCACAGACTGAAGGCCAGTTGCCCCAGTAACGCGCACCGCTTTTTGATCCGATGCCCCTGTGGGACAATCAGGTCAGGCACCCAGCAAAGAGGCCCTAGCGGCCTCTTTTGCATATCTGGCGTGCGTTACTTGCTATGAATTCCAAAGCTATGAAAATTCTTGTCATCGGCGCTGGCGCCTGGGGTACGGCCATGGCCATCAGCGCGGCCACCCATCCGGACAAGCGCGTCGTCAGCCTCTGGGCGCGTGACCCGGCGCAGGCGCAGCTCATGCAGGCTGAGCGTGCCAACAGCCGCTATTTGCCCGGCATCACCTTTCCTGAGCCGCTCGCCGTGGTCAGCGGCGATGTGATGGCGCATGCGGCTGCTGCAGATTTGATTGTGCTGGGCACGCCCATGGCGGCGCTGCGTCGGTGGCTGGGCTTGCTCAAGGATTGCCGCGTGCCCGTGGTCTGGTTGTGCAAAGGCTTTGAAGCCGTGCCCGCCGATGCTGCTCCTGGCAGCTTTGGTTTGATGGCGCACGAGGTCTGCCAGCAAGTGGCGCCGCAGCTGCAAAGCGGAGCCCTCAGCGGCCCCAGCTTTGCGGCTGAAGTGGCGCGTCAGCAGCCCACGGCACTGGTCGCGGCCAGCGCGCATGAGAGCGTGAGCGAGCTGCTGGTGTCGGCCTTTCACGGCGATGCCATGCGCGTTTATGCCAACCACGACATCGTGGGGGTAGAGGTGGGCGGTGCCGTCAAGAATGTGCTGGCCATTGCTACCGGCCTGTGCGATGGACTGGAGCTAGGCCTCAATGCCCGTGCAGCGCTGGTGACTCGCGGTCTGGCCGAGATGACGCGCCTGGGTGTGGCGCTGGGCGCGCAGGCAGAGACTTTCATGGGCTTGTCGGGTCTAGGTGATTTGGTGCTGACTGCTACCGGTGATTTGTCACGCAACCGCAAAGTGGGTTTGCTGCTGGCGCAGGGCAAGACGCTGGAGCAGGCTGTGACATCGCTGGGCCATGTGGCCGAGGGTGTTTACAGCGCCCGCACCGTGCTGGCCCGTGCCCGACAGGTTGGAGCGGAGATGCCAATTACCGAAACCGTGGTGGCCTTGCTGGATGGAACCTTGCCAGTGACCGAGGCTGTGCAGTCTTTGATGGCGCGGGATCCGCGCGGCGAGTAAAGCCTCATAAAACAATAGCTGCTTGTGCATGATATTTCTAGGTTTCAAATGCTTTTGCATTGAAAGCTAATGAATAAAGGCGCAAGCAGCTATTCTTTTTAGGGCGGTGTTAGCCGCTCTTAAGGCGGGCTAGCGACTTTCTCGCATGCTCAGCCAGGCACTGGCCGCTCCGCACAGCGCAACGACGGCCATGCCAAGCACGGCCCACTGGTCGGGGATATGGCCATAGAGCAGCCAGCCGGCCAGCAAGGCGCAGGGAATCTGGCTGTAGAGAAACGGTGTGATGGTGGCGGGCTCGGCCTTTTCATAGGCTTTGAGAAGCATCAGGTGTCCCACGGTACTGCCCACGCCCATGGCAATAGCCGCCAGCCACAGCGCTGCTGTATTTGGCAGCTGCCAGATCCAGGGCAGGGCCATGCAGGTCACGCTCAGCGCCAGCAGGCTGGTGTAGATCTGTGTGGTCAGCGGGCGCTCCTTGCCGGCCATGCGGCTGCTCAGCACTTGATAGGCCGTATTGGCTGCGAGCTGCAACGCAGGCCAGACCAGCGCCCAGCCGCTGAACTGCATACCGCCCGGGCGGATGATGACCAGCGTGCCCGCAAAGCCCAGAGCCACCAGCACCCAGCGCAGCGGGCTGACCTGCTGGCGCAGCCACACAGCCGCAACCAGTGTCAGAGCCAGCGGCGTCAGCGCCACGATGGCGGTGAACTCTGCCAGCGGCAGATAGCGCAGGCTGAGCATGGCCAGCGCGTTGCTCATGCAAAACAAAATAGCGCGCAGCAACTGAAACCCCGGGCGCTGCGTGCGAAAAATATCCAGCCCATGGCGCGCCACGCCAAAACCGACCGTCAAGGCCGACTGCAGCACATAGCGCAGCCACAGTGCCATCAGCAGCGGCAGCAAGGCACCCGCGTATTTGGAGCCGGTATCCAGTATGGAAAAGCAGGCACAGGCCAGCACCGTAAAGCCAATGCCCGTCAGCGTGTGGCGATGGACTGAAGGGGCAGGGTGCTTTGGCATGGAAGAACTGGCTGGGCACGGTACGGTGCCGAGAGAGGCTGGTTTCAGGCAATTTCGGCCTGAAGCCCTTGATGAATAAGCGCTAGCTGCTATGGAATCAGATAGCGATGGTGCAGTACGACACCTGTATCGCATGAAGCCGGCGCAGACCAAGCCAGTGCAGCCGAGCAAGGGCCGCTCCGCAGCGAGGGCTGCATTCCCCTCTCTTAGCGCGCAGCGCGTAGAGAGAGGGGGAAGGCAACAATGCCAAATGTTGTGCGCCTCAGGGGGCGCTTTAATTACAAGCCCAGTTCCAATGCAAGCAGCTCATCCACCGTCTGGCGGCGGCGAATCAGCTGCACTTTGTCGCCATCGACCAGCACTTCGGCTGCCAGAGGACGGGTGTTGTAGTTGCTGGACATGGAGCTGCCGTAGGCGCCCGTGTCATGAATCACCAGCAGATCGCCCACGGAGGCACCGGCCAGGCTGCGCGGCAGCACCACGCCGCCATCGCCCTGGGTAAACACGTCACCCGATTCGCACAGCGGGCCAGCCACCACGCTGTCTTGCGCGGGCAGTTGCTGGCCGTCGCGGCGCAGCACTTCCATGCCGTGATAGCTGCCGTACATGCTGGGGCGCATCAGTTCGTTGAAGCCGGTATCGACTAGTACAAAGTGGTTGTTGCCCGCATTCTTGGTGGCGCGCACGGTGCCCAGCAGCACACCGGATTCGGCGACCAGGAAGCGACCGGGTTCGAGTTCCAGGCCAAGGCTGTGGCCCACAACGGCTTCAGCTTGCTTGCGCGCGGCATCCCACAGGCCATGGTAGTGGGCGGTGTCGATGGTGGCGTCGCCCTTTTTGTAGGGGATGGACAGGCCGCCGCCAGCGCTGATGGCGTGCAGGTCCACGCCCGCCGCCTTGGCGCGCTCTACCAGCTTGACCATGGCGCCGCAGACTTCCTGCAGATGGCCGTAGTCCACGCCCGAGCCGATGTGCATGTGCAGACCGGCCAGTACCAGGCCGCCGGCCTTGATGGCTTCAAGCGCCTCTTCCAGCTCGCTGTGCCAGATGCCGTGCTTGCTGTGCTCGCCGCCGGTATTGGTCTTGTTGCTGTGGCCGTGGCCAAAGCCGGGGTTGATGCGCAGCCACACATGGTGACCCTTGGATACCGCCGCCAGTTGGCCCAGCATGTCAATGGAGCCTGCGTTCACGGGCACCTTGTGCTCCACCACGGTGGCCAGCGTGGCCTCGTCCATCACATCGGCGGTGAATACGATGTCGGCAGGCTCACCAAAACCGGGTGTAAAGCCCGCAGCCAGCGCACGCAGAATTTCGCCGCGCGAGACCGCATCCACCTTCACGCCTTGCTCGCGCATCAGCTTCAGGATATGGATGTTGGAGCAGGCCTTCTGGGCAAAACGCACGGTGTCAAAAGCCTTGAGCTGGGCAATGCGCTCGCGGATAGTGGTGGCGTCGTACACCCACAGCGGGGTGCCGAATTCGTCGGCCAGGTTCCAGAGCAGGGCGGGAGTGAAGGGGTTTGACATGGTGGCTGTCTCTTGAAAATAGAAAAATCCTGCGCATCATGCCAAGTACTATCTATTCAGTCCAATAGCTTGTTTTTTGAAGAGTATTCAAACTGGATATGCTTTTGGCATGACCGATTCAGATTCTTCGCTGCGCATCACGCACCGGCATATCGAGGTGTTTCGTGCCGTCATGACGGCAGGCAGCGTCACCAGCGCGGCGCAGCTGCTCTACACCTCGCAGCCTACCGTCAGCCGCGAACTGGCGCGCATGGAGCAACTGCTGGGTTACGCCCTGTTTGAGCGGGTGCAGGGCCGTCTGCGTGCCAATGCGCGCGCCTTGCTGCTGTGGGATGAGGTGCAGCGCAGCTGGCAGGGGCTTGAGCGGGTGATTGACCGCGCTGTAGAGCTGGGCCGCCCGCAGGGTGCGCGCATCAGCGTGCTGTGCCTGCCTGCACTTAGTCACGCCTTGCTGCCGGGCGCATTGGCGCGGCTGCATTCCAGTCATGGCACGGTGGCTGTCAGCGTAGCCACGCAAGAAGCACCGCTGCTGCAGGAATGGATGGCGGCGCAGCGCTTTGATCTGGGCCTGTCTGAACTGGCCGATGCCCCGCCCGGCACGCGCAGCCAGCCGCTGCCCGCCATGGATGAGGTTGCCGTGCTGCCAGCCAGCCACCCGCTGGCGCAAAAAGTGCAGCTCACGGCGCAGGACTTTGAGGGCGAATCTTTTATCAGTCTGGCGCGAGACGATCCTTACCGCGCGCAGATTGATGCCGTTTTTTCCAAAGCCGGTGTGCAGCGCCAGCTGAGTCTGGAGACGGCCAGCGCCGTGGCCGTGTGTGCCATGGTCCAGCACGGGCTGGGCGTGGCCGTCGTCAACCCGCTCACAGCGCGGGCCTGCGCCGGGCCGCAACTGGTGGTGCGGCCGCTGGCGTTTTCCATTCCATTTCAGGTTCACATGCTGCTGCCGCTGCACCGCCCCGGCGATGTGGGCGTGCCCTGGCTGATGGAGGCGCTGCTGCAGGAAGCCCAGGGGCAGACCTTGGCGGATGGTGGTTTATAAAGTGAGTGCGCGCACTCATTTATGCTGCAGTGCACAATAAGTGCTCTTTTGAGTAGCGCTTTGAGCCAAAAACCTGCATGACCAAATCCGCCATTCCCCACCGTACCGCCAGCGAACTGCTGGAGCTCAGCATGGCTGTGCCTCAGGTCATCAGCCACAGGCTTGCGCGTATGGCGCTCAGCGGCCCCGTGCTGTCCCCACGCGATCAGCGTGAGTTCACGCGCATGGTGGTGGAAAAGCAGGATGCTTTCAACCAGTCCTGGCTGACCATGGGCGCCGAGATGTTCAAGGTGCAGCAGCAGCTGTGCCAGGCATGGCTGCAAAACCCCTGGACTCTGGGGCAGAAGCTGCCCGCCGTGGCAGACAAGGTGGCGGCCAAAAGTCTGGCCCCCATTCGTCGCAAGGCCGTGGCCAATGCCAAGCGCCTGTCTAAAACCAGCTTGAAATAAGGCCAGACCTTCGCCGTCAGACCTTCAGTCTTTCTATCAACCGCTGGCTGCTGTCATCCAGCCCGATCAGCTCCACGCTGCAGCCGTGCTGGCGCAGGCGCTCCATCACCTTGTCCAGCGCACCGACGGCGGTGATGTCCCAGAAGTGAGCGGCGCTCACATCAATGCGCACAGGCTTGCCAGCGGCAGCGAGCACGTCAAACGCCTCTATCAGCGCATCGGCTGAGGCAAAGAACACCTGGCCTGTCACTGTCCAGATATAGGTGTCTTGATGGAGATGGCCCTGCACCTTCAGCATATTGGCCACCTTGAAGGTAAAGAACACGCCTGACAGCAGCACACCCGCAATCACGCCCATGGCCAGGTTGTGGGTGGCGATGGTGATGACCACGGTGACCAGCATGACCGAGCTGGACAGATGCGGATAGCGCACCAGATTGCCCAGCGACTTCCAGTCAAACGTCGATACGGACACCATGATCATGATGGCCACCAGTGCAATTACCGGCACCTGCGATACCCAGGGCTTGAGGGCGACCATCAAAATCAGCAAAAACACGCCGGCAAACAGCGTGGACAAGCGACCCCGGCCGCCGTACTTCACATTGCCCACGGCCTGACCAATCATGCCGCAGCCTGCGATGCCGCCAAACAGGCTGGCCGCGGCATTGGCTAGCCCCAAGCCCGTGCATTCACGGCTCTTGTTGCTGGGTGTGCCCGTCAGATCATCGACTACGGCGGCGGTGAGCACAGATTCCAGCAGGCCCACCATGGCAATCGCCAGAGCAGGCAAAGCGATGATGCGCAGGGTCTCAAGGCTGGCGGGAATTTCAGGCAGAGCAAAGAGCGGCAGGCTGTCGGGCAACTGGCCCAGATCGGCCACGGTCTTGAGCGGCAGGCCCATGAAGCTGCTGAGCAGTGTCAGCAGCAGCACACAGATTAGCGGTGAGGGAATGGCCGTCAGTGCCTTGAGCTGCAATCTCTGTCCCAGCCACGGCAGGCCGTAGATCAGTGCCAGACCCAGGGCCAGCATGGCCCAAGTCGCAGTGTTGGCGCCTTGCAGATGTGGCAGCTGGGCTGAAAAGATCAGAATGGCAAGGGCATTGACAAAGCCCGTACGCACGGAACTGGAGACAAAGCGCACCAGGCTGCCCATCTTGCACAGGCCAAAAACGATCTGCATGGCCCCGGCCAGCAAGCCTGCCGCCAGTAGATATTGCAGCCCGTGTGATGCGACAAGAGGTGCAGCCACCAGTGCCACCGAGCCCGCAGCGGCTGAGATCATGGCCGGGCGCGCGCCAAACACCGCAATCACGATGCTGATGATGAAGGATGCATAAAGCCCCACGGCTGGGTCTACGCCCGCCACAAAGGAAAAGGCAATCACTTCGGGAATCAGCGCAAACGTGGCAACGGCACCGGCCAGCAGTTCACGCGGCACACTGGGTGCCCATTCAGCGCGCAGACGGGTCAGCAGGGGGGATGGATTCATATCGCAGCAGCAAGTGATGCGCAGCCCCTGCAGAGGAGGCAGCGCCAGCGGGCGATGTTACTCAGTGCCCTGGACTTTTGCTGCGCGAGGGTCAGGCCGGTCGTTTGAAGCAGACCATCTTGGGCCTGAAGCGCTGCAGCACCTCGCCGCGCTGGTTCTTGGTGTGGGCCAGAACGCGCACCAGAGCGCGATTGGGTTTGGACTGAGAAGGAATGATTTCCACAATCTCCGACTCCACCTGCAGCACATCGCCGGGGCGCGTGGGCTGGGGCCAGGCCAGCTCTTCCATGCCGCCGCCAATCACGCCATCGGCCAGCGGAATGCTTTGCGTCACCAGCCGCATACTGATGGCGGCCGTATGCCAGCCGCTGGCAGCAAGGCCTTGAAAAAAGGTGTTCTTGGCAGCCTCTGGGTCGAGGTGAAAGACCTGCGGGTCGAACTGCTGGGCGAAGGCGATGATCTGCGCTTCATCCAGCGGGTAGCCCTCACTCACAAATTTCTGACCTACGTACAGATCGTCCAGATACAGCTTTTCGCTCATGCTCGTTTCCCCTTTTGTCCTTGCATTACAGACGAAGCAGTATGCGCGGGCCTTAGCAAGGCGGGTGTTGCGCAGGTGCCAGCCAGCTCTCGCGCCTTCCCCGTTATGCTTGGCTGCATGATTTTTGAGTTTGAAGATTCCGAGGTCTCCGAGGTCACGCAGCAGGGCGATACGCTGCATATTCGTTTCTCGGCTGCCCGCTTATATGACACAGGCCGCACCGGTGCTGGTCAGGGTTTGTGGCAGCCTTTGCTATTGATTTGCAAGCGGGTAGCGCATGCTAATAGAGCGCTAGAGCCCCATTTGACTGAAATTTTAACCGTGATAGGCCGCGTGCAGCGGGCGGAACTCTTGCTGGAAGGGCTTCCAACCAGCCAACGTCTGCGAAGCCTGCCCATGCCGTTTGAAAGCGACGCCAGCTTTGCGCTGGAGCTGGAATTTTCCAGTGGCCTATTTTGCGAGCTAAATGGCAAAGGGCTGGAGTTGCGCTCGCTGCTCAGTCAGTGCTCGGTGGATTCATATCAGTGCTGACCAAGACTGGGTGAGAGGCATCTTGCAGCCGTAAGACCAACTACAGTGGGTGAGACTAGTTTGAGGCTCACCTACCCAGCCTCAAAGTTAAGACGACCCGTTGAATCCAGCACCAGTAGCACTGGCTCAGACGGACCTTATAAGGAATTCGTCATAAGGGTCGAGCAGCTTGATTGGTGTTCGAATCGCCGAGCGCAGCTTGAATATCACTTCAACATAATGAGCGTATTGGTGATGATTTCCAATATTGCTCCGTAGATTAATATTGGACGCATATAGCGATCCTGAAATCGTATGGGGGAAGCCAAGACTGCAAAGAATGCGGCAATCAATGAAAACAGGCTAATCAACAAGGCACCAAGAAAATCCTGGAGTGTTGCAAACGAACTCAGAACGTTAATCATCAAAGTCGCGAACACAACACTTATAGCTACGAAAATGATGCGCATCCACCATTGATGCTCTTCCGCTTCTATGAGATCGTTATCAACGATGGCCGGTCGGGCTCGTTCTACAGGGGCAGGAGAAATTCTCGGCATGGTTTGTGGTTTTTACATCACGGAACTGTGTGAGCTATGGCGTTCCCACAAAAGCCCCACGACTCCCGATAGAAGTATGAGTAGCACCGCTGGCCATAACGCCAGCTCACTTGGCAATGCGAGCAGGTAAATTAACGCGACGATAAAAAATCCACAAATCACGCTGACATACACGCGTCCATAGCTCCAATCGTTTAAGAATACAAAGAATGTGGCGATGATGGTTTGCATAGATTTCCACATTCGATAATTTTCAAAGTGAAAGTCACTCCTACTGGAAATATCAGCTCTGCGCGACTCGCTGTGGCCGCTCAACGCTGCGTCTTCTGTCTGTTTCTCAGCACCATGAAGCCAAGCACAGCAATACATGAGCCTATTAGCAAGTAGATCGATCCTGCTGAGACCGCGCCAACCGCCGGATTAAAAAACTGAGCGAGTAAGAGCGAGATCCCACATATTGCTTTGCAGCTACTTCCTTCTGCATGGATCGCACCGCGTATCAAAATAGCGATTCCATTCGCAATACCGAACACACCAAGAATCAACATAAACCCACCAAAGACCGTAGCCTCACGATGCATATCTGACTTTCGAAGAGTCTGCTGGAAAAGCAATTGCATTCAAGTGTAGCTGGTAGCGCTGAACGACAGATATTGGCCGATAGCAGTTAGCTAGCAATTTTCCAGAAACCCGGTGAACACGCAGTCACCGGGTTTTTATTGCAGCACAGAGTCGCTGCAGGGCCGTCACATTGACTTTGGTGCACCAGGGCAGCGAAGGTGTCGCCCCCTCTCAAAGAGAGCGGGGAAAGGCGCAAAGCGCCTCGGGAGATGCTGGAGGTCTAGAACTCCAGGTTGTCGATCAGGCGGGTGCTGCCCAGTCGTGCTGCGCCCAGTGCGACCAGGTCGCCGCTGGTGGCGTCCGCTGGCGTCAGCAGGTTGTTGCGCTTGCGCACGGTCAGGTAGTCAGGTTCCCAGCCCTTGGCGCGCAGGTCGGCCATGGCTTGGGCTTCAAGCTCGGCCAGATTGCCGCCTTGGCGCGCGGCATCGGCCAGTGCCTTGAGTGCTTGCGACAGCGCCATGGCTTGCACGCGCTGCTCGTCGCTGAGGTAGCCGTTGCGTGAGCTGAGCGCCAAGCCGCTATCCGCGCGGGTGGTGGGGCAGCCAATGACTTCGATGGGCAGCGCAAACTGCTGCACCATGCGGCGAATGACCATGAGCTGCTGATAGTCCTTTTGCCCGAACACGGCCACGCCGCCGCCGGTGGTGGCAAACACGACCTGAAACAGCTTCATGACCACGGTGCACACGCCGGTGAAGAAGCCGGGGCGAAAGTGTCCTTCCAGAATGTCAGCCAGTTGTGCGTCTGGGTGCACCTTGAAGGTCTGCAGCTCGGGGTACAGGTCTTTTTCCTTGGGGGCGAAGACGATGTCGCAGCCTTGGGCTTCCAGCTTGGCGCAATCGGCGTCAAACGTGCGTGGGTAGCTATCAAAATCTTCGTGCGGCAGAAATTGCAGACGGTTCACAAAGATGCTGGCCACGACCACATCACCATGCAAGCGGGCTTGCTGAACCAGGGAGAGATGGCCTTCATGCAGATTGCCCATGGTGGGCACAAAAGCAGGGTGGCCGCGGCCAGCAAGGGCTGCGCGCAGGTCGGCGATGGTGTGAACGATTTGCATGACTGAAACAGAAGTCGGGGAACAGAAGTCTAAGAGCAGGAAAAGTGAGCGCAACGCCCTTGAGTGGTGCCCTTGATTTACCAAGCGTGCAGCGCGTTGTCGGGGAAGCTGCCGTTTTTCACAGCCTGCACATAAGCCTCCATCGCGCCCTTGACGCTGCCAGCGTCGGCCATGAAGTTGTGGACGAACTTGGCCATCTTGCCCAGGTTCACGCCCAGCATGTCGTGCAGCACCAGAACCTGACCGGCCGTGCCGTTGCCCGCGCCAATGCCTATGGTGTGGCAGTCTTTCAGCTCTTCGGTGAGCTTGGCAGACAGGGCGGCGGGCACCATTTCCAGCACCAGCATGGATGCTCCGGCATCTTGCAGCTCCAATGCGTGCTGGCGCAGGGTGGCTGCGGCTTGCTCGTCCTTGCCCTGAACGCGGTAGCCGCCCAGTGCGTGCACGGTTTGCGGTGTCAGCCCCAGGTGGGCGCAGACGGGTACGCCACGGTCGACCAGAAAGCGCACGATGGGCGCAGTCCAGCCGCCGCCTTCGAGCTTGACCATATGGGCTCCGGCCTGCATCAGCTCGCAGGCGTTGCGCATGGCTTGCTCGGGGCTTTCGGCGTAGCTGCCAAAGGGCATGTCGGCAATCACCCATGCGGTGGCCTGCGCACGGTGCAGGCCACGGGTCACGCTGGCGGTGTGATAGGCCATGTCGGCCAGTGTCACGCCCACGGTGCTGTGCAGGCCCTGGCAGACCATGCCCAGTGAGTCACCGACCAGAATGCACTCCACACCGGCGGCATCGGCCACGGCGGCAAATGTGGCGTCGTAGGCGGTGAGCATGGTGATCTTCTCGCCCGCCGCACGCATCTGAGCCAGGCGCGGCAGGCTGATGGGGCGGCGCTGGGGCTGGGGCGAAGAGGGGGGGATGGTGCCGTAAGGCGTTCCGGTGGCGGTCATGGTTTTGTCTCCTGATGATCTGTTCATGGTTCAGCGCAACAGACAAGTCTGTGTGCCAATTTGCCCGCGAGTCTATGCCATGCTGCGGTGCAGCGCCAAGTGCAAACTGGGTATGGCAGCCGTCAGCGCCCGTACTATGCTGGTCTGCTTGTGCATGGCCTGGCCGTGCGCGTTCTGCTGTTTCCATTCCATCCGCGCAAGGTAGTTCATGTCCATGGCCGAGTCCCTGTTTCCGTTGGTTTCTGCACCAGCACCCTCGGTGGCCTGGCAAGGGCTGCGCGGCGTCAGCTGGCTGGATTCGCTGTCTGACGAGAAACTGGCGGTGCTGGCCGGGCAATGTCGCTGGCACAGGCTGGAGGCAGGGCAGGTGTTGCAGGGGGCCTATACCGACCGGCGCATTTACATGCTGATCAACGGGCAGCTGAGCGTGGCGGGGCACAGTGTCAGCGGGCGGGCCATGATTGTGGGGTATCTGGGGCCGGGCTTTTTCTTTGGCTCCTTTGCCGCGCAGCCGCCCCGCAATGTGGCAGTAGAAGTGCAGGCCACAGAGGCTAGTCTGGTCGCTTCGCTATCCAATGCAGAGCTAGAAGCACTGATCATGAGCGATGTGCAGGTCATGCGCGCGGTGATTCAGCGGCTGAACGAACTGACGGGCGTGCTGGCCCGGCGCGTGGTCAGCCTGGGGACTTTGTCGGTGCGTGGCCGTCTGCAGGCTCAGCTGCTGGAGCGGGCTGAAACCGTGGGCATTGATGACGATGAGGCTCTGTTGTCCCCCGCGCCCCGGCAAAGCGATCTGGCGATGATGCTGGGCACCAGCCGCGAGGAGGTGGCGCGCGAGATGTCGCGACTGACGCGCCTGGGTCTGCTGCAGCGCGAGGGGCGCAATCTGCGTATCTGCCGTGTTGATGGCTTGCGTGTTTTACTCGAAGAAACACGCTAACTTTTCATATTGTGAAATTGCCTTTTGCGTGAGAAAACGCACAGACGGCTCCCGGGATAACACGCATAGTTCAGCCATACCGCTGCTAAGCCATCAAGCCTTGCAGCTTTTACGATTGAAAGGATTGATATGCGCTCCGCTACCCGTTTGTTGACTGCCCTTGTTCTGACCGCCAGCGCCGCCGCTGCCATGGCTCAGGGCATGCCCCAGAATGCTGCTGCACCCAGCAAAAGCCGTGCCGAAGTGAAGGCTGATCTGGAGATGTACCAGCGTTCCGGCCTGGGCTATCTGCCCTCACCTGCGGCTTATATCGAAGTCGAGTCCAGCGCCGAATACCGCAAGGCTTATGCCGAGTATCAGCGCCTGCTGGCCAGCCCCGCTTACCAAGAAGCGGTGGCCAAGTACCAGTCGGGTGCCAAATAAGCCTGAGGTGATAGAGATCGTTACTTTGGTGGATGCGCGCTGAAGGCTTGATGTCTGCAGCGCGCTTTTTTATGGCAGCAATATCGCCCCAATGGATATAGCAAGTTTGATAGCATTCAGCGCTTATTGATACTGCGCTTGCAGGCGATTTGACTTGAAAACCGTTCTTGACTTCACCGCACCCAGACAGGCCGATGCCGCCCGCCTGCAGCATGGCTTTGGCGCGCCTGAAAAAGTCCTGCAGGCGCACAGGCCTGAGGACGTAGCCGCCGTGCTGGAGGCCGTGCAGCAAGCCGCCGAACAAGGCCAATGGTGCGTGGGCTGGCTGGCGTATGAAGCCGCCAGCGCCTTTGATGCTGCCTATGCCCAGACTGTGCACAGCGCAGTGCCCGGCCAGCCACTGGCCTGGTTTGGCGTACATGCCGCTCCGCAGGGGGCGCAAGCCGCGCCTAAGCCCCTGCCCACCCCAGCCGTGCAGTGGCAAACCGCCTTGAGTCGCGAGCAGTTTGATGCGCATATTGCGCGCATTCATGCTGCCATTGCCGCTGGTGAGTGCTATCAAATTAATTACACCGCCCCTTTGTCTGCAAAGCTTGAGGGGGCAGATTCTCTCAATTCCTCCGCGCTGGCTCAGGCCCTGTTTGCACGCCTGCAGCAGGCCCAGCCCGGCGGCTATGCCGCGCTGGTGGACAGTGGCAATATGCAGGTGCTGTCCGTATCGCCCGAGTTGTTTTTTGACTGGGATGGCGAGCAGATTCTGACTCGCCCCATGAAGGGCACAGCCGCGCGTGGTCAGACGCCCGAGGCCGATGTGCTGGCTGCGCAGACCATGCGCGAGTCTGTCAAAGAGCGGGCCGAGAACGTGATGATTGTAGACTTGCTGCGCAACGACCTCTCGCGCATCGCCGAGCCGCATAGCGTGAAGGTGCCGCAGCTGTTTCAGGTGCAGGCCCTGCCAGCGGTCTGGCAGATGACGTCTGATGTGGTTGCGCGCACCCGCGCCGGCGTGCGGCTGGTCGATGTGTTTGGCGCGCTGTTCCCTTGCGGCTCCATCACTGGTGCGCCCAAGCGCCAAGCCATGCGGCTGATCCGCGAGCTGGAGCCCCAGCCGCGCGGTGTGTACTGCGGGGCGCTGGGCGTGGTACGGCCGGGCTCTGCACCTGGGCGCATTCATGCGACCTTCAATGTGCCTATTCGCACCGTGGTGCTGCAAGCCGGGCAGTTGAGCTGCGGCATTGGCAGCGGAATTACGGCCAGCGCCAACGCGGGCGATGAATGGATGGAGTGGCAGCACAAGCAGGTTTTTCTGCGCGGGCTGGAAGAGGCAGGCCAGGGGTAAAGCATGAATACGCATTTTGAAATTCTCGAAACGCTGGCCCTCAAAGATGGCCGCTGGCAGAACTGGCCGCTGCACTGGGCACGGCTGCAGATTACAGCCCACCACTTTCGATACCCGCTGATGCAAATGCAGCTGGAAAGCGATATGGCCCAGTTGGCACAAAAGCATGCTGAGGGGCATTGGCGTGTGCGGCTGGCGCTGTCCGTCACCGGTGCGGTGCAGTTCACGGTGGTGCAGCTCTTGCCCAGCGCCGAACCGGTGAAGCTGCAGCTGGCCCGCCAGCCCATCTTGAATGCGGTGGCGCAAAGCGATGTGGTGCGCTTCAAGACTTCGGTGCGCCACCATTACGAGGTGTTTGAGCCCAAAAGCACAGAGGTGTTTGATACCGTGCTGTTCAATGAAAACGGCCAGATCACCGAGGGCACGCGCGGCAACATTGCCATGCAGCTGGATGGTCAGTGGGTGACCCCGGCACTGCAATGCGGTTTGCTGCCGGGCGTGGGCCGCGCGCTTGCGCTGTCCCAAGGGCGGCTGGTTGAAAAAGTGATTGTGATTGATGACCTGCGCCGCGTTACAGGCTGGGCGTTTGTCAATAGCCTGCGTGGCTGGCTGGATGCACGTTTGATTGCATAGCCCGGGTTTGTTATCGTGGGTGCCTCTGCCAACCGGGAGGAGTCTGAACCATGGAAGACGACGACTTTGATGCGCTCTATCTGGACTTGATGAAAGAGTTCCTGTCTACCGCCACCCCCGTGCAGTGGCTGGCCGTGGTCACCACCATGAACTACGACAACGGCAGCGCGCTGCCGGACTGGATCAGCAAGTATCCCAAGCTGGAGCCCGCAGTGGCCAAGGCGCTGTACTGGTACCAGCAGCCTGGCTACTTTCAGCATTACGCATCGCAGGACAAGGTGCCCAGCATCAATCAAAAGGGCTGGGCGCGAGTGCAGGCCCTGAGCCAGCGCTTTGCAGATGGTAATCTGGCCCCCGCCACCATTGGCTGGGACCCGGCCAATGACCTGGCATCCCCCACGGGCAACGAAAAGCATCCCGGCTATGACTGGACCAGTGAGGCCGTCAAGGGCAGCGATGCCATGTGGGCCATTCCCGCCATCATGCTTGAAGCCGTACCTGGAACGCAGCCCGATATCTACGCCTATGTCGATGAGCAAGGCTGGGAAGACGGCATGCCACCTCATGTGCAGGACGAGCTCAATGCCGCCATGGATGGGGAAGAGGAAGATCCTGAAGACTAAGTTGAAACTGTGCCTTGGGTATCTTTAATTGATACCCGTTGAGAAATATGGCTGGCTGATCGTTTGATTTTCATACTATCCATTCACCGCAACTTTTGAGGCAAGACCATGAACTCCCAAGCCGTTTCAAGCCACAAGCCTTCTTCTGCCTTTATCGGCGCTTCCTGGGCTGCGCTGCTGCTGGGTATCGCTGCCTTCATGGCCGGGTTGTGGAATGCCAATATGCAGCTCAATGAAAAAGGCTTCTATTTCGCTGTACTGGTGCTGGGCTTGTACTCGGCCATCTCTTTGCAAAAGGTGGTGCGTGACCGGCTGGAAGGCGTAGCCGTGACCGGCATTTACTACGGCATCAGCTGGGTGGCGCTGCTGATTGCGGTGCTGCTGCTGGGCACGGGCTTGTTCAACGCCACGCTGCAGCTGAGCGAAAAAGGCTTTTACGGCATGGCTTTTGCGCTGGCCTTGTTTGGTGCCATTGCCGTGCAGAAGAACACCCGCGACAACCTGGGTGCGGAGGATGAAACCTCAGGCTTCAAGCGCAGCAAGGTTGAACGCAACGGCCCCACGCTGGTGACCACAGACCCTGCCAAGCCTGCGGATGCGCAGGATATAGCGGCCAACAATCGCTGAACCTGCTTTACCCCTCCGTTTCACACTACCTCATCAGGCGCCCTAGTTGGCGCCTGATTTGGGTTTTGCAGCAGTATTTGACGAGCCACAAACTGCTCAAAGACCTGGGTGAGGGTTGCAGGGGCTGCCGCATCCAGCAGCCAGTTCTGCAACTGTGCAAGGCCGAGCACAGCCGCCTCAAAGCTGGAGAGTTGACCGGGCAGATGGGCCTTGCGAATGGCGTAGCCAGAATCACCCACATCCTGCAGCGCCACGCGTGGCAAGGTTTGCAGGGCGGGGTTGAGGTAGAGCATTTTGCGGCTTTTGCGCCAGGTGCCGTCGATGATGACCAGTCGCAATTGCTCGGGTGCTAGCGGCCACGGCTGGGGCAGGGCGCTGGCCTGCGCAAGGCCCAGCGTCGCATCTTGCTCGTGCGTGTCGGGGTAGAGCAGCAGGCTCTGGCGCGGGGCCTGTTCATGCCAGCTGCCTTGCAGGGCTTGCTGCAGCGTCTGGGCATCAAACTGCTCGCCCACCAAGACCCGGCTGTGGGGCAGGCACAGGTGCAGCAAATGACCTGTGCCCTTGGCCTCATGGACTTCCATGGGGTGCATGAGGATGAGTACTTCGACCTGATGCTCCACGGGCAGTGCCAGCGCGCAAATGCAGGTACGTAGCGCACGGTGGCAGTTGGGACAGCGAGGGCGTCGGTCAGTTTTGCTCATAATTTGAGAGCGTCTTGCGCTTGATAGATATGCGGTAGAGGCAGTTTTTATCTTGAATCAATGCCCCTGAAACAACAACGCCCGCAAGCGCAGGCTGCGGGCGTTGGTTTGAAGCGGGCAGGACTTGGAGCCTTACAGGCGGCCCTTGAAGTAGGTGGCCTTGTCCATGTCGGCCACGTCCACGCTCAGCTGCACATGCAGGCCAGCAGGCTGGGGCACGAGGCGGCGCAGCACTTCGGCGATACCGTCGGACATCTGCTTTTTGGCTTCTGTACTGCGGCCGGCCATCAGTTGCAGATGCACGTGTACAAAGCCGCGGTTATCGGGCTGGTTGCCGATGTAGACGTTGCTCATGTTCAGGCGCGCAATGCGCGATTTCACATCGGCTTCGTCGGTCACGGTGGGGTGAGCACAGACCACGGCATTGACTTCACGCATCAGCTCGCGCTCGTTCAGGCCGGTCAGGTTGTCGGTGTATTCAATATGCAGATGAGGCATGGTGTTCTTTCACTCAAAAAACGGGTGCCGTATTTACAGCATCTGGGTCGGCACTTTATGGCGCAGCTCGACTTGCTTGTTGCTGTCGTCCACAAACACCAGCTGGGGCTGGTGTTCGGCCACGTCTGTTTCATGCACCTGGGCGAAGGCGGCAATGATGAGCAAGTCGCCCACGCTGGCGCGGCGCGCTGCGGAGCCGTTGACAGAGATCATGCCGGTACCGCGCTCGCCCTTGATAGCGTAGGTCACAAAGCGCTCGCCGTTGTCGATATTCCAGATATGGACTTGTTCGTTTTCGACAATATTGGCGGCGTCCAGCAAGTCTTCATCAATCGCGCAGGAGCCTTCGTAGTGCAGCTCGCATTGCGTGGTCTTGACGCGGTGGATTTTGGATTTGAGCAGGGTGCGGAACATGGGTTTGTCTCTCTGGGTCGCTTTGCGCGTTTTGAATGGTGCAGGCCTGTGCTTGCAAAAAACCACGCAAGTCTAAATGCGATCGGGAAAAACCATGTAGTCCTCTGAGAGCATTGACAGAGAAATGTCGCCTAACTGCATTCCCGTTGCCGATAGCGGTGGCAACGGTCTGCGAAGACCAGCGGAACAAGGGCTCATGAAATTGTTGTTTTGTTGCCACTCTTAGGGTTGTAACTAATGTTTCATCTTCGCTTTGTTTAATGACTTCAGTCCCGGGCGGGGCCGAGCTTAGAAGCCTGCCACTGACCGCCCTGCAAGGACTTTCTCATTTCCATAAACACAGTGAACAGCATGAAACGAACATTCCTCGCCCTTGCCGCTTTGACCGCCTCTGTCGGTGCCATGGCCCAATCCAGCGTCACCGTCTTCGGCGTGGCCGATGTTTCGGTGGCTCATATCTCCACCTCGACCAAGAGCGTGTCCGGTCTGGCCAATGGCGGCAACTCCAGCAGCCGTCTGGGCTTTCGCGGTGTGGAAGATCTGGGGGGCGGTCTGAAGGCTGGCTTCTGGCTCGAGGGCAGCTTGAGCGTCGATGACGGCACGGCTTCCGGCTTCAAGTTTGACCGTCGCTCCACCGTCAGCCTGATGGGCAACTTCGGTGAAGTGCGTCTGGGTCGCGACAAGACGCCGGCCTACCAGAACCTGGAAACCTTTCACGCTTTTGGCGACACCGGCATGGGTGCCATCAACGGCCACAACCTGATCACCAGCGCTGGCGGTACCGCCGAAGGCTCCAACCCCAAGCGTGTCTCCAACGGCATCAGCTATCTGCTGCCCAAGCTGGGCGGCGTTTATGGTCAAGTGACGCACAGCTTCGGCGAGCAGTCCGGTAACAACAGCCTGGCCAGCAACACCGGTCTGCGCCTGGGCTATGCCAACGGCCCCGTGAATGTGGCTGCAGCCTACGAAATTTCCCGAGGTGGTTCCGCCGCAACTGGCGTGGACTACAAGACCTTCAATATCGGTGCCTCCTACGACTTTGGCGTAGTCACTCCCATGCTGCTGCTGGCTTCTGACCGCGGCAACGACAAGCGTGTGGACCTGTACAGCGTGGGCGTGAAGATGCCTCTGGGCGCTGGTGAGCTGCGTGCCGCCTACACCTGGTACAAGGACAAGAAGCAAAGCGATGCCGACTCTCAGCGTCTGGCGCTGGGCTATGGCTACAAGCTGTCCAAGCGCACTGAAATCTATGCGGCAGTGGCACGCATGAGCAATGACGACAAGGCCAGTCGCAAGCTGGGCTCTTCGCTGAGCCCCACACCCGTGGTTGGCAAGAGCCTGACAGGCTACGAAATCGGCCTGCGCCACAACTTCTAAGCGCGTCAGCCTTGCTGAGGTTGCTGCAATGAATGCAGCAGCCTCTCAAGCAAGCAGAGCTTGCAGGGTTTGGCTCCGGGTGGGGAAGCCTTCAGACTTCAGCAAGCGGCCCCGCATCAGCGGGGCCTTTTTTATGGAGACTATGCCGCGCTTGGCGGCACCGCTCTCAATCCGCGCGCAGATCCAGCACGCAGCCGTCGCCAATGCTGTCGCGCCAGACGCGGATCCGGCTGGGGGCGGGTTGCAGATCAGACAGGGCGTTGGCGATGAAGAGGCAGAGGTTCTCCAGCGTGGGCTTGCCCAGGCCGGGAATTTCGTCGAGAAAGTGATGGTCGAGCTGGTCGCGCAGCAGCTCAAGGCGCGCGCGCAGGTGGCCGAGGTCGATGACCATGCCGTTGTCCACATTGCGGGGTCCCGTCACGCTGACTTCGGCGTGGTAGGTGTGGCCGTGAATGCGGCGGCTGCTCTCAGTCTCGATAGCGCGCTCCAGCGTATGGGCCGCATCAAAGAAAAAACGCTGGTGAACGGTAAATTGCATTTCAGCGAATTCCAGTGAGCTTGTGAGTCTGAAGACTTAGACGCCATTTGGGACGCTGCATGCTTTGCTCAATACATGTGGCGATGTTGCTGGCCTGCTGGACGTTGTCCATGGGCTGCAGAAAATAATGGCTGAACTGGGTGCTGGCCTCAATGGCTTCCAGATCAAACGTGGGCTGCGGCCAGACCAGCTTCAGCTCCTGGCCGCTGCGCTGAATCCAGTCGGCACCTGCCTTGGGGCTGATGCACAGCCAGTCAATGCCTTGCGGTGCAGCCACCGTGCCATTGCTTTCCACAGAGATGCGAAAGCCGCGTGCGTGCAGAGCGGTAATCAGCGCTTCATCAACTTGCAGCAAAGGCTCGCCCCCGGTCAGCACCACCATGCGGTGCTGGCTGTCGCTGGCCGGCCACTGGGCCAGAATGCGCTCGGCCAGCTCATTGGCTGTCGTGAACTTACCGCCCAGCGTGCCGTCGGTGCCGACAAAGTCGGTATCGCAGAACTGGCAGATGGCGCTGGGGCGATCCTGCTCACGGCCGGTCCACAGATTGCAGCCTGCAAAACGGCAGAACACGGCGGGCGTGCCAGCCTGACCGCCTTCGCCTTGCAGGGTATAGAAAATTTCTTTGACGCTGTATGTCATCGTTGGATCCAAAATTCGCACACCCCAAGTCGGAGACGCCAAGCAAGAGCCACCTCGCGGCCATGGCGTTGTCCCTCTTGGGGGAAGCGGCTCAGCCGCTCAGGGGTATCAATTACACCGGGGTATAGGCCAGACGCACGTAAATAGGGGCATAGGCCTCGGCCTGGGTGATCTCGATCAGCGTTTCCTTGGCCAGCTCCAGCATGGCGATAAAGGTCACCACCAGCACCGTAGAGCCTTTTTCAGGATTGAAGATGCGTTCAAACTCCACAAAGCGCTGGCCTTGCAGCTGCTTGAGGATCTGGCTCATGTACTCGCGTACGGATAGCTCTTCACGGGTGATCTTGTGGGTCTGCACCAGCTTGGCACGCTTCAAAATGTCGCGCCAGGCGGCTTGCAGCTCGCTGATCTCCACGTCCGGAAAGCGGGGCTGCAGGCTTTGCTCAATATGAACTGTAGCCTTGAGAAAGTCGCGGCCATACGTGGGCACTTGGCCCAGTTGCTGTGCGGCGAGCTTGATTTGCTCGTACTCCAGCAGGCGGCGCACTAGCTCGGCGCGGGGGTCTTCGGCTTCTTCGCCGCCTTCCTGTTTCTTGGGCGGCAGCAGCATGCGAGATTTGATCTCGATGAGCATGGCGGCCATCAGCAGGTATTCAGCTGCCAGCTCCAGATTGCGACCGCGCACCTCATCGACATAGGCCATGTACTGGCGCGTGACGTCCAGCATGGGAATGTCGAGGATGTTGAAGTTCTGCTTACGGATCAGGTAAAGCAGCAAGTCCAGCGGGCCTTCAAAGGCTTCGAGAAAGACCTCCAGCGCTTCCGGCGGGATATACAAATCCTGCGGCAGCGCAAACAGTGGCTCGCCATACAGGCGTGCCAAAGCAACCTGGTCGATCACCGAAGGTGTCGAGTCAAGTGTGTCCGGGCCTTGGCCCGGCAACAGTGCCTGGTCTTCAGCCTCGCTCATTGCTTGCTATGAAATATAGAGCTGAGAGCGCTTGATTTATAAGCGCAAGAGGCTGGTTTCATTGAAGAGGAATCAGGAGTGGTTGGTCTGGTAGACGTAGGAGTTTTGCTCCACGCGACCAGCGCGCAGATCATCCCAGACCTCGGCGCTGATGTTCTTGTCCCACAGCAGGGCGCGGCCAGCCAGCTGTTGCTGCTCCAGCTCGGGCTTTTGCTTCTTCAAGTCGTTGATGAAGTTGGTGGTGTCGGAACGGTAGTCGGGGCGACGGAAGAAAGACATATTCGTAAAACCTCTCAGATCCTTGGATTTTAGCCGGTAGCGGGGGTAAGCCGCTTGAGCGGCTATTTCAGATCGTTGAGGCAGACCTGTGCGAACTCCTTGCAGTCGTCGGACGCCAGCGGCGAAGCGATTATTTTCTCCAGCACGGCGGAAAATTCGCCCGGTCCGACGGGGCTGGGGTCACCGCGCTGGAAGTCTTCGTCCACACCCATGGTGCGGTCCAGCCAGCCGATCACCTGGACGCTGGGCTGGCGTTCCAGCGATGCCAGCAAGGCTGGGGTGTAGGCCGCCATGGGATGCTCCTCGATTAGGCTGCCGAACGGGCCCGGACCGCCGTAGTCCAGCTCGGGGTAGGTTTCAATCAGCGCCAGGATATGGGGCAGAACCTGCTCCAGCGCAGCGGCCTGCAGGGTCTCCAGATGCTCGTAGACGGGATCGATGATCAGCCACTTGTCTTGTTGCTCCTGGGCGGCCTGGGCGGCGCGGGTGAATTT
Source organism: Comamonas sp. 26 (assembly GCF_002754475.1). Taxonomy (NCBI): domain Bacteria; kingdom Pseudomonadati; phylum Pseudomonadota; class Betaproteobacteria; order Burkholderiales; family Comamonadaceae; genus Comamonas; species Comamonas sp. 26. The sequence goes on from NZ_PEFL01000001.1 coordinate 631,038, forward strand.
GGAAAACAATTGCTCGATGGTTGTGCTCACGAGGGATGGCTCCGTTTTGACAAGCGTTTACGAAAGCGTGTGCAGCGCGGCTGCGCATGCTGTCAGAATTCGCATTCTGTATGGCAATCGTGAATGATTCATGCCCATGAAACTATTTTCCCGTGTGACTGCTGCGCTGGCTGCTGCTGCGATCAGCGCTCTGGCCCTGGTCGGCTGCGATGATCAAAAGATCAAAGAGCTGGAAGAAGGCCTTTCCACCGAAGCCGATGTGCGCGCCCAGTTTGGCGAACCCGAGCGCGTCTGGAGCGAAGAAGATGGCTCGCGCACCTTTGAGTACAACCGCCAGCCAGCGGGTGCCAAGAACTACATGATCACGATTGGCACTGATGGCAAGATGAGTGCTCTGCGTCAAGTGCTGGCCCCGCATGTCTTTGCCAAAATTGTGCCTGGCATGGATGAGAACGCGGTGCGCCGCATGCTGGGCAAGCCCGCCAAGATGATGACCTTCAAGCTCAAGCAAGAAACGGACTGGGACTGGAACTACATCGACCCGCCCAATCGTGAGATGCAGTTCACCGTCACCTTCGGCCCTGATGGCCGGGTGCTGCGCACGCTGAAGCGTGAGCGCTTGCCTGACGAGCCGCGCGGCTGATCAACGCTGGCCGTTTGCCGGGGCTGTCCAAGCCATTGCCCAAGCCATGTCTGCGTGATTGCAGCCATGGCTTTTTTCATGGTCTCGCCATGCGGATGCTTTGATTTTGATAGCTGCTAGCGCTTTATGCGTAAGCGCCAGGCAGCTAAAAAGCTTGAAAAAATCATAAGAAAGTCAGTCGAAAAAGTCCTTAAAGAATTGTTGCGTTGCAGCAAATGATGCGCGCAGGGCATGGCTTCATTCGTAAAATTAAGGGGTTACCCGGTGTTATCCGCGCCGGTTGGCCTCGGGTCTTTATCGAGACTCTGGGCGCTTATTTGCTGTCTTATCCGACATGTCCACACCGCTATCTTCTCCCACCCGCTCAGGCCTGGTCAGCAGCGTCGATGCTGCTCCTGCTGCTGCCGCCGTTTCTGCACCTTTAGGCCCCGCTTTGCGCCATGGCCGCTTTGAGGATGCGCAGGCACTCTTCACAGGCTCGCTGTTTGTCTCCATCACCATGATGCTGTTTGCCCAAGCGGGACTGCTGACGGGCAGCACGGCGGGCATTGCGTTCTTGCTGCACTACGTGACGGGGTTGCCGTTTGGTGCGACCTTCTTCGTCATCAATATTCCGTTTTACTGGTTCGCGTGGAAGCGCATGGGGTCAGAGTTCACGATCAAGACCTTTATCTCGGTTGCCATGCTGGCGCTGATGGCTGACGTGGGGCCGCGCTTTATCCATATCGATTACCTGAACCCGCTGTACGCCGCCGTGGCCGGTGGCCTGCTCATGGGCTCGGGCTGCCTGTTTTTGGCGCGCCACCATTCCAGTCTGGGCGGTGCGACCATCGTGTCGCTGTATCTGCAAGACCGCTATGGCATTCGCGCCGGCAAGGTGCAGATGATGATTGACTGCACCGTGGTGTTGCTGGCGCTGGCCGTGGTGCCCTTAGAGCGTGTGGCGTACTCGGTGCTGGCGGCAGTCATCATGAGCATGTTTTTGTGGATCAGCCACCGCCCGGGTCGTTATCAGGGCAATTGAGCTTGCTGGCTCGCAAACAAAAGCCCCGCCACGGTGCCAACCGGGCGGGGCTTTTTTGTGAGCGGTGGATATCAGGCGACGGTAATCGTCTTCTGCGCGCTCAGCGTCTGGCCTTGCTCATCTTTCCAGAACATGTTCAGCTCGCCGCTTTCACGGGCGAGAAAGGTGAACTCGATATAGGGGTTCTGAGCAATCGAAATACCGGGCTCCCAGCTGAACAGCAAGGTGTTGCCCAGCTTGGCTTCAAAGCGGTTGACGATATTGCGGGGACGCACCTTGCCGGTGGCAGGGTCGGTGCGCAGGCCGCTTTCCATCACATGTTCCATCTGTGCGCGCACGCGCAGCACTTCGCCCTTCTTGGGGTTGGCGTTGCTGACCCAGACGCGAGGGGGTTTGGCTTGACTCATTGGTGGGACTCCCTCACATGCCGCAGCCGCTGGCGGCTACGGTAATTGCCTGCTTGGCGACCAGTACTTTGCCGCTCTTCATGCGCGCCATGGCGTGCACGGTTTGCGACTGTGACAGGCGAATGCGGATCGCCGCCTCAGCGGTGCCTGCCGCTGCCGTGAACTGCATGCGGCAAGACAGGGGCGAGGGGTTCAGCTCGGCCAGTACAACGATTTCTTCGCACCAGTCCTGCTCGGTGATCGGCAGTGTCACCTTGACCTTGACAGGCACGGCGCTGGGGTTGTCGGCCAGCACGGGGACATCCAGCAGTAGGCCTTCGGTTTGCGGCGAGGCCTTGCCGGTGAACTGGGCGATCTGCTTTTGAAATTCGACAGGATTAGGGGCCAGAGGCCCGACCAGCGGCGCCTTGGCCTGTGCCAGAGCAGTCGCAGGCAGCGCCAGACTGGCCCCTGCGGCCGCCGCGCCCAGAACCAGACTTCTACGGGTGGTGTGGTTGAACATGTCTCTTCTTTTATCGAATGCCGCTTGCAAGCAAACAGCGGTTAAAACTGGCGCTCGTACTTAAGAGGCGTTAACTCCACTCAGTAAACCGAAGGTTTACGGTTCAGACGAGGCGTGAAGCCGCAGGCAGTACAAGCGTACGACAAGGCGAAACAACGACGTCTCAAGGGTGGTGTTAGCGTCTCCAAGAGGAGCGAGCCAGAGCCGCATAGCGGCTCAGCAGATCAAGTGCCCAAGAAGTCACTGAACTTGCTATTGATCCAGGCAAAGTCTTCCTTGACCAGATCAGGCGTGCGTACATCCATGTCGATCTGGGTCTGGTTGACCTGACCGTTGGTGTCCACCTCGTATTCAAACTTGACCGAGATTTCTTCCTGCGGGTCGCCGTTGACCATCATGTAGCAAAGGTTGTCTGGCAGACGGGCCACGACTTCCTTGCCGGACACGCGCTCGGCAATGTTCTGGGCGACGATCTTGCCGATGAAGTTGGCCACGTGGCCGCTCTTGGGGTAGTGGCCGAACTGGGGTGAGATGGCACCCATCAGGTCGCCGACAAAGTAAACGCGGTCATCGGTCTTGGCGTGGAATAGACGGTTGTGCATGTCGGCCCAGCCTGTGGGCTTGCCGGTGGTGGCGTCTTTGCCAATCAGGTCTGCCTTCCAGACCATGTCCGCCGCCTGGTGCGGGGGCATGAGGATGGCGTCGTCAAATTTGAAGTCACCGGCAGCCGTCTTGATCTGCTTGTTGAAGGGGTCGACTTCCTTGACGCCTGCATTGGGGACGTGGGTGATGATGTCCGGGTACAGCTCTTCAAAGGCCTGCTTGTAGCCCACGCCAATGGGTGCCAGCTTGGGCTTGGGGTCGAGGATGACGATCTTGCCAGGGATCTTGTTCTTTTTGATGTGCCAGGCGATCAGGCAGGCGCGCTCATAGGGCGAGGGCGGGCAGCGGTGGGGTGGCGGTGGCAGCGTCATCACCAGCGTTCCGCCCTTGAAGTTCTTGACCTTCTGTTTGAGCGACAGCATCTCCTGATTGGGGATGTAGGCATTGGGGAAATGCGTGCGCGTGTACTCAATGGCACGCTGGTCGTTGCCAAACCAGGCCTCGTAGTCATTGCGAATGCCGCCCGACAGAATCAGAAAGTCGTACTCGATCAGACCGTGGCCGGTGCGCACCAGCTTCTTGTCGCGCTCAAAGCCCATCACCTCGGTCTGCAGCAAGGTGTAGCCGTACTGGTTGGCGGGGTGCAGCATGTCGCGGTTCACAAAATCGGTGCCCACGATATCGACCAGCCATTTGTTGCTCATGGGGCCGGACCAGAACGTGGCATTGCGCTCCAGCAGCACCACATCCGAGTTCGGGATCAGCTCGCGCAGATAACGCGCTGCCGTCATGCCGCCCCAGCCACCGCCGCAGATGACGATGCGCGGACCCTTGCCCTTGCGCGGCAGTATGGGTGACTGGCTGCTGATGATGCCTGGCGCGGCCATGGCAGAACTGGTCAGAGTGCCCAAGGCACCGGCGGCGGTACCCAGCGTCAGCGCGGGAGGGGTTATCAAAAAGTGGCGACGTTGCATGTCGTAAGACTCCTTATGAGTGAGCACCTGCAGGCGACGAGGTAGTGCTGATTGCACGGCATTGCCTCGCTTGGGGCGATGGGTAACGAAGACAAACGCATGCCTGCGGGCAGCTGGCGCAGGGCTTGCGGCAGCCAAAATATGCAAGAAAAATGAGTCTTTCTGAGCCGTCACGCGGCATCAGCAACAGCGGGTGTCTTACAAATTGTAGGGTGCAACGTTGTAAGGCAGACAAGGCATAACCCAGTGCTTCACTGCAGTGAAGTTGTAAAAAGCTAGCGTTCAGCGCTTTATTTGCATGAAAAATCAGGCAAAAGCACGTGGGAATCAATAGATGAAGAGCGCATGCTGCTCATGTTTTTGATAGCTCAAACGACCGGTACCACCTCTACCGAGCAGAAGTAGTGGCCAATGAACAGTGTGCTCAGGCCCGGCGGCCCAAGGTCAGCGTCAGGACGGCGCCCAGCACAATGCCTGCGATGGCCGGAAAACTGGCCCATGCCAGTGTGCTTAGCCCCGACAGGCCCTGACCAATCGAGCAACCGGCTGCTAGCGCGCCGCCAAAGCCCATCAGCAAACCGCCGCCCGCGCTGGCTCCCAGGCGACTGGTGGATTCAAAACCTTCCCAGCGAGTGGTCCGGCTCACCAGGGCTGCGATAAAAGCACCCGCCAGTACGCCCGCCGTGAGCGCCAGGCCAATACCGGGCTCGCGGCCTACCGACAGTTGCAGGTACAGCATGCTCTCGGCAATCGGCCCGATAAAGCTCAGCGATGTGAGTCTGGCCGGCTCGAACTCGTCCACACCGATATGCGCGGTAATCCACCACCCAGCAGCCACCAGCAGGCCGATGAGTGCTGCGCTGATGAGCTGTACCGGGCTTTGGCGCAGTGCAGGCCGCCGCAGTGCAAAGATCGCCAGCAGCATGGCGGGCGCAAGCGCCAGCAGCAAACCATTCACAGCCGGAAGATAGGCGGGCAAGGTGGAGTGAGCCAGCGTGATGGGCGCAAGCGCCTGCAGCCACAGGCGCACAGGCGTCAGCACACCCGTCATGGCCAGCTGCACGCCCAGCGCCAGAAACACGATGGTGACTAGAGAGCGCAGATTACCGCCCGCCAGCAGCACTAGCGAACGTGCGCCGCAGGCACGGGCCAGCACCATGCCCGCGCCAAACAACAGGCCGCCGCCCAACACCGCAATCACGGAAAAGCCGGGGCGGGCAATGGCCCCCTGGCTCAGATTCACCATCCCCAGCGCCTGCAGCCCTTGCGATGCGAGCAAGGCCACGGCCAATGCGAGAGCAAAAGCCTGCAAGGCGGGTGCGGTGCCGGCGGCAACTTCAGAGTCTTGCCTCAGTTGCTGGCGCAGCCCGCGCAGCAAACAAAACCGCCCGAGTCGCGCAGCCACGCCAAACGCCATGCCCAGAAAAAAGATAGACCACAACAACATATGAGTTGAAATTTAGTTGCTCAAAGCATCCGCAGATGCTTGCAATGGGCGTGCTACAGGTGAGGGCCAGCAAGCAAGGGTCGCCCCGCAGCGATGGTGGCGTTCCCCTCCCGCGAAGCGAGAGAGGGGGAAGGCGCGTCAGCGCCTCAGGTGGAGCTTAATCACCCACCCCAGATATCCGCACTGATCGCCTTGTACCAAGCCGATCCGTAATCGGCCTCGGCCTTGCGGAAGGCGGCATTGCCATCGATGGGGCTGACGCCGCCAGAGTCTGGCACTTCGATCAACTTGCCTTCTTGCGACTTGTAGACACCTGCGACCGAGATGCCGTAGTCATTGCCAATCAGGCTGTAGCAGGTGTTGGCGTAGGCCGCAGTGGGAAGGGGCTGGCCCGTCAGCTCGGCCGCGATGGCGGCGGCGGCCACCTTGCCTTGCGTGTTGGCGGCAAAGCCGGACTTGGGCATGGGAGCGGCAATGGTGGCATCGCCCAGCACATAGACATCCTTGACCAGAGTGGACTCAAACGACTCGGGCTTGATGGGCACCCAACCGCTGGCATTGGTCACGCCTGCACGGTCGGCTATAAAACCGGCCTTTTGCGGTGGGATGACGTTGAGCACATCGGCCTTGTGCTTGGTGCCGAAGGCGGTTTCCACTTCCAAGTTCTTGGCGTCAACGCGCGTGACTTTACCGTCGTCGGCCTGCTTGACCCACTCGATCATGTTGCCGTACAGCGCCTTCCAGCCCTGAATGAACAAACCTTGTTTGGAGAACGCGTCCTTGTCGTCCAGCAGCAAAATTTTGCTCTTGGGCTTATGGGCCTTCAGGTAATGCGCAACCATGGCTGCGCGCTCATACGGGCCGGGTGGGCAGCGGAAGGGGTTGGCGGGAATCACCATCACAAACTTGCCGCCGTCGGGCATGGCTTCCAGCTGCTTCTTTAAAAGCTGGGTTTGCGGGCCGGCCTTCCACGCGTGGGGTGCCAGTTGTGATGCAGCCTCGTCATAGCCTTCGATCGCATTCCAGCGCATATCGATACCGGGCGACAGCACCAGCTTGTCATAGCTCAGCACCTGGCCGTTCGACAGCAGCAGGCGGCGAGAATCCGTCAGCACATTGTCGGCACGCGCATGCACCACGTTCACGCCCGCTTTGCGCAGGCCGTCATAGCCGTGGCCGATGCTTTCCCAGCTGCGCAGGCCCGCCAGATACAGGTTGGAGAAGGGGCAGGTGTAGAAACGCTGGGCAGGCTCAACCAGCGTGACTTGAACCTGGGGCGCAAACTGGCGCAGATAGCGCGCGGCGGTGGCACCACCAAAGCCGCCCCCGACGATGACTACATGGGCCGAGGCCGCCTTGGCCTGAACGATGGAAGGCAGAGCCAGGCTGGCCGCACCCGCAGCCGCGCCACCGATGATTTGACGACGATTGATCTGCATTTAGCGGCCCTTCTTGCTGAACCACTGGGCCAGCGCTTTGAGTTGTTCATCGTCATAGCCCTTGGCCAGACGGGTCATCACGGTGGCATCTTTGGCGGTGCCGGCCTTGAAAGCCTGCAGTCGCTGCAGCAGGTGGGCTTCAGGCAGGCCGCGCAGCGTGGGAATGCCGCCGGTAGACCGGCCATCAGGCCCGTGGCAGTTGGCGCAACTGGCGGCCAGCACAGCCACATCCTGAGCGCGCAAAGTGGTGGTGGGCGTGGCAGAACTCGCCAGTGCTGGCAGTGGTGCAGCCATGGCTAGCGCCAGCCAGAGCACGGGGCGTGCAGAGGTGAGCAAAGATTTCGATCGCATGGGGCCTCCCTGTTTTCTGCGCAGGTGGCGCAGGATTATTTAGAACCTCTGATACGCCCCGGCAAACCGAAGGTGAGCGCGTAAGGCACGACTTATCAAGAGTCGTTTCAGCGGTTCTTATGAGCTCGATGCTTGTGTGTGGCCATTGTTGTATGTAGTGAATGCAGGGCATTCTTTGGGCCAGGGTGCGGCAAGCACAGTGAGTTGAGCTGGATTCTAGAAAGCTCAGCGGTTTTGAATAGCGCTATATCCCACTGGTGTAACAGGAAGTTCTTGGTTATTTAGTTATGCCAGCCGCTTGTGCTTGCGTATGTCTCGTGTAAGCGTACAGCAGGCATGAAAGAACCGCATGATGCTATTAAATAAGTAGCTTCATGCGGCTGATCTGAATGGGCTGCAGCCTGTTTTGTCAATATTCAGACTGAATGGCAGAAGGCGGAGCAACCGGCGTTGCCGTAGCCGCAGGTGCCGGTGTTTCGGCGGGCATTGCAGGCGGACTGGCCGAGTCACGGTAGCGAATATTCACGCCGCTGCTGTCACTGATACCGGGCTTGTCGTCATCCATCAGCGCATCGGCCGCTTTGCCAACGCCCTTGCCCACTATTTTGGCCGTGCCAATGGCAGCATCGGCGGCCAGACCCACGGCACCCGCTGTCACGCTGACGGCGGCACTGGTGACGGCCACGACGGCGCAGCCCGAGAGGCTCAGGCACAAAAAAGCTCCTGCAAACAAGGAGCCAATGGAGCCTGATAAAGCCCGAACCAACGTTGGGGTGGAAAGCAAGGGCCGCCCCGCAGAGAGTCCGTCGTCCCCCTCCCGCGCAGCGAGAGAGGTGAAAGGCGCAAAGCGCCTCAGAGGGGGTCGCATCAATGAATCCGCATGCCGGGCTGCGCGCCGGGGAAGGGTTCCAGCACATAAATGCCGGGGTGGGTCTTCTCATCGGCGTGGCTGGCAGCCAGCACCATGCCTTCAGACATGCCGAACTTCATTTTGCGCGGGGCCAGATTGGCCACGGTCACAGTCAGCTTGCCCACCAGTTGCTCGGGGCTGTACATGCTGCTGATGCCGCTGAAGACATTGCGGGTCTTGGGCTGGCCGTTTTCGTCCTTTTCGCCCACGTCCAGCGTCAGCTGCAGCAGCTTGGTCGAGCCTTCGACGGCCTTGCATTCCAGAATCTTGGCAATGCGCAGGTCGATCTTCATGAAGTCGTCAATGCCAATGGTTTCAGCCAGTGGCTCGCCACCGGGGGCATTGGGGTCGATCACGGGCTCGGCCTTCTTGGCGGTTTTTTTCTCGGCCTTGACGGGCTCGGCTGCGGGAGCAGCTTGGCCTGCAGGTGCCTCAAACAGCGATTCGAGCTGTTTGGGGTCCACGCGCTGCATCAGGTGCTGGTACACGCCAATCTGGTGGCCTTGGCCCAGGGGCTTGACCACATCGGCAAAGCTCTCGGGCGGCACGATGAGGAAGTTGGCCACTTCGGCGGCCACGGCGGGCAGGATGGGCGACAGGTAGATGGTCAGAATGCGGAAGGCTTCGATGCAGGTCGTGCACACATCGTGCAGGCGTGCGTCCATGCCTTCCTTCTTGGCCAGCTCCCAGGGCTTGTTGGCGTCCACATAGCTGTTGACCTTGTCGCACAGCGACATGATGTCGCGGGCAGCGCGGGCGGTGTCGCGGGCTTCGTACGACGCGACGATGGCGGCTTGCTGCTCGCGCAGCGCGGCCAGCAAGGTCTGGCCGTCTTCAGAGACCTGGCCCAGCTTGCCTTCAAAGCGCTTGCTGATAAAGCCTGCGGCGCGTGACGCAATGTTGACGTACTTGCCGATCAGGTCGGAGTTCACGCGCAGCATGAAGTCTTCGGCCGTGAAGTCGATGTCTTCGTTTTTGCCATTGAGCTTGGCGCCCAGGTAGTAGCGCAGCCACTCGGGGTTCATCTTGAGGGCCAGGTACTTGAGGGGGTCAAGGCCGGTGCCTCGGCTCTTGCTCATCTTCTCGCCGTTGTTGACGGTGAGGAAGCCGTGCACGCAAATCTTGGTCGGCGTCTTGCGGCCGCTGAACTTCAGCATCGCAGGCCAGAACAGCGTGTGGAAGGTGATGATGTCCTTGCCGATGAAGTGGTACTGCTCCAGATCGGGGTCGGCCATGTAGGCGTCGTAGTCTTCGCCACGCTTGGCCAGCAGTTCTTTGAGCGAGGCCAGATAACCCACAGGCGCGTCCAGCCAGACATAGAAGTACTTGCCCGGTGCGTCGGGAATTTCGATGCCGAAGTAGGGCGCATCACGGCTGATGTCCCAGTCGTCAAGGCCTTCGCTGGTCGAACCATCGGGGTTGGTGCGCACGCCAAACCATTCCTTGATCTTGGCGGCGACTTCGGGCTGCACATGCTTGCCGTCCTGCGTCCACTCAGTCAGGAACTCCACAGCGCGTGGGTCGGATAGCTTGAAGAAGAAGTGTTCGGACGACTTCATCACCGGCGTGGCACCCGACAGGGCCGAGAACGGGTTGATGAGGTCGGTGGGCGCGTAGACCGAGCTGCAGACTTCGCAGTTGTCGCCGTACTGGTCTTTGGCGTGGCAACGGGGGCACTCGCCCTTGATGAAACGGTCGGGCAGGAACATGTTCTTCTCGGGGTCGAAGAACTGCTCGATGGTGCGGGATTCGATGAAACCGGCCTTTTTCAGGTCCAGATAGATCTGCTTGGACAGCTCGTGGTTGGCCGGGCTGTCGGTGTTGCTCCAGTTGTCGAAGGCGATGTGAAAGCCGTCGAGGTAGGGCTTGCGGCCAGCCGCAATGTCGGCCACAAACTGCTGGGGCGTTTTGCCGGCTTTTTCAGCGGCAATCATGATGGGAGCACCGTGGGCGTCATCGGCACCCACGAAGTTGACCGCGTTGCCCTGCATTCGCTGCGCACGCACCCAGGTATCGGCCTGGATGTATTCCATGATGTGGCCGATGTGGAAATTGCCGTTGGCGTACGGCAGGGCGGTGGTAACGAAGAGTTTGCGTGCGGTCATGAGGGAACAGCTTTCACAGAGAACCTGCCATTCTAAAAGGGCTTGGCTCCAAGCTGCGGGAATGGGGTTTGCGGATGGGCTGGATGCCAATGGCAGGCACCCCGAATACTTTTATTTTGATAGCTTATAGCGCTTGATTTCATTGGGTTTTAGGCTGAAATCAATTTGATTTCCATGAATATCAGGCGCTAGCCGCTTTTATTGAGATAGCGCCGGCATCAACGTATCGATGGCCCTTTGTTGCGGTACATGTCTTGATCGGCCATTTTGAGCAGGATCTGGGCATCCTGCGCATCGCGGGGGTAGATGGCCTGACCAATGGATGCACCGACGGTGACGACTTCGCCTTCGGGCAGGCCTCGCAGCGTGACCAGCGGCTCTTGCAGCGCAAGGTCAATCTTCAGGCGCACCGCCTGTATCTGCTCTTCATCAGAGACGCCGCGCAGGATGATGACGAACTCATCACCGCCCAGGCGCGCGACCACATCGTCGGGGCGCAGCAGGTTGCGCATGCGCAGCGTGACTTCGGCCAGGGCCAGGTCGCCGTTGTCATGGCCCCAGCGGTCGTTGAGGGGCTTGAAACGGTCCAAGTCCACAAACAGCAGGGTGAACGGGGCGGCATGTTGCTGGCCCGGCAGGGGGCGGGTCAGGGTGCTCAGAATATGCTGCAGTGCGCTGCGGTTACTGGCGCCGGTCAGCGGATCGGTGAACAGGCTGTGGCGCATGCGGTGGAAGTTGTGGGCCAGCTCGCCAATCTCGTCGCGGCGCTGCACTTCGATGGGGGTGTCGATCTCGCCCTGGCCCACGCGGCGCACGGCGCGGGTCAGCGAGCGCATATCGTTGGCCACGGCACCAAAGATGCGGGTGCCGATGAAGACGGCCACGATTAGCGCCAAAAAGCCCAGGCCCCCCACCAGCATCATGTGGCGGTAGACGCCGGCCAGCATGTCTTTGTGCGGCACGGCGACCACGGCGATCCAGTCCTGACCGGCACCGTTGCTCAGGCGGCGGTAGGCGATGCGGATTTTGTGCTGGTCGGCATCTTCCAGCAGAGCCGTGCGGGGTGCGTCGTCAGAGGCGTTGGTGTGAAAGACTTCCTGAATTTTTTCATAAACGGCCTGAATCAGCGGGTCCTGGCTGTTGGCGGCGCTCATGCGCTCCATCTTGCCGTCGGGGCGAAGGTGGATGTTGGGCATGCCGGTGGCGGCGATCAGGGCACCATCAGCTTCGATGATGAAGGCGCGGCCGTGCTTGCTCAGGTGCAGCTGGTCTACAAAGTCATTGAGGGCTTTGAGGGAGATGTCAGCGGCCACCACACCTTCGAGCTTGCCGCGGGGCGAGAGAATGCGGCGGGCGCGTGTCAGCACCAGATCTTGAGCGCTGAAGTCGATGTAAACCGGCGTCCAGATGGAGCCGGCAGATTCGGCGGCGAGCTTGAACCAGGGGCGCTGGCGGGGGTCGAAGAGCGTGCTTTCGGTGTATTCGTAGATGGGCTTGGCGTGGATGCCGGTCACCTTGAAATAGCTGCGGTGGTCGCTGGCCAAGGTTTTGAGACGCAGTTGCCCCAGCGCTGGCTGCTGGCGCTTGAGGGCGATGCCCTGGCCTGCCACGTTGCCGTAGTAAACATAGTCGTTGGGCTGGGTGTGCAGCGAAGTAGCCACCCACAGGCGTGAGACCAGTGACTGAACATGCTCGCTGATGTCTGAGTAAACAGGCTGGCCGCTGGGGAAAGCCGCTTCAAGCACGGCGCTTGAGCTGTGCAGGTGCCTGTCCACAATCAGGGCGATGCGCTCAGCCTTTTCCTCCATCACCTGCTCGGACAGCGCGGACACCGTGTTACTGCCTGTCCAGTACCAGAGCATGCCCAGCGCCGAGGTCAACAGCGCAATCAGTGCAATAAAAGGCAGGATGAGTGAGAGCTTGAGCGATGAGGCGCCGCGAATGGTCTGAGGTGGCGTGGTCACTAGGCAGGTTGGGTGCTGGTTGTATAGGTGAAACAAAGTGTCTCATACATCATTTGCAGGCTATGGCAGGGGTTCTCACGCAGGTGGCTGTGTTTGCGTCCAGCCAAAAAATCGGGTGATCTCTTCCCTGCGGGCCATGGCATCTTTGTGGCCCAGTGCCATCAGTTCACGGGTGTAGCCTTGCTCAAATAGCAGGTAGCTGGCCAGCGCGCCATCGTGCAAAGGGGCTTCGGGGCTTGATCCTGCGCTCATGCGTACGCCCAGTGTGGCCAACAAGGTGCGCACGGGCAGGGGCAGTTTGTCGATGTGGCGGGTGGCAATGTCGTCAATGCGCTCGCTGGGTGTGATGGCCAGCACCTCAACCGGGCGCAGTCGGCTGTGGATGCGCTCGGCTGGCGAGATCAGGCTCAAGGTGTGGTTGATGCGCTCGGCGCGTTCAATGTCTACGGCCAGTGTGTCGAGAAAAATGCTGGACAGCGCATGCCCGGCTACCTGGGCCAGGGTGGGGTAGCTTGCATCGACCTGCGACGGGCTGGTGGTGGGCTCATGCCGACGGCCCGCGCCGACTACCAGCAGCTTGTTGGCCCCCAGGTGAATCATGGGGGCGAGGGGGGCGGTCTGGCGCATGGAGCCGTCGCCAAAGTATTCAAGGTGCCCATCCATGGGCAGCGGCATGGCCGGAAAGATAAAGGGCAGGGCTGATGAGGCCAGTAGGTGATCGGTGGTGAGCAGGGTCTGCACAGCCTTGCGCTGGTCGCGAATCCAGGGGCTCAGGCACTCGCGGGTCTGAAAAAAGGTGATGTGCTGGCCGCTGCTGTAGCTCGATGCCGTGATGGCCAGCGCATGCAGGTGGCCGCTTTCTATGAGTTGGGAAATGCGCTCGAAAGGCATGAGATCGCTACTCATCAGCGCTTTGAGTGGGCTGTTGTCCAGCAGCGAGCGGGGGCTCATGCGGCTCCAGCGTGCCAGTGCCCAGCCCAGCGACAGCAGGGTCATCCAGTGTGCGCCGCTGCGCAGCATGCTGAGCGAGTCGGCTTTGTAAATCTGCTCGGTGTGCATGTGGCCCCAGACATGGGTCATGCGCCGCACGGCGGCGTCAAAGGCATCGGCATGGCAGGCGAGTGCTGCAACATTGATAGCACCTGCTGAGGTGCCTGCAAGCACGGGGAAGGGATTGGGGCCATGTTGCAGGCCCTGTTCACGGCGCAGGGCGGCAATGGCTTGCAGCACGCCCACCTGATAGGCAGCGCGTGCCCCGCCACCGCTGAGCAACAGCCCGGTCGGCCCGATGCTGGATGCAGGGCCTGCGGAGTTCTGCCGATCGACGTCGGCAAGACTGGGAGGGAAGGTGGGTGAGAACTGCTCTGCCGCCATGCCTGCAGTGTGCCCGTATTGGGCGGCAGGCGGTAGACCGAGGCGGCAGAGTCGCGTGCAGTGTTAGCGCTTCTTGCGGTTTTTTGCGATCAAGGTCGCCATGGATTTACCGTTCAGCACCACCACCTGGTTCTGCGCGGCCCAGCTGGAGGCGTTGTCGCCCAGTGGCTGCAGCGCCACATAAATGGCCAGATCGGCCTGCTGCTTGGCTTGTGCCGCCTGCAGCTCGCGCAGCGGCTCCACGCCATGGGTGGCGGCCTTCCAGCGGCGGGCGCTGACCACGCTGGTCTGGCCGTTGCGGGTCAGCAGCAGGTCTGCGCCGGGCAGGTTCAGGCGCTGCACGTCATAGCCCTCGGCTTGCCATGCGGTTTGCAGCTGCGTGCTGAAGTCGGCCCAGCTCTGCGCGGCAATGACTTGCTGGATTTCTTCCATCTGCGCCGGGCTGGGCGCGCTCATCTGTTTGTAGAAGGCGATGCAGCCCACGACAAAAAACGGGAATGCACCCAGGGCGGCAAAGGGCGATATGTCCTTGGGGAATAGCGCCAGCGACACCAGCACCACAGCGGCGCAGATCGCAAAGCTGATCCACCAGCGCGAGCGCATCAGGACTGCAAACAGGGAGTTTTCGGCCATCTTCAGTTTCACGGGCTGTCTCTCAAATTTTTGGCAAAGGGTTGCATTGTCTCTTGTGCGCAGGGGTTGGGCGGCTTCGCTAGACTATCCGGCATCGAAGAAACCTCTGGAAAACTGAAACCCATGGCTGTTACAGAACAAGCGCTGCTGAGCGCATTCGCTGGCGTGCTCGATCCGCACACAGGCAAGGACTTTGTGAGCACCCGCGCCCTGCGCAACCTGCAGATCGCCGGAGATGACGTCTCGTTTGACGTGGAAATGGGCTACCCCGCCCAAAGCTTGCACGCAGCCCTGCGCAGCGCGTTCATTGCCGCAGCCAAGTCCGTGGCCGGTGTGGGCAATGTTTCGGTCAACATTACTACCAAGGTTGCATCGCATGCCGTGCAGCGCGGTGTGCAGCTGCTGACGGGTGTGAAGAACATCATCGCCATCTCGTCCGGCAAGGGCGGCGTGGGAAAGAGCACGACCACCGCCAATCTGGCGCTGGCGCTGGCGGCCGAAGGCGCGCGCGTGGGTATTCTGGATGCCGATATCTATGGCCCCAGCCAGCCCATGATGATGGGCGTGTCGGGCAAGCCCGAGAGCCATGACGGAAAGACCATGGAGCCGCTGGAGAACTACGGCGTGCAGGTCATGTCCATCGGTCTGCTGGTCAATAACGACCAGGCCATGATCTGGCGCGGCCCCATGGCCACACAGGCGCTGGAGCAGATGCTGCGCCAGACCAACTGGAAGGATCTGGACTATCTGTTTGTCGACATGCCACCCGGCACCGGCGACATCCAGCTGACGCTGGCCCAGCGCGTACCCATGACGGGCGCCGTGGTGGTGACCACGCCCCAGGACATTGCGCTGATCGATGCCAAGAAGGGCATTCAGATGTTCGAAAAGGTGGGCGTGCCCATCCTGGGCCTGGTCGAAAACATGGCCGCTCACGTTTGCACCAACTGCGGTCATGTCGAGCATATCTTTGGCGCTGACGGCGGCAAGAAGATGGCTGGCGAGCAGAACATCGACTATCTGGGCGCGCTGCCTTTGTCGCTGCAGATTCGCCTGCAGGCCGACAGTGGCAAGCCCACCGTGGTGGCAGAGCCTGAGAGCGAAGCGGCCCAGATCTACAAAAAGGTCGCCCGCGATCTGGCTGTGAAGGTGGCGCTCAAGGCCAAGGACTTCTCCAGCAAGTTCCCCACGATCACGGTGAGCAGCAACACCTGATGAACCTGCTGACCTCCCTGCGTTATCTGGTGGCACTCAATGAGCACCGCCATTTCGCAAGGGCGGCGCAGGCTTGCCATATCACGCAGCCTGCACTGTCCAACGCGCTCAGGGCGCTGGAGGCCGAGTTTGGCGCGGTCATTGTGCGACGTGGCCGTGTGTTTGGCGGGCTGACGCCCGAAGGCGAGCAGGTGCTGGCCACGGCGCTGTCCATGCTCAAGGCCGAAGAAGCCTTGCGCCAGGACTTGAGTGTGGGGGCCGGTCAGCTCAAAGGCAAGCTGCGCATGGCCGCCGTGCCCACGGCCATGCCCATGCTGACGCGCTTTGCCGCGCTGTTGCGTGCACGGCATCCGGGCATCACGCCCATGGTGCTGTCCATGAGCTCGCTGGAAATTGAAGCCGGGCTGGAAGACCTGTCGCTGGATCTGGCGCTGGGATACAGCGACCGCTTGCTTGCGCGGGAGAGTGCCCGAATCACCGTCTGGCCGCAGTATCAGGAGCATTACTTTCTGCTCAGTCCTGCGACTGAAAAATCAAGCCAAAAAGCCGTCAAGTGGGCGCAGGCCGCCAAGCTGCCGCTATGCCTTTTGACGCCTGATATGCACAACCGCCTGATCGTGGACCAGAGTTTCAAGGCGGCAGGCTGCGAGGTCAGCGCTGCCATGGAAACCAATTCCGTGCTCAGCCTGATGATGGCCGTCAGCGATGGCGGCCTGCACAGCGTACTGCCCGGCGCGCTGGTCGCCACCTTGCCAGAAGCTGCCGCGCTGAACGTGCGCCCGCTGATTACGCCCCAGGCGCAGACGGCGATTGCCTTTTTGACGCAGCCCAAAGAAACCGCCACCCGCGCCCTGTTGGCGGCCATGGCCTTGATGGAAACCACACAGTGGCGTGAGCAATGCACGCGCTTTGCCGGGGCTGTGCGGGACCGAGTTTGATTCACAGAATGAATCAGCGCATAGCGCTAATGAATTTGACGGGGTAAGCGCTGGGGGCTGAAATAGGGGCAGAGACAAAGGCGCTGCAGCGCCTGCATAAAAAGGCCACCCCATGCCCCATGAAAAAACCGTGCCGCTGGCCCAGCTTGCGCCGCAAAAGCTAAGCACCCAACAAGTTGAAGCTCTGAACCACGCGCTG
Source organism: Comamonas sp. 26 (assembly GCF_002754475.1). NCBI lineage: Bacteria > Pseudomonadati > Pseudomonadota > Betaproteobacteria > Burkholderiales > Comamonadaceae > Comamonas > Comamonas sp. 26. The sequence goes on from NZ_PEFL01000001.1 coordinate 647,766, forward strand.
GCGCGTTTTGCCAGCGAACCCGGTGGCCTGCTGCCACTGCTGCATGTCGTGCAGCACTCGCTGGGCTTTATTCCGCGCGCCGCCGTACCGCCGATTGCCGACGCCTTCAAACTCTCGCGGGCCGAGGTGCATGGCGTCATTAGCTACTACCCCCATCTGCGTGAGCAGCCTCATGGTCAGACCCTGATTCAGATCTGCCGCGCCGAATCCTGCCAGTCACGCGGCGCTGATGCGCTGCTGGCCCATGCTGAGCAAGTGCTGGGCTGCAAGGCTCATGAAACCACCGCTGATGGCTGCGTAACGCTTGAGCCCGTGTACTGCCTGGGACTGTGCGCCCAGTCGCCCGCGCTCATGGTCAACGAGGTGGAGGTCCATGCCCACCTCACGCCGTTCAAGCTGGATGCATTGCTGCAGGATTTGAAGTCAAAACCGGTTATAGCGCTTATGGATAAAGCGCAGGAAGCTATGGAATCAGGAGCGGACACCGTACGCATCTATGTGCCACGCGATGCCGCTGCGCTGGCCGTGGGCGCTGACGAGGTAGCCCGCGTGCTGGCTGAGGAATGCGCGGCGCGCGACCTGCCTGTCGAGCTGGTACGCAATGGCTCGCGCGGTCTGTTGTGGCTGGAGACTCTGGTCGAAGTCGAGACCGCGCAAGGCCGCGTGGCCTATGGCCCGGTCAGCGGGGCCGACGTGCCCGGCTTGCTGGATGCCGGCCTGCTGCAAGGCGGTGCGCACGCGCTATGCCATGGCTTGACCGATCAAATCCCCTATCTGGCAAAGCAGGAACGCCTCACTTTTGCCCGCGTGGGAGTGATTGATCCGCTGAGCTTGGCAGACTATGCCGCCCATGGTGGCTGGCAAGGTCTGAAGGCCGCAGCGGTCATAGGGCCCGAAGCCGTGGTGCAGCAGGTGCTGGACTCGGGCCTGCGTGGGCGCGGTGGCGCGGCGTTTCCGGCCGGCATCAAGTGGAAGACGGTGGCGGCTGCGGCAGGTACGCAAAAATACATTGCTTGCAATGCCGATGAAGGAGATTCGGGCACGTTCGCCGACCGCCTGCTGATGGAAGGCGACCCGTTCTGCCTGATCGAAGGCATGGCGATTGCGGCGCTGGCCGTGGGTGCCACCCAAGGCTATATCTATGTGCGCAGCGAGTATCCGCATGCGATTGCCACATTGAAAGAAGCCATTGCCCGCGCCAGCGCGGCGGGCTGGCTGGGCGGCAATGTGGCTGGTAGCGGCCGGGCGTTTTATCTGCAGGTTCGCAAAGGTGCGGGCAGCTATGTCTGCGGTGAAGAAACCGCGATGCTGGAGAGCATCGAAGGCAAACGCGGCATTGTGCGGGCCAAGCCGCCGCTGCCGGCCATCGAAGGTCTGTTTGGCCAACCCACGGTGATCAACAACGTGATCACGCTGGCGACCGTGCCTGTCATTTTGGCCAAGGGCGCTGCCTTTTATCAGGGCTATGGCATGGGCCGCTCGCGCGGCACGCTGCCGTTTCAGCTGGCCGGCAATATCGCGCGCGGCGGACTGGTGGAAAAAGCCTTTGGCCTGAGCTTGCGCGGGTTGGTCGAGGACTTTGGCGGCGGCACGGCCACGGGCCGGCCCATCAAGGCGATACAGGTGGGCGGGCCGCTGGGCAGTTATGTGGCACCCGCCGACTGGGACGATCCTCTGGACTACGAAGCCTATGCCGCCAAAGGCAATGTGGTGGGCCATGGCGGCCTGGTGGTGCATGACGATGGGTCCAATATGGCCCGGCTGGCGCGCTATGCCATGGAGTTTTGTGCGATCGAATCCTGCGGCAAATGCACGCCTTGCCGCATAGGCTCCACACGTGGGGTGGAGGTTATCGATCGCATCACGGCCAACACAGGCGCTGTGCATGCCGCCAATGTGGCGCTGCTGGAAAGCCTGTGCGACCTCATGGAGGGCAGCAGCATGTGTGCCATGGGCGGGATGACGCCTTATCCGGTGCGCTCGGCGCTCACCCACTATCCGCAGGACTTCGGCATCGAGTCCGCAGCCGCCGTCATGCCCGTCTGAGGAGAGAACACCATGTTGGAACATTTGAAGCACACCGATTTTGGAACTCCCCTCAGCCTGTCTGAAGAGCTGGTCACGCTGCAAATTGACGGCCGCGAAGTCACCGTGCCCAAGGGCACTTCGCTGATGCGTGCCGCCGTGGATGGCGGTATCAAAGTGCCCAAGCTCTGTGCTACGGATTCGCTGGAACCTTTTGGTTCTTGCCGCCTGTGTCTGGTACAGATCGAGGGGCGCAAGGGTTATCCGGCTTCCTGCACCACGCCAGCCGAATCTGGCATGAAGGTGAAAACGCAAAGCCCGCAGTTGCAGGAGCTGCGCAAGGGCGTGATGGAGTTGTATATCTCCGACCATCCACTGGACTGCCTGACCTGTTCGTCCAATGGCGACTGCGAGCTGCAGGACATGGCGGGCGTGGTGGGCCTGCGCGAGGTGCGCTATGGCATGGACGGTGCCAATCACTTCAAGGGCGCAGCCAAGGCTGAGGTCGATACCTCCAACCCCTATTTCAATTACGACCCCAGTAAATGCATTGTTTGCAACCGCTGCGTGCGCGCCTGCGAAGAGACGCAGGGCACGTTTGCGCTGACGATCACGGGGCGCGGCTTTGAATCGCGCATTACGGCAGGGCAGGGCGATGGCTTCATGGCCAGCGACTGCGTGAGCTGCGGCGCCTGCGTGCAGGCCTGCCCCACGGCCACGCTGCAGGAAAAGACCGTGGTGGAGCTGGGCCAGTCCGAGCACAGTGAGATCACCACCTGCGCCTATTGCGGCGTGGGCTGCGGCTTCAAGGCCGAGATGAAGGGCGAGCAGGTCGTGCGCATGGTGCCGTGGAAAGACGGCAAGGCCAACGAGGGCCATGCCTGCGTCAAGGGCCGCTTTGCCTGGGGCTATGCCACGCATAAGGACCGCATCACAAAGCCCATGATTCGCGCCAAGATCAGCGACCCCTGGCGTGAAGTGAGCTGGGAAGAGGCCATTGGCCATGCGGCCAGCGAGTTTCGCCGCATACAGGCTAGGCATGGCAAGGATTCGATTGGCGGCATCACCTCATCGCGCTGCACCAATGAAGAAACCTATCTGGTGCAAAAGCTGATCCGAGCCGCTTTTGGCAACAACAACGTCGATACCTGCGCGCGCGTCTGCCACTCGCCCACGGGCTATGGGCTGGGTCAGACCTATGGAACTTCGGCAGGCACGCAGACCTTCAAGTCGGTGGATCAGTCTGATGTGATCATGGTCATTGGCGCCAACCCCACGGCGGCCCATCCGGTGTTTGGTTCGCGCATGAAAAAGCGCCTGCGTGCGGGTGCCAAACTCATCGTGATCGACCCACGCGAGATTGACTTGGTCAGCTCTCCCCACATTCAGGCCGACTATCACCTGCAGCTCAGACCCGGCACCAATGTGGCCATGATTACCGCGCTGGCTCATGTGATCGTTACCGAGGGCTTGCTGTCCGATGCATACATCGACGAGCGTTGCGATGCTAAGTCCTTCGCGCAGTGGAAAGAGTTTGTGGCCAGACCCGAAAACTCCCCAGAAGCCACGGCAGAAATTACCGGCGTCGCCCCTGATCTGGTGCGCGGCGCGGCCCGTCTGTATGCGCTGGGCGCGCACGATCATCCAGCAGGTAAGCCAGTCAACGCCGCAATCTACTACGGGCTGGGTGTGACGGAGCATGCACAGGGCTCGACCATGGTCATGGGCATTGCCAATCTGGCCATGGCCACCGGCAATGTGGGGCGTGAAGGTGTGGGCGTGAACCCGCTGCGCGGCCAGAACAATGTGCAGGGCTCTTGCGATATGGGCAGCTTTCCGCATGAGCTGCCCGGCTACCGCCATATCTCGGACAGCACAACGCGCGCCGAGTTTGAAGCCGCATGGGGTGTGCAGCTGAACCCTGAGCCCGGTCTGCGCATACCCAATATGTTTGAAGCGGCGCTGGGTGGCAGCTTTCTGGGTCTGTACTGCGAGGGCGAAGATATTGTTCAGTCCGACCCCAACACCCAGCATGTGACGGCCGCGTTGGCAGCCATGGAATGCGTGGTGGTGCAGGACATCTTCTTGAACGAAACCGCCAAGTACGCCCATGTGTTTTTGCCCGGCTCGTCCTTCATGGAAAAAGATGGCACTTTCACCAATGCCGAGCGCCGCATTTCGCGCGTGACCCAGCTCATGCAACCGCTGGCCGGCTATGCCGACTGGGAAGTGACGCAGCTGCTATCGAATGCGCTGGGCTACCCCATGAACTACGGTCACCCCCAAGAAATCATGGCCGAGATTGCCGCACTCACGCCCACGTTTGCCGGCGTGAGCTATGAAAAGATAGAGCGGCTGGGAAGCGTGCAATGGCCATGTAATGAGGCCACCGAAGAGGCCGGTACGGACATCATGCACAAAGATCAATTTGTGCGTGGCAAGGGCCGTTTCATCATCACCCAGTATGTGGCGACCGAGGAAAAAGTCACTCAGCGCTTTCCGCTGCTGCTGACCACTGGGCGCATCCTCTCGCAGTACAACGTGGGCGCGCAGACTCGCCGCACGGCCAACAGCCAGTGGCATAGCGAAGACAGGCTGGAGATTCATCCGCATGATGCCGAAGATCGCGGCGTTCGCGACGGCGACTGGGTGGGTATCGAAAGCCGTGCCGGTCACACGGTGCTGCGCGCCACGGTGACCGAGCGCATTCAGCCCGGCGTGGTCTACACGACCTTCCACTTCCCTGAATCGGGTGCCAACGTGATTACCACCGACAGCTCTGACTGGGCCACCAACTGCCCCGAGTACAAGGTGACGGCGGTGCAGGTTCTGCCTGTGGCTCAGCCATCTAGCTGGCAGCGTGGCTATGCGCAGTTCAATGATGAGCAACTGAGCCATTTGGCGGCCGCTCAGGTCGAGGCAGGAGCGCTGTAATGGATGTGAACAACCTGATCCGCATGGCGAACCGCATTGGCGAATTTTTTGTCTCCATCCCTGATCGTGACGAGGCGCTGGAGGGCATTGCACTGCATATCCAGAAGTTCTGGGACCCGCGCATGCGGCTGCGCCTTCTGGATGCGCTGAGCGATGAGCAGCAGGCGCAGCAGTTGTTGCCCTTGGTCCGAGACTCCTTGCGGCTGCACGACCAGCAACTGCGGCCAAAGCGGTAGTCACGCGGGTGCCTGTCCGGGCAGATCGCCGCAGGTATATTTCCCGCTATCTCCTTTTCAAAGCCGCTGACTGGCTCTGCCCAGTGCTGCGGCTTTTGTGTTCTTACGGTCTCGCATGACTTCCAAAACTCCCGCTAACGCCCAGATGGGCTCGCACTTACGTCTGCTGGGCATGGCCTTGCTCTGGGGGGCTTCATGGCCTGCGGGGCGTATTTTGGCGCTCAATATGTCGCCGCTGGCGGCGTCCGGTTTGCGCTTTGTGCTGGCCGCGAGCTTGCTGTTGCCATGGCTTTACTGGTCTGGTGGTTTTCCTGCGATCAAAAAGTGGCCGCTCAAGACCTGGCTGGGCATGTTTGCCGCTGGTGCCACCGGCGTCTTTGGCTATGCCGCATTTTTCCTGAGCGGCTTGCAGCATCTACCCGCAGGCAAGGCGGCGCTGGTGATTACGCTCAACCCTGTTGCGACCTTGCTGCTGGCCGTGTGGCTGTTCAAGGAGCGCATCAATGGCGTGATTGCCCTGGGCATGGCATTGGCGGCCTGTGGCGCGGTGGTGGTGATCTCGCATGGCAAGCCGCTGGAACTGCTCAATGGCACGTTAGGCATTGGTGAGATGCTGATTCTGGGCTGCGTCGCCTGCTGGGTTTGCTACACGCTCATCGGGCGCGCCATGCTGGCAGGGGTGGATGCACTGGCTGCCACCACGGTTACCGCCATCTTTGGTGCCGTTCTGTTGCTGGTCACCAGTATGTTGGTTGAAGGCCCGCAGGCTCTGATCTCCGCCTTTCATGCCAGCAATCAGGCGTGGGTGGCCATGATCTTCATGGCCTATGGCTCCACCGCCATTGCTTACGCCTGGTACTTTGCGGGCGTCAAGACACTGGGGGCGGGAGCCGCATCGGGCTACATCACACTGGTGCCGGTGATTGGCGTGATGCTGTCAGCCCTGTTGCTGGGTGAGAGCGTGGATGGCTCCATGCTGCTGGGCGGTGCCATGGCGATTGCAGGCACGGCCGTAATGAACTGGGGGCGCAGGCAGGTGCTTGCCTAGAGATCGTAAACACGCTCTTAGCGCTCTGGTTTCGCTTCATGCGAGCCTGAGGGCTGGGCGGCAGGTGCAGGCTTTCAGCCCTGAAAATCCCACCGCAGCGGGCTGGTGTTTTGATACATTGGATCCATGAAACATGCACTAGGTATCGCTGGAGCTGTCATTGCAGCCGCAGCCATTGTCAGCGGCTGCGCTCAGTCGGTCTCCATCAATATGGGTAGTCCTGCAGCAGCTCAATGCAGCAAGTTTGGCGGCAAGTTGCGTATAGAAAAGACTGCGGAAGTCGATCGCAGTATCTGCGTATTGCCGGACGGATCGACCTTCGAAGAGAGCGTGCAGCGCCACAAGGCGTCAGTGAGTCAATGAGCGTTGCAGGGCGGTGATTCACAAGTTTTTTGGAAGCCCCAGTACGGTTGGGGTGAGAAATGAGTCAGTTCTCTTGCTTACACATTGAATACCAGTAAGTATTTGAATAAATTAGACTTATTGCTATGAAAAAGATACTTGGAGTTTCTGTCTTCGCGCTATTCCTGTCAGGGTGCTATGCGCACCATGGTCACGGCCATCGCCCTCATGGCGGTTATTACGGTGGTGGGTATTACGGGCAAGGCCATGGCCATCCGCACGGTCACAAGCACCACGGTCATCGGCCTGGAGGGCATGGTGGTCATAAGGACCATGGTGGCCGAGGGCACGGCAGACGCTGAGACTGGCTCTCAGCCAGCAGCCTTCCCATCAGTCAAAACAAACAAGCCACCTCATCGGGTGGCTTTTTTGTTTGCTGCTCAGTGGCTGGCTTGGAGACGAATAAAGCGAGGCGATTCAGCCCCTTGCCTTTTGTTTACGCCTCTTTCGATGCTGCTTGATGTTCTGCCCGCTTGGCTTCGAGCCCGCTGATCTGAATTTTGAGCTGGCGCATGCTGCTTTGCATGGTCACACCCAGCAGGCGGCGCATGGCTTCAAAAAACAGCGTCATGAAGAGCACGCTGGGCAGTACGCCCCAGCGCAGCCAGCCTGAAGCATGGTTGACCCAAGAGACGACGCAGACCACCACGGCCATGGCGATGGCAAAGTAGTTCCACTTTCTGGAGCTTTGCATCTTCTTGGCGTACTTTTCAGCGGTGGCTTCAAGCTGCTGCTCTGTGATTTTGAGCTTAGCGATAGATGCCTGAATTTCTTCAAGGCTGGCGGGCTGTTCTGAGGGCATAAGGCAGAAACTAAGAATGAGAGATCACGCAAATGCTGAGCTTTTGTGATTGAAAATTGATAGCGTTAAGCGCTTGATGAGTAAGCGCTATAGCTATTTTTTGCTTAAATATCGCTTGAGCTGCTCAGCACATCAAACTCTGCACTCCATTGCTGGTGCAGTGCACGTTTTTCGCTGTCATCAATCCATGCTGCATCAATGCCGTTAAGCATGAATCCTTTGAGATCTGCGATGGAAAACCCAAAGTCGCTGACCATCTTGGTCCACGCACCCGTGGGGTCGATATGGTGCAGCGTGGGGTCGTCTGTGTTGGGATGGACGCGAAGGCCCATGGCGGGCATCTGGCGGATGGGGTGGTCCAGCGCCCAGCGCTCTGGCGCAAGTGTGCGCAGGTAGTAGGAGTTGCTGGGAACGACGGTGAACACAATACCCAGATCGGCGCAGCGCTGGGCCAGCTCGGGGTTGTTGATGACGGTGTAGCCGTGGTCCACGCGGTCTACCTTGAGTAGCTCCACAGCGGTCTGCAGATTGTTCCAGGGCAGGCCAAACTCGCTGGCATGGGCCGTGGTCTTGAGTCCGTTTTTACGGGCCAGCGCATAGGCCTCCAGAAACAGCTCGGGCGGGCGTTCGTTTTCGCGGTAATCGATGCCTATGCCGGGCACGTCATCGTGGCGGTTCTCCAGCATCCATTGCACCATCTGCACGGCGGCTTCGGGCGGGGCTTCGCGGTCAATCGATGGAACAAGTCGCCCACGTATGCCGCAGTCTTTTTGCGCTGCCGCAGCGCCTGCAAGAATCGCTTGCTGGGCAGTGGCATAGCTCATGCCAGAGCATTCAACGGTGCCCGTGGGGTTCCAGAAAAATTCGGCGTAGCGCACGTTGTGCGCAGCGGCGTCTTGCAGGTATTCGTAGGTGATGCGCTCCAGATCGGCGGGCGTCTGCAGCAGCCACTGGTCAAGGGCGCGCAGCACACGCAGCACGCCCACGGGCTTTTCGCCGCGGGTGTAGAAGGCTTCGATCTCTTCCAGCGTCAGCGGTGCTTTGGAGCGCTGTGTCAGCTCGATAAACGTGTTTTTTCGAACAGTGCCCAGCAGGTGGCAGTGCAGCTCCATCTTGGGGATGGCGTGGGCAAAGGCGGTCAGTTCAGGGGTAGGGGCGGTCGGCGCGGCATTCATGGCGCAGATGGTAGTGATTTGCCATCATCCCTGCGCTCAAGTGGTTTGCACGGGTCTTGTCTGGGCGCTTTTTGTTGTGCCTTTGGCAGCTGCGCTATTGTTCTGACCATGCAAGCATCATCTGTCTGGATTCTGGGGCTGCGCAACCTCTGGCGCGATCTGCGCGCGGGAGAGTTGCGCCTGATTATTGTGGCCGTGCTGCTGGCCGTAGCTGCCCTCACCTCGGTGGGTTTCTTTGCGGATCGTCTGCAGGCCGGCTTGCAGCGCGATGCACGCCAGTTGCTGGGCGGCGATGTGGTGGTGGTCAGCGACAACCCCACGCCTGAGGCTTTTATCGATCAGGCGCAGCAGCAAGGTTTGCAGACGGTGGCCACGGCCAGCTTTCCCACCATGGCGCGCGCCGATCAAGCGCAGGGTGGTGCCAGCCGCCTGGTGGCGCTGAAAAGCGTAGAGCCCGGCTATCCGCTGCGCGGCGTGATTCAGCTCAGCCAAGGTGCTGGTCAGCCTGTGCTGGAAGTGAGGGCGATTCCTGAGAGCGGTAACGTCTGGGTCGATGCGCCGCTGCTGGAGGCGCTGGGCTTGAAGCTTGGCGATGCACTGCTGCTGGGTGATTCCAGCTTTCACATCTCTCACATCATCGTGGTTGAGCCAGACCGCGGTGCAGGATTTATGAGCTTTGCGCCGCGCGTGATGATCAATAGCGCTGATCTGCCCGCGACAAGACTGGTGCAGCCTGCAAGCCGTATTACTTATCGCTTGGCGGTCGCTGGAGCCAGCGATGCGGGGCGCAGCGGTGAGCAAACCGCACAGCGCTATCTGAGCTGGGCGCAGGAGCAGGCCAAGACCGAACATGGCGTGCGTATTGAGTCGCTGGAAAGTGGCCGACCCGAGATGCGGCAGACGCTGGACCGTGCCGAAAAATTTCTGAGCCTGGTGGCGCTGCTGTCTGCATTGCTGTCTGCCGTGGCCGTGGCGCTGGCTGCGCGTGCATTTGCCAACAGTCATCTCGATGCATCGGCCATGCTGCGCGTGCTGGGTCAGAGCCAGCGCCGCATTGCATGGGCCTATGTGGTGGAATTTGTATGTGTCGGTCTGGCCTCCAGCCTTGCTGGCGTGTTGCTGGGCTGGGGTGTGCACCATGTCTTTGTCTGGTTGCTTGCCGGGCTGGTGGATGCGGCCTTGCCCGCCGCCAGCATCTGGCCTGCCTTGCTGGGCATGGGCATGGGTTTGACCTTGCTGCTGGCCTTTGGTTTACCGCCTGTGTTGCAACTGGCGCAGGTGCCGCCGCTGCGCGTAATGCGGCGTGATCTGGGGGCGCTCAAGCCTGCTTCATGGCTGGTGCTGGCTGTTGGAGTGGCAGGCTTTGCGGCTTTGTTGCTGGCGGCCAGTCGCGACATCAAGCTGGGGCTGATTGCGGTGGGCGGTTTTGCGGCTGCCGCGTTGCTGTTCGCGGGGTTGGCCTGGCTTGCGGTCAAGTTATTGCGTCGCGTGGTCAATGAAGCCACGGCACCGCGCTGGATGGTGATGGCTACGCGCCAGATATCTGCCAAGCCGGTATATGCCGTGGTGCAGGTCAGCTCACTGGCCGTGGGCTTGCTGGCGCTGGTGCTGCTGGTGTTGCTGCGCACTGATTTGATCGCCAGCTGGCGCAAAGCCACGCCGGCCAATGCGCCCGATCGTTTTGTCATCAATGTGCAGCCCGATCAGGCACAGGACTTTCAGGCCGCTCTCAAAAAAGCGGGCGTGCAAAGCTATGACTGGTATCCCATGATTCGTGGGCGCCTGATTGCCATCAACGGCAAGGAAGTTCGCCCCGATGACTACGCCGAAGACCGTGCCAAGCGGATGGTGGACAGAGAGTTCAACATCTCCACCGCTGAAGCCATGCCCGAGCATAACCAGATTACGGGCGGCCGCTGGACTGCGGGCGAGCAGGGTGCCATCAGCATGGAAGAAGGCATTGCCAAGACGCTGGGCCTGAAGCTGGGCGACACGCTGCGTTTTGATGTGGGCGGCGAAGAAAACGAGGCCCGCATTACCAGTCTGCGCAAGGTGGACTGGAGTTCCATGCGCGCTAACTTCTTTGCCATCTACCCGGTGCAGCATCTGGACAACGTGGCCGTCACCTATCTGGCCGCCTACCGTGCGCCTGCGGTGCAGGGCTTTGACAATGCGCTGGTCAATCAGTTTCCCAACATCACCAATGTCGATCTGAGCAGCACGCTGGCGCAGGTGCAGAAGGTGATGGATCAGGTCATCCGCGCGGTGGAGTTTTTGTTTGGCTTCACCTTGGTGGCCGGGCTGGTGGTGCTGTTTGCATCTGTGACTGGCACGCGCGAGGAGCGGGCGCGTGAATACGCCATCATGCGCGCCGTGGGCGCAAGGTCCGGGCTGCTGCAGCAGGTGCAAACTGCCGAGCTGGCGGGTGTAGGCCTGATGGCCGGTTTTCTGGCCAGCTGCGTGGCGCTGGCTGTGGGCTGGGCGCTGGCACGCTGGGTATTTGACTTTGAATGGAGCGTGCTGTGGTGGGTGCCGCTGGTGGGTGCTGTGGCCGGAGCGGTGCTGGCCTGGCTGGCCGGCTGGTGGGCGCTGCGCGAGGTGGTGAACCGCCCGGTGATGCAGACGCTGCGGCAGGCGCAAGAATGAGAGCTCTCAGAATTGATAGCTGCTTGCGCTTGTACTTATTGGGCCTGATGCTTGTTGAATAAATGAATTGCCTTGCATCAGCGCAGGTGAAGCCGCGCCAAGGACAATTGAGTCATTACGCCGCAACCGACTCACACCATGCAGATTGAAGAAAAGCCACCGTTTGATACGCCCTATGAATGGATTGGTGGAGAAGAAAAAGTCCAGCAACTGGCCGCCCGCTTTTATGACCTGATGGACCTGGAGCCGGGCTACAAGGAACTGCGCGCGGCGCATGGCAGCACGCTGGACGATGCTCGCCAAAAACTGTTCTGGTTTCTCAGCGGCTGGCTGGGCGGCCCAGACTATTACCAGGAGCGCTTTGGTCACCCGCGTCTGCGCATGCGCCATATGCCGTTTTCCATCGGTATTCAGGAGCGCGACCAGTGGGTGGCCTGCATGGATCAGGCCATGGGCGAGACCGGTGTGCCTGAAGCCCTGCGCACCCGCCTTAAAGCCAGCTTCATGAATACCGCCGACTGGATGCGCAACCGCGGCGCCTAGTTTTTGTCGCTGGTTTCAAAACGTCAAATTACCTTCATGACGCTGTAAAAAGAGCTGCCGACACTGCTTGCACTTCAACAAGCAGGGTCAACCATGCAGGATTTCGATTTGTCTGGCACAAAGCTGTGCGCAGACGGTTTCTTTTCGACATTGAGGCATCGTCGCAATGTGCTGACGGCCGTGGGCTGTGCCGTATTGCTAGCCGCCTGTGGCGGCAGCGATGACAGCAGCACGCCTGTCGCCTCCCAGCCCGCGACCGCCACGCTGGCTGTGCTGGAGACCACGGATCTGCACTTCAATGTGCGCAGCTATGACTATTTCAAGCTGGCCGAAGACAAGAGCTATGGCTTTGAGCGCACAGCCACGTTGATTCGTCAGGCCCGCAAGGAGTTCGCCAATACGCTGCTGGTGGACAACGGCGACACCATTCAGGGTACGGCCCTGGCTGACTACGAGGCTGAGATCAAGCCCATCGCCTGCACACAGCAGCTGTCCATGTACAAGGCCATGGGCGCGTTGAGCTTTGATGCGGGCACGCTGGGCAACCACGAATTCAACTACGGTCTGCCTTTCCTGAATCAAGTGCTGGGTGGTGGTTTGGATGTGGAAGGCGTGAACGCCAGCCAGAAATGCGTGGGCAATGGCTACCCGGCCGTGCTGGCCAATGTCTACAGCAGCAAGACTAAAAAGCCGCTGGTTCAGCCCTATGCCGTGCTGGAGCGCACCATGGTGGCCAAGGGCGGCGATGGCAAGGAAGTCAAGCTGCCCATCAAGATTGGTGTGATCGGTTTCACCACGCCGGGCATCATGAATTGGGACAAGCGCTATCTGGAAGGCAAGGTCTACACCGAGGGCGCGGTGGAAGCGGCCAGCAAATATGTGCCCGAGCTGCGCGCCAAGGGTGCCGATGTGGTGGTGGCTCTGCTGCATGGCGGGCTGGATGGATCGGCCTATTCAGCCTCCATGGAAAACCCGGGTCTCTATCTGTCCAAGGTGGCTGGCATTGATGCCATGGTCATGGGTCACCAGCACAGCGTCTTTCCCGATCTATCGGCCAAGCCTGCTTTCAGCCAGAGCGGCGTGGACAACAAGGCCGGCACCATCAACGGTGTACCTGCTGTCATGGCTAATTCCTGGGGCAAGGCGTTGGGCGTGATTCAGCTGCCGCTGCAGTGGGATGGAAAGAAGTGGAGCGTGGCAAAGACCGGCAGCAAGAGCGAGCTGCGCAATATCCAGAACAAGGATGCGGCAGGTAGCGCGGTGTTTGTCGATGCTGACCCTGCAATCGCACCGTTGATCGAGACTCAGCACCAGGCGGCCATCAGTTATGTGAAGACGCCGATTGGCAGCACGGACTTCCGCATGAGCACGCTGTTTGCCGATGTGGGCGACCCTGGAGCGATACAAATCGTCAACCAGGCGCAGCAGGCCTACGTGGGCAACTACATCAAAGCCAATTTGCCGCAATACGCCAGCCTGCCCGTGCTGTCGGTGAGTGCACCGTTCAAGTCGGGCTTTCAGGGCGGTAAGGATTTCACCGATGTGGCCACTGGCCCACTGGCTATTTACAACGCTGCCGACCTGTATCTCTATCCCAACACCGTGTATGCGGTGAAGGTTAACGGTGCCGACATCAAGAGCTGGCTGGAGGCTGCGGCCAAGCGCTTCAACCAGATTGATGTGAACAAGACGGCCGAGCAGCCGCTGATCAGCAGCTTCCCGGGCTACAACTTCGACATGTTCACCACGGCGGACGTGCAGTACGAGATCGACGTAACCCAGCACGTGGGCAGTCGCATCAAGAACCTGAACTATCTGGGCAAGCCCATCGATACTGCGCAGGAGTTTGTGATCGCCACCAACAACTACCGCGCCACCAGCGGTGCCAGTTTTATTCCCAAACTCGACGGTTCATCCACTATCTGGGCCTCGCCTGATGCGAACCGCGATGTGGTGATTGAGTATGTGCGCAAGAATCCGCAGATCACCAGAGCGATCAACGGCGCGGCCAAGAGCTGGCGCTTTACCAAGGTGACGACGGCCGGCCCGGTGGTGTTCAGCTCGGGCACCGGTGCGCTGAGCGTGGCCCAGGCAGCCGGTCTGAGCGGGGTGACGGTGTTGATGGCCGATGATGGAACGGGCAAGGACACGAGCAAGTATCAACTCGACCTGTCCAAATAAATTTCGGACTTAACCCAGGCCGCCGTGGCAGCAATGACCACGGCGGCTTTTTGATGTCTGGCTATGATGCGACAAATTATTCAGGGAGAAGAGGATATGACGGCATATATCGCCTTGGCTGTAGTTGTGGTGATCGTTATCTGGGCGGTGGCCATCTATAACCGTCTGCGCACGCACAAGAATCAGGTGGAAAACGCCTTTGCGCAGATTGATGTGCAGCTCAAGCGTCGCCATGACCTGATACCTAATCTGGTGGAAGTGGCGCGCGGCTACATGCAGCACGAGGCACAGACGCTGGAGGCGGTGATTCGCGCACGCAGCACCGCCGTCAGCGCGGCAGACAAGGCGCGCCAGTCACCCGGACAGGCGCAGGCCATGGGCGCGCTGATGGTGGCCGAGCAAGCGTTGGGTGGCCAGATGGGGCGACTGATGGCGCTGGCCGAGGCCTATCCCACGCTCAAGGCGGATGCACGCATGCAGCAGCTCAGCGAAGAGATCACCAGCACTGAAAACCGCATTGGCTTTGCGCGGCAGGCCTATAACGATCAGGTGCTGGATTTCAACAATGAAGCCGGTCAGTTCCCTGATCTGATCGTGGCGCGTCTGGCGGGTTTTGCGCATATGGAAATGCTGCAGTCCACCCAGAACGAGCAAGAGCGCGCAGTCCCTCAAGTCAAGTTCTAAACCATGCGTTTCTGGGAGAGGCAGCGCGAGGCCCGACGCAGCACGCGCTGGCTGCTGCTGGTGTTTGGGCTGTGTGTGCTGGCCGTCGTAGCGTCGGTACATCTGGGGCTGGTGCTGGCTTGGTGGCTGGGCACCATGCTTTTTGGCGGTTGGGACTACCCTACGGGATTTGCCGCCGTGAATATTGGTGTGACCTTGCTGCTGGTGTTGGGCGGCAGCTGGATTGAGCTTGATCAGCTACGCTATGGCGGGCGCAAGCTGGCCGTACGTGTGGGGGCGCGAGAAGCTCGGCCTGGCGGATCGCTGGCCGAGCAGCAACTGTGCAATATCGTCGATGAAATGTGCATTGCTGCGCACTGGCCTGCGCCGCAAGTCACGGTGCTGGCGCGCACCGAAGCCATCAACGCTTTTGCGGCTGGCTGGGATGCGGAGGACGCCATCATCGCCGTCACGCAAGGCGCGCTGGAGCAACTCAATCGGGAAGAAATGCAGGGGCTGGTGGCGCATGAGCTGTCTCATCTGCGCGAAGGCGATACGCGGCTGAACATGCAGCTGGCCGGCATGGTTTATGGGCTAGAGCTGATTCACAACTTTGGCCAAAGTCTGCGCGAGCGCGACAGCATTTTTACGCAGTGGTTTGGCATGTTCATTCAGGCCTCGGGCTTTGTGGGCTGGCTGTGCGGCCAGTTGCTCAAGGCGGCAGTATCGCGCCAGCGTGAATATCTTGCCGATGCCCGGGCCGTGCAATGGACGCGCAGCAAAGACGGCTTGGGCGGTGTGCTGCGCAAGGTGCTGACCCAGCGTGCGCTGGCGCAGCAGCAATACGGCAGCTGGCAGGCCGATGCGCGCAGCCACGCGGGGCTGGACCACCGCATCGTGCAACACATGCTGCTGGCGGAGACCCCGCACGCCAGCCGCCTTGAAGACTGGTTGGAGTCGCACCCCACAGTGCCTGAGCGCATACGCCGCATTTATGGGCGCGATATGCGGCCCCTGCCATTGCCGCTCAACACGTTGCCGCAGGGTCGTTGACCTTGCTTTCGTACCTGCTTTAAGGGCTGCTTAACAGGCGGGAAGTGACTGCTGCTTGTTGATGGCATCTACGCTGTCCAGCAACTGGGTCCAGTACTTGGGCAGGCTTTTCCAAGGGTTGCCAATCCCGGTGCTGTAATCGAACTCAAGCTCCGTCACATAGATCAGGCTGGTGTGAATACGCGGCAGTGCCGCCATGGTCAGTGTCTGCTGCATCAGCTTGCAGTTGTCGGCGTTGTGCACCAGCGCGGCCTGTATCGTGCTGGGTTTGTCATAGACCCAGTTGTGCAAGGTGGCCGGGTTGAAGCTCCGGTAATCAACCTCTTTGCCCTCAAAGGTTACCAGCGTATCGCTGACCGATGCATAGGCTTCTACAGGAAGGGTGCCCGGATTGCCGATGATCTGAAGATTGAGGCCTTTGCCTCTGATGTAGTTGGCAACATCACTGTAAAAATCCAGTTGCTTGCCTTTGGCTTCCATTTCATCGAGAAAGAAACCACTGACCTCTGGGTAATGCAGGAGGTAGTTATCGATATTGGCTTTGACTTCCGCAAGCGAACGCTTTGCATAGTTGGTGCTGACATATCCGACAACATTGCCGCCAGCCAATTTGAAGGAGGCTATGGCATTGGTGAGCGCGACGTTCACATTGGTAAATTTTCCGTTTTGTGGATTCAGGATGGCTGTGATCTTCACATCCGGGTGGGCTTTTGCACTACTGGTCATCACATCCCAGCCAGGGGCTGGATTGAAATAAGCAGGTACCAGTACTTGCATCGGGGTAGGAGTGACCGATGGCGTCTCCTCTTTTGCAGCGGGAACAATCTCTGCTGGATTGTTCACAGATGAGGAGCCCGAGCCGGCATTGCTGCCTCCGCTACCTACGGCATTGCTGCTGCCATTGCTGTTGCTATTACTGTTTTCAAGACTGGCGCTGCTTCCATCGCCGCCGCCGCAGGCAGCCAGAGACAGGGAGATTGCCAGCAGGCAGGCGGTCAGGCGGAAAGGATGCAATGTAAGAGACGACATGAATGTGGAGGGTAAAGAGAGAGAGTGCCGCCTATTTGGGCTGCGCCTTGGGAGCCGTGGAGTGCTTTCGAAAACAGCACTCTTCAGGTGGTCAGAGCTGGTTAGGATTCACTAGACTCGTCTTTTTCCCGGCTGCAGCAGAACGAGCAATGCACCTGCGCCGCCCTCGGCCGGGCGAGCTTGTACAAAGGCCAGTACTTCCTTCTTTTGCACCAGCCAGCTATGCACCTTGCCCTTGAGCACGGGCGTGCGACCCGGTGATCCAAGCCCTTTACCATGTACGACACGCACGCAGCGTATGCCTGTGCGGTGCGAGAGTCGAATGAACTCTCCAAGTGCCTCGCGGGCTTCGTCAGAGCGCAGGCCGTGCAGGTCCAGCTGGCGCTGAATGCTCCAGTGGCCACCGCGCAGCTTGCGCGTCACATCAAGCCCGATGCCAGGGCGGCGAAAGCTCAGCTGGTCATCCACATCCAGCAAGGTGCTGACATCGAATTCGTCACTCATGGCTTCGCGCAGCACGCTTTGCTCGTCAAGCAGAAACTGCAGCGGCTCGGGTGCCGGTGGCTCGCTCGGTTGCCAGCGCCGGGTGGTGGGGCTGCGCAGCGGCGTGACCGGCCCCACCGTTTTTTCAAACAGGTTTTGCTCTTCCAGCGCCCGTCGCACGGCCTCGGCCCGTTGTTGCTGGCGCAAGGCCTCGCGTGCAGCCGCTTCGGCCAGCGAGCGGCGAAGAGGGGCGAGGTCCTGGAAACGGGTGGCTTTCAGCATCATGGTGACGCCGGTTGTACCGCATATTTGCCTGCCCTCAGAGCAAATGCTGGCACAGCAGGGGCTTTGCAGGCCCCCGCTTGTGCGTTGGATCAGAAGTTGTAGCGAGCGCTGACCTGTACGCTGCGTGGTGTGCCGTACATGCCCGAGTACCACCAGCCTGACATGGCCGCGATGTACTTTCGGTCAAACAGGTTGTTTACGTTCAGGCTCAGCGCGAGCTTGTCATTGACCTGGTAGCGTGCCATCAGGCCGACCACGGCATAAGCGCCCTGGCGAGCGGTGGCTTCTTTACCGATCTGCCAGATTTCGCCGGTGTAGGAGATGCCGCTGTTCCAGTTCACACCGCCACCCACCGTGAGCTTGCGCCATTCGCCTGGCATGCGGTACGTGGTCCACAAGCGGGCCATGTGGCGGGGAAAGGTGGTGTTGATGCGAGCGCCCTTCGCATCTTTTGAGGCACTGAAGTTGTAGGAGGCGGTAATGGCCCAGTCTGGTGTGATGGCACCATTGACTTCTAGGTCGATACCGTGTGTTTTGGCACCCTTGATGGCGCGAGAGGCGGTGTCGGTGGTGCCTGGAATGAACTGGCCCGGGTCATCGGTGGCCAGATTGTCCTGGCGGATCTGGTAGATAGCCGCGCTGCTGTTCAGGCGCCCGCCCAGCCAGTCGCTTTTGATGCCAGCCTCATAGGTATTGCCTTCCTGTGGGTCAAGAAAGGCTCCATTGCGATCCCGTGAGGTCTGTGGGTTGTAAATGGTGGAGTAGCTGGTGTACAGGGTGTGCTGCGGGCTCAGGGTGTAGATCAGACCGGCATAGGGCGTGAATATGCGGTTTTCCGATGCCGGTGAGTTGGCGTAGTAGCCGCTGGTGTTGGTGGTGACGTAGTCACTGCGGTAGTTCATCAGCTTGCCACCAACGATCAGCTTGAGGCTGTCGGCGAGCGCAAAGCGGCCTGCGCCATAGACGCTGCTCTGGCTGCGGGTGCTGTCATAGACCACGGTGGGATTGTTAAACACGGGCTTGCCGTTGTTATCCCATTGGTAGATGTTGACGGGTTTTCCGCGCAGTCCGCTCACATCCAGGCTGCCATCGGTATAGCTCTGAAAGCTGGTATGGTCCATGCCAAAAACCAGTTCATGTTCGCGGCCGCCGAGTGTGATGGGGCCGCGCACATGGATGTCAAAAGTCTTGTTGCGCAAGCGGTAGTCGCGTCGTTCGGCATTCAGCTTCAGGCCATCGCCAGTGACAGGGTCAAATGGCGCGGCATTGACGTTCAGGTAAACGGCATCTTCTCGCTGGGAGGAGCGCAGGTGGTTGGCAGAGAGCTTGAGCTTCCAGTTGTCGGGAAGCGACTGTTCCAGCGCCGCAAAGGTGGTGGTCGAGTTGGTATTGAACCGGTTATCGCGGCTGGCACTGTTGAACGAGGTGGGGAACTGATTTTGTTGGCCTTCACTGTTGAATAGCGGAAACCCCAGATACGACATGGAGCCGCGTGAGCGGCTGCGTTGGTGGTCCAGCCCAGCTGTGAGCTGCAGGGTGGATGTCAGGTCGGCCTGTATCACGCCATACAGCACGTCTTTTTTCTTGCTGTAGAAGTCAATGTGGCTGTCGGCATCTTGGTGCACGCCCACAAAGCGCCCGCGCACGGTGCCTGCTTCGTTCAGTGGCGAAGAGATGTCAACCATGGCCCGGCGGTTACCAAAAGAGCCCGCACTGGCTTCGGCTGAGGCCTGAAACTGCTCGGTAGGCTTTTTGCGCACCAGGTTGACGATGCCCGAGGGGTCGCCTGCGCCCGTGGTCAGGCCCGATGCGCCGCGCAGCACTTCCACGCGGTCATACAAGGCCATGTCGGCAATGCTTTGGGTGGGCAGTGCATCCAGACCCAGAAACTCGGAATGCGTGCTGACCCCATCGATCTGGTAGTTGGTGATGGCATAGCCGCGTGCATTGGCATTGCTGCGTTCGGTGCCCAGCACCGAGGTGCTGATGCCTGGGGTACGCATCAGCACCTCGTTGATGGTGGTGAGGCTCTCATCCTCCATGCGTTGCTGTGTGATAACGCTGATCGACTGGGGCGTGTCGCGCAGGCTCAGTGCAAGTCCTGTGGACATGCTGGTGGGGCCTTGGGCAGTGTAGGCACCCGTACCTTCGGTGGCTCCCGAGTTGTCGGCATGAGCAGTGACCCGCACTTCTGCCAAGGCATGCTCAGCCGAGCTTGAGCCTGGAGCGGCGGTGCGGGAGGCGGTGGCGGAGGCCATTGCCACGTTATCTTGCAAAACGGTGAGTGTGCCGTTCGGTGTGCTGGCCAGCCGCAAGCCGCTGCCTGCCAATGCAAGCTGTGCCGCACGTTCCACGCTGTAGCTGCCTTGCACGGTTGGCGCGCGCTTGCCTGCGAGTAAAGCGGGGCTAGCACTGATGCTGCGCTGGCCCTGGCGGGCGATGCGAGTCAAGGTATCGTCCAGCGGG
Organism: Comamonas sp. 26; assembly: GCF_002754475.1. Lineage (NCBI taxonomy): Bacteria > Pseudomonadati > Pseudomonadota > Betaproteobacteria > Burkholderiales > Comamonadaceae > Comamonas > Comamonas sp. 26. The sequence continues at coordinate 667,737 of NZ_PEFL01000001.1, forward strand.
CCGGCTGGCAGATTCCAGCTCACGGCTGTGCTGGACTGGGCGGATTTTGCCGATGCTTCTGCGGGCGATCCCTGCGCGGTCTTGGTGGCACTTGGTGCGGGCTCGGCAGATTGCGCATGAGCACTGGAGAGCGTGGCCAGCGAGCAGACCATGGCAATGGGCAAGAGCATGGAAGGAGGGCGCTGCAGGCGGTTTTCGCGGCGGAGGCTGGGAGGGTAAGAAAGGGCCATGGTGTCAGGTGTCCGGTCGTTGCTGTGAAATATCTGGCTTCACTAGCTATGTGCAACAAGCACCTGAAAACCCCTCACGCATTGAAATTTTTTTCCTGAATGTTGGCGGTGATGGTTGTGCGGCATTTGCTACGAGCCGCTTTTGCTCATCTCAATCACCGTAAGCCAAGAGCCCCATTGGCGAATCTGTACCGGGTGGGTGTTCACCAGGTCTTGCAGCATCTGCTGGGGCTGAGCCAGGGAGAAGACGCCAAAAATGCGCACCTGAGCGGCTTGTGGGCTGATGCGGATGATTCCGGCCTGGTATGGCCGCAGCGCCTCAATCACTTCTCCCAGTGATTGATCGTGAACACTGATGATCCCGTCGACCCAGGCTGCGGGGTCCATGCGTTCTGTTTCTATGGGGGTGATCTGATCCGCGTCCATCCAGGCGCTCTGGCCTTCATGCAGTGTGTGCTGCTGGCCTTTGGGGATGCTCAGACGAACGCTGTGTTCGGTGACATGCACCAGCGTTCTGCCTTGCGCCTGGCGCACCATGAAACGGGTGCCAAGCGCCTGTACCTGTCCCTGCTCGCTTTGCACGACAAAGGGGCGAAGGGGGGCTGCAGCTTCGGTCAGGACATGCACCATGAGAGCACCTTCTCTCAGGTGCACCAGGCGCTGAGCGTCATTGAAGACAATGTCTACCGCAGAGCGGGCATCCAGCAAAATCTCGCTGCCATCGGGCAGGCGGTGGTTCATGCGCTGCGCCGTTCCCGTGCGCAGGTCGGCGGCCAACGTGGTCAGCGGTGTCTGGCAATGCACCATCCAGCCCGCTGTGGCGCTGGCGACCAAGGCTGCAAGGCCGCCACCCAGTACTTTTCGCCTGCGAGCCGCTGTGGGTATGGGGGCCAGCAGTGCCTGAATGCCCAGCGCGGTGTTGCCGCTGCCATCGCGGCACATCTGGGTTGATGCCGTGCCCATGCTGCTGGACAGGCGTTGTTGCAACAACGCCCAGGCCTGTGCATGGAGTGGCGACTGGTGCAGCCAGAGTTCAAAGGCCTGCCTCTCCTTATCGCTGACGCGGCCAGAATCCAGCGTGATCAGCCAGTCAATGGCTTGCTCTGTGTTGCGGTCCATGGATCAATCAAGACCGAGGGGTTGCGGCATCTGCATGAGCTGCATCAATGCCTGCTTCATGTAGCGCTCCACGGTGGCGACAGACAGGCACATGACCTCTGCAATTTCTGTATGTTTCATATCTTCGAGGCGGCGAAGTAGAAACACTTGGCGAACCTTGGGTGGAAGGCCCTCCATCCACTGATCCACCGCTTCGATGGCTTCGCGAACCAACGCATAGTCTTCAGGCGATGGAGCGACTTCTTCGGGCAGTGCTGCCAGTGCATCCAGCCAGGCCTGTTCTAGTTCCCGCCTGCGCCAGAAGTGGTAGAGCACCCGCTGAGCCAAGGTGGTCAGATACGCCTTGGGTTCACGAATGGCATGCACCTGCTGACCTGCGATCACTCTGACAAACGTGTCTTGCGTCAGATCTGCAGCCTGATGCGTATTACCCAGCCTGCGCAGCAGCCAGCTCTGCAGCCAGGCATGGTGATCGACATAGAGCGTGTGGACCGGGTCCGCTGCAGGCTGTGAAGACATGGGCTGATAGTATTGCAAATGAGAACGCTTCGCATTCTATATTCTTGTGAGAATGCTTGTAAAACACCTTCTCATCCCTTCCCCTTGCCTACTCTTGAGCGCTGAAACTGTCTGCGGCAAGCAGGCTCGCAAGCCCATCCATCAGTCCACAGTGGATTACATGAGGCCTTGAGTGGCCATGGAAAGCGCAGCGCCTGGGGCCACGATGATGTGATCGAGCACGTGGACATCGATCAGCGCCAGTGCGGCTTTGAGCGTTGCGGTCAGTGACCGGTCGGCATGGCTGGGTTGCACGCTGCCGCTAGGGTGGTTGTGGGCCAAGATGACTGCGCCGGCCTGATGGTGCAGGGCGCGCAGCACGACTTCACGAGGGTAAACGGAGGTTTGCGTCAAAGTACCGCGAAACATTTCTTCCAAAGCCAGCAGGCGGTTCTGACTATCTAGAAACAGCACGGCAAACACTTCATGGCTTTTGGCGGCAAGGTGCAGCTGCAGATAATGCTCGACGGCTTCTGGCGATGAAAACACTTCCCGCTCGCGCAACTGCTGCGCCGTGGCGCGGCGAGCCAGCTCCAGCACGGCCATCAGCTCGGCGCGCTTGGCGGGGCCAAGGCCCTTGACGCTGCTCAGCGCCTTGTAATCAGCGGCCAGCAGACCCGCCAGACCTCCGGTTCCGGGCAGCTCCAGCAGCTCTTGCGCCATTTGCAGCACGGTTTTTCCGGCCATGCCCGTGCGCAGGATGATGGCCAGCAGCTCGGCATCTGAGAGCGCAGCCGAACCCCGCTGAGCGAGCTTTTCGCGCGGCTGGGCGTCCAGTGGCAGGTCTTTGATGGGCATGGGTATTGTGGCGGCTTGTGAGAGGCGAGGAATCTTAGGAGCGAGCCGGCAATCTCAACGCAGCAGCGAAGAGGTTATCGGTGCGCTCTTACAATGAAGCCCAGTTTATCGGGACTTTCATGACCACAAGCGCAACCCCCACCGTCGCTGCCGCGGACCTGCCCGTCGTGCAGGCAGGCTCATTTCTCACGCTGCACTACCGTCTGGCCGGCCCGGCGGGCGATGTGATCAACACCTTCAATGAAAAGCCAGCCACCCTGTCGTTGGGCGCGGGCGAGCTGTCTCCGGCCATGGAAGACAAACTGATTGGAGTGGTTGAAGGCACGCACACCACCTTCGAGCTGGCTGCTGGCGAGGCTTTTGGCGAACGCAATCCAGAAATGATGCAGTGGGTGGCACGCAAGCTCATGAATGAGCTGGGTGACCCCTATGAGAAGTACACCGCTGGCGATGTGGTGCAGTTCCCCACGCCAGATGGCCTGGGCAGCTACGCCGGTGCCGTGGTGCAGGTGCGCGAAGATGGCGCCGTGCTGTTTGACTTCAACCACCCGCTGGCTGGCCAGCCCGTGACGTTTGAAGTGAAGCTGATCGGGGTGCTCTGAAGTGCTGGGCGGCAAAGAAGTTCTGCTGGCCGAGCCACGCGGCTTTTGCGCCGGCGTGGACCGCGCCATCGAAATCGTCGAGCGTGCGCTGACCAAGTTCGGCGCGCCCATCTATGTGCGTCACGAGATCGTGCACAACACCTTTGTGGTCAACGACCTCAAGGCCAAGGGTGCTATCTTTATTGAAGAGCTGGACGAAGTCCCTGAAGGCGCTACGCTGATTTTCTCGGCTCACGGCGTCTCTAAGGCAGTCCAGCAAGAGGCGGTGCGCCGCGGTTTTTCCATCTTTGATGCGACTTGCCCGCTGGTCACCAAGGTGCACGTCGAAGTCGCCAAGCTGGCCAAGGAAGGCTACGAATTTCTGATGATTGGCCACAAGGGCCACCCGGAAGTCGAAGGCACCATGGGGCAGCTGTCCGAAGGCATTCATCTGGTTGAGGATGAAGCGGATGTTGCCAAGGTTGCGCCGCGCCAGACTGAAAAGCTGGCCGTGGTCACGCAGACCACCTTGTCGGTGGACGATGCAGCAGGCATCAAGGCTGCAATTCGCGCCCGCTTCCCTAGCGTGCGTGAACCCAAGCAGCAAGATATTTGCTACGCCACCCAAAACCGCCAGGACGCCGTGAAAATTCTCGCACCCCAGGTGGATTTGGTCATCGTCGTCGGCAGCCCCACCAGCTCCAACAGCAACCGCCTGCGCGAACTCGCGGCCCGCCTGGGCACGCCCGCCTATATGGTGGACAACGCGGGTGAACTCAAAGAAGAGTGGTTTACCGATACCGCTCGCGTGGGCCTGACCGCGGGTGCTTCGGCGCCAGAAGTACTGGTCAATGACGTCATCGCCCGCATCAAGCAACTGGGTGCCGTAGCCGTGCGCAAGATGGACGGTATTGAAGAAACCGTCAAATTCCCTCTGCCCAAGGGCCTGAAGATCGACGAGGCCACAGGCCTTGAGATCGAAGTGCGCAAGGCACCGGAGACCGGACACTAAGCGTTCATCACGCTGATTGCTTTTTATTTCATAGCGCCTTGCGCTGGCTATCTGAAGGTTTGAGGTGATATTCATCCAGAACTCTATGAATAGCTGGCGCAAGGCGCTTTGCTTTTGATAGCGAACCTTCGCAAGCCCCTGAGCGCAAGCCGGGGGCGGCCAGTCGCTCTAAAATCTCAATCTATGCTCGACATTCAACTTCTCCGCAAAGATCTGGACTCGGTCGTCGCCCGACTGCAGACCCGCAAGAACCCCCAAGCCTTCCTGAACGTGGAAGCCTTCAAGGCACTGGAATCCGAACGCAAGTCCATCCAGACGCGCACGGAGGAGCTGCAGTCCAAGCGCAACCAGCTCTCCAAGCAGATCGGCATGCTGATGGGCAAGGGCGAAAAAGACGCTGCTGAAGCCGCCAAGGCCGAAGTTGCCGCCATGAAGAGCGAGCTGGAGCAATCCGCTACGCGCCTCGATCAAATCCAGACCGAGCTGCAAGCCATGCTGGTGGCGGTGCCCAATCTGCCGCACGAATCCGTGCCCGTGGGCGCAGACGAAGAAGGCAATGTGGAAGTGCGCCGCTTTGGCACGCCAAAGACCTTTGACTTCGAAATTAAGGACCATGTGGACCTGGGCGCGCCCATCGGTCTGGACTTTGAAGCCGGTATCAAGCTGACAGGCTCGCGCTTCACCGTCATGCAAGGCCAGATCGCCCGCCTGCACCGTGCGCTGGCCCAGTTCATGCTGGACCTGCAGACCGAGGAACATGGCTACACCGAATGCTATGTGCCCTATATCGTCAACAGCGATTCGCTCAAAGGCACAGGCCAGCTGCCCAAGTTTGAAGGCGATTTGTTTGCGGCCAACAAGGGTGGTCAAGACGCTGAGCCAGTGCCTGACACTGCCGCGCTGTACCTGATCCCCACTGCCGAAGTGCCGCTGACCAATCTAGTGCGCGATGAAGTGCTGGCCGAAGATCGCCTGCCCATCAAGCTTACGGCGCATAGCCCTTGCTTCCGCTCCGAAGCCGGCTCCGGCGGCCGGGACACGCGCGGCCTGATTCGCCAGCACCAGTTCGATAAGGTCGAGATGGTGCAAATCGTTCATCCCGAAAAGAGCTACGAAGCGCTGGAAGAAATGACCGGCCACGCTGAGGCCGTGCTGCAAAAGCTGGGCCTTCCTTACCGCGTGATGAGCTTGTGCACTGGCGATATGGGCTTTGGCGCTGCCAAGACCTATGACCTGGAGGTCTGGGTGCCTGCGCAGGGCACCTACCGCGAAATCAGCTCGGTCTCCAACTGCGAAGCCTTCCAGTCTCGCCGTATGCAAGCCCGCTTCAAGAACGCACAAGGCAAGAACGAACTGGTTCATACCCTGAACGGTTCCGGTCTGGCCGTGGGCCGCACGCTGGTCGCTGTTCTGGAGAACTATCAGAACGCAGACGGCTCGATTTCTGTGCCAGAAGCACTGATTTCGTACATGGGTGGGAAAACTTTGCTGAAGGCCTGATTTTTCAGGTTAGAATAGATGCTTCGACACAGGAGAGGTGGCAGAGTGGTCGAATGTACCTGACTCGAAATCAGGCGTACGTGCAAACGTACCGTGGGTTCGAATCCCACCCTCTCCGCCAAATCGTTTGATTTGGAATTAAAACCCGCGCAAAGCGGGTTTTTTTTCGTCCATTACCTCCCTAAAACTCCCTTAATCCATATTCTTTTGGCCAAATACGCCTAAATTCGACCAGTTAAGCCATAATTCGCATGGCCTACAAGATGGCCTACAAGAATTTGGGAGTCTGGAATGCCTAAGCTGGCGAAGGAAATGGGAGCGCTGGAAGTCTCGCGCTTGAAGGATGACGGGACTTACGCAGTCGGCGGCGTCCTGGGCCTGAACCTGCGGGTCGTTGGGCAAAGCCGCTCCTGGGTGCTGCGATATGCCATCAATGGCGCGCGTAGACGCATGGGCTTGGGCTCCTTCCCCACCGTCACGCTGGCCATGGCGAGGGAAAAGGCTCGGGAAGCGCATCAGAAGATTGATGTAGGCATAGATCCGATAGATGAGCGTGGCACCAAGCGCGCCCAGCGCCAGCTGGAGGCTGCCAAGAAACTGCTGTTCAGGGATGCCGCGCGCCAGTGCATCAAGGCGAAGTCTGCTGAGTGGTCGAATTCCAAGCATGCAGGCCAGTGGACAGCCACCCTTGAAACCTACGCCTTCCCCTCCATTGGGGACATGGACGTGACTTCGATTGATACCCAGCACATCCTGGCGCTGCTTGAGCCCATCTGGAACACCAAGACGGAAACGGCCAGCCGTGTCCGTGGACGTGTGGAAACGGTCCTCGACTGGGCTGCCGTCTTTTGCGGGCACAAGCTGCCCAACCCCGCCCGCTGGACAGGGCACCTTGATCAGATCTTGCCCAGGCCAAAGCGGATTGCTCAGGTGCGCCACCATGAGGCTGTCCCCTTCAAGGAGGTGGCGGGCGTGGTTGCCAAAATTGCGGCCGTAGAAGGTCAGGGCGCACGCGCGCTGCTGTTCCAGTTGCTGACGGCGGTGCGCTCAGGTGAGGCGCGGGAGGCTGCTTGGATTGAGATTGATCTGGAGTCGCGTGTGTGGACGATTCCAGCCGAGCGCATGAAGGCCCGGCGCGAGCATCGCGTACCGCTTTCTAAGCAGGTGGTTGCGTTGCTGGCCGGGCAGGCTCGGATTGAGGGGTGCGACCTGGTGTTTCCTGGGACCAAGAAACAACCGCTGTCGGATATGACGCTTACGGCGGTCATGCGCCGGATGGGGCTTACTGCGGTGCCCCACGGCTTCCGATCGACATTCCGCGACTGGGCTGCGGAATGCACGGACTATGAAAAAGACGTGGTGGAAATGGCGCTGGCCCACACCATTGAAAACAAGGTGGAGGCCGCCTATCGCCGGGGTGACATGCTTGAAAAGCGGGCACCTCTGATGCAGCAGTGGGCTGAACACTGCGCTGCTGCTCAGTAAATGCCTGTGGCCACCGGGCGCGAGGCCAGCCATTCCTTGATGACATTGACTGGCCAGCCCACCTTGCGGCCACCCAGCACCACGGGTGCGGGGAATTTCTTGTCCTTGCGCATGTTGTCGATGGTGGCTTTGCTCAGGCCCACCACGGCAGGCAGTTGAGCCTTGGTGTAAACAAGTGGCTCAATTCGGTTTTCGGCGTTTGTTGGTTTAGTCATGCTGCTATCAAAAGTTAAGCCCCGAATTCGGGGCTTTTTTGTTGTGAGGTGGTGAAGTAGGCGCGGCCTGCTTCGGTAGGGTGGTGGTCAATGCCGGCCAGCATGCCGGCGCGGTGTAGCGCCTGGATGGTGCTGTGGGTTTTGTGGGAAGTGCTGTTTCGCGTGAGGCTGGTGCCCAGTGGGCGGCCATGGACTGCGTTGTGCAGCATGGTGCGCTGGGCGCGGGTGAGCTTCGTGGGCTTCATGCTGGCGCTGACTGCACTGGGTCCAGCTGAGCAACATGGTGCGGAAGGCAGAACATCTCGACCAGGTGCCGCGCAACTGCTCTTTCAATGACTGCTGCTACTCTTGCTTTGGCTTCTCGCTCAAGTTTTGGTAAGAAGTCGGCGCGCTGGGCTTGCAAGAGCTTCAAACCTTCGCGCAGGTCTGGGTGAAGTTCAAGGCAGTCGTCTGCTGGGTCAAGGATCTGGTTCTTATCCCAGCAGATCACATAGCACATGCCCCCAATCACCCGCATGGGGAACCCAGGTGCGCTATCGAGCAGCGTTTCAAGGCTGTCATACAGGCGGCGCAGGTGCTTGCGGTCGTCAAGGTCGAAGTAGCTGGGGCCATCTTCTTCATGTCGCTCCCATGGGTAATAGCCCCGCGATAGGTCGTTCAGAAGTGAGAGTAGGTCGCCTGCGGCTTCGATGTCGCGCTTGCTGGGTTTCGCCATTCTCATAAGTCATCCCTTACGTTGTTGCGCTTGGTAGGCGCGAAGATAGAGGTTCCAGAGGCGCAGGCCATCGGCGCAGCGCGCTTGCTTGCCCGGTGTTGCGCCGGCTGAAATGCAGGTATTGCAGTGAAAGTGGTGGAGCAGGTAGGACTTGTCTTCTGGCAGGCCCACGGTGCTGGCGCTGGTGGCCATGTCAATCGATGCCCAGGTAATCGCGCCAGGGCACCTTGCTGCCATCCACGTTGAATCCCCATTCCTCGATGTAGCGCCATGTGAAGAAGAGGGTGTAGGCTCCGCCGTCGCAGACACGGGCGATGCGGTGGTAGTCGCCAGCCTTGATGGCCCCAGTCATGCCGGCCTGCATTACGCGAGTGGGCTGGCCATGGGTTCGGCGTTCCTCGACATACCAGCCTCGCAGCAGGATCGTGCGGGCATCCCAAGGGTGGTCATGCTCGTGCAGGTCATCGTCTGGCAGGCAGATGTGGTGCACACGGATGCTGGGCAGCCAGCTGTACTTTGCGGGAGCTGTGCGCCCTTCTGCGTTCTTGCCGTAGGGGTTGAGCGTCCACCAGCGGTCCATGTAGAGCTGATCACCCTTGCGAGACATGATCGGCCCGTAGGGTGTGCGCTGTGAGCGGGAGATAAGCCAGTTGGCGATATGGCGCTGGCTCAGGACTCGGGCCAGCAGCTTCCAAAGAAGGTTCATTGAAGGCTCCAGAAATGAAGAACCCCGCTCAGTGGCGGGGCTCGGGGTTGCGTTTCTCTTGATCGCGCTCACGGCGGGCGCGGCGTATGTCTCGTTTGCGGCTCATGCTTGGCCTTTCTGCGCGGCTGCGCGCTGTCCATTGCGGATATTCGCTTTCAACGCCGCCATATATCGCCACTGCCGCGCCCACAGGCGTTTCCAGCGCTTCGGGGCTTTGCGCGGGTCGCCATAGAAGTCGCGGTGAACCCCGTCGATATACGGGTGTGCAAGAAATGAAGCCAAAGCGCGCTTACGGCGCTGGCGTTGTACTGTTGCGCTCATCCCTGCTGCGCTCCTTCCTTGGCTTGGTACATGAACACTGGGAAGCCGTCAGGACGCGACAGGTAACTCAGCTCGATGCCGCGTGGCTTGCATTGCCACTCCACCATGCTGGCGTGCAGGTACTTGCCCATGAGCTTGCGCCAGTCATCAGGAATGAGTGACAGAAGGCCCGCGCTGGATAGCTGGGCTTCCCCCTTGCTCTTGATGACTGCTGCCAGCATGTCCATGTAGAAGTCGCTACTAGCAAGCGCGGCTTGAGCGCATTCGCGTGGCGTGCAGCCGGGGAAAGGCCATTCTTGATAGCGCGCCATGTCCAATACAGGCGCAGGCGGCACTTGGATGGTTCGTGCAAGGTTTGCTGCTGAGAACAGGTCAGTTTGCATGCTCACCCCCTTGCGCTGCCTGGGCGGCGCGCTGTGTAACTTCAGCCAGCGCTGACTTGGCAAGGCTGAGAGTTTCTGTGGCGGTGATGGTTTGCTGCCGGATGATTTCAAGCTGCCGGCCCTTGCGCGCAATCAGTCCTGCAAGCGCCTCTGCCTTTGTGCTGCTTACCCATCGTGCACCAGGGATCAGGGCGAAGCGCATCTTCTTGTAAGGCCACTCGACGGACTGCAGCCATGCGCCCCGTGGCGTTACCTTCACTGCTTTCCATTGCTGCCATTCCAACTCCATGCCCTGATAGGTTTCAGAGCCGTCATCAATGTATTGACCTTCTACGCGGTGCAATATGTCGTTGACCTTCGGTGTGCGCGTCTTGCTCATCACTCCCCCTTTGCTGCCGCGATAGCGGCGGTGCGCGCGATCAGGGCGTCGGATGCTTTGTCCAATTCATCCCCGAAGTACGTGTTAAAGCTGCTGTCGGAAACGGATATGTCGTCCTCATGCAGTTGATTGCGTTCGTCGCGCAATGCTCGATAGCGCTCCGCATCCCGCGCGTCTGCCTGCGCCTGGGGTGCTGGCAACTGCTTGAGAGCCAGTTCAACCTTGCCGCGCGCCATCTGCGCCCACTGGGAGCGAATGCCGTTCACGGCGGCTGTCTCCGCATAAGCATCAACGAGGGCCATCAATTCAGCAGCTGACGGCCTGTCCTTTGTGTCAGTGGTCATTCTTGCTCTCCGAAGTAGGTACGTTGTGCTCAACGATGCGGACGCGCGGCTTGTACTGCTCCAGCGCGGCAGTCCAGTCGGCATGCGTCATGTTCTTTTCAGAATCGCCACCTGGCCAATCGACTTGCAGGCCCAGAGCGCGGCACAGGATTTCGATTTCACCGGCAATCGCGCTCTTGCCGCTGCCGGTGAAGCCGGAAACAGTTACCAGCACTTCGCCTCGCCCCACGTCCTGCGCCTGGGGTGCGAGCATAGGGAGAGGCGAGTGCTTCGGCTTGGCTGCCTGTTTGGCCCGGATGGCTTCAACCTTTGTCCAGATTCGCGCCAGCTCCGTTTCTCCGCACTCATGCATGTCCAAGCCATTGGCAAGACACAGCGCCGCGAGCGTGACCATCACGCCGCCAGCCTCTTGCACGGGTTCGCCAAGGGGGCGCCCGAATACATAGTCCACCAGTTGGTGAGCTTCGCTGGCCGTGCAGCCACACGACTGCACCAGCTCCAAAGCCTCTTCCAGAAAGCGGTGGTTGCGCTCAATGCGGTCAGCAGAGATTTCAGGGCCAAAGCAGCCCATCATCCATGGCTGCACGCGCTGCTGGAAAGCCACCGCCTGCCCTGCCGGTGCAGATACTCCGGCCAGCAGGGCGCGCATCTTGGATTCGATAGCGGCGCGCTTCTCATTAACTAAGCGCTGGGAGCCGTGGCCGTATCCGACATCAGCGGCCTCGCACTCAAGATCTGCAATCAGCCGCATCACTTCCTTTATGACTGCATCAGGCTCAGGCAGCACCGCTGGCGCAGCAGCTTCCAGCATGTCGATGACAAAGTGCAGTGCAGCCTGTTCGTTGGGGCCGAGTAGCTTTTCTTCGCGCAGAAAGCGCTCCATGAAGAAAGATGCGCGGCCTGCGGTCATGCGCTGGCGCTCAATGGTCTGAGCTTGCGCATCTGCTGCCGGGGTGGCGGCAAGAGCTGCGCGAACTGCAACCAGCGCCTTCGCTTCGCTGGTCACACTGATGGAATGGTCTGGATCGGCTTTCAGGATGCGCGCAGTGGCGACTTCCAGCGCGGCTTCGGATTGCAGCAGCGCGTCGCGCACTGCATCAGGCACTGCTACGGCTGCGGGCGCTGCCTGGGGTTCTGTAGCGGCCTGTTGTCGCAATGCCGCCAGAAATTCGGTGCGCTGCTCTACGGTGCGTGCCGCGACTTCATCAGCATCTTCCCCTGTCGCCATCTTGTAGAGCACCTTCATGCGAAGAACCAGCGTGCCTAGTCGGCAACCCTTTCCAATGGTTCCGCCGCCTACCGTCACATCGCATGGCAAACGCCAGTCCATTGGATCTTCGGGCTGCGCTGCCAGCACAGGGGCTGCGTAGAGGTAGCGTGCCTCGTAACCTTCTGCCGCATAACGCTGGTCAGCCAAGACCATGGTTACATGCTCGGCAGCACACGACATCCACGGCTGCCCATGGAATCGACTCTGCCCCCACACCGGTTCCTGCTCAGTCGTCAACTGCTGGTTGACTGCTGGCTCCTGAATCTGGAGAAGGCACTGGCTTGGAGCTGAGATTTTCAGTGCTACGTTCTCGGCTTGCAGTTCTTTGACCCATGCTTGAAGTTGTGACATAGCCAGGTCTCCTCCGCGCTCGTTCCACGCGGTGATTGCTTCCTGCTCAGACTCGTGCCAGCCAATGCCGACAGATCCATTCATCAGCTGGAAATCGCAATCAGAGCAGCCGACGCCGTAGCATCCGTCTTCTATTTTTTCGAGCGTTGCCAGGCCAAGGCAGAAGGGGCATCCGCGCAGGTCTTCGGGTTGTTGGTTCATATTGCTGGCTCCCAGAATGAAAAAGCCCGCTGCTGCGGGCTGGCTGTTGGTGATCAGGCGACTTTTCGGAGTTGGCCTGCTTCGCTGTAGTTCGCGGCCACGATGAGCCGCATGGGTAGGGGGCTGACACTGTTGCCAGCCATTCGCACTTGGGCGGTCTTGGTCAGGGGCTTGCCTGCGGCCGTGCGATCAATCACGTATTCAGGCGGGAAGTCCTGAGCGTTGTAAAGCTCACGCGGAACCAGCATGCGCAGCGTTATGTCCACGATCACCCAAGGCTCACCCTTGAGCCAGACCGTTACCAACGCCAGGCGGTCATGCGTGGTGATGGTGGTGGCTGGCTCGCGCAGGTCGGCCCACTGGCCGCCGCTTGCGTGATACCGCATCAGGAATGCCGCGCAGCGGAGGGCTCCGACTTCATCGTCCTGGCTGAGCTCGTATCGCACCAAGGCATGGTGTTCGCCGCCAGCGCACACGGTTGGCACTGGTTTCGTCATGGCGTTGCCGGTGCTGTTGCGGCGCAGGGTCGTCAAGTGAGCCACGGCCAGTTGCTGCTGGCTGCCGCTGGTCGTGACCGTGGACATGCCATCGCGCAAGTCGCGGGCCAGGGTGGCATTGAAGCCGCCATTGGCCTGCACCATGAACGCGGTAGCCAGGCTCTGGCCGCCGCCGCTGGCAGTCACCGTGCCGATGGGGCCGGTTATTTCGTTGGTGCCGTGGCTGCGGCGCTTGGTCGTGCCCTTGCCCTCGCCGTGGCCGGCCTGCACAAGATATGCAGATGCCACCGCATGCTTGACGCTGCCTGCAACCATGGTGCCGATAGCAGATTCAATATCCATGACGCGGGGCTCTTGGCCCTTGCGCTCTCCATACCCAACCTGAACCATGGACGCGGCAACCAGCCCAATCGTGGTGCCGGTGCCGGGGCGCACTGGATTTCCGCCTGCGGTCACTGTGGGCACAGGTTCGCGCAGATCCACCCCGACAGAGCCGGTGTTGAACTTGGTGATAAACGCTGCCTGTGCTGCAACTGGCGCGATGAACGGCTCTTTGCTGCCCAACACGTATTTCTGCATGCCGTGCTGGATGCGTCGCATCGTGGCCTCGGCCAGATCCTTCTTGCGGCCAAAGATACTGGTGCCGGGAATGCTCCAGTCGATGCAGTCTGCGGCGGGCTTGTGCGGTTTGAGCTGGCCCACGAGCTTCTTGGCGTGGGTCTTCTCGGGCCAGACGATGGGCAGCCCATCGCGGCGGGCCACAAGGTAAAGGCGGGTGCGGGTGCTATGGCAGCCCAAGTCTGCATTGCAGATCACACGCCACTGCACCTGATAACCCATGTCGCGTAGGCCTTGGGTGAAGTGGTTCCAGTTGTGGCCCAGGCGCTTTTTGTCAGGCACCAGAAACTGGTTATGACGCGGCACGCGCTCGCCGGGCTCGGCCACGCGGTAAGTGGTCTTGCCGCTGGCGTCCTTGATCTTGTCCAGAGTGATGACGCGGCCAGTGTCCGGGCAGCGCTTGGCGATCAGCGGCGACCACTGCAGCATCTGCTCCACATTCTCCAGCGTGATCACATCCGGCTGAGCAATGCCAGCCCAGCGATGCACCACCCAAGCCAGCGAGCGAATTTCCTTGCTGCGCGGCTGGCCGCCCAGCGCCTGGCTGTGGTGGGTGCAGTCCGGGGAAGCATGAAGCAGGCCCACCGCCTGGCCACCTGTGGCAGTGCGTGGGCAGATTTCCCACACATCGGCGCGGTAGTGGCGCGTCTGAGGGTGGTTGGCCTCATGCATGCCGATGGCATCGGGGTCATGGTTGATCGCAATGTCAACGTGGCGACCGATAGCCTGCTCGATACCGGTGGAGGCTCCACCACCGCCAGCAAACAGATCAATCACCAGTTCACTGTGAACCGGCAGCACAAATTGAGGGGTAAGCATAGGGCTCCAGAAAGCAAAAAAGCCCACTTAGTGCTGGGCTATGGATAAACTCCTGCTGATTAATTCAGGGAGGCATATATGGATCAAATGGATGCCGGTGCAACTTATGAAATGAGCCCACGCAGAGTGGTTTTTGAATACCACACGAATGGGGAGGCTCGATCAGCCGCTATTAGTGGCGATGCCCTTGAGCGCCTGATCGGAAGCAAGGATCTTGCTGGCCTGGCACAAAACTTGGCGGCATATCAGGCTCATTGGAAAGCTATCCATGGCCTAGCGGCGAGAAAGCATGATCAAGGACACGAGCCGGTCGTCATTCGTGTTGGCGACATTTAGGATTTATAGATCGGCCAGAGGTTGTCAACCCAGACGACTTGGGCTCCGGCCATGGCTAAGTCGATGCAGAATCCTCCAGCGCAGGCAAAGAGATCGTTTGCTCGCATAGGGCTCCAGAAAGCAAAAAGCCCGCTCAGTGGCGGGCCGGTGAAACGGTAGGATTGCGCCCCAGGAGGAGCGCATGAGCACAGAATTTTCCGAGCTGCTTATAAGTGCAGCATCAGCAATTGGAACCTTGGGTGCAGTAGGGGCTGCATTTCATTTGTCTAGGAAAACAGATGACATCCGAAATAGAGATGAAGAGCGGCTTCAGCGGATTCATTCTTTAAACCTGTTACCTGTTCTAGAAGCAATCCACTCGGATTTGAGGGCATCGTTCGCGTATGTGATCTTTTCTGATGAGGCTCCACGTTCGATGGATGACGTCTCGGAGAGACTAAACAGAGCCATAAAATGGTCGCAGGATTTCGAAGAACTTTCAGCCATAGAGTCGCTGACAGCAGCTTCTTTGCTCAAGCTTCCGGAAATCCCATCGCTACGTATTTCCTATGCGCTTGGTCTGCTCCGAGCGCTGCGACTAGATATTTCTAGGTTCAGTGCCGAACATTGGGCCGATCCGGTCCCCGCGTCTGCTCACAAGGCCCGTGAGTGGGCATTGGCGCAGAGCACAGCCAGCGACTACATTGGCGTTGCACTTTATTCTTTAAGTCAGGTGGCAATGCAGGAGTCAATAGTTCCAAGTGGCGCAGAAATCACTGGGTTTTCTGACGATATTCATCCGGAAGCCTCGACGCGGCGACTCAGCTTAGCGAGTATTGTTGCGCGTTGTTTTCGTGGCAAACGTGCTGGCGCTGGCAGCCAGTGAGGCGGGGAGGCCGCCCAGCGCATCGATCAAGTCAGGAATTAGCCGCGAGAGCTCGCCCGTGGCAATCGTCACATCGGTATCAAAGCCGCCATCGTCCTTGCTGTTGCCGTCCATGACTGCATCCAGCAACGCGATGTTCTTGATCTGCAGACCTTCGGTCAGCACAAAGCTCACGCGGTCGTCCCAGGTCATGGCCAGCTTGGTGGGCATCTTTCCGTGCTCGATGTGCTCGCGCACCTCATCAATGTCCAGTGGGTGACGGGCGTAGCGCACCACGGCCTTGGATTCGTCGGAGGCTTTCAGCTCCGTCTCGCGGTCAGCGGTGAAGCCAGCCGGCGGCTCCTGCGTCATTAGCCAGTGGGCCATGGCAGCCTGTGGGCTGGTCTGGGTGTCCAACAGGGCCAGCGCAAAACCGGGCAGACCTTCGACCAGCAGCGTGACAACTTCGTCGGCGCGGCCTTGGGCGCTGGTATCCAGCACCAGGGTGCGCGCCTGCGGATCGATCCAGACCCACATGCTGCCTTGCTTGGTGAAAGCCATGGGCAGCAGATCCAGCTTGGCTTCGTCCTTGAGATCGCGCTTTTCCTTCTTGCCGGGCTTGCGGCCTTCGGTCTTCTCAATGTGCTCAGCCTTTTCGTTAACCCTGCGGTTGAGCACGCTGGCCGGCAGCATCTTCGACTCGCTCATGAAACGCATCACCCACTGACCGGCCACGGACTCGACCAGAGGGCCATGCTGCTCGCCTCGCGGCGGCACCCAGCCTACGGAGCGCTCTTGCGTCGCGCCACACTCGACAAACACCGTCTTTTGCAAGGCATCGGCCAGCATCTGCAGATCGCCTTGCCAGCTCTCGGCTATGCGATAAATGATCATGTTCTTGAACATGGAGTCTCCAGAAACAAAAAAGCCACCTCAGTGGGTGGCTTGGTGATGGTGGCGTGTTTGCTTAGAAAGCGTCGACGCTGTATTCGCCTTCAGGGGGTGGGTTCTGCGACAGCATGCGCAGGACTTCCTCTGGGGAGCGTGGATCTGGTAGCTGAGACATGACCTCCTGCGTCGCTTTGAGTTCTTGATATGCGGCGTACGGGTAAGTCATGACTACTCCTTGATGAGGTGGCTAAAACTGGTGTGTCTTGTTTTAACGCGCGAGCATGTCAGTTGGTTGACAGGAATGTAAGAGGCAACTGTTTTAGGGATGCTCGCGCAGACATTGCACTGTTTTGTCGTCCAGCCACTCGGCATGCATGCCGGGGCAGGCAAAGGCATCGCGGGCTGCCATACGAACAGTGCCGGGCGGGGATGGTGGTTCGCTGGGTTCTTCCTCTGCCTGGACTGGTTCGGTGACCCACAGAAGCGCAAGCACCACGGAGAAGATCGCCAGAGCGATCGCGTAAAAGGCTTTAGTCATCGTTGTCGTCCTCATCGTCTTGGCCTTGCACGCCAGACTGGTGAATGAGCAGGGAGCGATAGCCGGGGCTGTCTCCTGCCTTGGATAAATCAATGCGGTGAGTGGTACCGCCGCGCCATGCATGGCTATCGGTGAAGTTGGGCAGGCCTGGCAGGTGCTCAATCCCTGCGATGGGCTCTATCGTGGTGCGCAGGGTGATGCCGCTCTCAGTCGCCAGGCGGGCCAAGGTGCGGGCAGAGATGCCAGTGGCTTTGCTCAGGGTGCGTGCGGTGGCGCGCGGCCCGAAGACTCTCACCAATTCATAAGCGTCTTGAAAATGCATAAATTTGCCTCTAACGCTTATGAATAAAGCGCGAGTAGCTATAAAAGTTGATTGATGGTCAGAGTGGCCAGGCGCTTGGGGTGGAGGCCATGAGCAGCGCAGCCGCGCCTGTCAGGCCGAAGATGCCGATAGCAGCCAGTGCCCACTGCAGGGCGATCAGCAGTTTTGTTCCTGAGGTGGTGCTATCCGTTGAAGTGCGAGGCGGATGAGCGGCCATGTCACAAAGCTCCCTTGGCCGATAGGCTTTGATGCAGCGAGAGAGCCTTGACCAACTGCTTAGCCTCGTGGCGCGCGTCATCGATGGCGATGTGCTTCACGCCCACAAAGTCACCCACATCCTTTGCCGTGGGGTGCAGGTCCAGGATGGTTCGCATGTCGCGGTCAAAGCGCCATTCCCATGGGGGCTGCTGGTCAAACGTGTCATAGAGGCTGCGCAAGATCACGTTGTCGAAGACGGATCCATTGCCCCAGACCTTCACCTTTTCTGGGTCTGCAACGCTGGCTACCCAGGCTGCGAAGTCGCGCAGCGCTTGGCTTGGCAGCACCGTCTGAGCTGCCATGATGGACGCATAGCGCGCTTCTGTGGACTGCTCTGCCCACCAGCGCATGGTGTCTGGGTCTTCGTGGCGTGGGAATTGCAGGTTTTGGGCCAGCGGGATGTGGAATTCGTTGGTCAGCAGCTGCAGGTCTGGGCTGATGGCAACCGCGCCGATAGACGCGACGATGGCATTCGGCTTAGTGCTGCGGGTTTCGAGGTCCAGCACGATATGCGAGGCTTTGATAATCAAGTTTGTCTCCTGTGGGCAAAGAAAAAAGCCCGCGGACGGTTGCTGCGGGCTTGAATAAAGAGCCGGTTCCCTTTCGGGGCGCGCCTGGGGAAGTAATAGAGAGGGAGGAGATTTCCCAGGCCCGGCTAAAAAAGGTAGATGGCGCAGCTTTCTTCTGCCCGATGAGGGTCAGGCAGAAAAAATGCGCACTTAGGTTAATAAAAGGTGCTGCGCCATCTGGCGTGACCACTGTTCGCCAACGGAGCGGAGGCCGCGCCGAAGATCCTGATCACCGCTTGCTCTGGCTAATTCCAGAGATCAAACGTACTCGCTAGAGTGGTCACGCCGGATGGCTGCCGCTTACGCCGGCAAGTCGTGATGGTGGCCGGCTGTTGCTATTCTTCTTCGGGCTTCCAGCCTTTCACCTCATAGGCGAAGGCTGTCCACTTCGCTTTTTGCTCCTCCGACATCTCGCGCCATGGCTGAGCCTCATCCGCCTCAATCACCTCGCCGTTCTTCAGCTTGAACATGCCGCAGTTGCTGCCTATGTCCTCGTCTGCGTAAGTAATGGTGATCACTTCCTGTGGAAACTGCTTGGAGAGCGCCACAAAGATAGGCTTTGGACAAGCCCAGGCTGTATCGAATTGAGCAGTTCCGTTCTGCGAATCAACCACCCCTTCGCAAGCATTCCACTTGGTGCCCCATTCTTTGCGAGCGAAATCCATGTCGTGCAGGTAGCCGCAGGCTCGATGGTTGCGCAGCATTCCGATGAACTGCTCAAAGCTCTCGTCATCCAGCTGTTTGATGTCTGCTGCCTCGCGGCTTTGGGCTTCCAGTGCTCGAAGCAAGGGGTGATCCGAAAGCGCCCGTCCAACTACAGTCTCTGCCATGGTTTCGGCGCTCATGCTGATCCCATTCCAGTCCGATCCCACGATGCACGGCGATGGCATAGCCCCCAGCGCGCTGCAAAACAGTACGACCCCACTAGAGTTAGAAGGGCGCGGAAAAGCGCTTGATACTTCATCCCATCGCAGCGAGAAATCAAAGCGAAACAGCCCACTCGTGATGAGTCGGCCCATTCCCACCGCTGGAGAGTGTGAAGGTCAGGGCTTCAGCCCTGGCCTGAACCTCGAATCGGTGTGCCCCTCTCAATAGGCCCAGCCGGATAGCTGGGAACGGAGCACAAGAGTGAATCAAGCTCAACAACTGTTGGCTGCAGCCTTTGCGGGCGAACTGGACTTGGATGCGGACGCTTCCGAGTCTTCTGTCGTTCCAGCTACTGCACCCGCCCCGGCAGCCGCCGAAACCACCACCCAGACCCCAGCACCAGCCGCCCCTGCTCAGGATGAGCCCGAAGGCGCGCCGATTGCCAGCAAGTCGGGTAGCTACACCATTCCCTTTGAAAAGCTGACAGAAGCACGCACAGCGCGCGATACGGCCATGGCCGAAGCCGCTCAGTTGCGTGCCCAGCTGGAGCAGTTGACGGCCGCACAGGCTGCCAATCTGCAGCAAGCCCAGGTCGAGGCCCAAGCCCGTGCGGATGCCGGGAAGGCGCCGACCCAGGCCGACCAGAATCTGGAAGCCGCTCAAGCCCTGGTGGCCGGTGGTGCCGACGCATCTCTGTTCGGGGACTTCTCCGAAGAGGGAATGGCTGCAGGCATTGCCAAGATGGTGAGTCAGCAGGTTCAAGCCGCTCTGGCTCCCCAGCGCGAGGCAGAGCGCGAAGCCCAGGCCCGCGCGCAAGCTGCACAGGAGCAGACGGCAGAGCAGTCGCACTTTCAAGCCATCCTGGGCGCGCACAAGGATGCTTTTGAAATCGCTGAGTCCAAGGAGTTCGCCGCCTGGAAGGCTGGCCAGCCCGGATTCATGCAAGCAGCCATTGAGCGCACCCTGCAATCAGGCACCAGCAAGGATGTGATTGATCTGCTGGGCCAGTTCAAGGAAGTCCATGCGGGCGCGGCAGCTGCTGACCCCACTGCCAGTGCGGTAGCCAAGGCTTTGGCCGATGCCAAGAGCGCGCCACCCGTGAGTCTGTCGAGTTTGCCCGGAGCGGCACCCGCAGGCAGCGAGGCGGATCGCGCTGTAGAGCTGGCCAACGACCCGGCTGCATTGCTGGAGTACATGTCCAGCCTGAGTCCCGAGCGCCAGACGCGCTTGATGAATAGCGTGGTGTAAGCCGCAAGGCCCACCGCAAACCCTTTGGGCCATCTCGTGATGAGAGAGCCCTTGTCCCATAGCAGGAGGACTCGTTATGTCCAAAACCAGTGTAGGCGCAGGCTCGGCCAACGCGCAATTCGTACAAGCTGCTGGACTGTTTGCTCAGTCGATGCAGCGCAATTCCAAGCTCAACCAGATGGTGGGCACCATGCCCAAGGGCGAGGGCTCTGCCGCTGCGACCCTGCGCAAGCAGACCGCTACCGACATGCCCATCGTTCGCACGGTGGATCTGTCGCGCGGCAAGGGCGACGAGGTGGAGTTCCACTTTGTGCAGCCCGTGGGCGCATACCCCATCATGGGTGCCCGTATGACCACGCCGACTTTGACGCGATTACCGTCAATACCGTGCTGGCCCCCACCAAGAACCGCCATTACGTGGCAGACGGTGATGGCATCAAGGGCTTTACCGCCAATGCCGGTGAAATGGACATTGCTTCCACCGACATGCTGGGCATGAGCGTGGTGGACGCCTGCCGCACGCTGGTGGAGTCGATTGCTCTGCCACCTCCCGCGATTCGCCTGCCCGGTGACTCGGCGGCTGACGACTCCCCGCTGCGCATGCTGCTGGTGAGCCCCGCTCAGTACCACGCTTTCTCGCAGGACAAGGAATTCCGCCAGTTTCAGGCCAACGCGCTGACCCGCGCCAGCCAGGCCGAGCGCCATCCGCTGTTCCTGGGTGATGTGGGTCTGTGGAACGGCATTCTGATTGCCAAGCAGCCGCGCCCCATCCGCTTCTACGCGGGTGATTCGCTGAACTACTGCGCCAGCAATACCAGCGATGCGGAAAGCACTTGCGTGGTGCCTGCCAGCTTTGGCGTGACCCATGCCGTGGACCGCGCGCTGCTGCTGGGTGGACAGGCTCTGGCCCAGGCCTTTGCTTCCAGCCGTCACGGTGGCATGCCCTTCTTCTGGAAGGAGAAGGAGTTCGACCACGACGACAAGATGGAGCTGCTGATTGGCGCCATTCAGGGCACGTCCAAGGTGCGCTGGGCCGTGGACCAGGGCAATAACACCAAGCACTTCACGGATCACGGTGTGATCGCCATCGACACCGCTGTGCCCATCATCGGCGCACGCCAGTAATCCAGACCACCGGGCGCGGCCTTGGCGCGGCGCTCGGTGATTCTGGGTGTGCGAACCCTCTTGTTTCGATTTAGGAGCCAACCATGGCAATCGTGACCAACCTCTCCAAGCACCGCAACCAGCTCGGTGCCACTCCCTGGGGCAATCTCAATGTCCTGCTTTTTTCGCTGATCACCAACGCTCTCGGCGGCGCGACGGAGGCAGATTCTGCCGCTCCTCTCGCTGTGGGCGACAAGGTGCGTCTGGGCGTGATTCCTGCGGGCTCCACTTTGGTGGACTCTCTGACCATCGTATCCACCGGCCTGACCGCTACCGTCAAGGGTGATCTGGGCTTTGAGTACGTGGACGGTGTGAACAGCACCAAGGTGCCCCAGGATGCCTCCTACTTTGGCGCGGCTCTGGACCTGGCCACGGCGGCGCGACTGCGCAATGCCGCAACCAAGGCGCCGGTGACGCTGCCCAAGGATGCGTTTCTGGTGCTGACCACTTCGGGCGCGGCCAATGCCAAGGCAGGCCGCGTTGATGTGGCGGTGCAGGCTATCTCCACCGGCGCACTGTAAAGCGCGCTCCCAGGATGCGGGCCTGCCCTTGGGGTAGCGCCCGCATTCGTCCATCTGAACACTCCCCAGCATCATCATGAACTTTGTACGCATCACCTATACCGGCAAAAAGCTCTACCGCGACCGCGCTACCGGCCATGTCTGGACTCCTGACGAAGAAAAGCTGGTGAGCGAGGCCATCGCCAAGCCGCTGCTGAAGTTTGTCGAGTTCAAGCGCACCGCGGATCTGCCCAAGGCCGAGCCCGCAGAAACTACAGAGCAGGGCGCGGCGGGCTCGGAGCTGAACGCGGCCACACCTGTCACCACGCCCACCACCACTCCCGAGCTGACAGAGCAGGAAATAGCGGCCCTGGAGCAGAAGGTGCTGGACGACAAGGCCAAGGAAGTGGACGACCAGCGCGAGGCCATGCTGATCACCGTGCAGGGCATGAACAAGGCCGCTTTGACAGAGTACGCCCAGAAGTTTGACCACAGCTTTGACAGCAAAGCCAAGGTGGACGACATGCGCATCACCGTCAACGGCCTGATTCACCAATTCGGAGTGCGCTGACATGAACCTTGAGGAACTGATTGCCTCCTTTCGGGAGGATGCAATGGACAAGACCGAGCCCTACTTGTGGGGCGATGAGTCTGTGACGCGCTGGCTCAATGAAGCCCAGGACGAGGCGGCCATTCGCGGCCGTCTTCTGCTGGATGACAGCACGCCAGCCGTGACCACCATTGCGGTAGAGGCTGGCAAGGCCTCCTATCAGCTCCATTCCAAGGTTTATGAAATCGTCCATCTGCAGTGGACACCGAGCGCGGCCGCGCATCGAGCCCAGCCGGTGATTTTGGTGACGCGCGAGTGGCTGGACCGCAATCACCCGGACTGGCGCGTGCGCTTTGAGTGGGATGCGCTGTATGCCATCCAGACCGAGGGCGCGCTGCGGATGGTCCCCACGCCCCGTGAAGATGGGGTGCTGACGCTGGAGGCCTATCGCCTGCCCATGAAGGCCATGGCCAATGACACGGACAAGCCCGAGATTCATGCGGCCAGCCATGCCTACTTGGTGTACTGGGCCTTGCACAAGGCATTCAGCCAGCCCGATAGCGATGGCTTTGACCCGCAGCGCGGCAAGACTGCCGAGGCGGCATTTACAGGCTACTTCGGGTTGCGGCCTGATTCCGACCTGCGCCGCGCGACTCGGCAGGATGTGCCCCAGGTCAACGTGAACTATATTTTCTGAGGTGCCGCATGTTCGGACTGTCCAAACCCCAACCTAAAGCCAAGGGCGCGGCCCTGGCCCAGGCGCAAAACCAGGCACCTGACTCCATCCCCGGCATGTTCAAGCCGGGCGAGTTTGTTTTGCCGCCAGACACAGTGCACGCCATGGGCGGTAAGCAGGCACTTCAAGGTGTGGTGGATGCCACTCACTCTCAAGTGCCTGTGCAAGTCGATGGCCAGGCGCAAGGCCTGGGGCTCAAGCCCGAGGTTTTCTTTGCCAATGGCGGCGCGCCAGAGGACCAGCTCAAAGCGCCCATCAGCCCTTCCAATATTTATCCACAGGGCAGCCCAAGTGCTGGCGCTGGCATGAATCGCGGCCCTGGGATGCAGTTCGGCAGTAGCGGCCAGTTTGCCAAAGTGCCAAGCGGCATTGGTGGCAATCCAGCAGCGCCAGCGCGTCCCACGGCACAAGCGCCAGCCGCATCACCAGCGATAGCAGCCGCGCCAGCCATGGCACCCCCAGCCGCATCAGCACCGGTGGCTGCGCAAGCCCGCACAAGTCCCGGCATCTTCCCCGGCAACCGCCTGCAGGGGGATAGTGGCTTTTCTGGGGCACCTATCGCCCGGCCAGCTGCAGTAGCAGCGACCCAAGAACCAGGCGCTCAGCTCAAAGCGATTGCTGACAAGAATTCGCGTGGCGAGAGCTATGGCAACGACGCGCCCAATATGGCCAACCTGGGGCTGCAGTCTCCCAAGCCTGCCCAGGCGAGCGCGCCAGCCGCGCCCCCGGCTACTGGTGGCTTGTCTTACTCAGACAATATGCGCTCCATTGGTGACGACATTAAGCGCAGCTGGGGTGCTGGCAACTACGGTGAAGCCATTGGCAAGACCGTGGCAGGAACTGTTGGCGGCATCACCACCCCCGTGATTGATGGCGTGGTCAATGGTGCCAGCGGTGTGTCGGGCTTTGCGCGCGGCTTGTTTGGCATGGAAAGCGACAGCAGCGCGGCTGCCGGCGTACCAGCGGCGGCATCATCGGCATCGCCCGCAGCCAATCGCGCAGCACCAGCGGGCTACACCCAGGCCAGCCAAGGTGTGATGGGACCGCCCAGCCGTGCGGATCTGGCCGCTCAAGGCAAACAGGTAGATGCCAACCTGCAAACCATGGGCTTCAATACTGCGCTTGCCCGTGAGCGCATGGGCCAGCAAGGTGCCAACCAGCGCGCGGCCTTGGCCGAGTCCGGAGCAAGTGCCCGTGCCAATGGCCAGCTGGGTCTTGGATTGGGACGCCTGGCACTGGATCAGAGTCGCGCCGGCAGCGAGGACCGACTGCGCGAGCCGCAGATTCGCGCGGCAGAGCGCATAGGGCAGATGCAGGAGGCGTACATCAATGCCGAGACGCCAGAGCAAAAGGCCGCGATTGCAAGCCAGATGCGCGCCTATGGCGGTAAGGATGACGCTGATTGGAAGGTGCAGGTCACGCCTGCAACCAAAAACGTGGATGGGTCTACGTCAGCAGGGTCCATCATTCGCTGGAACACCCGAGATGGGGATGTTCAAGAGGTATCTGGTTCTCAGAGCAAACAGGAGTTTGTGAAGGGAACTGTGTACCAAGATGCCAAGGGCAATAAGCAGCGATGGAATGGAACCTCTTTTGAGTCCGTGTAATTCAATTACTTACTGGGCGCGCGGTTGATGGATCAAACTGATTTGGGGAAGAAGTCGGTTCATCAACGGGGCGCGCGGTTGTGGGGTCAAAGGCACTGCTTGCGGGTGAATCAAGTTTCCCATTGAATGGGATCGACCCATTGTTTTGAGGTGGTTTGGGCGCTTGAGCTGCTGTTTTTTGAGTCCGGTTGCCGTTGAACTCAGCCCATTGTCCAAGCATGAATAGCCCGAGGCAGACCCATACAAGTATGAAAAAGCTCTTTGGCCAGGCGCGCTTGGCACGTTCTGTCAGGAACACCGCATAGAGTCCATAAGCTACAAGCCCCAGCACTATGGGCCCGACCCAAGTGACGAGCCACATGCCGATTGCTTGTGAGTCGTAGTAAATCAGCGGATTGGCCAGAGCCACGATCCCCATGCCGATCAGGTGACGGGCATATAAGAGTGGCGTTGGTGTCGCAGTTGAGGCTGTAGTTGCTTGCATGTTCCCTCCTGCTGGGAACTGTAGCAGAGGGGTCAACATGTCGAGGCATCGGAGGTTCGTGATTTTATTGTACTTTTGCAAAAATACTGTATAAAATTACAGTCTTCTGTGTGGTACTTTTGAACTAAGCTGTACTCAAATTTAGTAAGAAATGGGAAGAAAATGGGCTGGGCAATTTCAGAATTCCTAGCGGAAAAGCCAATTGATATACGCGTCGAGCTAGGGGCGTATGAATTTCTTTGGCAACAAAAGGACGCCACCACAAAACGGTTGGCGGAGCTGTTTGATGCACATCCGGGGAAGCTACCCTCGGAACTTGTTGATGAAGACGACGCCTTGAAGGCCTCGGAAGAAGTGCTGAGCTTCTTCAGCAAAGGCGGGGTCTCGAATTTTGGTATTCGTATTAACGGCAGCCCAGACTATCCCGAGCGCTTGCGCGATGCTCCCTATCCGGTGGAATTGCTGTATTTTTTGGGAACCTGGGAGCTGGCGGAGGCACCGCGTAGGGTTGCAGTAGTTGGAACTAGAGAGGTTAGTACGGAGGGGGCAAGTCGTACACGCAAGCTAGTTCGTCAGTTGGTCGAGAATGATTTCACAATCGTTTCCGGCCTCGCCAAGGGTGTTGATACCATCGCCCACGAGACTGCGATCGCAGCTGGGGGGAGAACCGTGGCCGTAATTGGTACGCCAATTTCTGAGGTTTACCCCAAGGAGAATGCGTATCTCCAGCACAAGATTGCCCATGATTTTTTGTTAGTCAGCCAAGTTCCGGTCTTGCGTTACAAGGCGCAAGGGGCGCATATCAATCGTTTCTTTTTTCCTGAAAGAAACAAAACCATGTCTGCTTTGTCAGAGGCGACAATTATCGTTGAGGCGAGTGAAACATCGGGCACCTTAATTCAAGCGCGTGCTGCCCTAGAGCAAGGTCGAAAGCTGTTTATTTTGGAAAGCAATTTCCATAATCCTGCGATTTCTTGGCCTGCTAAGTACGAGGCCAAAGGAGCTATTCGAGTGAAGAGTGTTGAGGATATATTGAAAGAATTTTAATAAGAATGAATCTTCCGACTCGACTTACCAAAATTACCGATATTCAGATTGGTGATCATTCTTTTTTGAATGAATCTCATCAGTGTTTCTATTGGGGGGAGTACACCCCTTATAAAGGAGCTACATACTCTTCAACAAATCAGCTTATTATGAATTTGAAGAAGAAGATGGAGCGACGTGGTAAGCCTGATTGGCATTACAAAGCTGAGGCAATTGAGAACGTTGCACGTCAATTTTCCAGGCTTTGGAATTGGGGGGATGTGAACTCTAAATTTTCCTTGGTGGTGGTTCCAATGCCTTCGTCAAAGGCTAAAGCTGATCCTGAATATGACGATAGGATGATGCAGGTGCTCTGCCGTATTGGCACGCTTGTAAACGTGCCTTTAGATATACGGGACTGCTTATCGTTTGATGGATCTTGTCCTCCTAGTCATGGAGCCACTGAAAGGCCCAGTGTAGATAGGCTTTATGGGTCTATGTCTTTTAATAAGTATGCGACTGTTGAGCAAGGCCCTCCAAACATGATATTTTTGTTCGATGATGTTTTGACTTCGGGCGCACATTTTGTCGCCGCGTCGCGCGCTTTGAATGAAAATTATCCAGGCGCTCAAATCATTGGAAACTTTGTCGCGCGCCGTGCCTTGATTAATCCCTTTGAAAATACTGACGATTCTTAAAAATCCTGTGAAGTCAAAGTATCTCAATTTTTTTGAGATGCAAACCAAGCCCGCCTAGTGCGGGCTTTTTTGTCGCCTGCTGCGATCGAAATCGCGCTCGATGAGTCAGGAGTGGAGGGTGCAGCGTCCCCCTTGATTCTCTGCCCACTCTTTGGGCGTCTCAACCGTGCTGAGGCCTGGCACTGTAGCTTTGCAGCGTGCGCCTTTTTGAGTGAAGCCAGAGCAGTAGACACGGTATTCGTCCTGATGCCACCCAAGGTAGTCTGACTTGCTTACCCCATAGTGCTTTGCAAGAAATCCAACGGGGTCCGCTGCGTACGCGATTACTTCTTGCGCGCCGAGCAGGACTGTGCGCTGTCCTCCCGGCGCAGCATGGGAAACATAAAAGCCGACGTCCTTCTCAGCCAGTTCCTTGATCGCGCTTGCGAGGTGGTTGCTCATGCATAAGCCTTTCTGTGGTGACTTGGATACTTGAATGGTATTGCAGCCGCGCTAGTGGATGGTTGCGCATGCCCCCCTCTAGGGTTCGACCTGCAGTCAGGGGTGAGGTGTCATTGGGGGATGAGCAATGCATTCGACCCCAAAACGGCCAAGCCGGTTACATGCAGCAGCAGGGCAAGGCCCAGGGCTGGAGCAAAGACATGGTGGCCCAGCGCAATGCGCTGCAAAGCCAGCTGACCAAGCTGGAGGTGCAGTCGGCTGCAGGGCAGACACAAGGTGCATCGACCACTGGCACGCCAGCCCCCGCCCAGTTGAGCGGCATCACACAGATTCTGGCCAAGCAGATTCCCGCCATGAGCGAGCAGGAGCTGCAGCAGGCCATTGCCCATTACGGCCCCAATCACAAGCGCACGCAAAAACTGGAAAAAGCACTTCAGGCGCTTGCGCAGCAAACGCTAACAGCTATTGAAACAGGAGCTAATGCCAATGTCTCTCAAGCCTCTCAAGCCCAGCAAGGTAGCGCGCAACCTGCGCAAGCAACTCGAGCGCAAGCAACAGCGTCTGGCCCGTCTGCCGTAGGTGAAGCGGCGCGGATTGCCAAGGAAGGCAATGCCCAGCGCGAGCAAGACCGCCAGCGCCAGCTGGATGCCAGCGAACGCTGGATGCGCATGACCACGGTGGAGCGCCAGGCGATTACCCAGGCCAGCAAAGGTTTGAATGCCCCGCAGCGTGCAAATGTGCACAAAGCTGCCTGGGGCGACCTGTCGGAGAAGGTGCGCGCCAAGCTGGCCGATGCCATGGGCAATCAAACAGCCGTGGCCGGTAAAGATGCAGGAAATCAACCGCTAGCGCTTGTCAATAAAGCGCAAGTAGCTACTGAATCTGTAGCAAATCCGTCAACCGGTCAAACACCCGTCAAACAGGCCGCGCAGCCGGTGGGCGATGAAAAACCGTTCGCGCCGGAGACCGGCACGCTGGGCATCCCTCGCGCTGACATGCCCCAGGTGCCCACGGCCAACCATGGCGGCATGGTCAAGCACCTGAATGCCCAAGGCATCGCTCACGAGACCACCATGGTGGACGCGGCAGCGCTCAAGCCCACGCAGGCTGAGTATTCGCCCGCCAAGGTCGAGGCTGCCAAGAGCGCGACTGGCGACCGTGCGGTGATTGTGTCCAGCGATGGCCACATCATTGACGGCCACCACCAGGCAGTCGCTGCAGCCGAGGAAGGCAAGCAGGTCAAGGCCATCGTGCTGGATGCACCGGTGGAGCAGGCGTTGGCAGCGGTGAAGGCTTCGCCCAGTGCGAATGCCGCGCCGGCATCAGCACCGGCAACCGAGCCCACGCCTGCACCTGCACCAAAGTCGGTACCGCAGCGCATGAAGGAGGCCAAGGCTGCGAAGGATGAAGCTGCGGCGTCCAAGCGCGTGGCAAAGCCCAAGAGCATTCCAGCCAAGATGCGCGAAGCCATGGCCGCGCGCGCCGACTATTTCACGCCTGGCAATATCGTGAAGGGTTACAGCGGTCATGACCGTGTGATTGCCTATACCACTCGGGATTCTCACGGCGGCTGGAGTGTGACGGTGCAGGCTGTTCGCAAGCAGGGTGATGGCTGGGTGAATGAAGCGAATGAGGGGCCGCGCACCCATACCACTCAACCCACGGCACGCGACCTCAAGGCGGGGCCGGTGGAGCGAGGCATTGATGTGCTGGGCAGAGAGGACGAGCTGCCATTCAGCCGCAGCACATTAGAGGCGCCACAAACCGATCAGGAAAAGGCTCTGGTTTTGCAGGGTGCGCCGGTTGCCGAAGTGGACACTGCCATTGCGCCGATGGGGGCACCTGCGATTCGCAGTTGGGCGACAGACTTGTTTGAGCAGCAGGGCGGAAAGGCGCACAACCCAGCGTTGGGCGATGTGATGCTAGACGGGCGATCAGTGCGCAGTTCGCTTGCTCATGGTCGTCCTAACGCTCACAAGGTAGCGGCTTTTGCTGCGGTCAAGGATGTGCTGGAGAAGGGTGCTGTGGTGCTCTCGGCTAGGCATGGCCGCGATGGTGACAGCTTCTATGTGAGCGCGCCAGTCAAAGTCGGCGGGGCTATCAATATAGTGACCGTGTTGGTCAAGCGAGACCCCAATGACCAGCGGATGTACTTGCATAGCGTGGCCACAAAAGAATATCTCCTGAACCGCCGAGTTTCCAGGACTGACACCACTAGTGGTGTGGAGCGATCTGGCTCAAACGATTCAGGAGACGCCTCTACTTTAGCAAAGCAAAGAGATGTGGGCAAGGCCTCGACCGAGGAAGTGGCAGATGAGCTGCATCGCCTGTTGACCTTGAATGCGGGAGAACGGGCAGATAACGCATCGACAACGGCGCGCTTCCGCCGCGAAGCCGCAGACACCGCGACGGGCGCGGACTTTGATGTAGCCAGCTTCCTGCAAATCATGAACGAGGGGCAGCCAGCCAGCGCCGCAGCTGCTGCAGCCCCGGCGATGAACGTG
Organism: Comamonas sp. 26; assembly: GCF_002754475.1. Lineage (NCBI taxonomy): Bacteria > Pseudomonadati > Pseudomonadota > Betaproteobacteria > Burkholderiales > Comamonadaceae > Comamonas > Comamonas sp. 26. The sequence continues at coordinate 697,422 of NZ_PEFL01000001.1, forward strand.
CGCCCCAGCTACTCATCTGCAGCTCGTGCGGAGGCTGTGCGCGCCGTGACGGGCACGGCTGATGCCATTCGTCAGGCCTGGGCCAACGGTCCCGAGGTGATCGTTGCCTTTGACATGCAAGACCCTGTGGTGCCCGAGAGCGCGCGCCGTGCGGACTTGAAGCAACGCAGCGGCGGTGCCCGTGGCGCGCCGGAAGGCTTCTATTACCAGGGCAAGGTGTATCTGATGGCGTCCAAGCTCAAGACGCCCAATGACGCTGCCCGCGTGCTGTTTCATGAGGCGCTGGGCCACCATGGTCTGCGCGGCCTGTTTGGTAAGGAGCTGGACCAGATCCTGAACCAGGTGGCCAACATGCGTGAAAAGGAGGTGGACGCCAAGATCAGTGAATACGGACTGCGCGGCGTCAGCAAGCTTGATCGCCGCACGGCCGCTGAAGAAGTCTTGGCCGAGATGGCGCAGAGCACGCCCCAGATTGGCTTTGTGCGCCGTGCCGTGGCCGCCATTCGTACCTGGCTGCGCACCCATGTGCCGGGTTTCAAATCTCTGGCCCTGACTGATGCCGAGCTGATCCGCAACTACATCCTGCCGGCGCGCGCCTGGGTGGAGAACGGCGGTGCTGCTGGCAATCTGAATGGGGTTGCTTCGTTCAGTCGTGACTCGCGTGAAGCACCTCAGACCGATCTGGAAAAGGCGCTTGTGCTGCAGGGTGCGCCGGTGGCGGTCCTGGATTTGAAGAACGCGCCATCAGGGGGATATGCCGCAGTGGAGCGATGGGCGGCGGACCTCTTTGCCCAGCAGGGAGGTAAAGCCATCAGCCCGGAATTTGGTGAGGTGCTTCTGGATGCGCGCTCTGCAAAAAGCTCGGTAGCGCATGGCGGTGCCAACGATGCCAAGAAGGTGGCATTTGCAGCGGTCAAGGATGTGATTGAGCGTGGTGCGCTGGTGTATCGGACCACAGCGGGTAATACCGATAGCTTTTACTCTTCCGCGCCGGTGAGTATTTCAGGCAAGGACAACATCGTGACGGTTCTGGTTCGCCGCGACCACAACACGCAGCGGATGTACCTGCATAGTGTTTCGCTCAAAGAAAATCTCCTGAAGCCGAGAGTATCCAGTGTTGATGCCAATAAGGCATCCGAACGGTCTGGCTCAACGAGTTCAGGAGAAGTCTCTACTTTAGCAAATGGTGTGCAGCAGGGCAAGGTGGCCACTGAAGATGTTGCGCGCGAACTCAACCGCCTGCTGACTCTGGATACCAGTTCAACGCAGGATGGTGCAGGCGAGCCCATGTTCAGCCGCTCCCGCTTCATGGACCTCAAGGATAGTGCCCTGGATCAGCTGAGCCAGACTTTCACCCACGAGGGCAAGGTATCGCTTTGGGATAAATCCGTGGGCACCATGCGCCATCTGGGCGAGCGCGCGCCAGCCTTCAAGCCGGTTTACGAGGCAGCAAGCCAGAACATTGAAGATGTTTCCATGCTGGCCAACGATGCGGCCGATGCCGCACCGCGCCTGATCCCCCGTGTGGAAAGCCTGCGCGACATGCTGGGCAAGGATCGCAAAAAGCCGGTTTCTGCGGCCGACAACAAGGCCGTGGGCAAACCGCTGTTCGAGGGCACGCTGATCTGGGGGCGCGACGAGAACGGTAAGGCGACCTTGGTGGAGGATCTGCAAAAGCGCCATGCCAACCTCTCGGTGCACAACAAGGCGGCCATGCTGCTCAAGCAGGGAAAGATTGATTCGGGTGTGCTGGCCATGTGGCAGGGCAAGCCTTTGGAGCAATTTGAGAAGCTGATTGACTCTCGTTTTGAGAGCGTGTTTCTCAAGCCCGGTATTGTCTGGAGTGATACCGAGCTGCAATCTCTGTTTGGCGCCAACGCCAACCAGATCAGCCTGTACCGCGAAGCGCGCGCGGCCATTGATCGCTCCATCGACATGACGGCACGCACTGACATGCTGCGCGTGGTGGGCGAGAAGTACGAGGCCATGCGCGATGCCGTGCTGGGCCAGCCATCCGTCGAAGCTGCTGCCCAGCTGCTGCTCGATACCCTGGAGCAGGACGCCAAGGCCGACCCGGACTCACGCGACCGCCTGGGCGAGTACATGCAGCAGATCAAGCGCCGCATGGAAACGGCCACGGATCTGCAAAAGGCGGGCTATGCCCCTCTGTCGCGCTTTGGGCGCTACACGGTGGATGTGGTGGATGCCAATGGCGAGCGCCAGTATTTTGGGATGTACGAAACCGCGCGCGATTCCAACTTGGCCAAGATGCAGCTGGCGCAGGAATTCAAGGGCGCGACCATCACCACCGGCACCATGAGTGCCCAGACGCGCTGTTCCGCAAGGACGAGGCTGCGGTGAAGCGGGTGCGCGAGCGCCTGGCGGACTGGAACCGCGATAACCCAGAGCAGCCTATCGTGGTGAAGATGCCGGATGTGTGGAAGAAGGTGCGTGAGATGGGCAAGGACCGCACCCAGCGGATCGCGGATACGGCGCCCAAGGCGCTTAGGGCGCAAATGAGGGAGGAAGCGGCTGCGTTGCGGAGCTGAGAGTGGCCGGCCGTGGGGCCGGTTGCGACCCTTTGGAGTCCTTAAACCTCATCGTGTGGATGTGTTTTTTCTAGTTAAAATTCTTGCGATGGCTGCTCTTGCTCACTTCACGCAACAACCGGTTGATTACCGGGGCGCAGCCCTGCCTCGCGGACGCTTCCGCTCCGTCACTCCGCCCTAATCTGGGCACCAGCGCAGCAAGAACGCTTTACTTCTTGCCCCACCTGTTCGTCTTGCCTGTAGCTAGAGCTATAGGCTTGCTCGCGTTTTCATTGCGCCTACTCCTGCCCTTCATGCAGGTTGCTTTGGTGCGTTCTGCCCCTCTATGCTGAGGGTGGTATACCTATGTCTATTGAAAAAATCAGAACCGTATGGTTCTCTAATGTCCGTGGCGATTTGCTGGCGGGCGTCGTTGTTGCCTTGGCACTTATTCCGGAGGCCATTGCTTTTTCCATCATTGCTGGCGTTGACCCCAAGGTGGGTCTGTATGCCTCCTTTGCGATTGCCACACTTATTGCTTTTGTTGGCGGGCGGCCTGGCATGATTTCAGCCGCTACCGGCGCTATGGCCTTAGTGATGGTGACGCTGGTAAAAGAGCATGGACTGGACTATTTGCTAGCTGCCACCATTCTTGCTGGTGTGCTCCAAATGCTGGCAGGCTTCTTACGCTTGGGCCAGCTCATGCAGTTTGTCTCTCGTTCCGTGGTGACGGGCTTTGTGAATGCATTGGCCATATTGATTTTTATGGCTCAACTGCCGGAGCTGACCAATGTCACTTGGCATGTCTATGCGATGACGGCTGCAGGGCTTGCCATCATTTATGGCTTGCCCTACATCACCAAAGCCGTTCCTTCGCCTTTGGTTGCCATCATTGTTTTAAGCATCGCTTATGTGGTTCTCGGTCTAGACATTCGCACGGTTGGCGATATGGGCGCACTCCCTGATAGCCTGCCGAGCTTCTTCATTCCCAATGTCCCCTTCACTTGGGAGACGCTCCAAATCATCCTGCCGTATTCCGCCACCCTGTGTGTCGTGGGCCTGCTGGAATCGCTCATGACGGCCACCATCGTGGATGACATGACAGACACTACGAGTAACAAAGACCGTGAATGCGTCGGCCAAGGTATCGCCAACGTTGCTACAGGTTTTGTGGGTGGTATGGCCGGATGCGCCATGATTGGTCAGTCGGTCATTAACGTGAAGTCTGGGGGGCGTGGGCGTTTGTCTACGCTGACCGCAGGTGTAGTGTTGCTGATACTGGTTGTGTTTCTTGGCGATTTGGTGAAGCAGATTCCCATGGCCGCCTTGGTCGCCGTGATGATCATGGTGTCGATTGGCACCTTCAACTGGCGCTCTATCAAGGACTTGGTTGCCCACCCCAAAACATCCAGCGTTGTGATGCTCGCTACCGTCGTTGTGACTGTTGCAACCCATGACTTGGCCAAGGGAGTGCTGACTGGCGTTCTTCTGTCTGGTGTGTTCTTTGCACACAAGGTGCGCCGTATTTTGGATGTCACCTCAAGCCTCAGCCCAGACGGTAAACAACGTACCTATTTTGTTTCTGGGCAAGTATTTTTTGCCTCTTCTGAAAGCTTCATTGCTAGGTTTGACTACCTTGAACCGGTGGAGTACATCTGTATTGATGTGAGCCAGACTCAGTTTTGGGATTTGACCTCAGTTGAGGCACTTGACCGGGTAGTGTTCAAACTACGACGCGGCGGAACAAAGGTCGAAGTGCGAGGGCTAGATGCAAGAAGTGCCAAGTTGGTCGAACAGTTCGCCGTTTATCCAAAAAGTGAAAGCACTAGCTACGTAAAACTTCATTAAGGTAAGAGCCTAGAGCGGACTACTTAAGTTGTGGCTCAAGGTCAGCTTCTGGCCGCTAACAGCCGTTCAACATTAGCACCCCTCTAGGGTTCGACTCCAATCCATGGCCGCGTAAAACTCGCGGCCATGTCTCTTTTCACGGCCATTGTTCTATCTGCCAAGCCTGTCACGCTGGTGCTGCCCGGTGTGCAGGTGCTGGGCTGCACCCAGGTGCTGCGCTCTGCCGCTGACCTGCATTCCGCGCGCCTGGATGCGCTGGCCAAGGTGCAGACGCCTTACTGCTTTTACCTCGATGACGACGATGAGTTGCCCGACGACTATCTGAGCGTGCTGGCGGAATGCGAGGCCAAGATGCGCGCCCGTGGCGTGCCCATGGCTTACACCGAGGAGATTCTGCGCGAGCCCGGTAAAAGCGATGTGCGGCGCAGCTGGTACGAGTACGACAACGACCGCCACGCTGTCGGCCCCATGGCATTGCATCACCTGGTGGTGATGGAGACGGTGCCGGCGCAGGAGGTGGCGCGCGGCTTGCCCTTGGTGCCCCCAGGCATGGAGCTGCGCTGCTACATGACGGGCCCCAATGGCTCCATGTTCCACCGCGCCGAGATGGCCGAGTTTGGTGGCGCGGCGCTGATCACCACGCAGGCCGATACCGGCGCGCTGGCAGAAACCATGGGCCTGATGCCTCTGCCTGCCGGCCAGATCCTGCGCGCCCACAAGAGCCGCATGCTGTGCGCGCGGGGCCACGTGCTGTTTTACAGCCAGGCTTTTGCGCCGCTGCTGGCCGACCCTGTCGCGGGCTATGTGGCCTTTGATGCGCCCATCACCATGGTGCGCCCCTGTGGTCAGGGCGTGTATGTGGCCGCTGGCCGGACCTACTGGTTTGCGGGTGACCTCTCCATTGCGGACATGCAGGAGGTCTTGCCTTACGACGCACTGCCGGGCTCTGACAGCTGCCACCCCAAGAACCCAGAAACCGTGTTCTGGATGAGTGAGCACGGCCTGGTGCGCGCCAACAGTGCGGGCCAGCTGATGAATGTGCAGGAAGAGAACCTGGCCATCGAGGGCGGCCAGCGTGCCGCCACCTATTTGCGTGAGCGCGGCGGTCAGCGCCATGTGATCGCTGCAACCCAGTCCCCCGGCATTGCCCGTGGGGCTGTCCACGCATCCATGGATGCAGAAATCGTGAGGTACTGAGATGAATACCCAAACTATTGGCCTGGGCTCGCGCGCCCATACCGGCGTGACCTATTTGATTGAGCACCTGCGCGGCGGTCAGGTGCTGAGCGCCGAAGTGGTCGAGAACCTGATGCCGGCTGAAGGCCGCAACCACATGCTGGGGGTGACGTTCAAGGGCGTTGCGCCTTCGGCCAACTGGTATCTGGGCGTGTTTGAGAACAACAGCTACCCCGCCGATGACCTCAAGGCTTCCACCGTGGTGGCCACGCTGGGGGAGTCGGTGGCATATACGCCCAACACCCGCCCCGCCTTCACGCCGGGTGTGGTGGCCGCTGGTGCCGTGGACAACACCGCGGCCCGCGCTGAATTCACCTTTACCGAATCCAAGCGCATCTATGGCGGCTTCATGGCATCGAGCCCCACGCGCGGCAGCGGCACCGGTGTGCTGATTTCTGCGGCGCGCTTTGCGGCGGCCAAGGATGTGACTGCGGGCGACACGCTGCGTGTGACGGCAGCGTTTGAGCTGGTTTCTGCGTCGGAATAAGGAGAGAGCGATGAACAAGATTTCTACAGGCGCGGCGATTGCCATGCTGTCCAGCCCCGGTCTGGCGGCTGCCCTGATGGCCGATGGCAACCTGGAGCTGCGCATCTTTGCGGGCGCGGTACCGGCCAGCGCCGATGCCGCGACGGGCTCGGCCACGATGCTGGTGGCCATTAAAACCGGCGGCTCGGCGGGCCTGAGCCTGCAGATGTCGGGTGCCGTGCTGTCCAAGCCAAGTGCCGACACCTGGCTGGGCAGTGTGGTGGCGGCGGGCCGCGCCACGTTTTACCGGCTGATGTTTCTGTTCTTCGCCTTCATCGCCTGCCTGATGGGCGCGCCGCTTTGGGGCGCCTTCTGGATCTTCCTTCACGCAATTACCCGGTAGGCCATCCATGAACTTGCGCCTCATCACCCATTTAGCCGCGGCTCTTATTGCTGGCGCTGGCGTCTGGTACTTCCAGGCAGCCCGCCTTGGCGCGGATCTGGCCGACGAGCGCCTGCAGGCCAGCCAGTACCGCGAGCAGATCGCAGATGAACGCACCGCCGCCGCTCGGCGCGTGTTGGCCGTGGAACGCAAGGTCAATGACAAATACCAAGGAGCCCTCAACGATGCCATCAAGAAACAAGCCGCTATGCAGGCTGCTGCTGATCGCGCTCGCAGTGAGCGTGACGGCCTGCGCAAGCAACTGTCCGATGCCGAGCAGCGATTGGCCGACGCTTCCCCCACCGCCTGCATCGAGTACGCCTCAACCCTCAGTCGCGTATTCGGACAGTGCAGCCAGCGATACACAGAGCTGGCAATCCGAGCTGATGGACACGCAGCTGATGCAGCAACCTGCCGCGCCGCGTGGCCAGTAATTCAAATCAAGGAGAACCCTCAATGAACTTCGGTGACGCACTCAAGGAGCTGAAAGCAGGCAAGCGCGTGCAGCGTGCTGGCTGGAACGGCAAAGGCATGTTCGCCTATCTGGTGCCTGCGGCCAAGTACCCGGTGCAGACCGGGGCAGCCAAGACTCACTTCGGCGAAGGCGCCATGGTTCCCTACAACCCTTATCTCGCCATCAAGAACGTGGACGAGACAGTGAGCACCTGGGTTCCTAGCATCAATGACTGCTTGGCCGATGACTGGCAGGTTATCGGCTGCACGGTACCGCCCCACCAGCAGCGCGTGCTGGATGAAAAGCAGGAAAACGACGTTCGCATCACCAAGCTGGACGAGTTCATTGATCGCAATGCCTTGTTCCGCCAGTTGAGCTTGGACGAGCAGGCCCGCATGCGCCGCCAGCTCGATGTGATGCGCGAGCTGTCTGTGATCCTGGGCGAGCGCATCTCTGCTTTCTAAGCCTTCCGGCCCGCACCGGCCGGCTGCCGGATTTTGGAGATCCCTGTGAACCTGTCTTTCAACACATCCCCCAAGATGCTCCTTTGCATCGCCGCCGTGATTCTGGCGGTCCTGCTGTTCTGCGCCTTCAAGGTGAACACCAACCCCAGCGGAATTGCGCTGACCGGCTTCATTGCCTCCTGTGTGGCCCTGGCCGTGCTGGCGCTGTACACCAAGATCGATGTGGTGATCCAAGTTTTGCGCGACGATCTGGAGCCCAAGACGGGCGGCACACTAGGGTCGAACGTGGTCGGGGTGCAGCGCGATCACCGCAACGACCTGGAGTATTCCCTTGTGCATGCGCTGGCGCCTCATTTGGTGAACACCAAGAACGCGGCCGAGCTGGGGGCATTTATCCGGGATGTGGCCAACTCAATTCAGGGCCGCAGCTCTCAGACGCTTGCAGCGACCTGCACCTGCACCTGCACCTGCACCTGCAGCACCAGCATGGCGTGCAGCAACTGTCCGAAGCCCATTGTTTCTGCCGTAGCTGGAGCGGCTGGCACGCATTGGGACGATCTTCGCCAGAGGCAAGCTGAGAGTGTGGCGATGGCCGCAAGCCTGACCGCGCCTAGCGTGACCGCCGAGCAGATCCAGGTGCTGATGGACAAATTGATCTGGGTGTATGACCAGCCTGAGGGCACAACCACCACCTTCGCCCATGCTTACCTTGGCCGCTTCTATGTGGCCACCGGCTACAGCGGATGCGTGAGCCCTGAGAACTTCGACGCTGCCAAGGGTATTAAGTACGCCCGGGAGCAAGCGGAAGGCAAGGTGCGCGACGAGCTCTGGAAGCTGGAGGGCTACAAACTGCACTCGGCCATCGCTGGCCAATGAGCAAGTTGCTTTTTCAATAGCCTTCGACCAAAGGCATTTCCGTCCCATCGACCGCAATCATCACTCCCGTGGTGTTGTGGTCGATTTCAATGTGTCTTCGTTGGTTCTTATAAAAGAGGTATCGGTGTCGCTACACTAATAGCTAATTGATATCTTTGCGTTTCGCAAATAAGGCGCTCTCGTGTTCAGAATTGCTCGGTCAACTTTAAATAATCGCGTTGCTCAAGCTTGGCGAGATGCGGCGGTTTCCGCTATCGCAGCAGGAATCGCGTGGGTGCTGGCGATTTGGTTATTCGGTCACCCGCACCCTGTGTTCGCAGCCGTAACAGCCATTGTTTGTTTGTCTCCTGGCTTGCCCAGCCATGGCAAGCAAGCAGTGGGGCTGATGCTTGGTGTTGCTACAGGTATCGTTATTGGTGAAGCCGCATTTTTCTTGCTTCCTGAAGGCCTGCTGGTCCCAGATGGCTTGTCACTGCTGCGTTTGACTGTTGCGACGTTCTTCTCGATCCTTATTGCTGCGGCCTTTGGCCAAGCAGCTGTTGTAGCGATCCAGGCCGGATGCTCAGCTGTTCTCGTTCTTGCTCTTGGGCCACACAGTGCCGGTCTGGTCAGGTTGGAAGATGTGGTCGTCGGTGTGACAGTCGGCCTCTTTTTTAGCCAAGTGTTATTGACGCCCAATCCCGTGAGACAAATTGATGTGGCCGCCAGTGACTTGTTTCGAGGCCTGAGCCGCTCATTTGAGGATTGCGTTGATGCTTTGAAGCATCAAAACACCCACAAAGCGATATCTGCGTTAAATCGCTTCTCTGCAGCGCATGCCAGTCTCATTGCACTCAGTGCGGGCATCGACTCCGCGAGGTATGAGGCTCGTTGGTCCCTCCGAGGTCGACTCGCCAAGCGTTCAGTCGTTGAGACGGCCGCACGTTATGACCGAGCAGCAATTCGCCTCTATGCATCCTCTTTGCTGTTTGGAGAGGCGTTCTCGGATGTGATGCGCAAGAATATGGAGTCTGCACCAGAAGGATTGGCCGATTGCCTTGTTGGTGTAGCTTCACGATGCGCCTGTCTTGCTGGTGAACAGCCTTCTGCACCGTCTCACACGCTTGCTTTGGAAGTCCTAAGCGTGCCACTTGAGTGGCAGTCGGCTGTCGATCACTTGAGAGCCGCCTCAAGGATCCTGGAAGGCCTGGAGGTGCTCCATCTGAGGTCTACTGGGACTGTTGCCACCAAGACCCAAGTGCGTATTTAGGTTTCGCGACTTTGAGCAGAAGGCATCGTCTGCTGTGTGAGTTGTTGGCCTTAGCTCTAGGCTTCCTTCAGTAGCCCTCAACCAAGGGCATTTCCGTCCCATCGACCGCAATCATCACGCCCGTGGTGTTGTGGTCGATTTCAATTGGGACGCCCCACATTTCATCGGGCTTGGCAAAGGCGTTGACGATGTTGAACTGCCGCAGCTCTTCCGGCGTCATCTTGATCAGCTTGGGATAGGCGTTGTTGTGGGCCTTCCAGTGCCTCAGAAAGGTATGGCAAACGCGCTTGTGGACTGTGTGGATCGGGGATTCATCGGTCATGGTGCGATTGTGTCAAAGCGGGAGTGTTGGAGGTCAACATTAAGTTTTCCCCATATTGCCCACAAAATGGGCTAGCTCGCTTTAGAGGATGTCAGGATGCCTGCATGGGGCTGTCTGCTATGCTCAATCGCGGCGCTTAGGGTCGGGAGGCGCGCGGAATGAAGATTTCCCGCTCTTTCTTTTTATGCGGCTCAAATCGCATACAATAGCGTCATACCGCAGCAATGCGGAAGGCCTACAGGATGGCCTACAAGTCGAAAATAACCTTCTAAGTCACTGATTTTTAAGGCGTCTTGTAGGACACCCTCTCCGCCAAATGCGGCTGTAGCTCAGCTGGATAGAGTACTTGGCTACGAACCAAGGGGTCGTGGGTTCGATTCCTGCCAGCCGCACCAGATACAAGCCTTAGAGTAGAAATACTCTAAGGCTTTTGTCTTTTCTGGCCTATGTACAAATGGTCGGGCTTGGTTTTGGCGACCTGGTTCATAAAAATAGCTCGCGTCGAGGAGCTGTGCATACAGGGTGAGGCCGATAGGTATCAACAAATTTCGGGGCTAGCAAGAGCCCCAAATGCGTGGAGCACGCGGTGCTTGCTCCATCTAGACCAGTGGGGTGCGAATGAGTCGTTGGCTGGACCTGTCACGACTCCTTGCCAGCTCGGGTTGCGGAACTCGCAAGCACCGCCAGCGCGCAGGAGGCGATGCGACTTGCCACGGAGTCCGAGCGGCTGGTTAGCACAATGGGTACGCGCATGCCCAGCACCAGGCCCGCGCATTCGGCATTGGCCATGTAGACCAGCTGCTTGTAAATCATGTTGCCGGCTTCCAAGCTAGGAACCAGCAGCACGTCGGGCCGTCCTGCCACGTCGGAGACTATGCCCTTGGTATGGGCCGAATGCAGCGAGATGGCATTGTCATAGGCCAGCGGACCGTCAAAAATGCCGCCCGTGATCTGGCTGCGATCTGCCATCTTGCACAAGGCGGCGGCGTCAATGGTGCCGGGAATGGCGGGGTTGACGGTTTCCACTGCCGAGAGCACCGCCACGCGGGGCCGCGCAATGCCTATGGCATGGGCCAGGTTCACTGCGTTTTGCGCAATGTCCCGCTTGTCCATCAGCGTGGGGAAAATGTTGACCACGCAGTCCGTCATCAACAAAGGGCGATCGTAGCCGGGGATGTCCATGACGAAAACATGACTGGCACGGCAGTTGCCACGCAGGCCAGCCTCACGCGCCACGGCAGCGCCCAGCAGGTCGTCACTGTGCAAGCTGCCTTTCATTAGAGCGCTGGCCACACCGTCGCGGCACAGGGCGGCTGCCTGGGCTGCGGCGGCTCTGGCATCGTCGGCAGTGGCATGAATTTCTGCACCGGACAAATCCAGTCTGGCGGCTTTGGCTGAGGCTTCAATGCGCTCTGGCGGGCCTACCAGCAGGGGCTTGATCAGGCCGGTGTCTGCTGCCTGCATGGCCGCTTGCAGAGAGCCTGCATCGCAGGGATAGGCCACGGCCACGGTGATAGGGCCTTTGGCGAGTGCGCGTTCCTGCAGCTGCTGAAGGTGGGGGCGGGGCGTGGCCGTGGTCTCGGCGGCTGCCACGGCGAGGGAGGTGATGGAGGCCATTGAGGTTCCTGTCGAAAGTCAGAAAAAACCCCGCGCCATGGGACTGCGTGGGGTTGCCTGGTTTAGACGTAGTCTTTGTACTTTTCCAGCAAGCGCACGGGCTTGGCCAAAGCGTCACGGCGGAAGGGGTCGCCCAGTTCGCGGGTGCACATGATTTCAATCACGCAGGTCTTGCCTTCATTCATCTGCATGTCTATGGCTTTTTGCAGTGCTGGACCCACGTCCTCGATGTTGTCCACCACGATGCCTTCGGCACCCATGGCCTTGGCGATGTCGGAGAAGCTCTCGCTTTCCAGCTCGCCGGCCACAAAGCGGCGGTTGTAGAAGTCCACCTGGTTCTTCTTTTCCGCACCCCATTGGCGGTTGTGGAAAACCACGGCGGTGACGGGAATGTCATGGCGCACGGCAGTCATGATTTCCATCATGCTCATGCCCCAGGCACCGTCACCGGCGTAGGCAATGGCAGGGCGCTCGGGGGCTGCGCACTTGGCACCGATGATGGTGGGCAGGGCGTAGCCGCAGTTGCCGAAGCTCATGGGGGCGAAGAAGCTGCGTGGCTCGTCAAAACGCAGATAGCTGTTGGCCACCGAGTTGATGTTGCCGATGTCGGTAGACACCATGGCGCGCGCCGGCATGGCTTTTTCCAGCTCACGCAGGACTTGGCGGGGATGCAGATAGGTGCCGCCAGTGGCCGTGCGCTCGTTCTTGGCCTCTTCAATCATGTCCAAGCTGTAGGGATCGCGCTCATGGGTCCACTCGTCGAGCTCTTTTTCCCAGGCATGCTTTTCGGTGGCCACGGTGTCGGCACGGGCAGTCTTGGTGGCATCGCAGGCCAGCGTCACGTTCGCCAGGCGCTTGACCAGTTCTGCGGCTACGGCCTTGGCATCGCCATTGATGCCCACGGAGATCTTCTTGACCAGGCCCAGATTGGTGTGGTCTGCTTCGACCTGGATGATCTTGGCGGTCTTGGGCCAGTAGTCCATGCCGTGCTGGGGCAGGGTGCCGAAGGGACCCATGCGCGAACCCAGTGCAATCACCACGTCGGCCTGGGCGATCAGCTTCATGGCGGCCTTGGAGCCTTGATAGCCCAGAGGGCCGGCCCACAGCGGGTGCTTGGCGGGGAAGGCGTCGTTGCGCAGATAGCCGGTGGCTACAGGCGCACCCAGGCGTTCGGCCAGTTGCTGGGCCTCTTGCACGGCATCGCCCATCACCACGCCGCCGCCGGCCAGGATCACGGGGAACTTGGCGGTCTTGAGCAACTCCACTGCGGCCTGCAGGCTTTTCTCGCCGCCATGGCCGCGGTCCACGCGCATGGGCTTGGGAATCTCGCACTCGATTTCACCGTAGAAATAGTCGCGGGGAATGTTGAGCTGGGTGGGGCCCATTTCAGACATGGCGCGGTCAAACACGCGGCCGGTGAACTCGGCCATGCGCTTGGGGTTGCAGACATGGCCTTGATACTTGGTGAACTCCTGGAACATGGGCAGCTGATTGGCTTCCTGGAAGCCGCCCAGGCCCATGCCCATGGTGCCGGTTTCGGGCGTCACGATCACGACCGGGCTGTGCGCCCAGAACGCTGCAGCAATACCGGTGACGCAGTTGCTGATGCCGGGGCCGTTCTGGCCGATCACCACGCCGTGGCGACCGGAGACACGGGCATAACCGTCAGCCATGTGGGCTGCACCTTGCTCGTGCACCACGGGGATCAGGCGAATGCCGGCCGGAGCAAAGATGTCCATGGCATCCATGAAGGCCGAGCCCATGATGCCGAACATTTCGCTGACGCCGTTGGCAACACAGGTCTCGACGAATGCTTCCGAAGAGGTCATCTTTTGAACGCCTTCAACCACCTTACGATTGTCAGTAGCAGCCATCTTTGTCTCCTTTGAAAATTTGGAACTTATAGTTTCGAAAAAAGAAATTGCGATGCCAGTTTATGGCATTTTCTTGTTTCATTGCAAATAAATTTCTTTTTTCGGAATAAATTGACTCAAAAAATGGAAATTACTATGATCGACGAAGATATGAAGAACAGCGAAGAAACCAACCCGGCTCGCCTTGACGGAGACACGCCCAATCTGCGTTTGTTTGCGTTGCTGGAAGCCGTGGCCCAGAAAAGCGTGCCCTTCACCTTGCAAACCATGGTGGAAGAGACGGGGCTGCCCAAGCCGACCATGCATCGCATGCTTTCGCAGCTGGAAAGCGCGGGCATCCTGCAAAGAGATGGCAACGGACGCCACTACGGCACCGGCCAGCGCCTGATGCGTCTGGCTGAGAACGTGTTGCTTAACAACACCACGCACGGCGCGCGGCATGCGGTGCTGACCCAGCTGGTGCACGAGCTGGGCGAGAGCTGCAACATCACCGCTTTCTCGGGCAGCGAAGTCCTATATCTGGACCGTGTGGAGACGCCGGCACCGCTGCGCTTTTATCTGCACCCCGGCTCGCGTGTGCCGGCACACTGCTCGGCCACGGGCAAGCTGTTTCTGAGTCAGATGGCACCGGCGCAGCGGCGCAAGCTGCTGGCCAACGTGCCCCTGGAGGCATTCACGGGCAACACCTTGACGACTTTCGAAGCTCTTGAACAGGAGTTGGAGCAGGTGCGCGAGCAGGGCTATGCGTTCGATAACGAGGAATTCCTGCCAGGACTGCTGTGCCTGGGTGTGCTGGTGCCGGCACCCAACGGCAGCTCCAATATGGGGTTGGCCGTGCAGGCACCCATCATGCGTTTTTCCAAGGAGAAGGCTCTGTCCTTTCTTCCCAAGCTGCAGGCGGCCGTCGCGGCGATCGCTCGCATCAATGATGACGTTCTACCGGAAACCGACGATGACTGATCTGAGCTTGCTGCAGCCCACCCGAACGGTGAGCGTGCGTGATGTTTTTGGCATTGATACGGATATGACCGTGCCTGCTTTCGCTGAGCGAGGCGAGCATGTTCCGGCCATTGACAAGGCCTACCGCCTGAATCCGCAGGTGACGCAAGCCATTCTGGCTGGCTTCGCGCACAACCGGCGCGTAGTCATACAGGGCCTGCACGGCACGGGAAAATCCACGCACATAGAGCAGGTGGCCGCCAGGCTGAACTGGCCTTGCATACGGGTGAATCTGGACGGCCATATCAGCCGCCTGGATCTGGTGGGCAAGGACACTATCGTGCTGCAGGAGGGCAAGCAGGTGACGCAGTTCCAGGAGGGCATTCTTCCCTGGTCCTTACAGCGGCCCGTGGCGCTCGTGTTTGATGAGTACGATGCCGGCCGACCGGACGTGATGTTTGTCATTCAGCGTGTGCTGGAGCGTGAAGGCAGCTTCACCATGCTCGATCAAAAGCGGGTGATCCAGCCCCATCCGTATTTCCGTTTGTTTGCCACCATGAACACCCTGGGTCAGGGCAATCTCAGCGGGCTCTATCACGGCACGCAACTGCTCAACCACGCGCAGCTGGACCGCTGGAATCTGGTGACCAGCCTGAACTACCTGCCTCCTGCAGAGGAAGTCGCCATTGTGCTGGCTCGTGTACCGGAGATGGATACGCCGCAGGGGCGCAAGAACGTGGATGCC
This sequence comes from Comamonas sp. 26, assembly GCF_002754475.1. Taxonomy (NCBI): domain Bacteria; kingdom Pseudomonadati; phylum Pseudomonadota; class Betaproteobacteria; order Burkholderiales; family Comamonadaceae; genus Comamonas; species Comamonas sp. 26. Next base: position 712,482 of record NZ_PEFL01000001.1, read on the forward strand.
ATGGTGGCGCTGGCCGGGCTGACGCGCAAGGGCTTTGCCGTCGGAGATCTGTCCTTGTTGATGTCGCCGCGCTCGGTCATCACCTGGGCCGAAAATATTTCCATCTTCCATGATTTGAAGCTGGCTTTCGAGCTGTCTTTCCTCAACAAATGCGAGCCTGCAGAGCGCGCCATCGTCACTGAGTATTTTCAGCGCTGCTTTGGCCAGGAACTGGCACAGCCCGAAGAGCCAGTGCTGGCGTTTGTGCATGCGCACTGAGACCTCAATGCCTCCCTCTCTGTCCCAGATGGAAGCCTGGGGTGGAGCCATGCTGCGCGCCATGACGGGCGATGGCTCTTTGCAATGGAGCGGTCAGACGCTGTACCGAGGCACCAACCCCTTGCCTTCGCTTGCTGCGCACCATACCGATGTGCCCGTGCTACAGACGGACCAGCGTGGTCTGCTCGACAGCATGGGCTTGCGCCTGCATTGGAGCGACGAGGTTCTGCATCAGCGGCATTTGCCCAAGGATCCGGTTGAGCGCATGGTGTTCGAGCTGCTGGAGCAGTTGCGTGTGGAAAGCCTGGTGCCCGAGGCCTGGCCTGGCGCTAGAGAGAATATGCGCCAGCGCTTTTTGCACTGGTGCCAGGCCTTTGTGGATTCAGGACTAACGGAAAGCAGTCTGGGCATCCTGCTGTTCACGGTGGCCGTGACGGCGTGGAGTCGCCTGACGGGCCATGAGATGCCGGAGAGCATGAGTGACTTGGTGGAGTCCACCCGTCTGTCCATGGCTGCGCCTTTGGGGTCGCAATGGGTTCAGTTGCGGCGCAGCAGAGGGCTGCAGCTCCAGTTTATCGAGCCTGCCATGGCGGTCAGCCGCTGGGTGGGACAGGCCGTGCGTGCAGCACAGGAAGATGCACCCCGGGGTGCGGGCGGGCCCAAGCGGCGCGGCAATTTTGCCTTGCCGCTGCATTTTGAATCTCAGAGTCTGGATGAGTTGCCTGTGGCACAAAGTGGCGACAGCCGGGCCTGGGCCAGCACGTCGCAAAGCTACCGGGTTTTTACGCGTGAGTTCGATAGAGAAGTGAATGCCAGTGAATTGATACGCGCGGTGCAGCTGGCGCAATTTCGCGAGCAGATGGATGAGGAACTGGCCCGCTCCGGCTTGCAGCATGCGGGGCGACTGGCGCGTTATCTGCAGCAGCGCCTGGCCACTTCGCAGCGCGATGGCTGGAATTTTGGGCAAGAGGAAGGCTATCTGGATGGCAACCGCCTGTCCCAGCTGGTGACTGATCCCCAGCAGCGGGCCATTTTCAAGGATGAGATGCAGCGGCCGCTCAACGAAACGGCCGTCACCATTCTCATGGACTGCTCGGGCTCCATGAAGGCCTATGCCAAGCCACTGTCCCTGTTGCTGGACCTGCTGGGGCGGGCCCTGGAGATGGCCGGCGTCACGGTGGAAATACTGGGCTTTTCCTCGCAGGCCTGGAATGGTGGCAGAGCGCGCCGGCAGTGGCAGCGTGCTGGACGGCCAGAATTTCCGGGACGTCTCAATGAGCGCCTGCATATTGTCTTCAAGGACGGTGCCAAGCCCTGGCGTCAAGGTCGGCATGGTATTGCGGCACTGCGCAAGCCCGATATCTTTCGCGAAGGGATTGACGGTGAAGCGGTGGAATGGGCCTGCCAGCGACTGATGGCGCGGCCCGCAAGGCGGCGCATTCTGCTGGTGATCTCGGATGGCTGCCCCATGGACACGGCAACGCATCAGTGTAATGACGAGCACTATCTGGATCAGCACCTGCGCCAAGTGCTTGCGGCACGAGAGCGTGCGGGCGACGTGAAGGTTTGCGCCTTGGGTGTCGGTTTGGATCTGGGGATTTTCTACCATCAACGACTGGCCATCGATCTGCAGCACGATATCGATGAGGCCTTGCTGCTCTCGGTTGCAGAACTGTTGTGCAAACGATGAAAGGGATGGATCGCTTGATCCATCCCTTTCGATAAGTCCGCGAATGGCTGCCTAGCCAAGCGAAACAAGTCATCAAAGCCAACGAGCGCCAGGTCTGCGCAATGACCTGAATGTCAGACGGCCTTCCATCAGTGGCTCTAATGGAAGGCCGTGATTGCAACGCAGGGAATCAGGGTTTACATGCAGCCCTTCCATGGAGCCAGACGCTTCTCGACCCAGCGCATGAACAGATCGAAAACATAGGCAATCACGCCGATGACGATGATGCCCATGATCACGATGTCGGTGCGCAGGAAGTTCGACGCGTTCAGCACCATCTGACCCAGGCCTACGTTCGCCGCCACCATTTCAGCGGCAACCAGCGTTGTCCAGCCAAAGCCGATGGCGATGCGCATGCCCACCAGAATGTCCGGCAGGGCGGCTGGCAGGATCACGTGGCGGATCACCTGCAAATAGCTGGCACCCATCGAGTACGCGGCATTGATCTGCTCCTGTGCCGCGCTGCGCATGCCCGAGCGAGCCGCCAAAGCCAGGGGGGCAAAGCAGCTCAGAAAGATCAGCAGAATCTTGGGCGTTTCATCAATGCCGAACCAGATGATGATCAGTGGCAGATAGGCCAGCGGCGGCAGCGGACGGTAGAACTCGATAGGCGGATCGAAGATGCCGCGTGCGACGCGTGACATTCCCATGGCAATGCCCAACGGAACGGCAATGATGAAGGCCAGCCAGAACGCCACGGTCACGCGCAGCAAGCTGGCGGAAAAATGCTGCCACAGCGGCTTGTCGTTGGCTTGCCCGGTCAGGTATTCATAGAACTGCTGAAAAACCGCTTGCGGACTGGGCAGAAACAAGGGTTTGACCCAGCCGAGATTGGTGGCGGCAAACCACAGTGCCAGCAGCGTGATCACGGTGGCAATGCTGATGCCAAGGCTGGAGCCTTCGCCCGGGGTCTTGAAGCGACTTGTTTTTACCGCTCCCGATGCTTGCGTGGCAGGAGTCTTGGGCTGCACGCGCGTTGTTGCGGTTGGCAAATGGTTGATTTGGACTGCTTCAGACATTGGCATGCTCCCGGTGGTGAATCAGATTGAGAACCTCTTCGCGCATCTTGATGAAGTCTGGGCGCGATTTGACGGCGCGGGCATCGCCGGTGCGAAGAAATTCATGGCAAAAAGGCATGTCGTCGTAGACATGGGAGATGCGCCCAGGACTGGGGCTCATGACGATCAGCCGACTTGCCAGGAACAAAGCTTCCTCTACCGAGTGAGTGATAAAGAACACCATCTTGTTGGTGGCCTTCCAGACGCGTAGCAGGATCTCCTGGACTTGCTCACGCGTGAATGCATCCAGCGCACCCATGGGCTCATCCATCAGCAAAAGAGCGGGATCGTTGGCAAGCGCGCGGGCAATGCCCACGCGTTGCTGCATGCCGCCAGACAGCTCATAGACGGCGCGTTTGGCGTAGTTCTGCAAACCGACGAGGCCCAGCTTTTCTTCGGCGATCAGCGTGCGTTGTTTCAGGTCCATGCCGCGCATACGCAGTCCCAGTGCGACGTTGTCGATCACATTGAGCCATGGCATCAGCGCATGTTTTTGAAATACCACGCCTTGATTTGCTCCGGGGCCCTGAATGGGTTTGCCATCCAGCAGGATCTGCCCGTTCGAAGGCGGCAGAAATCCTGCCATGCAATTGAGCAAGGTTGTTTTGCCGCAGCCCGATGCGCCGAGCGCGACCACAAAGTCGCCTTCATTCATGGTCAGGTTCACAGGAGCCAGGGCTTGCAGATGCCCATCCTTGACCTCGTAATTGACCGTCAGGTCGCGTATATCCAGAGTCGGCATGAGATTGCCTTCCAAAGAGAAATGAAGCAGGAATTCACGGCGGTGCGATTAGCGGTAGCGGTGCTTGAAGCAACGTCGTGAGCGGGTTCAAGCAATTACTGGCCGATGGCTTTTTTGACATAGCTGTTGGTAACGAACACAGCGTAGTCAGGCTTTATTTCCTGAATGCGACCTTGGGACTTCAGAAACGTTGCGGTGTTGGTCATGGCCTTGGCGGCACCGCCTTCCAGCCATTGCGCGCTCAGCTGCTCTTCTGCGCTGGGAAAACGATAAAGCGCCATAGCTGCGGGCACATCCTTAGGGTCGGCCTTGCTCCATTTGGCAATGGCCTTGATTTCTGGCGACTCCGGCGTCCACTTGGCCAGGTTGTCACGTACCTGGGCGCTGGCGCGATTCAAAGCCTTGGCGAAGGCCACCATGAATTGGGGATTTTCCTGAGCGAACTTGCTGCTTACTGCAATGCCTTCAAAGGTGGGGTAGCCCATCTGAGCAATGCTGCCGGAGGTGGCAATCACCTTGCCTTTTTGCTTGACCTTGGCGAGCACCGGATCCCAGACGAAAGTGCCGTCGATATCGCCGCGCTCCCAAGCGGCGGCGATCTCTGGCGGGCGCATGTTCATGATGTTGACCTTGCGCGAGTCAACGCCTTCTTTTCCAAGGGCTGCAACCAACTGGTAATGCGCGGTGGAGACGAATGGAACGCCTATGCGCTTGCCCTCCATGCTTTTGAGGCTGGTGATGCCAGCGCCATCGCGTGCCACCAGGGCTTCTGCATTCGCGATATCCGCAGAGATCCATAACAGCTTGATGTCCTGTCCCTGACTGGCCGCTGCAGTAAGAGGGCTGGATCCAATCTCTCCCATCTGCACATCGCCCGAGGCCATGGCCCGGATCACATCGCCGCCGCCCGAGAACATGCGCCAGTTGATCTTGTAGCCGGTTTCCTTCTCCACTTCACCAGATTCCATGACCAGGCGCAGAGGTACCAGCATGTCCTGGTTGGCAAAGGTCACGGTCTTCTGCTGTGCAAGGACGGGAGCTGCCAAAGCCACTGCTGTCAAGGCGATACCCGTTTTCAGTGCCAATCGTTTCTGCATTCTCATTGTTGACTTCTCCATTTTTAGAGCGAAATCCGTTGAATATCTCGACCAGAAGTCCCGTGTTGCTACCACTCGTGCTGACTTGTTCTCGAGTTTCTTTTTTGGGACTTGATCCGCCTGAAAAGCTTTGGTGATGTGCACAGAGCCTTCTGAGCGGATCGTAGTGAGCAACGTCGTTCACTCAGTAGGGCCAGTTGATGTCAATCGTTAGGTCCAGCAAAAACCGGGGCCGGATTATGTCGAAAACACCTGTGTCGAATGTGCTTGGATGCACTGCATCGGTGCATCGCAAAGCCTTGTCTGATGCGGCTTTGTGCTGAAATCAACGCATTTTCTAAGGACGTTTATTTGTGCTTTTCCAGGGCGTTAGGTGTATTCACTGATCGAGCGCCAAGCCCCGATAAACGTCGCTTTTTCTGTGGTTTCAGATACCCCCAAAAAAGAGGCGCTGAACGCTTTTGCAAGATGCATTTCTTAGAAAAAACCAGTGTTGAACTGAGCGTGAGATGCATGCAACAGCATTAAAAAAAGAGCAGCTTTCTTGCGAAAGCTGCTCTTTATGTTTCGGTGACTTTAAAGAGGCTGCCTGGGTCAGTTCTTTTCGTCGTGCATGTGATACCAGTGATAGAGGAAGCGTTGGCCCATGCGACGAAATGGTGCAAACGCCTCGGAACGCACCATATTGAACACATTCGGATATTCAAGTGGTGAGTTGTAAATTGGCAACTCAAAGGCCTTGATATTTTGACCTGCAATGCGCTGCGCCATGCGACGGCCTGCATGGGCGGAGAAGGACACGCCGTTGCCGCCGTAGCCTACCGCATAGAAAATGCTTTCTTTCGGGTCGGGCTGGGTGATGCGCGGCATCATGTCGTGGCTTACATCCACCCAACCCCACCAGGAGTAGTCCACCTGAATGCCCTTGAGTGCCGGGAACTTGTGGTGCAGACCCTCGACCAGCTTGGCCATGTGAATTGGATTCGGTGCATCGGCACCGGTGATGGCACTGCGGCTGCCAATCTGCACGCGGTTGTCGGGCAGCTTGCGGTAGTAAAACCGCAGAGTGCGAGTGTCGGTGATGACTTGCGTGGTCTTGAAGTTGGTTGCTGCCAACTCATCTTCCGTCAGAGGCCGGGTGACCAGCGAGTTCGAGAGAATCGGCATGATCTTCGAGTTCAGTTGGCGGTGCAGGCCGTTGCTGGTATAGCCACCGGTGGCAAAGCCTACGGCGCGTGCTTTGACCGTGCCACCCGGTGTTTTGAGGCAATGCACGCCATTGCGGGTTTCCATGCCGATGACCGGGCTGGCTGTGTGCACTTTTACCCCCAATTCACGGGCCTTGCGCAGATAGCCGAAGGCCAGTTTGAGCGGATGAACGCCGATGCCGTCGGGTTCATGCATGGCACCATGGCAATCCGCATCATCGACATAATCGCGGCGGACTTCGTCAATGCTGAGCATGCGGGCGTCATAGCCAAAGACTTCGCGCATGACGCGGGTCTCGTTGCGCAGAAAATCCATCTTTCTATCGCGGTGGGCGATATACAAATGCCCGCCCGGTTGTGGCTCGCATTCGGGAAATTCCGCCACCAGCTTCTTGAAGGTATCAAAGCCTTCACGGATCTCCGCATCCAGCTTCAGCGCAACGTCTTTACCCCAGCGCTCAACCCACTGCGAGCGATAAAGACGACCGCTGGCATTCTGACCCTGGCCTCCGTTACGGCTGGTGCAGCCCCAGGCTGTCTGATTGGCATCGAGAACCACGGCGCGAATGCCATGTTCACGAGCCAAAAAAAGTGCGGTGGACAGGCCAGTGAAGCCAGAACCCACGATGACCACATCTGCATCCATGTCGCCACAAACAGGACCATCGTCGTCAGGCGGTCTACCTGCGTTACCTACCCAGTAGGTCGGCGCATAGCCGGTTCCATGGCCCGGATTGGCTGCCACCAGTGGGTCGTATTGCGGGTCATAAGGGCGCAGATGGCTGGGGCGAATGTCCTCGGCTTTCATGGTGCTTGTCTCCTTGTCTGCTGCGCTCGAAGCGTCGCTCTGTTGCTATGGAATGAATGGACGAAAAACCAATGCAGATGCCACTGTTAGTCATGGCATAGGTGTGATGAACGCAGCATAGCCAGCCCCTTGCGCTCTTCGTTAGGGCCACGGCATGGGTTTTGATGGAGCCAGATTGCGGGATTTGTGGGCGGCATCCAAAGATTGCTTGCAGATATCGTGGCTGCACGCTCAAGTGCACATCAGCTGCGCCGACAGTGCACCCGACTCATCAAGAAATGAACGCAGTGATCCAAGCATTGCTGCTGGTTCCCTTGAGATTGCGATTGCCGAACCGGGTTGAACAAGCCGCCTGCTTTCTATCTATCGTTTTCACCTAAACGGCGATAGAGAAAAGGTCGTTGCAGGGTGTTCGTTCTCGGCGTTAGAAAGAGGTACGAAATAGGGGCTTCAGAGGCGGAGACAGTCTTTTCTCAAGACGTTCTCATCAGTTTTTCTCATTTCACCAGCATGTCAACGCTGCATCAAGGCATGGCATTGGACTTAACGATTGCCGTGAACTGGTTCTACGAAATGGAGCCAGTGCTACCTACCATGACTTATCGGAATTTCTGACATTTTCGATCAAGCGGTACCGAAGTTCAGAAGCAGGTACCTACGACATCACAGCAATCTGGAGAGTACATGAGCACTAAAGAATTCCAACCCGATGCCCAGTTTCTGGCACGCTTCTCTGATGCATGGAATCGGCACGACATTGACGCATTAATGGACTTCATGGCCGACGAATGCGAGTTTCACGCCGTTGCCGGTCCAGACTTGATGGGGCGCAGTTTCGTGGGACGTGAGGCCGTGCGCGATGGCTTTCAACTGGCCTGGCAAGCCTTCCCTGATGCATCTTGGGTAGATGGCGAACATTTTGTGCAAGGTGAACGCGGGGTCTCCGAGAGCACCTTCAAAGGTACCAAGGCCGATGGTCTGCGTGTCGAAGCGCGCATGGTCGATGTCTTCACCTTCCGTGACGGCAAGATCGCTGTCAAGAACGCTTACCGCAAGGATCGTCCGCCAGTCTCGGAAGTTTGACTCTAGGCTCAAGCTCGATGTCGGGCATTGCTGCTCATCAGCAGATTGTCCGGCACACAGATTTCAAAAGAAATTTTCAAGCACCCAACTGAACGACCACTGCAACAGCTTGCGTGAACTGCAGGGCTGAACTACACACATAAAGCCGTGGCGTCTGACATGCCAATGTCAGTAAGACAGGAGACAAAAAATGATTGGAAATCCGCACTCATCGTCGGATGGGCTGTCGCATGGACTCAAGCAGCGCCACATGACCATGATTGCCCTGGGGGGCGTCATCGGTGCCGGACTTTTTGTTGGCAGCGGCGTGGTTATCAAGTCTGCGGGGCCTGCGGCCGTCATCTCGTTCCTGATCACCGGCCTGCTGGTGGTTCTGGTCATGCGCATGCTCGGCGAGATGGCTTGCTCCATGACGGGGGGCTCATTTTATGAATACGCCCGCGAGGCTTGGATTGACAGACCTGGCGTGGGGCAACTGGCAGGTTTTCTGACGGGTTGGATGTACTGGTACTTCTGGGTCATCGTGGTGGCGCTGGAGGCGGTCGCAGGCGCGGAGCTGGTGCGCTACTGGTTGCCTGATGTGCCTGCATGGAGCATCAGTCTGGTCTTGTTGATCCTGATGACGCTGACCAATCTGGTTTCGGTCAAATCCTTTGGTGAATGCGAGTTCTGGCTGGCTTCCATCAAGGTGGCCGCCATTGTGGTGTTTCTGTTCATTGCTGGCGTCTATGTGCTGGGTTTAACGCCTGGAACCGGCGGAATGCATATCGCCAACCTGACTCAGAATGGCGGCTTCATGCCCAACGGCATTGTTCCGGTGCTCACCGGGGCGGTGGCCGCCACAGGCTTTTACTTTGGCGCTGAAATCGTGACAATCGCCGCCGCAGAAACTGCGGAGCCCCAGAAGGCCGTGGCGAAAGCGACGAGCTCGGTCATCCTGCGTGTGCTGGTGTTCTATGTCGGATCGGTATTGCTGGTGGCTTGCCTGGTGCCATGGAGCTCAGCAGGTATGTCCACGCCTTACGTCAGTGCGCTGGAAGCAATGGGTGTACCGGCCGCTGCACAGATCATGAACGCCGTGGTACTGACTGCGGTTTTGTCGGCGCTCAACTCGGGTCTCTATGCTTCCTCGCGCATGCTGTTTGCTCTGACTCGCCGCGGTGATGCCCCCAAGGTGCTGGCCCGGGTCAGCCGCAATGGCGTGCCGGTCTATGCCATTTTGGTGGCTACCCTGTTTGGGTATGGTGCCATCGTCATGTCCTATCTTTCCCCCGACAAAGTATTCGCCTTTCTGGTGAATTCTTACGGAACGGTCGCCATTTTTGTTTATATCCTGATTGCCATTTCGCAGTTGCGCCTGCGTTATCGATTAGAGAACGAGGCACCACATCTGCTCAAGGTGCGTATGTGGTGCTTCCCGTACCTGACCTGGTTGGCGATTGCCGGGATGGTGTCCATCGTGGTCGCCATGGGCTTTATCCCCGAGCAGCGCACGCCACTGGCCCTGGGTGTCGCCAGTCTATGTATCTTGTTGATTGCTTATTTCGTACGTCAGTTTCTGAGGCGAGGCGTGATGCCGGACGGGTTGCTGGATGAGCTAGCACCGCCCAAGTTACGCAAGAATTGACGGATTTAACGAAGGCCCCGGACCCAGCGTCCGGGGCCTTTTTTACATCTTTATATGCTTTGCATGGCTTCGGCCAGTAACTTGATCCCTTGGTCGATCTGGTTGGCAGGAATGGACTGATAGCCCAGACGTATGAAGTTTCCCGTGTTGCGGGTCGCAGTGAAGAACACGTCGCCGGGTTCGATCAGCACTCCATGCTCGGCAGCCTGTTGTGCGAGAGCCTTCGCTGGCACGTGATCCGGTAGCTGAACCCAGCAAGAACCGCCGCCGCGTACCGGGGTGATGCGGCATTCGGGCAGGTATCTGGTCATGGCCGCTGTTAGCTCGGCATGGCGCTCTTTCTGTGCCTGCCCGAGACGGCGTAACTGGGCTTCGTAATGGCCCAAAGAAATGAACATGGCCAGCGTTCGCTGGATGAAGGTGGAAGGGTGACGAATCATGAGGCGGCGCAGGGCGCGCAGCTCCTTGATCAGCTCGGGTGGTGCGACGATATAACCTACGCGCAAGCCCGGAGCCAGGCTTTTGGAGAGGCTGCCGATATAGATCACGCGGTTGCTGCGATCCAGACTTTTGAGTGCAGGTATGGGCTGTTCATCAAAGCTGCTCTCGCTTTCGTAGTCGTCCTCGATGATGATGAGGTCATGCTTTTGTGCTGTCTCCAGCAGGGCTTCACGTCGCTCCAGAGGCATGGTGACACCCGTTGGGCATTGATGACTGGGCGTGACGTAGAGATACTCCAGCTTGCGCATGGCGTTGACGATGGGCAAGCCATCGCCGTCCACAGCGATGGGGATGACTTGCGAGGTGCGACTGCTGAAGATATTGCGTGCATCGGGGTAGCAGGGGTCTTCAATGCCGATGGAAGATCCTTCGCGCATCAGCAAATCGGCCACCATATATAGCGCATGCTGGGCACCGACGGTGATGATGATTTCATCGGGCGAAGCCCAGACGCCGCGGCGCGGCAGGATCTTGGTCTGCACCTGCTGAATGAGGCTGTCGTCATCGCGGGTGATGTGATCGGGCGCCCACAAGCGGATGTCCACCACGCCCAAGGCCTTGAGGCAACATTCACGCCAGGCGGCCGTAGGGAACAAGTCCTTGTCGAACTGGCCGTAAAGAAAGGGATAGGGGAAGCGCTGCCAGTCGTCTTCCTTCACGATGCTGCGCTGCTGACTGGGGCGTAGCCAAAGGCGTCGCGACCAGTCCGTGTTCTCCTTGATGTCCGCACGCTTGCCGTGGGATGGTTTGCGTTCGGCTCCAGAGGCGCGTCCTTGTAGCACATCGGGATGTATGAAATGGCCTTTTCTCTCGCGGCTTAGCAAAAAAGCCTCTTCGCTCAACTGCTGATAAGCCATGACCACGGTGATGCGGCCAACGCCCAGGTGCTTGGCGAGTTCACGGCTGGAGGGAACGGGTTCACCAGGTGCCAGAACCCCGGTGAGAATAGCATCCACCAGCATTTCGCGAATCTGGCCTTGCAGGCTGAGTGCAGGCCTTGCGCTGCGGCGAAACAGCTGCTCCCACATCGCCACGGAGGGAGGGATTCGGGATGGGGCTTGTTGGGTGTCTGTCGTCATTTATTGTTGTGAAATCGTTGCCTCAACCCATGAAAAGCCGGGTTTGAGTTGTCTCATGAAACATTGCCTGGTGAGCATGAGTCAGGCTTAATCTCATACAGCTGCCTTCTCATCCATTTTTGCGTAACAGCTGCGAGATGCTCAGTTTTGCCAATATAGGGCAGAGCACATGCGTGTTCAGTCAATGCGGCTTTTTGGCATCGTCAGATGCCGTCGAGGTACTTAAAAATGCTGAGCATTTCTGCCTTGTTTGATTTTTTTGGGAAGTCTCAGTTATTGATGTATAATTCGAGGCTTAGCGGCTGTAGCTCAGCTGGATAGAGTACTTGGCTACGAACCAAGGGGTCGTGGGTTCGATTCCTGCCAGCCGCACCAAACGACAAGCCTCAGAACTGAAAAGTTCTGAGGCTTTTTCGTTTGTTCACTACGTTGAAGGTGCTGGCCTGTTTGCCAAGCTGGACCACGAATCTGAAAAAAATGCGGGTTTTCACTGATGGGTCTGAAAAATCGCATACAATCGTGGCTTAGCGGCTGTAGCTCAGCTGGATAGAGTACTTGGCTACGAACCAAGGGGTCGTGGGTTCGATTCCTGCCAGCCGCACCATACGACAAGCCTCAGAACTGAAAAGTTCTGAGGCTTTTTCGTTTCTGAATGGATGGAGCACTGGATTACGCTGCACCTGATCTGTGTGAAGATTGCTGCCTATGAGCAAGGCTTTCACAAAAGAATCAGATGGCGACGACGATGATGACGTCGGTGGTCTGCCGCCATTGCCCGCTGGCGGCAAAAATTACATCACTCCCCAAGGCTATCAGCGTCTCAAGACGGAACTGCTTGATCTGATCGACAGCGAGCGGCCCAAGATCGTGGAAATCGTGCACTGGGCGGCCAGCAACGGAGATCGCTCTGAAAACGGCGACTACCTTTATGGCAAAAAACGCCTGCGCGAGATTGATCGCCGTATTCGCTTTCTGACCAAGCGCCTGGAAATTGCCGAGGTGGTGGACCCTGCCGTGCATGCGGGCAGCGATCAGGTCTTTTTTGGCGCGACGGTGACCTATGTGGATGACGAGGGGATCGAGCGCACGATCACCATCCTGGGCATTGATGAGGCGGAGAGTGCCAAGAATCAGGTCAGCTGGATTGCGCCAGTCTCCCGTGCATTGCTCAAGTCACGTGTGGGCGATGAGGTCGCTTTGCCCACGCCAGCAGGTGTGCGAATGCTGGAAGTGCTGGAGGTGAGCTACCCGGAGCCTGTCGACAAGTCCTGAGTGAACATGCAGCAAAAAGCGCCGCTTCTGGACGAAGCGGCGCTTTTATTTTGTGAGCTGCTTGCGCTTGATATTCATAGACTTCAGGTATTTTTATTCTTGAACTCTATGAATATCAGGTGGTAGTAGCTATCTTTTTAAAATCTAGTTGTTCGCCTGCAAGCGTTGCAGCAGTTCAAGCGTTGGGTAGCCATCAGCCACCAGACCTTGGCTTTGCTGGTACTGGCGAAGACCTGCTCTTGTAGCGGGCCCCATCACTCCATCCGCCGAGCCGGTGGCAAAGCCGCGCTGGGTGAGGGCCGTTTGCATGGCTTTGGTTTGCTCGCGCGTCAGTGCGCTCAGGTCGCGGGGCCACTCGGCAACAACGCCGCCATTGCCAGCCAGTTGTGATGACAGCAGGCTGATGCCCAGCGCATAGTTGGTGGAGTTGTTGTAGCGCAGGATGGCGCGGAAGTTGCTGCCGACCATGAAGGCCGGGCCGCGAGCGCCCGCGGGGGCGATGATGCTGGCACCTGCCATGGCTGGCAGGGGCTGACCGTTCATGCCTTGCACGCCCTCGGCAGACCAGGCGCTGCTGTTCTGGCGAATGGAAAGCTCGGTTCGTGCGTAATCAAAATGGGCGGGCAGGCGCACTTCTGCGCCCCAGGGCTCGTTCGCGGTCCAGCCTGAGCTGGCCAAGTAGTTGGCGGTGGAGGCGGCTACGTCTGCCATGGAGCCCCAGATATCGCGGCGGCCATCGCCATCAGCATCGACGGCGTATTGTAGAAATACCGAGGGCAGAAACTGCGTGTTGCCCATGGCACCAGCCCACGACCCGATCATGTGGGCGGCATCAATATCGCCGTTGTCGATGATGCGCAGCGCGGCAATCAGCTCTTTTTGCGCCCACTCGGCGCGGCGGCCATCAAAGGCGAGGGTGGCGAGTGCATCCACCGCCGAGAAGCTGCCAAAGTTGCTGCCGTAATTGCTTTCCATGCCCCAGATGGCGGTGATGACCTGAGCCGGCACGCCGTAGCGCTGGCTTGCTGCTTGCAGCGCAGATGCATATTCCTGCATCTTGAGCTTGCCGGTCTTGATGCGCTGTGCGGACACGGCGCTATCCAGGTATTGCCAGGGCGTGCGCGTGAATTCAGGCTGCGACCGATCCAGCTTGATGATGCTGGGTTGCAACTTGGCGCTGGCCAGAGCGCTGCGCAGCGTGCGCTCTGAGATGCCAGCGGCGCTTGCGCGCGGAGCAAACTCTTGCTTCCAGTGCGCGAAACTGCTGGCTTGGATGGGGCTTTCTGCCTGCGTTTCGTTTTCGATCGTGGTGTTGCTACTGCTGTTGTTGTTACCGCTGCTTTGCGCTGCTGCAGGAGCAGGCTTGGGCGTGGCTTGGGGCTCAGGCCGGGTAGCACAGCCTGAAAGCATGGCTGCGGCGACAGTGGCTGCCAGCAGGTGTGGACGAGCGCGGAAGAGCGAGTAGGCAGTGTGGGGCATGAAGGTGATTGTCACCTGCTGCCGGGCTTGAGAGTCGCTTGGCAGCAGTGATCGAGGTCGCAGAATGCAACAAAATCTTTCACCCATGAAAAAGGCCGCCAACGGCGGCCTGGTGCTGGATTTATGCTATCCGTATCAGGCGATGATGCGGCTGGCGCGAATCACCGAATGCAGGCGGCGCAGATTGCGCAGCGCATTTTCAAGCTGCACATTGTTTTGTACCGAGATGATGAAGCGCAGATCGGTGGTGCCCACAGCGACCTCATCCGTCATTTCAACGCGCACGATATCGGCTTCGGCATTGGCCAGCTCGGCCGCAACGCGGGCCAGAACGCCCTTGTTGTTTTGAACGGTGACAACAATGCCTGCTTCAAATGCGCGGGTGATGTCTTCCGCCCAGTCCACAGAGATGAAGCGGTCAACATCTTTTTCGCGCAGCTTGATGGCGTTATGGCAGTGGGCATGGTGCACAACCAGACCTTGGCCGCCGAGATAGCCCAGAATAGGGTCGCCGGGCACGGGGCGGCAGCAGTGCGAGTAGTGAACTGAGCTGCTCTCGTCGCCATTGAGGGTGACGGCACCCTGGAAGGGGCGGTTGTCGGTGTTGAAGCGCTCTTGCGTGATCAGCAATGCATCGGGGCGCACGCCCTGCTTGGTCATGAAGGAGGTCATGCGCGCAGCAACCAGAGAGGCGATGCGTCGACCCATGCCGATATCGACCAGCAACTCTGCTGGCGTGCGGTTGCCGGTGATGCGCAAAATCTCGTCCCAGACGCCTTTGTTGGCTTCATCTTGGGCGGGAACGCTGTCAATACCTTCGGAGCGCAGAGCCTGGGCCAGCAAGGTATCGCCCAGCTGCCCGGCTTCGGATTGCGCGGAGTTCTTGAGGAAAGAGCGAATTTTGGAGCGCGCACGCCCAGTCTTCACAAAGCTCAGCCATGCCGGGTTGGGCGTCGCCGTTTCAGAAGTGATGATCTGCACCACGTCGCCGCTCTTGAGTTCGGTGCGCAGCGGCACTTCTTCGTCATTGATTTTTGCGGCAATGGTGCGGTTGCCAATCTTGCTGTGAATGGCATAGGCAAAGTCCACCACAGTTGCACCGCGCGGCATGGCCATGATCTCGCTCTTGGGCGTGAACACGTAAACGGCGTCGGGGAAGAGGTCAACCTTGACGTGATCCCAGAATTCGGTGGCGTCACGGGTGTCGTTCTGAATATCGAGCAGCGATTGCAGCCACTGCGTGGACAGGTGTTCGGAGTCGTGGCCTTTCTGGGCTTTGTAAAGCCAGTGAGCGGCAACGCCAGCCTCGGCCACTATGTTCATCTCTTCCGTACGCAGCTGAAACTCGATATTGACGCTGGAAGGGCCGACCAGCGTGGTGTGTAGCGACTGGTAGCCATTGCTCTTGGCGATGGCGATGTAGTCCTTGAAGCGGCCCGGCATGGGCTTGTACTTCTGATGCAGCACTCCAAGGGCGGTGTAGCAGTCCAGCGTTTTGGGGACGATGACGCGAAAGCCGTAAATGTCGGTGACCTTGGCAAAGCTCAGCTGGTTTTTGAGCATGCGCAGGTACAGCGAGTACAGCGTGCTTTCACGGCCCAGTAAACGGACTGGCAGGCCTTGCGCGCCAAAGGCGGTGTTGACTTCGTCCTGCACGCGCTGGACCAGATCACGGCGGCGCGTGCGTGAGCGGGCGATGGCTTTTTCCAGCGTCGCATAGCGCCAGGGGTGCAGATGCTTGAAAGACAAGTCTTGTAGCTCGCGATAGGTCTGGTTCAGACCCAGGCGATGCGCGATGGGCGCGTAGATTTCCAGCGTCTCGGAAGAAATGCGGCCCCACTTGCTGCGCGGCATGTCGCTCATGGTGCGCATATTGTGGGTGCGGTCTGCCAGCTTGATGAGGATGACACGCACGTCGCGGGCCATGGCCAGCAGCATCTTGCGGAAGGACTCGGCCTGGTTTTCTTCGCGGGTGTTGAACTGCAGCTTGTCCAGCTTGGTCAGCCCATCGACCAGTTCGGCCACATCTTCGCCAAAGCGCTCATTCAGATCGTCTTTGGTAATGCCGCAGTCTTCCATGGAGTCATGGAGCAGTGCCGCCATCAGGGCGGGGGCATCGAGTTTCCAGTTGGCGCAGATACCCGTGACCGCGATGGGGTGGGTGATGTAAGGGTCTCCACTGCTGCGCCATTGGTCAGTATGTGCCTTGTCGGCAAAGATGTAGGCCTGACGTACCCGCTCTGCGCTGTCGGCATCCAGATAGCCTAGATGCTCCATCAAACCTTCAAAAGCAGCAGCAGACACGCGCGCAGCTTGCTCGGCAGACATGCGCAAAGGCTTGGCTGGTGCCGTAGAGGAGGGAGCTATCGTCGAATTCTGGGCCGCTGTCATATTGCTTAAATGTAGCTTGCAAGTGCAGCACTCAATCTTATAGACACAAAAAAGCACCGACGAGCGGTGCTTAATTGTGAATTGTGGTGCTGCATTGCAACAGCTTAGCTTGGCACCTTCTTCAGCATTTCCAGGCCAACCTTACCTTCTGCGATTTCGCGCAGAGCAGTAACGCCAGCTTTGTTCTTGGCTTCAACTTTGGGCGTGTGGCCTTGGTTGAGCATGCGGGCGCGGTAAGTAGCGGCCAAAACGAGCTGGAAGCGGTTGGGGATTTGCTCCAGGCTATCTTCAACAGTAATGCGTGCCATCAGGTACTCCGGGAACGGTCAGTTAGATTCAGGGATGTTGAGCGACTCGAAGGTCTCGGCGCGAAGGCGCCGCTGGGCCGCATATTTGAGGCGTTGCGCGTGGATGATCGCTTTCAGATCAAAGAGCGCACTCTCAAACAGTTCGTTGATTATAACGAAGTCAAATTTGGCAACTTGCGCCATTTCCTCTTCGGCATTTCTCAGGCGCAGTTCGATCACTTCGGGAGCGTCTTCACCACGGTTTTCAAGGCGTGCGCGCAACTCATCCCAGCTGGGGGGCAAGATGAAGATCAAAACGGCATTGGGAAATGCGTTCTTGACCTGTAGTGCGCCCTGGTAGTCGATTTCGAGCAGCACATCGGTGCCGACCTGAATGCGTTCTTCCAGAGACTTCTTGGCCGTGCCATAGCGGCGGCTGTGCACATTGGCCCATTCGACGAAGCCGTTGTTGGCGGCCATGGCGTCAAATTCAGCGTCAGAGACGAAGTAGTACTCGCGACCGTGCTTTTCCTGGCCACGCGGAGCACGCGTGGTGTGGGAGACGGAAGGGTAGACGCGCGCATCGAATTCACGCAGCGCGCGTACCAGAGAGGATTTGCCAGCGCCGCTGGGGGCCGACACGACAAATAGATTTCCGGGATGTTCCATGGTTTGGGGCATGACTTGGGGCATGAATTTCGGCGTATAGGGTGGATACGCTCAGGGATTGCTTACTCGATGTTCTGCACTTGTTCGCGCATTTGCTCGATCAGCACCTTCATGTCCACGCTGATGCGGGTCAGCTCCAGCGTGGCAGATTTGGAGCCCAGCGTATTGGCTTCGCGGTGGAGTTCCTGAATCAGGAAGTCCAGACGCTTGCCAATCTCGCCACCTTTTTTCAGCAGACGTTCTATCTCATCCAGGTGCGAACCCAGGCGCGTCACTTCTTCGGCTACGTCGATGCGGATGGCAAAGGCAGTGGCTTCAGATAGGGCGCGGTCCTGAGCGGCTTCAGGTGCGACAGCACCATCGCCCAGAGCCATGGCATCTTTCCAGCGCTCCAGAAACTTCTGGCGCTGTTGCTCAACCAGCAGGGGCACCAGCGGCACGGCTGTTTTGGCCAGTTCGCTCAATTGCTTGATATGCCCGAGCAGCATGCTTGCAAGACGCTCACCTTCGCGGGCACGGGCGGCCAGCAGATCGGTGATGGCTTGTTCTGCCAGTGGAGGGACGATTTCGTTCCAGTCCGTGGAAGCCGTGCTGGTGCCGCTGCAAAGGCGCAGCACATCGGCAACGGAGAGATCTCGCGCCTTGGGCAGCCAGGCCTGAATGGAGTCCTGCAGGGTTACCAGTCGCTGCAACTGAGCTGCAGCAGGGATGGACAGGGATTGGTTGTTGGAGACGTCGATGGCGGCGCGCACTTCCACCTTGCCGCGCTTGAGCCGCGCGGTAAGCAAGGTGCGCAGGGCCGGTTCAAGGGCGCGCAGTTCGTCGGGAAGGCGGAAGGACAAATCCAGAAAGCGACTGTTGACCGCTCGGATCTCAAGGCCCAGGCGACTATTGGACTGGGACTCTTGACCACCCTCAACGGATGCGCTGTGCTGTGCACTAGCGTATCCGGTCATGCTGTAAACTGGCATTGGACTTTTGATGGATGCTTGCAATTACCCGATTATCCGGGTTTCGAATCATCCTTGAGGTTTACCGGTAAAAAATGTCTACAAAAACCAAGCCAGCCTCTTTACCGTCAGGCAGCACAATAGGCGGTTATCGGGTGGTGCGCAGGATTTCTTCGGGGGGGTTCGGGATTGTTTACTTGGCTCTGGATGCAGATGGCCAGCAAGTTGCAATCAAGGAATACCTGCCGGCCTCGCTCGCCACGCGTGCAGTCAATGAGCTTCAGCCGGTTGTTGCGCCAGAAAAGTTGTCCCTGTATCGCCTCGGGCTCAAGAGCTTTTTTGAGGAAGGGCGTTCGCTGGCCCAGATTTCGCACGCCTCCGTGGTGAGCGTGTTGAATTTTTTCCGCGAAAACGAAACCGTCTATATGGTGATGAATTATCTGGAAGGTGCCACCCTTCAGGAATTCATTGTCACGGCGCGCGAGCTCAAAGCCGACAAGGTGTTCAGAGAGTCGACCATTCGCTCTTTGTTTGATGAAGTGCTGCGCGGCTTGCGCATCGTGCACCAGCACAAGATGCTGCACCTGGACATCAAGCCTGCGAATATCTTCATCACCAATGACGACAAGGCCGTGATGATCGACTTTGGCGCAGCGCGTGAAGTGCTATCCAAGGAAGGCAACTTTATTCGCCCCATGTACACGCCCGGCTTTGCAGCACCCGAGATGTATCGCCGCGATTCACAACTGGGCCCGTGGACAGACATCTACGCCATTGGTGCCTGTATTTACGCGTGCATGCAGGGCATTCCCCCGAATGAAGCACCGCAGCGCCAGGACAAGGACCGTCTGGCTCTGGCCCTGAACAAGCTGCGTGGCGTGTACTCGGACAATCTGATTGAGGTGGTGGAGTGGTGTATGGCCATGGACCCGCTCTCGCGTCCGCAGTCGGTGTTTGCGCTGCAAAAAGAGCTGAGCCGCGAGGGCGAGCGCCGCTACACCAAGCTCAGCGTGCAAGAGCGCATGCGCATGCAGTTTGACAACATGGTGCACGACGCCAAGAAGAATTTGCAGAAGATTGGGAGCTCCGATCGCGGAGCGGGGGCAGACAACAGCAATCGCAAACCATGAAATTTTCCGTATTTCAGCTCAGTCGCCGCGGGGGCCGTGCGCTCAATGAAGATCGCATGGGCTACTGCTATACGAGAGAAGCGGCTTTGTTTGTGCTGGCTGACGGCATGGGTGGGCATCCGGATGGCGAGATCGCTGCGCAGATTGCACTGCAGGTGGTTTCGCTGCACTTTCAGCAAAAAGCCAAGCCTTTGCTGGTTGACCCCAGGCTTTTTCTGGAGGAGGCTTTGCTGCTGGCCCATCGGCAGATTCTGCGTTATGCCGGTGCCAAGGGCATGATGGATACACCGCGCACCACGCTGGTCGCGGCCGTGTTGCAAGAAGGCAGGATCACTTGGATTCACTGCGGTGATTCGCGCCTGTACTGGGCGCGCGATGGGCAATTGGTCGAGCGCACGCGCGACCATTCCTACAGCGAGATGCGCAAGGTCTCGGGTGTGCTCACGCCGGCCAATCGCAATGTGTTGTTCACCTGTCTGGGCTCGCCCTCCAAGCCTATTTTTGATGTGAGCGAGACCAAACGACTCGAAGAGGGTGATCAGGTCATGCTGTGCTCTGACGGGCTCTGGAGCAGTCTTTCCAATTCGGAAATTCTCCAGCTTATGCATGGCAAGGCCGTGGCACATTTTGTGCCCATGCTGGTCGATACAGCGCTCAAGCGCGCTGGCGACAGTAGTGACAATGTCACCGTGCTGGCACTGGTATGGGAAACGCCCAATAATTTCGAGCCGTCCTCTATCTCCACGCTGGAAATGGAGGATCAGGGCTTCGAGTCCACGATACAGGCCGGGCCGATCGATGAGAGCGAGGATGAGCTGGACGACGAGGCCATCGAGCGATCGATTGCCGAAATCAACGAAGCCATACGCCGCTCGGCAGAGCGCCAAAAAGCCAAGACCTGAATGGGAATGCCCGCAGTGTCGGGCTTTGGCTTACTACTGAATCAATAGCTGATTGCACAAGCGCTACAAGCGTTTGTCTGGATTTTTATCATGAAAATTGTGCTGGCATCCAACAACCGCGGCAAGCTCGTCGAGTTGCAGGCCATGTTCGCTCCGCTGGGTGTAGAGCTGATTAGCCAAGGTGATCTGTTCGAGGGAGAAGCCCCTGAGCCCTATGGTACGTTTGTTGAAAACGCGCTGTCCAAGGCCCGCTTTGCGGCCGAAAAGACCGGTCTGCCTGCCATTGCTGATGATGCGGGCATGTGCGTTGATCATTTCGGCGGCCTGCCCGGTGTGGATACGGCGTATTACTGCACCCAGTTCGGCTACGAAAAAAGCGATGACAACAATGTGCGCGCGCTGCTGGAGCAGATGCAGGGCGTGGACAACCGGCGTGCGGCCATGGTCAGCACCTTGGTGGGCGTCCGTAATCCCAAGGACCCTGAACCCCTGATCGCTGTGGGCCGTGTGCAAGCGCTGCTCACCACCGAGCGTCGAGGCAGCAACGGTTTTGGCTTTGACCCGGTGCTGCTCATTCCCGAACTTGGCATGACCTTTGCCGAGATGACCCCAGAGGTCAAGCACGCGCACAGCCACCGTGGACGTTCTTCTCAGAAGATGCTGGCGATGGTCAGGGAATGCTGGTTGTGACCAATGCCTCCCCCTGAGGCGCTTTGCGCCTTCCCCCTCTCTCGCTGCGCGGGAGGGGAGACGATGCCCTCGCTGCGGGGCGGCCCTTGCTTGGCATCTCTGGCTGGGGGCTGTGCTAGTTTTAGCGGTATCGGTTTTTTGCTGAGCTAGAAAAAGTACTTTCCCATGATCCCCATCCAGCCTCAATCGCCCGAGACGGCCGAAGCTGCGGTCCAGCGCGATATTCAGCATTACATGCGTCCGGGCACGCTGCAGCTGGGCAGCTTGCCGCCGCTGTCGCTGTATGTGCACCTGCCCTGGTGCCTGAAAAAATGCCCTTACTGCGACTTCAACTCGCATGGCTGGGCCAAAAGCGATGCGCTGCCAGAGGATCGCTATATCGATGCCCTGATGGCCGACCTGGAAAGCGCGCTGCCGCTGATCTGGGGGCGCACGGTACACAGTGTCTTCATGGGCGGTGGCACGCCCAGCCTGTTTTCGCCAGAGTCCATCGATAAGCTGATCGCCGGTCTGCGTGCTCGTCTGCGCATGGAGCCGGACTGTGAAATCACCATGGAAGCCAACCCCGGCACGTTTGAGAAAGACCGCTTCAAGGCTTTCCGTGCGGCGGGTGTGAACCGCTTGTCGATTGGCGTACAGAGCTTTGATGACCGCTTTTTGCAGGCGGTGGGCCGTGTGCATGATGCCGCGCAGGCGAAGGCGGCTGTGCGCGAGGCGGCGGACAATTTCGAGACCTTCAATATCGACCTGATGTATGCGCTGCCCGGCCAGTCCAAGGCGGATCTGCAGCGCGATGTGGATATGGCGCTCTCGTTCGCGCCGCCGCATCTGTCGATTTATCACCTGACCATTGAGCCCAATACCTATTTCGCCAAGTACCCGCCGGTGATTCCTGAGGACGATACGGCTTACGAAATGCTGGACCTGATCACGGCCAGCACCAATACGGCGGGTATGAGTCGCTATGAAGTCTCGGCCTATGCAAAGCCTGGCCATCAGTGCTTTCACAACAGCAACTACTGGCATTTTGGCGACTATCTGGGGATTGGTGCGGGTGCGCACAGCAAGCTGAGTTTTGCGCACCGCATCGTGCGGCAGGTGCGATTGCGTGATCCGAATCGCTATATGGATATGGCACTGGCCGGCACGCCGCTGGCGCAGGACCACGAGGTCAAGCGTGCCGATCTGCCGTTTGAGTACATGCTCAATGCGCTGCGTTTGCGCGGTGGCTTTGCGCTGCAGGAGTTCATGGAGCGCACCGGCCTGCCCATGTCATCCATTGCCAAGGGGCTGGACGCGGCGCAGGCCAAGGGTTTGATTACACGCGACATGGGGCGCGTGGTGCCCACCGAGCGCGGGTTTGATTTTCTGAACGACTTACAGGAAATGTTCCTGTAAAAGTCCAGTTGCCATATTTAGCCGCAGCGCAGGGCGATGATCTTGCCCGCGTCGTTGGTGATCACGTTGAGGCGCTCCTCGTTGTATTCCATGGTGGCGGGCTGGTTCTCGCGCAGCACGCGCAGCTGATAAGAGCCGGACTTCTGGCGAATGTTCTCCAGCGTCGATGCTACGGTGTTGTGACCGATAAACATCTGCACCGGCTGCGCATTGCAGACCTGCAACTGGCGCGCGGGTTGGGCCGGTGCGGAAGCCACCGTGCCGTTGCTGGCGCACCCTGTGATCAGCAAAGCAAGAGTGCCGGTGGCCAGACCGATAAGGGTGCGATGGGATACGTGCATGGTGAATGTGTGACGAGTCATGACCACACCATAGCGCACTAGCTGGTGAATTCAGCATCCGACGCTTTGTGAATATGCAAGCGGGTGAAACCAAGTAATGTGCAAAATTCATAGCTGCATGCACTTTTTTATCAAGCACTAGAGGCTGATTGGGCTCTATGTCGTTGCCGGTGTTGATCAGGGCTTGGCGGTCTTGTCTGCGGGCTGAAAAATCGTAGCGTCGATATTGGCGGCCTGCAACTTGCGGACGGCTCTTTCAGCGCGCTTGCGGCTTTCAAACGGGCCGCTGCGCAGGCGGGTGACTTCGCCCTTGTTACTGCTCATTTTTTGTGACAGCGCGGGCAGTTTGGATTTTTTAAGCTGGGCCAGCACTTTGTCGGCATTGGCGGCTTCTGAATACACGCCCACATTCAGATAGAACTTGCCGGGAATTAAATCGGTTGCGGTTGTGTTTGCTGGCGTCGCAGCTTCAACCGGCGCAGCGATTGTGGCGGGCACAGGGGCGGTGACGGGTTCGGGGGCTGATTCAGCCGCCGGAGCTGGCGCACCGGGCTCAATCACTGGCGCAGCGACCGAAGCAACTACAGCAGGTGCAGCAGATACAGCAGGCGCAGCAACAGGCTGAACCACAGGTCTTTCAGCAATTGCAGGTGGCGCGCTGCGAGATGGCAGCAAAGCCAGGCCGGCCCCAGTAATGGCCGCAACGGGCAGGGCCAGCACCAGCAGGGCGGCGACCTTGTTCTGGGCCGGGCTGGCCTGTGCTTGCAGAGCGGCATGGGCTTGTGCCATGTTCGGTGCGGCCGTAATGGCCTGCAGCGTTTCGGCCTTGATTTTGCGCCAGTACCAGCCGTTGGCCAGCAGTCCTGGCACGGCCATGGCCACCAGCCAGAGCGCAGCGCCCACGCCAAGCGCCATGGCATGGGGCAGCGCAGGGCGCAGGCCCATCCACCAGATCAGCGCGACGACGGTGACGGCTGCAAGGTACTTGGCCGCTTCCAACCACAGGCCGCGCAGGCAGCACCAGGCCAGGGTGAAGAAGGCGGCCGCCATATTCCAGCTGGGCAGGCTGCGGTCCAGCGCATCAAAGCGCTTGAACTGGGCGAGGTAATAGGCCTGTGCGCGCGGGCCTATGCGGCTGGCGTAGAGCTGAGGCAGCAGCCCAGCATCTTCCTCGGACGGCTCTTTGCTTTGCAGGCTGTTTTGCATGGAGTAGGCGGCTGCCGCAAATGCACTGGCGATGGATGCAGGAAGTGGGCTTGCAGGGCCTGCGTCAGAGTGAGG
The DNA here is from genome assembly GCF_002754475.1 of Comamonas sp. 26. Taxonomy (NCBI): domain Bacteria; kingdom Pseudomonadati; phylum Pseudomonadota; class Betaproteobacteria; order Burkholderiales; family Comamonadaceae; genus Comamonas; species Comamonas sp. 26. The sequence goes on from NZ_PEFL01000001.1 coordinate 736,462, forward strand.
CATTTGTCTGAGCACAGGCTCTTGCCGCTGAGGTTTGGCAGCAGGGGCGAGCGCGGGCGTTTGGGTGTCCGAAGCGGAAGGCATGACCCTGATTGTGTCATGACGTTACGAATAGCTTTGTTGCGCATTCCCAGCAAAAAACCGGCACAAGGCCGGCTCTTTGGGAGATGGCTTGATGCTCGATCAGGCCTTGTGCGCAGGCAGCACGGTGGCGCGTACTTCGCCAAAGCCAATGCGGGCCGTACCGGGCTTTTCGCACCAGCCGGTGAAGACCACGGCATCGCCGTCCAGCAAGAAGGTGCGGGTTTCACCGTTGCTCAAGCTCAGCGGGTTCTTGCCGCCTTCGGTGATTTCCAACAATGCCCCGGCTTGGTCCATGGTGGGACCAGACAGCGTGCCCGTGCCCAGCAGGTCGCCGGGTTGCAGATCGCAGCCGTTGACGGTGTGGTGAGCAACCAGCTGCGCCATGGTCCAGTAGGCGTGGCGGTAGCTGGTCTGGGTGATTTGCTCGGCTTGCTTGCCTTCGGCACGCATCTTCTCGGTCTGGATGGCGACGGTGAGCTGCACATCCAGCGCACCGTGCTGAGAGTTGGCTTCAGAGCTGAGGTAGGGCAGAGGCTGTGGATCTTCGGCTGGACGGGTGAAGGCCGTGCGGTACGGCACCAGCGCTTCCAGGGTCACGATCCAGGGCGAGATGCTGGTGGCGAAATTCTTGGACAGAAAGGGTCCCAGCGGCTGGTATTCCCAGGCCTGCACATCGCGGGCCGACCAGTCGTTGAGCAGGCACAGGCCGAAGATGTGGTCTTCTGCATTGTCCATGCCGATAGCATTGCCCCAGGCGTTGGCGGAACCTGCGTAAATGCCCATCTCCAGCTCGTAGTCCAGACGGTTGCAGGGCTTGAGCACGGGGTTCACATCAGGGGCCTTGATCTGGCCATTGGGGCGCTTGAAGTCAACGCCCGAGACGCGGATGCTGGAGGCACGACCGTGGTAGCCAATGGGCACCCACTTGTAGTTTTCCATCAACGGGTTGGTGGGGCGAAACAGCTTGCCCACATTGGTTGCGTGATGGACGGAGGTGTAGAAGTCGGTGTAATCGCCGATCTGCGCGGGAACGGCATATTCCACATCGGCCTGTGCCACGAGGCAGCCTTTGAGCGTTGCTTCTTCGGCGGCACCGGCACGCAGCGCGCGCGATAGCGCCAGACGCAGGGCCGACCATTGCGTATGGGTCATGCCCATCAACGTGTTGAGCTGGCTTTGCGCTGCTGCTTCGATCTGGGTCTGCACATCGCTGCTCAGAATCTTGGCGTTGCGTACTGCAGCCATATCCAGCACCTGATCGCCAATGGCGACACCGCCGCGGAAGCCTTCGCTGCTGCCCTTGCGGCGAAAGACTGCAAAGGGCAGGTTCTGAATGGGAAAGTCGCTCTGGCCGGTGTTGGCGCTGGCCACCCAGCTTTGCAGGCCTGCGTCGTGTGTTTCGTTCAAAGTCATCATGTCTCCTTGATTGTTTTAATGAAATTGGCTTGCAGCGCTTATCTGATAAGCGCTGGTAGCTATTGATTTGATAGTTTGCTGCTCAGGCAGCGGTAAAGCCCCCGTCCATATTCCACTGCGCGCCGCGCACTTGGGCTGCGTTGTCGCTGGCCAGAAAACTGGTCAGCGCGGCGATTTGCTCGACGGTCACAAAGGCTTGCGATGGTTGCTTGGCTCCCAGCAATCGGGCGCGGGCAGCGGGCTCGTCCAGCCCCTCGCGAAGCACCAGTGCATCGATCTGCTTCTGCACCAGCGGCGTCAGCACCCAGCCGGGGCAGATGGCGTTGCAGGTCACAGGTGTGGTGGCCAGCTCCAGTGCCACGGATTTGGTCAGACCCAGCAGTCCATGCTTGCTGGCCACATAGGCTGGCTTGTTGGCCACGCCGACCAGCGCGCTCACGGACGCCATATTGATGATGCGTCCCCAGCCACGTGCCAGCATGGCGGGCGCGCAGGCCTGAATGGTGTGGAAGGGGGCGGACAGGTTCACAGCCAGCATGGCATTCCACTTCTCTGCCGGAAATTGCAGCACCGATTGCACATGTTGCATACCGGCGTTGTTGACCAGAATGTCTATTTCGCCCAGCTCGGCCGCAATGCGACGGGCCAGCGGGGCAATAGCCTCGCCATCAGCCAGATCCAGCGCGTAGTAACGCGCGGCCACGCCCATGGCGTGCAACTCGGCAAGCTGTGCATCGGTGGTGGCGGATGCGGCTTTGCTGCCGTGCAGGGCAATGGCTGCGCCTTCGCCGGCCAGTAGCCTGGCAGTGGCCCAGCCAATGCCGCTGGTGGAACCGGTGATCCATGCCACGCGGCCGCAGTGGGGTTGGCGCGAGGCGGCGATCATTTGAGCAAGTCCATTTCCATGTGCACGTACTGGCTAATAAAGCGCACCTTGGCCCAGTAGACGATCAGTCCCTGTGGGTTGCAGGCCCAGCGCAGCGCCTGCATTAGCGGCGTCCCCAGCGGTACGCCAAGATGCTCGGCAATCAGCTCGTCGGCAGGGACCACGCTCAGGTACTGGCGGGCCGTGGCGATCTGGCCGGAGTCATTGCCCAGCGCCTGTGCCAGCGTGGCGCGTTCCAGCTGCTCCTGCAATTTTGGGTAAAGCTCTTGCTCCAGATACAGCTCTGACAGGCAAAACCGGGCATCGCCATGGCTGTGCACGCGCAAAAAGTGCACATACGCTGGAGCCAGGGTGCCGGGCAGTGGGAAACCGGAGGGAATCGGTGGCACGCAGTCATTGGCAGTGTGCAGCGTGATTTGTTGAATCTGTTCGCCAAAGGCCACCAGTTCTTGCCAGCTGGTGGGTAGCAAGAAAGAGGGCGGTTTGTAGGGCTGGCCCATCACCCTAGTTCCGCCGCGCTTGCGGGTCTCCAGCAAGCCTTCGTCGACCAGTGCATGCACAGCCATGCGCACCGTGGTGCGCGAGACGCGGTGCAGGGCTTCGAGTTCTTCGACGGTGGGAATGCTTTGCCCTACCGGCCATTCGCCCGTCGCGATCTTGTTGCGAAATAGCCGGGCCAGCTGCAAATGCAGCTTGTCGCGGGTCTGAGAGGCGGTGGGCACGGGAGTCATGGGCAGGGCTCTATCGGAATCAGTGTAGCAAATAAAGTATCTGAACAAATACTTTATTATTGAAAAGGACGAAGGCGAGAACGACCCGCTTATTAGGCCGTCACTAAACACGCCAAGAGTTCACAAATGTCACCATTTTTGTCACTCAAATGACTTTTAAACTCACGGTTTTGATAGCGGACAGTGCCTGTGGCGATTGGTTGCCCGGCACTCTGACAAGGGCAAACCTTGCCCGGGAGTTGATGGTTTCATGCAGCAGCAGTACGAGTGGCAGTTTTTCCGCGCCGGCGATGTGGACCAGGTGGTCATACGCACCGGCCAGGACATTGCCCACATTGGTGAGTTAGACAAAAAGCTGTGGGTGGCGCTGGCCTGCCCTACACGCGGAATTGAATTTGACAGCGCAACGCTGGATTTGATTGATGAAAGCAAGGATGGGCGCATTCGCCCGCCCGAGCTGGTCGCCGCCTGCGAATGGGCTGTGGCGCGTGTGCGAGACCCGCAGGTGCTGGCCGATGGCGGTGATGTGCTGCAACTGGCCAGCATCAACGACGCCACTGAAGACGGCGCGCCTCTGCTGGCCGAAGCCCGGCGCGTGCTGGAGCTGGCGGGCGAGCCACAGGCCAAAGCCATCACGCTGGCGCAGGTGCAAGAGCGCCTGGCTTCTTTGCAAGCGCTGCGCTTTAACGGCGATGGCGTGGTCAGCGCGGCAACGGCTGAGGGCGATGAAGCGCTGGCCGCTCTGATTGCACGTATTCAGGAGCTGTATGGCGCGGTAGATGGTCACGACGGTGTGCCCGGCATTGACCGCCCTAAGGCAGAAGCCTTCTGGGTTGATGTGCAAAGCCTGCAAGACTGGTTTGGCAAGGCTGCCGAACTGGGCTGCCACTTGCAGCCCCGTGCGCTGGCGCTGGCTGCAGCCGAGGCAGTGAATGCCGTGCAGGCCAAGGTCGATGATTTTTTTGCCCGAACCCGATTGGTCGAGTTTGATGCGAACGCCAAGGCGCCGCTGAACCCGACGGAAGAGGGCTATGCGGCTTTAGGTGCGCAGGTGCTGAGCAACGCCTCTGAAGCGCTGGCCGCACTGCCGTTGGCAGCGGTCACCGGCGAGCGCAACTTGCCGCTGGTGCATGGCGTCAATCCCGCATGGGCGGCGGCGCTGCAAACTCTGCGCGAGCAAGCGATTCAGTCGGTCTTTGGCGATGCCTTGATGGTGCTAACCGAAGAGCAATGGGATCAGCTCAAAACCATGCTGGCGCATTGCCAGCACTGGCTGGCTCAGTGCCCTGCCACACCGCTGGGAGCCTTGAGCGAAGCAGAGGTTCAAGCATTGCTGGGCAGCGGCCTGCAAGATGCGCTGACGCAGTTGCTCGACCAAGATGACGCTGAAAAAGAGCACAGCCTGCAAGCCAGAGCACTGGAAAAGCTGATTCGCCTGCAACGCGATTTGCTGCCGCTGCTCAATAACTTTGTCTCCTTCTCCAGCTTCTATCGGCGCGAAGGCGCGGCGTTTCAGGCTGGAACACTGTTTCTGGATGGCCGCAGCTGCGATTTGACCGTGGAAGTGGGCGATGCCGCAGCTCATTCGGTGCTGGCGGCCATGGCCAAAACCTATCTGGCTTATTGCGAGTGCAGGCGCGAAGGCCAGAAGAAAATCATCGTCGCGGCCTTTACTGCCGGTGATGTGGACTTTCTGTTCGTGGGCCGCAACGGCGTGTTCTATGACCGCGCGGGCAATGACTGGGATGCCACCATCATCAAGCTCATCGACAACCCCACCAGCATTGGTCAGGCCTTCTCATCGCCGTACAAGAAGTTTGTACGCATGATCGAGGAGCAGGTCGCAAAGCATGCTGCGGCCAAGAACGATGTGGTGAATGCCAGCCTCAGCGACAACGCGACCAAGCTGGTGACAGCCCCCAAGGACCTGGCCCCCGCACCGGCCGCAGCCAGCGCCCCGCGCAAGACGGATGTGGGCACCGTGGCCGCCATTGGCGTGGCTTTGGGCTCATTGAGTGCGGTGATGGTCGGTATCTTTGGCAAGTTCATCGAGCTGGGTCCGTGGATTCCAGTCGCCATTCTGGGCATTGTGCTGGCCATCTCCGGCCCCAGCATGTTGATTGCCTGGCTCAAGCTGCGTCAGCGCAGCCTGGGCCCGATTCTGGATGCCAGCGGCTGGGCCATCAATGGCCGCATGAATATCAACCTGGGCCTTGGCCGCAGCCTGTCGCAAACAGCCAAGGTGCCCACCAACGCCAAGCGCAGCTACGCGGACCCGTATGCGGATAAGCATGGCCTGCGCAACACCCTTTGCGTGCTGGGTCTGGTCGTGGTAGCCGTGTTGCTGGCCTGGCGCATGCACTGGCTGGACGCCGTGCTGCCCGCCAGCTGGCAGCCTCCACAGCAGCAGGTGCTTGAGCCAGCGGCGCCAGCTCAAGCTTCAGGCCAAGAGAAGCGCTAGCACCCTGCACGGAGTCGGCGGCTTGCCGCCTGCTCCGTTCGGTCCAGCCTGCAGCGTTATAAAGCAGCGCTTGGCGCGGGCAGCACCTTGTTGGGGTTGAGCAGGTTTCTAGGATCCAGTGCCTGCTTGATCTGCCACATCAACTCCAGCTCCACGGGTGTCTTGCACAGCAGCAGGTCGTCGCGCTTGGCCACGCCTATGCCATGCTCGGCCGAGATAGAACCATTTTGCTGGTGGGCAAGCCCGTCGACTGCGCGAGAGACCGATGCATAGTGCTCGGACAGGAACTGCGCAGCAGGCGCATGCTTGGGGCGCAAGGGATTGAAGTGCACATTGCCATCGCCCATATGTCCGTAGATCACCATGCGTGCATCGGGTGCCATCTCCAGCACCTGTGCCGATGCTTGTTGGATGAAGTCCGCCACCTTGGATAGGGGAATGGAGATATCGCATTTGATGCTGCCGCCTTCGCGGGTCTGGGCATCCGAGATTTCCTCGCGCAGCTGCCAGAAGGCCCGGGCATCGGCGAGGCTAGCAGCGATAGCGGCATCGGTAATCAGGCCGCCAGCCATGCCTTCCTCGAGGATGCGCATCAGTGTGGCGTCCAGGGTCTGGGCATCGCCACCCGAGCTCAGCTCAATCAACACCATCCAGTCGTGGGCGTCGGGCAGAGGTGCGCTCCACTGCGGCATGGATTCCAGCACCAGGGTCAGTGCGGGGCCCGAAATCAGCTCAAAGGCCGTCACGGCCTGGCCCGCGATGCGCTTGGCCTCGGTCAGCAACTGTACGGCCGCATGCGGGTCTTTCACCGCTACCCATGCCACAGCCGTTGCGCTGGGCAGGGGCATCAGCTTGAGCACGGCGGCAGTGATGATGCCCAGCGTGCCTTCGGAGCCTATGAACAGCTGCTTGAGGTCGTAGCCCGTGTTGTCCTTGCGCAGACCGCGCAGCGAGGAGTAGATGCGCCCATCGGGCAGCACGGCCTCGATGCCCAAGGTCAGATCGCGCATATTGCCGTAGCGCAGGACGGCGGTGCCGCCGGCATTGGTCGAGAGATTGCCGCCGATCTGGCAGGAACCTTCGGAGCCTATGCGCAGCGGGAACAGGCGACCGGCGTCTTCGGCAGCAGCACGTGCGGCCTGCAGCGTGACACCGGCCTGCAGCGTCATGGTGTCATTGATGCTGTCGATTTCCTGCACCTGGTTCATGCGGCGCAGATTGAGTACCACGGCATCGCCCGCATCGTCGGGCACGGCTCCGCCCATGAGCGAGGTGTTGCCACCCTGAGGTACCACGGGAATCTGGTGGCTTGAGCACAGAGCCAGAACTTCGCTGACCTGCTGCGTCGTGGCCGGCAGCACCACGGCTATAGCCTTGCCGTGATAGAGCTTGCGATAGTCGGTGGTGAAGGGCTGCATGTCGGCCGAGGCATCGAGGCAGGCCTTGTTGCCGACGATGGCGCGCAGGCCATCGAGGAGTTGAGTGGGGGAAATTTTGGAAGCTTCAGTCATGTTTAGTAGGCTCCGCGTGCCTCGGCAGAAACGGCTGGGGCGGTCGGTGTGCCCAGAAAATCGGCAGCCAGTCGGCGCGCGGCATTGGCGTAGAGCAGCACATCGACGCCGACGGCGACAAAGGTGCAGCCGAGTTCGAGATAGCGTCTGGCCAGCGTGGGGTCCGAGGTCAGCGTGCCGGCCGCTTTGCCGGAGGCCTTGATGGTGCGCATTGCGGCTTCGATGGCGGCCTGCACCTCGGGGTGACCCGGCCTACCGCGATAGCCCATGGAGGCGGCCAGGTCGGCCGGACCAATGAAGACGCCGTCCACACCGTCGACCGCGCAGATCGCTTCCAGATTGGCCAGTGCCGTCACCGTCTCTACCTGTACCAACAGGCAGACTTCCTCATCGGCAATATCGAGATAGTCGCTGCGCGCACTCCATTGGGAGGCGCGCCCGACCGCGCTGCCCACGCCGCGAATGCCCAGCGGCGGATAGCGGGTTGCCGATACCAGGCGCTGTGCCTGCTCTGCGGTATCGACCATGGGCACCAGCAAGGTCTTGGCACCGATATCCAGCAACTGCTTGATCAGCGCCGTGTCGCCGTGGAGCAGACGCACCACGGGCTGGGTCTTGTGAGCCGCCACGGAATGCAGTGCGGCCAGGGTGGAGTGAAAGTCATTGGGTGCATGTTCGCCGTCAATCAGCAGCCAATCGAAACCCGTGCTGGCGCTGACTTCGGCCATATAGGGGTCGGCCATGGAAAGCCAGAGGCCGATTTGCGGCTGTTGCGCGGCCAGTGCGGCTTTGAAGGGATTGTTTGCGGGCATGTGATCGGTTCGTGGGAGGTGAAGGTCGGGCGCAAAAGCGCCTCAGGCGACCCGGTGGAGGGTGGGGAGTGCGGTGTGGGCCAGATGGTCCACGATGTTTTGCGCAGTCATGGATGCGACCTGCAAGCCTGCATCGCGCGTCACGCCCGCCACATGGGGGGTGAGCAGCACCTGGGCTAGTGCTGCCAGCGGGTGGCTGGTGGGCAGGGGCTCGGTATCGAAGGTGTCCAGGCCGGCGCCGCCGAGCTGGCCGCTGCGCAATGCATCAATGAGTGCGGCCTCGTCCACGACGGGGCCGCGCGCGGTGTTGATGAGCAGGCTGCCGCGCGGCAACAAGGCCAGCTCGCGTGCGCCGATCAGGCCCCGGCTGCGCTCGGTCAGCGGGCAGTGTAGGCTCAGTATGTCGATTTGGGGCAGCAGGCGGTGCAGCTCGGCCTCGGTGGCGAAGCCATCGGCCTGGCCCTGGGGCCGCAGCACCAGCACCTTGGCGCCCAGGGCGCTGGCCAGTTGCGCGGTTGCACGGCCAATGCTGCCGTAGCCGACTATGCCCACCGTGGCGCCGCGGAAGTCACGGCCCTGCCAGGTGCTGCCGGCCCATTCGCCGGCGCGCACCATGCGGTCCAGCTGCGGTAACTGTCGCGTGAGCGCCAGCATCAGGGCCACGGCATGTTCGGCCACTGCACCAGCATTGGCTCCGGGGGCCACGGCCACGGCAATGCCGCGTGCGCGCGCCGCCTCCAGGTCCACACTGTCCACGCCGGCACCGTTCTTGGCCACGATGCGCAGCGCCGGCGACGCGGTCAGCACATGGTCGGTGATGGGGGCGGAGCCGCGCAGCACGATGGCCTGCGCGCCGGTCTCTGCCAGGCGTGCGACCAATGCGTCTTCAGTAAGGCTGCCGGGCAGAAAATGCAACTGGCCGCCGGCCTGCTGGATGATGCGCTGCGCGGGTTCGGCCCAGTGCGACGCGGTGACTAGAACGTGGAAATGTGAGGACATGGTTGCGAAACTCAGTCGATGCGGATGCCCGCTGATTGGATGACCTTGCCGTAGCGGCTCCACTCGTCGGTTGTGAATTTGGCCAGCTCCTGAGATGAGCCGGGCCGGGTGCGCACGCCTAGCAGGGCGAATTTCTCCTGTACCTCGGATTGTTTGAGTACCTGAGTGAGTGAGGTATTCAGGCGCGCCAGCACCTCCTTGCCGGTCTTGGCGGGGGCGTACAGCGCATACCAGGCGTTTACCTCGAATCCCGGGTAGCCGGCCTCGGCGAAGGTAGGCACGTTCTGCAGCTCGGGCAGACGCGATGCCGAGGCTACCGCCAGCGCGCGCACCTTGCCGCTCTTGAGCAGCGGCGAGGCGCTGGTCAAGGTGTCCAGAATCATGTCCAGCCGTCCGCCCATCAGGTCCATGGTGTGGGCGTTGCCGCCCTTGTAGGGCACGTGGTTGATCTGCAGCTGGGCGCGCTGCTTGAATAGTTCGGCGGCCAGGTGCAAGGGCGAGCCATTACCGGAAGAGCCGTAGTTGAGCTGGCCCGGTTGCTTGCGTGCAGCTTCCACAAGCGACTTCAGGTTGGCGTAGGGCGAGTCCTGGGCCACGACCAGAACCATGGGCACCACGCCGATCATGCCGATGGGCGCGAAGTCGGCCACGGCGTCATAGCCGGGGCGGGCGTACAGGTGGGGGCTGACGGCATGGCTGGCCAGCGAGCCCAGCACCAGGGTGTAACCGTCGGCCTGCGCCTTGGCTGCTGTCGCGGTACCAATGGTCGTGCCCGCACCGGGCCGGTTGTCGATGACCACGGGCTGCTTGAGGTCCTCTCCCATCTTCAGGCCGATGAGGCGAGCCACTGCATCGTTGGCACCTCCGGCGGGGTAGGGTACGAGCAGCGTGACCGGCTTGGCGGGGTAAGCGCTTTCGGCATGGGCCAGCGGCACGCCCAGCGGGCTGGCCAGGGCTGCGGCGCACAGCAGCAGGCCACGACGGTTGAGGCGGGAAGTAGTGGAAAAATTCATGGTGCTTGTCTCCTTTTTTGATTGCTCTAATGGCATGGGGCGGTGCCCCTGTTTCGCAGAGCCCCGCTCCATGCTGCGGGCCCTGCGTTGGATCTCTTGCTTGGCTGTGGTTTGGGCTTTCTCGTTGCGTTCAGGTGGGGCGGTCGGGCCGCATCGCTGTGGCCTGTCGGCTTTAGGCGTCCAGCCCGCCCTGGCAGACGTATTTGGTGTGCAGGTAGTCGTCCAGCCCGTGGGTGGAGCCCTCACGGCCGTAGCCAGAATCCTTTACGCCGCCAAACGGTGCGGCCTCGGCGGCCAGCGCGCCTTCGTTGATGCCGACAATGCCGGTTTCCAGCGCATCGGCCAGACGCCAGATACGGCGTGTGTCGTTGGAATAGAAATAGGCCGCGAGTCCGAACGGGGTGTCGTTGGCTTGGGCGATGACTTCGGCTTCGTCTGAGAAGCGTGTCAGCGGAGCGACTGGGCCGAAGGTCTCCTCGCAGGCGCAGGCCATGCTGGCGTCTGCGCCTGCCAGTACCGTGGGGGCAAAGTAGTTGGCACCCAGCGCAGGCAGGCGTGTGCCGCCAGTCAGCACAACAGCACCACGCGCCACGGCATCTTGCACATGGCGCTCAATCTTTTCGACGGCGCGCGCATTGATCATCGGACCGATCTGCGAGGCCGGATCGCTGGCCGGGCCGACCCTCAGCGCGGACACGCGCGCCACCAGCAGTTCGGCAAAGCGATCATGGACTGATTCGTGAACGAACACACGGTTGGGGCAGACGCAGGTCTGGCCGCCGTTGCGGAACTTGGCGGCCATCAGGCCTTCGACGGCGGCTTCAAGGTCGGCGTCTTCGAACACGATGAAGGGCGCATTGCCGCCAAGCTCCAGGGAGAGCTTCTTGAGTGTGTCGGCCGAGCGGCGTGCCAGGTGCTTGCCCACTGGCGTCGAGCCGGTGAAGGTGATTTTTCGCACGCGAGAGTCGTCAAGCCAGGCGTCGACCACAGCTGGCGTTTGCTCGCGCGATGCCGTCACGATGTTCAAGACTCCGGGCGGCACGCCGGCCTCTTGCGCCAGAGCGACCAGCGCCAGCGAGGTCAAAGGCGTGTCTTCTGCGGGCTTGCAGACCACGGTGCAGCCTGCTGCCAGCGCCGGTGCAATCTTGCGCGCAATCATGGCTGCTGGAAAATTCCAGGGCGTGATGGCGGCGACCACACCCACTGGTTCTCTGAGAGCAAACATGCGTCGCCCCGGGATCGGTGCTGGAATCACTTCACCATTGGCGCGCGTGGCTTCCTCGGCAAACCATTCGATGTAGCTGGCTGCATAGCTGACTTCGCCGCGTCCTTCTGCCAGAGGCTTGCCCTGCTCGCGCGAGATCAGTCGTCCCAGGTCTTCCTGATGTTCCATTACTAGGTCGTTCCAGCGCTTGAGAATCTGGGCGCGCTGCTTGGCCGGTGTCTTGCGCCAAATGGGGAAGGCGGCATGCGCCGCATCGACGGCGCTCCGTGCGGTTGCAGCGTCGGCATCAGGGATGGAGGCGATCACGGCGCCGGTGGCCGGGTCGGTTACATCAAAGCGGGGCCCCAAGTCAGGGTTCAGCCATTGGCCGGCGATGAAGTGGCTGCTGCGTTGCAGCTCGGTGCGTGAGAGAGTCAAAGGCATGACGTAGGGGGGAATTTAAGTAAGAAGGGGAGGCGAAGAATCAACTCACGATGCCCAGATGCCAAGGCACGAACTCGTGGTCGCCGAGGCCCAGCAACTCGCTCTTGGTCGGTTCGCCAGAGGCATGCCAGAGAATTTGCTCGAATATGCGCTGGCCCAGTTCGGGCACGGACAGCTCGCCATCGATCACCACGCCGCAGTTGATGTCCATGTCTTCTTCAAGGCGGCGGAACATCGGCGTGTTGCTCGCCAGCTTGATGGTCGGCGCGGGCTTGCTGCCGAACATGGAGCCGCGCCCGGTGGTAAAGCAGATCAGCTGGGCTCCGCTGGCAATCTGGCCTGTTGCTGCCACGGGGTCGTAGCCGGGTGAATCCATGAAGACGAAGCCCGCCTGGTCTATGGGCTCGGCATATTCGTACACGGCACGCAGCGGCGTGGTGCCGCCCTTCATGGCCGAGCCCAGCGATTTTTCGAAAATATTGGCCAGACCGCCGGCCTGGTTGCCGTGGCCCACCACGCCGTTGAACTGTGCGTTCTGGCCGGCCGCATAGTGCTCCCACCAGGCCAGGCGATCCAGCAGTTTTTGTCCGACTTCCGGGGTGGCCGCGCGACGAGTGAGCATGAACTCCACGCCATGGATCTCGGGCGTCTCGGACAGTATGGCGGTGCCGCCGTGGCGCACCAGCAAGTCCATCGCGGCGCCGAGCGCGGGGTTGGCAGTAATGCCGGAGAAACCATCGGAGCCGCCGCATTCGAGCCCGATTTTCAGATGCTGCGCGCTGACCCGCGTGCGCTGGGCGGCGTTGGCTTCGGGCAGCATTTCTTCGATGGCACGGATGCCGGCCTCTATTGTCTGGCGCGTACCGCCGACCTCCTGCATCACCAGCGTGCGCAGCAGGCGACCGGATTCCAGACTCTGGGAGTCGAGCAGCGCATCGACCTGGTTGCGCTCGCAGCCCAGGCCCACGATGAGCACGCCGACCAGGTTGGGGTGGCGGGCATAGCCGGCCAGCGTGCGGCGCAGCAGGTCGAAATGCTCGCTGGGCGACGACATGCCGCAGCCGCTGGACTGCGCAAAGGCGGCTACACCGTCCACATTGGGAAATGCGGCCAGGCGTTCGGGCGTGAAATGCGCCGCAATGCGCTTGATCACCGTGGCCGAGCAGTTCACCGACGACAGAATGCCGATGAAGTTGCGCGTGCCGACGCCGCCACCGGCTCGCTCGAAGCCCATGAAGGTCGCGCGTTGCTCCTCTGGGACAAAATCCACAGCACGTACGTCCTGGCAAAAAGCCGGGTCGCGGTAGCTGTCCACCAGGGAGAGGTTGTGACTGTGCACATAGTCACCGGCTTGCAGGTCGCGCGCGGCCACGCCGATCATGGTGTCGTACTTCAACACGCTTTCACCGGCCGCAATGGCCCGCGCTGCGATCTTGTGGCCGGCGGGAATCTGCGCCCTGGCGCGCACGCCGAATTCGGCGATCACCTCGCCCAGGGCAATGGCGGTCTTGGCAACCAGTACGTTGTCGTTCGGGTGCAGACGAAGCAGGGAGCTGTGGTTCATGGGAAAAGTAGGAAAGCTGCAAGCGGGCGGGACAGGCAATGGCAGGGGGATCAGCCCTTGGCCATCAGCTCCTTGAGATTGAGCTTGCGGATCAGATCGGTCTCTTGCTGGTAGACGGCCTGTATGTATTTACGGTAATCAGGGCCGTCCTGGTACATGACCGGAGCGTCGATGCTCTCGGCCACCTTGCGAAACTCCTCGCTGTTGACGGCGTTGCGGAAGGCATCGCGCAGTCGCTTTTCGACGGCGGCAGGCAAGCCCTTGGGCGCGCCGATGCCGTTGGGTGCTTCCACCACCACGTCAAAACCCAGCTCCTTGAGTGTGGGTGTGTCCTTGAAGCGTGGCGTGCGCGACTCGCCCCAGGTGGCCAGCAGGCGCATCTTGCCGGCTTCGACATGTGGTGCCCAGGAGGAACTGTCGGCCAGCAGGTCGACCTGTCCGCCGAGCACGTCCTGCAAGGCTGCCGAACCGCCCTTGTAGGCGATGGAGTTGAATTTCACGCCAGCGGCCTGTGCGAACTGCTCCATCCCCACATGGGTGGCACCGCCGATACCGGCATGCGCATAGGTGATGACGCCGGGCTGGGCCTTGGCCTTGGCGACCACGTCGCGCAAAGACTTGAACGGAGAGTTCGCGGGCACGGCAATGCCGAAGGTCTGACCCGAGGTCCGCGCCAGATAGATGAAGTCCTTGAGCGGATCGAGCTGTACGGTGCCCAGCTGAGAGAAACGCGTCACGGAGATTGGTATCTGACCGATGGTGTAGCCGTCAGGTCGTGCCGAAGACAGGGCCTTGGAGCCGATCATGCCGGATGCGCCGGCGCGGTTTTCCAGTGCAATCGGCTGGCCGAGTTCGCGGGCCGCGATCTGGCAGATGACGCGCATGGAGCGATCTGCGGTGCCGCCTGCCGGCCAGGGACAGATGAAAGTGATGGGGCGCTCAGGGTACTCGGCGGCGAACACGCGTGCCGGTGCCGTAGTCAAGGCAGCTGCGCCTAGGCTGCCAAGTACGAGTTGGCGCCTGGTCATGGGGCGGGAGGGATTCATCGTTGTCTCCGAATCATTGTTTTAGGGTCTGCCCGCGGATTATTCTGAAGATAATGATTGCAATCTAATGACATAGCGGACTCGCTTCATAACTTAGAGGTTATGAAACGTCGGATCCTGCCAGCACCCCATGAGCCAGATAGACCGTGTTCTTCGTTCCAACCTGAAGCTGCGCCACCTGCAATTGCTGGTGGCGCTGGACGAGTTTCGACACCTGGGACGGGTGTCGGAGTTTCTGTCGATCACCCAGCCTGCGGTATCCAAGATGCTGGTGGAGATCGAAAAGATGTTCGATCTGCAGCTGTTCGTGCGCTCCACCAGAGGCACCGAGCCCACGGCCCATGGAGTCACCGTGGTGCGCTTTGCCCGCTCGGTGCTTGCCGATTACCAGCGCACGCGCGATGAAATTACGGCGCAGGCCAGCGGCGGCGTGGGCAGGACCAGCGTGGGGGCGATGGTGGTCGCCCTGCCCAGCCTGCTGATGCCGGCCATTTTGCGGCTCAAGCAGCACTCTCCACTGACGACAGTCATGGTGGAGGAAGGCGACCTCACGCGGCTGCTGCCCAGACTGCGTGTAGGAGAGCTGGACTTGATCGTGGGCCGGCTGGAACCCGGCTATGCATCGCCGGATCTGGAAACCGAGTCTCTGTATCCCGAGACCATGTGCATTGTGGTGAGCCCCGAGCATCCCTTGGCCAAGACGCCGCAGCCGGACTGGACCGTGCTGGCGCAACTGCCCTGGGTGGTGCCGCCGCCATGGGCTTCATCCCGCTCCAAGCTGGCCCAGATGTTCTACAAGCACCAGCTGGTGCCGCCGACGGACATCATAGAAACCTCGTCTTTTCTGGTCACGCTATCGAGCATGCAGCAGCGGCCAGCGATTGGTTTTCTGGCCCGCAGCGTTGCCGAGCATTTCGAGCGCCAGGGCCTGCTGTGCATCCTGAATCTCAAGTTGCCTATCGAGCTGCCGCATGTGGGCATCATCACGCTGCGAGGACGAGCGAAAACGCCGGCCACTCAGCTGTTGGTGGACAGCCTGCGTGAGACGGCCATGCCTTGAGTGGATGCTTGGCTAGGGATGAAAAAGATGTCGCCATCATCGTCAGAGGCTGCGAAAAATGCTATAGATAAGTGAGCTTTTAGCGCTTTAATATAATTAATCTCAGCTAATTTATTAGCCGACATCTATATTTATATAGCGCTATCAGCTCCTTTTTTTGATGGCCTGAGGCGCTGATTCAGGCCCGTTGCGCAGGAATGGACGATAGCAGCGGCATACCTGTGCGGCGCGTGAATTCTTCGTAGCTAATGGGGGAGACCGTACGGGTCTCGGCACTGTTGGCCTGCCAGTGGACCCAGCTCTTGCCGGTGCTGGCGTCATAAACCAGCTTGAAGATGTAGTCGGGCACAGCGACCTTGCCAGGGCCAATCGCTGCTGCATTTTTGCTGAAGACGGGGCCGGTGAAAACATAGACATCGCCCTTGGCGCGCAGCGCATATTTGCGCGTGGCTTGCTCCACCTGACTCCATGCACCTGCGTTGTGTATTTGGTTTTGCGGAACCATATTCGCCAGACTAAAGCTTTGCGCCATGGCCTCGGGCGTGCTCATGTCTGCAGCTGGTGCCATGTGGCCGCGCGAGTAGCCGGAATGTTTGTAGTCGTCCAGCTCTGAACGCTCAGCCCGGGGAAGGCGGGCATCGGCATAGAACTTGTCGGCGCGCTTCAGGCCCTGGCCTTGCTCCAGCAGGCGACGGTTCAGCCGCTGGGCGACAAAGACTGGCGTCTTGGTCGAGCCGTTGTGCAGCACAGCAAAGCTGCTGAAGCACAGCTCGCGTTCATGCGGGTGAAGTTGCAGAGTCGGGGCCTTGCCACCGGGAAAGAACTGTGAGCAGTTGGCAAAGCGCGTGGGCTGGCCAGAAGCCGTGACATCGGCCTTCTCCACCTTGCCGCCCACGGAGCTGGTGTGGCCTGCAGGGGCACTGAGATCTGGCCAGCCGTTTTTGCGAAAGGCGCTGAGAGTCTCATTGAGAGCGCTCAGTGCAGGGATGTTCAGCGTCTGAATATGCAGCGCAGCCAGCGCCTGATTGAGCAGCTTGTCAGCCGACGAGGCGGGGTCGAAGTTGCAACTGGCAATCTGAAAGCTGGCAAGCGCCGAGGCTCCGGCTGACAGCACAAAGCGCTTGATGCGGAAGATGCCGAAGGCAGCAGTTCTGGAAGCAAGGCTGCGCTTGCGCGCAGGCGATTTCTTTTTCTTGGCGGTCGTCATTCAGGCGGCAATAGTACGCCGGATGCGTGCTCCAAAAAGCATAGTGCGGCCCGCAGGCCGCACTTTATGTTGCGATGTATGAAAGGACTTGTTTCCTCGTGCTTGTCAGGGCTGTTTCGCCGCGCTTGCCGGGCTGACGATTTCTGGAATTGCGCAATGCGTGCTGGCCTCGTTCATCACGATGTCCTGTTCGTGTTTGGCCACTTCTACCGACATGGCTTGCGGCAGCGGCACTGCATTTTTCACAGCCAGAATTTCGGCCATCACGCTCACCGCAATCTCGGCCGGAGTTTTGCTGCCGATATAAAGGCCGATGGGCCCGCGCAGCTTGGCCAGCGACTCTTCGGTCTCGCCAAAATGCTCCATCATGCGTTCGCGCCTTGCCTGGTTGTTGCGGCGCGAACCAATGGCACCCACGTAAAAGGCGGCGCTTTGCACGGCTTCGAGCAGGGCCAGATCGTCCAGCTTTGGGTCGTGCGTCAGGGCTACAATGCAGCTTCGCGCGTCGGGCTTGAAGGCGGTGACGGCATCGTCAGGCATGTCCATCACCTTGCTGACTTGCGGCACAGACCAGCTGCCTATGTATTCCTCGCGCGGGTCGCAGACGGTGACGGTGAAACCATTGAACAGCGCCATCGTGGCCAGATATTCGGCTAGCGCCCCTGCGCCAATCAGCAGCATGCGGTAGCCGGGGCCAAGGTGGTTGGTGAGCGTGTGGCCGTCAAACTCCAGCGTGCCGGGCTGCTGGGTCGGTGTCAGGGTGACGAGGCCGTTGGCGCAGTCCACGGCGCGCTGCACCAACGAGCCGCCTTCCAGCTGCTGTACCAGATCATGCAGGCTGACCGCATCCGGATTGAATTCGAGCAGCAGCTCCAGCGTGCCGCCGCAGGGCAGGCCAAAGCGGTGGGCCTCGTCGGCGCTGACGCCGTAGCGCACCAGTTGCGGCGGACCATCCGGAATGCCTTGGTTCTGGTTCAGCGAATGGGTGTGGCGCGCAATCAAATCATCTTCAATGCAGCCGCCAGAGACCGAGCCTATGGCGCGGCCGTCTTCGCGCAGCGCCATCATGGAGCCCACGGGTCTTGGCGAAGAGCCCCAGGTGCGCACGACGGTGGCCAGCAAGGCGTGTTGACCTGCTGCGCGCCAGTCCCGCAATGCCTTGAGCACCATGACATCGATGTTGTCCATTGAATGGTTCCTTCTGTAGCCCCACCTGCTCGCATATTGGCGTTTGGCAGATGTTATTTCTATGTGTGTGAACCCTTAACGGGTCCTGAAGAGGGTGCATGAAAAAGGCCTTCCCGGGCCCGCAAGCGGACGCCGGGAAGGCCTGGCTTTCAAGCAGCGGGTCAGTGGGTCTGCGCTGCCGTCTGCTTACGTAGCTGGCCTACCTTGGCGGGCAGGTCTTTCCATCCATCCACACCGTATTGCATGCGCATGGTGTTGAGCAGGGTGGCGATCTGCGCATCGCTTAATGCGTGGCGGAAAGCGGGCATGGTACCCAGATCTGCATGGGCTGGGTTTTGCACGCCTTCCAGTACGGCCATGATGGCGTTGTCAGGCGAGGCGGAATGCAGGCTGGTGCTCAGTGCCAATTGCGGGCGCACGCCAAAGGTGCTGGCCGAAGGGTCAGCGCGGTGGCATGCTATGCAGGCACCTTGGTACAGGCGGTAGCCTTCAGTGTCCAGCGCCAGCCTGGGCTTGGCAGTCTTCTCTTCGATCAGCGCTTTGGCATCGCCAGGGGCGGCATCGGCGTCGCGGTAGCTCATCAGATAGGTGGCAATGGCGTCAATGTCGGCATCGCTTTGCTGTGACAGACCGTGGGCCACGGGAGCCATGGGGCCGGCAGCCACGCTATGGCGCTCGGAGAAACCGGTCTTCATGTACTCAACCAGATCACCCTTGGTCCAGGGCAGGGGCGATGCCGACTTGGAAGTCAGAGCGGGAGCGTCCCAGCCTTCGGCGCTGCCGCCTGCAAAGTGGAATTCGCCAGTCTTCTCAGCGGCCATGCCGTTGCGTGGGGTGTGGCAGGCGCTGCAGTGGCCCAGACCTTCGACCAGATAGGCACCGCGCTTCCACTCGGGGGCTTGCTGTGCATCGTCAGCCACCACGCCGGGCTTGAGGTTGAGCCAGTTCCAGGCGGCAATGCCGCGGCGCACGTTGTAGGGGAAATTCAGCGCGGTCTTGGGCGCTTCATTCGATACAGCGGGCTCGCTCATCAGGAAGGCGTACAGATCCTTCATGTCTTCATCAGTCACGCGGCTGAAGGCGGTGTAGGGGAAGGCGGGATAGAGGTACTGGCCTTCGCGGTCCACGCCGTGGCGCATGGCGCGCTCAAAGGCTTCATAGGTCCAGCTGCCAATGCCGGTCTGCATGTCTGGCGTGATGTTGCTGGTGTAGATGGTGCCGAAGGGGCTGGGCATGGCCAGACCGCCGGCATTGGTCTTGCCATTGGCTGCGGTATGGCAGACGGCGCAGTCACCCATGGCGGCCAGCAGCTTGCCCTTGGCGATTTGCTGAGGAGTGAAGTCAGCGGATGGAATGCTGGCTTGCGTGGCAATCTCGCCCTGATGGGTGAGTGCCAGACCGGCGACTGCCAGCACGGCAACCAGTGCCGCACCGCCAATCAGGATTTTTTTGAACGTTCGCATGTGTGTGCTCTTTATCTGTGGGGTCACTTGGACGAAGCGGTGCCGGTGTCGGCTTTGGCTGCCTTGAGTGCGGCCAGCACGCGGCTGGGCGTGAAGGGCACTTCAAACAGGCGCACGCCAGTGGCGTCAAAGAAGGCATTGGCAACGGCAGCAGCGCTGGGCACGGAGGCCGATTCGCCAGCGCCCATGGGTGCTTCGTTGGGGCGCTCGACCAGCAAAGAGTCGATCTCTGGCAGCTCGTCAAAGCGCAGGATGGGGTAGCCACCCCATTCCAGCGAGGTCACACCGCTCTTGTCGAAAGTGACAAATTCCTTGAGCACACGGCTAGTAGACTGCACCACATTGCCGTGCACCTGGTGGCGCACGCCTGCGGGGTTGACCATGGCGCCGGTATCTTGTGCGACAAAGACCTTGTCCACCTTGATTTCACCGGTTTCGCGGTCCACGGTTACATCGACGGCCCAGGTCGCCCAGGCTGCACCGTAGCCTGGGAACTTGCTGTGGATGTAGCGCGCATAGGCAAAACCGCGACCCTTGACCAGGCGTTGGTCTGCAGGTGCAGGGTTGCGATGGGCTGGGCCGTCCTGCCAGTTGCATTGCTTCTTGGCTTCAGCAATCAGCGCCACGGCGCGCGGGTCCTTGAGGTAGCGCAGGCGGTACTCGATAGGGTCGGCCTTGGCCAGATAGGCGCACTCATCAATCCAGGATTCATGCGCAAACACATTGGGCAGGGCGGAAACGCCGCGCATCCAGGAGGCACGCACGATGGGCACGGCATCCTGCGAAATCATG
Organism: Comamonas sp. 26; assembly: GCF_002754475.1. Classification (NCBI taxonomy): domain Bacteria; kingdom Pseudomonadati; phylum Pseudomonadota; class Betaproteobacteria; order Burkholderiales; family Comamonadaceae; genus Comamonas; species Comamonas sp. 26. Next base: position 756,343 of record NZ_PEFL01000001.1, read on the forward strand.
CGCATCTTGGGATATTCGTACTGCGGAATCGCCGTGCGGTCACCCATTTGCTGCGCATCAATCTTGGCCGAGACTTTGCCCGTGAGGATCAGAGCCAGTGCGGAGGCATTGTTGGATGGGTAGCAAGTACGCAGCTCGTAGGCCGTCACATTGTGCTGCTCATCCATGCCGCCGCGCACGCGGATCAGCTGGCCGGTGCCCTTGGGCTCCCAGCCGGACTCCTGCTCGCGCATCAATTGCACGCGCACGGGCTTGCCGCCAACAGCCGCAGACATCAGGACGGCATCAGAGCAGACGTCATCGGCGCAATTGCGGCCATAGCAACCAGAGGCCTCCAGGCGCGTCACGTTGACGTTGTCGGCATTCACGTCCATGAGCTTGGAGATGTCCTTGCACACGTCGTGAGGGTTTTGGGATCCGGTCCAGACCTGAATCTGAGCATCGCCGACTTCAGCAATCGCGCAGGATGGGCCGATGGAGCCATGGGCGTGATAGGGCCAGACGTAGTCGCGTGTCAGCTGAATCTTGGCTTGCTCTACCGCTTGCAGAGCGCCTTCATCTTCTTGCAGCACACGATCTGTCTTGGTGTGATCGACCAGGGTTTGGTGCAGTCCGTTCAGGGACAGGTCAGGCAGACCCGCCCATTCCTTCCAGGTGACCTTGAGCTGGCGCATGGCCGCAATGGCCTGCTCTTCACGCTCAGCGACCACGCCAACGAAGTCGCCCTTGACGACGACCTTGACGATGCCTGGCAGGTGGGCGATGGACTTTTCATCGACCGACACCAGGCTGGAACCCAAAGGTGCCGTAGCGTCAGCGCCGGTGTAGGGCGGGCGAATCACACGGCCATGCAGCATGCCTGGCACGCGCAGGTCGTGGATATAGGTCAGGGCACCCAGCACCTTGTTGGGAATGTCCACGCGCTGAATGCTCTTGCCGATGTACTCAAAGCCCGATTTGCGCAGCTCGATCTTTTCGTCCACTTCGATCTGCAGGTCCAGACCTTGGACCAGTTCGCCATAGCCAAAGCGCTTGCCGCCTGCAATGACCGCGCCCTTTTGTGTGGTGATACGCTCGGCGGGAACGCCGGATTTTTCGCTGGCCAGCTTGATCAGCAGCTGACGCACCTGCGCTGCGGCGTGGCGCATGGGCAGGGATGAAACCTGAATGGTGTTACTGGCAATCGTGGGTCCGAGATCGGGCGTGCGGGCGGTATGACCGAGCACCATGGTCACGGCAGAAAAGTCCACATACAGCTCGTCAGCCACCAGTTGACCCAGCGCGGTGCGGATGCCGGTGCCCAGATCCACGTGACCGTTGTAGGCGGTGACGGAGCCATCAGCGCCAATGGCGATGAAACTGTCCACCATCTTGGCCGAAGGAATCGCAAAAGCGCCCTTGGCGGCGGCTTCGGGGGCGGTCTGGGCCATCAGCAAATGGCTGCCCGCGACGGATCCGACCATGAGCATGCCGCCGGCCTTGAGCAGCTGGCGACGGGTAAGCTGGGCTTGATTGTCTTTGGTGAAGAATTTCATGATCAGGCAGCCTTTGCTGGTGTGGATGCGCCGGCGGCGGGAATGGCAGGGCTATGACCCTGGGCAATCAATTCGCGGGCACGTGCGGCGGCCTGCATGATTTCCACATGGGTGCCGCAGCGGCACAGATGCCCAGACAGGGCGTGCTTGATCTCATCGTCCGTGGCCTTGGGCTGCTGGTTGAACAAGGCCACCAGTGCCATGACCATGCCGTTGGTGCAGTAGCCGCACTGTGCTGCTTGAGCATCGACGAAAGCCTGCTGGACCACATGCAGGGTGTAGGTGCGCGATGCGGCGGGCGCATCGTTTTTGGCAGCGCTGACATCCAGCACGGCGCGGTCTTGCAACGCCTTGGCGCTGGCGGCCTTGCTGGCATCCGGCGACAGGCCTTCAAGCGTTGTGACCTTCTTGCCGGCGACTGCATTCAAGGGCACCGAGCAGGAGCGCGCCACCTTGCCGTCGATCAACACGGCGCAGGCACCGCATTCGCCCAGGCCGCAACCAAATTTAGGACCGTTGAGCTGCATGTCATTGCGCAGCACGTACAGAAGAGGAGTGTCGGCAGTGGCGCTTTGCGCATCCACTTCCTGGCCGTTTAGTGTGAATTTCATGACGTCAACTGATCGTAGGTTTCAAGAATCTGTGTCTTATATATGTGTAGTCAATTATATGACTATACAAAAATAGACTGGGTTGGCTTGATCTAAAGCAGAGTCGGCTGATCTGGTGTGTTCCATCCAGGTGCGTATTTTTTCTGACAGTGAGCAGATGCTCTTTTAGAGCGGTTACCTACAGTGAAAGCCTGTCCCCCAGGCTTTGGCGGTGACGCAGGTCAGCTCTGATGGATATGTAAACCTGTCGGTGGGTACCGCTCAGCCTGTTGCTGCAACCGTTGCGGTGCGCAAAGGCTCTATGGGTGGCTGATGCCCGCGCAGATTGCTCTTGGTATTGAGTTGGCTGGCGAATGCGAGTCCAATTTGATGACGTTGCGAGTCGAAGATATCCACGGTTGCTTGAGAAGGTTTCACCACCCGCAGACATGTCTCTGCCTTTTTTCAGGAGTGCTCTTATGGTCAGCAAAAATGTGATTTGCCTCTGGTATGAAAGCGAGGCTCTGGAAGCCGCAAAGTTCTACTCCCAGACTTTTCCTGATAGTTCAGTGGGGGCTGTCAGCCATGCACCGGGTGACTATCCTGCAGGCAAGCAAGGCAATGTACTGACCGTCGAATTCCGCGTAATGGGCATTCCATGTCTGGGCTTGAACGGAGGGCCAGCCTTCAAGCACAGCGAGGCATTCTCATTTCAGGTGGCGACGGACAGCCAGGAAGAAACGGATCGGCTCTGGAACGCCATTGTTGGCAACGGCGGGCAGGAAAGCCAATGCGGCTGGTGCAAAGACAAGTGGGGGCTGTCATGGCAAATCACGCCGCGCGTGCTGACGACAGCCATCAGCGATCCTGATCGCGCAGCGGCCAAGCGTGCTTTTGACGCCATGATGGGCATGAGAAAAATCGATATTGCCGCAATCGAAGCCGCATGGCGTGGGTGATTTAGCCTGCAGGCGTTTGACAAGACAGTGGGCCGCAGCAGGGCGTACAACCCTTGTGGCGCACTTTGCCAAGCTCTGAACGCGATAGGGTAAATGGTCTCAGAACAGCTGATCTACATTGAATTTGCTTTCAATTTCGACGCTCCGGTGCCTGCTGGCTGGCGTAGCTCATGTCTGTATGAATGTCTGGTGGCATTGCAGATGAGAGGCATGCTCAGGTTTTGCTGTCGGTCGAAATCCGCATTCAAATTGGAGACTAGCAATGAACTTTCTCGACGGCCATCTGTTCCCCGAAAACCAGCAGCCCCTGATCATTACCGCAGCGCCTTACGCGCCGGGCTGGTTGCCTTCGGATTTTCCTGAAGACATTCCAGTCACCATGGACGCGCAAATCCAGAAGGCGGTGGATTGCTACAACGCCGGTGCCACCGTGCTGCACCTGCATGTGCGTGAGTTGGATGGCAAGGGCAGCAAGCGCTTGTCCAAGTTCAACGAACTGGTGGCTGGCGTGCGCAAAGCCGTGCCCGAGATGATTATTCAAGTCGGTGGCTCCATCAGTTTCGCCCCCGAAGACGAAGGCCAGGCCGCCAAGTGGCTGAGCGACGATACCCGCCACATGCTGGCGGATCTGGACCCTGTGCCCGATCAGGTGACCGTGACGGTCAACACCTCGCAAATGAACGTAACCGATCAGGCGGAAGACGCTGACTTTGCGGGTACCTCGCGACAGAACCCCGCGCTGTTCAATGCCTACAAGGAGATGACCGTGCCCGCCCAGCCCGGCTGGGTGGAAGAGCATGTGCGTCGCTTGACTAAGGCCGGCATTCAGAGCGCCTTCCAGTGCTACAACCTGAACAGCTTTGAATCGGTGGAGCGTTTGATGCGCCGAGGCTTTTACATGGGCCCGCTGGTCATGAACTGGGTGGCCATTGCCGGTGGCATGGATACGCCCAGCCTGTATAGCCTGGCCAATTTTGTGCGCTCCGTACCCGATGGCGCGGTGCTGACGGTGGAAAGCAATGTGCGCAATGTGCTGCCCGTCAACATGTGGGGCATTGCCGCTGGTCTGCATGTGCGCTGCGGCACCGAAGACTGCCTGTGGAACCAGACTCGCACCGAAAAGGCCAGCACCGTTTCGCAAATCGAGCAGCTGGTGCGCATCTCGCGCGAATTTGGTCGTCCCATTGCCACGGCCAAGGAAGCCCGCGAGATCAGCAAGATCGGTGTGTTCTACGACACGGTGGAAGAGAGCTTGGCCGCCAACGGCTTTGCACCTAACCGCAACGGCGGCAATCAAGGTTTCTTGCGCAAGACAGCCTGATGACAAGCCGGGCGCAATGCAGCGATATATTGCGTGAGCATGGCGTCTGCTGAACTGACATTGGCAATAAAAAGGTCTCCTTAGCGAGACCTTTTTTTATGGGGAGTTACAAGCATGCAAGCGGCTGATTTGCATCATGGGGCTCTTTCTAGCGAGTCTTCCGCTGACTCATGTAATGCATGGATATTCGCGCGTTGCTTGTGCTTCCGCTGGTCATAGCGGCAAAGTGCGAATGGACTATCGCAGCTTCAGCCGTATTCACGTACTTCACCTATTTCGTTTTGAGCTTTGCCGTGATGCTCGTCCTGATACGAAAAAAATGAAGAGCGAGGCCCAGCCTTTAATCCTGGACTTACCAAGCAGATTTCCGCTGTACAAAAAACAATAGCTGCAAGCGCTTTTTTATAAAGCACTTGCAGCTATTTTTATGGTGATTTTTAGACGATGTATGCGCTAGCAGCTATGGTTTTAGCGATCAATCAAGCTGTGCTGAAACCGCTGCACGGGAGTCCATCAAGGAGCCCTACAGCATTTGATTTTTAGAACGGCTTGTCGCCAATGATGGCTGCGCGTTCCATCTTGCGCGGTGCGGGCCAGTAGTCCTGCACGGCGTAGTGCTGGGTGCAGCGGTTGTCCCACATGGCAACGCTGCCGGGTTTCCAGCGAAAGCGAACCTGATACTCAGGAATGGCGGCCTGGCTGATCAGGTAGTTCAGCAGCATGCTGGCACCGGGTGTCTTGTCCTGACCGTAGCGCACGTTCTCGGGCGTGTGGTAGTTGGCGAAGTGGGTGGTGAAGCTGCAGACATACAGAATCTTCTCACCGGTTTCGGGGTGAGTGCGAACCACAGGATGCTCGACCGGAGGGTGCAGGCGACCGAGCTCCAGACGCTTTTCCTCGGGCATGACCGCCCCAAAGCCATGCTCGATGCTGGACTTGGCCTTCAGGCCGTCAATTTTCTGCTTGATGTCCTCAGGCAGATTGCGGTAGGCCTCTGCCATGTTGACCCAGATGGTGTCGCCACCCACGGCAGGGCCTTCGACGCAGCGCAGCACGCAGCCCATGGTGGGCGTCTCGCGCCACTGGCCGTCGGTGTGATAGGTGTTTTCGTAGTTCTCGCGCTTGTCGCTGCGGTAGATCTGGACTAGGCCGGGGTGGTCTGGGTCGCTGCCAGCGACGGGATGGTCTTCCAGATCGCCAAAGTGGCGGGCAAAGGCAGCATGCTCACCGCGTGTAATGTCTTGATCGCGGAAGAACAGTACCTTGTGCTTGAGCAGCAGGGCGCGGATTTCTTCGGCCAGACCGGTATCGCGTGAGGCATCACCCAGGCTGATGCCGGAAACTTCAGCACCAATGCTGCAGGTTAGTTGTTCGACTTTCATCGTCTTTTCCTCAATTCTATAAACGGCTGCGGCTCTGGTTGGACAAGGTGTTTTGGCCTTGTTCCGAGCGCATCACAAGCGGTGCCAAGAGTCTGTGAAGCGAGGCCTTCAGAAAGGCTTGGCGCTGTATCCACTCACACCGGCAGATGGGAAAAATTTTCAGTGCTGCAGGCTTGGGAGTGCTTGACCAATCGCGTCAGCTTGTTGCCCTCTGCGTCAGCAAATGGAAAACCCTAGGCGGCAGGCGTGGGCTGGTTGGATGCGCGTTGTGTAGGTCTCAAGGCTTGCAATGGACTGCCAGTGAGTAAGCAAAAGCTTCAGGGTGAGTGCGAGTTTTCAGAGGGGAACCGGCTTTCCTGGGGTCAGGGCTGTCAAGGCTCTAGTGGTATCTATTGATTGACTTGTTATCTTTACATTGATAAATATCAAAGTCTAAAAACGCAGGACTACGCCAAAGGCCTGCATCCCATAGATGAACTTGAGCCGCGCGCAGGACTCAGGTCAAGAGATTTGTTGGTCACGATGAAGCCCCGTATCCGAAGTGTGAGCCTGAGCAAATACGCCAGAGTGGCGAATGAGCTGGGAATCGACCCGCTGAGCATGTTCCGCAAAGTGGGTCTGGATCACAGCTGCCTGAACTCCCCCGATCTGCTGGTTCCTGAATCCGCTTTTGCCACGCTGCTGGAGGCTTCGTCTGCCCAGACGGGCCATGCGTCGCTGGGCCTGCTCATGGGCTCTTATTGGCGCTTGTCCGACTTCGGGCCTATCAGCCTGTTGCTGCAGCATCAGGAAAGTCTGTCCGCGATGCTCAAGACGCTCAAGGATTACAACCACCTCATCAGCAGCACGGTGACCACCGAGGTGGTGACGCAGGGCCGCTACTCCATCATTCAGCTGCACCTGGATACCGAGCGCGATAGCCCGGGTCGCCACCCCACAGAGCTGGGGATTACCGCGTTGCTGAGCCTGTGCCGTCACCAGTTGGGCAAGAGCTGGAACCCGAGCAGCATTCATTTCTCGCACAGCTCGCCAAGCAGCACCTTGAGCCACCGCCGTGTGCTGGGCAGCGAGATTGTTTTTTCCTCGGACTTTGACGGCATTGTGGTGAGCAATGACGAGATGACGGGGCTCAACGTCGATCACGACAGCCTGATGGAAAGCCATGCTCGCAGCCTGATGGAAAGCCATGCGCCGCGTCCAGCATCCAAGTCGCTGGAGCAGCAGGTGCGCAGCACTTTGCAATCTCTGCTGCCGCATGGCCGCCACAGCATTGCCCATGTGGCTGGGGCGATGGGCTTTACGGCGCGCTCGTTGCAACGGCATCTTGAGGCGAACAACACCAGCTTTCAGGAAACCTTGGATGCCGTGCGCAGCCAGGCCGCGCTACGGGCGCTGCAAAACGCGCAGCTGTCCATCAGCGAGGCGGCTACGCTGACCGGGTTTGCGGAGAACAGCTCTTTCACGCGCTGGTTCAGCAAGCACTTTCAACAAAGCCCCAGTAGATGGCGTCAGCAGAATTGGGACCGCAAGTTGCCCTGAAGTTCTTCTTCCACGCCAAAACGCCAGCGTAAAAGCTGGCGTTTTATGTTGAGGCTCAGAGCTTTGGCTGCGCGGCCAGTCTGGCTTCTTCCTCGGGTTGGGCCTTGGCCAGCAAAAAGTCTATGCAGGTGCGCACGGCCTTGGTCTGGTGGCGGTTGGGCAGGTACAGCAGGTACATGTGCGTGCCAAAGATGCTGAGCCGGTATTCATCCAGCGTGGTCAGCACCTCGCCAGTGGCCAGCTTGTCTTGCACCACATAGTCGGGCACCAGACCCACGCCCAGACCAGCCAGAATGCCGTCGCGCAAAAAGGGGAAGTGCTCGGAGATCATGGTGGGCTCCAGCATCACTTCGTGGCGCTCTGTGCCCAGGTAGGCGGCCAGGCGCAGTTGGCGCCCCGTCACCCCGGCCGTAATCAGTGGGCTGGCGCGCAAGGCGTGCAAAGTCTTGGGCAGGCCGTGGGTCTGGGCATATTCGCGCGAGGCGCAGGCCAGATAGCGCACCGTGCCCAGACTGCGTGCTACCAGCGACAGCGGCGGCTCCTGAATCACACGAATGATGATGTCCATATCGTCGCGCAGATTGTCGGCACGGTTCTCAAACAGTACGTCGAGCACGATGCCTGGATACAGGCGTTTGAACTCGATCAGCCACTCGCTCATCACGATCTGGCCATAGCCGCTGGGCACGCTGATGCCTACCCGGCCCTGTAGGCTCTGTCCCAGCGTCGTAATGGCCTCGCGTGCGGCCAGCATTTCGTTGTGAATGTTGCGGCCATGCTCGTAAAGGCGCAGGCCGATTTCTGTCGGCTCCACACGCCGCGTGGTGCGCTTGACCAATTGCACGCCCGCAGCCTTCTCCAGCTGGGTGAGGTGATAGCTCACATTCGCGCGAGTCATCTTGAGCTTTCGCGCGGCCTGGCTGAGGTTACCGCTATCAATAATTTCAACCAGCAGAGTCAGTGATTGCGAGTCCATAGCTCATTGTTCGAATTTCTTTGACGGTCTGTCAATGATTCATGGGATTGTTAGAAAACATTGTCGCCGTAAGAATGATGCCTATTCCATAAAACCATAACGGAGACAAGCATGACTTCTGAGGCTGCAGCTTCTGTCGTTGAACTCAAGCAAGACGGCGACGTATTGCTGGTCACCATCAACAACCCGCCAGTCAACGCTCTGGGCGCAGCTGTGCGACAGGGGCTGGTGGCCGCTATGGAGCAGGCAGATGCCAGCGCCGCCGTCAAGGCCGTGCTGATCGTGGGGCAGGGCAAGGCCTTTATTGCTGGCGCTGATATCCGCGAATTTGGCAAGTCGCCGGTTGAGCCCTTCTTGCCGGATGTCTGCAACCGCATCGAAGCTTGCACCAAGCCCGTGGTCGCCGTGATTCACGGCGCAGCGCTGGGTGGGGGGCTGGAAATTGCCATGGCCGCCCATCACCGTCTGGCATTACCTGCGGCGAAGCTGGGCTTGCCAGAAGTTTCGCTGGGTTTGATACCTGGTGCCGGTGGCACGCAGCGCGCACCGCGCCTGATGGGCGTGAAGGCTGCGACTGAGCTGATGCTCAGCGGCAGTCCCTTGAGCGCCAAGGCCGCTCAGGCCGCCGGTCTGGTTGACAAGCTGGAAGTGGGCAACGACCCAGTGGCCGCCGGTCTGGCCTATGCCCGCGAACTGTTGGCACAGGGCGCACCCCTGCGCCGCACCAGTACCGATCAAAGCCGCCTTGCCGACAAGGCCGCCGCTCATGCCGAACTGGATACCTTGCGCGCTGATACGGCCAAGAAGTCACGTGGCCTGTTCTCGCCGCTGAAGATCATCGACTGCGTGCAAGCCGCCGTGGATATGCCTTTTGCAGAAGGTTTGGCGTTTGAGCGTGCCCAGTTCTTGGCCTGCATAGACAGCCCGCAGCGTCAGGGTCTGATTCACGCCTTTTTTGCGGAAAAAGAAACCGCCAAGATCCCCGAAGCTAAGGCTGCAGCACCGCGCCACTTTGCCAAGATCGCCATCATCGGCGGCGGCACCATGGGTGCGGGCATCACCGTGTCGGCGCTGGATGCAGGCCTGGCCGTGACCATGATCGAACGCGATGCTGAAGCCATCGCCCGTGGCCAAGCCAATGTAGAAAAGGTTTACAACGGTCTGATCGCCAAGGGCCGCATGACGGAAGAGGCCAAGGCCGCCGTGATGGCGCGCTACACGCCTTCGACTAGCTATGACGACATTGCCGATGTGGATCTGGTGATCGAAGCCGTGTTTGAAGACCTGGACGTCAAGAAGGCCGTATTCAAGGAGCTGGACCGCGTTTGCAAGCCCGGTGCCGTGCTGGCCACCAATACCTCTTACCTGGACATTGACGCGATCGCCGCCGTCACGAGCCGCCCGCAAGATGTGATCGGTCTGCATTTCTTCAGCCCCGCCAACATCATGAAGTTGCTGGAAATCGTCGTGCCCTCCAAGGTTGCGGCAGATGTGGTGACCACAGCCTTCGAGCTGGCCAAGAAGATGAAGAAAGTGCCGGTGCGCGCCGGCGTCTGCGATGGCTTTATTGGTAACCGCATTCTGGCCACGTACAAGCAGGCTGCCGACTACCTCATGGAAGACGGTGCCAGCCCCTACGAGATCGACGAAGCCGTGCGTGGCTTTGGCTTTGCCATGGGCCCGTTTCAGGTCACCGATCTGGCCGGTGGTGACATTGGCTGGGCCACGCGCAAGCGCCGCGCTGCCACGCGCGACCCCAAAGCCCGCTATGTGGAAATTGCCGACCGCATCTGCGAAAACGGCTGGTTTGGCCAGAAGACCCAGCGTGGCTTTTACCTTTACCCGCAAGGTGCTCGCATTGGCCAGCATGATCCCGAAGTGCTGGCGATTGTGGATGCCGAGCGCGCCAAGAAGGGCGTGACCGCGCGCAAGTTCGCCGCCGAGGAAATCATGCGCCGCTACATGGCTGCCATGGTCAACGAAGGCGCCAAGGTGGTGGGTGAGGGCATTGCCCTGCGTCCACTGGATGTGGACGTGACCTTTATCTCCGGCTACGGCTTTCCGCGCCATCGCGGCGGTCCCATGAAGTGGGCTGATATGCAGGGGCTGGACAAGGTGCTGGCCGATATCGAAGTCTTCGCCAAGGAAGACGCGCTGTTCTGGAAGCCCGCACCCCTGCTGCAAAAGCTGGTGGCGGAAGGCAAGAACTTCGACAGCCTGAACAAGTAACCCTCCCTTCCTTCGCTGCGGGCTGCCCTTGCTGGGCACCCCTTGCTTGGATTGCGCCCATTGCTAAGAAAAAAGGAGCTGCTAGCGCTTTATTTGTATTGGTTTCAGTATTGAAAGTATCTGAAATCCATGAATAACAAGCGCAAGCAGCTACTAAAAAGTTTTCAAACATTCACAGAGACAACAACCATGCGTGAAGCCGTCATCGTTTCCACCGCCCGCACACCACTGACCAAGTCGCACCGCGGCGAGTTCAATGTGACTCCTGCAGCCCAGCTGGCTGCCTTCTCCGTCAAGGCAGCCGTGGATCGCGCCGGCATTGATCCCGCCATGATTGAAGACCTGATTCTGGGCTGCGGCAACCCCGACGGCTTTCAAGGCCGCAACCTGGGCCGTCAGGCCGTGCTGCGTGCAGGGCTCCCCCTGTCCATTGGTGGTGCCACCGTGGCGCGCTACTGCGCATCGGGTTTGCAATCGATTGCCATGGCTGCGGGCCGCGTGGTGGCCGAGGGTGTGGATGTGATGCTGGCCGGTGGTATCGAAACCATCTCCGGCATGCGCCCGGGCAACAATCTGCCCACCGACATGGACCCCTGGCTGGTGGAGCACAAGCCCGAGCTGTACATGGCCATGATTGACACGGCTGACGTGGTGGCCAAGCGCTACAACATTAGCCGCGAAGACCAGGATGCTTTCTCGCTGCAAAGCCAGCAGCGCACGGCTGCTGCGCAGGCTGCCGATCTGTTCAAGGATGAAATCATCCCCTGTGCCACGCGCATGATGGAAAAGAACAAAGAAACCGGCGAAGTCACTTACCGTGATGTCGTCGCCACCGTGGACAACTGCAACCGCGCATCCACCACGCTCGAAGGTCTGGCCAAGCTGGAACCCGTCAAGGGTGCGGGCAACTTCATCACCGCTGGCAATGCTTCGCAGCTGTCCGATGGCTCCAGCGCCTGTGTGGTGATGGAAGCCAAATTGGCCGAGCGTCTGGGTCTCAAGCCCCTGGGCGCATTCCGCGGCTTTGCCGTGGCGGGTTGCGAGCCCGATGAAATGGGTATCGGCCCCGTGTTTGCCGTGCCCAAGCTGCTGGCCCGCCATGGCCTGACGGTGGATGACATCGATCTGTGGGAGCTGAACGAAGCTTTTGCTTCGCAAGCCCTGTATTGCCAGCGTCAACTGGGTATTCCCAATGAGCGCTTGAACGTCAACGGCGGCGCTATCTCCATCGGCCATCCGTTTGGCATGACGGGTGCCCGTCTGACCGGTCACATTCTGCTGGAAGGCCAGCGCCGCAAGGCCCAGAACCCTAATGTGAAGTGGGGTGTGGTGAGCATGTGTATTGCCGGTGGCATGGGCGCTGCAGGTCTGTTCGAGATTTTTTGAATAAGCACCCCCTGAGCGGCTGGCGCCGCCTCCCCCTCTCTCTTCGGGAGGTGGACGACGCCCTTGCTGCGGGACGGCCCTGGCTCGGCGTCTCTCATCCAGAGCGCGTCAGTTTCAAAGGCTGTTAAGGCGCCAAGCGCCGTGGATCACTAGGACATAGCAATGGATTTGCAATTCACCCCCCAAGAAGAGGCGTTCCGCGCTGAAGTACAGAGCTTTCTCGCGGACAAACTGCCCAAGCATATTTCGCAAAAGGTCAAGGCGGGTCAACGCCTGAGCAAGGCTGATCAGGACGAGTGGCATGCTGTTCTCAATGAGCGTGGCTGGTATGCCAACCACTGGCCCATGGAAAACGGCGGCCCCGGCTGGGGTGCGGTGGAGAAGTTCATTTTCGACACCGAGTGCGCCCTGGCCGGCGGCCCCCGCGTCGTGCCTTTTGGCGTGAACATGTTGGGCCCGGTGCTGATCAAGTACGGCAACGAGCAGCAAAAGAACTACTGGCTGCCTCGTATTCTGAGCGGTGAGGACTGGTGGTGCCAGGGCTATTCGGAACCCGGCGCGGGCTCCGATCTGGCCTCGGTCAAGACTACGGCGGTGCGAGTCACTGACGAAATGGGTGAGCACTACATCGTCAACGGCCAAAAGACCTGGACCACCCAGGGCCAGCACGCCAATATGATTTTTTGTCTGGTGCGAACCAACCGCGAAGCCAAGGCGCAGGCCGGCATCAGCTTTTTGCTGGTGGACATGAACACCCCCGGCGTGGAAGTGCGCCCCATCCGCACGCTGGATGGCGACAAGGATGTCAACGAGGTCTTCTTCACCGATGTGAAGGTACCGATTGAAAATCTGGTGGGCGAAGAGAACAAGGGCTGGACTTACGCCAAGTACCTGCTGACCTATGAGCGCACCGGCATTGCAGGCGTGGGCTTTTGCATCTCGTCCTTGGCCAAGCTCAAGGTGGTGGCAGCCAAGGCGCACAAGAACGGCAAGCCTCTGAACCAGGACCCGTTGTTTGCGGCGCGCATGGCCAAGGTCGAGATCGATCTGGAAAACATGAAGACCACCAATCTGCGCGTGATTGCTGCGGTGGCCGGTGGCGGCGTGCCCGGTGCGGAAAGCTCGATGCTAAAGATCCGCGGCACGGAGATTCGCCAGGAAATCCTGTCGCTGATCCGCCGCGCCATGGGTGTCTATGCCGTGCCTTATATCGACGAAGCGCAGTACGAAGGCTATGCAGAGGAGTCCGTCGGCCTGATCGACGAAGCGGCGACTGCTGCTGCCAACTACTTCAACTACCGCAAGCTGTCGATCTTCGGTGGCTCCAATGAAATCCAGAAAAACATCATCTCCAAGATGATCCTGGGCCTCTGATTCGGGCAAGGCAAGGAATAAGCACATGAACTTCACACATACCGAAGACCGCCGCATGCTGGCGGACAGCCTGAACCGCTTTGTCTCCGAGCAGTACGACATCGAGCACCGCAACCAGCTGGCCTATGGCGCTGAGGGCCACAGCCCCGCGCTGTATGCGCAGTTTGCCGACCTGGGTGCTATTGGCGCGCTGTTCCCTGAAGAGGTGGGCGGCTTCGGCGGCTCTGGTTTTGACATCAGCGTGGTGTTTGAGTCGCTGGGTCGTGGTCTGGTGGCCGAGCCTCTGCTGGGCGCACTGGTGGTGGGCCAGGCGCTGATTGCTGCAGGTACCGAATCGCAAAAGCAGAAGCTGGAAGCCATCGTGGCTGGCACTGTGATGGCTGCTCTGGCACATGACGAACCCGGCAGCCACTACGAGCTGAGCAACGTCAGCGCGACGGCTGTCAAGACGGCCACTGGCTGGGTGCTGAACGGTGCCAAGAGCGTGGTGGCCTTTGGCGAAAAAGCCGATCTGCTACTGGTGTCGGCCCGTACGGCTGGCGGACAGTTTGATGAAGCCGGTATCAGCCTGTTTCTGGTGGATGGCAATGCCGCTGGCCTGAGCAAGCGTGGTTACAGCTGCATGGAAGGTGGCCGCGCCGCCGAGCTGACTTTTGACTCAGTGCAACTGAGCACCGAGGCGTTGTTGGGCACTGAAGGCCAGGGCCATGCGGTGCTGGAGCATGTGCAAGGCTTTGCGCTGCTGGCGCTGGCAGCCGAGGCGCTGGGTGCCATGGATGTGGCCAAGCAAAACACGCTGGAATATCTGCAGACCCGCAAGCAGTTTGGCGTGGCCATTGGCACCTTTCAGGCGCTGCAGCACCGCATGGCTGATCTGTTGCTGGAAGTGGAGCAGGTGCGCTCCACCGTAGTCAACGCCGCTGACGCTATCGACAATGCCGAAGGTGTGGAGCGCGCCAAGATGCTGTCTGCGGCCAAGTACACCGTGGGCTATGTGGGTGCGATGGTGGCTGAGGAATGCATTCAGATGCATGGCGGCATTGGCATGACCTGGGAGTTGCCGCTGGCGCATTACGCCAAGCGACTGGTGATGATTGACCATCAGTTTGGCGATGAAGATCACCACCTAGCGCGATTCATGGCTTTGAGCCAGAACGCCTGATTGAGCGAAAACCGGCCTTGCCTTGTGCAAGGCCTTGGGTCTTCCAGAGACAGGGATTGGAGAACAGAAAATGAGCAGTCAGCAAGAATTACCGGACGACTTGGACTTTCCTCTGGAGGGCGTGCGCGTACTGGATTTGTCGCGCGTGTTTGCCGGCCCTTTGTGTGGTCAGGTTCTGGCCGACTTTGGCGCAGAAGTCATCAAGGTGGAGCACCCCCAGCGCGGCGATGACACCCGTGACTGGGGTCACCGCATCGGCAAGACCGAGACTACCTACTACAACAGCATGAACCGCAACAAGCGGTCCATCACGCTGGATCTGCAAAACGCCGAGGCCATTCAGATCATTTATGATCTGCTGCCTCAGTTTGATGTGGTGATTCACAACTTCAAGCATGGCGGTGCGGACAAACTGGGTCTGGGCTATGACAAGCTCAAGTCCATCAAGCCGGAGCTGATTTACTGCAGCGTGGCGGGCTACAGCAGCGACACTCCCGAAGCCAAGCGACCCGGCTACGACCTGGTGATTCAGGCCGAAGCAGGCCTGATGGCCATCAACGGTGTGGAAGGAACACCGCCCTTGAAATTCGGCGTGGCCGTGGTCGACATGATGACCGGCATGTATGCCGCGCAAGCCGTGCTGGCCGCGCTCTATCGCAAGAGCCGTACCGGTCGTGGCCGCAAGATTGAAATGTCTCTGTATGACTGCGGTCTGACGATCACCGGCTATTACGGGCTGGATTCCATGCAGCTGGGCCACGACACACAGCGCTATGGCAATGCCCACCCCTCCATCGTGCCCTATGGCCTCTTCGAGGCGGCCGATGGTCCGCTGATCATCGCCGTGGGTAATAACAGCCAGTTCGACAAGTTCTGTCGCCAGGTAGTGATGCGGCCCGACATCGTCGAGAACCCGCGTTTTGCGACCAATGTGGAACGGGCCAGGAACCGCATGGAGTTGCTACCCCTGATGACCGAGGTCATTGGTGGCTTGGCGCGCGATGAGCTGTTGGAACGCATGGCTGCCTGCGGTATTCCCAGCGGTCGTGTGGCTGGCCTGCACGAAGCGCTGACTAGCGAGCGCACGCGCCAGGCTGGTGTTTTCCAGCAAATGCCCCATCCGGTGGCCGGCCAGACCTGGGTGTTTGCTCCGCCCTATCGATTGGACGGTCAGCTGCTGCCGATTCGCAAGGCACCACCTGTGCTGGGTGAAGGTACGCGCGAAGTGCTGCAGCAACTGCTGCAGCTGCCCGAAGCGGAGTTACAGGCGCTACAGGCCAAGGGCGTGCTGACCTTGCCTGTCTGAACTCATCGATTCCTAGAACAACTACCGGAGACAAATATGCAAACATCCATGGGCCGCCGCTTGGTATTGGCGGCAGTTGCCGCAGCCAGCCTGGGAGCGGGTCTGTCCGCGCAGGCCAGCGAATTCCCGAACCGCCCCATCACTCTGATAGTGCCTTTCCCGGCCGGTGGGCCCACGGACCGCCATATGCGCATACTGGCCGACATCGCCAGCAAACATTTGGGGCAGGCCATCATTGTTGACAACCGACCAGGTGCTGGTGGTACCTTGGGCCCGGGTACGGTGGCTCGCACGGCAAAGCCTGATGGTTACACGATTGTCCAGTTCCCCATGTCGATGCTGCGCATGGCGCATATGCAGAAAACGGCCTGGAATCCGCTCACCGACTTCACTTACATCATTGGGGTCTCGGGCTACACCTTTGGTGTGGCAGTGCGCACGGATTCACCGTATCGCAACTTCAACGACTACATTGCTGCGGCACGCAAGAGTCCAGGCAAGATCGACTACGGCTCGACCGGCATCGGATCGTCACCCCACCTGCTGATGGAAGAGCTGGCCGAGAACGCCAAAGTGTCGCTCAACCATGTGCCCTTCAAGGGCGACGCCGATCTGCAGCAGGCGCTGTTGGGCGGCCATCTGGCGGCGGAGAGCGGGGCCTCTGGCTGGGAGCCTCATGTGGAAAGCGGCAAGATGCGCTTGCTTGTCACCTTTGGTGAAAAGCGGACCCAACGCTGGCCCGATGTACCTACCGCCAAGGAACTGGGTTATGGCGTGGTGTCGCTCTCTCCCTATGGGTTGGCAGGCCCCAAAGGCATGGATCCCGCCGTGGTGCAGAGGCTGCATGATGCGTTCAAGAAAGCCATGGACGATCCACGCCACACCGAGGTGTTGACGCAGCTTAATCAGGGGATGTGGTACCGATCCGGTGCGGACTATCTGCAATGGGCCAAGGATGCCTATGCCAAGGACAAGGTGCTGATCGAGCGCTTGGGTCTGGCAGCCAACGCGAAATGAAATCAGCTTGGTGTGCATGTTCCTTGCCTCCATAGAGCCCTGCAAAGCCGGTTTATGCAGGAGTGGTTCATGCAGAAACCAAAATTTTTAATTCCTGAATTCATAGCTGCCAGCGCTTTCTAAATAAGTGCTGGCATCCATTTCAATCACTAATCTGTGGAATAGCAGCAGCATGAAGGTATTGGTCCCTGTCAAGCGCGTGGTGGACTACAACGTGAAGGTCCGCGTCAAATCGGACGGCACGGGTGTAGACATCGCCAACGTCAAGATGAGCATGAACCCCTTTGACGAAATCGCCGTCGAAGAGGCCGTGCGCCTCAAAGAAAAAGGCGTGGTGACCGAGGTCATCGTCGTCTCCTGCGGTGTGGCTCAGTGCCAGGAAACCCTGCGCACCGCCATGGCCATCGGTGCCGATCGCGGCATTCTGGTGGAAACCGATGTGGACCTGCAGCCCCTGGCCATCGCCAAGCTCCTCAAGGCCTTGGTCGACAAAGAGCAGCCCGGTCTCGTGATTCTGGGCAAGCAAGCCATTGATGGCGACAACAACCAGACCGGCCAGATGCTGGCTGCGCTGACCGATCTGCCCCAGGCCACGTTCGCCTCCAAGGTGGAAGTCGCTGGTGACAAGGTCAGCGTCAGCCGTGAAGTCGACGGTGGTCTGGAGACTCTGTCTCTGTCCATCCCCGCCATCATCACCACCGACCTGCGCCTGAACGAGCCCCGCTACGTCACCTTGCCCAACATCATGAAGGCCAAGAAAAAGCAGCTCGACACCTTCAAGCCTGAAGACCTGGGCGTGGACGTTGCTCCCCGCCTCAAGACCCTGAAGGTGGCAGAGCCCGCAAAGCGCGGCGCTGGCGTCAAGGTGGCCGATGTGGCGGCCCTGGTCGACAAGCTCAAGAACGAAGCCAAAGTGATCTAAAGGAAGAACGACAAATGACATCCCTCGTTATTGCTGAACACGACAACGCTTCAATCAAGCCTGCGACCCTGAACACTGTGACGGCTGCCGCTGCCTGCGGCGGTGATGTCCATGTGCTGGTGGCTGGCGAAGGCGCTGCTGCGGCCGCCGCTGCGGCCGCCCAGATCGCTGGTGTCTCCAAGGTCATCCACGCTGACGGCGCAAGCCTCAAAGACGGCCTGGCCGAGAACGTGGCAGCTCAAGTGCTGGCCATTGCCTCCAGCTACAGCCATATCCTGTTCCCCTCGACCGCTGCCGGCAAGAACGTGGCTCCCCGCGTGGCCGCCAAGCTGGACGTGGCCCAGATCAGCGACATCACCAAGGTGGATGCGCCTGACACCTTCGAGCGTCCCATCTACGCCGGTAACGCCATTGCCACCGTGCAGTCCGCTGATGCCGTCAAGGTCATCACCGTGCGCACCACCGGCTTTGACGCCGCTGCTGCCACTGGTGGCTCCGCTGCTGTGGAAGCCGTGGCTGCCGTGGCCGACTCCGGCAAGAGTGCTTTTGTAGGCCGCGAAGTGACCAAGAGCGAGCGCCCTGAACTCACTGCTGCCAAGATCATCGTCTCCGGTGGTCGCGCCCTGGGCTCGGCCGAGAAGTTCACCGAAGTCATGTCGCCCCTGGCCGACAAGCTCGGTGCTGCCATCGGTGCGTCCCGTGCCGCCGTCGATGCGGGCTACGCCCCCAACGACCTGCAAGTGGGCCAGACCGGCAAGATTGTGGCGCCTCAGCTGTATATCGCCTGCGGTATCTCGGGTGCCATTCAGCATCTGGCAGGCATGAAGGACTCCAAGGTGATCGTGGCGATCAACAAGGACCCTGAGGCACCGATCTTCTCGGTGGCTGACTATGGGCTGGAAGCAGACCTGTTCGCCGCTTTACCTGAAATGACTCAGGTCATTTGATCTGTAAAAAAGTCTGACTTCGGGGGGAGTTGGCCTTTTGATGAAACGATGGGCCGAGGTGTGACGCAGAACATATCCGGGCCACACATGCTTTGTATGAATGTTGTCCGCGCTGCCGCAAGTGGCGTTGGCAATGCGATCTGACCAAGTGAGACAACCATGCCAAATAGCGTTTCCCGCCGAACCTTCATCGGTACCGCTGCAGCCGGTGCAGCCCTTTTGTCGCCAGCAGTGCGCGCACAAGGCTCATGGCCCAACAAACCCATCCGTATCGTTGTTCCCTATACGGCTGGCGGCTTCACCGACCAGATGGCGCGCCTGCTGCAGGTAGGGCTGCAAAAGGCATTGGGTCAGCCCATCATCATTGATAACAAGCCGGGTGCGAACAGCTTGATCGGTGTCGATAATCTGGCGAAATCTGCAGCCGACGGCTATACGTTTGGGGTCGTGATTCCTGCCTTTTCGGCAAACACCACGCTGTACACCAAGCTGCCCTACAACCCGAAGAAAGATCTGGTTGGTGTATCGCTGATGGGCGTTTCTCCATTGGTGGCGGCTGTAGCCAACAATGCGCCGTTTAAGACAACTCAGGAACTGATTAGTTATGCCAAGGCGCATCCGGGTAAGGTGGCTTTTGGCTCGTCGGGAAGCGGCTCCAGTGCGCACCTGACGACAGAATTGATGAAGCTGTTGACCAAGACGGACATGATTCATGTGCCCTATAAAGGCGCTGCACCTGCGCTGACCGATCTCATGGGGGGCCAGATTCCGTTGTTTCTTGATCCGCCTCCCAACCTGATTCAGCCCGCCAAGGCAGGTCGAATCCGTCTGATCGGCGTGGCCAGTGAAAAGCGTCTGGCCGTTTTGCCCGATGTCCCCACATTTGCAGAGCAGGGCATCCCTGACTTGCTGGGTAGCACCTGGGCCGCCATGATTGCCCCGGCAGGAGTTCCGAAAGAGATCGTGCAGCGCATGTCCGCAGAAGTGGCTCGCATTATTCGTAGCCCCGAAATCTCGCAGCGCATGGCGCAGACCATGGGCACTTTTGCGGAAGGCTCTACGCCTGAAGAATGCGATCGCTTTATTGCTGCAGAAACCGCAAAGTGGGGCCGTGTGATCCGCGATGCGAAGGTGACGCTCGATTAAACGAGGGCTTGCCGGCTTGATCCCTCATGCATGTGCCTGCATGAGGGAGTGAGCTGGTACAGACGGACAAAAGGGGTTAGATCTTTCGATCTAACCCCTTGTCGTTTGGTCGGAGCGGCGGGATTCGAACTCGCGACCCTCTGCTCCCAAAGCAGATGCGCTACCAGGCTGCGCTACGCTCCGTAAGCAATTATTCTAGCGCAGTTTCGGGTTCACTTTCTTCTGATCGACATTTTTGTAGAAAAAGTGGCTGGATTCACTGCTTAAGTCTGGAGCAAAGACGCGAGATTAATCAGCACATGCTCGCACTCAGCCATGAAATGAAAAGTTGCGGAATGCCCAATGCTATCGTTGATACGTCATTTTATTGCTCCTGAAATAAGAGCGATATACGCTTGTTGCTAAAGCGTCGGAGGTGATAATCTCTTCAGATGCATGCACCTGTGAATCTGGAATTTCGAGATTTTGATGACGGCGATCTCTCGGTCATCGCCAGTGCCATGGGCGATTCGCAGGTCATGCGCTATTACGGACTGGAAACCACGCACACCGATGCTCTGGCCATTGCCCGTGAACAATTGAGCTGGTACCGCGAACTGGACGCAGAGGGCGCAGGCTGGTGGCAGGCCATTTGTCTGAATGGTCACCCCATTGGTGCCATAGGTGCCTATGACCGCGATGCAGACAGCGACAGCGCTGAACTTGGCTACTGGCTGCTGCCAAGCCACTGGGGCCGGGGTGTCATGCGCTCAGCCCTGCCGCAATGCTTGCCTAGCGTTTTTCAGCAACTCAATCTGCACAGTCTGGTGGCTTATGTTGAGCCTGAAAATCAGGTGTCGATCAAGCTGCTGATGGCCTGCGGCTTTGCTTATGAAGGGCTGCTGCGTGAATGCACCAGGCGGGGAGATGACTACGTGTCACTTCATCGTTTCTCGATGCTAGCGAGGGAGCTGGAGTTCCCAGCTGGACTCTAATTGCAGCGGAAATAAGAGAGTTGCTGTGGCTTGGAAATACGCGTAAACACGCCGCTATCAACGATGGAAACCAATAAAAAAGCGCCTGAAAGGCGCTTTTTTATTCATCTGGCGGACCGACGTCCCCCCGTTTTCAGTAGCGATTGGCTTTGGAGTCCGGGGCTAATTTAACTGGTTTTGGATCAGCCGCCGTACACAGGCGGCAGGCGTCAATCCGTCAAGTACTTTCTTGTGGCGCTCCTCGTTGTATTCCCGGCGCTGGGCTCGACGATCAATCGGGCATGCGCCAGATTGGTGAACCAAGGCTCATTTAGACATTCATCGTTGAATCGTCCATTGAATGATTCGATGTAGGTGTTCTGGTTGAGTTTGCCCAGTTCGATCAGGAACAGTTGCACGCCTCGCGCATGTGTCCAGCTCACCATTGCATGGCCGCAGAACTCCTTGTCGTTGTCGGTTCTGATCGCCTTGGGCAACCCGCGCGTATTGACCAACTGACCCAGGATACGCACCAGGTGGTTGCCACTCAGTGCACGCTCTGGCACGATGAGCGTCATCCACCACGGTCAAGTTCTTGATGCTGCTCCCTTCGGCGGTGCGGTCAAACACGAAGTCCATGGACCACATTTGGTTGGCCGCCGTCGGGCGCTCCAAGGGATGTTGTTCTGCCAGCGGGATCTTTTTGCGTTTGCGTCTCTTCACTTGCAGACCCGCCTGGGCATACAGGCGATCCACCCGCTTGTAGTTCACCAACTCGCCAGCCTGGCGCAACTTCAGATAGATCATGCCGGCACCGTAACGTCGATGACGTTGCGCCAAAGCGATAATCTTCTGCCTGAGGACGCAGTTGCGATCCGTCACCGGCTGATAGCTGTAGGCGCTGGGGCTCATGCCAATGACGCGCGGTGCTCGTCGTTCGCTTAGCCCTTGGGTCGTTCATGTGGCGCACCAGCTCCGGCCTTGCGGATGCGCTTACCACTTTTTTCGCAAGGCCTCTTTCGTGACCTCGTTCTCCAGCATGGCTTCAGCCAGCAGGCGCTTGAGCCGAGTATTTTCGGTTTCCAGCTCCTTGAGTCGCTTGGCATCCGAGACCGCTATGCAGCCGAACTTTGCTGCGCCATAGATAGTAGCTCGCTTACGAGAAACCGTGCCTGCGGCACAACTCTGCTACCGGTAGCTCTGATTCAACGTCCCTCAGGAAGCCAATGATCTGTTCTTCGCTATATCGCTTTTTCACGCCCAATCTCCTGTCGTTTGAGATTGGACTCCAAGCTCAGCTGCGACTCAAATCTGGGGGGACTTCGCTCAGACGGTAGCCGTGGCTGGGGTTGGGGTTGGGGTTGGGGTTGGGGTTGGGGTTGGGGAAGTCTGGCCTGGGGCTGATTTATGCAACAACGCCTATTTCGAGTGAAAACTTATATGGATTTCTGCTGAAGCAAAAGTTCCAAGAGATTTTTGGAATTTTCATGATGTGCAGAAATGATGTATCCCGTCATCTAACAAGGTGCGAGCACTGATGCGCGTCTGCGTACTACCATCTTCAGCTTGAAGCGATCACACCGGAGAATACCCTCCGCGACAGCTTTTGCCCCCGAGTGCTAGATCAATAGCAGCCCCGGTAGCAGACGTTCGAGGCAAGCACCAATTTGACTTACGATCGCTCTCGCGGGGCTCGGGCGTTATAGAGCTACCGTCCAAAAGTGGGTACCAGAAAATTACTAGCCGCATTGCAGATGCACAAAAGCATTATTCGAAAAACTGCGCTACGAGGTAGCTAGAGCAGCCAAGTGAATATCCACCCCACCTTCGGTGCTGGCAGCATTTACATGGTCAAAGTAATCGTACCAACCGCTGGCTTTGATGCCAGACAGCAGAGCATCCAAAGCGTTTTGATCAGGAAAGCGCCAAATACCAAGGAATTTATGCGTAGTGCCTTGGTCAATGCTGGAGTCCGTTTCTGCCAGAGAGAGGACTTCGACACCTAGGCTGGACAGTTGACCTAATGCGAGTCCGATGCCGCTAAGAAAGCGTTGCCTTTGTTCAGCGGACAGTGTGAGCCATGCCGAATTGGGGGTGTAAAGCTCTACGAGGTAATGAGACATTGTTCCACTTTCACTTGAGATTGCGCAGTGCGCGTTGACATATCCGACGGGTGGCAGCAGCTTGGGAGTTTTCAAGCCATTGGTCACAGATGCCACGCACCCACGCTGGCTGATCTTTAGCGGCATCATTGAGCCAATTGGCAACCGAGTCCTGTACATAGACCGAAGGGTCGCTCCTCAGAGCAGAGAGCAAAGGCAACGCTTGTTCGGGTGAGTGTTTGAGCGCTGAGATATGCGTGCACCACACTCCACGGGGTCGCAAAACCTCGCACGCGAATCGCCGGACACGTTCAGAAGGGTCTTTTGTCCATAGCATCAATTGTGCGATGGCCGTCGGCAGCTCTTGCACCAAGTGCGGGCGCATCGCCATCCAAGCCCATTCACGCACACCAAAATGCGCGTCATCTGCCAATGGGTAGATTGCGGCAAGTCGTACATCGACATCTAGGTATGGCTGAGCACCGATCATGAAACACGCCCAACCACGAGCCATGTCTGCGCGATGTCTTTGGCATTGCGCGATGCCCTCAGTACCTAAGTCCTCCAGCATGGCTAAGCCGATATGGGTCATGCGTTTGAGCACCCCCAGTTGGCAGGCTGCATCAATCGCGTTAAGTGCGGGAGCCGTAAGTGCTGGAAAGATCGTTCGTGCCAGTACGGCTTGGTCGACTGCCAAACATTCAGCCAGCGTGGCACATTGCAACTCTCCAAGCGATAGCGCACGCAGAATATCTCGAGGAATGTCAACGGCGCGCGTCGCGCCTTTGCGGACTTCATTCTTCATGATGTAGCGTTTGGAATAGGGCTCGTAACCCTCTCAAGCAACACCGCCAACTGCTTGCGCTCGGGTGCAGACAGATTGCCAAACAAGCCAGCAATCCAACGACCATGCTGATCGACAACTTTACTGGCTAGTTGTTTTCCTTTTGTGGTCAGCCGAATGCAAAGTGCACGACGGTCGTCGACATTGGCATGACGTGCAATCAAACCTTCTCGTTCCAGTCCGTCTAACAGACCGGTCACCGTGGCGCGGGTGACGCCTGCCTGTTCTGCCAGCGCGTTGGGTGCGAGTCCATCAGATGCCACATCGAGAAGGAACAACAGCACAAAGCGCCCCTCAGACAAACCATGAGGGGCAAGCAAGGCAGCGCAGTCCCGGTCGATGTTTGCAGCCATCGATAGCACTTGAAAACAAAGCTGGATGCCGTCCACATCAGGAAGGTTGCGTCGTTGCGCTTCTTCAATTAGCGCCTGGTACTTCTGTTCAAACTTCATTAGTTAGCCTAAATATAATATGGTAGCTAATTATATAAGCAAGTTCACTTCAAGAGATGTCGGCTATGGGTAGTGAGCCCTGTTCGCATGACTTGACAGCGGACACTCAGCAATCCATCTGCCTGCACTTGTTGCCCACTGTCAGCTGCTTGTTGATTTCCACCCAGAAGTGACCCACTAGCCCCCGGTTTTTCCATCTCAGTCTGATCCACGCATTAACCCTAGCCTGCTGCTTTCTTGTGCAGTAGGAGACCAGGAGTGATTGACGTGGCTACTTTGAGTGTCATCAGACGCTGGGCTCTACGTGAGCACCTGTCCATCCGAGAGATCGCCCGCAGAACCGGGCTTTCTCGCAATACCATCCGCAAGTATTTGCGCTCCGACGTTGTGCAACCTCAACTTGCACAGCGCACCATTGCCACCAAGCTCGACCCCTTCGCCAGCAAGCTGTCAGGCTGGCTGCGTACAGAAGTCAACCGCTCTCGCAAGCAGCGGCGCACGATCAAGCAGATGTTTCTGGACTTGGAGGCGTTGGGCTACACCGGCTCCTACAACCGAGTCGCTGCCTTTGCCAGAGTATGGAAGGCTCAGTGTCATGCGGCGGAGCAGACATCAGGGCGAGGCGTTTTTGTGCCCCTGGTCTTCGGCGCTGGAGAAGCCTTCCAGTTTGATTGGAGCGAGGATTGGGCTGTCATTGCGGGTGTACGCACCAAGCTGCAAGTGGCTCACTTCAAGCTCAGCCACAGCCGAGCCTTCTATCTGCGGGCCTATCCCCTGCAAACCCATGAGATGCTGTTCGATGCCCACAACCGTGCCTTTGCGGTGTTTGGAGGCGTCCCTAGGCGGGGGATCTACGACAACATGCGCACAGCCGTCGATCGTGTCGGCCGTGGCAAGCTCAGAGAGGTCAACGCCCGCTTCAGTGCGATGGCCAGCCATTTCCTGTTCGAGGCACAGTTTTGCAATCCGGCCTCGGGATGGGAGAAGGGACAGGTCGAGAAGAATGTTCGGGACGCTCGCCATCGTATCTGGCAATCTGTACCAGCGTTTCCGACACTCAGAGCCCTCAACGATTGGCTAGAGCAACGGTGTCAACAGTTATGGCAAGAGATTGCGCATGGCCAATTGCCTGGCTCACTTGCTGATGTGTGGGAGCAAGAACGCTCAACCTTGATGCCCATGCCTCGGCCGTTTGACGGCTTTGTCGAGCATGCCAAACGAGTCTCTCCCACCTGCCTAGTTCACTTCGAGCGCAATCGCTACAGCGTGCCGGCCTCTTATGCCAACCGACCTGTGAGCTTGCAGGTGTATGCCGACCGCCTGGTCGTCGTGGCCGAAGGCCAGTTCGTCTGTGAACACCCGCGCATCATTGAGCGCAATCACCAAGGCTCTGGGCGTACGGTCTATGACTGGCGTCATTACTTGGCCGTATTGCAGCGCAAGCCCGGCGCATTGCGTAATGGTGCTCCGTTCGTCGAACTGCCAGATGCGTTCAAGCGCCTGCAAGCACTACTCCTGAAGCAGCCCGGTGGCGACCGTGAGATGGTGGAGGTGCTTGCCTTGGTGTTGCAGCACGATGAGCAGGCCGTCCTGGCCGCTGTCGAGTTGGCTCTGGAGGATGGCGCACCCCGCAAGACCCACATCATCAATGTCTTGCACCGCCTCATTGATGGAACACCGGAACCTGAGCCCATCCATTCACCCCAAGCCTTGGCCTTGATCGTTGAGCCCCAGGCCAACGTCGTGCGCTACGACCAACTCCGACAGGTGCGCCATGCGTCATGACCCCGCCATTGCTGCGATCATCATCATGCTGCGCCAACTCAAGATGTTTGGCATGGCCCAGGCCGTGACAGAACTTGCCGAGCAAGGCTCACCAGCCTTTGAAGCAGCACATCCCATACTCTCGCAACTGCTCAAGGCCGAGAGCGCAGAGCGAGAAGTGCGCTCCATTGCCTATCAGCTCAAGGTGGCCAAGTTCCCTGTCTACAGAGATCTGGCAGGCATTGACTTCGCACACAGCGAGGTCAATGAAGCCTTGGTGCGCAGCCTTCATCGCTGTGAATTCATCGAGAAGGCCAACAATGTGGTGCTTGTCGGAGGCCCCGGTACTGGCAAGACGCACATCGCTACGGCCCTGGGTATTCAGGCCATTGAGCACCACCGTCAAAGGGTGCGCTTCTTCTCTACGGTGGAATTGGTTAATGCCTTGGAGCAAGAGAAAGTACAAGGCAAAGCCGGACAGCTCGCCCACAGGCTGGTGCATACCGATCTGGTGATACTCGAGGAGCTGGGCTATCTGCCCTTCAGCTCATCTGGTGGTGCGCTACTGTTTCATCTGCTCTCAACGCTTTACGAACGCACCAGCGTAGTGATCACCACCAACCTGAGCTTCAGCGAATGGGCCAGCGTGTTTGGGGACGCCAAGATGACCACCGCATTACTGGACCGCCTGACCCACCACTGCCATATTCTGGAAACAGGCAACGACAGCTACCGCTTCAAGCACAGCAGTGCAGTCCAACAACCGCCCATGAAGAAGGAGAGAAACAAAACCTGATCCACATCTTGAGCCTTGCGGCTCAAGCCAAAGGGTGGGTCAGTTTGAGATGGAAATTGCGGGTCAGATTTGCGTGGAAATTAACAGGGTGTCGATCACAACAAGGGCGGGTGGTGGTGTGTATTCTTTGCGTCTAACCATAGTTTAGGACTTGCAAAAGTTTCTGCTTTGTCAGAAATTATCTGCGTCCAGCAAGTGCTGTGCAAAATATTTCTAATAGTCCGTGAATTTTTATCAGTCGCCGCGATGGCGAGCACCGATATGGCTGGCTGTACTGTTAGCCATAACGTGGCCTTCTGTGCCCCTTGAATCCGTAGCCTAAAGCCGCTCCTAGGCACCAACTTCGGCTTTGCAGCGATAGCTGCCCCTGGCCGCCAATTTAGCGACTCACGCTTATCGGCATAAAGCAGTCGTACTCGTCTGGTTGCCAAGATAGTCCTGATCTCAACTATTTGAAATCTAGCAGTCATTCAGAACCCTGGTGTGGGCTCAGTGAGAAGCTGGAGTGACGAACTTTGGCAAAAAATACCTGATTTCAGTGATTGCCCTTGTATTTTTTGCTCTGTAACATTCTTAATACATTTTTTGACAATTAAGACTTTTGCATACTTTTGGAAGTTTGCTGTTCGATCTCATCGAAGTCTTGTTATCAAACCGTCTTTGCCACCATCCTCTCGCAGATATGAATGCTCTTGCTAACCACCGGCCTGAGAACAATTTTCGTGACCGTGTCCGGCTCACGGCCTTGTTAGGCTCGGCCATCTGGCTTACTGGCTGTGCCAACCTGAGCAGTCAGGCGCTCTCGACAGAAGAAATTCAGTCACAGGTTCAGGCCGATCGGCAGAGCCTCGGTAAGGACGTGGCTCCGTTGACTGGTGCGGTGAGTCTTGAAGAGGCTATCGCGCGAGCCATCAAGTACAACGCAGCACAACGCCTGCGCGGCATGGAAGAGGCGGTGGCCCAGGGCACCGCCAATGTTGCCAAGTTCGACATGCTGCCCAAGCTGGTGGCCTCTGCCGGCTACCGCTACCGCGACAAGGACCTGATCAGCCGCAGCACGGACTCGGTCACCGGCGCGCCTTCCCTGGCGCATCCTTATATCTCGTCGGATCGGGAATCGACGCTGACTTCGCTGAGCTTCTCCTGGAGCCTGCTGGACTTCGGTCAGAGCTACTATGCAGCTCGTCAGCACGCTGATCGTGCCCAGATTGCTGCCGAGCGCCGTCGCAAGGCCATCCACACCTTGATCCAGGATGTACGCATCGCCTACTGGCGTGTGGCTGCGGCCCAGGCCTTGGAGTCCTCACTTCAAACCGCAGGCCAGGATGCAGACCAAGCCCTGGAAAATTCGCGCAAGGTAGAAGCGGAGAAGCTGCGCTCCCCTATGGAGCCGCTGCGCTATCAGCGCCAGTTGCTGGAGAATATCCGCCTGTTGGAAGCCATTCAGCAGGAGCTGTCCTCCTCGCGCATCGAGCTGGCGTCATTGATGGGCGTGTCTCCCGCAGGACTGAACCAGCCGCTGCGTGTGATTGAGCCTGCGGCCTCGAATGCCCAGCGCTGGCTGGAGCAACCAGTGGAAAAACTGGAAGACCGAGCCCTGCAGCTGAACCCCGATCTGCGCGAGAGCCTGTACAACGCCCGTATCGCCAACGAAGAAACCAAGCGCGTCATGCTGCGCATGTTCCCCGGTCTGTCTTTCAACTATGGCGTCAACAAGAGCAGCGACAGCTATCTGATCAATGACCGCTGGCAGGATGCCGGCCTGCAGATCTCTTTCAATCTGCTGGGACTGCTGTCACTGCCTGCACAACGTCAACTGGCCGATGCGGGTGTCAAACTGGCCGATCAGCGTCGTCTGGCTACCCAAATGGCGGTATTGACTCAATTGCATGTAGCCCGACTGCAATTTGCGAATGCCGTACGTCAATATGAAAGAGCGCAGACCATTGCCTCCGTGGACCAACGCCTGTCCGAGCATGTGAACAATCAGGTGCAAGCCGACAAACTCACTGCCCTTGAGGGTGTCTCCCAGCAGACCACCACTATTCTTTCCGTTCTGCGCCGTTACCAGGCCCAGTCCAATATGCAGGCCGCCAGCTCCCGCTTGCAAGCCACTCTGGGCATGGAGCCATTGATTGAAGGCTCGGACAACATGCCGTTGCCTGAACTCACACAGGCCGTTGGTAAATCGCTGCAAAGCTGGGATGCAGGTCAAGTCCAATGAAGTCCCGCGTGTCACCTTTGATTTTGGGTCTGTCGCTGGGCCTGTCTCTGGCCGCTCATGCCCAACCCGGCTCAGCAGCCCAAGGACTTCCCAAGACTCACGTCCCCTTGCCCAGCGTACTCGAGCAGCGTGAAATCCGTGCCCAGCTTGCACCGCGTCGCTACACCACGCTGGCGGCCGAAATCGGTGCCAAAGTGCAGCGTCTTCCCGTGGTCGAAGGTGGTGCCTTTCGCCAGGGGCAACTGCTGGTGCAGTTTGACTGCAGCCTGCCACAAGCCCAGCTGAACAAGGCCCAGGCAGGCGTGGACGCCACCGAAAAGACCTGGAAGGCCAACCAGCGTCTGGCGGAATTGAACTCTGTCGGCAAGGTAGAGCTGGATATTTCTCAGGCCGAATGGAACAAGGCCAGGGCTGAAGTCGCGGCCAACCGCAGCTTGCTGGGCAAATGCCAGATCACCGCGCCCTATGCAGGTCGTGTTGCCGAGCAAAAAATCCGCGAACAGCAGTACGCCCAACCAGGCCAGGCCCTGATGGACATCCTCGACGACTCCGCGCTTGAGCTGGAGTTTCTGGTGCCTTCACGCTGGCTGAGCTGGCTGCACCAGGGCACCAACTTCGAAGTGCGCATTGACGAGACCGGCAAGACCTACCCCGCCAAAGTGCAGCGCCTGGCCGCACGTGTGGACCCGGTAAGTCAGTCCATCAAGGTTAACGCCGCCATCCACGGCAAGTTTGCTGAACTGATTGCTGGCATGAGCGGACAGGTGCTGTTGGCACCGCCCCAAGCTGCAAAGCCCTAGATATTCAAAAAAGGAGCAGCCTGCGATTGCCTCACAAAGGTTTTAATGCATTCTCAGGTTGAGAGCATTTCCTCTAGCGCGCAAGCTGCTCATATTTTGATAGTTAGATAGCAAGAGACCGAAGGCCCCGAGAGGGGGATACCGGCGGTCTGAACCTGCAAGGCAGGCAAGCGCCATGCCACCTTCATACCGGAAGGACACTTTGATGACCCGCAAATCCCGCCCATTCTGGAACCGTCTGACACAAGCCATGACGGCACAGACCGTGAAGATCAATGCCCCCCAGCGCCAGCAGCCGGTCTCTGCCGTGCGCCCGCTGGCATTGGAGCAGCGCTTTATGTTTGACGGCGCTGCTGCGGTGGATGTGGCGCATGCCGCCGCAGATGCTGCAACACCAGTGTCAGCAGAACATGCAGTGGACACGGCCAGCGCATTGCGCCATGCGCTGACGGCGGAAGCGCAGAGGGCGACCGAGGGTCCGGCAGGTTCGACACAACGCCAGGAAGTGGTGTTCATCGATGGCCAGGTGGCCAATGTCGGCGAATTGCTCAATGGTCTCTCGGGCAATGCCGAGGTGGTGATCCTCGATCCGACCAAGGACGGCCTGCAGCAAATGGCCGACTACCTCCAGGGCCGTGAAGGCCTGGATGCGGTGCACCTGCTGTCTCACGGTGCCGATGGCACCGTGCAGGTGGGCAATGTCTGGCTGGCGTCCAGCAACCTTTCCGAACACCGCGCGCAACTGGAAAGCATCGGTGCCGCGCTCAAGGCCGACGGCGACCTGATGCTCTACGGCTGCCGCGTCGGCGACAGCAGCAAGGGCCAGGCGTTTATCGATGACCTGGCAAGCATCACCGGCGCCGATGTGGCGGCCTCCTCGGACGATACCGGGGTCGCGGCGCTGGGCGGCAACTGGACGCTGGAGCGCAGCAGCGGCGTGATCGAAACGGCCACCCTGACGGTGGATGCCTACGACGGTCTGCTGGTGACCACCTGGAGCACCGGGAATGCCCCGCTGGGTTTCTCGACCATTGGCGCGGCCGGCCGTGTGGTGGTTGGCGACTTCGACGGCGACGGCGATACCGACATTCTTTATCAGACCGGCGCCAATGGCAGTCCCTGGGCTTATTCGCGGAGCAACGGCAATGGAACCTTTACCCAACTGACATTGGCGCAATCGCCGTTTGCCGGGTTAGCGCTGCTGGACCATACCAATTCCAACTACTTCGTTGGCGATTTCGATGGCGATGGTGATATCGATGTGCTGGTCGGGGTGAACGGCACCTCCGGGATGTTCCTGCGCAACGACAATGGTGTTTTCAGCAGCCAATCCAGTGCGAGCTTTCCGCAGCCCGCTGTCGGCTCTCGCATGGTGGTGGGTGATTTCGACAACGATGGTGATACCGACATCCTTTATCAGACGGGCGGCTCTGGCAGTGCCTGGGCCTACGCCCGCAGCGAAGGCGGTGGCAACTTCACGTTTCTGACTCAGGGGACTTCGCCTTTCGCCGGGCTGACACTTCCGGACCACGGGGGCAACAACTATTACGTTGCCGATTTCGACGGCGATGGTGACCTGGACATCCTGGCCGCGGTCAGCGGAGCCACCGGCACCTTCCTGCGCAACAATGGCAGCAGCTTCAGTAGCGGCTCCACTACCACCTTCCCCGCGGCCGCCGCCAACGGACGCCTGCTGGTCGGCGACTTCGACGGCGATGGCGACGCCGACATTCTCTACCAGACCGGTGCCAACGGTACTGCCTTCCAATATGCACGCAGCAATGGTGATGGCACCTTCACCATCCTGACCCTCGCGAACTCGCCCCTGGCAGGCGTGCCCCTGGTCGACCACACTGGCGCGAACTACCGCGTCGGCGACTTCGACGGCGATGGTGACCTCGATATCTTCTCGGCCACCAACTCCAGCTCGGGCAATTTTTATGTGCAGAACGGCTCGCCGCCCGAGGTCACGGCGTCCACCCCGAGCGACAATGCCACCGGTGTCAGCCGGACCGCCAATATCGTGCTGACCTTCAGCGAGTCGGTCACCAAGGGCACGGGCAATCTCTACATCGTGCGGACCTCGGACAACGTGATAGTCGAAACCATCCCGGTCGGCAGTACGCAGATCGTGGGTTCCGGCACCACCTGGACCATCGATCCGTCGATCACCCTGGCCGCTGGCACTTCCTATGCCCTCCGCGCCGACGCCAAGACCTTCGTCGATGCCGACGGCATTGTCTTCAAGGGTATCCAGAACAACACCACGCTGAACTTCGCCACCGCGGCCAACGCCGCGCCGGTAATCGCCAACCTCAACGGCGACTCCGTCAGCTACACCGAAGGCAGCACTGGCACGCGGCTCGATGCCAGCGGCAATGCCACCGTCACCGATGCCGACACCACCCTGTTCACCGGTGGCATCGTCACCGCGTCGATCACCAGCAACGGTGTGTCTGGTGAAGACGTCCTGTTTGTCGTCAACGAGGGCACAGGCCCCACGCAGATCAGCGTCTCTAGCAGCAACATCTCCTATGGCGGCGTCCAGATCGGCACCTTCACCGGTGGCACAGCGGGCAGCCCGCTGGTGATCACCCTCAACGGCGCGGCGGACGCCACTGCCGTCACTGCGCTGGTGCGCAACCTGACCTACCGCAACACCAACGATGCCGACATTGCCACGCCGACGCGCATCGTGCAGGTCACCATCAGCGATGGCACCGGCGCCACCAGCGCTGCGGCCTTGGTGACGGTAGGCATCAACGCGGTCAACGACGCACCGACCCTGACCGCCACCGGCGCCAACCCGACCTTCACCGAGAACGGTACGGCGTCCAGACTCTTCAGCGGCACCACCATTAGCACCATCGAAGCGGGGCAGACCATCACCGGGCTGATCATGCAGGTCAGCAACTTAGCCGATGGAAGCCTGGAAAAGCTGGTCATCGACGGCACCACTGTCAACCTCACCGACCTGACGTCGGTGACCACGGGCACCAACGGTCTGAGCGTGTCGGTTGCCGTCTCCGGCAGTACCGCCACTGTGACCGTCACCCATGCCGGTATATCCACGGCGCTGGCGCAGACCATCGTCAACAACATCGCCTACCGCAACGACAGCGATAGCCCGCAGGGCGCTTCACGCACCGCCACCCTGACCGCCGTTCGCGACAGCGGCGGCCTCGCCAACGGCGGGACTGAAATCGGCATGTTGTCGATTGCCAGCGTGGTGACCCTGGTGTCGGTGAACGATGCTCCGACCCTGGCCGGTGGGCCTTACGTCCTGACGGGCACGACCGAAGACACTACCTCCCCTGGAACCTCGATAGCCACGATGCTGGCCGGCCTCACCTACGGCGACCTGGACACCGGCGCCCAGAAGGGTATCGCGGTGACCGCGGTCAGCGGCAGCGGCTCTTGGCAGTACTCCACCAATGGGGTCACCGGCTGGACCAACTTCGGCACGGTGTCCACCGGAGCCTCGTTGCTGCTGGCGCAAACCACGTACGTGCGCTTTGTCCCCGGCGGCGCCAACGGCGAAACCGCGACCCTGACGTTCCGCGCCTGGGACCAGACCAGTGGTCTGGCGTCCTCCAGTGCCGTGCCGCGCACCGCCGACACCAGTGTCTCCGGCGGCAGCACCGCGTTCTCCTCGGGCACCGCCTCGGCCTCGCTCACCGTCACCGATGTCAATGACGCGCCGGTGCTCACCCCTGCCGCGCCGACCCTGCCAGGCCTGACCGACGGCTCGATCAACAACAACGGCGTCCTGGTCGGTTCGCTGTACGGTGCCAATTACACCGACGTCGATACCGGCGCCCTGAAAGGCATCGCCATCACCAGCCTGAACAGCGGCAACGGCACTTGGCAGTACAGCCTCGACGGCACCACCTGGAGCAACGTCGGCACCGTGTCGGCGAGCAGTGCGCTGCTGCTGCGTGCCAGCGATCACGTGCGCTTCGTACCGGACGGCATCAACGGCACCACCGCCAGCGTCACCTTCCGCGCCTGGGACCAGACCAGCACCAGCGCCGGACAACAGGGCACCAAGGTTGATGCCTCAGTTGCCGGCGGCACCACCGCGTTCTCCACGGCCCTGGACACGGCCAGCGTGACCGTGACCGCAGTCAACGATGCGCCGACCATGACCTCCAGTTCCGGCACCGTGTCCTGGGCCGAAGGTAACAACACCACGTCCACGCCGGTGGTCATCGACTCCGGCGTGACCATCGCCGACCCGGATGGTCCGAACCTGAGCCAAGCCACCGTGATCGTGTCCAACCATTACGTGGGCCAGGACCAACTGGGCTTCACCAACAACCCCGCCACCATGGGCAACATCATCGGAAGCTGGAACGCCGCCACCGGCGCTCTCACCCTGACGTCGGTCGGCAACCAGGCGAGCCTGGCGCAGTGGCAGGCCGCGTTGCGCTCGGTGACCTACACCAACCTGTCGGAAAACCCGACCACCACCACCCGCAACATCGAGTTCCAGGTCACCGACGGCGGTGGTCTGGATGCCTCCGCCGTGACCCGCAGCATCACCCTCACCGCGGTCAACGATTCGCCGATCATCACGGCGCCGTCGAACACACAGGTGGTCGAGGACATCGCCTCGGTCATCAACCTGATCAGCATCAGCGATGTCGATTCCAGCAACGCCATCGTGACCCTGAGTGTCGCCTCGGGCACGCTCAACGCCACCAGCGGCAGCGGCGTGACCGTGGGCGGTACGTCCAGCGCGCTGACCCTGACCGGCACCATCACTGACATCAACACCTTCATCGCCAGCAACAAGCTGAGCTACACCACGGCGGCCAACGACACCGCCAACGTGACCCTGACCATCAGCGTCGATACCGGCAGCGTCAGCACCACCAGTACCACCATGACCCTCACTGTCAACCCGGTGAACGATGCACCGGTGGCGACGGTGCCGCCATCGATCGGCATGGTCGAGGATGTCCCGGGTGCACTGACAGGCATCAGCTTCAGCGATGTCGATGCCGGCAGCGCCTCGGTCACCGCGACGTTCTCGGTGCCAAGCGGCGTCCTGCGCGCGGTCTCTGGCAGCGGGGTCACGGTGGATGGTTCGGGTACCGGAACGCTGACACTGTCCGGCAGCCTGAGCGATATCAACGCCTTCATTGCCGCCACCCGGGTGTCGTTCCAGACTGCGCTCAACAGCACCGACAGCGTGCTGCTGAGGGTATCGATCAACGACAACGGCAATACCGGCGGCGGTGCGCAGACCGATAGCAAGACCGTGATCATCAACGTCACCGCGGTGAACGATGCGCCGGTCAACAGTGTGCCGGGTGCTCAGAGCACCAAGCAGAACGAGGTTCTGGCGTTCAACACCCTTAAAGGCAACGGCATTTCGGTCAGCGATCCGGATGCCGGCAGCAGCAATGTGATCGTGATCCTCAACTCGGTGAACGGCACCATGTCGCTGACCGCTGCCGGCGGTGTGAGCTTCGTGTACGGCGATGGCGTCGATGACACCTCCATGCGCATGCAGGGTACCCTGGCTGATCTCAATACCACGTTGCAGAGTCTGACGTTCAAGCCTACCACCGGCTTCCTCGGCAATGCTCAAATGAGCATCCAGACCAACGACATGGGCTTTTCCGGCAGCGGCGGTGCCAAGACCGATTTTGATCTGATCCTCATCACCGTAGTTCCGGGGAACCCGTTGGTCACAAGCGTTTCTACCCAGGGCCTGGACCGTACCGTGAAGATCGGCGACGAAGTGTTAATCAACATGGTCTTTGACCAGACGGTGAACGTCGACCTCAGCGGCGGCAAGCCAAGTCTGTTGCTGGAAACCGGGCTGCTGGATAGCAGCGCGGTCTACATGAGCGGGGCAGGCAGCAACACGCTGGTGTTCAAGTACATCGTGCAGGCCGGTGACACCAGCGCCGACCTGGACTTCCAGAGCACGGCGGCGCTGCAACTCAATAACGCGGTACTGACCAACACCACTGGCGATGTGGCGATCCTGACCCTGCCGACCGTAGGCGGCGCGGACTCTTTGGGCGGTCGCAGCAACATCGTGGTCGATGGTGTGGTACCGGTGGTGACCAGCGTCGGCATGCCGTCCGATGGCAGCTACATCATTGGCCAGAACCTCGATTTCACGGTCAACTTCAGTGAAAACGTGGTGGTCAATACCCTCGGCGGCATCCCGCGTATCGCCGTGACCCTGGACACCGGCGGCACGGTGTACGCCCAGTACGCCTCCGGCTCCGGCAGCAGCGCC
This sequence comes from Comamonas sp. 26, assembly GCF_002754475.1. NCBI lineage: Bacteria > Pseudomonadati > Pseudomonadota > Betaproteobacteria > Burkholderiales > Comamonadaceae > Comamonas > Comamonas sp. 26. The sequence continues at coordinate 792,331 of NZ_PEFL01000001.1, forward strand.
CTGGTGTTCCGTCTGGTGGTGGCGAGCGGGCAGCTCGACAGCACTGGCGTCACGCTCGGCAGCAGCCTCGATCCCAACGGCGGCAGCATCCATGATGCCGCTGGCAACGACAGCGTGACTGCGTTGAACAACGTCGCCAGCCCGACCAACGTCAAGGTCGACGGTGTGGTGCCGACAGTGGTCAGCGTGTCGGTTCCGGCCGATGGCAGTTACAAGGCCGGCAGCGAGCTGTCCTTCACAATGACAGCCAGTGAGGCGGTCCAGATCGGCGGGCTTGCGCCACGGCTGGTGCTGAATGTGGGCGGCGTGACTCGCTACGCAACTTATATCTCTGGAAGCGGCAGTTCGGCGCTGACGTTCCAATATGTGGTGCAAAGCGGTGACAACGACAGCAACGGCATCACGGTCAGCAGTCTCGACCTTTGTGGCGAACAACTGACCGATCTTGCCGGCAATGACCTCAACCTGACGCTGAACAGCATGGGCAGCACCGCTGGTGTAATGGTGGATACCACGGCGCCGACTGGCAGCAGCATCGTGCGTGTCGATTCGAACCCGACCAACAGCGGCTCGGTTAGCTTTACCGTGACGTTCGACGAATATGTCAGCGGCGTGGGTACGTCGGACTTCAACCTGACCTGGACCGGCACCGCGTCCGGCACCATTGCCTACGTCACCTCGGTGGATGGTCGGACCTACACGGTGCTGGTCAATGGTATCGGCGGTGAGGGCACCTTGGGCCTGGATCTGAACGCCAGCGGCACCGGTATCGTCGATGCCGCCGGCAATGCGATTACCGGCGGCCTGACCGGAGCCAGCTACACCATAGACCGCGTGGCACCGAGTGTAGTCAACGTCGGTGTGCCGGCCAACGGCACCTACGTTGCCGGGGAGAACCTGGACTTCACGGTCAACTTCAATGAAGCGGTGCAGGTGGACACCACCGGTGGCACGCCGAGTATCGCCGTGACCCTAGACACCGGTGGCACCGTATATGCCAGCTACGTGTCCGGCGCTGGCACCAGCTTCATGGTGTTCCGCCTGACGGTTGCCATCGGCCAGCTCGATACCGACGGCATCAGCCTTGGCAACATCATTCAGCTCAACGGTGCGACGATGCGCGATGCCGTGGGCAATGATGTTATTACTTTACTCAATAGTGTTGCCAATACTGCCAACGTGCGCGTTGACGCTATACCTCCAACGGCCACCATCGTGGTGAGCGACACGGCGCTGGCCGTGGGCGAGACCTCGCTGGTGACCATCAGCTTCAGCGAAGCAGTCAGCGGACTGACCACCTCTGACTTCTCTGTGGCTAACGGCAGTCTGAGCGACCTCAGCAGCAGCGATGGCGGCCTGACCTGGACGGCGACCCTGACGCCGACAGTCGGCGTCACCAACACCAGCAATCTGATCACGCTGAACAACACCGGCTATGCGGATGCTGCGGGCAACACCGGCACCGGCGCAACGGACTCGAACAGCTACGCCATCGACACCCTGCGCCCGACGGCCACCATCGTGGTGAGCGACACGGCGCTGGCCGTGGGCGAGACCTCGCTGGTGACCATCAGCTTCAGCGAAGCAGTCAGCGGACTGACCACCTCTGACTTCTCTGTGGCTAACGGCAGTCTGAGCGACCTCAGCAGCAGCGATGGCGGCCTGACCTGGACGGCGACCCTGACGCCGACAGTCGGCGTCACCAACACCAGCAATCTGATCACGCTGAACAACACCGGCTATGCGGATGCTGCGGGCAACACCGGCACCGGCGCAACGGACTCGAACAGCTACGCCATCGACACCCTGCGCCCGACGGCCACCATCGTGGTGAGCGACACGGCGCTGGCCGTGGGCGAGACCTCGCTGGTGACCATCAGCTTCAGCGAAGCAGTCAGCGGACTGACCACCTCTGACTTCTCTGTGGCTAACGGCAGTCTGAGCGACCTCAGCAGCAGCGATGGCGGCCTGACCTGGACGGCGACCCTGACGCCGACAGTCGGCGTCACCAACACCAGCAATCTGATCACGCTGAACAACACCGGCTATGCGGATGCTGCGAGCAACACCGGCACCGGCGCAACGGACTCGAACAGCTACGCCATCGACACCCTGCGCCCGACGGCCACCATCGTGGTGAGCGATACGGCGCTGGCCGTGGGCGAGACCTCGCTGGTGACCATCAGCTTCAGCGAAGCAGTCAGCGGACTGACCACCTCTGACTTCTCTGTGGCTAACGGCAGTCTGAGCGACCTCAGCAGCAGCGATGGCGGCCTGACCTGGACGGCGACCCTGACGCCGACAGTCGGCGTCACCAACACCAGCAATCTGATCACGCTGAACAACACCGGCTATGCGGATGCTGCGAGCAACACCGGCACCGGCGCAACGGACTCGAACAGCTACGCCATCGACACCCTGCGCCCGACGGCCACCATCGTGGTGAGCGACACGGCGCTGGCCGTGGGCGAGACCTCGCTGGTGACCATCAGCTTCAGCGAAGCAGTCAGCGGACTGACCACCTCTGACTTCTCTGTGGCTAACGGCAGTCTGAGCGACCTCAGCAGCAGCGATGGCGGCCTGACCTGGACGGCGACCCTGACGCCGACAGTCGGCGTCACCAACACCAGCAATCTGATCACGCTGAACAACACCGGCTATGCGGATGCTGCGAGCAACACCGGCACCGGCGCAACGGACTCGAACAGCTACGCCATCGACACCCTGCGCCCGACGGCCACCATCGTGGTGAGCGACACGGCGCTGGCCGTGGGCGAGACCTCGCTGGTGACCATCAGCTTCAGCGAAGCAGTCAGCGGACTGACCACCTCTGACTTCTCTGTGGCTAACGGCAGTCTGAGCGACCTCAGCAGCAGCGATGGCGGCCTGACCTGGACGGCGACCCTGACGCCGACAGTCGGCGTCACCAACACCAGCAATCTGATCACGCTGAACAACACCGGCTATGCGGATGCTGCGAGCAACACCGGCACCGGCGCAACGGACTCGAACAGCTACGCCATCGACACCCTGCGCCCGACGGCCACCATCGTGGTGAGCGACACGGCGCTGGCCGTGGGCGAGACCTCGCTGGTGACCATCAGCTTCAGCGAAGCAGTCAGCGGACTGACCACCTCTGACTTCTCTGTGGCTAACGGCAGTCTGAGCGACCTCAGCAGCAGCGATGGCGGCCTGACCTGGACGGCGACCCTGACGCCGACAGTCGGCGTCACCAACACCAGCAATCTGATCACGCTGAACAACACCGGCTATGCGGATGCTGCGAGCAACACCGGCACCGGCGCAACGGACTCGAACAGCTACGCCATCGACACCCTGCGCCCGACGGCCACCATCGTGGTGAGCGACACGGCGCTGGCCGTGGGCGAGACCTCGCTGGTGACCATCAGCTTCAGCGAAGCAGTCAGCGGACTGACCACCTCTGACTTCTCTGTGGCTAACGGCAGTCTGAGCGACCTCAGCAGCAGCGATGGCGGCCTGACCTGGACGGCGACCCTGACGCCGACAGTCGGCGTCACCAACACCAGCAATCTGATCACGCTGAACAACACCGGCTATGCGGATGCTGCGAGCAACACCGGCACCGGCGCAACGGACTCGAACAGCTACGCCATCGACACCCTGCGCCCGACGGCCACCATCGTGGTGAGCGATACGGCGCTGGCCGTGGGCGAGACCTCGCTGGTGACCATCAGCTTCAGCGAAGCAGTCAGCGGACTGACCACCTCTGACTTCTCTGTGGCTAACGGCAGTCTGAGCGACCTCAGCAGCAGCGATGGCGGCCTGACCTGGACGGCGACCCTGACGCCGACAGTCGGCGTCACCAACACCAGCAATCTGATCACGCTGAACAACACCGGCTATGCGGATGCTGCGAGCAACACCGGCACCGGCGCAACGGACTCGAACAGCTACGCCATCGACACCCTGCGCCCGACGGCCACCATCGTGGTGAGCGACACGGCGCTGGCCGTGGGCGAGACCTCGCTGGTGACCATCAGCTTCAGCGAAGCAGTCAGCGGACTGACCACCTCTGACTTCTCTGTGGCTAACGGCAGTCTGAGCGACCTCAGCAGCAGCGATGGCGGCCTGACCTGGACGGCGACCCTGACGCCGACAGTCGGCGTCACCAACACCAGCAATCTGATCACGCTGAACAACACCGGCTATGCGGATGCTGCGGGCAACACCGGCACCGGCGCAACGGACTCGAACAGCTACGCCATCGACACCCTGCGCCCGACGGCCACCATCGTGGTGAGCGACACGGCGCTGGCCGTGGGCGAGACCTCGCTGGTGACCATCAGCTTCAGCGAAGCAGTCAGCGGACTGACCACCTCTGACTTCTCTGTGGCTAACGGCAGTCTGAGCGACCTCAGCAGCAGCGATGGCGGCCTGACCTGGACGGCGACCCTGACGCCGACAGTCGGCGTCACCAACACCAGCAATCTGATCACGCTGAACAACACCGGCTATGCGGATGCTGCGGGCAACACCGGCACCGGCGCAACGGACTCGAACAGCTACGCCATCGACACCCTGCGCCCGACGGCCACCATCGTGGTGAGCGACACGGCGCTGGCCGTGGGCGAGACCTCGCTGGTGACCATCAGCTTCAGCGAAGCAGTCAGCGGACTGACCACCTCTGACTTCTCTGTGGCTAACGGCAGTCTGAGCGACCTCAGCAGCAGCGATGGCGGCCTGACCTGGACGGCGACCCTGACGCCGACAGTCGGCGTCACCAACACCAGCAATCTGATCACGCTGAACAACACCGGCTATGCGGATGCTGCGGGCAACACCGGCACCGGCGCAACGGACTCGAACAGCTACGCCATCGACACCCTGCGCCCGACGGCCACCATCGTGGTGAGCGACACGGCGCTGGCCGTGGGCGAGACCTCGCTGGTGACCATCAGCTTCAGCGAAGCAGTCAGCGGACTGACCACCTCTGACTTCTCTGTGGCTAACGGCAGTCTGAGCGACCTCAGCAGCAGCGATGGCGGCCTGACCTGGACGGCGACCCTGACGCCGACAGTCGGCGTCACCAACACCAGCAATCTGATCACGCTGAACAACACCGGCTATGCGGATGCTGCGGGCAACACCGGCACCGGCGCAACGGACTCGAACAGCTACGCCATCGACACCCTGCGCCCGACGGCCACCATCGTGGTGAGCGACACGGCGCTGGCCGTGGGCGAGACCTCGCTGGTGACCATCAGCTTCAGCGAAGCAGTCAGCGGACTGACCACCTCTGACTTCTCTGTGGCTAACGGCAGTCTGAGCGACCTCAGCAGCAGCGATGGCGGCCTGACCTGGACGGCGACCCTGACGCCGACAGTCGGCGTCACCAACACCAGCAATCTGATCACGCTGAACAACACCGGCTATGCGGATGCTGCGGGCAACACCGGCACCGGCGCAACGGACTCGAACAGCTACGCCATCGACACCCTGCGCCCGACGGCCACCATCGTGGTGAGCGACACGGCGCTGGCCGTGGGCGAGACCTCGCTGGTGACCATCAGCTTCAGCGAAGCAGTCAGCGGACTGACCACCTCTGACTTCTCTGTGGCTAACGGCAGTCTGAGCGACCTCAGCAGCAGCGATGGCGGCCTGACCTGGACGGCGACCCTGACGCCGACAGTCGGCGTCACCAACACCAGCAATCTGATCACGCTGAACAACACCGGCTATGCGGATGCTGCGAGCAACACCGGCACCGGCGCAACGGACTCGAACAGCTACGCCATCGACACCCTGCGCCCGACGGCCACCATCGTGGTGAGCGATACGGCGCTGGCCGTGGGCGAGACCTCGCTGGTGACCATCAGCTTCAGCGAAGCAGTCAGCGGACTGACCACCTCTGACTTCTCTGTGGCTAACGGCAGTCTGAGCGACCTCAGCAGCAGCGATGGCGGCCTGACCTGGACGGCGACCCTGACGCCGACAGTCGGCGTCACCAACACCAGCAATCTGATCACGCTGAACAACACCGGCTATGCGGATGCTGCGAGCAACACCGGCACCGGCGCAACGGACTCGAACAGCTACGCCATCGACACCCTGCGCCCGACGGCCACCATCGTGGTGAGCGACACGGCGCTGGCCGTGGGCGAGACCTCGCTGGTGACCATCAGCTTCAGCGAAGCAGTCAGCGGACTGACCACCTCTGACTTCTCTGTGGCTAACGGCAGTCTGAGCGACCTCAGCAGCAGCGATGGCGGCCTGACCTGGACGGCGACCCTGACGCCGACAGTCGGCGTCACCAACACCAGCAATCTGATCACGCTGAACAACACCGGCTATGCGGATGCTGCGAGCAACACCGGCACCGGCGCAACGGACTCGAACAGCTACGCCATCGACACCCTGCGCCCGACGGCCACCATCGTGGTGAGCGACACGGCGCTGGCCGTGGGCGAGACCTCGCTGGTGACCATCAGCTTCAGCGAAGCAGTCAGCGGACTGACCACCTCTGACTTCTCTGTGGCTAACGGCAGTCTGAGCGACCTCAGCAGCAGCGATGGCGGCCTGACCTGGACGGCGACCCTGACGCCGACAGTCGGCGTCACCAACACCAGCAATCTGATCACGCTGAACAACACCGGCTATGCGGATGCTGCGAGCAACACCGGCACCGGCGCAACGGACTCGAACAGCTACGCCATCGACACCCTGCGCCCGACGGCCACCATCGTGGTGAGCGACACGGCGCTGGCCGTGGGCGAGACCTCGCTGGTGACCATCAGCTTCAGCGAAGCAGTCAGCGGACTGACCACCTCTGACTTCTCTGTGGCTAACGGCAGTCTGAGCGACCTCAGCAGCAGCGATGGCGGCCTGACCTGGACGGCGACCCTGACGCCGACAGTCGGCGTCACCAACACCAGCAATCTGATCACGCTGAACAACACCGGCTATGCGGATGCTGCGAGCAACACCGGCACCGGCGCAACGGACTCGAACAGCTACGCCATCGACACCCTGCGCCCGACGGCCACCATCGTGGTGAGCGACACGGCGCTGGCCGTGGGCGAGACCTCGCTGGTGACCATCAGCTTCAGCGAAGCAGTCAGCGGACTGACCACCTCTGACTTCTCTGTGGCTAACGGCAGTCTGAGCGACCTCAGCAGCAGCGATGGCGGCCTGACCTGGACGGCGACCCTGACGCCGACAGTCGGCGTCACCAACACCAGCAATCTGATCACGCTGAACAACACCGGCTATGCGGATGCTGCGAGCAACACCGGCACCGGCGCAACGGACTCGAACAGCTACGCCATCGACACCCTGCGCCCGACGGCCACCATCGTGGTGAGCGACACGGCGCTGGCCGTGGGCGAGACCTCGCTGGTGACCATCAGCTTCAGCGAAGCAGTCAGCGGACTGACCACCTCTGACTTCTCTGTGGCTAACGGCAGTCTGAGCGACCTCAGCAGCAGCGATGGCGGCCTGACCTGGACGGCGACCCTGACGCCGACAGTCGGCGTCACCAACACCAGCAATCTGATCACGCTGAACAACACCGGCTATGCGGATGCTGCGAGCAACACCGGCACCGGCGCAACGGACTCGAACAGCTACGCCATCGACACCCTGCGCCCGACGGCCACCATCGTGGTGAGCGACACGGCGCTGGCCGTGGGCGAGACCTCGCTGGTGACCATCAGCTTCAGCGAAGCAGTCAGCGGACTGACCACCTCTGACTTCTCTGTGGCTAACGGCAGTCTGAGCGACCTCAGCAGCAGCGATGGCGGCCTGACCTGGACGGCGACCCTGACGCCGACAGTCGGCGTCACCAACACCAGCAATCTGATCACGCTGAACAACACCGGCTATATGGATGCGGCTGGCAATAGCGGAACGGGTACGACGGTATCCAATGCATATGCCATCGATACTCTTGACCCGGTGGCACCGGGAATTACGCTGGACCAGACTACGCTGGTGAATGAGAAGCAAGTCTCCCCAACGGGCTTGGTCTTCGTTTCTGGCCTAGAGATGGAAGGAAGCTGGCAGTATTCCTTGAACAATGGCGCGTCCTGGATTGAAGGCCGCGGTAATACTGTTCAGCTACCTGATCTGGGTGCATTCAATCTCTGGGTTCAGCAAAGGGATGCGGCAGGCAATCTATCAATGGTGACAGCACTCAGCGGCATTGTTGAGCCATTGATACCCCCAACCGTGCAACTCCTAAGCGCCCCGACCATGAATGATGCGTTGACCGAACTTGGTCTCGCACCATTTCAGCCTTCAGAGGTATCAGAGCCAAATGCTGATTTTCTGCGTCCGGCGTCAACGGCGTTCAACACATCGTCTCAAAAAGAGGGGCTGTACGGCTCCGATAGTTGGTCTGGGTACGGAATCCCACAGTCAATTGCAGGCATCAACGACTGGATGTGGGCATCGTCTTTCTCGCTGGCAGAACCCAATCGCTCTGGATTTGATTTGGCACTCGAGCAGTTTTCTGTTTCGAGTGGGGCCAGCATTCTGGATCTGAAGCCCATACTCCTAGCGTCGGATAGCCCGTGGGATATCGCGTTACTCCAGTTCAGCTTCTCGGGTAAGCAAGAACTGCCCAGATGGGTTCTCTTGGACCGTCACACAGGCCAGCTATTTATCAATGCTCCCAAGGACCTGAGCACAACGCTTGTCTTGCAAATCAAGGTCAGCGATGGAAACGGCCACGAGTCGGTGCGAACTGTGAAGCTGGTAGTAGGCGATGCACGGACCACATCCAGTGTGCCCACAGGGCGAGCGGGGCTGAGTGAGAAGATGGCCAATGCTGCTAATCAGCAGGCTGAGAAAAGGATGTCTCAGTATGTCCGAGGTTGATGTGATCATGAGTGCAGCATATGAGGCGGTTTTGCCATGAACGCAGCCATTTCTCCTCAAAGCGCGAACCCGGCAATGCTGCTGCTTGAGCTGGGGCATCGTGCCAGAGCTGCACGCAGTAATGCCGAGCTTCGTTTTTTGTTGGTCAACGATAGCCGTTTACTCGTACCTTACCGTCAAGCATGTTTGTGGCTGGACAACGATGGAGTGACGGCTCTATCCGGAGTGGTCGAAACTGATAGAAATACGCCTTATGCCCAGTGGCTGCATGAGGTGTGCCGATTTCTTCATGCAAAGCAGTCTGTTCAGCTTCAATGCATTGGGCCAACTCAGCTCCCTCCGGAGTTGGCAAGCTCATGGAACGAATGGTTGGGACCCTATGCGGTGTGGGTGCCTCTATTACAAGATGCTAAGACACCTGCTTCCTGCGGCGGACTTCTGCTTTCGGGGACGCAGCTCATTGAAGACCAGCGCATTCCGCTTCTCGTGGAATGGAGTCATATCTGGCTTCATGCCTACACGGCATTGCAAGCAGGCCAGCCCAGATTATGGAGAAAGCTTACGGTATCAAGAGTTGCGACCAAGAACTGGTGGCGAAAGAAGCCTGTCTGGATCATCGGCGGGCTTATCGCGCTTAGTGCTGTCCCAGTGCATATGAGCGTTCTTGCTCCGGGTGAACTGGTGGCGGCTCAGCCTGTAGTGTTGAGAGCGCCTTTGGACGGTGTTATTGATCAGGTCCATGTCCAGCCCAATCAAATGGTAAGTAAAGGTGAACGCTTATTTGGACTTGATGAAGCTCAGATCAGCAGCCGGTTAGAGGTTGCTAAACAAGCTTTGCTGACCGCTGAAGCTGAGTATCGGCAATCTGCCCAATTGGCTTTGGGCGATGCTCGCTCCAAGGCACAGCTGGCAGCGCTTGTAGGGCGCATAGGCGAGAAGCGTGCCGAGGTGCAATATCTGAGTGATCAGCGTGACCGCAGCCGTGTACTGGCACCTGAAGATGGCATGGTTCTGTTCGACTCGCCCACCGAATGGCTTGGCAAACCTGTGCAGACTGGTGAACGGGTGATGCGCATCGCCCGTCCTGACGAGGTAGAAATTGAGGCCTGGGTTCCCATCGGGGATGCCATTCCATTGACCCAAGGTTCTCCAGTCAAACTGTATCTGGCTGCTAACCCTATGGCAGCCCTAGAGGGAAGGCTTCGGTATATGGCATATGACGCCAGCGCCAAGCCGGATGGTAGTTATGCCTACCGAGTGCGAGCCTCTATGCCGTTCAATAAGGATGAGGCTCGTATTGGCCTCAAAGGTACTGCCAAGCTCCAAGGCGATTGGGTGCCGTTGGTCTACTGGGTTCTGCGCAAGCCATGGGCCGTATTGCGCCAGTTCTTTGCTTGGTAAGTCAATATGAGTACTGCATGGCCTGCTTTGCGTGAAGAGCTGGATTTGCTCCCCGGTCCTGTGCTGCCCGATGGCCAGCCCAGCTGGACTTTGCATGATCCTGTGCGCAATCTTTTTTTTCAGCTGGACTGGGCCAGCTTTGAGGTGCTCAAGCGCTGGCATCTGGGCGCAGCGGAAGCGATTACACGAAACATTATGGCTCAAACGACGTTGACGCTCCATAAGGAAGACGTGAACACGTTTTTCCAGTTTGCGCAGCGAAATGACCTGTTGGAGCCACCTTCCAATAGTGCCGACGCGCTGGCCGAGCGATGGCAGTCTAGGCGTTCAAGCTGGCTGCAATGGCTTCTTCATAATTACCTCTTTTTCCGAGTCCCTCTGATCAAGCCTGATCCCTGGCTGACACGATGGGCGCCTGCGCTGGAGTTTTTATTCAGCCGAACTTTTGGCTGGATCAGCCTGCTGGCTCTGTTTGCTGGACTCTGGGGCGTTTCGCGCTCCTGGGGAACGTTTACGGCCACTCTGGTCGATTCGCTGTCCTGGCCAGGAATGCTGGCCTATGGTTTGATGCTAGGTTTTGTTAAGCTGCTTCACGAGCTGGGGCACGGCTTGATGGCCAAGCGATTTGGATGCCGCGTCCCGACCATGGGCATCGCCTTTCTGGTGCTATGGCCGGTGGCATACACCGATACCAACGAGGTCTGGAAATTGACACAGCGTGACCAGCGTCTCAAGGTAGCAGGTGCAGGAATTGCAACGGAGCTGATCATCGCAGCTTGGGCCTTGCTGGCGTGGGTCTGGTTACCTGAAGGAGCACCTAAATCCATGGCCTTTTTGCTGGCCACAACAACATGGGTCAGCACCTTGGCCATCAATGCAAGCCCTTTCATGCGCTTTGATGGGTACTTCCTGTTATCCGATTTTCTACAAATGCCCAATTTGCACTCACGTGCCTTTGCTCTCGCACGCTGGGACATGAGAGAAAAGTTATTCAAGCTCGGCGAACCTCCGCCTGAGTCCTTCTCCAATACCAAACGCCGTGGGCTCATTCTGTTTGCCTGGGCTACCTGGATTTATCGATTGGTTCTTTTTTTAGGTATTGCCGCCTTGGTCTATCACTTCTTCATCAAGGCATTGGGCATTTTGCTGTTTCTGGTAGAAATTGTGTGGTTCGTTGCCAAGCCTCTCTGGTCCGAGATTTCAGCATGGTATTCACGCTGGCCGCAGATCGTCCGTAGTCGAAGAGCACAATGGAGTGCCATTGGATCTCTTGTACTGATTGCACTTTGCTGGCTGCCCCTGCCTGCCCCAGTTCGTACTGAAGGCATGTTGCAGTCCAGCGAGATATGGCCTTTACACGCGCTTGATGCATCGCAGCTGCAGCAGCAAATGTTTGGCGACGCACGCACGGTCGAGGTTGAAGCCCCTGTCTTTATGCTGTACTCCCCGGCTCTCAAGGCCGCTCAGGCTCAAAACGATGCGCAGAGGACTCAGTATTCGCAGCAAATAGCGGCAGCAGGTTTCGACTCGGAGCTGCGCAGGGACTGGCAGGTTCTGCAAGAGCGTCAACTACAGGCGGCCACCCAACAGCAGGCGGTGGAAACCGAAGCCAGTCGCTACCGTCTGAATGCCTCGGGCGCCGGAGTGCTGCGCGACGTGGATCCGGATCTTCGATCGGGAGACTGGCTGGCCCGGAATGAATTGCTGGGTAGAGTCGTGGGCAGCGATCGGCTGGAGGTTCTTGCCTATGTGCAGGAAGAGGATGTTCAACGCATCAGTATCGGCGACAGCGCAATATTTATCGCTGACGCTGGCGTGGGGCCGGTATTGGATTTGACAGTGCGCAGCGTTGATCAGGATGCGAGTCGTACCCTCTCGGAGGCAGCGCTGTCTGCGGCAGCAGGAGGCATGATTCAGGTCCGAAGCATGCAAGGCACCCTATACCCGGAGCGTCCGGTCTATAGAGTGGTGCTGAATGTGGTGACACCGCTTGAAACAGACGCTGTTTTGCAACACCGTTGGCGTGGCAAAGTCAGCATTCGCGGCCAATGGGAAGCGGCTGCGGCGCAGTTTGTGAAGACCGCGACGAGTGTCTTTTGGAGGGAGGCAGGTTTTTAGCCTCAATGGATAGCTGCAAAGTCATTTTTGAGCTTGCAGAAAAGACGGATTGAGTAGGCAGTAGGCGGCAAGATCCAATAGCTGGTTTGAAATATGAAGTGCGAATTTACGCTTTTGTCATAAATGACTTCTTCCGGCGAAAGCTGCCATTGATCAAGAAAAAATGAAGGGTCGCAACCAGCCTAGAGCCGTCACTGAGCCTGTGCCTCGCGTAGGCTAGAGCACAAAGAAAAAGCCCATCAAGATCTTGATGGGCTTTTTCTTTAAATTTCAAAATTACCTAGCACATTTTTGCGAAAAAGCAAAATATGGCGAAACGTGAAATAAAGCATAACCTGTCTGTTTCGGCCACTTTATGCTTAACGGCACAGATTTGACGCTGTGTGCGTCGATGTACTGGCGGGGACTGTGAGATTCGAACTCACGGAAGGATCACTCCTTCGGCAGTTTTCAAGACTGCTGGTTTAAACCACTCACCCAAATCCCCGGATGGCAGGATTCTACACAATGATTGTGGGCAATCCAGCGTTGTGTGCGTTTTGTCTTTGTTCTTGAAAACAATAGCATCTAGCGCTGGATGAGACAGAGTTAGAAGCCACTTTCACGAATAACCACAGCCAGACCGTTTTGCATCACATGCCAGAGCCAGCTGCTGCGCTCTGCGCTGATGTGGGCGGTGCCGCGCAGCTCGCGCATCTGGGGTGGGAATGCTTTGAGTTTCAGGCGTACCCGGTAAAGCGGTTGCACGGGGCGAACTTCTTTTTCGTGGGGCTGGGCTGAAATGGTTCCGCCGTGGCGGGCGTCTAGCGTTGTGTAGGGCAGTTGCTGGCTTCTTGCGCTATCCACATCAAGCACGGTGGCGTCTATAGGGGTGCCCCAGCGCTGTGGCCAGAACTGCGCTTTTGCACCGGGGGGGATGCGATGCACTTGCTGCTGATCGACGTAGGCATCGACAACCCAGCTTTGCGGATCGACCAGTACGCCCAGCGGGATTTTGGTGCTGACCCAGGAGCCAGCGCGCAGATGCGGATCTACGTCGCGCCAGTCGCCGGTAAATTCGGCTTTGAGCTGGAGCTGGGCGGCTTCCTCATCAATGGCACGGGTTTCGGCCAGCTGCTCTTCGAGGCGGCGAATAGTGGCTTGCTGAGTGTCCAGACCTTGCTCTTGACCCATGAGCTGGGGAAGCTGGTTGGAAAGTGCGGTCACGCTGGCTTCGGTGCGGGCTTTGCGTGCCTGAAGGTCAGGCATATCGAGCTGGGCCAGCGACTGGCCGGCGGCAACTTGGCCTTGCGGAGTGAGCTTGAGTACTTGCGCGGCCTGCGGGCTGTAGACGACTTGCAGGCGCTCAGCACGGGCGACACCGGGGGCTTTGAGGTCTGCAGACCAGGGGAATGCGGCGAGGGCGACGATGATGCCCACAAAGCTCCAGATCATGAAGCGATTGCGCTTTGGGACTTCTGACCAGCGTTTTTTCCAGACCATGAGTTCAGTCCAAACAGGTTTTGCGACAAACCACCACAGCTCTACGGCCAGCAGAAAAATGCCAAGTGCCTTGAAGAAGAAGTAGTAGACGGCGAAGGCGATACCGAGGAAGACGGTGAGTCGGTAGAGCCAGGTGATATAGGCGAAGAGGCGCAGTTTCCAGAGCACTTCCGGGCGAAATGATTCTGGATCGGGTTCGTTCAATCCCAGCAGCTTGCGCCGCATAAAGGCTTTGGCGATAGCCCCTGCACGTTCGTGCAGGTTGGGGAAATTGATGATGTCTGACAGGATGAAATAGCCGTCAAAGCGCATGAAGGGGCTGGCGTTCAGGGCGAGTGACAGGATCCAGCCGGTGGTTGCCATGTAGAGCATGGACTGGCGAAGAATGCCGTCGTCCAGCAGCGCCCAGGCGAGTGTTGCAAGTCCTGCCAGTGCCAGCTCGGTGCAGACCCCGGCGATGGAGATAGCGAGCCGGTGCTTGTGGTTGCGCAGTCGCCAGGATTCGCTGGTGTCGGTGTAGAGCATGGGCCATAGCACGACCATGGCAAATCCCATGTGTGCGACGCGTACGCCGAGCCGGGTGGCAACCAGTGCGTGCCCCAATTCGTGCAAAGTCTTAGAGACGACCAGCGCCAGTGCAAAGCCGGCCAGGCCCGAGGGCGAGAGCATGTCCATGAAGCTGTTGACAAAGGTATCCCATTGCCGGGTCACCAGAATCAGACCCAAGGCCGTTGCACCCAGCACCAGCCAGAGCGCTGTGCGGGTGAACAAAGGGTCCAGCCAGGGCATCATGGCCTGCAAAAAACGCTGTGGACGAATGACAGGTACACGGACGAAGAGGTAGGTGTGTAGCCACCATTTACCGCTTTTCCATTTGGCCTCGCCGCTTTTCTTTTGCAGTTGCTCCACTTTTTGCGGCGTGGCGCGCAGCAGGCTGTGCTGGTCTAGGAACTTGGCAAACTCGGCGATTTGCTCTTCATCCACCTCCAGCGTGGTGCTTGTGTTGATGTCTTGCGCCATCTTGGCTGGTGGCAGGTGCCAGCGCAGCAGGCATTCATACTCCAGCCAGCCTATGCGATAGAAGCGGTTGGTGATGGGGTCTTGAATGGCCCAGGCGGGAGCGCCATCTGGGAAGGGTGCGCTCTGATGCAACTTCAGATCTTCGCGCAATGGTGGTGCCGGAGGCGCGGCTTTGGGCTCTTTGGCTTGATCGGCTTTGCCTGCCAGCCCCAGCGCGGCCAGCGCATCCGATGGGAGCTTGCTGGAGGGCAAACCGCCATGTTTGGCGGCCTGACTCTCTATATCCGCAGGCGCAATGGGTTGCGACATCAGAGACCGCTCCACTCACGGGCAGTCGCTAGTGGACGGCGCAGCAGGTAGTAGCTCAATACAACCCAGCCGCCAGAGATCTTTGCCGTACCGTGAAGGCCGATGCGGGTGTCATCCAGTGACTGACCTTCGTCCAGCGTGGCGCGCAAGCGGTAGCTGGAGACGTTGTCTGGCGAGAGACTGGCCTGATAACTGGTCTCTGTGACCGTTGCGCTCAAAGGCGACAACGGTTTGACTGTCAGAAACAGTTTGACGGCCGCTTTTTCATCCAGCACCAATGCATCCGCAACGGGCAGATAGATCAGCACGCCGGCTGATTTTGGGTTGGCCACTTGCATGATGCGCTCGCCCGTCACGACGGGGCGGCCCAGCCAGTCATCGGCAGAGCCAAAAACGGCAATCCCATCATGCGGTGCGCGTACTTCAATCCGGGTCAGCTGGGATTGCACTGCAGCCAGCTCGGCCCGCTTTTCCTGGGCGCGGCCTTGCAGCTGGGTCAGCTCGCCTTTGCTCTGAAAATTATCGAAAGCTTTTATTCAATCGGTTGACTTGCTTATGTAAGAAAAAGCGCACATTTTTTGAGGCTTTATTCCGTAGTAAAGGCTTACATAAAGCGAAAAATTCCTATTGTTTAAGATAGAAATTTATGCTTGTTTTTTATAAATTGAATTTTAATGGTGTGGTTTTAATTTGGTGCAATTTGAGGCTCTGTTGACCTTTGGTTGCAATTTGGTGGCTTTATAGCAACGATTGAGTTTCAAAATGATCGGCGTGACCAAAAGGTCATCGGTTGACAAAGCAAAAAAGAACGCCCCGAAGGGCGTTCTTTTGTATGTTCAGGCCAGAAGCCTGAGAGATTCGACTTGATCAGTTGCGCAGTGCGATGGCTTGAGCCGCAGCCAGAGCCGTCATGTTGACTACGCGGCGCACGGTGGATGAGGGGGTCAGCACGTGAGCCGATGCGGCGCAGCCCATCAGGATAGGGCCGATAGTGGTGCCGTGGGCGCCGGTGGTCTTGAGCACGTTGAACAGGATGTTCGCTGCGTCAAGGTTAGGGCAGATCAGCACGTTGGCTGCGCCAGTCAGTGTGGAGTCCAGCAGCGAGTGGCTGCGAACTTCAGCGGACAGGGCTGCATCGCCGTGCATTTCGCCATCGCACTCAATGTGCGGGTTGGCGGCTGCGAACAGGTCACGTGCGGCGCGCATCTTGCGGGCGGAGCCGCGAGTGGACGAGCCGTAGTTGCTGTGCGACAGGAAAGCGACCTTGGGAGGCAGACCAAAGCGGGCGACTTCGTCGGCAGCCATCTTGGCGATTTCTGCCAGCTCTTCGGCGCTGGGGGTTTCGTTGATGTAGGTATCAGCAACAAACAGCGTGCCGGATTCGAGCATGACGGCGTTCACTGTGGCGAACTCGTTGGCACCCTTCTTCAGGCCCAGCACATCTTCCAGGTGCGTCAGGTGGCTGTCGAAGCGACCGACCAGACCGCACAGCATGGCATCGGCATCACCCAGGTGCACCATCAGAGCGGCGATCAGAGTGTTGGAGCGGCGCACGGCTGCCTTAGCAGCTTCGGGGGTGACGCCGTCACGGCCCATCAGCTTGTGGTAGGTCTCCCAGTACTGACGGAAGCGAGGGTCATCTTCAGGGTTGCAGATTTCCACGTCCTTGCCGGGCTGCATGCGCAGGCCAGCCTTGGCGATACGGGCTTCGATGACAGCGGGGCGGCCGATCAGGATGGGCTTTGCCAGACCGTCGTCCAGTGCGACTTGCACGGCGCGCAGTACGCGCTCGTCTTCACCTTCGGCATAGGCCACGCGCTGCTGACCAGCCTTGGCGGCGGCAAACACGGGGCGCATGAACATGCTGGTCTGGTAGACGAAGCGGGTCAGGCTTTCGCGGTAGGCGGCGATGTCTTCAATGGGGCGGGTGGCCACACCGGATTCGGCAGCTGCCTGAGCCACAGCTGGAGCGATACGCAGGATCAGGCGTGTATCGAAAGGCGTGGGGATCAGATAGTCGGGGCCGAAGGTCAGTTCCTTGCCCTGGTAGGCGGCGGCGACTTCATCGCTGACGTCTTGCTTGGCCAGTGCGGCGATTTCGCGCACGCAGGCCAGCTTCATGGCTTCGGTGATCTTGGACGCGCCGCAATCGAGTGCGCCACGGAAGATATAGGGGAAGCACAGGACGTTGTTGACCTGGTTGGGGTAGTCCGAGCGGCCGGTGGCGATGATGCAGTCAGGGCGGACGGCCTTGGCCAGTTCGGGGCGGATTTCCGGTTCGGGGTTGGCCAGGGCCAGAATGATTGGCTTGTCGGCCATGGTCTTGACCATGTCGGCAGTCAGCACGCCAGGGGCGGAGCAGCCCAGGAACACGTCAGCAGCGTCCACGGCGTCAGCCAGTGTGCGGGCGTCGGTATTTTGGGCGTACTGAGCCTTGGATGCGTCCAGACCGCCGGGGCGACCTTCATAGATCACGCCCTTGGAGTCGCACATGAAGACGTTTTCACGCTTCACGCCCAGACCGACCATGACGTTGACGCAGGCAATGGCAGCGGCACCGGCACCGGAGACAGCGATCTTGACCTTGTCAATTTCCTTGCCCACCAGTTCCAGACCGTTCAGCAGAGCGGCGCTGGAGATGATGGCGGTGCCATGCTGGTCGTCATGGAACACCGGAATGTTCATGCGCTTGGAGAGTTCCTGCTCAATGTAGAAGCACTCGGGCGCCTTGATGTCTTCAAGGTTGATACCGCCCAGAGTGGGTTCCATGGCAGCGATGATGTCGATCAGCTTATCGGGATCGCGCTCGGCCAGTTCGATGTCGAACACGTCCACACCGGCAAATTTCTTGAACAGGCAGCCCTTGCCCTCCATCACGGGCTTGGAGGCCAGAGGGCCAATATCGCCCAGGCCCAGCACCGCAGTGCCGTTGGTGATCACGCCAACGAGATTGCCGCGCGAGGTGTACTCGGCTGCAGTGGAGGGATCCGCCTCGATGTCCAGGCAGGGATATGCCACGCCTGGCGAGTACGCCAGAGACAAGTCACGCTGATTGGACAGGGGCTTGGTGGGGGTGACGGAAATCTTGCCTTTGATGGGGCTGCGGTGGTATTCGCGGGCCGCATCGCGCAGGGCTTGTTCGGCGGAGGACAGGTTTTGTGTCATACGAAATTTATCAGCAAGGTTGCGTCTCTGAGCTTACCGGATGGTGAGAGGCTTTTTGGGTCAGGTCTGTTTTGCCTGAACTGCACCGACAACAAACCCCCTGGCGCATGGATATGCAGCAGGGGGCTTAGGCCGGCGGGTAGGCCGGCTGATTCAAGGGGCTTGACGTTTAGTGAGCGTCTGCCTCGCGAGCTGCGTTGATTGCAGCGGTGTTGTCTTTGGCGGCGCCGTTAAAGAAAAGATTCAGTGCCAGAGCGGTAATCGAAGACAGCAGGATACCGGATTCGATCAGCGGATGGATGGAATGAGGCATCCATTGACGGAAATTAGGTGCAACCAGAGGAATCATGCCAACGCCAATAGACACTGCCACGATCATGGCGTTGTGCTTGTTGTTGCGGAAGTCCACGTTGGCCAGAATGCGAATGCCTGTGGAGGCCACCATACCGAACATCACCAGACCTGCGCCACCCAACACCACGGTGGGAAGAGATTCGATCAGGGCGCCCATCTTGGGCAGCACGCCCAGGACGATCAGGATGACACCACCGGCCACGCAGACCCAGCGGCTGAGCACGCCGGTCACGGCCACCAGACCCACGTTCTGCGAGAAGCTAGTGTAGGGGAAAGTGTTGAAGATACCGCCGATTACGGTACCCAGACCATCGGTGCGCAGGCCGCGTGTCAGTTCATCCTGCGAGATTTCGCGCTTGGCCATGTCGCCCAGAGCCAGGAACATGCCGGTGGATTCGATCATCACCACTACCATCACCAGGGACATGGTCAGGATCAGGATGGGGTCGAACACGGGGTAGGCAATCTCAAAAGGCAGCACCAGAGTGAACCATTCGGCCTTGGCGACCTTGTCGAAGTTCATCAGGCCCATGGCCACGGAGATGACGCCACCGATCAAGATGCCCATCAGCACCGAGATGTTGGCCATGAAGCCCTTGGCAAAGCGTGCAATCAGCAAAATGGACAGCAGCACGATACCCGAGACGGCAGCGCCTTGCAGATCCGCATACTTGGGGTTAGGCAGGGTGGGCAGCACCGAGAAGCCCTTGGGCACGGGTGGCAGGACAGAGCCGGGAGCGCCAGCCATGGCCTGGGCTTCAGCCAGCCACTTCAGGTGCTCTGGGTTGGGCACGGAAGGTGCTGTTGGGCCCACGGGGTTGCCGAAGATCCAGTTGATACCCACGCGCATCAGGCTGATACCGATCACCGCAATGATGGTGCCGGTCACGACGGGGGGGAAGAAGCGCAGCATGCGGCTGATGATGGGCGCAATGAGGATGGATATTACCCCCGCGCCAATGACCGAGCCAAAGATAAGACCTGCGCCGGCGTTGCCGCCCGTGCTTTGTGCCATGGACACCATGGGGGCCACGGAGGCAAAGGTGACGCCCATCATCACGGGCAGCTTGATACCGAACCACTGGGTTGCGCCCATGGCCTGAATCAGGGTGACCAGACCGCAGACGAACAAGTCGGCAGAGATCAGGTGCGCGACCTGCTCTGGAGGCAGGTTCAGGGCACGGCCCACAATCAGTGGCACTGCCACTGCGCCTGCATACATGACCAGCACGTGTTGCAGACCAAGTGCGGTCAGCTTGCCTGCTGGCAAGACTTCATCGACGGGATGCACGTTGGATGTCATAAAAATGTCTCCTCACTCCATATTGGGATCAGGTTGGCGCACAGCTGTTGCCGCTGCGTCAATCCATACAAAAAGTGTATACAGAGCGAAAACACGAATATCTCCCGGTAAACCCTGTCTAAAAATCGTTAACAGGTTTCAAAGATTTGGGTTATGTTATTTCTGCATGATTTGTGAGGAAATTTATTGTTTGCTATATAAATAGGAGCTTTTATCGCTTTACCTGTATGTTTTTTGTTTTGATATTGTCTTGTTATTGTTTTTTTTAAAAGAGTTGTAGCTATTAAATTAATAGCTTTGATTGCACAACATGCCTTTCATCAAGAAATAAAGTGAGTTATGCATGCGCAGGTCATGGCAGTTGAAACATTTCGCTTCTGAAAAGCGAGAGGTATAGCTTGAGTCAAGATTTGATTACGACAACTAAACCCACAGAAAACTCGCACATGTTGGGCCATTGCAGCAGTGCTTGGTAAAAGTGCACTCTGGCGGGCAGAATTTTGAGATGGGTCGAAGATGACGTTTTGATGGGCTTTGTGCATGCTAGGCGCTTGTGGCTGACCATCTGGAGCGATCTTGGCTTGTCCCACGCCGCAGATCCCCGGTAAGAGGCGCAAGTTCAGAATGGAAGGGCTGCCTGCAGCGGGCTTATGCGCTTGAGGCCCTTGCGTCGCAGGGCTTGTTCTATGTATCGCGGCAAGTCACGGCACATCCTGTGCATCCAATGTGCCAAGCCTGGGCCCTTGAGAGGGTGTGAGGGCGCTGCCATGCACCGATCACAAAAAAGGAGCCTGGAAAAATCCAGGCTCCTTGAAAAAACCTCTACCCAGGCAGGTACAGGCTAGGCATTCAAGCGAAATGTAGTTATGCGGTCAGGTCGACCAGTGAGCGTGCAACCACCTTGGTGGCGCGGCGCAGGTCTTCCAGTACCAGACGTTCGTCGGAGCGCTTGGCGTGCGATTCCAGCACGGTGCGGGGGCCGGCACCGTAGATCACGCCAGGAATGCCGCGCTCAACGTACAGTCGCACGTCGGTGTACAGAGGAGTGCCCACGGAGGGAGGCATTTCACCGAACACGGCTTCGCCGTGCTTTTGAATGGCATCCACCAGAGGCTTGTTGCCCGCCAGAGGTGTCATGGCGTTGGCCAGCAGCAGACGCTTGATATCCACGCGCACAGCGTCTTCACCGGTGTAGCCGCCTTGCGTGTTGAAGTCGGCGATGGCCTGGGCGATTACAGCGCGGATGCTGGCTTCGACTTCCACGGGATTCTCTTCAGGAATCATGCGGCGGTCGATCTTGAGCATCACCTTGCCGGGCACCACATTGGTGTTGGTGCCGCCGTCAATGCGGCCGATGTTCAGGTAGGGGTGCTTGATGCCGGGCACTTGCGAAGTGACTTGCTTGTACTTGACGTTTTCGCCGTACAGAGCAGTCAGCAGCACAGCAGTGGCTTGCAGCGCGTCCACACCGGTGTGGGGCACGGCGGCGTGAGCCATCTTGCCGTGCACGGTGATTTCCATTTGCAGGCAGCCGTTGTGAGCGGTCACGACTTCGTAGCTGAAGCCGGCGGCGATCATTAGGTCAGGCTTGGTCAAGCCCTTTTCCAGCAACCAGCCGGGGCCCATCAGGCCGCCGAACTCTTCGTCGTAGGTGTAGTGCAGTTCCACGGCGCCCTTGCTGGGCTTGGCCACGGCTTCCAGAGCACGCACTGCAAAGGTGAAGGAGGCGAAGTCGCTCTTGCTCACGGCAGCAGCGCGGCCGTACAGCTTGCCGTCTTCGATCTCGGCACCGTAGGGATTCTTGGACCAGCCTTCACCCGGGGGCACCACGTCGCCGTGGGCGTTCAGGGCAATAGTCTTGCCACCGTCGCCATAGGGGCGGCGCACGATCAGGTTGGTGATTGACTCCATGCCGTAGGCCTTCACATCGGCTTCAGGCACGGCATGCTTTTCGGCTTCAAAGCCAAAGTCCTTGATCAGGTCGGCGGTGCGCTCGGCGTGAGGAGCATTGTTGCCGGGAGGCGTATCGGTAGGCACTTGCACCATGGCTTGCAGGAACTTCACTTCTTCGTCGAAGTGCTCGTCAATCCATGCGTCGATGGCGGCGTAGGTGGCTTGCTTGTCTTGATTCATATTGGTCATTGCTGTTCTTGAGCCAGTTGGTTGAGGAGGTGGGTGAAAGCGTCCACGGACAGTTGCATGTCGTCAGAGGTGGAGGCTTCCAGCGGGTTGTGGCTGATGCCTGCATTCATGCCGCGCACAAACAACATGGCCTGAGGCATGATTTCGTGCAGCTTCATGGCATCGTGACCGGCACCGCTAGGCATGCGGAACAGGGGAACTCCCAGTGCGTCCACAGCGTTTTCCCAGCGCTTTTGCCATTCGGGGGCGCTAGGCGCAGCCGATGCCTTCATAGACAGGTCGGTGCTGAAGCGCAGGCCGCGGCGTTCGGCAATCGCAGCCATCTCGGTCATGATGTCGTCGATCATGGCGTCGCGCTGTTCGTTGGTGGGGGCGCGCAGGTCCAGCGAGAACTGGCAGCGGCCCGGCACCACGTTGACCGAACCCGAGGGCACGTTCAGTTGGCCGATGGTGGCCACGCTGTCGCCATCCTGGCCAGCACGCTTTTCGATGTACAGCGACAGCTCGGCCACGCCTGCAGCGGCGTCACGGCGGCGGTCCATGGGCGTGGTGCCTGCGTGGCTGGCCATGCCGATGAATTCGCACGTATAACGGGCGCTGCCGTTGATGGAGGTGACGATGCCCAGAGGAATGTCCAGCTCGTTGAGCACGGGACCTTGCTCGATGTGCACTTCCACAAAGCCTAGGTACTTGGCGGGATCGCGCTGCAGCTTGGGGATGTCGTCAATGCACAGACCGGCGTGTGTCATGGCTTCGCGCAGCGTGATGCCGTCGGCGTCCTTTTGCTCCAGCCATTCGTTCTTGAAGTCACCGACCAGAGCGCCAGAGCCCAGGAAAGTGGCCTTGTAGCGCTGACCTTCTTCTTCAGAGAAGCCCACGACTTCAATGTTGAAAGGCAGGCGCTTGCCTTGCTTGGCCAGCTCTTGCACGCAGGCCATGGGCACGAAGATGCCCAGGCGGCCGTCGTACTTGCCACCGTTGCGCACGGTGTCGTAGTGGCTGCCGGTCAGCAGGGTCTTGGCACCTTCGGTGGCTGCCTTGTAGCGGCCCACCACGTTGCCCACGGCGTCGATTTCAACTTCGTCGAAGCCGATTTCACGCATCCAGTGGCTGATGCGCTGGGCGCAGGCGCGGTGAGCGTCGGTCAGGTAGGTAACGGTGAGCTGACCCTTTTCGGCGTAGCCTGGGTCGCTGTTGGTGGACAGGCGTTCTTGCCAGTCCCAGACTTCGTTGCCCAGAGTGGGTTCGTAGCCGAACTTGTCGTTCAGGCGAATCTCGGCAATGCGGTGGATGTTGCGTAGCGCTTCAGCCTGCTCGTAAGCAGGGTGATTGAAGATGCGGCGCTCAAAGGTCGCAATGATCTCGGCCTTGTTCAGACCCAGACCACGCGCACCGCGCACCGCCAGAATGAAGGGGAAACCAAAGCGTGCACCGTACTCGGCGTTGAGCTTGCGGATGTGCGCCAACTCTTCGGGGGTGCAGTTCGTCAGGCCTGCCTTCTTTTGCTCATTGGTCGATTCGGCCGTGAGCGTGTTGGTTTCCATCTGCTTGCCGGCGAGTTCCGGGTGAGCCAGGATCAGGTCAAGCTTGGCCTGATTGCTGGACTCGGCCAGCACCTGGGCCATGGCGTGCTTGATGTGAGCCATGGACTTGAAGGGGCGCTGAGCCAGCGCAGCCTCGGCAATCCAGGGGGAATGCTCATACAGTCCATCGAGCAATTCGATGGCGGTTGCCGCGTCGGCGGCATTCAGTTGTTCCAGGGTCAAAGCCATGATGCAATCAATCCTTGCAGGGGAAACGCTCAGCCCAGTGGCGAGCCAAATCAATACGGCGGCACACCCACACGTTGTCGTGCTTCTGAATGTGATCGAGGAAGCGCTGCAGCGCTGTAATACGGCCGGGACGGCCAAGCAGGCGGCAGTGCATGCCGATGCTCATCATCTTGGGGGCGTTGTCACCGTTGGCATCGCCTTCGGCATACAGGACATCGAACGTGTCCTTCAGATACTGATAGAACGGATCGGCATACGAGTAACCCTGGGGCAGGGCAAAGCGCATGTCGTTGCAGTCCAGCGTATAAGGCACGATCAGCTGGTTGTGGGTGCTGCCATCGGTCTTGGCAACCTTCATCCAGAAGGGCAGGTCTTCGCCGTAGTAGTCGCTGTCGTAAGTGAAGCGGCCAGTATCGGCCACCAGGCGGTGGCTGTTGGGGCTGTCACGGCCGGTGTACCAGCCCAGGCCGTGGTCGCCGTCATGGCCGTACAGCTCTTCAAAAATTTCCACGCATTGCTGCAGATGGGCGCGCTCGATCTCTTCGGGCACGTTCTGATAGTGAATCCACTTCAGACCATGGCAGGCCACTTCGTGACCCAGCTCGTCAAAGGCCTGAGCCAGCTCGCGGTGCTTTTGCAGGGCCGTGGCAACGCCGAACACGGTCAGGGGCAGGCCGCGCTTTTCAAATTCGCGCAGGATGCGCCACACGCCGACGCGTGAGCCGTATTCATAGATGCCGTCCATGCTCATGTGGCGGTCGGGGTAGCTGGCCGGATTGAACATCTCCGACAGGAACTGCTCGCTGCCGGGGTCGCCGTGCAGCACGTGGTTCTCACCGCCTTCTTCGTAGTTCAGAACGAACTGCACAGCCACGCGGGCTTTGCCGGGCCATTGCGGATGCGGCGTGTTGCGGCCATAACCAATCAGGTCGCGGGGGTAGGAGGCGGTGGAATCGTAAATCATAGGGATACAGATGAAAGTGCCATCGACAAATCGTTCGTTGGCAGATCGCGGTCAAAGGTCAGGCCTGCTTCCACGTGGTCCAGGTGCTGCTGCATCAACAGCACCGCATGTTCGGCATCGCCTGCCGCCAGAGCGGTGACGATGTCGGAGTGCTCTTCGTGCGAATGCTCGGCCGCCGATGCAGACTGGTACATCAGCGTAATCAAGGCGCAGCGTGAAATCAGCTCCCCCAGCAGTTGTGCCAGCACTTCGTTGCCCATCAGCTCGGCCATGCGCACGTGAAAGTCGCCCAGCAGCTCGGTGCGCTGGCCAACGTCTTCGGCATCCATGGCCTTTTTTTCAGCCGTCACATGCTGCTTGAGCGCGCGAATCTTGGCCGCAGTGCTTTGCGAAGCAAAGCTGCGCACCATCTCGGCCTCCAGCATGCGGCGCACGGCGAAGACCTGGCGCGCCTCATCCACGGAGGGCGTAGCGACAAAAGCGCCGCGCGCAGGTTCGAGCTTGATGAGCCGGTTCTGTGAGAGCTGAAACAGCGCCTGGCGAACCAGAGTGCGGGAAACACCGAAGTGATCGGCCAGTTTTTGCTCGGCCAGTTTGGTGCCGGGCATCAGGCGATGCTCGACGATCGCCTTGGTCAGGCTGTCAACAATGAAACTGGTGGTGGAAGTTTCCATAAATTCATCATAGCGGTTGAAGACTAATTTTGTATACAGTTTCTGTCCACCAGTTATGGTGTTTATCTTGATAACCGGTGAAGAAAAGCTGCGTGCAAGCGCGCAAACCCATGCGGCACAATGATTTTCGGCATTAATGCAGCAAAGATCAGTAGTGTTGTGACGTCGGGGTGTCTGTGAGGCAAAAAAGCCGGAATGCACAATGCGCAACTATGCAAGCACAGAATACATCCTCGCGCGCTCAGGTCGCGGTCGCACCTTCGCCTCAGCAAGACCCTGCGGGTTTCTTGCGTCATCTGTATGAGGTGGCTGTGCGCAATGCCCTGCCCATCGAGGGGCTGGTGCGCCATCTGCCCAAGCCGCCCAAGGGTCGCACGTTGGTGCTGGGCGCTGGCAAGGCTGGCGGCTCCATGGCGCAGGCGCTTGAAGCGCTGTGGCCGCAAGATGCGCCGCTGTCTGGTCTGGTTGTCACCCGCTATGCCCATATTCCGCCGCGCCCCGAAGGTCTGCCCGTGCGACTGGAAGTGGTCGAAGCCGCCCACCCCGTGCCTGATGCTGCAGGTCTGGCTGCTGCCGAGCGAATTCTGGCGCTGACGCAAGGGCTGACTGCCGACGATCTGGTGATCTGTCTGATTTCCGGCGGTGGATCGTCGCTGCTGACCCTGCCCGCAGAAGGCATCGATCTGGCCGAGAAGCAGCGCATCAACAAGGCCCTGCTGGAAAGTGGCGCCGCCATTGGCGAGATGAACTGCGTGCGCAAGCACCTCTCGCGAATCAAGGGTGGCCGCTTGGCCGCAGCCTGTTTCCCAGCCAAGGTGGTCACGCTGACCATTAGCGATGTGCCTGGCGACGATCCTTCCGTGATCGCCAGTGGCCCCACCGTGCCCGATGCATCAACCTGTGCGGACGCGCTGGCGATTCTGAACCGCTACCAGATCAGCATTCCCGATTGCGTGCGCGCTGCACTGGAAGCAGGTCAGCTGGAAACGCCCAAGCCCGGCGATGCTCGCTTTGAAGGCCATACCGTGCACCTGATCGCCACTCCCCAGCAATCGCTGGAAGCGGCGGCGGCTGCCGCGCGCGAAGCGGGCATGGCTGTGCATGTGCTGTCGGACGAGATGGAAGGCGAATCCCGCGAAGTGGGCAAGGTGCACGCCGCACTGGCGCGTGCTGTGGCCAAGCATGGTCAGCCTTTTGCCAAGCCTTGCGTGATCTTGTCGGGTGGCGAAACTACGGTGACTATTCGCCCCCGCCAGCCCGGTGCAGCCAAGGGCCGTGGCGGCCGTGCTGGCGAATTCTGTCTGGGTCTGGCGCAGGCGCTGCAAGGCCAGGAAAAGGTCTGGGCGCTGGCTGCTGACACCGATGGCATTGATGGTGTGGAGGACAACGCCGGTGCCCGCGTCTCGCCTTGTACGCTCAAGCGTGCAGCTGAGCAGAACCTGCGTATCAGCGATCATCTGGATCGCAACGATGCCTATGGTTATTTCTCGGCCATTGGCGACCTAGTGATTACTGGTCCCACGCACACCAACGTCAATGACTTCCGCGCCATTCTGGTGCTCTGATCTGCATCTTTCATAGCGCATTGCGCTTGTATTGAAAAGACTTCAAGGTCTTTTAAATCTGCAGCTACCGTTGAACAAACGGTAGCTGCTTTGCTATTGATAGCGTTCTGACGGGATTGATTCGTTTGCAGAATCACCCTCCCATCATCCTCCGCGCGGTAATTCTTCCCACCAGGCGTCGTCAAACTTGCCTTGCATAAAGGCGATGAAAGACTGCACTTTCTGCGGTACCAGTCGCGGCGAGGGGTAGACCGCGTGAATCTCCTGCTCATGCAGGCGGCAGGTCTTGAGAACCTCGACCACGCGGCCATCCTTGAGCGAATCCTGGGCTACGTATCGCGGCAGGGCTGCAATGCCCATGTGCGAACGCGCAGCAGCCAGCAGGGCCGAGAGGTTGTTGGAGCGCAGCCGCCCGGTGACGGGAATGGACACCGGCTCGCCGCTGGCGCTGCGCAGCCGCCAGATGTCGTTGCCCTGCACGCTGCTGTAGATCAGCGTGGAATGCTCTTTGAGGTCTGAGGGGCGGCGCGGCGTGCCGTGTTTGCGCAGATAGGTGTTGGAGGCGACCAGCACCCAGGGGTTGATCCCCAGCATGCGCGCGCCCAGCGATGAGTCGGCCAGCTTGCCCAGGCGCAGCGCCACGTCAATGCCGTTGGCCACCAGATCGGTGTAGCGGTCCTCAAAGCTCAGGTCGACCTGCACCTGCGGGTTGTGCTTCATGAAATCCATGGCCAGCGGAATGAGTACGCGCCGCCCGAAGGCGACCGAGCTGCCGATGCGCAGTTGCCCCTGCACCTGCGTCTGGCGCACCTTGACGACATTCTCCGCCTCGGCCACATCGTTGACGATGATCTTGCACTTCTCGTAGTACAGCGCACCAGCCTCCGTCATGCTCACGCCGCGCGTGTTGCGGTTGAGCAGGCGCACTTTCAGGCGCGCTTCCATGGCCGCAATCTGCTTGGTGACCGTGGGCTGCGTGGTTGCAAATTCTTGCGCTACTTTGGTGAAGCTGCCGGTCTCCACCACCCGCACAAACATGTGCATCGCGTCGAGTTTGTCCATCGTTTTGACTCCTATTTATTCTTCAGTGGAATAAATTTTATGGTCTGTAAGCGGCTTCCGGCAAGCAAAGGTCTTGACTAAAGTTCAACTCAGTTTTAAGGAGACCCTCATGGCCAAAATGAAAGCGATCGAAGCAGCAGTACTGGTGCTCGAAAAAGAAGGTGTAACCGTTACGTTTGGTGTGCCAGGTGCGGCCATCAATCCGCTGTACGCCGCAATGAAGAACCACGGCGGCATCGGTCACATTCTGGCCCGTCACGTGGAAGGCGCCAGCCACATGGCTGAAGGCTACACCCGTGCCATCGCCGGCAACATCGGCGTGTGTATCGGCACCAGCGGCCCTGCTGGCACCGACATGATCACCGGCCTGTACTCGGCCAGCGCTGACTCCATCCCAATCCTGTGCATTACCGGCCAAGCTCCCCGCTCGCGTCTGCACAAGGAAGACTTCCAGGCTGTGGACATCGCTTCCATCGCCAAGCCAGTGACCAAGTGGGCCACCACGGTTCTGGAGCCTGCTCAAGTGCCCCGCGCATTCCAGCAAGCTTTCCACCTGATGCGCTCCGGCCGTCCAGGTCCTGTGCTGCTCGATCTGCCCATCGACGTGCAACTGGCTGAAATCGAATTCGACATCGAAACCTACGAGCCTCTGGCTGCGTACAAGCCTACAGCTTCGCGCAAGCAAGCTGAGAAGGCGATCGAGATGCTCAACGAATCCGAGCGTCCTCTGCTGGTCTCCGGCGGCGGTGTGATCAACGCCGATGCTTCCGACCTGATGGTCGAGCTGGCCGAGATCCTGAACGTGCCCGTGATCCCAACCCTGATGGGCTGGGGCACCATCCCTGATGACCACCCACTGATGGTTGGTATGTGCGGTCTGCAGACCAGCCACCGTTATGGCAACGCCACGATGCTGGCTTCGGACTTCGTGTTCGGTATCGGCAACCGTTGGGCCAACCGCCATACCGGTTCGGTCGAGGTTTACACCAAGGGTCGCAAGTTTGTGCACGTGGACATTGAGCCCACACAAATCGGCCGCGTGTTTGCCCCTGACTATGGCATCGTCTCTGACGCCAAGGCTGCTCTGGAGCAATTCGTTGCCGTGGCCAAGGAGTGGAAGGCTGCTGGCAAGCTCAAGTGCCGCAAGACCTGGGTTGCCGAGTGCCAAGGCCGTAAGAACAGCGTCGAGTTCCTGCGCAAGACGAACTTCGACAACGTGCCGATGAAGCCACAGCGCGTCTACCAGTGCATGAACAACTCGCTGGACCGCGATACGACTTACGTGTCCACCATCGGTCTGTCGCAGATCGCCGGTGCTCAGTTCCTGCACGTGTACAAGCCACGTAACTGGATCAACTGCGGTCAAGCGGGCCCTCTGGGCTGGACCACTCCTGCTGCTCTGGGTGTGCGCGTTGCTGACCCAGCTCGCAAGATTGTGGCCCTGTCCGGCGACTACGACTTCCAGTTCATGATCGAAGAGCTGGCCGTGGGCGCGCAGTTCAAGCTGCCTTACGTTCACGTGCTGGTGAACAACAGCTACCTGGGTCTGATCCGTCAAGCTCAGCGCGCTTTCTCGATCGACTATTGCGTGCAATTGGCGTTCGACAATATCAACATGGATGAGGGTGATGCCACCCGCGGCTACGGTGTTGACCATGTTAAGGTCGTTGAAGGTCTGGGTTGCAAGGCCATCCGCGTTCACCGCGCCGAAGACTTTGCTCCCGCCATGAAGCAGGCTGAAGCCTGGATGGCAGAGCACAAGACACCTGTGGTGATCGAGTGCATCTTGGAGCGTGTGACCAACATCGCCATGGGCGCCGAAATCGACAACGTGGTCGAGTTCGAAGACCTGGCCACTGAAAAGGCCGACGCGCCTAGCGCACTGGCTCTGCTGGGTTAACAGCATCCAAGGACAGAGCGAAGGCTCTGTCCTTTTTTCCCTTTTGACGAGATATCTGGAGACAAGACCATGCCCCGTTTTGCTGCCAACCTGAGCATGTTGTTCACCGAGGTGCCTTTCCTCGAGCGTTTTGAGCGTGCCGCAAACGCAGGTTTTGAAGCCGTTGAATTCCTCTTCCCCTACGCACACACCGTGGAAGAAATTCAGGAGCGCCTGAACGCCACTGGCCTGAAGATTGTTCTGCACAATCTGCCCGCTGGCGACTGGGATGCCGGCGAGCGCGGCATTGCCTGCGACCCCAACCGCGTTGACGAATTCCGCGCTGGCGTTGCCAAGGCCGTGACCTATGCCCACGCTCTGGGTGTGCCTCAGCTGAACTGCTTGGCTGGCAAGGTTCCTGCAGGCTCTGACCCTGTCGTGGTGCGCCGCACTTTTGTGGAAAACCTGCGCTTTGCCGCAGCTGCTCTGAGCGCCGCCAACATTCGCCTGCTGGTTGAGCCAATCAACCCCTTCGACATCCCCGGCTTCTACCTGAACCGCACGGATGAAGTGCTGTCCATCCTGGACGAAGTGGGTGCCGCTAACGCTTTCGTTCAGTACGACATCTACCACGCACAGCGCACCGAAGGCGAGCTGGCTGCCACCATGCAAAAGCAGCTGGGCCGCATCGGTCACATCCAGCTGGCAGACAACCCCGGTCGCAATGAGCCAGGCACTGGCGAGATCAACTACCCCTTCCTGTTCGCACACCTGGATCGCATCGGCTACGACGGCTGGATCGGTTGCGAATACAAGCCTGCAGGCAACACCGAATCGGGCCTGGGCTGGCTGGAAAAAATTGGCGGCTGTAAGAAAGCTGCAGTCGCTGCATAAGCCGTATAGCGCTTGCTGGACAAGCGCTATCAGCTATCGATTTTGATATCAAGAATAGTTAGGAGTACACCATGAACGCATCGTCCCTCAAGTTGGGCTTTATCGGTCTGGGCATCATGGGCGCGCCCATGTGCGGCCACCTGATCTCGGCTGGTCACCAGCTGTTTGTGAACACGCACGGCAAGGTGCCCGCCAGCATCGCTGAAACCAGCGCGACTCAGTGCACCACCGCTCGCGGTGTGGCCGAGCGTGCCGACATCATCTTCGTGATGGTGCCCGACACTCCCGATGTGGAAAAGGTGCTGTTTGGTGAAGACGGCGTGGCCGCTGGCCTGAAGGGCAGCACCGGCAAGATCGTGGTGGACATGTCCTCCATCTCGCCCGTGGCGACCAAGGAATTCGCCAAGCGCATCGAAGCTGTTGGCGCTCAATACCTGGACGCACCTGTGTCCGGTGGCGAAGTTGGTGCCAAGAACGGCACGCTGTCCATCATGATCGGTGGCCCAGACGCTGCATTCGAGCGCGTCAAGCCCCTGTTTGAAAAGATGGGCAAGAACATCACTCTGGTCGGCGGCAACGGTGATGGTCAGACAGCCAAGGTGGCTAACCAGATCATCGTGGCGCTGAACATCGAAGCCGTGGCTGAAGCCCTGCTGTTCGCATCGCGCGCTGGTGCTGATCCTGCTCGCGTGCGTGAAGCTCTGCTGGGCGGTTTTGCTTCCTCCAAGATTCTGGAAGTGCATGCCGAGCGCATGATCAAGCGCACCTTCGATCCAGGCTTCCGCATTGCTCTGCACCAGAAGGACTTGAACCTGGCTCTGTCCAGCGCACGTCAGCTGGGCGTTTCGCTGCCTAACACTGCCATGGCTCAAGAGCTGTTCAACACCTGCGTGGCCCACGGCGGCGCAGCATGGGATCACTCCGGCATGGTTCGAGCTCTGGAGAAGATGGCCAATTTCGAAATCGGCCAGAAGGCTGAGTAAACGAGAGGTGGGGAGGGCGGCCACTGGCTACGCGTACGGTCAGCAGCCGCCTCAAAGTAAAAAGCCGCGCTCGGGGGAGCGCGGCTTTTTTTATTCAGAATTTCCTCTTGTGCTCTGAGTGAAATTTCATTAGTAGCCCAGAGTTTTTCCATCCGGGTTGCGCGGGTCTGATGCGCCTTGCAGCACACCATCCCGCACCTCAATGGTCTGCGTGCGACCCATGGCGGGCTTCACGGCGACCTTGTGCCCCCATTGCCTGAGCAGGGCCAGCGTATCGGCACTAAAGCCTTTTTCAATGCGCAGCACATCCGGCGTCCACTGGTGATGAAAGCGCGGCGTGGCCGCCGCTTCGGCCGGGTTCATGCCAAAGTCGATGTGGTTGACGACTTGCTGCAGCACCGTGGTGATGATGCGTGCGCCGCCGGGGCTGCCTGTCACCAGCACCGGCTTGCTGTCCTTGAGTACCAGCGTGGGCGTCATCGATGAAAGCGGGCGCTTGCCGGCTTGGACGGCATTTGCATCGCCGCCCACCAGCCCGTAAGCGTTGGCCACGCCGGGTTTGACCGAGAAGTCATCCATTTCGTTGTTGAGCAGCACGCCCGTACCCTTGGCCACGATGCCGCTGCCAAAGTTGGTGTTGAGTGTGTAGGTCACGGCCACGGCATTGCCGGTCTTGTCCACCACGGAGTAATGCGTGGTCTGGTCGCTTTCATAGGGCTGAGAAAAATGTTGAGGGTGGCCGGGCTTGATGTCCTTGCTGGGCCTTGCCTGCTGGGGCTTGATGCTGGTTGCCAGTTCATCGGCGTAGCGCTTGGAGGTTAGCCCCTTGAGCGGGATCGTCACAAAGTCCGGGTCGCCCAGATATTCAGCACGGTCGGCATAGGCCAGTTTCATGGCCTCGGTCATGTAGTGCACGCTTTGCGCGCTGTTGGCCCCCCATTGCTGCATGGGCCAGCGCTCCATCATGTTCAGAATCTGCAGCAGGTGGGCGCCGCCGGATGAGGGCGGCGGCATGGTCACGATCTGATAGCCGCGATAGTTGCCGCGCACAGGCTCGCGCTCCACCGGCTTGTAGTCACGCAGATCCTCAAGCGTGATGGCGTTGGCATGTGGTGCCATTTCAGCCGCAATTTTCTGAGCGATGCTGCCTTGGTAAAAAGCCTTGGCACCTTGCTGGCTGATGAGACGCATGGACTGCGCCAGATCTTTTTGCACCAGCCGCTCACCTGCTTGCAGCGGCTCGCCGTTTTTCCAGAAAATGGCCTGCGTGGCGGGCCATTGGCCCATGTTCTTTTTTTCCTGGTTCAGCGTCTTCGCCAGTGTCACGCTGATGGGGTAGCCCTTCTCGGCCAGCGCAATGGAGGGAGCCATCACCTGGGCCAGCGGCAGGCTGCCCCAGCGCGAGAGTGCATGCGTCATACCCGCCACCGTACCCGGCACACCCACAGCGTAGTGGGTGAAGAGCGACTTGCCGTTAATGACGCCGCCCTTGTCATCCAGGTACATATTGCGCGATGCGCCTTTGGGTGCCACCTCGCGGAAGTCCAGCGCAATGTCTTTGCCGGTCTTGGCGTCATGCACCATCATGAAACCGCCACCACCGATATTGCCTGCATTGGGCAGGGCCACGGCCAGCGCAAAGCCCACGGCAACAGCGGCATCGACGGCGTTGCCGCCAGCTTTCAGAATGTCTATGCCAATCTGGGTGGCAAGTTCTTGCTCGGACGCGACCATGCCGTTTTTGGCGATGACCGGGTGAAAGACGTCCAGATCAAAGTCATAAGCGGCCGCTGCGGCCTGCGCGGCGGCGGTTTGCGTAATGATGGGCGCTGCTTCAATGGCGGGCGATATGCCGAGCGCAGGCAGAGGCGTCGCTTCGTTGCTGGCTGTGCTGCTGCAGGCATTTAAACCGGCTAAAACGATGATCATGCTGGCCGCCAAGGCGGTGTTGCGCAATTGCATGCGTTATCTCCTGTGAGGGGTTGAGGCCAGTGTAAAGAAACGATCTTCTTTGGGCTGGCTATGTGCCTGAAAGTCAAGGCTGAAAAGCCTTTGATAGGGTACAGAAACTGTATACACTTTAAAGATCAAAGCGTTGCGCACATGCGTGAGCGTGCTTTGAATACACAGATGTTTGACACAACCAAGGGCAGTTGCAAACTGCCTGTGAGGAGATTTCCATGGGCCTGAGCACCCACGTTCTCGACACCATGAATGGCTGCCCTGCTGCAGGCATGGCCGTTGAACTGTTTTCTACCGATGGCAATACTGCCACTCTGGTCAAGAGCCTGGTTCTGAACCATGACGGCCGCACTGATGCGCCTCTGTTCGACAACAACACCATCAAGGTTGGCACTTACCGCTTGACCTTTGACGTGGCTGCCTACTTCAAGGCCCGCGGCGTGGAACTGCCTGAGCCTAACTTCCTGGGCAAGGTCAGCCTGGACTTCGGCGTGGCCAACCCCGCCCAGCACTACCACGTGCCTTTGCTGGTCAGCCCATGGAGCTATTCCACCTACCGCGGTTCTTAATTGACTGCGCGCGCCTCTTATTGAGGTGCGTAGTAAAAACATGAGCGGCTTGCGCTAGTCATTTCTTGGTCTCAGCACGAAAGTGACCTGAAACCTAGTCATGACATGCGCAAGCCGCTCTTGTTTTTGAGAATTTATTTGCCTTTGGAATAAGCCATGGCGATGACCACTGCGCTGACAAAGTAAAAAGCCTGCAGCTCCAGAGCCCAGCCGCCAGAGTTGTTCAGCATCAGAATCTGGTGGGTGTGCACCAGCGCAAATGCCACCAGCATATTCACTGCAATCACCAGCGCGGCGGGTACGACCCACAGGCCTACCAGCAGCAGCAGGGGCGCCACGACCTCACCCAGGTAAACGGCATAGGCCAGAAAGCCGGGTGCGCCAAGGGCGGCGATTTTTGCCTCGATGCTGCCAATTCCGTAGCGAATCTTGGCCCAGCCATGAAGCAGCATGAGCAAGGCAAGTGTTACACGCAGCAGCACGATGGCTGCCTTGGGGTGGTGAAAATAATTCCAGAACTTCATTAGCTTCCTGTCATCAGCGCTATGAGCACATCAACAATGCTAGCGCCAATTTCAGCAGAGACCTGTCATACCCCAAACTTTGAGCAGGATTGAAGATGATGCAAAGACCAGACGTTTTTGTAAGAGTTCTTTAACAACAGGGCTTGCTTTCTGTAGGTCAATCGCGCAATCTTTAACTGTGGGGGTTAATGAGCGATGCCCCGCACTAGCATGAACCCAACCCTGCTTCTGGCTGCTCTTGTGTCGGGGGGATGTGCAAGAGCGACTGAAGGCCAGACTGCAGGATCTTCTATCTCGAAAATGTCTGAATACATTCATCCCATGAAAGGATATTGGTATGCGTCAAATTTCTTTGCGTTCTGTTGCAGTGGCTGTTGCCGTGACTGCGGGTGCAATGGCCATGACGGCCTGTACGACGACCAAGCCTGATACTGCATCGGCACCGCGCGCTGATGCGACTACGATCAACACACGCGCCAATGCGGCGCTGGAGCGCCTGTATCAGACAGCTCCCGGCTCCAAGGAAATGGTGCAGCGAGCCAAGGGTGTGCTGATCTTCCCGTCGGTGATTGGTGGTAGCTTTGTGGTGGGTGTGGAGCATGGCCGTGGCGTGCTGCGCGTGGCTGGTAATAACCGCGGCTACTACAGCACAACGGGCGCATCCATTGGCTGGCAGGCTGGCGGCCAGTCCAAGGCTGTGATCTATGTGTTCAATACCCAGGAAGCGCTGGACAAGTTCCTTAAGAGCGATGGCTGGTCTGTGGGCGCTGATGCCACGGTGGCTGCTGGCAAGATCGGTGCTAATGGCAGCGTGGACACCACGACGGCCGGTGCACCCGTTACCAGCTATGTACTGACCAATGCAGGTCTGGAAGCGGGCGTTTCGCTGCAAGGCACAAAGATCACCAAGGTTGTCGAATAAGCCTTGCTTGATTCTTCAAAACAAAAAACCGGCCTTGGCCGGTTTTTTATTGCCTGATGCGGCGCGCGTGCAGGGCCTTACTGACCCAGTTGGCCTTCGGTCAATGTATCGAGCTGAAAGCGGCCTGACTTGTCCCATAGCCAGGTGTCGGTGTACGTCACAGACTTTCCGGCGGCGGGGAAGGGAGCTGCGGCACGTACGGAGCGTTCAATCTCTGCCACCACTTCGGGGGCGTGGTTGGGTTTGCGCATCCAGTTCAGATTTCTCACACGGCCTTGTCCATCCAGCTGAACTTGCAGCACGCCAATGGCATACAGCATGGGCGGAAGCATGCCTTTGTAGATGCGGTTTGCATTGTTCTCATACAGGTGCTGCGCCGCTTGCTTGCGGTAACTGGGGCTGGCCTTATCGGCAGGCGTGACGCCTATGGATGGGCCTGGTGGTGCAGTCTGGCAAGCGGTAAGCAAGGCAGTGACTGTGGCAACCAGTCCAGTCATCAGCCAAGCTAATGGCTTGCGGCCTTGCGTTGCGCGGGTTGATTCTTGAGTATCAGACATGTCGCCAAGCGTAGCCGGAAATGAGAAGGGTTCAACGCTATCGCGTTTATATCTGGCGCTGCGGAGTGCAAAAAACTGCAACGACTCGTCAATGTGCTGCGCAATAAGTATCTGATTAAGGCATTCATATAGCGGCACGACTATTGCTGTCTGCAAAATGCAGGAACATAGTGAATTCTGAAAGCTAGAAACCAGCCGCCATGTGGAGTGAAACGCAGCAGCAAATTTTGACCTACTTGAGCCAGCAGCCCTTGTGCTGGGTACAGGTGCAGGCCACTCGTGGCTCCGTGCCGCGAGAAGAGGGGGCCTGGATGGCCGTTTTTTCTGACGCAGTCATGGGAACGATTGGCGGCGGCCATCTTGAGTGGCAGGCCATTGCGCAGGCGCGTCAGTTGCTGGCGCAGTGGGCTGATCACCCCTCAGAGCCGCGTGAGCATGTGCAGCGCTATGCGCTGGGGCCCAGTCTGGGTCAATGCTGCGGTGGGGCGCTGGAGCTGCGTTATGCGTGGTTTAAGGCAGCGGATGCAGAGCGCCTGCGCGCCTTAATGCCCGAGCCGTCGCAATGCGTGGCTTTGTTTGGAGCCGGCCATGTGGGTCATGCGCTGGTTCGGCTCCTGCGCAGCCTGCCGTACCGGGTGGTCTGGGTGGATAGTCGTGATGCAGTCTTCCCGGAGCAAGAGCAGATTGGTGTGCAATGCGAGCATTCCGACCCAGTGCAGGCGGCAGTGGCGCAACTGCCTGCGCAGTCTCAGGTGCTGATCATGAGTTTTAGCCATGCAGAGGATCTGGAGGTCGTTGCACAATGCCTGCTGCGCCAGCGCGAGCGGGGCGATTTGCCTTTTGTGGGGCTGATTGGCAGCAAGACCAAATGGGCAAGTTTCAGCAGCCGATTGCGCAGCCGTGGTTTCAGCGACGCAGAGCTGGCGCACATCACCTGCCCGATTGGCGTGGCGGGCATTGTGGGCAAAGAGCCGGAAGTGATTGCGGTAGCTGTTGCCGCCCAGTTGTTGCAGCGAAGAGGTGTTGCGTAATGCTGCATTGCACCAAAAAACAGGCGCTCAATCTGAAACTGGCTGGCATCTACGGGAAATCACTAGGATGGTTTGCCCTGAATTTACATCTTTCGGAGCCAGAAAGTGCATACACTTTCTGTCTACAGACTGGTCGCAGCGGTGCCTCGAAGCTTTTGCCTAGGGAGCGCGGCCTTTTCTTCTGCTCAGAGCGCCCGCAGTGGTGAGCAGCTTGCACGGCAGCCCCACGCTGCCAAGGTTAGAGCTATGGAAAGCTACATTCTCGACTGGGCCGGCCTGCTTTTGCGGTGGCTGCACGTCATCACCGCCATTGCATGGGTCGGTTCTTCATTCTATTTCGTGTTCCTCGATAGCAGCTTGACGCCGCCCGTGGACGACGATCTGAAGAAACAGGGCGTCAGTGGCGAATTGTGGGCAGTGCACGGCGGTGGTTTCTACCACCCCGTCAAGTTCAACGTCTCCCCTCCCAAGATGCCGGATCACCTGCACTGGTTCTACTGGGAAAGCTACAGCACGTGGCTGTCCGGTTTTGCCCTGCTGACGGTTTCCTACCTGTGGAACGCCAACATCTACCTTGTCACTCCTGGTGATGCCAATGCCATGAGCGCACCTGCTGCTATCGGTTCGGCTCTGGCCTTCCTGGTAGTGTTCTGGCTGCTGTATGACTTTGTTTGCCGCACGTTCGGTCAAAAGAAAAACGGCGATGCGACGGTTGGTGCTCTGGTTCTGGTTCTGGTGTGTATTGCAGCTTACCTAGCTTGCCACATCTTCCCTGGTCAAGCAGCCTTCCTGCTGATGGGCGCGATGATCGCGACCTCCATGAGCGCCAACGTGTTCTTCTGGATCATTCCTGGCCAGCGCAAGGTGGTTGCGGCTTTGAAGGCCGGCGATCCCGTGGACCCACGTCACGGTCAGCGTGCCAAGCAGCGTAGCGTGCACAACACCTATTTCACTCTGCCTGTGCTGTTCGCCATGCTGTCGAATCACTACGGCTGGTTGTACAGCCATAAGATGAATTGGCTGGTGCTGATTGGCATGATGTTCGCCGGTGCAGCCATCCGTCAGTTCTTCGTGATGCGTCACGGCTACAAGCTGGGTCGTAACAGCCACCCATGGCCTTATGCAGCAGTTGGCGTTGCCGCTTTGCTGGCTGTGTTTGTCTGGCTCAAGCCCGCTCCTGCACCTGCCTCAGCAGCACCCACGGCTCCTGTTGCTGCTGTAACGACTGCACCCTCAGCCGCTGCTCCTGCTGCGACTGAGGGTGCTACCCCTGCAGTTGCACCTGCAGCGGACGCTGTTGTTGCTGCTGCACCCGCAGCTGGTGGCGAAGGCTTTGCCAAGGTCAACGGCATTTTCCAGCAGCATTGCGTGCTGTGCCACGGTGCTGCGATCCAGCAAAAGGGTGTCCGTCTGGATTCGCCCGAAGCTGTTAAGTCGCACGCTCAGCAGATCTACCAACAGGTGGTTCAGCTGAAGAAGATGCCTTTTGGCAACCCCGGTGCACTGTCCGATGACGAGCGCAATCTGGTAAAGACATGGTATGAGTCCGGCGCTGCCGTTAACTGATAGCAGGTGTTTGTTCTGGGTAATTAAAGTCGTTGACTGGAAGTCAAAGTCGTAAACAGCGGCCTGGCATCCATGCGGCTTTCCGGGGAGGGCGGTTGCGGCATTAAAGTCGGAAACTCTATTTCCCTAATAGAAAAAGCGCTCGTTGTGAGCGCTTTTTCTATTAGAAATTCAATGGATTGGCTTAGTGAGTGCAGGGCAAGCGTTAGGGATCCCGTGAGTAAATGTGAGAAGACCGCTAAAGGCTGATCTGAGCTATTTGCATTCCAGAACCCAAGCGGCGCAACGGTCTTTGAACGCCGTCTTTCCTGAACGATTACTTCTCCTTAAGAACTGGTGGTGTCTCGGCTTGAATGACCGCTTCTGCTTAAAGCGGCAGGCTCATACCAACTAAAAGCAGACAGTCGCTAACGATTGAAGCAGCCGTCGTGGAGTACCGTTCGCTTAAAGAAGCGCATCAAGGGGGATGTGCTGTAAATCTTGGACTGGTTATGCGGCGATCCCGAGGATTTTGTGGATAGACCGGCAACACGGCGGCCTCGCCTTGTGATCTGCTTGGCTGCTTGTGCGTAATGGCATCTCCCTTCGAGCCTCAAGTTTGCGGCTCGAAGGTGTCTGATGCAGTCGGGTCGATCCAGTCGTTAAAAGCGAGGTGTGTATTTCAAGGTGAGCATGATGTTGCGTGGATCGCCGTAGGTGGTGCCTGTGTACCCGGTGTAGCCGGGAACGATGTAGCGTTTATCAGCGATGTTGTTCAGGTTCATCGCTATGTTGACCTCTGGCGTGACCTGATAGGCAATTCGCATATTCCATGTGGTGAAGCCGGCAATGTCGAATGAGCGGTCATAACCGAGCGTGTGGCTTTGCGTGGTAAAGCCGGCACTTGTGGTGAGGCGGCTCCAGTCGCCAGGCAGGCGGTAAGAGGCCCAGACGCGCAGCATGTGCTTGGGGGTCCAGGTGCTGAAGACCTTGCCCTGGTTGTCGGGGTCGCGCAAGAATTTGGTGGTATTGAAGGTATAGCCCGCCACCAATTGCAGATCGCGCAGTACTTCACCGCTCACCTCGGCTTCAAGGCCCTGGCTACGAACCTTGCCGGACGCCGTGGAGCAGAACCAGCCATCGCAGGCATAACCTGATGCGATATCGTTGACGCCACGGTTCTTGTGGTCGTAGCGGAACACCGCGAGCGAGGTGTTGACGCGCTTGTCCATCAACTCGCCTTTGACGCCGAGTTCGTAGTTCGATCCGATGACCGGCTCCAGCACCTTGCCTGCGGCCGTGCGTGCCGATTGTGGTTCAAACACACTGGTGTAGCTGCCGTAGGCCGACCATTGGGGGGTCAGCGTGTACACCAAACCGGCATACGGGATGATCTCGCCCGATGCGCGCATGACTTCGCGGGTGTCGAACAGCGACCCTTTGTAGAGCAGGTCATACCAGCTGGCTCGCGCACCCACGATGGCAGTCAGCGGCTCGGTGAGTTGAGCGCGCCAACTGGCATAGATGCCTTTTTGCTGCACGTCGTAGGATGAGAAAGCCTGCCGACCGCCACCCGCCAGCAGATTGTCCACGGTGGGCTTGGGGCGGTTGTGATCGATGTTGAAAAGATTGCCGCCCGAGGTAAAGTTGCGGGCGTACATGTCGTCGGATTTGTACTTGGAGTAGTCCGCGCCCAGCGTTACTTCATGGCGCAGCCCCAGGGCATCGAAGCGGCCATTCACAAAAGCATCGAGCCCGACCTTGTTGGAGTCGAAGTGGGTGATCCAGTCTGCGTAGGTCATTCCGCTTCCGTCCGCAGCCACAGCGCCGTGCATGCGTTGGTGCGTGGAGTTGTTCGTCTCGCTCATGTGCAGGGCCGAAACCTTGAGCTTCCAGTCAGCGTTGAAGCGGTGATTCAGATCGGCGTAAACCGTGGTCTGCTTGAGGTTGTCGCGGTTCCACAAAGCACCTGTGAACGTGGAACGGGGCAGTCCGACATCGCTGCCGTCTGCACGCAGAGGCACGCCATAGATGAAGGGCCGCCCCTTGCTGTCCAGCTGACTCACTGCCAAGCCAACCGTCGTATCCGGGTTGATGTCGTAATCCAGCGCTGCATACAGCGAGCGAGCACGCTCGTTCACATAGTCGACGAAAGAATGGCTGCGGGCCTCGTCCACCACGACCCGGCCGCGCAGCGTACCTTCTGCATTGAGCGGGCCTCCGGCGTCGAGTTGAACGCCGTAGCGATCCCATGAACCGGCACGCGTGGTCAGCGTCACGGTCTTCTCGTTTTGGCCGCGCTTGCGAACGAGGTTGACCGCGCCGCCGGGGCTGCCCCTGCCTTGCAACAGACCCGATGCGCCTCGCAGAACCTCCAGCCGGTCATAAAAGGCCATTCCCTCTGCAGCCCAGTTGCCGAGCGAGTACATGTTGCGAGGAATCGCGACGCCGTCGTATTGCCAGTTGTCAATCTGAAAGCCGCGTGCCGCCAAAACCATGCCCTGTCCGACACCTGTTACGCCCACCGTGCCGGTTGCAATGTTGGCAGCCTGCTTTAGATCCGTGATGCCTTGTTCGTCGAGCTGTTTGCGCGTGATCACGCTGATGGATTGTGGGATGTCTTTGAGCGCCTGATCGCCCTTGTTGATGCTCACCGCACGGGCGGCGAACGAGTCCGTGCCTTCGGTCGTGGCGCCACGTTCTTCCTGGGCTGACACGGTCACCATCGGCATGGTTGCTGTGTCCGAGCTTTGCGACAGGCGTTGCACGACGACAGATGTTCCCTGTACTTCGGCATAGAGGCCACTACCCGCTAGCAAGCGATTCAGTGCTTCCCTCACGGTGAAGCGGCCTTGAACTGCGGGCGCGTTTCGGCCTTCGACCAAGGCTGGCTGCACCATCAATTCCAGGTGCGCTTGGCGTGCGAGAAGAACCAGCGCTTGAGACAGCGGTTGCGCGGCGATCTGGATTTCAACCGGCGCAGTCTGCCTGACAGGCGCACTTTCCGTTTGAGCCTGAGCAGCTGAGGTTGCTAAAAGCAGGGTGACAGCTGCTGCTAAGGGTGCTGTATGGAATCGGAAACGGGGGCGAGAACGGGACATGCAAACACTCTCCAAAGATACGAAACAAGAATCGTTCTCAGGAAGACGCATGGCAATGCAAAACCCCAACCTGCAGGCACAATTTTTTTAAGCATGCCGTGATGGCCCTTTCCGCAACCAGGCCGCGATTGCAGCCAAGACATGCTTTAGTGACTCGCAATGATTTCCGTCAGCTCTCCGTTTTCCTTCAAGCGAACGGGAAGCACCTTCGGAAGGGCGTAGCGGA
The DNA here is from genome assembly GCF_002754475.1 of Comamonas sp. 26. Classification (NCBI taxonomy): domain Bacteria; kingdom Pseudomonadati; phylum Pseudomonadota; class Betaproteobacteria; order Burkholderiales; family Comamonadaceae; genus Comamonas; species Comamonas sp. 26. The sequence goes on from NZ_PEFL01000001.1 coordinate 834,714, forward strand.
AATGGGCCAACTTTTGCGGGTCAAAGGTGCCCGACAAGCGCAGTGCGCCCACTGCCGCGTCGTGCACCACCATATGCGTGGGGGCGTAGCGTTCGAATTCCGCCAAAGCCTGGGAGAGCGGCACGTTTTCCAGGGTAATTCGGCCGTCGCGCCAGGGGGCCATACCGGAAGCAGCAATCGCTTTCACGGGGCCCAAGCCTCCATCGGCACTGGCAACCATCTGCTGGCCAGCCATTAGCAGCACGGCAGCAGACTCGGGTGCCTGGCGGCCATTAGTTGGAAGCGGGCTCACGCGCACCTTGCCTTCCTCTACGGTGACTTGCACGGGGCTTCCTGCGGTGTTGCGCACGGCAAAGCGCGTGCCCACCACCGTCACTTTGGTGCTGCCGGCTACAACATCGAATGGTCGGGCAGCATCTTTTTGCACCTCGAACATGGCCTGTCCTTCCGGCAACTTCACCTCGCGGCGCTGGCGGTACCAACTTACTTCGATGCGTGTCGCGGTATCTAACCGCAGGCGACTGCCATCCGGCAACTGCACGCTCAGCTGCTGCCCGCGCTCCGTTTGGTACATCTGCGTAAACAAGGGTTGCTGTTGCCAATGGTCCCAGGCCATATAGCCACTGCCGACGGCCAGTGCGACCACAAGGGCTGACAGTGCAGCTTGTGGGATCAGCGCAGACCACCATGATGGTTGACGCTCTGAGGCGCGGCTTTTTTCTGTCGACTTGGCTTGGTCCTGTTTTAGTTGAAGACGCAAGCGCTCAACGCCCGATTGCGGCAGCGCATCCAACTCCCGCCAATCGGCCTGCCAGCGGTTGAATGCGGTTTCACGATCCGGGTGTCCAGCCAGCCAAGTGCGGAAAGCTGCGTTTGAATAGGCCGCATCGGGTGCATCGCTGTAGCGCGCAAACCACTCCAGGGCCTCGGCATCGAGGTCGCTGTTTGGCAGTTGGGCAATGGTGCGATCAGTCATACGGATGCGAAAAGCCAGAGGCGATATGAAAGTAGACGCACGAGTCTGCCAAACCCCAATGCCGGAAAAGCAAAGAAAGCGCAAATTCTCATTTGCCGCTCCAAGACTGAGCCGTAAGAGGCAAGGAGCGCCCGCCGCCCCGCATTTGCTCCTGACAGGCTCGACAGGCCTGCATTCCCAGTTTGATATGACGTTCCACCATGGTCACGGAAATGCCCATTTGCCGCGCCACTTCGGCTTGAGAGAGTCCGTCGAACTTGTGCAATATGAACGCCTCGCGGCAGCGCAAAGGTAATTCGCCGATAGCAGTCAACAGCGCATCTACTGTTTGCGACGACATTGCAGCCACCTCTGGCTCGAGGGCTTCAGGGCCGGCGGTCAAATCCACTGCATCGACGGAGGAATCACCTTCCGCCGCTGCGTACGTTCCGCGCACTTCGCTGCGGCGGTACTGATCAATGACCAGGTTGCGAGCGGTGCGGTACAGCAGCGCACGCGGCTCGTTGATGGCTTCGCCAGACTGCTGCACGGCCAACACCCGGGCATAGCTTTCCTGCGCCAAGTCTGCCGCTGTATCGCGGTCTCTGACAGTTCCTTGCAGGAACCTCAACAACTCTCGGTAATAGTGAGCGAGCACAGGCGATCAGGGATGGATTCGACGTCTTCGTAGCGTATTCCGGCAGGTGCGGCCGGTCACCACTTTGGGGGCGAGTATACAATGCAAATGAGATTTAATCTCATTTAAGGAGCGAGCTGGATACATCGCTTCAAAACTGTTTGCGCTCATGCATTTTTTGCGATGCAGTTCCGCAGAAATTGCGGATACCGTCCCGCCTTTTTGACTTGGCTCAATGCAGGGCAGGGCGAAGCCCGGCACAGTGAGGCCTATATGTTTACCATGCCCTCCCTGTCGCAAGCTGCCTCCAAGTTTGGGCAGCCTGAGAGCTTTGCTCCAGGCTCATGGCTCAGGCAACGTCGCCAACCCATAGATTCTGTGCTGTATCTGGAAAGCGGCAGCGTCATGCTGGGCGTGGGCCAGGACTCCTCCATGCGCCATCAGCTCGGGCAGGTGGATGGCCCAGCATGGCTGGATGCAGCTTTTGCGTTGCAAGATCGCCCGTCTTGCCTTGATATGCAGGCCCAGACGGCAGGGCGGCTTTACACCATTCCCTTGGCTCGTTTTCAGGCGGCGGTGGTCGAGCTGCCAGTTGCGGTGCAGCAACTGGTGAAAGACTTGGCCAAGGCGTACTGCTCGCAGACCGAGCTGGCCGTCAGCCGTCTGGCGCAAGATGCTGAAGCGCGCTGCGCCCAGTGGCTGCTGCACCATGCAACCCCTGCAATTGATGGCGTGGGTCTTCGTGTCACGCTGAAAGCCCGCAAGCGCCTGATAGCGGCTCAGTTGGGGATAGCGCCTGAAACTTTCTCGCGCGTGCTCAGGCAGTTGCGCGACCATGGCCTCATTGCTGGGCGGGGTAATGTCATTGAACTGCCCAAGCCGGGTGCACTGGAAGTGCTGGCGCTGGGGTAAGTCCCGGGGATGTCTTGCAGGCCATGCAGCGCTTGGCTTTGCGCTCCATGAGAGGCGGCTGGAGCAGTGTTTGCTAACAGTCTCCGGGGTTTCCTCTCGTGAGCCAGTGTGCACGGGCTCTCTATATTGAAGCCTATGTCAGACACTGTTCCACTCTTGCAAGCAGAACCGCCATGGGTTGCTTCGCCGCAGCCTGTGGATACAGCCACGGGCGCGCATGTCGGCATGCTTCGTAAAAGCCCCGGCCCCATGCTGCGCAGCATGGTCTTGATCGCCATGATTGCGGTGCTACTGGTGGGTGCGGGCGCTGCGGGCTGGATGGCTTATTCCATGCGCAAGGTCGTCATGGAGGGGGCTCTGCCTGCGCAGACCAAGGCGCTGGAGTACGCAGCCCGGTCGCTGACCTTTAGGGTCGAGCAGCAGCAAAAGCCGTTGCATAACCTGGCCATGGTGCTGTCAGAGCACATCCAGGACTCTCCAGGGGCGATGGAGGCCATGCTCATGCAGCCTACATCCTTGGCCCAGCAGTTCGAGCAAGTGCAACTGGCCAATGACAAGGGACAGTTGCTGGTCAATCTGCACAAAGAGCAGGCCAAGCCATTGCACCAGCTGGATGAGCCGCTGCGCGAAGTCCTTAAGCGGGCGTTGGCCGAAGGCAAACCGATGACTCAGGCGTGGGTGCGTCCCAGCGATGCGGGTTTGCAGCTGGAGTTCCATAGCGTGGTGCCAGTGCGTGATGCTCAGGGCAAACTGAAAGGCGTACTGGGCGGCACTTACAAAGTGCCTCTGACGGTGCTGTTCTCTCTGGAAGTGGGCTCTGCCAATGCAGGCAGCCAGTTGCTGCTGATTGATCGTGACCTGCATCCTTTGGCGCTCAGCAGCAAAGGCGAGTGGCAACTACCTGCTGCAGGTGGTACGGCATTGCCCAAAGAGCTGGACTCCGTCTGGCTCAAGACCGCTCAGGCGGGTGCTGTTAGCGAACAGCGCAATAACAAACTCTTGAGTGCCATGCCCTTGCCCTGGGGGCAATGGACTCTGCTCAAGATGAGCGATGTTCAGGAATGGGTGCCTGGTATTTCATCAAAAATGATGGGCTGGCTGGCAGCTGCCTTGCTGGCCGTGGCGCTGGTATTGGGGGCTGTGCTCTGCCTGATTGCCTATCCGCTCACCGCCTTATTCCGAACGGCAGAGTGGGCTGAGCGCCGTGGCCTGATGCTGGAGGTGGATTCTTCAGTTCGCGGTGCCAACTGGTGGCAGGCCCTGTCTGATCATGATTGGGGTGAGGCGCAGACCCTGCGCACTGCGTTGCAGGCTCTGGGTGGAGGCTATGAAGTGCATGGTGAGCGAGAGCGTCAGCTGGAGCTGCAGCTGCAAACGTTGATGGACTATGCGCCTGTGGGCCTGATCGTGACGCATGGCTCCAAGGTGCAGCGCGTGGGCATGCAGGCCGCCAGAGTTCTGGGTTACCAGCCCAGAGAAATGCCGGGGCTGCCGGTGCGCGCCCTGTGCGCTACAGATGCGGACTACGAGGACTTGATGGAACGAGTTCGCCGGGCGCTTGATACCTACGGCCAATTTGATAGCGAGGTCTGCTTTGTACGTAAAGACTCCAGGCCGATATGGGTGCGAATTCACGGGCAAAGCATGCAGCGCATGAGCCGGGTATGGGAGCTGACAGGCAAGGAGCTGGATGAGCATTACCTGGTCTGGGAGCTTGAAGATGTGACCACGCAGCGTCAGTTGCGTGAGCAGTCCAGCTGGAAGGCCATGCATGACCCACTGACGCGCCTGCCCAACCGCACGGCCTTTGCCTTGCGCCTTAAAGAGTGGCTGCGTGAATATGCTTCGCCCGACTATCTGGAGAGTCTGAGCGCTGCGGGCACTGTCAGCCGTACGACGGCGGAGCCCGCAGTGCACGGCATCGTGCTGTATGTGGATCTGGATCACTTCTCTCAGGTCAACCGCCAGAGCGGCCGTGAGGTGGGCGATGAGGTGCTGGGCCATATTGCCCGGCTCATTGAATCCACCGTGCGCCCGCATGGCTGGGTGGCCCGCGTGGGCGGGGATGAATTTGCCATTCTCATGGCCGGTGTCAGCCGTGAGGAAGGCATGCGCCACGCGCAGCTGCTGTGCATGGCCATTCAGGACTGGGACGGTTCTTATCAGGGCCAGCGCTATATGTTGAGTGCAAGCATTGGCATGCTACTGCTGGATGCCAGCTATCACACCGCGGCTACGGCCTTCAAGGGGGCAGACATGGCTTGCTATGCCGCCAAGCGCAAGGGGCGTAATCGTGTGGAAGTGATGGCTGCATCGGTGTGAGCGCGCGTTTCGTGCATCTGGCTCACGGCTGTTGAGTCCAGCATTTGACGGATTAACCGTGCTGACTGAGTTACGCTCCGATACTGCTTTTTTGACAAAATAAAATAGGCCCAGCCAGGCAATGGTCGGGTAGCCAAGCCCCATGCGTGACCAGACCTTGTTTGACAAGATAGACCTGCACCTGATCCGGGTGCTGCACACGGTGCTGACCGAGCGCAGCGTCTCCCGTGCTGCTTTGCGTCTGGGCATGCATCAGCCCGCAGTATCGGCGTCACTGCGCCGCTTGCGTGAACTGGCGGGTGACCCTTTACTGGTGCGCTCGGGCGCGCAGATGCAGCCTACCGATGTGGGGCTGGGCATGGTGCAGCCATCGGCTGACATTCTTCGCGCCGCCGAAGGCCTGTTCAGCGATGCGCGCCAGTTTGACCCTCGGACCTCTACCCGCACCTTCCGGATTGCAGCCAGCGATTATCTGGACCCGCAGTTTCTGCCTCGGCTGATGTCAACCATCAAGGCGCAGGCGCCTCACTGCCCGGTGGATTTTCTGCCGCTGAGTGCCGAGGCCCATTACGAAGGTCAGCTGGCCGATGGTGAAATTGATGTGGTCATTGGCAACTGGCCCCAGCCACCCGAAGGGCTGCACATGGCCAAGCTGTTTGAGGATGAGGTGGTCTGCCTCGTCAGCCCCAAGCACCCTGCAGTGCGTCGAGGCTGGGATGTGGCGCAATGGCTGCAGGCCGAGCATATTGCGCCCACCCCGGCTTATCCCGGTGCGCAGGGTGTGATTGACGAGCAATTGGCAGGCATGGGACTGAGCCGCCAGGTGGTTGCGCGTTGCGCACATTTCAGCCTGATACCTGACATGGTGGCATCAAGCTTGCTTGTGATGACATCGGGCCGACTGTTCTGTGAACGCTTCAGCGAACGCCTGCCTTTAGCCATCTTGCCGTGCCCCGTGGAATTTCCGCCATTGGTCTATTACCAGCTCTGGCACGCCCGTTCGCATGTCGGTGCAGCCACGCGCTGGTTGCGTGAGGTGGTGAGAAATGTGGCACTAACGCTGCGAAATCAATAGCTTGTATCCCGTTCCTGTTCAGCGCAGAGAGCCTGTTTGAGTCAATTTGTTATTTGAATTGAGAGACAATCCAGCGATGAATCCCCCCCAACACAATCCCCGTCTGCGAATGCCCCTGCGCGTCTGCAGCTGGAGGGTATTACCAAGCGGTACCCAGCTGTTGTTGCAAACAGCAAGGTATCGCTGAAAGTCAAGCCCGGCGAGATCCACGCCATACTGGGCGAGAACGGCGCTGGCAAGTCCACGCTGATGAAGATCATCTATGGTGCCGTCAAACCTGACGAAGGCACCATTTTGGTGGACGGCAAGCCGGTCCAGATCCGTAACCCGCAAGAAGCCCGTGCGCTGGGCATTGCCATGGTGTTCCAGCACTTCAGCCTGTTTGACACGCTGACCGTGGCCGAGAATGTCTGGCTGGGTCTGGACAAGAGCATTTCCCTGGCCAAGGTCATAGAGCGCGTGGAAGCTACGGCGCGTGATTATGGCCTCGATGTTGATGCGCATCGTCCTGTGCACACTCTGTCTGTGGGTGAAATGCAGCGCGTGGAAATCATCCGTGCATTGCTGACCAATCCGCGTGTACTGATTCTGGATGAGCCAACCTCGGTGCTCACGCCGCAGGCCGTCGAAAAGCTGTTTGTCGTGCTGCGCCGACTGGCCGCCGAAGGCTGCTCCATTCTCTACATCAGCCACAAGCTGCATGAAATTCGCTCGCTGTGCACGGCCTGTACCGTGCTGCGCGGTGGTGTGGTGACGGGAGAGTGCAACCCAGCCAATGAAACCAATGCCTCGCTGTCGCGCATGATGATTGGCTCGGAGCCGCCAGAGCTGGAGCACCGCAGTGCCAACACGGGCGATACCGTGCTGCGCGTGCAGGGTCTGTCCATCAAGACGCAGGAAGCGTTTGGTGTGGATCTGCAGGGCATTGCGCTGCAGGTCAAGGCCGGTGAAGTGGTCGGCATTGCCGGTGTGTCTGGCAACGGCCAGAAAGAGCTGATGTACGCGCTGTCGGGTGAAGACACGCGTGCCGAGCCTGAAATGGTGCAGCTGCTGGGTAAGGGCGTGGGGCGTATGGGTCCAGGGCGTCGCCGTGGCATGGGTCTGCATTTTGTGCCTGAAGAGCGTCTGGGGCGCGGTGCCGTGCCCAGCATGGGGCTGGCGCACAACCTGCTGCTGACCCGCAAGGATGCACTGGGCAAGGGCAGCTGGATTCGCATGAGTCAGCTGCAGGTCCATGCCAAGGACATCATTGCGCGCTTCAACGTCAAGGCCGGTGGCCCTGGCTCGCCAGCGCAGTCGCTGTCGGGCGGCAACCTGCAGAAATTCATTGTGGGTCGTGAAATTGACGCCAAGCCGCGTCTGCTCATCATCTCTCAGCCCACCTGGGGGGTGGATGTGGGAGCTGCTGCGCAAATTCGTGGCGCCATTCTGAAGCTGCGCGATGAAGGCTGTGCGGTGCTGGTGCTCAGTGAGGAGTTAGACGAGTTGTTTGAGATATGTGACCGCCTGCATGTGGTGGCCAAGGGACGTCTGAGCCCTTCGGTGCAAAGAGCGGATGCCACGGTGCAGCAGATTGGTGAATGGATGAGTGGCCTGTGGGAAAACACGGGTGCAGCGCAGGGAGCCGGTCATGCTTAAGCTGGAACAACGACCTCAGGCTTCCAAGTTCTGGACTTATGGCTCACCCATTCTGGCGCTGCTGATTACGGTGCTGGTGGGCGTGTGCCTTTTTGCCCTGCTGGGCAAAGATCCTGTGAAGGGCCTCCAGGCCTTTTTCTGGGAACCTATCAAGTCTGGCTACGCTTTGGGTGAGCTGGCCATGAAGGCCACGCCGCTGCTGCTGATTGCGCTAGGGCTGGCTGTGTGCTTTCGCTCCAATATCTGGAATATTGGTGCCGAAGGCCAGTTTGTCATCGGCGCAGTGGCCGCAGGCGGCATGGCGCTGCTGGCGGACAAGACCACCGGGCCGTGGATTGTTCCCGCTATTTTGATCGCCGGCATGCTGGGCGGCATGGTCTGGGCGGGCATTGTGGCGTTGCTGCGTGACCGCTTCAACGCTAATGAAATTCTGGTCAGTCTGATGTTGGTCTACGTGGCTGTGCTGGTGCTGGGCTATCTGGTCTATGGGCCGTGGAAGGACCCCATGGGTTACAACTTCCCGCAGACCAAGAGCTTTGAGCGTGTGACACAGATCCCGCGTCTGGTGCAGGGCATGCGTATGAACATCGGCGTCATCATTTCGCTGGTAGGCGCCGGTCTGCTGTGGGCATTTCTGTTCCGCACCCGCGCTGGCTTTGCGTTGCAGGTGGGTGGCCTGGCCCCCGCAGCAGCACGCTACGCCGGTTTTTCCTCGCGCAAAGCGCTGTGGACAGCGCTGCTGATCTCTGGTGCTACCGCCGGTCTGGCAGGTGCGCTGGAAGTGGCAGGCCCGCTGGGTCAGCTCACGCCCTATGTTCCGGCTGGCTACGGCTTTGCCGCCATCATCGTGGCCTTTGTGGGCCGCCTGCACCCTGTAGGCATGATTTTCTCGGCCATTCTTATGAGCATGTTCTATATCGGTGGTGAGCTGGCGCAGTCGCGTCTGGGTCTGCCCAAAGCGCTGACGGGCGTGTTTCAGGGTCTGCTGCTGTTCACGCTGCTGGCCTGCGATACGCTGGTGGCTTACCGCATTCGCTGGGTGGCACAAAAAGCCAGTGCCGCTATTTCTGCAGTGAAGGGAGCCTGATCCATGGAATCCTATGCACTGCTTCTGGGCTCCACGCTGAGCGCTGGCACCGTTCTGGCGCTGGCGGCCCTGGGTCTGCTCATCAACGAAAAAGCTGGCATCGTCAATCTCGGGGCTGAGGGCATGATGCTCTGCGCCGCCATTGCGGGCTTTGCCGCCACGGTTCACTCTGGTAGTACCTGGGTGGGTTTTGGCGCGGGCATGCTGGCTGGCGCGTTGCTGGCTGGCATCTTTGGTGTGCTGGTGATCTGGCTCAACACCAATCAGTACGCTACCGGTCTAGCGCTGTCGCTGTTTGGCGCAGGCTTCTCGGCTTTTGTGGGTCTGGGCTATGTGCAGGCCAAGCTGCCTGAGCTGCCCAAGTTTGCCATTCCCGGTCTGGCTGATTTGCCCGTGGTGGGCCCTGCGCTGTTCACCCTGCACCCGCTGGTGTATGGCTCGATTGCTCTGGCTGCTGTCATGGTCTGGTTTTTGTACCGCACGCGTGCTGGCCTGGTGCTGCGCGCCGTGGGCGAGTCGCCTTCGTCAGCCCATGCACTGGGTTACCCCGTGCGCCGCATTCGCCTGATGGCGGTGATGTTTGGTGGTGCCATGTGCGGTCTGGCTGGAGCTTTTATTTCGGTGGTCTACACACCGCTGTGGGTGGAAAACATGGTGTCGGGCCGCGGCTGGATTGCGCTGGCGCTGACCACCTTTGCCACTTGGCGTCCGGCCCGTATTTTGCTGGGTGCTTACCTGTTTGGTGGCGTGACCATGCTGCAGTTCCATCTGCAGGCCACGGGCGTGCAGATTCCGAGCCAGATTCTGTCCATGCTGCCGTACCTAGCCACCATCGTGGTGCTGGTGCTGATCTCTCGTAACCCCGCGTGGATTCGCGCCAATATGCCTGCATCCTTGGGGAAACCCTTCTACCCTGGAGCTTGACGCCCAGATGTGGTGCAATCCGTTTTTTAAAAAATACATGAGGACAATGACAATGAACACTTTGGGCAAGCGCGCTCTGATCAAGATGATTGGCCTGTCGGCTGTTTCCATGGCAGTTCTGACAGCCTGCGGCAAGAAGGAAGAGGCTCCTGCAGCCCCCGCTGCCGCGCCAGCGGCTGCGGCTCCTGCTGCAGACAAGCTCAAGGTTGGCTTCATGTATGTGAGCCCCATCGGCGACGGCGGCTGGACTTTCCAGCACGAGCTGGGTCGCAAGGCTATTCAGGAAAAGTTTGGCGACAAGATCGAAACCTCCATGGTTGAGAGCGTGCCTGAGTCCGCTGACGCTGAGCGTGTGATGCGTGACATGATCGGTCAGGGCAACAAGCTGGTGTTCGCCACCAGCTTTGGTTACCAGGACTTTGTGCAGAAGGTCGCTGCCGACAGCCAGGGCGTGAAGTTTGAACACGCCACCGGCTACAAGACGGCCGACAACGCAGCCGTGTACGACACCAAGACCTTTGAAGGTGCTTACCTGGCCGGTATCGTGGCGGGCGCCATGACCAAGACCAAGACTGTGGGCGTGGTGGCATCGGTGCCAATCCCTGAAGTGGTGCGCAACATCAACTCCTTCGTGCTGGGTGCCCAGAGCGTTGACCCTTCCATCAAGGCCAAGGTGGTTTGGGTGAACGAATGGTTTGCACCTCCCAAGGAATCTGAAGCGGCCAACAGCCTGATCAACGGCGGTGTGGACGTGATGTACCAGAACACCAACTCTCCCGCTGTGCTGAAGACGGCTGAAGAGCGCGGTGCGCGCGCCTTCGGCAAGGACGGCGACATGAGCGGCTTCGCACCCAAGGCCCACCTGGGCTCGGCTGTGATTGACTGGACTCCTTACTACACCAAGGTGGTGCAAGACACGCTGGACGGCAAGTGGCAGACCGGCAACTTCTGGTGGGGCGTGAAGGAAGGCGCCATCGATCTGAAGAAGATCGCTGACGACGTGCCCCAGGAAATCAAGGACAAGGTCGAGAAGGCCAAGGCCGACATGAAGGACGGCACGTTTGCTGTTTGGACAGGTCCCGTCAAGGACAACGCTGGCAAGGAAGTGCTGGAAGCCGGCAAGGTGGCCGATGATGCCTGGCTGCGCAGCATCAACTTCTATGTGAACGGTATTGAGGGCAAAGTGCCCGGTGCCAAGTAAGCACTGTTTGCAGGACGCCTTAGCGGCGTCCGTCCAAGGCCCCTTCGGGGCCTTTGTTTTTGCGCTGTCGTTTTAGAGATACCCGTCTGCAACTTGGCTCAATTTATGCATATATTGATTAAGGCGCGATGGGGTTTTGTCTGACATCGCGTTTGCATTGAATAACTACCTCAACTTATCCAAGGAAAGACGAATGACTGATTTCAACAAGCGTTCATTGATCAAGGTCGCCGCTCTGACAGCCGTGGCTTCGGCAGCTCTTGTGGGCTGCGGCAAGAAGGAAGAAGCGCCAGCACCGGCCGCTGCTCCTGCTGCCACACCAGCTCCTGCAGCGCCCGAGGCACTGAAAATTGCTTTCGCGTATGTGGGCCCTGTGGGTGATGGTGGTTATTCGTTTGCACATGATCAGGCTCGCAAGGCGCTGGAAGCCGCTCTGGGCGACAAGATCAAGACCTCCTATGTGGAAAGCGTGCCCGAAGGCGCTGACGCCGAGCGCGTGCTGCGCGACATGGCGTCTCAAGGCAATAAGCTGATCTTTGGCACCACCTTCGGCTACATGGACACCATCCAGAAGCTGGCCCCCGAATTTGCCGATGTGAAGTGGGAGCACGCCACCGGCTACAAGACGGCTGCCAATGCCAGCACTTATGACTTCCGTACCTACGAAGGTGCGTACCTGGCGGGCGTGATCGCTGGTGCCATGACCAAGTCCAACACGCTGGGCGTGGTGGGTTCCGTGCCAATCCCTGAAGTACTGCGCAACATCAACAGCTTCACGCTGGGCGCTCAGTCCATGAACCCCAAGATCAAGACCAAAGTGGTCTGGGTCAATGAATGGTTCGCTCCTCCCAAGGAAACAGAAGCTGCCACCAGCCTGATCAATGGCGGCGCCGACATCCTGTTCCAGAACACGGATTCGCCTGCCGTGCTCAAGACCGCCGAAGAAAAAGGTAAGCGCGCCTTTGGCTGGGATTCGGATATGACCGCCTACGGCCCCAAGGCTCACCTGGCATCGGCCATCTTCAACCCCTCCAACTACTACATCCAGACCGCCAACGCCGTTCTGAACGGTACCTGGAAGAGCCAGCAATCCTGGTGGGGTGTGAAGGAAGATGCGATCGACCTCGTTTCCATGGCTGAAGACATCCCCGCTGAAGCCAAGGCAAAGGTTGAGGAAGTGAAGAAGGGCCTGAAGGACGGTACATTCCATATCTGGAAGGGCCCGATCGCCGCCCAGGATGGCAAGGAGCTGGTCGCTGCCGGTGCAGTGGCTGACGATGCCTTCCTCAAGGGCGTGAACTTCTACGTCAAGGGCGTGGAAGGCAAGGTCCCCGGTGGCGATTCCAAGTAAGGGCCGCTAAGCAGTTAACCAGCCTTTTTGGCTGTGACAGGGCCGCCGCAGAGCGGCCCTTTGTTTTGATAAAGATGAATAACCCCATGACTGAACGTACCCTCTGGCATCCTGTTGCCCAATCTTCTGAAATAGTGAGCGCCCCCTTTCCCGTTCAGCTTCTGGAGCAGCCTGTGGTGCTGTGGCGCAATGCTGAAGGTGAGGTCCAGGCTTTTGTGGACCGCTGCCCGCATCGCGGCGCGCGCCTGTCCATGGGCCGCGTGGAAAACGGCAATCTTGAGTGCCCTTATCACGGCTGGCAATTCTCGACGGGCGGCCAGTGCGTCAAAGTACCCGCCGTGCCTGACTTCAAGCCCCCTGCATCGCAGTGCGTCAAGGCCTTTGAAGTGCAGGAAGCCTATGGCCTGGTCTGGGTGCGCCTGGAATCTAGCGACAGCCAGCTGCCCGTGTTCGCTGCCGAGTCTGATGAGCACCTGCGCAAAGTGAATTGCGGCCCTTACGACGTGGCCGCCAGTGCACCCCGCATCATTGAGAACTTCCTGGACATGTCCCACTTCGGCTTTGTGCACGAAGGCTGGCTGGGCAGCCGCGATGCCACGGCCATGGCGACTTACAAGGTCGAGGCCAAGGATACTGGCGTTATCGCCACAGGCTGCAAGGCCGTGCAACCCCAGTCCAACCTGCACTCCACACAGGCGGCTGAAGTCGAATACACCTACGAGGTGACGGCTCCCTACACCGCCGTGCTGACCAAAATTCCTGAAGAAGGCAGCTCCAAGCAAGGCTGGCGCGAGCAGATTGGCCTGTTCATCTGCCCCGTCACTCCGGAGATCAGCCGTGTCTGGTTCCGCCTGGCTGTGGCAGACTTTGAATCGACCGACGAGCAGCTGCAAACATTCCAGCACACCATCTTTGTGCAGGACCAGCCCGTGCTGGAATCGCAACTGCCCAAGGCTTTGCCGCTGGACCCACGTGCGGAAATGCACTCGGCAGCTGACCGTATGTCCTCGGCCTATCGCCGCTTCCTCAAATCTCAAGGTATCACCTTCGGAGTTTGCTGATGAAACATTCCGTCCCCCCTATCGAGACTGCGCGCCTGCCCGAATTGCTGCAAGCCATGCCCAAGGCAGAGCTGCACATGCATATCGAAGGCTCGCTGGAGCCTGAGCTGATCTTTGCGCTGGCCCAGCGCAACAGCGTGAAGCTGGCCTATGACAGCGTGGAAGCGCTGCGTGCCGCCTACGCCTTTACTGATCTGCAGAGCTTTCTAGATATCTACTACGCGGGTGCCAGCGTGCTGCTGCACGAACAAGATTTCTACGACATGGCGCGCGCCTACCTGAACCGCGCCGTGGCCGATAACGTGGTGCACACGGAAATCTTCTTCGACCCCCAGACCCATACCGAACGCGGTGTGGCCATGGAAACCATCATCAACGGCCTGTACCGCGCCTGCCGCGATGCGCAGATTGAGCAAGGCATCTCGGCCACGCTGATTCTGAGCTTCTTGCGCCACCTGAGCGAAGAAAGTGCCCTGCAGACGCTGGAGGCTGCACTGCCGCTGCGCGACCGTTTTATCGGCGTGGGGTTGGACAGCAGCGAGCTGGGCAACCCGCCCGAGAAGTTCGAGCGCGTGTTTGCACGCTGCAAGGAACTGGGCCTGCGCCTTGTCGCGCATGCCGGTGAAGAGGGCCCGCCCGCCTATATCTGGGGCGCGCTGGATGTACTGAATGTGGAGCGTATCGACCATGGTGTGCAGTCTGAAAAAGACGAGCAGCTGATGGCGCGACTGGCCAAGGAGCAGATTCCGCTCACGGTCTGCCCGCTGTCCAATCTCAAGCTCTGTGTGGTCAAAGACCTGGCGGATCACAACCTGTCGCGTCTCTTGAAGGCAGGCCTCAAGGTCATGATCAACTCGGACGACCCGGCCTACTTTGGCGGCTATGTCAACGAGAACTACACCCAGCTCTTTGCCGCGACGGGCATGGGCGCAGACGAGGCTTACCAGCTGGCGCGCAATAGTCTGGAAGCCAGCTTTGCCAGCGATGCCCAGAAGAGCGTCTGGATTGCACAGCTGGACGCGGTCTTTGCGCGTTTTGCTGCTGCTTGAGAATTGGGATGAAAATGGCTTGAAGCCAAATACTGGAAAGCGCAAGAAGCTATTGTTTTGATAGTTTCAAGCGCCTGATAAACACTGCAAAGCCTCGTTGAAGAGATTCAGCTGGGCTTTCTTTGTGTGGATCGGCGCAGCGCCAGACTGGGCAGAGGGCTGCTTGCTGTGCGCCGCGTCATGTCGCCGCGCAGATGCTCGAACAGCAAGTCCACGGCCTGCTGTGCCACGGTTTCCAGATGCAGGTCCAGAGCCGTCAACGGTGGCTCGCAGCTGCGTGCACGCAGGCCGTCATAGCGGGTGGCCAGCATCAGGTCTTCGGGAATGCGCCGTCCGGCCTCCTGTACATAGCGGGCTGCGCCCACGGCAAAGGCATCGACCATGACCAGCATGGCATCCAGTTCGGGGTGCTCTGTCAGCAACTGACGGGCTGCGGCATAGCCGCCATCCTCTCCCAGCGCTTCATCCAGGCGCAGCGTCACGGGCTGCATGCCGTGGCCAGCTGCCATAGCTGCATAGGCCTGCTCGGCCTGGCTGTAAGAGGTACGTTCCGAAGCGCCAACCACCAGCGCAATGCGCTGTGCGCCCTGCGCCAGCATATGGGTCAGCAGCATTTGCGTGGCGGGGCCGGACAGCAGATCCACATAGGGAACGTCAATGTTGTCGCCGCCGGGACGGCCAATCGACACCACGGGCAGGCCCTGTGCCAGCAGCGCAGCCAGTTGAGGGTCGCCGGCCTGCGGCTCTATGACCAGAGCGCCGTCTATGTCGAGCAGGTTCAGCGTGTTCTGATCGGGCCTGTGGGGCGGCACCAAGGCCATGACTAGGCCGCGCTCCAGCGCCGAAGTGGCGGCGACCGATGCCACTTCCATGAAAAACCCCAGCCGTGATGGCCCGCCCGAGACGGTGAAGGGCATGGACGACAGCAGCGCAATCATGCTGGTGCCGCCAGTGCGCAGGCGCTGGGCATGGCGGTTGGGTCGGTATCCCAGGCTGCGCGCAACGTCCTCTACCTTGCTGCGGGTGACGGGATCCACCTGGCCGCGGCCGTTGAGTGCGTGCGAAACCGTGGTGCGTGAAACACCGGCCTCTCGGGCCACGTCGGCAATGGTGATGCGTTGGGCGGATGAGTCGGCCATGAGGTTTCTCGGAAAAAAGCGGTTGGATCAGACCTGCGCTGCCTCGCCAGTGGACAGGTCCCTGCAAGCATTGGTGGTCATTCCAGCAGGCCCAGTCAGCATTAGTAAAGGTTTTGTATACTTTACTTTGCCCAAATCGATTTGGGTAACTTGCTTTACTGCCTGTTCCTTATATATGGAATTGTTGAAATGATCTTCAAATCGATTTGGGGTTCATCCAGGTGGCAGCACGGACTGCCCACCACAGAGGACTGAACAGCAAGCACTGTTCTTGGGCGGGTTGCGTGGCAGGAATGAATCAATCGCAACCACGGCGCTGCAGCGCGGCCGCTGCGGTTTGCTCAATGGAGAATGAATGTGCCCAAATCAGATTTGAGTCGGCGCAGCTTTTTGAAGGCTGCGGCCGCTCTGGGGGTGATTGCCGGCGTGCGCCCGCTGGAGCAAGCGCTTGCCGCGATGGTCGAGCCTGCTGCAGGGCAGGAGGGCGGCTGGCTGGCAGGCGGGCAACTGCGCTACCGGCGCGATGGCATGGCCAAGGTCACGGGGCAGAAGCTGTTTGCCATCGATCTGCGCGCCAGAGATATGACGGGCTGGCCTGCCCAGCAGTCCTACGCGCTCTTGATCATGATTCCGCGTGCTGACTGCATCTACGAAGGTCTGGATCTGTCGGTGCTGGGCAAGGACTTTGCCCCCGATGTGCTAGTGGATGCCGAGCGCGCCGAGGCCGATGGTGTGCGCATGCCCGAGCCGGGTTTTTACGGCAGCTACTTCTTGTCTAAGGGTCAAGTCTCGCCCATGCTGGGCCAGCCCGTGGCGCTGGGTATCTGGCATGACTACGAGCGCTATCGCCAGGCCGTGCGCCTGCTGCGCTTCAATGATGGCATCTTCAAATATGGCGCGGCGGCTACGCCGCCCCAGCGCAAGCCTTATGTGGCCGCGCGCTATGTGCGTATGGGCGCTGAGAAACATGACGAACCCGATCTCTACGCGCCGCTGACGGACGGCATTATTCGTCCCCAGCTCACCGGTCCTGAAGTGCAGTGGCCGGGTGTGGACCACCCCAAGCACGGCAAAGCCATGCAGTACTCGGCTGACATTCAGCAACTGCTCAAGCAGCCGCCTGAAGGGGTGAAGGTCTTCTCACGCGACTATCACAGCCAGTCCATGGAGCCTGCAGCGCTGGAGCCGGAAAACGGTCTGGCCTGGTACGAGAGCGCCAAGGGCGTGATGCACATGGTCGGTGCCACACAGGCACCTTACGCCACGGCGGGCCATATGGTCGGCATGCTCAAGGCCAGCCGCTTTGCGCTTCATGAGATGGACTACCTGAGCGCTTTCACTGTGGGCTACGGCCAGAAGGAGCACCATTCCTTCCCGTACTACGTGGCACTGGCTGCGTTGTATGCCGAAGGTCGGCCCGTGCGCCTGGCACTGGACCGATGGCAGCATTTCCAGTTCGCGCTCAAGCGCCACCCGTTCGACCTCAAGACCACGATCGCCGTGGATGCTGCAGGCCAGTTTCAGGCGTTCTCGGTGGACATGCGCGGCGACGGCGGCGGCACCATGAATTTCAGCCCCTCGGTGGGCACATTGGGCGTGGCGTCCTCGCAGTCCGTGTACTACTTTCCCAAAAGCGATCTGTCCGTGGCGGTCTACCCCAGCAGCGAGGTGACGGCCGGGTCGGTGCGCGGCTACGGCACCTTGCAGTCCATGGCACCCACCGAGATGCTGGTCGACGAAATTGCCGACCAGCTGGGCATGGATGCGATTGCGCTGCGCCAGAAGAACATGCTGCGCACAGGTCTGCGCAACACCCAGGGGGCCGTGCCCGCAGGTCATCTGCGCATTGGCGAAATTCTGGCGCTGGCGGCGAAAGATTCCGTGTGGACGAACCGCGCCAAGCGCAAGGCCGAGTACGAAGCCGCCAACCCCGGCATGCGCTACGGCGTGGGCTTTGCTTCGGTGCAAAAAAGCTTTGGTACCGCCGGTGAGGCCGCGCTGGCGCTGATTGAGCTGTCGCCCGAGGGCAAGCTCAAGATGAAGCACATCACGGCAGAAATCGGCACGGGCACCAGTACCGCGCAGATGCTGGCAGCGCAGCCCTTTCTGGGTCGCCCTGTGGACGAGGTGGAGTTCGCCGCCCAGAAATGGCCCGAGATGCCGGTGCACACGCAGGAGCAGCCCAATTCCACGCCCCAGGTCGATGAAGACCGTCAGTCGCAAGACCCTTACTGGGTGCCCAGCTTCACATCGCCACAGTCGGCCTCCAACTCTGCCTATTACTTCACTCACACTACGCGTCAGGCGGCCAAGCTGCTGCTGGCTCACGGTCTATGGCCTGCGGCGCTGTCCATCTGGGGCAATCCGTTTGGCGGTCCGCTGCAGGGCATGCCGGTCACGCTGGATCAGGCCGAATGGGTGGACGGCAAGCTGGTCGCCGGAGCGATGGAGCCTTTGAGCTTCGAGCGCCTGGCCGCGCGTGCCCATGAGCTGGGTCTGGTCACGGGCGTCTGCGTCCATACCTTCAACCGTCGCTCCTGGGCCAGTGCCGAGTTTGAGCTGGGCGGTCAGCGCTTTAGCGCCGAGATCGACGCTCTGTCCGTGCGTTTTGGCAAGGGTGCCGATGCCGCGAAGAAAGCGGCCATGGACAGCGCCGGTTACGCCTTTCAGCCGCGCGTCAAGGTCAGCTATCCACCCGTGCATCGCCTGGCGGCGGGAGCGGTGTATTACGCACCTTGCGCCACCCTGGTGGAGCTGGCTGTATCTACCGGCACCGGCAAAGTGAGCTTGTTGGGCCACAAGACCTGGCTGGAATGCGGCTCGCAAATCGTGCCCGAGCTGGTCTCGGGTCAGTTGCAGGGCGGCGTGGCCATGGGTATCGGTCACGCACTGTATGAAGAGCTGCCATTGGGCCCCACCGGCCCCGGCAATGGCACTTGGAGCTTCAACCGCTATCACCTGCCGCGCGCCAGCGAGCTGGCGGTGTGGACAGCCGAGGGCCATGTGCTGCCGCCGGTCTCGCGTACCGATCCGCCCAAGGGCATTGCCGAAGTGGTGATGATTCCCGTGGTTGCTGCCTGCGCTAATGCCGTGGCCCATGCCACCGGCAAGCGTTTCTATCAATTGCCGCTGAGCGCGGAACGAATCAAGAAGGCATTGTGATGCAGCAACGTATCCAGTTTTCCGCCACCATCAACGGTCAGAAGACCGGTCCTCACGATCTGCCGCAGGACCTGATGATGATCGAGTTTCTGCAGGAATATCAGGCCCTGACCGGCACCCGTCTGGGCTGCGGCCAGGGCGTGTGCCGTGCCTGCACCGTCATCGTCGATGAGCCCGGCAAGGGCTCGCACACGGTGCCAGCCTGCGTGACCGGCGTCAGCTGGCTCAACGGCAAAAGCATTCGCACCATCGAAGGCGCGGCCAGCACCGATGACAAGGGTCAGCCCGTGGCCTCGGCCGTGCAACAGGCTTTTCTAGAGCATTTCTCTTTCCAGTGCGGCTATTGCACACCGGGTTTTGTGAATTCGGCCACCGTGCTGATGGAGCAACTGCGCGCCAAACCCGTGGCAGCCAATGCGGTGGAAGAGGCCGTGGAAGCCGCTCTGGACAAGCATATCTGCCGCTGCACCGGCTATGTGCGTTACTACCACGCCGTGCGCGACCTGATTCTGGCCACGCCCGGCCTGACCACGGGCCAGCGCACGCGGGAGGTCAGCCGCCATGGATAAAACCCAACGCAGCAAGTTGACCAAGATTGCGGCGGGCATTGCCGCTGCCGCCGTGGTGGTGCTGGGCGGCATGTACATCGTCGGCAGTTCCAGCGGCAGCGTGCCTGCTGCCACGGTGGACTTTGCCAGCATCAGCCCCGAGCAAAAGCAGAAGCTGTCTGACCGGGGTCTGCAGGTATTTCGCGCCGCCGACTGCGCGGCCTGCCATAGCTCGCCCACCACAGGTGCTGAGCTGGCGGGCGGCATGGCCATGGTCACGCCCATGGGCACGTTGTATGGAACGAACATTTCGCCCTCCAAGGAGCATGGCATAGGCACCTGGTCGGCCGACGACCTGTACCGCGCCGTGGCGCGCGGCATGGCTCCGGGGCGCAAGAACCTGTACCCGGCCATGCCTTACGCCAGCTACCACGACATCACGCGTGCCGACGTCGATGCGCTGTGGGTCTGGTTGCAGGCCCAGCCTGCGGTGGAAGTCGCCAATCGCCAGCCCGAGATGAACTTCCCGTTCAGCATACGCCCCGGTCTGGCTTTGTGGAATGCGCTGGAGCGCCCATCGGGCGAGCAAAACCTTGGCGGTGTGCCTGAAGCCGCCAATACGCTCGATCGCGGTGCCTATCTGGTCAACACCATGGGGCACTGCGGCGAATGCCACACACCGCGCACCGCCAGCTTTGCCATGGACCTCAAAAAGTCACTGGCAGGCAATGTGATCGAAGGCGCCTATGCCCCCGATCTGCGCCCCAAGGCCATGGCCGAGCGTGGCTGGAGCGAGCAGGACTTGGTGCAGTTTCTGCGCACCGGCCTGTCATCCCAGGGCGTGATGACCATGGGCATGTTCCCCGTGCTCGAACATTCCAGCTCGCATCTGGACGAGCGCGATCTCAAGGCCATGGCCGCCTATCTGATGCAGGGCGAGAAGCCACAGCTTGCACCAGCCCAGCCTGCCGAGGCCCCGCAAACGCCGGTGTCGGCCAATGGCGAACGTGTCTATGTCGGTCTGTGCGCAGGCTGTCATGGTGTCGATGGCCAAGGCCAGCCGCATTCCTCGCTGCGCCTGGATACCAACACCACGGCCATGTTCCCCACGCCGCTGAATCTGGTGCGCGTGATCCGCGAAGGTCTGCCCGAGCGCGACCTGGCCCATGGCGAGCGCATGCAGGCCATGCCCGGCTTTGCCGAGCAGCTCAGCAATGAAGATATGGCCGATTTGGTCAACTACATGCGCGTGCGCTGGGGTCGGCAAAAGGGAGATGTGACGCCATCGCAAGTGGCGGATGCCATCAAGACCGCTGAATCACACTAAGAGTGATTTAGAAGTAAAAAGAGCTTCCAGCGCTTATGCATCAAACGCTGGCAGCTCTTTTTTTAATAGTGGCAAGATTCAGGAAAGCTGAGCCTTGATCTCTTCAGCCAGTTGTCCCAGCACGGCAAAGCCGGGCTCCTCGCGCTGCCAGACGACCGACAGGCCATCGCCCTCAAAACGCGGCAGCACATGCAGATGGAAGTGAAACACCGTCTGCCCCGCCGGTGCGCCATTGGCCTGGAAGATATTGATGCCGTCGGGATCGAAAGCCTTGTTCACCGCTGCCGCCACGCGCTGGGCCGTCTGCATCACGGCACCGGCTTCCTCAGTCGTCAGCTCCAGCAGATTGACGGCATGGCGCTTGCTGGCCACCAGCACATGGCCGCGCGTGGCCTGGCCTATGTCCATGAAGGCGATGGTCAGATCGTCCTCATAGACTTTGGCCGATGGGATTTCCCCTTTTGCGAGCTTGCAGAAAATGCATTCGCCAGCGGGCGAGTGGTCTACAAACATGGGCATGGCGCTCTCCTTTTAGTTATTCAAGCGCCCTATCTTAGGAGGTGTCTGCCAGTGCTGGGTGCGTTGCTTAAGCCGAGGCCAGTCTGCGAGCGCTTCGTGATCCACCAATGACCAGGCTCAAACCCGCAGCCGCTAGCGCAGCTCCTGCCCAGCTCACTGATGCATAACCCCAGCCCGCCGAAATCACTGCCCCCCCGGCGGCAGCACCCAGCGCATTGCCGAGATTGAAAGCGCCGATGTTGACTGAGGCCGCGAGGCCAGGCGCTTCTGCCGCAGCCTGCATGACCCTGATCTGCACCGGCGGCACGATGGCGAAGGTCGCAATGCCCCAGACCAGTAAGCCCAGCAGCGCTCCGGCCTTTGAGGGCAGGACAAAGGGCAATGCCAGCATGATGAGCGCCAATGCAGCTAGGAATAGCTTGGTGCTGCCATCCAGCGACCAGTCGGCTAGCCGCCCGCCCAGCCAGTTCCCAATCGTGAAGCCCAGGCCGATGATGACCAGCGACAGAGTGACAAAATTGGGCGTTGCCTCCGTCATGCTTTGCAGCACCGGTGCCACATAGGTATAGAGCGTGAACATGCCGCCTGCGCCCATCACGGTCGTCCCCAGAGCCAGCAGAACCTGGGGCCGGGTCAGTACACGCAACTCGCGGCGCACGTCCGGCATCTTTCCCACTTCGCCGCGCGGCAGCGTGATGGCCAGTGCTGCCATGGCAACTACACCCAGAGCCGCCGTCAGCACAAACGCCATGCGCCAGCCAATTTGCTGGCCCACCCATGTGGCTGCAGGGACACCGCCGATATTGGCAATAGTCAGGCCCAGAAACATGGCAGCCACCGCACTGGCTTGCTTGTCTTTGGGCACCAGGCTGGCGGCGAGCACGGAGCCCAGGCCAAAGAATGCGCCATGGTTCAAGCTGGTTACCAGCCGCGCCATCAACAGCGTGGAGTAGCCGGGAGCCGCCGCCGCCAGCATGTTGCCAATGACAAAAATGCCCATCAGCGATATCAAGGCGGTTTTGACGCGAATGCGGCCCAAAGCCAGCGTCATGATGGGAGCCCCGATCATGACGCCCAGCGCATAGGCGGTAATCAGCATGCCAGCTTCTGGAATGCTGGCACCCACGCCATCGGCAATGACTGGAAGCAGACCCATGGGGGTGAATTCGGTCATGCCGATGCCAAAGGCACCCACGGCCAAGGCCAGCAGCGGCCAGCGTGGATTCAGGTTTTTTTGCATAAATGGCGATCTGTTTGCGGTGTGCCGACTCAGTCCCAGAGGGGGGCGAGTCCTTCGGGGTTGACCTCGCGTCCATTGCGCTCCAGTCGGGCCATCTCTGCCATTTCGCTGTCTGTCAGCTGCAGGTTCTGCGCCAGCAGATTGCTGGCCAGATTCTCGCGTTTGGTGGAGGACGGAATGACCGCAAAGCCGCGCTGCAAGGCCCATGCCAGCGCTACTTGTGCTGGCGTTGCCTGGTGCTTCTGTGCAATCTGTGCGATGACAGGCTCGCCCAGCACCTTGCCGTAGGCCAGCGTCATATAGGAGGTCACATCAATTTGCTGGCTTTGCAGAAAGCTCACCAGCTTGGGGTTTTGCAGATAGGGGCTTAACTCGATCTGGTTGGTGGCGATTTCGCTTTTTCCAACGGCGGCAATGGCTTGCTGCGTCAGGTCGATATTGAAGTTGGAGACGCCTATGAGACGCGTCAGGCCCAGAGCCTTGGCTTCGGCCAGTGCCGTCATGGCCTCTTCCAGAGTGACGTTCTGAAAGGCGGGCCAGTGAATCAGTGTCAGGTCTACCTGCTCGGTACCCAGCTTGCGCAGGCTGTCCTGCAGGCTGGGGATGAGCTTGCTGCTGGACAAGTTTTCCACCCAGATCTTGGTGGTGATGAAGAGCTGCTCGCGTGGAATAGCGGCTTCTCGTATGGCTTGGCCTACTTCTGCTTCATTGCCATAGATCTGTGCCGTATCGATAGCCCGGTAACCGACTTCGAGTGCCTTGCGCACGGAATCAACAACGACCTGGCCTTGCAGGCGAAAAGTGCCCACGCCGAAAGCTGGAACATGGTTCATACAAAAAACTCCTTGAGGGCATTCCTTGGCGGAACCCCGGTTGCGATAACGATCAACCCCGTGCGGGGCTGACAACTGCGCAAGTGTGTTCTTTTGTTTATTAACTAAAAAGACATGTATGGGTAAAAAATATTTGATAAAAATTCAAATATGAAAATTACACTCGATGAAATGCAGGCCTTTATCACGGTGGTGGACAGTGGCTCCATCACCGGCGCGGCTGAGCAACTGGGGCAAACCATTTCGGCCACCAGTCGTACGCTTGCGAGGCTGGAAGCCAAGCTCAGTACCACGCTTATGCGTCGCAGCACCCGGCGGTTGGAGTTGACCGAAGAAGGGGCGACATTTCTGACGCGGGCAAGGCAGATCGTGGCGTCTGTGCAGGAGACCGAGGAGCTGATGACGGAGCGCCGCAATCAGCCAGAGGGGCGGTTGCGGGTGGATGCCGCCTCGCCGTTCATGCGCCATGTCATCGTGCCGCTGGTGGCCAGTTACCGTGCGCGTTACCCGCGGGTGCAGCTTGAGCTGACGAGCAACGAGGGCGTGATTGACCTGCTGGAGCGGCGCACCGATGTGGCGATTCGTATAGGTAGCCTCAAAGATTCAAGCCTGCATGCCACGCCCATTGCCAGCAGCGGTATTCGCGTGCTGGCCAGCCCAGCCTATCTGGCAGAGCACGGTGTGCCGCGCAGTGTGGAAGAGCTAACGCAGCACCCGCTGCTGGGGTTTATGCAGCCAGAGTCTCTGAATGACTGGCCGCTGGTCGGTGCTGATGGTCAGGCGCTGCATATAGCGCCGATGGTACGCGCCAGCAGCGGAGAAACATTGCTGGAGCTGGCGCTGCAAGGTGCTGGCATTGTTTGCCTGTCGGATTTCATGACTCAGACCGAGCGACAAGCGGGGAGACTGCAGCAGCTTTTTCCGGACCAGACTCTGGAGGTTCGCCAGCCTATCAATGCGGTGTACTACCGCAACACGGCTTTGTCGTCCCGTATTGCGTCATTTGTAGATCACCTCAAAGACGCTTTGTCCTCAGGGTTTGAGGTTTGAGCGCGTGCTGATCGCGCAGATCATTTACACGCTCTCAGACTTGAGTTCAGGCCGACTTTTTCCGTAAGCAGTCTTTGGTGATTTCGGCCATGGATGTCGCACCCAGCATGGCCATGTTGCGATCGACTTCATCGCGCAGCAGCGTGATGGCGTGGTCCACGCCTTGCGCACCACCCACGGCGGCGGCGTACATAAAGGGGCGACCCAGAAACACCATGCGCGCACCTAGGGCCACAGCCTTGAGCACATCGCTGCCGCGGCGGATGCCGCTGTCCATCATCACGGCGGTGCGGTGGCCTACGCGGTCCACCACATAGGGCAGCATTTGCAGCGGGGCGACCACACCGTCGAGCTGGCGGCCGCCGTGGTTGGAGACCACGATGCCTTGCGCGCCGATGTCCGTGGCCATCACTGCATCGTCTTCGTTCAGGATGCCCTTGATGACAAGATTGCCCTTCCAGCGCTGGCGAATGCGCTCGATGTTCTTCCAGTTCAGGTGGTCACGGCCGGCTGTGTCACGGATGGCAGTGTTGGACAGCAGGGGCGCGCCGCGCGTGGCAAACGAGTTCTCGAAGTGCGGCATGCCGTGGTTGATGAGCGTGCGCAGCATGGTGCCCACCATCCAGCGCGGGCGGGTGATGCCGTCATAAGCCAGGCGCAGGGAGGGGCGCAGCGGCATCGAGAAACCGGTGCGCACATTGTTTTCGCGGTTGGCCCAGACGGGGATGTCCACGGTGATGACCAAGGTGCCAAAGCCTGCCGCTTCGATGCGGTCGATCAGGCCATCAATGCGCGAGGTGTCGCCGGGCAGATAGGCCTGAAACCAGGTGGAAGGTGCGGCCTTGGCCACGTCTTCCATGGGGATGAGGGAGGTGCCGCTCATGATGGCGGGAATGCGGTTGGCGGCAGCCGTTTGCGCCAGCACCAGATCGCCCCGGTAAGCGTTGATGGCGCTGATGCCCACGGGCGCTACGCCAAACGGCGAGTCCCAGGTCTGGCCGAACAGCTCGACCTTCTGGTTGCGCTGCGACACATCGACCATGACCTTGGAGCTGAAGCCGTATTGCTGAAAGCTGTCGCGGTTGGCCTGCAAGGAGACGCAATCTTCTGCTGCGCCCGAGACATAGCCGTAGAGGGGGCGGGGCAGGTGTTTGCGGGCGGCGGCCTCGAAGTCCTGCAGCGACAAGATGTTCTGCAGATGACGGGGGAGCCCTGCGCGTTGGCCGTAGGCGGCTTGCGCTTTAGGGGCGGGTGCTGGGTTTGCAGAGGGGGCTTGTGACGATGCCATGGTAGGAGCTTCGAGAGCGAAAGTCAGGGGTCTTAACTGGCTACGCCCCCGCACACTTGCGGTGCACGGGGGCGTGACAGAAATATCTAAATGTCAGGCGTTACTGAGCAAATGTGCCACGTTGGCGCATCAGCTCGCGGTGCAGTTGCTCGTTGCGCTCAAAAGGTGCGCGGCCGTGCACGTAGAAGTAGTTGTTCAGCACCACCAGATCGCCTGCGGGCAGGCTCACGGTACGGGTACCGGGTGAATTTTCCATCGATTCCGACAGATTCTGCAGGTAATTGGCTTCTGCATCGTTGGCAGGCTGCACGAACTGGTCGATGAAAGACATGGACAGACCGAACTCGCCGTGGAAGAACACGGGGCGTTCCACACGCTCGTTCACGTTCTTGGAGCCGGGAGCCTTGTACAGCAGGGGCTTGGCACCCATGGGGTCTTGCACAAAGCGGTCCAGCTCGCTCCAGTCGTCCAGGTGCAGGAAACGCGACTCGCCGCCCACGGCGTTCTTTTCGTCGAATTTCATCATTAGCAGCCAGTCGGTGGCTTCGGTCACGAAGGTGCCGTCGGTGTGCATGGTGAACAGGCGATAGGCCTGACGCAGGTAGGAGTCGCTGGCGTCCGTGTGCTTGACCAGGAAGCGCGCGTAGTACTTGTTGGACATGGAGTCGTGGTTGCTTGGGCCAAGGATGTGGCCGATGGCAGTACCGAACTTCACGTATTCGTCGCTGTCCTGTGTCAGGCCTTCCAGACCCAGCACAAAGCCGCCGTGCTTGCGGTCTTTGACGATGCGCACCAGTGTGTCCGCAAAGTCCTGACCCAGATGGGCAATCAGGCGGCGGGCGATGTGAAAGCGCATGAAGGGCACGTACTCCAGGTTCTGCACGTCGATGCTCTTCACGTCGGCGAGGTAGGCAGACAGAGCTTCAGGGTTCAGCGTCAACTTCAGCAGGCGAGGGTGCTCTGGGTGGGGAGCGATCTCGTAATTGGCTGGCTGGATCAGGTTCTGGGGGGTTGTAGCGTTCATGGCGGGTGGTTACTTCAATCAGGAATGGTGTGATTGAACACTTCTTGTTTGATACGATCTACGGGTTGAAATGCATTCTTTAATAATTAATTCAGATTAAAAGGTTTTCATGCTCAGCTATAGGCAACTAGAGCACTTCGTCACAGTGGCCCAGGAGCTGCATTTCTCTCGCGCCGCAGACAAGCTGGGGGTGGCTCAGTCAGCCGTCAGCGTGCAGGTGCAGCAGCTGGAGCAGCAATTGGGCGTGCGTCTGCTGCAGCGCAACAAGCGCAAACCCATCACGCTGACCGATGCGGGTGAGCTGCTTTATGAAGAAGCCGTGGCCGTGCTGCGCCACATGGAGCGTGCTCAGCAAATCGGCCTGCTGGCCGCACAGGGCATGAGCGGCCATGTCAAGCTGGGCTATATCTCGTCGGCCGTGACCTCGGGCATGCTGGCGCGGGTGCTGACCCGGTTCAGGCCCGGCCATGAACAGGTGCAAATGCAGGTGCTGGCCATGGAAACACCGCGCCAGTTGCAGGCCCTGCAGCAAGGCGAGATTGATGCAGGGCTGCTGCGCCCGCGCCGCCGCTACCCAGAGGGCGTCAAAGCCATCATCGTGCACAGCGAGCCCTTTATGGTCGCCATGGCCGAGAACCACCCGCTGGCGCGCAATGACACCATCAGCGCCGCCGACCTGCGTGGCCAGACCTTTATCGCACCGCAGTTTGTGAATGAGAGCGAGGGCTTTGCCGACGTGCTGGCGCGGCTGGCCGAGGCGGCAGGCTTTTCAGCCCGCGAGGCGTATCGTGTCAACGACTTCATTACCGCCACCAGTCTGGCGGCTGCGGGCTACGGCATTGTGGTGCTGCCAGAGTCCAACCGGCTGGTGAACCAGCCCGGCGTCATCTTCAGGCCGCTGCGCGACTTTAAAGAACAAGTGCATATGGCGCTGGCCTACCGCGAGCGAGAAAACTCCCCCGCCGTGCGCGCCTTTCTGGCCGTGGCCAAGGCCTGTATCGAGTAAGCATTTGCCGTAGCAAAGCTCTGTTGCCTGACAACTGCGGCGCGGTGCGCATCCCTGCCGGAGTCGCACTGACCGATATACAGACTCTGAAGATGAACTGGCTGAAGGCGCGATCGGCAGCTTGCCGCGCTCATTGCTGTTTTGCAGCGCTTTTAAAATCGTAGCTGCTGGCGTCTGCCAGAACTTGTTTTTATGAATGAATATTCATGAAGTCGATGTTTTACAAGCGCAATCAGCTTTGTTTTTGATAGCGAATCAAGGCTGGCCTGCGCTCAATCGTATAGCCCCTATAAGCGCCGCCGTGTTCCGCTTGCCGGGTCTGGCGCGTAAGCTCTTGCTCATGAAAATCTACCGTAGTGCCTTGCTGCGCTTTGCCGATGACGGCCAGGCTGTTTATGATTCCGACGCCCTGCTGGCCGTGGCGTCAGATGCCTCTGGCCGTCAGCGCGTAGTGGCTGCCGGCAGCTGGCAGGCGCTGGCTGACCAGTACATTCAACGCGAAGGGGTGGAAGTCATTCACCTGCACGGCAAGCTGCTGGCGCCGGGTTTTGTGGATATGCACATTCACTACCCGCAGACCGATGTGATCGGCGCACCGGCCCCCGGCCTGCTGCCCTGGCTGGAGAACTACACCTTCCCGCACGAGTCGCGCTTTCATGACCGCGAATACGCCGATGGCGTGGCCGAATTCTTCATGGATGAGCTGCTGCGCAACGGCGTGACCACGGCGCTGGCCTTTGCCACATCGCACCCCGCATCGGTCGATGCCATCATGACGGCGGCGCAAAAGCGCAGCATGCGCATGATTGCCGGCAAGGTGCTGCAAGACCGCAACAGCCCCGACGGCGTGCGCGACGATACCGAGCAAGGCCTGATCGACACTGAAACCCTGATCAATCGCTGGCATGGTGTGGATCGCCTGGGCTACGCCATCACCCCGCGCTTTGCGCCCACCAGCACCGAGGCGCAATTGCGCGGTGCGGGCGAGCTGGCGGCCAAATATTCGGATGTCTGGATTCAGTCCCATGTGGCCGAGAATCTGGACGAAATCGCCTGGGTCAAAGAGCTGTTCCCTGCGGCGCGCAGCTATCTGGCCGTGTACGACGACTTTGGCCTGATGCGCGAGCGGGCGGTGTACGCGCACAGCATCTGGCTGGATGAAACCGATCGCCAGTTGATGCAGAGCACCCGCTCGGCAGCCGCAGTGAGTCCGACCAGCAATCTGTTCCTGTCCAGCGGCTACTTCGACTACCTCAAGGCCGATCAAGCCCAGATGCTCTACGGTCTGGCCAGCGATGTGGGCGGCGGCATGAGCTTTTCTCCGTTTCGCACCATGCAGGCCGCCTATGTGGTGGGGCGCGAGGGCCACGCCAAGCAGGGCCAGAGCCTGTCGCCACAAAACCTGTGGTGGCAGCACACGGCGGGCGCAGCACGGGCGCTGGGGCTGGCGAGCGTGATTGGTAATCTGCAGCCGGGCTGTGAGGCGGACTTTGTGGTCATCAACCCCGCTTGCACGCCGCTCTTGGCGCGCAAGACGGCGCAGGCGCGCAATCTGGATGAGCTGCTGTTTGCCATGATCATCCTGGGAGATGACCGCCTGATTGAGCAAACCATTGTTTCTCAAGCAAAATAGCGGTCTTGCGCTGGTTACATAGCCATATAGCGCTATCAAAAACCAAGCGATACAGGATTTCCAATGAGCATCAAGAGCGACAAATGGATCCGTCAGATGGCGGAGCAGCACGGAATGATCGAGCCCTACGAGCCCGGCCAGGTGCGCCAGGTCGACGGCAAGAAGGTCATCAGCTACGGCACATCGAGCTACGGCTACGACATTCGCTGCGCGCGTGAATTCAAGGTCTTCACCAATATTCACAGCACCGTGGTCGACCCCAAAAATTTCGACGAAAAGAGCTTTGTCGACATGGAAGGCGACTACTGCATCATCCCGCCCAACAGTTTTGCGTTGGCCCGTACGGTGGAGTACTTCCGTATTCCGCGTGATGTGCTGACCGTGTGCCTGGGCAAGAGCACCTACGCGCGCTGCGGCATCATCGTCAATGTGACGCCGTTTGAGCCCGAGTGGGAAGGCTATGTGACGCTGGAGTTCTCCAACACCACGCCGCTGCCCGCAAAGATCTACGCTGGCGAAGGCTGTGCCCAGGTGCTGTTTTTCCAGGGGGACGAGCAGTGCGAGACCAGCTACAAGGACCGCAACGGCAAGTATCAAGGCCAGCATGGCGTGACATTGCCCCGCGCCTGATGGCCTAAGAGCCTCATCAAAAAAGCCCGCTGTATCTGCAGCGGGCTTTTTTGTTTTCAGCAGGTACTCAAGCCGCAGCGGCTTCCCGCATGGGCCAGTCCAGATTGCAGTGCGCGCCTACGCTGGCGTGGCGCTGCAGGGCTGCGTCCACCATCAGGCTGCACAGCACGAGCTGGTTGCGCAGGGCATGGTCTGCACCACGCCACTGTGATCGCCACAGCACCAGCTGCTTGGCGGCGGCAATCAGACTGTGGTTGCTGCGCACAATGCCCACGTTTTGCTGCATGAGCTGCTGCAGATTGAGCTGCATTTCTTGCTGGCTGATCGGGCTGAACCCGCTGCTCTCATTGCGCTGATTGCTATGAATTGTGGGGTGTTTGAGCAAGGGCAGATCGGCCATGCGCAGCGCAGCGGCGCGGCCCATGACCACGCATTCCAGCAGGGAATTGCTGGCCAGCCGGTTGGCACCATGCAGGCCGGTGCGGGCTACTTCGCCAATCGCCCACAGCCCGGCCACGCTGGTGCGCCCATCCAAATGGGCCTGCACGCCGCCGCAGGTGTAGTGGGCGCAGGGCGCGACAGGAATGGGCTGGGTGGCAATGTCAATGCCGTGAGCCACGCACAAGGCCATGACGCCGGGGAAATGCTGGGCCAGCCAGTCGCGGCTCTGCTGGGTAATGTCCAGCAGCACATGGGACAGTTGGTGCACCCGCATTTCTGTATCAATGGCGCGGGCCACGATGTCGCGCGGCGCCAGTTCGGCCCGCGAGTCATGGCGCAGCATGAAGCGTTCGCCGGGGTTGCCATTTTTGCCGGGCAGGCGCAGCAGCGCACCTTCGCCGCGCAGGGCTTCAGACACCAGACCCACAGCCTTGCCATTGATGTGCAGAGCCGTGGGGTGGAACTGCATGAATTCCAGATCACGCACCGCGCAGCCTGCGCGCCAGGCCATGGCAATCCCATCGCCCGTCGTGCCGGCGGGGTTGGTGGTGCTGGGGTAGATCTGCCCCATGCCGCCGGTGGCCAGTACGGTATGGCTGGCCAGCATGCGCTGCTGGCGGCCATCGGCATTGCGCACGGTGGCACCCACGCAGCGGCGCTGGGCGTCTTGCAGCAGTTCAATGGCGGTGCAGTGTTGTAAAAGGGTGATGTGGCCAAGGCTCTGGCAGGCCTGTAGCAAGCGCTGGTGAACGGCCAGCCCGGTGCGGTCTGTGGCGTGGACGATGCGCCGCGCGCGGTGGCCGCCTTCACGGGTCAGGTGCAGCTGGCCATTGGCCTGAGTGCTGAAAGGCACGCCATGCTGCTGCAGCCAGGCAATGGCGTCCGGCCCTTGCTCCAGAATGCGGCGCACGGCGGTTTCATCGCACAGGCCTGCGCCGGCGATCAGCGTGTCTTGGACATGGGCTTCAAGGCTGTCGCTGGCATCCAGTACGGCGGCAATGCCGCCCTGAGCCCATGCGCTGGCGCATTCATCGGCACGGCCTTTGCTGAGCAGGGTGATGCGCAGCGTGGCGGGCAGGCTCAGAGCCAGCGACATGCCGGCCAGACCGCTGCCGATGATGAGCACATCGGTGCAAGTTTTGGAGTAGGGCATGGCGGGCTCTCAGGCGGGGCCGAAGTTCTGGAACAGGGCGGTGTCTTGCACCATGTCGCCGCTTGCCTGCACGCGCTGGCGCTGGGCGGCGGCGAAGTCGAGCATGCGCTGAATGGGCTTGCGGGCGGCAAGTCCCAGGGTCGCATCCAGCTCAATCACGCCTTGGCGGTGCAGCAGTGCCTGCTCCACGCCGTGCAGGCTGTTCATGGCCATCCACGGGCAAAAGGCGCAGCTCTTGCAGCTGCCGCCCGTGCCTGCGGTGGGCGCGGCCAGAAAGGTCTTGCCGGGATAGCGCAGGCGCATATCGTGAAGAATGCCCAGATCGGTGGCGACGATAAAGATGCTGGTGGGCAGGCTGCCCACGGCGGCAATCAACTGGGTGGTGGAGCCCACCACATCGGCCAGTGCGGTGACTTCGGCAGGCGATTCGGGGTGCACCAGAATGGCAGCTTCGGGGTGCTGGTCGGCCAGCGCCTGGAGTTCATCGGCCTTGAATTCATCGTGCACCACGCAGCTGCCTTGCCACAGCAGCATGTCGGCCCCGGTCTGCTTTTGGATATGGCTGCCCAGATGGCGGTCAGGTGCCCAGAGGATTTTTTCGCCGCGCGCATGCAGGGCAGCCACGATGTCTTGCCCCACCGATGAGGTGACGACCCAGTCGGCCCGTGCCTTCACGGCGGCGCTGGTATTGGCGTAGACGACCACGGTGCGGTCGGGGTGGGCGTCGCAGAACTGGCTGAATTCATCGGCCGGGCAGCCCAGATCGAGGGAGCAGGTAGCGTCCCCATCGGGCATGAGTACGTTCTTCTCGGGACTCAGAATTTTGGCCGTCTCGCCCATGAAGCGTACGCCTGCCACTATCAAAGTGGTGGCGGGGTGCTCGGCACCAAAGCGTGCCATCTCCAGTGAATCGCCCACGCAGCCACCGGTTTCGCGGGCCAGATCTTGCAGCGCACCATCCACGTAATAGTGGGCCACCATGACGGCGTTGCGCTCCTTTAGCAAGGCTTTGATTCGCTGGGCAGTCTGGCGCTGCTGCGCCTGATCTTGCTCGGGCAGCACTCTGGCCCAGGCCTGACCGATGCTGCACTGGGCGCTGCCATTGGCATTGGCGCCCAGGGCGGGCTGGTCGAATTCCACGGTCTTGATTGGCATTGTCTCCATCCTGAGTTGTTCTGTTAAATATTTATACTCAATTTGAGTATTATTAAAGCGTGTTTTTCAGAATTTGTCATCTGCGCTGAAAGTCAGGGCTGATTTGACTGGCTGACGATGCAGTCGTATGAGGGGCAATATTTCAATGAGAAATGGCTGTAGCGCTTATGTATAAAGCGCTATTCGCTTCTGAAAAAGGAGCGTTGCGCCAAGCCACTTCAGTGTTTATGCCACTTGCGCAGACTGGTGTTGTCGCAGGGCCAGGCGCGTGGCAGCTAGGTCCCACCCGCCCCAGCCGCAGGATTTGAAGAGCACAGGGCCAGTCGGCCGCATCCAGTTTTGCTGCACTATGGTGGCCAGATTGGGCAGGGCGGCGACATCAATGCCGGCTTGCAGCAGGTCGCCCGCTTCGTGCTCGGCATCTTCGGTGTCGACCACGATCTGGCCCTGCTGCAAAAAGCGCTGGCACAGCTCGGGGGCCAGCTCGACCATCTGCGGCGTAAAAGCGCCCACAGCGCAGACAAAGGCATCGGGGCGGGGCGCTTCGTGCAAGACCACGGCCTGTGCGGGTGTGCAGGTCACGATCAGAGGGCAGTGGCGTGCGGCCAGAGCCAGATCATCGGTAATCTGCGCACGCATACCCATCGCCTGTGCCTGCGTCAGCAGGCTTTGTGCACTGCTGTGGCTGCGCGAGTAAATCCAGACCTCTTGCGTGCCCAGCCCTTGGGCAAAGGCTTGCAAATGCGCGCTGCCCTGCACACCCGCGCCGATGATGAGCAAAGGGCCATCCGGCTGCGCAGCCAACTTTCGCGCGGCCAGCAAAGACACGGCGGCTGTGCGGCGAGCGGTGATGGTGGGGCCATCCAGAATCAGCTGGCGCTCTCCCGTCGCGGCATCAAAGACGACGATGTCGCCCTGAATGGTGGGCCTGCCCGCCTGTGCGTTGCCGGGCGTGAAGCTGATGAGCTTGGTCATGACCACCTGCCCATCGGTGGCGGGCATGCAGAAAAGGCAGTTTCCGGGCGCAGTCGGCATGACGATGCGTGGCGGAACCGACACACTGGAGCTGTTTTGCAGCTGACGCAAAAGTGCTTCTACCTCGTCGGCCAGAGCCGTCCACGGCAGCAGTGCCGCAGTGGCCTTGGCATCGAGAAATGCAGAGCGGGGCTGGGAGTGAGTATTCATGGTCATGCGGGCCAGAGGTAAAAGAAGGGAAGGAGGTAGAGGCAGAGCTTACAAAAGT
This sequence comes from Comamonas sp. 26, assembly GCF_002754475.1. Lineage (NCBI taxonomy): Bacteria > Pseudomonadati > Pseudomonadota > Betaproteobacteria > Burkholderiales > Comamonadaceae > Comamonas > Comamonas sp. 26. The sequence goes on from NZ_PEFL01000001.1 coordinate 868,317, forward strand.
GCAAGCCGGGCCCGGTGTTAGCCGACATGAGATCACTGCATCAACGCTTTGGGAAGGCGTGACCTGCGCGCACAATATCGTCTGTTTTATTGATTGATTTTTTGCACATATGTTTGGCTCATCTTCTCGAACAGAACAACGCAAAGACCCCTCCTGGACACAGGCGCCTTCGAGCCATGGGCAGTCCGAGCCAGTCTGGCGAGAGGGCGGCGCTGCGCAGGCCTATGAGCCGACCCAGCAGCAGACGGCTGCAGTGCGCAAGTCTTCGTCCGGCAAATTATGGATTTCTGTCATCCTCGCCATCGTCGGCCTGCTGGCCGTGGCCTATCTGCTGCTGAGCATGGTGAATGTGGTGGAAGAGCAGATGGCGCGCAACCAGCCCGATGCGGCGCAAAGTCCTTCGGGTATGACGCTGGTTTCAAGCCCAGCCGGGCGTTGAATAGCGCGCCAAAGGTAAACAATGGTGGGCAAAGTTTTTCCAAGTGACAAAAGCACAGCCTGATACGTCAAATTTGAGCGGGAGCCCTTAATATCGCCACCCGGCGCAGGCCATGTGCAAGACAACAAAGGAGTAAGCACCATGAAATGGGAAGGCAACCGCGAGTCAGATAACGTTGAAGACCGCCGTGGTGACGGTGGTAGTAGTGGCGGTGGTGGTTTTCCCATTGGAGGCCGAAGCATTGGCATCGGCACCGTGGTGCTGGCGCTGGTCGGCTGGGGTGTTTTTGGCATCAACCCGCTGACGACGATTGGCATGCTCTCTGGCGGTGGCTCGCCCCAGGTGCAGCAGCAAGCGCCTGCGCAGCGCCCGGCGGCGGATGATCAGGGCGCCAAGTTTGTCTCTACCGTGCTGGCTTCGACCGAAGATGTATGGAGTCAGATCTTTCGTGATGGCGGCGCAAAGTATCAGAGCCCAAGACTGGTACTGTTCACCGGTGTGACGCGCACGGCCTGCGGCACAGGCCAGTCTGCCATGGGCCCGTTTTACTGTCCCGGTGACTTCAAAGTCTACCTGGATATGGACTTTTTCAACACCATGAGTCGCCAGCTGGGCGCTCCTGGCGAATTTGCCCGCGCCTATGTGATTGCCCATGAGGTGGGCCACCATGTGCAGAACCTGCTGGGTATCTCTGGCAAGGTCGATGCCATGCGAGGCCGCGTGAGCGAGCGTGAGCAAAACGCCATGTCTGTGCGCCTTGAGCTGCAGGCAGACTGCCTGGCGGGCATCTGGGCCAACAAGTCGCAGCAGGCCAAGAGCTGGCTTGAGCAGGGCGATATCGAGTCGGCCATGAATGCCGCCCAGCAGATTGGCGACGACAAGCTGCAGCGCGAAGCCACTGGCACCGTGCGTCCTGACAGCTTCACCCACGGCTCCAGCGCTCAGCGTGTACGCTGGTTCACACAGGGCTACAAAACCGGCAGCGTCAAGGCCTGCGACACCTTCGCTGCCCAGTCGCTTTAAACTTTCTGCTTGTCTGACAAAGGCGTGTGTTGAGTCACACGCCTTTCTTTTTGGGGAGTTACCCTGCTGAAATCCGGGTTATCCCGGTAAATTGCACGGGGTATTGAACGGCCTGCGTGTCTCTGTAAACACAGGGCGCAAAGCTGATCGGACGCCAAAAAATCACAAAGCCAACGCGAAAAACCCACTCGGTGCGACAATAACGCCCTCAATGACAAGCTCTTTCTCCAATCTTCACTTGGCTGAGCCCCTGGCTCGCGCTGTTGCCGACATGGGCTATGAGTCCATGACTCCGATTCAGGCGCAGGCCATTCCGGTTGTACTGACCGGAAAGGACGTCATGGGCGCTGCCCAGACGGGTACAGGCAAGACAGCGGCGTTCTCTCTGCCTTTGCTGCAGCGACTGATGCGCCACGAAAATGCTTCTGCGTCCCCTGCCCGCCATCCGGTGCGTGCGCTGGTGTTGTTGCCTACGCGTGAGCTGGCCGATCAGGTGGCGCAGCAAATTGCGTTGTATGCCAAGCACACCAAGCTGCGCAGCACCGTGGTGTTTGGCGGCATGGACATGAAGCCTCAGACCCTCGAGCTCAAAAAGGGCGTCGAAGTGCTGGTGGCAACACCGGGCCGTTTGCTGGATCACATCGAAGCCAAGAATGTGGTGCTCAATCAGGTGGAATATGTGGTGCTGGATGAAGCTGACCGCATGCTGGACATCGGCTTTCTGCCCGATCTGCAGCGCATCCTGTCGCATCTACCCAAGACGCGTACCACGCTGCTGTTCTCGGCGACTTTCTCGCCTGAGATCAAGCGCCTAGCCAGTAGCTACCTGCAAGACCCCGTCACGATTGAAGTTGCTCGCCCCAATGAAACCGCTTCCACTGTGGAGCAGCGTTTTTACAAGGTGACGGACGACGACAAGCGCTACGCAATTCGCTCCGTACTGAAAGAGCGCGAGATTCGTCAGGCCTTCATCTTCTCCAACAGCAAGCTCGGTTGTGCGCGCCTGACTCGAGCTCTGGAGCGTGATGGTCTACGCGCCGCTGCCCTGCATGGCGACAAGAGCCAGGACGAACGCCTGAAAGCGCTCGAAGCCTTTAAGGCCGGTGAAGTCGATCTCCTGGTCTGTACGGATGTGGCGGCTCGCGGTCTGGACATCAAGGATGTGCCAGCGGTCTTTAACTACGACGTGCCTTTCAATGCCGAAGACTATGTGCACCGTATTGGCCGCACCGGTCGTGCCGGCGCATCGGGTCTGGCGGTAACGCTGGTCACTGACCATGACAGCCGTCAGGTCGCCGAGATTGAAAAGCTCATCAAAAAGAAGATTCCGGTGGAACCAGCGCCTATGGCTGACTTCCGCCCTGTGCGCCAAAGCCGTAGCGCTGAGGAGTTCCGCCCCCGTCGTGAGCGTGAGTTTGACAGTGCTCCCCGTACCAGCCATCCTCATCGCCCATCGCGTATGGCACCTCGCGCATCCGCTGATCCGTTCTTCGACAAGCCTTATGAAGCAAGTGCTGCTGCTGAAGCTGCTGCCTGGGATAGCCGTACGGCCCCGGTCAAGATCGCTGGCATGAAGCCAAAGCGCAAGATTGCGGCCTTGTTCAAGGCTCCGGTGCAAGCAGCCGTCTCTTAAGCAAGAGCTGCATTGAAAAACGCCTGCTGATTGCAGGCGTTTTTGTTGGTGGGGGCAGTTTAGCCCTTGCCACCCGGCACTTGCGTCTGAGGGCATTGCAGCTGAATCAGCTCGCGTTCATTCATGTTTTCGCCAATGCGCATCATGCTCAGGCACCCCCCCAGATACAGCCGGTATCCATGGCCATGAGGTTGGGGCGATTGATATGACCCAGTGTGGACCAGTGACCAAATGCGATGGGCGTGACGGCAGTGAGCCGCCCTGGAACATCAAACCAGGGTGTCAGTCCCTCAGGGGCCTGATCGGCAGATTCTGAACTTTCAAAGTCCATCACGCCTTCTGCACTGCAAAAACGCAGCCGAGTAAAGGCGTTGACGATGCAGCGCAGGCGATCATCGCCTTGCAAGTCGGCTGACCAGCGGTCTGGCAGATTGCCGTACATATTCTGCAAAAAGTGCGCAAAGTCAGCGCGTTGCAGAACTGCTTGCACCTCTGCATTCAATGCCATGCAGTCCTGCAGACTCCATTGGGGTAGTACACCTGCATGCACCATGAGGAGGTTCTCTCCGCTGGGATTGGTGTGCAGGCGACTCAGAGGCTGCTGGCGCAGCCAGCCCAGCAGGGCATCACGGTCAGGTGCATCCAGCACCTGGCCCAGCGTATCGCGCTTGCTCTGGCGACGCAGGCCTTGGGCGGCGGCAAGCAGGTGCAGGTCATGGTTACCCAGCAGGGCGCGCATGGAGTCTCCGGCCAGCATGCAGCGGCGCAATACTTCGGCTGACTTGGGGCCGCGATTCACCAGATCACCAAGCACATAAAGCGTATCCCGGCTGGCAGAGAAATCCACGGTTTGCAGCAGTTGCTCGAAGGCGTCGTCGCAGCCCTGAATATCACCGATACAGTAAAGAGCCATGATCTTCTTTCTTATGAACGATCCATGGATTTTCTGCGGATCGCATGGCTTACGCTGCCGAACGGTGTTTTCCGATGCTTGGCATGGGCATGGGCGTTGTTGCAGAAATCGCCGTGTCGTAAGCGGTAGGCTCAAGGTATGAGCCAGCCCAGCAAGCCCCGCTAGCGCACTACCAACTGGAAGCAATACAACGCCTCACTCAAAGCACGGGGTTCATTGACAGTATGGCTGGACAAGCGCATGTGCTGGTTTGCCGCTGCCAGCTGCAAACGCGGGCGTAGCCCGAAGTTCTCGGATGCTGCTATCTAGTTTTGTTTGACGCTCAAGAATCTGTTTGGCCTGGCCCTGCGGCAGACCACGGGACTGGTGCAGTCTGTGCTGCAATTGTCGGGGCTTGCTTGGCCAGTCCCTGACTGCAGTACTTTGTGCAGACGCCAATTAGCGGTGAACGTTCAGGTGCCGTACACACGCAGCCAAGGTGGGCTGCACCTGCTGGTGGATTCGACAGGAATCAAGTTCCTGGGCGAAGGCGAGTGGAAGTGCAAAAAGCATGGGCCTGAACGTCGCCTTCAGTGGCGCAAGCTGCACATTGGCATTGATGCCCAGACATTGCAGATCAGGGCCATCTGCGTTACTTCCAACAATGTCAGCGATGCTGCTGTGTTGCCTGACTTGCTGCAGCAGTTACCAGCGCTTGAGAGCCTGGCGGGCGATGGAGCGTATGACACGTAGCCAGCCCATGAGGCCGTGATTGAGTATGGATCTATTCCAATCATTCCTCCTCGCAAGAATGCTCGAATACTGCAAAGGCAGTGTCTTTGTTCATCGCAATGCAGCGATTGCCGCATGCAGGCGGTTGGGGCGAAGTATCTGGAAGTGCTGGAGTGGCTATCACCGGCGCAGCTTGGTGGAAACCGAGATGAACTGCATCAAGCGACTGGGCGAGCGAGTGATGTCTCGCACCTTTGAGCGCCAAGTGAATGAGCTTCATATCCGTGCAGCGATATTGAATCGATTTACTGAACTGGGCCGTCCTCAGACGGCAGCCGTGGCATAGCCACGGCTAGGGTTTGGGGCAGCTCGCTTCAAGCAGGATTTATGCAACAGCGCCGTTGTGAGGCTCGCCCACTGGTGTAAAACGGTGACAAGAAGGCGTAGGCTAAGCGTAAAAATTTGGCTCAATTCCTTTGTTTACTTCAACTGGTAATTATCTCGATGGGTCTGCTGAGCGGTATTTTGACTAGGCTGTATAGTTGAATTTTATGAAAATATCTGAGGAGACCGCTTTTAATTCACTAGCTGCTATGGCTGTGACTGCTATTACATTTATAACGATTAACTTATGAGGCAGGCTTCGATGCGAGTGGGGTAACTCTATACGGCGCCGGTTTTCCCCTTTGTTGCGCGACCTATGGCCTTGTTTACATTCACTGCACCTCCTTACTATTTGCAGACAGTTCAATAAATGCCATTTTTGTCTTGCTAAAAATTAATGAATCAGCGAGCTGCACTGTGGTCGAAGAGGAAATAGTTGCGGGCTTTTAGATAGGTGTAAAGCGTGTTCGATTGAGACCAGTGAAGACAAGATGCTGCAGAACCTATTACATTTGGACGAAGACCTTAGACACCTTTGGTTGTTCTGTGCTCTGATATGAATTCGCTAGATGTCAAAATGACGATAGATTGGGCTTTTTAGGCTCTGTGCTGAAGAGGTGAGATGGGTGGTTATTTTTGGTCTTCCGCCAGCCAGCAAGGGATTGCTGGGTGAGCTTCTGGGCGTCATCAATGTTTCCGAAATTCTGGTAGCAGACTCAGAATCACAAGAATTTTTCTGAGAGCATGTGCTAGCTTCTTAATTTTTCCCTAAACCTTGAGGCCATTAAAGTTGCGGGTTCCATTGCGCTCCCAAACAGCTGGAATGGTTTTTATTGTGGATGAGTGCGTTGTCGTTCAGGGTGAGCGATGACATCGCATGATTTTTAGGGATTCATGCCGTAGAGCTGCTACCGATGGAAGCAAGCCAAGCCTGAAAGACCCATCTTTTTGATGGTTTCTGGCGGCTTGATACCTGCCTAGAGTGGAAAGGCTTGTTGGGGTTCTCGCTTTTCAGGGTGAAGAGAACAGGGGGCGATAACACCCTTGCGGGATTATTTCTGGCCGACAGCAGACATTTGCCTGTTGCCTGTGAGAAGGTCTTTGTTGGGAATCGATATTTTTTCTGATCGATTTTGACGGACTGTGTATCCATAGGATATTGGAAATTTCAGATCAAGATGTATTAAATTATTAACATGAAGTTACATTTCATGAGCATCTTTAATTGTGGTTATTGCTTACTCGTTAATTCATGCATTTGAGATTCAAGCATTTATAATGATTTCACTTTAATCAACTAAGAAGCGCAAATCATGAGCACTTACAAGGAACTCCTGAAGCAGAGAGAAGACCTGGAGCAGCAAATCAACGAAGCCCGTACGCGAGAACTCGCTGACGCGGTGGGCAAGGTTCGTAGCCTGATTGCTGAATACGGTTTGACTGCTGAGGATGTCTTTCCTCCTGCTCGTGCGCGTGCTTCCGCTAATGCGGGTGCCAAGGTCGCTCCCAAGTACCGTGATCCAGTCACGGGTCAGACTTGGACTGGCCGCGGCAAGCCGCCAAAGTGGATTGCAGACCAGGATCGCGAACAGTTCGTTATCTAACCTGTGGATTGCGCACGTTGAAAAAGCCCGCCTTGGCGGGCTTTTTTCATGGTGACTGTTTTGCGCCAGCGCAAATCAAAGTTCTCCTTCATTACGGTATTGAAGCGGCACAATCAGAGTCCATGAATAAGCAGGTGTTGATTGCGGGGGGCGGTATCGGTGGTCTGGCGGCGGCTATTGCGGCGGCACGGGCAGACTGGGATGTGCGCCTTTTTGAGCGAGCCACAGAATTCTCTGAAGTCGGGGCCGGTATTCAGCTCGGCCCGAATGTGGTGCGCAGGCTTCAGGCCTGGGGCTTGCAGCGGCCTTTGCAGCAGGTGGTGGCTTCGCCTTCCGCCCTGCGTGCCTGTAGCGCTGTAACGGGAAAAGAGTTAGGCCGTTTGCCGCTGGGTCGCGATATGGTGCAACGTTATGGCGCAAGCTACGCCACCATTCACCGTGCCGATCTGCACGAGATCTTGCTACAGGCTGCGCAAAACTTGCCAGAGGTACACCTCAACCTCAATCAGACGGTTAATAGCTACACCGAGCAAGATGGCGTGGTCACCATTCGCACCAGTGCGAACAAGCTGATTGAAGGTGATGCACTGATTGGCGCAGATGGTGTGCGCAGCGCTGTGCGTGCCCAGATGCTGGGCGATGGTCCGCCGCGCGTAACCGGGCATCTGGCGTATCGCGCCATGGTGCATCAGGCTCAGTTGCCCAAGCGTCTGCGTACCAGCGAGGTGACGGCTTGGCTGGGTCCGCATCTGCATGCTATTCAATACCCGGTGCGCCGGGGGGAGCTACAGAATCTGGTGGTGATTGTGCAAGGCCCGCCGCCTGCCGATCTGGATCATTGGGATCATTCCGCTAACCTGCCCGACTTGATGCAGCATCTGAAGGGCACTTGCAGCTATCTGCAGGACCTGGTGCAGCATGTGCCGGACTTGGGGGGCGAATGGCGTCTGTGGCCAGTGGCTGACCGGGTGCCTGTGGCCTCTGAGGCGCAGATGGCACAAGGCATGGTGGCTTTGCTGGGTGATGCGGCCCACCCCATGCGGCCTTATCTGGCCCAAGGGGCGGGTATGGCGATTGAAGATGCGGCAGAGCTGCAGAGCGCGCTGTCCATGCATGACCTGGACGTCAGCCTGCGGCTGCGCCGCTATGCCTTGAACCGCTGGCAGCGCAATGCGCGGGTGCAGGAAAGGTCGCTGCGCAATGGACGCATCTTCCACGCTACAGGCTTGGTACGCTGGGGCCGGGATTTGTCGCTGCGCGCGCTGGGCGGGCGCATCATGGATGTGCCCTGGCTTTATGAGGGAGCGTTGTAGACAGCGACTAAGGTCTAGCCACTATCTAAAAAATAGCTGCTAGCGCATATGGATATTGCACTAGAGCCGATTTTTAATGCATGACCTTCTGCAGCAGCGGCGAGGGTTTGATGACCCTGTAGGCCAGTACACCCATGCCCAGCATGGAGGCCACCATCAGCATCACGGCCTGATAAATGTCCGAGCCCTGACGCTCCGCAACGCCTGCAACAACGCCTGACAGCCACTGCATGAGCGCCGCCCCCAGAAACATGGCCATGGTGAAGATGGACAGAGCGCGACCTGTTGTGGCGGGCGGGTAGGACGAGCGCACATCGGCATAGATCAGCGTGCCGTAGCCCGAGAGCGTGCTCATGACCAGCAGCAGAACCACGCTCCACACAGGGTGGTGAACCAGAGCCAGACCCACAAAAGTGGCCGCCATGAGGAGCGCAAAGCGTGCAATGCGCTGGCGGCGCAAGGCGGGACCGGGGTCAAGGCGGCCGAACATGGATGGCACGAACAGCGAAATGATGGAAGACGCCAGCGCCACATTGCCGGTGGTGACCAGCGAGAACTGGTATCGATCCATCAGCATGGGGCTGAGCCATAGGCCGCGTACCGTCAGAAACGATGCATAGCTGACCATGCCCAGAAGCACAATGCCCCAGGTGTGGGGCAGCAGCAGCAGGCTGCCAAAGCCTTGCAGCGCTTCGATAAAGCCGGGCTTGGGCTGGGAATCGCTGGCTATCTTGGGCTCATGCACCTTGAAGAAAATCAGCAGCCAGGACAGCACGCTCAGCACCGCCAGCAGCGCAAACCCTGCGCGCCAGCCCATGTGCTGCACCAGCCATGCCATGGGGGTTCCGGTAAACAGCAGCCCCAGCCCGCCCAGACCCAGACCAATGCCGGACATATAGGCAAATTTATCTGCCGGGAAGTGGCGTGCAATAAACATGGTGCTGGCCAGAAAGGCGGGCGAGCAGCCAATGCCAATCAGCAGCTGACCCAGCATCAGCCAGGAATAGCTGGGTGCCATGGCCGACAGCACAGCACCGGCAATTGACAGCGGAAAAGTCATCAGCACGGTGCGGCGCAAGCCGTAGATATCCATGCCAATGCCCATGATCAGTTGGGCCACACCGAAGGACAGCGCAAACAGCCCGGCAAACGAGCCCAGAGACTGGGCAGACAGCCCAAAGTCGCTGCGCAGACCATCGGCAATGATAGAGGTGACTGTGCGAAACGCCTGACTGAGTGCAAAGCCGGTGAGCAGGCAGACCAGCATGGCCCAGACGGCGGAGGAGGGCGCTTGTTTGCTGGCAGGGGGGCGGGAGAGGCGCTCTGAACGGAAGGCATGGGGGGATTTTGTTGCGATGTTAGGTTTTTCCCTCAGCCTAAAGAATTCAGGCTGCCCGCGCTGTCACTTAAGAGCAGCAGGGACAGCCTGATTGGCGATGGCGAGGAGGGGCTGTTTACAGCTCGGTGCGCAGGCTCCAGATTTCGGGGAATAGCACCACATCCAGCATCTTCTTCAGATAACTCACGCCGCCGGTGCCGCCGGTGCCGCGCTTGAAGCCGATTACGCGCTCCACCGTGGTCAGGTGGCGGAAGCGCCACAGGCGGAAGGCATCCTCAATATCGGCCAGCTTCTCGCCCAGCTGGTACAGATCCCAGTGCTTGTGCGGGTCGCGGTACACGGTAATCCAGGCCTGCTTCACGCCTTCGCAAGCCTCATACGGCTGCGTCCAGTCGCGCTGCAGCTTGTTGGCGGGAACCTCAATGCCTTCGCGGGCCAGCAGTTGCAGGGACACGTCATACAAAGAAGGCGACTCGTATGCGGCCTGCACCTGGGCCAGCAGATCGCTGCGATGCTCGTGGGGTTTGAGCATGGCGGCATTCTTGTTACCCAGCGAAAACTCGATGCTGCGGTACTGGTAGCTTTGAAATCCGCTGGAGTTGGCAAGATAGGGGCGCATGGCCGTGTACTCGGGCGGCGTCATGGTCGAAAGCACGGTCCAGGCACTGACCAGCTGCTCCATGATGCGGCTCACCCGGGCCAGCATCTTGAAAGCATCGGGGCGGGTATCGCCCGAGGCATTGGCAATCGCCGCCGTGGCCGCGCGCACCTCGTGCAGCATCAGCTTCATCCACAGCTCGCTGGTCTGGTGCTGGATGATGAACAGCATTTCGTCATGTGCGGGCGACAGCGGGTGCTGGGCCGTCAGAATCTGGTCCAGATGCAAATAGTCGCCATAGCTCATGTCGCGGCTGAAGTCGAGCTGGGCCTTCTCGTCGCGGACGATGGATTCGCCGCCATGCATGGGGCAGCCAGAGGATTCGGTGGTCATGGTGGAATTTTTCTGAATAGGTCAGTGTCGGCAGCGTAACCGAATCCAGACGCATAAAGACTGCAAGAACGTGGATGCAAGATGCAAAAGCTTTGCGTAAAGTCATCCCTGCTGTTGACGTCAAACCCTTGCCCAGATTCAAGCCATGCCCAGCCCTTCGCCTTCCCACTCTGCTGCCGACCTTCAAATAGATGAGCGCATCACGCAATGCTGTCGCTGGCTGGAGGCCGAAGAGCCCATGCCTGCGCTGGAAGAGCTGGCGCAGCGCCTAGGGCTCAGCCCCTGGCAGCTGCATCGTAGCTTCCAGCGCGCAACGGGGCTCACGCCCAAGGCCTACGCCAAAGCGAACCGCGGCAAGCATTTGCGTGCGGCGATGACGCCAGAGTCCAGCCAGTCGGTCACGGATGCTGCGTACCTGAGTGGCTATGAGGCCAGCAGCAGTTTTTATAAAGATGCCCCCGCCATGCTGGGCATGGCACCAAAAACCTATCGTCAGCGCGGGCAGCATCAGACGATACGGTTCGCACTGGCTGAATGCTCGCTGGGCAGCCTGCTGGTGGCCAGCACGGCGCAGGGCGTGTGCTGCGTGCTGCTGGGCGATGATCCGCAAATGCTGATTGAGGATTTGCAGCAGCGCTTCGCGGCGGCAGAGCTGATCGGGGCGGACGACCAGTACGAGCAGACCGTGGCCCAGGTGGTGAGCCTGATCGAGCAGCCCCGGCTGGGGTTGGCCCTGCCGCTGGATATTCAAGGCACAGCTTTTCAGCAGCGGGTCTGGCAGGCCTTGCAGAGGATTCCGGCGGGTCAGACCCTTAGCTATTCAGAGCTGGCGCGACAGATGGGCATGCCGCAGTCCGCCCGCGCCGTCGCCAGTGCCGTGGCGGCCAACCCGATAGCGGTGGCCGTGCCCTGCCACCGCGTGCTGCGCAATGATGGAAGCATCAGCGGATACCGCTGGGGCGTGGAGCGCAAGCGTGCATTGCTGCTGCGGGAAGCGCAGCAGTGCAGCCCGGTTTGATCTGAAAAGCATAGCTGGCGGCGCTTGATAGATATGCATTTCAGAATGATTTAAATGCAATATCTATGAATATCAAGCGCTGGCAGCTCTCAAAATCATAGGAACTGCATGCAGATCGAATGCCAACAAAGCCTGCCTCAGCCCTATCGCTGGCATGAGTTTCTGGCTTTTCACGGACGGGATGTGCAGCAGCGCTCCGAGCTGCTGCAGCCCCAATCGCGGCGATTGTTCAAAGCTTTGATCTGGCATGGCCAGCCCGCCTTGCTGGTGCTGCAGTGGGATGAGCGCCAAGTCCAGGCACGGCTGCACTGGCCCGAAAGTGTGGTGCAAGACACGGATGCGCACAGTCAGCACCAGCACCAGCAATTTCAAGCCCTGTTGCAGCGCATGCTAGGTCTGACCTGGCCGCCCAGCGCATTGCTGCAAGCCCATGGTCGTCATGCCGAGCTGGGGCCGCTGCTGGATCGGCAGCGCGGGCTGCATGTGCCAGCATCGCACACACCATTTGAGGCGCTGAGCTGGGCCATCATGGGTCAGCAGATATCGGTAGCGGTCGCCGTCAGCCTGCGGCGCAAGCTGATCGAAGCAGCGGGCTTGCCGCTGGATGCACTGATTCAGCAGCAAGTGCCAGAAGCGGCGCATCTGCTGGCGTATCCCGATGCGGAGCAAGTGATACAGCTCAGTATGGATCAGCTGAGGGCCTTGAGCTTTTCCCAGGCAAAGGCTCAGACGCTGCTAAGCGTGGCGCGGGCGGTACAAGAGGGCTTGCTGCCGCTGGATGACTGGGCGCAGCAAAGCGCGCAGGGGCTGTGGAATGGGCAAACCGTAGAGGTCGTGGCCCAGCAGTTACTGGCCATGAAAGGCATTGGCCCGTGGACGGTGAATTACTGCCTGCTGCGTGGCTACGGTTGGCCCGACGGCAGCCTGCATGGCGATGTGGCCGTGCGCCGCGCCATCGGGCTGCTGACCTGCACCGACAAGCCCGATGCCCGCGCCGCCAGCGACTGGCTGGAGCAATTCAAGCCTTGGCGCGCGCTGGTGGCTGCGCACCTGTGGGCTTCGCTGGCTGACAAATCCTACTGATCAGGCCAGGGGCGAAAGCACCAGCAGCAGCAGGCGCGCGGTAGTGTCGGCGGCATTGGCCAGGCGATGCTCGCTGTCCACCACCAGCGTGGCGGTGTCGCCTGCATGCAGCAGCACCTGCTCTTGCGCGGTAAAGACCTCGATGCTGCCTTCCAGCACATGAAAGACCTCGCGCGTGCCGGCGCGGTGGGCTGCGAAGTGGCTGGAGACGGCGCGCGGCGGAAAGCGGTAATGCACCAGGCTCACGCCTGCACTGGGGCTGGCCAGGGCCAGGCGCTCTACGCCGCTGGCCTCATCGACAAAGCGCAGGTTCTCGCCGGCGCGCGTGATATGTGCGGTCGGCGTGCTTTGGACCAGCTCGCCCAGCTCGCAGCCCAGACCGCGCGCAATGGCCATGGCATTTCGCAAGCTGGTGGCCAGCAGGCCCCGTTCCACGCGTGAAAGGGCTCCCGGTGAGACACCGCAGGCCTGTGCCAGCTGGTCCAGCGTGATGCCCAGCTGCGCGCGGCGCGCGCGTACGGCGGCGCCGAAAAGCGCATCCTGCTCCGATGCTTCCGATGCGGTGGTGGAGTTCAAGCCTCGCTCCTTGTCTTGGGTCAGTGGGTACGTTTACGATTGCGTCAATAAATTTCCTATGAGAAAATAATTTTGCGTATAGGAAATTATTTTTCAAGGATGAATGCAATGTACATGCTTCTGAGCGCCTTGCCCGTGGTCAGCGTCATTGCCGCGCTGCTGGCGGGATGGCGATCGCTTTATGCCGCCCTGGTGGGTGTGGCGGCAGCGCTTCTGGCCATTACCATGGCATTTGCACAGCCTGCATCGACCTGGGTGGCGGCTGCCATTCACTGGTCACCGGTGTTGCTGGAGGTGGTGCTGATTGTGGGCGGCGGCTTGCTGCTGTCCGAGGTGCTGCGCCAGTCGGGCGCACAAAAGGCCTTGGCCGACTGGCTGCTACTGCGCGCGGGCAGCGGCACAGGGGCCGTGCTGCTGGTGGTGCATGGCATCACGCCGTTTGCCGAGTCGGTCACCGGCTTTGGCGTGGGCGTGACCATCGGCATTCCGCTGCTGGCGCACTTCGGCCTGCCGGCACGCAAGGTGGCTCTCATCGGCCTGCTGGGCCTGTGCGCCGTGCCCTGGGGATCAATGGGGCCGGGCACTCTGGTGGCGGCCACCATGGCCGATCTGTCGTTCAAGGATCTGGGTCAAGCCTCGGCGCTGGTCAGCATGATTCCGTTTGTCATCACTGGCATGGTGGCCTCCGGGCTGGCCAGTGCACCCGGTCGCCTGAGCCTTGCATTGCTGCAGGGCCTGCTGTCCGGCCTGTTGCTGACGGCGGCGGTGGCGCTGATGAATGCCGTGGCCGGTACGGCACCTGCGGGTGCGTTGGGGGCCTTGGTTGTGGTGGGCTTTCATTTGCTGCGCATGCGCCGGCCTCAGCAGGCTCAGCCCTTGCATCCCTTGGGGCGACGTGCGCTGGCGGCCTATGTGTTGCTTCTGGGTGGGGTGCTGGTGGCCGGGGTGCTGGTGCGAGCCTTGGGTTTGCCCGGCCTCTGGCATGGACTGGCTTCACCGGGCTTGTGGCTGCTGCTGGCCGCTGGCTTTTTCGCACGGGGTTTGCCGGAGCGCGAATCGCTGCAGCGCGTCTGGCGTTCCTGGGCTCAGGTCGCACCGGTGACGGCGCTGTTCATCACATTGGGGGTGTTGATGGCGGTCTCGGGCATGGCCGCACAGCTGGCGCATGCGCTGGCTCAGAGCGGACCTCTGTACCTGCTGGCCGCCCCTTTTGTCGGGGCGCTGGGCGGTTTTGTGACCGGCTCCAACACCGGTGCCAATGCCATGTTTGCCGCTACCCAGGCTGAGATCGCCCGTGCGCTGAATGCACCGCTGTTGCCCTTTATGGCCGTGCATAACGTCAGCGCTTCGCTATTGCTCATGGCTTCGCCCGGCAAGGTGGAGATGGCGGTGCAACTGGTGCCCGAGGGCACTGCCCAGCGGCGCTGGGTGCAGCAAAGCGTGCTGGCCGTGGATCTGGTCGCTGTGGCGCTGATGGGGCTGCTCAACCTGGTCTGGGCCAGGGTTTGAGGCAGCAAGTGAGGTAGCGCAGCATTGGCCGCCGTCCTTGTCAAAAGGCGGCGGCGTGGCAGCGAGAGGGTCAGGTCACCGCATTGATGGTGTTGAACTCGGCCTTCTTCCACTCGCCCGATTCCAGCACCTGGCGCAGATGCTCGACGGCGTGCCAGACATCTTCAAAGCCCACGTATAGCGGCGTGAAGCCGAAACGAAGAATGTCTTTGTGCTTGCCGGTACCGCCGTCTCCCTTGCGGAAGTCGCCAATCACGCCACGGGCAATCAAGGCCTGAACAATGGCGTAAGCGCCGCTGCCCTGGCCATCTACACCCAGACCTTCGTCGCGTGTCAGGCAGACCTGCGAGCCGCGCTGTGCATGGTCGCGCGGGGTGGCTAAACCTAGACCGTAGCCTTGGCAGCGTTCTTCAACCAGCTTGATGAACAGATCGGTCAGGGCCAGAGACTTGGCGCGCAGCGCTGCCATGCCACCGAACTGTTCGGCTTCGGTGTAAATGTCGATTCCGCACTGCAGCACGCTCATGCTGATCATGGGCTGCGTGCCGCACAGGTAGCGCTGAATGCCTTGGGCCGGGTGGTAGTCGGGCACAAACTTGAAGGGGTCGGCATGGCCGAACCAGCCCGACAGCGGCTGCCAGAAACGGTTGATGAGGCGGGGGTGCGCCCAGACAAAGGCGGGCGAGCCGGGGCCGCCGTTCAGGTATTTGTAGCTGCAGCCGACAGCAAAGTCGGCGTCTGCACCCTTGAGGTCGATTGGCACGGCACCTGCGCTGTGGCACAGGTCCCAGACACAGAGAATGCCCTTGGCATGCGCGTCAGCTGTGACGCCAGCCATGTCATGCATGGCACCGGTGCGGTAGTTGACATGGGTGAGCATGGAAATCGCCACATCGGTTTGCAGCGCAGCGGCGATTTCTTCGGGCTCCAGCAGCACCAGCTCCAGCCCATATTCCTGGCAGATGGATTGGGCGATGTAGAGGTCGGTGGGGAAGTTGCTGCGCTCGCTAATGAGTTTTTTGCGGTCAGGCGCATCTTCGCGGGCAATGCGCGCTGCAGCGCTGAGCACTTTGTAGAGGTTGATGGAGGTGGTGTCGGTAAACACCAGCTCACCTTCGCCCACGCCCAGCCAAGGGGCGAACTGGTTGCCCAGTCTCTCGGGCAGGGTGATCCAGCCGGCCTTGTTCCAGGAGGTGATGAGGTCCTGGCCCCATTGCTGCATCACCACTTCTGCAGCGCGGGCGGCAGCGCTCTTGGGCTGGGCGCCCAGAGAGTTACCGTCCAGATAAATCACACCCTCGGGCAGGGCAAAGCGCTCGCGCAGCGGGCGCAGTGTGTCCTGGGTGTCCAGCGCCTGGCAGTCTTGCAAAGTAGTCATTGTCATCCTTGTGTTTTTAATAGCTGCAAGCGCTTATTCTGATTGGGCTTGCGGGCAGTTTTTATGCAAATTCACGCCAAGGCCCGCAAAATGGCTCTCACCGGCGATGCATCGGCTTCGGTGAGTTTGAGGGGCAGGGCGATCAGCTCGTAGTCGCCTTCGGCCACATCGTCGAGCACCAGATTTTCGAGAACGCGCAGATTGCGCTGGCGGATGACCATGTGGCTGTCCAGCGTCTTGCTGCTGGCCGGGTCGATGCTGGCGGTGTCGATGCCGATGAGCTGGACGCCCAGGTCGGCTAGCTTTTGCACGGTCTCAGGTGCATAGGCGGCCAGATCAGGGTCCCAGCCAGTGGGGGCCTGCTGATAGGTGCGTACCAGCACGCGCTGGGGCAGGCTGGCGTTGATGGCATGTTCAATATGCTGCCACTCGATCAGCGGCCCGCAGCCCATGGCATGAATGACGCGGCAGGGGCCGAGAAAGGCATCCAGATCCACCATGCCAATGGCGGTGCCCTGTGGGTCGTAATGCAGCGGTGCATCGGCATGCGCACCCACATGGGGCGAGAGGTGAATGGCGCTGACATTGACTGGGCAACCCGGGCCAATGCTGGCGACCCATTCCTGGCTATAAGGCGTATCACCCGGAAAGACCGGCGCGGCAGGGTGAATGGCGGGGGAAATGTCCCAGAGTTGGCGTGTCATGGTGAAGGCTAGCACTTTGAATAGTTACGACAGGCTGGCAAGTGGCGTGGCTTTAGCCAGAGACACCCAGCAAGGGCCTCAGGGGCTAACTTTCTTCTTTCTGTACCACAAAGCATAGATGAGGATGAGGACGATGAGGAACGGCACACCCACCAGCGTTGTCGTATGGAACTCCTTGGTAAACAGCGTGGTGACGATCACGCCCGCCATCAGAAGCGCGCCGATCAGCGTCAGCACCGGAAAGCCCCACATGCGGAATTCGAGCTTCTGGCCTGGGTGCTCGCGCTGCCAGCGAGGACGGAAGAACAGGTGCGTCACAAACACCATGAACCACGCAAACATGGCACCGAACATGGCAATGGACATCATCAGCTCCAGCGACTCCTTTGGCTTGAAGACATTGAGCACCATGGCCACGGCCATGCCAAGGCAAGACACGGCAATCGCGCCCAGTGGCACGCCGCTTTTGCTGAGCCGGCTCAAGCGCTTGGGCGCATAGCCGCCACGAGAGAGGCTGAACATCATGCGCGAGGTGACATAGAGCTGGCTGTTCATGGCCGAAAGAGAGGCCAGCAGCACTACAAAGTTGAGAGCAGCCGCCGCGCCGGGGATCTGCAGAATCTCCATCACCTTCACGAACGGGCTCTTGTCTGTGCTGGCGTGGCTCCAGGGCACGATGGCCAGCATGAGCGCCAGCGACAGCAGATAGAACAGCACCAGACGCAGGACCGTGCTGCGGAAGGCACGGGTGACGGCTTGCTTGGGGTTCTGGGCTTCACCCGCTGCAATGGCGATGGACTCCAGACTCAGGTAGCTGAAGATGGCCACGATCACACCCACCCAGGTGCCCCACCAGCCATTGGGGAAGAAGCCGCCGTCGACAAAGTAGTTGTCAAAGCCCACGCCTGCGGGCCGCGTGCCAAACACCACATAGGCGGCGATCAGGATAAAGGCCACGATGGCAATGACCTTGACCATGGAGAACCAGTACTCCACCTGACCAAAGGCCTTGACGCTGGTGGCGTTGACGGCGGCCAGCAGTACGGAGAACAGCAGCACCCACACCCATTGATCGACGGCAGGGAACCAGTAGGCCATGTACTTGCCCACGGCCGTGACCTCCATGCCCACGGCCAGCACCACGGCGCCCCAGTAGGCGTAGCGCACCACAAAGCCGGCCAGGGGGCTGATGTAGTGTTCGGCATAGGCACCGAAGGAACCGGAAGTAGGGTGGGCTACCGTCATCTCGGCTAGGCAGCCCATGAGCAGCAGGCCGATGAAGGCGCCGATGGCGTAGCTGATGAGCACGCTGGGGCCGGCAAAGCCAATGGCAAAGGCACTGCCCATGAAGAGGCCGGTGCCAATGGCACCACCAATGGCAATCATGGTCATCTGGGCCGAGTTCAGGTGCGGCTGCAACCCGGTCTCGCGTTGCTGAATACTGTCAAAGTTGGCCATTGCTTACTTGCGGGCTCTGAAAATGGGAGGAGCAAGTATCCCGCGAATACTCAGGCCAGGTGATGCTTGGCCGAATGCCCCGGAGCCTGTTCTGGCTGATCAGCGCATTGCCTGCGCGTAATTACCGGGCGTCAGTGCGTGGTGGGCTTTGAAGGTGCGTTGCATATGGGACTGGTCGGCAAAGCCCATCTGGTGGGCGACCGCTGCCAATGGCTGGCCCTGAGCCAGCAGGTGGCGTGCCGCATTCAGTCGCAGGTTGAGCCGGTAGGCCCCCGGCGTGACGCCGGTGATGGCCGTGAAGCGGCGAATAAATCGGCTGGGGCTCATGCCGCAGCGCAGCGCTAGGGCCTGCACGCTGGTTTCATCTTCGGGGTTGCTGTGTAGATGCTGTAGTACAGACAGCATGGCATGGGGCGGGTCGGTACGCGGCTGGTCGGTGCTGCCCAGCAGGCGCAGAAATTCTGTCAATGACTGCGTATGGCTTTGCATGTCTGAGGCTGTGCTGTCGCTGGCAAGCGGGCGGCAGAGCTGGTCGGCCCAGCGTGAAATCTCGGGCTGATCAAGAGCGTGCTTCGCAAAGTGCAGGGCGCTGACGCCGAGCTGCTCATGCACCCAGTCGGCCTGCACAAACAGCATGCGGTATGACCAGGGCTGCGAGGTCTCGGGGTTGCAAGCGTGCCAGTGGCCGGGTTCGATCAAAACCACGTTGCCGGCTTTCAGCGCTTCGGGGCCCTGGTCATGGAGAAACAGGGTCTCGCCTTCATCCACGATTCCTATGGAGTACTGGGCGTGGGCATGCAGCCGGTAGCTGTAGCAGGACTGATGGCTGATGCGCAGCTCAGCCCAGGGCGTGGCTGGGTGGCGGTGGAATTGATGGCTGGGAGCTGGCATGGCGCTTCATCATGCCAGCATGCTGACCACGCTAATCAGTAGCAGCAGGGCCAGTGTTTGATTCAGGCGTTGCTGGCGTTTGGGAGTGCTTAGCCATTGGGTAAGAGTGCGGCCCAGCGCGGCCCAGAAGCCGATTCCCAGCAAGCACGCCAGCAAAGAGATGGTGCAGAACATCAGCAGCGCGGTTTCCAGTGGCATATGAGGGCTCGCGAGTGGCGCGACAAAAATGCCCACACCGGACAGCGCTACCAGCCATGCCTTGGGGTTGAGGCTCTGAATCGCCACACCTTGCACAAATGCTCTGGCTAAACCCATTGGCAAAGTTGCAGAGGTATTGGCTTCAGCTGAAGAGCCGACTGGGCTATATGCCAGCTGCCATGCCAGCCATAGCAAATAGGCGGCGCAAATACGCGGAGCCCATCGCAGCACTTCAGGCTGCTTGAGCAACCAATGGCCACTCTGTCCCATCAGCCAGACAATGGCTGCATAACCGAGGCTGGCACCGAGCACATAAACAAAAGCGGTGATCCGGCAGCGGCCGCCACCGTGGCGCAGGGCAATCAGGTTCACGGGGCCGGGTGTAATGGCTCCCGCCAGTGCAAATCCGGCCATGGCCAAGAATGAAGAAAACATGAGAAAGCCCGAAGTACAAGGCTGGCAAGTCTGGACTATCTGTACTGCGAGGTATTGAACAAAATTGCGCCTTTGACCCGTGAACAACTGCAAAACGGCGTCTTTTCAGATAAGCCATCACGGCAACTTGCGTTACGCTTGGATTCTTTTTTGCCCATCTGCTTACCATCTCCGTCTTCCATGTCTCCCGCTCAAGCTTCTCCTCCTCCCCGTGTCTGGCCAGCGGTGCGCATGGTTGCGTGTGCCGATATGGGTATGAAGCGCCATAACAATGAAGACGCGGTCGGCATCCAGCCCCTGGCTGAGCCTTGGCCTGTAGCCGTGCTGGCTGATGGCATGGGGGGCTATAACGCGGGCGAGGTGGCCAGCGCCATGGCGGTTGACCTGATTACGGCTGCGGTGCGCAATGAAGCCTGGGCGGACAGCTCTGCCAAGGTAGCGCAATGCGAGCTGACCGATGCCTTTCACATGGCAAACCTAGCCATCTTCGGGGCCGCGCAATCTGCGCCTGAATGCCGCGGCATGGGCACCACCGTTGTTGCTGCCCTGGTGCTGGAGGATGAACTCCTGGTGGCTCACCTGGGCGATTCCCGTGCCTACGCCTGGCGCGAGGGACAGTTGCAGTGCCTGACGCGCGACCATTCTCTGGTGCAGCAAGAGATTGATGCCGGCCTGATCACGGCCGAAGAAGCTTTGCATTCCCGCTACAGCCACTTGGTCACCCGCGCTCTGGGGGTCACGTCGCTGGTCGAGCCAGAACTCACGCACTGGCCACTGCACCATGGCGACCGCATCATGCTCTGCTCAGACGGGTTGACCGATATGCTGCCCGATGCCTGCCTGCAATCCTTGTTTGAGGAAAACCTGCCGCTGCAGGAGTTGCTGCTCTCGCTGATCGCAGCAGCGAATGCGGCGGGCGGCAAGGACAATATCGGCGTGGTGCTGATCGAGGAAGATGCCTAAGCCTTCATCTAATTAGAGCGCGTAGAGTGGTCTAAAGCAGTCCGCTTTCCAGTGCCGTCATGCCATTGCGGCGGCGCACGCGGTTGCAGGCGTCCGAGCCTGCAGCAAACTCGCGACAGGGCGAGGGCCGCCATTCATAAATGCCGCAACTGGCTTTTTCTCCCACTTTGCCGATCAAGGCCGCGCAACGCGGCTTGGCCCAGTCCGTTCCGCGCATGCGGCAGGTGTAGTCGGTGACTTCTTCGGACAGCCCCGAAGGAACACTGCCCCCTTGTTCCTGGGATTCATGGACGGAAAAGTCCACGCGAAATGATGCGCAGCAGGCACCGCAGGTCAGGCAGGGATGGGTCATGGCTGGGCCAGAAAAAGAGCTGGGGCGGAATTTTCTCTGCTGAATGACGCACGGCAAGGCGTCGTTTTGAAAATCCGACTGTGCTGCAGGGAAACAAAGCTCTCAAGGCTTAGAGGTAGAGCAAGTGCAGACTAATGTTCCTCTTTAGGGCTGAAAGCCACATGCCTGCGGCACTGCGGCGCACTGGGACTCTGAAGACGCCTGAACCATAATGAGAATTAAACTCAATAAAATAGCGCCCATGAGTATCTTGCAGTCCTTGGCCTCGGATAGCGCGGCCCCCGTTTTTGCGTCGGATGACGCACCAGTGACCGCGCAGGCTGCGATCAGCCTCGACACGCTGGCTGTCAACACCTCTGCCCGCGTGGTGGATCTGGTCAGCGCCAGCAATGCGGAGGAGCAAGAGCTGATGCTGCGCCTCATGGAAATCGGTTTCCTGCCTGGCGAGCATGTACGCATTGTGGCCACCGGCTTTCCCGGCCCCGACCCACTTGCCGTGCGCGTCGGTGCGGCCACTTTTGCACTGCGCCGCTATGAAGCGTCGCGGGTCATGGTGGCGGTGGAGGCAAAGCCATGAACGCGCGTGACAACCCGAAAACAGAGCAGCTCGTGCAAAACATCTCTCTTCAGAATCTGAATGCCGGCTCTGCCACTGCTGCAGACCCGAATGCGCCACTGCGCGCCGCCTTGCTGGGCAATCCCAACTGTGGCAAGACTGCGCTGTTCAACCTGTTGACTGGCGCACGCCAGAAGGTTGCCAACTACGCAGGCGTGACGGTAGAGCGCAAAGAAGGCTGGCTGAGCACGCCGGGCAAGCGCCGCGTGCGCCTGCTGGATCTGCCAGGCACCTACAGCTTGCATGCGCACAGCGATGATGAGCGCATCACCCGCGACATTGTCAGTGGCCTGCATGGGCGCGAAGCACCGCCCGAGCTGCTGATCTGCGTGACCGATGCCACGCACCTGCGTCTGAATCTGCGTCTTGTACTGGAAGCCCGTGCCTTGGGCCTGCCCATGCTGCTGGTGCTCAATATGAGCGATATGGCGCGCCGCCAGGGCATCGTGGTGGACAAGGCCAAGCTCAGCCAGGCACTGGGCATGCCCGTGATCGAGAGCGTGGGGGTGCGACTGGACGGCGGCAAAGAGCTGCTGAACTGGCTGGACAGCGAGCAGGCCCGCTCGCTCAAGGCACCGTCCATGGAAGGGCGCTGGAAGCCCAAGGCCGGGCTGGGAGCCAAGGAGCAATTGCTGAGCCTGCACCAGCAGGTGGCAGACATGATGCGCGAAGCCGTGCAGGAGCCACAGGTGGACAACCAGCGCGCAGACCGCATTGATGCGGTGGTGCTGCATCCCGTCTGGGGCACGCTGCTGCTGCTGGTGACGTTGTTTCTGATTTTTCAGGCGGTGTTCAGCTGGGCCGAGCCATTGATGGAAGGCATTGAAGGCGGGGTTGCCAGCTTTGGTCAGTGGGTTGGCAATGTCATGCCAGACGGCGTGCTGCGCAGCCTGCTGGTGGACGGCGTGATTGCCGGAACCGGCGCGGTGCTGGTGTTTTTGCCGCAGATTCTGATTCTGTTCTTCTTCATTCTGGTGCTGGAAGATTCGGGCTATCTGCCGCGTGCGGCTTTTCTGCTGGACCGCATCATGGGCACTGTGGGTCTGTCGGGGCGCTCTTTCATTCCGCTGCTTTCCAGCTTTGCCTGCGCCGTGCCCGGCATCATGGCCACGCGCTCCATCAGCAGCTGGCGTGACCGGCTGCTGACCATCATGATTGCGCCGCTGATGACTTGTTCGGCGCGCCTGCCCGTGTACGCGCTGCTGATCGGTGCCTTCATCCCCGAGCAAACCGTGGGTGGCTTGTTCAATCTGCAAGGTCTGGTGCTGTTTGCGTTGTATGTGGGCGGTATCGTCAGCGCCATGGCGGTGGCCTGGGTGGCCAAACTGTTCAGAACCAACAAGGCGCGTACACCGCTGATGATGGAGCTGCCAGCCTACCGCTGGCCCAGCATCCGCAGTCTGGCCCTGGGCCTGTATGAGCGCGCCATCATCTTCCTGCGCCGCGTGGGCGGCATCATCTTGACGGTGAGCATCGTGCTGTGGTTCCTGGCCAGCTACCCGGGTGCACCGGAAGGCGTGACAGAAGGCGCGATCCGCTACAGCTTTGCCGGCCAGATCGGCCGCTGGCTGGAAGTGGTGCTGGCACCGATTGGCTTTAACTGGCAGATCGCCATTGCACTCGTGCCCGGCATGGCCGCGCGTGAGGTGGCTGTGGGTGCATTGGGTACGGTATACGCACTGTCGGCCTCCAGCGATGACGCCATGGCCCAGCAACTGGGCCCGCTGATTGCGCACAGCTGGTCGCTGGCAACGGCCTTGTCGCTGCTGGTGTGGTTTGTGTTTGCGCCCCAGTGCATCTCCACGCTGGCCATCGTCAAGCGTGAGACCAATGGCTGGCGCTACCCGCTGATCATGACCGGCTATATGTTTGGTCTGGCCTATTTGTGCAGCTTTATCACCTACCGTGTGGCCGTGGCCTTCGGTGCGGGCTAAGCCTAGCCTGAAGAAAGGAAACAGCAAATGCAGGAAATCATTGTGGGACTGATTGTGGCGCTGGCTGCCGTGGCTTTGGTTTGGCGGCTCATGCCTTCGGCCCTGAAGCGAAAGCTGGCACAGTCGCACCCCGCGCTGGCGGGTATCAACAAGGACAGCGGCTGCGGCGGCTGCAGCGCTTGCGGGGGTGATAGCTGCGCGCCCAGTGCTAAAAAGCCCTGAGGCTTGAGAGCCGCCAAGGCAGGCGGGGTAGTCAGATAAGGCTTGAGGCGCTTTGCGGTGCCTCAGGCCTTTTTATTTCCTGGCGCGTTCTCCAGCGCGTAGTGGCTTTGCACCAGGTCAAAGTCCCAGCTGCGCGTGACTAGGTGGCGCAGCTGCACCGCGGTTTGCCCGGGGCCCAGCGGGCCAAACAGCGGCAAGCCCTCGCCCAGCAACACGGGGATGCGGGTAATGGTGATTTCATCGAGCAAGCCCGCAGCAATAAAAGACTGCAGGGTCAGGCCTCCATCCACATACAGGCGCGGCTGACCCTGTGCCGCGGCATGAGCGACGAGTTCTGCAGGAGTGCCTTTGAAGAGATGCACGCCAGCAGGCGCGTCGGGCAATTCCTTTAAGCTGCGGCTCAGCACATAGACCGGCTTGTCATACGGCCAGGGCGTGAAACCACGTACTTTTTCATAGGTGTTGCGACCCATGACCAAGGCATCAATGCCTTGCATGAATTCGGCATAGCCGCAGTCTTCGGGCGGGGTAATGCGGGCCTGGGCGGCGTCAAGCCAGTCGAGTCCACCATCGGGGCGGGCGATAAAACCGTCAAGGCTGGTGGCGATATAGGCGTAGCAGGGCATTGTGTGATTCCATTCAAACAGGAGCTGATGGCGCTTGTTTATAGATAGTTTCAGCCCTCAATGGCGCTATAACCATTGATAAGCAAGCGCAAGCAGCTATCAAAATACGGGAGCCGGCCCTTGAGTGTTATAGCTGTCTCGAACGGCTTACGCCGTTTCCTGCCACTGCTCCACTTCTCGCTCTAGCAGCACGGGCAGGCCAAATTTCTCGCGGGTATCGTGGCAACCGTAGGATGCAAACGGAAAGTCGCGGCAGGGCTTGGAGCGCTGCTCGTAAATGCCGCAGCCCATGCAGCCTTCGCCCACCTCAGGCAACTCGCGCAGGGCTACGCAGCGCACGGGGTGGCGTTCCGTGCCATTCATGCGGGCACGGTTGCCCTTGCCGGGGACTTCATGGGCCAGCTCGTCAGGCACGGTGCCGCCCATGGATTGCAGCTCGTAAATAGAGAATTCAACGCGGTAGTTCTGGCAGCAAACGCCGCAGGTCAGACAGGGGTGAACAGATTCGGTCATCGGGTTTCTTCGATTTTTCAGGCATCAGCAACGACAGCCCTTGCTCTCCTTGAGGAAAGGGGCTGTGCTCGGTCAGGGATGAGGAGGGGGTCTGCGCAAGCGCAAAACCTGGTGCCTGAGCCACTAGGTGTGGCCCTGAAGAAACTTCAGATAGAAGGTATGTATGCGCACATAAAGCGCGCGCACCCGGGCCGCAAAGCGTTTGCGCGGTCCGTAGCAGCAGGGCACGCTCCAGTGGCGTGCCACGTGGGGCTGGCGCAGGGCGCTGGCCCCAAAGCTGTGCCTGAACCCCGAGGCTGCGCGGTGCACAAACGCAAACACCGCCTGCGGGTGCGGTACCAGCAGGCGGTGTTTGAATGGGGTATGGCTCAGGTGCATGGGTGTGTAGGTATGCAGATGAGCCAGGGCGTGGGGGATCAGCCTGGCTGGCGACCCAGCAGCAGATATTCCATCAGTGCTTTTTGCACATGCATGCGGTTCTCAGCCTCGTCCCAGACCACAGATTGCGGGCCGTCGATGACGTCGGCTTCCACTTCCTCGCCGCGGTGGGCGGGCAGGCAGTGCATAAACAAGGCGTTGCCTTGGGCGGCGGCCATCATTTCGGCATCTACGCACCAGTCGGCAAAGGCCTTCTTGCGTGCTTCGTTCTCGGCCTCGTAGCCCATGCTGGTCCACACGTCGGTGGTGACCAGATCAGCGCCCTTACAGGCTTCGAGCGGGTCTTTGAAGACCTTGTAGCAGCCGGGATTGACGGGCTTGCCGTTGAAGGCCAGTTGCTCATCCACCTCGTAGCCGCCGGGTGTGCTGACGTGGACGGTAAAGCCCAGCAGATCGGCGGCCTGCAGCCAGGTGTTGGCCATGTTGTTGCCGTCGCCCACCCAGGCGACGACCTTGCCCTTGATCGAGCCGCGGTGCTCGATGAAGGTGAAGATGTCGGCCAGAATCTGGCAGGGGTGGAACTCGTTTGTCAGGCCGTTGATGACGGGCACGCGCGAGAACTCGGCAAAGCGCTCGATCTTGTCCTGGCCGAAGGTGCGGATCATCACCAGATCGGTCATGCGGCTGATGACGCGCGCGCTGTCCTCGATCGGCTCGGCGCGGCCCAACTGGCTGTCGCCCGTGGTCAGGTGAACCACGGAGCCGCCCAGCTGGTACATGCCGGCTTCAAAGCTGACGCGCGTGCGCGTGCTAGCCTTCTCGAAGATCATGGCCATGGTGCGGTCGGACAGCGTGTGGTGCTTCTCGTAAGCCTTGAACTTTTTCTTGATCAGGGCAGCGCGTTCCAGCAGGTAGTCGTATTCATCTGCCGTGAAGTCGCTAAATTGCAGGTAGTGCTTCATGCGGAATTCCTTGGAATATCAGGCAGCCAGTACGGCTTGAACCAATGGCTTGAGCTTAGCGACGATTTCATCAGCTTCGGCCTTGCTCAGGATCAGTGGGGGCACCAGACGGATCACGGTGTCGGCGGTCACGCTCAGCAGCAGGCCGGCTTCGGCCGCCTGGCCAATCAGCTGACCGCAGGGCTTGGTCAGCTCTACGCCAATCATCAGGCCTTGGCCGCGCACTTCTACATAGCCGTCAAGGCTGCTCAGAGCTGCATGGAGCTGAGCCTTCAGGTACTCGCCCACTTCCGTGGTGTGAGCCAGCAGGCCGTCTTCTTCCATGATACGGATGGTTTCAACACCAGCGCGCATGGACAGGGGGTTGCCACCAAAGGTGGAGCCGTGGTTGCCGGCAGTCAGTACCTTGGCGGCTGCATTGTGCGCCACGACGGCGCCCACGGGCACGCCAGAGCCCAGACCCTTGGCGAGTGTCATCACGTCGGGCGTAATGCCTGCCCACTGGTGGGCAAACCACTTGCCGGTGCGGCCCATGCCGGCCTGCACTTCGTCCATCATCAGCAGCCAGCCCTTGGCATCGCACAACTCGCGCACCTTCTTCAGGTAGTCGGCGCGCATTGGGTGCAGGCCGCCTTCGCCCTGAATAGGTTCCATCAGGATGGCGACGATGTTGGGGTTGCCTTCGGTGGCTTCGATCAGGGCTTCGTAATCGTTGGGGGCAATGCGGGTGAAGCCGTCGAGCAGATCGCCAAAGCCGTTGCGAACCTTGGGGTTGGCGGTGGCGCTCATGGTAGCGATGGAGCGGCCATGGAAGGCGTGGTCATATACCACGATTTCGGGCTTGGCAATGCCCTTGTCCACGCCGTACTTGCGAGCGATCTTGATAGCAGCCTCATTGGCTTCAAGACCCGTGTTGCAGAAGAACACATTGGTCATGCCCGAGCGCTCGGTCAGCAGCTTGGCCAGCGTTTCCTGGCCGGGGATATGGTAGTAGTTGCTGGTGTGGATCAGCTTGGCCACCTGATCTTGCAGGGCGGGCACCAGCTTTGGGTGGTTATGGCCCAGCGTGTTGACGGCAATGCCGCCCAGCGCGTCCAGATATTCCTTGCCGTTTACATCCCATACGCGGCAGCCCTGGCCTCGCTCCAGCGCGATAGGAACGCGGCCGTAGGTGGGCATAACGTGGGGCGAAGCTGCCTCGATGAAAGCGGTCATTGCAAGAATCTCCTGGAAAAGGAAGGTCAATGGTGCGCATTGGCACCTTAAAAATGCGAGGCTTGATTTTAGGGTGCCCTGATAACCCCAACATTGCGGATTACGCATCGTTGCCATGCAATGAGCCTAGGTCATTGTGGGGTTGACAGCACGTCTCTTATACAAGAGTTAGAATGGTTCTTTGGGTATGTTGGCGGAGATCCTGCCCGGTTGCCCGGTTTTATTTAGCGAATATTTGATGGTTACCCCTTCCAGCAAAGAACTGTTCATCATGGGTATGACCCATGCCGGCAAAACTTTTCGACCCAGCGACTGGGCCGAGCGTCTGGCTGGGGTCATGAGTCAGTTCCGCCCCGGCGGAGCCTGCGCAGGCAGTCATCTGAGCTATTCACCCTGGTGCGTGCCCACAGTGATGAACGGCACCAAATGCGTGGTGATTAACCGAGACCTGCGCGACTATGAGCCCATGGCCTGGGACTTCTGTCTGAACTTCGCCAAGGACAACGATCTGCAAGTCGCTGAAGCCTGTCTGTTGCCAGACAAGGCGCAAGCCGACAAGGGGTGAATTCTTTCTGGTGCCCAGAGGTGCCGCGCAAACGACAAAGGCTTCCATGAGAAGCTTTTTTTGTATCTGCCTGATGGTGACAGGGGTCAATGGGAGGCGGTGGCTGCGTCCAGCATTCGAGCCTGGCGCCACGATCCCCAGCGGTAATAGGCCAGGGACAGCAGCATGGATGCCAGGGCGCTGAGCGGAAAGCTCCACCATAGCGCATCAATCCCCAAAAGGGGTTGCAGCGCCCAGGCCAAGGGCAGGCGCACACACCACAGCGCTGCAACCATGATGGCCAAAGGTACCAGCACTGCACCTGTGGAGCGCACGACTCCGGCCAGCACGTTGCTCACGCCCAGCAGCATGAACGAGCCCAGCACAATGCGGTTGATGTGACGTGCGGGCTCCAAGGCCGCGCTACCTTCGGGTAGGAACAGGGCCAGCACCGGACGCTCGAAGGCCAGGATCAGGGCTGCGCAGACCCCGGTCAACAACAACTGGAAGGCCACGCCGGCACGCGCCGTGCGTGCTACGCGCGACCAGTGGCCTGCCCCCAGGTTCTGAGCGGCGATGGTGGAGCAGGCCGAGGCCACGGCAATGGCCGGCATCTGCACATAGGCCCACAGCTGCAGGGCTGCGCTGTAGGCGGCGGAAGTCTGGGCGTCATGGGCGTTGACTAGGCTCAACATCAGCACCAGGGAGAGTGAGACCACCAGCATCTGCAGACCCATGGGCAGTCCCTTGACAAGCAGGCAGCGCAGCAGGGCCGGTACGGGCCAAAGGTGGCGGCGCTGGTGCCAGCCTATCCACAGCGGCATTTTCTGCCTGCGTAGCCAGGCCAGCAGGCCCAGCAGGCCCACACTGTTTGCTACAAGGGTGGCAAGAGCCGAGCCAGCCATGCCCATGCCGGGCAGGGGGCCTGTGCCGAAGATAAACAGTGGGTTGAGTGCAGCATCGCCCAGAGCGACGGCCAGCAGGACTAAAAAAGGCGTGCGGCTGTCGCCGGTGCCACGCAGCACGGCAGCCACGAAGATCAGCAGCAGCATGGGCGGCAGTGCCAGAAACAACACACGAAGATAGTCCACGGCCAGGGCTGCGGTGGCGGGTTCAGCCCCCAGGATGTGAAGCAGGGGTGTAGCCAGAGGCCAGCCAAGGGTTGCCATGATCAGGGAGGCTCCCAGAAACAGGCTGGCGCTGGTGCCTGTGATGCGGCGCGCCAGTGACCAACGGTTTGCACCCACGGCGCGGGCCACCAGTAAATTGGTAGCCTGGCTGATGCCGAAGACCAGAGCGATCAACACAAACAGCAGGTTGTTGGCATGCACGGCCGCAGACAAGGCGGCTTCGCCCAGGTGGTGCCCGATCCAGAACGCATTGACCGAGGTGTTGAGCGATTGCAGCACGTACCCGCCCCACAAGGGCAGGGAAAAGTGCAGCAATGTGCGGCCAATGGGGGCGTGGGTCAGAGGGCGGATCATGAGGGCGGGAAGGCCGATTTGGCCAAGGGGCGGAGGCTATGCCCCAAGAAAAAACCCCGCACGGCACGGGCCGGCGGGGTTGGCACCGGCGGGGCCGGTGCGGTAGGAGCAGGGCTTAGAGCGCCTGCATTTCCTTGTTCAGCTGTGTGGGGTTCTGGGGGGCAGCGGCAGGGGCGGGAGCGGTAGCCGCTTCGGCCTTCTTGCCCAGATCGGCAGGCACGTCCACATAAGGCAGCTTCAGGGCCGAGCTGGTCATGCGGCGGATCTCGTTGGTGTAAGTCGCGTCTTCATTGATCTTGCGGCCATACGAGGGGACGATCTGCTGGATGTGGCTCTTCCAGTCGGCGCTGGCCATCTGCTCGGGGAAGGACTTCTTGAGCAGGTTCAGCATGATGTGGGGAGCGGTCGACGCACCGGGCGAGGCACCCAGCAAGGCGGCGATGCTGCCGTCTTCGGAGCCCACGATTTCGGTGCCGAACTGCAGCACGGCACCCTTTTCGGAATCGCGCTTGATGATCTGCACGCGTTGACCAGCGGTGACCAGCTTCCAGTCCTCGCGCTTGGCATGGGGGAAGTACTGGGCCAGCACGGCCTGGCGGTCTTCGTCGGTCAGCTCGGCCTGTTGCATCAGGTATTGGACCAGGTCCAGGTTGTGGATGCCCACGCGCAGCATGCCCATCAGGTTGTCATGATTGACCGAGGAGAACAGATCCCACCAGGAGCCGTTCTTGAGGAACTTGGTCGTTGCGAGTGCAAACGGGCCAAACAGCACCACGGGCTTGCCGTCGAGCTTGCGGGCATCCAGGTGAGGCACCGACATGGGAGGGGAGCCGGTAGAGGCGATGCCGTAGGCTTTCACGTCATGGCGGGCTGCCAGCTCGGGGTTCTCGATGGCCAGGAACTGGCCGCCCACGGGGAAACCGGCGTAGTTTTTGGATTCGGGGATGCCCGAGGCCTGCAGCAACTTGAGTGCGGCACCGCCGGCGCCCACGAACACAAACTTGGTCTTGACGGTCTTTTCCTTGCGGCCGTTGGCCAGATCGGCCACGGTCACGTTCCATGTCTTGTCTGCATTCTGGCGCAGGGCCGTGACTTCGCTTTGCAGGTGCAGGCTGAAGTTAGGGCTCTTCTGCAGCGAGGCCATGAGCTGCTCGGTCCAGACGCCGTGGTTCACGTCGGTGCCCAGAGGCATGTAGGTGGCGGCGATTTTTTGGCTTGGGTCGCGCCCTTCGATCATCAGTGGGGCCCACTTCTTGATCTGTGTTTGGTCCTCGGAATACTGCATTCCGTAGAACAAGGGGTTCTGGATCAGGGCCTGCTGGCGCTTCTTCAGGAAGGCGATATTGTCGTCACCCCAGACGAAGCTCATGTGCGGCGTGGCATTCACGAAGGTCTCGGGTGATTGCAGGAAGCCGCGGCCGACCTGGTGAGCCCAGAACTGACGCGTTACTTCAAACTGCTCGGCAATGCCCACTGCGCGCTTGGTTTCCACGCTGCCGTCGGGTAGCTGGGGGGTGTAGTTCAGTTCGGCAAAGCCCGAGTGACCCGTGCCAGCGTTGTTCCAGCCATTGGAACTTTCCAGGGCCACACCGTCCAGGCGCTCGAAGACCTCGATTTTCCAGTCGGGCTGCAGCTCCTGCAGGTATGTGGCCAGCGTAGTGCTCATCACGCCGGCACCAACCATCACCACATCCACGGGTTGCTCGTTCTCGGCCTTGGGGACCGAGCGGGGGAACAGTGGCCAAAATAAAAATAATAGCGTGACCAGAACCAGGGCCGCGACGGCACCTAGTCCTGCTTTGATCGATTTTTTCATGACTTCTTCTAGGCTTGACTACAGAAAAAGCCTGCGGGCAGGCAGCAGACTTTTTGCGGCGGTGTGGAGAGCAATTCCTGTAGAAGACATAAGACTCTCCGAGCTAGGGATTGTCCTAGGGAAGTCGAAAATTGACGCTAATCAATTGGTATTAGAGGCGTCAGCCAGGGGCGGAGAAGAGAGTGATGACTGCGTCTGAAAAGCAGAAAAATTGCGGGCAACAAAAAAACCGCCCGAAGGCGGTTTTGATGTTTTTGCTGACAGCGCACCCATTACAAACGGCAGATGACCGAAGTCATCCGTGCTTGGGGGAGGCTGGTATTAAGCAGCCAGAGCCAGGGTCTTGACCTTGGCGGACAGGCGGCTCTTATCGCGAGCTGCCTTGTTCTTGTGGAAGATGCCCTTGTCGGCGATCAGGTCGATCACGGACTGAGCCTTGGCAAACAGTTCAGCTGCCTTGGTCTTGTCGCCGGCCACAACAGCCTTTTCGACATTCTTGACAGCAGTACGGTACTTGGAACGCAGCGAAGTGTTCGCAGCGTTCAGCTTGACTGTCTGGCGGGCGCGCTTGCGGCCAGAAGCCAGGCGGGGGTTCTTTTTGGCTTTAGTTGCCATGATTTATTTCCTTGTGTCTGAGGATGATGTCAGCAAAGCCATGGATTGTATCACTCCCTGTGCCGCTTCGCGGCTTCTTCCCCTCCTGCTTCGCGGGAGGGGCAATGTCATCGTTACGAGGCGGCCCTTGCTTGGCATCACTGGTTTGCGGCATGTCTGACTGGCGAGATGTCGTCTGCTTCGGATCTGCATGTTTGCTACAGAGTGAAAAGCACCACAAATCGGCCTGCAGTCGCTGGCGTGAACGCATACACTTCGCTGCGTGTCACTGTTCAAAGCCGCCTCCACCGTATCCCTGATGACGCTGGCCTCCCGTATTTCGGGGCTGGTGCGTGATCTGCTCATGGCCTCCATGTTCGGAGCCAATGCGCTCACAGACGCGTTCAATGTCGCCTTCAGAATTCCCAATCTATTCCGGCGTCTGTTCGCCGAAGGTGCTTTCAGTCAGGCCTTTGTGCCTGTGCTGGCCGCCAGCAAGACCAAAAATGGCGAGGAGGCTACGCGCCAGCTGATCGGGCATGTGGCCACGATATTGTTCTGGTCGCTGCTCGTCGTCTGCGTGCTTGGCGTGGTGGGTGCTCCACTGCTGGTGTGGCTGCTGGCCAGCGGCATGCGTCAGTCCCCTGATGGTTATCACGCTGCCGTGGTGATGACGCGCTGGATGTTCCCCTATATCGGCTTCATGTCACTGGTGGCGCTTTCGGCGGGCATTCTCAATACGTGGAAGAAATTTGCCGTGCCAGCGGCTACGCCTGTGTTGCTGAATCTGAGCATGATTGCGGCAGCGCTGATTGGTGCGCCCTGGTTGCAAAAGCAGGGCATTGAGCCGATTTATGCCATGGCTGGCGGTGTGATGCTGGGCGGTGTGCTGCAACTGGCGGTGCAAATTCCTGCGCTGCGCGCCATGTCGCTCATGCCGCGCATTGGTTTTGCGCCTGCGGCTATTCGCGCCGCATGGGATGAAGCCGGTGTGCGCCGCATTCTGTCGCTGATGGGACCGGCCTTGCTGGGTGTGGGCGTGGCGCAGATTTCGCTGATGATCAACACCCAGATTGCCTCTTATATGGCACCGGGCAGCGTGACCTGGCTGTTCTACGCGGACCGCTTGATGGAATTTCCCACGGCCTTGCTGGGCGTGGCGCTGGGCGTGGTGCTGACGCCGCAGCTGGCTTCTGCCAAGGCTGCGGGCGATGACGAGCGTTACTCCAATATGTTGGACTGGGGTCTACGTCTGGTCGTGTTGCTGGCCGTGCCTTGCGCAGTGGGCTTGCTCACGTTTGCAACGCCGCTGGTGGCCACGCTGTTCCATCGCGGTGCGCTGCATGACAGCGATGTGGGGCAGATTGCGCTGGCCTTGATGGGCTATGGAGCTGGTTTACTGGGTCTGGTCGCCATCAAGGTACTGGCGCCAGGTTATTACGCCAGTCAGGATATTCGCACCCCCGTGAAGATTGCGGTGGTGGTGCTGATCATCACCCAGCTGCTGAATCTGGCGCTGGTGCCCTGGCTCAAGCACACGGGATTGGCCTTGTCCATTGGCCTTGCGGCATTGATCAATGCCACCTGGCTGCTGATCGGCCTGCTGCACCGCGGCACCTACAAGCCAAAGCCCGGCTGGCTGAAGTTTATTGCACAGGTGATTGCTGCCAGCGTGCTGCTGGCTGTGCTGCTGCTTTGGGGCAGCCAGCATTTTGACTGGGTGGGTCTGCGCAGCAATGGCTTGCTGCGTGCTGGCCTGCTGGCCGCCCTGATGGCTGGAGCTGCCGTGCTGTACTTTGGCGTGCTGATGCTGTCGGGGCTGAATCTGCGCCAGTTGCTGCGCCGTTAAAGGTTCAGCTGTCCATGAAAATGTGAGCGGCTTGCGCACGGTTTATCGGCGTATCAAGGGAATTTCGCTTGCAACTCGCTCATAAGCGGCTTACAAAGCCGCTTATGAGCTGGACGATTGACGAGTACCCCACTGCCCTGAATTATTTTGCGTCTCTGGTGCAAAGCGACGATAACTTTGCATTGATGGAGGCGGCCATCAGCATTGCGCAAGATGCCGAGCCTGACCTGGATCTGCAATCCGCGCAGGCCGAGCTAGACCGCCTGCAGGTGCGGCTGGTGCAGCGTCTGGCTGGCGAGGATGATGGCTTGCGCAAGCTCAGTGCACTCAACAAATTCTTTTATGGTGAGCTGGGCTTTGCGGGCAACCTCAATAACTATTACGACCCCGCCAACAGCTATATCCACCATGTGTTGCAAACGCGGCGCGGCATTCCCATCAGTGTGGCGCTGATCTGGCTGGAGCTGGCGAACAGCATTGATTTACCGGTAGAAGGCATCAGCTTTCCCGGTCACTTTCTGGTCAAGGTGCGTTTGCCGCAGGGGCAGGTGGTGCAAGACCCTCTGACGGGCGACTCTTATTCAGCCAATGCGCTGGCAGAGCGGCTGCAGCCCTTTCTCGATCAAACAGGCATTACGCCTGAAGATGCGCCGCCGCTAGGTCTGTACCTACAGGCTGCCCACCCGCGCGATGTGATGGGGCGCATGTTGCGCAATTTGCAGGAAATTCACCATGCCCAAAAAGACTGGGCCATGTTGGTGGCTGTGCTCAATCGCCTGATCTTGCTGCAGCCTGAGCGCGATGAGCTGTACCGAGACCGGGGTATGGCGTATGCCCAATGGGGAGTGCCTGCAAGAGCGCTATTGGATCTGGAGCGCTATGCGCTTGTTGCGCATGGGCTGGAGGCTGATTTGATCGCCAAGGCTATTGCCAGACTGCGTCAAGCGGGTTGATGGCTCATACCAGCTGCGCAGCTTCCAGCTCTTTCTTGAGGTAGGCGTAGAACAGCGGGGCAGCCACCAGCCCAGCGGGGCCAAAAACGGATTCAGCCACAAACATCACGGCCAGCAGCTCCCATACGCCCATATGGGTGCGAGTGCCTACTACTTTGGCGTTGATGACATATTCGGCCTTGTGAATCAGGATCAGAAAGCCCAGGCATGCTGCAGCAGCAACGGGCGAGACCGACAAGCCCACCAGCGTCAGCACGGCGTTGCACAGCAGGTTGCCGACGATGGGAATCAGTCCGGCTACAAACGTCAGGGTGATCAGGGCCGGGGTGTAGGGCAGTTGCAGCTTCCAGATCGGCAGGATGACCAGCAGAAAGATGGAGGTAAGCAAAGTGTTGAAGGCCGCAATCCAGAACTGGGCCGCCACGATTTGCTTGAAGGCCAGCGCAAAGTGGCCTATGCGCTGCTGCAGCGCGCAGACCAGTGGGGGGCGGCGCGCGGTAATGGGGCGTACGGCGGCTAGCGCGCCAATGATCAGGCCCACATAGGCGTAGAGCAGGCCGGTGAGCCAGGCGCGGCCCGCATTGGCCAGCACGCCGGCTTTGGCGGCCAGGTAAGTGGCCAGCTTGCGCTGAATGTCTTGGGCGCCGTCAGGCAGTTGATCAGCAATGTCTGAAGGCAGCTTTTCGCGCAGCTCAAGCACCGTGGTTGCCAGGTAGTCCAGTAGTTCCTTGTACTGGGCTGGCGCTTCGGTGATGTAGGTGCGGGTGTGTGACAGGGCGCCGCTAAGCAAGGCCAGCGGCGCCAGAATCACGATGGTGGTTGCGACCACCTGGGTCCAGCGAGGGAGCTGGTTGCTGTGAAAGGCGCGAGGATTGGCCCGAGACAGCAGGCGAGACAGTGCGCGGGTAAGCATGAAGCCCACGCACACGCACAGCAGGCCGGGGAGTATCCCCTGATGCATGACGAGCAGCAGTGCCGCTCCCATCAACAAGTAACTGGCCAATATGACCTTGGGCGAAGGACCCGGTTGCGTCGTGATGGGGGCTGGCAAATGCTGCGTCATTCAAGCTCGGGGTAGAGGGGCTGTATTGAAGATGTGCTTAGCGTACTTCAACCGGCTTGCCTGCACCAATTTCTGCGATGGCGCCGATGGTGTAGACCTTCTCGCCCAGCTCGGCCAGAGTGGCTGCTGTAGCGGCTGCGTCTTCTGCGGCCACCACAACCACCATGCCGATACCATTGTTGAACGTGCGGTTCATTTCGATATCGTCAATGCCAGCTGTCTTTTGCAGCCAGGCAAACAGCTCAGTCTGGGGCCAGCTACCGGCTGTCAGGTGAGCGGCAGTGCCTTCGGGCAGCACGCGGGGAATGTTTTCCAGCAGACCGCCGCCGGTGATGTGGGCCAGCGCCTTGATGGGGTGCTTGTCCAGCGCCGCCAGCACGTTCTTTACGTACAGGCGGGTGGGTTCCATGATGGCGGCCTTGAAAGACTTGCCGTCCAGAGTCTCGGGCACGGAGCCTTGGGCTTCAGCGCGCTCGATGCACTTGCGCACCAGCGAGAAACCGTTGGAGTGCACGCCGTGCGAGGCCAGGCCCAGCACCACGTCGCCAGGCTTGACGTTCTGACCGGTCAGGATCTTGGACTTTTCGACAGCGCCAACCGCAAAACCTGCCAGGTCGTATTCGCCGTCGGGGTACATGCCGGGCATTTCAGCGGTTTCGCCGCCGATCAGTGCGCAGCCAGACAGCTCGCAGCCCTTGGCGATACCGCCAACCACGGCAGCAGCCGTATCCACATTCAGCTTGCCGCAGGCAAAGTAGTCGAGGAAGAACAGGGGCTCGGCGCCTTGCACCAACACGTCGTTCACGCTCATGGCCACCAAGTCGATGCCCACGGTGTCGTGCATATTCCACTCGAAGGCCAGCTTGAGCTTGGTGCCCACGCCGTCGGTGCCGGAGACCAGCACGGGTTCCTTGTAGCGCTTGGGCACTTCAAACAGCGCGCCGAAGCCGCCGATGCCAGCCATCACGCCATCGCGCATGGTTTTCTTGGCCAGAGGCTTGATGCGCTCAATCAGTGCGTCGCCAGCGTCGATATCAACGCCTGCGTCTTTGTAGGAAATGGGGGTAGAGGAGGATGCTGAAGAGCTCATCGATGGGTCCGGTGCGGGGAGCGCCCTGCATGGGCGGGAAACCCCGGGATTCTACGGCGCTTACCTTGTTCTCGGGTGCGGGCCGACATGCGCCAAAGGGTTTTGCTGGAGCATTCATAGCCTGACTACAACAACGGCAGTAGGCAAAATCAGCCTGAACTGGCTCAGGGGCTGCCAGTGCAGACTAAAATTAGTGCTTTTGTTACCGCGCGATCGGGCCAGTGCATTTTTGCGGGGCTTGATTGGAGTGCATATCCAGGCCACCGTCTCCTTCACATTGATGCTGATAAATCTCCTGCCAGATTTCGCCGCATGGGCTGTTGAATGCCCAGGAAAGGGGGCGCTGCGCGTATGCCGCAGATGAAGCAACTGGCTCTGGATATCAGCACGGCTCCCGGCCCGACCTTGTCGCGTTTTTTTGTGGGCCCCAACGCTGCCCTGATTGACCATCTGCGTCACTGGGTGGGCGATGGTCAGCTTCAAAAAACAAGAACGCCAGTACCCACTTACCTCTGGGGTGAGGCGGGGTCAGGAAAAAGTCATTTGCTCAAGGCTGTGCGTGAAGCGCTGCGCGAGCAGGGCGCCATGGTGGGCTGGATGGATGCCTCCACTCCATTTCCTCCAGCGTTTGATGAGCGCTGGATTGCCGTGCTCATGGATGATGTGGACATCTACACCCCTTTTCAGCAGGCGCGGGCCTTCAACTGGTTTGTGAATGCCACAAGCCCTGCGACCGGCTTGCCGCGCTGGGTGCTGGGTGCCGGACAATTGCCAGTGGCTGACCTCAAACTGCGTGAAGACCTGCGCACCCGCCTTGGCTGGGGCCATGTCTATCAGCTGCATTTGCTCGATGAACCCGCACGCCGCGCCGTGCTGCGACAGGAAGCCGATGCCCGCGGTGTGTTTCTGAGTGACGACGTGATGGATTACATGCTCAGGCGCTTCTCACGCGATCTGGGATCTTTGATGCAACTGCTGGACATGTTGGACGGCTTTGCATTGCGCAGCAAACGCGCCATCACCATCCCGCTGCTCAAAACCATGCTGGAAACTGAGTGAAGCCGAGTGCCTTGCTCCCCGCTTTGGCCATGCCACAGCCCTTTTTGTTGGATTTGCATGTCGACTGCTTCTGAATTGCCGAACAAGCCAAAGCTGGCCCTTTTTGATCTGGACCACACCTTGCTGCCGCTGGATTCTGACCACGGCTGGGGCGAGTTCTCCATCGCTATTGGCTGGTGCGATCAGGAGGCCTTTGGTCGCCAGAACGATGCTTTTTTTGAAGACTATCAGGCTGGGCAGCTCAATATTCCCGACTATGTGCGCTTTGCCACGGCTGCCGTGGTCGAGCATGGCGAAGCGGAATCGACTGCCGCTCATCAGCGTTTTATGGACGAAGTGATCCGTCCAGCCATGAAGCCTGCTGCCATTGAACTGGTGCAAAAACACCTGAATGCGGGCGATACCGTGGTCATTACCTCGGCCACCAATGAGTTTGTGACTGGCCCGATTGCCAAGGCTTTTGGCGTGCAGCACCTGCTTGCCACCGAGCTGGTGCGCGATGCCAAGGGCTGGTTTACGGGCGAAATTGCCGGCATTCCAAATATGCGCGAAGGCAAGGTTGTGCGCATGACCGAATGGCTGGCAGAGCGAAACCTGCGCTGGGAAGACGTGGAAGCGACTTTCTACAGCGACTCCATGAACGATGTGCCCCTGCTTGAAAAAGTGGATCACCCTGTGGCCACCAACCCCGATGCGCGCTTGCGTTCCCTGGCCGAGGAACGCGGCTGGCGCATCGTGGACCTATTTAGCGAAGCACCATGATCAAGACCATTATTGACAAGCTCCTGGGCAAAGCCCCGGCGGCCCCCCGTTCGCGCAAGCCCAAGTTTGGCAAACGTGATGAAGTGCCGGTGCAAGTGCACGGCATCGACCCTAACCTGGTGGATCGCCGCGCCGTAGATGTCGTGCAGACCCTCAAACATGCAGGTTTTGAAGCCTATGTGGTGGGCGGTGCCGTGCGCGATCTGTTGCTGGGCTTGCGTCCCAAGGATTTTGACGTGGCGACCAACGCCACGCCCGAGCAGGTCAAAAACCTGTTTCGCCGAGCCTTCATCATCGGCAAGCGTTTCCGCATCGTGCACGTAGTCTATGGCCGTGGTCGTGAAAACGAGGTTATCGAAGTCTCGACCTTCCGCGCCTTTCTGGATAACAGCGCGGCCGAGCAAGTCAGCGGCAATGAACGTACCAGCAAGAACGAGCTGGCGGGCATGAAGCATGCCGTGGACGCCAGCGGCCGCGTGCTGCGCGACAACGTCTGGGGTCCGCAGGACCAGGACGCCACGCGCCGTGACTTCACCATCAACGCCATGTATTACGACCCCGAGACACAAATCGTGGTCGACTATCACGGCGGTATTGCAGACGCCAAGAAGAAGGTGTTGCGCATGATTGGCGACCCGGCTACGCGTTACCGCGAAGATCCGGTGCGCATCATCCGCGCGGTGCGTTTTGCCGCAAAGCTGAGCAGCAAGGACTTCAAGCTTGAAGCCAAGACCGCCAAGCCGCTGGTTGAATGCGAGCCGCTGCTGCAGGAAGTGCCGCAAAGCCGCTTGTTCGACGAAATGCTCAAGCTGCTGCAAACTGGCCACGCCATTGCATCGGTGGAGCAGCTCAAGGCGCTGGGCCTGTCGCGCGGCATCTATCCGCTGCTGGATGTGGTGATGGAGCGTGCCGACCACCCGTTTGTGCAAGCCGCGCTGATGGATACCGACCGCCGTGTCGCCGAAGGCAAGCCGGTGGCCCCCAGCTTCTTGCTGGCCTGCGTGCTGTGGCAAGACGTCAAGCAAGGCTGGGAAAAGCGACTGGGTAAGGGCTATCACCCCTTCCCCGCGCTGCAGGAGTCGATTGACGAAGTGTTTGACCAGCGCATTGGCGATGTGTCGGGCCGCGGCAAGCTGGCTGCGGACATGCGCGAAATCTGGGTCATGCAGCCCCGCTTTGACAAGCGCACAGGTGCAACGCCTAACTCCATGGTGGCGCAGCCGCGCTTTCGCGCTGGTTTTGACTTTATGCGCTTGCGTGCCGACATTGGTGAGGTGGAAGAGAGCCTGGCCAGCTGGTGGCAGGAATTCCAGCACGCCGATGATGCCCGCCGCGCTGACTTGATTGCTCAGGCCCGCGATGAGCAGCGTGCCCGCCAGCGTACCCAGCAGCAGGCAGCGCCCAAGGTGCACCGAGTGGCGAAGAAAAAAGCCGAAGGCGAGGCCGCGAGCAGTCCGCTGGAAGAAGTCGCGAGTGAAGTCAATGAGGGCGATGCGCCTAAAAAGCGCCGCCGTCGCCGCCGCAAGCCCGCAGCAGGCAGCGCAACCACCGGTGGTGATGAATAAGCCTGACTCCGCTTTGGCTGCCTTGGCAGCTGATACGGTGGCCATTGGTCTGGGGGCCAATCTGGGGGATGCGCAGCAAACGCTGAGTTGGGCCGTGCAAGCCCTGGCCCAACTGGCGCAGACGCAGTTGCTGGCCGTTTCTTCGCTCTACAGCACCAAGCCCATTGATTCGTCAGGGCCGGATTATCTGAACGCTGTGGCGCTGGTGCGTACCCAGCAGGCACCACTGGCGTTTTTGCAAGCGCTGCAAGCACTTGAGTTGCAGGCCGGACGCGAGCGTCCCTACCGCAACGCGCCACGCACGCTGGATCTGGATATCGAGCTTTGGGGCGAATGGCGCTCGGAGGATCCGGTGCTGATCGTGCCCCACCCCTGCATGTGGGAGCGCGCTTTTGTGTTGGTGCCGCTGGCTGAAATTGCACCTCAGTGTGTGAGCGCCGAGCAGCTACAGGCCGTGGCCGATCAGGGTATTGAACGCAGCCAGTCGCAAGGCTGGTGGCAAAAATAAACTACTGTTTTGATAGCTGCTAGCGCTTATTTATTAAGCGCTAGAGGTCTGAAACATTAAAACCCCGGAGCATCGCTGCTGCCGGGGCTTTTTGTATCAACGTATCGCTAGATTGACTCAGTCAACCTTGGCGCCAGAGGCCTTGACGATGGGCTGATACTTGGCGCGCTCTGCGGCCATGAACTTGTCGAACTCGGCTGGCGTGGAGCCCACGGGTTCAGCCATGAGTGTGCTGAAGCGCGTCTTGGTCTCTGGGGCTTGCAGGGCGTCGTTGAAGGCCTTGCTCAGCTTGTCCAGTACGGGCTTGGGTGTGCCTGCGGGTGCCACCAGACCCCACCAGGTGTCAATCGCAAAACCGGGGTAGGTCTTGGACAGAGCGGGTACGCCGGGCAGCAGGGGCGAGGTGTTGAGCGATGTTACGGCCAGCGCTACCAGCTTGCCGCTCTTGATATTGGGGGCGGCGGCAGCCAGGTTGTCGATATTGAAGTCCACCTCACCCGACAGCAAGGCCAGCTGGGCAGGGTTGGCACCGCGATAAGGCACGTGCAGGGCGAAAATGCCTGCCTTTTGCTTGAGCATTTCACCGGCCAGATGGCCTGCAGAGCCATTGCCGCCGCTGCCGTAGTTCAGCTTGCCAGGGTGGCTCTTGGCGTAGCTGATGAGGTCAGCCATGTTGTGAATGTTGAGCTGGGTAGCCTTGGCGGCATTCATCACCAGCACATTGGGCACGCGCACCATCTGGGTGATGCCGGCAAAGTCCTTGCCTGCGTCGTAGGGCATCTTGGCATAGAGCCAGGGGTTGACGGCATGGGTGGCGGTTGCTGCCAGACCGATGGTCAGGCCATCAGGCAGGGCCTTGGCAATCGCGTCGGCACCGATGTTGCCGCCCGCGCCAGCCTTGTTGTCGATGACGACAACGCCCAGCGAATCACGCACGCGCTCCGCCAGTGCGCGAGAGGTGATGTCCAGCGGACCACCGGGCGCATAAGGCACGATCAGACGAATGGTTTCTTGGGCCTGGGAGAGGGGGGAGGTCATGGCAGCAACAGCCGCCATGACCGAGAGAAGGCTGTTTCTACGGTTCATAGCTCACTATTGTGCAAAAAATTGCAACCCTGTCAGACAAGGTAGTTATTCAAACAGGAATTTTGCGCGTAAACCCCGATGAAAGATGGAAAGCATCGGGGTTCGCGCTATTAAAGGTACTTACTTGTCGGCTTCGGAGGTGAATGCATCCGCATAGAACTCTTCGGCAGGCAGGGCGCGTTCGCTGGTATAAGCGGCGCGGGCCGAATTCACCACGATAGGAGCGCCACAGGCGTAGACCTGATGACCGGACAGATCGGCAAAGTCGGCCATTACAGCCTGATGCACAAAGCCGGTGCGGCCCGTCCAGGCGTCTTCAGGCAGAGCGTCCGAGATCACGGGTTCGTACTTGAACTGCGACATGGCGGCAGTGTGCTCGGCAATCCAGCTGGCGTCATACAGGTCAGCAGGGCGGCGACCACCCCAGTACAGCGTGGTGGGGCGATTGATGCCCTTGTGGCGCATGTGCTCGATCAGTGCCTTGATGGGGGCAAAGCCGGTGCCAGAGGCAAGCAAGATGATGGGCTTGTCTGAATCCTCCCGCAGGAAGAAGCTGCCGAACGGGCCTTCCACGCGCAGAATTTCTTTTTCCTTCATGCCGCTAAAGACATGGTCGGTGAACTTACCGCCTTCCATGTGGCGAATGTGTAGTTCAAGGCCGGGCGTGGTTTCCTGCACATGAGGGGCGGTGGCCATGGAATAGGCACGGCGGGCACCGTCGCGCAAAATGAATTCGACGTACTGACCGGCGTGGTACTGGAATTTTTCGCTGGCGGGCAGTTGCAGGCGAACCTGCATCACGTCGTGCGATTTTTTCTCCAGCGCGGCCACGCGCACGGGCATTTTCTTGATGGGGAAAGAGCTGGCATCGGTCACCTGGCGCGACTCCAGCACCACATCGCTGTGGGGCGTGGCGCAGCAGGTCAGCACATAGCCGCTGGCTTCTTCATCGGCGCTCAGGGCCTTGTCAGAATGCGTGCCGTGGCTTACATCGCCGCTGATCTTCTTGCATTTGCAGGAGCCGCAGGCACCATCTTTACAGCCGTAGGGCAGGCCGACGCCGGTGCGGATCGCTGCGGCCAGAATGGTTTCAGCGCCTTGAGTGGCAAAAGAGCGTCCGCTGGGCTGGACGGTAATTTCAAACGAAGCGTTGGCAATCTCGGTCATGGCGTTTTATAGGTATCCTTGAAGGCGTAACTGGCAGTCATTGCCCAGCGTTGCTGCATTCGCAGCAGCGTGGATGACCCTCTATTCGTGTACGCAGCAGGCCCCGATTTTGCCCTCAAACCAAAGCCCATTGGGTGCGCTACCAGCGCGCTTTCGTCGTGAACGTGTATTGATCGCTGGCTATGGCGATGTCGGCCAGCGGGCGGCCCGGCTGCTCGGCAGCAGAGTCAAGGTGCTGGCGTTGAGCCGCAATCCAGAGCGTGCCGCTCAGTTGCGGGCGCAGTGCGTCTTGCCGCTGTGGGGTGATCTGGATGACATGAGTAGCTTGCGCCGGCTGGCTGGCATCGCCACGCGGGTGCTGCATCTGGCTCCTCCGCCTGCGCTGTCGGAGGCTGAGGAGGGCTGGTGGCTAGATGCGCGCACCACGGCACTGATGCAGGCCCTGCGCTTGCGCAGCCTGCCGCGCAGTCTGGTCTATGCATCGACCTCCGGTGTGTATGGTGACTGTCAGGGGCAATGGGTGGCTGAGACTAGGGCCGTTGCACCCACCACAGGCCGGGCGCAGCGCCGCGTGAATGCTGAGCGGGCTGTGCGCTTTGCCGGGCGCTCAGGCCTGCGGGCCAGCATCTTGCGTATTCCCGGCATCTACGCGCCTGACCGCGAAGGTGGCACGCCGCGCTCGC
Organism: Comamonas sp. 26; assembly: GCF_002754475.1. Lineage (NCBI taxonomy): Bacteria > Pseudomonadati > Pseudomonadota > Betaproteobacteria > Burkholderiales > Comamonadaceae > Comamonas > Comamonas sp. 26. The sequence goes on from NZ_PEFL01000001.1 coordinate 911,921, forward strand.
GCCTGCAGCGGGGCACGCCGGTGTTGCTGGCAGCCGATGATGTCTATACCAACCACATTCATGCCGATGATCTGGCCCGTGCCTGCCTGCGGGCGCTGTGGCGCGGAAAGCCGCAGCGCATCTATCACGCCAGTGACGACACGCAGCTGAAGATGGGTGATTACTTTGATCTGGCCGCCGATCTGTACTGCATGGCCAGGCCATCGCGTATTTCGCGTGAACTGGCGCAGACCGAGCTGCCAGCCAGCTTGTTGAGCTTTATGAGCGAGTCACGGCGGCTGTCGAATCAGCGACTCAAGAAAGAGCTGGGGCTCAGGTTGCGCTACCCCACAGTGCTGCAAGGCTTGCTTGAGAACGCATAGCGGTTCGGCAATTGGTTCGCGCAAACGCTGAGGCACCTTCAAAGTGCTGTCGCTCAGGGGGAATCACGGTATCGGATGAACACCGCCGCGGTTGTCGTAGCAGCGGAAGACATTGCAGTTGACGATCTTGGCCGGCGGCTGCGATGGAGTCGGGCGCACCGGCGGATATCCATGGGGTGGCCGGCCATAACCCCATTGTGGGCGGTTGATGGCATTGGGCTGCAGCGCCCGGGTTTGCTGCAGTTGCTGATAGGCGGCAGCGCCTAGGCAGCTCATTTCCATCTGGGCCTGGGCGGCCTGACTGCGCTCTCCCCAAGTGGCAGGGTCGGGATTGGCTTCGGCCAGGATGGCGTTGTAGCGTTCACGGGCCTGGCGGCAGGCGGGGGAGTTTTCTAGGTTGCCACCAGCCCGGGCCTGCGCTCTCTCCCCGGCTTCGCGTTCCTTGCGCTCCTGCTCTTCACGCTGGCGGCGCTGTGCCTCAGCACGGGCTATCTCGGCTTTGCTGCGCTCTCGGGCCTTGAGGGCGCGGGCTCGTTCGGCTTCAATTTCTTCGGCGCTTTGTGGGGCTTGAATTTGCGTGCTCATCTCGCCCGAGATGCAGCGGCCGTTGGTATAGGTCACCTCGCCGGTCTTGGCGTCCACGCAGCGCAGGACCTGGGCCTGGGCGTTCAGAGTTGCTCCGAGCATGAAAACAAATAGCAATCCAACGCTTTTCATGGTGAAACGAGGATGGAAATAATGAAGGTTGGTGGTGTCGCCAGATAGCCGTGACATATATGACTCCTCACTTGACATCAAGAAAGAGGTAGAGATCAGTCACCGGAGATTACAGGCAACTGATTGCTCTTGGCTATCTCTGCTGCTGGATGCTGTGCTCCAGTCTTTGTTAATCCCCATCCGCCTGTTTATGGGGAGATACATGCCATTGCCGCTGCCATGCCCTGTTCGGGGTGGATTGTTCCTGATCACGCGGTCTGTTTTGCTGCTGTATCTGCTGCTGTTGCTCGCGGCGCATCCGGTCCTGATCGCGATTGTTCTGGGATTGCTGGCGCTCCCAGTCGCGGCGCTGCTGCTCTTGCTGGCGTTGTTGATCGCGTTGCTGCTGGGTGCGATCACGCTCCTGCTGACGCTGCCATTGCTCGCGATCACGCATATTCTGGGTGCGTTCACGCTCAATGTCGCGCTGGCGCTCCCAATCGCGGCGTTCGCGCTCGCGAAGCATCCAGTCGTTGCGGTTCTGGCCTTGATATACCGGATAGGCGGGGTAGGCCGGCTGGCTGTTGTAGATGGTGGTGGCGCCGTAGCTGCCGCCATAGCCTCCGCCGTAACCACCGCCGTAACCACCGCCATAGCCCGAGTCAAACTCGCCGGGCACCGCGCAGGCCGTGCACAGCGCAGCCATGGCGGCCATGGTGGCCCAGCGTGTGGAGGTGGACATCAATGCCTGCAGAGACGGTTTCATGATTGGCCTTGTGAAGTGGTCGTCAACGCGAAAGCGATGACGGGGTCTTGCTGTGTTTAACGTGTGGCTGCCAGCCGAGGTTGACTTACGGGTCGCGTACTTCAATTTGATAGCTGCTAGCGGTTTATTTGTATGCGCTTCAAGCCATTTTTTCTTGATTTCTGGAAGTGACGCAATAGTGACCCTTTTGCCAAAAGCTGCACCAAAGCGTCGCTAGAATGACTTTGCCTTGTGGTGAAACCATTCACCGCAAAGCAGCGTTCTCAGGGCGGGGTGTAATTCCCCACCGGCGGTATCTGCAGCCAGACCTATGGTCCGGACTGCAGCAGCCCGCGAGCGCCTTTGGTCTCGTCAGAGTCCACAGGGTCAGCAGATCTGGTGAGATACCAGAGCCGACGGTCATAGTCCGGATGAAAGAGATCGCGCAGCATTTGCTTTTGTTGCAGCCATCGCTGCCGCATGGGTGGGTGTCTTTGCGCACGCCCTGATTCATTGGAAATTTTGGAAATACCACCATGAATCAGACCCCTAGCACCATGAACTTTGAAACCCACGCCACTTCCGCAGGTACCCCCTGGAAGGCTACGGCGGGCCGCAGCCGCATTGCCATCATCAGCGCCAGCTGGCACACCGAAGTGGTGTACCAGGCCCGCGATGCAGCGCAGGCTGAACTGCAGGCGCAAGGCGTGCAGGCCGGCAACATCCAGCACTTCAGCGTCCCCGGTGCTTTTGAAATCCCTCTCATGGCCAAGAAGCTGGTGCAAAGCGGCCGCTTTGATGCAGTGATTGCCTGTGCGCTCATCGTCAACGGTGGCATCTACCGTCACGAGTTTGTGACAACGGCTGTGATCGACGGCCTGATGCGTGTGCAGATGGATTCTGAAGTGCCTGTGTTCTCTGCCGTGCTGACACCGCGTGACTTCCACGAGCATGGCGACCATGTGGAATTCTTCCGCCAGCACTTTGTGAAAAAGGGCGCAGAAGTGGCCCACGCCTGCCTGAACACGCTGGACCAGCACGCCAAGCTGGATGCCTTGCTGCAGGCCAAAGCCGCCTGATCTGCACTGAGATAGTGCGAGCCATGCCCAGCGGCGGGGCATGGCGTTGGCAGGAAGTGCCCCCACTTCCTGCATCCGTTTTCTTACAGTTTTTAAAGCACAGCTGGGCGGCCTTGCCGATCCCTGAAAACACTGATTGTTGTACCGGTGTAGCACTCCTTGCACCTATGTGATTGCCTCATTGCCAACTGCCTGTAACGAGGCATAAGGTAGCGCCTTGTCTCAACCGAGTGGAGTGCGCAATGAAGAATTTTGGCAAGTTGTGTATCGCGGCAGCAGTAACAGCAATGGCGGGGGGCGCCATGGCCCAGGAGCAGGTCATCAAGATCGGCCATATTGGCCCGACCTCTGGCCCTCAGGCGCACTTCGGCAAGGATGATGAAAATGGCGTGCGCATGGCCATTGAAGACCTGAACGCGAAGGGAATGGAAATTGCCGGCAAGAAGGTCAAGTTCGTACTGGTGGCAGAAGACGATGTGGCTGACCCTAAGCAGGGCACGGCGGCTTCGCAGAAACTGTGCGATGACAAGGTGGCGGGCGCTGTGGCGTTTGTGAACTCCGGTGTGGCGATCCCCTCGTCCAAGGTGTTCAATGACTGCGGTATTCCCATGATTACCGGCGCGGCGACCAACCCTGATCTGACCAAGCCTGGCTGGAACACCACCTACCGCGTGATCGCCAACGACAACGCTCTGGGCGCGGCGCTGGCCACTTATGCGGCCAAGACCCTGAAGCTCAAAAACATTGCCGTCATCGACGACCGCACGGCCTATGGTCAGGGGCTGGCCAACGTGTTCAAGAAGGATGCGGAAAAGCAGGGCATCAAGATCGTTGCCAACGAGTTCACCAACGACAAGGCCACGGACTTCATGGCCATCCTGACCTCCATCAAGGCCAAGAAGCCCGATGCCATCTTCTACGGTGGCATGTACGGACAGGCTGGTCCCATGCTGCGTCAGATGGCTCAGCTGGGTATGAATGACGTCAAGATGTTTGGCGGCGATGGCATCTGCGTGACCGAGCTGGCCAAGGTGGCCGCAGGCGCCAAGCCGCTGGACAACGTGGTCTGCGCCGACGGTGGTGCATCGCTGGCCAAGATGCCTGGCGGAACCGAGTGGAAGAAGCGCTACGACGCCAAGTACCCCGGCCAGTTCCAGGTCTACAGCCCGTACTTCTATGACGGCACCATGCTGCTGGCCGACGCCATGAAGCGCGCCAATTCCTGGGACCCCAAGGTCTATATCCCCTTCCTGCAGAAGTCGGAGTTCTCGGGTGTGACCTCCAAGATCGCTTTCGAGAAGAACGGCGAAATGAAGAACCCCAGCTACACACTGAGCCGATACGTAGCTGGCAACAAGACGCCTATCGAGCTGAAGTGACCTGAACGTTTGAGTGCATCCGGATTGGTTGCCTGATTGGGTAGTCCGGAATTTCAAAGCCTGCTGGTGCGATTGCATTGGCAGGCTTTTTTCTTGAGTGAAAACAGTTTCTTGCGCTTGTCTATACAGCGCATACAGCTATGGAATTGATAGTTTTATGTCAGAGCCGCCGTGCTCTGCACCCCATCAAGCTGGGCAAAGTATTGGCGCAGCACGTTAATGGCTTCACGTACTTTGGCGGGCAGCGTGTCGCGGCTGGCGGTGACGGCCCAGATGTCCAGTATGCCCATGTCCCAGTCGGGCAGCAGGCGCACCAGCGTGCCGTTTTTCAGGCTGGCAGCCACGTCATGGGCAGAGAGCAGGGCGATGCCCAGACCGGCTTCGCAAAACTGCTGAACAGCGCTTCTGTGGTTGCTGACCATCTTCGGAAGCACCTGCAGCCGGTACTCCTGCCCAGTGCTGTGGTGGTGCAACAGAAAGTCGGTCTGCACTTCCTCATTGCGGCTTAGCTCCAGCCAGGGCAACTGCGCCAGCTCTGCGGGGTGTTGTGGTGTGCTGCTGTGCTCTTGTAGCCATTGGGGTGATGCGCAGAGCACGGTGGCGCTGCGGCCCAGGTGGCGGGCTACCCAGTTGGAGTCTTGCAGATTGCCAAAGCGCAGTGCCAAGTCCACCCGGGCCTGAATCAGATCAATCGGCGTGTCATCCATCAGCAGGCGCAGTCGCAGTGAGGGGTGTGCGGCTAGCCATTGGCCCAGCGCAGGCGCGGCATGCTGGGTAAAGCCAGCGGGGGCGGCCAAGCGCAGCTCGCCACTGGGCAATTGCAGCTCGGCAGCCAGTTCGGCCCGCGCGCGACTGGCGGCTTCACACATGGCGGCGCACTGGGCGTAAAAGCGCTGGCCGGCGTCGGTCAGCGTTAGCTGCCGGGTCGATCGATGTAGCAGCGTTACGCCCGCATCCTGCTCCAGTTGGCGAATGTGTTGGCTGACGGCCGAGGGCGACATATCGAGCTGGCGCGCAGCTGCGCTCATGCTGTTGCGCTCGACCACGGTCGCAAAAATCGCCATACGTTTGAAATCGTCCATGCCTCTATTTTGAAGCTGTGCTTCAGGGTCATGGTGGCTGAAGGTGGTTTTTCTGCGGATTAATGCCGATTAATCTTCAGTCCTGTTGAACACACAAGGAGTTGAAAAATGAAAGTTGCATTGATTGGCGCTACGGGTTTTGTGGGTGCAGGCGTGCTGGAAGAGCTGCTGCACCGTGGTCACGAGGTGTTAGTACTGGCGCGCAAGCCCGAGGCGTTTGCCACTCGTGAACATGTGCAGGTCGTTCAGGCCGATGTACTGAACGCCGACGAGGTTCAGCGCGCTGTGGCGGGCTGCGATGCCGTACTCAGTGCCTACAACGCGGGCTGGACCAACCCCAATATCTACGACGACTTCATGAAAGGTTCGCGCGCCATTGTTCAGGGTGTGAAGGCCGCAGGCATCAAGCGCTATCTGGTGGTGGGCGGCGCGGGCAGCCTGTATGTGAATGGCCAGCAACTGGTGGATTCGCCCGACTTCCCGGCCTTCATCAAGCCCGGTGCATCGGCAGCGCGCGACATGTTGACGGAGTTGGAGAAAGAAACCGATCTGGACTGGACGCTGCTGAGCCCTGCCGTTGGCTTTCACGGTGGCTCTGCTGCTCAGCCCAAGGGCCGCACCGGCCAGTACCGCACTGGCAAGGATGAGCCCCTGATGCAGGCCGATGGCCAGCCCGGCGATATCTCGGTGCAGGACCTGGCCGTGGCTTTGGTGGATGCTCTGGACAAGAACGAGCATATCCGAGCCCGCTTTACCGTGGCGTATTGAGTAGCTGACTAGCGTATCCAACCCCGGCGTTTGCCGGGGAAAGGTCCTGCTGTCTGCGTACTGTCTTGGTGCACGCGCACAATTCTGGGTTTTGCGGCGCAGGCGCCGGCACGCTTTTTGGCATGACAGAACCTTCTACAGACCCCATTGCTTTGGCATCAACCTCAACCCGAACCCCGACCCAGGCCTGGCTCAGCGTGATTGCTCTGGCGCTGGGCGCTTTTGTTTTTAACACCAGCGAGTTTGTGCCTGTGGGCCTGCTCAGCAGCATTGGTGCCAGCTTTGACCTGCGTGTCGAGCAAGTGGGGCTGATGCTGACCATCTACGCGTGGGTGGTGGCGCTGGCGTCGCTGCCCTTCATGCTGCTGACGCGCAATGTCGAGCGGCGCAAGCTGCTCATGGGCGTGTTTGCGGTGTTTGTGGTCAGCCATCTGCTGTCGGGTGTGGCGTGGAGCTATGCCTCGCTGGTCATTAGCCGCATCGGCATTGCGCTGTCACATGCCATCTTCTGGGCCATCACTGCCTCACTGGCCGTGCGTGTGGCCCCCCCCGGTCGCAAGGCGCTGGCGCTGAGCCTGCTGGCCACAGGCACATCGATGGCCATGGTGCTGGGCATTCCTCTGGGTCGCATTGTGGGTGAATGGCTGGGCTGGCGCATGACGTTTCTGGCCATTGGCGGCGTGGCTGCCGTGGTGATGGTGACGCTGGGCAAGTTGCTGCCGCTGCTGCCCAGCGAGAACGCCGGTTCGCTCAAAAGCGTGCCCATGCTGTTCAAGCGCCCGGCGCTGGTAGGCATTTATGTGCTGCTGGTGCTGGTGATTGCCGGCCAGTTCACGGCTTATAGCTATATCGAGCCCTTTGTGCAGAACATTGCCGGTCACGCCGCAGATGTGACCACGGCCGTGTTGTTGCTGTACGGCGGCATGGGCATTGTGGGCAGTGTGCTGTTTAGCTGGCTGGGCCTGCGCTTCCCGCGTGGCTTTTTGCTGGCGGCCATTGTCGTGCTGGCGTTGAGCCTGCTGCTGCTGGCAACGAGCAGCGCACATGAGTGGAGCCTGTACCTGCAAAGCTCTATCTGGGGCATTGCCATGATCTGCTTTGCGCTGACCATGCAGTCCAAGGTGCTGAACCTGGCCCCTGATGCGACGGATGTGGCCATGTCCATGTTCTCGGGCATTTTCAACATCGGCATTGGTGGTGGCGCGCTGCTGGGCAGCATTGTCAGCCAGCAATGGGGCATGGGGTATATCGGGTTGGCGGGCGGCCTGTTGATTGGCGCGGGTGGTGCGCTGTGGTTGTTCATGATGCTGAAGCTGGCCGACAGCTTCCGACGCAAGTCTTAGCTTTGTATACAAAACTGGCCTGACTTTTGCATGGGTGGTTTGTCTCAAATTTTTAAGAGAGGAAACCATCCATGAAAGCATTTGCCGCAACCTTTACCACTATTGCCTTGGCAGCAGCCAGTCTGTCGGCCCAGGCTCAAAGCTCGGTGCAGCTCACCGGTACTGTCGATACCTACGTGGGTTCCATGAAGATGGCCGGGCAGGAGCGCGTGGCTTCGGTCGGCTCCGGTGGTCTGACCACCTCGTGGTGGGGCGTGAAGGGTGTGGAAGATCTGGGCGGCGGGCTCAAGGCCGACTTCAATATCACCAGCTTTTTCCGTGCTGATACGGGCACTCCCGGCCGCTTTGATGCCGACCCCTTTTTCTCGCGCGATGCCAATGTGGGTCTGGCTGGCAGCTTCGGTCGTGTGAGCCTGGGCCGTGGTCTGGCACCGAACTTTCTGCCCACTGTGCTGACCAACCCGTTTGGCGACTCCTTCACGCTCTCCCCTCTGGTTCTGCATGCCAATATGACGACAGCGGCATGGGGCAATGACAGCCTGACCACGGCATCCAACACGGGCTGGAGCAATCAGGTTCTGTACACCACACCCAGCTTTGGCGGTCTCAAGGCCAATGTGCATTACCAGTTCGGTGAGCAGACCAGCAGCGGCAACAAGGGCAAGAAGAATGTGGGCCTGAACCTGATGTACTTCGGCGGCCCGCTGAGTCTGACCGCTTTTTACGAGCGTGCGCAGATCAGCAATCCGGTCTCTCTGGCCGTAATGCCGACCAAGAGCAACTGGATGGTCGGCGGCAGCTATGACTTCAGCGTGGCCAAGCTCTATGCCACCTACGGTCAGGCCAAGATCAATGCGCAGAACCGTGAAAACACCACGTACTCGCTGGGTCTGGATGTACCCGTTAGCGGCACGGCAGGCACCATCAAGGCTGCTGCTGCACGCACCAAGTCAGAAGTGGGCAGTGTCAGCGGCACAAGAACCACCGTCAGCCTGGGCTATGACCATTTCTTGTCCAAGCGCACCGATGTCTACGCCGTGGCCATGTATGACCGCGTGAGCATGGACATTCCCAACAAATCCGGCACCAGCGCGGTGGTGGGTATTCGCCATCGTTTCTAAGCTGCACCAGTTTCATGCACCAGCACCTTGCTTGTGCATGAGCGGTACAAAGAAAAAAGTCCTCGCAGGCATTCACACCTGCGAGGACTTTTTTTGGGATGAAGACGCTTAGTCTTCCATCTTCAGGTTCTGCTTTTGCACCACGTTCTTGTAGACGACCAGCTCTTCGGCCATTTGCTTGGCAAAGGCGTCAGGCGTGTCGGCCATGATGATAGAGCCGCTTTCTTCAATGCGCTTTTTCACCGCAGGATCTTGCACGGCCTTGCGCACGGCGGCGTTGATCTTGTCCACCACTTCCTTGGGCAGGTTCTTGGGGCCAACGATGCCGTAGTACGCCATGCGGTTGACCTGGGGCAGACCCATTTCCTTGAAGGTGGGCACATCAGGCAGTGCAGCCAGACGCTGGGGAGCGGCGACGACGAGGGCCGTCAGGCGCTTTTCCTTGACGAAGGGCAGGGTGGATGGCAGGTTGTCAAAAATCAGCGGCACCTGGCCGGCAACCGCGTCGTTCAGCGCAGGGCCTGATCCACGGTAGGGCACGTGGGCTATGTCGGTCTTGGTTTCCAGCTTGAACATTTCCATCATCAGATGGGTGATAGAGCCTTGACCGGGCGATGCGTAAGAGTACTTGCCGGGGTTGCTCTTGACCTCAGCCAGGAAGCTCTTGTAATCCTTGCCTGCAAACTTGGGGTTGGCGGCAATGATGTTGGGCGTGGCTGCGATGTTCACGATAGGCGTGAAATCGGTGGCGACGTTGTAGGTGATCTTGGGGTTGATGGCCGGGTTGGTGGCTGTGGTGGACACGGTGGCAATGCCCAGGTTGTAGCCATCGGGCTTGGCGCGTGCCGTTTCAGCTGCGCCAATGGTGCCGCCGCCGCCGCCCTTGTTTTCCACCACAACGGACTGGCCCAGCTCACGGCTCAGAGGTTCTGCGATGACGCGGGCAATCAGGTCCGTCGTGCCGCCAGCCGCAAAAGGCACCAGCAGGCGGATTGGTTTGTTGGGGTAGGCACCTTGAGCCTGTGCTGCGCCGCAGAGCGCGAGGGTCGCCAGAACGGTGGCGGTGATTTTGAACATATCTGTCTCCTTGGAAGTGTGATGTGCAGTGCGCTTCTTTTGAAAGCTGGCTGCAGTTTTTTGGGGCTTTTGCCCTCTGTTTTTTGCTGGGTGGATCGTTCAGATCGGCAGGCTTTCAAGCCATGGCTTAAACCACGTTTTGTGCATGCAGATCAGCGATGGTTTGCTCATCCAGCCCGAACTCACGCAGCACCTCATCAGTGTGCTGGCCCAGGGCGGGTGGTGCGAGGCGGTAGGTAACCGGTGTGGCCGACAGGCGCATGGGGCTGGCAACGGTGGCAATGTGGCCAATGCCGTCGCCTGCATTGCGCGGCAAGCTTTGCTGAATGCCGCGCGCTTTGACCTGTGGATCTTCAAACGCTTCGGCAATGGTGTTGATGGGGCCGCAGGGCACGGCCTTGTCTTCCAGCAGTGCAATCCAGTCTGTGGTGCTGCGTGTCAGCATCACGGGCTTCATCAGCGCCAGCAGCTCAGTGCGGTTTTGCACGCGGGCGGTGTTGGTGGCAAAGCGCTCGTCCTGTGCCCAGTCGGCATGCTCGATGGCGGTGCAGAAGCGGGCGAACTGCCCGTCGTTGCCAATGGCCAAGAGCACATTGCCGTCCAGCGTTGGAAAGTCCTGATAGGGCGCGAGGCTGGGGTGAATATTGCCGGCGCGGCCCGGCACCTGGCCGGTACTCAGAAAGCCGGCGGCCTGATTGGCCAGCACGGCCATGCCCACATCCAGCAGCGCCATGTCGATGTACTGGCCTTCGCCCGTAGCGTGGCGCGCATTGAGCGCTGCCAGAATTGCGTTGCTGGCATACAGGCCGGTGAACACGTCGATGACCGCCACGCCCACCTTCAGCGGGCCGCCGCCGGGCTCGCCATCGGCATGGCCGGTAATGCTCATCAGACCGGTCATGGCCTGCACCATCAGGTCGTAACCGGCGCGCTCGGCATAAGGGCCGTCCTGGCCAAAGCCGGTGATGGAGCAGTAGACCAGGCGCGGGTTCAGTGCCTTCAGGCTGGCATAGTCCAGCCCGTATTGCTTGAGACCGCCGGTCTTGAAGTTCTCCACCACCACATCGGCCTCCTGCGCCATGCGCAGCAGCAGGGCGCGGCCTTCAGGGTGGCCCATGTCTACGGTGATTGAGCGTTTGTTGCGGTTGCAGGCCGTGAAGTAACTGGCCTCGCGCGTGTCGTTGCCCGCATCGTCCTTGAGGAAGGGAGGGCCCCAGTGTCGCGTATCGTCGCCCGCCACAGGGCGCTCAACCTTGACCACATCGGCACCCAGGTCGGCCAGCATCTGTGTGGCCCAGGGTCCTGCCAGCACGCGCGACAGATCGAGCACCTTGATGCCCGCCAGTGCGCCGGTGGGGGTGGAGGAGGTTGTGTTCATGCCGAGTAGCCCGATCAAGCGAAACAATGAAATAAATAGCTGCTTGCGCTTTATTTGTCTGGGCTCTGGGCTGAAAGCATTCAAAACCCAGACAAATCAAGCGGTACCAGCTCATTAATAGATAGTGAGCAGAAAGTGCTGGTGGCGGCAATCTTTGTCATTGCCCCGAGGTGAGGGCAGCAAGCAAGAGCCGCCTCGCGGCGAAGCTGCCGTCCCCCTCCCGAAGAGAGAGGGGGAAGCCGCAAAGCGGCTCAGGGGGAGCTATCAGTTCGCAAACGCTGCGATGCCGGTCTGGGCGCGACCCAGAATCAGCGCATGCACATCGTGCGTGCCTTCGTAGGTGTTGACCACTTCCAGGTTCACCAGATGGCGGGCCACGCCGAACTCGTCGGAGATGCCGTTGCCGCCCAGCATGTCGCGGGCCATGCGGGCAATGTCCAGCGACTTGCCGCAGTTGTTGCGCTTGACCAGGGACGTGATCTCGATCACGTTCTGGTGCTCGTCCTTCATGCGGCCCACGCGCAGCACGGCTTGCAGGCCCAGCGTGATTTCGGTCTGCATGTCGGCCAGCTTTTTCTGAATCAGCTGGTTGGCGGCCAGAGGGCGGCCAAACTGCTTGCGGTCCAGCGTGTACTGGCGGGCGGTGTGCCAGCAGTCTTCCGCCGCACCCAGAGCGCCCCAGGCAATGCCGAAGCGGGCGCTGTTCAGGCAGGTGAACGGGCCCTTCAGGCCGCGCACATCGGGGAAGGCGTTTTCTTCAGGGCAGAACACGTCTTCCATCACGATTTCGCCGGTGACGGAGGCACGCAGACCCACCTTGCCATGGATGGCGGGGGCGGACAGGCCCTTCATTCCCTTGTCCAGAATGAAGCCGCGGATCTGGCCCACGGTGCCGTCTTCGGCCACTTCCTTGGCCCAGACCACAAACACATCCGCCACGGGGCTGTTGGTGATCCACATCTTGTTGCCCTTGAGCTTGTAGCCACCGTCAACCTTGTAGGCGCGGGTGGACATGCTGCCGGGGTCGGAGCCGTGGTCGGGTTCGGTCAGGCCAAAGCAGCCGATGAACTCGCCCGATGCCAGCTTGGGCAGGTACTTCATCTTCTGCGCTTCGGTGCCGAATTCGTTGATGGGAACCATCACCAGCGAGGACTGGACGGAAGCCATTGAGCGATAGCCGGAGTCCACGCGTTCAATTTCGCGGGCCACCAAGCCGTAGCTCACATAGTTCAGGCCGGCGCCGCCGTACTGGGTGGGGATGGTGGGGCCCAGCAGGCCCAGCTCGCCCATCTCGCGGAAGATGGATAGATCGACCGACTCATTGCGGAACATGGCTTGCACGCGGGGCTTGAGCTTGTCCTGGCAGTAGTCGCGTGCCGCGTCGCGGATCATGCGTTCGTCTTCTGTCAGCTGTTGATCGAGCTGGAGGCAATCGTCCCACTGGTAGCCATGTGCCATGTTCATCTCCTGAATACAAAGTGTTGGTTTGCAGGCCGTCGCCTGAGTGCTTGCATACATATTAGGTTTGTGAAACAGGGCGAGGCAAACGATGAATAATCATCAATTGATGAGTAAATTGCATGTATAAAATCATTCGTCAGGGTTTCTACTTTGTTTTGATTTTTATTGATGCGCTGAAAGCATAAAACCTATGCGAAGAGTTCTTCCCTCCACCCAGGCGCTGACCTGCTTTGAATCGGCGGCCCGCCATATCAGCTATACCAAGGCGGCACAGGAGTTGTCGCTGACGCAAAGCGCTGTCTCGCGCCAGATCATTGCGCTGGAAGAGTTTGTGGGCGTGGCCCTGTTCAAGCGCACCCGCCACGGCGTGCTGCTGACCGATGCCGGCCAGCACTACGCCACGCAGGTCAGCCGCTGGCTGCAGGGGCTGGAACGCGACACCTTGGATCTGATGAGTCATCAGGGCGAGGGCGGCCCCATCAATCTGGCGGCCGTGCCCACGTTCGCCACGCGCTGGCTGTTGCCACGTCTGCCGCAGCTGGCCAGAGAGCACCCGGACATTACCGTGCACATCGATGTGCAGACCCGCCCGTTTCTGTTTGCCGACACCGTCTTCGATGCCGCTTTATTTGCCGGCACGCCCGAGCAGGTGTCGCGCTGGCCCGGCGTGCAGGCGCAGTGGCTGATGGATGAAGAGGTTGTGCCCGTGTGCAGCCCGCAACTGCTGGCCACGGCCCAGCAGCGTGACCCGGGTCGTGCCTGGCTGCCCGTGGGGGCCGAGATGATTGCCAAAATGCCATTGCTGCAGCAAAGCACGCGAGCCCACGGCTGGCGGCAATGGTTTGAAGCCATGAACGTCGATGCACCGAGGGCGCTGGATGGCATGCGGCTGGAGCTTTTTTCCATGCTGGCCGTGGCCGCCCGTGAAGGGCTGGGCGTGGCACTCATCCCGCCCATGCTCATCGAACAGGAAATTGCCCGTGGCGACCTCATCATTGCCTGCCCCCAGCCGCTGCGCGGCAACCGTGCTTACTATCTGGTCACGCCTGAGCTGGCGGCCGATGCCCAGCAAACCCCGGCTATGAGGGCGTTCAGTCAATGGTTGCAGGGCAGGGCCAAGGAAGTGCGCACCTGAGCGGGGTGCTTGCCGGGTTTGGGTTGAAAGTGAATGCTGCGTAGGGGCCTGTAAGTTGCGGCAAACTAGGCTCGGCCATGTTTCATGGAAGCCCAACCCAAGGAGTACCCGGATGAAGAAAATTTTTGCCGCGTTGGCATTGATTGCACCGTTGGCTGTATTTGCCAACTCCAATTGCGACAAGCCAGTCAATGATTTTGATGGCCTGTACTGCCTCAACAAGGTGTACTCGGAAGCCGACAAGGAGTTGAACCAGCGCTATTCCGAACTGGCCTCCAAGCTCGATGCACCGGGCAAGTCTGCGCTCAAGCAAGGCCAACTGGCCTGGATGAAGCAGCGCAACAATCAGTGCTCCAAAAGGGATGACACCGGCTTTTATGTAAACCTGCGCTGCGCCACCGAGACCACCATTGCCCGCGTGGACTTTTTGCAAGGCCGTGTACGCGAGTGCAAAAGTGCGGGCTGCCAAAACAGCAAGCTGCTCGAGCCGTGACCTCCTATTAATAGCTTGCAGGCAGGCCCATCAAGCGCCGCCGCTGCCCACCCGCATGACAAGCGCAAATGCCAGCTGTTGGGTTGGCGTTTGCTGTTGAGCGGCCCTGTTCAGACCTGGGCCTTTGGAAAACCATGCCTCCTTGAAAAGGAGGTTCAGAGAAGGTGTTTATGTCGTTTAGTCAAAGCCTGTGGAGCGCCAATCAAGCCTTGTACCAGAGCACGCTGGACTTGCCCTTTAACAAGGAACTGGCGGCAGGCACGCTCAGCATGGAGCGCTTTCGCCATTACATGATTCAGGATGCGCACTATCTGGTGGCCTACGGCCGTGCGCTGGCCGTGACGGCTGCCAAGTCCGACAACGCCGAAGGCGTGGTGCAGTTTGCCAATGCCGCCAATGAAGCCGTGGTGGTGGAGCGTGCCCTGCATGGCGGCTTTATGCGTGACTTTGGTGTCAGCGCTGAGCAGTTCGCTGCCACGCCGCTCACGCCTGCCTGCCACCACTACACCAGCTTTCTGGTCTCTACCGCCTGGAGCGCGCCATATCCCGTGGCCGTGGCCGCACTGCTGCCATGCTTCTGGATTTACGCCGAAGTGGGGCGCGACATTCATGCGCGCTCGGCATCTGACAACCCGTATCAGGCTTGGGTCGATACCTATGCCAGCAAAGAATTCCACGCTGCCGTACGCGGTGTCTGCGCCACGGTGGATCGCCTGGCGGAAGATGCCACGGAATCCACCCGCGCCGCCATGCACGCGGCTTATCGTGATGCTGCAAGGCTGGAGTGGATGTTCTGGGACAGTGCTTATCAGCTGGCCGACTGGCCCAAGCCGCTGCGTTAAGCGCTTTTCTGCCTGAAATTCAGTCTGAAGAGAGGGTTGCTTAAAAAATAAGCAGCATCCTCTTTTTTGTTGTATGACAAAGAGTTAGCTGGCTTGTTCAGCAGCTTGCTGGAGTTTGTCCACAAGCTTGTAGCGATTTTTTGGGGAGAACTCGCCTCAAGCCCAAGTCCATAGCGCGCTAGCTGCTATGAATTGCGGAGTTTTTGCCGTAATTCTGGGTGGTCAGTGGTTGCGCACTGTGGGTGTATTCAAGGCGTTCTCTGGTGTTTTGCCTTCTCTGTGCAGCTGGAGCATTGCCTCAGAGGTGTTTTTGATTAAAAAATAATCAGCTCTTGCTTTGTTGTTTTATGACAAGGACTTAGCTTGCTTATCAAAGGTCTTGGCGGGGTTTGTCCACAAGCTTGTAGTGATTCTGTGGGGAGAACTGCCCGCCAGCCCATGTCTAGAGTGCGCTGGTTGCTATGAATTGCGTAGTTTGAGGGCTGGCAGACCTGTATGGAGTGGTTTGCTTAAAAATTAAGCAGCCATGAAGAAGTCATTTGATAACAATGGCTTGAGTCGCTTATCCAGCTACCCCGTGTGCTTTGTCCACAAGCTTGTAGAGGTTTGACGGGGAGAACTCGTTGTGAGTGCTTAAGAAGCGCTAGCACCACCCAGCAAATCGCAGATTTGCGGTTGAGACGAGGCATGAAGCCGCAGGCAGTACAAGCGTACGACAAGGCGAAATAACGACGTATCAAGGCTGGTGCTAGCGACTCTAAGTGTGCTTTCCTGCCTCGATCAGGTGATCAATAAGCGCCCTGACCTTGAGAGGTAGATGGCGTGATGGTGCATAGACGGCATAGGCGGTGCGGGGAGCGTAGTTGCCGGTAAGGCTCCATTGGGGCAGTACTTGAACCAGTGCACCGCTTTGTAGCGCGGCGCGGGCGGCAAAGTCGGCGACCAGGCCAATGCCCTGGTGCTGCAGCGCCAGATGAATGATGCCGGTGCTGCTGCCAATATAGATGGGGGTGTGAATGGCGACTTCCACCGCATCGGTGGCTGCGGGTTTTGTGGCCGCGCCAGGGCCGCGTACCCATTGCAGCTGCTTTTGAAATTCGCCATACCCCAGCGTGATGCATTCCACGCCCTGCGATGGGGCTAGATCCGCAGGGTGATCGGGTTGCTTGCGCAGGCCTTGCAGATAGGCGGGTGAGGCCACGGCGATATAGCGCACCGTACACAGCTCGCGGGCCACCATATTGGGTGCAAGCTGGTGGGCGCGGGTCAGTCGGATGGCCAGGTCCAGCCCCTGTTGGGCCAGGTCTTGCATCTGATCGCTAAGGCTGATGGCAATCTCCAGTTCAGGCCACTGGCGTCGTAGAGCGGGTAGCTGGGCAGTCAGCCAGATTTCACCAAACACCGTGGGCGCAGTCAGTCTCACCGTGCCGCGCGGCACGCCGCTGTAGTGGCCGGCAATGGCGTGGATGTCGCTGGCGGTCTGACTCAGTTGGCTGCAGGCGGCGTAGACCTCGGCGCCTAGCTCCGTGAGCGACAGCGACCGGGTAGTGCGGTGCAGCAACTGCACGCCCCAGTGCGCCTCCAACCTGCCCACGCTGCGGCTGACGGCCGAGGTGGTCAGCTCCAGCTGCCTTGCGGCGGCGGCAAAGCTGCGCAGCTCTACCACCTTGGCAAAAACCAGCATTTCGGGAACCAGTCGGGGCTCTTTGCTCATGGATCAATCCCTTGGCTAATGTTGATTTAAAAACAATAGTAAGTGGAATTGGTACGCATTGATGAATCAGATTCAATGAATAAAGATCAAAGCATGACTCTCAATGCTTCTTCCTCATCCCCGGGCGCTGTGCCTGAAGTGCCTCATCCGTCCTTAGCCACCGCTACGCCCGGCGGCGGCACCTGGCGCATGGTGCTGGCCATGGCCTTGTCCGGCACGATTGGCCTGCTGGTGGTTGAAAGCGAGCTACCCGCACTGTGGGTGGTCTGGCTGCGCTGCATTCTGGGTGGACTGGGGCTGGCGGCGTGGGTGGCGGTTTCACGCCAGTGGCGAACGCCGACGCGCAGTGAGTTGAGGTGGTTGCTGCTGGGCGGGCTGGCGCTGATCGTCAACTGGCTGTGCCTGTTTTGCGCTTATCGCTACAGCGGCATTGCAATTGCCACGGTGGTCTATCACGTGCAGCCGTTTTTATTGCTGCTGCTGGCAGCCTTGTTGCAGGGCGAGGTTTTGCCGCTGCGGCGCATGCCGTGGCTCCTGTTGGCGCTGGTTGGCGTGCTGCTCAGCAGCGGCTTGCTGGGAGCTGATGGTGCTCATCAGGCATCGTGGCAAGGGATTGGCCTGGCTCTGCTGGCCGCCAGCCTGTATGCCGTGGCCACGTTGAACACCCAGCGTCTCAAGCGCATCGCCCCAGCGCAGATTGCCATGCTGCAAATGGGAGTCGGGGCTTTGGCTTTGCTGCCGTTTGTGTGGGAGTTGCGTGCCGATGTTGTCTTCAGCCCCAAGGCGTTGGCTGCCGTGCTGGTACTGGGGCTGGTGCACACGGCCTGGATGTATACGCTGATGTACACGGCGTTCCAGCGGCTCAAGGCGCAGGCCATTGCAGGCCTGTCTTATATCTACCCCGTCATGGCCTTGCTGGTGGATTTGCTGTGGTTCGGCGCCAAGCCCCAACCCGCACAGTGGCTGGGCATGGTGCTGATTCTGGGCGCCGTCTGGGCCTACCGGCGCGGCGATCAAAAAACTTAGCCAAAACTGCTGCTGCGCTTATAGATAAAGCGCAAGCAGCTATCTTTTTAAATCCAAGGGGTGATAGCCAGAACTAGCGGCATCAGCACCGCCGTAGCGACACCGTTCAGCCCCATGGCCAGCGCCGAGAACGCGCCCGCCGTAGGATTGAGCTGAATGGCTCGCGCCGTGCCAATGGCGTGGGCGGTCAGACCAATGGCAAAGCCTTCAACGGCCGGGTCTTTGAGGCGCAGAAAGCGGCACAGCAGTGGTGCCATCATGGTGCCGCTGATACCGGTGATAGCCACGGCCACAGCCGCCAGAGAAGGCTTGCCGCCAAAACGCTCTGCCATGGGCAGGGCGATGGGGATGGTGGCTGATTTGGGTGCCACGGCAATCAGCGTTGCTTCAGAGCCGCCAAACAACCAGGCAATGCCCAGTGCAGAAAACAGGGCCACCAGGCAACCCACAAATAGTGCCACGCTGATGGGTAGCCACAGTTCCTTAATGCGTTCACGCTGGGCGTAGAGCGGAATCGCCAGTGCCACCGTGGCCGGGCCAATCATCAGCCCCAGGAGCGATACGCCGCTGCGATAAGTCTCATACGGCGTGCCCGTCACCATCAGAATGCCGACGATGACCACCACACCGGTAAACACGGGAATCAGCGTGGGCCGGTTGCCGCTTTTTTTGTAGATCGCCATTGCCGCAAGGTAGACGATCAGCGTCAACACCAGCCAAGGCAGGGGCGAGCCTTGGGCAAGGCTCAGCCAGGTGGTGTGCAGGCGATCAAGCAAAGGCGTGCTCATGCGGCCTGCTCCTGCTCTGCAGTGCGTTCATCGTTGTCTTCATTGCTGCTCTGAAGAGTGCGCTGGCGCTGCAGAAAAAAGCGGAAAGTGAGGGCGGTGGCCGTAAACGTGATCGCAGCACCTAGCACGCAGGCCAGTACAAACGGCAGCCATTCGCGGCGCAAGTGGCCGAACTCCAGCATCACGCCCGCGATGACGGGGATAAAAAGCAGCATCATGTTCTGCAGCAGCACCTGCGCGGTGTCTTCCAGCGGCTTGGGCAGGCGTTTGTAAAACAGCAGTCCAACCAGTAGCAGCAAAGTCCCAACGAGTGCTCCGGGCAGTGGCAGGCCGCTGATGCGCGCCAGAAACTCGCCCAGCAACTGAAAGGCGAAAAGAACAGCAATCGCATACAACATGTGGGTAGCTAGCTCCTGAAATAAGAGTGGCGGACTGGCGCTGGGTGGTGGGGCTGAGTGGTGTTTGAGGGCTTGGTGAATTTAGGTAAAGCCGTCAATCAGCTATTGCGCGTGGCAAATGAGAGGTTTATCTTGGGTTTCAGGCGCTTCGGGGCCGGAGCGACCAGTCTACTCAGACGAGCTTAGGAGAAATCACCATGCAAACAGCAGTCTATCGTGCACCTGTGTATGAACCTACGGTCGATGAATTGGAAACGCTCAAAAAGCTGGAGCTGGGTGAAGATGTATCGCTCGGAGCGGCCGTCAAGGAATACCTGTCCAGGCGCCTGCTGGAGCGTGGCTTTGTCGTGCAGGACGAAGAAAAGCATTGGCACATCACCGATACCGGCCGCCTGCTGATCCGGCGCACCCTCTGAAAGATTAGGGGTTAACCCTTTATTGGGCATCTGCCTGATTTGAAGGCAACCAACCGGCAAGGACGTCAATACAAGGGAGAGGATGCCTGTATCGATGGAATTCCACTGGATATCCACGGAATTATCAACAGGATCTGTGGAAAAAAGCGCCGTGAAAATCGGCGCTTTTTTCGTGGCTGAAACGGAAACAGGGTTGCTCTGATTGACAGCAGCCGCTAGTTTCGAAAATACGCTCGCTTTGACCCTACAGAGAAATTTTTCAGAGGAGGACGCTGTGCAATCGCACGCCTACGCGGCTTTTCTTGGGTGAATGGCTTGTTGGCCTTAGAGGCGCAGAAGTGCGGCTTTGAAGCAAAAAACGGCACATTCCTATGTGCTCGAAAGGGCCTGATTGCAAAAAGTTATTCACAGTTGCTGCACCATCTCTGAAAAGTGAGCAGATAAGGCAGATCCTGCCTAAGCCCGGCAGCGGGAAGACTTGGATAAAGGGATGGGGCGATGTACCCGATTCGCCGTTTTCTTTGGAGTCAGACAATAGAAAAGCCGAGAAGTGAATTCACTTTCTCGGCTTGGGTATCTGGTGCCGGAATCGAACCGGCACACCTTTCGGTGGGGGATTTTGAGTCTGACCGCATACCCTTGAGGGACGTGGATTGTAGCTCGTTTTTGGGCGCAAAGAGGATCACGGGCTATCGACACGAAAACACTCTTTGCGCCAACAGTTTTTGTCTGTTCTCGTTTTACTGGAAAACGATTTCTTTCAGGGCAAGCTCCTCTGTTGGCCTCAGTTGTGAGTCGCTAGACATGCAGGTTTTTTTGCTTAATTGCAACTGATACTTGCAAAAAGCACACCGTCCCATTCGTTGAATCTTTGGGTGAAATTCTTGATCTGCAATTGAAGTAAGTGACCTTCCCCGATATTTGTTGGCACGGTACTGCTGCATATCTTTTGTCCAGTTTTGCTAACGGTACAGGATGAAATTTCTTGGCCGGGGGGGCTGTTCCAGTGGTCGGATCGTAATGCAATGCTGAAACCGTGTAATCGCTTGTGAGGTTTTGCAGTGTTCCGCCTAGTGACACGACGAGTTTGACGGATGTACAAGCGTTAGGTACGACTACTCCTGTTTCTGCAGTAGTCGAGGTTCCGCCTCCCTGCAGTAAGTATCTCGGTAATAAAGCATCAAAGTTCGCGTTATCCAAGACCGTAAACGAATAGGCCACAGTACTACTTGGGCCAGTGGCTCCTGTTGCGCCTGTAGCACCCGTTGCTCCATTGTTCCCTGTAGCGCCAGTGGGACCTGTTGCACCAGTGGATCCCGTTGCACCAGTTGGGCCAGCGGAGCCAGTTGCACCCGTACCACCAGTCGCACCCCCTGGGCCTTGAGGGCCTTCGGCGCCCGTTGCTCCGGTTGCCCCTGTGTTTCCTTGAGGTCCTTGGGCGCCTGTTGCTCCCGTCCCTCCAGTTGCGCCTGTTGGGCCAGCTGCACCAGTAGAACCCGTTGCGCCTGTTGTTCCAGTTGTGCCCGTCAGGCCTGTTGCACCAGTGGCACCGCCAACGCCTGTGGCGCCAGTTGGGCCTGCTGCGCCAGTGGATCCCGTTGCACCGGTTGCACCAGCAGGGCCGGTTGTACCAGTTGCACCAGTAGCGCCGCCAACGCCGTTGGCGCCAGTTGGGCCTGCTGCGCCAGTGGATCCCGTTGCACCGGTTGCACCAGCAGGGCCGGTTGTACCAGTTGCACCAGTAGCGCCGCCAACGCCGTTGGCGCCAGTTGGGCCTGCTGCGCCAGTGGATCCCGTTGCCCCGGTTGCACCAGCGGGGCCGGTTGTACCAGTTGCACCAGTAGCGCCGCCAACGCCTGCGGCTCCCGTGGGGCCTGCTGCGCCAGTGGGGCCAGTTGCACCATTGGCGCCGTCAACACCTGTGGCTCCCGTGGGGCCTGCTGCACCAGTGGCTCCTGAAGCACCGGTTGCGCCAGTGGGTCCTGCCGCACCGTTAGATCCCGTTGCACCGGTGGCTCCAGTTGCGCCCGTAGCACCTTGCAAATTGCCAATAGTCGACCCCCAAACATTTCCGGACTTGGGGCCGTACAGAGAATAAGTGCTGATATCGACGTAGAAGTCGCCGTCGCGGCCCACAGTATTTGCGGGTGCGCGCACGCCGGTAATCAGAACTGCACCTGGGGCGTATCCAGGCTGGCCTTCTGCCCCGACCGGTCCTTCTACACCAGCAGGGCCAGCAGGGCCAACCAATGTCAACGAGTCAGTCGGCCACGCCCCGTTAGCTTTGGGGCCATAGAGCTTGCCTGTTGAACTGTCCAAGTAAAAATCGCCATCTTTACCGACAGTGCTGGCAGGCGCAGTCTTCGCACCGAGGAGTACAAAGCCAGATGCAGGGGCCACGCTGGCCTGACCTCCATCATCTCCACCTCCGCCACCACAGGCTGACAAAGAAATTGTGAGACCAACCAGTAAACTGGCAAGAAGCGGATTGACACGAGTATGCATAAGTAGAACTCCACGGGTAGGCGAGAAATTCTGCTTTTATTGCTTCTAAATCTAATTATTTTTTTCAGCATGTTACATAGATGCATCAGTTTGAGCATGATCGTGAAGAACGAAGCTCCTGTAATAAAGCGCTGCCTCGAATCTGTTAGACCATGGATTGATCAGTGGGTCATCGTGGATACCGGCTCTACCGATGGGACTCAGCAGCTTGTGCAGGAGGCGATGGCCGGGATTCCTGGCACGCTATACGAGCGGCCCTGGGTTGACTTTGCGCACAATCGAAATGAGGCCTTGGCTTTCGCGCGGCAGAAGGCGGACTATGTGTTGTTCATCGATGCCGATGAGCAGTTGCATTTGCCTGATGGATTTCGATGGCCGAATCTCGATGCAGATGGCTACCTCTTCAAATGCATTCTGAACACCACACAGTACTCCCGAAATAGCTTGATTTCGACTCGCCGGAATTGGGCGTGGGAGGGTGTGATTCACGAGTACTTGACTTGCCCAGAACCTCACGAATGGCAGTTGCTTCCTGGGCCAGAAATTCATGTCAGCAGAGATGGTGCCAGAGCCAGAGATCCCTCCACTTACCTCAAAGACATTGAGGTGCTCAAAAAGGCATTGACTAAACAGCCGGGCCATCCCAGGTACACCTTCTATCTTGCTCAAAGCTACCGGGATGCGGGTCTATTGTCTGAGAGCCTGACTCAATACGAAAAGCGAGTCGGCCTTCAGGGCTGGGCCGAAGAAACTTGGTATGCGGCTTTTCAGGTTGCAGTGATGAAGGAAAAGCTCCATCGCTCAAGCCTTGATGTTCAGCAGGCATATTTGCGTGCTTATGCAATGCGGCCTAGTCGGGCGGAGCCTCTTTATGAGCTGTCCAGGTATCTAAGGCTGCAGGGGGATACAGTACTTGCTCATCTTTATGCCCTGCGTGCTTCTCGTATCAAGAAAACAGAGGATCTGCTGTTTGTCGATTCGTCTGTGTACGAGTGGAGGGCTTTGGATGAGCTGGCCAGCGCTGCCTGGTATGCCGGTGCTCTGGATGATGGGCGAATGGCCTGTGAACAGCTACTTGCCGAAGGGAAGTTCCCCGAGACGGAAAGAGCCCGGATTGAGAGCAACAGCAAGTTCTATTGATCAGGTGCGGGGCGTTCTTACTGGCTCAGCGCACCGCTTTTAACCGAGTGGCCCGCGTCCGGTAATGCTTGCGCGTCACGCCTACACTGCTGTGGTCCAGCAGCTTTGATGCCTCTTCAATGTCTTCAGCCAGGTTGGCCGCGAAGCTGCGCATATCGCGCAGGTACATGGCGCGGATGCGTTTACCCAGCTCTTCATCGCCGGTGACTTCGGCGCGGTAGGCCGCTGCGTCGCGGGCATCTTCCCAGCGGCGGGAAATCATTCGGTAGGTGACTGGCCGACCATCGTGCAGCACCAGCAGATTGGGGCAGAGCGTATCTACCAGCTCACGGCGCTGGACGATGCGGGTATGCCAATGCAAGTAGGTATGCCAATGCCGCGCAAGATGCGCTCCCGAATGACCCAGGTGCGGCGCGTGACTTCGGGCACGCCTTGCAGGTCGATAAAGCATTCGTCAATGCTGTATTCCTCCAGCTGCGGGCCCAAGGCCGAGGCGAGACTCATCATGCGCTCGCTCATGTCGCCGTACAGGGGGAAGTTGGCACTCAGGGCGACCAGCCCGGCTTCATCGTGCAGATGCCTGATCTGAAAGTAGGGAGCGCCCATCTTGATGCCCAGTGCCTTGGCTTCGTCACTGCGGGCCACTGCGCAGCCATCATTGTTTGATAGCACGACAACGGGAACACGCTTGAGGCTGGGCCTGAAAACGCGCTCGCAGCTCAAAAAAACTATATGGAACGCATCATTAGAAGTTGTTGCCATCGATGAGCGCAAACATGGTCTCCCCCTACAAGGGGATGATCTTGGCGCTGCCGCCGAGAATAGGGCGACACAGGATCTTGTAGCCATCGGCATCAAAGCCTGCGGCCACGGTGTTGAGCTTGCGCGCAGCTGGCAGTGTCGTGGCGCTGCCCAGGTAGCACCAGTTGTTGATGACATGGATCTGCCGCATGTCCTGCCACTTTTCTTCAATACCCACGGCACCGGCATAGGGCCAGGTCACCACGCGCAGGCCTTCAAGCGCACCTCTCAAGCGGGCGCGATGCTCCTCTGAGGATTCAGCACCATGGCAAACGCCAGCGCACTTGTGAACCATGTTGCGAAAGCAGGCGCGGCCTTTGGCCAGTTTTTCCAGGCCCAGGGCGCCATAGCAAAGCTTGTGAATGTCGGCCAGGTCGCGCAGGGCTTCCAGTGCGGAGTGGCGGCTGCTGTACAAGCCAAAAATATCTGGCGAGCTGGCAAAGTCGATATCGCGGGAATAAATGACCTCGGGCACATCTCCCGACAACCGCAGTGCGCACAACTGCCTGTTGCGACGCAGCTTTTGATTGAACAGAGGCTGCTGTTGCTTGATGAGCTGTGCCTCTAGCAGCAGTGCCCCGATTTCTCCTGCCGTGCGGATATAGCTGATGCGCACCGTCTGGCGGAGCATGCGGGCCTCATCTTCGGTGCGAAAGTGCGAGAGCAGTCGAGCGCGCAGGTTGATGCTCTTGCCGATGTACAGAGGCAGTTCGCCCTCGGCCGCATGAAAAATGTAGACACCTGGTCCGGCGGGCATCCCCTGCAGCGACGAACGCAGGTGTTCGGGGTACTCGTAGATGCGTGCCTCATCGAACTCGGGCCGTCGGCGTGCAGGGATGTGCATGATTTCAATTCCGGAAGCGCTTGATGCAGGAGGTGACCACACCCCAGATCTCCAGCTCCTGGTTTTCTTTGGGAACGATGTCGGGATAAGTGGGGTTGCCAGCCCTGAGCTTGAACACACCGCCTGCGTTGTGCAGGGCCTTGACGGTGAATTCGTTATCAATAACGGCCACGACGATGCTGCCATGGCGAGCGCGCAGCGCTCGGTCAACGACGATCATGTCCCCGTCATCGATGCCGTACTCGCGCATAGATGGTCCTGCCACGCGCAGCAGAAACGTGGCTTGGGGGTGTTCGACCAGAAGCGTGGCAATGTCTAGCCGCTTGCCTGAGAAGTCCTCAGCTGGAGACGGGAACCCTGCACGCACGCTGCAATCCGCCAGCGGCAGTGCAACTGGGGATGAGGTGAGTTGGACGGGCATGCCGCCCAACAGACGAATACTGTTCATATGTACAGTATATCAATCGACTATGACCCAGTGCTGGGTGTCCATTTTGTGCAGAGTGCGAATGCAAAGCGCTTTTTTCACGAACGGGGCGCGAATTAACCACGAACGTGGGAGGGAAAAACACAAAGCAAACAGGCAATAGAAAAAGCCGTTAAGTCTTTGGAACTTAACGGCTTTTTGTATTGGTGCCCGGGGCCGGAATCGAACCGGCACACCTTTCGGTGGGGGATTTTGAGTCCCCTGCGTCTACCAATTTCACCACCCGGGCTTGCTTAGCGCAGACGTGAATTATGGCACAGTATTGGTCATGAAAACATATATGACCATCGAACATGCTATCGGTCACACGCCGCTGGTTGCATTGCAACGCATTGGCGCGGATGCAAATCGCGAGCGCGGAAATGTGGTGCTGGGCAAGCTTGAGGGCAACAACCCAGCTGGGTCCGTCAAGGACCGGCCTGCGTTGTCCATGATTCAGCGCGCTGAAGAGCGTGCTGAGATCAAGCCGGGCGACTCATTGATTGAGGCTACGTCGGGCAACACCGGTATTGCCTTGGCCATGGCGGCAGCAATTAAGGGCTACCGCATGATTTTGATCATGCCCGAAGACCTGTCCATTGAGCGCGCCCAGACCATGAAGGCTTATGGTGCCGAGCTGATCCTGACACCTAAGAGCGGCGGTATGGAATATGCCCGCGATCTGGCTGACCAGATGGTCAAGCAAGGCAAGGGCGTGGTGCTGGACCAGTTTGCTAACCCCGACAACCCTCGCGCCCACTACGAAACAACTGGCCCTGAGCTGTGGGAGCAGACGGGTGGCGAGATCACGCACTTTGTCAGTGCCATGGGCACGACTGGCACGATCACCGGTGTGGCCAAATTCCTCAAGGAAAAGAACCCGAACATCAAGATCGTGGGTGCCCAGCCCTCCGAAGGTTCGCGCATTCCTGGCATTCGCAAATGGCCAGAGGAATATCTGCCCAAGATCTATGACGCATCGCTGGTTGATGAAATGGTCTATGTATCGCAGGATGATGCCGAGGACATGGCCCGCCGCTTGGCACGCGAGGAAGGTATTTTTGCCGGGATCTCGGCCGCCGGAGCGTTGTGGGTTGCGCAGGAAATTGCCAAGCGCGAAGAAAACGCCACCATTGTTTTTGTGGTGTGCGACCGCGGTGACCGTTACCTCTCTACAGGCGTGTTCCCCGCCTGATCTTTGTCGCTGAGGCGATTGCCTCAGCGATGAGGCAAGCTCTAAATGGTGGCTGGCGCTTATATAACAAGCGCTGGCTGCTATCAAAATAAAGAATAAGGAGAGAGCTGAATGGCCTATGAAATTCGTTTTTGCTCCAACTGCGCCACTGAGCTGCAGTGGATTGTTGCCAATGA
Organism: Comamonas sp. 26; assembly: GCF_002754475.1. Lineage (NCBI taxonomy): Bacteria > Pseudomonadati > Pseudomonadota > Betaproteobacteria > Burkholderiales > Comamonadaceae > Comamonas > Comamonas sp. 26. The sequence continues at coordinate 938,351 of NZ_PEFL01000001.1, forward strand.
AGACAGCGGAGAGGTGCAGCGCCTGCGTTGCCCTAGCTGCGGGTTTACGCATTGGGGCAACCCGACCCCCGTATTGGCGGCTGTGGTTGAGGGGGCAGATGGCCGTGTTCTGCTGGCGCGTAATGCGCTGTGGCAAGAGGGTGTGTTTGGTCTGATAACCGGTTTCATGGAAGCCGGTGAATCGCCAGAGGCGGGTATTTGCCGCGAAGTGATGGAAGAGACCGGTTTACGTGTCAAGGCACTGCGTCTTTTGTGCTGCTCGGAGTTTCTGCGCATGAATCAGGTGCTGATTGCCTATCACGTGCTGGTAGAAGGCCGCGCTGAAGATGTGACGCTCTCGCCCGAGCTGCTGGAATACCGCTGGCAGACGGCTGAGGAGTCTCTGTGCTGGCCTGCAGGCACGGGCTATGCCTTGGCTGAGTGGATAAAGCAAAAAGGCTTTGAGCCGCGTTTTGGCGCCTTCAGGCCTGGTCAGAACCCTGAACCTGACCCTGCCAAGTGGCCCGTTCGCCTATGGGATGAAGATCAGCGCTTTACAGTCGCCCCTGTGATTGATTAAGAGCCATGAACAAGGCCCAGCAAACCGAGGGTTTGGGTTGAGACAAGACGCGAAGCCGCAGGTAGTACAACAGTACGACAAGGCCTCGCGCCGATGTCTCAAGGGTTGTTCAAGGCTTGTGCTTGATGGTTTAAGTAAAGACCGTGCTGGCACGGCCAGCGACTGGTCTTTCTACAATCGAGACTGACGAGGAAACCACGCCCATGCAAGTAGACCAAGAAGTTGATACCCGCGGCCTGAACTGTCCGCTGCCCATTCTCAAAGCCAAGAAGGCATTGGCTGCCATGCAAAGCGGTCAACTGCTGAAAGTAGTGGCGACCGATACCGGTTCTATCCGTGACTTTCAGGCATTTGCCAAACAGACGGGCAATGAGCTGGTCGAGCAACAGACCGTGGGTGATGAGTTCATTCACATTCTCAAGCGCCGCTGAATAATGCTCTTGATTTGAGAGCGGATGACGCAAAAAAGGCCTGCGATTGCAGGCCTTTTTCTTTGAGGCGATTGGTTTACAGGCTCAAACTCTTGAGGTAATCGCGGAAGCTGCTGCCCACGTCAGCGTGCTGAAGTGCAAGCTCCACAGTAGCTTGCAAAAAACCTTCTTTGCTGCCGCAGTCATAGCGCTTGCCAGCGTACTGGAAGGCGTAGATGGTCTCGTGCTGCATCAGGCGCTCAATGGCATCGGTCAGCTGAATTTCGCCGCCAACGCCCTTGGGCTGGTTGCGGATTTCATCAAAAATGCGGGGCGTCAGCACATAGCGGCCTGCTACACCCATGCGCGATGGGGCGACTTCTGGCGCGGGCTTTTCCACGATTTCATCAATACGCATCAGCGGACCACCGGCAGGCTCGCCCTTGACGATGCCGTAGCGCTTGGTTTGCTCCAGTGGCACTTCCTGCACGGCAAGCAGCGAGCGGCCTTGCTTCTGGAAGGCTGCCGTCATCTGCGCCATTACGCCGGGGCCACCGTTGTCACCGGTCATCAAGTCGTCGGCAAGGATGACGGCAAACGGTTCGTCGCCCACCAGAGGCTCTGCGCACAGCACGGCGTGGCCCAGACCCAGAGAGCGAGGCTGACGCACAAACAGGCAATTCATGTCGGCTGGGCTGATGCTGCGCACCAGATCCAGCATGGCGTGCTTGCCTGCGCGTTCCAGCTCGTTCTCCAGCTCGTAGGCGGTGTCGAAATGGTCTTCAATGGCGCGCTTGCTGCGGCCGGTCACAAAGATCATGTCGCGAATGCCAGCCTCATAGGCTTCTTCGACGGCGTACTGGATTAGGGGCTTGTCCACCACGGGCAGCATCTCCTTGGGAGAGGCTTTGGTGGCAGGCAGAAAGCGGGTGCCAAGACCCGCAACGGGAAACACGGCTTTGCGAACGCGGGTTTGATTGTTCATGAGATGTACTTTGGGGTAGAGATGAACAAAAGGCGCAGTTGCCTGCGCCTTTTCCTATCACTCGCTCAGCATATCAACCCAGACGGGCCAATTGCTCTTGAATGCGGGCCACGGTAGCGCTCTTTTCTGAAACACGTGCGCGCTCTTGCTCCAGCACGGCGGCAGGTGCCTTGGCCACAAAGGCTTCGTTGCTGAGCTTTTTTTGCGAGCTGGCAATTTCAGCTTCCAAGCGGGTCACTTCCTTGGTCAGGCGGATTTTTTCAGCCGCAACGTCAACTTCCACGAACAACGCCAGACGGGCATCGCCCACCACTGACACCGGTGCGTTTTGCGCTTCGGTCGCCCATGCCGCTTCGTCATCAAAGACTTTGACTTCGCTGAGTTTGGCCAGATTCTTGAGCACGTCGGCATTGGCACGCAGGAACTCCGTGCCTTCGGCCGAGCCTGCCACCGCCAGCAGCGGCAGGCGCTGGGCAGGCGATACACCCATCTCGCCACGTAGAGCGCGGCAGGCGTCCACCATTTGCTTGATGCGGCCTACGTAGGCAATCGATGCTTCATCGATCTTGGCAGGCTGGGCTTCGGGGTAGCGGGCCACGGCGATGGATTCGCCCTTAAGACCTGCCACAGGCGCCACTTGCTGCCACAGCTCTTCCGTCACAAACGGAATGATGGGGTGGGCCAGACGCAGAATCGCTTCCAGCGTGCGGATCAGCGTGCGGCGGGTGGCGCGCTGCTGGGCAACACTTCCAGTCTGGATTTGCACCTTGGCGATTTCCAGATACCAGTCGCAGAACTCGTTCCAGACAAAGTCGTAAATTGTGTTGGCGACGTTGTCCAGGCGGAACTCGGCAAAGCCCTTGGCCACTTCGGCCTCGACTTTTTGCAGCTGCGAGGAAATCCAGCGGTCAGGCTGGCTGAAGTGCATATAGCCTTCGAACTCGCCGCCGGGCTGGCATTGCTCCTTGGTGTGCTCTGCCAGACCGCAGTCATAGCCTTCGCAGTTCATCAGCACAAAGCGCGATGCGTTCCACAGCTTGTTGCAGAAGTTGCGGTAACCCTCGCAGCGCTTGCTGTCGAAGTTGATGGATCGGCCTAGCGATGCCAGCGCCGCAAAGGTAAAGCGCAGTGCGTCTGCACCGTAGGCGGGAATGCCTTCGGGGAACTCTTTTTGCGTGTTCTTGCGCACGGTGGGCGCGGTCTCTGGCTTGCGCAGGCCGGTGGTGCGCTTGTCCAGCAGAGGCTCCAGCGAGATGCCGTCGATCAAATCGACCGGGTCCAGCACATTGCCTTCGGACTTGGACATCTTCTTGCCCTGCGAGTCACGCACCAGGCCATGGATGTAGACATGCTTGAATGGCACGCGCCCGGTGAAGTGCGTGGTCATCATGATCATGCGCGCCACCCAGAAGAAGATGATGTCGTAGCCGGTCACCAGCACCGAAGAGGGCAGGTACAGGTTGTAGTCATCGTCAGCGGCAGTGCCTTGCTCTGGCCAGCCCATGGTGCTGAACGGAACCATGGCCGAGGAGTACCAGGTGTCCAGCACGTCAGGGTCGCGGCGCAGTGTCTTGCCGGGGGCCTGGGCTTGCGCTTCGGCTTCGTTCTTGGCGACGTAGATCTTGCCGTCTTCGTCGTACCAGGCCGGAATCTGGTGGCCCCACCACAGCTGGCGTGAAATGCACCAGTCCTGGATGTTGTTCATCCACTGGTTGTAGGTGTTGACCCAGTTTTCGGGCACGAATTCCACGTCGCCATTGGCAACAGCGTCGATGGCCTTCTGGGCTATCGACTTGCCGGTGTCATCGCCAGTGCCTTCGTTGGCGGTCTTGCTCATGGCAATGAACCACTGGTCGGTCAGCATGGGCTCGATCACCTGTCCGGTACGGTCGCAGATCGGCACCATCAGCTTGTGCTTTTTGATCTCGACCATCAGGCCGAGTTCTTCCAGATCCGCCACGATGGCCTTGCGGGCCACGAAGCGGTCCATGCCGCGGTACTTTTCAGGCGCTTCGTCGTTGATCTTGGCGGTCAGCGTCAGCACCGTGATCATGGGCAGGTTGTGGCGAATACCAACCTGGTAGTCGTTCTGGTCGTGCGCAGGCGTGACCTTGACCACGCCGGTGCCGAATGCCAGGTCCACATAGTCGTCGGCAATGATGGGGATTTGGCGGCCCACCAAAGGCAGGGTCACGGTCTGGCCGATCAGGTGCTTGTAGCGCTCGTCTTCGGGGTGGACCATCACGGCCACGTCGCCCAGCATGGTTTCGGGGCGAGTTGTTGCCACCACCAGATTGCCTTCGCCGCTGGTCAGAGGGTAGGCGATGTGCCAGAGCGAACCGTCCTTTTCCTGGTTTTCCACTTCCAGGTCGGACACGGCGGATTGCAGCACGGGGTCCCAATTCACCAGGCGCTTGCCACGGTAGATCAGGCCTTGCTGGTACAGCTTGACGAAAGTCTCAGTCACCACCTTGGACAGCTTGTCGTCCATGGTGAAGTATTCGCGGCTCCAGTCCACGGTGTCGCCCATGCGGCGCATTTGCGTGGTGATGGTGTTGCCGGACTTTTCCTTCCACTCCCAGACTTTCTTGGTGAACTCGTCACGGCCCAGGTCGTAGCGGCTCACGCCTTGTGTCTGCAACTGACGCTCCACCACGATTTGCGTGGCGATGCCTGCGTGGTCGGTACCGGGAATCCAGGCGGTGTTGTAGCCCTTCATGCGGTGGTAGCGCGTCAACGAATCCATGATGGTCTGGTTGAACGCGTGGCCCATATGCAGCGTACCAGTCACATTGGGTGGGGGCAGCTGTATGGAGAAGTTGTTGCCAGCAGCGGTAGCCTCGGCACCGGGCAGGCCCGTGCCGCGATAGCCGGCGTTGCCGTAGCCGCGCTTTTCCCACTCGGGGCCCCAATGGGCTTCGATGGAAGCGGGTTCAAAAGACTTGGTGAGGCTGTCGAGGCCGGGCTGTTGAATGGTGTCGCTCATGGCTGCGGTGCAAAAAGTTCTGAAAATGAAAACGGCATCCGTGGAGGGGATGCCGTCTGCATAGAAATTAGGACGGATTGCCAATGATTTTAGCGATCCGATCCGCTGATGGGGACAGTAGGCCTTATTTCAGCGCTTGGCGCTTATCTATCAAGCGCAAGCTGCTATCAAAATTTAAAAGCTCAAAACCGCCATATGTCTGCAACGAGACGCCAAGCAAGCGCCGCCGCGACACGAAGCTGCCGTCCCCCTTGGGGGGAGGCGCGTAGCGCCTCATGGGGGAGTTATTTCCCAGGGACAAATTCCGGCCGGTCATTGCCCTGAGGCTTGAGCGCCTCAGCGGTCTTTCCCTCTGCACGCTCCCTGCGCCACTGCTCCTTGCGGGCTGTCCACTCCGCCAGACGGGCGTGGGCCGTGGTGCTTTCTTTTTGCATTTGCATGGCATCGGCCAACTGTGCGGTCAGCTCCAGACGAATGCCATTGGGGTCGAAGAAGTAAATGCTTTTGAAGATGTGGTGATCCGTCACGCCCAGCACTTCCACGCCGCAGGCCTGCAGTCGGGCCTTGGTGTTTTCCAGCTCCTCCACGGTGTCGACGCGAAACGAGATGTGGTTGATCCAGATGGGGCTGTTGGGTGAGGGCAGGGCCGCTTCGTCGTCGCCAATGTCAAAAAAGGCGATGAAGGAGCCATCCTTCAGGCGAAAGAAGAAGTGGGTGTACGGGCAGTACTCGCCGGTGGAGGGGACGTAGTCGCTCTGAATGATGTGATAGAGCGGCAGGCCCAGAATATCTTCGTAGAAGTGACGGGTCTCTTCGGCATCTTTGGCCTTGTAAGCGTAGTGATGCAGCTGCTGCACGCTGGCGGGAGCGGGCAGCTGGCTCATGTCGACACGCTGGGGCTGGGAGTAAACCGGTGTCGGGGCGGACTGGCTCATGGATGTCTCCTTGGATTTTTTGAGAATGCTGGAATTCTACTATTCGTAATTGATTAACCTAAAGTAAATTTTAATCAGGGGATTCACGGGCATGAATCCAACGTACACAAAAAAGCCCAGGCCGCTTTCACGGGCTGGGCTTTTGAAGGCAATGAAGCCGCTGATTCCGCTTATTGCTTCACCGCTTCAATGCTCATGACCAGACGCACTTGCTTGGGGAAGCCGTAGGAGATGCCGTAGTCCACGCCCCACTGGGTGCGGTCGATGGTGGCTTCAAAGTCGCCGCCGCAGACCTCACGCTTTTGCAGCATGGGGCTTTCGTAGCAGGTGAACTTGTTGGCCTTGATGGTGATGGGAGCAGTCTTGCCCAGCATGGTCAGCTGGCCGGTGACTTCCTTGAGCTTGTCGCCGTCAAACACAAACTTGTCGGAGACAAACTTGGCGGTGGGGAATTTCTCCACGTTGAAAATGTCGGCGCTTTGCAGATGTTTGTTGAAAGCGGGCGTGCCAGAGTTCACCGAAGTCATGTCCAGCTCGATCTCGACCTTGCCTGTCTTGGCGGCCTTGTCGAACTGCACGGAGCCACTCTTCTTGTCAAAGCGCGCGCGGTTGGTCGAGGCACCGAAGTGGTCGATCTCGAACGTCGCGAATGTATGGGTAGGGTCGATCGCGTAAGTCGCGGGGGCAGCCTGGGCGGCCGAAGCAAACAGGGAAGCAGCGGCCAGGGCGAACAATGCAGAACGCATGGTGAAAAATCCTTGAGGGGTTGGAACTATCAAAACATGAGCTGCTAGCGCTTATCTATCAAGCGCTAGAGGCTAAAAAGACTTAAATCTTGCCGAAGCCAGTCAGGGCCAGCTTGAACTGCACTGTGACCTCGTCGGCCACCATGGAGGTGTCCTTCCAGTCGCCGTCGCCAATCTTGAAGGTCAGGCGCTTGAGCGGCAGGGTGCCGGTGGCCGTGGTGGTGGCGCCGGACTGGGTCAGCGTCACGGGCAGGCTCACCTTTTGCGCATTGCCCTTGACGGTCAGCGTGCCATCGACCTGGAACTTGCCGCCGCCCAGAGCCTTGACGGCGCTGGAGTCAAACGTGGCCTGAGGGAACTTGGCGACATTGAACCAGTCCGCCTTGGGCAGCTCGGCATCGGTTTCCTTGGCACCCATGGTGGCGCTGCCGGTGTCGATGCTGAAGTGAATCTTGCTTGCCTCGGGCTTGGCGGCGTCAAAGGCAATCTTGGCGTCGAATTTCTTGAAGTGGCCCTTGAGCGGCACGCCCATCTGCTTGGCCTCAAAGTTGACGGCGCTTTGTGCTGGCACCAGAGCCTGATCGGCCAGAGCCTGGTTGGAGATTGCGGCAACGCCCAACGCGGCGGCGACAGCAGTGGTTTTGAACAAATGCTTCATGGAAACAGACTCCGTGGTTTTCTGGAAAACAAGGGTTAGCGGCTGCCGGGCAGCATGCGGCAGAGGAGACCGTCGCGGTCGATGATCTGGTGCTTGATGACGGCTGCGACATGCAGCACCACCAGCGCGGCCAGGGCATAAGCCAGATAGCCATGCCAGGGCTTGAGGGCTTCGGCCAGCTCGGAGCTTTTGCTCACCAGATCGGGCAGGGGCAATTGGCCAAACAGCACGATGGGAAAGCCGGCTGCCGAGCTGTACATCCAGCCCACCAGCGGAATCGCAAAAAACAGCGCATACATCAGGTGGTGCGTGCCGTGGTGGGCCACGCGCTGCCAGGCTGGCATGGTGCGGGTGACTGCGTCAGGCAGCTCTGGCGGGCGATGGGTGATGCGCCAGATAAGGCGCAGTGCCGACAGCATCAGAATCGTCATGCCCGCCCATTTGTGCCAGTTGAAGTACTTCAGGCGTGTGGGCGAGAAGGGCAGGCCTGTCATATAGAGACCAAAGGCAAAGATGCCGATCAGCGCCAGGGCCAACAGCCAGTGAAGGGCAATGGCTGTGGTGCTGTAGCGCTTGGCGAAAGAAGAGGCGTTGTTCATGTTGCTGCAAAAAAAGAAAGTGCGACCATCGCGCTAGCCATGCAGTGTATGAAGCGAGCTGTGCAAAAAGGTTCAGCGGGTTTGAGTAAACAATTCAAAAAAGCTGAATGATGGCGGCGCTGAAATGAAAAAGCCCCGAGCTTTTACAAGCTAGGGGCTGGTTGGATGGGGCTTTTTACGCCTCGCGTGCCGGGTTTTCCGGCAGCACCACCATGGCCTGTGCCGCCAGCTTCCAGGCGATGGCGGAGGCTTCCATGTCGCCGCGGTGCTCGGCCATCAGCGCCAGTCGCTGCCAGGCACGGGTGCGCAGCAGCGGGTCTTGCAGCAGGGGCGCGGCGCGGGTCAGCAGTTGCTGTGCTTTGCCCCAGAGCTCGCGTTGCACACAGGCCATGCCGGCCAGGTATTGCAGGCGCGGCTCGCGAGGATGGGCGTTGGACGCCGCTTCAATACGGGCCAGCCATGCGCCATCGAGCTTGCTCAGGCAGGACTGCAACACTTGCACCAGTTTGGGCAGATGGGCTTCGGTGCGCGGGCTGGGGTGGCCCAGCAAATGCTCCCACACGGGCAGCAGCCAGGTGCGGGCTTGCTGGGCTTCGCCGCCCAGCTCGATTAGGCGCTCGGTGGCGGGAATGGCCACTTCGGGCATGGCGCGTTCGTCTTCGTCCAGCGACAGCCAGAACTGCTGCAGCGATGAAGTGTCGCGTGCATCGCGAATGCTGGCCAGCAGCAGGCCGCGCACCACGCTGGCCGATGCGGCGGGCGAGAAGGCGCGGTGCTTTGCCAGCAGGCGGGCGGTATCCAGCGCAATGTGCGTATCGCCTGCGAGGCGCGCGGCCTTGAGCTTGATGCGCAGGGCAATGGTGCGGCGGGCCGCGCCCAGCGGCAGTTCGCCAAGGCGGCGCATAGATTCGGCGGCATCGCGGTCATCCAGCGCCCAGCGGGCGGCACGCATTTGCGCACCTTCGCGGATTTCGTCGTCCTGCGTGTTGCCAGGGATGGGCAGCGTGTCTAGGGCTTTCTGCCAGTGCCTGTCACGCAGAGGCGTATCTTGCAGGGCGTGTGATGCGTCGGCGGCAATCAGATGGGCGGTGGCACTCAGGCGCTCGCCGTAGGGCAGGGCAGCGCCGCCTTCACGCAGCGACAATGCGGTAGACAAGGTCGTCAGCGCTGCCTTGCGGGCACGCACAAAGCGGCCAGCCTGCAGATGAGAGAGCGCTTCCAGCAGACTCTGGTTCATGGCGCGTTCTTTTTGCTGCATGCGCCAGCGGCGGGCCTGATGCGGCATTTGCACCAGCGCAGCCAGTGCGCGCAGCGCGGCATAGACCAGTGCAAAGCTCAGAAAGAGCAGGACGATGGCCAGATTCAGCGACATGTCCACCCGGTAGGGCGACCAGAACCAGGTGATCGAGCTCTGGTTATTGCCTGCAAACAAGGCCAAGGCTACAGCCATGGCAAACAAACCCATTAACCACAAGGCGGCGCGCATTTCTGTCTCCTCCTCGGGTTAGCGCCCGGCCGCTGCAGTGGCCAGGGCATTGAGCGTGTCATCCAGCTGCAGCTGTCCACCAGCATGCAAATTGGACTGAATCTGCTGCAGCTGTGCCTGTGCAATCTGGGTGCGGCGCGCGCGGTTGTCGAAGTATTTGTGCAGCAGTGCGCCCGATGCACTCAGGTCAGCGCGGGCCGATTCCCATTGGCGAGACAGCAGGCCTAGTCTGGCGTTGAGCAGCTGCAGCTTGAGGTTCTCACGTAGAAAATAGCCTTGCTCGGGGGCGAGCAGTGCGACTTCGGGGTGATCGATGCGGCGCACGCGCACCAGATCGGATGCGCCATTCTTGAAGGAATCCCACACGCGCTGGCTCTGCCCCTGCCACCAGGCCCACTGGGTGGCTGACAGGTTGGCGATATCGGCCGTCGCATGGTCTGCGGCGGTGTTTTTGTCTTGCGGCGTGCCGCGGCTGCGTGCGCGGCCCACATCGTTGATCAGGGGCAGGTCATCGACCTGACGAATCAAGTCTTCAATGCGGCTGAGCACCCCCGTGGTGTCGGTCACGCTCATGCGCGAGAGTTTGTCCAGATCCAGGTCCAAAGCGCGTACCACGGGCGCAAGGCGCGGCTGAGCCGTGCTTTCCACGCGTTTTTTGGCGGATTTGAGGGTGGTCACCAGCGGCTGCAGGCTGCCGGATAGCTCGGCCTGTTGCTGAGCCAGCCGCACCGATGACTCAATATCAGCCAACAGATTTTCATCACGCGAGCGGGACATGCTCTGCATCAGCTCCTCGAGCTGATTGCGCTGCAGGCTCAACTCGCCCACGCGCGCTTCCATGACGGAAACGCGGGCCGCGCTGTCGCGGGCCAGGTCTTGTGCATCTTTGGCCAGAGTGCGCGCCTCTACCGATTGAGCACCAGACTGTGCCGACTGGCGTGCCAGCTGCTCTTGCATATTGCCCACGCGCTGCCACAGCATGCCGCAGGCAATCAGGGCGGCGACGGCTACCACCCCCAGCGTCAGCACCACGGCCATGGGCGTTCCATGGCCGTTGTTTACGGGCGCTGGATTGTCCTGACTGGGCGGTAGATCTGCGGGCTTGTTATCGGTAGTGGGGATGGCATTAGAGCTCATAGCCCTGATTCTATAGACGCCACCACGTCGTCCAGACTTGGCCGGCTTTGCAAAACACGGCCAAAGCCGGCAGCAAGTGCTTTGCTGGCAATGCGATCATGAGTGGTAAGCGCTAACCCAGACCGCCAGTTCTGTGTAGGTAGGAGCTGTTGCAGGTTGGCAACAGCTTCAGAGCTGCTGAAAAGCCACAGGCTGCCGTCAGTCGCAGATTGCTCCGCCAAATCCAACTGTTGGGCGCTCCATGACGGAAGTTGGCGCTCATAAACTGCCAGAAACTCCACCTCGGCACCGGCATCACGCAGTTTGGCGGCCAGCCAGTCACGGCCTGCGCCTTCGGTAGGCGGCTGACTGGCGGTGTTTTGAATCGTTGCGGCTGGGCTTGCGCCGCGCACAATCAGCACGCGGTCGCCGGGGCGAATTTGCAGGTGCACGTTTTGCCACAGCGATTCAGATTCGAACTGCGGCGCATCGGGTGATGGGCCATCAATCTGGCAGGCGGGAAGATTTGCTTCCAGCAAGGCGCGCTCTGTGCCCGGGCCGGGCGTCCATGCTCTTGTTTCAGTAGCTATCAGCGCTTTTCCATCAAGCGCTAGAGGCTGGTTTTGAGCAAAGAAATGCTGCACTGCATTGCCGCTGACAAACATCACCGCCCTGTAATAGCCAAGCTGTGCGCGCTGGCGGGCAGCCATTAATGCCTGGCGAGATGCTTTATCGGCACAGGGGCCAATGGCCAGCAGCGGCAAGGCCTCGGCCAGCAGGCCGCGGGCGCGAAAAGCCTCCACCCAGGGCATCGCATCGTGCAAGGGGCGGGTTACAAGTACGCGGCGCATGGAAAGTGGGCTTAGTCCTGCTTGGGGGCGGCGGGCACGGCGCCAGCAGCTTGCAGGCGTGTGGCCAGTTGCTCGCCCAGAGCGTTGGCGGAGGCAAAGTCGGTGACGGTGGCGCTGGCCTGCACGCGGATCAGTCCCTTTTGGCCTTCCATATCGCCCCATGCCGCATCCATATGCAAGGTGTCGCCTTCAAAGCGGCCAAAGGCGGCCAGCGGCATGGAGCAGCTGCCGCCCATGCAGCGGCTGACGGCGCGTTCAGCCGTCACGGTCAGCCAGGTGGGCATGTGGGCCAGCGGGGCCAGGGCGTCAATGATGTCCTGACGGTCAGCGCGCACCTCAATACCCAGCGCGCCTTGACCTGCTGCGGGCAGCATGTGGGCGGGGTCGAACTTGGTGCGAATGCGATCGCTCATCTCAAGACGCATCAGGCCGGCAGCGGCCAGCACGATAGCGTCGTACTGTCCTTCGTCCAGCTTGCGCAAACGGGTGTTGACGTTGCCGCGCAGCGGCTCAATCTTGAGGTCGGGGCGCAGGGCTTGAAGCAGAGCCTGGCGGCGCAGGCTGGAAGTGCCAACCACGGCGCCTTGCGGCAGCTCGGCCAGCGATGAGTATTTGTTAGAGACAAAGGCATCGCGCGGGTCTTCACGGGTCATCACGCAGGCCAGCACAAAGCCTTCGGGCAGCTCCATGGGCACATCCTTCAAGGAGTGCACGGCCAGATCGGCGCGTCCTTCTTCCAGAGCAACTTCCAGCTCTTTGACGAATAGGCCTTTGCCGCCGACTTTGGACAGAGCTCGGTCCAGAATCTGGTCGCCCTTGGTGGTCATGCCCAGCAGGTCAACGGCGTGGCCGCGGCTGCGCAAAATCGCCTGCACATGCTCGGCCTGCCACATGGCCAGCTGGCTTTCGCGGGTGGCAATGACGATGAATGCGGGTGTGGACGATTGGGAATTCATAGCAGGCGCAGGTAGCTGACAGGTAACAGGGAATGCTAGCATGGCAAGTTGTCTTACACAGTGCCCAAGGAGAATAGTCGATGCCTTCCGCCCGTCCCAAAAGCGCCGCAGCTACAGACAAACATACAGACAAGCCGGTGCGCAAGATTGACAAGGATTTGCCGCTGATCGAAGACATTCGCCTGCTGGGCCGAATTCTGGGCGATGTGATCCGCGAGCAGGAGGGCGATGCCGCTTTTGCGCTGGTTGAGCAGGTGCGTCAGCTCTCGGTCGCCTTTCGCCGCGATGCAGATGAGGCGGCTGACAAGGCGCTGAAAAAGCTGCTCAAGGGCCTGTCCAGCGACCAGACGGTGAGCGTGATTCGCGCCTTTACCTATTTCTCGCATCTGGCCAATCTGGCCGAAGATCGCCATCACATTCGCCGCCGCGCCGTGCACGAGCGCGCCGGCAATACGCAGGAAGGCAGCATCGAAGTGGCACTGGCCCGCCTGCGCTGGGCCGGTATTTCATCGGGCACGGTGGCCAAGACGCTGGCCAAGAGCTTTATCTCACCCGTGCTCACCGCTCACCCCACCGAGGTGCAGCGCCAGAGCATTCTGACGGCTGAGCGCCGCATTGCTCAATTGCTGGCCGAGCGCGACGATATTCTGGTGCGCGCCCAGCTCTACAACAGCGCCAAGGATGCGCTGACTCCGCGTGAGCTGGCGCGCATTGAGGCACAGTTGCGCGCCTGTGTCGCCCAGTTGTGGCAGACGCGCCTGCTACGCCACTCCAAGCTCACCGTGGCGGATGAGATTGAAAACGCGCTGTCTTATTACGAAGCGACGTTTTTGCAAGAAATTCCCAAAATCTACGAGCAGCTGGAGCAAGAGCTGGGCGAGAAGCTGCCCCAGCAAAGCTTTTTGCGCATGGGCCAGTGGATTGGTGGCGACCGCGACGGCAACCCCTTTGTGACGGCCGAGAGCCTGAATCTGGCCCTCTCGCGTCAGGCCGATGTGGCGCTGCGCCACTATCTGCGCGAGGTGCACTACCTGGGTGGCGAGCTGTCGCTGTCGGCCAATCTGGTGGACATCACGCCCGAAATGCAGACGCTGGCCGATGCATCGCCTGACCACAATGTGCATCGCAGCGATGAGCCTTATCGCCGTGCTCTGACCGGTATTTATGCGCGCTTGGCGGCTACGCTCAAGCAACTGACGGGCGGCGAAGCAGCTCGCCATGCCGTGGTGCCGCAGAACGCTTATGCATCGGCGGCTGAGTTTCTGGCCGAGCTCAAGGTCATCGACGATTCGCTCTCGCGCTATCACGGCGATGCGCTGGCTCCCCAGCGCCTGCGCCCTCTGATGCGTGCTGTGCAGGTGTTTGGCTTTTATCTTGCCACGGTGGATTTGCGCCAAAGTTCGGACAAGCATGAAGAAGTGGTGCGCGAGCTGCTGGCCGTGGCCAAGGTGGAGGCCGATTACAGCGCCCTGGAAGAAGACGCCAAATGCGCACTGCTGGTGCGCCTGCTGGAAGACGCCCGTCCGCTGCGCGTGATGGGCGCGGACTATGGCGATCACACCCGCAGTGAGCTGGCGATTTTTGAAGCCGCCAAGCAGCTGCGCGAGCGACTGGGTGCAGAGGCCATTCGCCACTGCATCATCAGCCACACCGAAACCGTGAGTGACTTGCTGGAAGTGCTGCTGCTGCAAAAGGAAGTGGGCCTGCTGCGCGGCACCTTGCAAGATGGCGCGCAGTGCGACCTGATTGTGGTGCCGCTGTTCGAGACCATTGAAGACCTGCGCAACGCCGCCCCTATCATGCGCCGCTACTACCAGCTGCCCGGTATTGCCGAGCTGGTGAAAAAAAGTGGTGGCGAGCAGGACATCATGCTGGGTTACAGCGACAGCAACAAGGATGGCGGCATCTTCACCAGCAACTGGGAGCTGTACCGCGCCGAGATTGCGCTGGTCGATCTGTTTGATGATCTGGCAGGCCGCTTTGACATTCAGCTGCGCATGTTCCACGGCCGTGGCGGCACGGTCGGGCGTGGGGGCGGGCCCAGCTATCAGGCGATATTGGCCCAGCCACCGGGCACGGTGCGTGGGCAGATTCGCCTGACCGAGCAGGGCGAAGTCATTGCCTCCAAATACTCGAACCCCGAAATTGGCCGGAGAAACCTTGAGACCTTGGTGGCGGCCACGCTGGAAGCCACGCTGCTGCAGCCAACCAAACCGGCGACCAAGGCGTTTCTGGATGCGGCTGCCTTTTTGTCTGAAGCCAGCATGAAGGCCTATCGCGAGCTGGTGTATGAGACACCGGGCTTTACCAATTACTTCTTCAGCAGCACACCGATTCGCGAGATTGCCGAGCTCAATATCGGCTCGCGCCCTGCATCGCGCAAGGCCACGCAGGCGATTGAAGACCTGCGCGCCATCCCCTGGGGCTTCAGCTGGGGTCAGTGCCGCTTGACGCTGCCCGGCTGGTATGGCTTTGGCTCCGCGATTCAGGCCTTTATTCACCGCCCCGGTAAAGATGCCAAGGCGCAACTGGCGCTGCTGCAGAAGATGTATCGCCAGTGGCCGTTCTTTAAAACGCTGTTGTCAAATATGGACATGGTGCTGGCCAAGAGCGACCTGAACCTGGCGTCGCGCTACAGCGAACTGGTGACTGATGCCCGTTTGCGTCGCCGCATCTTTAGCGTGATTGAGGCCGAATGGCATAGCACGGTGGATGCCCTGAACCAGATCACGGGCGATAAACAGCGGCTGGAGCACAACTCGGCGTTGGCCCGCTCCATTCGTCACCGCTTCCCCTATATCGACCCGCTGCACCATTTGCAGGTGGAGCTGGTGCGCCGCTGGCGTGCGGGCCAGACGGATGAAAAGGTGAAAAACGGTATTCACCTGTCCATCAACGGTATTGCGGCGGGGGTGCGCAACACGGGTTAAAGCAAAGCAGCTCTTGAAACAGGAGCTGCTTGCGCCAATACATAAAGGGTTTGAGGCAGATATCTGCTTCAAACCCTTTTGTATATGGCGCTACCAGCTATGAAAAGAATGAGCTGACCTAAATACCGGCACGACCTCAGCGCAAGGGACAGCAAGCAAGCGCCGCCGCGCAGCGAGGATGTCGTCCCCTTTGGGGAAGCCGCGTAGCGGCTCAGGGGGAGTCGTCCCCTCAGTGAAGCATCAAGGAGCCGGCAGCCTTGCTCTTGCCGGCACGGGCCGGAGGATTGCACAGACCGCACTGATAGTGGCGGGCATTTTCGTAGGGCTCGGTCACAAACTGGCCCTTGCAGACGGAGCATTGCGTACGGCTCAGCATCTGCGCATCGACAAACTTCACCAGGCGCCAGGCGCGGGTAAAGGACAGCAGCACATCCAGCTCGGCCGCCTTGATTTGTTCGGCGTAGAGGCGGTAGGCCTTGGTCAGTTGCTCGGCGGTATCCAGCTCCACGCCCTTGGACAGGTATTCGTAGATATTGAGAAACAGCGAGCTGTGCACGTTTTCTTGCCAAGTCAGAAACCAGTCCGTGGAGAACGGCAGCTGGCCCTTGGAGGGGGATTTGCCCGAGATTTCCTTGTACAGCCGGATCAGGCGTTCGTAAGACAGAGTAGTCTCGGACTCCAGCACCTGCATGCGGGCGCCCATCTCGATGAGCATGGCGGCGCGCTCGATTTGCTTGGATTCGTTGAGAACGCTTTTCACGGCAGTCTTGGTAGCAGGCATGTGTCTTTCCTTAAAACCAGGTAGGTATTAACGAGTGCTTAAAGCACTTCGGAGACACGGCTGGCCATCAGGATATTGGCGTGCAGCGTGTTGGTGGCGGCATTGCCAATCTTGTTGCTGCTGTGGTTGGTCAGCAGGCTCCAGACCATTTCATCGTCGGCGCGGAAGCTGGCCAGCAGCGTGTTGCGCGATGCCAGCTTGAGCACCTGTGCCGAGGAGAGCGAGCCCAGCAAGTCGCAGGCTTCTTCATTCAGACCCAGGCGGAACACGGCTTCAGCCTTGTCCTGGCGGATCAGGGTCTGGGCCAGCATCAGATAAGTGAGGTTGGCTTCGCGGATCTCGGCAAGCAGTTGTTCGTTGTTCATGGGTCTGGTCCTTTCAATACCGACAGACCGCAACGGCTTGCAAAACAAGGCGTTAAAAGTGTTTCGATCTGTTGGAGTGAATTGTGTTGCAGACCGCGACTGAACTGAAGTCGGGGCAGGGATGTCTGGCCTGACCGGTTGCGCCAGCCACTATGTAAGATTTCCCTTACTTGACTGCCATCCTTGTGGATGACTCAATGAGCCTGCGTTGGGACTGCATTGATGCAGGGAAGTCTCCTGCGGTTGTTCGCTATTGTGAATGAGGTGCAAAAAAGCCAAGCTAGGAAATAGGCAGTTTTTTCGTTGTATCTAAGTGCCTTTGAAATAGAGAATCCGCCGCCGGCTGTGATAGTTGCGTGAATCTACGTTGACTGGCTTAGTCAACTTCTTCAGGGGTGCATATGAGCCAGAGATTCGTGAGTTCTCAAGGCGTGAGGTGCTCCAGCCTGCTTGATGCTCTGCTGACCACGGATTCACGTCAGCGTGTGTCATTGATTACGACGGGGTTTGCCTGTTTGTTCATGGCGTTCTGCATTCTGGCCATGGAGCTGGTTGCCGCCGCCGGGCTGGCTGACAGGCAGTGGGTGCGCTGGTGGTCGTTTGCCAGCGGCGCTTGCGTGCTGATCAGTTTTGCGTTGATTCGCAGCGGCGTGACGCGTAACTGGCATGACCCGGCGTTTACCTGCGCACAGATGGTCTATGCCATCACCAGCAACGCCGTTGCCTACGTGATTGCAGGTACGGCCAGGGGTATTACGCCGCCCATCTTGGCGGCGATCATGATGTTCGCGGTCTTCGGCCTGAAGCCCAGGCAGATCAAGGGCTTGATGTTCTATGGCCTGTTCGCCTATGGCGCGGCGGCAGCGGTGGTGCAGTGGGGTCTGCCTGACGATCCTATGCCAGCTTCTCTGGCGGCGGTCTATCTGCTGATCGTGGCCATGGTGCTGACGATGACGGCCGCGCTGAGTTTGCATGCCAATGCCATGCGGGTGCATCTGCAAGTACAGAAAAGCGAGCTGGCCGAAGCGGTGCAGCATATTCACGAGCTGGCTACCCACGATGAGCTGACCGGTCTGCCCAACCGTCGCTATATGCAGGACATGCTGCGCCTTGAAGAGACGCGAGCGCGGCACAGCGGCCAGCCTTTGCTGGTGGCTCAGTTCGATCTGGATTTTTTCAAAGCGATTAACGACAGCCACGGCCATGCTGCAGGCGATCAGGTTTTGCAGAGTTTTGCCCGTCAGGTGGAGGCCAGCGTCCGAGGTTCGGACATTTGGGCGCGCTGGGGCGGGGAGGAGTTTGTGCTGCTGATGGCCAACACCTCACAGGATGACGGCGCTCAGCTACTGGAGTATGTGAGAGCAAAGATTGCCGCAACGCCTGCGGTTCTTTCCTCGGGCATTCAAGTCTCCTATACAGTTTCCATCGGGGCCGCGATGCTTGAGGAAGACGAGGGCGCGGTGACGTTGCTGGAGCGCACCGATGCGGCCTTGTATGAGGCCAAGCACCGGGGCCGCAACCGGGTGGAATGGGCCAAGCAGAAGTCAGCGCCTGATCTTGCTCCTGCGCGCAGCAAGTTCAGCCCCGCTCGGCCGGACGAGTGGGTTGGCTGCACCACTCGCTCCAGCTACCTGCAAACAAGGCCGTAGGCGCAAAGCCTGCAATGCGCATGGCCAGCACATTGGGCGTAGCGCTGACGCCGCTGCCGCACTGGTGTACCACGCTGGCCGGGTCGCGGCCTGCCAGTAGTTCATCAAACTCCGCCTTGAGCAGAGCTGCGGGCTTGAAGCGGCCGTCGGCGGCAATATTGCTGCTGAACGGACGGTTGAGCGCGCCGGGGATATGGCCTGCCACGGGGTCCAGAGGTTCGACCTCGCCGCGATAGCGGGCGGGCGCGCGGGCATCAATCAGCGTCTGGGTGGTCTGGCCCAGATCGGCCTCGACCTGATCGACTGTTTTCAGTGTTTCCAGCGGCTCGCCCAGCTCAAAGTTGGACTGGAAGTGGCTGGGCTCTTCACCCGCATTCACGGCCTGACCTGCGGCCTGCCAGGCTTGCAGCCCGCCGTCGAGCACGGCCACGGCATCATGGCCGGCCCAGCGCAGCATCCACCACAGGCGGCCGCAGTAATTGGCACCGTTGCGGTCATAGACCACGGCCTGCATATCGTTGGCAAAGCCTATGGATGACAGCCAGACCGAGAAGCGCTCACGCGTGGGAAGCGGGTGGCGACCGCCCGATGCGGCCTGAACGCTGGTAGCAACCTGACCATCTTCACCCGGTGCGCCGTGCGGGGCGCTGAGGTTTTTGTCCAGATCGGCAAACACCGCCTCTGGAATATGCGACTGCAAATACTGTGCATGACCTGCAGGTGGATTCATGAGGTCGAAGCTGCAGTCAAACACCATCACGGGCTTGCCGCTGGCCTTGAGCTGAGCCAGTTGCTCGACAGAAATCAGGGTGTTATAGCGCCCTGGTGCAGATGTGGTCATGGCTTGCTGCTCCAAAAAATGTAGCTGATGCAGGCCATGCATTGATGCTTGCCTGCGGGATGCAAACCATTATGCGATGGGGGTGAGCTGGCGCAGAGGTCTGCCGAGCTATCGTTTGGACATGTGTGTCTGCGCTGTCAGATAGCGTTGAACAGGCGTGGAGCAGGTCAGTGCGACAGGCAAGTGCCGCACCGCAGCGATGGCATCGTTCCTATCCCACGGAGCGAGACAGGGAGAAGGCGCAAAGCGCCTGAGGGGCTTAGCTTCTGGAGCGGAGTGCAGTCGCTGCGGCACCACTGGCCACGATCAGCACAATGCCCACCCAGCCGATCACGGGGATGCTCTCGCCAAACAGCATCAGGCTGAGCAAGGCGGCAAACACAATACCGGTGTACTGCAGATTGGCGACTACCAGCGTGTTGCGCTTGCTGCCGGCGGAAGCGTAGGCCTTGGTCATGCAGACCTGGGCGACGGCGGCGAGCACGCCCACGGGCACCAGCCACAGAGCGCTCCAGCCCGGGAAGGGGGAGATGCCGATAAAAAGCATGGTGATGCCGCCTGCAATGGCTGAGCCCAGAGAGAAATAAAAGACCACGCGGGTTTCAGGCTCGCCCATGCGCGAGAGCGTGGCCACCTGCATATAAGCCATGGCGGCAAACATGCCGCCAAACAGCCCGCCCAGTGCGGCCACCCATTCGCTTGCTGGGGCGCTTGTTGGGCGCAGCACCAGCAGCACGCCGACAAAACCAGCCACGACGGTGGAGACCAGTCCCCAGGGGAAGGGCGGAATAGCGAGACGTGTCTCGGGCTGCGCGGCATAGGACTTGCGCAGAGTGTGGCGCATCCACAAACCCTGGCTGATGAGGAATACGGCCATCCAGATGCTGCTCATGGAGTTGAGCGTGGTGGCGGTGGCCAGTGGCAGGTGACCAATGGCATAAAACCAGGCCCCCATGGAGACAACGCCGACAAAACTGCGCCAGCCGTGCTCACGTGGGTAGCGGGTCGCCAGTGTCACGCCGCTGCTTTTGGCCAACCAGGCCAGCAGCGCCATGCTGATCAGGCCGCGGTAAAAAATAATCTCTGCCGTATTGAAGTCTTGGGAGGCAAACTTCACACACACACTCATGACCGCAAAAATCAACGCGGCCAGCACCATCCACAGGGCTTGCATATCTCACTCAATTCAGCATAAAAAATAGCTGCTGCGCTTATGGGGTAAGCGATAGCAGCTATCGATTTTGAGGCGCACCTCGTTCAGCGTTGGGGCACGCTGTCACCCATGATGCGGCGGTACCACTCATGGAAATGTTGCATGCCGTCCTCCATGGGGCTCTGGTAGGGGCCGACTTCGTTGTCCCCGCGCATATACAAAGCCTTGCGGCCTGCGTCCATGCGTTCGGCAATTTCGTCGTCCTCAATACAGGTTTCCATGTAGGCGGCTTTTTGGGCCTGAACGAACTCGGGTTCGAAGGCCGCGATTTCCTCAGGGTAGAAGAATTCCACCACGTTCAGCGTCTTGTCCACGGCCAGCGGGTGCAGGGTCGAGACCGTCAGCACATGCGGGTACCACTCCACCATGATATGGGGGTAGTAGGTCAGCCAGATGGCCCCGCGATCAGGCAACTCGCCATTGCGGTAGGCCAGCAGCACGTCATGCCAAGTCTTGTAGATGTCCGAGCCTGGATTGCCAAAGCCGGGCGCCACGCCCACGGTCTGTACCGAGTACTCGCTGGCAAATTCCCACTTCAGATCGTCGCAGGTCACAAAGTTGCCCAGGCCGGGGTGGAAGGGGCCGACGTGGTAGTCCTCCAGATAGACCTCGATAAAGGTCTTCCAGTTGTAGTTGCACTCGTGCATTTCTACGTGGTGGAGCACAAAGCCATCGAACTTGAGCTGGTCGCGCAGCTTCATGCCTGCAAGATCGGCCTCGACATCGCGGCCGTTGTCCTCAAACAGCAGGCCATTCCACTCGCGCAGCTTGTAGTTGTTGAGGTTCAGGCAGGGATCGTGGCCAAAGTGGGGCGCGCCTAGCAACTCGCCGCTGGTGTTGTAGGTCCAGCGGTGCAGCGGGCAGACGATGTTGCCCCCGGCATGGCCTTTGCCTTCGGAGCTCAGATTGCCCTGACCCTTGAGCATCACGGCCTGACGATGGCGGCAGACGTTGGAGATCAGCTCGATCTCACCCTTGCTGTTGCGCACCAGCGCCCGGCCTTCGTTTTCCTGAGGCAAGGCGTAGTAGTCGCCGATTTCGGGTACAGCTAGCTGGTGGCCCACATAGCGAGGGCCGCACTTGAAAATCGTTTCCAACTCACGCTGGAACAGCGCAGGGTCGAAATAACTTGAAACTGGTAGTTGGCTTGCGGCCTGCTGCAGTTGAAGACTTAAATCAGTCATGGGTGACCTGACCTAAAGACTCCCCACAGGGAGGGTGCACGTACGCACGCGGTAAATAACGAAACCGGCCTTGTCTGGACATGAATTTCAGGCGGTAAGAGGCAGAACTTGAAAATACAGCCCCGGAGCGCCCAAGCAGGATGACTAGAGACGGGGCCGGCTTGACAGGAATGGGATTATAGGCTGTGGGGTTATTGCCGTTCTTCTGGTACGTGTATTGGCGAAGCGTGACGCTTGGCGCTGATATCTGTCAGCCAACTGCCAGTTGCCTTAAAACCTGCGTGGGCAAAGGTTCTGCTGCCTCAGGCATGGCGCTCGGAACCGCAGAAGTCGTGCAGAAGTCACACCTAAGACACAAAGCGTGGGCCTGCTTTGCGGTCATTGGACGCTGGGGAGGCGGGGACGCCTAAAATCGTCGTTTCCGTCCAACACAAACCCACACCATCCATGCCCAAGGCCGCCGCTGCGAAAAAATCTGATCAGCCTGCCAGCTACGAAGCTGCGTTGCAGGAGCTGGAGCAACTGATTGCACAGATCGAATCCGGTCAGCTGCCGCTGGAGCAGATGCTCAGCGGTTATCAGCGAGCCGCTGAACTGCTGGGCTTTTGCCGTGGGCAGCTGGATGCCGTGCAGGAGCAAGTCAAGGTGCTCGACGAAGGCAAGCTGTCTGCCTGGACTCAGGACTGAGACCAGTGCCCGAGCTAGATTCAGACCCAGAGACCACCGCCTTGAATATGCCGCCCATGAATGAATCAATGATTGCTGAACAGTCGACTTCTCTGAACGCGGGCAAGCCTGCCCTGGATTTCTCTGCCTGGATGCAGGAGCGACTGGCTCGCACCGAGTACGCGCTGTCGCGCTGGGTGGGCATCAACACGCCTGCTGGTCTGGGTGAAGCCATGCGTTACGCCGTGCTCGATGGCGGCAAGCGCCTGCGGCCCTTGCTGGTCTGGGCGGCTGCAGAAGCCGTGGGCGGGCAAGCGGCTGCCATGCTGCGCGCCGGTTGCGCGGTGGAGCTGATCCACGCTTACTCGCTGGTGCACGACGACATGCCCTGCATGGACAACGACATCATGCGCCGCGGCAAGCCCACTGTGCATGTGCAGTTTGGCGAAGCCTCGGCCCTGCTCGCCGGTGATGCGCTGCAGGCGCTGGCCTTCGAGCTGCTGCTGCCTGAGGATGAAGGCATTCCATGCTCCATGCAGGCCAAGCTTTGCCGCTTGCTGGGCGCTGCCGCAGGCGGTCAGGGCATGGCAGGCGGTCAGGCCATTGATCTGGCCAGCGTGGGCAAACAGCTTGATGAAGCACAGCTGCGCGAAATGCACCGTCTCAAGACCGGCGCTCTGCTTCTGGGTAGCGTGCTCATGGGCGCTGCCTGCAATGAAAAAACGGATGATGCGGCTCTGGCTGCGCTGACGGACTACGGCCAGGCGCTGGGCGTAGCCTTCCAGGTCGTTGATGACATTCTGGATGTGGTCGCAGATTCGGCCACGCTGGGCAAGACGGCGGGCAAGGATGCCGCCAATGACAAGCCTACCTATGTGTCCCTGCTGGGGCTGGATACTGCACGTGCGCATGCTGAAGAGCTGCGCCTGCAGGCCCATGCCGCACTGGCCCGCAGCGGTCTGGCAGATACACAGGCGCTGGCGGCACTGGCTGATATGGTGGTGCAGCGCACACACTAAAAATCAAGAATAAAAAAGCCCTGTAATCCAGTATTGGCAAGCGCTAGCAGCTATTAAAAATATAGATCATGTCCACGAACACATACCCTTTGCTGCAGAGCATCAATGATCCCGCAGAGATGCGCCGCCTGCCGCGTGCGCAGCTCAAGACGCTGGCCGCCGAGCTGCGCGGCTATGTGCTCGACAGTGTCTCCAAGACAGGCGGACACCTCAGCTCCAATCTGGGCACAGTGGAGCTGACGGTGGCGCTGCATGCGGTGTTCAACACGCCGTATGACCGCGTCGTCTGGGATGTGGGTCACCAGACCTATCCGCACAAAATTCTGACTGGCCGCCGCGATCGCATGTCCACGCTGCGCCAGATGGGCGGGCTGTCAGGCTTTCCTCAGCGCACCGAGAGCGAATACGACACCTTTGGCACGGCGCACTCGTCCACCAGCATCTCTGCCGCTTTAGGCATGGCCATGGCTGCCAAGCAAAAGGGCGAAGACCGCCGTGCCATTGCCGTGATTGGCGACGGTGCGATGACGGCCGGCATGGCCTTTGAGGCGCTGAACAACGGCGGCGTGACGGATGCCAATCTGCTGGTCATCCTCAATGACAACGATATGAGCATCAGCCCGCCCGTGGGTGCGCTGAACCGCTATCTGGCCCAGCTGATGAGCGGCCAGTTCTACGCCAAGGCCCGTGATGTGGGCAAGAGCGTTCTCAAACAGGTGCCTCCCCTGCTGGAACTGGCCAAGCGCCTTGAGCAGCAGGCCAAGGGCATGGTCGTTCCTGCCACCATGTTTGAGCAGTTCGGCTTCAACTACATCGGCCCGATTGATGGTCACGATCTGGATTCGCTGATTCCTACGCTGGAAAACATCAAAGGCCTGAAAGGCCCGCAGTTCCTGCACGTGGTCACCAAAAAAGGCCAGGGCTACAAGATGGCCGAGGCTGACCCGATTGCTTATCACGGTCCTGGCAAGTTCGACCCGGCGGTTGGCTTAGTCAAGTCCGCTACACCGGCCAAGCAGACCTTTACGCAAATCTTTGGCTCCTGGTTGTGCGATATGGCGGCCAAGGATCAGCGCTTGGTGGGCATCACGCCAGCCATGCGCGAAGGCTCGGGCATGGTGGAGTTTCACAAGCGCTTCCCCGGTCGCTACTACGACGTGGGTATTGCCGAGCAGCACGCAGTCACCTTTGCGGGTGGCATGGCCTGCGAAGGGCTCAAGCCCGTGGTCGCCATCTATTCAACCTTTTTGCAACGTGGCTACGACCAGCTGATTCACGACGTGGCCCTGCAAAACCTACCTGTGGTGTTTGCGCTGGACCGTGCAGGTCTGGTGGGCGCTGATGGCGCTACGCACGCCGGTGCATACGATGTGGCCTTTGTGCGCTGCATTCCGAATATGAGCATGGCTTGCCCGGCCGACGAGCGCGAAACGCGCCAGTTGCTGAGCACGGCTTACGAGCAAAATCACCCCGTCTGCGTGCGCTACCCGCGCGGCGCCGGTGTGGGTGTGGCTCCGCTGGAAAGTCTGGAGGCTTTGCCCTTCGGCAAGGGCGAAATGCGCCGCGAATCGGCCTCTAAAAAGGTGGCGATTCTGGCCTTCGGTCCGCTGCTCTACCCCGCACTGCAAGCCGCCGAGGCGCTGGACGCCAGCGTGGCCAATATGCGCTGGGCCAAGCCGCTGGATGAAGCGCTGCTGCTCAAACTGGCTGCCGAGCATGATTTGATCGTGACGCTGGAAGACAGTTGCATCATGGGTGGTGCTGGCACGGCGGTGATGGAAGCTTTGGCTGCCCACGGCGTGACCAAGAGCGTGCTGCAACTGGGCCTGCCCGATCAGTTCATCGAGCATGGCGACCCCGTCAAGCTGCTGGCGCTGCAAGGGCTGGATGCTGAAGGTATTGAAGCCTCGATTCGCAAACGTCTTGCTGCCTGAGTTGCATGGCAAAAATGAGGCCCTTCATTGAAGGGCCTTTTTTCTTTGCGAGATCTTGGTGACATGGCAAAGAAAACTGACGGCAGACCTTAATCTCCACACAGTCGGCATCTGCGTTTCTAGAATGGCTGGGGCTTGGGCTCAGCCTGATATAACGGTTGAGTCACTGACAAACTTATTGCGGAGAAATATTCATGGATCGTCGCTCACTCGTCAAACATGTGGGCATGGCTGGCGTGCTGGCTGCGGGTGTCGCACCTGCAGTTCGCGCCCAGGAGGTGCTGCGCTGGCGCCTTGTGACGAGCTTCCCCAAAGCACTGGATGCCATCTCTGGCGCTGCAGAGAAATTTGCCCAGACGCTGCGCGTCATGTCTGCAGGCCAGATCGAAGTCAGCATTCACGCCGCAGGCGAACTGATGCCCGCGTTTGGTGTGATGGAAGGCGTGCAAAGCGGTACTGTAGAGATGGCGCTGACGGCTCCGTACTACTTCACAGACAAGGACTACTGCTTCGCCCTGGGCTGCGCCGTTCCTTTTGGTCTGACGGCCCGGCAGATGGACGCCTGGATGGAGTATGGCGGTGGGCGCAAGCTCATGGATGACTTCTACGCCCAGTACAACATCAAGAGCCTGAGCGCGGGCAACACCGGCACGCAGATGGGCGGCTGGTACCGCAAAGAAATCAAGAGCGTGCAAGACTTGCGTGGTCTGCGCATGCGCGCAGGCGGTGGCCTGCTGGGCGATGCGCTGCAAAAGCTGGGTGTGCAGGCCGTCAATATGCCGATTGGTGATGCGCAGCAGGCGCTCGAAAAAGGCAGGCTCGATGCGGTGGAGTTTGTCGGCCCCTACGACGACCAGAAACTGGGCTTTGGCAAGATTGCGCCTTACTACTACTACCCCGGCTGGTGGGAGGGTGGGGCTGAGCTGGCCTATTTCATTAACACCAAGGCCTTTGCCGCGCTGGCACCTGAGCACCGGGCCATGGTGGAAGCCGCAGCTGCGCTGGCGGCCAAGGATTTGACGGCCAAATATCTGGCGCTAAACCCCGCCGCATTGAAGAAGCTGCTGAGTGAAAGAGTGCAATTGCGCGCCTTCCCGCGCGAGTTGATGGATGCGGGCTTTAAGGCGGTGATGGCGACCATGGCCGAGCATGAAGCCAAGTCGGCCATGTTCAAGAAAATTCACCGCAGCATGCGCGGGTTTCAGCATGACCAACTGCTGTGGGACCGGTTCTCGGAATTTCGCTATGCCAGTTATATGAGTGCTGTCCGGCTGTAAGCGCTTGCTCTTGAGTGATTGAGATTGATGAAAATCACTAGGTAGAACTTCTTAAATGAACGGTCACTTTTTAGTGAGCACTCCGCGTTGGGCTCGTGTACATTTTGTGCCTGTTACATGAGTGAAGCTGGCTTAGATCCGTCATCTGTGCCAGCCCAATAACTTCCTCAAGGAGACTAAAAAGTGGATCGTCGTTCTATTCTGAAAAATGCGGGTATCGCTGGCGTGCTGGCTGCTGGTGCAGCTCCCGCTGTTCACGCTCAGGCCGCAGTGCGCTGGCGTCTGGCTTCCAGCTTCCCCAAGTCGCTGGACACCATCTTTGGCAGCGCCGAAAAGCTGTCGCAAGTGGTCAAGGCCATGTCGGGCGGCAAGTTTGAAATCTCGGTGCACCCCGCTGGCGAGCTGATGCCTGCTTTTGGCGTGGTGGATGCACTGCAGGGCGACACCATCGACATGGCACAGACGGCGGCCTACTACTTCACCGGCAAAGACCCCATCTTCGCCTTCAGCTGCGCAGTGCCGTTTGGCCTGACCGCGCTGCAGATGAATGGTTGGAAGGACCATGGCAATGGCCGCAAGCTGCTGGATGCTTTCTTCGCCAAGTACAACTTCAAGACCGCATCCGCCGGCAACACCACCACCCAGATGGGCGGCTGGTACCGCAAGGAAATCAAGACCGTGGAAGATCTCAAGGGTCTGAAGATGCGTCTGGGCGGCGGTGTGTTCGGCGAGGCCATGGCCAAGCTGGGCGTGGTGGCGCAAAACATGCCTGCTGGCGATGTCTACCAGGCGCTGGAAAAGGGCACTCTGGATGCTGTGGAATTCGTCGGTCCTTACGACGACGAAAAGCTGGGCTTCAACAAGGTTGCGCCTTACTACTACTATCCCGGCTGGTGGGAAGGCTCTGCCGAGCTGGAGTTCTTCATCAACATCAAGAAGTACAACGCTCTGTCGCCTGAGAACAAGGCCATTCTGGATGCCGCGACTCGCGTGGCCGCCATGGACATGACCTCCAAGTACCAGGTGCTGAACCCCCAGGCCATCAAGCGCCTGGTGGCCAACAAGACGCAGCTGAAGATGTTCCCCAAGCCGTTGATGGACGCTGGCTTCAAGGCCTCCATGGAAGTGTTTGCCGAGCACGAAGCCAAGTCGCCCGAGTTCAAGAAAATTCACCAGGACATGCGCGCTTTCCAGCGCGATCAGATCCTGTGGAACCGCTTCTCGGAGTACCCCTTCAACCAGTACATGGCTACCGCCAAGATCTGATGCTTTTCAAGGTGCAGCTAGGCTGCACCGCAAACGCAAAAGCCGCAAGAATCTCTTGCGGCTTTTTTATTTTGGGAGCGTCCAGCGCTTGCCATTCATGGGTTTCAGCTTCTTATGACCTTGAAGGCAATGCTTAGCAAACGCTGACGGCTATTGTTTTATATGCGCAGCAGGGTGGGCAGGCATGAAAAAGCCCCGGCTCTTGCGAGGCGGGGCTTGCCTGGAAGCTGGCAGTTTCTGGCTGCCAGCTCTGACTTTCTGCTGCTTACTTGGCAGCAGGTGTAGGCGTCAGCGAATCCTGCAGAGCTTTGGCTGGGTCGTCCGAGCCGTAACCGGTGTCAGCGCTCGGGGCCTCTGGCGCTGGCTGGCTGCCGTCTTTGGGCGCGTCGGGAGAGGCTGAGCCTTCTTCGCCACCTTCAGGTGCGCCAAACGGGTTGTCTGCACCGTAGCCGCCGCCAGCGTCGTTCAACTGCTCCTGCAGCTGGTCGCCGACTTTCTGCATGTCGACGACGACCGGTTTATCGAGCGCGCCCGTCACGATGCCTGGGAAGGCGATCAGCGTGCCCACCATCACCAGCTGGATCAGCACAAAGGGAATGGCTCCCTTGTAGATCTGCATGGTGGTCACGGGCTCGATGACCTTGTGCGTGACCTTGTCCACATACTGCTTATCGGGTGCAACGGAGCGTAGGAAGAACAGTGCAAAGCCGAATGGCGGGTGCATGAAGGAGGTCTGCATATTGACCGCAAGCAGCACGCCGAACCAGATCAGATCAATGCCCATCTTCTCGGCCACGGGGCCCAGCAGCGGCACCACG
Source organism: Comamonas sp. 26 (assembly GCF_002754475.1). Classification (NCBI taxonomy): domain Bacteria; kingdom Pseudomonadati; phylum Pseudomonadota; class Betaproteobacteria; order Burkholderiales; family Comamonadaceae; genus Comamonas; species Comamonas sp. 26. The sequence continues at coordinate 966,581 of NZ_PEFL01000001.1, forward strand.
ATGAACGACAGCTCAAAGTAGTCCAGGAAGAAGGCCAGGAAAAAGATCATGACGTTGACCACGATCAGGAAGCCTACCTGGCCGCCGGGCAGACCGGTGAGCAGGTGCTCAACCCACTTGGGGCCGTCAGCCGCCTGGAAGACCAGACTGAAGGTGGTGGCGCCAATCATGATGAACATCACAAAGCTGGCCAGCTTGGTGGTGGATGCCAGAGCCTGCGTGAGCAGAGTCATGTTCAGACGGCCGCGTGCAAAGCCCATGATGAGCGCAGCCATCGCGCCCATGGCGCCGCCTTCGGTAGGTGTCGCAATGCCCAGGAAGATGGTGCCCAGCACCAGGAAGATCAACAGCAGGGGGGGATCAGCACAAAGGTCACGCGCTCGGCCAGCTTGGACAGCAGGCCCAGCTTGAACACGCGGTTCAGCGAAGCGATCACAAAGGCCATGAAGGTGCCGCCGCACATGGCGGAGACAATCTTTTCGTCTGTGGCAACGTCCAGCACTTCCTTGCCCTGCCACCAGGTGTGCAGGTCAGCCATGTGGTTGGCCAGGAAGATGGCGACGATGGTGGACAGACCCAGCACCACGACCAGCGAGGTGTAGCCGCCGTTGCCATTGGCTTCGCGGTAGATACGGGCTTCAGGCGGCAGTGCGGGAACCAGCTTGGGCTTGAACACGGCCAGGAACATGACCCACAGCACATACAGACCCATCAGCATGAAGCCGGGGATGAAGGCGCCCTTGTACATATCGCCCACGCTCTTGCCCAGCTGGTCGGCCATCAGAATCAGCACCAGCGATGGTGGAATGATCTGGGCCAGCGTGCCGGATGCGGCAATCACGCCCGCAGACAAGGGGCGGTCGTAGCCGTAGCGCAGCATGATGGGCAGCGAGATCAGGCCCATGGAGATCACCGAAGCGGCAACCACACCGGTGGTGGCTGCCAGCAGCGCGCCCACAAAGATCACGGCCAGAGCCAGGCCGCCGCGGATGGGGCCAAAGACCTGACCGACGGTGTCCAGCAAATCCTCTGCCATGCCCGAGCGCTCAAGAATCAGGCCCATCAAGGTAAAGAAGGGGACGGCCAGCAAGGTGTCGTTGGCCATGATGCCGATCAGGCGCTGGGGCAGCCAGGCCATGACGGACGAGGGGAAGACGCCCAGCTCGATGCCCAGAAAGCCGAAGGCCAGGCCCGCAGCACCCAGACTGAATGCCACGGGGAAGCCCAGCAGCAAGAAACAGATCAGCCCCGCAAACATGATGGGGGCGTAGTTGGTAGCGATAAATTCCATTGATGTCTCCCGCTACTTCTTATGCCTTGGCCTGAGCGGTCAGCGCCTCAGCCTGCTTGCGATCGGCTTCGGCACGCAGTGCTTCGGCCAGCTCTTCTTCGGCGCTCTTGTCCTGCAGCTTGCCCATGGGGTCGGGGCCATTGCCAGTCAAAAATGCGATGCGCTTGATCAGCTCAGACCAGCCCTGCAGCATCAGCAAGGTGATGCCCACGGGGATGGCTGCCCATACCGGCCAGCGAATCAGGCCACCTGGGTTGCCCGACACTTCGCCCGACTGGCACATCTGAATCGCCACGGGCGTGCTCAGCCAGAGGATGGTGATGCACAGCGGCGTCAGGAACAGTGCGAAGCCGATGATGTCGATCCAGACCTGCGTTTTCTTGGACAGGCGGGAGTTGATGACGTCGATACGCACATGCTCGCGGTGCAGCAGGGTGTAGCCGGCGGCAATCAGAAAGGACCAGGCAAACAGGTACCACTGCACTTCCAGGAAGGCGTTGGAGCTGGTGTCAAAGACCTTGCGAACGATGGCGTTGGCGGCGCTGATGAAGGTGGCGGCAAATATCAGCCAGATGGAATATTTGCCGACAAAGGCATTGAGCCTGTCTATGCCCTTTGACAGGGCGAGTAAAGCCTGCATGGTGTCTCCAAAAAGTAGGCTGTGTTGCGTCGCGCGGTTTGGAGCTGGTAAGCCTCAAGGGGCGATCTATGTGTTCTAACCAAGGAAGAGATTCTACGGACGGCGGTATCAAGTTTTTTACAAATATCGTCCTGAATGTGGTGGCTGAGCGTCAGCGATTGCCTACTACTGGTTTGATAGCTGGTGATGCAATCCAATCAAGCACTAGAGCCTTGTTTTATTTGAATATTTGACAGGTTTCCTGAGTCTGTGAATCAGTGTGCGCCTGCTGTCATTCAGGGGCTTTGCGGGTAAGGGGTTAGGGGAAATCAGTAGAGGGCTTGAGCTGCGTCAGCTTGAGGTGCGGTACTGATTTTTTTCGACAGCCTTGAGGGCTGCGCGATTTTGCGAACAAGAGTCCAGCATCAACATGTGAGCCAACAAAAAAGGCCTCTGCCGTACGGGCAGAGGCCTTTGTTTCAAAGCCGTTTCGGCTTGCTGTTGCCCAATTACTGGGGCTGAGCGTGGAAAGCCTTGTTGGCAATCTTCCAGCCTTGCTCGGTCTTGAGCAGCAGGAAGTAGTCGGTGAAAGTCACGGCACCGTGATAGAGGGTGACCTTGGCCATGGCGGCGGTGCCCACGATGTCCAGCGATTCGATCACGCGGCGGCGCTTGGCTTCGTCAGCGGCGGGCGTGTTCTTGAAACGCTGGCAGTAGAAGTCCACATCCCAGGATGTCAGCGGGCCTTCGCGCACCGACTCCAGGCGGGCCGTGGGCATGAAGGCAGCGCGCATATGCTCGGCGTTGTCTTCGGCGTGGCCGCGCATGTACAGCTCCAGGGGAGCGCGCACAGCGGCTTCTTCGGGGTGGTTGGTCAGGCGTTCGGTGCTCATATCGGTTTCTCCTTGGAGCGAGATTCGTGGCTGCCCTAGTGCGGGCGCACCCGTGGCAGTGTCAGCAGTCAAGCATGAGGCCTGAAATCCAGGGTATTGGTTTGATGAAAGTCAGCACTGTTTTTTGCGGGGTGACACAGGTAAACCCAAGGTAAAGCGGGGGTAAATGCAGGCAAAGCCGGCGCTGCCTGACCGAAGGTTGAATTGCAAATAGATACCATTGGTGGCAATTCAGGCTCGAACTTCCTGCGCTCACACCATGCCCAGCACACCTTCTTTGACTCCAACCCCTCAATCTTCACAGCTGGGCAAAGCCAGTCCTGTCATTTTGGCTGCCGTCGTTCTGGCGCTGGCTGCAACGGGTGGGGGCTACTGGTGGTACAAGCAAAAACAGGGTGCAGGGGAGGATGCATCAGCGCAAACTGCTCCTAAATCAGGACCTGGCGGGCGCGGTGGTCGCATGGGCCCGGGTGGCCCGGGCGGTGCGGGGCAGTCCCAGCCTGTGTCTGTGGGTGTGGTGGAGCGGCGTGATATGCGCGTGCTCATCAGCGCCATAGGCACCATGAATGCGCGGGCCACGGCTGTCGTGCGGGCCAAGGTCTCGGGCGAGCTGCTCAAGCTTTATTTCAAGGAAGGTGACGAGGTCAAGGCGGGACAGTTACTGGCCGAGATTGATCCGCGCAGCTTTACCGCAGCGCTGGCGCAGGCGCAGGGATCGCTGCTGCGCGATCAGGCGCAGCTCACGAATGCGCAGCTGGATCTGAAGCGCTACAAGGATTTGCTGGCGCAAGACTCCATTGCAAGCCAGCAGGTGGATACACAAGAAGCGCTGGTGCGCCAGTTGCAAGGCACGGTGGCCGCAGACCAGGGTCAGGTCGATGCGGCCAAGCTGCAGCTGAGCTACACCAAGATCACGGCACCCATCTCGGGTCGTCTGGGTCTGCGTCAGGCCGACCTTGGGAATGTGGTCAACCCCTCGGATACCAACGGGCTGGTGACGATTGCGCAGGTGCGGCCTATCGATGCGGTCTTCTCCATCCCCGAAGCCCATGTCAGCACCTTGGCCCAGCAATTGAGCGCAGGCCAGCCCATGCCGGTGGAGCTGTGGGACCGCGAGCAAAAGCAGATTTTGGCCAAGGGCCTGCTCAATGCGCTGGACAACAGCATTGACACGACCACCGGCACCGTCAAGGCCAAGGCCGCTTTTGACAATACCGAGCGCAGGCTGTTTGCCAATCAGTTTGTCAATGTCAAGCTGCAGGTGCGTCAGCTCGATCAGGTGCTGGCCGTTCCGGCCAATGCCGTTCAGAACAACTATGTGTATCTGGTCAAGCCCGATAACACCGTCACCCAGCGCAAGATCACCGTGGGTGTGGCTGATGGTGACTTTGTCAGCGTGCGCGGCGAGCTGGAGCCGGGCGACAAGGTGGTGACCGACGGTATCGACCGCTTGCGTGAAGGCGCTCAGGTCACGGTGGTGGATTCTGAAAAGGTCAAAAAGGTCGATCAGGCCGTGCAGGACGCCGCCGGCCAGCCGCGCGGCATGCGCAACCTGACGCCTGAGCAGCGCGAAAAACTCTCCAAGATGACACCTGACGAGCGCAAGGCCTTCTTCCAGAAGCTGCGCGCCGAGCGTGGTGCCAATGGCGCAAATGCGGGGCCAGGAGCAGCCCCAGCCGGTGAAGGCCGCAGCGGAGATCAGCCCCGCAAGCCTGAGGCACAGGGCAAAGCGGGAGCTGCAGAGCCAGCCAAGCCTCAACAAGCTCAGCCGGAATCGGCAGCACCTGCGGCACAGCGTGCTGAAGGACGTGGAGAGCGCGGTGGTGAAGGCAGAGTCGAGGAACGAGGCGAAGGGCGGGGCGACCGTCCCCAGCTGACCCCCGACCAGCGCGAGAAGCTGGATGCCATGTCGCCTGAAGAGCGCAAGGCCTTCTTCCAGAAAATGCGTGCCGAGCGTGAAGCCAAGGGCGAAGCCAGTGGTAACGCAAATGGTGGCGCAAACAGCGCAGGCCGCTAAGCATAGGCAGAAGCTGCGGCCATCATGAATATCTCGCGCATCTTTATTCTTAGACCCATTGCCACCAGCTTGCTGATGGTCGCGGTGCTGATTGCGGGCATTCTTGCCTACCGACTGTTGCCCATCTCAGCTCTGCCCGAGGTGGACTACCCCACGATTCAGGTCACCACGCTTTATCCGGGCGCCAGTCCTGATGTGATGACCTCCAACGTCACAGCGCCGCTTGAGCGGCAGTTTGGTCAGATGCCGGGGCTGGACCAGATGTCGTCCACCAGCTCTGGTGGCGCATCGGTCATTAACCTGCGCTTCTCGCTGTCCATGTCCATGGACGTGGCCGAGCAGCAGGTGCAGGCCGCCATCAACGCCGGCAGCAATTTGCTGCCCAGCGACCTGCCCATGCCCCCGTTGTACAGCAAGGTCAACCCGGCTGATGCGCCGGTGTTGACGCTGGCCATCAGCTCGCCTTCGCAGCCCGTTATCAAGATCAATGATCTGGTGGAAAACCGGCTTGCGCCCAAGCTCTCGCAGGTCAAGGGCGTGGGTCTGGTTGCCATTGCCGGTGCGCGCCGCCCTGCGGTGCGCATTCAGGCCAACCCTGCGGCACTGGCCAGCTTTGGCATGACGCTTGATGATGTGCGCTCTGCCATCTCAGCGGCCAACGTCAAGACCGCCAAGGGCAGTTTTGACGGCCCTAACCGCGCATCCACCATCGATGCCAACGACCAGATGCAGTCTGCGGCCGAGTACCGCAATCTCATCATCGCCTTTAAAAACGGCAACCCCGTGCGCTTGTCCGATGTGGCGCAGACCGTGGATGACGCCGAAAACACCCGCCTTGCCGCTTGGTCGGGCACGCCAGACACGGGTTCCAAATCGGCAGTGATTTTGAACATTCGCCGTCAGCCCGGTGCCAACGTGATCGACACGGTTGATGCCATCAAGGCTTTGCTGCCTCAGCTCAAGGAAACGCTGCCAGCCTCCATCGATGTGCAGGTGCTGACGGATCGCACCGTGACCATCCGCGCCTCGGTCGAGGACATGCAGTTTGAACTGGGCCTGGCCATTGCTCTGGTGGTGATGGTGATTTTCCTGTTCCTGCGCAGCGCTTCGGCCACGCTGATCCCTAGCGTGGCGGTGCCGCTGTCGCTGATAGGCACCTTTGGTGTCATGTATCTGGCCGGCTACTCCATCAACAACCTCACGTTGATGGCGCTGACCATCTCCACAGGCTTTGTGGTGGACGATGCCATTGTGATGATAGAGAACATCGCCCGCTATGTGGAAAAGGGCGAGCCACCCATGCAGGCCGCGCTCAAGGGGGCCAAGCAGATCGGCTTCACCATCATCTCGCTGACCATCTCTTTAGTGGCGGTGCTGATTCCATTGCTGTTCATGGGCGACGTAGTGGGGCGTCTGTTCCACGAATTCGCCATCACCATGACGGTGGCGATTCTGATCTCGGCCGTGGTCTCTCTCACGCTCACGCCGATGCTGTGCGCGCGCTTGCTGCGCCACAAGCCTGAGGCCGAGCAGGCTGCAGAATCCAAAGGCATGGGCGCGGCCATTGCACGTTTCTTTGACAAAGTGATTGCTGAATACGGCCGCATGCTGACCTGGGTGCTGAACCACAGCAAGCTGACCTGGCTGGTGTTTCTGGCCACGCTGGCCGTGACGGTGCTGCTGTATTTCGTCGTGCCCAAGGGCTTTTTCCCCGAGCAGGACACGGGCACGATTGCCGCGACCACCGAGGCCGATCAGTCCATCTCGTTCGCTGCCATGGCCGAGCGCCAGCAGGCGCTGGCCGATCAGTTACTCAAAGACCCGGCCGTGGCTTCCATCTCGTCCTTTATTGGCGTGGATGGCACCAACACCACGCTCAACACTGGCCGCATTCAGATCGACCTCAAGCCCCATGCTAAGCGCGATACCTTGCCCGTAGTGCTCAATCGTCTGGCCGAAGATGCGCAGCATGTACCAGGCATTCGCCTCTACGCCCAGCCCGTGCAGGATTTGACGATTGAAGACCGGCAAGCGCGCACCCAGTACCAGCTGCTGCTGTCTTCGCCCGACATGACACAGCTGATGGCCAGCACCAAGGCGCTGGTTGAAAAACTGCAGCAACTGCCCGAGCTGCTGGATGTGAGCAGCGATCTGCAGAACCAGGGCCGTCAGGCCTATGTGCAGATTGACCGTGCGCAGGCCAGCCGTCTGGGTGTGACGGTGGCATCGGTGGATTCAGCTCTTTACAACGCGTTTGGACAGCGGCTGATCTCCACCATCTTCACCCAGTCCAACCAGTACCGCGTGGTGCTGGAAGTGGCGCCACAGTTCAAGGTGGGCCCCGAGGCATTACAGACCATTTATGCCGCATCCTCCACCGGCGCTCCCGTGCCGTTGTCGTCGATTGCCAAGGTGAGTGAGCGTCCCATGGCGCTGGCTGTCAACCACGTGGGCCAGTTGCCTGCGGCCACTATCTCCTTTAACACCGCACAAGGCGTGTCGTTGGGCCATGCGGTGGATGCATCCAAGCAAGTCATTCAGACCTTGCGTGATGAAGGGCAGATTCCGCTGTCGGTGGATGCGCAGTTCCAGGGCGCAGCACTGGCGTTTCAGGCTTCGCTGTCCAACACGCTGCTCTTGGTGCTGGCGGCTGTGATCACCATGTATATCGTGCTGGGTGTGCTCTATGAAAGCACGATTCACCCGATCACGATTCTCTCCACTCTGCCATCGGCTGGCGTCGGTGCCCTGCTGGCTTTGCTGGTTGCGGGGCTGGATCTGGACATCATTGCCATCATCGGCATCATCTTGCTGATTGGTATCGTCAAGAAGAACGCCATCATGATGATTGACTTCGCGCTGGATGCCCAGCGTGAAGAGGGCATGAATGCGCGCGATGCCATCTATCAGGCCTGCCTGCTGCGTTTTCGCCCCATCATCATGACCACGCTGGCCGCCTTGCTGAGTGCGCTGCCCATGATGCTGGGTTCTGGGGTGGGCAGCGAGCTGCGCCACCCGCTGGGCGTAACCTTGGTGGGCGGTCTGCTGGTCAGCCAGTTGCTGACACTGTTCACCACCCCTGTTATCTATCTGACCTTTGAGAGCTGGGCTGAGAACTGGCGTACCAAACGCGGCCTGTCTGCCGTCAAGCATCTGCCGCATTCCGAAGCGGAAGTCATGGCTGAGCAGGGTGGAACAAAGCCATGAGCATTTCCACGCCTTTCATCTTTCGCCCCATCGCCACCATCTTGCTGACCATAGGTATGGCGCTGGTGGGTGGCGTGGCCTACTTTCTGCTGCCCGTGGCCCCGCTGCCGCAGGTGGACTACCCGACGATCTCTGTCACCGCCAGTTTGCCTGGCGCCGCCCCTGACACCATGGCAGCCACCGTGGCCACCCCGCTTGAGCGGGCGCTGGGCGCGATTGCGGGCGTCAACGAGATGACGTCCAGCTCCAGCATGGGCAACACGCGCATTACGCTGCAGTTTGACCTGACGCGCACGGTCGATAGCGCGGCCCATGATGTGCAGGCCGCTATCAACGCGGCGCGCACTCTGCTGCCATCCGGCATGCCCAGCAACCCGACCTACCGCAAGGTGAACCCGGCAGATGCGCCCATCATGATTTTGGCGTTGACGTCTGAATCGCTGACCCGTGGCCAGATGTATGACGCGGCCAGCACGGTGCTGGCGCAGAAGCTGGCGCAAGTGGATGGCGTGGGGCAGGCCTCGATCAACGGCGGCGCCTTGCCCGCCGTGCGCGTGGAGCTGGACCCGGTGCGGCTGGCTGCCAAAGGCGTGTCGCTGGATTCCGTGCGTACGGCCATCACTTCCACCAACGCCAACCGCCCGCTGGGCGCGGTAGAGCGTGAAGACCAATACTGGCAGGTTGCCACCAACGACCAGGCCCGCACTGCTGCTGAATATGCCCCGCTGGTGCTGCGCTGGAACAACGGCAACGCCGTGCGTTTGTCCGATGTGGCAGACGTTAGCGACTCTGTGCAGGATGTGCGCAACTATGGCGTGATGAACGGCAAGCCTGCGGTGCTGCTGCAAGTCTTCAAGCAGCCGGATGCGAATATTTTGCAGTCCGTGGACAAGGTGCGCGCCATGCTGCCGCAGCTCAGGGCCTCCATCAATCCAGCCATTGATGTGACGGTGATCTCGGACCGCACGCCCACGCTGCGAGCCTCGGTCAAAGAGGTGCAGAACTCGCTGCTGATTTCGGTGGCGCTGGTCATCATGGTTGTGTTCGTCTTTTTGCGCCGCCTGCGCGCCACGCTGATTCCGGCTGTGGCCGTGCCCGCATCGCTGCTGGGCACTTTCGGCATCATGTATCTGTGCGGCTACACGCTGGATAACCTCTCGCTGATGGCGCTGACGGTGGCAGCCGGCTTTGTGGTTGACGACGCCATCGTGGTGCTTGAAAACGTCATGCGCCACATGGAGCGCGGCAAGAGCGCCATGCAGGCGGCCATTGAAGGTGCCCGCGAGATTGGCTTTACCGTGGTCTCCATGAGCCTGTCTTTGATCGCCGTGTTCGTGCCCATTTTGTTCATGGCGGGCGTGGTGGGGCGGTTCTTTCGTGAGTTTGCCGTGGTCATGTCGGCAGCCATTCTGGTGTCCATGATCATCTCGCTGACCACCACCCCCATGATGTGTGCAGCTCTGCTGCGCACGCCCGCCGAAGAAGAGCGCCGCCGCGCCGAGCGCGCCAAGAGCCCGTTCTCGCGCCGCTGGGATACCTTCTGGCTGCGTGTCTCGCAGGCAATGGATCATTTCGAAAAAGGGCTGACCGCGCTGTACCGCAAGTCTCTGGCATGGGGTCTGCGCCACCAGCCCGTGGTGATGGCGGCCTTGGTCGCGGTCATTGGCCTCAATGTCTATCTCTACACGGCCATTGAAAAAGGCTTTATGCCCAGCGAGGATACGGGTCGCGTCATGGGCTTTATCCGCGCTGACCAGTCCACATCCTTTCAGGCCATGGAGCGCCGTATCAAGCGTTTTCTGGATGTCGTGCAGCAGGACCCGGCTGTGGAATATGTGACCGGCTTTACCGGCGGCGGTCAGGCCAACTCGGGCAATATGTTCATGTCGCTCAAGCCCATGGCCGAGCGCAAGGTTTCCAGCGACGAAGTCATCAACCGCCTGCGTGAAAAGCTCAAGAACGAGCCGGGTGCGCGCCTGTTCATGGTGACCCAGAGCGATGTGCGCATCGGCGGACGGCAAAGCATGTCGGCCTATCAGTACACGCTGCAGGCCGACGACACGGCCGAGCTGCGCCTGTGGGAGCCGCGCATTCGCCAGGTGCTCTCCACCCTGCCCGAGCTGACCGATGTCAACAGCGATGTGCAGGACAACGGCGTGCAGACCATGCTGGTGATCGACCGCGATCAGGCCACGCGCCTGGGGCTGACGGTTTCGCAGATCGACAACACGCTGAATGATGCCTTTGGTCAGCGTCAGGTGGGCGTGATCTACAACCCGCTGAACCAGTACCGGGTGGTGATGACGGCATCAACCCAGTATCTGCAGAGCCCGGAAGCACTGCGCGGCTTCTTCTTTGTCAACAGCGCGGGCCAGCAGATTCCGCTGACGGCGTTTGCCAAGATCACCACATCGACCACGCCACTGTCTGTGCAGCACCAGAGCGGCACGCCAGCCAGCACGGTGAGCTACAACCTCGCACCGAATATCTCCCTGTCGCAGGCGAACGATGCAATTCGCAATGCCATGGTGGAGCTGGGTGTGCCCGTGTCGATTCGCGGCAGCTTCAGTGGTTCGGCCGGGGCCTTCCAGCAGATGCTGGCCGGGCAGCCGCTGCTCATTCTGGCCGCCATCATCACCATCTATCTGGTGCTGGGCATCCTCTATGAAAACCTGGTGCACCCGCTGACGATTCTGTCCACGCTGCCATCCGCAGGTGTGGGCGCTCTTCTGGCGCTGATGCTGTTCAAGACCGAGTTTTCGCTGATCGCCTTTATCGGTGTCATCTTGCTCATCGGGCTTGTCAAGAAAAACGCCATCATGATGATCGACTTCGCGCTGGAGCGAGAAAAGGGCGGCCACGCCACAGCTGCGCAGGCCATTTACCGCGCCTGCAATCTGCGGCTGCGCCCGATTCTGATGACAACCATGGCTGCCTTGTTTGGCGCGCTGCCCCTGGCGTTGGGTCGTGGTGATGGTGCGGAGCTGCGCCAGCCGCTGGGCATTGCGATTGTGGGTGGTCTGCTGCTTAGCCAGTTGCTCACGCTCTACACCACGCCCGTGGTCTATGTATTGCTGGACCGTGCACGCAATCGTGTCATGCGCCTTTGCTCACGTGCTCCCAAGGCACAGCAAAAAGCAGTTGTCGCCGCCGTGGCCGAGGTGAAGTGAGATGAATATGTCCACACAGTTTTTGAATCAAATCGGCCTCAAGCCCAATCAGGTAAAGCGCAAGCAGCTCACTTTTATGAAGAAATCCGCCATGGCGCTGCCTCGCTCGCTTCCCCGGCTATTGCCGATTGTTGCAGCTGTTTTGCTGGCGGCATGCTCCACCCAGCCTGCCTATGAAGTCCCCAAGCTGGATGTGCCCGCTCAGTTCAAGGAAGCCACGCCTCAGGCGGCACAGTTTGGCGTGTGGCAACCCGCGCAGACCGTGGCAGGCAGCCCTGCAGTCACCGTGCCTGATCAGTGGTGGACGGTGTATGGCGACGCCGTGCTCAACCAGTTGCAAGATGCCGCTGCCGCAGGCAACCCCAGCGTGGAGCAGGCCGTGGCCCGCCTGCGCTCGGCGCAAGCCGCAATCGCCAGCAGCCGGGCTGCGCAGTTGCCCACGCTCAGCACCACGGGCAGCGGCACGCGTGCGCTGACGGGGGGCGGCACCTACAGCAACACCAATGGCGATAACGTGGCCCGTAGCGGCAGCATCAACAACAACTTCTCGTTGGGCTTGAGCGCCAGCTGGGAGCTGGACTTGTGGGGCAAGCTGTCGGGCGCAGTCGATGCCAGCCGTGCCTCGGCCCAGGCCAGTGCGGATGATCTGGCGGCGGCCCGCCTGTCGGCTCAGGCATCGGTGGCGCAGACCTATTTCTCGCTGCGTGCTGCAGAGTCGCAGATGCAATTTTTGCAGGAGAGTCTGGACGCCTATGCGCAAAGTCTGAAGCTGACGCAAAACCGTTACCAGTCGGGCGTGGTGTCCTCTGCCGATGTGGCGCAGGCCCAGTCGCAGTACAAAAGCACGCAGGCCAGCTTGCTGGATGCACAGATCACCCGCGCGCAGTACGAGCACGCACTGGCCGCCTTGCTGGGAAAGGCTCCGGCGCAGTTCAGCCTGCCGGTGACCGCAGTGCTGCCCACGCCGCCCGTGGTGCCTGAAATGCTGGCATCCACCCTGCTGGAGCGTCGCCCCGACATAGCGGCGGCAGAGCGCCGCGTGGCCATGGCCAATGCACAGGTGGGCGTGGCGCGTGCGGCGTTCTTCCCCTCACTTACCCTGTCAGCATCGGGTGGTTATCGCAACTCCATCCTGTCTGATCTGCTCAATGCGCCCAATCTGTTCTGGTCGCTGGGCCCTGCGCTGGCCATGAGCCTTTTTGATGGCGGTGCGCGCTCGGCGGCTGTTGAGTCGGCCCGTGCCACGCTGGACCTGAATGCCGCGACCTACAAGCAGACCGTGCTGACGGCGCTGCAGGAGGTGGAAGACAATCTGGTCGCGGCCGTCAATCTGGCGCAGGAGGAACAGGTGCAGACCGAGGCCCTGGTGGCGGCGCAGAAGTCGCTCACGGTGGCCAACAACCAGTACAAGGCCGGCATCGTGGCCTATCTGAATGTGCTCTCGGCCCAGACTTCGGTGCTGAGTGCGCAAAACACGCTCAACAATGTCAAAAACCGCAGGCTGACGGCAGTAAATACCTTGCTCAAGAATGTGGCCGGCCGCTGGGAGCCGCTGAACGTCCCAGCACGTAAAGACTGAGAAAGAGTGAGTTCACTGTGCAGGCTTGCGCTCTGGGTTACAACTAGCACTGTTTTGTTGTGAAGATCACGCCATGAGCATTGCTGTTTTTTACCTGCGTAATTCCGAGCCCGAGGGCCAGACGCCTGCCTGGCAGTCGCAATGCCAGGCCTTTTCTGATACGCAGATGGGCGAGGCGCTGGCGCTGTGCCAGCTGCTGCGCAAGGACCAGAGCAACGCCCATGTCGTCATCTCGTCAGAGCTGCGCGACATGGTCGGCCTGGTGGGCGTTTCTGCCGTGGAAGACGGCAAGACGCCCGATGGTTTTGACTATCAGTGGAGCAAGGCAGGCCGTGCCGGTGCCAGCCGCAAGAACGCTACTGCCGCGCCCAAGCGCAAGCAGGACATGGATAACTGAAGTGCGGCGGTTTCTGGCCCGTCCAAATGTCACTGCCTCACCAAGAGCGACTAACGCAAGCCAGTAAACCGCAGCTTGACGGTTGAGACGAGACGCGAAGCCGCAGGCAGTACCAAAGTACGACAAGGCGAAGCAAAGACCTATCAAGGCTTGCGTTAGTGGCTCTAAGTCAAACGGCCTGAATTAAGCGGCCTGAATTTTGCTCAGATAGCTGGCCAGCAGCTGCATGCTGCTGCTCCAGCCCACTGTCATACCGGCGTGCGAGCTGTTGAAGACCGCTTCTTCTATTGCGTCAGCATTGAGGGCCTGCCATTCGAGGTGAATGCGTGTGCCTTCAGACTCTTGAACCAATGTGGTGGTTGACAAGGTGTACAGCGGCCATTGCGCCACCATGGGGTGACGTGTGACGCCGCCAGCGGCATCGCTGAACTGCACGACGGCGACGATGCGCTCAGGCGCTTTCAGTTCTCTGAATGTCCATTTTCCCCACATGACAGGTGCCAGTGGCATGGCCTCGGCGCGCAAGGCATAGTGAAAGCTGCCGCCTTCGCGGGCATCGACCTCGCATTGCGTCATCACCATGCCGGGTGGGCGCATCCAGTGGCTCAGATGCTCTGCCTCGGTAAAGGCCGCGTACACCAGCTCGCGTGGAGCCTTCACGAATTTCTCGAAGACAAATGGCGCAGAGAGTCGATCAGTCATGGGGAACCCCTTTGAAAAGTCACTTCAGGCGGCCTCATTTTGCATGGGGTGGTCATGACTTTCCAGGGGTTTAGCCCCCGTTAGCAATCCTTGTTTCTCAATCTTCAATGTCGAATTTCTCACGCAGTGCATCACCAAAATGAGCAGAACCGGATAGCGAGAGATTGACTGAGGTGCGGCCGGTTGCCGAGGCCTGTAGCGTCAGCTTGCCTTCGGCCTTGTCAAAGCGGGCAGCCAAAGGTTCGCCATCATCGTCCTGGGCCTGCAGGTCGTAGTCCCAGTCAAAACCGTCTTCCACAGCGCCCTGGCGGCCTGAAAACTTCTGGCTGGCCCAGCGCAGCACGGCTTCGATTTCGGCGGCCAGCGCAGGCACACGCTCGGCTTTGACGCAGGCCATGGCATCCCATGTGCCGGTGCCTTCTTCATCTTCGCTGTAGTCGAATTCCAAATAGTCCAGAGCCATGGCATATTGCGCGCTGTTGAGGGGACGCCATTGTGCCTGCGCCTTGTCTGCAGCAAGTGCGTAGGTGCTTTGGATGAAATCAGCCGTAAATCCATACTTATAAGGCGTTTCTAGCTATGAATTCTGAGACGGATGACTGCCGCGAGATGCGTTGCATGGTGCAGGCCCTGCAAGTCAGTTTCGGCTATCCGGGCCGCGCGGTGGCGAATCTGGCATCGCATTGCTGGCCCGCAGGACTGTGCCTGGTGCAAGGCGATGAGGGCGCAGGCAAGACCAGCTGGCTCAAAGCGCTGGCCGGGCAACTGCCTCTGGGCCGCGGTGTGCTGCACTACGCGTTTTCAGAAGATGCAAGCTTGCCCGCTGCATCCTGCTTCTGGCAGGACCCGCGCGAGTCCCTTAATGATGTGCACAGCCACATGACGGCCAGTAGTTGGGTGGCTTTGCAGCGCAGCATTTACCCGCACTGGTCCGCTGCGCAGTTTGAGCAGCATGTGCAGGGTTTCGGGCTGGAGCCGCATTTGAAAAAGCTGTTGCTGGCGCTGTCATCAGGCACGCAGCGCAAGCTATGGATGGCGGCGGGCTGGGCCAGCGGTGCAGAGCTGGTGCTGATTGATGAACCACTGGCCGCGCTGGACAAGCCTTCAGAGCGCTATGTACAACAGGCCTTGGCTGCAATGGCGCGCGCACTCAAAGACCCGAAGCGCCCGCGTAGCGTCATCGTGGCGCACTGGGATGCCATGCAGGACGTGGACTGGGATGATGTGATGGAGTTGCGTAATTAGGCGCTACATCGCCTTGAAGCGCGTGGCGTAGAGGCGGCTGACAAGCAGCTTTTCGCCGCGCCCCCGCAGTTGCAGCCACAGGCGCCCTGCCTCATCGCGCTGGGCACTGGAAATGGCGTCGGCGCGCACCACGGTGCCGCGGTGAACTTGCCAGAACTGCTGGGCATCGAGCTGGGGCTGCAGATCCTTGAGCGGGGTGCGCAGCAGATATTCCTGCTGAGGCGTCAGCACGCGCAGATATTTGTCGGCAGCCTCCAGATACACGATGTCCTGCACCCGCACCATATGAATCTGCGCGCCCACGCTGGCCTGAATGATTTGCAGCGGCGTGGCTGCACTGGTCTGCATGCGCTGCTGCAAGGCCAGCAACTGTTTCAGTGTTTGCTCCAGCGTCTGGGGCTGCGGTGCTTCCTGCGCCGACTGGCGCTGCTGCCACCAGTGCTGCAAGCGCTGCACGCTCTGTGCCAGTCGCAGGGGCTGCACGGGCTTGAGCACATAGTCCATAGCACAGGCCTCAAACGCGGCCAGCGCGTACTGGTCGTAGGCGGTGACAAAGACGATGGCGGGCAGCGGTCTGTCCTCCGGCCATGCATCGGCAATCTCTGCGGCAGCCTCCAGTCCGCTCTGGCCCGGCATGCGGATATCGAGAAACAGCACATCGGGCAATAACTGCAGTGCCTGCGCCGCTGCGCTGATACCGTCGCCAGCGACGGCCTGAATCTGCAGCTCAGGCCATTGCGTGCTCAGCATATGTACAAGCGCCTGTGCCAGCAGGGGCTCGTCTTCGGCAATCAGGCCGCGTGGGTGGGTGTGGCTCATGGCTCGATTTTTAAAGGAAATATCAGGCTGGCGCTTGTCCCGCCTGCGCTGGCAGCTATTAATTCAAAAGTGGCTTGATCGCCATAGCGTGTGGCCAGCCGCTCGCGGATTTGCTGCAGGCCAAAGCCGCTGCGGGGGTTGCCGGTGCTCTTGCTGGTAGGGTGCGGGGATGCAGACAGGCCGCAGCCGTTGTCAACAACCGTCAGCTCCAGCCGCCCGCCCTTCAGCAGCGCTGCCGTCACATGGATGTGGCCGCCTGCCAGTTGTGGCTCCAGTCCGTGGCGAATGCTGTTTTCTACCAGCGGCTGCAGCAGCAAGGTGGGCACGTGCGCATCGCGCAGCTCGGCCGGCAAATCCAGCCTATAGCTCAGGCGTGCGCCCATGCGCACTTGCATCAGCGCCAGATAGTCGCCGAGCAGCGCAAACTCGGCCTGCAAGCTGTGCGTGCCGCTGCGTGAGCCCGCCAGCGTGGCACGCAGATAGGCAATCAGATGGTCCAGCATCTGCTCGGCGCGCGGCGCATCGCTGGCGATCAGCACGCGCAGATTGGCCAAGGTATTGAACAGCATATGGGGCTCAAGCTGCGCCTGCAGCTGGCTCAGTCTGGCCTCTGCCGCCTGACGCTGGGCCTGTTCGGCCTGAACCTGAAGATGGCGCGCCTTGCCGACCACATAGAAGCCCCAGGACATGGCAATGCTGGTGCCGATGGTGATGAGCACAGGAAGCCATAGCGACGGCTGGGCTGCAGCCTGCAGCTCCGGGTGCCGCTGCTGTACATAGAGCTTGCCCAGCGAACTGCCCAGAACCAGGCCCAGCGCAATGCCCAGCGGCACAAGGGCCAGCCCTTTGGCTCCGCGCGGCCAGGCAATTGCGTCGGACTCGCGCCAGCGCAGTCTGGCCAGGTCAATCGTCAGCCAGCTGATCAGACCAATTGCCAGAGAGTAGGCCAGGTTGACATCCCACAGGCCTTGGCCCAGTGCGGTCAGGGCGGCGGTAATCAGCAGACAGGCGGTCACGGTGATGGCACCATGGCGTAGCAAGGCGGGGAATAAAGCGGGTTGCATGGAAGCCATCGTAGGTGAGAGCAGGTTCCGCGCCTAGTTTTTCTCGCGCTGCTGCAGGGATCGCAGTTCGCGCTCCACCAGGCGGCCAAAGAGAGGGCTTGCCGGTGCTGTCAGCCAGACCACACAGCCATGTATCAGCAGTCCTAGACCCCAGCCCAGGGCCGGGTAGATAGCCCAGTGGCGGCCTTGGCTCAGGGCCAGACTCATCAGTCCCAGATTGACCAGTACATAGACCGAGGCGTGGATGTACCAGCCCAGCTTCATGCCTGCGCGGCGGCGGGCCTGCTGCTGCAGGGTGTCATGTGAAATGGGGTTCATGTAGCGCTCCTTGAACGGTTCGGGTCATGCCAGTTTTTGCCAGAGAAGGTCGCCCAGCAGGCGTCCTGGCACCAGGGTGAAAAGTCCTGCGACGACACAGCTTCCGATGTAGAGCTTGCGCATGATGCTGCGGTGCTTGTCTATGCGTCGGTGCGCCAGATGCCAGAAAGAGAGCCCCAGCCCGCCCAGCGTGACGGGCACCAGCAGATGAATGGGCGTGAAGCCCGACCAGTTGGGCAAGCTGAAGTCGCGTATGAACAAGGCCGAGATCGCTGCGCCTAGCATCAGCAGAACAAAGGCGTAGCCGGCAATGCGATGCAGCATAGGGCGCGGTCTGCCGCTGCGGCGTGCCCAGAAGGTGAGGGCTCCGACGACAGTGGCAGCGATGGCTGAACTCATATGAAAAGCGATCAAAGGCGTCAGTTGCATGGTTTTCTCCTGCGATGAGCAGGACTGTGCGCGTCGGAGATTGGCTCGGCCAGCGCTTTGCGACGAAGCGGCCAAATCCGGGAGCCAGTTGCATAGTGCAAGAGCCGGGTGTAGCGCTTGTTTGTGCGCACACACATAGCACGTAGCGCCTGCATGCTTTTCGATCTGGTTTGGATTCCGTTGAAAAATCAGGGTGTTTGCTGCTGCATAAATGATTGAACTTTAGAATCTAATGATTCTGAAAATCATTCTCAATAGCATCTAAAAATGTTCCCTGTTCGTCGAATTTCACTGGCTGCCATTGTTCTGTGCAGCCCTCAGCTTCTTTGGGCCCAGACCGCCAGCTCTGCTCAGGCGCCAGAACAAGAAACCTCCTTGCAGACCGTGACCGTGGAAGCCAGCGCCGACGCATCGGCGCAGGGCCTGGCCAAGCCTTTTGCGGGCGGGCAGGTAGCCACCGGAGCGCGCAACGGCATTTTGGGAACCCGGGACTGGAAGGATTCCTCGTTTTCGTCCACGGCCTATACTAGTCAGCTGATCGAGGACACGCAGTCCAAAAGCGTTGGCGATGTGCTCTTGAGCGATCCGTCGGTGCGCCAGGCGCGTGGTTTTGGCAACTTCCAGGAGCTGTACATGCTGCGCGGCATGCCCGTGTACTCCGACGATATTGCCTATAACGGCCTGTACGGGCTGCTGCCGCGCCAGTATGTTGCCTCTGAATTTTTCGAGCGGGTAGAAGTGCTGCGCGGTGCAAATGCGTTTCTTAACGGTGCCGCTCCCGGCGGCAGCGGCGTGGGGGGCGTGATCAGTCTGCTGCCCAAGCGCGCTGGCAACGAGCCACTTACCCAAGTCAGCACCGGCATACAAACCGGTGGTCAGGCCTATGCTTCGGCCGATGTGTCGCGTCGCTTCGGCCCGGACCAGAGCACAGGCGTACGCCTGAATGCTGTGCGTCGCGATGGCGGCACGGGCATCAAGGGCGAGGACCGCAGCTTGACGGCACTGGGTGTGGGCCTTGACTGGCGCAGCCGTGATGTGCGCCTGTCGGCCGATGTGGGTTATCAGCGCAACAGCTATCGTGGTGGCCGTCCCAGCGTGACGCCTTCGGATTTCATTCCTGCGGTTCCGGACAACAAGACCAACTACGCTCAAAGCTGGACGCGCTCCACCGAGCGTGATCTGTTTGCCACCATGCGCGGCGAGTGGGATCTCAATGCCACAACCACCGCCTGGGCTGCGGGCGGCCTGCGCCGCAGCAAGGAAGACAATATCAACAGCGGCGTGACGCTGCTCAGCGCGAACGGCGATACCACGGGAACGCGCTTCGATAACGTGCGCAAGGACCGCGTCGGCACGGCCGAGGCTGGCATTCGCACCCGACTGCAGACGGGCAGCGTCGGTCATGAGCTGGTGGCTTCGGCAAGCACCTATTCAGCGACGGAAAGCGGTGCCTGGGCCATGGCTTCTGGGGTGCGCAACAACCTCTACAACCCCTATGCCAGCCTCATGCCGCAGAACACCTCTTTCGGTGGCTCCTTGGCCAACCCCTACAAGGTGGGTGAGACCCGCTTCGACAGCCTGGCTTTGAGCGACACGCTGTCGATGTACGACGACCGCCTGCAAGTGACGCTTGGGCTGCGCCGTCAGCGCATAGACCAGACCAGCTATGACTACAACAGCGGCCTGCAGACCGACAGTTACAAGAAGTCCGCCACCACGCCAGCACTGGGTGCGGTGTTCAAGGTCACCGATGATGTCTCTGTCTACGCCAACTACATCGAGGCGCTGACCAAGGGTGCCGTAGCGCCTTCCACGGCCAATAGCCTGCCCGTGCTCAACGCCGGTCAGGTGTTCTCGCCCTACAAGTCCAAGCAGAAAGAGCTGGGCGTGAAATGGCAGCGCGGCACCATGGGTGCGACGGCGGCCCTGTACACCACCGATGTGCCCAGCAGCTATGTCGTCAATCAGATGTACGGTCAGTACGGCAAGCAGCGCAACCAGGGCATGGAATTCACCGTCTTTGGTGAAGCCGCCAAGGGACTGCGCGTGCTGGGCGGTCTGACGCTGACCCAGGCCAAGATCAAACAGGCAGCCGATGCCTCTCAGGTCGATCGCTATGCCATCGGCGTACCCAAGACTCAGGCCACGCTGGGCGTGGATTGGGATGTGCCCGGTGTGTCCGGTCTGGCGCTCAATGCGCGTGTGACGCACACCTCCAGTCAGTACGCCAATGCCGCCAACACCATGAAAGTGGCCGGCTGGACGCGCACCGACATCGGTGCCCGCTATCTGGTTGATCTGGGCAATGACCGCATGCTGACGCTGCGTGCCCGTCTGGACAATGTGTTCGACAAGAACTACTGGGCGTCGGTGGGCGGCTATCCGGGGGCTAACTATCTGGTGCAATCGGCTCCGCGCACTCTGTCGGTGAGCGCTACGGTCAACTTCTGAGGTTGAACGGATATATGCGCGCTCTCTGGACCGTGGTTCACCGCTGGGTGGGCCTGTTTCTCGCGGCTTTCCTGATCATGGCCGGCCTCACGGGAGCGGTGCTCTCGTGGGATCATGAAATCGACGACTGGCTGAACGCCGGCATGCTGCATACGCCGGGGCGCGGCCAGCTGCAGACGCCGCTGCAATTGGCGCAAACCGTGCAGGCGGCTGATCCACGCGTCGAAATCTCCTATATGAGTCTGGGTCTGCGCGAGGGGGAGGTGGCTTCCTTTCTGGTGCGCCCGCTGCTGGACCAGGGCACTGGCAAGCCGCATGTGCTGAGCTACAACACGGTGTTCGTGGACCCGGTGACGGGTGCCATCACCGGTCACCGGGACTCCAAGAGTCTGGCCCTGAGCTGGCGCAACCTCATGCCCTGGCTGCGCCATCTGCATGAAAGCCTGCTCAGCCCCACTTTTGCGGGCAGCGATCGCTGGGGCTACTGGTTCATGGGCGGCCTGGCTTTGCTGTGGCTGGCCGACAGCTTCTGGGCGCTGGTGTTGACCCTGCCTGCGAAGCGCAAGCCTGTTTCGGCCAAAGCACAGGGTGATTCCGGGAAGTCCTGGTGGTCACGCTGGATGCCGGCCTGGCGTCTGCGCTGGGGCGCTGGTGCCTACAAGCTCAACTTCGACCTGCACCGTGCGGGCGGGCTCTGGATCTGGGGCGTGATCGTTGTGGTGGCCTTCACCTCGTTCTCGATTAATCTCTACCGCGAGGTGTTCTATCCCGTGATGAGCAAGGTCTCGACCACCACGCCGGGCCCTTACGAAACGCTCAAGCCAGCTCCCTTTGGCAGCTATATCGAGCCTAAGATCAGCTTCGCCTCGGCGATAGACATTGCCAAGAAGGAGGCCGTGCAGCTGGGTATCAAGACCGAAGCCGGTGGCATTTGGTATGGCGGAGATTTTCCGTTCTACAACGTGTCCTTTTTCGATCCTGATGACGAGACCGGAGCCATGGGCATGGGCCTGTCCAACGTCTATGTGAGTTCTGAGACCGGCGAGTTGCTGGGCAGCTATCGGCCCTGGCATGGCACGGGTGCCGATGTGTTCGTGCAGCTGCAACTGCCGCTGCACAGCGGACGCATTCTGGGCACTTTCGGGCGCGTTCTCATGTCCTTTGTGGGCGTGATGGTGGCCATGTTGTCCATCACCGGAGTCGTCATCTGGTGGCGCAAACGGCGCGGCAGACGGGCACAACTGGCAGCGCGCTAAGGCCGCACTCGCAGAATACAAAACGCCATGGTCTGACCCATGGCGTTTTTTTGTTTTGAGAAGAGCGGCTCTCAGTTCTTTTTCAGGCACTCGCTCATAAACGCCTTGCGCTCGTCACCCTTTTTGCCGGTGGCGTCGACATTGCAGCTCTTCATGCGTTCTTGCTGGCGCTTCTTGCCGTCAGACAGGCAGGACCTCATGAACTCCTTGCGTTCGTCGCCTTTTTTGCCGGTGGCTTCGGTGTTGCAGGTGCCCATGAGTTGCTGCTGGGCGGTTTTGGGTTTTTCGTCAGCAGCCATGCTCATGCTGCAAGCCATGGACACGAAAGCCAGGACAACGAGTTTTTTCATGATGGTGTGATGTTTGTGAAAACGCCGACAACGGACGCGCAGTTATTGCAGCACAGCTTGGGTAATTTGCCCATGGCCGCAAACCATGGCTTGTAAAAGTTTGCGATTGCAGCGCGATTAAGGGGTCGTAAGAGAGCTGCGGCCCAAAATAGCGAAAACGACAAGTGGATAATGAGCAGCTTTGCTCTCAACCCTGCACCCAAAGGACGATTCGCGTGGATACTTTATTGCTGCTCAAGGCCGCCATCATGGGCGTTGTGGAAGGGCTGACCGAGTTCTTGCCGATTTCCTCAACCGGTCACCTGATTCTGGCGGGCTCGCTGATGGGCTTTGTCGGTGGCAAGGCCAAGGTGTTTGAGATCGCCATTCAGACCGGTGCCATCTTTGCGGTGATGCTGGTGTACTGGCAAAAGATTCGCAGCACGCTGGTCGAGCTGCCCACCAGCCGTGAGGCGCAGAAGTTTGCGCTCAATGTCTTTATTGGCTTTCTGCCGGCCGTGGTCCTGGCGCTTCTGTTTGGCAAGTATGTGCAAGAGCACCTGTTCACGCCCGTGATTGTGGCAACCACCTTCATCGTCGGCGGCTTCATCATCTTGTGGGCTGAAAACCGCCCCGCTGCCGCCACCCGCGTGCTGTCGGTGGACGATATGACGCCCGTCGATGCGCTCAAGGTCGGCCTGGTGCAATGTCTGGCGCTGATCCCCGGCATGAGTCGCAGCGGCTCCACCATTATTGGCGGCATGGTCATGGGCCTATCGCGCAAAGCGGCGACGGACTTCTCCTTCTTTCTGGCCATGCCCACGCTGATTGGCGCAGGCGTCTACAGCCTCTACAAGGACCGCGCATTGCTAAGCATGGACGATGTGCCGCTGTTCGCCGTGGGTCTGGTCTTCTCCTTCATCAGCGCCTGGCTGTGCGTGCGCTGGCTGCTGCGTTTCATCTCCACCAACAGCTTTGTGCCGTTTGCCTGGTACCGCATCGTCTTTGGCATCATTGTGCTGGTGACGGCCTATACCGGTGTGGTGAACTGGCACCACTAAGAGTCGTTAACACCACCCTTGATACGTCGTTATTTCGCCTTGTCGTACGTTTGTACTGCCTGCGGCTTCATGCCTTGTCTCAACCGCAAATCTGTGATTTGCTGGGTGGTGTTAGCGCCTCTAAGCTAGCTTGCTAGAGCACATAAAAAAGCCACTTGCGTGATTGCAAGTGGCTTTTTTCATAGCCGCTAGCGCCTTTATTCATTGGATATCAGCATGTTTTATGAATGAATCCAATAATTAAAAGGCGCTACCAGCTATCTATTTATGAGCATCTGAGCCCGCTTTTTGCAGAATGCTTTGCTCCATATTGAGCAGCGAAGCCTCGATGGCCGCGGCTGTGGCCTGTGGGCGCTCCATGGGGAAGAGGTGACCGCCGTCCAGCATCATGATGCGTCCGCGTGTCATGCGCTGCGTCATCTCCATGCCGACCTGGCGCATTTCTACCGATGAACGCCCGCCGATAAAGGACACGGGGCAGCGCAGCGGGTTGCGCCTGAGCTGGTGGTTGAGATTGCTGGGCAGGGTGTTGTAGATGGCGGTTTCCACCTCGCGGGTGAACAGCAGGCTACGCTTGCCCTGATCGTCGTCCTGCAGGCCATGCTCCACATAGTCTTGCAGCACCTGTGGGTGCCACTGAGCAAAGGCTTTTTTGCTGCGAAAGTACTCCAGCGCCTCGGCATTGCTGGCCCAGGTGTTGCGCCTGCGCTGGCTGATTTTTCCCGGCGAGACCGAGGCCACAATCTGCGTCTGCTTGGCAATGCCGACAGCATTGGCCTTCCAGCCGCCAAGCAGGGGCGAGTCAATCAGCAGTACGCCGCGCGCCAGATCGGGTCGTTTGGTGGCCGCCTGAAAGCTCAGAATGCCGCCCAGCGAGTGGCCCACCAGATAGATGGGCTGGCCATGCTGCTGCACTTTTTGCTCGACAAATTCGATCAACTCATCCACCAGATGCGGCCAGTGATTGGTGACCGGGCGTGCCGGGTCATGGCCAAAGCGCTGCACGCCACTGGCGTCAATGCCGCGCTGGCGCAGCAGAGAAAATAGCAGGCGGTAGGTACCGAGAGGAAAGCTGTTGGCGTGCGCGAACACCACGGGCAGGGTATTCAAATCTCTGGCAGGAACCATGGTGTGAGAGCTGTGGGGCACAGAATAATGAATCGGGCGGCGGGTGCGCCTGTCATGAAAAAACGCACCCTTAGGTGCGTTCATCTTATCGGTTAGAGAGCGATGCTTGCCGCTGCAGCCTGGCCTGCTCCTCGCTGGTCTGCATGCGCTGGTATTCGGTGGCGGTGCTGAGGCCTGCCTGCGCGGGAACAGGCGGCTGGCGCAGTGCTGCGGGCGGGATACTGCCTGCACCATTGCCCAGTACGGACTTCATGGCAGTGGGTGTTCCCACCTTTACCAGCGGATGCGCACGCGGACTGTGAATGCGGATGGGGGAGTCCGTCTGGCCGCCATCCCAGGCCGGGTCGTCAATGCTGTCGAACACATTGCGCAGACGCTCGCCCCAGCTGTCGTGCAGCATGCGCAGATAGGGGTTGTCGGCGTCCAGGCAGACAATGCGGTCGGTGGCAAAACGGTTGTTTTCGTAGACGATCAAGTCCAGCGGAAGGCCCACCGAGAGGTTGGACTTGAGCGTGCTGTCCATGGACACCAGGGCGCATTTGGCGGCTTCATCCAGCGGGGTCTCTGAGGTGATGACACGGTCCAGCACGGGCTTGCCGTATTTGGATTCGCCGATCTGGAAGTAAGGCGTCTCACCCGTGGCTTCGATGAAGTTACCGGCCGAATAGACCTGAAACAGGCGCATCTGCTCACCCTGAATCTGGCCGCCAAAAATCATGGACACATTGAAGTCCACCCCTGCGCGCTGCAGGGCGGCGGCTTCGCGTTCATACACATGGCGCACGGCTGCGCCCAGTACGCGGGCAGCGTCGAACATGCTGCGTACATTCCAGATGGTGAGCATCTCGTCCGTGGTCGTGTCGTGCAGCTGAAAGCTTTCCAGCAGCTCGCGCACCGACTGGGTGATGGACAGATTGCCTGCAGACTGCAGCACCATAAAGCGTTCGCCCGGCTGCTCATAAAGCATGACCTTGCGGAAAGTGCTGATCTGGTCGAGCCCTGCATTGGTGCGGGAGTCGGACAGAAAGACGAGGCCTGCATTGAGTTTGAGGGCGACGCAATAGGTCATGACAGAAAGCGGTACGGTAAAGATTTGAAGTGTAGTGGTGAGGCGCTCGCCTGGGGCTCGTCAGCGCAAGGCCGAGCCAGCGCCAGCCGTATGAAAACCACTGCGGGATTTTAAAAGAGAGTCGTCACAGTTGCAGCGCGCCCGGGCATTGCTGCCACATAGCAAGTGCTAACGAGGGCAAAACTGTTGCCCGTCCGGGATGAGGTCGCACTGCTGTTGAACATGAGAGAATTCCGCGCCTTTTAATTACATTTACTTTCATTTTGACGATTTTGCTGAGCGTATTACGCAACCTTTCCATTCGCTACAAGCTGATGTCCGGCATGCTGGCCTGCCTGCTGCTCTTTGTCGCGATCGCCACGGCTCTGGGTTTCTTTCTGACGGGTGCCAACCTGCGTGAACGGGTGGTGACTCTGGAGTTGCCGGCCGTGGTGGGTGAAATCCGCAACGACATATTGCGCCAGATCGCTACGCCCCTGGCCATTGCCAAAACCACGGCCAGCAACAGCTTTTTGCTGGACTGGGAGGCTGCAATCAGCCTGCCGAGAGGGGTGCCGCCTGGGTGAAGTACGCCAGCTCCGTCAAGAAGCAAGCGGGTGCCGAGACCGTGCTCTGGGTGTCGGGCAGCACGCAGAAATATCTGACGAACGAAGGGCTTGGACGCATGCTCTCGTCCAAGGGGCAGGGTGAGCAATGGTTCTATGATTTTCTGGAGAAGGGTACTAGCCAGATGCTGGCCATCGATAAAGACGCCATCTCCAGCCAATACATGATGTTTATCAACATCCGCTTCGATGCGGGTGACAAGCGCCAGGGCATTGCTGGTTTGGGCCTGTCCGTGGATCCGCTGGCTCAGACCGTGCGCTCATACAAGGTGGGAGAGTCCGGCAGCGTGTTTCTGGTGCGCGGCAACGGCAGCATTCTGATGCACCGGGACTCGGCTCTGGCTGATGGTGCCCACTGGCTCAAGGATTTACCCGGATTTTCCGCATCTCTTAGCTCTGCCTTGCTGGACAAGAAGCCGTTCGTGCACTCTGTGTATGACACGGCAGAGGGACCGCACATCGTTGCTTCGTCTTATGTGCCCGAGCTGGACTTGTATGTGTTGGCAGAGCTGCCTGAAGCGCAGGTGCTCGGTGATTGACGGCATTGCATTTCAGATCAATATCCTGGCCTTGAATGCAGCCGTGGAAGCCGCGCGCGCTGGTGAGCAGGGGCGCGGCTTTGCCGTAGTGGCGGCGGAGGTGCGTAGCCTGGCCCAGCGCTCGGCCGAGGCAGCCAAGGAAGTGCGCCAGCTGATTACGGCATCGGTCGAGCAAGCCGATCAAGGCTCGCAGCTGGTGCAAAGCGCGGGTGTGACCATGCGCGAGCTGCTGCAGTCGGTGACCCAGGTCACTCACATCATTGGTGAGATCAGCCAGACCTCGTAAGCCCAGGGGCGCGGTATTACCGAGATCAATGAGTCATTGGCGGCGCTGGATGGTGCTACGCAGCAGAACTCGGCATTGGTCGAAGAATCGGCAGCAGCGGCTGCCAGCTTGCGCGAGCAGGCGGTCCGCCTGCTGGGCGAAGTTTCGGCCTTCAAGCTGGGCGAGTCGGCAAAGCATTAACGGCTGCCCGATTGCACGGCCTGGCGGAGTTGAATCCTCCAGGCCGTTTCGCTTATGCCACGCTGATGTTTTTGAGCTGGTACAGCGCTTCCAGCGCTTCGCGGGGGCTCAATACATCAGGATTGATAGCAGCAAGCGCTTGCTGCAATCGGCTGGGGGCGGAAATATCGTCTACCAGCTCGGGCGCATCAAACAGGTTGACCTGCATGTCGTTTTCACCGGCCTGCGACTCCAGAGCCTCCAGCGCATGGCGGGCGTGGTTGAGCACGCCTGCGGGCATGCCCGCCAGTTTGGCGACCTGAATACCGTAGCTGCGGCTGGCGGGGCCGGCCTGAATCTCGTGCAGAAACACGATATCGCTGCCTGATTCAGCTGCACCCACATGCACGTTGACGGCGGCTTTGGCCTTGGCGGGCAGCTCGGTCAGCTCAAAGTAGTGGGTCGCAAACAGCGTGAAGGCCTTGGTTTTGTCATGCAGCTGCGTGGCAATACCGCTGGCAAGCGCCAGACCGTCAAAGGTGCTGGTGCCACGGCCGATTTCATCCATCAGCACCAGTGAATGCGGTGTGGCCGAATGCAGAATCTGCGCGGCCTCGGTCATCTCCATCATGAAGGTGGACTGGGCATTGGCCAGATCATCGGCCGCGCCGATGCGGGTGTGGATGGCATCAATGGGGCCAAGGCGGCAGCTGGCAGCGGGTACATAGCTGCCCATGCTGGCCAGCAGCGTGATCAGGGCCACCTGGCGCATATAGGTCGATTTACCACCCATATTCGGGCCGGTAATGATCTGCATGCGCGTGTTGAGGTTCATGCGCGTGTGGTTCGCGATGAAGCTGCCGCTCGATGTCTCGGCCATGCGCGCTTCCACCACGGGGTGGCGACCGGCTTCGATCTCTATGCAGGGCTGGCTGACGAATTGCGGCTCGGCCCAGTTCAGCGTCAGCGAGCGCTCGGCCAGCGTGCACAGCACATCCAGCGCGGCGATGGCCTGCGCCACACGGGTAAGTTGTGGCACATGGGGCTGAAGCTGATCGAGCACCTGCTCGAACAGGAATTTCTCGCGCTGCAATGCACGCTCTTGTGCGGACAGTGCTTTGTCCTCAAAGGCCTTTAGCTCTGGCGTGATGTAGCGTTCGGCATTTTTCAGCGTCTGGCGACGGCGGTAGCGCTCGGGCACCGCATCTTTGTAGCTGTTGGTAATCTCGATGTAGAAGCCGTGCACCTTGTTGAACTGCACGCGCAGGTTGGGAATGCCGGTCAGCAGCTTTTCCTTGGACTCCAGCTCCAGCAGAAACTCGTCGCAGTTGTTCTGAATGGCGCGCAGCTCATCGAGCTCGGCATCAAAACCGGCGGCAATCACGCCGCCATCGCGCACCAGTGCAGCGGGCTCTTCCATGATGGCGCTTGCCAGTAGCTCGGCGCAGCCCTGGGGCGGAATCAGATCGGTGAAAATCTGAGTCAAATAGGCCGATGGCGCTTTTCCTGATTGCGCAAGCAGCTGCGATTTTTGTAGCGTTTTGGACAGGCCTACCAGCTCGCGCGGGCGTACCTGGCGCAAGGCAATGCGGGCGGTAATACGCTCCACATCGCTCACACCTTTCAGCTCGGCGTGCAGGGCTTGCCAGGGTGTCATGCCTGCGCCCGTGCCGCGCAACACACCAATGGCTTCAAGGCGCTGCATGGCGCTCTTGCGGTTGCGCTCTGGCTCCAGCAGCCAGGTTTTGAGCAAGCGGCTGCCCATGCCGGTCATGCAGGTGTCGAGCAGCGAAAACACCGTGGGCGAGTCCTCGCCACGCAGCGTCTTGATCAGCTCCAGATTGCGGCGCGTGGCCAGCGGCAGGGCGATCAGCTCATCGTCGCGCTGAACCTGAATGGCGTGGATATGGGTGAGGTTACGACCCTGCGTGTGCTCGGCATACGAGAGCAGGGCAGCGCTGGCCGCATGGGCCAGTGGCATGTCTTCGGCCTCCCAGGCTTTGAGGCTGGCGGCACCCAACAGCTCCAGCAGCTTGCGCTCGCCCAGGCCGGAGTCAAATTGCCAGTCGGGGCGGGGCGATAGCGGGCAGGCAATGGCGCTGCTGTGCTTGATGGCCAGCAGGTTTTGCTCAAAGCGCTCAGTCACACCGGCGCTGTAAATGACTTCACTGGGGCTGATGCGAGACAGCCATGCGCCCAGCTCATCGGCCGAACATTCGGCCATGTGGATGCGGCCCTGTGTCACGGCCATCCAGGCCAGGCCGCAGCGCTGACGGCCTGCGGTGTGCACGGCGACCAGCATGGCTTCGCTTTTGTCGGAAAGCAGCTCGCTGTCCGTCAGCGTGCCGGGCGTGACTACGCGCACTACCTTGCGCTCCACCGGACCTTTGCCCAGGCCAATTTCGCCGACCTGCTCGCAAATCGCCGCCGATTCGCCCATTTTGATGAGGCGGCCCAGATAGTTTTCCAGCGCATGAAACGGCACGCCCGCCATGGGAATCGGCTGACCTGCGGTCTGGCCGCGCGAGGTCAGCGTGATGTCGAGCAGGCGCGTAACTTTTTCGGCATCGCCAAAGAACAGCTCGTAAAAGTCC
Source organism: Comamonas sp. 26 (assembly GCF_002754475.1). Taxonomy (NCBI): domain Bacteria; kingdom Pseudomonadati; phylum Pseudomonadota; class Betaproteobacteria; order Burkholderiales; family Comamonadaceae; genus Comamonas; species Comamonas sp. 26. Next base: position 995,808 of record NZ_PEFL01000001.1, read on the forward strand.
CCCATGCGGTAGAAAACCAGCGTGTCGGGGTACTGCGCCTTGATGGGGAGATATTGCTGGAACATCGGCGTGTGTGCCGAGAGGTTCGTCATATCGGGAAAATGGGCCGACGACGGGGTTTCTGTGCTTTTCTGGGTCATCGCTTCAGCGGTATGCAATTCGTGGGGCGCTGCGCTGATTAGGGCGCGCGCCAAACTACGCATTATCGGCCATGGTCAAAAGCTGATCTTGTGGCCGCTTTTAGCGCTTTCAGCATCAGGCGCAGCGGCTTCATCCTCATCATGAATGGGTCGGTAGCCGGGGCCAAAAGACACATCACCCAGCCGCCAGCCTGCGCGGCAGGTGACTGCGCCCCAGAAACGCCTGAGCGTGTACCACTGCATGGCGATCAGGCCGCGCTCGTTGTCGGCATCGACTTCGGGGTCGCTCACGCCGGTGGGGCGCAATGCTTCGTCGTGATACAGGGCGCTGCCAAACAGCTGATCCCACCAGGGCAGAACCTGGCCAAAGTTGCAGTTGTGGCGCTCGGGCCGCTCTGCATCGCGCAGCATATGGTGGTTGCGGTGAAAGCGCGGGCCGACAAACAGCCGCTCGCCTATCTTGCCAACCCAGCCCAGACGCAGGGCGACGTTGGCGTGCGAGAAGTTCTGCACCAACTCACTGAGCAGGCCCAGCATGGCGAACTCGGATGGCTCAACGCCCATGACGAGGCCTACGGTGGCCAGGACAAAGCTTTGCAGCATGCCGTCCAGATAGTTGCTGCGGTCATTGCTCCAGCAGCTCATCTGGCGCTGGCTGTGGTGCATGCTATGCATGGCCCACCACCAGGGAATGACGTGCTGGGCGCGGTGCATCCAGTAGTACGTGAGGTCGTAGATCACGTAGTACACGGCAAACAAAATGTAGGGATGGTCTTCAAACCACGGTATCCAAGCCTTGAGGCCGCTGGCCTCTTCGGTAGCTGGCCCGCCGCCCAGCATATGGGCTATTGGCATGAGGATCAGAAAGCTGAACAGCGGAAACAGGCCCAGCAGCATGAGCAGGGTGTAGTTGCGGTCCACCGTGGTGTGACGCCGGTCGGCCCAGCGCTCGGCTGGCAAAAGGCTTTCCAGTGGGCGCATCACGCCGCCGATCAGAAACAGCTGCAGCAGCGCGATCAAGATGCCCGCCGCAACCTCGCGCGGGTCCCCGGCGGCCTCGGCAATGTTCAGAGCATTGACCACGGGCGTCACCGCGTGCAGGGAAACCCAGTCAATGGCCAGCGTCCAGTGCTGGCTGAAAAAATCCATCATATTGATCTGCCCGTTTGTCGTTGGGGCCGATTCTGGACAGTGAACTTGTGGATTCTGTGGAGATAAAAAAAGAGCCCGACTCACAGGAGCCGGGCTCTTTTCGCAGTCGTGGGGCGACTGCCTTTTTATATTGAGCGCTTATTCAGCAGCTTTAGATTCGGTTTCGGCGCTCTTGTCAGCAGGCACTTCGAAGTCGTCAGACTTCACGGCTTGGCGCACGGCAGCCTTTTCACCGGCAGAGGCGAACTTGCTGAACTTGCCAATCACGGGGATCAGTGCGCCATAGATGCGGGGAGCGGCGGCCAAGATTTCCTTTTGTTCCAGGAAGTCGGCTTCGCCGGTGAAGTTGCCAACCAGACCACCGGCTTCGCTGACCAGCAGCGAGCCTGCAGCCACGTCCCAGATGGACAGGCCGGATTCAAAGAAACCATCGGCAAAACCGGCGGCCACGTAGGCCAGATCCAGAGCGGCAGAGCCGGGGCGGCGCACGCCAGCAGTGCGTTGCATGACTTCGCCCAGCATCAGCATGTATTGCTTGAAGTTGTCGCCACGGCGGAATGGGAAGCCGGTGGAGATCAGGCAGTCACGCAGCTGAGTGCGCTTGGAGACGCGGATGCGGCGCTCGTTCAGGTAAGCACCACGGCCCTTGGTGGCGGTGAACAGGTCGTTACGGCTGGGGTCATACACAACGGCGTGCTCGACCTTGCCCTTGTAAGCCAGAGCGATGCTGACGCAGTACACAGGGAAGCCGTGGATGAAGTTGGTGGTGCCGTCCAGGGGATCGATGATCCAGACGTGGTCAGAGTTCTTGGCACCGTGCTCTTCACCCGACTCTTCGGCCAGGATGGAGTGCTGGGGGTAGGCGTTCAGCAGCGTCTCGATGATGACGCGCTCGGCGGCTTGGTCTACCTCGGTCACAAAGTCGTTCACCTGCTTTTGCGCAACGCGCACCGATTCCACATCCAGTGCGGCACGGTTGATGAGGGCGCCAGCGGCGCGAGCAGCCTTGATGGCCACGTTGAGCATGGGGTGCAGGGAGTTCGACATAGATTGTGAGTGCCTTGGCGGCTCAGCCCGGCGCAAAGGCGGGCTGAACTACGCGGGTAAGAACGTAAAAAGCCGCGACCGGCGATGCGGGGCGGCGACAATAGGCGCAATTCTACCCAGCCTGCACTTTTTTTGCTTGTGTGGCCCAGAGACCAGAGGGTCTTGTCTGCGGCCCTCCAATGAGCCACCAAGAGTGTGGGTGCTGTCTCTGTACTGTTTTATCAAGGCCACAAGTGGGGCCTTTTGCTGTGATGAAAACCCGATTCGTACTGATTGAAACCAGCCACGCTGGCAATGTGGGCGCTGCTGCCCGCGCGCTCAAGACCATGGGCTTTGACGACCTGGTGCTGGTGCGCCCGCGCTACAAGAATGTGCTGCGCAAGGAAGAAACCATTCAGCGTGCCAGCGGCGCACTGGATGTGCTGGACAAGGCCCGCATTGTCGACACGCTGGAAGAAGCGCTGGACGGCATCAGCCATATGTGCGCCACGGCCATGACGCCGCGCGACTTTGGCCCGCCCACCCGCACGCCGCGCGAGCATTTTGAGCTGCTACTGAAAGGTGAGCTTGATGTGCGCTCTGCACCAGCGGTAGATGGCGATTTGACGGATAACGCAGTCACCCCTGGCGCTGCCTGTAACCAGAAGGGTGTGGCCTTTTTGTTTGGCTGTGAGCGCTTTGGCATGAGCAACGACGATGTGTACCGCTGCGATGTGGCGCTGACCATTCCGTCCAATCCGCAGTTTGGCTCGCTCAATCTGGCGTCGGCGATTCAAGTCGTTGCCTATGACTGGCGCGCGGCGCTGGGCGGCTTCCAGGTCGAAGAGCACACGCCCGAGGTCAACCGTGCCGACATGGCTCAGGTCCAGGGCATGCTCAGCCACCTTGAGCAGGCGCTGGCCCATGTCGGCTTTCTGGACCCGGCAGCGCCCAAAAAGCTCATGCCCCGGCTTAACCAGCTTTTCAACCGCGCGCAGCTGACGCAGGAAGAAATCCATATTCTTCGCGGTGTTGCCAAAGCCATGCTGAAGTGCGAGCCGCCAACCCGCTAGACTCGATGACCTGCTAAACATTTCTCGATATTTGATGCTTGATCGCCTGCGCTCCGACATCCAGTGCATCCTCGACCGCGACCCTGCGGCTCGCAGTACCTGGGAGGTCATCACCTGTTACCCCGGACTGCACGCTATCTGGCTGCAGCGCCCGGCGCACTGGTGCTGGACGCATGGCTTCAAATGGCTGGGCCGCTTCATCTCGCACATGGGCCGCTGGTTCACCGGCATTGAAATTCACCCCGGCGCTGTCATCGGCAAAGAGGTCTTCATCGACCACGGCATGGGCGTTGTGATTGGCGAGACGGCTGTGGTGGGCGACGGCTGCACCATCTATCACGGCGTAACGCTGGGCGGTACATCGCTGTACAAGGGGGCCAAGCGCCACCCCACGCTGGGCAAGAACGTGGTGGTCAGCGCCGGTGCCAAGGTGCTGGGCGGCTTTGAAGTGGGCGATGGCGCCAAGATCGGCAGCAACGCCGTGGTCATCAAGCCCGTGCCTGCGGGAGCGACTGCCGTGGGCATTCCTGCACGCATCATTGCCAGCAAGAGCGGTCAGAGCGCCGATGTGACGGAGCACGAGGCCGCCCCCAAGGTGGTTGCGCAGCCAGCGGGTGTGATTGATGAAGACTGCGGCAAGAGCGGCTTCAGCGCCTATGGTGTGACCACGGAAGTGGACCCTGTGGCGCAGGCCATGCGCTCCCTGTCTGAAGGCGCATCAAGCCATGAAAAGCAGATTGCGCTGCTGTGGGCCGCGATAGAAAAGCTGTCGATTCAAGGTCAGGTCAAGGACTGCATGCCCTGCGAGTCCGAACGGCCCGAGGCCTTCCAGAAAGAAAAGATCGACCAGATTTTGGGTAAATAAGGCTTGAATCCTTGTCTAGCGCTTGTCAATAAAGCGCAAGCAGCTCTTGTTTTGGTAGTGATTGAATCAAAAAAGCCGGACCGCTTTGTAGTGGCCCGGCTTCTTTTTTTTGCGTCAACCGTTTACTTCCACAGCGCGCACTTGCTTTCTTCCTTGGTGGTGAAGACCTGGTCGCCGGGCAGAGTCTTGAGCACCTTGAAGTAATCCCAGGCTTTTTTGGACTCTGCCGGGCTCTTGACCTGCAGCAGGTGCATGTCGTGGGCATAGCGGCCATCGGGGCGGATCACCCCCTTGGCATAGAAGTCCGACAGCGGCGTGGCCTTGAAACTGGCCATGATTTTGTCGGCGTCCGTGGTGCCCAGCTTTTCGGCCAGCTTCAGGTATTGCATGGCGGCCGAGTAGTTGGCTGCCTGCAGCGAGGTGGGCATTTTCTTGAACTTGGCGAAGAAGCGATCCGAGAACTTGCGGCTTTCGGGGTTCAGGTCCCAGTGCCAGCTGTCGGTAAACATCAGTCCTTCGGTGGCTTTCAGGCCCAGGCTGTGAATGTCGGAGCTGAACAGCAGCAAGCCTGCCAGCTTCATGGTCTTGGTCAGGCCAAATTCACGCGCTGACTTGATGGCATTGATGGTGTCGCCGCCGGCATTGGCCAGACCCAGAATCTGGGCCTTGGAGTTCTGGGCCTGCAGCAGAAAGGATGAAAAATCGGCCGTGTTCAGCGGGTGCTTGACGCTGCCCAGCACTTTGCCGCCTGAGGCGTTGATGACGCGGGTGGTATCGGCCTCCAGCGCCTGGCCAAAGGCGTAGTCCGCAGACAAAAAGAACCAGTTCTTTCCGCCCAGTTCCACCACGGCCTTGCCCGTGCCCTTGGCCAGCGCCACGGTGTCATAGGCGTAGTGCACAAAGTAGGGGCTGCATTGCTCATTGGTCAGGGCTGAGGTGCCCGCGCCGTTGATGATGTAGACCTTCTTTTTCTCATCGGCCACCTTGCCCATGGCCAGCCCGGCACTGGAGGTGGTGCCGCCAATCAGCATATTCAGGCCCTGCGTATCAAACCACTCGCGGGCCTTGCTGGCGGCAATATCGGCCTTGTTCTGGTGGTCGGCCGTCAGCACTTCAATGGGCTTGCCCAGCAGTTTGCCGCCAAAGTCGTCCACCGCCATCTGCACGGCCAACGCGCCGCCCTTGCCGTCTACATCGGAGTAGAGGCCGGACATGTCGGTGATGAAGCCTATGCGAATCTTGTCCTGCGCCTGAGCGCTTGCGGCGGCCAGCAGGCAGCCCAGTGCCAGCGTCAAGGTGCGTGGCGAGAAAACGGTGGCAGCGGAAACAGAGCGAGGCTTCATCAAAGTCATCTCCTGAGGTAGTAAGCGCCTATGCATGGCGACGGGCAGAACGCATGGTCGCAGCCGTCGCGCGCTGCGCCATCAGGGCAAGCACGGGGCTGCTGCGGCGGATACGTATCCGTGGTGACTTGTGAAAAGTGCCACAGCTTTTACACTGCAGTGCAGCAAATCAGGAAAAAACCCATGAACATCGAACAAGCCTTGCAGCAACGCCGCTCCGTGCGTGCTTTCACACCCCAGACTGTCCCCGGCGAAGTGGTGCGAACCCTGCTGGAAACTGCATCTCAGGCCCCTTCCGGTGGCAATATGCAGCCTTGGCGCGTGACGGCGGTGGGCGGTCAAGCTCTCAAGGACTTGAGTGCCAGGGCCAAGGTGACTGAGCCCGTGCAGCGCCCTGGTCTGTCCTACCCACCCGGACTGTGGGAGCCCTACCGCAGCCGCCGTTTTGAAAACGGCGAAGAGCTGTACCAGGCCCTGAACATCGGCCGCGAAGACAAGGGCGCTCGCCTTGCGCAATTGGCCAAAAATGGCGAGATGTTTGGCGCCCCCGTAGGCATCTTTATTGCTGTGGAAGAGCGCTTGGGCTATGCGCAGTGGGTGGATCTGGGCATTTACCTGCAATCCTTCATGCTGCTGGCGGCCGAGAAGGGGCTGGCTAGCTGCGCACAGGGCTTCTGGCGCATGTACAACGACATGCTGATTGAGCAACTGGCGCTGCCGGGCGGCTACCAGATCGCTTTTGGTATTGCGCTGGGCTACGAAGATACGAGCGCGCCCATCAACCAGTGGCGATCGAGCCGGGCGACCAGCGGTGAGTGGCTGGCGCTGCAGGGGCTGGATTAAGCACTTGACGGTCACCACAGTTAAACCGCTGCCATCTTTCGCCTTTTGTGCCGAATCAGGCCTATACTGAGTGCTGCTCCGGGGTGTGCGAAAGCGCTGAGAGACCAGAGATCGAGCTGTTGAAAGACTGCTCGATCAAGGCCAACCCGACGAACTTGATCCGGTTCATACCGGCGGAAGAAGAGCGGGACCCTGACGCAGGGCCAGAGAATTAAAGGCAAGGCGCCACTACGCCACAGCCCCAGACACTTTGGCACAGCAAACCCCAGGCGCTTCTCGCGTACTGGGGTTTTGTCTTTTTAAAGGCACCCGGCGCGCAGAGGACAAGGCTGAAATCCATGCATTTCAGCAGCACAGGCCAGACATCCTCACAGGGTGCAGCGCCAGTGCAGGGAGATCAGCACAGGGCCGCACTCCACGGAGCGTTGAGACAACTTCACACGCTTTACGGAGACTGCGATGAACGCCCCTGATTCCATCTTTACGCCAGCTGCTGGCAACGCCCCTGATGCCACCCGTTTTGCCGAGTTGCTGGCCCAGTCGCGCCAGCCGTTTCCGGCATCCACCAAGAGCTATCTGAACGGCGTGGTCCATCCCGACCTGCGTGTGCCGGTGCGTGATATTGCGCTCACCAATGGCGAGCAGGTCAGCGTGTATGACACCTCAGGCCCCTACACAGACCCTGCTGTGCAGATCGATGTGCGTCAGGGCCTGCCAAGCCTGCGCGGCGCGTGGATTGAGTCGCGTGGCGACAGCGAGTATTACGTGGGCCGCCAGCGCGTGGCGCTGGATGACGGCGGCAAGCGCGGAGAAGAAGACCTGCGTGTAGACCAGCTGCGTGCCGAAGCCGCTGCATTGCAACGCCAGCCACGCCGCGCCAAGAGCGGCCAGAACGTGACCCAGATGCACTACGCCAAGCGCGGCATTATCACGCCCGAGATGGAATACGTGGCGCTGCGCGAAAACGGCCGCCGCGAATGGATGGAGCAGTACCAGCAAGACGCCGCGCGTGAATTGCGTTTGGCTGGCAACAGCATGGGCGCGGCCATCCCCAAGATCATCACCCCTGAATTTGTGCGCGACGAGATCGCCCGTGGCCGCGCCATCATTCCCGCCAATATCAACCACCCCGAAATTGAGCCCATGGCCATTGGCCGCAATTTCAAGGTCAAGATCAATGCCAACATCGGCAACTCCGCTGTTACGTCGAGCATTGAAGAAGAAGTCGAAAAGCTGGTCTGGGCCATTCGCTGGGGTGCAGACAACGTGATGGACCTGTCCACCGGCAAGAACATCCACACCACGCGTGACTGGATTGTGCGCAATTCGCCCGTGCCCATCGGCACCGTGCCCATCTACCAGGCGCTGGAAAAAGTCGGCGGTATTGCCGAAGACCTGACCTGGCCCATCTTCCGCGACACGCTGGTGGAACAGGCCGAGCAGGGCGTGGACTACTTCACCATCCACGCGGGCGTGCGTCTGGCGTACATCCACCTCACTGCCCAGCGTCGCACCGGCATTGTTTCGCGCGGCGGCTCCATCATGGCCAAGTGGTGCATGGCCCACCACCGCGAGAGCTTCCTGTACGAGCACTTTGAAGACATCTGCGACATCATGAAGCAGTACGACGTGAGCTTCTCGCTGGGCGATGGCCTGCGTCCCGGCTGCGCATCGGACGCCAACGACGAAGCCCAATTTGCTGAGCTGGCCACGCTGGGTGAGCTGACGCAAGTCGCCTGGAAGCACGATGTGCAGACCATGATCGAAGGCCCCGGCCATGTGCCCATGCACATGATTCAGGCGAACATGACCGAGCAATTGAAGCACTGCCACGAAGCGCCGTTCTACACCCTTGGCCCGCTGACGATTGATATCGCCCCCGGCTACGATCACATCGCCAGCGCTATTGGTGCGGCCATGATCGGCTGGATGGGCACAGCCATGCTGTGCTACGTGACGCCCAAGGAGCACCTGGGCCTGCCCGACCGCGACGACGTCAAGCAAGGCATCATCGCGTACAAGATTGCTGCGCATGCGGCGGATGTGGCCAAGGGTCATCCTGGTGCCCGCTCACGCGACGATGCACTCTCGCAAGCGCGCTTTGACTTCCGCTGGCAGGACCAGTTCAACCTGGGTCTGGACCCTGACACCGCGCAGGCTTACCACGATGAAACCTTGCCCAAAGACAGCGCCAAGGTGGCGCACTTCTGCTCCATGTGCGGCCCCAAGTTCTGTTCCATGAAGATCACGCAGGAAGTGCGCGAATTCGCCGCAGCCAAGGGGCTGGCTGAAGATCAGGCGATTGCCGCTGGCATGCAAGCCAAGGCAGGGGAGTTCAACAAGTCTGGCGGTGATTTCTACATTCCCATCATCAGTGCATCGAGCGATACGACGGCGCGTTGATTTGAGATGAAATAGTACTGTAGCGCTTGTGTATCAAGCGCTACCTGCTATTAAAAACAAAGGGCAAGCTGTTTGGCTTGCCCTTTTTCTATGCGGCTGTAATCTGCGCCCCAGTTCTTGCACCACCTCTAGCGAGGGGCTTTGACTGCGCCGAAGATCACTGCGTGACGGTTTTGAGCTGGCTCTTGAGGGTGAGCATGTGCTGGATATACACCGTCAGCTCCTGGGTCGGCATGCCCGGCTGTACGCGCAAGGCATAGGCATCCAGAGCCGTTTGCAGCACATCTTGGTTGGTAGGCTCGGCAAAGTAGGCGATATCGGCAAGCTGGCAGGCCAGAGCTGGGTCGCTTTTGCTCAGTAGCTTGATCTGATCGTTGACGTTTTGCACGCCGCCGGCCATGGCCACCATCTGCTTGCTGAAAGTCGCGCGAGATGCAGGGTCCCATTCCGAAGGGATGCCATTCCACCAGCCGCCGTACTCCTTGAGCACCATGCTGGCTACGTTCTTGAAGCGCACATAGGTCTCCGCCATGTCTTTGCGGCCGCGCAGGTTCTCTGGCAACTGCACCGCGGCGACGATTTCGTCAGGGCGCTTGTCGGCGTTGAGTCCATCAATCACCTGATCCACAGCGGAGCTGAGCATGTTGGCCGAGGCCAGCAGCTTATCCTGTACTTCTGCGGCATTGGTCAGTGCCGGGCCATGCATGGGCAAAAGCAAGTCGGGCTTTGTGGCGGCCATATCACGCAGAGCCTGAGCCCATTCAGCAACGTGGCGCTGGCGGCGCTTGCCATTACCGGCGTTGAGCAAGAACGGCTGCCAGTAGTCGGCACTGACCACAATCTTGCGTGTCGCCACATTGACCCATAGCTGGTCTGCAGATTCGCCGCGCGCGTGGGTGAGCACGAATTCGTCGTCACCAATCTTCAGCGTCTTCTGGCCGGTGAAGGTCTCGGTAGGAAGAATGGCATCTGTGAGCTTGCGCGGCACATCGCGCGGGTCCTGACTGTTCAGTTGCACGATGGAGTAGTTCGCTGTGCGCGTGTCCAGATCCATCTCGGCCAAGTATTCCTGGGTTGTGATGATGCGCGGCTTCTCGCCGGCCTCCAGCAGCGACCAGGCGCCAAAGCCGTGATCTGCATGGTGGTGGGTGATGATGATGGTGTTGACCGGCTTGCTGCTGAGCTTGCGCAGTGTCTCCAGCAGCGCGGGGCCTGCGGGGGCATAGCCGGCATCGACCAGCACCAGACCTTCACGGGTCTCGAATACGGCGATGTTGACGTAAGGCATGCGCAGCAGCCAGGTGCCCTTGCCATGAGGTTCGACCGTCATCTTGGCGCGCGCATCGGCAATGGCTTCTGCATTGGTGCGGCTGTACATGTGGTTGGCAATGGCAGTGGATTGCTCTCCGCCAAAGCCTGCGTTGGCATTGGAGGTCAGAGTCTTGAGCACATTGGGGTATTGCTGCATCAGCTCTTTGCGCAGTTCGAATTTTTTGACCGCTTGGGAGTCTGGCTTGGCGCTATCGGCAGCCGTACCCGCTGCGTGCGCGGACAGGGTTATTCCCAGTGTGAGTGCGGCTGTTTGAAAGAAGCGTTGAATCACAGTGCCTTCCTTTAATGCTTTTGTATGCAATTAATAATTGATGATGTGCGCCATTGATATCGTCCTTTATTTTTTAGCATTTGAAATTAATTTTGATAGTCTTTTTTGACTAAGGTGCATCACTGAATTTTGTCAGAAATATTTATTTGAATTAATTTATTTCTTTGCTTTTGATTTATTCAAGTGATTGAAATGAATGAATTTTTATTTGTTAATTAAATATTTTGAAATGCTTGTTTGAGAAAATAATTTTGATATTTTCAAAAATTTGCTGTACATAGTCTGAAGGGACGATGATGAAAATTAGTTTTTGTGTTAATTATTTGTAAATGATTTTCATGATTTAATGATTTGGTTGAGTATTCATTTGCGTGATTCCCATGTTGGGGTACAGCAATACTTCTTCGTGGAAATTGCCTTTGCATAACTCATACGTGGAAAATGCCGGTGTTGTCTCGTCGGTGCTGAATCTGAACTGGAGCCGTTCAACCTGGGTTTTGGGGGCGGCGCCACACAGGAGTAATGCATGAGCTCTAGTACGGCGCGTTTATTTTGATGAAACAGGGCGCTAGTGCTTATGTATCAATCGCTGGTAGCTATCAAAATGAAAAAAGGCAAGCCGTGATGGCTTGCCTTTTTACTTGAGCGATACCGTATGGGCTACTACGGTATTTGGATCAGAACGGGTAGCTCGGTACGCCTGCGCTCAGATCGACCCAGCGGCCCAGCTCCAGCTGGTTGCCCTTGTTCGGCACCATGGCGTAGAACTCGGGGGGTGCTGGGGCATACCGTGGGCTCCAATGGAGCTCAGTGCGCTGCTGCTGAGGGGGATGCCGTAGTGGGCAAAGACCTGGCGCATGTCTCGGCCGATGATGCGGCTGGACAGCACATACAGCAGCTCATGGTTGCTGATCTCACGCTTGGTGTAGCTGCCCATGCCCAGCGCATTCTTGTTGGCATTCCAGTAGGCGTCGTTGTAGATCAGGCGTTCACCACGGCCTAGCATTCCCAGGAAGTCGATCACATCCACAGGCTGTGGCTGGGTCTGGCCCAAACGTTCCTTGGTGTAGATAAAGGCCAGTTGGAAGTGCACGGCACGCATGGCGTTGTCGGACTTGTATTCCTTGGTCCAGAAGCGCGTGAACATATCGGCCTGCAAAGCGTCGCCTGTCTTGCCCGTGGCGCGTGCAGCCAAAATGTCCTGGTAGAGCTTTTTATGGTCGATGCGGTCGCCGCTATTGTTCTCGGCACCGTTGGTGATGGCGTACTGGCGCAGGGCGCTGGCATTGGCCAGAATGTTGTTGTTGCACTCTGTGCCACAACCCCCACCGTTTTCGGTCAGCAGCGTCATATGGCGCATCACCGTGTTGTGGCCCAGCTCATGCCACCAGCCCCAGCCCGCTTGCAGGCCTGCTGCTCCGTCGGACGGGTTGCCTGAGCACAGAAAGCCGCAGGCCGCCAGCCAGCCTACAAAATGCTGCACGCCGGGCGCGCCTTGCAACGGTCCTGTGCAGTCCCAGCCCAGTGTGGCGCAGAGGTTGCTGACATTGCCACTGGAGGGCATATTGTTGTAACCGTTGGCCAGGTGGTTGCTGTCAAAAATCATGCCCTTGAGTCGGTCGACCACATAGGCGCGGGGCGATTGGTTGCCGATCACGCTCTTGGCAAAACCGATGGTCTGCTGCACTTCGCCGCCCACCATCTTGCTGGTTTGCCAGCCAAAGTCGCTGCGTTGCAGTGCCAGCACGGCTTCGTCGATTTCCTGCGAGCCTGGGTTGCGGGTGAAGTCAAAGTGCGCGTACTTGACGCTGCCGCGAACGCGAAGCGTGACCACCGAGCCGGGCTTGGCATTGCCATAGTTGAGGAACAGCGGGCCACCCCAGGCCGTGCTGTAGGTCAGCGTCTTGCCTGCGGCCAATGCGGCTTCATGCCCATCAGGGAAGCGGGGGCGGGTGTAGTTCTCTTGCGCCAATGGGTTGCCGCGGGTGCGGATATTGCCTACGCGCAGCGCCAGATTGGCACCTGCAGCGTTCACGATCTCGACTTGTACAGCCTTGCCTGGCACAGCGCCACGGCCAATGGCGGTGCGGCCGCCAGCTTGGGCAATCGTGACGTCGATGGTTTCCCAGCTCTGGCTGGTGGCCAGGCTCGGAGAGGTAGCAGGCATCCAATCCCCAAAGTTCTTGGGCACGGCTTCGCTGCCGCGCACCGCATAGCTCAGCGAGTCTGCAGCCACAGTGCGCAGGAACTCGTTGGTATTGGAGCGGCGCACCTTGCTGTAGTCGGTCTGCTGGCGCGCCATGTCGGCCCACAGCACCAGGCGTCTGTGGGCTTCCATATACGGCTTTTGCAGATAGTTGTCGGCAAACAGGTTAATGCCCTGGGCTTCCAGCCCTTGCAGGTCGCGGCGTATGCCATCCAGCGCCGTCACCAGGCTGGTATCACTGGCCAAATTGGCGCTGCTGCCCTTGAGCAAGGCGTTCAGCACGGCTTCATGCGCACCCAGTCGGTCTGTGGCTTCGCGTTGCTGGCTGGCCGTCTTGCCGCTGATGCCATAGCCGTTGCCATCGGCCCACCAGTTGCCGCCATAGCCGCCCAGCTCCATGCCCATGGCTTGCAGCACCTGACGGCCACCACCAGAGTCTCCCCAGTTGTTGTGCAGGTAGATTACGCCCTTGCCAGCCTGCAGGTAACGGCTGACCAGATTGCTCAGTGAGGCCGAGGCGGGTGTGTCCTGGCCAAACACAAAGACGTCGATATCTTGCCAGCAGGTGTTGCTGGCATCGGCAATCGCACAGTTGACCATCGTGGCCTTGCCGCCCAGGCGGGTGACCAGATTGCTTACGGTGTTTTGGCCGTAGTTCTGCGTCGCAATGCGCAGATTGGCGCTTAGAGTGTTCTTTTCATCGCCCGTGGCCAGCCAGGCAAAGCTGCGCTTGAACAGCGGCAGCTGGGACTGATTGGAGCCAGTGGCAGAGGACAGCTGACCCAGCAAATCCTTGCCATAACCCAGCGAACGACCGCCATGCGATGTGCCGATGCTGGCCAATATCCGGCCGTTGTTGGACACCAGCAAAGGGCTGGCGCTGCTGGAAAGCAAGGGGCTTACGGTTTGGCTGTTGTTGCCAAAATCCAGTGTCGCCGCCGTGCTGTCATCCAGCAGCTTGGCGACCAGCGCTCTTTGCTGTGCGCGAATGCCGGCCACAATGTCGGTGGCTGTTTGCAGCAGCGGTGCACGGTCTTCATCCTGCAGCAAACGGCTGTCGCCGCCGACCAAGGCCTGCGAAATCCGGCTGCTGACAGGAGGGAGCGTCACAGGCGGTTGAGTCTCAGGCAGTTCCACATCTGGTGGGCGCACCACGGGAGGCTCTGTGCCTGGTTTCTCGGCATCCGGAGGGGTAGTCTCTGGCGGTTCAGTGCCCGGAGATTCAATACCCGGTGGCGTTGGTTGTTCAACCGGAGGAGGTGTTGATGGCTTAGAGCCACCGCTGTCGTTATTGCCACCACCGCCGCAGGCGGTCAGGGCAAGGCTTGCCAAAAGTGTGAGAGTCCAGCGAGAGAGCATTAAGGAGGCCGAAGAATGCATTGCATCCGTCTAACCCCAGCGAACTGGTGCAATGCAAAAGAAGCTGCATTCAGATAGAAAATGAATGCAGGCGAAAATGAGGACGGGAAGCGAAGTGTATCTGGCTGTAGCGCGCGTCCCTGGCGCAAAACATGCGCTTTATCGCAAGTGCTGGCATCTGCATAGATATGCTTTGATAAGGCACAAATTCTGTATATTGAATTTGTTACGGATTGAAACTTCAAGATGCCGGATACATGGATTTTTAAGCGCGTTCATGACTTGGCACTTCTGCAGCATGTATGCTTCCGATTTCTGCTCCATGAAAATCACGCAGAAAGTGCGTAAATACCCTGCTGCCAAAGGTATGCAGAAGAACAGGTGTTGACCACAGGTATGCAAGCGAAGGTGGGCAGTGATCTCTGCATTCCCATCGTTAATGCATAAGCCGATACCATGGTACGTTGACTTGAGGTGAAAAAGGGCTGAAGCCTTTTTAAATCAAGCAATGGCAGCTACTAAATAAAAGCGCAGGTTCGGTTGGCGCTTTTTATTGAGGCTTGCATTACAGAATCGATTTTCCGGAATGGTTTAGCCATCCGCTTCACTGCCAATTAACGGCTAATTAATTGCCAATCGGCGTGCAGAGTTCTATCAAGGTGCCATCAGGGCTTCGAACATAAGACACGACCTGACCCCAGGGCTTGGTGATTGGCTTGGTAAGCTCCATAGCACCAGCGCTGATAGCTTGCGCATGTGCGGCCTCCACGTTATCGGTTACCAAGCCAACTTCCATTCCCAAGGGCTTGGCGGATTCGGAGGCGGCGACATGGCCGCCGGGGAAGTTGCCTTCGCCCAGCTCATGCGAGGCAAAGGCCAGTGTCGTCTCGCCGGTGCTGAGTTCGCCGTAGGTGCCAGATTCATGCAGGAATTTCACGGCAAAGCCAAACGCCGAGGTGAAAAATTGCAGGGATGCTGCTACGTTGGGAACGTAGACGATGGTGTAGCCAAGCTTCATGGTGAGTAAACGGTTAGTTGATGGGGACGGGTCTCAACAAGTACGGGCTGACTTGCGGTCAAGCGCAGCAGTGAGAGATTCACAAGTGCAGAGCACAGGCTCGCAGAAAAAGGGAGTTCAGCCTATTCGGTAGCATCAAAGGCCGCTTGATATTGCACGCTGCCCACGGGACAGTCCCCGTTCAGCGACAGCGCCTGAAAGTATTCAGGCGGCACACCTTCAAGCGTAAGCCCCGGCTGAACCTTGAAGCCAAAGCGGCAGTAGTAGTCAGGGTCACCAAGGAGTACGCAGCCAGCGCCACCCAGTCGTTTGAGCTCGGCCAGCGCGGCGTGCATCAAGGCTGAACCTATGCCTTTTTTCTGGCGATCCGGCCTGACGGAGATGGGGCCCAGTCCATACCAGTCCGTGGCCCCCGAGGAAATGCTGACCGGAGAGAGGGCCACATGGCCAACGATCTTATCGTTCTCGACCGCGACGAGGGAGATGGTGAGTTGCTTGCTGCGGCGTAATGCATTGACGATGAATTGCTCGGTATGGCTTGAATGCTCTTCATGCTCGAATGCTGCAGCGGTCAAGGCCGTGGTGGCGTCTATGTCTTCGCTGCTTTCCTTGCGGATGGTGATGTTCATATGGTGCCCAGATCAATGTCGCACGGCTCGATGGACGAGTGCGAGATAGTGCAACCATAAACCAGTAACAGGCGGATTTATTCAACGGCAAGTCTGGGATTCGGCTGAAGTATCAAAAGCCATTAAAAAAGGCCTTGCCTGTGCAGAGCAAAGCCTTTTTGAGCGAAGCGCTGGTGACTTGCTGGCTTAGCGCCAGTACTGGCACTTGCTTTCCGCCTTGGTGGTCCAGATCTGCTCAGCGGGCAGTTTCTTGATGATCTTGTAGTAGTCCCAGATGCCCTTGGATTCGGCGGGCGACTTCACCTGCATCAGGTACATATCGTGCACATAGCGGCCGTCTTCGCGGATATAGCCCTGTCCGAAGAAGTCGTCGATCTTGGTGCTTTTCAAGGTCGCCATGACCTTGTCGGCATCCAGCGTTCCTGCTTTTTCCACGGCCTTGAGGTAGTTCATGGTGGCCGAGTAGTCTGCGGCCTGAATTTCGCTGGGGCGGCGTTGAGTCTTGGCCATGAAGGCATCGGCAAACTTGCGCGAGCCATCATTCATATCCCAGTACCAGGGCGCTGTGAACTGCATGCCCTCGGTATTTTTCAGGCCCAGGCTGTGAATGTCCGAAAAGAACACCAGCAGGCCGGCCAGCTTCATGTTCTTGGTCACACCAAACTCTTTGGCAGCCTTGATGGAGTTGATGGTGTCGCCGCCCGCATTGGCAAGACCCAGAATCTGCGCCTTGCTGTTTTGGGCCTGCAGCATAAAGCTGGAGAAATCGCTGGCATTGAGCGGTGTCTTGACCGAGCCAAGCACCTTGCCGCCGCGCGCTTCGATGATCTTGCTGGTATCGGCTTCCAGCGCGTGGCCGAAGGCATAGTCAGCGGTCACAAAAAACCAGTTCTTGCCGCCACCATCCACGACAGCACCGCCTGTGCCCTTGGCCAGGGCCACGGTGTCAAAGGCGTAGTGCACGGTGTAGGGGCTGCATTGCTCATTGGTCAGGGCAGAGCTGCCTGCGCCGTTGTCGATGAAGACGCGCTTTTTCTCTTGCGCCACCTTGGCCATGGCGAGGGCCGTGGCAGAGTTGGTGCCGCCAAACACGAGGCTGATGCCTTGCGTATCAATCCATTCGCGGGCCTTGCTGGCAGCGATGTCGGCCTTGTTCTGGTGGTCTGCCGTCAGCAGCTCAATGGGCTTGCCCAGCACCTTGCTGCCAAAGTCGTCAATCGCCATCTGGATGGCTACGCCGCCGTTCTTGCCTTCCACGTCGGCATAGAGGCTGGACATGTCGGTGATGAAGCCGATCTTGACTTTGTCCTGCGCCATGGCCGGTGAGGCGAATGCCGCAGCCAGGGCCATGCTCAAAAGAGTGGTGCGGCTGGCCTGGATGGCAGGAGATTGAAGGGAGGCAGGCGTTGACGAGCGGTGCATGAAGTCTCCTGTGAATGTCAATGACAAGCAAAATCAAGTCGCGTGGCGGTCGCTCAGGTGCGACTTGGCTGCTGCTGCAGTAGGACCCCAAGTTGGTTTTAAGATAGTTGTGGTGCTAACTGCTGCATTGCATCGAGCATGTTAGGACTGGCTCACGGCTCTTACATCGGGGCAAGCACTTGCGGGAAATCCCAAGTGCCGGCACTTAGCGCGACTCATGCAAGCCTTATCGCAAGCCAAATCTTCGACGGATCGAGAGGCTGGGTACTCTTGCTAGACTGCCCTTAGCCCTTAAGGCCAATCACCAGAAGTATTCAAAAAATTCATGAAAATCCAAAAAATTCTGCCCATCTCCATGGCTTGTTTGTTTTTTGCGGCGGGCGTGCATGCGCAAGAGCCGGTAAAGGCCCCCTGAATCCGCAGCAAGTCACGGATTTGTTTATCAAGACGCTGGTGCATACGGATGAGGCCGCCATGAAGGCCTTGAATGAATATCAAAGGCCTGCGCGTGCTGAAGCGGGCAATAGCGGTGATTTCATCGACATTGAGCAAATGCAGGAGACGGATCGCATTTACGCAGATCATCTGGCCCCCAAATTTCTGGCGAACATGAAGCTGACTGTAGAAGAACAGAAAGCCTTGTTGCCAGACACCGTGGCCATGCTGCAGAGCGTACGCGATGCGCAAAAGCGCACGGTCTGTACAACCGGCGAGGCCAAACCTCAGACTGAAGGTGTCAGACAAGGCGTGGTGAGCATTCTTGTGCCTTTTGCATGCAAGGCTGTGAACCCGGCAGAAAAGATCACGGCCATGATGCGCCGCTCTGTGGCGGAGAAATGGGCGGGCGTTGAGAAATACCGCACTGAAGTGGCACAGCTCACAGCCGCTTATCAGAATGCGCCTCTGACTCAGGACTTCAATGGAGACTTTATTCTCCAGCGCTTCAGCAAAAGTACGGTCTGGCAGAACACTTTCCCCCGCGAGAGCCTGGATATCAGCCAAGCGCTTTATTGATCTACGCTGAAGAAACGCTGTCGATATTCAGGGCAAATTACGGAGTCTCCAGCCACAAAAAAGCAGCCATCAGGCTGCTTTTTTGTGATCTACGCCGTTTATTAACTGCGTGACTGGTTGAGTGGTGCGCGAATGGCGCTTTTGGGGCGAAAGGCCTTGCAGACCTGCTCATGGGTTTCAAGATAAGGCCCGCCAATCAGATCGATGCAGTAAGGCACGGCAGCAAAAATGCCGTTGATCTTTTGTTGGCCGTCCGCGTCCTTGAGGCCTTCCAGGGTCTCGGCAATCGCCTTGGGCTGTCCGGGCAGGTTGATGATCAGGCTATTGCCGCGAATCACCGCTACCTGGCGCGAGAGGATGGCTGTGGGCACAAAGGTCAGGCTGATCTGGCGCATTTGTTCGCCAAAGCCAGGCATTTCCTTGTCGGCTACGGCCAGAGTTGCCTCTGGCGTCACATCGCGCAGTGCGGGGCCGGTGCCGCCGGTGGTCAGCACCAGCGAGCAGCCTGCATCCACCAGCTCGATCAGTGCGGCGCTGATGCCTGCCTGCTCGTCGGGGATCAGGCGTGCCTCAAAAGTGATGGGGTTTTGCAGCGCGCGGCTCAGCCAGTCCTGCAGCGAGGGCAAGCCCTTGTCTTCATAAACGCCGCTGCTGGCGCGGTCGCTGATGGAGACGATGCCGATTTTCACAGCATCGTGCGGAGCTTGCTCACTCATCGCTGCCGTCAGTTGCTGCGGCGCTGGACTTGCCCGCTTTGGCCAGTTGCTCACGCACCAGCTGGAACAGGTCGCGGTAGGCGCGGCCCTTGCTGACTTCCTTGGGCTCGGCATCGGGGCTGGCGGCCTGTGCGGCAGCGGCTTGCTCCTTGGCCTTTTCGATGTCCTTGCGGGATTGGCGAATCAGTGAGCGCAGTTGCTGCACATCGGTTTCGGGGAAGTGCTCCAGCCAGATGGCCAGTGCTCCGTCTTCCACGATCAGGCGGTCGCGCCATTGCTCGGAGACCTGGACGGACATCTTCTCGCTGGGCGAGCCGTTGCGCTGCTCATCCATCGCCTGCTTGACGGCGTTGAGCTGTTCATCTGTGAGCTTGCGCATGAGCTTGCCCACGTACTGGAGCTGGCGGCGCTTGCCTTCAAAGTTGGTGATGCGCTTGGCCTCGGCCAGAGCATCGATCAGCTGATCGGAGATTTGCAGGCGCTTGAACAGGTCGCTGCGTAGCGTCATCAACTCCTTGCCAAGGTCCTGCAGCGCATCCATTTCGCGCTTCAGGTCCGTCTTGGTGGAGTCGTAGGTGCCTTTGAGTTCGGCTTTCAGTTCAACGTCCAGCTCGCTGCCTTCGGCAACGAACTTACCGCGAACAAAATAGCCTTTTGTAGGTTTGCGTGACATGGTAAGGGGGCAATATCTGTGGCAGCACAGAGGGCGCTGCAGTGGCGGCTATCATATCCGCCGCTATGAAAAAACCTCGCTCCAGCATTACAAGCACTTCTAGTGCAAAGGCCCAATCTGAACCGCAAGCCGGTTTTAGCTTCAGCCAATCCTTTTTTGAAGGCCTGGTGGACCAGGCTCTGAAGCACGCCAAAAAGCTGGGTGCGACGGACGCCGGAGCCGAGGCTTCCGAGGGCTGCGGCCTCTCGGTCAGCGTTCGCAAGGGCGCGCTGGAGACGGTGGAACGCAACCGCGACAAGTCGCTGGGCGTGACCGTGTACCTGGGCCAGCGCCGTGGCAATGCCAGCACCTCGGACTTCTCTGAAGCTGCTATTCAGCAGACCGTACAGGCTGCTTACGACATCGCCCGCTTCACCGCCGAAGACCCGTTTGCCAGCCTGCCTGACAGCGCTGATATTGCGCTGCCCGGCACGCACCGCGATCTGGAATTGTTCCACCCCTGGGAGATCAGCAGCGAGGCCGCTGCCGAAATGGCCCTGCGCTGCGAAGAAGCTGCCTTCAAGACCCACCGCCGCGTGAGCAATAGCGAAGGCGCTGGTGTCTCGGCCCAGCAAAGCCATTTCTTCACGGCCCACACCAACGGTTTCCGCGGTGGTTATGCCAGTTCGCGCCACAGCCTGTCGGTGGCGCCCATCGCCAAGCTGCCCGGCAAGAACGGTGAGATGCAGCGCGACTACTGGTACAGCTCCATGCGCAATGCGGCCGAGCTGGCATCGCCAGAAGCCGTGGGCCGCTACGCTGCAGAGCGCACGCTGAGCCGTCTGGGCAGCCGCAAGATTCCGACCACCGAATGCCCTGTGCTATTTGAATCACCTTTGGCTGCTGGCCTGCTGGGTGGTTTTGTGCAGGCTATCAGCGGCGGTGCGCTGTACCGCAAGAGCACCTTCTTACTGGATTCGATGGGCAAGCCCGTCTTCCCCAAGCACATCGACATTGAAGAAGACCCCTTCATTCTGGGCGGCAAGGGCAGCTCGCCTTTCGACGAAGAAGGCGTGCGCGTGCAGGCCCGCAAGGTGGTGGATGCCGGCCGCGTGGAAGGCTATTTTCTCTCCAGCTATTCGGCGCGCAAGCTGGGCATGAAGACCACGGGCAACTCCGGTGGTTCGCACAATCTGGTCATGACTTCACGCCGCACCAAGGCGGGTGATGATCTGGATGCCATGCTGAAAAAGCTGGGCACCGGCCTGTTCGTGGTCGAGCTGATGGGCCAGGGCGTGAACTATGTGACCGGCGACTACTCGCGCGGCGCAAGCGGCTTCTGGGTGGAGAACGGCGAAATCGCCTTCCCCGTGGATGAAATCACCATCGCCGGCAACATGAAGGACATGTTCAAGGGCATTCAAGCCATTGGTGCCGATGCCTATAACTACGGTGCTAAGACCGTGGGCTCCATCCTCATCAACCGCATGAAGGTGGCGGGCAGCTGATGGCCTGATCTTTGCGGCTGATGCAGCCCAAGGCGGAGTGTGATGGCACTTCGCCTTTTTTATTGCGCATTGCAGAGAGGTTAAAGATTTTTTGATAGCTAGCTGCGCTGGTTCATCAATGAATTCAGCATCTTTTAATGTAGAAATCCATGATCATTAGTCGCTAGCTGCTATGGTTTTAAGTTGTCTACTCAGCAGCGATCAATCTTGCCAGCCTGATGGGCCTGCGCCATGAAGTCCATGAACGCCTTGGTGCGCAGCGGTATGTGCTTGTGGCTGGGCAGGGCCATCAGCACATGCAGGCGGCCCGTGATCCAGCCGGGCAGCACAGGCTGCAGCAGACCTTCATTGAGAAACGGGCGGGCCGAATCCAGAGTGAACTCGGCAATGCCTGCGCCGTCGAGCACCATTTGCAGAATGCCTGCTGTCTGGCTGATGGTGATGGATGCAGTCACTTCAATGTCGTGTACCGGTGGCTCGCTGGTGGGCTGGTTGCTATGCCACAGCGAGAAACTGTCGCGCTGCTGGCCCTCGCGGCGGCGCAGCACGCATCTGTGCTGCGCCAGCTCATGAGGAGTCTGCGGTGTGCCATACCTCTGGAAGTAAGACGGTGCAGCGCAAAGAATGGCTTCCGATGTCGAGAGCTTGCGGGCCACGATGCTGGCGTTGAAGTTCTCGAACACCTGCATGAACCCCAGGTCATAGCGGTTCATATCGGGTGTGAGGCTGGGGTCCACATGCACATCGAGTGCAATGCCCGGGTACTGCGTGCGAAAGTCGGCTGCCAGCGGCGAAATCAGTGCATCCGTGAGTGACGGGGTGGAGACGATGCGCAGCACGCCGGACAGGGCGCTGGTGTTGCTTTGTACTTCGGTTGTGGCGCTGTCCACAGCTTCGAGAATTTCGCGGACACGGGAGGCATAGCGCTCGCCCGCAGGCGTCAGGCTGACGCTGCGTGTGGTGCGCTGCAGCAACCGGGTGTCCAGCTGTTTTTCGAGTGCCGTCACGTGACGCGTGACATGGGGCACGGTCATGGACAGACGGCGCGCTGCAGCCGTGAAACCGCCTTCATCGACGACGGCCAGAAACACCGTCATGGTGTGTAAGCGATCAAGCACAAGCCCTCATTTTCGAATAGCCACATGGCCTCGAATTATTACGGATGCCGTAATAAAGCATTGTGTCTAGGTGCATTGGTGCACTCTTGTATAAGACGTAAAGTGAGAGCAAGTGCAAACATCGGCTTTTTCGCGCAATGCGGCACAAGTGCTGCCACCCCTCTCCAAATAACACCCAGGAACAGAGTTCTGTCCGGCTTCGCTGCCGCAGCAAGCTTTGTTCCTGAGCAGCTTGTAGTCAATCTCTGTCCTGCAAACGGCTTTGGGCAGCTGATAACTGATGGCGATGTCCTACTGATTGGGGCGGTCTTTGTCACCTCAATAGGTGATGTTGTGCACTGAAACACTGACCCATTCCTATCATGACCTCAACACCTCAATTCCCGACGTTCGGCCTGAGTCGCCGTCACCTGCTCGGTGGCGCGCTGGCGGCCGGTATGGCGCAACTCATCCCCGGCAGCTGGGCTGCTGATGCTCCGGCAACGGGTGCCGACAGCTTCATGGCGCTGTCCCGCTATCTGACTGAGCGCAGCGATTTGCCCCAGGCGCAAGGTGCAAGGCTGCTTGCCGCTCAGAACGAGCTGGACGGCAAGTTCAACGGCAAACTTGACACTCTGTGGAAGTGGATTGGCTCCAGCCAAGTGGCACTGGCCAATCTGAACGAGCGCCTCAAGGCCGAGCAGCCCGATCTGGCCGATGTCCCCATGAATGTGATGCAGCTCTGGTACCAGGGCATCGCAGGCAGCGGCACCGCCACACGTGTTGTGGCCTACGAGCACGCGCTCAATGCCGCTGTGGTGGCCGACAGGCTGCGCCCACCTTCTTATGTCTATGGCGCATACGGCAGCTGGAGCAGCAACCCGACCACCTTCAAGCTTCAGCTAATCACGGTTCAGCCCAAGGCCTGAAGTACAGCCCATTCATAAAAATCCACGAGAAATACCATGGCTGATTCCACTCTATCTGCAGACTTCGTCATCATTGGTGCCGGCATCGTCGGCGCCATGATGGGCGCAAAGCTGGCTCGCACCGGTGCATCGGTGCTGATGCTCGAAGCTGGCGGCCCATCGGACCGCGGCGTTTTTGTCGCCCGTTTTCACAACGCCTCGCGTCGTGGCGACTGGATGACTCCTTATCCGTCCATCCCCACGGCTCCGCACCCCATCTATCGCCCTGAAGACAATAACTATTTCGAGCAGGCTGGCCCCGAGCCCTACAAGGCCGAGTACATCCGCCAGGTGGGCGGCACCAGCTGGCACTGGGCCGCTCAGGCCTGGCGCAATGTGCCCAATGACTTCCGAATCCACAGCCTGTATGGCGTGGGCAAGGACTGGCCTTTTGACTATGACGATCTGGAGCCCTACTACCAGGAAGTCGAAGAAATCATGGGTGTGGGCGGCTCTACCGAGACCGGCTCGCCCCGCAGCAAGCCTTTCCCCATGGGTGAAGTGGCCGTGCCTTATGCCATGCAGCGCCTGACGGATCGCTTGAAAGGCACGTTCGACGTGGTCAGCAATACCGTGGCGCGCAATAGCCGCAGCTTTGATGGTCGCCCGCCATGCTGCGGTGCCAACAACTGCCAGCCCGTGTGCCCCATTGATGCGCAATACCACGGCGGCATTGCCGTGAAGCAGGCGCTGGCTGCAGGCGTGAAGATGCAGATCCATGCCAATGTGTTCCAGCTCGAGCATGACGACAAGGGGCGTATTGTGGCGGCCAACTATTACGACGTGGACAAGAAAGTGCACCGCGTCACTGGCAAGACCTTTATCTTGGCATCCAACGGTATCGAGTCGCCGCGCCTGCTGCTGCTGTCCAAGAGCGACAAGTTCAAGAACGGCCTGGCCAATGAGCACGATCAGGTCGGTCGCAATCTCATGGACCACCCCAGCACTTCGCTGACCTTTGATGCCGACGAGGATGTGTGGCTGGGCCGCGGCCCGCAAAGTCCGAGCTCCATCAACGCCATGCGCGATGGTTCGTTCCGCTCGGAACATGCGCCTTACCGTCTGGACTTCACCAATATCTCCCGCGTTGACGGTGCCACCAGCAGCCTGCTCAAGCAAGGCGTGTATGGCAAGGAGTTCGAGGAAAAGCTGCGCCACATTTCAGCGCGTGAAATGAACGTGAAGAATGTGCTGGAAGTGCTGCCCAACCCGGAAAACCGCATCGCTTTGTCCGATGACAAGGACAGCATGGGCATTCCCAAGCCTCGTGCGCATTACCAGATCGACGAATACACCTTCAAGGGCCATCAGCGTTCGCAAAAGGATTTCGCCAAGATTGCCGAGCTGATGGGGGCCACCAATCTGCGCTACACCAAGGACCATGTCTATGCCAACAACCAGCATATCTGTGGCACCTTGAGCATGGGCAAGGACCCCAAGGAGTGCGTGGTTGACCAGTTTGGCCGCGCCTGGGATCACGAAAACCTCTACATGGCTTCTACCGGCCTGCTGCCCACCTCGTCCACCTGCAACTCGACCGTGAATGCGCTGGCCGTAGCCATGCGCACTGCGGCTCATATCCTTGCGGAGAGCGGCGGTCCCGCCATGCTGCCGCGCAGCAACACGCAGACGAACTGGAAGCCTCTGGTTCCTGCATGGCAGCCACAGGCCTGAAGGAGGACAGACACCATGAACAAGACATTGATGAAATCCTTCTGGCTGGCTGCCGTCCTTGTGGCAGCGGCTCCTGCCTTCGCTGCAGAAAATTCGGATGTGGAGCGTGGCCGCTATCTCGCGACGGCTGGTGACTGTGTGGCCTGTCACACCGCGCCTGGTGGCAAGTCCATGGCGGGTGGCCTGCCACTGGCCAGCCCGCTGGGGGCTATCTATTCGACCAACATCACGCCTTCCAAGACGCACGGCATTGGCAGCTACACGCTGCAGCAGTTCACCGATGCTCTGCGTCATGGCAAGCGTGCAGATGGAGCGAATCTGTATCCGGCCATGCCGTATACAGCCTATGCCAAGACGACGGACGAGGACATCGCTGCCATGTACGCCTACTTCATGCAAGGCGTGCAGCCCGTGGATGAGGCGCCGGCCAAGCAGACCGCCTTGCCTTTCCCATTCAACATCCGCGCTTCGCTGGGTGTCTGGAATGCCATGTTCCTCGATGCCACGCCTTACAAGGCCGATGCTTCGCAAACTCCGGAATGGAATCGCGGCGCTTATCTTGCCCAAGGCCTGGCGCACTGCACAACCTGCCATACACCGCGAACGTCCTTGATGGCAGAGGATCTCAAGCGAAGCCTGAGCGGAGGGGAGGTCGGTGGCTGGTATGCGCCCAACATCACGTCGCACGCGGTCAGCGGCATTGGTGACTGGACGCAGGATGAGTTGGTGGCTTACATGAGCGGTAAGCCGGTTCCTGGCAAAGGCCCCGCTGCAGGGCCCATGGCCGAGGCAGTGGATCACAGTCTCAGGCATTTGAGCCCGGATGACTTGAAAGCCATCGCTGTCTACATCAAGACTGTGCCGGCTGTGGATGATGGCAGCCTCAAGCAGCCGGCCGACAGCTTTGGCAAGCAGACCGATGCGCTGAATACCCTGCGTGGTGTGGATCTGCCCAAGGATTACAACGCCATGACCGGCGCACAAATCTATGACGGCTACTGCGCCGCCTGTCATCAGGCCCAGGGTCAGGGGACAGAGGGCGGTGGCTTGCCTGGCTTGTTTCACAACACCTCGCTCGGCCACGCCAACAGCAACAACCTGGTGCAGGTCCTGCTGCACGGTATTGAGCGTCACGGCGCTGATACCGTCATGCCAGGCTTTGCCGATGAGTTGAGCGACAAGCAGATCACTGCACTGGGCAACTATCTGCTGACCAGCTACGGCAATCCCGCAGCCAAGGTTACGGAGCAGCAAGTGGCTCAACTGCGCGATTCTGCTACAGCTGGTTCGGACAGTAGTTTGCTGACCTTGGTTCGTGTGGGCATGGCAGTGGGCTTGGTGATCGTGCTCGGCGTCATCGCCTGGCTGCTGCGCCGCCGCAAGGTCTGATGCCTAGGCCGCACTGAAAAAAAAAGCCAGTCAGAAATCAATCTGGCTGGCTTTTTTTAAGGAGTTGAAGGCTCAGCGTTCAGCTGCAGCCTCCACAATGCATTGGGAAAGTTTTTCAAAATGCTTGTGGGCATCCGGGCTGAGTTCAATCTGTTTGCGCCGCGCATCTTCGGTATCGGCCAGTAAGATCCAGCCTTTCTGGCGCATGGATTTCAGGCGGGAATGAATGGTGGCAGGAGACCCCATCTCGCGTTGCGCCATCAGATCACGTACGCACAGCCGCTGCTGGCGTGTGCCAGCATTGGCGATCTGCTCCAGAAGGCGCTCCTCCAGAGGGTCCAGCAGGGGCAGGGCTGGCAATCCTCGTATGGACTCTGCCAGTTGCAGAAAACGTAGATAGATATCGGCGGACAAAGAATTTTTCATCACAAGTGCGGAGCGGACAGAAAGTCATCTGTCTCTCAGACCAAAGGCGAGTGGATGATAGTACTGCCTCGCGATAAATATTGAACTGTAACAAGAATGAAAAATATCGGTCAGCACTGCGCAATGGTCATCGTCACTATCATTTTCTTTGTGGCGATGCTGGCTTTGAATGAGTGGCTCTTTAGTTCACTTGAGTTTGTGAGGGGGCCAACTGGATTTATCTGCCGGCCGGTGTGCGCCTGCTGTGTACCTTGCTTTTTGCCGGTGCAGGTGGCGTGGGGCTGTTGATTGCATCCTGGCTGGTCTGCTTTTTCTACTTCTTCCCCGATGACATGGCGCGCGCTTTTATTGGCGGCATTGTGGCGGCGCTGGCACCTTATGCCATGTACCTGATTGCCCGGCGCTGGATGGGGCTGGGCCATGCGCTGAACAATCTCACCGCTTCGCGGCTGCTGGTTCTGAGCGTGCTGTATGCATTGTCCAATGCCGTGCTGCACCAGATCGGCGGCTGGCTGATGGGGCGTGGCCTGCACCCCGACCGCTTGCTGGTCATAGTGATAGGGGACTTGATGGGCACGCTGATTATTTTGTACGGGGCCAAACTGGCGCTGGCACTGATGCCCGCACGGCGCAATCTTTATGAGCTGCAGTAGTTTCCTGGGCGACAAGTTGCTCGGCGCTGTGGCTGCAACCCGTTCATACTCCAGCGCTTGCCGTTAATCATCGTTGTGACCGTTTTATGAGTTCCGCTTCTTCACCCGCCACCGGCATGAGCCGTGCTGACTGGCTCAGTGCCATCATTGTCATTGTGATCTGGGGGCTAAATTTCGTGGTCATGAAATGGGGTCTGGCCACCCTGTCGCCGCTATTGCTATGCGCACTGCGCTTTGCGGCAGCATCGTTGCCGCTGCTGTTGTTTGTAAAGCCTCCGGCCAATCTGTCCTGGGGTATTTTGGCGGGCTATGGGCTGGTTCAGGGCGTGGGGCAGTTTGGCTTGCTGTTCACAGGCATGAAGTTGGGTATGCCTGCTGGCATGGCCTCAGTGGTGCTGCAGACCCAGGCTTTCATCACCATGCTGCTGGCGGCCGCCTTTTTGCATGAGAAGCCGCAGCGCTGGCAGTGGATCGGTCTGCTTATCGCCATTTCGGGGCTGGTGCTGATTGGTGCGGCGCACGGCGATGGCGCAACAGACATGACTCTTCTGGGCTTTGTTCTGACAGTGGGCGCCGCTGCGATGTGGGCGATCTCCAATCTGCTGACGCGAGTCGCAGCCCGTCAAGGCTCGTATGAGCCGGCGTCTTTCATTGTCTGGACCAGCGTGTTCCCTATGCTTCCCCTGCTGCTGCTGTCCTGGTGGATGGAGGGCAGCGAGGCCGTTGTGACCCAGCTTCAGTCGATTGGCTGGCGTGAACTGGGTGTCATTGCCTATCTGGCCTTTTTGTCGACTCTGCTGGGTTACGGCTTGTGGACGCGTCTGCTGCAGCGCTATGCCGCCAGCACCGTGGCACCGCTGTCGTTGCTGGTGCCGGTCATTGGCCTGTTGTCAGCCATGCTGCTCTTGGGCGAGGTGCCCAGTGGCCTGCAGTGGCTGGGAACACTGGGTGTGCTGCTGGGTATGATGGTCAACCAGTTTGGCGGGCGCTGGCTAAGGCGCTGATGGGTAAAATAGCCTTCTCAAACAAGCCCTGCAATGCGGGGCTTTTTTCTGTGTGCTGATTGGCGATATTGCATTCGCGCCGCGACCAGAGTCAAAGCAAAAAAGCTGCCTGTGCCCATCAATAGGGCGCAGGCAGCTTTTTTGATAGCGAAGGTTGACTTCAGCTATGGTTGGCAACCAAGGCAATCCCTTGTGCAATGGCTTGGCCCACTTCGGTGGTGCTGGCCGTGCCACCCAGGTCAGGCGTCTTAGGGCCGGTTTTGATCACATCTTCAATGGCGCGCACCATGCTGTCGTGCGCAGCGCGCCACTCGCCCTGGCTGTGGCCCAGAAAATCCAGCATCAGCGCAGCTGACCAAATCATGGCGATGGGGTTGGCAATGTTCTTGCCGTAGATATCCGGGGCCGAGCCGTGCACGGGCTCGAACAGGCTGGGAAAGGTTCGCTCAGGGTTCAGATTGGCCGATGGCGCAAGCCCAATCGTGCCGGTGGTGGCCGGGCCCAGATCGCTCAGGATGTCGCCAAACAGATTGGTCGCGGCCACCACGTCAAAGCGGCCGGGCTGCAGCACAAAGCGTGCGGTCAGGATGTCAATGTGCTGCTTGTCCAGTGTGATCTCTGGGTAGTTTTTGTGCATGGCGTCGGCTTGCTTGTCCCACCAGGGCATGCTGATGGCGATGCCGTTGCTCTTGGTGGCCAGCGTCACATGCTTTTTGCTGCGGCTTTGGGCCAGATCAAATGCGTATTTCAGCAGGCGCTCGGAGCCCTTTTTGCTGTAGACCGATTCCTGGATGCAGATCTCGCGATCCGTGCCCTCGAACATGATGCCGCCCAGCGAGGTGTATTCGCCCTCGGTGTTCTCGCGCACCACGTAGTAGTCGATATCGCCGGGCTTGCGGCCGGCCAGTGGACAGGGCACGCCTTCAAACAGGCGCACCGGGCGCAGGTTGATGTACTGGTCAAACTCACGGCGGAACTTGAGCAGCGAGCCCCACAGCGAAATATGGTCGGGCACCGTTGCAGGCCAGCCCACAGCACCGAAGAAGATGGCATCCATGCCCGAGAGTTGCTGCTTCCAGTCATCGGGCATCATCTTTCCGTGCTCGGCGTAGTAGTCGCAATGGGCCCAGTCAAAGTGGTGAAACTCCAGCGGCAGATTGAATTTTTGGGCCGCGGCTTCAAGGGCGC
Source organism: Comamonas sp. 26 (assembly GCF_002754475.1). Lineage (NCBI taxonomy): Bacteria > Pseudomonadati > Pseudomonadota > Betaproteobacteria > Burkholderiales > Comamonadaceae > Comamonas > Comamonas sp. 26. The sequence goes on from NZ_PEFL01000001.1 coordinate 1,025,179, forward strand.
GCAGGCCCTCGGGCATGACTTCCTTACCGATGCCGTCGCCGGCGATGACTGCGATTTTTTTAGGAGTGGACATGGCGTTTCTTTGTGAAGGAGGGTATCTGTGCGTGACGTTGCAGGTCGTTGGGTCTATTTTGCAACCTGCTGCACTGAATACAATCGCATGATCGTGGTTTGATTGTTTACATATCGTGCAGAAAATGCCCTCGCCAGAAGATCTGCGCGTCTTCACCACCGTGGTGCGCAAGGCCAGCTTTGCCGAAGCGGCTGCAGCGCACAATGCCTCTGCGGCCTATGTCAGCAAGCGCATTCGGCTGCTGGAGGAAGAGCTGGGCGTCAAGCTGCTACACCGCACCACGCGGCGAGTGACGGTGACGGAGCAGGGCGAGCGCGTCTACCACTGGGCGCAGCGCATTCTGGATGAGGTCGAGCACCTGCTGCAGGAGGTGGACGTGACACGCCGCCAACCGCGCGGGCTGTTGCGCGTATCCACCAGCTTCGGCTTTGGCCGCAAGGTGGTGGCACCTGCGCTATCGCAGCTGATTGCCAAATATCCGGCGCTGCAGCTGCGACTGGAGGTGTTTGACCGCATTGTGGATGTAGCGGCTGAAGGCTTTGATCTGGATGTGCGCGTGGGCGACGAGATCGCGCCGCATCTGATTGCCCGGCATCTGGCCGACAACCACCGCGTACTGTGTGCCGCGCCTGCCTATCTGCAGCGGCGCGGCAGCCCCCGCACGATCGATGAGCTGGCGGGCCACGACTGCCTGGTCATCAAGGAGCGTGATCACCCGTTCGGTGTGTGGAAGCTGCGTGCGGGTGCGCAAGAGCGCAGTGTGAAAGTGACCGGGCCGCTATCCACCAATCATGGCGAAATGGCCGTGCAATGGGCGCGTGATGGCCACGGTATTGTGCTGCGCTCGCTCTGGGATGTGGCTGCGGACCTGCAAGCCGGGCGATTGGTGCAGTTGCTGCCCGAATGGCGGCAGGTGGCCAATATCTGGGCTGTGTACCCGACGCGGCTGGAGCGCTCGGCCAAGGTGCGCGTCTGCGTGGAGTTTCTGCAGGAATACTTTCGTGAGCAAGCGGTGCAAGTATTGAATATCACTATTAAAAAAGAAGCTGCTGGCGCTTGATATTCAAACACTTCAGATAGTTTTCTTTCTGAAATGCCTGCAATACCAGCGCAAGCAGCTTCTGATTTTGATGCGCGCTGATTATTGGCTCAATGCAGCCTTTACAGCGGCAGACACCAGGCCCATATCGGCCTTGCCAGCCAGCTGAGTCTTGACAGCGCCCATCACTTTGCCCATGTCGCCAGGGCCGGTGGCACCCAGATCAGCCACGATGGCTTGCACGGCGGCGGTGATTTCGGCTTCGGTCATGCGCTGGGGCAGGTAGACCTTGAGCACTTCCATCTCGGCCTTTTCCACATCGGCCAGATCCTGGCGGTTGGCGGATTCAAAAGCGGTGATGGAGTCCTTGCGCTGCTTGAGCAGCTTGTCGACGATGGCGATGATGGCTGCGTCGTCCAGCTCAATGCGCTCGTCCACTTCCTTTTGCTTCATCGCGGCCTGCAGCAGGCGGATGGTGCCAAGGCGAACGCTGTCCTTGGCGCGCATGGCGGTCTTCATGTCTTCGGTAATCTGGGCTTTCAAGCTCATGGCTTTCTCCTTGGTGTGGGCCATTGTGAAATCAAACGACTGCCTTGTTGCATACGCTTGATTGCGCATTGGCTTGGGAGGTCACTGCGCAGCAATCAACATTACCCGCAGTGGCCAGAAAACAAAAAACCCGCGCCTGGCGTCCCGAGCGCGGGTTTTCGGCTGTTTTACGGCCGGCTAGTCCTAATCAACGATTAGTACAGCTTCTTAGGCAGTTGCATGCTGCGAACGCGCTTGTAGTGGCGCTTCACGGCAGCAGCCTTCTTGCGCTTGCGCTCGGCTGTAGGCTTTTCGTAGAACTCACGTGCGCGCAGGTCGGTCAGCAGACCCAGCTTTTCGATAGTGCGCTTGAAGCGGCGCAGAGCAACTTCATGAGGTTCGTTTTCTTTGACGCGGATAGTAGTCATTCAATTTCCAGATATATCTGTGCCGACAGAGGGTTCCCGGGAAGATCGCGCCTGAGAGCCATGAACAGCGGTTTTCCCCGCCACTTTTTAACTAGTATGGCCGACGGGGTAATGCCAGCAAAGTCGAGCATTATAAACCAAGAGTTGAGCACTTGGCGGATTGCATAGCGATGGTGCTCGCTTTTGAGTATGTCCCGCTGTTTTCGCAGTGCCGAGCAGCATGTGACGAGGCTTCGTCGTACTACCTGAGCCGTTTCGGATTCCGGGCAAGCTTTATCTGCTGATTATCGCGAATACGAAATACAAGAAGGTCGTGCTGCCCGAATGCAATGTCTGGCGGTGGAGGATCGGGGGTTTCTTGGTAGCGATCTGTGCACCAAAAGTGCATACAGTTTGGGAAATGAATTTCATGACCGAGGTCAAGGAATGAGTGGTTCCGTCTCAATGTGCGGGACGGTTTTCTGTGTCCCAGGAGCTTTTATCGTGTCCAGTCGTTCTCATTCGTCTCTTCTTTCGCGTCGTCAATGGCTGGCTACAAGCGTTGCCGTACCGGGCTTGCTGGCTTTGACGGCTTGCGCCAGCAAAGCCGGTGTGTCGGCACAAGCTGCGCCGGCATCTTTTTTGGTAGTGGGTGGACTGTTTGCCGGTTCGCGCAGTGACAAGGGCTTTATGGAGGCCGGTTGGCGCGGCCTTGAAAAGGCGCGTGAGGAGCTCGGCGTGCAAACCCGTTTTCTCGATGGCATGGCACCGCGCAAAGAGCTGCTGCTGCCGGCGCTCAACCAACTGGCCGAGCAGGGCGCGCAGCTGGTGATCGCGCATGGTGGTCAGAACAATCAGGCCGCCGTGGAGGCCGCTGCGCGCAACCCCAAGACCCAGTTTGTGGTGACGCAGGGGGCGGTGCAGGCCGCCAATCTTTCGAGCTACGACGTGCTGCAGGAAGAGTCGGCCTATCTGGCCGGTGTGCTGGCCGCGCTCACCACCAAGACCGGTGTGGTCGGCCATATGTCCGGCATTCGCGTGCCGCCAGGCCTCAAGGGCCGTGCTGCCTATGCGGCGGGCGTGCGCGATACCGACCCCAAGGTCAAATTGCTGACGAATTTCTCGGGCGATCAGGACGATAACGCCCTGTCGCACCGCATTGCCAAGGCTCAAATGGCCGCGGGTGCCGATGTGATCTTCACCATGCTCAACTCCGGCCGCAATGGCGTGACTCAGGCTTGCCGCGAGGCCGGCACGCGCCAGATCGGCAATGTGATCGACTGGACGGCGGTGGATTCGCAGGTATTCGTGGCTTCGGCCTGGGCCGATGTGGGGATTGGCGCTTTCCTGGCCGTCAAGGACATGCAGCAGCGCGGCGCGCCCGGCCCCGGTATTCACAAGATCGGCCTCAGCGACCCGGCCGCCGTGCGCCTGACCATGGGCAAGGATGTAGCTGCCAGCGTGCGCGAGCGCGTGGCCAAGACCTCGGCTGCGATTGTGGTGGGGTCACTCAAGGTGCCGGAAAACTATGTGGGGCCGGAGTTCACTGCCTGATCTATTCGGGATCTGAACGAAAAAAGGATGGCTAGGCCATCCTTTTTTTTATAGCAGCTACCGCTTTCAGTACAAGGGCTGAAGCCCGTTTATACGTTGTTTTTCTCGGCCATGGCCTGCGCGCAGGCTGCAGCGCTGGCCCAGGCCCATTGAAAGTTGTAGCCGCCCAGCCAGCCGGTGATGTCCACCACCTCGCCAATGAAGTACAGGCCGGGCTGGGTTTTGCATTCCATGGTTTGCTGAGACAGCACCTTGGTATCCACGCCTCCCAAGGTTACTTCGGCCTTCTTGTAGCCTTCGGTGCCGGTGGGCGTGATTTCCCAGCGGCTCAGTTGCTCGGCCAGCTTGGTCAGAGCCTTGTCGCTGGCTTCGTTGATGGGGCGCTGCAGTTCGGGCATGCAGCTCACCCAGGCATCGGCCAGACGGGCGGGCAGATGGGCGGCGAGTTCATTGGCCACCAGCTTGCGCGAGTTGAGCTTGGCTTGGGTCAGCACTTCCAGCAGGTCCACACCGGGCAGCAGATTGATCTGCAGCGCGGTGCCGGGCTTCCAGTAGCTGGAAATTTGCAGCACGGCCGGGCCAGACAGGCCGCGGTGGGTGAACAGCAGGTCTTCATTAAAGGCCATGCGTTCCTTCTTGCTGCCGGTGCTGATTTCTACCGGCAGAGCCAGACCCGAAAGTCCGGCATAGGGCTGCCAGCCGTCGCCATCAAAGGTCATGGGCACGAGGCCGGGTGTGCGTTCAATCAGCGGCAGCTCAAACTGCTGGGCCAGCCGATATCCAAAATCCGTCGCGCCAATTTTGGGAATGCTAAGGCCGCCGGTCGCGACGACCAGATTGCTCGTCTGCACCAGACCGCGATCCGTCTCAATTTGATAGCTGCTTGCGCTTGATATGTCTGAGGTTGAGGTCGAAAACGCTATTTTTTTGACCTGGCAAGGCTGCCAGTGCTGCACGCCGCCTGAGCTGCATTCGGCCAGCAGCATGGCGATGATGTCCTCGGCCGAGCGGTCGGCAAACAGCTGGCCCTTGTGCTTTTCGTGGTGGGTAATGCCGTGCTTGTCCATCAGCGCGATGAAGTCTGCCGGTGTGAAGCGCGAGAGGGCGGAGCGGCAGAACTGCGGGTTCTGACCGACAAAGTGCTTGTGCGGTGCGCGCACATCCAGATCGCGGTTGGTGAAGTTGCAGCGACCGCCGCCCGAGATGCGGATTTTTTCAGCCACTTTGGGTGCGTGGTCGATGAGCAGCACTTTCAGGCCTTGCTGGCCTGCACGGGCAGCGCAGAACAGGCCGGCGGCACCGGCGCCAATGATGATGGTGTCAAAAATCTGAGAGGGGGCCTGAGGGGAGGAAGACACGGCGGGCAGGGCGCTGAAGCACGAAAAGGGAAGCGCAGATTGTCCCAGATGGCTCAGATTCCCGGCTCGTCCACCACAAAGCCCCAGAAATCCCCGAAGGAGATATGCCTGCTGTGCCCGAGCGTCCTGTTCGGGGGATGCTCGGAGGACAGTCCGCATGCAGCCTGTTGCGCTGTTGGGGTATGTGCGGGCGCCAAGCATGAGCAAAGGATCACTTCTAGAATCGCGGCCCATGAATACACCTTCCCACCAGCTCAGCATGACCGTGCTCATGTCTCCTGACATGGCCAACTTCTCCGGCAATGTGCACGGCGGAGCCATCCTGAAGCTGCTTGACCAGGTCGCCTATGCCTGCGCCAGTCGCTATGCCGGCCGCTATGTGGTGACCTTGAGCGTGGATCAGGTCATGTTTTTGCAGCCCATCCATGTGGGCGAGCTGGTGACCTTTCTCGCCAGCGTGAATCACACCGGCAAGTCATCGATGGAAATCGGCATCAAGGTGATTGCCGAAGAAATCCGTGACAAGGTGGTGCGCCATGTGAACAGCTGCTTCTTCACCATGGTGGCGGTCGATGACGACAAAAAGCCGGCACCCGTGCCCCAGCTGCAACTGGAGAGCGATGAGCAAAAGCGTCGCTGGCAAGCCGCCATCATCCGCAAGGAACTGCGCAAGGACATGGCCGAGCGCTTTGCCCAGATTCGCGTGGAAACCGGCGCGACGGATATTGCTTAAGCGGAAACACTCGATTGAAAAAGGCCGCTTGATGCGGCCTTTTTGCTAGGTACATGCTCAGGCGACGAGTCGCTGACCATGCTCTACCTGCCATGCGGCAATGCCTCGCACCACATCGCCTACTACGATGATGCTGGGGCTGCCCAGTTTTTCATCGGCAATGCACTGCGGTAAATCTTTCAAAAAAGTGAGCGCGTGGCGCTGATGGGGCAAGCTTGCGTGCTGGATGATTGCCACAGGAGTGCTGCCGGGCAAGCCACTCATCAGCTCGTCGCTGATGCGTTCCACGCTGCTCACTCCCATGTAGATCACCAGCGTCAGCTTGGCTGCATGGGCGGTGGCGGCAATCTGGCGCCAGTCGGGGCCGCTGTCGCCGGGCTTGGCGTGACCGGTCATGAAGAGAACGCCGTGGGCGCGGTCACGGTGGGTCAGCGGGGCGCCCAGGCTGCTCAGCCCGGCAAGGCCGGAGGTGATGCCGTTGATAACCTCTACCGCAATGCCTGCCTCGCGCAGGTGCTCGACTTCTTCGCCGCCGCGGCCAAAGATAAAGGGGTCGCCACCCTTGAGGCGCACCACGCGTTCGCCCTCATTCACGGCGGCAATCATCAGCTTCTCAATAAAGGCCTGGGGCGTGCTCTTGCAGCCGCCGCGCTTGCCGACATAAACGACACGTGCCTCGGGGCTGGCGTGGGCCATGATGGCATCGCTGACCAGATCATCGACGAACAGCACGCTGGCTGCAGCAATGGCTTTGGCCGCCTTGATGGTCAGCAGGTCCGGGTCGCCAGGGCCCGCGCCCACCAATGTGCAAGAGCCGTGAGAGAGTGTCGTGGGAATGTGGGCGGACATGTGGGTGCTTTCAGTCGGGGCTGCGGTTAAAGGCTTGCAGTGAAGCGCGGCCTTGCGCATTGTTGTTTTGCATGGCGTGGTGCAGCGCCATAATTTGTTCGACCTGTTGCGCAATGGGCGCGGGTACAGGGCGCTGGCCGCTCAGCATTTCTTCAGTCAGCTGAGCGGTTTGCTGGGCATTTAAATCTTGCTCTGGCGGGGTGTTATCCGCACCCAATATGAGCTGGCTGCTATGAATGGCAGAGCGCTCAAAACAAATCTCACCGGCTATCACGCCCATGCTGGCAGGCTCGCGGTGCGGGGCAGCTACGGCTTCGCCCTCGGTGCCGCGCACCAGCAGGGCGCTGGTGTTGCGCAGGGCCAATGTCTCGGCCATGGGCAGGGCATAGGCCGGGTGGGTGTAACTGGCGAGCACCAGACCGGAGCGCGCCGTATCAGTCCCATGAATGGGGTCCAGCAGCTTGACGATGCTGTGTGCCGGGTTGCGCAGGCCCATCTGACGGCGAATTTGCAGCAGCCGCGCAAGCGGTGCCAGCAGGTGGCGGGTCTGCATCCAGACCTTGTCTCCGGCCTCAAGCACGGTGGGGCGGTCAACACTTGTCCAGCCCAGCTGCTGCCACACCTCGTTCGTGCCAAGGCGTTTGTCGTCGGTATCGCAGCCGTGCACCAGCACGGGCAGGCCTTTTTTTGTGAGCAGGCCGGCCAGCAGCGGCGTGAGATTGGCCAGCTTGCGCGAGCCGTTGTAGCTGGGGATGACAACCACGGGCTGGGCCGTGGCCGACTGCGGCCATGCGGGCAGGCGCTGCTGGGTGGCATCAAGAAAGCCGGCCAGTTCTTCGGTGCTCTCGCCCTTGAAGCGCATGGCAATGCAAAAGCCGCCCAGCTCCAGATCGCTGACTTGGCCGTCCAGTACCTGGCCCATCAAATCACAGGCTTGCGCGCGCGTAAGAGAACGCGCACCCTTGGTGCCGCGACCGATTTCCTTGATGTAATGGCTGATGCTCATGATTCATGTAATTGTCGCCATAAAAAACATGCTCCATCAGACCATTTGGTTATATCTAAATCAGAAGGAGCGGCTGACCGTATGCCCGCTCACGCATTCATAACTGCTATATTTTGATTGAAGTAACATCATTTAAGAGGGTCGCATGTCGATCAAAGCAATTCTGAAACCGACTGTGATGGCTCTGGCACTCGTCACCAGCGGGACACTTTTCGCACAAGGCACACCCATCAATGCAGCGGCGTACGACGCGCTGGTTGCTCAGGGTCCGGTTGCCAGCGCTGCGACCATTGCGTCAAGCACTTGGGCCAGCAAGATCAAGCAGGCCGGCACTTTGCGCCTTGGCAGCACGCAAACCTCGAATCTGTTTTCGCTGCTCAATGAAAAAGACGGCAAGATTCGTGGCTTTGACATGGGTTTGGCTCAGCTCATCACTCGCTACATCCTGGGCGATGGGGCCAAGTACCAGTTCACACAGGTGACTTCGTCCACGCGTGAGCAGGTACTCATCAACAATCAGGTGGACATGGTGTTCGCCACCTACTCCATCACCCCCGCCCGCGCTGAAAAAATCTCGTTCGCAGGCCCTTACTACGACTCCCAGACGGGGGTGCTGGTCAAGGCGAACAACAAGACGATCCAGTCGTACAACGATCTGGCAGGCAAGAAGGTCGCCACGCAGGCCGGCTCCACAGGGCCTGCAATTCTGGCGCAATACGCGAGCAAGGCTGTCGTCCAAGAGTTTCAGACGCATCAGGAGTCGCTTGATGCCATGCGCCAGGGGCGCGTGGATGCCTATGTGACCGATTACACGTTGCTGCTCAATGCCCTGAGCCTTGGTGCCAGCAATGCACGGCTGGCAGGTGCGCCATTTGGTGCGCTGGACCCCTATGGCGTTGGACTGCCCAAGGGCTCTGACGGCGTGGCTTTCATCAATGCCTTCCTGAAAAAGCTGGAAGCCGATGGTACCTGGGCCAAACTCTGGATGGTTTCTATCGGACAACGTACCGGTAGCACGGCGGTTCCGACGCCGCCCGCTCTCCCATAAACGATGGGCGATGTTTACAGGCTGCTGGCCGACCATGGGCCTGCCTTTGGGCAGGCCCTCTTGCTGACATGGAAGCTCACGCTCGTCTCGTTCGTGCCCGGGTTTTTGCTGGGTGTGGCTGTGGCGGTGCTTCGGCTTCTGCCGTTGCCTCCGCTGCGCTTTGTTCTGACCGGCTATGTCGAGATATTTCGCAATATTCCCAGCGTAGCGCTGCTGATCTTCATCGTATTCGCGCTGCCTGATCTCAACATCTTGATTGACTATGAGCCCAGCGTGATCCTGACGCTGACGCTGGTCTGCTCTGCATTCACGGCGGACTATCTGCGCGCGGGCATCAACACCATTCCAGGCAGCCAGGTTGAGGCCGCACTCAGCCTTGGCATGCGGCCGATGCAGATCATCTCTGCTGTGGTCTTGCCGCAGGCAATGCGCGCGGTGGTGCAGCCGATGACCTCGCTGCTCATTGCGCTGATGCTTTCGACCTCGCTGGCGTCGCAGGTGCCATTCCCGGGCCGGGAGCTCACCACGCTTGTGTCCAAAATCGCGAACGATTCTGCTATAGGCATTGCCGCATTTGCAGTGGCTGCGGCCATGTACGTGCTGACGGGGTTGTTGATCGCCTGGGCTGGCGCCACGCTGGAAAAGAAAGTGCGGGTATTGCGATGAGCCGCCCTGTGGAAGGCATTCTGTTTGGGGCTCCAAGCCCACAGGCCAAGCTCACTACCCGGGTGATGAACGTGATCTTGGTCATCGTGCTGCTTTTGCTGGCTGGGGGTGTTGCGCTCCAGTTTCATTCCGCAGGGCAGCTTGAAGCCTCATTCTGGGAATTCTTCGCCTGGTCTACGACCTGGGCTTTCCTCGCCAAAGGTCTGCTCGGTACGCTGGCATCGGCGGCGATGGCTGCCGTTATCGCGCTGACCCTCGGGCTGGTGCTGCTGCTGGGGCGGCTCGCCAGGTCACGGCTTGTGCGCTGGCCAAGCATCGCGGTCATCGAGTTTTTGCGCGGCACACCGACGCTGCTGCTCATTTATGTGTGTTTCCTGGTGCTTCCGTCTGTCGGGCTGAAGCTGAGCACCTATTGGATGCTGACCTTGCCCATTGGCCTGAGTACCGCGGCCGTAGTGGCCGAGGTGTACCGTGCAGGCGTGCTCGCCGTCCCCCGTGGTCAGACCGATGCCGGACGAAGTCTTGGGCTCACAGAAGCCGAGGTTTTTTTCTTCGTCGTGTTCCCTCAGGCCCTCCGATACATTGTTCCAGCATTGGTCGCGCAACTGGTCATTGTGGTCAAGGACACCACCTTCGGCTACGTTGTCACCTATGGTGAACTCATGCAGAACGCCAAGGTGCTCATTGCCAACTACAACTCTCTGGTGCCTGTGTACCTGGTTGTGGCGGCGCTTTACTGTCTTGTTAACTACGCGATATCAAGGGCAAGCAAACGCCTCGGTCGACCCAAATATTGAGCGTTATCAGGCATGGCAGCGCATGCATGGCGTCGCTTGATATTTATCTTTCGTGCGCCATCAGCTTTCATTGGTCTATGCCTTCTTAGGCTTTCATGAGGCGGTGGCTTGGCGTCTGGTTTGCTCGGCATGGCCCATGGTGTTTTTGAGGCATTGACAGCCGCTGAACATTGATGACAATTTTTGGTCACGCTACACGCTTACGATGAGCGCTGTTTTTTCAGGAGCAATCGACATGACCGCATCTTTGACCGACGAATTGATGGGCCAACTGCAAGGCGCGCCCATGCAAGGCTTGGCCCAGCAACTGGGCCTGGACTCTGTGCAGACCGAGCAAGCCGTGGGCGTGGCACTGCCCATGCTGTTCGGTGCTCTGGGCCAGAACGCGGCGCAGCCTCAGGGTGCGGCCGATCTGTTTGGTGCGTTGCAGCGTGATCACACCAGCGCCAATGGTGCGATGGACCTGGGTGGTCTGCTGGGCGGTTTGCTCGGTGGCGCAGGCGGTGGTGCGGGCGCGGCTGGTGGTCTGGGCGGTCTGCTTGGCGGCTTGCTAGGAGGTGCCGGTGGTGGTGCTGGCGCAGGTGGCTCGATTCTGGGCAATATCTTCGGCGGCCAGCAGCAGCAGGCTGAGTCCCAGCTGGGCCAAGCTACCGGCCTGGGCGGAAACTCGGGTCAACTGCTGGCCCTGCTGGCTCCGCTGGTCATGTCCTTTCTGGCCAGCCGCGTGCAGTCGCAGGGCATGGGCGCTAATGATCTGGGCAATGCTCTGGGTCAGGAGCGCAGCCAGATTCAGTCGCAAGGCGGCATTCTGGGCAGCCTGCTTGACCAGAATGGTGACGGCAAGCTGGATGTGGGCGATCTGTTCAAGCTGGGCGGCAGCCTGCTGGGTGGCCGTCGTTAAGCGCTCAGCCGCATTGCACAAAAAAGGCAGCTTAGGCTGCCTTTTTTTATGCGGGCATCGCCTGATTGCCGCAATGCAGCAAGGCTTTCACACTGGTTGTGTTCTCATGCGTTGTGCATGACTGCCTATTCTGAAAGGAGAATCAGATGACGACCGTAGCTGAAATTCTGCGTGCCAAGGGCAACAGCACCATTCACAGCGTTTCTCCCTCCGACACCATGCTGACTGCGTTGCAGCTCATGGCCGATAAAAGCATTGGCGCGTTGCTGGTGCTGGAAGGTGGCGAGATCGCAGGCATCGTGACCGAGCGTGATTACGCCCGCAAGATCGCGCTGCAGGGCCGCAGCTCTGCCAGCACCCGGGTGGATGAGGTCATGACGCGCAAGGTGCACTGCGTGCTGCCGCGCCAGACCAGCGAAGAGTGCATGGCGCTGATGACCAGCAACCGCATGCGCCACCTGCCCGTGATCAACGAGTCCCGCACGCTGCAGGGGCTGATCTCCATTGGCGACATCGTCAAGGAAATCATCTCGGCGCAGCAGTTCACCATCGATCAGCTGGAACACTATATTTCCGGCTCACCGCACGTCAAATAAGCGCGAGCAGCTATCGTTTGAATAGTGAAGGCGGACAGGGCTAATGTCCGCCTTTCCTGCATCTGGAGGGCGCAAGTTCTACACTTGCGGCCATGAGTTTGCTGATCCTGGGAATCGAATCTTCTTGTGATGAAACCGGTGTGGCCCTGGTGCGCACATCCGACGGCCAAGGTGTGCCCACCTTGCTGAGCCATGCGTTGCACAGCCAGATTGAAATGCACCGCGCCTATGGCGGCGTGGTGCCCGAGCTGGCCAGCCGCGACCATATTCGCCGTGTGCTGCCTCTGACCGAGAAAGTGCTGGCCGACGCAGGCGTGGAGCTGGATAACGTGGATGTCGTCGCCTTTACGCGCGGCCCCGGCTTGGCTGGCGCTCTGCTGGTGGGCTCTGGCGCAGCCTGTGCCATGGCGGCGGCGCTTGATAAGCCTGTGCTGGGCGTACATCACCTTGAAGGGCATTTGCTCTCGCCTTTTCTGAGCGAAGACCCGCCTGAGTTTCCGTTCATCGCCTTGCTGGTTTCGGGTGGACACACCCAGATCATGCGTGTGGATAGCGTGGGCGAATACGAAATTCTGGGCGAGACCATTGATGACGCGGCGGGTGAGGCTTTTGACAAATCCGCCAAGCTCATGGGTCTGCCTTATCCCGGTGGCCCCGTGCTCTCCAAACTGGCCGAGGCTGGTGACCCCAAGGCCTTCAAGCTGCCACGCCCCTTGCTGCACTCAGGGGATCTGGACTTCTCATTCGCTGGCTTGAAGACCGCTGTGTTGACGCAGGCCAAAAAGCTGGGCGACGAGCTGGAAGAGCGCAAGGCCGATCTGGCCGCCAGCACGCAGGCCGCCATTGTGGAAGTGCTGGTCAAGAAGACCATGGCCGCTCTTAAGCAAACTGGTATGAAGCGCGTGGTCGTGGCCGGTGGCGTGGGTGCCAACAAGCATCTGCGTGAGCAGCTCAACGAAGCCTGCGCCAAGCTCAAGATTCGCGTGCACTATCCCGAGCTGCATCTCTGTACCGACAACGGCGCCATGATTGCCATGGCCGCCGCCATGCGCATACAGGCTGGGCGTGAACAAGCCCAGCATGAATACGCGTTTGATGTGAGGCCGCGCTGGCCGCTGGACTCGCTCAAGTAAGCGATCCAGAGCAGGTCAATAAGAAAGCAGCCTCAAGGCTGCTTTTTCCATAGCTGCTCACGCTTATCCCACAAGCTTTACTGCCAGTTTGGCTACATTCTGTCCCTGGTAGCGGGCAATGCTCAGCTCGTCGGGGTGAGGCTGGCGTGATCCGTCGGCCCCTGCAATCGTCGAGGCACCGTAAGGCGAGTTGCCACCCTTGACGGCACTCAGATTGGTCTGTTCGGGCAACGGGTAGCCCAGCGGCACAATGATCATGCCGTGATGCGCCAGAGTTGCCCAGGTGGTGGTGGCCGTCATTTCCTGGCCGCCGCCGGTGCCGGTTGAGGTAAAAACGCTGCCGAGTTTGTTGATCAGCGCGCCCTTGACCCACAGTCCGCCGGTCTGATCGAAGAAGGCTCGCATCTGGCCCGGCATATTGCCAAAGCGCGTGGGCACACCAAACAAAATGGCGTCGTAATCGGCCAGCTCGGCCGGGCTGGCGACTTCTGCAGCCTGATTGGCCTTGCCGCCCGCATTTTTGAAGGCTTCTTCGGGCATGGTCTCGGGAACACGCTTGATGGTGACCTCAGCTCCGCTAACGCTGCGCGCCCCTTCTGCCACGGCCTGGGCCATGGTTTCGATGTGACCGTACATGGAGTAGTAGAGAACAAGCACTTTTGCCATGGTGTGAATTCCTCAGGAAGGGGTGAAAGATGACGCGCACAACTGGTGCACAAAGGAGACTGCACAGTGTAGAAAACTGATGTGACCGTGTGGCCTGTGTTGTCAGCTTGCGCTTGTAGGCCAGGATGCCGAATCAGGTCCTTCCCGTTCCCAGGCTGCGAGGATTTCTGAGCAGGCATTGAAAAAGCCCGCAGTGCTTGCGCATTGCGGGCTTTTTGCTTTCCGGTCAGCCTCTGCTAAGAGAAGATGGAAGAAAGGATGAGGCTGACTGGTCGGCGGTAAACAGCGCTTACTCGATGCTCAAGTTCACAGCCTTGGACTGTGGTTCAAGCTTGGCCAGAGCCAGCGTCAGCACGCCATGCTCCAGTTTGGCCTTGCTGTTGGCAGCATCGACTTCATGGTCCAGCTCCCAGGTGTATCGGACCTGGCGGGGCGCACCTTCCACGCTTTCGAGCTTGACCAGCGCACCTTCGATCGAGAGCTTGAGCTGCTCGCGTGCCAGGCCTGGAACATCGAGCGTCAAGGTCGTGAACTTTTCATCGCGGCTGACTTGAACCTGGCGTTGCACGGGGCTTGCGGCTCCCAGGCTGTCTTGCAGAAAACGCTGCAGGGCCAGGTCGGCGGCGCGAGGGGATACAAAGGTATTACGGCTCATTACAGGGGCGAAGAACATGGTGTTTAACTCCTTTAAACTGCGCGGCTTGCGTTGTTGCCGCTTGATTCACAGGTAGGTCGTAACAAGCGCATTTCAAGAGGTTTTTTTGATGAATAAATTGCGTCGTGATGTCTTGAAATATCTGCAGTTGCCACTACTATGCGCGCCGTTAGGGGCAGTGGGTGCTGCTTTTGCCGCTTCTCAAAAGCAGGCGTTGCCGCCCATCAAGCTGGCGCTGGTGGAGAGTCTTTCTGGCCCGTTTGCGAATACGGGAGAAGCCGTGTTTCGCAACCTGCTGTGGGCGACCGAGCGCGTGAATGCGCGCGGCGGCGTGCGCCTGCCGGATGGCAATCACACACTGGTGATTGAACGCTTTGACAGCAAGGGCCAGAACGAGGAAGCGCTGTCGGCCCTGCGCGCAGCCATAGACAACGGTGCGCGCATCATCATGCAGGGCAATTCATCGGCCACTGCGGCGGCGCTGCTTGATGCGATTGAAAAGCACAACAGCCGTGACCCGTCGCGCCGTGTGCTGTATCTGAACTATTCGGCGGTAGACCCGGCGCTGACCAATGAGCGCTGCAGCTTCTGGCATTTCCGCTTTGATGCCCATGCCGACATGCGCATGGCGGCGCTGATGGAGGTCATCAAGGACGATAAGGTGGTGCACAGCGCCTATCTGATCGGACAGGACTACAGCTTTGGTCAGGCCGTGCTGCGCGAGGCCAGACGCCAGCTGGCGGCGCAGCGGCCCGATGTGCGTATCGTGGGCGATGAGCTGCACCCTGTGGGGCGGGTCAAAGACTTTGCGCCCTATGCCGTCAAGATCAAGCAAAGCGGTGCGCAGGCCGTGATTACGGGTAACTGGGGCAATGACTTGATGCTGCTGGTCAAGGCGGCCCGAGAGGCGGGCTACGAAGGGCGCTTTTATACCTTCTACGGCAATGCGCTGGGCGCACCGGCGGCGCTGGGCGATGCGGGCGTGGGCAAGGTGCTGGCTGTGGCGGACTGGCTGCCCAATGTGCCAACGGCCCAGAGCCGGGCGTTTTACCAGTCCTTCCGTCAGCGCTTTCCGGATCCGCGAGACGACTATGTGCACATGCGCATGCAGCTGATGATCGAGGCGCTGGCCCAGAGTCTGGAAAAAGCCGGCAGCACCGACACTGTGGCCGTGGCCCGCGCCATGGAGCAGGCCCAGGTGCAGCTCGCGGGCCGCTCAGGCAGCATGCGAGCGGCAGACCACCAGTTTCAGCAATCGCTGGTGGTGGGCATGATGGAAAGGCAGGGCAGCGCTGGCGTGGACTTTGATGTCGAAGGCTCGGGCTACGGCTTCAATGTGGTGCGCGAGATTGCGCCCGCCAAGGCCGAGATGCCCAGTCAGTGCCAGATGAAGCGGTTTTGAAAACGCTTGAAAACTATCAAATCAATAGCTGCTAGCGCTTATAAATTAAGCGCTAGCAGCCTGATTTTATTTAATTTTTGGCAGTCTGATTGCTGAGATAGGCCTCATGCACTTCGCGGCCCAGCTCGATCACGGACAGCGCATAGAACGCCGACCAGTTGTAGCGCGTGATGGCGTAGAAGTTCTCCGTGCCCGCAATGTATTCGGTGGGGCCCGAGCTGCCGTTTTTCAGCTCGATCAGCGCGAGAGGGCGCTCATAGCTTTCAGCGCCCAGCACGCGCACATTGCGCTCGGCCATTTGCGTGGCGGTGAAGGTCGGGTTGATGTCGGGGGCCAGCAGGGTGGCGAGGTTCTCGCCCTGAGCGCGCATGTCTACGGTGAAGGCCGTGGGCAGGCCGGGCTTCCAGCCGTGGCCGATGAAGTAGTTGGCCACGGAGCCAATCGCGTCGGTCGCGCTGTTGAACAGGTCGATGCGGCCATCGCCATCAAAATCGACGGCATATTTGTCCCAGCTGCTGGGCATGAACTGGCCCAGACCCATGGCCCCGGCGTAGCTGCCGCGCAGTGCAAACGGGTCAGAGCCTGTGCGGTTGGCGGTGACCAGAACCTGCTCCAGCTCGCCGCGGAAGTAATCGGTGCGGGCCTGTGCGCGCGGGTGAGATTGCGGGAAGTCCAGCGTCAGTGTGGCCAGCGCATCCATCACGCGGAAGTTGCCCATGTTGCGGCCGTAAATGGTTTCTACACCGATGATGCCGACGATGATTTCGGCGGGCACGCCAAACTGCTGCTCAGCACGCGCGAGCGCCTGGCGGTTGGCCTGCCAGAACTGCACGCCAGCGCGAATGCGCACGGGGTCGATGAAGCGGCTGCGGTACACCGTCCAGTTCTTCACAAAGGTCTTGCCAGCGGGTGTCATCAGGCGTGTGACCACGGGCAGGTTGCGCGCTTCGCTCAGCTGCGCACGCACCCAGTCGGCGGGCAGGTCGCGGCGGCTGGCAATGTCAGCGGCCAGTTGCATGGCGTCATCACGGCTGGCATAGGCCACGGAGGCTGCCGCTACGGCAGCAATCGGTGCGGCTTTCTTGAGCGTCTTTTTTGCAGGTGCGGCCATGGCGCTGGCCGTCAGCAGGCACAAGGCCAAAGCGCTCAGTGTTTTTGCGTTGAAGCGCTTGCTGCTCATTGGGTTGATGCTCATGTTTTTAGTTCTTCGGAGTTCTTCGGAATAGTAGGCCAACTCTGGCGTTTGATGGTTTGCCAGCGCTGGCGCAATGTTTTGAGGGTGGTCTCGTCAGATTGGGACGGCGCTGCATAGCGTAGCCGCTCCATGTCTAGTAGCCAGTCAGATAAGGTCGCTGCCAGAGGAGAATTTGCGCTCCACTGCTTCTGCACGCGGCATGCCAGGCTGCGGGCAGAGTCGCTGGCGTTGCTTTGAATGCCTGCGCGCTGCAGGCGCTGCTGCGCCGTGTGCATCAGCTGGCTCCAGCCGTCGCGCTGGGGGCGCGTGAAGCGAGCCCAGACCAGCCACAGCAGCGCAAGGGCGCTGAGACTGCCGGCCAGCAGGCGCAGCAGATCGGTCCAGCTGGGTGATTCAAAGCCCAGGTTTTGCAGCAGATTGAGCTGGCGGCTTTGCGTGTAGTTGATGACCCACTGGTTCCAGCGGCCATTCACGGCTTCCCATAAGGCGCGCAGCTTTTCCAGCGTGCCGCTATCGACAAAATTGCCCATGGCGCTGGCAAGCGCGCCACGCGGTGCGCTCAGTCGCTGAAACTGGCCGACGCGGCCGGGTGACACAGCGCCGGTGGGGTCCACGCGGCTCCAGCCCTGGCCGGCAATCCAGACCTCGGTCCATGCGTGGGCGTCACTGTTGCGCACGGTCCAGTAGTTGTCCACGCTGTTGCGGTCACCGCCCTGATAACCGGTGACGATGCGTGCAGGCACGCCCATGCCGCGCATTAGCACGGCAAAGGCCGAGGCAATGTGCTCGCAAAAGCCTTGCTTGCTGTCAAACCAGAAGTCGTCGGCGGTATGCACGCTGTCCACCACGCCGGGCTCCAGTGTGTAGGTGTAGCCACCGGTTTTCAGGCGTTGCAGCGCTGTGGCAATCAGCGTGCCGGTGTCTGCATCGGCACCCAACTGGGCACGCAGTTGCTCACCCAGCGTCTGTGTGCGCGGGTTGCTGCCTGGCGGCAGTTGCAGGTAGCGCTGCAGCTCTGGCGTGGCCTGTAGCGGGCCGTAGCTGAAGTCGAGATAGCTTTGCGCATCTACGCGCAGCACATCGGTGATGGGGCGCCAGGTCAGCCACTGCAGGCTGGATGTCATGCGCGTGCGGCCTATGGAGGCACCGGGCGGTGTCTGCGGCTCGGTCTTGACGGCGTCCAGCAGCGTCAGCCAGCGGCGCTTGCTGGGCTCGATCAGCATCTGGTAGCGAATGGGCTCGCCGCGCACGCGCAGCTGCGGCGCGGTCATGGCTTCTGCCATGGTGTCGGCCTGCCAGTTGCGGCCATCAAACTGGCTGAGTACAGGGCCACGGAAGTACAGAGTGTTGCCCGGCGGCTCCTTTTCGCCCGGTGTCTCGAAGCGAATGCGCAGCGCCACGCTGTCGTCCATGGCCAGCGATGCGACCTCGCCCACGCGCATATTCTCAGACAAACCCGAGCGACCCGCCATATCGTCAGAGGGCACACCCCACAGCGGCGCCATGCGCGGAAAGAACAGAAACAGCGCGACCATGACCGGCGCACCCCAGAGCGCCAGCCAGCCAGCCGTGCGCAGCGCCTGCATTAAAGGCGGTTTGCCCGCCGTCATGTGCGCGTTAACCAGTGCGGTGAGCAGCCCCATCAGGCCCAGCACCATGGCGACGGCGATGGGCAGAGACTGTGAATAGAAGAAGTTGCTGAGCAGTACAAAAAAGCCCAGAAAGAAAACCACCATGGCGTCGCGCCGCGCGCGCAGCTCCAGGGTTTTGAGTGCCAGCAGCATGACGACCAGCGTCACGCCTGCATCGCGGCCCACAATGGTTTTGTGCGTGGCCCAGGTGGCTCCAATCGCAAGGGCTAGCGCGCCTGCCAGCACCCAGCGGCTCGGCAGCGCCGCGCCGGTCAGAGCCAGGCGTGCGCGCCACAGCAGCAGGGCTGCAGCGAAGGCGCTGGTCCACCAAGGCATTTGCTGAATTTGCGGCAGCAAAATCCATGCGATGACGGCCAGCAAAAACAAAGTGTCCCGCGCATCGCGGGGCAGGGCTGAGAGTTGCTGGAGCCAGTGGTTGTTTGCAGACTGGTTGAGGGTTTTAAAACGAGTCATGGGCAAGCCGCCAATGCTTCAAGGCAGCGCGTGGTGTGTTGCGCACCGCTTCCGGGGGCAATTTCTTTGCCGCCGGACAGGCGCAGGCCCCAGGTGCGGCCTTGCTGCTCTGCCATGAGCACCCATGCGGTCAGGCGCGACAGGCGGGCTTCGTGGTCAGAAAGGCCGGTCTGGCGAATGTCTAGCCAAAGCCGGTGGTGGTGGGCAAACGGCCGGTCGCGGCTGACCAGTTGGTGGCTGCCTGCAGCAAAAGACTGGGCGGCTTTCTTCCACACCACCAGCTTGAGCGGATCGCCTGTCTGATAGGCCCGCACGCCATCAAATTCTTCGCCGCTGCGCACTTGCGCGCTGCTGCGGCCTCCGGCTTCAGGGCTGGCGGGCGGCAGAGGGGGGGCATTCGCTTCAGGGTCGGGATAGACCCAGATCGGTGTTTTTGGCCGCCACAGTGCCCAGACGCGAAAGGCACCCAGCGGGTAGCGCGTGAGTATGGAGACAGGGGGTAAATCATGCAGGCCGCGCTGCTGGGGCACAAAGCTCAGTTGCACGTCGGTGCTGCCAAGTTCAGGCACATCAACCCAGCTCCAAGCGTCGGAATGATCAGCGTTTTGCCGCGCCTGATGCAGTGCCAGCCCTATGCCCCAGCGGCGCGTGCGGCGGCTGTTGTGCAGCTTGAAATGCAGGGGGCAAGGAGCGTGGGCAAAGCAGCCGCCATGGCCACGGGGTGAGATTGCTGTTTGCAGACTGAGTTGCAGACCGCGCAGATTGCCGTGGCCCACCACCATGCTGGCGGCGGCACTGCCAGCCAGCAAGAAGGTGAGCAGATAGCCAAGGTTGAGCTGGTAGTTAATGGCCGCAACCAGCAGCACGATCAGCGTAGCCAGCATGGCCCAGCCTGCCTTTGAAGGCAGGATGTAGACATTGCTCTGTGTCAGCGTCAGCTGGTCGGAGCGTGGCAGACGTGCAAACATCCATTCGCGGAATTTGGCGCGTGGAGACAGGCTCTGAAAGATGTTTGATGTTTTTGGCTTCTCGCCCTTTGGGATGGGGCGCTTCATGCTATAAAATTCATGAGCAAGTGCATCGTCATCATCAAGACAGCGGAACGGCCTGCATCATGGCGCGCACCTGCTCCACCGCGCCCCGGCCAGCATGGCCTACTGGCACCAGCCGGTGGGCAATCACCTGCGGCAAGATGGCTTGCACATCATCAGGCGCCACATAGTCGCGGCCTTCCATCAAGGCGATGGTTTTGGCGGCGCGCAGTAGCGCAATGCCTGCGCGTGGCGATAGGCCTTGTGCAAACCATTGACCGTTGCGCGTGGCGGCAATCAGGTCTTGCACATAGTTCAGCAGCGCATCGCTGACATGCACAGCCAATGCGGCCGTTTGCAGTCGCTGCAACTGCTCTTGAGTGATGACGGGCTGCAGCGCATCAGCGGCAGAGCGGCGACCGTTACCCGTCAGCAGTTTGCGCTCGGCGTCGCGTGAGGGGTAGCCCAGACTGATGCGCATAAGGAAGCGGTCCAGCTGGCTTTCAGGCAAGGGGAAGGTGCCCAGTTGATCCAGCGGGTTTTGCGTCGCAATCACAAAAAACGGTGCGGGCAGGCTGTGGGTCTTGCCCTCGGTGGTGACCTGGCGCTCTTCCATGGCTTCAAGCAGTGCGCTCTGGGTCTTGGGGCTGGCGCGATTGATTTCGTCGGCTAGCAGCACTTGTGCAAACACCGGGCCGCGGTGGAAGACAAAAGCCTCTCGTCCACGGTCGTAAATGGAGACGCCGGTAAGGTCGCTGGGCATGAGGTCGGCGGTGAACTGCACGCGTGAAAATTGCAGGCCAAAACTGTGCGCCAGAGCGTGGGCCAGCGTGGTTTTCCCGACGCCGGGAACGTCTTCAATCAGCAAGTGACCGCCCGCCAGCAGGCATGCCACGCCTTCTCTGACCTGATCCGGTTTACCCTCCATCACCGTGTTAAGCTGACTCAAAAGCGCATTAATTGTGTTCTGTGCATGCATGACAGAAACATATCCTAAATAAGCGATAGCGGAGACATGACTGTGGGCAAGACAGGTTATTTCACCCATCGGGACTGCTGGTTGCACGAGATGGGTCCAGGCCATCCTGAATGCCCTGCGCGGCTTGACGCGATAGAAGACCGATTACTCATCACCGGTGTAGGCGACGCGCTGGCGCGCTACGAGGCACCTCTGGCCTCTCTGGCCGAGGTGGAACTGGCGCATGACCCCATGCACATCGCCGCCCTGCAGGGCTTGACCGACAGGCTGGAGCAGGAGCTGGCCGCAGGAGGGCCTGAGTACCGCCAGCTCGATACCGACACCTCCATCAATCGCTACACCTTCAAGGCTGCGCTGCGCTCTGCGGGTGCGACGCTGGCGGCGACCGATGCGGTGATTGCGGGCGATCTGGAAAATGCTTTTTGTTCCGTACGCCCGCCGGGTCACCATGCCACACGCAACCAGGCCATGGGCTTTTGTTTTTTCAACAACGTGGCCGTGGGCGTGAAGTACGCGCTGGATCGCCATCACCTCAAACGCGTGGCAGTGATTGACTTTGATGTGCACCACGGCAACGGCACCGAAGACATTCTGGCGGGCGATGACCGCGTGCTGATGTGCGGCATCTTTCAGCATCCGTTCTACCCGTTCAGCGGCGACAAGGAACCGGCCGCCAATATGCTGAACGTGCCCGTGGCGGCCTATACCAAGGGCATGGATATCCGCGAGATCGTCGAGATGATGTGGATTCCGCGCCTTGAAGCCTTCAAGCCCGAAATGATCTTCATCAGTGCAGGCTTTGATGCCCACCGCGAAGACGATATGGGCCAACTGGGCATGACGGAAAACGACTTCACCTGGATCACCATGCGCATCAAGGACATTGCCCGGCGCTTTTCCAAGGGACGCATCGTCTCCTGCCTTGAAGGCGGCTATGTGATGGACCCACTGGCGCGCAGTGTGGAAGCGCATCTGCGCGTGCTGGCCGATATCTAGTCTGAATACAGGGTGACAACGATGAGCGATTCGTTAGTGCTGATGACTCAGGATGCGCGCGGCGTGGTGCGCATCACTCTCAACGACCCGCAGCACTTCAATGCGCTGAGCAGCGAAATGCTGACCGAGCTGCAAGCGGCGCTGGATGCGGTTGCCCAAAATGAACAGGCCCGTGTGGTGGTGCTTGCGGCTGAAGGCAAGGCCTTCTGCGCCGGGCATAACCTCAAAGACATGGCAGCACATTCAGAGCTGGCGTACTACCAGCAGCTGTTTGCCCAGTGCAGCCGCATGATGCTATCGATTCAGAAGCTGCCTGTGCCCGTCATTGCGAGGGTGCAAGGTATTGCGACGGCTGCAGGCTGCCAGTTGGTGGCGCAGTGCGATCTGGCGGTGGCCAGCAGCGATGCACGCTTTGCCACCAGCGGCATTCAGTACGGACTGTTCTGCTCCACGCCCAGCGTGCCGCTGGTGCGCAATATACCCATCAAGCAATCCATGGAGATGCTGCTGACCGGCGACTTCATCGATGCGCAAACAGCCATGCACTACGGCTTGCTCAATCGTGTGTCCAGTCCCGATAAGCTGGACGGTGCAGTGGAAGCGGTGGTGGCTGCAATTGTGAGCAAGCCCCGCATCGCCATTCAAATGGGTAAGGAGCTGGTTTATCGTCAGCGTGAAATGGGGCAGGAGCCTGCCTACCAGCTGGCCGGGCAGACCATGGCCATCAACATGATGGATGTGGCTGCGCAGGAGGGGGCTCAGGCGTTTGCGCAAAAGCGCAAGCCGCAGTGGCGATAGTTTGGGGTAGCGAGAGGACCGCGTTTCGCCGCCCGCAGGTGTGCACTTGCATTGCCAAATCACGCAGCCCGTCCGTTTGAACGACGAGCACAGGCTTTGCCAGTGGTACCTTGTGGGCTTGCCGGGTGTTGCCACGAGGCTCATGGCTTGATTTTGACCTAGGTTTTACCCTGGGTTGACCCATCTGAGACCCGTGATTTCACACTGCTTGTGCATAAAATTGAACGGTCGTTCTTTTTTATGCCATGCCGCCAGACAAGGCTGAAGCACAGATACCCGGTCAGATTGACTGAAAACTTGTGTGGAGAGTGTTGCAGTGCCGCATAAAATGAATTCAGTTTACGTAAACGTCAATGCAGTAATCATTAAGGAGCCGCAGCAATGAAGGTATTGGTCCCTGTCAAGCGCGTGGTGGACTACAACGTGAAGGTCCGCGTCAAATCGGACGGCACGGGTGTAGACATCGCCAACGTCAAGATGAGCATGAACCCCTTTGACGAAATCGCCGTCGAAGAAGCCGTGCGCCTCAAAGAAAAAGGCCTGGTGACCGAGGTCATCGTCGTCTCCTGCGGCGTGGCTCAGTGCCAGGAAACTCTGCGCACCGCCATGGCCATCGGTGCTGATCGCGGCATTCTGGTGGAAACCGATGTGGACCTGCAGCCTCTGGCCGTCGCCAAGCTGCTCAAGGCCCTGGTCGACAAGGAGCAGCCCGGTCTCGTGATTCTGGGCAAGCAAGCCATTGATGGCGACAACAACCAGACTGGCCAGATGCTGGCGGCGCTGACCGATCTGCCCCAGGCCACGTTCGCCTCCAAGGTCGAAGTCGCTGGTGACAAGGTCAGCGTCAGCCGTGAAGTGGACGGTGGCCTGGAGACTCTGTCTCTGTCCATCCCCGCCATCATCACCACCGACCTGCGCCTGAACGAGCCCCGCTACGTCACTTTGCCCAACATCATGAAGGCCAAGAAAAAGCAGCTGGATACCTTCAAGCCTGAAGACCTGGGCGTGGACGTTGCTCCCC
The DNA here is from genome assembly GCF_002754475.1 of Comamonas sp. 26. Lineage (NCBI taxonomy): Bacteria > Pseudomonadati > Pseudomonadota > Betaproteobacteria > Burkholderiales > Comamonadaceae > Comamonas > Comamonas sp. 26. The sequence continues at coordinate 1,048,715 of NZ_PEFL01000001.1, forward strand.
GCCTCAAGACCCTGAAGGTGGCAGAGCCCGCAAAGCGCGGCGCTGGCGTCAAGGTGGCCGATGTGGCGGCCCTGGTCGACAAGCTCAAGAACGAAGCCAAAGTGATCTAAAGGAAGAACGACAAATGACATCCCTCGTTATTGCTGAACACGACAACGCTTCAATCAAGCCTGCGACCCTGAACACTGTGACGGCTGCCGCTGCCTGCGGCGGTGATGTCCATGTGCTGGTGGCTGGCGAAGGCGCTGCTGCGGCCGCCGCTGCGGCCGCCCAGATCGCTGGTGTCTCCAAGGTCATCCACGCTGACGGCGCAAGCCTCAAAGACGGCCTGGCCGAGAACGTGGCAGCTCAAGTGCTGGCCATTGCCTCCAGCTACAGCCATATCCTGTTCCCCTCGACCGCTGCCGGCAAGAACGTGGCTCCCCGCGTGGCTGCCAAGCTGGACGTGGCCCAGATCAGCGACATCACCAAGGTCGATGCGCCCGACACCTTCGAGCGTCCCATCTACGCTGGCAACGCCATTGCCACCGTGCAGTCCGCTGACGCCGTCAAGGTCATCACCGTACGTACCACCGGCTTTGACGCTGCTGCTGCCACTGGTGGCTCCGCTGCTGTGGAAGCCGTGGCTGCCGTAGCCGACTCTGGCAAGAGCGCCTTTGTGGGCCGCGAAGTGACCAAGAGCGAGCGCCCCGAACTGACCGCCGCCAAGATCATCGTCTCCGGTGGTCGCGCTCTGGGCTCGGCCGAGAAGTTCACCGAAGTCATGTCGCCCCTGGCCGACAAGCTCGGTGCTGCCATCGGCGCTTCGCGCGCAGCCGTCGATGCGGGCTACGCCCCTAACGACCTGCAAGTGGGCCAGACCGGCAAGATTGTGGCGCCTCAGCTGTACATTGCCTGCGGTATCTCGGGTGCCATTCAGCATCTGGCGGGCATGAAGGACTCCAAGGTGATCGTGGCGATCAACAAGGACCCTGAGGCACCGATCTTCTCGGTGGCTGATTACGGTCTGGAAGCAGACCTGTTCACGGCAGTGCCGGAACTGGTCAAGGCGCTGTAATTTGGCGTACATCAAAAGAGGGGCTTGAGGCCCCTCTTTTTCCATGCGCGCTAGCTGCGCCGCACCGAGGTCATCAACAATAATTCCGCAGCAGCATGGGCCACTTCAGGCCCGTTGCCATGTTGGAGAGGGAGACGCTGGATGAATCGCAAGCATTGGGTTTGGGCTCGTGGGGGATTGGTTGCGCTGTGCGCAGGGGCGGCGCTGGTGGCGCAGGCTTGGACGGTGGGTCAGGTGGCGCCGATGTCAGGGTCCGAGGCCAGCCAGGGCCGCGCCTATGCACAAGGTATGCGACTGTACTTTGATCAGGTCAACAAGGCCGGTGGTGTGCAGGGCCAGCCGGTAGAGCTGGCGGTGCAGGATGATCTGGGTCACCCCGACGAAACCGTAGCCAAGACCCGCAAGCTGCTCAGCGAGTCCAAGCCTGTGGTGCTGGCCGGCTACTTTGGCAACCGCAATTTGTCGGCGCTGCTGGAGAGCAAGGCGCTGGATGGCTCGCAGATTCCGATCGTGGGTTATCAAAGCACGGACACTCGCGTGATGGCTTCTCCCCAGCTGTTTGCCACGCGCGCCGGTCTGTCTGAGCAAATCGCCAAGATTTCGACGCATCTGGCAACTGTCGGTATTACCCGTCTGGCACTGGTCTTTGAAGAGCGCCCCGATGCACAGGATTTGACCGCTTTGATTACCAAGGCTGTGACTCCAAGTGGTGCCAAGCTGGTCGCTACGGCCATGGTCAAGAACAAGGGTAGTTCTGACAAGGCCGTGCAAGATTTGCAGGCTGCTAAGGCTTCGGCTCAGGCTATCTTGCTGGTGGCATCCAGCACGGCCACTGCGGCTTTTGTCGAGGCTTACCGCATGGATGGTGGCACGGCGCAGGTCTACGCCACGGCTGAGGCCGATATCGAGCAACTGGCCAAGCGCCTGCCGGTGGAATACATGAGCGGCCTGTCGATTGCGCAGGTCGTGCCCAGCCCCTACAAGGTTTCCGGCAAGCTCAACAAAGAATTCCGTGACGCCACCATTGCAGCGGGTAAGACGCTGCAAGTGCCGGTGAGCTTCGCCATGATGGAAGGCTATGTGAATGCCAAGGTCATCGTGGAAGCCATGCGCCGCAGCCAGCCCGTCACGCCTGAGAAAGTCAGCACGGCCTTGCGTGGGCTGGAGGCCTATGACCTGGGCGGCTACTGGGTGAGTTTCAAGCCCGGTCAGGTAGGGTCTAAGTATGTGGACTTGTCCATCGTCAATGCCGCAGGGCGGGTGACGCAATAAGACAAAGGCCTGTAGCAACCCTGCTTACAGGCCTTTTTTGTAGTGGTACGACACACGCGATCAGCACTGTTGCCAACGGGACAGGAGTCGGCATTCAGGCCGGTGAAACTGGCCTCAGGCCAGTTCATTGACCTGTCAAAGAGCTGCTTCTGAAATAAGAGCTGCTTGCGCAATATCTATAAGCGTTACAGCTCATTTTTATAAAATTGATAAGGAGACAAACACATGTCCAAACTGCCACCTGCCCTCAAAAAGCTGGCTTTGCCGGTCATTGGCTCGCCGCTTTTTATCATCAGCAATCCCAAGCTCGTGATTGAGCAGTGCAAGGCCGGCATCGTTGGCTCCATGCCCTCGCTCAACGCCCGCCCGGCTGAGCTGCTGGAAGACTGGCTGGCCGAGATCACGGAAACGCTGGCCGCATGGGACAAGGCCCATCCGGACCAGCCTTCGGCCCCGTTCGCCATCAACCAGATCGTGCACAAAAGCAATGACCGGCTGGAGCACGACATGCAGGTCTGCGCCAAGTACAAGGTGCCCATCGTCATCACCAGCCTGGGCGCGCGCGAGGACGTGAACCAAGCCGTGCACAGCTGGGGTGGGGTGGTGCTGCACGACATCATCAACAACAAGTTTGCGCGCAAGGCGATTGAAAAAGGTGCCGATGGCCTGATCGCCGTGGCTGCCGGTGCAGGTGGTCACGCAGGCGAGAAAAGCCCGTTTGCGCTGGTGCAGGAAATTCGCCAGTGGTTTGACGGCCCTTTGGCTCTGTCCGGTGCCATCGCCACCGGCGGCGCTGTGCTGGCTGCGCAGGCCATGGGCGCAGACTTTGCCTATATCGGCTCGGCCTTTATTGCCACCGATGAAGCGCGTGCAACCGACGCCTACAAGCAGGCGATTGTCGAAGGCACATCCGACGATGTGGTCTACAGCAACCTGTTCACCGGCGTGCATGGCAACTATCTGGCACCGTCGATTCGCGCAGCAGGTCTGGACCCAGATAACCTGCCTGAATCCGACCCCAGCAAGATGAACTTTGGTGGCGGTGCGCAAAAGGCGTGGAAGGACATCTGGGGCTGCGGTCAGGGCATTGCCGCTGTGGAGAAGGTGCAGCCCACTGCCGAGCTAGTGGCACGTCTCAAGCGTGAGTACGCACAGGCCAAGGCCAATTTGCTGGCGGCTTGAGGTGCGCTTCAGTACCCAAAGAAAAGGCACCCTCGGGTGCCTTTTTTATGAGCGCAAGCTGACTTGACGTTACTCAAATGTGACGGATACGTGTAAAAAAGGTTGGCATGTATCAAGTCGCTCTGTGCTTGATGAATGTCAATGTCGTTCAAGTCCTGCAGTTGGCTTTTGAAAAGAAAGTCATGATGATTGTCAAAAGAAAGTATTATTACGTAAATTTCAGTAATTTCTGAAAATTGAGAAAACCAGTACATGCTCCCATTCACCTCTGATGCTGATGCCGCTGCGGGAAAAACTGCCTTGACTGACGTCATCCGCAGGCCCAGCGCAGGCGCGGTGTGGCAGGTTCTGGCGGGTTTGATCTGGCTGCCGCAGGCTGCCTTACTCGCCTGGGCCGTGCAAACCATGGCGAATGGACTGGGTGTAAGCCGCGTCTGGCCCATGGCCCTGGGTGTGTTGCTGCTGGGCTTGGTGCGCGCATGGGCTGAAGGCCACGGCGCGTTGCAAGCCAATCGCGCTGCGCGTACTCAGCTCAGCCGTTTGCGCTCTCAGGTTGTGCAAGCCCTGGCAAAGGCATCGCCACTGGATAAAGCGCGTGCCCCATCTGGCTTGGCCGCCAGTGCGGTGGCAGAGCAGGCCGAAGCCATCGTCCCTTGGCTGTCGCGTTATCAGAGTGCCATGCTGCGCGTACGTCTGCTGCCATTGGTCATGGTGGCTGCAGTGGCCAGCCAGTCTTGGGTTGCAGCTTTGATTTTGATAGTGGCTGCACCGCTGATTCCATTGTTCATGGCTATTGTGGGCTGGCGTGCCAAGGCCGCCAGCGAAGAGCAGATGTTGCAGCTCGGTCACATGAATGCTTTTTTGCTGGACCGCCTGCGCGGCCTGAGCACTTTGCGCGCTCTGTACGCTGTGGACTTGACGGCGCAGCGCCTGCGCAGCCACGCTGAAGACCTGCGTACCCGCACCATGCGCGTGCTGCGCATCGCCTTTTTGTCCTCTGCCGTGCTGGAGCTTTTTTCGGCGCTGGGCGTGGCCATGGTCGCCGTCTATATCGGCTTTCACCTGCTGGGCACACTGAACTTTGGCGCTTGGGGCGATAAGCTCAGCCTGGGGCAGGGCTTGTTTGTGCTGCTGCTGGCCCCTGCATTTTTTGAACCGCTTCGCGACCTGTCTGCCGTCTGGCATAACCGCGCCGCTGGCGAGGCCGCCCTCAAGACTTTGCAAGACTTGCAGCAGCAAACCGTGCGGGTAGTGGGTGATGTGCAGTCGCTGCAAGAAAGTGAGCATCTTGCGCAATACCAGGGCGCATCAGTGAGCATTTCGGGTCTGAATGTTCAGGCCCCTGGTGCTCAGACCAGGCTGGCCTCCGTTTCTCTGCAAGTGCATGCGGGTGAGCATGTGGCGCTGTGGAGCCCCAGCGGCAGTGGCAAATCGGTGCTGCTGGCCCAGCTGGCGGGCTTGCTGCCCGTGCAAGAGGGCGAAATTCGCATAGACGGCTTGCTACTCAATGCCCAGACCGCCGCAGCGCTGCGCGCGCGCATGGCGTGGATGAGTCAGCAGCCACATGTGTTTGCCGGTTCTGTAGCGCGCAATATAGGGTTGGGCCGCGCAGGTTTGACGGGTGAGCAGATCGCCGAAGCTACTCGCCAAGCTGCGCTGGACCAGGTGCTGGCCGAAAGACCTGGAATGAGTCTGGGTGAGGGCGGCTCTGGCCTGTCTGGCGGTGAAGTGGTGAGATTGGCGTTGGCACGGCTGGCGGTCAATCCGTCAGCCGGACTGTTGTTGGTCGATGAACCTACTGCCCACCTTGATACAGAGACTGCCCGCCAGATTGCGCTGTCCCTCAAACAGATCGCAGCAGGGCGTACGCTGATTGTTGCCACCCATGATGCTGAGTTAGCATCGTCAATGGACCGGGTGATCGCGATGTCTGCGGTGGGTGCGAGCACTCATCTGGACGCCGAATTCTGCAAGGAGGGTGTATGAGCCGTAATCTGCAGACACTGGGCCAGGTCCTGCGTGAACTGGCCCATATGGCGCCCCGCAAACTCTGGCTGGGTGGCGCGGCGCTGGCTGCGCTCACGGTGGTCATGGGTATGGCCTTGCTGGGTTTGTCCGGCTGGTTCATTACCGCTACCGCACTGGCCGGGCTGCTGCCTGCTACGGCACTGGTGTTTGATGTGTTCATGCCATCGGCCGGCATTCGCCTGCTGGCCGTGGGCCGCACCGGCGCGCGTTATGCCGAGCGACTGGTCACCCATGATGGCACGCTGGCCGTTCTGGCCGCGCTGCGCGAAAAACTGTTTCGCAGCTGGGCCGCACCACAGGCCGCACGCCTGCTGCTGCAACGCCCGGCACGACTGCTGCAGCGCCTGACCGCAGACGTCGATGCGCTGGACAACCTTTATCTTCGGCTGCTGGTGCCCGCTGCTGCCGCCTTCGGTGCAGCCTTGCTGCTGGCTCTGGCCTTTGGCTTGATGCACGGCTGGCTGGGGCTGCTGGCTTGGGTCTGGTTGCTGTTGGCTGGCTGGGGTATTGCCTTGTGGCATGGCCTGCGCAGCCGCAAGAGCGCTGTGCGCCGCGCCATGGCGCTTGAAATGCTGCGTGCCCAGACCGTGGATTTGGTCGCTGGCCAGACCGATTTGCTGATGGCAGGCCAGCTGCCCGCACAGATGCAAAAAGTGCTGAGTGCAGATGCACGCGGCACCCGTGCGGATGAGCAGCTTTACCAGTCTGAAGCGGCTGTAACGCAAGCCTATGGTGCGGTATCTGCTATTACTTTAAGTGCAGCCATGATCTTGATGGCCTGGCTGATGGAGCAGGGCCGCATCAACGGGCCCGTGGCAGCGCTGGGCATTTTGCTGGCCTTGTCAGCCATGGAACCCTTTACCGCCTTGCGCCGTGGCGCGACAGAAGCCGGGCGCACATGGCTGGCCGTGCGCCGCCTTGGCCCGGCGCTGGCTAAAAAAGCTGATGCAGAGCCGAAGGTGACGATTACGCAACCAAAGCATCACGCCATAGAGCTGCGTCAGGTTCAGCTGCGCCAGCTGGGCCCTGTTGATTTGACGATTCGCCAGGGTGAGCGCGTGGTGCTAATGGGTGCCAGCGGCGCAGGAAAGACCACGCTGCTCAATGCCATTGCGGGTGAGCTGCCGGTGCAGTCTGGGCAGTTGCTGGCGCAGCGCTGCAGCTGGATGACGCAAAGAACCGAGTTGTTTCAAGACAGCCTGCGTGACAACCTGCGCTTGGCCAATCCGCAAGCCAGCGATGAGCAGCTGTGGAGTGCGCTGCAAGCCGCAGGGCTTGAGCAAGATGTGAAGGCGCTGCCACAGCAGCTGGATACCTTGCTGGGCGAGGGCGGGCTGGGTTTGTCTGGCGGTCAGTCGCGCCGTCTGGCGCTGGCGCGTTTGTTGCTCAGCGATGCGCCTTGCTGTCTGCTGGATGAAGCCACCGAAGGGCTGGATGCCGTGACTGCCGCCGATGTGCTACAGCGGCTAGAGCATGCCGCGAAAGAACGAACCCTTGTTTTTGCCACGCACTGGCAGCGCGAAGCCCTCATGGCCGACCGCATTGTGTGCTTGCAAGCCGGGCGCGTGCAGATGGATGCCCAGCGCGGTACCCCCGAGTTCGAGCAGGCGATTGCCGGTTTGCGCGCTGATGCGGTGAAAGCGACACCAGCAATGGCGACACCGAATGTGTGACTTGTTTTTTTATTGACCGAGAGAAAGGACCTGACCATGGACCTCGATATCGTCGATTTATCGCGACTACAGTTTGCGGTAACGGCGCTCTACCACTTTTTGTTTGTGCCGCTGACGTTGGGCCTGTCCATTCTCATCGCCATCATGGAGACGGTGTTTGTGATGACGGGGCGCACTATATGGCGCGACATGACCAAGTTCTGGGGTGTGCTGTTTGGCATCAACTTCGCCATGGGTGTAGCGACCGGCGTGGTGATGGAGTTTCAGTTTGGCATGAACTGGAGCTACTACAGCCACTATGTGGGTGACATCTTTGGCGCGCCGCTGGCAATCGAAGGTCTGATGGCCTTCTTCCTGGAAGCGACCTTTGTGGGCCTGTTCTTCTTCGGCTGGGATCGCCTGAGCAAGGTCAAGCACCTGATGGTGACCTGCCTGATGGCGATTGGCACCAACTTCTCGGCGCTGTGGATTCTGGTGGCCAACGGCTGGATGCAGAACCCAGTGGGTGCCGCCTTCAATCCGCAGACCATGCGGATGGAGGTGACTGACTTCTTTGCCGTGCTGACCAACCCGGTAGCGCAGGCCAAGTTTGTGCACACCGTGTCGGCTGGATATGTGATGGCTTCGCTGTTTGTGCTGGGGGTATCGGCCTGGTATCTGCTCAAGGGGCGACACGTGCACCTGGCCAAGCGATCGATGACCGTGGCGGCATCTTTTGGTCTGGCGGCTTCGCTGTCCGTGGTGGTACTGGGTGACGAGTCGGGCTATCTGTCGTCCGAGCATCAGAAGATGAAGCTGGCTTCCATCGAAGCCATGTGGGAAACGGAGCCTGCACCGGCCGCGTTTACCGCCTTCGGTTTCCCCGACCGCGAAGCGCGTGAGACCCATTTTGCGGTGCACATCCCGTGGGTCATGGGTTTGATCGGCACACGCTCGCTGACCACCGAAATTCCCGGTATCAACGATCTGGTCAAGAGTGCCGAGGGCAATATTCGCAACGGTATCGACGCCTATGACGCGCTGCAGACCATTCGTGCTGCCAGAAGCGATGCGGAAATTCCTGCCGAAGCCCGTCTGCGCTTTGAGAACAACGGCACCAACATGGGTTACGCCCTGCTGTTGATGCGCTATGTGGATGATCCGCGCAAGGCGACTGAAGAGCAGATCAAGCAAGCAGCCATGGACACCGTTCCGCCCGTGGGGCCGCTGTTCTGGACTTTCCGCATCATGGTGGCACTGGGCATGTTCTTCATCGTGCTGACCGGCACTTTCTTCTACCTGTCCATGCGTCACAAGCTGGATGCCTATCCCTGGCTGCTCAAGGTTGCCGTGCTGTCCATTCCTTTGCCCTGGATTGCTGCGGAATGCGGCTGGGTGGTGGCTGAGCTGGGTCGCCAGCCCTGGATTATCGAAGGCGTGCTGCCCACGGCCATGGCGGTGTCCAACCTGGGCGCCGGCACATTGCTGCTGACGATTTTGGGCTTTGTGCTGATCTACACCGTGATGCTGGTGATCGAACTCAAGCTTCTGGTGCGTGCCATCAAGAAGGGGCCGGAGCACGAGAGTGAGCCGCACCTGAGCTTTTACGAGCCCATGATCAAGAAACTGGCCAGTGCCCGCTGAAGGCCCGCAAGGAGTATGAGCAAATGATCTTGCATGAACTGATTACATACGACGTGCTGCGCGTCATCTGGTGGCTGCTAATGGGGGTGCTGCTGGTGGGCTTTGCCGTGACCGATGGCTTTGACCTGGGAGCCATGGGTCTGCTGCGTGCCACTGCGAAGACCGATGTGGAACGCCGCACGGCCATCAACTCGGTGGGCCCGGTGTGGGAAGGCAACCAGGTGTGGCTGATTCTGGGCGGCGGCGCCATCTTTGCCGCCTGGCCGCAGCTGTACGCGGTGTCCTTCTCGGGCTTTTATCTGGCCATGTTTGCCGTGCTTGTGCCGCTGATCCTGCGCCCCGTGGCCTTCAAGTTCCGCAGCAAGCACGAAGATGCGGCCTGGCGCAACCGCTGGGACTGGGTGCTGTGCATCACGGGTCTGGTGCCATCGCTGCTGTTTGGCGTAGCCGTGGGTAATGTGATTCTGGGCGTGCCTTTCCGCCTGGCGGATGACATGCGCATTTACTACGACGGCACCTTTTTTGGGCTGCTGACGCCGTTTGCGCTGCTGTGTGGCCTGGTGTCGCTTTGCATGCTGCTGATGCATGGTGCTGCCTGGCTGGTCTTCAAGACCGAAGGCGAAGTGTCGGCGCGCGCCGCGCGCTATGGCTCGGTGGCGGCCGTGCTGACGACGCTGCTGTTTGCTGCAGCAGGCGTCTGGCTGGCAACAGGTATCAACGGCTATGTGATTACCAGCGACATCAATCCGCTGGGGGCATCCAATCCGTTGAACAAGACGGCGGAAATGGCTGCGGGTGCCTGGCTGGCCAACTTCAAGGCCTATCCGCTGCTGTGGCTGCTTCCGGGCATAGGGCTGCTTATGCCGCTGGTCGTGGCCTTGGGTCTGCGCAGTCGCCGCGAATGGATCAGCCTGCTGGGCAGCGGTCTGGCCATCGCCTGTGTCATCTTGACCGTGGGCGCTGCCATGTTCCCCATGATCCTGCCTTCCACCATTGACCCGCGCTTTAGCCTGACGGTCTGGGATTCGTCCTCCAGCCACATGACGCTGTTCATCATGCTGGTCTGCGTGGGGATCTTTTTGCCACTGATCCTGATTTACACCAGCTGGGTGTACTCGGTGCTGCGCGGCAAGGTGGATATCAAGGCCATTGCGACTGGCCAAGGTCACTCTTACTAATCAACAAGAAGGAAGGGACTGAATATGTGGTATTTCTCCTGGTTGCTCGGCCTGCCGCTGGCAGCTGCTTTTGCGGTGCTCAACGCCATGTGGTTTGAGCTGACGGAAGATGAGGTGACTCGTCGTCGTCTGCTGGAAGAGACCAACTCGCTCCCAGAGGCCTGAGTGAGTTGAAACAAAAAAGCCCGACTGGTTTTTGCCAGCCGGGCTTTTTTGTGTACTGAGGGTTTTCAGCTTTGGCGCAGCGTCAGCGTGGCCAGCGCAAGGTCGGTGATCTGTGACCAGTTGCCGCTGTCCAGCGCACTGGCGGGAACCAGCCAGGAGCCGCCCACGCAGACCACATTGGACAGTGCGAGAAATTCGGCCGCGTTGGCAGGCGAGATGCCACCCGTGGGGCAAAACCGTACATCGCCAAACGGGCCTTGCCAGGCCTTGAGCATGGGTGCACCGCCGGACTGCAGGGCTGGGAAGAATTTCAGCTCGTTAAAGCCATCGTCCTGCGCCATCATGATTTCGCCGCTGGTGGCTACACCGGGCAGCAGGGGCAAGTCCAGATCGCGGCAGGCCTGCCCTAGCTTGCTGGTGTAGCCGGGGCTGACAGCAAAGCGCGCACCTGCGCGTGCGGCGGCGGCGGCGTCTGCTGCATTGCGAACGGTGCCTGCGCCGACGATGGCTTCAGGCACTGCCTTGGCAATGGCTTCGATACAGGCCAGACCCTGAGGGGTGCGCAGCGTGACTTCGAGCACGCGAACACCGCCGGCCAGCAATGCCTTGGCCATGGGGACGGCATGCTCGACCTGGTGCAGCACGATGACCGGGATGACCGGCGCATCTTGCATGATGGAAAGGGCTGTCAGTTGAGTAGCCATGTGCACGCTCCTTCTTCTGCGCTGAGCGCATTGCGCCGGAATCCGGCAAACAGTTCCCGGCCCAGTCCCCGGCCGTTGCTTCGCTTCAGGGCCTCAGGCATCTGGGCCAGTTCGCGCAATGCCCATTCGGCCTCGCTCACTTCAGCTTGCAACTGGCCGGTGCTGGCATTCAGGGTAATCAGGTCGCCGCTGCGCACCTTGGCCAGCGGGCCGCCTGCCAGCGCTTCGGGGCTGAGGTGAATGGCGGCGGGCACTTTGCCGGAAGCGCCGCTCATGCGCCCATCGGTCACCAGTGCCACTTTGTAGCCCTTGCCTTGCAGCACGGCCAGTGGTGGGGTCAGCTTGTGCAGCTCTGGCATGCCGTTGGCCTGAGGGCCTTGCCAGCGCACTACGCAGACCACGCCGTTGTAGCCATTGCTCTGGCAGGCTTGCTCCAGCGCGCCGGATTTGAAGGCGGCTTGCAGCTCGTCCTGTGAATCAAACACCCATGCGGGGGCTTGCAGGTGGTGGCGGTCTTCGGGCACGGCGCTGACCTTGATCACGCTGCGGCCCATATTGCCCTTGAGCAGTTTGAGTCCACCCGTGGGGCTAAACGGTGCGCTGGCCGGGCGCAGCACGCCATCGTCGCCCGATGCGCCTGCCTCTTTCCAGAGCAGGCTGCCGTTCTCGACATGGGGGATACGGCCAAAGGCGGCCATGCCGTCTTCGCGCACGGTGAGTACATCGTCATGCATCAGCCCGGCCTGCAGCAGCTGGGCGATGACATAGCCGGGGCCGCCTGCACGCTGAAACTGGTTCACATCGGCACTGCCATTGGGGTAGATGCGCGCCAGCAGTGGCACCATGGAGGACAGCTGTTCAAAATCGTCCCAGTCAATGATGATGCCCGCCGCACGGGCCACGGCCACCCAGTGAATCAGGTGGTTGGTAGAGCCACCTGTGGCCAGCAGGGCCACCATGGCGTTGACGATGCAGCGCTCATCCACCAAGCGGCCAATAGGCGTAAAGCGCTTGCGGTCGGTGATGGACAGAACGGTGCGCATGGCTTCGCGTGTCAGCAGCTCGCGTTCGGCTTCGGCGGGGTTGATGAAGGAGGTGCCTGGCACATGCAGGCCCATGGCTTCCAGCAGCATCTGGTTGCTGTTGGCCGTGCCGTAGAAGGTGCAAGTGCCCTGGTCGTGATAGGCCGCATTCTCAGCAGCCAGCAGCTCTTGTCGGCCCACCAGACCTTGTGCCGCTAGTTCGCGAACCTTGGCTTTTTCGTTGTTGGACAGGCCCGATGTCATGGGCCCTGCGGGCACAAACACGGTGGGCAGATGGCCAAAGTGCAGCGCGCCAATCAGCAGGCCGGGAACGATTTTGTCGCACACGCCCAGCATCAGCGCTGCGTCAAACGTGTCGTGGGTCAGCGCAATGGCGGTGGACATGGCAATCGCATCGCGGCTGAACAGGCTCAGCTCCATGCCGGGCATGCCCTGAGTCACACCGTCGCACATGGCGGGCACGCCGCCGGCTACCTGAGCGGTGGCGCCATTGCGGCGGGCTTCGTCTTTCAGAATGTCGGGATAGCGGGCAAACGGCGCATGGGCAGACAGCACGTCGTTATAGGCGGTGACGATGCCGATGTTGGAGCCTTTTTCTTCAACGATGCGGATCTTGTCGGCACCGGGAAGCGCAGCAAAGGCGTGGGCCACGTTGGCGCAGCCCATGCTACGTACCTGGGGCGGGCGGGCGGCCATGGCGTCAACCTGCTCCAGATAGTCGGTGCGGGTGGCGTGGCTGCGCTCCTGAATGCGCCGCGTGACTTGAGCGAGTACGGGATGGACTGCCATGATGAGAATCTTTGGTGATGCAGGAGCGTTTTGCACTCATGCATCTGGAAGGGAAAAAAGCCGCCACGGAGCGCCTCACGAGAGAAGCTGCTTGCGGCCGTGGCGACTGCGGGAGCAGGCTTATTTGGCCCGCGCTTGCTTGACGGCAGCTTGCACGGAGTCCCAGGTGCCTTGACCCACGGTCTTGGCAATGCCTGCGTTCACCGTGTTCAGCTTTTCGCGCATGCGCCCAGCTTCTGTAGCGGGCAGCTCATTGACCTGCATGCCCTTGGCCTTGATTTCAGCCAGTGCCTTGGTGGCTTCTTCACGCGTGTCCTTGCGCTCGAAGTCGCGGCTCTTGATGGCAGCGTCTTGCAGCACTTTCTTTTCAGCCGGGCTCAGCGTGTCCCACCACTTCTTGCTGACGGTGACGATCCAGGGGCTGTAGACGTGGTTGGAGACCGTCAGGTACTTCTGCACCTCATAGAATTTGCTGGAAAGCACGGTGTTGAACGGGTTTTCCTGTCCGTCCACCGCCTTGGTCTCCAGCGCGGTAAACAGCTCGGAGAAGGGCAGGGGCACAGCGTTGGCGCCCAGCGTCTTGAAACTATCGAGGAAGACGTTGTTCTGCATCACACGTAGCTTCACGTCTTGCAGGTCTTCCAGCTTGGTGATGGGGCGCTTGTTATTGGTCAGGTTGCGGAAACCGTTTTCCCAGTAAGACAGGCCGACCATGCCCTTGGGCTCCAGGCTGGCCTTGACTTTGTCGCCCACGGGGCCGTCCAGCACGGCATCTGCTTCCTTGGTGTTGGCAAACAGGAAGGGGGTGTCCCAGATGGCCATTTCAGGTGTCAGGCCGACCAGCGTAGCGGTAGAGCCAACCATCATTTCCTGGGCGCCGCCAATCAGGGCTTGTTGCATCTGGGTGTCAGAGCCCAAGGCCGCGTTGCCGATGGCGCGCACCTTCATCTTGCCACCCGTGGCTTTTTCCACTTCCTTGGCAAACATGCGCACGGCGCGGCCCTGGTTGGAGTCTTCCACCAGACCGTAGCCAAAGCGCACAAGGCGGGGCTTGAAGTCCTGAGCCTGAACGGCGCCCGTTGCCAGCAACATGGCTGTGAGGGCTGTGAGGGCTGTGACTGCAAATTTGATACGCATGACCGTCTCCTTGCTTAAATGGGCCAGAGCCCTGTTATTAAAGTGAAATGGGCTGGATACGCAGGCAGGTATTGCGCATCCAGCTATGAAAACAAGAGTGTTTGATGGACTTAGTGCAGCCACTTGAGTGGCGTTGTCACCAACTGCGGGAACATCACAAACAACGCCGCCAGCACCACATAAACCATCAGGAAGGGGTTGGTGCCTTTGATGACGGTTTCCATGCGCAATTTGCCCACGCCAGCCACCACGTTCTGCACCGTGCCCACGGGCGGGGTAATCAGGCCAATACAGCCCACATAGATGAACATGAAGCCGAAGTAGACGGGGTCAATACCCGCCTTGACGGCCAGTGGTGCGCAGACCGGGCCGAAGATCAGGATGGTAGGTGTCAGGTCCATGGCGGTACCCACTACCAGTAGGAAGATCATCATCACGGCCATGAACAGCACGGGCTGGTCCAGCAGGCCGGCAAAGCTGTCGGCCAGCATATTGGGCAGGTCGGCCAGCGTGATCATGTAGGCCGTTACAGTCGCTGCACCGCAAAGGAACATGACGACAGCGGTGGTCTTGGCTGCAGCCAGAAACACGGCGTAGAGCTTGTTCCAGTTCATCTCGCGATAAACCACCATGGAGACAAACAGCGCATAGACAGCGGCAACCACGGCAGCTTCGGTGGGGGTGAAGACTCCGCCCTTCAGGCCACCCAGAATGATGACCGGCATCATCATGGCCCAGAAGCTCTTGAAAATTGCCTTCATGCGCAGACCCCAGCCCACGCGTTCACCCGATGCAAGCTTGAATTTGCGGGCAATAAACCACCATGCGGCGATGAGGAAGGCACCCATGAACAGGCCGGGGAACACGCCTGCCAGAAACAGCTTGCTGATGGAGGTGTTGGTCGTCACGCCATAAATCACAAAGGGCATGGACGGCGGAATGATGGGGGCGATGATGCCGCCCGAAGCCAGCAGACCTGCGCTGTAGCTGTCAGGGTACTTCTGGTCGCGCATCATGGGCAGCAAGATGGTGGCCAGTGCAGCAGTGTCGGCAATGGCCGAGCCACTCATGGACGCCAGCAGCACGGCAGCGCCAATGGCCACATAGCCGAGACCGCCGGGGATATGGCCCACAAAGGCGCGGGCCAGATCGATGATGCGGCGCGACAGGCCGCCCGCATTCATCAGCTCGCCCGCCAGAATGAAGAAGGGCACGGCCAGCAGTGGGAAGTTGTCAAAACCCGCTTGCAGGTTTTGCGCCAGCAACTGAGTGTCGAAGAAGTCCAGGTGCCACATCAAGGCCACGCCGGTGAGGATCAGCGAATGCGCAATCGGCATGCCAATGACCATGCCGCCGATCAGAACGGCGAGAAAAATCAGGGTTACAACCATGGCGCTCTCCTTATTCCACGCTGGTTTCCGAAGATTCGGTGGGGGTGCCGCGAATCATGTCGCGCACCACCACGACCAGCATGCCAATGGCCAGCACCAGCGTTGCCGCGGCGCCCAGCGCCAGTGGGTAGCCCAGCACCGTGCTGTAGCTGCTCCAGCCTGCTATCACCTGCTCCCAAGAGCCCCACAGCAGTAGCACCATGCAGGCGGTAATCAGCAACTGTGAAACCCAGAACAGCACCTTGCGGGCAACAGGGCCGACTCGGGACGTGACCATGTCAAAGCCCAGGTGTGCGCCTTCAAACGCGGCCACGATGGAGCCAATAGCGACCAGCCAGACGAACAGCAGACGCGAGATTTCTTCGTACGACACGATGCTGGTGTGAAAGACGTAGCGAAGCACCACGTTGATGAAAACGGCAATCACCATGCCGGCCAAAGCCAGCACCATCAGCCCTTCGGCCAGCCGTTTGAGCAGTGGCTTGCGCTCTTGCTCTGTTGGGTTGTTTGTTGACATCGTTGGCTTCCGGTTATTTCTGTATTGGCGATGCAGGTGTTTTGTTGCTCAGCCACTGCTGCACCTGGCGGGCGATCTCACCCAGCTCGGTGGTGGCGCTGATGGTCAGCACGTCGGGCTCAAGGCGCGGGTCTTCCAGAGTGGCGAACTGGTTGGCCACGAGTTCAGGAGAAAAGAAATGTCCGGGCCGGGTCTGCACGCGGGTCAGAGCAGTTTCGTAGTTCAGCTCCAGAAACACAAAGCCCAGAGGCTGGGCGCTGCGCAATTGCTCGCGGTATTTGTGCTTGAGGGCAGAGCAGGTGAGCACCACGCTATGGCTGGTGCTGGCTTGACTGAGCCGCAGGGAAAGACGCTCCAGCCAGCCTTGGCGGTCTTCATCATTTAGTGCAATGCCAGCCGCCATCTTGTCTACGCTCTGCTGCGAGTGGTAGCTGTCGCCTTCCACTAGTTCCCAGCCCAGTTGCTGCGCGATGGCTTGCCCGGCACTGGATTTTCCGCAGCCGGAAACACCCATGATGACCAGTGCGACCATGGTTTGAGGGGTGTCTAGCTTGTTATTATTCATTTTGGATAGCGCTATCCTTGCTGGTCAAAAAAATGCGCCGCGAGAAACTCCGAACTACGCAGAACTCGTAGACTTCAGAGCTGAACCGGCTGCAGATAGGTGATCAAAATTGTTTGGTTAGCGCTATCATATCATTGCTGAATCCACGTTTTATTAGGAGATTCCCTTGCCTCGCGCCTCAAATCCTCAAGCTGATCGCAGCTCTGAACCCGCGAACTCACGTCGCTCACGTGCCAGCGGAAGGGTCACGCTCAGCGATGTGGCAGAGGCAGCGGGTGTCAGCTCAATGACGGTCTCACGTGCCTTGCGGGGGGAGCGCAGAGTCGCGCCAGCGCTGGTTGAGAAGGTGCGTGAGGTGGCGGCCTCGCTGGGCTATGTGCCTGACCTTGCTGCACGTGCGCTGGCATCGCAAAAAAGCACGCAGGTGCTGGTGTTGGTGCCCATGCTGTCAAACACGCTGTTTGTGGATGTGCTGGAGGCTGCGCACAAGGTGCTGTTTGCGCGTGGCTATCACATGCTGATTGGCGTGACGCACTACGACCCGCAGGAAGAGGAGCAACTGCTGCGAGCCTATTTGCCCATGCGCCCGGCAGGCCTGCTGTTGACGGGGTTTGACCACAGTGAAGCGTCTCGAAAGCTGCTGGCAGCCAACCCGGTGCCGCGTGTGCATCTGATGGAGCTGCACCCGACTGAGCGAAGCCAGGGTACCTATAGCGTTGGCTTTTCGCAGACGCAGGCAGGGGCAGAGATCACGCAGCACCTGCTGGACAAAGGCTACCGCCGCATTGCCTTTTGCGCGGCCCAGCTCGATGCACGGGTCATGCAGCGGCTGGAGGGGTTCCGTCAGGTGCTTAAGCAGGCCAATTTGTATGATCCGGCGTTGGAGTTCCTTGACCCCGAGCGCTCATCAATGGCGCTGGGGGCAAGGCAGTTTGAGGCTCTGATGAAGAGCCAGCATGCGGTAGATGCTATCTTTTTTTGCAATGACGACATTGCGCAGGGAGCCTTGCTGGCTGCCAGTCGTCTGGGTGTGCAGGTGCCTCAGCAGGTCGCTATAGCGGGCTTCAATGATTTGCCTGGTAGCGACCAGATGGTTCCGCCGCTGACCACCATTCATACGCCACGAAGTGAGGTGGGGGAGAAAGCGGCCACTATGTTGCTGCAACTCTTGGATGGAGAGGCAGTCAAGCAGCCTTGCATGGATCTGGGCTTCACCTTGGTGCCCAGATCTAGTACCTGATAAGAGACTTAAGTGGCTTGAGCGGTGCGCTGCTCAGGCTTCAGGTGCTGACTTGCCGCGCCCGGTAATCTTGTCTTTCAGATCGAGCAAGCGGGTCACGGTAGAGCCCATGCCCATGAGCTGCATGGCGGTTTCGGGCGAAAGGCGCTGCACATCGTCAAACCAGCTCATCAGCTTGTCGATGAGCTCGTGCATATCGCGCATGCGCTGCTGGGCATAACGCTCTTCATCAGAGCTGGCTTCTTCCATCATGGCGGCGCGCAGCATGGACTGTGTGGGCTCAATCTCGCGGCGGCGGCGCTCTTCAGCCAGACGTTTGAAGATTTCCCAGACATCCTCGGGCGCCTGAAAGTATTCGCGGCGGTCACCGGGCTGATGACGCAGCTGAACCAGCCGCCAGGCTTGCAGTTCCTTGAGTCCCATGCTCACGTTGGAGCGGGAAAACTCCAGCGTCTCGGCAATCTGGTCGGCGTTCAGCGGCTCGGACGAGATAAACAGCAGGGCGTAGATCTGCCCCACGGTGCGATTAATGCCCCAGCGGCTGCCCATTTCACCAAAATGCGAAACAAATTGCCTGCTCAGTTCCGGCAGTGGTTTAGCTTGAGTCATGGCCTCCATTGTGCCTTTGCATGGACTTCTCAGTGGGGCGTGGGATCAAGCCAGAGTGCAACTCCTGCACTTTCAAGCATTAAATTTTGTAATTCCTGGCATGTCTTGTCGCGTAACACTTGCAACGCGTCAGCAAATTGTTGGGAATCGGCGCAAAATCGCCACCTGTTTTTACGTCGGCTTTCTGACCTTTCCGGGTCTTGGATCAAAAGCGCACTTTGTTGCCTGTGATTTGCTAGCTGCAGGTAGCCGTGATCAGATGTCCCAAAGTTCAACTTCTATTTCCTCTCATTCCCGTAGCGCGCTGCTCGATTGCACCAAGGGGCTGGCATGCGCCGCTATCGTCTGGCATCACCTCGCTTTTTACGGCCCGATGTCCGATGTGGCCCACCCCGTGATGCCAGACCTGCTGGACTGGCTGTATGAGTACGCCCGTATGGCGGTGCAGATATTTCTGGTGATTGGCGGCTTTCTGGCCGCCGCCAGCCTCGCCCCGCAAGGGCTGTCACGCTTTGACTCGCCATGGGCAAAGATCGGCAAGCGCTTTGTTCGCCTGCTTGTTCCCTATGCGGTGGCGCTGGTGATGACGATTGTGATTTCAGCGGCCATTCGTCCCTGGTTTGATCACGATTCAGTTTCTGCCGATCCTGACCTTTGGCAGCTCATGGCCCATGCGCTGCTGCTGCAAGGCATTGTGGGTGAGGAGTCGCTGTCTGCCGGTGTCTGGTATGTGTCCATCGACTTTCAGCTGTTTGCGGGCACTGTATTGCTGCTGGCCGGGGTGCGCTGGCTGCAGCAACGGATTGCTGCACGCTTGGGCGATGCAGCGGTTGCACGCTGCTGGCCGTGGACCGTAACTGGCGCGCAGGCGCTGGTCGTGCTGGGCGCGTCGGCATCGCTGCTGAGCTTCAATCTGGATGCTGAGCTTGATGTCTGGGCCATTTACTTCATGGGTGCCTATGGCATAGGCATGATGGCCTTCTGGGCTGTGGCGGCAGAAAAGCGCATCACGGCGTGGAGCTGGGGCATGCTGATTGCCGCACTGGTCATTGGTGCGCTGGTTTATGAATGGCGCGACCGTATCTTTCTGGCCGGCGTGACGGCCATGCTGCTGATCATCTGCATGCGCACCGAGGGCATTGCGCGCTGGAAGGGCTTTGCGCCGCTGCGTCGACTGGGTGAGATTTCGTATTCGGTGTTTCTCATCCACTTCTCCATCTGTCTGCTGGTCAATGCGGTGGTCAACCACTTCTGGCATGGCTCAGTCACAGCGGCCGTGGTGGGCATTCCGTTTGCCTTTGTGCTGTCTCTGACGGCGGGTTATGCGCTGTACCAGCTGGTTGAATGCCATGTCTCGTCGTGGAACCAGGCACTGCGCTGGCAGGCGGGTCTGATTGGTGCCGGTTTGCTGACGACCTTGCTGGCAGGTCTGCGTTAAATCTGTTGGCACCCATAAAAAAGCAGCCCGATGAGGCTGCTTTTTTTGTGATTGCAGGCTGGGCTGGGTTAGCGGTGCAACTCGCCTGAGCTTTCAGGCTGGAACTCGATGGCATCAACGCGCACCGTGACCTGATGACCCGTGGGGCTAGGCATCTTCAACTCATCGCCGACAGAAAGACCCAGCAAGGCAATGCCCACGGGGGCAAAGATGGAGACCTTGTCGGCGCTGCCATCCATGTCCTTGGGGTAGACCAGTGTCAGCGTGTTGCTCTTGTTGATTTCGAGCATGGTGAAGCGCACCGTCGAATTCATGGTCACCACATTGGGGGGCATATCTTCCGGGTCGAGCACATCTGCGCGATCCAGCTCTGCTTCCAGTGCATCACGGCCCGGAAACAGGCTGTTGTTCTTTTCCAGCAGCGTTTCGATGCGTTCCAGATCCAGAGACGACAAAGTGATGTTGGGCTTGCGCTCCATGGTGTGACTCCCTTGCGAGATGCAGTAATTGACGCTTTGGCGTTGCGCGAACGGACAAAAGCCCGGGCAACGGTGTTGTCCGGGCCAAGGCATGCAGATAGGCACCAAATTGGTGCATTCCCTGTATTGTCAGCCAAGGATGCGGAAGTGCCAAGTCATCTCGCACTGGGTCAGTGCGAATTAAGTTTAATGTTTGCTCTTCTTTAAGTAGCGTGTTACGCCTGCCAGTAAAGGGCTTGATTCTGTTTTTATAGAAAATTTAAAACTCTTGATTGACACGGTATTGATTGCGATGTTTCAAGAGTTGTCTCTTTCATCCAATTTTTAAATCATTAATACTCATGTGCGTAGAATTCGGTAAAACTAAAAATTATTTTTGAATGTATTTGGTATTATTTTAAAATTTGCATGAATTAAATAATTTCGATAATTTTATTTTCAGATAAGTAGGTGATTTTTTTTAATAAATTTCATTATGGTAATTCATGGTTAAATGATTTTTGTCCGATGGCGACAGCTCTTGCCTTTTTGCGTCATTTTATTTGTAAGGGAAGGCTTGCTCTCAGTAGATGCCCGATTGACCTTGATCAATGGGGTTTGTGAAAATATTCTATGGTAAGCCAATGGCTTTGTTTATTGATTCAGAAGTGGGTAAGTCATGAATCAGCGCAGTGTTCGTAATATCAGTCTCAAAAAATATTCTCAGATTGCCACTGATCTGGGAATTGATCAATTACGAATGTTCCGACAGGTGGGGCTTGAATCCAGCTGGCTGCAGGCTTCTGAAATTTGGGTGCCTGAAACCAATTTTGCCCATTTGCTTCAAAAAACATCCAGCGCTGCTGATAATGCATCGATAGGCCTGTTAATGGGCGCGCTGTGGAAGCTTTCTGATTTTGGTTATTTAAGCCTCGCCCTTCAGTACCAAGCCAGCCTAGGGCAGGCGATTGCTACCATTTCTGAGTACTCGCACCTGCTCAGCAGCACAATTAGCGTCAATGTGGTGCGGCAGAACAAAGTTGCCATCATTCAGCTGCACTTGACTACGGGCCGGGAGCAGCCGGGGCGTCACCCGGTGGAGTTGGGCGTGGCGGTGCTGCAGGCCTTGTGCCGCCATCAGCTGGGTCGCAACTGGTGCCCTATGAGCACGCATTTCACACATGAGGCACCGATCAGCACGGTGCAGCATCGGCGTATCTTTGGCTCGGACATGGTGTTTGATTCTGATTTCGACGGACTGGTGCTTTCTTGCGCAGACCTTGACCAGATTCACCCCGCTTATGACGAAAGCATGGAGCAGTATGCGCGCCACTTTCTTGACACCATGGCGCCTGTGCGAGCCCGGCCAGATATTGAGCAGCAGGTCAAGCTGGCCATTCAGGCCTTGTTGCCCCATGGTCGCTATAGCATCGCGCAGGTGGCCAGCACCATTGGGTTCAGCACGCGCTCGCTACAGCGCAATCTGGATAGTTCGGGCACCAGTTTTCAGCTGGCGCTCAATGCCGTGCGTATGCAGACTGCGACCCGGGCGCTGAAGAACCCGCGTCTGTCCATCAGCGACGTGGCCCTGCAGACCGGCTTTGCCGAGAACAGCTCTTTTACGCGCTGGTTCAATGCAGAGTTTCAACAAAGCCCCAGCAACTGGCGCGCCGTGAATTTTGCGAGCGTAGCGGTGAACTGATGGAGCGAACCTGACAGCCGGGTGAGCAAGAACGCACAAGGCCGGAGTCTCAATGACTCCAGCCTTTGTGTTTTTACAGACGCTGGCTATTACTGAGGCTGATAGTCAATCGACTTGAGCAGCGCCTGCTGGCGCTGATAAGCCTTTTGCAGCTCGCTCATCAGGGCTTCAGACGTTGCATCAGTGCCAGATTCCATTCCCATATCCCTGACCTTGGCGGCGATCTGAGGTTGCTTGAAGTACTGCAGAGCAATCTCGCGGACCTTGGCCTGCACATCGGCTGGCGTGTCAGGGCGGGACCAGACGCCAAACCAGCTCACCTCAGATAGCTGTGGGTAGCCCAGCTCCTTGAAGGTGGGTACGTCGGGCAATTGCTCCATACGATTGGGGTAGTTCACGGCCAGAGCCTTGACTTTGCCGGCCTTGATCAGGGGCAGGGAGGTGGTGAGACCGTCCATCATCAGTGGGATATGACCACCCATGAGATCGGTCAGGGCAGGGGGCGAGCCCTTGTAGCCTAGGTGCTTCATCTTGATGCCCATCAGATGCCCCAGCAGCATGCCCGAGGTATGGCCGCGCATGCCCGCAGCATAGGAGGCAAAGTCCAGACCTTCTGGCTGCTTTTTGCCATAGGCGCTGAGCTGCTGCAGATTGCTGGCCGGGAAGTCTTTGTTGGCGATAAGTACCAGGCCGTTACGGCTGAGCTGGGCCAGCGGCTTCAGGTCTTTGAAGGGCTGATAGTTGACCTTGTAGGCCAGGGGCGTTTCACTGACGATGCCGCCCTGGATCAACAAAAACGTATGCGCATCTTTGCCGTTATTGAGCAAGTCTGTCACGGCCAGCACTCCGGCAGCGCCGGGCTTGGACTCCACAATCACGGGTTTTCCCAGCTGCTTTTGCATGCCGTCTGCCAGCAGGCGAGCGAGAGAGTCTGCATTGCCGCCTGCAGGCCCGCCCACGATCATTCGAATGGGTTTGCTGGGCCATGCTGGCGTTTGCGCATGGGCTGAAAAGCTTGTGGCAACGCCCGTCACACTCAGGCAGGCACCCAGCGCGACCGCTTTCCATTGAATTGTCTTGCTCATCGTTGTCTCCGTTTGTTCTGGTCTGTTTCCCAAAAACCTTACGCCCAAATGCTTGAGGCATGGTTCTGGGTGCGCCGGCGTCGCAGCGGTGAATGCCACGTCACACGATGTCAAAAATTCTCAGATGGAGCCCTGAGATGCCGCTTGACGAATGACGCCAGTATTTGATGGCTTCAGACGGATCAGGGTTTTGGAGCAAAGGCTTGCTGGCCTGCTGTCTGGGGGCTTTCCGAGCGCTCAATGGCATTCAGAAAAGAGCGTACCAGCAGGCTTTCACTGCGCTCTTTCATGCAATACACATAGGTGGTAGTTCTGGCTGGGTCGCCCGCAATCCGAACGGGTTTGAAGCGCGGGTCTGCAATGAATTCGGCTTCGGACACGGTGCCTACGCCCAGACCACGCGCCACGGCTTCACGAATGGCTTCGCGGCTGCCGATCTCTAGTGAAGTGCGGGGCTCAATACCCGCTTCTCTGAGCGCTTTCTCCAGTGCAGAGCGTGTGGTGGAGCCCTGCTCGCGCAGCAGCAGGGGCTGGCCTCGAAGCTCATGAATTTCAATCTGCTCGCGCCGTGCCAGCGGGTGATCGACATGGGCAAACATGATGATGGCGTGGCGCGCATATTCGCGGGCCAGCAGCTCGGGCCTGTCGTAGAGACCGGCTAGCACAGACACGTCGGTGGTGTAGTTCTCCAGATCCTGCAGCACCTGCTGAGAGTTGCCCATGCGTATAGACAACTGTAGCTTTGGGTGGCGTGCGCGGTAACTGGCCACCATTTCAATCACATGAAAGGGTCCCACGGCCCCGATCTTGAGTTCGCCCTGATTGAGCTGGCCCGAGTCACGCAGAAAGAACTCGGTTTCCGACTCCAGCGCCAGCAGCTTCTGTGCCAGCGCCATCAGTTTGTGCCCTGCGCTGGTCAGCGTCATGCGATAGCCCTGACGGTGAAACAGCTCGATCTGGCTTTGCCTCTCCAGTGTGGCGATCTGGCTGGAGACCGTAGGCTGGCTCACTCCCAGGCTGCGGGCCGCAGCGCTCAGGCTGCCTTGCTGTGCCACGGAGATAAAGGCGCGATAGCGGGCGGTACTCATGCAAATCTCATCTCAAGGTTGAATCTATAGAAGCTGTCAAAACTGATTTTGAAACCTTCACATGACAGTCATATGTCGTCCCTAACATTTGCGTCAACGCACTGCAATAACGGTGCGATGGCTCCGGCGAGAGCCGCACTCTACAGACGCACATGCAAAGGATGAACTCCATGACGATGACCCGCAAAACCTGGCTGAAAGCCGCAGTCGCCAGCCTGACCCTGGCAGCTACCACCGGCATCATGGCGCAGCAGCCCACCGAGCTGCGCGTGGGCCTGATCCCTTCTGAAGACGCTCAGGCCATGATGCGTGCCAGCCAGCAGGTGATGGAGCAACTGGCTGCGAAGACCGGCATGAAGGTCAAGCCCTTTGTGGCGAATGACTACAACGGCGTGATCGAAGCCATGCGCTCGGGCAAGATTGACGTGGCTTACTTTGGCCCGTTCTCATATGTGCTGGCCAGCCAGCTGGCCAATGCCGAGGCCTTTGCCATTCCTGTGGCCAAGAAGTCGGGCAAAAGCTCATACCAGAGCCTGATCATCAGCAAGAAAGACAAAGGCCCAGCCACTGTGGCGCAGCTGCAGGGCAAGACCTTTGCGTTTGTCGACCCCAGCTCGGCCTCGGGTCATCTGTTTCCCAAGGCAGGTCTCAAGGGTGACGGGGTCGACACCGACAAATACTTCTCGCGTGTGATTTTTTCGGGCTCCCACGACGCCAGCATCATGGCGGTGGCCAACGGCAAGGTGGATGCAGCAGCCGTAGCCGATCCCATCTTTCAGACAGCCATTGCCAAGGGCCATGTGAAGGCCGAGGACTTCCAGATCATCTGGCGGTCGCAGCCCATCCCTGAGTCCCCCATGGCCTGGCGCAAGAACCTAGACGAGGCCACCAAGAAAAAAGTCGCCGCCGCGCTGGCCGAAATCAAGGGCCTGCCCTGGGGCGACCGGGGTGAGCTCAATGGCTTTGCCCCGACCAGCGATCAGGCCTACGACGTGGTGCGCAACACCGCCAAGGCCCTGAATCTGGACCTGGGGAAGATGAAATGATCACCATCCGCAATCTGCGCAAAAGCTATGTCAGCAACCATGTGCTGCACGGCATCGACATGGATGTGAAGGCGGGTGAGTTTGTAGTGATGCTGGGCTTGTCCGGCGCAGGCAAATCCACCTTGCTGCGCTGTATGAATGGCCTGAACCAGCCTGACAGCGGAACGCTGCAGGTGGGCGGCATTGACCTGATGCAAAAACATTCGCGCCGCGAGCTGGCCCGTCATGTGGCCATGGTGTTTCAGCACCACAACCTGGTGCAGCGCCTATCGGTACGCAAGAACGTTCTGACCGGGCGGCTGGGGCAGGTGGGCACGCTGGCATCGGTGCTGCAGCTGTTCAGGCAAAGCGATATCGCGCTAGCCGATGAATGCCTGCAGCGCGTGGGCCTGGCCCATAAGGCTGATGAGCGCACAGAAGCGCTGTCGGGTGGACAGATGCAGCGCGTCGGCATTGCCCGGGCTCTGGCCCAGCAGCCGCAGGTGATTCTGGCGGACGAGCCGGTTGCGAGTCTGGACCCCAAGACCGCCCGCAGCGTGCTGCAGTATCTGCGTGAAGCCACGCGGGAGCTGGGTATTGCCGTGGTCTGCAATCTGCATCAGGTCGATTACGCCAAGGAGTTTGGCGACCGCATCGTCGGTCTCTCGCAAGGGCGCATGGTGTTTGATGGAGCGCCTGAGTTACTCAATGAAGATGCGCTCAACGCTATCTACAGCAGTGATGTGCAGCATCCGCCGCAGTCACCCGCAGAGGCTGGCATTGCGCTGACCGCGCCCGGCGCATGGTTGCCGAAGGCCATGCCTGCCGTAGCCACTGCAGGAGGTTTGCAATGAACAGTCACCCCTTGAAAAACACGCCAGACCGCTGGCAATGGACGGCGGCACGCCCCGCAGGCATCAGCGGCTGGCTGGGGTATGCAGGGCTGGCTCTGGCGATAGTCTGGGTACTGCACTGGAGCGCAGAGGGCGCGCAGATGAGCTGGGGTGAGCTGGCGGGCGGCATGCCGCAGATTGGCGACTTTCTCTCGCGTTCTGTGCCGCCGGACTGGAGCATCTTGCCGCGCCTGTGGGCACCGGCGCTAGAGACGATTCAGATTGCCGTCTGGGGCACTTTGCTGTCTGTGCTGCTGGCGCTGCCGCTGTCCTTTATCGCGGCCAGCAATCTGCACAGCTGGCACTGGCTGCGCCGCATCACGCGGCAGTTTCTCAACGTGGTGCGCAGCATTAACGAGCTGATTCTGGCACTGGTCTTTGTCTCGGCTGTGGGCCTGGGACCTTTCCCCGGTGTGCTGGCGCTGGCCCTGCACGGCATGGGCATGCTGGCCAAATTCTTTGCCGAGGCGATTGAAGAAATCGACGAAGGCCCGCTGCAAGCCCTGCGCAGCGCCGGTGCCACTCAGCTGCAGATCATTGCCTTTGGCGTGGTGCCGCAGGTCATCACCGCGTGGATTGCCGTGGTGCTCTACCGCTTCGAGGTCAATCTGCGCTCAGCCACTGTGCTGGGCATGGTGGGCGCGGGCGGGCTGGGCTTTGAGCTGGTCAGCAGCCTCAAGCTGTTTCGCTATCAAGAAACAGCCACTTGCATCATCGTCATCACGGTGATGGTGATTGCCGCTGACATGGTTTCCAACTGGCTGCGCAGCCGCATTCAGCAGGGCGCACGCCACTGATAGAGCTGCGATGCCAGCATGCATCGCAATCTTTCTGAATCTTCAAAAAAATGAGCTTAAAGCGTTTGTATAGAAAGCGCTGAGGGCAGATTTCGCTCAAAAATCTTCAAAGGATTTTCTCGTGTGGACTTATCACAACCCCGTGCACACCCATGTGGGCCGCAACAGCCTGAACCAACTGCCTGCCTTGCTGGCTGGCCGCAACTGCCTGCTGGTCACTTTTCCTGAGGCCGAAGGTCTGGGGCTGGTGCAGCGTGTGCGAGCCCTGCTGGGCAGTCAGCTGCGCGGCGTGATTGACAGCATTTCGCCCAACCCCGATGTGCAATGGCTGGCCCCGCTGTACGAGCAGGTGCAGCGCGATCATGCCGATGTGCCCGTCATCGTGGCACTGGGCGGCGGCAGCGCCATTGACTCAGCCAAGGCCTTGCTGTGCGCAACAGAATCCGGAAAATTTTCCGATTTGCTCTCGATTTTGCAGCAGGGAGCGCAATTGCTACCAGCGCCACACAAGCATTTGATTGCGATTCCCACCACGGCAGGCACGGGCAGCGAAGTGACGCCTTGGGCCACGATCTGGGATCAGGCGGCGGGTCAGAAGTACTCGCTCCATCAGGAGTGCACCTGGCCCGAGGCTGCGGTGATTGATGCCGATCTCATGACCAGTCTGCCCGCTGGTGCCTCGCTGGCTTCCGGGCTGGATGCGTTATCGCACGCGCTGGAATCCATCTGGAATGTGAACCGTAACCCCATATCGATGGCGCTGGCCGTGCAGTCGGCCCGCCGCACGCTGGCCACATTGCCCGCGCTGATGCGTGATTTGCTCAACCCGCAACTGCGCAGCGATATGGCTGAGGCCGCGCTGCTGGCCGGGCTGGCTTTTTCCAATACCAAGACGGCGCTGGCGCATTCGCTCTCATACGACATCACGCTGCAGCATGGCGTGCCGCATGGCATTGCCTGCTCATTCAGCCTGCCGCTGGTGCTGGAGATGGCGCTGGGGGCCGATGCCGTGACGGACGCGGCGCTGCTCTCCATCTTTGATGCCATGACACCTGCCGTTGCCGTGCAGCGCCTGCAGCAGTTTTTGCAGCAGCTGGGTGTGGCGACTGACCCCGCGCATTACGGCATCGCCTCCGCTGACTGGCAGACCATGGTGAACAAGGCCGCCAGCGGTCCGCGCGGGCGCAACTTTATTCGCAGCATTTAAATTCGAAACCTAAGTTTTAATCATGAACGCCATCACTCACTCCGAAGAGCAAGCCGTTTCCAAGGCATCCACTACCGCCACAGCCGACCTGTCACCGCTACAAGCCGTCATCTTTGACTGGGCCGGCACGCTGGTGGACTTTGGCTCGCTCGCACCCACGCAGATTTTTGTGGAAGCCTTTGCCACCTTCGGCATCACCATCACGCTGGCGCAGGCGCGCGGGCCTATGGGTCTGTCCAAGTGGGACCATATCTACCAGTTGCTGCAGGATGAAAGCATTGCCACGCAATGGCAGACCCGCTTTGGCCACAGTCCGAGCAACGAGGATGTGGATGCCATCTACGCCCGCTTCATGCCAATGCAAATTGCCAAGGTGGGCGAGTTTTCTGCGCCTATCGAAGGTGCGGTGCAGACCCTGCAATGGCTGCGTGCCAACGGACTGAAGGTCGGTTCCTGCTCGGGCTATCCGCGCGAAGTGCTCAATCAGCTGCTGCCGCAGGCTGAAGCCGCAGGTGTCAAGCCCGATCATGTTGTTGCAGGTGATGAGCTAGCTGCCGGTGGCCGTCCCGGCCCCTTCATGGCGCTGGCCAATGTGCTGGCGCTGGGCATTGGCGATGTGCGTGCCTGCGTGAAGGTGGACGATACCGTGCCCGGCATTGAAGAAGGTCTGCGCGCGGGCATGTGGACCGTGGGGCTTAGCCTGTCGGGCAATGAAGTGGGCTATAGCGTGCAGGAATTTGCCAATGCTCCTGCAGGTGAAGTCAACGCCCGCGTGGCTTCTGCCGAGGCCAAGCTTAAAAAAGCAGGGGCGCATTACGTGGTGCGCAGCGTGATCGATTTGCCCGCCGTGCTGCAAAGCATTGCTGCGGAGATGCGAGCCGGGCGCAAACCGGTTTGATGTGGGCAGAGACGCAGAAAAGAAAATGCAAAAGGGCTGCCAGCGGGGCAGCCCTTTTTTGATAAGGCCTTCGCACTGACTCGCTGGCGAGACTGGTGCTCAGGCCACATCGCCAGCTGCTGTGCTGGCCTCTGGGCCGCCCTGCTCATGGTGTTCAATCACTTTGCGCATCAGCTGCGCAAAAGTCTCCCGTTCTTCTTCGCTCAGCGGGTCCAGCATGCGCTGCTGGGCTTGCAGCACGGCTGGGCCAGCGCTGGTCAGCAGGGCTTCTCCATCAGCAGTAAGCGAAAGCAGGCGCACCCGGCGGTCTTTGGCTGTTTGTTGGCGCTGCAACAGGCCGCGTACTTCCAAGCGGTCGATGACGCCGCCAATAGTGGCTTTGTCAAAGCCTACTTCCACACTTAGCGTGCGCTGATCAATGCCGGGCAGGTGCACCAGTTTTTGCAGCACGGCAAATTGCAGGGGCGTTATGCCCCATGCATCAGTTGCCTGCGTAAACATGGCCACAGCCACTTGTTGCAGGCGGCGAATGCCATGGCCGGGAAAGGTCTCAACCTCCAGCCGAGGGAAGGCGGGTTGGCTGTTGTCACTGCTTGAAGCCATCTCCCGAGAGTCTGCTTTATTCATGGTTAACCCTTATTTTGTTTGCGTTTTGATGTGCAGATAATACGCTGCATACATCTGGTATGTATGCATACTATATGCATGCATATCTAAATGAAGCGAAAGCCGCCCGCCAGCGCTTTCCGCACAAGATTCACCCGACGCACTAGAGGCCTTCATGCAATTTCATCTCAATGGTTTTCGTCCCGGCAGCCCGCTGGTCGCTGAGGCCTCTCCACTGGCACATGCCCATACCGAAACCGCGCCCGCCAAGGTGGATGTCCTCATCGTGGGCTGTGGCCCTGCAGGCCTGACGCTGGCCGCGCAACTGGCGGTGTTTCCTGACATTCATACCTGCATCGTCGAGCAGAAAGAAGGTCCTATGCAACTGGGCCAGGCCGACGGTATTGCCTGCCGCACCATGGAGATGTTCGAGGCCTTTGACTTTGCGGATCAGGTGATCAAGGAAGCCTGCTGGATCAACGATGTCACCTTCTGGAAGCCTGATGACAAGACTCCCGGCAACATCGCCCGCCACGGCCGTGTGCAGGACACGGAAGATGGTCTGTCGGAGTACCCGCACGTCATCCTGAACCAGGCGCGTATTCATGACTTTTATCTGGAGCGCATGCGCAACTCGCCCAGCAAGATGGAGCCCCACTACGCCCGCCGCGTGGTGGATGTGAAGGTGGACCACAGTGCTGCAGATTACCCTGTGAACGTGACGCTGGAGCGCGTTGATGCGGAGCACGCCGGGCAGATCGAAACCGTGCAGGCCCGCTATGTGGTGGGCTGCGATGGCGCGCGCAGCAATGTGCGCCGTGCCATGGGACGCCAGTTGGTGGGTGATTCGGCCAACCACGCATGGGGTGTGATGGACGTTCTGGCGGTTACGGACTTTCCTGATATTCGCTTCAAGGCTGCCATTCAGTCCGAGCATGGCAATGTGCTTATCATTCCGCGTGAAGGCGGCCATCTGGTGCGTTTTTATGTGGAGATGGACAAGCTGGGCGTGGACGAGCGCGTGGCCAATCGTCAGATCACGGTGGAGCAATTGATCGAAACCGCACAGCGCGTCATTCACCCCTACAAGCTGGATGTGAAGAATGTGCCCTGGTGGTCGGTGTATGAGATCGGCCAGCGCATCTGCGACAAGTACGACGATGTGACGGATGCCGTCGCCACCGAAGATTCGCCGCTGCCCCATGTGTTTATCGCTGGCGATGCCTGCCACACCCACAGCCCCAAGGCCGGTCAGGGCATGAACTTCTCCATGCAAGACACCTTCAATCTGGGCTGGAAGCTGGCCGCCGTGCTGCGCAAGCAATGCGTGCCCGAACTGCTGCACACCTACTCGTCTGAGCGTCAGGTCGTTGCCCAGCAACTGATTGACTTTGACCGCGAGTGGGCCCAGATGTTCAGCGATCGCGCCAAGGAAGGCGGCGAGGGCGGTGTGGACCCCAAAGAGTTCCAGAAATACTTTGAGCAGCATGGCCGCTTTACCGCAGGCGTGGGCACGCATTACGCACCTTCCGTGCTGACGGGTGAGGCTGCGAACCAAACTCTGGCTAGCGGTTTTACGGTGGGTATGCGCTTTCACTCAGCACCTGTAGTGCGCGTGTCGGATGCCAAGCCTGTGCATCTGGGCCACTGCGGCAAAGCCGATGGCCGCTGGCGTCTGTATGCGTTTGCAGGCCAGGCGGATCTGGATCAACCTGAATCCGGTCTGCTGGCGCTGTGCCGCTATCTGGAGACTGACCCTACATCGCCCCTGCGCCGCTTTACGCCAGCAGGGCAGGACATGGACAGCATCTTTGATGTGCGCGCTATTTTTCCGCAGGCTTATACCGATGTGGCGCTGGAGAAGCTGCCCGCGCTGCTATTGCCAAGCAAGGGCAAGCTGGGCCTGCTTGACTATGAAAAAGTCTTCAGCCCTGATCTGAAGAGTGCAGCTCAGGACATCTATGACATGCGCGGTGTAGACCGTCAGCAGGGCGCGCTGGTCATCGTGCGACCTGACCAGTATGTGGCCCAGGTTCTGCCTTTGAACGACCACGCCGCGCTGAGCGCGTACTTTGAGGCCTTCATGCTGGCGTGATGGAATTGATTCCCGTGGATGGGACTTAAAGGAGGGCTTGGCCCTCCTTTTTATTGCGCTGTTTGCTACGATATTTGCAGTGGCTCTTTTGCTGGCCGCTTGCTTTGTAGAGATAAACCATGCTGCTGATCGTGGGGACGGTGCGACTGCCGCCCGAGAATCTTGAACGTGCCAGACCGGCCATGCTGGCCATGACAGAGGCATCCCGTGCCGAAGTGGGATGCCTTGAGTATGGCTACGCGGAAGATGTATTTGTGCCTGGGCTCATTCATGTCAAAGAACTGTGGAGCGACCAGGCCGCGCTGGATGCACATTTCGCATCGGCCCACATCCAGGCTTGGCGTGCTGCGTGGCCTGTGCTGGAGATTGGAGACAGGGATTTGCGGGTGTATGAGGTCGGCCAGCCGCGTGCCACCTGAGTGGATGGGCGGTCCCGTTCAGCCCTGCTTGACGATATCGATCGAGATCTCTACAGCGGTGATTGATCCCCGGTTTTCAAGCCAGTGCGTGGTGTTTCTGTCCTCAGGCCAGCCCACTCCGAGTCCATAGTCCGTCGCCACGCCATTGCGATGGTCGGTGATCGTGCCTTCAAGAATAAAGACCGTGCCGGGTCTGTCCTTGTGGTTGTGAACCGGACCAAAGACGCCTCCTGGCGCTATGGTCACCAGCCGCATGCGAAGCTGGCGCCCCGTCATGCCGTCGATCTCGGGGCCAAGGTCGACTGTTGAAAGCAACTTCACCGTCACACCCTTTGTTTCGGGTGCCTGTTGTTCGTGGGGCATCTTGCGCTCCTTCAAATTCAGCCAAAGCCTTCAATACAACGAGCTTTTGCTGCGTTTTTTGTTGCGCCGTTTGGCATGACCAGTGCTCTGCTCAAAAGTGTGATCTCTCGTCGGCGCATAGGAAAGGGCAAGCCCATGCTGTCGGCATGGCAGGCTGGGGATCAAGGCAGCAGCAGAAAACGGGAGATGCGGCTTGTGCTTGTTTGGTCTTTTCCCTTGGGCGACCTCGTCCGGGCGATTCCTCGACAATGCGCACATGACTTCTCAAGAACAACCGCACAACCCGCTGCATGGCCTGACACTGGAGCGCATCGTCTCCGATCTGGTGGATTACTACGGCTGGAACGAACTGGGTCGCCGCGTGCAAATACGCTGCTTTAACCAGGACCCCAGTGTTGCGTCCAGCCTGAAGTTTTTGCGCAAAACGCCTTGGGCGCGCGAGCAGGTCGAGCAGCTGTATGTGAATACGCAGCGTGCGTATGAGCGTGAGCAACGCGGCTACTGAGGGTTTGATGGACTGAGAAATTTAGTGCCGGTGCAGTGCTCCACTTGTACGGGTTGACATATGGAAGCGAGCGTGTACTTGTATGATTTGTAAACGAATGAATCTACAAAAGCCTGCTGTTCTCGCTTAGTTTTCCCATGTCCCACACCGAGTCTTTTACGGCCAGCCAGTACGCCGCTATTTTGAACAGTCTGCCCGATCCAGCTTTCGTTCTGACGGAGACGGGCCGCTATGCAGCGGTATTGGGTGGCAAAGACAAGCGCTATTACCACGACGGCACCTCACTGGTGGGCAAGTTCATTGCTGATGTGCTGTCGCCCGCCAAAGCGCAATGGTTTGTGCAAAGAATTCAGGAGGCACTGGCTAGTCAACAGATGCTGGTGCTGGAGTATGAATTGAGCGTGCACGACGTGCTGGGGCTGCCGAAAGAAGGGCCCGTGGAGCCTGTCTGGTTTGAAGGCCGTATCAGCACCTTGAGTGAGTGCTTTGACGGAGAAAGAGCCGTCATCTGGGTGGCCTGCAACATCACGGACAACAAGCGAATGCAGCAGAAACTGCAGCAGCAGGCCTTGCATGACGAGTTGACCGGCCTGAAAAATCGCCGTGGCTTCATGTGTGCCATGGAGCAGGCCTATCAGGCCTATTTGCTCCAAGGGAAGCAGGCATGCCTCATGAGCTTTGATGTGGATTATTTCAAAGCCATCAATGATGGACTGGGTCATCCCGCAGGAGATCAAGCGTTGCGAGATCTGTGCGCTGCCGTGCGCCAGCTGGTCCAGCCTGATGAGGTGTTTTGCCGAGTGGGTGGAGATGAGTTTGCCATTCTGAGCGACAGGTGCTCTGAGGTGGACATCACCGCCTTGGCGCAGCAAGTGCTGGATGCCGGTCAGCGGGCGCTGAAGTGTTATGCCACAGGCGGGCCTGTACCGGCGCTGAGTCTGGGCATCACATCCTTTATGCCTACAGACACAAGTCTGGAAGACATCATGCGCAGGGCTGATCAAGCCCTGTACATGGCCAAGGTTCAGGGCGGGGATCAGATGTTCATTGCCAGGCAGGGTATGGCTGAGTGCGGCATGGCCTGACTCAGCCCTGTCAGGTGGGCATGGGCAAGCGCTGAAGCTTAGAGGCCAAGCTGCGCCGCATGGTGGCGCAGGTGGTCGTCGATAAAGCTCTGAATAAAGTAGTAGCCGTGGTCATAACCGGCTTGGCGGCGCAGCGTCAGAGGTTGAGCTGCCTTGGCACAGGCCGCTTCAAAGGCTTCGGGCAGCAGCTGCTTTTCGATCAAAAACTTATCGGCCAAACCTTGGTCGATCAGAATGCCGCCGGGGTAGGGCACGCTGGTCTGCGTGTTCATCAACTCGCTGGCGTCATGCTTGGCCCACTCGGCCTTGTCGTTGCCCAAATAGCCGGTGAATGCCTTGTGGCCCCAAGGGCAGTTCACAGGGTTGGCAATGGGTGCAAAGGCCGACAGGGACTTGAAAATGCCGGGGTGGCGCAGCGCCAGTGTCAGTGCGCCGTGGCCGCCCATGCTGTGACCGAAGATGCCCAGACGCGCCATGTCCACAGGCAGCTTGCTGCCCACTAGCGGCAGCAGCTCGTTCAGGATGTAGCTTTCCATGCGCCAGTGAAGCGCCCAGGGCGTGGTGGTCGCGTCGAGATAAAAGCCTGCACCTACGCCAAAGTCCCAGCTGTCCGCCTCACCCGCCAGGCCCGCGCCGCGTGGGCTGGTGTCGGGGCAGATCAGGGCGATGTTCAGCTCGGCCGCCAGACGCTGCGCGCCAGCCTTGGCCATAAAGGTTTCTTCGGTGCAGGTCAGACCGGCCAGATAAATCAGCGCGGGCACCTTCTCGCCCAGCACTGCCTTGGGCGGCAGGTAGACCGAGAACTTCATGTTCAGGCCGATCTCGCTGGAGAAATGCTCGTAATAGCGCTGGGCACCGCCAAAGCAGGCGTGGGCGCTCTTGAGTTCGAAAGAAGAGGACATCAGATGCTCCTGAATAGAAAGCTGCATGCGCATGTTGAAAAAGGGTTTCAAGCCTTTTGATGCCTGAAACCCTTGCTTTTAAAACGCTAGCAGCTATGGTTTTGATTATTCAGCGTAGTTGACAACGGAGCGGATCGACTTGCCTTCGTGCATCAGGTCAAAGGCTTCGTTGATCTTGGCCAGGCCCATGGTGTGGGTCACAAAGGGTTCGAGCTGGATCTTGCCGCTCATGGCGTCTTCCACCATGCCGGGCAGCTCGCTGCGGCCCTTGACGCCGCCAAAGGCCGTGCCCATCCACTTGCGGCCGGTCACCAGCTGGAAGGGGCGGGTGGAGATTTCCTGACCGGCACCGGCCACACCGATGATGACGCTCTGGCCCCAGCCGCGGTGGGCGCATTCCAGTGCGGCACGCATGACCTGGGTGTTGCCGATGCATTCGAAGCTGTGGTCCACACCCCAGCCGGTCATCTCGACGATGACTTGCTGAATCGGCTTGTCGAAGTCCTTGGGGTTGATGCAGTCGGTGGCGCCAAAGGTCTTGGCCAGCTCGAACTTGCCGGGGTTGGTGTCGATGGCGATGATGCGTCCGGCTTGGGCCAGCTGCGCGCCCTGGATCACGGCCAGACCGATGCCCCCCAGACCGAACACGGCCACTGTGTCACCGGGTTGCACCTTGGCGGTGTTCTTGACGGCGCCCAGACCCGTGGTCACGCCGCAGCCCAGCAGGCAGACCTGCTCGGGATTGGCATCGGGGCTGATCTTGGCCAGCGACACGGCGGCCACCACGGTGTACTCGCTGAACGTCGAGCAGCCCATGTAGTGATAGATGGGCTCGCCGTTGTAGCTGAAGCGGGTCGTGCCGTCGGGCATCACACCCTTGCCCTGGGTGGCGCGCACGGCCACGCAGAGATTGGTCTTGCCGCTCTTGCAGAACAGACACTCGCCGCATTCGGCGGTGTACAGCGGAATCACATGGTCGCCCGGCTTCACGCTGGTCACGCCTTCGCCGACTTCGACCACAATGCCTGCGCCTTCGTGGCCCAGCACGGCGGGGAAGATACCTTCGGGGTCGTCACCGCTCAAGGTGAAGGCGTCGGTGTGGCAGACGCCGGTGTGGGTGATCTTGACCAGCACTTCGCCCTTTTGGGGCGGCGCGACGTCGATCTCGACGATTTGCAGGGGCTCTCCGGCTTTGAAGGCAACGGCGGCGCGTGATTTCATGACTGTCTTTCTGTGGATGTCGGGGGCGGGCGAAGCGCTGCGGCATTCGCTTCAGCGAAGCCCAGACTGTAGGGCATGGTGGCTGAACAACGCCTGACCATGGCCGCTGTTTCAATGGCTTTGGCCGAATATGGTGGTTTATTGAGCTTGCGGCCATTTTTGTGGCTGGCTTTTAAAATTCAGCCCTGTTTTTACCTTCGTCCATGCCTGATGGAACATCGCCACTCCCACCCGCACACACTTCCTCACCGCATTGATCTGATCGTCTACCCCGGCTTCAAGTCGCTGGAGGCGATTGGTCCCATGTCTGTCTTCGACTACGCCAACATCCACCTGCGCGGACGCGGCCAGCGTGATGGGTATGAGGTGCGCATCACGTCGGCAGCTCAGGGCGTTGTGCAGTCCGATACCTTGATGGCGCTGCAGGCCACGCAGTCGCTGGGCGAGCTGGCTGAACGCGGCACGGGCTGCACGGTGATCGTCGTGGGCTCGCGCCATATCGAGACGGTGCTGGGCACATCGGGCGAGCTGGTGCAGTGGTTGCAAGTCATGGCTGTTCGCGTGCCGCGTTTGATTGCCCTGTGCTCAGGCAGCTTTTTTCTGGCCGAGGCAGGTCTGCTGGATGAGCGCCGCGCCGCCACGCACTGGAGCGTAGCCAAGCTGCTGGCCCAGCGCTACCCGCGTGTGCAGGTTGATGCCGATGCCATTTATGTGCGTGACGATGTGAAAGACAGCGATGGCGAGCGCCAGATCTGGACCTCGGCCGGGGTGACCGCAGGCATTGATTTGGCGCTGGCCGTGGTGGAGCAGGACTTTGGCCATGCGCTGGCGCTGGAGGTGGCGCGGGATCTGGTGATGTACCTCAAGCGCCCCGGCGGCCAGTCCCAGTTCAGCGTGCCGCTGGCGGCGCAATCCACCCAGCACCGAGGTGTGCAGGCGGTGCAGCAATGGGTGCTTGCCCACCTTGAGAAGCCCGTGACGCTGGCCCAGATGGCCGAGCAGGCCGCGATGAGTGAGCGGCACTTTCGCCGAGTCTTTCAGCAAGAAACAGGGCAAAGCCCATCGGCCTTTGTAGAAAACGCAAGGCTTGAAGCGGCCAAGCAGCTGCTGGAGGCGCAAAGCCAGCGGCCGCTGAAGACCGTGGCCGCCCATGTGGGCCTGGGCTCGGAGCAGGCGCTGCGCCACCTGTTTGTGAAGAAGCTGGGCATTACGCCTGTGGCCTACCGGGAGCGCTTCGGGGATTGATTGACCATAAAACGTCAGTAGCTGGCGGGGTGCTCTTCTATATGTGAGGATGACTCATGGGTAAGTGAGCATGAGCCTTCATTGTCGCCTGTAACTTTTATAATCGCGCCGCCATTGCTGCAGGTGCTTTTAGCCCTTCGCGGCGATTCACACGGAGAGGCCCGGGGCTCAGAAGTAGCTCCAGTATCCGTTCCCATTGCGAACGATGCATGGCCGTGTGACCCGAATTTCAGCTATCTAAAGTCATCATGAGCAGTATTGCTATCTCTTCCATTCTGGTGGTCCTGAGTATTCTGGCCATCATTTTTCTCACGGCCAAGCTCAAAGCCAACGTCTTTGGCGCGCTGTTTGCTGTTTCGCTGCTGCTGGCGGTGTTCGGCACCAGCCTGCCCCTGCCCAAGGTGATGGATGCGCTCAAGACTGGCTTTGGCAACACGCTGGGCGGCATCTCCTTCATCATCATCTTTGGTGCGGCGATTGCCGTGTGCATGCAAAAGAGTGGCGGCGCCCTGAGCATTGCCACCCACATCCTGAACCTGGCAGGCAAGCAAAACGCCAGGCCCGCCATGGCCTGGACGGGTTTCATCCCCGGCCTGACCATCTTCTGCGACACGGGCTACATCATTCTGAGCGGCATCGCCCGCAGCATCAGCGCCAGCTCCAAGGTGCCCATGCCGCTGATCGCCTCCATCCTCGGTACATCGCTGTATGCCGTGCACTGCCTGGTGCCCACACACCCTGGCGCACTGGCAGCTGCCACCACGCTCAATGCCAATCTGGGTCTGCTGGTGCTGGCTGGCGTGCTGTTTGCCATTCCCGGTCTGTTGGCTGCTTACTACTGGGCCAACTGGATGTGCAAGGGCAAGGACTACGCACCTGCCGTGGCCGAAGAGAGCGAGCAGCAATCCACCGCCAACCTGCCATCGTTCGGTTTCTCCCTGCTTCCCGTGGTGCTGCCACTGGTGCTGATCTCGATTTCCACATTGCTCACCACACTGGGCTACAAAGATGGCTTTGCCACCATTTTCCACTTCATGGGTAACCCCCCTGTCGCCTTGCTGGTGGGCATGTTGTGCGGCATGTGGCTGCTGGCCTGCAACGGCGGCAAAAAGGGTGACTTCAGCGCCGTGCTGGAAGAGGCCATCATCAAGTCCGGCCCCACGCTGATCATTACCGCTGCAGGCGGCATGTTCGGCGCCATCATCAAGGAAACCGGTGTGGGCGGCGCACTGGGCCAGGCTCTGGGCAATGCCTCTATCGGTCTGCTGGTGCCGTTCATCATTGCCGCGCTGCTCAAGACGGCGCAGGGTTCGTCCACCGTGGCTGCGCTGACATCGGCTGCCATCATTGCGCCTAGCCTGGCCACCTTTGGTCTGGATTCGGAAACGGGCCGCATCTTCGCGGTGCTGGCCATTGGTGCAGGCTCCATCGTGGCATCGCACGCCAACGACTCCTACTTCTGGGTGGTGACCAAGTTCTCCCAGATCGAAATGGAAGACTCGCTGCGCGTCTTCACCACCTCCACCATCGTCATGGGTATGGTCAGCTTCGCCTGCATCTGGGTGGCCAGCGCCTTCATGCTCTGAACCGGTAGCACTGCATCATGAAAATTGTGATCGCCCCCGATTCCTACAAGGAAAGCCTGTCCGCACTGGAAGTGGCCATGCAGATCGAGCTGGGATTCAAGGAAATCTTTCCGGACGCCGAGTACGTCAAAGTGCCCATGGCCGATGGCGGCGAAGGCACGGTGCAGGCCATGGTCGAGGCCACGCAGGGCCGCCAGGTTGAAGTCGAAGTGACAGACCCGCTGGGTCAGCGCATCACCGGCTTCTACGGCCTGACGGGCGACGGCCGCACCGCCATGATCGAAATGGCTGCGGCCAGCGGTCTGGCGCTGGTGCCGCCTGCACAGCGCAACCCCAACGTCACCACCAGCTACGGCACGGGGGAATTGATCATTGCAGCGCTGGATGCCGGTGCCCGCCACCTGATTCTGGGCATTGGCGGCAGCGCCACCAATGATGGCGGCGCTGGCATGTTGCAGGCGCTGGGCGTGCAACTGCTGGATGCGCAAGGCGTTGAGCTGGCACGCGGCGGTGCGCCGCTGGCGCTGCTGGCCCGCATTGACATGAGTGGCTTGGACAAGCGCCTTGCCGAATGTCAGATTGAAGTGGCCTGCGACGTGGACAACCCGCTGACTGGTGAGCGCGGTGCATCGGCCATCTTTGGCCCGCAAAAAGGTGCCACGCCTGAAATGGTGCAGTCGCTGGATGTCAGCCTCAAGCACTTTGCCGCCATCATCCAGCGCGACCTGGGTGTGGCCGTGGATGCCGTGGCGGGCGCCGGTGCCGCAGGCGGCATGGGCGCGGCCATGATGGCCTTCCTCAAAGGGCAACTGCGCCCCGGCTGCGAAATCATTGCGCGTGCTGTGGGTCTGGAAGCTGCCGTGCGTGATGCCGACCTGGTCATCACCGGTGAAGGCCGCATTGACCAGCAGACCATCTTCGGCAAAACGCCCTTTGGGGTGGCCACCGTGGCAAAGCAGTTTGGCAAACCCGTCATCGGCATTGCCGGTGGTCTGGGCACCAATGCGCAAGTGGTGCACGAGCATGGCATTGACGCCATCTTCAGCGTGCTCAGCCGTATCTGCACTCTGCAAGATGCGCTGGCCGAGGCCGAGCACAACGTACGCTCATCGGCGCGCAATATTGCCGCCGTGCTGGCCATGGGGCAGCGCATGGGTTGAAGCGCTCTACTAGGCGCTCTAGTAGGCGTTTTACTGGGCATTATTCAAAGCAAAACCCCGCTCGCAATTGCAGGCCGGGTTTTTTGTTTTCAGAGCTTCAGAACTTCAAAATGGCGGGCTCTTGAAGAAATCCAGCGCCGCCCTGGCCGCAGCAAAGTTGCGTTCAATCTGCGCTTGCTGTTCTATGGCGGCTGCTTTGCTAGAGGCTTCTTTCTGCAGTTTTGAGTCTTTTTGACCTCTGGCCTTTGTAATGATTGTGCTAGCAGCTATCGAAATGGAAGCGTTCTGGGCTGAGGACTGGCTCACTTGGGCTGGGAGTAACTGCCCCAGATCCAGCGCCGGGTTGAGCTGCCACAGGCAAGACACATAAGTCGCCATCGCCACTGCCGGGTCCCCGCGCTCAATACGCGCCATGGTCGGCTGAGAGATGCCGAGTTTGCTCGCCCACTGGGCCTGCGTCTCGCCCCGGCTTTTACGCTGGGCCACTATGCTTTGAGCAAGCTGTTCGATCTGCGCAAGGATGGCTGGCGGAAAGTCTGCGGGACTGGTGTTCTGGCGAGGCATATGCCAATGGTAGTGCTCCTGGAGGCTGGTACTGGGCTTGTCGATGCTGCTACTGACAATTTCCTACGACCAGACCAAGGCTGTAGTGCAAATATCGGCGAAGCACCCAGGAGAGCACCCATGAAAATTTTGCACGCTGTTTTTATCGCCCTGCATTCTTTGATTGCCTTGTTGTTCGCGCTTGCCGCCGTGGCCCTGGTCTGGGTGGCGGCCAGCAAAGGCTGGCAGGTGATCCATGGCGGCATGGAGGGCAGTGTCACGCTGCACCTTGTCGAAGCGCTGGGCACGCTGGCCTCCGGCGTGGTGGCCTTGCAGATTGCCCAGACAGTCATGGAAGAAGAGGTGATGCGCGACGCCCATATCAGCGGTCCGACGCGGGTGCGCCGCTTTCTGTCGCGCTTCATGGTGGTGCTGGTGGTGGCCCTGGCGATAGAGGGACTGGTGGCCACCTTCAAGGCGCAGGAAGAGCCCGAGAAGCTGCTGTACTCAGCTGCCTTGCTGGTGTCAGTGGGTGTTCTGATGGGTGGCTGGGGCCTATTTGTGCACCTGAACCGCTCTGCCGAAGAGCTGGAGCCCGAAGCGATGGAGGATGCCAAGAGCGAGGACCACAAGGTGGACAAGGGCTGAAGCTGTTTGGGATGCCTGTCATGCAAAACGCCCTGAGGACTTCAGGGCGTTTTTCTGCAAGCCTCCAATTAGGCAGGCAACTGGTACAGCGTGCCGTTGAATCTGACTTCGGCGCTGTGGTGCAGCGCATCGAGCTGGCCCAGAATCAGCTCGCGCACAGCAACGGTGACGGCATTCAGCCCCAGCATGCGCGCCACGGCCGCAGGCAGCTCGTCGCGCTGGCCGCCCAGACTGGACTGCAGCGCCTGCTTGATGGCCTGGCGCACTTCGGCAGGCGGCAGACAGTCGGGACGGCGCAGATTTGCCGAGCTGACGGCAGAGCGGTCGCGCACGCGCACCGTGCGGCCCGGCAGATCGAGAAAATCGGCTTCGGCGGTGATGGCGCCATCGGCCAGCAGCGATTGGCGGGCCGCATCCAGCGCATCGCGTACGCGGCTGCCCGCGCGTTGCAGACCCCAAAGAGTGCGCATGCGCGTGGTGAGCTCGTCGAAGTGAACCGGGCCTTCCTGCTCCACCACCTGCAGCACCAGTTGCGCCAGAAGCGAGGTCGGCAGGCTGTGCAGATCCTTGGAGGGCACATCCAGGCTGGCCTCGGCATAGGCGACTTCAGGCCTTGCCTGGTCGCTGTTGCTGGCATCTTTTGCGGGCTCGACGCGCTCTATCACTTCAATAGCTGCTGGCGCAGATGGAATCTGGGCTTGCGGCAGATTGGGTTCAAGGTTTTGCTGCGCGCGCTGAACGGCGGCCAGCACTTTTTCCGTCTCGGCGCGTGGCTGGCGAAACCAGTCGCAGCCCCAGATGCGCAGCAGGGTCCAGCCCTGACTCTCCAGCACCGACTGGCGCAGACGGTCACGGTCGCGGGCGGAGCGGCTGTGGTGGTAGCTCATGCCATCGCACTCAATACCCAGCAGATAGCGGCCCGGTTGCTCGGGGTCCACCACGGCAAGGTCGATAAAGAAGCCGGCAATCCCAAACTGCGTTTCGATCTGCAGGCCTAGGGGCGTGAGTTTCGCGGTCAGCGCCTCGTAAATATCTTCTTCCAGCGGTGATTCCAGATCGCGCCCGCTGATGCTCGCCACAGCCAGATTGCCGGTCGCTGCGTAGTTGAGGAAGACCTTGAGGGCGGCCACGCCCTTGCCTTTGCCGCGCTCCAGATCGATGTCATCGGCCGTGATGGACGAGAACACCTCGCAGCGCTGCTTGGCACGCGAGATCAGTACGTTCAAACGGCGCTCACCGCCATCGGCGCTCACCGGGCCAAAGCGCATGGGCAGATAGCCCTGAGCATTGCGCGCATAGGCCACCGAGATATAGATCACATCGCGCTCGTCGCCCTGTACGTTTTCCAGGTTCTTGATGAAGAAGGGTTCGTTGGGATGGGCGACAAAAAAGGACTCGGCCTCGGGCTGCTGGCGACGCAGCAGT
This sequence comes from Comamonas sp. 26, assembly GCF_002754475.1. Lineage (NCBI taxonomy): Bacteria > Pseudomonadati > Pseudomonadota > Betaproteobacteria > Burkholderiales > Comamonadaceae > Comamonas > Comamonas sp. 26. The sequence goes on from NZ_PEFL01000001.1 coordinate 1,091,282, forward strand.
TCCAGCTCGTCCTGAATGGCGACTTTTTGCTGCAGCGAGAACGCGGCCACGCCCAGACTGAGCTGAGGTGTTTGCAGTGCGTGCGCCATGATGGCGCGCGCAATGGTCTGCGCCTCGATGCGGTTGACGCGCGTGCCGCCACTGTCAAATCGACCCTCTGGCAGATGGTGAAAACGCAGGCCCATGCCCGCGCGCGCCGTGTAGGGGCTGGGCACGATGAACAGACCGCTGTTGTAGAACTGCTGGTTGGACACTGCAATCAGCGACTGGTGGCGGCTGCGGTAATGCCAGCGCAGCATGAGCTGGGGCATGCCCTTGGCAAGGCACAGGCTCAGAATGCTTTCCACATCTGCGGCACCGGCGATGAGCTGTTCTTCGTCCTCGTCATCCAACTCGTCCTGCTCGCTGGTCATGCGTGAGAAAAAGCGCGTGGGCGGCAGCTGGCGGTCATCGCCCACCACCACCAGCTGCTTGCAGCGGGCAATGGCACCCAGCGCATCCACAGGCTCGATCTGGCTGGCCTCGTCAATGACCAGCAGGTCAAACTCGACCGCGCCGGGCTCCAGAAACTGGGCCACGGACAGCGGGCTCATCATGAATACGGGCTTGATGGCCTGCACCGCCTCGCCCGCCAGCTTGAAGAGCTTGCGCAGCGGCATGTGGCCGCGCTTGCGGGCAATCTCGCCATTGATGACACCAAGTGGTCCTATGCCAGAGGCCGTGCGCGGTACCTGCTCGTAATGCGATAGCGCAGACTGGGCACGCGCCAGCTCAATGCGTTCGATATCCAGTGCGCGGAACTGGCGCACCTTCTGGCTGTGCTGGTCACCGTTGAAAGCCACCAGCGCAGGATGCGTCTGCGTGGCCTGGCGCAGCAGTGCTTCGTAATAGGCGCGCTCAAAGCTGGGCGACATGGCATCCGGCGTGATGGCGTCCAGCTCCAACTGCTCGACCAACGGGGCCAGCCCCGAGGCGCGAGCCTGCTCGCGGGTGGCGTGGTATTGGGTCCAGTCCAGCAGGGCGGCGGGCTGGGCTATCCACTGTGCCAGTCGCGCATTCAGTGCGGTAAAAGCAATGCCGGATAGCGCTGGAGCACCAAAGGCTTCTGGCGTATCTAACTGGTAATTGGAGAGCATGGCCGACGCTGCTTGCTCAAATCTTTGTAGCGATGCTGTCGCTGTTGCGGCCAGCTCCGCACAGTGCGCAGGCGATGGCAGCTGGGCATAAAGCTGACGGAAGGACTCGCTACGGCCTTGGCCGTCCGGGCCGCTCATCCAGCGCAGCACCGCCTGCAGCTGGCTCCAATCGCTTTGCTCGCCCAGCCAGAGCTGGCCAAAGGCGGCCGTTCCATCGGCGCTTTGCTGGGCCAGTGTCTGGCGCAGTCCTTGTGCCTGCAACAGCGCATCCAGCCACTGAATACGCTCGGCCTTGGTTTTGGGGAGCGCCTCTTTGAGATGCGCCTTGACGCTGGCAACCGCCTGGCGGTAGCCGCCGTTGAAGAGGCGAAACAGTGAATCGCCATGGGCGGCAATGCTTTGGCGGGCGCTGTTCCAGTCCTGGTTCCAGGCTGACTCTGCAAAGCGGCTGCGCAGGCCTTGTGCCTGCTGGCTGAATTGCAGGCCCGTTTCCAGCAGCTTTTGCAACTGACCCAGGCCATGGCTCCAGATGGCACTGGCGACAGACTGCCTGTCTAGCGTGGGCGCAGAGGCCAGTTGCTGAGCCAGTGCAATCTGCTCTTCAATATCTTGAATGTTTTGCGGCGCTAGCGCATTCAGTGATTGCGCGAGCTGCTCACTATCTTGTAGCGTCTGCTGCAGCAAATTCTGCACAGCAGGTAGTTGCTGGGCAAAGCGTTCGGCATCCATTTTGAGCAGGGCGGGGTGGCAGACGCCGCGCCATGGATGTTGCTGAATGGGCATGACCTTGCTGGCGGCCTGGCGCAGCGCCTGCACGGTTTGCTGGCGTGCAGAAAAGTCCGTGGGTGTCCAGTCCTGCGCACCTTGCAGCAAGTCGGGCAGGTGGGCAATTTGCACCGCATCGAGCTTGGCCAGCTGGCCCAGGATTTGATAAGGCGTCAGCGCGCAGGGCACCAGCGCCTGATGCATGACTTCGCTGTGCGCATTGAGCTGCTGCTGTACGTGGGTCAGCTCGTTGATGATCTGGTCGCGGTGCTCCACACGCGGGCGGCCCAGGTCACGCGTGGCCTTGAGTTCTTCGAGAACCTTGCGCTTGTTGGTGTGGTGGCTGTGCAGTTCCAAGCAGGCGGGGCCAAGGCCCACGGCTTTCAGGCGGCGGTTCACTACCTCTAGCGCCGCCATTTTTTCGGAGATGAACAGCACCTTCTTGCCATCGGCAATCGCGGCGGCAATCACGTTGGTGATGGTCTGGGACTTGCCGGTGCCAGGTGGCCCTTGAATGACGAGATTCTCGCCACGGCGCACGGCTTCGATGGCCAGCGATTGTGAGCTGTCTGCATCCACCACATGGCGCTGGCTGACGACGGGAATCAATTCGTCCACATCGGCATCTTCGGGAAAAATTTCGCCGCGGGCCTCAAAGCCATCCTGCAGCGCAGAGGCAATCAGCGCCTGCTGATCCAGTCGCTTATCTTGCGGCCAGGTGCTCGCGTCCAGGTCGCGGTACATGAGGAACTTGGCAAAACTGAAAAAGCCCAGCGTCATCGCATCGGGCAAGACCTGCCAGCCCGGCTGGGCAGCCGCCATGCTGCTGACCTGCGCCAGATAGGCGACAGGGTCAAAGTCATCGCCGACCTTGAATTCAGGCAACTCCAGACCAAAGTCTGCCTTGAGTTTGGCAGCAAGCGAAAGGTTTTCGGCCGCATCTTCCTGCAGCCAGCCCAAGGTAAAGCGCTCGGCAGCGCTTTTGCGTTCCAGTGCCACAGGCAGCAAAATCAATGGCGCAAAGCGCGGCTTGTCGGGCGCATTGCGGTCAAACCATTGCAGGTGACCAAGGGCCAGAAACAGGATGTTGACGCCTTGCTCTTCCACAAAGGTGCGGGCATCGGAATGCATGTCCAGCAAGCGGCGCTGCAGCTTTTCGCTGTTCAGGCGCGTCTGCAGCTTCAGGTCGCGGTGGCGTTGCGCCACGCCGCGCTCGTCGCGTTCTGCACAGGCATCGTCTTCGGGCTGGGGCAGGGCGGGATGCGGTGCTTCGGCGGCTTCCTGCGCAGTCTCATCGGTCTTGCTCGGCACAAAGCTCATGGCCTTGCCATCCGTCACCAGCAGGCGGTAAATCTCGGGCGTCAGCTCATCGGCAAAGTGCAGCAGCTTGGCTGTGGCGGCCTGCGGCAGGCTCAGCAGCCGGTTGCGTGTGGATAGGTCCAGCAGCGACTGGCGGCTTTTTTCCAGCTGTAGGGCGATGGGGGAGGAGGGCAAGGCGACTGCAGCTGGCACAGCGGCGAAGGCATCGCCAGAAGCGCTGCCTTCCGAGCCAGAGGCTGCGCTTGAATTCTCGTTGGCGGACATGGGTTTCCCAGATCAATCAGTTGGCACTGACTGTACTGGGAAAAGTGTATGGCTCCAGTGCTGTGCAGCTTGGGGCCTCCAGTACAAAGTACCTTTGGAGCTGCTAGGACGGGCATTCCAAAGTGGTTTGCATGAGCGAACCAATGACCTTCCAATCAGAACTTCCAGCCCAATTCAGCACTGACAAACCCAGAGCAGTAGCTGCAGGTTTTGGGGCTTAGGCGGCCGGTAATTTCGATGTGCTCTGTGACACGCCAACGAATGAGCGCACCACCAGCGAATTCGACGGGGTTTTGGTAGTTGGTTCGAATGCCTGCAAACAAGCCTGCATCGAAGCTGCCGACGGAAAGGGGTGAATACTCTGCAATGGCATAGGTGCTCCACTTGCTGAGACTGTTTTTGTAGAAGCCCGCCTGAATGGAGAAGTCACTGCCAAAGTCTCTTCTAAGACCAAGACCTGGGTTGGTTTCATTCCATTTTTGGCCATGCGCTCTTTCGGAGAAGTGATGGCTGAACGTATGCAGATTGAGAGACCAACTCTCCTCAGCGTGAAGCGCCGAGCAGAAGATCAACAGAGATGACTCCACAAACACTTTAGGGCATTTCATCGATTTTCAGCGCTTAGGCTGCCTTGTTGAGAAATCAGCTTGGTTCGTCTAAGTCCAGCTTATCGATGAACAATTTTGTAAAGTTACAAATGAATCCCGCGAGGATGTAATCAAATGTCTTTATCTGGGGTGGCTCTCTGAGGAACGGCAACAAAAAAGCCGCATTGCTGCGGCTTTTGGTTTGAATGCGATGCCAGATTTAGATTTTTCCGTCGCTGTTGCTGTTGACAGGTAAAAGTCCTGCAGCGCGCAGCTTGTCTTTCTTGCTGGGTCTGCGGCCTTTGATGCCGCCGTTGCCGTCTTGCGCGACGGGAGGTGGCGGCACTTCTTCGGTGGGCTCGAAACCTTCAATCTGTTCCAGTGCAATGTCTAGCTGGTTGCGTTTGCAGATCAGCTCCCAGTGTGCAGTTTCTGCGGGTGGAACAAAAGTGATAGCGGCACCCGCATGTCCGGCGCGGCCTGTGCGGCCAATACGGTGAATATAGTCGGCGGGAGAGCGTGGCAGGTCGTAGTTGATGACCGTAGGCAGCTGCGCAATATCAATGCCGCGCGAGGCCAGATCGGTGGTAATCAGCAGCTGCCAGCGCTTGGACTTGAACTGCTCGAGTACATCCTTGCGGGCACCTTGGCTCATGTCGCCATGGAAGGTGGTGGCGAAGATGCCGGCCTTGTACAGCTTGTCTGCCAGCATTTCTGCAGTGTGGCGCTTGGCGACAAAGACCAGCGCGCGTTCCCATTCGGGTTGGCCTTCGCCATCTTTGACCAGTTTGCGCAGCAGCTGGGTACGGCTAGGGCTGTCCACGGCAATCGCGCGCTGGGTGATGTTTTCGGGGCTGGCCGAGTGTTCGGCAGTGCTGTCGGCATCGACCTGCACGCGCACGGGGTCGTGCAGCAGCTGAGTAGCCAGGGCTTCCACGTTCTGTGGGAAGGTGGCAGAGAACAGCAGGGTCTGACGCTTGGCGGGCAGCAGGGCCAGCACGCGGTTGAGTTCTTCGGCAAAGCCTTGATCCAGCAGGCGGTCGGCCTCGTCCAGCACCAAGTGCTGCACTGCATTCAGGCGCACGGCGTTGCTGCTGACCAGATCGAGCAGTCGGCCGGGTGTGGCGACCAGAAAGTCGGCGCTGCCGCGCATCTGCATCATTTGCGGGTTGATGGATACGCCGCCGTAAACCACGCGGCTGCGGGGCTGATCTTGCAGTTTGCGTGTCAGGTCGCTCAGGCTTTCATGCACCTGCTGAGCCAGCTCGCGTGTGGGCACGAGGATTAGGGTGGCCAGTGGGCGTACAAAGCCGGTGTGGTTGCGCTTTTGCGCCATCCAGCCTTGCAGCAGCGGCATCAGGTAAGCCATAGTCTTGCCCGAGCCCGTGGGCGCACAGGCCCAGAGGTCACGCCCGGCCAGTACGGCGGGGATGGCCTGGGTCTGGATCGGCGTTGCGTTGTGCAGGCCCAGGTCCTGGGCAGCATTCAAAAGCTCGGCACGCAGGCCTAGAGGGGCAAAAGACATAGAGGCAGGATGAAAAGAATCAATAGCAGTGTGCAGGAGGCGCATTGTGCGGGAATTACCGCGTCGCAGCAGGGCGCAGGGACAAGCTACAGTCATTCCATTCAAGAAACAAGGAGCAAAAACATGAGCCAGGCCATGCATCAAGCCATCGTGATTAACGAGTACGGCGGCCCAGAGGTGCTGAAGATTGCCTCTGTAGCTTCGCAGGCTCTGGCGGCTGGTCAGGTCCGCGTGCAGCACACACGCATTGGTGTGAATTTTCACGATGTCTATGTGCGCTCAGGCTTGTACAAGACGCTGGCGCTGCCGGGCACGCCCGGTATCGAGGCTGTGGGCGTGGTCGCTGAAGTCGGCGAGGGCGTGAGCCGCTTCAAAGTGGGTGACCGGGTTTGTTATATCTCTGCGGCCTATGCCATTTACGCGGCAGAGCGCGTGATTGCGGCCGATGAGCTGATTGCCGTGCCCGATGATTTGAGCGATGCACTGGTGGCATCCAGCTTGCTGCGCGGGCTAACGGCTGATGTGCTGCTGCACCGCGTAGCCCATGTGGGGCAGGGCACGCGCATTCTGGTGCAGGCTGCGGGCGGCGGCATGGGACAGATTTTGAGTCAGTGGGCCACGCGCCAGGGCGCGATGGTGATAGGGACGGCGGGCAGCGATGCCACGGCGAAGAAGGCCGATCAGGTCGGTTGTGTCGAGGTGATTCGCTACCGGGGTGAGGGCGCTGAGGATGTGGCGGAGCGCGTGCTGGAGCTGACGCATGGCGAAGGCGTGGATGTGGTTTATGACGCGGTGGGCAAGGTCAGCTTTGATGGCTCGCTGGCCAGTTTGAACATTGGCGGGCAGCTGGTGATATATGGGCAATCGTCTGGCCCGGTGCCTGCGCTGGAGATTGCGCGGCTTGCGGCCAAGTCAAACAGCGTGAGTCGGCCCATGGTTTTCCATTTTGTGAAAAAGCCTGCCGAGCGCGAAGCCATGGCCGAGCGCGTGTTTGAGGCGCTGCGTAAAAAGCATTTTCGCATGGGCGTACCTCAGGAGTTTGCGCTGGCAGATGCCGCAGCAGCCCACCGCGCACTGGAGGCGCATGGCGCGGTTCAGCCTATCTTGCTGGTGCCGTAAGCAAGCTAGGTTGCTATGAAATAGGAAGCTGCTTGCGACCTATGTATATTGATTTTCTGCTCGAATCAGTCTGAAGAGCGCTGTTTACAGGCGGTAGCTGCTTCTATTTTGTATAGCGACTGGCTGCGGCTTGATCAAGTAAAAGAAAAAGCCCGCCAGCTTTTGCAAGCTGCGGGCTTTTTGCACCTTGGCAGACCCGGTAACCGGGCCTGAAAGCGATTAACGCTTGCCGATAGGCTGAACGTCGCGCTGAGCAGCGCCGGTGTACAGCTGGCGAGGACGGCCAATCTTGTACTCGGGGTCACCCATTTGTTCGTTGAGCTGAGCGATCCAGCCCACGGTACGGGCCAGAGCGAAGATGCCGGTGAACAGGTTCACTGGAATGCCGATAGCGCGCTGAACGATGCCGGAGTAGAAGTCGACGTTGGGGTACAGCTTGCGCGAGACGAAGTAGTCGTCTTCCAGGGCAATCTTCTCGACTTGCTTGGCCAGGGCGAACAGGGGATCCTTTTCCAGACCCAGCTCTTGCAGGATTTCGTTGCAGGTTTCCTGCATGAGCTTGGCGCGGGGGTCGTAGTTCTTGTACACGCGGTGGCCAAAGCCCATCAGCTTCACGCCGCTGGTCTTGTCCTTGGCCTTTTCCATGAACTCGCCAACCTTGGCAATGCCGCCGTTGGCCTGGATGTCTTCCAGCATGTTCAAGCAGGCTTCGTTGGCACCGCCGTGGGCAGGGCCCCACAGGCAAGCAACGCCAGCGGAGATGGCTGCGAAGGGGTTGGTGCCGGACGAGCCGCACAGGCGCACGGTCGATGTCGACGCGTTTTGCTCGTGGTCTGCGTGCAGGATGAAGATTCGGTCCAGAGCACGTTCAATCACGGGATTGACCTTGTACTCTTCGCAAGGGTTGCCGAACATCATGCGCATGAAGTTGCCTGCATAGGACAGGTCATTCTTCGGGTACATGTAGGGCTGGCCCACGCCGTACTTGTATGCCATGGACACCAGGGTAGGCATCTTGGCAATCAGACGGATGGCAGCAATGTTGCGGTGCTCAGGGTTCGTGATGTCGGTGCTGTCGTGATAGAACGCCGACATGCCGCCCACCAGACCGGTCAGCACAGCCATGGGGTGTGCATCACGGCGGAATCCACGCAGGAAGAACTGCATCTGCTCGTTGACCATGGTGTGCTGGGTCACGGTGTTTTCAAACTCAGCCTTCTGGGCTTCGTTTGGCAGCTCTCCGTACAGCAGCAGGTAACAGGTTTCGAGGAAGTTGCAGTTCTTGGCCAGTTGCTCGATAGGGTAGCCGCGGTACAGCAGCTCGCCCTTGTCGCCATCAATGTAGGTGATGGCGGACTGGCAGGCAGCGGTAGAGAGGAAGCCCGGGTCATAAGTGAAACTGCCGGATTGACCGTACAGCTTACGGATGTCGATCACGTCAGGGCCGATGCTGCCCTGATAGACCGGCAATTCGACGCTAGGGGCGCCATTGCTAAAAGACAGCGTTGCTTTGTTGTCAGCGAGTTTCATTTCAAACTTCCTTCTCTAAATTGCCTAGCCTACTGGGGTGAGCCGCCGGGGACGCGCTTGCGCAGCATCTCCAGGACTTCCCTTACTTCTTGGGTGTCGAGTTGACCTTCTGGTTCCTTGCGACGCAAGAAAAGATCCATCAGGTCGTTGTCTGCCAGATCCATCAAGGCAGACATGCCAGCCGCGTTTTGTTGCGTGAGCTGGCTTCCGTAGGTGGCGAAGAACTGCTCAATGAAGAGATCGTTCTCAACCAGGCCACGGCGGCTGCGCCACTTAAGCAGGTCGCGCTCACGTTCACCGAGCAGAGTATTCGTCATCAGCATCAGACGGTTCGACGAACCATCAGCTCCTTGATTTTGCCAATCGCTGCGGTGGGGTTCAGGTGCTTGGGGCACACGTCCACACAGTTCATGATGGTGTGGCAGCGGAAGAGTCGGTAAGGATCTTCCAGGTTATCAAGGCGCTCGCCCGTGGCCGTGTCACGGCTGTCCGCGATGAAGCGGTAAGCCTGCAGCAGGCCGGCCGGGCCCACGAACTTGTCGGGGTTCCACCAGAACGAAGGGCAGCTGGTGGAGCAGCTTGCGCACAGAATGCACTCGTACAGGCCGTTGAGCTCTTCGCGCTCTTCGGGGGACTGCAGGCGTTCCTTGCTTGGCGTTGCGTACACATCGCTTTGCAGGTAAGGCTTGATCGAGTGGTACTGCTTGAAGAACTGGGTCATGTCCACGATCAGATCGCGAACCACGGGCAGGCCGGGCAGGGGTTTCAACACGATGTCACCCTTGAGGGTGTTCATGTTGGTCAAGCAGGCCAGACCGTTTTTGCCGTTGATGTTCATCGCATCCGAGCCGCATACGCCTTCACGGCAGGAGCGACGGAACGAGATCGATGGATCCATTTCCTTGAGCTTGACCAGGGCGTCCAGCAGCATGCGTTCGTGACCGTCGAGTTCGACTTGCACGGTTTGCATGTAGGGCTTGGCGTCCCGATCAGGATCGTAGCGGTAGATTTTGAATGTGCGCTTCATTTTGATCTTCTCTCGTGGGCTACTGGATTAGAACGTACGAACCTTGGGGGGTACGCTTGCAACGGTCAGGGGCTTCAGGTTCACAGGCTTGTAAGACAGGCCGTTTGTGGCGCTATCCCACAGTGTGTGCTTGAGCCATTCCTTGTCGTTGCGGCCCAGCGGGAATTCGGCGTGGTCGGCAGGGTGCTCGTAGTCGTACACGGTGTGTGCACCACGGCATTCCTTGCGGGCTGCGGCCGATGTCATGGTGGCTTGTGCCACTTCGATCAGGTTGTCCACTTCCAGAGCTTCCATGCGTGCGGTATTCCACACCATGGACTTGTCCTTCAGCGTCACGGAACCTACGCGTTCGCGCAGGGCGTTGATCTTGGTCACGCCTTCGTCCATGCTCTTCTGGGTGCGGAACACGCCAGCGTGAGTTTGCATGGAAGTGCGGATTTCGCCTGCCAGATCCTGGGCGTAGGTGCCTTCCTTGGAGTCTTGCAGCTGGTTCAGACGAGCCAGGGTGCGGTCAGCGCCGTCGGCGGGCACTTCGCGGTGCGAGCCAAAGCCGTTGACGAATTCCACAATGTGCTTGCCGGCAGCCTTGCCGAAGACCAGCAGGTCCAGCAGCGAGTTGGTGCCCAGGCGGTTGGCGCCGTGCACTGACACGCAAGAGCATTCGCCCACTGCGTACAGGCCGTTCACAACGCGGTTTTGTGTACCGTCGTAGGTCACAACCTGGCCGTTGATGTTGGTGGGGATGCCGCCCATCTGGTAGTGGATGGTAGGAACCACGGGGATGGGTTCCTTGGTGATATCCACGTTGGCGAAGTTGTGGCCAATTTCTTCCACGGAAGGCAGGCGCTTGCGGATGGTGTCTGCACCCAGGTGGTCCAGCTTCATCAGGATGTAGTCCTTGTTAGGACCACAGCCACGACCTTCCTTGATTTCCTGGTCCATCGAGCGCGACACGAAGTCACGTGGGGCCAAATCCTTCAGGGTAGGAGCGTAACGCTCCATGAAGCGCTCGCCTTCGCTGTTCAGCAAAATTGCGCCTTCGCCTCGGCAGCCTTCGGTCAGCAGCACGCCCGCACCAGCCACGCCGGTGGGGTGGAACTGCCAGAACTCCATGTCTTGCAAAGGAATGCCAGCGCGTGCTGCCATGCCCAGGCCGTCACCGGTGTTGATGAAAGCGTTGGTCGATGCCTGGAAGATACGGCCAGCACCGCCAGTTGCCATCAGCACAGCCTTGGCGTGCAGTTCGTACAGATCGCCGGTTTCCAGCTCGAGTGCGGTCACGCCGACCACATCGCCTTCGGAGTTGCGGATCAGGTCCAGAGCCATCCATTCCACGAAGAAGTTGGTCTTGGACTTGACGTTCTGCTGGTACAGCGTGTGCAGCATGGCGTGACCGGTACGGTCAGCGGCAGCGCAGGCGCGTTGCACGGGCTTTTCGCCGTAGTTGGCGGTGTGGCCGCCGAAAGGACGCTGGTAGATCGTGCCGTCAGCGTTGCGGTCGAAAGGCATGCCGAAGTGTTCGAGTTCGATCACGACGTTCGGTGCTTCGCGACACATGAACTCAATGGCGTCTTGGTCGCCCAGCCAGTCAGAGCCCTTGATGGTGTCGTAGAAGTGGTAGTGCCAGTTGTCGTCGGACATATTGCCCAGCGAAGCGGACACGCCGCCTTGAGCAGCCACAGTGTGCGAACGTGTAGGGAAAACCTTGGACAGGGACGCGACCGACAGACCGGCGCGCGACAGTTCCAGCGCGGCGCGCAGGCCGGAGCCGCCAGCACCGACGATCACGACGTCAAACTTGCGCTTGGTGATATTTGCTTTGGAGTAGCTCATTCTTAACCTTCAATCGTGGAGACCGTGTCTCAATCAGAGACGCCACAGAACCTGGATGCCCCAGCCGACGCATCCGAGCAGCCAGACAATGGTGACCACTTGCAGCGAGAGGCGTAGGCCCACAGACTTGACGTAGTCCATCCAGATGTCACGCACGCCAATCCATGCGTGCCAGCCCAGAGCCACAAACAGGGCCAGGGTCAGAAATTTCATCCACTGGGGGGCAAAGATGCCAGCCCACTGCTCGTAGCCCACGGGGCCGCCGACTGTCAGAAAGCGAACCAGCAGCACTACGGTGTACAGAGCCATCAGGACAGCTGTAGAGCGTTGAGCCAGAAAGTCGCGGGTGCCATAGTGCGCGCCGACAACGGTGCGCTTGGAGCCGTAATTCACGGACATGGTTGTTTCCTTATCGTGGGATGTTGTTAACCGGGGCCGATCAGTACAGACCGAACAGCTTGGCGCCCAGCACCACGGTCAGTGCGACGCTGATAACCAGCACGCCAACAGCAGTGGACTTGCCGGTTTGCTTGTTCACAGCGTGGTGGTTCACGTCCATCACCAGGTGACGAACGCCAGCGCAGAAGTGGTGCAGATAGCCCCAGATCAGTGCCAGGCAGACCAGCTTGGCAAGCCAGCCGAATTGACCGGCGAACACCGAGGTGAAGGAATCAAACGAAATTTCCGACGAGATCGAGTTGTCGAACATCCAGATGATGAACGGCAGCAAGAGCGCCATCAGCAAACCGCTGATGCGGTGCAAGATGGACACGACGCCTGCCAGAGGCAGGCGATAGGTCGGAAGGTCCGAGAAGAAGTTGATGTTGCGGAACTCTGGCCGCTGTTTTGCTTTTTGCTCTGTCATGGCAGGGTACTTTCGTGGATGTAACTGCGTTGTAATCGCTAGTGCGAAGCGACACAAAATTCTATTGCAATGCAGCAGAATCCGTTAGCCGAATTTGCATAGCGTTGATTGGCGGTTGGCGCAATCAACGCTTTTACGGGGGGATTCAGTTCAAGGCATTGCGGTAATGATGAGTGTCCGTGAGGTACAAACCACGTCGTAACTCCATGGGAACATCGTTATATGTGTAAGCCGTGCGCTCTACGCTGAGCAAGGGCGTGGCACTCGGAATGTTGAGCAATTGAGCCTGCTCTGCATCCGGAAGAACGGCTCGAATTTTCTCATCGGCCCGCACCATGCGCACGCCGTAATCCAGCTCGAACATGGCGTAAGTTGGACCTTGGTAATTCGACATTTGTTCTGCAGTCAGGCCCTTGAAGGCGTTGCCTGGCAGCCAGATGTCTTCCAAAATAGTCGGAATTCCTGCAAAAGACAGGATGCGGCGCACATGCATGACGGCGTCGCCAGTACGAAGCGCCAGAGCCCGGGCCACCTCGGCCGGCGCGCGCAGGCGGCGGCATTCGAGGATGCGGCGCTCTGCGCGGCCTTCGCCTTGCAGATCGCCAGCATCGGGGCGAAGATTCAGAAAGCGGTATTGAACCTGTTGTGCGGCGTGAGTGGCTACAAACGTTCCCTTGCCTTGACGACGCATGACCAGGTTTTCAGCGGCCAGTTCATCAATCGCCTTGCGCACCGTGCCTTGGCTGACCTTGAAGCGGGCAGCCAGTTCCATTTCACTGGGAATCAGTTCTCCGGGGCGCCATTCGCCAGCTTCCAGTCCCTGGAGGATCAGACCTTTGATCTGCTGATACAAAGGGCTGAATGCTGGGGTGGAGACGCCGGTGCCAGTGTTATTGCTGGCGTTGTTGTCCGGGACTGTGTTGTGAAGGGTGGCCATAGTAGTTTTTTGAGGGGATCGCCTCCGCGATGCAATGTGCAAAAACAAACAGGTTACAAGCAGGTTTGCGTTGACCGCTAGGTGAGGATCATATCTTATATAAGACATAAGACAAATTGACTGGGATTTGAAATCAGCAGTACACTTGCCGCATGTTTGCGGAGCTTGTGCTACTGGTGGTTACGCTGGTGTTACCTCGCGCCCATAACATCTCACTTTTTTCCAATATTGGAGTTTCACCATGAGCAAGAAGCCCGTCCGTGTCGCCGTTACTGGCGCAGCTGGCCAAATCGGTTACGCCCTGTTGTTTCGCATCGCATCCGGCGAAATGCTGGGTAAAGATCAGCCTGTCATTTTGCAGCTGCTGGAAATCCCCGACGAAAAGGCTCAAAACGCTCTGAAGGGCGTGATCATGGAGCTGGAAGACTGCGCATTCCCTCTGCTGGCTGGTATCGAAGCCCACGCCGACCCTCTTACCGCTTTCAAGGACACCGACTACGCTTTGCTGGTTGGCGCCCGTCCTCGCGGCCCAGGCATGGAACGTGCTGACCTGCTGGCTGCCAACGCTCAGATTTTCACCGCTCAGGGCAAGGCTCTGAACGCTGTGGCCTCGCGCAATGTCAAGGTTCTGGTTGTGGGCAACCCCGCCAACACCAACGCTTACATCGCCATGAAGTCGGCACCTGATCTGCCTGCCAAGAACTTCACCGCCATGCTGCGTCTGGACCACAACCGCGCTGCTTCCCAGCTGGCTGCCAAGGCCAACTTCGCTGTGGGCGACATCAAGCAACTGACCGTCTGGGGCAACCACTCGCCCACCATGTACGCAGACTACCGTTTCGCTTCCGTGAACGGCAAGTCGGTCAAGGAAATGATCAACGACCAGGAATGGAACGCCAACGTGTTCCTGCCCACGGTTGGCAAGCGCGGTGCCGCCATCATTGCGGCTCGTGGCCTGTCCTCGGCTGCTTCGGCTGCTAACGCTGCTATCGACCACATGCGCGATTGGGCTCTGGGCTCTAACGGCGAATGGGTCACCATGGGCGTGCCTTCCAACGGTGAATACGGCATTCCTGCTGGCATCGTGTTCGGCTTCCCCGTGACCACGACTGCTGACGGCGAATACAAGATCGTCGAAGGTCTGGAAATTGATGCCTTCTCGCAAGAGTGCATCAACAAGACTCTGGCTGAGCTGCAAGGCGAGCAAGACGGCGTCAAGCACCTGCTGTAATAAGCACCATGCAAGACTGGAACCCCGCGCTGTATCTGCGCTTTGCCAATGAGCGCACGCGCCCGGCAGCAGAGTTGCTGGCACGGGTGAATCTGGTCGAGCAAGCGGCTCGCAGCCTCCACATCGTGGATCTGGGCTGCGGGCCGGGTAACTCTACCGAGTTGCTAGCCGCACGCTTTGCCAATGCGAGCGTGCTCGGTATCGACAACTCTCAGGCCATGTTGGAGACTGCACGCAAGCAGTTGCCCACGGCCCGGTTTGAAGCAGGTGATATCGCCACCTGGACTTTGGCTGGCAATGAAGCGGCACCTGATCTGATCTACGCCAACGCCTCCCTGCAGTGGGTCGGAGAGCATGAAACCCTGATTCCCCGTCTGTTTTCGCTGTTAACGCCCGGTGGCGTGCTGGCGATCCAGATGCCTGACAACCGTCAGCAACCCTCGCACCGGCTGATGCGCGAAGTCGCGCAATTGCCGCAGTTTGCCCGGTACATCGGCGATGCAGACAAGGTGCGAACCGAAATTTTGCCTCTAGGGGCTTATTACGATTTACTGGCTGCGCCCGAGAATGAGGCAGCAAGCGTCGATGTGTGGCACACCATCTACCAGCACCCCATGGATTCGGCGGCGGCCATTGTGCAGTGGCTCAGCAGCACGGGCCTCAAGCCTTTTGTAGAAGGCCTGCCCGCCGCGTTGCAAGCAGAGTTTCTGGCTGAATACGAGCGCCGCATTGAGGCGGCCTACCCCCTGCGAGCCGACGGCAAGCGCCTGTTGGCTTTTCCTCGACTTTTCATAGTGGCGCAGCGCAAGTCATGACGAAAGAATTGGTTCACCCTGCTCAGGTCTTGCTGGACGCACAAGGCGGTGCTCAGCGTCTGCCTGTTTGTGATCACTACAGCGGCGTGGAAGTGCGCATGCGCAAAAGCCTGCAGTTGCAGGCAGAGATGATGCAAGAGTTCGGTACCTGCGTGTTTGACGTCACGCTGGACTGCGAGGACGGTGCCCCCGTGGGTCAGGAAGCGCAGCACGCAAAGCTGGTGGCCGAGCTGGCCAACGGCGCTGAGCATGGCGCGCGCGTCGCAGCGCGGGTACATGCGGTGGACCACGAGCACTTTCAGCAGGATATGGACATCATTGCTGGCAACGCCGCAGAGCGCCTGTGCCACATCATGATTCCCAAAGTCGAAAGTCTGGATGACGTGCTCCAGGCTGAAAAAGCCTTGCAGCGCGCTACAGGCAAGCGCGTACCGCTACATGTTTTGATTGAATCGCCTGCCGCAGTGCAGCAGGCCTTTGACATTGCCGCCCACCCGGCCGTGCAAAGCATCTCGTTCGGGCTGATGGACTTTGTCTCGGCCCACGGTGGTGCTATTCCGGCAGCGGCCATGACGGCGCAGGGCCAGTTTGAGCACCCCATGGTGGTGCGCGCCAAGCTGGAGATCGCCGCCGCTTGCCATGCCTACGGCAAAGTGCCGTCGCATTGCGTAGTGACTGAATTCAAGAATCCACAGGCTCTTGAGGCTTGTGCGCAAAAAGCGTCGCGCGAGTTGGGCTACACGCGCATGTGGAGCATTCACCCGGATCAGATTCGGCCCATCTTGCGCGCTTTTTCTCCTGCGGAAGACGAAGTAAAGCAAGCGGCACAGATTCTTACCGCTGCAGCAGTGCAGAATTGGGCGCCCATCAATTTTGGTGGTGTACTACACGACCGCGCCAGCTACCGCTATTTTTGGCAATTGCTTGAGCGCGCTCACCAGACGGGGCAGGCCTTGCCAGTTGAAGTTCAACCCTGGTTTGCCTCGCACTGACCCCCAAACGAACTCATAACAAGTCTGCAGGAGCTATTCCTATGAAGACCCTGATCGCTACTTTAATGATTGCAGCCCCTTTGCTTGCAATCAGCCACTCTGCTGTGGCCGAAACCGCAACCAAGGCCAAGACTGTGGCTACCAAGAAGGCTCCCGTTGCCAAAAAGGCTCCTGTTGCCAAGAAGGGCAAAGCCGCTGCTGCAGCAGCCGTTGCGGGCGGCGCTGCTGTGGTGGCCGCCGGCCCCGCTTCTGCTGCGTTGAGCACAGAAGATCTGGCCGTGGCCGAGCGTGTGCACAAAGGTCGTATCGCCTGCGAACTGGGTGCTTTTGTCAACGTGAACGCTGATACGGCCAACCCCGGCTACTTCATCGTGGACGGCCGTGGTTTCAAGTACCACATGGTCCCCGTGAAGACCTCGACCGGCACCGTGCGCCTGGAAGACAAGGCCGCTGGTGCGGTGTGGCTGCAGATCGCCAACAAGTCGATGCTGATGAACCAGAAAGCGGGTCAGCGCCTGGCTGACGAATGCATGAGCCCCGAGCAACAACAAGTCGCTGAAGCCATTCGCAAGAACCCACCTCCTAGCCTGCTGGACAACAAGTAAGTCCCGCGAGGCTGAGGGCTGACCTATCGCACATGTGTCAGCCCTGTAATTCGCGCTAACCGCGCAGCCTTTTTTAAAAACCATTGGAGAGACCCCCATGTTGAAAGCCTACCGTGACCATGTGGCAGAACGCGCCGCACTGGGCATCCCCCCGTTGCCTCTGGATGCCAAGCAGGTTGCTGACCTGATCGAGCTGATCAAGAACCCACCCGCTGGCGAAGAAGCATTCCTGATGGATTTGCTGACTCATCGCGTGCCGCCTGGTGTGGACGATGCAGCCAAGGTCAAGGCTTCCTTCCTGGCTGCCGTGGCTCACGGCGATATCAAGGTGGGTCTCATCTCCAAGGCCAAGGCCACCGAGCTGCTGGGCACCATGGTGGGCGGCTACAACGTTCACCCCCTGATCGAGCTGCTGGACGACGCGGAAGTCGCCGGTGTGGCTGCTGACGCTCTGAAGAAGACATTGCTGATGTTTGACTTCTTCAACGACGTCGCCACCAAAGCTAAGGCAGGTAACGCCAAGGCCCAGGAAGTGATGCAAAGCTGGGCGGATGCCGAATGGTTTACATCGCGCCCCAAGGTTGAAGAAAAAATTACCGTTACCGTCTTCAAGGTGCCCGGTGAGACCAATACCGACGATCTGTCGCCCGCTCCTGACGCATGGAGCCGTCCTGACATTCCTCTGCACTACCTGGCCATGCTCAAGAACACGCGTCCCGACGCGGCGTTCAAGCCCGAAGAAGACGGCAAGCGCGGCCCCATGCAGTTCATTGAAGACCTGAAGAAGAAGGGTAACCTCGTCTCCTACGTGGGTGACGTGGTCGGTACCGGTTCTTCGCGCAAGTCGGCCACCAACTCCATCATCTGGGGTACGGGCGTTGACATTCCTTTTGTGCCCAACAAGCGCTTCGGTGGCGTGACACTGGGTGGCAAGATCGCTCCCATTTTCTTCAACACACAAGAAGACTCCGGCGCTCTGCCTATCGAAGTGGACGTTTCCAAGCTGGAAATGGGTGACGTGATCGACGTGCTGCCCTACGCCGGAAAGATCGTCAAGAACGGTGAAACCGTTGCCGAATTTCAGCTCAAGAGCGATGTGCTGCTGGACGAAGTGCAAGCCGGTGGCCGTATCAACCTGATCATCGGCCGTTCGCTGACCGCCAAGGCGCGCGAAACTCTGGGTCTGCCCGCATCCACCGTGTTCCGCTTGCCTACAGCGCCTGCTGAAACCAAGGCTGGCTTCACACTGGCCCAGAAGATGGTCGGCCGCGCTTGTGGTCTGCCTGAAGGTCAAGGCGTGCGCCCCGGTACTTACTGCGAACCCCGCATGACCACCGTTGGCTCGCAAGATACCACCGGCCCTATGACCCGTGACGAGCTGAAGGACCTGGCTTGCCTGGGCTTCTCCGCCGACATGGTGATGCAATCCTTCTGCCACACAGCCGCTTACCCCAAGCCTGTGGACGTGAAGACGCACCGCGAACTGCCTTCGTTCATCTCCAACCGCGGCGGCGTGGCCCTGCGTCCTGGTGACGGCGTGATTCACAGCTGGCTCAACCGCCTGCTGCTGCCTGATACCGTTGGTACCGGCGGTGACTCGCACACCCGTTTCCCTATCGGTATCTCCTTCCCCGCAGGCTCCGGTCTGGTGGCCTTCGGTGCCGCTACCGGCGTGATGCCGCTGGACATGCCCGAATCGATTTTGGTTCGCTTCAAGGGCGAAATGCAGCCCGGCGTGACCCTGCGCGATCTGGTGCACGCGATTCCTCTGTATGGCATCAAGCAAGGTCTGCTGACCGTTGCCAAGGCTGGCAAGATCAACGAATTCTCGGGCCGTATCCTGGAAATCGAAGGCCTGCCTAACCTGAAGGTCGAGCAAGCGTTTGAGCTGTCCGATGCGTCTGCCGAGCGTTCTGCCGCTGGTTGCACGATCAAGCTGAACCCTGAGCCAATCAAGGAATACCTGACTTCGAACATTGTTCTGATGAAGAACATGATCGCCGACGGTTACTCTGACGCCAAGACGCTGCAGCGCCGCATCGAAAAGGTCGAAGCCTGGCTGGCCAACCCTGATCTGCTGTCTGCCGACAAGGATGCTGAGTACGCTCACGTCATTGAAATCGACATGGGCGACATCAAGGAACCTATCGTTTGCTGCCCTAACGATCCTGATGATGCCAAGACCCTGTCCGACGTGTCCGGTGTCAAGATCGACGAAGCCTTCATCGGTTCTTGCATGACCAACATCGGTCACTTCCGCGCCGCAGCCAAGCTGCTGGGCGGCCAGCGCGACATCCCTGTCAAGCTGTGGGTGGCTCCTCCCACCAAGATGGACCAGACCGAGCTGATCAAGGAAGGCCATTACGCCGCCTTCGGTACCGCCGGTGCGCGTACCGAAATGCCCGGCTGCTCGCTGTGCATGGGCAACCAGGCCCAAGTGCGCGAAGGTGCGACTGTCATCTCGACTTCGACTCGTAACTTCCCCAACCGTCTGGGCAAGAACACCAACGTGTACCTGGGATCGGCCGAGTTGGCCGCCATCGCGTCGCGTCTGGGCTACCTGCCTTCCAAGGAAGAGTACCTGAAGGAAATGGGCGTGATCGATGCCGACAAGGCATCTGTCTACCGCTACATGAACTTCAACGAAATCGCTGAGTACGCTGAAGTGGCTGCCAAGATCTAAGCCTCAGAAGCCAAGGCTTTCAAAGGCCTTGCTCCCAAAGCCCGCAGGATGAAAGTTCTGCGGGCTTTTGCTTTTTTACTCCGGCTGCGATGGCTGCTGCAAACCCGTCTGCGTTTCGGCATTGGCGATCCACGGCCAGAGTCGTAGTCTGACTCAGTCAAAAAAGTGAGCTGCAAGCGCCCGCCATTCAATAGGAGTAGGAGTGGTTTCATATCGAAATCCAGATTTGATAGGCGCTGCGAGCTATGTTTTTCGTTATACCAACCATGTCCTTCGGCGGATAACTTTGTCTGGGGCAACAGAGATAATTTCGAAGCTTTAAAATCCACGGCTGCGCCGCGCTGGCGCACTCTTCGCAACCATGGGTTCCCTCGCCCCCATAGACCAAAAAGGACTGTCATGACATCCGCTCATGCCGTGCAGACGCCATCGTCGCGCCTGCCGCTATACCTCTCGCTTCTGGTGGTGTTCCACATCGCCATCGTCATCGCCAGCAACTATCTGGTGCAACTGCCGATCACGCTGCTGGGCTTTCACAGCACCTGGGGTGCCTTCAGCTTTCCGTTCATCTTCCTGGCCACCGACCTGACCGTGCGTCTGATCGGTAAGGTGGAAGCACGGCGCGTCATCACACGGGCCATGTTGCCTGCGCTGCTGGTGTCCTATGTAGTGGGCGTGCTGTTCCATGACGGCCGCTTCAATGGCTGGGACACGCTGGAGTCCTTCAACAGCTTTGTGTTTCGCATCGCTCTGGCCAGCTTTGCTGCCTATGTGTTGGGCCAGTTGCTGGACATTCAGGTGTTCGACCGCATTCGTCAGAAAAGCCATGCCTGGTGGTTGGCGCCTGCCGCTGCCTCGGTGTTCGGTCAGCTGCTGGATACGGCAGCTTTCTTCTCGATTGCTTTCTGGAACAGCACCGATGCTTTCATGGCCGCCAACTGGATGGAAATCGCCATGGTCGATTACGTCATCAAGCTGGCTGTGAGTCTGCTGCTATTCGTTCCTGCCTATGGCGTGGTGCTGGCCACGATTGTGCGCAGCATGCGCATGCCGGCAGCGCCAGCGGCTGTTGCGCCCTGAGCAGGCGGCTTCACGCCGCGGCAATCCAAGCCCCTTCTCGAAGGGGCTTTTTTTCGCCTTGATGCGGTTGGCAATGAAAAAGGCCGCCTGATGACGGCAGCCTTTGAATCTTTAGTTGCGTTTTTGGCTTCAGGTCTGGCTTTGCAGATAGTTCTGCAGCCCAACCATATTGATCAGGCTTAGTTGCTTCTCCAGCCAGTAGGCATGGTCTTCCTCTGTATCGCGCAACTGGGTCAGCAGCATGTCGCGGCTCACATAGTCGCGGTGCTGTTCGCATAGCGCTATGCCTTGCTGCAGACCGGCGCGCACCTCGTACTCGGTAGCCAGGTCTTTGCTCAGCATCTCGGGAACGGTCTCGCCGGGCGTGAATTCCTTGGGGCGCATGTCGGGGTGGCCGCCCAGCATCAGGATGCGGCGCAGCAGTGCGTCGGCATGCTGGGTCTCTTCCTGCATCTCGTGATCCAGGCGCGTGAAGAGCTTGGTGAAGCCTTGGTCTTCATAGATGCGCGAGTGCGCGAAGTACTGGTCGCGCGCTGCGAGCTCGCCGCGCAGCAGGTCCTTCAGATAGTCGACGACAGCGGGGTGGCCTTGCATATTTGTTGTTCTCGTTGAGTTTGCGAAGCCTGAAGTATCTCGCGGCTGGCTTCAGCAAACCAGGATGGCTATCAATTCCCGAGCGCCAGCGCTCTGGATGCGGGCTGTAAGCAGGTGTATTCGCATTGACGAGCCAGGACGCCGGCTCTTTTCAGAGCCTTGCCACGGCCTGCTTCAGGCAGGTCAGCAGCGTCTGCACCAGCGGATTGGCGGGATCGCGGCGCCACATGGCCAGCATCTCGGACGAGGGGTGCGCTCCCTGCAGTGGGCGGAACACCAGGCGCGGCATACCCACGCGCTCCAGCGCAGCGGGCACCAGCGCCAGGCCCTGGCCCAGCGAAACCAGCGAAATCACCGACAGCCAGTGCCGCACCTCGTGGCGCACCTCGGGCGCAAAGCCGTGGGCCAGGCACATCTCGTAGATACGCTGGTGGTAGGCCGGCGAAACCATGGGGGAAAACAGGATCAGCCGGTCGTTCTTCAGTTCGGCCAGGTCAACGGCTTCGCAGGCCTGCAGAGCATGGTGCTCGGGCATGCAGACCACGAAAGCCTCTTCCATGATGAGCTGGCTGGCAATGCCTTCGGGCGGCTGTATGGAATGGACCAGGGCCATGTCCAGCCGCATCTGCTGCAGGTCGAGGATTTGTTCGGCGCTGTTGGCTTCCAGCATGTCCACACGTACTTGGGGATGCAGGAGCTGGAATTGCTCCAATGCCTGGGGCAGGCCGCGGTACAGGCTGGAGCCGACAAAGCCCAGGCGCAGATGGCCGCGCGTGCCCTGTGCCACGTCACGTGTTTCCTGCGCGGCCTGCTGGCTCAGGGCCAGCAGCTGGCGAGCCTTGCCCAGCAGATGTTCGCCTGCTGCCGTGAGCCGCACGCCCTTGCTGCTGCGTTCGAACAACTGGGCCTGCAGCTCTTGCTCGAGCTGCTTGATGGCCACGGACAGCGGGGGCTGAGAGATCGACAACCGCTGGGCCGCGCGGCTGAAGTGAAGCTCTTCGGCCAAGGTGACGAAGTAGTGCAGCAGCCGCAGTTCCATGGTGTTAATAATATTTAAAAAGTATTGATAAAGATTTTAATAATATTTGACGCGAATACACCAGGGTGCTGAAATTTACCGTAATTGATTCCAGCAGGAGACCTTCATGTCCGCCAATGACCAGCCTCAGATGCATGCCGTGACCCAGGCCGTCAACGCCCAGGCTCACCCGGTGCCCGACCGCCACGGTGCCAATTTCTATGCCACCGACGCCGAGCTGCAATCGCTGCTCAAGCTCTATCTGCCAGCCGATCTGCTGGCCCATCTGCAGCCGTACTTCCAGCGCATGGGCGAGCTGGCCGGTGGCCGCATCGACGAGCTGGCCGGCATTGCCGACAAGAACCCGCCCGAGCTGGAATACCGCACGCGCTCGGGCCAGGACCGCCAGCGCATCATCAAGCATCCGGCCTATGAAGAGCTGGAGCGAATTGCCTATGGAGAGTTCGGCCTGCAGGCCATGTCGCACCGCGACGACATGCTGGGCTGGCAGGGCAAGATGCCGCCGATCGTCAAATACGCACTGACCTATCTGTTCGTGCAGTCCGAGTTCGGTTTGTGCTGCCCGCTGTCCATGACCGATTCGCTGACCCGCACCTTGAAGAAGTTCGGCAGCAGTGAGCTGGTGGACAAATACCTGCCACAACTGCTGTCGCTGGACTGGGATGAACAGGCGCAAGGAGCCATGTTCATGACCGAGCAGGCGGCCGGCTCGGACATCTCCAACACCCAGACCATAGCCTATGCCCAGGCCGATGGCAGCTGGAGCCTGACGGGCGACAAATGGTTTTGCTCCAACCCCGATGCGGAATTTGCCATGGTGCTGGCGCGCGTGGATGGCGGGCCGCCCGGCATGAAGGGCATTTCGCTGTTTCTGCTGCCGCGGAGCCTGGACGACGGCAGCGACAACCATTACCGCATCGTTCGCTTGAAGGACAAGATGGGCACGCGCTCCATGGCCAGCGGCGAAATCCGCATGGACGATGCCCGTGCCTATCTGGTGGGCGAGCAGGGCCGGGGCTTTGTGCAGATGGCCGATATGGTCAACAACTCACGTCTGTCGAACGGCGTGCGTTCGGCCGGCATGATGCGCCGCGCCGTGGCCGAGGCCGAGTTCATCGCCCATGAGCGCATCGCCTTCGGCAAGCGCATTGAGGACATGCCACTGATGCAGCGCCAGCTCGACAAGCTACGCCTGCCGGCCGAACAGGCGCGCAGCATGGTGTTCCAGACAGCGCAGACGTTGATGCGCTCCGATGCCGGCGAGCCCGATGCCTATGCGCTGCTGCGCATTCTGACGCCCATGCTCAAATTCCGCGCCTGCCGCGATGCGCGCAAGGTCACGGGCGATGCCATGGAAGTGCGTGGCGGCTGCGGCTATATCGAGGAGTGGAGCGACCCGCGTCTGGTGCGCGATGCCCACCTGGGCTCCATCTGGGAAGGCACGAGCAATATCGTGGCCCTTGATGTGATTCGGGCCATCAAGCGCGAAGGTTCGCTGCCGGTGCTGCAAGCCTATTTGACGAAGCTGCTGGATGAGGCGCAGCTCAGCGCCGCTTACCGCCAGGCGCTGGAAGCAGCGCTGGCGCGGGCCGGCGCACTGGCAGAGAAAGCGGCAGAAGAGGGTGGCGATGTGCTGGCCCGCCAGGCGGCTACCGGCCTCTACAACTGCACCACGGCCATTGCCATGGCCTGGGAGGCGGGCCAGACCGGCTCGGCCGAGCGCCTGCGCCTGTCGCAGCTGGTGCTGCTGCACCGCGTGCTGTCGCGCGATCCGCTGGAGTCGGCCCAGCTGCCGGCGCAGTGGAATACATGATTTGAATGAAATACGGCTGCAGCGCAATATAGACAAGCGCTAGCAGCTATCAATTTTATAAGCCAACGTTTGATTGGCAGATTTACCAAGGAGACAAGCCATGAGTGTGAATCGTCGTCTGTTCGTGGGCGCTGGCGTGATGGCCGGTGCCGCCCTGAGTCTGGGAACTTCGCTGGGCGCCGTGGCGGCCGAGAAATTTCCCGAGCGCCCCATCATGTTTGTCGTGCCCTTTCCTCCGGGCGGGCCCACAGACGCCATGGCCCGCATTCTGGCCACCGAGCTGACCAAGGAACTGGGCCAGAGCGTGATCGTGGAAAACAAGGCCGGTGCCGGCGGCAATATCGGTGCCGATGCCGTGGCCCGCGCCAAGCCCGATGGCTACACACTGATGTTCGGCACCTCGGGCCCGCTGGCCATCAACAAGCCGCTGTACAAGTCCATCAATTACGACCCGCGCACCAGCTTCACGCCCATTATTTATGTGGGCTATCTGCCCAATGTGCTGGTGGTGCGCCCGGATCTGGGCGTGAGCAATGTCAAGGAGCTGATTGCGCTGGACAAGGCCAAGCCCGGCAAGCTCAACTTTGCTTCGTCCGGCAATGGGGCTTCCTCTCATCTGGCGGGGGTGCTGTTCAACGGCATGGCCGGTACCCAGTTGCAGCATGTGCCCTACAAGGGCACGGGCCCGGCGCTCAATGATTTGCTGGCAGGGCAGGTGGACATGGCCTTTACCGACATCCTCACGGCCATGCCTTATATCAAGGCAGGCAAGTTCAAGGCCCTGGGCATTGCCACGGCCAAGCATTCCAGCGCCATGCCGCAAATCCCCACCATCGCCGAGCAAGGCCTGCCGGCTTATGACGTGAGCGTGTTCTTTGGCGTGGTCGGCCCCAAGGGCATGGCTGCAGATCGGGTGGAGCTGCTGAACCGCGCCTATACCAAGGCCCTGGACTCCGAGAATGTCAAAAAAGCGTTTGCCGCCCAGGGGCTGGAGCGCGGTGCCGACACCAAGCCAGCCTATCTGGCAAGCCTGGTGAAAACCGAGGTCGACAAATGGACTGAGGTGGTGCAAAAGGCGGGCGTCAAGCTCGATTGATGAGCACATCGCGCCTTCGTCGGTTGACAGCGCTGGAGGCGGTCCCTCTGCCCGTCACTGCCCATGAGAGAGATCGCTGTGATCCATGGGCTTCACATCATGGATTGGATATGACAATTTCAAGCCCTCCCCATTTGCTGGCGCAGCTGCAGGCCACGGCAGCCGAGTTTGTGGATATTCGCCGCAGCATCCATGCCCATCCCGAGCTGGCCTTTGAGGAAAACCGTACCAGCAGTATCGTGGCCGAATGCCTGGAGCGCTGGGGCTATGCGGTGCATCGAGGCCTTGGCACGACCGGCGTGGTCGGCGTTCTGAAAAAAGGCCTGGGTGGAAAATCCTTGGGCATCCGGGCCGACATGGATGCTCTGCCCATTCATGAACGCACAGGGCTGGATTACGCCAGCCGCCTGCCGGGCAAGATGCATGCTTGCGGACATGACGGACATACCGCCATCTTGCTATGTGCGGCCCAATACCTTGCCGAACAGGCGGAGTTCAACGGAACGTTGAATCTGATCTTTCAGCCCGCCGAGGAAAACGAGGGCGGCGCCTTGCGCATGGTGGATGAGGGCCTGTTCGAGCAGTTTCCCTGCGATGAAATCTATGCGCTTCACAACGCGCCGGGTCTGCCGGTGGGCAAGATGGCCATCAGTCAGGGGCCGGCCATGGCCTCGTTTGATCGGGTCACCGTGACGCTGCGCGGGCGCAGCGCCCATGGAGCCATGCCGCACCACGGCATCGATAGCATGCAATGCGCGGCAAGCATTGTGCTCGGCTTGCAATCCATCATCACGCGGGAGATAGATGCCCAGCATGCGGCCGTCATCACGGTGGGGTCCATCCAGGCGGGCGAGGTCTTCAATATCGTGCCTGAAACTGCGGTACTCAAGATCGGGGTGCGGGCGCTGGACCCCGATGTGCGCAGCTGGGTGGAAAGGCGCATCAAGGCCTTTATCCAGGCCCAGGCAGAGAGCTATCAACTCGGTTGCGAGATCGCCTATGTGCACAAGTACCCGGTGCTCGTGAACTGCAGGGAGCAGACCGAGTATGCGCGCCAGGCGGCCATTCGCTTGCTGGGTACGGACAACGTGGGAGAGCGTACGCCCACGATGGGCAGTGAAGATTTTGCCTACATGCTGCAAAAGCGCCCGGGGGCTTACATCCGTCTCGGCAACGGAGTGGGCGAAGACGGCGGTTGCATGGTGCACAACCCGCTGTATGACTTCAACGACAAGGCCTTGCCTGTAGGCGCGGCCTTCTGGGTGCATCTGGCGCAAAGCTATCTGGCTTGAAGCGACACATCTGATACCTATAAAAGGAGACAACAGAAATGAACACCTATCACCGTCGCACCTTTTTGCAGCACACGGCAGCGCTTTCGAGTGCTGCCGCGCTCGTGGGCCGCAGTGCATGGGCTGCGGAATCTTTTCCCTCCAAGCCTTTGACCCTCATGGTTCCTTACCCCGCCGGCGGGGTCAGCGATGTGGCCGCGCGAATTTTTGCCGAGTCCATTGGGCGCAGCGTCAAGCAGCCGGTGATTGTGGAAAATCTCGGGGGAGGCACCGGTCTGATCGCCGCAAACAAGGTGCTCAACACGCCTGCCGATGGCTATATGTTCTTTCACGGCTCGGCCAATGAGGTGTTCCTGGCCCCGATGCTGAATGCGGCAGCGCGCTATAAGCCGAGTGACTTCATGCAAGTGGCGCCTACGACGGATGCCGCCATTGTGCTGATGGTGAGAGAGGGTCTGCCCGTCAGCAGCTATGACGGGTTTATCGACTATGCGCGCAGCCGCAAGGGTCAGCCTCTGACCTACGGGACAGTTGGCATTGACTCCATGTACAACCTCATGGGCGATGCGCTGGCCGCCAAGCTGCAGCTGCCGTTCCTGCATGTGCCCTACAAGGGGGCAGCCCCGGCCCTGCAGGATCTGGCCGGGGGGCAGGTGGACTTTGCCATCCTGCCCTACCAGGCCAGCTTTGAAGGCATGGCCAAGCAGGGGCGGCTGAAGATTTTGACCAGCTTCTCCAAAGCCTTGCCCAAGGACTTGAGCCATGTCCCTTTGATATCGCAGAGCAAATACAGCCCGGACTTCGAGTACACGGTCAGCGCCGGCTACTTCGTCAGAAAAAACACGCCGCCCGACCGGGTTGCCGTATTGCGCAGCGCCGTCGGCGAAGCATTGATGAATGCGGAAATCCGCAGCAAGCTGGAAGCAGAAGGCAAGCATGTTCGCCAGTCCACAGCCACGCAGGCGGAGTCCGACAAGAGCTTCAATCTGTTCCATCAGCGGCTGACTCTGTTGATCCAGAGCGTGGGCCGTAAGTCCTTGGCTTGAGCCATTGCTCGCCACGTAAAGCAGAGATTGTCGAGAATCGGTCGGGTGCGAAAGCGCCTACCTTGCCAGGAATTGAAAAATGCACAAACCCGCCACAATCCACCCAGGAGCCTTGCAAGGCGTCAAGGTTCTTGATCTGTCGCGCATCCTCGGGGGCCCGTTTTGCGGGCAGATACTGGGCGACCATGGTGCCGATGTGCTCAAGGTCGAGCCGCCACAGGGCGACGATACGCGCACCTGGGGCCCTCCATTTCAGGAGGGCGTGGCTTCCTATTACTTCGGACTAAACCGCAACAAGCGCAGCCAGTTTCTGGATTTGTCTGCCGCTGACGGGCAAGCGCGCGTGCGCGAGCTGATGGCCCAAGCCGATGTGGTGGTGGAGAACTTCAAGGTCGGCACCATGGAGAAATGGGGCATCGGCTACGAGCAGATGCATGCCGAGTTTCCTCACTTGATCTGGTGCCGTGTCACCGGCTTTGGCGCCGACGGTCCGCTGGGCAGTCTGCCAGGTTACGACGCAGCCATCCAGGCCATGGCTGGCATCATGAGCATCAACGGCGAAGCCGATGGCGAGCCCTTGCGCGTGGGTCTGCCGGTGGTGGACATGGTTACCGGCCTGAACGCGACGATAGGCGTGCTGCTGGCACTGCATGAGCGTGGACGCAGCGGCCAGGGGCAATTGGTGGATGCCTCGCTGTACGACTCCGGCCTGTCGCTGCTGCACCCGCATGCGGCCAACTGGTTCATGGGGGGCAAGGTGCCGCAGCGCTCGGGCAATGCCCATCCCAATATCTATCCCTATGACGCCTTGAATACCGGCGGTGCTCCCATTTTTCTGGCCGTGGGCAATGACCGGCAGTTCCGGCTGTTGTGCAGCCATGTGGGGCGTGAAGCGCTGGCGCAGGACGCACGCTTTGCCACGGCCGGCCAGCGATCGGTCAACCGGGTCGAACTCAAGACCTTGCTGGAAGAGGCTTTGCTGGTGTTCGATGGCGTGAGTCTGGCCGATGAGCTGATGGCCATCGGCGTGCCTGCGGCACCGGTTCTCAATGTGGCGCAGGCGCTGGAGCATCCGCATACCGAGCACCGGGAGATGATTGTCAGGATGGGGGACTATCAGGGACTTGGCGCACCGATCAAGCTCAGCCGCACGCCGGCCAGCTACCGGTTTGCACCTCTGAGTGAGGGCCGGGATTTTCTGACGGCTGGGACCCGCCCGGACGAGGGCCACAAGTCAGTCGCCTGATGGCGTGGTGATCGCAGGTCTTGCCGAGCCTGCCACCTGTTCCAAATGGAGGGCTCATGCTGCCCGGCGACACAGTGAAGGCAAGTGTGCAGTTCATGCACGAAGATGCAGCCGGTCAGCGTCTGACGCTTTATGGTTCTGTGTTGTCCAAGCAGGGGCAACGCTAGCACCCATGGCTTTTCAGTGGATCAGCGAGTAGGTGACACAGGGCTATATCCTCGGTGCCGACATTTCGCGCGAGCTTCTGCAGCTGTTGGTGGAGGTGGCTTATCAGCGACTGAGCTAGCACGATCGTCAGATTCTGTTCTCATTAGCGCTGCTTCGTGCGCTTTACAGAATTTGGCTTATGTGCTCTTTAATATATAGCATTGTGCGAAGGGTGAACGAGGGCTTGAAGCAGCGTTGTGTCTTGGGTTGCCGCGCTGATCTTGATCAGTTAAGTCTTCATGGGGCATGGACTCCCACACCGCAGTTGTCGTGAACTGTGCACAATGGACTGCACCAGAGTTATCCCCGTATTTTCTTCGATGGAGAGTCTCACGATGCGTCACGCCTATTCCCAAACCCTGAAGTCTTTCGAGACCGAAAGCGGCAAAAAAGGTCAGTTCTATTCCTTGCCCACCCTGGCCAAGCAGTTCCCTGAGATCAAGCGATTGCCGGTGTCGATCCGGATCGTTCTCGAATCGGTGCTGCGCAACTGCGACGGCGAGAAAATCACCGCAGCCCATGTCGAGCAACTGGCGCGCTGGCAGGCCAAACCCAAGAGCGAGCGGGTCGATGAAATTCCGTTTGTTGTCTCGCGCGTGGTGCTGCAGGACTTTACCGGCGTGCCCTTGCTGGCCGATCTGGCTGCCATGCGCAGCACAGCCGCCAAGCTGGGCAAGAAGCCCAAATCCATTGAGCCGCTGGTGCCTGTGGATCTGGTGGTTGATCACTCCATCATGGTCGATTACTTCGGCACCAAAAAGGCGCTGGACCTGAACATGAAGCTGGAGTTTCAGCGCAACCAGGAGCGCTACCAGTTCATGAAATGGGGCATGCAGGCCTTTGACACCTTTGGCGTGGTGCCGCCAGGGTTTGGCATCGTCCACCAGGTCAATCTCGAGTATCTGGCACGTGGTGTGCACAAGACCAAGGATGGCGTCTACTACCCCGATACGCTGGTCGGTACCGACAGTCACACCACCATGATCAACGGCATTGGTGTCGTGGCCTGGGGCGTGGGTGGTATCGAGGCCGAAGCGGCCATGCTGGGCCAGCCCGTGTATTTCCTCACGCCCGATGTCGTGGGTTTTGAGCTGACCGGCCAGTTGCGCGAAGGCGTGACGGCGACTGATCTGGTGCTCACGGTCACAGAAATCCTGCGCAAGGAAAAAGTCGTCGGCAAATTTGTCGAATTCTTTGGCGAAGGCACGCGCAGTCTCTCACTGCCCGACCGGGCCACGATTGGCAATATGGCGCCTGAATACGGCGCGACCATGGGATTCTTCCCCGTCGATGAAAAAACCATCGAGTACTTCAAGGGCACGGGTCGTACCAAGAGCGAAATTCAGGCCTTCGAGGCTTACTTCAAGGCTCAGAACCTGTTCGGCGTTCCCAAGGTGGGCGATATCGACTACTCGCATGTGGTCAAGCTGGATCTCGGCAAGGTCGCGCCTAGTCTGGCTGGCCCTAAGCGGCCACAGGACCGTATCGAGATCGGCAATGTGGCTGCTCAGTTCGATGAGCTGTTCAGCGCACCGGTTGCGCAAAATGGCTTCAACTTGCCCGCCGACCAACTGGCCCGCCGCCATCTTGTGCATCCCGATGGGCCAGAGGCCTTGCAGCCCGAGAGCAAGCCGATACCTGCCAATGCTGAGCGCAACAAAGTCGAGATGGTGAGCAACAAGCCAACGACCGATAAGGCCGAGGCCAGCGCTATCGCCGTTGATGCAAGCAGTGCGGTTGCCGCATCCGGCAAGAGCTTTGATATTGGCAGCGGCGATGTGCTGATTGCGGCCATTACCAGCTGTACTAATACCTCCAACCCCAGTGTCATGCTGGCGGCGGGCTTGCTGGCAAAAAAGGCGGTGGAGGCAGGGCTCAAGGTCAAGCCGCATATCAAAACCTCGCTGGCCCCCGGCTCGCGGTTGGTGACGCGCTACCTGACAGAGGCCGGTTTGCTGCCTTACCTGGAAAAGCTGGGCTTTGCCCTTGCCGGTTATGGCTGCACCACCTGCATTGGCAATGCCGGTGATTTGACGCCCGAGATCAATGCCTCCATCACGCAGAACAATCTGGTCTGCGCGGCCGTGCTCTCGGGCAACCGCAACTTTGAGGCGCGCATCCACCCCAATATCAAGGCCAATTTTCTGGCCAGCCCGCCGCTGGTGGTGGCTTACGCCATTGCGGGAACAGTGCGCAAGGACTTGATGACCGAGCCCGTGGGCAAAGGCAAGGGTGGCAAGGATGTGTACCTGGGTGACATCTGGCCCAGCAGCGAGGAGATTCAAGGTCTGCTCAAGTACGCCATGAACGGCAAGGCCTTCCGCAGCAACTATGAGCAGGTGGCCAGTGAGCCGGGCAAGCTCTGGGAAAAAATCAAGGGCGTGACGGGGGCCACTTACACATGGCCTGAGAGCACCTATATCGCAGAACCCCCATTCTTTGCCGATTTTGCTCTTGATTTGAAAGCACCCTCCACAGGTGCAGAAAGCGCTACGGGCCAAAAAGGCTCAAATCCATATATGGTGCATGGCGCACGTGTGATGGCCTTGTTTGGAGACTCCATCACCACCGACCATATCTCGCCTGCAGGCTCCATCAAGGAGACTTCGCCGGCAGGCAAATGGCTGCTGGCTCATGGTGTGCAAAAGGCTGATTTCAACAGCTATGGTTCACGACGCGGCAATCATGAGGTGATGATGCGCGGCACATTTGCCAATGTGCGCATCAAGAATCTGATGATTCCTGCGCAGTCCGATGGTGCACGCGAGGAGGGCGGTGTCACGCTCTACCGTGATGACCATGGCAAGGTGGAGAAGATGTCCATCTACGACGCAGCCATGAAGTACCAGTCTGCAGGCCGTGCCACCATAGTGCTGGCGGGCGAAGAATACGGCACAGGTTCCAGCCGCGACTGGGCGGCCAAGGGTACGCAGTTGCTGGGCATCAAGGCCGTGGTGGCACGCAGCTTTGAGCGCATCCATCGCTCCAACCTAGTCGGCATGGGCGTGCTGCCGCTGCAGTTCAAGGGCAATGACAGCTGGCAAAGTCTGGGGCTGACAGGTGAGGAGTTCATTGATGTGATTCCCGCTGCAGACCTGGCTCCGCAAAGCGATGCGCAATTGATCATCACCAAGCCTGATGGCAGCAAGAAAACGGTCACCGTCAAACTGCGCATCGATACGCCTATCGAGGTGGACTACTACCGTCACGGCGGCATCCTGCCCTATGTGCTCAGGCAGTTGCTGAGCTGAGGCGGCTGAAAAGCAAAAGGCCTGCTCGATTGCGCGGCAGGCCTTTTTTACGTCCTGGACTAGGCTATTTCATGGAATGCAGGCCGAACATATTGCCCTCGGTGTCGGTCGCAAGGGCAATAAAGCCATAAGGGCCGATAGAGACTTTCTCGCGCTGAAGGCTGCCGCCATGTTTCGCCACACGGGCGGCCTGCTCGGCACAGTCTTCGCAGACAAAGTAGATCATGGTGCCGCCGCTGCCGCCCCCGGTTGGGCAGCCAGGCATGTGGACCAGCGCGCCGGTCGCGCCGGCTTGGTCGGGCTGACCCGGAAAAGCCCACATCTCCATATCCGGATGCTCGCCGCCCTCGGGCATGGGCAGTGCCTGCAGCTGGTGGCCGAGAACGGCCTCATAGAAGGTCTTGGCACGCTGCATGTCTTGAACATAGATCTCGAACCAGCCTACGGGATTCATTGCCATCACGAACTCCTTGCTTGCGCGTTGGTGGAGTTGCGATGCTGAGGTGCTTGGCGGCGTGATGCAAGCGGACGAGGCCTCGAATGTCCGGACCGCGTCAGTTGTCGCTGGGTGGGAGCATCGAGGATGCTTGGTCTGCCCAAGATGAACTCTCAGGACAATCGGCTTTTAGCCAGTTTTCTGGCCTTGCGGCGCTGCCACCATAGCCAGACGCCGCTGAGGCCCAGCCCAGCCAGCACCAGGCCGGTCAGGCCGTTGATGATCTCCAGCAGCACTCCGCCCAGCTCGCCCGTATGCAGCGGATAGGCAATGGCCACCGCTGCAGCGCCGGGGTCCAGCTCATGCCAGCGCTGCACGGCTAGGACGGAACCGGTGCGTGGGTCCAGCCACACCGAGCTGATGCCATTGGGGTGCGGCTCGTCGGGGGCGCGAAAACGGATGCGCATGGCTTGCTTGGGATCGGTGGTCTTGGCCGCGATCTGCACAAAACTGGCCTGACCATCGGGCATGGCAGCGCGTGCGCTGGCCAGCATGGCATCCAGGCTGGGCGCAGCGGGCAATGCATCTGCGGAAAGCGGCGGCAGCTTGGGGGCTTTGACTGCTTTGGAGCTGCTAATCATATTGAGCACATCGCCCAGCGGCCGCCAGGCCATATAGGCACCGGTGACGACCAAGACGGCAATCAGCAAGCCCATGAGCACACCGCCGATGCGGTGCAGATCGAACAGGGCGCGCATCAGATTTTTGTTCAGTTCGATGCGCCAGTTGCCAGGCCAGCGCTTTGGCCACCAGAGAATGATGCCGGTCAGTAGCAGCAATACATAGGCCAGTGCCGTCCAGGCGAGGAGGGCTTTGCCGTTGGCGTCCAGCAGCAGGGTGCTGTGCAACTTGAACAAGATGTTGACAAAGCCCTCTGTCTCGCCGCGGCGGCCTTGCTCTTGTCCAGATTCAGGGTTCAGGTAGACGGTGCCGCGCCAGCTGTGCGACTCCACCCTGAGCCAGAGGCTGTCGCCAGCTTCCTGGGGCAGTTTGAAGCGAAAGCTCGCCTTGTCGCCGAACTCCTGGCGCGCCTGCTCCAGTATCGGTGTCAGCGCCGCGGCAGGCGTAGCTGCTGGAGCTTTGAATAGCTGGGGATGTGCCAGGCGATCGAGTGGCTGGGCGGCGATGAGCACGGCCCCCGTGAGCCCGGCCAGAATCAGAATCCAGCCCAGGCTCAGAGCAAACCAGCGATGCAGCCGCAGCCACAGAGAACGTAGCGAAGTCATGGAGTCAGAGGTCGTCGCGCGCCATGCAATTCAGCCGCGAGGGCTGGATGACATGGGTCGCTGGTGCTTAGAACGGCAGCGAGGCCTGCAGATAGACGGTGCGTGGCATGCCCACGTACTTTCCGCCACCGTTGTTGTCGGTGGAGCGGGTGAAGTAGCGGCGGTCCAACACGTTCTTCACACCCACAGTCAGGCGCAGATTGTTCAGCTCCTTGCCGCCCTGATAGCTGGTGCGCAGGCCCAGAATCGCGAAGCCGGGGATGTCGCCCAGATTGCCGTTGGCATCTTCCTGCGTGATGTAGGAGTTGGGCTTGCCGCTGGTGCCTGGCGTGCCGGGCGAGCGTTGCTTGGACTGGGCGTTGAGCTCAGCGTTGAAGGTCCAGCGATCGACCGCATAGCGCGCTGACAGCCCGGCGGTGTGGCGGGCGTACAGCGGCAGATCGCGCCCGGCAAACGGCCCGGCCTGGCTGGTAGCCTGGGTGAAGGTGTAGGTCGCGCCCAGCGAGAAGCCCTTGAGCGCAGGGTAGTGCTTGCCGAAGTCGTAGCGCAGTGCCGATTCCAGACCGCGATGGCGGGTGGCACCCAGATCGGTCCAGATGCCGTTACCCGTGCCGTCGCCGGGACGGTCCAGGAACAACTCCTTGTCGAAGTCGATGTTGAACAGCGTCAGCTCGCCATTCCAGGTGTCGCTCTTGTAATGCGTGCCCAGCTCATAGGTCTTGGCCGATTCGGGGTAGAGCTGGTTGTTGGACGACTGGGCCAGCTGTGCATATTGCTGCGGTCCGAAGGACTTGCCGGCATTGGCGAACACCGTCCACTGGCTGTTGACGCGGTAGAGCACCGACAGCGTGGGCAGCCATTCGTTGGCGGCGGCCGTCGGGTAGATGGCCGCAGCGGTGGAGCCTTTGTAGTCCACCACATTGTTGAAGGAGCGTATGCGCTCATAGCGCACACCGGGCGTGATGGTCCAGTTGCCTACGTCGATGCGGTTGTCGATGTAGAAAGCATTGGCCGTGGTGCCGCCCTGGCTGGTCTGGGTGACGTTCAGCGGCAGCGCCATGGCGTTGACCTGGCCCGGCACATAAAAGCCCGAGGTGGCCAAGGCCGTCTCCGAGCTCTTTTCTTTCAGATAACGGTAGCCCACGCTGACTTCCTGCACCACGGAGCCGGTCTCGAAAATGCGCGAATAGCGCGGCTCCACGCCGTAGTAGCTGTAGTTGCGTGGCGCGGCCGTCAGGCTGCGCTTGCCGGCATTGGCGCCGGTGGCGTCGCGTTCGATGTAGCTGCCGCGGAAGGAGTCCACGTAGTAGCTCAGCACTTCGAAGTTGTCGCGGCCGTCCTTGTAGCTGTATTTGAGCGAGCCGTCGGTGCGGCGGCCCGTGAACTGGTCGTAGTTGCGCGTGCTCTGGAACGGGTCGGCCGCGTATTGCTTGGTGGTCAGGCCGCCGGGCATCTGGCCCTTGCCCTCGAAATGGTGCAGCGATGCGGACAGGCTGCTCTTGCTCGTGAGCTGGTAGCTGCCCTTGAGCAGCAAATCGTCGACATCGGTTCTGTCGTTGCTGCTGCGCCAGCCCTTGCCATGCGTGCCCGAATACAGCAGGGCCAGACCCAGGCCAGACTCATTGGTGCCGCCCACAAACAGGCTGGGGCTGGTTTTGGTGTTGCCGTTGTGGCCGTAGATTTCCGTGCCTATGGAGGCTTCGGCCGCGAAGGTCTTGGGAATGGCGCGGGTCGTGAAGTTGATGATACCGCCCACGTTCTGCGGGCCGTAGCGCACAGAGCCGGCGCCGCGTACCACGTCAATGGATTCCAGATTACCCAGCGCCACGGGGGCCAGAGACAGCTGCGGCTGGCCGTAAGGTGCATAGGAGATGGGGATGCCGTCCTGCAGCATATACGAGCGTGGCGAGAGGCGTGCTGTTAGGCCGCGCACGCTCAGGTTCAGCGAAATATCGCTGCCGCCCGTGCCGTTGCTGTCCTGTACCTGCACGCCAGGCACTAGGCGCAGCGCTTCGCGCAGTGTGGTGGCGCCGCTTTCCTGGATACGCTCGCGTTCGACAATGGTGCGGGCGCCGGGGTGCTCCAGCACTTTTTCGGCATTGGGCGTGTCGCCATCCAGCCAGTTGCCGGTGACGGTGACCGAATCCAGGGCGGCTTCGGGTGCGGCCGTGGTCTGTGCATGAACGGGGCTGGCAACGCTGCCAAAGACGGCGGCGACAGCGGCGGCTGCGCAGCTCAAACGGAATGCGCGATGAGAGGGGTGATTTTGGTTGGCCATAAGGTGTTGTGTGTGCACACACAATGGCTGGCTTGCAGTCAGGGCGTAGTTCCGTGGCGGCACGGACTACGTCAAAAGCGCGCTTGGCTATGTGGTATTTGTAGGCAGGCGCCGATATTAATGAGAACAGCTGTCATTTGGCTGTTTGTGGTTATGCAGCTGCGCAAAATACAACAGCCTCCCCAACCGGCATTCGCCAGCTGAGGAGGCTGCTTGTTTTGCGACTGTGTGCTTGCTTAAACCTGTTCGGCCAGCAGCTCCTGCAAAGTCTTGACCTGCATGCGCAGGCGCTCATTCTCGGCTTGCAGCTCGGTCACGCGGGCTTGCAGCTCTTCGGCGCTGGCGGCGGGCGCTGCTTCTGCCGATTCATCGGCCTCGGGCTTGGCGGCCTTGGGCTTTTTCTTGGCATCGCGCACCCGCTTGGCGGCTTGCTTGAGCGCATCGGCACCTTCGGCGGCCACGGCCTGCTGCTCTTCCTCGGGCAGGGTGGCAACCACGGCAGCGGCATTCAGCGACAGCTCGCCGGCCTTCACGGCGGCCACCACTTCAGGCGCCGCTTTTTCCTGAATCGTCTCGATCATCTTGACCTGACCAGCCGATAGGCGGGCGGCACGGGCCAGCGCTTCGCGCGTGTCCAGCGCCTCATCAGGCACCTTGGCCACGCTGGCCAGTGCCTGGGCGACAGCGGGGTCGGTATCGCCTTCCCAGGGGGCTTCTTCGCTGGCGGGCTGGGAGGCCTTGGCGGCATTCACCGCAGCGGCGGCTGCTGCACGGCGCGAAGCAATGATTTCGCGCTTGCGCAAGGCCAGCACGCCGCGTTGGAAGTCGGAGACGCTGCGGCGGCCCAGGTGCTGGTCGATCATCCACAGATGCACATCGTCCATGGTCTTGAACTGCGTGGCCTGAATGGTGTTGAAGGGCAGGCCATGTTTTTGGCAGATGCCGTAGCGGTTGTGGCCGTCGATCAGCAGCTCGCCCCAGACCACCAGCGCATCGCGACAGCCTTCGGCGAGGATGCTGCGCTCCAGCGATTCGTGCTCGTCAGCGGTCAGCGGGTCGATATAGGCCTTGAGGCCTTCGTCAATTTGGAGTTCCATGGGGGTGCTTTTGAATGAGGAGCAGCTAGCGCTTGCCGTATCTAGGTTTGAGGGCGAATAAAGCTTGATACTCAATAAATACAGGCGCTACATGCTATGAAAAAAAGAGAAACGCCCCAGCGTATGGGGCGTTGGCAAATAGCGTGGTCAGAGCTTACAGCAGACGCGAAATCAGCGCACCTTCGATCGGGCCTTCCAGCGGAATACGCACGCGGATGGGGTTGCCCTGGGCCACTTCCACGGGCTTTCCTTCCAGGTCAAACATCTTTTCCAGCTTGATCTGACGGTTGCCCGTGGGGTGAATGATTTCCAGCGTATCGCCGACCGAGAAGCGGTTCTTGGTCTCGATTTCGGCCATGCCGTTTTCGTAAGCACGCACTTCGCCCACAAAGTGGCTGCGTTGCAGCACGCTGTGGCCGGTTTCGTAGTTCTGGTAATCGTTGGCGGGGCGGCGCTCCATCAGGCCGCCGGTGTAACCGCGGTTAGCCAAGCCTTCCAGCTCGGTGATCAGCTCGGGGTTGAAGGGGCGACCGGCCACTGCGTCATCAATGGCGCGGCGGTAGGTCTGGGCCGTGCGGGCCACGTAGTACAGGCTCTTGGTGCGGCCTTCGATCTTGAGCGAATCCACGCCAATCTTGGTCAGGCGCTCCACATGCTCCACGGCGCGCAGGTCCTTGGAATTCATGATGTAGGTGCCATGCTCATCTTCCATGATGGGCATCATCTCGCCGGGGCGGCCTTTTTCTTCCAGCAGGTAAATCGCGTCAGCTTTAGGGTGGCGCTGCTGGTCACCGCAGGTGCTGGTGAACTGGTTGTCCAGGTCGTTCTTGGCGTCTTCGAAGTTGAAGCCGTTTTCCATGGTCTGGCCCAGCGCTTCGCCGGTGTTGGGGTCCACATTGGCGTCATGCGTCTTGTAGTCCCAGCGGCAGGCGTTGGTGCAAGTGCCCTGGTTGGGGTCGCGGCGGTTGAAGTAGCCGCTCAGCAAACAACGGCCCGAGTAGGCAATGCACAGAGCGCCGTGCACAAACACTTCCAGCTCCATATCGGGGCATTCCTGGCGGATCTTTTCGATCTCGTCCAGGCTCAGCTCGCGCGACAGGATGATGCGCTCCACGCCCATCTTCTGCCAGAACTTCACGGTGGCGTGGTTGGTGGTGTTGGCCTGTACGGACAGGTGAATGACCTGCTCTGGCCACTTTTCCTTGACCATCATGATCAGGCCGGGGTCGGCCATGATCATGGCGTCCGGCTTCATGGCGATGATGGGCTCGATGTCTCGCAGATAGGTACGAACCTTATCGTTGTGGGCAATCAGATTGCTGGTCAGGAAGAACTTCTTGCCGCGCGCGTGCGCTTCGGCAATGCCCTGGCCGATCTGCTCCAGGCGGAATTCGTTGTTGCGCGCGCGCAGAGAGTAGCGCGGCTGGCCGGCGTATACAGCGTCGGCACCAAAGTCATAGGCGGCGCGCATCTTGTCGAGCGAGCCGGCGGGCAGCAAGAGTTCGGGGGCTTTGAGGGTCATGATTCCTCTATTGTCCCGCATAGCGCTTTTCACCGTGGCTTGCTAAGGCTACGTGGTCTGTAGCAGATGCTGGTACAACTGGCGTGCAGGCAATGACAACGCTGCCGTCGACACAGGCATGCACAGCAGCAGCTGGCGTTGTGCCCAGGTTTCGCTCAAAGGCACAGCCACCACGCCGGTGCTGGTGGCATGGCGCTGCACGGCGGCCAGAGGCAGCACCGCAATGCCTACCCCCTGGCCTACCAACTGGCATAGTCCCTCGAAATGCGGCAGCTGCACCTGGGTGCGCAGCAGCTGGCCGCTGATCTGCTGGGCCTGGCGCTGCAGCAGCTGTTGCAGGGCGGAATCACGTGGCAGGCCAACCCAGTTTTCTTGCAGCAGCTCGGTCAGCGTCAGTTGCTGGTGTTTGGCCAGCGCATGGCATTGCGGCAAGACGGCTGCCAGCGGATCTGCTTTCCAGGGCTCGCAGTGCAGGCCGCTGAGAGCACTCGCGTCCTGCGGCTCTGCCGCCACGCCGATATCGCACAGGCCCTGGTGCAGTGCACCCAGCACTTCGGCGCTGGGACATTCCTGCAGCTCCAGCGCAATCTGCGGGTGCAGCAGCAAAAATCCACCAATAGCCAGCGGCAGATGCTCGCGCACGGCCGAGGTATTGCCGCGCAGGCGTATCTGCCCGGCCAGGCCGGCCCCGAATTCGCCCATGGCGCCGCGCAGCTGTTGCATTTGCGCCAGCACCTGGCGCGCATGCTGGCCCAGGGTATGGCCTGCAGCCGTGGGCTGCACGCCGCGTGCCTGGCGAACGAGCAGCGCCGTGCCCAGAAGCGCCTCCATTCCGCGCACGCGCTCGCTGGCCGAGGCCAGCGTGAGATGGCAGCGCTGTGCCGCCGCCGTCAGCGTGCCGCTGTCGAGGATGTGCACAAACAGCTGGAGGTCGGTCAGGTCAAAACGCATGGGTTTTCATGGGTGGTTCAAGCCTCAGTTTTTAGCGAAGTATTGCTTTCAAAATTCCCGATAGTCATTGGCTACATATCGGCGGATTATCAACGTTCACAAGAATATTGACAGTTCTTGCTGATGCTTGGTGGTTAGACTGAAACGAAGGATTGATGATGTGGAGCGAAGGTTGGATGGCTGCGTTGGCCATTGGCGTATTTGGCGTGGCGGGCTTGGTCAAGGGCGTGGTGGGCCTGGGCCTGCCCACGGTTTCCATGGCCCTGCTGGCGCTGTTCATGCCGCCAGCGCAGGCGGCTGCGCTATTGTTGCTGCCGTCATTGGTGACCAATGTGGTGCAGATGCGGCCAATGAATACCTTGCCAGCGCTGCTCAAGCGTCTGGGCGGCATGCAGCTGGGAATCGCTGCGGGCACGTTGGGTGGCATGGCCGTTTGGGGCAGCTTGGGCAGCTTGCCGCAGGCGCATCTGGCCTTGGGGCTGGCGCTGGTGGTCTATGGGCTTTGGGGGCTGTGCGGCCCGCAATGGCTGGTGCCGCTGCGGCATCAGGCCTGGCTGGGGCTGGTCGTCGGCTTTGTGTCCGGAGGCATTACCGCGCTGACGGGCGTGTTTGTCGTGCCTGCGGTGGCGTTTTTGCAGTCTCTGGGACTGGCGCGCGCGGCGCTGATGCAGGCCATGGGCTTGTGCTTTACTGTGTCCACTCTGGCTTTGGGGCTGGGCATGTGGTGGTTTGGCAAGGAGGGCGCGGTTTCGGGCGGTCTGGGTCTTGGTCTTGGTCTGGTGGTTTCGGGCCTGATGCTGATTCCCGCCTTGGCTGGCATGCACTGGGGCGAGGTGCTGCGCGAAAAGCTCTCGACCGCGCGTTTCAAAAAGCTGCTGATGGGTAGCTTGATGGCGCTGGGCGTGTATATGCTTTTCTAGGCGTGAGGTCCGGGTAGCTGAGGTACTGTTGTCGTCTGCGATAGATGGCGCTGCAAGCCATTGGCCAGATGGTCAAACAGCAGGCGTATTCGCAAGGTGTCGCGCTGGTCTTCATGCATGGCCAGCCACATCTCATAGTTCCATTGGACCTCTTCAGGCAGTACATGCAGGTATTGGGGGTCTCCAACGACCAGCGAGAGCTGACAGGCACCGATGCCGAAACCAGCCTGAACGGCCATCCACTGCGTCACCTCGCTATCACAGCGCAGGGCAAAGCTTTCACGGCTCAGGCCAAGCTTTGCCAGAGCCGGATGCTGCAAAGGCGTTTCATCCCGGTCCACACCAATCAGTGGATGTATAAAAAGCGCTTGCAAATCGCTGGGCAGGCCATGTCTGCGGGCATAGCTCTGGTGGGCAAACAGCCCTGCTTTGACAGAGCCCACATGGCGTGCAACCAGTGCCGCCTGCGTGGGACGCTGCATGCGTACCGCGATATCGGCCTGACGCTGCAGTAGGTCTTCATTGCGGTTGGACAGGGCCAGTTCGACCACAATGGCCGGATGCTGCTCCCGAAATGCAGCCAGCATGGGAGGCAAGACCATGGTGCCAACCATTTCGCTGGCAGAGATGCGCACGGTACCCTGTGCCTGGGTACTCGCTGCGGATGCGGTGCGCATCAGGCTATTGGCTGCAGACGCCATGGTCTGCACCTGTGCAAGCAATGAATTCGCCAGTGGCGTGGGATTGAGGCCATGTCGCGAGCGTGTAAACAGCGCCGCATTTAGGCATTGCTCTAGTGCGTTGATATGTCGGCTGATGCTTGGCTGCGTCAGTTTCAAGGCCCGGGCTGCACCAGAGAGGCTGCCGTGTTCCACAACCGCCAGAAAGCTGCGCCAAAGCTCCCAGCTGGGCTGTGCTGGCGTGTTGTTCTGCTCGGGCTCAGAAGATGCTTGGTTCATTGATTTTTGTATATCAATTGCAAGTATTTAGCTAATTTTAGTTTAGCTGAGGTTTGCCTAGCATTTCTCGATCATGACTTGAAAGGCTTGCCATGCTTGGGATTTTGCTGATTTCGGTTCTCATTTTTTCGATAGCGCTGGGGCTGGCGTTCTTGAGGGCTCCGCAGGCAGAACTGCACACCTGCATCGAGATCGACGCCACGCCGGAAAGAGTCTGGGAGCTGTTGGGGAATCCCGGGAGTTACGGTCAATGGAACCCGTTCATTGTTTCCATGCAGGGCGAGCTGGTGCAGGGGGGCAGGCTGATCAACCAGCTGCAGTCTTCGCGAGGCAGGCGCATGGAGTTCAGGCCGCAGGTTCTGACGGTTCAAGCCGCCCGCGAACTGCGCTGGCGTGGGCGGCTGTTTTTTCCTCGTATTTTTGACGGCGAGCATTTCTTTGAGTTGCAGCCAATGCAGCAGCCGGGTACTTCTCATCCGCGCACACGGCTGATGCATGGGGAGAGGTTTAGGGGCGTGTTGCTCTGGTGGATGGACGTTGAAGAATTTCGCCCCGATTTTGAGCGTATGAACCTCGCGCTCAAATCTGCTGCCGAGCAGCAGAATTTCAGTGCCAACAGCGATTGAATCGGCGTTGCGCCTGGCATTCATCTGATGCGAGCACCGTATCGATTGCGCCGCAGGCCACCGAGAGGCGAATAACTGCGTGGTGATCGCAGACGCATTCCGAACGTCTCAGAATCAAAAAAGGGCTTGAAGGCTTTTAGCCTTCAAGCCCTTGTCTATAAAACGCTGAAAGCTATGTTTTTCATAGTTTCCAGCGGCTTGCGTGCCGTCAGTCCTGCGGCCGGAAGCCGATGACCAGCTCCGACGGCACCTTGCCGTCGATATCGCGCGGCAGCTTGTCGGTCTTGTGCAGGGCGCGGACCACGGCCTCGTCCCAGGCGGCATTGCCGCTGGACTTGGAGATGGTGGCACTGGTGATGGTGCCGTCCGGCGCTGTACGCACGCGAACCTCGGCGCGCGGGTTGCCGCCGATGGCGTCTGGATAGACGATATTGGGCTTGACGCGCGCGGCCACCTTGGCACCGTAGCCGGCAGAGGGGCCGCCGCTGGCGCTGCTGCCCGCACCGCCGGTGCGACTGCCGCCAGCGCCGCTGTGGTCGCTGCCACCGCTGCCGCCGGCATTGCCAGAGCCGCCGGCCAGCCCTTGCAGACGCGCCAGTTCGGCCTTGCGGCGGTCATCGGCCGCCTTGGCATCCTTGGCTGCTTTTTCCTTAGCCTCCTTGGCAGCCTTCTCTTTGGCTTCCTTAGCGGCTTTGTCCTTCTCGGCTTTCTCTTTTTCAGCCTTTTCGGCTTTTTCCTTGGCGGCCTTGTCCTTGGCCGCTTTATCTTTTTCGGCCTTCTCGGATTTTTCCTTTTCTGCTTTTTCCCTGGCGAGCTTTTCGGCTTTTTCCTTGCGTTCCTTCTCCGCTTTTTCGGCCTTCTCGGCTTTTTGCTTGTCCAGTTTGTCCTGATGCGCCTTTTCAGCCCTGTCCTTTTCCGCTTTTTCCTTGCGATCCTTCTCGCGCTCTCGCTTCTCCTGGGCTTCCTGCTCGGCCTTTTCCTTCTTCAGCTGCTCCTGCTTCTTCTTTTTGGCCAGCGCCACTTCGGCCTCGTGATCGTCGTCATGGGCCTGGGCTTTTGGGGTGGGCGCAGGAGCCGGTGTCGGCATTACCACCGGCTCTGGTGGCGGTGGAGGGGGGGGCGGAGGAGGTGGCTCGGGTACCGGCTCGGGCGTGGGATCGGGTGGCGGAGGTGGTGGCGTCACAGCCGCGGCAGAGGCAGGGGCAGAACTGCTCCAGACCTCGGCTTCGACCATGGCTTCCTCGGCTTCTTTGGGGGTGCGCACTGTCCACAGCAGAGCCGCAATCAGCAGCCCGTGCACGGCCAGAGCGAGCGACCATGAGCGCACCCGGCCTTGGTGGCGGGGGGGCGCAAACTGATCGCGATCTTGCTGGTTAGGCATGGTGAATGAGGGGTCTGCTCTGGCAGCCACGCTTGAGTTCAAGAGTGGCGTGGCAGAGCTTTATGACTGGGTTCAATTGCTGGAAGAAGAAACAACGCCAAAGGCGATGCGTTTGATGCCGGCTTTGGAAAGCGTGGTGTGTGCCTTCATGACGTCCTCAAAGGGCAGGCCCTTGTCGGCGATGATCTGAATGGCGCTGTCTTCGCTCTGGCTTTCTTGCCAGGACTGGGCCAGGCCCTTGAGGTCATCGAGCTTGACGCTTTGTGTACTGCTACCGTTCTTGAACTGTATGCTGCCGTCTTTATCGAGCAGCACATAGGCAATGTTCTTGGTCGGCGGGCGCGAGGACTTGCCTGCGCTTGGCACATTGATGGAGCCCGGCGTGAGCATGGGGGCTGTCACCAT
Organism: Comamonas sp. 26; assembly: GCF_002754475.1. Lineage (NCBI taxonomy): Bacteria > Pseudomonadati > Pseudomonadota > Betaproteobacteria > Burkholderiales > Comamonadaceae > Comamonas > Comamonas sp. 26. Next base: position 1,135,041 of record NZ_PEFL01000001.1, read on the forward strand.
GAAGATGATGAGCAGCACCAGCATCACGTCGATGAAGGGCACCATATTAATTTCGTTGACGGTGCGGCGATTGCGGCCGCGTGAGCTCATTGCTGCCATGGCGTCATTCCTTGCGCTGGGTCATCAGTGGCCGGAGGCGCTGTGGCTGCTGGTGGAGCCCACATTGCGCTGCAAGATGTTGGAGAACTCTTCGATGAAGGTTTCTTCCTGGCTGGCAATGCGGTCCACGTTGTGCGCGTAGCGGTTGTAAGCCGTCACCGCAGGAATGGCGGCAAACAGACCCATGGCCGTGGCCACCAGTGCTTCGGCAATACCGGGGGCAACGGTGGCCAGCGTGACTTGTTCCATATTGGCAAAACCGGTGAAGGCGTGCATCACGCCCCAGACAGTGCCGAACAGGCCGACATAAGGGGAGACCGAGGCCACTGTACCCAGAAAGGACAGACCGGATTCGATCTCGTCGAGCTCGCGCTGGAAGCTGGCGCGCATGGCGCGGCGTGTGCCGTCCATCAGCGTGGCAACATCATCCATGCGGCGCTCACGCAGCTTTTGATACTCGCGCATGCCGCTGGCAAAAATACGCTCCATGGGTCCGCCGGTCTTGGCGTTCTGCGCCGCAGAGGCGTAGAGGTCGTTGAGGCTGGTGCCCGACCAGAAGTCTTGCTCGAAGTTGTCGTTCAGCGTGCGCACACGCTTCAAGGTTTTGGCCTTGTTGAAGATGGTGGCCCAGCTGGCGATGGATGCGACCACCAAAATCAGCATGACCAGTTGAACCACCCAGCTGGCCTGCATGATGAGGCTGAGGATGGACATGTCTTGGGAGTTCATGAAAGTTGCTCCAGGATATGGTTTGGAATTCTCGTGGGGCGCATGGTCTTGCCATCCACCCATCCAATGCGGATGGAGCCAGTGCACAGCAGCGCTGGCTCCAAAGCTTGATTGTCGGGGTTTACCAGCAGCGCCTGCTGCTCAATGACGAGCGAGGCGCGGCCGGCGCTTTTCAGGGTTGCGGTGACACTCAGCTGGTCATCAAGTTGGGCCGGGCGCAGATATTCAAGCTGCGCAGAGGTTACGACAAAGATACCGCCGGTTTGTTCCCGCAGATTTTGCTGAGCAATGCCCAGCGAGCGCAGCCATTCGGTGCGCGCACGTTCGAAGAACTTGAGGTAGTTGACGTGGAAGACGCGGCCGCTTGCGTCAGTGTCTTCCCAATAAACTCGAATAGGGAACTCAAAAGCCATGGTGCATCAGCCCAGGAGCTTCTTCAGGCGCGCAATGGCTTCCTGCAGCTGCTCCATGGAGTTGGCTGTGGAAAAACGCACATAGTTTGCCGTCTCGGCATGACCAAAGTCGCGGCCGGGCGTGATGGCTAGGTGGGCCTGATTCATCACTGCATAGGCAAAGTCCCAGCTTCCCTTGACGCCGAGCTTTTCAGCGGCGGCGCGGCAGTCGGCCCAGGCGTAGAAGGCGCCATCGGGCTTGACGGGCACGGGCAGGCCAATCGATTCCAGGGCCGGAATGAAATAGTCGCGGCGGGCCTTGAACTCGGCGCGGCGGCGTTCGTACTCGGCAATGCTCTCAGGCTCGAAACAGGCCAGGGCCGCATATTGCGAGATGGTGCTGGCGCAGATGAACAGGTGCTGGGCCAGCATCTCGATAGGGGCAACCAGCGATTCGGGCACCACCATCCAGCCCAGACGCCAGCCGGTCATATTGAAATACTTGCTGAAGCTGTTGATGGAGATGATGTCATCGCCCAGCTCCAGTGCCGACTTGCTATAGGCGTCGTCGTAAGACAGGCCCAGATAGATTTCATCAACGATGGTCAGCCCACCCTTAGCGCGCACCACTTCGTGAATGCGGCGCAGCTCATCGGGGGCAATGGAGGTGCCTGTGGGGTTGGACGGTGACGCCAGCATCACGCCGCGTGTGCACTCGCCCCAAGCGGCTTCCACCTTGGCAGCGCTGAGTTGAAAGCGCTCTGCAGCCGATGAGGGAATCAGCACCGGCTTGCCTTCAGCAGCCGAGACAAAGTGGCGGTTGCAGGGGTAGCTAGGGTCGGGCATCAGTACTTCGTCGCCCTCATCAATCAGCGCCAGGCAGGCCAGCTGCAGCGCTGCCGAGGCCCCAGCGGTAATGATGATGCGGCGCGCAGGCACATTGATGCCGAAGCGGCTGGCATACCAGGCGCTGATCTTTTCGCGCAGCTCGGGCAGGCCGGGGGCCTGTGTGTACTGGGTGCGTCCGGCGCGGATGGCGCGCTCAGCGGCTTGCTGCACCAGAGGCGGGGCGGTGAAGTCGGGCTCGCCAATGTTCAGGTAGATCATGGGTGAGCCGCTGGCGCTGGACTGGCGTGCCACTTCCTGCGCGTGCTTGGCCATTTCCATGACGTAAAAAGGCTCGATGCGTTGGGCGCGGCGGGAAAGCTCAATAACGGACATGGACGAAGAAAATCTTTCAATCAATCAGCAATGGGCGCAAGCATGCTCTAAGGCTGCGCTCATAAAAAACTGCAACCAGCCAGCGGGTGCACGATAGCACCTGTGGCCTGGTTGCAGTATTTGCATTGACTATGCATGAGGCGGCAGCAGGGCCGCGCAAGTACGGCCCATGGGTCAGCTCAGCTTAGCTGGCAGACTTTTTCTGGGCCGAGCGGTCGTGCGTCACTTCTGTAGCGCGCAACTCTGGAGCCAGGCCGTTGAGCACGGCGTTCACATACTTGTGACCGTCGGTACCGCCAAATTCCTTGGCCAGCTCGATGCATTCGTTCAGCACAACGCGCCATGGCACGTCGAGGCAATTCTGGAACTCATACACGCCAATCCACATGCAGGCATGTTCGATGGGCGAGATAGCGGTCAGGCCACGGTCCAGCTTGGGGGTGATCAAGGCATCCAGTGCGGCTTCGTTTTCTACGCAGCCGCGCAGCAGTGCGTCGTAGTGCACCACATCGGCCTTGTGAAAACCGGCCAGTTCGCGTGTGAAACGGTCGATCTCCAGCACTTCGTTATGACCCACGATGTGCTGGTAAAGGCCTTGCAGTGCAAATTCACGTGCGCGGCTGCGGTTGGACTTTGATGCTGCCTTGCGCACGCCAGTGCTGGTCAAGCCCGTGCGGCTTTGACGGGCAGGGCGGTTGGCGCCGGAATCGCTAGATTGTTCTTCACTCATGATGGTTCGTTATCGTCGTAGGCGTTGAGCAGATTGGCCATTTCCACGGCAACACGGGCGGCGTCGCGACCCTTGTCCACCTGGCGGGCAATGGCTTGCTCCATGTTTTCAGTGGTGATGATCGCATTGGCGATCGGCAGGCGGTAGTCCAGGGACAGGCGTGTAACGCCCGAGCCCGATTCATTGGCTACCAGCTCGAAGTGGTATGTCTCCCCACGGATGATGCAGCCCAGCGCCACCAGGGCGTCGTACTGATCGGTGTCGGCCAGTGTCTGCAGGGCCACGGGCACTTCCAGTGCGCCGGGGACTGTGACATGGTCGATATTCTCGGACTTCACACCCAGTGCCAGCAGCTCATCGCGGCAGGAGGCAAACAGGGTGTTGGTAATGCTTTCGTTGAAGCGAGCTTGCACGATGCCGATCTTCAGATCAGCGCCGTTCATGTTCAGGCCTTGGCCTTGTTCTGCGTTTTGCATCTTGTATTTTCCGTCTCTTATGCTTTGGGGATGTAGCCGGTGATTTCCAGTCCGTAGCCAGCCATGCTTGGCATGCGGCGGGGCTGGCCCATCAGTTGCATCTTGCTCACGCCGACTTCGCGCAGAATCTGCGCGCCCACGCCATAGGTGCGCAGGTCCATGCGGCCGCGTTCGGGCGCCTGGGCAGAGCGTGCCTTGCCTTCAAACTGGGTCATCAGCTCGTCGCCGGACTCGCTGCAGTTCAGCAGCACGGCCACGCCCTGGCCGTTGTCGGCAATGTATTTCAGGCTTTCATCCAGACACCATGAGTGCTGGTTGCGACCCACTTCCAGCACATCCAGCACTGACAGAGGCTCGTGCACGCGAACGGGCACGGTGTTGTTGGTCTGCCATTCGCCCTTGACCAGTGCTAGGTGCACAGAGCCGCTGGGTACGTCGCGGAAGGCATGGGCGATGAATTCGCCGTGGGCCGTCTGCATGGGGCGACTGCCCACTTTTTGCAGCAGCGATTCATTGCGGCTGCGGTATTCGATCAGGTCTGCAATCGTGCCGATCTTGATGCCATGCTCGGCGCAGAACAGTTGCAGATCGGGCAGGCGGGCCATGGTGCCGTCGTCATTCATGATCTCGCAGATCACGGAAGAGGGCGAGCAGCCTGCCAGAGCGGCCAGATCGCAACCGGCTTCAGTGTGACCAGCGCGCATAAGCACGCCGCCATCAACCGCTTGCAGCGGGAACACGTGGCCGGGCTGCACCAGATCGGTGGGCTGGCTGTTCTTGTCCACGGCCACTTGAATGGTGCGGGCGCGGTCAGCGGCGGAGATGCCGGTGGTCACGCCTTCGGCGGCTTCAATGGAGATGGTGAATGCTGTGCTGTAAACCGTGCCATTGCGCGCGGCCATGGGGGGCAGCTTCAAGAATTCGCAGCGCTCGCGGGTCAGCGTCAAGCAGATCAGGCCACGGCCAAAACGGGCCATGAAGTTGATGGCTTCAGGCGTGACATGGTCGGATGCTAGTACCAGATCGCCTTCGTTTTCACGATCTTCCTCATCAACGAGAACGACCATACGGCCAGCGCGCATTTCCGCCACGATGTCTTCGACGGGCGAGATGGGCACGGGTTGGAGGGAGCTGTTCATGGAATGCCTTCTTGGACGTGATCTTGATGCGATGCAAGCAGTCAGGGCTGGCGCACGACACGCACCAGTGAGGCATTGCCAGCGCCGCGAAAAGGGCGATGGCAGGACTTCCAAAGAACGTGTGAAGCGGGTAAGCCGCTTTCTGCAGGGCAAGGCCTTGCGGAAAACCCCCATTCTATTGCAGTGCGAGCTTTCGCCGCGGCAGTGACCTCTGAAACCATGATCCTGTGCAAAAACGGGGCGGACTTCAAATCAGTGGGATCCAGCAAGGGCTGTCCCGCCGCGAAGATGCCCTCCCAATTTAGGGGAAGCGGCAAAGCCGCTCAGGGGGCGTCTTTCAGCACCACATCGCTTTCAGGAAAAGCGCAGCAGGGCAGCACATAGCCCTCGGCCTTTTCTTCGGGCGTCAGGCCCGGCCATTCAATGTCATAGCGCACGCTGCCCGACACCATCTGGCCCAGACAGGTGCGGCAAGTGCCGTTGCGGCAGGAGCTGGGCCAGTCCACGCCGCCGCCTTCCAGAGAGTCCAGCAGGGACTGGTCAGCCCATGCATCGACCTGCTGGCCGCTGGGCTCGCACTTGGCGATAAAAAAAGGTGGGGCGAAAGCAGAGTCGTTGGACATGGGCTGGGGAATCGGGCTATGCAAACCCGTGTTTGTAGCTGGTTTGCCAAGGCCGTGGGGTGATGATGGATTGCCTGTTTTTTAATCGGGCGCTTGCGAGTTGTTTGAAATCAATGACTTGTGTGACTTATCCCTGTGGAAGGTTCAGTTGTTCACAAGGATGTTCAGCGCCGGACGGGATAAGTAGCGCTTTGGTAGAAAAAATTGATTAAAAAATAGGCGATTCAAAAAAGACCAGCCAGATCAATGGCTTGAGCCTTTGTTGCCAAAGCTATTCAGGCTTTTCCACAGGCTTGTTGCTGAAAAATGGGGACAAGGTAGGTGAAAGTGTTCTGGGTAATTAAAGTCGTAAAAACTGCTCAAGCAATTTGGGTGATTTTGGTCGATGAAATCTATGCAAAGTATTGGCCCGTAATGGCTTCAATGCTACAAAAAAGCGCTCCGAAGGAGCGTTTTTTTGTTGGTGCATTTGATAAAGATGGAAGTTAGACATTGCAGGGGAAAACTTGAGATCTAACGTGCTGTTAAGCGGCGGTTTCGCAGCGATGGCAGTCACTGAAGCGTCTGCCGTGGACTTCCGCATCTAGCCAAGAGTTGTCGGTGGCGGTATGTAGAGCCGGCCGTTCAATGTTTCGGTTTTTGCAGTAGCGCCAGGTTGAAGTACGCATATGAATCCAAAAGGCGTTTAGTGGCGTATAGAGTACATGCCATTTTTTTCTAAACTTTCCACCCCTATGAACCGCCGCCTAGGCCTCATGGGCATCGGTTCCGCCATCACAGCCCTGGTGTCCGGCTGTTCTGGTGCCCAGCTGTTGGACCATCTAGTGGCCCATGACACCTACCACGGCCCTACGGGGGTGCCCTACGGGGACGATCCGCGGCATCTGCTGGATGTGTACCAGCCCGACACCGGCACGGCGCTTGGCAATGCACCAGTGGTGCTATTTTTTTACGGCGGCAACTGGACGCGCGGCGAGCGGGCCGAGTATCGTTTCGTGGGCGAAGCCCTGGCAGCCAACGGCATCATCGCTGTGGTGGCCGACTACCGGCTGAGCCCCCACGTGCACTACGACGGCTTTCTGGGCGATTGCGCCTTGGCCCTGCAGTGGACCTTGTCGCATGCAGCCAGCCTGGGCGGCGACCCTGCGCGGGTGATGGTGATGGGCCATTCCGCCGGGGCTTACAACGCCGCCATGCTGGCATTGGACCCGCGTTGGCTGGCGCCTTTAGGCTTAACACCCAGTCGCCTTGCGGGCTGGATTGGTCTGGCCGGGCCGTACGACTTTTTGCCGATTGGCGACCCTGAGGTACGGGTTGCTTTTGGCTGGCCGCAAACCCCGGCGAATTCCCAGCCCATCTTCTACGCCAACGCCAAAGCCCCCCGCACCTTGCTGCTGGCCGCACGCAACGACACAGTGGTGGATGCGCAACGCAACACCGTCGGTCTGGCGAACCGGTTACGGGCTTGGGGTAACGAGGTGGATATGCGGCTTTTTGACAACATTGGCCACGTGACGACCGTTGCCGCCCTGGCTCGGCCCCTGGACTGGATAGCCCCGATACTGTCGACCGTGGTGGCCTTTGTGCGCAAGTGAGTCACTGCGTAGCGGCATCAACACATTGATGAATGCAACGGCTTGAGGCATAGGGCCAGGGGTGCCGATCGCGGTTTCTCGATCTCTTGGGCGCTTACCCTGCCGGCTTATTGCCTTCAGAAGAAGACATGATTTCTCTTGGTACAAGCCAGTGCGGGGCAAGTTTCAGAGTAATCACGAAATTTGACAACGACTTAAAGGGACGCCGGAGTCGGGAACGACTCAGACCATCCTGAAGCAGTCACCTGACGGAATGCCTTTAAGACTGCTTCTGGCCGGGAGGGTGAATTGGTAGCGCTACCAGGAAGCTGACCGTGAGAAGACTGTGGCAGCTTCCTGTCGCTGATGGCTCAGGTGAGTTGGTGGCGCTCCGCTTAAGAGCGCATTCTGTGTCTCCCTCAACTCGATGGGAGACCATCATTGGAACCACAGGTAATACCGCTCATCGTGATCCTTGGAACAAGGGCAGGATCGTCGGGCAGAAGGTGCCGTTCAAGCTCAAGGACATCTGGTCGCTGCGTGTGAGGCTTCAAATGGAAGGCCGCGTGCGCGAACTTGCCCTCTTCAATTTGGGTATCGATAGCAAGTTGCGAGGATGTGACCTCGTAGCCCTCAAGGTCCGGGACGTATGCCATGGGGACCAGATCGCATCGCGCGCAATCGTCATGCAGCACAAGACTCAGCGTCCGGTGCAGTTTGAGATCACGCAGGCTGCCCGTGACGCCTTGCAAGTCTGGATCAAGCAAGCTGGGTTGAAGCCAGAGGATTTCCTGTTTCCAAGCCGCTTACACGATTCGCAGCATCTGGGACGCGGCAGTACGCCCGGATCCTTGGTCACTGGGTCTGTGAGCTAGGCTTGGACCGCATGGAATATGGGACGCACTCCATACGCAGGACGAAGGCGGCACTGATCTATCGCCGGACCAAGAACCTGCGCGCTGTGCAACTGCTGCTCGGGCACTCCGAGCTGGAGTCGACAGTGGGGTACCTGGGCATCGAGGTCGACGATGCCCTTGAGATTTCTGAACAGACGGAGATTTGAAGTTACTCTGACGGCCGCCCCGGAAGCTGCGGTCGGGTGGCCGCCTTCAACGACTGCAAAGCGCTGCCGGGCCGAACTAGCACTTCCGGCCAGAAGCGGTCCTTATCGTTGTCCAGACAAACGGCAGTATTTCTGTGCGAATTGGCTAGGCATTGATAGCGTCTAGCGAGTGACATGTTAGCCTTGTTTCGATCAGTCTTGAACAGGCTCGAATGTGTTGAAGCTGTCTGCGGTGAACGATCCAGCGCTACTGCCTGTATCTGTTTCCGCACTCTGGTTTTGTCGGCAATCGAGCAAACTGGAGTGTTGTCTTGCGCCGTTCCATTCTTCTTGTCTTAGCTTCGTTCTTTTTGATCTGGGCAGTGGAGGCTTTTTGGCTGTCACCGTCGCCACCTGGCGATCTGCTGTGGGTGATGCGGCAGGAAGGCATGCTGCTCACTGGTATCCTGGCTTTGGGGGCCATGACGGCCATCATGGTTTTGGCCTTGCGCCCTCGCTGGGTGGAGACGCCTTTGGGTGGCATGGATAAAGCCTACCGACTGCACAAGTGGCTGGGCATCATTGCCATTGCTTTGAGCTTGGCGCATTGGCTGGCCAAGCAGGCAAAGCCTCTCATCGCAACGGCAATTGGCAGCGCAGGCCGGTTGGCCAAAGTGCCCGTGCCCGAGTGGGTCAGTGTCCTTAAGCCTTACGCCAAAATCTTGGGCGAGTGGACCTTCTATGCACTGATCCTGATGCTGATCATCACGCTTGCGCGCCGGGCAGTGCCCTACAAACGCTGGTATTGGCTGCATCGATTCATGCCTCTGGCATATCTGATACTCGTGTTCCATGGCATGGTGCTGACTCCTCCTGGCTATTGGAGTGGTGTAGGCGGCTGGTTGCTGGCGTTGACAATGATTCTCGGCATCGCGGCTGCATTGATTCAACTGAAGCGTGACCTGCGGCCACGTTATCCGCATGCGGGAACCGTGCTATCGCTCACGCAGCTCGGCGATGTACTGGAAGTGCAATGCCGCATGGATGATTCCTGGCCGGGCCATGCTGCGGGGCAATTCGCCTTTTTACGCTTGGCGGGGGAGCAGGAGGCTCACCCGTTCACACTATCCGATGCGAACCAGGAAAATCACGTTGTGCGCTTTCACATCAAGCAACTGGGCGATTGGACACGCCGTTTGCCCGCACGTCTACATCCCGGCATGGTTGTGGAGCTGGACGGCCCTTACGGTCGCTTCGTGCCTTCTGGTCACGATGATGACTCCGTGAATGTCTGGATTGGAGCCGGCGTCGGCGCTACCCCTTTTCTATCTTGGCTGGGAGAGTTTCACAATGAAGGCCTTGCTCCTCAGGCTTGGCTGCAGTACGCATGCCAGCATGCGGACGATCCTCTAGCTCAAGCTCTGAAAAGGGCTGCATCGCTGAATCCCAATGTGCACCTGGATGTTTTTGCTGATGGCCGTCGCTGGAGTCCCGAAGAGGTGCTCCAACGTTATCAAGCCGACAAACCACTGCGGGTGTGGTTCTGTGGTCCCGCTGCAATGGGCAAGCAATTGGAGCAAGCGCTCAAGCAATCGTTGCCAGTGGATTCCTGGCAACTGCACAGGGAGCACTTCGAGTTTCGTTGAACAAGTCCTTGGGCGAACAGAGCTCTCGCCCAGGCAATTACCCACATAGACCCAGTGCCTCAATGCAACGGCATAGGTTTAGATTGGCTCGAATAGTGACAGCCGCAAACGGCCAAGAACCGTCATATTTACCTGGTTACCTGCCCTGGCATTTCAGATGGGTGTTTTTTCGCCATTTCCTTGAGCCATTCAAGCAATGATGCCTGGGGACTGTGGTCACATAAAGAATTCGGCGAAAAGAGGCAGTAGTGTGAACCGTCTTCTACAAAGCCCCATGGAGCAGCCAGCAAGCCATTGTCGAGATCGTCCCGAACCATGTGCCAAGAGCCGATAGCGACACCAAGGCCCGCGACCGCCGCTTGAAGGCTAAAGTAAAAGTGCTCGAAGCTCTGTCCTGTTTCAACGGCCAAGGTTCTATTCGTGACAGCTGCCCAGTTTTTCCATGCATCCGGCCGAGTGCGCGTGTGCAGTAAATGTGCGTTCGGGCCGAGCGTTGCATTGCTCCCCTTTGCGGTACACCACGTTGTCACTTTTTCGGGGCGGCAGACCGGCCCGACTCTTTCAGCAAAAAGTGCTTGAGCGTGATAGTTTGAAGGCCACACGAAATCGTCCCGACGGATGGCGAGGTCGATACCGTTGGCGAACGAAAATGGCCCGCCTCCAGCAACGAGATGGACATCGATTTCTGGATGGCGTGCTTGGAAGTCCGGCCACCGTGGAATGAGCCAGCGCATAAGTAGCGTGGGCTCGCAAGAAAGGACCCAGCGTCGCTCTCGTTGTGCGCTCGTGCGCAACTCGCTGACAGCGTTTCGCATGAGGTTAAAACCACCAGTGACAGCTTGAGCGAGAGTACGCCCCGCGCTCGTTAGATGAACCCGCCGACTGCGCCGTTCAAAAAGAGCAACACCTAATTCATCTTCAAGCAGACGCACGGCTCGGCTGACAGCCCCATGTGTCAGATGCAATTCATCAGCAGCACGACTGAAATGCTCTAGCCGTGCTGCGGCTTCAAAGCAGCGCAGTGCGAGGAGAGAAGGCAATCGCGAATCATCTAATGGTGAGCCAGACTCACTAACTGTGTCAGAAAACATCGTTATTCATCTATCTCGAAGGTCAATAGGATTGGTTATATCTTTATTCCTACGAATTTATTCTGAATGACTGAACTGATAGCTGTTATCACAATAACTTTGCTCGCCGTAGCAAGTCCTGGACCTGACTTTGCGATGGTTACCCGCAATAGCCTGCTGCTTTCCCGGCGTGCCGGTGTACTGACGGCCCTGGGAATCGGGCTGGGTGTACTGCTCCATGTCACCTACACGTTGCTGTGTGTGGGTCTTCTGATCCAGCAGTCTCTGTGGTTGTTTAATGCCATCAAATGGCTGGGGGCAGCCTATCTGATCTATCTTGGCGTGAAGATGCTCAGATCCAAGTCCGTAGGCGACTTGAACGATACGAGAATGGCACCGATGTCAGACCTTGCGGCCCTGCGCATCGGATTTCTGACCAACGCAATGAACCCCAAGACCACGGTGTTTATCGTGAGTCTCTTCATACAGGTGGTGCGCCCAGGTACACCTGTGAGCGTGCAAGTTGGCTATGGGCTTTTCATTGCTATGGCACACATGGCATGGTTTTCGTTGCTAGCGCTCTGCTTCTCGGAAGGGACCATGCGTGAGCGTTTGCTCGGCGTGCGCCACTGGATTGACCGATCCTTCGGCGGACTCTTAATCATTTTTGGCGTCCTGTTGGGTGCAGCTAGTGGCTCATAGTGACGCGTAGTCCGTTGATCGTCAGCACTTTCTTTCTCGAATGCGTGAACAACGGCTATAGGTCGCATGGCGTCGCTGAAATAAGCCAAGATCAGCCCCCGTCAGACTGAGCATTGCATTCCTATTCTGCTAGGGCGTGTCATCGAATCTGATAGCTGCTGAGTTATTGATAGTGTGACTCGTAGATATGCCCTGACAGATACCCAATGGGATTTCATAAAAAACCTTCTGCCCGGGAGAGCAAGACACGTCGGTGCTCACAGAAAAAAACAACCGCCTCTTCGTAGACGCGGTGCTTTACCGCTATCGCGCAGGCATCGCCTAGCGAGACCTGCCTGAGCGCTTTGGTGATTTCCGCGTCATTCATACGCGGCATATGCGCTGGAGCCGTTCTGGTGTTTGGCAGCCTGTGTTTGAAACGCTCAGCGCCCAAGCCGACAACGAATACGCCATGATCGATGCAACCATCATGCGCGCTCATCAGCACAGCGCTGGCGCAAAATGGGGATTCAAAAGCATGCCATCGGACGCAGCCGAGGAGGCTTGAGCACCAAGATTCACGCTACGGTTGATGCGCTGGGCAACCCAACTGGCTTTTATTTAACGCCAGGGCAAGCCTCGGACCTGGAGGGTACAGATGTGCTTCTGGCCAGTATCCAAGCTGGTGCTGTGGTCGCAGATAAAGCTTACGACGCCCAAGAGCACGTGATTGAGCCCCTGCTAGCGAAAGGCAAGCAGGTAGTCATTCCAAGCCGCCTGGGTCGCAAAGAGAGCCGAGTGCATGACAGGCACGTTTACAAAGAATGCCATCTGATCGAGAACTTCTTTGCACGGTTAAAGCAGTACCGATGCATTGCAACGAGGTATGACAAGACGGCTGCAGCGTTTTTAGGTGGAATTCATCTGGCTGCTGCCGTCATCTGGCTAATTTGATGACGGGCCCTAGGATGCGGTCTGTTATGGAGCAAAGAAATGAATTTCAAACCAGCTGACATGGGTGCCAACATCGTGATGGTGGAGAGTGTAGGGGGCTCTCTTATGTTTCGTGATGAATGCCAAGATAGAGCAGACTTACACCTCTCAAGCCGCTTTATTCAATACCTTGACTTGATGGAAGGGTATGGCCGAAACAAAGAGCTTGCAGAAGAATTCCGGCACAAGGTGTTGAAAATGTGAGTTACGCCTTGAAGAACTAGATGTATGTTAGGAGCTCAAATTGTGGCAACAGTAATCATTGTGGCGCACATGAAGTGTATTGACCTGCTTTTTGGTCTCAAGCGAGCAGAGCCTTAAGCCTGCGCTCCATTGACGACTGCGCGAGGGTTTACGACATTAGCTGCGGATGCGATGAAGCTAGCGGTCTCGCAAGCCGCATGGATGCTAGGCCCGCGTTTACGACTTTAATTACCCGGAATAGCGGGAGTGAGTGAGCGCTTTTTTGCTATTTATTTCAAAGCTGCTTGCGCTTGATTTTGATGGTTTCCAATGAGTTTTCTATCTGAAGTGCAGGTAATGCAGGTGCAAGAAGCTCTGAAATGAATAGCAGTCTCCTGACTTACCCGCAAGCAGTCGCAAAGGCTACGTTGCGCTGCAACATGCCCGCGTACATTGAAGCTCTAAAAGCAATGGTTTGATCAAGGAGCAGGACATCATGGCAATGGATTTTCAAGGTCGTGTAGCTATCGTGACGGGTGCGGGTGGTGGTCTGGGTCGTTTGCATGCGCTGGCGCTGGCCCGGCGCGGTGCCAAAGTGCTGGTCAACGATCTGGGTGGTGCAGTCGATGGCTCGGGTGGCTCGGCCACTGCAGCGCAAAAAGTGGTCGATGAAATTCGCGCCGCGGGCGGCGAGGCGATTGCCAATGCGGCATCGGTGACGGACTTTGACGCCGTGCAGGCCATGGTCAAGCAGGCTATCACGGCCTGGGGCCGCATCGACATTCTGGTCAACAACGCCGGCATTCTTCGCGACAAGAGCTTTGCCAAGATGGACATGGCGGACTTCCGCCTCGTTGTCGATGTGCACCTGATGGGCGCTGCCAACTGCTGCAAGGCCGTGTGGTCCTATATGCAAGAGCAGAACTATGGCCGCATCGTGATGACGACCTCATCGACAGGCCTCTATGGAAATTTCGGTCAGGCCAACTACGGTGCGGCCAAGCTGGCGCAGGTGGGCTTGATGCAGACGTTGGCTATTGAAGGTGCCAAGAACAATATTCGCGTCAATGCATTGGCCCCCACGGCGGCCACGCGCATGACGGCGGGCCTGCTGCCAGAGCCCGTGCTTGAAGCCCTGAAGCCCGAAGCCGTGGTGCCCGCCATGCTGGTGCTGGCCCATGAAACTGCGCCCACGCGCACCATTCTTTGTGCCGGTGCGGGTGGGTTTGAGGCTGCGCACATCACCATGACCGAGGGCGTCTACCTGGGCATGGGCGATCAGGTACCCGAGGAGCTGGCTGCGCGTCTGGCCGAAGTCACAGCCAGCGAAGGCCAGCAAGTGCCGGGCAGTGGCGCTGTGCAGGGGCAAGTTGAAGTGGGCAAGGCCATGAAGGCGCATGGTCATTGAGCCGGTTTGTGCCGCTGTGCTCGTGCGTTGGCTGCGTAAGAAGTGCGTGGATTGTCGATTAGCACAGCTGAAAAAAGCCCTCTCGCGAGGGCTTTTTCTGTCTGAGAGTGAGCGAGTGCTTTCATTTTGGTGCTGATTAAACTGACAATTTACTGGCTCGTGCGCATGCTTTATGCGCCTTCAACAGGCCGAAAAACGTGGTTAAGCGGCCAGCTGCCATCGCGTTTGGTCCGGTTTCTCTATCATTCGCCGACTGGGCGCGATTGGGCAGACGAAGTTTGTCGTCAGCGTCTTCACCAATAAGGTAAACAAGAATGAAGACATCGCAGGCCACCGTGGACATGCCTTCAGCCGAGCGGCTGCTGGGCATTCGTCGCGGTATCGAGAAAGAGGGATTGCGGGCGCTAGGTACAGGCTCGCTGGCCCTGACGCCGCACCCGGCCGAGCTGGGTTCGGCCCTCACGCACCCCCACATCACCACCGATTACAGCGAGTCGCAGCTTGAACTCATTACCGGCGCGCGTCTGGGCGTGCAGGAGTGTCTGGATGAGCTGACCGAAGTCCACCAGTTTGTGCTGCGCAATTTGAGCGAGAGCGGCGAGCTGATGTGGAACTCCAGCATGCCCTGCCGCTTGCCCACGGATGAAACCATTCCCTTGGGTCGCTATGGCAGCTCGCACTCGGGCCGCTCCAAGAGCGTGTACCGAATGGGTCTGGGCCACCGCTATGGCCGCCGCATGCAGACCATTTCGGGCATTCACTACAACTGGTCGCTGCCCGGTGTGACTAGCGATCAGTACTTTGCGCTGATTCGCAACTTCCGCCGCAATGCCTTTGTGCTGCTGTACCTGTACGGTGCATCGCCCGCGCTGTGCCCCAGCTTTGTGGAAGGGCGCGAGCACCGCCTGCAGCCGCTCGGTGATGGCAAGGACGCGCTGTATCTGCCCTACGCTACATCGCTGCGCATGGGACGACTGGGTTATCAGAGCGACGCCCAGTCCACCATCTGCGTCAGCTACAACGGGCTGGATGGCTATGCCGATTCGCTGCACGAAGCGCTGACCCGCCCCTACGCTGCTTATGAGCAACTGGGCGTGCGCAACCCCGGTGGCGACTACAACCAGCTGGGCACCGGCCTGCTGCAGATTGAAAACGAGTTCTACGGCACCATTCGCCCCAAGCGCACCGTAAAAAGCGGCGAGCGCCCGCTGCACGCCCTGCGCGAGCGCGGCGTGGAGTATGTGGAAGTGCGGCTGATGGACATCGACCCGTATGAAACCGTGGGCATTGCCCCGGCCACCATGCGCATGATCGACGTCTTCTTGCTGCACTGCCTGCACACAGACAGCCCGGACGACACGCCGCAGGAGATTGATGCTCTAAAGCACAACCAGCACCTGGCCGCCGAGCAAGGCCGCGAGCCCGGCCTGACGCTGGAGCGCAATGGCCAGCAGGTGCTGCTGACCGACTGGGCACTTGAAGTGCTGCAGCAATGCCGCCCCTATGCACAGGCGCTGGATGCCGCCCACAACAGCGGTGATTACACGGCTGCGCTGGAGCAGGCGCTGGCCCGTGTGCAGAACGCGCAGACCACGCCTTCGGCCCATGTGCTGCAAGAGCTGGCGGATGGCTACGACAGCCGCTTTATCGAGTTCATGACCACTCAGTCCGCCAAGGCGCGCGATACCTTGCTGGCCATGCCCTGGACGGCTGAGCAGCAGGCACGTTTTGAGCAGATGAGCGCAGAGTCTGTGGCCGCGCAGCAGCGCATTGAAGCTGCCGACACGCTGACTTTTGAAGAATGGCGCCAGCGCTATATGGACCCGGCCAGCCTGCGTTAATCCATTCAATTGATAGCAAAAAGCGCTTGCAGTCTCTGGGCTGCAGGCGCTTTTTCTTGATGGATGGTGAAGCCGTGTCATCGCGATGTCATCTGTGTTTCATATCGTAACCATTGACGGGTAGCGACAGGCTCCCGCGTTTGATGAGCGATATGGCATGTCTTTGAAAAATTTCCAGAATCTTTCCGTGGCGCACAAGATGTGGGCCTTGTTTGTAGGCTTGCTGTTGTGCAGCGTGCTGGTGGCAGGCGGGCTGTTTGGCTATTTGCAGAATGTTGAGCAGCGCGTCAGCGCCGCTGTGCAGGCTACGGACAAGCGCATCAACCTGGCCCTGCGCTGGCAGGCCCTGACGCTGCAAAGCGTAGAGGCGGCCCTGGCCAGCGTGCTCTCCTCGGAAGAGCATTTGATTGCCCAGCTATCGCAAAAGGCGCGCGGACTGATGGAGCAGGCCAGCGGCTTGCAGCAGCAGGTACAGGCCGATGCCCAGACCGCGCTGGACCGTGACGGGCTCGCCACGGTGGAGCAGGAGCGCAAGGCCGTGCTGGAAATTTATAAACAGGCCTATCAGGCACGCGACCTGGGCAAGGCCTGGGAAGCGCAGAAACTGGTGGATGAGCAACTGATACCCGCGGCTAAGCGCTATGTGCAGGCACAAGATGCCTTCATTGCTGCCCAGCAGCAGCAACGCCTGAGCGCAGAGCAGCAGGGGCGTGAGCAAAGTGCCATTGCCAAGCGCATGGCTGCAGGCGTGGGTCTGTGCGTGGGATTGCTGGGCGCGCTGCTGTCGCTGGCGACGATTCGCTCCATCACCACGCCCTTGGGCGAGGCCGTGCAGCTGGCGCAGACCATTGCCGCGGGAGATTTGAGCTATGCACCGCAAAGTGTGCGCAGGGATGAACTGGGCCAGCTCATGCAGGCCTTGGCGCAGATGACCCAGCAGCTGCGCGGACTGGTGGGCGAGGTGCAGGGCGGGGTGGAAGCCGTAGCGGCAGCATCCAGCCAGATGGCGCAGGATAACAGCGATCTGTCGGACCGTACCGCCCATGCGGCGGTGCAGCTCAAGGCCACGGTCAGCAGTATTGAGAACATGGTCACCCTGGTCACGCATGCAGCCGACAGCGCCCGGCATGCCGATCAGAGCGCACGCAGCGCCGCCGAGGCCGCAGCCAGCGGCGGCAGTGTGGTGCAGGAAGTTGTACGCAATATGGAGCACATGGCGCAAAGCAGCCAGCAGGTGGCGGCGATTGTGGGCGTGATCGACGGTATCGCGTTTCAGACGAATATCCTGGCGCTTAATGCTGCCGTCGAGGCCGCACGCGCCGGATCGCAAGGTCGTGGCTTTGCCGTGGTGGCAGCCGAGGTACGGGAGCTGGCCCAGCGCAGCAGCGAGGCGGCCAAGCAGATCCGCCAGCTCATGGAGAACTCCACCAAGCAAATGAAGTCTGGCCAGTCGCTGGCGCTGCAGGCCGGCCAGCGCATGGAGCATATCGTGCGCGATGTGCGTACCGTCAGTGGCTTGATTGCGTCGATCACCGAGGCTGCACAGGCCCAGAATCAGGGCATCGCCCAGATCAGCGATGCCGTGCAGGCGCTCGATCACATGACCAGTCAGAACGCTGGCCTGGTTGCCGAGTCCAGCGCCGCTGCACGCGAGCTATTCCATCAGGCACAAAGGCTGGAGGCAGGAGCCGGGCGTTTTCGCATCGACGATCTGGCGCATCTGGAATATGTTTTAGGTGCTATGGACAATGATGGTCAGGCGCATGCCCTGCTTGCGCTACAGCCTGAAATGGCTTGATTGGATGGGGGCTCAGACGGCCGCCAGAGCCTCGGCCGCATCTTCCAGCCAGAAGTCTAAAGCGCCGTAATAACCCTCCCACACGCAGCCGTTGCAGCCGCGCCCGCAGCAGCTCGTAGGCTCGGGCGGCGGGTTGCGCAGTGTGACTGACGCTTGAGTTGCCCGGCCTTGCCAGAGCGCAATCTGGCTGCGGGCCTGGGTCAGAGGTTGAAGCAAAGCCTCGGTGCTCACTTTTTGAAGCGCACCCACAGATGCTGGCCGATAAAGGCCAGGCCCAGCACCAACGCAAACCAGCCGACGATATGCGACTGGGCAAACAACTGGGCAATGCCGCTTTCAGGCTTGAATACGGGGGCCAGCAAAATAATGATGCCGATCAATGCAATCGTCAGACCCTTGATCAGAATTTCGTTGCGGGCTTTGGATTTTTGGGGGGCGGAGGGCAGGGGCATAAACGAGCTGGCAGGTCAGAAAAGCAGGAGGAGATTATCCTTGCGCGCCTGAATTCACTGACATAAAAGGGTGTTTGCGCAAATCAGGCGAACCGCAGCCGCGGCGCGCTGACTGTTGTTCCTTACGCCCACCATAAAGAAAGATCTCCGCTTATGGCCATCCAATGGTTCCCCGGTCACATGCATTTGACGCGTCAGGCCATCACGGAGCGCGTCAAGGATATTGATGTGGTCATCGAGGTTCTGGATGCGCGCCTGCCGGGCTCCAGCGCCAACCCTTTGCTGCAGGAAATGACAGGCCACAAACCTCGCCTGAAGATCCTGAACAAGCAGGATATGGCCGATGCCACCCAGACCAAGGCCTGGATTGACTGGTACAACGCTCAGAGCGAAACGCGTGCCATCGGGCTTGATGCCTCTGAGTTGGCACCCACCAAGCGCCTGATCGAGCAGTGCAAGCTGCTGGCACCCACACGCGGCGGCCTGGCCAAGCCCATGCGCGTGCTGATTTGCGGCGTGCCCAACGTGGGCAAGTCCACGCTGATCAACTCCATGAGCGGCAAGACCCAGGCCAAGACCGGCAACGAGGCTGGCGTGACCAAGCTGGAGCAGCGCATTGTGCTGGCCGATGACTTTTATCTGTGGGATACGCCAGGCATGCTGTGGCCGCGCATCATCGTCGAGAAAAGCGGTTTCAACCTGGCGGCCAGTGGTGCCGTGGGCCGCAATGCCTACGATGAAGAGCTGGTGGTGCTGGAGCTGCTGCTGTATCTCCAGAAAAACTACGCCGGTATGCTGGCCGCCCGCTACAAGCTGGGCCTGGATGACGAGGAGATTGCAGCGCTGCACGACGATGAGCTGCTGACCCTGATTGGCAAAAAGCGCGGCGCTGTGATGAGCGGTGGCCGTGTGAACCTGCAAAAAGCGGCCGAGCTGGTACTGACCGATTTCCGTGATGTGACCATTGGCCGCATCACGCTGGAAACGCCTGCCGAGTTTGAAGTCTGGCTGGCTGCGGGCCAGCTCAAGGATGCCGAGCGTCAGGCCAAGAAGGATGCGCTGGCCCAGGCGCGTAAAAGCGCGCGTCGCCAGCCACGCGAAGCGGCAGGCGACAAGCCCGCAGCGCCCAAGGCGAGCAAGGGCCTCAAGCCCGGCAAGCCACGCGCCTGAGATCTGGCCCTGAAACCAGGGCTTGAGAGTGCAAAGCCTGATTGGCGGATTGAACTAATGGGCAACAGCCCTTAGCATTCATCAATTGATCCGACAGCCAAAGGGTTTGCATGCAGCGTCATTTTGTCGAGGCCAGATACCGGTTACCCATGCGGCGCATGGTGTGGCTGGGCTGCTTGTTGATGCTGGGTGTCGGGGCGTTGATGACGCTGGTGTGGCTGCTGGGGCCGTCCATGGACGAGCTGGGACTGGCCGCTACGGTTGGCATCATGCTGCTGTCACTGGGCTGCATGGGACTGGCGCGTGCCAAGCAGTGGGACTGGGTGGTGCGCTGTTTTGTCTGGGGCAACTGGCTGCTGACCCTGCTGCTGGTCTGGCGTGCGGGCGGTTTTTACAGTCCGGCGGTGATTGCCTTTCCGGCCTGGCTGATGGTCACGGTCTGGGTGCAGGGCTTGCGCCCTGCCTTGTTGATGCTGGTGGCATCGGTGGCGGTGTTGGGCGTTTTCTGGTGGTCTTTTCCGGTGCTCAGTCTGTCGCCCGCCATGCAGACTACGGCCGCTCTTCTGAGCCTGGTTCATGTGCCGGGCATGATGGCGCTGGTGTTGATGATCAGTCTGCAGGCGCGCATCAGCCTGGGGCGCAGGGTGCAAAAAGGCCAGGCGATGCTGGCGACCCTGGAGGCCAGCCAGAACGAGTTGCGCAAGTTCTACCGTGCGGTGGAGCAGAACCCCGAGAGCATTGTCATCACCGACACCGAACTGAAGGTGGTCTATGTCAACGAGGCGTTTCTGGCCCGTTCGGGCTATGTGCGCGAGCAGGTGCTGGGCCAGTCGACCGAATTGGTCTCGACCATGGGTCTGGATCAAAGCCACCGCCAGCGCGCGCTGAAGCAACTGGCGGCGGGCAGCGTCTGGCGCGGAGAGATGACCAATCGCGCCAGCAATGGCGAGGCGCTGCGTGAATCCGTTTTGGTCGCGCCCATTCGCACGCCGCAGGGCGAGGTGGTCAACTACGTGGAACTCAAGCGCGACTTGTCTGAGCGCGTGCTGGCAGAGCGCCACATTCACGATCTGGTCTATCTGGATTCGCTTACCGGTCTGCCCAACCGCCATTCGCTGACCTTGCACCTGCGCGAGCTTATCCATACCCAGCAGGGCGACTGCCATGGCCTGCTGTTGCTGGACGTGGACCGCTTCTCGGTGTTCAACGATGTGCATGGCATGCAGCACAGTGATGAGCTGGTGCAGCTGATGGGGGCTAGGCTGGTGGAGGTTTTGCCCGACGATACCTGGATAGCACGTATTGCGGCTGCGGAGTTTGCTATTGTTTTTGCTAGCTTGCACCCGCATGCAGAGGGTGTGGAAGAGCAGCTGAGCCAATATGCGCACACCTTGAAGAAGGCCTTGCAAAAGCCCTTCAGCCTCAATAGCTGGGTGGAAACCGAGCTGGTCAGCTGCTGTATGGGTGGGGTAGTACTGGAGCCCGCCAGCCGCGGTGGCAATGACGCGCTGCGTTTTGCCAGCGTGGCTTTGCATGAGGCCAAGCAAAAAGGGCCGGGCAGTTTGGTGCTGTTTGAGCCCCGCATGGCGCAGGATGTGCGCCGCCGCGTGCGCATCGCCAAAGACTTGCACAACGGCATTCCGCAGGGTGAGTTGCGCATGTATCTGCAGACCCAGGCCGATGCACGCGGTCGCTGCGTGGGGGCTGAGGTACTGGTGCGCTGGCAGCACCCGAAGTGGGGGCTTGTCAGTCCGGCGGAGTTCATTCCAGTGGCCGAGGAGTCTGAGCTGATTGTGCGGCTGGGTGACTGGGTTCTGCGCCAGGCTTGCCTGCTGCTGGCAACGCCCGCACTGGCAGGGCGCGGACTGCGGCTGTCGGTCAACGTCAGCGCTTTTCAGTTTGGGCATGAGGACTTCATGTCATCGCTGGAGCAGGTGCTGCAAGAGACGGGTGCCAATCCGCACCAGCTGACGCTGGAAATTACCGAAGGCGCGGTGGTACGTGATCTTGACCAGGCACGCACTCGCATCGAGGCATTGACTCGCATGGGCATAGAGAGTTCTCTGGATGACTTTGGTACAGGCTACTCCAGCATGTATAGCTTGCAGCGTCTGCCGATTCATGAACTCAAGATTGACCAGAGCTTTGTGAGCGGTAGCCACCGATCAGAGAAAGATGCTGCCTTGGTTGAGGCCATGCTGCTGATGGCGCGTCGCTTGCAACTGCGGGTTGTGGCTGAAGGGGTGGAGTTGTCTGAGCAGGCGCTGCAGCTCATCCAGTGGAACCCGGACATTGTTTTGCAGGGCATGCTGCTGGGCAAGCCGCTGCCAGAGCAGCAGTGGCTGGCCCAGGTGCTGGGCGTTGACCAAGGCGGTGTTCAACATGCCGCTGAAAAGACATGAAAAGCCCGCAAAAAAGCCCGTATCCATTGCTGGATGCGGGCTAGAAGCTATGAATAGCGTAGTGGGCTAAATGCCTTAGGCGGCAGGCTGCTCAAAGTAGCGGCGTGCCAGCAAATCCCAGAACTTGGAGCCGCGACCGATGTTGTCATCGTTGAAGTCGTAGGCCGGGTTGTGCAGGCTCACGCCGGGCTGATCGCCTTTGGCATTGCCAATCCAGCCATAGGCACCGGGCACGGCTTCTAGCATGAAGCCGAAGTCTTCGGAGGTCATGGCAGGCAGCACGTCGTCAAACGCGTTGTCATTGCCGACCACTTCACGCATCACGGCGGCCATGAACTTGGCTTCCCTGGCGTGGTTGGTGGTGTTGGGGTACGCACCGGGACGCAGCGTGAACTCGGCCGTGCACAGATGGGCGGCGGCCACATGGCTGCTGATGCGCTTGAGACCTTCGACAAACATTTTGCGCGTTTCCTTTTTCAGGGTGCGCACTGTGCCGGCAATGATGGCGTCATCGGGAATGATGTTTTCCACGGTGCCGCTGGTGATCTTGCCAATGGTCAGCACGGCCGAGTCCAGCGGATCGGTGCTGCGGGACACCAAAGTCTGCAGCTGGGTCACGATGGCACAGGCCACGGGAATCGGGTCCAGCGTGGTGTGGGGCATGGCGGCGTGGCCGCCCTTGCCGTGGACCTTGATCTGAAAGCGCAGCGTGGAGGCCATGATGGGGCCCACGCGCACGGCCATCTGCCCTGCGGGAAGCGAAGGCCAGTTGTGCAGCGCAAACACGGCCTCGCAGGGGAATTTCTCGAACAGGCCGTCGTCCATCATGGCCTTGGCGCCTGCTCCGCCTTCTTCTGCGGGCTGGAAAATCAGGTGTACCGTGCCGTCAAAGTCGGGGTGCTGAGCCAGCGTCGTGGCGGCGCCCAGCAGCATGGTGGTGTGACCGTCGTGACCGCAGGCATGCATGCGGCCCTTGTTCTGGCTGATATGGCCAAAGGTGTTGATTTCCGTGACGGGCAGGGCGTCCATGTCGGCGCGGATGCCGATGCTGCGACCGGGGTTGTCCTTGCTGCGGCCCTTACCGTAAATGCTGGCGACGATGCCAGTCTGTCCCAGGCCCCGGTGCGCCGTCAGGCCCAGGGCGGTGAGGTATGCGGCGATCTTGTCGCCTGTGCGGTGCTCTTCGTACTTGAGCTCAGGATTTGCGTGCAGATCGCGACGGAAGCTGAGCAGGGTGCCGAGGTGAGGAGTGATATCGGGTGTAGATCGCATACAGGGGCCGCGGAGCACCCAGCGCTATAACTGTCATGGCAAGCGAGCGAGGCGGGCCTGCCGGTGACCGCAGCATTTCAATAGCAAGACCCCCATCATAGGCGTATGCGAAGGCTGGGGGCTTAGGTAGATACCGACATCAGGGGATTCAAGGCGTGTGCTAGCCAAGCCAGTAGCAAGCGGTGACTTACTAAAAAACGCATGCCATTTTTGGCTCTAAGAAGCGCCCGCGTTGGCCTCGGCAAAGCCCGCGCAATGCCGCGCTGCACGGCAAACGGCGAAAATAGGCGGATATGACCGCCATGAACGCCAAACTCCCCCTTTTCCAGCAGTTGCTGGTGCGCCCTGATCGCAATGATCCCAATCCACTCATTCTTTATCATGGCCGCCGCTGCCCCGATGGTTTTGGTGCAGCGCTGGCTGCCTGGTTGTTCTATGAAGGTCAGGCCGAGTTCCGGGGTCTCGATCATGGTGAGATTCAGACCGCCGATGATCTGGGCGATCTGACAGGCCGCGCCGTGTACGTGCTGGACTTCGCTTTTGAGCCCGTGCTGATGGCCGAGATCGAGTCCCGCGTGGCCAAGCTCGTGTTGCTGGATCACCACAAGAGCGCGGCTGAAAAGCTCAGCGGCTACCAGTGCCGCTGCGGTGTGGTGCACTTTGACATGAACAAGTCTGGCGCGCGTCTGGGCTGGGAGTTCTTCCAGTCCGACAAGCCTGTGCCTGGCCTGATTCGTTATATCGAAGACCGCGATATCTGGAAGTGGGAATTTGCCGAAAGCGCAGCCTTCCTCGCCGCGCTGGACATGGAGCCGGTGCGCAGCTTTGAGCGCTGGGCCGAAATTGCCGCCTTCACGCCCGAGCAGGAAGCCGTTTACATGGCCCGTGGCGGTGCCATGGACGAGAAGTTTCAGAAGCTGTGCGCCGACATTGCAGACGGTGCTCAGGTGCTGGTCTTCAACGGCAAGCAGGGCCTGATGGTCAACTGCCCCGGCATGTTCCACAGCCAGGTGGGTGACCTGCTGGCACGCAAGAGCGGCAGCTTTGCCCTGATGTGGCATGCCAATCACAAGGGCACCAAGGTGGGCCTGCGTTCGCGCTCGGACTTCAACTGCATCCCGCTGGCCGAGAGTTTTGGCGGCGGCGGCCACGCACAGGCCTGCGGCTTCAAGATGCCCAATGAGCGTCTGGTCGAGCTGCTGCAAGGCGGGCTCAGGGCCGATCTCGAAACCGAGTACGAGTTTGTCGCTGCGCCTAGCCTGCAGTTTGATGAAGAAGGCAAGTGGATTCGCGAAACGCCCAAGGCTGCGCTTTAATTCATAAAAAATCATAGCTTCCAGCGCTTTATGGATAAGCGCTGGAAGCTGTTTTTTTATGCAATTTTCAGGCGATGGCTTGCCAGCCCGGCAAGGCCAGCAGTTTTTGCCAGTTCTGCGCTTCTGGGACATGGCTAAGTGCAGACCAGTCGGCTTCAAAGCGCAGCGGCTCGCCACTCATGGGGTGGGCAATCTCCAGCGCCTTGGCGTGCAACCACAGCCGCTGCTGGCCCAGTCGTTCTGCCCACCAGCGGTTCAGCGGGCCTTTGCCATGGGTGGCATCGCCAATGATAGGGTGAGCCACGTGTTTGAGGTGGCGGCGAATCTGGTGCCTGCGGCCCGTAGTGGGCAGGGCCTGTACCAGACTGATGCGGGTTTCTGCATGACGGCCGTCATAGCTCTCGGGCCATGACAGCTGCGACAGGCAGCGCAGCGCGGTGTGGGCTTCTTGCACGGGAGCGTCTTCGGGAGCGTCGTCGGGTTTCAGGGCGTGATCGACTTCCAGCGCAGCGGGTAGCCAGCCGCGCACCACGGCCAGATATTCCTTGCGTGTTGCGTGCGCCGCAAAACTGGCGGCCAGCGCCTGCGCAGCTTCTTTGTGCAGTGCCATCACCAGTACGCCGCAAGTGCCCTTGTCGAGGCGGTGCACGGGCCAGACATGGCGACCCAGCTGGTCGCGCAGCGTCTGCATCACAAACCGGGTTTCATGCGCATCCAGCCCTGTGCGGTGCACCAGCCAGCCTGCGGGCTTGTAGACCACGACCATATGCTCGTCCTGCCAAAGGATATGCAGCGGGGGATGGACGGGCAGGGCGGTTTCGGTCATGGCAGATCAACGGGTCACAGAGGGCGAAAACAGGGCGAGCCGCACTCTAACCCAGCACCGCAGAATTTGCCTTGGCGGGCTTTGTGTGTTGCCAGTTGCAGCAGTCATGCGCCGCGTACGGTTTGGGTGAGAGCAGGACTGGCGGACAATGGCTGCGGGTCGGCGCAGGCATTTTGCATGGGCTGTCATGCTTCTTTATTCATAGCTTCTAGCGCTTTATTGATAAGCGTTAGAAGCGTTTTTTTCTTGGTATTTTGCTGTGATCTTCAAGGGCGTTGTCGTCTCGGTTCTGTCGTGCGCGCTGTTCGCATCTCTGTATTACCTCTCGCCCTTTCTGGCCCCGCTGGATGGTGAGCAGATCTTTGGCTGGCGCGTGCTGGTTACGCTGCCCTTCACCACCGCATTGCTCTGCGTGGTCAAAGAGGCCGCTGCCGTGCGTGCGCTGCTGACGCGGGCGTTCAAGCAGCCTGTGTTTGCCTTGCAACTGCTGCTGAGCGCGGCATTGCTGGGGGTGCAGCTCTGGCTCTTTATGTGGGCACCCATGAACGGGCGCGCGCTGCCTGTGTCGCTGGGCTACTTTCTGCTGCCACTGGTGATGGTGGTGGCGGGGCGTTTGCTGTTTGCCGAGCGGCTGACGCGAGTCCAGACGCTGGCTACGCTGGTGGCGGCCGTGGGTGTGGGCCATGAAATCTGGCAGGCCGGCAGCATGTCGTGGGAGACCTGGGTTGTCGCGCTGGGCTACACCGTCTATTTTTCGCTACGCCGCTGGCTGCACACCGATACGCTGGCCGGGCACTGGGTCGATATGGCCTTGCTGCTGCCCGCAGCCATTGTCTTTACGCTGCGCGCACCCAATAGCTGGCCGCTGGTGGCAGATCACCAGGCGCTGTGGCCTTTGCTGCTGGTGCTGGGCGTGGTCAGCGCCGTGGCGCTGGCGCTTTACATGATTGCCAGCCGCTGGTTGCCCATGGGCCTGTTCGGCCTACTGTCGTATGTTGAACCAGCCCTGCTGGTCGTCGTTGCATGGCTGTTGGGCGAAAGCATTGCGCCGCAGCAGGTGCTGACTTATGTCCTGATCTTTGCCGCCGTGGGCTTGCTGATCGGCGATGGCATCTGGCATTTATGGCGTGGGCGTTCACACAGGCTTCACTGAGATGAAGGCAGTCGTTGCCCCAATTTGGTGCGCTGGCGGCAATAATTGCTTCTTTGTCTCTTTGAAGGAATTGCTCGTCATGGCATCGACCACATCCCCCATTCGCATTGGCATTGTTGGCTACGGCAATCTGGGGCGCGGCGTGGAAGCCGCCGTCGCCAAGAACCCCGACATGCAGCTGACGGGGATTTACACACGTCGCGACCCTTCGCAGTTCCAGCCTCTGAATGTCGGCACACCCGTGCACGCCATGGATGCTTTGCTGTCCCACAAGGGCCAGGTCGATGTGCTGATTCTCTGCGGTGGCTCCAAGGATGACCTGCCCAAGCAAGCCCCCGAGCTGGCAGCCCACTTCAACCTGATCGACAGCTTTGACACCCACGCCCGCATCCCCGAGCACTTTGCCAATGTGGACAAGGCCGCTCAGGGCGGTCAGTGCACCGCGCTGATCTCGGCCGGCTGGGACCCCGGCATGTTTTCCATCAACCGCGTGATGGGCGAAGCCCTGCTGCCCGATGGCGCCACCTACACCTTCTGGGGCAAGGGCCTGAGCCAGGGCCACTCCGACGCGATCCGCCGTGTGGACGGCGTGGCTGGCGGCGTGCAGTACACCATCCCTGTGGAAGATGCGGTGAACAAGGTGCGCTCTGGCGTGCGCCCCGAGCTGAGCACCCGTGAAAAGCACAAGCGCGAATGCCATGTGGTGCTGAAAGACGGTGCGGACGCCGAAGCCGTGCGCAAGACCATTGTGGAAATGCCTCATTACTTCGACCAGTACGACACCACGGTCAACTTCATCAGCGCCGAAGAACTGGCCCGCGACCACGCTGCCATGCCCCATGGCGGTTTTGTGATTCGCAGCGGCAATACCAGCGCCGAAAACAAGCAGGTCATCGAGTACCGCCTGCAGCTGGATAGCAACCCCGAGTTCACCTCCAGCGTGCTCGTGGCCTACGCCCGTGCCGTGCACCGCATGGCCCAGGCCGGCCAGCATGGTTGCAAGACGGTGTTTGACGTGGCTCCTGGCATGCTGTCGCCCAAGAGCGCTGCCGAGCTGCGCGCTGAGCTGCTGTAAGTCTTCAGCGCCTTCAGTCAAAAAGCCTCGCAAATATTGCGAGGCTTTTTATATGAAAAATGGCTGCAGCGCTTTTCTATTAAGTGCAAGCAGCTATCAAATCAGGATTCCTTGCCGGTGCCCACGCGCGCTGCATCTTCCAGCTTGTCCACATCCCGCAGGGGCTTGAACAGTGTCATCCACGCACCCACCACGCCCAGCGTGCACAGGCTGCCCAGAATGGCGGCAGGCATCACGCCAAACCACGATGCGCTGCTGCCCGCACGGAACTCGCCTAGCTCGTTGGATGAGCCGATGAACAGCATGTTCACCGCATTCACGCGGCCACGCATATGGTCTGGCGTGGAAAACTGCACCAGCGCGCCGCGGATATAGACGCTGACCATATCGGCCGCACCGGCCACGGCCAGCGCCAGCATGGACAGCACAAACCAGTGCGAAAGAGAAAACACCAGATTGGCCAGACCGAACACGGCCACGGCCGCAAACATCACCTTGCCCACGCTGCGGTTGATGGGGCGCGAAGCCAGCCACAGACCCATGCACACCTCGCCCGCGGCCATGGATGAACGCAGCAGGCCCAGCCCTTGCGGGCCGACCTTGAGCACCTCATGCGCATAAACGGGCAGCAGCGCAATCACACCGCCCAGCAGTACGGCAAAAAGGTCCAGCGAGATGGTGCCCAGAATGATGGGCCTTGTGCGCATAAAGTGCAGCCCTTCGGCAAAGCGCTGCCACATGGTGCTCTGGTCATCAGCGCTGGGCGCTTTGAGGTTGGCAAAGCGCACGGGCACCTGGCTCAGCAAAGCAGCACCCAGAATCAGGCTGATACCGCAGACCGCATAGGTCAATACACCGCCGCCCAGCGCATAAAGCAGGCCGCCCAACACCGGTGCGGCGATGGCTGAAATGCGCATCAGCATGCTGTTGGTCGCCAGCGCCTTGGCCAGCTGCTCGCGGGCCACGATTTGCGGCAGCAGGCTTTGCAGCGCCGGGCCGCTGAAGGCGCGGCTGCAGCCGAACAGCACCAGCACCGCGTAAATCCAGTTCACATCCTGCGTGCCGCTCTGGGACAGCAGCCATAGCAGGCACGAGCAGACCGAAGCCAGCAGCCAGCTGATGGTCAGCAGGCGCTTGCGGCTCATGCGGTCGCTGAGGTCGCCAGCCGGTATCAGCAAACACATCATGGGCAGGAACTGCGCCAGCCCCACATAGGCCAGCGACAGCGGCTCGCGCGTGATGTCATAAACCTGCCAGGCCACTACGACGGCCTGCATCTGCTGCGCAAACATGGTCAGCATGCGCGCCAGTACAAAACTCAGAAAAGCGGGGTCGCGTAGTGGTGTAGCACTGGGTGCATTAGGCACAGATTCAGGGGAAGGCGAGGGACTTGGCAAGATGAATTCCGGAATGGCGGCCAGTGCCGATCTGCGCTGATGCGCCTGCCGAGCAATGTAAAAAATCAGACAGCAGAGTATCTGCGATTGCCCTGTGCTTTGCAGAAGTCATGGGCAAGGAAGTGATCACTGTCAGCCTTGTGATGACCAGATCTGAAAGCCGCGAAATGATGAGAAAACGGAGGGGGTGAAATCCCGCAGTTTGTTAAAAATATTTTCCGACGGTGGCATGAGCGTCTTTCCCACAACTGGAAAAACGCCGGAGATTCACCATAGCTATATGCAAAAAGACTGGCGTTGCGATTGATAACGTTTTCATTCAAGGAGTCCCATCATGTCCATGCTTTCGATGCAATACGCCGGAACGCTTCTGGGGCGCGAAGCAGTCATTGAATTCCCGGACAGTCATGCCGAAGTTCGCTACACCGCCAAGGGGCAGATGCGCTGGCGCGTGGTGGACTCCCAGGGCCATGTATCCAAAGGCTGTGAAAAGCTCAGCTATCTGCAGCTCAGCGATCACCTGCACTTCCTCAACTGGATCGAAAAAACCGGCTTTACCGTCAGCCAGGTCATCGACTCCGCCAAGGGCACGGTTCAGGCCTTCTGGTCCTACGCCGATGAGCAGTGTGAAACAGGTCATCGCTCTTCCATGTTTGTGGAAGGCCGCTTCCGTCTGCGTTGAATTTTTCGGCTCTCGCTAAAGCCTTGTGGCAGCGGCGAGGTCTGAACTGGTTTTTGTGTGTGAGGTCAGTGTCTCTCCTCTCTTGCCGGCATCCGAAAGGTGTCGGCTTTTTTTTGTCCGTGAAACATGAGGACAAAGGTGCGTCACTGCGTAATTTTTGATCGCAGGCCTTTGCGCCAGTGCTGGTGCGGGTTTACGGCGTTCCAGAGGGGCTTGTCCACAGGACGCTCCACAGTGACTGGGTATAACCCGTAGAGCTACTTATGCCTCTGATATCGATTGCGCAGCACTAGCTAAGTCGCTTTGATCAAAGGAGAATTTCTCCATGTGGGCATCAATCAAGCTTGAGACAGGGGGTGTGAAACATTGGCACTCTTCAACGGCTGCCAAAAACAAAAAAAGCCGACGCTGTGGTCGGCTTTTTGTGCAGGCTGCGCTGGTTTATTTGCGCTTGTCGGCAATGGAGGAAGAGACCACCATGTCCAGCACATAGGCATAGCTGGATGCATCGGCAGGCACGTTCTGACGCTTGAAGCGGTTGATGCGCAGCACGTTGCTCACGCCTGCTTCGTGCTTGTAGCCTTCAATTTCGCTGTAGAAATTTTCCCATGGGCCGGTATAGGTCTTGACGCCGTTTTCGCCATAGCGGATTTCACGCACTTGCAGGCATTGGTAATCCTTAATCACACCATGGCTGCAGGCTTTGCGCTCGGGTGCCACTTCCAGAAAGATGCGTTCGGGCGCGCTGCCGTACTGCGTCTGGGGGGTGGGCTTGCCGCTGAGCTGCCAGCGTGTGCCGTCGATGAACTGAACAGTCAGGCGGGGCTGCTCTTGCGTGCTTCCACCCAATTGCACATTCCACTGCTTGCTCGTGGGCAGGATGCGGGCGACTTTTTGCTCCAGCATCATGAGCTGGCTGTCGTTGCAGGCACGCAGTGTGCTGACGCTGCGTTGCACGTTCAGGCGCTGGCCTTCAACGCTATAGCCTGCAGAGATGACATTGCACAGGTTTTTGACCATGACGCGCTGGTCGGCAAATTCCAGCTCGATAGGCGCCTGGTTGCCGCTCAGAAACCAGCTCTGGTCTTCGGCACCAGCGGGAGTGAAAGCTTGTTGCAGCTTCCAGTGGTAAGCCGTCAGAGATGAGGCATCGCCAGCAGGGCCGTTGGGGCCAGGCTTGCTGACGCCACCACCGCTAGTCGTGCCGCAGGCGGCCAGCGTCATGGAGGCAACTAGAGGGAGGCACCAGGTCCAGCGAAATTTCATGAGGATTCCTTCAATGTGAAATAGGGGGAGATGGCAGCAAGCTGCGTCTGAGGCATCAGAGTCGTGTTGACGATATCAGTTCCCCGTGTACCTCTATGACCTTAACCGAATGCGGTGAGCACTTTGGCGATTTGAGTCGTTCACATTGTCAGTAAATGCAGCGGTGATGGCTATAGGGGCGGTTAGCAAGCTTGGTGCATGTCGTGAAGGCGCTGTAAATATGGCAAAAATCCGTATTTCCGGCACCGATTCGCCGGGCAAGGACTTGTCAAGCTGCTACCCTTGAGCGCTGAGGGTGCGCACCGCGCAGGTCTCGGTATCAAGGAAATTGTGTGCGCTTAGGTGGAGTTGCTTTGTCTGCAAAGAGTATTTTGAATCTGGGCCTTGCCAGTTTGCTGGTCGGTCTTTTGAGCGCTTGCGGCACCTCCCAAACGGTGCATGAGCCGCTGCAAGAGACTTTTGATTCAAGCTCCACGTTCTCTCGCGGTTTTGATGCGACGCCTGCGCAGACCTGCGAGGCGGCGCGTCGGGCATTGCTGAGCCAAGGCTATATTGCTACGGCCAGGACTCAGGAGCTGATTGAGGGGCGCAAAAACTTCCAGCCGAATGTCGAGACGAATCTGGAAATCAACTTCCGTGTGGTCTGTGTGCCGCAGACCAGCGATGGTCAGGTCAGTTTGGGTTTTGCCACGGCATTGCAAGATCGGTACACACTCAAGAAAAGCGCCAACTCGGCCAGTGTGGGTGTGAGTGCGCTGGGCTCGCTGTCTCTGCCGTTTTCTTCCAGCACGGACTCGCTGGTCAAGATTGGCAGCGAGACCATTTCCAGGCGCAGCTTTTACGACAGCTTTTTTGAGCTGCTGGAAAGCTATCTCAAGCAGGACAAAGAAACGCCTTGAGTGCCTTGAGGCTGAATTGGCTTGCAGCGCTTGATGGGTTTGCGGTACCTATATCAAATGCATAGCAAAAAGCGGCTTTAAAAGCCGCTTTTTTGTGGTTGTGAGTTCCGCTTAAATAAACAGAGCCGGGTCCACCATGGCACGGTTCAGCATCACGCTCCAGTGCAGGTGGGGGCCGGTCACGCGGCCTGTAGCGCCGACCTTGCAGAATGGGTCGCCCGTTTGCAGCATGTCGCCGACCTTGCAGTTCACCTGACTCAGGTGGCAGTACATGCTGAGCAGGCCGCCGCCATGGTCCAGCCAGACCGTGCCGCCGTTGAAGAAATAATCGCCCACATCAATGACTTTGCCGGGCAGCGGAGCCTTCACCGGCGTGCCCGTAGGTGCAGCAATGTCCATGCCGCTGTGCGGATTGCGGGCCTGGCCATTGAAGATGCGGCGCAGGCCAAAGCTGCTGGAGCGGCGGCCGGGCACAGGCACTTGCATTTGCAGGCTGGCAGCCATGGGCAGCGGCTGGCTCAGGCTGGTCATCACCGTCTTGAGATGGGCTGCCTCGCGTTCATAGCGGGTGTTGTCTTCGGGAGATAGGTCCACGGTCTTAGGAGAGACCTTGAGGCGCTGCTCCACATATTTCTTGTCTTGCACCGAGAGGCGCTTGTCGCGCAACTGGCCGTCCATTTCCACGGGCAGGGTGTATTCGCCGGGTGCGGTTGCCAGAGGAATGCCGATCAGCGCCGTCCACTCAATCATGTCGCCAAGTACCAGCGCGGGCGCATCGTTGTAGCTGAACTTGGGGCGGGTCGATGCAGGGCCTAGCGAAAGGCGGGCAACGCCGCCGGGCACGCGGCTGTCTTGTGGCCAGACCCTGTCGCTTTGCGCGGCTTTGGCAGCCCATGCGGGGGCGCTGGCAATGCCTGCTGTCAGGCCCATCCATTGCAGCAGGCGGCGGCGTTCAAGAGCTGTATTCATGTTCATCTTTGATTAAAAAAGGGCTGTAGCCCATATCTATCAAGCGCTGGCTGATACAGGAACGATAGCACGGGGGAAGCCGCCGTCAGCACAGATGGTGCCCGAGGTGTGCAGAAGATTTGCTCTTAATGAATAGCTGCGCGCGCTTGTTGGGCGTGCGCAGCAGGGCCAAACTGTCCGGATGTTTAACGCATGATGAGAAAGGCGATGATCGCAATCACCGCCACGATGGCGATTAAAGTCACCATCTTCATGCCTTGGTTTTTGCCATTTACTCCATGGCCTCGGTCATCAGCATGGCCGTGCCTTCCTGGCTCAGAGGCTTGCCATTGGCCTGAATTTCACCCTGGGCAAAGACAATTTCGGTGCGAATTTTTCCGTCCTGGTCTTCAAAAATACCTTCCTTCGTGAGCAATTCCAGGCTGCCCTGAGTCTGAAGCTTGGCTGTGGAGTCAATCTCTTCGGGCTTGTAATCGTTTTCATCGTCCAGATTGGCGATCAGGCTGGCGCGCTTGCGCGACTGGATCAGGCTTTCCACCAGGGGCTTGGGTATATCGGCCTTGACGCTGACCTTCAGGTCCTTGAGCAGATTGCCCATTTTTTCGCCATCACCCATATATTTAACGGCTGCAGAAAACTCGCTCACGCCTTCGGGTGTGCGCATGGACAGGCGCTTGATTTCAATCGACGGCTGGCGCGCCAGAGCCTGTGTCAGCGATTTGAGCATTTTTTCGCGCAAGTCATCGCCGGACATTTCGTCTTCATCGTCCGTTGCTTCTTCGCCCTCGGCGCGTTGAGCTTGCATGCGCTTGCTCATCTCCATGGCCTGGTTGATCCAGCCCGCATCGACATTGTTAAAGGCCATATCCAGCACCAGATCGTTGGCCTGCTTGTCTTCCAGCTTGGCGTTTTTGATGCCTGACTTGAGTGTCATCTCAACCACATCACCCTTGAGCAGGGTGTCCGAGTCCATGCTGATGCCTTCGAAGTGGCTGGCCGAGGTCTTGCCGTCTTCAATCTTGCTGGTCGCAAATTTGGCAATATTCATGGCAAACGGGCCGGTCCAGAATTTCTGGCCTTCGGGCTGCTTGATGTCAAAGCGAATCTCGGCCTTGTCCATCGTTGCGCTGCCTTCGGCATCCTTGAATTCCAGGCCTGCAAAATGCCCTGTGCCTTTGGCGCCCTTCAGGTTGGCGGGCATGTCCCAGTCGATCTTCATGCCGCCCCAGGTCATATCGCTGTCATTGACCTTGGCTGTTACGGCGGGCGAAGTCATGACGCTGGAGCTGCTGCGGCCCCAGCCAACTTTGGTGGCGACCTCTAGCGGCGAGCGACCATTGAGCGCAGTCTTCAGCGCGGGTTCCACATCATCGGGAAGATTGAAGCGAGTATGAATTTCGGCAGCATGGCCCAGAGGCAAAGGACCGTGGCTGATTGTGTGCTCGGCAGTGAATTGCGTGGGTTCATTGTCATTTTCCAGCGTCCAGATGGTCTTGGCGGTGGAGGAGAATGCTCCGCGCTCGTAGCTGGTGATCTGAACCTTGACGCCGTAGTCGCTGCCCTTGGCAAGGCCTTCAGTAAATCTTTGCTGCAGTTGGCCGCCCATGTAATAACTGGTGCCCAGAGCGCCTGCGACGACCACGGCCACCGCCGCGGCAATACCGATGCCTGCTTTCTTGTTCATTTCTTCCCTTTGATGATTGATGAAAAGCTTTTAATGGATTAGTTGATTAACTTTGATAGTTAATATAAAGAAATTGATTCTAGAAAGAAAAAGGCGTAATTAAGCAATTTCACAAAGTTTTGTGGCGCTGCTTTGAAAGTACAAAATTTAAATACCGCTGGTATTTGATTTTTATCTGGGTTCGGAGAAAGTCAATTTTTGTGTATGGCTGCGGAAACTCAGAACCGTGCTTCAGGTCTGTATTTCAGGTGCCTGGGATGCAATGCTGGCAGCTTGAAAATAAAAAAGGCTGCCGAAAATTCTCGGCAGCCTTTATCAAAGTTTAAACGCAAGCAGCTTTACTTGCCCCAGCTGTCCTTGAGACCGGTGATCTTGTTGAACACGGGCTTTTCAGCGCTGTGGTCCTTGCGGTCAGCCACAAAGTAGCCAAAGCGCTCGAACTGGAACTTGTCATCGGGCTGGGCGCTCTTGAGCGAAGGCTCCACATAGGCCGTCACCACCTTCAGGCTGTCGGGGTTCAGCAATGCGAGGAAGTCCTTGCCGCCCGCATCAGGCTGGGCGTCGGTGAACAGGCGGTCATACAGGCGCACTTCGGCTTGCAGGCCGTCGCTCACGCCCACCCAGGTGATGGCGGCTTTGACCTTGACGCTGTCCGCACCGGGCGTGCCACTTTTGGTGTCGGGCACCACGGTGGCCAGCACCTTGGTGATGTGGCCGTCGGCGTCTTTTTCGCAGCCGGTGCACTCGATCACATAGCCGCCCTTAAGGCGTACCTTGTTGCCGGGGAACAGGCGCTTGTAGCCCTTGGGTGGTTCTTCGACAAAGTCTTCGCGCTCAATCCACACTTCACGGCCGATGCTGAAGTGGCGCTCGGTCACAGGCTCGCCTTCAGCGGGGTGTGGCAGGGCAGGCAGGGTGCAAGGCTCCAGATAGTCGGCGCTGCCAAACACT
Organism: Comamonas sp. 26; assembly: GCF_002754475.1. Classification (NCBI taxonomy): domain Bacteria; kingdom Pseudomonadati; phylum Pseudomonadota; class Betaproteobacteria; order Burkholderiales; family Comamonadaceae; genus Comamonas; species Comamonas sp. 26. The sequence goes on from NZ_PEFL01000001.1 coordinate 1,170,200, forward strand.
TCGGCCCAGTTGCTGAGTTCGAGCTTGACCGGGTCCAGCACGACCATGGCGCGGTGGGCCTTGTTTTCCAGGTCTTCTCGCAGGCAGCCGTCCAGAGTGCCGTAGTCGATCCAGGCGTAGTCCTTGGTCACGCCAATGCGTTCGCAGAAGTTGCGGATGGATGCGGGCGTGTAGCCACGGCGGCGCAGGCCGACCACGGTGGGCATGCGGGGGTCATCCCAGCCCGTGACCAAGTTGTTGTCCACCAGATGCTTGAGCTTGCGCTTGCTGGTGATCACATAAGTCAGGTTCAGGCGCGAGAACTCGTACTGGCGTGGCTGTGGCGAGTCAATCAGGCCGCCTTCACGCAGGTGGTCGAGCAGCCAGTTGTAGAAGGGGCGCTGATCCTCAAACTCCAGCGTGCAGATGGAGTGGGTGATGTGCTCCAGCGCGTCCTCAATAGGGTGCGCGAAGGTATACATCGGGTAGATGCACCACTGGTTGCCGGTGTTGTGGTGCTCTGCATGGCGCACGCGGTAGATAGCGGGGTCACGCAGGTTGATGTTGGGCGCAGCCATGTCGATCTTGGCGCGCAGCACGGCAGCGCCATCGGCCAGCAGGCCGGCCTTCATGTCGGCAAAGCGCTGCAGGTTTTCTGCCACGCTGCGATCGCGGAAGGGGCTGTTGACGCCAGGACGGGTGAAGTCGCCGCGGTTGGCCTTCATGTCGTCGGCAGACTGCTCGTCCACGTAAGCCAGGCCTTGCTCGATCAGGTAGACCGCACAGCGGTGCATGAAGTCGAAGTAGTTGCTGGCGAAGTATAGGTTGTCGTTGCCGCTGGCATCTTTCCAGTCAAAGCCCAGCCATTTGACGGCATCGATGATGCTGTCTACATATTCCTGCTCTTCCTTTTCAGGGTTGGTGTCGTCAAAGCGCAGGTGGCAGACGCCGCCGTAGTCGCGGGCCAGACCAAAGTTCAGGCAGATGGCCTTGGCATGACCAATGTGCAGATAACCATTGGGCTCAGGGGGGAAGCGGGTACGGATCTTGGCCTGATCGACCTGACCGCTCTGGTGGTGCTGGGCATCACCGGGCGTACCGCCCCAGTGGCGGGTGGCATAGGTGCCTTTGTCCAGATCGGATTCAATGATCTGGCGCAGAAAGTTGGTGGGCTTGACCGCCTCAGGGGCGGCGTTGGTGGATTTGGAGGCGTCAACAGAGCTCATTGCACCATTTTAGGCTGGCTGCCATGACCTCGTGTTGACCTGCGGACACTGCTGCTGTGCATTTGGTCACAATGTCTTGTGGGAACCTGCCAACCTAATCGGAGTCACAAGCGTTATATCCTCAGGGCTGAAGACTCAGCATAGATCTGCAAGCTCTGCCCTCGATGACTCATAAACAGAGGAGAGATTGTGATGTTCAAAACCACTTCCCCCGCATTGCCAAGTGGCTGGCGGCTGGTTCCATGGCTGTCGCAGGCTTGATGGCGGCTTCGGGCGCTCAGGCGCATGGCGGCGGCGTCAGCTGGTCGATTGGCGTGGGCGTGCCCGGCGTTGCTGTGGGCGTGGGTGCTCCAGTTTATATGCCGCCTCGTCCTGTGTATTACGCACCCCCTCCCGCTGCGTACTATGCGCCTCCCCCTCCTGTGTATTACGCACCACCACCTCCTGTGTACCGCCCTGCGCCCGTCATGGTGGTGCCCGGACCCGTTTACTACGGCGGTGGCTACGGATATGGCTATAGATACGGACATCGTCACAACCACCATCACCATCGTTGATGGGTAACTGTGTTTTGGGCATTACGCTCAACGCTCACAGAACTACGGCTGCTCAGGCAGCCGTTTTTTATGCCTGCAGCAAAGGTGTAGCGCTCGCATAATCCGGGGCAGTCATAGAACAAGGAGAGTGCTTCCGTGAAAACCGTTTACGTCCTCAATGGCCCCAATCTGAACCTGCTGGGCATGCGCGAGCCTGCTATTTATGGCTCGGCCACGCTCGATGATGTCAAAAAGCTCTGCGAAGTCGCTTGCCAGCGCCACGGCCTGGCGCTGGAATTCCGTCAGACCAACCATGAAGGTGAGCTGGTGGACTGGGTGCATGAGGCCGGACGCCTGCAGGCCAAGGGTGAGCTGGCGGCTGTCATCATGAATGCCGGTGCCTATACGCACACCAGCGTGGCGATTCTGGATGCAGTCAAGGGCACGGCCGTGCCGCTGGTGGAGCTGCACATCAGCAATGTCCATGCGCGTGAGAGCTTTCGCCACCACTCCTACCTGTCTGCCGCCGCCCGTGCGGTGATGTGCGGCTTTGGCGTGGCGGGCTATGGCCTGGCCATTGATGCGGTGGCGCAGTGGTAATTGCGGTCAGTGCTGAGCGTGCTTGCTCTCTTGAGCAAGTCTCGCAGGAGCTGGGGCTGCAACTGCCGCCTTTGATGCTGCAGTTGCAGGCCCGCTCTCGGCGCGTGGTGACCCCACTCAGCGCAGAAGAGGGTCGCGGCCAGATGGTCTGGCATGGCTGGCAACCCCCTGCGGGCGTGGCGCAACGCGGCCTGCCCTTGGTGATGCTGCATGGAGGTAGCGGCAGTTGGACCCACTGGCTGCGCGTGATCGAACCCCTGACTGCCGCCGGTTACAGCCTGTGGCTGGCCGATCTGCCCGGTTTTGGTGAGTCCGACGGCGTGCCCGGTGGCATGGATGTGGACACCATGCTGGAGCCGCTGGCTTATGGAATCAAGCATTTGTTGGGTAATGAAAGTACTGGTGCAAGCGCAGGTCCAGTCTGTGATTTGGTGGGCTTTTCCTTTGGCGGCATGGCGGCAGGCTTACTGGCCGCTGCCTGCCCAGAGTTGGCGCAGCGCCTTGTGATGGTGGGCGCGCCGGGTATGGGTATGACTGAGGGGCGTACTGTGCGCCTCAAAGGCTGGCGCCATCTGCCCGGGCTTGAAGCGCAGATGCAGGCGCATCACCACAATATTGCCGAGCTGATGCTGCATGACGTAGCGCTGATTGACGACGAGACACTGGCACTGCATGCGCTCAATGTGGCGCGTGATCGCTTGCCGCGCAGACGCCTGTCGCGCACTGATGCGCTGGCACAGGCGCTGACCCGCGTGCAAGTACCCGTGGCTGCCATTTATGGCCGGTATGACCCGCTTTACGTCGGTCGTCTGCCTGAATTGCACGCGCTGATGCAGCGCCAATGCGCAGGCCCGCTGAACTGGCAGGTGATGGAAGAGGCAGGCCATTGGGCGCAGCATGAGAGTCCTGCGGAATTTTGCGCTGCGTTGCAGCAGGCTTTGCCATGACCGGCGCCGCAGCCTTTGTGCTGACGGAAACCGATGTGCAGTGGACCGCTGTGCGCTCCCAAGGGCCGGGTGGTCAGAACGTGAACAAAGTGGCCAGCGCCGTGCACCTGCGCTTTGACATTCGCGGCTCGCGTTTGCCAGAAGATGTGCAGCAGCGCCTGCTGGCGCTGGGCGATTCGCGCATCACCACCGAAGGCGTGCTGGTTATCAAGGCACAAAAGTACCGCACGCAAGAGCACAACCTGTGGGATGCGCTGGAGCGGCTCAATGCGCTGGTAGCTACCGTGGCAAGACCGCCGCGGCCGCGCAAGGCCACCAAGCCCACATGGGGCTCGCAGCAAAGGCGGCTGCAGGGGAAAAGCGTGCGCTCTGGCATCAAGGCGCTGCGTGGCCGGGTACAGGATTGATGCTGTTTTATGCCGCTATCGCAATGGCTGCAAGCGCTGGCAGCTATCAAAAAATCCTTGATGACAGCGCCGTGGCCATTTGCGCCACACAATAGCGCGTTGCGGGTCTGCGCTATGTTTTTTTGATAGCTGCCGCCGCAGAATACAAAAGCGCTACAGGCGGTTTTCCTCTTATTTTTGCCTCCCTTGGGAGTTTTCATGACCACACTGCCTTTGACTTATCTGGAGCGGTCCGCTCAACCCGTCGCAGGTCAGCCCGCATGGTTGCTAGTGCTCATGCATGGTGTGGGCAGCAATGAGCAAGACCTGTTCGGTCTCGCTGGCTATGTGCCGCCGCAGTTTCATGTCATCAGCCTGCGCGCGCCATTTGCCATGGGTATGGGGGCGTATGCCTGGTTTCAGTTCACCGTGGATGCCGATGGCACGCGCCACATCAACGTGCCTCAGGAGCAGCAGGCGCGCACGCTTGTGCAGCAGACGATTGAGCAGGCGGCGCAGCAGCTCGATATTCCGCCCGAGCGTGTGGTGCTGGGCGGCTTTAGCCAAGGCGGCATCATGAGTCTGAGCCAGCTGCTGACCCAGCCGCAGACACTGCGCGCCGCATTGATCTGGCACAGTCGCCTGTTGCCCGAGATTGCATCGCTGCATGCTCCCGCCGCTGCGTTTGCGGGCAAGTCAGCTTGGGTGAGCCACGGCACTTACGACAATGTGATTCCACTGACCAGTGCTCGTGCCATTCGGGACAGGCTGGCTGCCTTGCCCATGCAGCTGACGTATCACGAATACCCGGGTGCGCATGAAATTCGCCCGGAAGAACTCAAGGCCAGCATGCAGTGGCTGCAGGATTTGACAGAGCCTGCGCAAGGCCCAGACGCTGATCAATGACCGGCGGTTTTTGAAAAGATATTGATCACCAGCACACCGCCCACAATCATGGCCATGCCAGCCAGGGCGGGGGCATCCAGCTTCTGGCCTTGCCAGAAATAGGCCACGGCCGATACCAGCACAATGCCCACGCCGGACCAGATGGCATAGGCCACGCCCGTGGGTACGGTGCGCAACGTCATCGACAGCAGGTAAAACGAGATGGCATAGCCGACCAGCGCCACGCCCGTGGGCATTAGTTTGGTGAAGCCGTCCGACTTGGCGAGAAACGAGGTGGCAATCACCTCGCAGATGATGGCCAGGCCCAGATACAGGTAATTTGTCATGGCAGGCACTTTAGTGCGAGTGAGTCCTGCCTGTTTCACCCGCTGCGTCAAAACCCCGTGCAGGCTCTGGTCCGCCTTGCCAAATCTTGGTGGCTGTGCGCACATCGCCAGCACGGGGCGATGTGCACAGTCGTTACCTTAGATCGCGGGGTAGCTGCCTGTGCCTTCGGGCCAGGGAGTCAGCACATCAAAGCCGGTTTCCGTCACCACCACCATGTGTTCCCACTGGGCGGAGAGCGATTTGTCATTGGTGATGACCGTCCAGCCGTCCGCCAGCTCGCGTGTGGCGGCCTTGCCGGCGTTGAGCATGGGCTCGATGGTGAAGATCATGCCGGGCTCCAGCACCAGACCCTGTCCGGGTGTGCCGTAGTGCAGCACCTGTGGCTCGTCGTGGTAGACCTTGCCGATGCCGTGGCCGCAGTACTCACGCACGATGGAAAAGCGCTCGCGCTGCGCCACGGTTTGAATTGCGTGGCCGACATCACCCAGTGCGGCGCCGGGCTTGACGGCGTGAATGCCGGCGACCAGTGCTTCATAGGTGGTGTTGACCAGACGCTTGGCCAGATTGCTGGGCTGGCCCACGTAGTACATGCGGCTGGTGTCACCAATCCAGCCTTCGGGCGTGGTGACGGCCACGTCGACATTGATGATGTCGCCTTCCTTGAGGATTTGCTTGGCATCCGGGATGCCGTGGCAGATCACATGGTTGACGGAGGTGCAGACGGTCTTGGGAAAGCCGTGGTAGCCCACATTGGTGGGCGTGCACTTGAGTTCATCGACGATGTAGTCGTGGCAGATTTTGTCCAGCTGGTCGGTGCTGACGCCGGCTTGCACATGGGGCGTGAGCATGGCCAGCACCTGGGCGGCCAGGCCACCGGCCTTGCGCGAGAGAAAAATGTCGGAGGCGTCGTGAATCGGCACCATTTTTTGTTTGCCGCGCTTCATTGCATGCCTCCAACCAGACGCACAGAGCGGGGGCGGCGTGCAGAGGCATCCGCCTCGTAGCCTGTCAGCGGCTGCAGTTGCAGCGTGCGTTCAGCCTCTTGCAGCAGCAGGGCGCAAATACCTTCGTAATTGAGCTGAGGGTGATGCTCGGCCAATTGGCCTACGCGCAGCCAGTGTTCGGCCTGAGCATTGATGGAGCGGCCAAGGGCCGCGCTGGAGACACGAATCTGGTCGTGCAATTGGTCTGAAATTTTGACGATTCCCATGGGCACGCATCATACTGCGGGTATACGTTTCGTATATTGGCAATTGCAGATTGCATGGTTGAGTGGGCGGCTTTTTGCAGCGCTGACCTGATTACAGAAAGCCTTCTATCGGCAGCCAGCTCAGCACCCGCACCATGGCGCGTTTGAACCAGCTGGTGCCGGGGTCGTGGCTGAAGGTTTGCGGCTGACCTGTTTCACTGATCCATTGCAGCTTGCCGCTGGCATCCAGTTGTACCTTGTAGGCCAGCATGGGCAGGTACTGATCGAGAGTCTGGCTGACCTCTTGCGCCAGTTTGGGATCCAGTATGACCAGCCCCTGCTCGGTATTGAGCAGAGCCGAGCGCGGGTCGAAATTGAAGGAGCCAACAAACAGGCGCTGCCCATCAATGGCAAAGGTCTTGGCGTGCAGGCTGGCGCCTGAGCTGCCAGCCACTCCACCCTTGCTGCCGCTGAAGGCAGCGGGCGATGGCGCCTCGCCATAGGCTTTGGGCGGATTGCGGGGTTGCAGATTGATCTGGCGGCGCATTTCGTACAGCTCGACCCCGAGTTTGAGCAGGGGCTTGCGATACTGCTCATAGCCAGCGTGCACGGCGGCTACGTCGGTGGCCTCAAGGCTATTGGTCAGAATGCGCACCTTGATGCCTTGTGCGCGCATTTGTGCAAAGGCGTTGATGCCGGCCTGCGTGGGCACAAAGTAGGGCGAGATCAGATCCAGCGACTGGGCTGGTGTGCCAATGGCCGGTTGCAACTGGGCCAGCAACAAGTCTTCTTTGCCAGACTGACTCAAGACCTTGGAGGGGTCGTCGCTGACCAGCGTGGCGGCAGCCCATTCCAGCGGCAGATTGCCCGAGAGCAAATCCTGGCTGAAGCGACTTTGCTGTACGGCCTGAATATAGGCCTGGGATTCAGGCCGCAGGGTGTCTGCCTGCAGGCTGCTATAGACCTGCTGCACGGCTTGCTCTGGCATCGGCGGCAGCAGGCTGGCGCTAGGGTAAGCGGACTGGCTGTTCCAGTAACGATCAAAATCGTGGCCAATATCGGGTACCACGGTGCCGACAGCGACTACATCAAGGTCGGCAAACAGCACGCCATCCGTGGCGGCAAAGTACTCGTCGCCAATATTGCGACCCCCGACGATGGAGGCCTGGTTATCTGCCGTAAAGCCCTTGTTATGCATGCGCCGCTGGGTGCGCGAGAACTCTGTGACATAGCCCAGCACCTTGGGTGTGCGCACGGCAAAGGGGTTGAACAGGCGCACTTCAATGTTCGGGTGCTGATCCAGCGCGGCCAGCGTGGCGTCCATGCCAGCGGTGCCGCCGTCGTCCAGCAGCAGACGTACGCGCACGCTGCGGTTGGCGGCCTGCAGCAGTTCATTGAGCAGCAGATGGCCCGTGGTGTCGTTGCGCCAGATGTAGTACTGCACATCCAGCGTGTGCTGCGCCGCCCGGGCCAGCAGGGCGCGGGCGGCGTACGCGGCATAGGCATCGCTAAGCGGGTGGATGCCGCTCAGCTTGGGGTGCGCTTGCTGCAGTGGGGCGAGTGCTTGACCGAGTCGTGACTGGATTGCAGCTTCCGTACTCAGTGAGTGCGAGGTGGTGCGCTCGGGCATGGGCGGCAGGCTGCAGCCGGTGAGCAGGCCCGCGATCAGCAAGGCGGCCGTGCTGGGCCACAGGGAAAGTGCGGAGCGAAGGGCCTGTGTGTATTGCATCGCGCCAGTATGCCGCAGGCCTGTCAATGACTTTGAGGAAACTCTCAGGCGACTTTCTCGGGGCCGGGCCTGCCGTCTTGCACGACAAACCGGGCCAAGCTGTAGATGCTGCTGTCGGCCTGCAAGGGGTTGGTGACGGCGCGCAGCTCGCAGCTCATGGCTTGCGGCGTGATATTGAACAGGCTGTAGCCGCGCTCTTCGCTGCGGGCATAAAGCACCTGCGGGTTGTGAGCGACGATGGCATCGACCTTGGCCTGCGTGGTGCCGCTGCGCGAGCTGATGGAGGTGCCGCAGAACTCGCTGGCGACGATGGGGTTATCGCGTCCCGGTGCTTGCGCGCTTTGCTGGGCAATGGCGCAGACATAGTTCTGGTGAATGTCGCCGCCCAGCACCACGGTGTTGCGCGGGCGGGTTTGGCTGATCTGGCTCACCAGACGCTGGCGCGCTTGTGGGTAGCCGTCCCAGCTGTCGGTGGATTGCTTGCCGTTCTTGAAGCTGCGTGGGGAGAACAGTGTGGTCTGCACCAGCGATGTCCAGCGCGGTGCGGTGGCCGCGTTGCGTGCATCGGCCTGCAGTTGCTGGCCCAGCCAGCGTTCTTGCTCCCAGCCCAGAAAGCTGCGCGCCGGATCTTGCAAGGCTGTGCAGGTTTCGGTATCGACTGTGCCGGTGCTGGCTTGGCCAGGTGTGCGGCAGGCTTGCAGGTCGCGGTACTGGCGGCCGTCCAGCATGTGCAGCCGTGCCAGTCGCCCCCAGTTCAGCGTGCGGTACAGGGCCAGCCCTTGTCGGTTGCGCAGCATGATGGCGGGGCGCAGCGGCATGTTTTCATAAAAGGCCTGCCAGGCGGCCATGCGTCTTTCTAAAAAGTGAGCATGCTCCCCACGTCCATATTGAGCTGCATAGTCATTTTCTACTTCATGGTCGTCCCAGATGACGGACCAGTTGCACACGGCATGGGCGGCTTGCAGGTGCGCATCGCTTTTGTGCAGGGCATAGCGGTCGCGGTAGTCCTGCAGTGTGCGGGCTGTGCGCAAAGGCTGGGGGCGGGCCAGTCCTTCGGCTTTTTCTGGCTGGGCATATTCATAGATGTAGTCGCCCAGGAACAGAACCATGTCCGGTGCATCCTGCGCGACTTGCCGCCATGCGGTGTAAAAACCGTGTTCCCAGCGCTGGCAGGACGCTACTGCCAGGCGTAGCTGGCGAGCATCGGCCCCTACCTGCGGAGCGGTGCGGGCGCGGCCTGTGGTGCTGACCGCATCGCCGTGCATGAACCTGTAGAAGTACCAGCGGTCGGGTGCCAGTCCATCGATCTGTATGCGCACGCTATGGCCCCATTCGGCGGTGGCCGTGGTGCTGCCGCTGGCAATGATCTGGCGGAACTGCTCGTCATGCGCGACTTCCCAGTACACCTTCATGGGCACCAGTTGCGGCGCATCCTCCATGCCCAGTGATTCTGGCGGGGCGGTCAGTCGTGACCAGATAAGAATGTTGTCGCTTTGGGCATCACCGCTGGCGACACCCAGCGTGAAGGGGTTGTAGCCCAAAGTGCTGCTGGCGCGGGCCCATGCAGGCAGGCTGCCTGCCGTTGTGGCAAAGCCAGAGGCAATGAGGAAGCGGCGGCGCTGCAGGGTGGTGGCGTTTTTCAGATCGGACATGACGGTGAGATGAATACGGTCTGCTGGCAGTATGCGCGCCGCTCATCTTGTTTTTGTGAACACCGCCATGGTGCCCTTTATTTACGGGTTGACCATCACCAGCTTGCCCTGGACCTGGCGCGAGCCCATGCGCTCGTAGGCGGCAAACAGCTCGCTCATGGGCATGGTGCGGTCAATGACGGGCTTGATCTTGCCCTGGTCGTACCACTGGGCCAGCTCCTGCATCATGGCGGCGTTGTTGTGTGGCTCGCGCTTGGCAAAATCGCCCCAGAAAACACCAACCAGCGATGCGCCCTTGAGCAAGGCCAGATTCAACGGCAGTGACGGAATGGGACCGGATGCAAAACCGATGATGAGGTAACGCCCGCGCCAGGCGATGGAGCGGAAAGCGGGCTCGGCAAAGTCGCCGCCCACAGGGTCGTAGATGACGTCCGGGCCTTTGCCGTCGGTTGCAGCCTTGATGGCTTCGCGCAGATCGCCGTGGCTGTAGTTGATCGTGATGTCCGCGCCTTGGGCTTTGCAGAGTGCGCATTTTTCATCGGTCGATGCTGCAGCAATCACGCGTGCGCCTGCGGCTTTGGCAATCTGTATGGCTGCCGTTCCCACGCCGCCTGCAGCGCCCAGCACCAGTACGGTCTCTCCCGCCTTGAGCTGACCCCGGTCGATTAGCGCGTGGTGGCTGGTGGCGTAGGTCATGATGAACGCTGCGGCATCTACAAAGGGAAAATTGTCTGGAAGCGTCATGCACATTGCAGCAGGCGCTAGCGTATGCGTAGCAAATCCACCAGTTCCAGACAGGCAGGCTACATGCTGGCCCACCTTCAGGTGCTTGACGCCTTCGCCCACGGCCTGCACCACGCCTGCGTATTCAGAGCCAGGCACAAAGGGCAGCGGCGGCTTGATCTGGTATTTGTTCTGCACGATCAGCAGGTCGGGAAAGTTCAGGCTGGCGGCCTTGACCTCCAGGAGCACCTGACCGGGGCCGGGCTGGGGCGTGGGCAGCTCGGTCCACTGCAGAGTTTCAACGCCGGTGGGGGTGGTGCAAAGCCAAGCGTGCATAAGGTGTCTCCTGATCTTTATGGGTGAAAAATGCCCGCTGATGATAGAAGTGTGGTGCGAATGCTGCGTGTCTCTGCCGTGACCTTGGAGCCGCCTACAATCCGCTCATCCATGAAGATTCTTATTTGCAATGACGACGGCTTTCAGGCCCCCGGTATCGTGGCTTTGCACGACGCCCTGCGCACCGTGGCAGACGTTGAAGTGGTGGCCCCGGAGCACAACAACAGCGCCAAGTCCAATGCCCTGACGCTGAACGCGCCACTGTATGTGCACAAGGCCTATAACGGTTTTCGCTACGTGAACGGCACACCTGCCGACTGCGTGCACATCGCGCTGACGGGATTGCTGGGCTACCGGCCTGATCTGGTGGTCTCCGGTATCAACAACGGCGCCAATATGGGCGACGACACGATTTACTCGGGCACCGTGGGTGCGGCCATGGAAGGCTTTTTGTTTGGTATTCCTTCCATTGCTTTCTCGCAGGTGGACAAGGGCTGGGCCGAAATTGAAGCCGCAGCCGCAACAGCCCGCCAGATGGTGCAGGACATGCAGTCGCAGCAACTGATTGGCACTGCGCCCTGGTTGCTCAACGTGAATATTCCCAATATGCCGCTGGAGGCGCTCAAGAGCATCAAGCTGTGCCGTCTGGGGCGTCGCCATTCGGCTGAGCAGGCTATTCAGCAGCAAAGCCCGCGTGGCGAGACCATGTACTGGATCGGCAGCGCAGGCGCGGCCAAGGATGATTCCGAAGGCACGGACTTCCACGCGACGGCCCATGGTCATGTGGCCATGACACCGCTAAAGGTGGATCTGACCGATTACGACAGTCTGGGTTACTGGGCACAGACCGCCAGCAAGCTGACGGGTGTGGCATCGTGAGCGAGCGCCGCTCTCCCCAGGTGCCGGGCTGGATCGCCCGCTCCGTGCAAACCGGCGTCAGCGCAGCGCGCTCGCCAGTGGCTCCACGGCCTATCAATCCCTTAGGTGTGGCGGCTTCGCCCGTGGGGGTAGGGCTTGATTCATCGACAGTGCGCGCACGCATGGCCCAGCGCATTGGCGCGGCAGGCGTCAGCAACCCAGCCGTGCTGCAGGCCATGGCGACGGTGGAGCGCCATCGCTTCGTCGATAGCGCCTTGGTCAATCAGGCTTATGAAGACACCAGCTTGCCGATTGGTCTGGGTCAGACTATCTCCAAGCCCAGCGTGGTGGCGCGCATGATGGAACTGCTGCTCGACTCTGACGCTGCCAGAAGCGGGCAGGGTCGTGTGCTGGAGATTGGCACGGGTTGTGGATATCAGGCCGCCGTGCTGGCCATGGTGACCAAAGAGGTTTATTCGATTGAGCGTTTGCGTGGCCTGCATGAAAAAGCCCGCAGCAATCTGCGGCCCATGCGCCTGTCCAATGTCCACCTGATTCTGGGTGATGGCATGGTGGGCTTTGCCAGTGGCGCGCCTTATGCGGGCATCATCTCTGCTGCAGGCGGAGACACCGTGCCGCAGGCTTGGTGCGATCAGCTGGCTATCGGCGGGCGTCTTGTGGCTCCCGTTGTTGTGGGCTCTGGTAAGCAGGCACTGCTGGTGATTGACAAGAGTTCACACGGTTTTACGCAAACAGTTTTAGAAGCAGTTAACTTTGTCCCTCTAAAATCGGGGATCGCCTAGAAGGGAATAGCTTATGTTGGTATCGCGAAGTCTTGGTGCATGGGGAACGGCTGTGCTGGCAGGTGTCATCCTGGCTGGTTGCTCCACCCAGGCAAACAGGGCTCCTGTGGAAGATCGCGGACAGTCGTCGTCTTCCACCTCTTCCAGTGTGGATGTCAAGTCTCTGCCCGGCGCAGAAAACGCAGGCAAGCCTGGTTACTACACCATCAAGCCCGGTGACACGCTGATCAAGGTCGGTCTGGAGCACGGCCAGAGCTGGAAAGACATCGCTCGCTGGAGCAATCTGGACAACCCCAATGTGATCGAAGTCGGCCAGGTGGTACGCGTGGTGCCGCCAGGTCGTGATGTGGCCTCCACACCTTCGACGGGTGGTGGTCGCGGTGTGGTGCCTGTGGTGGTGGGTGGTGGCAGTGCTGCTACCCCGACACCTGCTCCTGCACCCACTCCTTCGAGCAGCCCGGCTCCTGCAGCCAAGGGCGCTGATGATGTGGACTTCATCTGGCCAGCCAGCGGTTCGCTGATTGCCGGTTTTGATGAGCAGCGCAACAAGGGTTACGACATCAGCGGCAAGGCTGGTGACTCGGTCGTGGCTGCTGCGGATGGTCGCGTGGTGTATGCGGGCGCTGGCCTGCGTGGCTACGGTAACCTCATCATCCTGAAGCACAACAATACCTATCTGACGGCCTACGCCCACAACCAGTCTTTGATGGTTAAGGAAGATCAGTCCGTGAAGAAGGGGCAGAAGATTGCTGAAATGGGCAGCACTGATGCAGACCGCGTCAAGCTGCACTTTGAAGTGCGTCGTCAGGGCAAGCCTGTCGACCCTTCGCGTTACCTGCCCTCTCGTTAAGCATGGCATCGCAAGGTAAAAAAGCCTCACAAGCCCCTGCCCCGCAGGGGCTTGTGTCTTCTGACGCCCCCGAGCAAAGCTGGGATGAGGCGGCTGAAGACCTGATCTCTGGCTCCGAAGTCGAGCAGCGCGAGCTGACCGCCACCACCGAGCACCATGGCCAGCGCGCCGACAAGGTGCTGGCGCTGGGCGTGTCGGAGTTCTCGCGCAGCTATCTGCAGCAGTTGCTGGCCGATGGCGCTGTCACGCTAAACGGCAAGGTCTTGAGTAAGCCCTCGGCCAAAGTCAGCGTGGGTGACCAGTTGCGCGTGGAAATGCGCCCCACCCAGCAGAGCATGGCCTTCCAGCCGGAAGAGATGGATTTGCAGGTGGTCTATGAAGACGACGATCTGCTGATCATCAACAAGCCTGCCGGTCTGGTCGTGCATCCCGCGCCGGGCAACTGGACGGGAACGCTGCTTAACGGTCTGCTGGCACGCGATGAAAAAGCGCGCCAGGTGCCGCGTGCAGGCATTGTTCACCGGCTGGATAAAGACACCAGCGGCCTGATGGTGGTGGCGCGCAACCGCAGCACCATGGATGCGCTCATCAAAATGATTGCCGCGCGTGATGTGAGTCGCCAGTATCTGGCTATTGCGCACAAAGACTGGGGCAGCCGCAAGCACCGCGAGGTCAGCGCGCCCATTGGGCGCGACCCGCGCAATCGTCTGCGCATGGCGGTGGTCGATTTGAATTTGCACCCCGGAAAGCAGGCGCGCACCGACTTTGATCTGCTGGATGGTGACGCTACGCATAGTCTGGTGCGCTGCACGCTGCACACCGGCCGCACGCACCAGATCCGGGTGCACATGGCATCGCTGGGCCACTCGCTGATTGCCGACACGCTGTATGGTGGCCAGCAAGAGGGCGGGCTGGAAAGGCAAGCACTGCACGCCTTCAGGCTGGCGTTTGAGCACCCGGTGAGTAAGAAGCCACTGGTGCTGTATGCCCCGCTGCCACAAGACATGGCTGCAGCACTGGATTTATGGGGGCTGCGTTACAATACCCCGGAAAGCCTCTGACCATCACTCGCATGGCACTGATGGGGCGCTTCCACTCTCTTAGAAACAGGCGACCCACCAGTCTTGGTGCGGCAGCCGCTCCCGAAACGCTGCGCCCATGAATACGGTAGATGCCAAGCGGGTTCTTGAAACAGCATTGATTTGTGCCTCGCAGCCCGTAACGCTGCGGGATATGCGCTCACTTTTTGATGATGTGCTGGGCTCGGACACGGTTAAGGATTTGCTGCTGGACTTGCAAAAGGACTGGGCCCTCAAAGGCGTAGAACTGGTGCAGGTGGCTTCAGGCTGGCGCTTTCAGAGCCGGCCGGAGATGCGCGTGTACCTGGACAAGCTGCACCCCGAAAAGCCGCCCAAGTACACCCGTGCAACACTGGAGACGCTGGCCATCATTGCCTATCGTCAGCCAGTTACGCGCGGGGATATTGAGGATATTCGCGGCGTCACGGTCAATAGTCTGCTCATCAAGCAGCTGGAAGACCGGGGCTGGATTGAAGTGATTGGCCACCGGGAAACCGTGGGTCGGCCTGCGTTGTTTGCCACTACGCGTCAGTTTCTTGATGATCTGGGTCTGCAGTCGCTGGATCAGCTGCCCATGCTGGAAGAAACCCAAGCCCAGCAAAGCCTGTTCAAGGCGCTGGATGGCGAAGAGGGCGGGGAAGCACTTGCGCCAGATGCCCCTGTTGACGCGGGTGCAGAGATAACTGCTGAGGTGGAAGCTGATGCCGAAGTCTCTGTAGATGCTGATGCATTGACGCAGGTGCTAAAGCCTGCGGTAGACGACGTTGGGCAAGCCGAACTGTTGCCGAAGTCTGAGGTGCAAGAGTTTGAGTCAAATCAGCCCCAAGCCATTGAGGAACAAGCGCAAGCTTCTACTGAAACGATAGAGGTTGAAGCGCCTGAGACTGAGGCGGTCGACATTGAAGTTGCTGAGGGAGATGAGCCCGAGCTGGTGAAAGCACGCCAGGCCAGACCGGTCAAACCTGCAAGGCCCGCCAAAGCGGCGACGCCTGAGGAAAAGCCGGCGGCCAAGAAGTCTGGCCGACCTGAGTGGGTGGGGCTGAAGGCATTTCTCGATGATGACTACGGCGCCGAAGAAGACGAGACCGTAGAAGACAAGAACACTGCGCTGCTCGATGTTGCATTGCAAGCCGAGCCAGCAAACGAGCGAATTGTGGAGGATGACGATGAAGTCATCCCCGAAGGAAAACCGGAATGAACAACGAGACATCGAACCAGATGCCTGAACCCGCAGACGCTTCGCCTGAAGCCGAGCCGGTCAAAAAGGCCCGCAAGCCCCGCGCGCCTAAGCCCGTCGCTGAAGCGCCCAAGCCCGGTGCGACGCGCAAGCAAGGCAAAAAGAAGACCAATGCTGCCGAGGCCAAGCTGGCCCGCAAGCGTGCTGAAACACGTGCTGCAGAATTTGAGGCCACTCAAGCACTGGAAGCCTCTGATGAGGAACTGCAGGATGCTACAGAACTAGTAGCTGATGACGCAGGTGCAGTGGGCGCTGTGGCGCAAAAATCCACTAAGGGTCAGAACATCGATTTCTCCGATGTGATCTCGGGTGACTTTGACGACGAAGAAGAAAACGGCGCCGAAGTGCCCGCCAAGCGCGTGCTGGCTCCGCAAGTTGATTCGCCCAAGCTGCACAAGGTGCTGGCGCAGGCCGGCATGGGCTCGCGTCTGGAGATGGAGCAGCTCATTCTGGAAGGCCGTATCTCGGTCAACAACGAGCCAGCCCACGTGGGTCAGCGCGTTCAGTTTGGCGATACCGTCAAGGTCAATGGCGAGCCCATTCGCTTCCGTATCGATCCACCACCCGCACGCGTGATTGCCTATCACAAGCCTGTGGGTGAAGTGGTGACGCATGACGATCCTCAAAATCGCCCCACCGTGTTCCGCAAGCTGCCCAAGCTTCAGCACGGTAAGTGGCAGTCGGTGGGTCGTCTGGACTTGAATACCGAAGGCCTGTTGTTGTTCACTAGCTCCGGTGAGCTGGCGAACTCGCTGATGCACCCCCGCTTCGGTCTGGAGCGCGAGTACGCAGCCCGCGTGCTGGGTAAGCTGGACAAGGAAGAAAAGCAGCGCCTGCTGGATGGCGTGCAGCTGGAAGACGGCGAAGCCAGTTTTGGCGCAGTGGAAGACGGCGGCGGCGAAGGTGCCAACTGCTGGTACCGCGTCACCATCTCCGAAGGTCGCAACCGCGAAGTGCGCCGCATGTTTGAGGCCGTCGGTCACGCGGTCAGTCGCCTGATCCGTATTCGCTACGGCGCCATGATGCTGCCCCGTGGTCTGAAGCGCGGCGCGTGGGTGGAGCTGGATCAGGCCGATATTAAGGCGCTGATGTCGGCTGCCGGCATGAAGGAGCGCGCACCTGTTGAGCGCACTAATACCGGCGCCCGTGGCGCCAACAACCGCGGCGGCGCTCGTGCTACCGGTCGCAGCATCGCTCGCGGTGAAGGGGCGAATCCCCCCGCACCTCAGGGGCGCCGCGAAGGTGGTGGTCAGCGCCGTAGTGAGTGGGATGGCAACCGTCCCGCACCAACGGGTATTTTTGGCGATGGCCGTGATGGTCAGCGTGGCAAAAAGGGTGCAAACCGCCCGGCTTCAGGTGATCGCCCGCAGGGTGCCGGCAATCAGCCCGATCCAATGCGCACTGCGGTGAGCTATATCGGTAGCGACAGCCTTTCGCGTGCGCGCCAGAACGCCAAGCGTCGCCCAAGTGGCGGCGGCGGTGGTCGCCGCGGCGGTCGTTAAATCGACGGCTGAAAGCATTTCAGTGGTGCCCGGGCTTCAAGGTCTATGGCGGCACCGCTAAAATCAAGTGTTTTGCTTTTTTGGCAAAAACCCATAGTAACCCTGACTAGGAAAAATCATCATGGCTATCGAACGCACTCTCTCCATCATCAAGCCCGACGCAGTTGCCAAGAACGTGATCGGCCAGATCTACTCTCGCTTCGAAGGCGCTGGCCTGAAGGTTGTCGCCTCCAAGATGGCTCACCTGTCCCGCTTGGAAGCTGAACAGTTCTACGCTGTGCACGCTGCCCGTCCTTTCTTCAAGGACCTGGTGGACTTCATGATCTCCGGCCCCGTGATGATCCAGGCTCTGGAAGGCGAAAACGCCATCCTGACTAACCGCGAACTGATGGGCGCTACTGACCCCAAGAAGGCTGAGAAGGGCACCATCCGCGCCGACTTCGCCGACAGCATCGACGCCAACGCCGTGCACGGTTCTGACGCTGCTGAAACTGCTGCTGTGGAAATCGCTTTCTTCTTCCCCGGCATGAACGTGTACACACGTTAATTCCACGCTAGCCTCACAGCATGCTCTCGCTGACGCCAGTGCTTTGCTCATGCGAAGCCGGTGTCAGCATCTGAAGCTGCTGGCCACGGCGTGGCAAATCCCGTTCGCAAGACGCCTCGCCACATGCCGATATGAATACAAATTTGCTTGATTTTGACCTCGAAGGACTGACCGCTTATTGCGAGCAGCTCGGGGAGAAGCGTTTCCGTGCAACGCAGCTGTTCCGCTGGATTCACCAGCGTGGCGCATCCGATTTTTCCCAGATGACCGATCTGGCCAAGTCCCTGCGCGAAAAGCTCAAAGGCCGGGCCCATGTCACCGCTTTGCCCGTAGTGTCTGAGCATGTCTCGACCGACGGTACCGTGAAGTGGCTGTTTGATGTGGGTGACGGCAATGCCGTTGAAACCGTTTTTATTCCTGAAGACGACCGCGGCACCTTGTGTGTCTCGTCTCAGGCTGGATGTGCGGTGGGCTGCCGCTTTTGCTCGACCGGGCATCAGGGCTTTAGCCGCAATCTGACCACGGGTGAAATTCTGGCCCAGCTATGGTTTGCAGAGCATGCGCTGCGCAAGCGCTTGGGCATTGATGAACGTGTCATCTCCAACGTGGTGATGATGGGCATGGGTGAGCCGCTGCAGAACTACAGCGCGCTGGTGCCTGCGCTGCGTGTGATGCTGGACGATCATGCCTATGGTATGTCGCGCCGCCGCGTGACGGTATCCACCTCCGGCGTTGTGCCCATGATGGATCGCCTGTCGCAGGACTGCGCTGTGGCGCTGGCCGTGTCGCTGCATGCGCCCAACGATCCGCTGCGTGACAACCTGGTGCCACTGAACAAGAAGTACCCGATTGCTGAGCTGCTGGATTCTTGCGTGCGCTATCTGGAATTCGCGCCGCGCGACTTCCTGACCTTTGAGTACTGCATGCTCGACGGCGTTAACGATCAGCCTGAGCATGCGCGTCAGCTGATAGAGTTGGTGCGCGCGCGCGGCGACGGCAAGAACTGGTGCAAGTTCAACCTGATTCCGTTCAATCCGTTCCCGGCGTCGGGGCTGCTGCGTTCGCCTTCGGCGCGTGTGACCGAGTTCGCTGCCATGCTCAGCAATGCTGGCATTGTGACGACGGTTCGCAAGACCCGTGGCGATGATATTGACGCCGCCTGCGGTCAGCTGGCCGGTGACGTGAAAGACAGAACGCGCGCTGCTGAGCGTATGGCCAAGCAGCGCATCATCCCGCTCAAGCAGGTGTCTTGACGGAGTTTTGAATAAAAAGGGACAGTACATGCGGGCAGTGGCACAGCGATCGGTTTGGCAACATTGGGGCTTGATGGCCCGGTGGGGAGTACCGGTTGCGGTTGCAGCGCTGATGGGCTGTACCACGACAACGACGACAACCACATCTTCGACCTCGGTGCCTCAGTCTTCGGTGGTCGGGACCGGGGGATCTCAGGTTGCGGATGCGCATCGCCGTGCGCAAATCCGGCTTGAACTGGCGGCCAGCTACTTTCAGGCTGGGCGGCTTGATATCGCGCAGGATGAAGTCGGTCAGGCTTTGAGCGCCCGCCCTGATTACGCCGATGCCTATGGTCTGCTGGCTCTCATCCTCATGCAGAACCGGGACTGGACGCAAGCCGAAATCGCCATGCGCAAGGCGATCGACCTTAATCCGCGCGATGGCAACCAGCTGCACAACTACGGCTGGATGCAGTGCCAGCAAAAAAACTTTGACATTGCCAACCAGTGGTTTGACAAGGCTTTGCAGGCCCCTGGCTACCGTGAGCAGCCTAAGACCTTGCTGGCCAAGGGCATGTGCTACCAGCAGGCGGGGCAGCTGGAGCAGGCCTACGAGAACATGTTTCGCGCCTATGAGATGGATGTGGGCAATCCCGCAGCGGGCTACAACTTGGCAAATGTGCTCTGGCTCAAGGGTGATCTGAAAAAAGCCCAGTTTTACATCCACCGCTTGAATAACAATAGCAACCAGGCCAGCGCAGACAGCCTCTGGCTGGGTATCAAGATAGACAGGGCATTGCACGACGACGTTGGAGTGCGTCAACAGGCCAATCAACTGCGCGATCGCTTCCCGCAATCGCGTCAGTTGTTGGCCTATGAACGCGGAGCCTTCGATGAGTGACGGTGCGGGGGAAGAGGAAACTATGCAAAGCGAAGAGCAGGTGCAAACGCCGGTCAATGCCACAGCGGGGACCATGTTGCGCCAGGCGCGGGAAGCGGCCCGCATACAACTGCCCACCATGGCAGCCACACTGAAAGTGCCCCAGCGCAAGCTGGAGGCGCTGGAGGCCGATGACTATGAGTCCTTCCCGGATCATGTATTCATGCGCGCTCTGGCCATGGGCATGTGCCGAACTCTGCATATCGATGCCGAGCCTGTACTGGCTCTGCTACCGCAAAGAGCGCTGAAAAGTCTGACCAAGACCGGCCCCGGTATCAACGAGACGGTGAAGGTGCGCAGCAACTTCAAGTCTTCGGGCGCGCCGCTGGGCTCTGGCAGTGGCAGCTCGCGCAAGATTGTTGCGGGTGTGCTGGTACTGCTGGCCGCAGCTGCGGCTGTCTATTTCGTGCCATTCCACCAGTCGGTGGATGGTGCTGAAGGTGGTGTCGCAGGCTCGGTGCAGTCCGAGGGGGGCAATCATTCTGATGCCTCAGACCCGACTGCCGCAGTGCCTCTGGGTCAGGCGTCTAATAATGCCGATGCTGAGTCTGTGGTGACAGAGCCATCGACTGAGCCCGTGGCCAATGGTGCAGCTCCAGCTGTTGCGGCTGCCACTGCTGCGGTGGCCCCTGAAGGCGCAACTCCAGCTGCAGCAAGCACAGTTGCATTGCTGGCCCTGAAGGTGAACACCGGTCAATCCTGGGTCAAGGTCAAGGATGCGACGGGCAAGGTGGTGCTGGAAAAGACATTGGCCAAGGATGAGTCCGCGACCGCTGAAGGCCAGGTGCCCCTGACCGTGATCGTGGGCAATGCCAAGGGCACGCAAGTAACAGTACGTGGTGAACCTCTCGATATTTCGACCACGCGTGACAACGTGGCTCGCTTCGAGGTGAAGTAAACCATTCGAGGTAAACAAGAGTGCAAGATTCTCAAAATTTGCAGCAGCTAGCCGAGCAGGGCATTGCCATCGCCAGCCCGCTGCCGCGCAAATCGCGTCAGGCCAAAGTGGTGTGGCGCAACAACGTGGTCACTGTGGGGGGCGATGCGCCCGTTCGCGTGCAGTCCATGACCAATACCGACACCGTGGATGCGGTGGAGACCGCTATTCAAGTGCGTCAGCTGGCGCAAGCTGGCTCGGAGATGGTGCGTATTACCGTGAACACGCCTGAAGCGGCGGCGGCGGTGCCCTATATCCGTGAGCAACTTGATCGCATGGGCGAGTACGTGCCACTGGTGGGGGACTTTCATTACAACGGCCACCGCCTGCTGACGGACTACCCCGATTGCGCGCAGGCGCTGTCCAAGTACCGTATCAACCCCGGCAACGTGGGCAAGGGTGACAAAAAGGACAAGCAGTTCGGTCAGATGATCGAGATTGCTGCCAAGTACGACAAGGCCGTGCGCATTGGTGTGAACTGGGGCTCGCTGGACCAGGAAATCATGGCCGAGCTGATGGATCAGAACTCGCGCCGTACCAAGCCCTGGGAAACGCGTCAGGTCATGTACGAGGCGCTGATTACCTCGGCCATCACTTCCGCAGAGCTGGCTAAGAACATCGGTCTGAACCCCGACAACATCATCCTGTCCTGTAAGGTCAGTGGTGTGCAGGATTTGATCTCTGTGTACCGCGAACTGGCTCGCCGCTGCGACTATGCGTTGCATCTGGGTCTGACGGAGGCCGGTATGGCCACCAAGGGCACGGTCGCATCGACTGCTGCGCTTTCTGTGCTGCTGCAAGAAGGTATTGGCGACACGATTCGTGTCTCGCTCACGCCTCTGCCGGGAGAAGCGCGCACGCAAGAGGTGGTGGTGGCTTCTGAAATTCTGCAGGCTCTGGGTCTGCGCGTGTTTGTGCCCAGCGTCACGGCTTGCCCTGGCTGCGGTCGCACGACAAGCACAACGTTCCAGGAGCTGGCCAAGAAGATCGACGATTTTCTGCGCGGTGAAATGCCTGTGTGGCGCACCCAGTTCCCCGGTGTGGAGGCGATGAAGGTGGCCGTGATGGGCTGCATCGTCAACGGCCCCGGCGAGAGCAAGCATGCCGACATCGGTATCAGCCTGCCCGGCAACGGCGAAGCGCCTGCTGCGCCGGTGTTTATCGACGGTGAAAAAGCCCTGACGCTGCGCGGCGAGCATATTGCCGAAGAGTTTCAGACGCTGGTGCTGGAATATGTGCAGCGCCGCTACGGCCAGAAAGCGTAAGTCTCGGGGATCAGGGCCGCATCAATAGCGGCCTGAAACCGGCTGGTTATTGGGCTTGCTGGCACAATGCCTGCGAGTTGAGACTTTGGAATTGATAGCTGCTCGCGCACTATCTGTATGGATTTGAATAAGGTTTCTAGGCAAAAAGCATGATTGCCAACCGCAATATGCTCTTGTTTTGCTAGTAGCCCCAATGTGAGATTTCACGTGGCCAAGAACGAAAAATTGACTGCCGTCAAAGGCATGAACGACATCCTCCCGCCCGATTCGGCTCGCTGGGAATGGTTTGAATCCAAGGTGCGCGACCTTATGGGGCGCTTTGCTTATCGCAATATCCGCACGCCTATCGTGGAGCCCACCGCCCTGTTTGTGCGTGGTCTGGGCGAGGTGACCGATATCGTCGAAAAGGAGATGTACTCCTTTGAAGACAAACTCAATGGCGAGCACCTGACTCTGCGCCCTGAAGGCACAGCGGGTGTGGTGCGCTCCGTGGTTGAAAACAATCTGCTGTATGAAGGCGGCAAGCGCCTGTTCTACATCGGCCAGATGTTTCGTCACGAGCGTCCTCAGCGCGGTCGCTATCGCCAGTTCCACCAGGTCGGTGTTG
This sequence comes from Comamonas sp. 26, assembly GCF_002754475.1. Lineage (NCBI taxonomy): Bacteria > Pseudomonadati > Pseudomonadota > Betaproteobacteria > Burkholderiales > Comamonadaceae > Comamonas > Comamonas sp. 26. The sequence continues at coordinate 1,192,593 of NZ_PEFL01000001.1, forward strand.
AAGCCATGGGCTTTGCGGGTCCTGAGCTAGATGCTGAAGTAATCTTGCTGGCTGCACAGCTGTGGAAAGAGCTGGGCATTAATGATGTGCGCCTGGAGCTCAACAGCCTCGGTCAGCCCGATGAGCGCAAGGCCCACCGCGAAGCCTTGATTGCCTACTTCGAACAACACACCGATGTGATGGACGAAGAGGCCAAGCGCCGCATGCACAGCAACCCGCTGCGCGTTCTGGACACCAAGAACCCAGCCATGCAGGACATGGTCAACGCTGCACCCAAGCTGGTGGACTATCTGGGTGATGCCTCCAAGGCGCACCTGAAGGCCGTTCAGGACATTCTGGACGCGAACGACGTGGTCTGGACGCTGAACCCGCGTCTGGTGCGCGGCATGGACTACTACAACCTCACTGTGTTCGAGTTCATTACCGACAAGCTGGGCTCGCAAGGCACCATCTGCGGCGGCGGTCGTTACGACTATCTGATTGAAGAAATTGGCGGCAAGCCCGCTCCGGCCGTGGGCTGGGGTATGGGTGTTGAGCGCGTGCTGGAAGTGCTCAAGGAAATTGGCACCGAGATCCCCGCGCCTGCCGCCGATGTTTACGCCATCATTCCCGATGCCTCGTCGCTGCCTCAGGTCTTCAAGACCGTGCAGCAGCTGCGCAGCGCCGGCGTGGCCGTGCAGATGCATGCTGCCGCAGGTGGCTCGGCTGAAGGCATGGGCTCGATGAAATCTCAGTTCAAAAAGGCCGACGGATCGGGTGCACGCTTTGCCTTGATCTTCGGCAGCGATGAACTGGCCCAGGGCAAGGTCACCGTCAAGTCGCTGCGCGATGGCGAAGGCCAGCAATCCCAGCAATCGCTGGCGGATGTGGCCCAGTGGGCTGACAGCCTAAAATCAGCGGTTTGATTCTCCGCTTCTCGTTTTCTGACCAGCGTTCCATTCAACCAAAGTAGCCATGGCAAACCATCTAGATCTTGAAGAACAAGAGCAAATTGAGCAGCTCAAGCATTTTTGGAACTCCTGGGGGACTCTGATCACCGCCATTTTGGTGGTGGTCTTCGCCGCTCTGGCTGGCTGGAATGGCTGGCAGTACTGGCAAAAGCGTCAGGCCGTTCAGGCTTCGGCGCTGGAGTATGCGGTTGATGAGGCGCTGCTCGCCAAGGATGCTGCGCGTGCAGACCATGCTTTTGCCGAGCTCAAGGAAAAGTTCGCTGGCACTACCCAGGCTGCGCAAACCGCACTGCAGATGGCCAAGGCTTCGGTAGAGGCGGGTAAGCTCGATGATGCCAAGGCTCAACTGAGCTGGGTGGCGGAAAAGGGCGACGAGGGCTACAAGGCTCTGGCGCGCCTGCGTCTGTCGGCTGTGCTGGAAGAGCAAAAAAACTATGACGAAGGTCTGAAGGTGCTTGAGGCTTCCATGCCCGAGTCCTTTGCCGGTCTGCAGGCTGATCGCCGTGGTGATCTGTATGCCGCGCTGGGCAAGCAGACTGAGGCAATCGCTCAGTACCAGTCTGCCTACAAGGCGATGGACAAGGAGCTGGACTACCGTCATCTGGTGGAGTTCAAGCTCAATGCGCTGGGTGCTGCTCCTGAAGCGGCCACTCTGGTCAAGACAACGTCGTCGGAGAAATAATTTTGAAGACTTTTGCCCATCCCATGAAATCGGCTGCTCCCGCAGCGAAATCTGCAGCCCGCGTGCTGATGTTGACTGCGTTGACCGCATCGCTGGCCGCCTGCTCAATGTTCAGCGGCAAGGACAAGCCCAAGCCTCAGGACTTGGGTCCTAACCCCGCCAAGATTGCGGTGCATCAGGCATGGACGGTCAAGCTGGGCAGTGAAGTGCCTTTGGCCATGCCTGCTCTGGTGCAGGGCAATAACGTGATCGTGGTGACCAAGGATGGCAGCGTCACGACGCTGGATGGCAGCACGGGCAGCCATGTGGGCAAGTTCAACGTGGGCGAAGCGCTGACCACGGGCGTGGGCAGTGATGGCCAGCGCACCGCTGTCGCCACACGCAGCAACCAGCTCATAGTGTTTGCTGAAGGCAAGCAACTGTGGAAGCAGACGCTGAATGCCGCAGTCTATACGCCACCGCTGGTGGCCGGTGGCCGCGTGTTTGTGATGGCAGCTGATCGCTCGCTGGCCGCATTTGATGGCAATACCGGCCGCGAGTTGTGGTCGGTTGAAGGCCCCAGCAACGAACCGCTTATTTTGCGACAGCCCGGCGTTTTGCAGGCTGTTGGTAATAATCTGGTTGTAGGTGTCTCTGGCCGTCTGGTCGGAGTCGATCCTGACAATGGTTCCGTTCGCTGGATGGCGCCTCTGGCCGCACCGCGCGGCACGAACGATGTGGAGCGACTGGTGGATCTGGTCGGCCCCGTCAGCCGTGTTGACAGCAGCGTCTGCGCTCGCGCGTTCCAAGCGTCGGTCGGGTGTGTGGATGTCAGCAATGCCAACGTGCGCTGGACTCAAAGCTCCAAAGGCAGCGACGGCGTGGCTGGCGATGCGCAGGCCGTGTTTGGTGCTGAAAGCAATGGCACGGTGCAGGCGTGGAGCCGCAATGATGGTCAGCGCCTGTGGTCCATCGACAAATTGCAGTACCGTAAGCTGACCGCACCACTGGTGCTGGGCCGCTCGGTGCTGCTGGCTGATGATTTTGGGACAGTGCACATGCTCTCGCGTGAAGATGGCTCTGCACTGGCCCGTTTGGAAACTGACAAGGCGGGAGTCGCCACGTCGCCGGTTGTTGCCGCCAATACTTTGGTGGTCGTCAGCCGTAGCGGCACGGTGTATGGCTTCAAGCCTGATTGATAGATTGTTTTTGGAATGAAGCCAGTTATTGCCCTGGTAGGGCGCCCCAATGTGGGCAAGTCGACGCTGTTCAATCGACTCACCAAGTCGAGAGATGCCATCGTCGCTGACTTTGCAGGGCTGACGCGTGACCGCCATTACGGCCAGGGTCGTCAGGGCAAGCATGAGTACATCGTCATCGATACCGGCGGTTTCGAGCCTGACGCATCGCGCGGCATCTTCAAGGAGATGGCCAAGCAGACGCAGCAGGCAGTCGCCGAAGCCGATGTGGTGATCTTCGTGTTGGATGCCCGTGCCGGTCTTGCCGGTCAGGATCATGAGATCGCCAATTACCTGCGTCGCCTGGGCAAGCCCACGCTGTTGGTGGCCAACAAGGCCGAAGGCATGAAGGACGGTCTCCAGCTAACTGAGTTTTATGAACTAGGTCTGGGCGAGGTTCAGGCAGTGTCTGCCGCTCACGGCCAAGGTGTTCGTGACCTAGTTGATATGGCTCTGGGCCTGCTCAATCTGCCAGAACCCGAAGAAGAAATTTTTGGTGATGACGATCAGCGCCCCGTGCGCCTGGCCGTAGCTGGCCGCCCCAATGCAGGCAAGTCCACACTGATCAACACCTGGCTGGGCGAAGAGCGTCTGGTGGCCTTTGACATGCCGGGCACCACGCGTGATGCGATCACTGTGCCGTTTGAGCGCAATGGTCAGAAGTTCGAGCTGATCGACACGGCGGGTTTGCGCCGCAAGGGTAAGGTGTTTGAGGCGATTGAGAAGTTCTCGGTGGTCAAGACACTGCAGGCCATTGAAGGCGCCAACGTGGTGCTGCTGCTGATTGATGCCACGGCTGGCGTGACTGATCAGGATGCGCACATTGCGGGCTTTATTCTCGAAAGCGGTCGCTCGGTGGTTTTGGCCATCAATAAGTGGGATGCCGTGGACGATTACCAACGCCAGATGCTGGAGCGCTCCATTGAGACGCGACTGTCCTTCCTGAAGTTCGCTCCCATGCACTTCATCTCTGCGCAAAAGCGTCAGGGTATCGAGCCGCTGTGGAAGTCCATCATTCAGGCGCACCGTGCGGCCACCTGCAAGATGCCTACGCCTGTGCTGACGCGCATTCTGCTGGAGTCTATTCAGTTCCAGACGCCCAAGAAGGTTGGCGCGTACCGTCCCAAGATGCGTTACGCCCACCAAGGCGGCATGAATCCGCCCATCATCGTGATTCATGGCAACTCGCTGGAACATGTCACCGAAGCGTACAAGCGCTTCCTGGAAGGTCGTTTCCGCAAGGAATTCAATCTTGTTGGAACTCCGTTGCGCATCGACTTGAAAACCTCTCATAATCCTTACGCCGACAAGGATTAACTGTTGTCGCGAAACCCTAGGGAAAACCCTTTTTTGACTGGTTTTCTCAGGGGGTGTGGTAACGTGTCGGTTTACAACAACACTCCTCGAACACGGAGAATATCGTGAGCAACAAAGGTCAACTCCTCCAAGATCCGTTCCTGAACGCACTGCGTCGTGAACATGTGCCGGTCTCCATCTATCTGGTGAACGGTATCAAGCTGCAGGGCCAGATTGAGTCGTTTGACCAATACGTGGTGCTGCTGCGTAACACCGTAACCCAGATGGTTTACAAGCACGCCATCTCCACCATCGTTCCCGGCCGTGCCGTGAACTTCTCGGCCGCTACTCCGGCTGATAACGACGCCGAAGCAACTGCTTCTTAAGCTGCTTTGCGTCAACGCCCGCCGGCTTGCCCGGCGCGGCTTACCCTACGGGACAGGTATTTGAGTTCTGAATCCTTTGAACGTTCCGCGTCTGCGCCAGTGTTGCTGGTCGGCGTGGATTTTGGCGTTCCCCATTTCGACGACGAGCTGGAAGAGCTGGGCCTGCTGGCTCAGACTGCTGGCTTGCAACCCGTGGCGCGCTTGACCTGCAAGCGCAAAGCTCCTGATCCAGCACTGTTTGTGGGCAGCGGCAAGGCGGATGAAATCCGCATGCTGGCCCAGATGCACGGCGCCAAGGAGGTCTGGTTTGACCAGTCCCTGAGCCCGGCGCAGCAGCGCAACCTTGAGCGACATATCCAGATGCCGGTCAACGACCGGACCATGCTGATCTTGGAAATTTTTGCCCAGCGTGCGCGCAGCCACGAAGGCAAGTTGCAGGTTGAGCTGGCCAGACTGCAGTACATCAGCACCCGTCTTGTGCGTCGCTGGAGTCACCTGGAGCGTCAGGCCGGGGGTATCGGCGGCCGCGGTGGCCCTGGTGAAAAGCAGATTGAGCTGGACCGCCGCATGATTGACGAATCCATCAAGCGCACCAAAGAGCGTTTGAAGAAGGTCAAAAAGCAGCGTACTACGCAGCGCCGTCAGCGCTCGCGCCGTGACGTTTTCAATATTTCTCTGGTTGGCTACACCAACGCGGGCAAATCTACGCTGTTCAATGCCATGGTGAAGGCTCGTGCCTACGCTGCGGATCAGCTGTTTGCCACGCTGGATACGACAACCCGACAGATGTATCTGGTCGAGGCTGAGGAATCAGTGTCTCTGTCAGATACCGTTGGTTTTATTCGCGATTTGCCGCACGGTCTGGTGGATGCCTTCCAGGCCACCTTGCAGGAGGCGATTGACGCCGATCTGCTGCTGCATGTCGTGGATGCATCAAACCCAGGTTTTCCGGAACAAATACAACAAGTTCAAAAAGTTCTGGCGGAAATCGGGGCCGATGATGTGCCGCAGATTCTGGTCTTCAACAAGCTGGATGCGATTGATCCCGAACGGATGCCTGCCGAGTTGCAGGATATGTACGAGCTTGATGGCGATTCAGTGCCGCGTGTGTTTGTCAGTGCTCGCTCTGGGCAAGGGCTTGCGCAGCTGCGACAAATGTTGACTGACCGGGTTTTGCAGGTACGTGAAGAGGCAGCAAGCGAAGAAGTTGAGGCTCGGGGCGATACGTCCTGGATGTCCCCTGACGACGACGCACAACACTAGGGGCTTACGTTCCTATTGGGCACAATGCTTGCCATGGTCCATGTCTTTTTGAAAATACAGAGACGTCTCGCATGAATTTTTCACAACGCGTCCATCGCCTGGCGGTGTTGCCGCAACGCATTCGCGGGATGTTCAATTTGAACGATCCGCGCTGGGGTCGTGGCGACAATAATAACGAAGATAGCTCCAAGCCCGATAACTCGGCACCAGAGGGGGAGCGTCCTTCGCCGCCCCCTGCTCCTGAGCAGCGTCCTCGACCTTCTTCTCAGCAAGGCGGGCAGCCGCCTGATCTGGAAGAGGTCTGGCGCGATCTCAATCGCAAGCTCTCGGGTCTGTTTGGCGGAGGCTCCGGCAATGGCCGTGGCGCGCCTCCTGCGCGTAACGGTGGTCAGCCCACAGAACCCTTCAACCCAGGCAAGGGTGTATTCCTTATTGCTGGCGTTGCGGTACTGATCTGGCTCGGTACAGGCTTTTTCATCGTGCAGGAAGGCCAGCAGGCCGTCATCACGCAGTTTGGCAAGTACAAGAGCACGGTGGGTGCAGGTTTCAACTGGCGCCTGCCTTACCCGGTGCAAAAGCATGAGCTGGTCTATGTCTCGCAGATTCGCTCTGCCGATGTGGGTAGCGATAACATCGTGCGCAGCACCGGTTTGCGCGAGTCGGCCATGCTCACGGAAGACGAGAACATCGTCGAAATCAAGTTTGCTGTGCAGTATCGCCTCAGCGATGCACGTGCTTGGCTGTTTGAAAGCCGCAGCCCTTCCGAAGCCGTGATTCAGGTCGCTGAATCTGCTGTGCGCGATGTGGTTGGCAAGATGAAGATGGACACGGCTCTGGCTGAAGAGCGTGACCAGATTGCCCCCCGCGTGCGTGACCTGATGCAGTCCATTCTGGATCGCTACAAGGTGGGTGTGGAAGTGGTGGGCATCAATATGCAGCAAGGCGGCGTGCGTCCGCCCGAGCAGGTGCAGGCCTCGTTTGACGATGTGCTCAAGGCTGGGCAAGAGCGTGAGCGCGCCAAGAACGAAGCACAGGCCTATGCCAACGACGTGGTGCCTCGTGCCACGGGTACGGCTGCACGTCTGAGTGAAGAGTCTCAGGCCTACAAGGCCAAGATCGTGGCGCAGGCTCAGGGTGATGCCGGTCGTTTCAGCTCGCTGTACACCGAATACCAGAAGGCGCCTCAAGTCACGCGTGACCGTCTGTACCTTGATGCCATGCAGCAGGTCTACAGCAACGTGACCAAGGTGTTGGTCGAGTCGCGTCAGGGTTCCAACCTGCTGTACTTGCCGCTGGACAAGATCATGCAGGGTGTGAATGGTGCTGCCGCACCTGCCGCTTCGGGTGATGCTGCTGCGGGGTGGCTTCGACGACTCCTGCTGCCGCACGTGTAGTACCCAATCCCGCCGGTGACGCTCGCAGCCGCGATGCCCGTAGCCGCGATCGTGACGCACGCTAGGAGAGAATGCAGTGAATCGAATCGGATTTTTTGTCACCAGCATTCTCGTGGTGCTGGCTTTGTTGAGCTCCACCCTGTTTGTGGTGGATCAGCGCCAGTTTGGCGTGGTCTATGCGCTGGGTCAGATCAAGGAAGTGATCACCGAACCCGGTCTGAACTGGAAGATGCCTCCTCCGTTTCAGAACGTGCGCTACATCGATAAGCGTCTGCTGACGCTGGACAGCACGGATACCGAGCCCATGCTGACGGCTGAAAAGCAGCGCGTGGTCATTGACTGGTATGTGCGCTGGCGCATCTCCGAGCCTTCGGAATACATCCGTAACGTGGGCTTGGATGAGTCCGCAGGTGCCATGCAGCTCAACCGTGTGGTGCGCAATGCTTTCCAGGAAGAGATCAACCGCCGCACCGTGCGCGAGCTGCTATCTTCCAAGCGCGAAACGCTGATGGCTGACGTCAAGCGTGAAGTGCTGGAAACTGTGCGTGGTGCCAAGCCCTGGGGTGTGGACATCGTGGACGTGCGTATTACCCGCGTGGATTACGCCGAGACCATTACCGAGTCCGTATACCGACGCATGGAAGCGGAACGCAAGCGCGTAGCGAACGAGCTGCGCTCTACCGGTGCCGCTGAAGGTGAAAAAATTCGTGCTGAGGCAGATCGCCAGCGTGATATCACCATCGCCAACGCTTACCGCGATGCCCAGAAGATCAAGGGTGAGGGCGATGCTGAAGCCGCTCGTGTCTATGCCGAAGCCTTTGGCAAGGATCCGCAGTTCGCTCAGTTCTACCGCAGCCTGGATGCGTACAAGGAAAGCTTTTCCAAGAAGAGCGATGTGCTGGTGCTGGATCCATCGCAAAGCGAGTTCTTCAAGGCCTACCGCAATGGTGGCTCAGGCAGCAAATAAGCTTTGACTTAGATTGAAACAATGGCCCTTTGAGGGCCATTGTTTATTTCAGGAGACAGAAATGGATTGGTGGGAATCGTTGGGCATGGCGATGGCCATGGTGCTGGTGCTTGAAGGGCTGCTGCCGTTGCTCGCTCCAAGGCAATGGCGACAGATGTTTACGCAGCTGTTGCAGCTCAAGGACGGGCAGCTACGCTTTTGTGGATTGCTGTGTATCGCAGCGGGCGCAATTTCGCTGGCCTTGCTATAAATACCAGTCGATACTGGCTAGGCGTTGCGGGTCAAATTGGGGAGGGCTGGCAAAGCCGGTAGAATCACGTTTTTAACAGCCTCCCCATTTCTCCATGTCTGCTTGGGTCCTGCCGGATCACATTGCCGATGTTTTGCCTTCCGAGGCACGGCACATCGAAGAATTGCGTCGAGGATTGCTCGATACTGCGCGCAGCTATGGCTATGAACTCGTCATGCCACCCATGCTCGAGTATCTGGAATCCTTGCTGACGGGTACAGGCGAAGCTCTTGCCCTTCAAACCTCCAAACTGATTGACCAGCTCTCTGGTCGCACCATGGGCTTGCGTGCCGATATGACGCAGCAAGTGGCGCGCATTGATGCTCATCTGCTCAATCGCAAAGGCGTGACTCGCCTGTGCTACTGCGGCCCCGTGGTGCATGCGCGCCCCGATCGCCCGCGTGCCACACGTGAGCCCTTCCAGTTTGGTGCTGAAATCTATGGTCACGAAGGTCTTGAGGCCGATCTGGAAGCACTGCTTCTGGCGCTCGACTGCCTCAAGGGCGCAGGCGTTAAGGACGTCATCGTGGATCTGGCCGATGTGCGCATCGTGCGCAGCCTGCTGGCTGGATTGATGGTGGACGAGCAGATGCTGCTTGGTGTGCATGCAGCGCTGGCCTCCAAGGATGCGACGGAGCTGGCGGCACTGACCGTCGACTTCCCTGAAGCTTCGCGCGAAGGCCTGATGGCGCTGCTGCAGCTTTACGGCGGCATGGAAGTGCTCGATCAGGCGGAAAAGCTGCTCGAGCGCACTGCCGGCGTGCGCGATGTGCTGTCACATTTGCGCTGGCTCGTGCAGCATCTGGATGGCGTCAAGGTCAGCTTCGACCTGGCCGATCTGCGTGGCTACTCCTACTACAGCGGTACTCGCTTTGCGATCTATGTGCCCGGCGGCAGCGATGCCCTGGTGCGCGGTGGCCGTTACGACGAAGTCGGTGCAGTGTTCGGGCGCAATCGTCCCGCTGCCGGCTTCAGTCTCGATATCAAACAACTGGTGGCTGTCGTGCCCGAGCGTCCGCTCAAGGCTGCCATTCGCGCTCCCTGGGGTGATGACGTGCAAGTGGCTGCTGCCATTTCCGCATTGCGCCAGCAGGGCGAGACGGTGGTCTGCGTACTGCCTGGGCATGAAAGCGAAGTGGACGAGTTTCACTGCGACCGTGAGCTTGCCAATGTTGGCGGGCAATGGGTCGTGCAAGCCGTTTAAGGCTTTTGACTAATTCTTCGATTTATCGGATTGAGATATGAATACATCCAAAGGTCGCAACGTCGTCGTAGTCGGAACCCAGTGGGGTGACGAGGGCAAGGGCAAGCTGGTTGACTGGCTGACTGAAAGCGCCAACGGCGTCGTGCGTTTCCAGGGCGGCCACAATGCGGGTCACACTCTGGTCATCAATGGCGTGAAGACGGCTCTGCACCTGATTCCCAGCGGCATCATGCGTCCTGGCGTGAAGTGCTACATCGGCAACGGTGTTGTGCTGTCCGTGGGCAAGCTGTTTGAAGAAATCGAAGGTCTGGAAAAGGCCGGCGTGCAAGTGCGTGACCGTCTGCGCGTGTCCGAAGCCTGCCCGCTGATCCTGCCTTTCCACGTGGCACTGGACATTGGTCGCGAAGCAGCCCGTGAAAAGGGCGGCGTGCAGAAGATCGGTACTACTGGCAAGGGCATTGGCCCCTCCTACGAAGACAAGATCGCCCGCCGTGCTCTGCGCGTACAAGATTTGAAGCACCCCGAGCGCTTCGCAACCAAGCTGCGTGAGCTGCTGAACCTACACAACCACATTCTGGTCAACGTGCTGGGTTCCAAGAACTTCGACTTCGGCACTGGCCTGGCTCCTTACATGAAGGACGGCGAGATTCAATTCGAAGCTGTGTACGAAGAAGCCATGCGCCATGCAGAGCTGCTCAAGCCCATGATCGCCGACGTGTCGCGCGAACTGAATGCTGCGCACGCTGAAGGCGGCAACCTGCTGTTTGAAGGCGCCCAAGGCACGCTGCTGGACGTGGACCACGGCACCTACCCCTATGTGACTTCGTCCAACTGCGTGGCTGGCAATGCCGCTGCTGGCGCTGGCGTGGGCCCTGGCATGCTGCACTACATCTTGGGTATCACCAAAGCGTACTGCACTCGCGTGGGTGGCGGTCCTTTCCCTACCGAACTGGAGTGGGAAAAGGAAGGCACTCCTGGCTATGTGATGAGCACTGTGGGCGCCGAAAAGGGCGTAACTACGGGTCGTTCGCGCCGCTGCGGCTGGTTTGACGCTGCGCTGCTCAAGCGCTCGGCTCAGATCAACGGTCTGTCCGGCCTGTGCATCACCAAGCTTGACGTGCTGGACGGCATTGAAGAGCTGAAGCTGTGCGTGGGCTACGAGCTGGATGGTGAAACCATCGACTTGCTGCCCTTGGGTGCCGACGATATCGAGCGTTGCAAGCCCATTTATGAATCCATCCCCGGCTGGACTGACTCCACCGTGGGCGTGACCGAGTACGACAAGCTGCCTGTGAATGCGCGTCGTTACCTGGACCGCATCCAGGAAGTAACGGGTGTGCCGATTGCCATGGTTTCCACAAGCCCTGACCGCGATCACACCATCCTGATGCATAACCCCTACAGCGCCGCGTAAGCGTGCTGGGGTTTCACTGAAATTTCAAAGGAACTGTGCCCATGTTGACTGAAGACGGTAAGCACCTGTATGTGAGCTACGACGAGTACCACGGTCTCATCGAAAAGCTCGCGGTCAAGATTCACCAGTCTGGCTGGGAATTCGACACCATCCTGTGCCTGGCACGTGGTGGTCTGCGTCCAGGCGACATCCTGAGTCGCATTTTCGACAAACCCCTGGCCATCATGTCCACCAGTTCCTACCGCGCCGAAGCCGGTACGGTGCAGGGTCATCTGGACATCGGTCGCTTCATCGCCACGCCCAAGGGCGACATATCCGGCCGTGTGCTGCTGGTGGACGATCTGGCGGACTCGGGTGCGACGCTCAAGGCCGTGATCGCCATGCTCAAGACCAACTATGCTCCAATCACTGAGCTGCGCAGCGCTGTGATCTGGACCAAGGGTGTGTCGACTTTCGAGCCTGACTACTCGGTGGACTATCTGGGTACCAACCCCTGGATTCACCAGCCATTCGAGGGCTACGATTCTCAGAGCCCTGAAAAATTGGCAGAGAAATGGAAGGTCTGAGCACCTTGCTCAGCCTTGCAAAAAAGGAGCCCTTAGGGCTCCTTTTTTTATAGAAGCATGATGCTCATCATTGAGTGAGCAATACGTGCCTTTATTCCAACAGTTTCAAGTATTTTTAGTACTGAATAATATGCAAGGCAGGCGCTAGCTGCTCCTGTTTTTGATGTTTTTCCATAGTATGAGCCAGCGCCGTTAAGGCTTCACCTGGTTTGTACAGCAGCAAGTTCTGCAAACAGTTGGCTTGTGTTGGCAGTGGCTGCTCTGGCGCGGATACACTGCAGGAATTCTGAGAAGGTGGTGGTTGTGGGACGTCTTTCTATTGGGCGCACTGGCGCTGCTGTGGCACTGGTGATTGGTGTGGGTGCGGTGGCCTGGCTGGGTGCTTCGGCAATGCCTGGATTCAAATCTACGACGGCTGCTTCGGCGCAGGCATCGCCAGCGGCAAAGCCTGCAGCGACGGCTGCGACAACCGCTGCAGCTTCTGACGCGTTGCCTCGTCCGGCAGCCGTCATGCCGGCGCAGGCATCTCGTACGGTACAAGGCCCGACGCCTATTTTTGTGCTGAACTCTCTGGATGCCTCCATCAGCGTGGTGGATCCTTTGACTTGGAAGGAGCAATCGCGCATTCCTACGGGCAAAGAGCCGCATCACCTGTATCTGACGCCTGACGAAAAGTCGCTGGTTGTGGCCAATGCGCTGGGGGATTCGCTGTCGCTGATTGACCCGCGCACAGGCGCTGTGCAGCGCGTGATTCGCGACATCGTGGACCCTTACCACCTGCGCTTTTCGCCCGATATGAAGTGGTTCATCACGGCGGCTAACCGTCTCAACCACATCGATTTCTACCGCTGGGATGCGGCGACGCAGACCCCCACGCTGGTCAAGCGTGTGTCCACGGGCAAGACGCCTAGCCATCTGTTTGTCGATGCGCAAAGCAAGACGCTTTACTCGACCATGCAGGACAGCGATGCGCTGGTGGCCATCGACATCGCCACGCAGACCATCAAGTCTCGCGTGCCCACCGGTCCTATGCCTGCCGATGTCTATGGCAGCCCTGATGGCAAAAAGCTGTTTGTGGGCCTGACCGGCGGTGATGGCGTGGAGGTGTTTGACCTCACAGGTGCTGAGCCACGCAGCGTGGGACAGATTAAGACGGCAGCGGGCGCACATGCCTTCCGTGCTGCGGGCGATGATCGTCACCTGTTCGTGAGCAACCGTGTGGCCAACACCATCAGCAAGATCGATATGGTCACCAGCCAGGTCGTCGCCAATTACCCGGCGCCGGGTGGCCCGGACTGTATGGATGTGTCGGCTGACGGCCGCTACATCTATGTAGCCTCGCGCTGGGCGCGCAAGCTCTCTGTGATCGACACGGTAGAGAAGAAGGTGGTTAATCAGGTCAATGTGGGCAAGTCGCCCCACGGTGTCTGGACACTGTCCCACGCCGCACGCTAAGCGAAGCTCTCCTTGCTGCAATTAAACGGTGGGGAGCACTTCAGTGCGTGTTGAGCGCCGACCAGTTCACCTGAAGGAGGGTGGATGCAAAGACGTCAATTCATGTTCGCATCCGCGGCGGCTGGCCTGCCCGGGTTGTCTGTGGCTGAAGAATATTCAAAAAAGATAGCTGCTAGTGCATGCAACAAGCCGGTTTACCTGACTTTTGATACAGGGCACATGGGCATCGCCAATCTGGTTGCCCAGGTGCTGCAAAAGCACAAGGTGGCCGTCACCTTCTTCGCCGCCAGTGAGCCGGCGAAAGAGGGTGGCAGCAGTCTTAGCGACTTCTGGGCACCCTGGTGGAAGGCGCGCGCGGATGAGGGCCACCAGCTCGCATCGCACACCTTTGACCACATGTACTGGCTGGCTGATATTCGCGACAAGGCCACAGGGCAGGTCACGCACTTCAAGGTCAAGCCGTCGGCAGGGCCCAGAGCGGGGCAGAGCTTTGTGGTCTCGGTTGCCGAATACCAGCAAGAAATTGCCCGAGCCGCTCAGCGGCTCACGCAGATGACCGGGCGCAAACCCTTGCCGCTGTACCGCGCGCCGGGCGGCAAGACATCGCCCGCATTGATTGCTGCGGCGCAGCAGGGTGGTTATCAGCACATTGGCTGGGCGCCTGCGGGCTTTCTGGGCGATGAGCTGCCCAGCGATAAATACCCCAATGAACGTTTGCTGTCGCAGGCGCTCAAAAACATAGGCAGCGGCGATATCTTGCTGGCTCATCTTGGCATCTGGTCACGTCAAGACCCATGGGCACCCGCAGTGCTGGAGCCGCTGATCGTTGGCCTGCTGGAAAGAGGCTTTTGCTTCCGTACGCTGGCCGAGCATCCTGCGTATCAAGGCTGGATTGCGCAGCACCGCTGAGTGCCGCGCCAGGAGTGATTTGTGGACTGGTTGATTCAGATTTTTGGAGATGCGCAGCAACGCCTGTTTGAGGGTGTGGTGCAGCCTTTTCTGTTTCACTTTGGCATGGCCAACCTGCTGGAAGATGGTTACGCCGCCACCGGCTGGCTTCTGGTCGGCCTGCTGCAGATCGCCATCATGATTGCCGTCATCGTGCCGCTGCAGCGCTGGAGGCCGGTAGAGCCCGTGGTGGACCATCAGGCTATTCGCGTGGACATCATCTACACGCTGATTCACCGGCTGGGTCTGTTCCGTCTGGCGCTGTTCTTCAGCATTGACCCGATGTGGGACGCCATCATGGGCACGGTCCATGTCTGGGGCTTTCCCGCTTTTCATCTGGATGATCTCTGGCCGGGCGTGACGGACAACGCCTGGGTCAGCCTGCTGCTGTACCTAGTGGTGTTTGATCTGGTTGAGTACTGGATTCACCGTGGCCAGCACGGCCTGCGCTGGTGGTGGAAGCTGCATGCGCTGCACCACTCGCAGCGCCAGATGACGGTGTGGAGCGATACCCGCAATCATTTACTCGACGATGTCATTCACGACGCCATCATCGTGCTGGTGGCTCAGCTCATCGGCGTAGCCCCCGGCCAGTTTGTGGCGATTGTGGCACTGACCCAGCTCAGCGAGAGCTTTCAGCATGCCAATGTACGTATCTGGTTTGGTCAGCTGGGAGAGCGCCTGTGGGTCAGCCCGCGCTTTCATCGCCGCCACCATGCCGTCGGCATTGGTCATGAACCCATGGCGCCGGTGCGCAACAAAAAGGTGCACGGCAACAACTTCGGCGTGCTGCTGCCCTGGTGGGACATGCTGTTTGGCACGGTCAATTTTGACCTGCGCTATGACCCGACGGGGGTACGCGATCAGGTGCATCCAGATGCGCAAGGCAAGCTGCGTGACTATGGCCGTGGCTTCTGGGCGCAACAATGGCGGGGCGTCCTACGATTGATAGGTCGCGCTTAAGGCCTTCCTTCGGTATGCTTGCTGACATGGGCTTGCTACTCGACTCTTTTTGGCGTGCATTGGCGTATTGCCTGCATAAGCGGGTTATTGCCTGGTCACTGCTGCCTTTGCTGGCTATGGCCTTGCTAACCTGGGCGCTGGGCTACTTTTTCTGGGCGGATGCCGTTCAGCGGGTGCAAAACCTGCTCGACGGCGTAGGCTGGCTGCATTCGATCTGGGTGTGGCTGCAAGAGCACGGAATGAGCTACGCCTCTGAGGTGGTCGCTTCTATTTTTGTAGTACTGGGGGCCACGCCTGTGTTGGTGGTTCTCACCCTGCTGTTTGCTGGCCTCTTCATGGCGCCGGTGCTGACCAAGCTGGTCGCTGAAAAGCGCTTTGCTCAGCTTGAGAAAAAACACGGCGCATCTACCGTTGCCAGCGTGCTCTGGTCAGGCGGCTCCACCTTGATTGCCTTGCTGGCTTTGTTGGTCACGCTGCCGCTGTGGGTCTTTCCACCCTTGATGCTGGTGGTTGCTCCGCTGATCTGGGGCTGGCTGACTTACCGGGTCATGGCTTTTGATGCCTTGGCTGAACATGCCAGCAAAGACGAGCGCCGTAACCTGTTTGTGCGTTACCGCATGTCGCTGATTTTGATGGGCATCATCTGCGGCTATCTGGGCGCTGCGCCGGGAATCGTCTGGGTTTCAGGTCTGGTGTTTCTGGCTGCGTTCTGGATTTTGATTCCCATCGCCATCTGGATTTATGCGCTTGTGTTTGCTTTCTCGGCGCTGTGGTTTGCGCATTTCTGTCTGGGCGCGCTGGAGCAGATGAGGGCGCAGCCCACACCTCAGGCCGCAGACCCCGAGGTGCCATTTGCCCACGATGTCAGCGATGCAGCTCAGATCACACGCTGAGTTTGCTTGGAGGCATGTGCGTTGCACTCCGCGCACCAAAACCAGTCATTTTTCAAGTTTGCACTAATTTGGTGCATATAGATCACCAGATTGGTGCAATTAAGAGTGAGGCTCAGGCAGTGCGACAATATGGGCCTGTTTGGTGCAGTGTGCGAACACAGGTTGCTCAGCGTATCTGTAAGTGACAATATGCTGGTTCACCGTGGTGCAACGGAAGTTGGCACGTAAACTGCTTAATAATATTTATTCTTTATTTGATCAGCCACGTTGGCAGGAGAGATCTAATGGCGAAGACCGTAGCAGATGTGATGCAGATGGTGCAGGATAACGAGGTCAAGTTCGTAGACCTGCGCTTTACCGATACCCGTGGCAAGGAACAGCACGTGACCGTGCCCGTGTCGCACTTTGACGAAGACAAGTTTGTCTCCGGCCACGCTTTTGACGGCTCTTCCGTCGCGGGCTGGAAAGGTATTGAAGCTTCGGACATGCAACTGGTGCCCGATCCCAGCACCGCCAACATCGACCCCTTCTTTGAAGAAACCACACTGATTTTGCAGTGTGACGTGATCGAACCCGGTGATGGCAAGGCCTATGACCGTGACCCCCGCTCGATCGCCAAGCGTGCTGAAGCCTATCTGAAGGCCTCCGGTCTGGGCGACACCGCCTACTTCGGACCCGAGCCAGAATTCTTCATCTTCGACGGCGTGCGCTGGGGTACCGAGCCTCACAACCCCTTCTTCGAAATCGAAGAATACGAAGCTCCATGGAACACCGGCACCAAGTTTGAAACCGGCAACCGTGGTCACCGTCCCCGTAACAAGGGCGGCTACTTCCCAGTGCCTCCCGTTGACAGCACGCAAGACATGCGCGCAGAAATGTCGCTGTTGCTGGAAGCGGTCGGTATTCCTGTCGAAGTGTTCCACCATGAAGTGGCCGGCGCTGGTCAAAACGAAATCGGCACACGCTTCTCCACGCTGGTTGAACGCGCTGACTGGACACAGCTGCAAAAGTACATCATCTGGAACGTAGCCAACACCTACGGCAAGACAGCTACTTTCATGCCCAAGCCCTACGCTGGCGACAACGGCTCTGGCATGCACGTGCACCAGTCCGTGTGGAAAGATGGCAAGAACTTGTTTGCTGGCGACGGCTATGCCGGTCTGTCTGACTTCGCGTTGTACTACATCGGCGGCATCATCAAGCACGCCCGTGCTCTGAATGCAATCACCAACCCTGGTACCAACAGCTACAAGCGTCTGGTCCCTGGTTTTGAAGCGCCTGTGAAGCTGGCTTACTCGGCTAAGAACCGCTCAGCTTCCATCCGTATTCCTTACGTGAGCAACCCCAAGGGTCGCCGCGTGGAAGCCCGCTTCCCTGATCCATTGATGAACCCCTACCTGGGCTTTGCGGCTCTGCTGATGGCGGGTCTGGACGGCGTCGAAAACAAGATCCATCCCGGCGAAGCAGCAACCAAGGATCTGTACCATCTGCCTCCCGAGGAAGACAAGCTGGTGCCTACCGTGTGCCACAGCCTGGACCAGGCCCTGGACGCTCTGAACGAAGATCGCGCTTTCCTGACCAAGGGTGGCGTGTTCTCCGACAGCATGCTGGATGCCTACATCGAGTTGAAGATGGGCGAAGTGACTCGCTACCGTCAGTCGGTCCATCCTGTCGAATACGACATGTACTTCTCGCTGTAAGGCGAGGTGCAAAAGAGGCGGCGCAAGCCGCCTTTTTTATTGCACAGTCATTTAGGTAGCGTGGCCCATAAGGAACCAAACAGGACGACAGCAATCAAGTAGTGAATAAACCTGCAAGCTTGGAGCGATACTCAAGGTATCGCGGACTTGCTATCGCTGTCTGCCTGAGAGGGAACGAATGAAGAAGCTTTATGTGTTGTCGTTGCTGCTTGCTGCGTCTGGCGCTGTCTTTGCGCAGGATGCGATTTACCGCTGTGGCAATGAATACACCAACAACGTGGCGCAGGCCAAGGCCAAAGGCTGCAAGCCTGTTGATGGCGGCGGCGTCACCGTCATTCATGGCACGCGTTCATCTGGCAGCGGCAGCGCTGGCACAACTGCTGCACCGGCCAAGCCCAAAGCGGCAAGCTCCAGCAGCGCAGCACCTGCACCTGTGCGCAGCGATAACGCCGCCCAAAAAGCACGTGACTCTGATGCCCGCGCCATCTTGCAAAGCGAGCTGAGCAAGGCGCAAGCTCGTTTAAGTGAGTTGAAGGCTGAATACAACGATGGCAACCCTGTGCGCACTGCGCTGGAGCTGCGCAACCCTCAGGGCTACCCAGAGCGGGTGGCCAAGCTAAAAGCCGATCTCGCCCGCCAGGAGAGTGATGTTGCGGGCATCAAGCGAGAACTGGATCGCTTGCCCGCAGGCAATTAACCCGGCCCACGGGGCTGGTTACATCTGATCTATTGCATGAGTTCAACCGCTGACTTGCCCCCCGATGCATCCAACCTGGAGTTGGATGAAACCGACCAAAAAAACTACCAGTCTTTAGACTGGCTCTGCACCTTGATTGCCGTGCTGGATGAGCGCGGCATGGTGCGTTTTGTCAATGCGGCGCTGGAGAATGCGCTGGGCCAGTCGCGCCGAATCATGGTGGGCAGCGAATTTGCCACCTGTGTGGCCGAGCCCGCCTTGCTGGACAAGGCCTTGAGCGGTGCGCGCTCCAATGATTTCGCCGCGCTGCGTTTTGAGGCCAACTTGCTGCGTCTGGGGCTGGAGCCATTGCCGATTCACGCAGCAGTCTCTTTGGCGGAGAAGGCTGGGCATGTGATGGTCGAGATGTGGCCGCTTGAGCAGCAGGCCCGCCAGGACCGCGAAGAGCGCATTCGCGAGCAGGCTCAGGCCAACAAGGAGCTGATTCGCAATCTCGCGCATGAGATCAAGAACCCGCTGGGCGGTATTCGCGGTGCAGCGCAGTTGCTGCAGATGGATCTGGTCATGCCGGAGCTGCTGGAATACACCACCGTCATCATCCATGAGGCAGATCGCCTGCAGGCTCTGGTCGATCGTCTGCTGGCACCGCATCGCCAGCCGCATGATGTGGGTGACGTCAACATTCACGAGGTGTGCGAGCGCGTTCGTTCGCTGGTGCTGATCGAGCATCCGCAAGGGCTCAAGATCCTGCGTGACTACGACATCTCCATCCCCGAGTTCCGCGGCGACAGCGCGCAGCTGATTCAGGCCCTGCTGAACATTGTCCAGAACGCTGCGCAGGCACTGGGCAGGCGTATTGCCGAGGGCGATGCAGAGATCATTCTCAAGACCCGTGTGGCCAGGCAAGCCACTTTAGGGCGTGAGCGCCACAGACTGGCACTGGAATTGCATGTCATTGATAACGGTTCAGGTGTACCCGATGCCATCAAGGAGCGAATTTTCTATCCCTTGGTATCTGGCAGAGATGGTGGCTCAGGCCTTGGTCTGACGCTCGCTCAGACCTTTGTTCAGCGCCATCATGGCTTGATCGAATGCGATAGCCAGCCCGGGAGGACGGATTTCCGAATTCTGATCCCGCTGCCATAAAGCCTGACATTACTAATATTCCGAACAGGGAAAGGGTGTTGCACGAATGAAGCCGATCTGGATTGTGGACGACGACCCTTCCATCCGCTTTGTGCTTGAAAAGGCATTGGGGCGCGAAGGCTGGCCCATTCGCAGCTTTACCCAAGCGCGTGATGTTCTCAAGGCCCTGGCAGATGTGGACAGCAGCGACCCAGAGCGCCAGGCCCCGCAAGTGCTGGTCAGTGATATCCGCATGCCCGGTGGCTCAGGACTTGAGCTGCTGGAACAGGTGAGGGCGCAGCAACCCAGCCTGCCCATGATCATCATGACGGCTTACTCCGATCTTGATAGTGCTGTTTCCGCATTCCAGCGCGGTGCATTCGAATATCTGCCCAAGCCTTTTGACGTGCCCAAGGCGGTGGAGTTGATCCGCCGCGCGGTTGAAGAAAGCCAGCGTGAAGAAGTGGCCGATGTGCAGGCCCCGGTACAGGCCGAGATGCTGGGCCAAGCCCCGGCCATGCAGGACGTGTTCCGCGCCATTGGCCGATTGAGTCAGAGCCAGGTCACGGTCTTGATTACTGGAGAATCCGGTTCGGGTAAGGAGTTGGTAGCTAGAGCCTTACACAAGCATTCTCCCGTTGCTGGAGGACCATTTGTAGCTATCAATACCGCAGCAATTCCCAAAGATTTGCTGGAGTCCGAACTGTTCGGGCACGAGCGCGGTGCATTTACCGGAGCGCAAACCCAGCGCCGTGGCCGTTTTGAACAAGCCGAAGGCGGCACTCTGTTTCTCGATGAAATCGGCGACATGCCCTTCGAGTTGCAGACACGCCTGCTGCGCGTGCTTTCTGATGGGCATTTTTACCGGGTGGGTGGTCATCAAGCCGTCAAGGCTCATGTGCGCGTGATTGCGGCCACCCATCAGGACTTGGAGCTTCGCGTCAAGGATGGTGCTTTCCGCGAGGACTTGTTCCATCGCTTGAATGTCATTCGCCTGCGTTTGCCAGCCCTGCGTGAGCGCAAGGAAGACGTGCCTATGCTGACCCAGCATTTTCTGCAGCAAAGTGCACGTCAGCTAGGGGTGGAGCCCAAGCGCATGAGCGGTGTTGCCATGAACCGGCTGCAGACTTTTGGCTTTCCGGGCAACGTACGCCAACTGGAAAACATCTGTCACTGGCTTACCGTCATGGCTCCTGCGCAGCAGATTGCACTCAAGGACTTGCCGCCTGAAGTGCTTAACAGCGGCGCAGTGGCTGAGGCACCTGCACCGTCAGTTGCTGCACAGCCTGCTGAGAAAGTAGAGCCTGTGCTCAGTGCCGAGGCTACCCAGTCCTTCATTCAATTGCCTGCTGAGGCTGAAGGCTGGCTGGAGGGGCTTGGCAAACAAGCGCAAGAGCTGCTCTCAGAGGGGCATAACGATGTGTGGGATCAACTCTCCCACAAGTTCGAAGCGCAGCTACTGCGTACCGCACTGGCCGCTACCCATGGCCGGCGCGTTGAGGCTGCGAGCCGCTTGGGCATTGGTCGCAATACCATTACCCGCAAGCTGCAGGAGCTGGGGCTGGAGAACGAAAACTTTGATTGAATGCCTTGACTAAGTGCTCTATCTCGAAGGCAAATCTTCAGTTCTCTGGCTTGTATTTGTTGTGTTCAGTGTGAGGCTTTGCAGTGGCTGAGCCACGGCCCAGACTGAGACATATTCAACGCAATTCGCAGCCACTCGCTCACTTCAGCCCAGCGTAACTACCACAGGGGTGTGATCGCTGGGTTGTTTGTTCTTGCGAGGCGTGCGATCCACAATGCAGGCAGTCACACTGCTTTTCAGTGCGTCGCTGACCAGAATATGGTCAATGCGCAGACCACGGTTCTTCTGGAAGCCCAGCATGCGGTAATCCCACCATGAGAAGCTTTTTTCAGGCTGCTCAAACATGCGAAATGAATCGCTCAGGCCGAGTTTCAGCAAGTCCTGAAAATGCCCACGCTCTTCTACTGTGTGGTGAATCGTGTCCTTGAGTCCGACAGGATCATAGGAGTCGCGATCTTCGGGGGTTACGTTGAAGTCGCCCACCAGAACCAGACGCGGATGCAAAGCCAGTTGCTCTTTGACCCAGTCATGAAGCGCCTGCAGCCAGCGCATTTTGTAGGCAAATTTTTCAGAGCCCGGCTCTTGGCCGTTGACGAAGTAGCCATTGATCAGGCGAATTTCGCCTGATGGTGAATCAATCGTCGTTGCAAGGATGCGGGCTTGCTCATCCTCAAAGCCGGGAATATTGCGCACCACATCGCGGCCCGTTTCTCGTGTGATCCAGGCCACGCCGTTATAGGTTTTTTGTCCGTGGCTGATGGCCTTGTATCCGGCTTCTTCAAAAGCCATGTGAGGGAATTTGTCGTCAGTGAGCTTGAGCTCCTGCAGGCCCAGCGCATCAACAGGGTTCGCCGCCAGCCAGTCCAGTACTTGGGGCAGACGCACCGTCAGAGAGTTCACATTCCAGGTAGCAATTTTCATTGTTATATAAACCCATTTAATTTCAATGGGTTGCGTATTTGATTTTTAGGTTTCTAGCTCTAGCTACCCAGCTAGCTACCCAAAAAAATTGTTCAAAAAAGGTCGTTCTTTTAGCTCCTTCTATCGTATCAGCCACATCGTTCCCGCTGCGCGAGCGCGCTTTAGGCTTTAACTTTAGGAGTAGGGCGGCTACGTCGCGCCCACGGCCCATGAGCATTGAGCATGCCCTTGTGCAGTTGTACAACTGCACAAGGACTGGTGGCCTAGCCGGTGGGCTCATGCTTGAGCTCATCCACAGGCCATCACACCAGCAGTTGCTGATTTCCCTCTTAGCGGCATTGGTGCGCTTGCGTTTCAGCACTACGCCACAATGTTGATTGATGGAATACCTTATTCAAACTGATCCCACAACGCCGCCTTGAACCAGGCCGGCATTTCATCGGTTTTCATTTCGATTTCCAGGCCATCGGTCACTTCGGCCACCCACACCCGCTCAGCCCCTGAGTTGTCGAATATGTAAGCTCGGTCAGCGTACGTCACGGCCTGCGGCAACAATTCCAGCGAGCGCACATAGCGGCTACGAATCTTGTCTTCCGCCACAGGATGCCCGCCAACTTGCACACGGTACTTGACCCGTGACACATTGATGTCGGCATCCTCCGTCGCCACAAAGTACAAGTAGGTGCGGTAGCCCGCCTGCTGCGCCTTCTGCAAAAACGCCACTTTGTCAGGCGATGACATCACGGTCTCAAATGTGAAAGATACCTTCGATACCAACAGCTTGTGCCGAATAAAGTCCGCCAGCACAGATGCCCAGTATGAATTGACCGCCACAGGCCCAAACACCACACGCCCATCAACCAAGGCCAACTGCGAGGCTTGGGCTAAAAGCCCAGCCTTTTTCAGCAGTGTTGATGCCAGCAAGAACGCTTGCAACTCTTGCGTATCCGCATCGACTTCAAACGCAGCCAAACTCAAGCAGCCGTCGGCACGGATGATTTTTTCAATTTCGTCTGCGTTGACGTAGATACCAAGCCACTGCGGCGGTAGCACGTCCTTGATCGTACTTTTTCCCGAACCATTCGGGCCTGCAAACATTCGCAGGCGAGGAACAGGAATCGTCATGCTTTACGTGCCCGTACACGCTTCTCGCCCACACGCACTGGTGTTGGCTTTGCGATGCTGCGAATGACACGCACAGCACCTTCGGCAGTGGTTTCAACCAACTGACCGTGACGCGCTTCTATCACCTTGCCGTTGGTAGTCAGCGCTTGCAAGTAGGCCAGCTTGAACGCACTACCCGCCAACTCGGGAATGCGGGCTTCCATGCGCTGCATGGACTCTTCGCTCATTCGAGAGTGGTTCATCATTCATGATCCTCCATGGTTCACCGCTACTTATACCAGTCAAAACCTCACAGCGCTGTAGCAGGCAATTTCTCACCCAGCACCTTCGCCACGCAGCATTCCCTTGAGCAGCTGCACATATTCCATCACTTGCAGCGCCGTGTCGGTCGCCCAGACGGTCACATCATCCGGGTTCATGCTGGAAGGCTTCCACAGCCCATCACACCAGCAGCTACTTATCTCCCACTGTTTAGCACTAAGTCGCTCAAACACTGGTGGCTGCAGTTGCGCTACTTTCCAGCGTTTGGCGATTTCCAGCTGCAACTGAGCGGGCAGTACACCTTCACCTTGCAGCAGCAAGCGCAGCCCCAGTCCAGCTCCCCAGTCTTCTTGCCTCAGCTGAACGATGGTCAAGTTGCGCCAAGCAGGTGCAGCACCAAACGCTCGCGGCAGCTGAATCGTCAGCATGGGTTGCCCTTGGCGCAGGTGCACGGCCAATGACAGCGGCAAAGGCTCCGTCACACCCTGCACCTGCAGTTTGACCCATGTGGCATTCGTCAGTTGAGCCTGCAAAGTACGCTTCACGCATCGCCACCATGCCAGCCGAAATTCGGGCATATCGTCCAAGGCTTGGAACAGCCGCTCATGCCACGCAATGCGCCTGGCCAAAGCCTTGGCACTCAGATCCATGGCCTCGGCCATTTCCTGGACAGCCAGCATGATGTGCCCATGCGCGGGTGCCTGGCTCAGCCCCCTCCTTGCAAACATCAACACCCAAGGTACATCACAGCGCCCGCTGTCCAAGTGCCATAGCAAAGCGTTGATCGTGTCTGGCGGCTGGTGTTGTGCACCTTGCAGGACAGCTTGTGCATCTGCCGTATCCCGCCACTGCAGCCAACTGGCGGCATCCGTGACGCCCTGCCCTTGCAAGAATGTGACCAGGCTACGCAAACGCTGCACGGCCTTGATAGTGGACGCCGGCTGGGTGATTTCGCCTTGCCACAGCAACACGGCCAATTCAGCATCGTCATCAGGCCCGTATTGCTGCAACAGTACCACCAGCCGTGCCAAGCTGCCTAAACCCAGTTGCGGCACAGCACACCGTGCAAACACCTGCCATGCAGCAGTGCGCTGGCTAAGCGGCTCAATCACCTGCAGCGCCGCATCGACCAATTCCAGCACCATGGCCGACTGCAGCTCCATGCATGGCCTTGCAGTATGCACATAGCGCCCAGCTTCGGCACAGCCAGTGAAGCAGCACGGCCACTGGCCGCTGAATTCATGCAAAACAGGGGTTTCTACATCGAGGTTGGGCAAGGTCATCACTGCCGCCAGCAAACGCCGGTAGCGGTGCCACCTCAAGTGATAAGGGTGCATGGTTGAACTTTCAAAACAGGCACGCCGCAACGGCACCTGAGTGCAGCTTCAAAAACAAAGCATCAGGCGCACAACGTGCACAAGGGAAATCAGGTAAAAGAGAACGAGAAACTGAAACTCAAGCCAGCGCAATGGCCGCGCCACGGCGGGTACGCAGGCCCACTTGCACCACCTTTTCCACAGTGGCTTTTTCTGACCAGCGGACATTGGTGTTGCGCAGCTTTTTGCTACCCCAATGCTCCAGCAAGGCATTCCATGGGGTCAGCGGCACACTGTCCATCAAAGGGTCAAGCACCAACAGTGAATGCGGCTTACCTTCGGCATACATAACGCCCACAGCCAAGACCCAATGGCTGTAGCTTGGCGATGTGAAGCGCACCAGGCACACCTGATCGGACTCCAGGGCTGCCACTGTTCGGGCTTCCACATCACGCCGCAATGGGCGGCAATGCACCTGCTCTGCAAACGGGGCAAACTGCTCCTTGAGCTGCGCCGCCGAACAGCCCGTGAAATATCGGGACTGCCCAATGGCACAGACTTCGACCAAGCGCTCATCAAGGTCACCTTCATACAAGGCATCCCGTGATACCAAGCCCAGCAGCATCAAAGCCATCAGCACGCAATGGTGCCCGCAAGCCATGTCGTTCTCGCCCTGGCGCAGCAGCAGCTTGTTTTGATAGGCCACTGCACCTGAGCGGCCAGCACTCAGCTGCGAGTGCACCACAAAGTGCCGCCCCAGCATCAGTACTCCTCGGGCAATAACAGCGTCGTGCTGCTGCGGTCAGCTTCTGTGATGATCCACAAACGCTCTGACTTGGAAAGCACATATACCGACATCAGCCGATAGCCATACTGCAAAGCATCAACGTTAGCTTGGCGGTCTTCGGCACTGATATCACCCCAATCACCCGACACATGACGCAGTACAAACGGTAGTGCTGTCAGTTGATGGGTTTCCAGCAGATCTAAGGCCCCAGGTGTAGCTAACACCTGACCCAAGGCGAACAAAGGTGCACCAGCAGCGGCCTTGTTATGAGAAACAGGAGAAGAATCATTCGGGTATGCAGCGGCCTGACCTGTATCAGTCATAGAAAACTCCAGAAGGGAAAAGTGGGAAAGAAGTGCCCAGCACAGCTCGAGGCTTCCCCCTCCAGTACCAACTCAAATCAGCAGGCACAGCTGTGCCGCACAAGCCTTCAAAGGCTTGCGCGAGCAATTGACCTGATCAATTCAGGTGGGATAAAACAGGGGGGAAGCTCAAGACCCGATGCGAGAGCAGTAGCCGATTAGGGCAGGGTCGGCTGGTTGTGCTCGTAGCACAACGCATGGCTATTATAAGTAATATTTAAAAATCAAATATAAAACATATTTGATATATTTAAATGGGTATTTAAAAGAAGTGGGAAGGGATTACAAGTTGAATTTGTGATGAATTAAATCAAACCTTTTCAACCTCACAAATGAATCCATGAGGTGTCCACACCAAAGAAAGCATCGGTAAGCCATTTCCTATTTCTGCAATTTTTCTAAGAGTTTGTCGATCAATGCCGGAATGACCCCCACCCATCGGGTGGCTATGCCAAGTCCCAACAAACATGAGGTGCCCTGCACTATCACTGTGTGCCTGTCGTAGCGCTTGAGCCAGCCCCTCTGTACCCAAAGTGAACTCGACTGGGGAGCGCGTACTATCGGGGGGAGGCGCAATTAGCCCAGTCACCGTTACGGTACGGGTCTCATTGTTCACTCGGCCGACAAGAGCTCCGCCGGTTTCGAGTGCCCCCCATTTCCGCGCGTCTGCATCGATTGCACTGGCGACGTGATGAAGCACTCGAACCTCCCAGCCTGTTCTATCCTTTCGCGGTATTACTGTTGTTGGCGAAACGGTGCACTTACTCCACAGCAAGCCCAAGCCAGACGCATCCTCGATACCGATGCACAGTTCACCATCATCACTACAACCTTCAGACAGCCAATGTTCTATCTGAATGCTCATCGATGAGGCAGCCCTGGAAATCACCGAGTCGGGCATCGGCATGGTCAGAGAGCTGCAGTTGTCCCCTACAAAAAGTCGGGCTAGATTGCTTTCTCCACCTGTGATGGCCGATCTAACCGATGGGGTCCCTCTCGCAATCTCGAATGCCAATGCGTTTAGATCGTCTGCACGAGTTGTCCTTCCCTTGCCCTCACGAGTAAGTACCGCACAGCGACCAAAGGAATACAGCTGGGCGCGCACTACCCTTACTCCATGTTGATCCAACGGTTCACTTGTCGCCAGGGCTGCCAGTACTTGCAAGGATGCTGTCGAGTCAATGAGGAATGCCACATCTCCTTCAACCACCTCGCTAAATCGAGCTTCGCTCTTTAGCAGCATGACGGCATTGTCGGAAGAAGATTTGACTTCATAATGGGAGAGTGCAGCCAACGCCTCCCGCATCATTTCAGCCTTGTTGCCATCGATTGCTGGGCTGTATCTGAGTAGTGCGTGGCGCGCCAAGTTGTGCGGCGACATACGGTCGTTGTCAACAAGAGCAAGGCTTCCAAACCCAGCTCGTCCAAGGTGGAGTGCCAACTTTGAGCCCAGGCTGCCAGCTCCTAAGAACACTATCTTTTTTGACAGATCTTTTGCACTTTTTCCGGACGCTTGTGCCAACAACTGAGAGGTTAGCGAGTGGCTATGAAAGGCTGGATGAGCTGTCGCCTCTCTCTGGAAAAGATCACTTGGATTTACGTTGAATCGAACTACATACGGCAGGACTTCAATGCGGCGTTCTGGAGCACCAATTAGGTGGGTTGGCCTCTCCACGAGCAGTATGACGATTACATAGAGACCCGCAGACCACGTTCTCGGATTTGCGTCTGACGCCCACACGCTATCTTGATAAACCTGCGCCAACTTTTGGTTTAACGCTTCGCTATCTACACCGGCAAGTCGCGCCCGCTCAAGCAAAGACGGAAGATCAACAACTGACTCCGGGTGATAAGTGGACACGACGTGTGCCCCATCAACTCTGACAGGCGCACGTACTGCCAAAACGGGACATATCCCCGCTTGAGTTTGTTGTTTGCCAACAGTCTTGGTTTCCTGGCTGAACTTCAAACCTGGTGCAGATAGAATGCCCTCATCCAAGTAAGCGTAGATTCCATCTTCAATGCAGACATAGCCTGCCCCTGACTCGTAGATCTCTCCGGTTAACGGTGTTACGGCGATCAGCTTATCCGCGCTGGCAACAATGATTGAGGGGCAGCTGTCGCGGCGCGTGGGTTCCCAACCTTGGGCTGGATCAATAAGGTACCCACCTGCCGCTTTGGTCAGCCAATCAATTATTTGGTCGATTACGGCATCGAGTCCGAGCCGGTGTAGCAACTCGTCGATGGATCCCTCAAAGATACAAGGATTGACTGGAGTGCCTGCAGCGCCTGGGTTGATATGCGGCAGATTTCGCGGAAAGTCGGGTCTCAAAAGAACCCGAGGTGACTGCATGGGCCAATTGCGGAACACCAGAGTGCAGGTCTCGACAGCACGAACCCCAGTTGCAGAAACTCCAAGCGCGATGGCCCGACTCGGAAGCTCAACGGGAATATCTACTTCAACTTGCACTAGGCCATCTGACTCAGAAGGGGCTCCAACCCGCGCGATGCCACGATGTTGTCTGAGTTGGTCAAGCGCGTCTTTAATCATGCGCATCCGTGCGGAAGAGGTGTGACTGCCGCAGACATCAGACCGGCGGCTTTGTATCCTGCCTCCTTCTTGCCGGGTTTAGACAGCCCCTGCGAAGTGACGGTAAAGATCATTGGTTCCACAGCATTTTCGGAGGGGTATTCCCCTGTGCACAGGAAACTTCCGCCTACGCCACTGGCAATGCTTTCGTACTCTTCCTTTGCGCGGAAGCTCGGCGGATCGCACTCGTCATCTTTGATCGCTTTGCAGCTGGCCACGATGACTGCACCGGCGCGAGCCTGGGACAGCGCATTTAGTGCGTCTGGGGCAACTTTGGCCTTATCTTTTTTCTCCGAAATACTATCTTCGGAAAGCGAGTGCCAAGAGCAATGGTGCGGCGTTTCCAGCAAGTCGTACTCCAGCACCTCCAGGTTGTGCTTGTGACGCTCCCACTGGCGTTTCCAGATAAATACCTCGGCATCTCCACCTGTTAGGAACTTGACACCATTGGGGGTGATCTCGTTGGCCGCCAAAGTAAAGTTGATGATCACGCTGGACTGGTTCTTGGCTAGACACTCTTCCACGGCCTCTTCATCACTAGCATCGAGGGGGGCGAGCAGATGTGCACTAAACCATTTAGATGCGGAGCCGTTGATGGTGCTGAAACTCTGATCGACCTTTCGGACGATTCCGCCGAGGTCATCGGTTTTCCCGTTGACATCTTCACCCATGATCTGGATGCGATCACCAGCCTCGCCGATCACCTTGCTCTCGCGGTAGAGCTTTACGCGGCGACGGGCCTCGGCACAAATTGCTTTCGCATCTTCACAAAGCGTATGTTGGGTGCTTGCACGCCGGAAAACGATAGCGGAGGACCAGAGTTCGCGGATCACGATCTTCTTGTCCTTGTAGTCCTTTTCGTCGTCAGGGTATTCACTCAATGGCCCCAAGTAGAAGTGTCGGGTCACTCCTAGGCAATGATCTTCGTCAGGGTGGCTGATGAGAAAGGCGTCAACGTAAGGACGCCCTTTGTCATCCTTCTTGAGCTGTCCACGCAGGTCCTTAGCAACATCTCTGGTGCTGTCTTTTGGATCGTCTGCAGCTTGGCGAATACGCGCATCAATGAGCAAAGTAGTGGAGGCTACATCGCCAAAGCGGATCAGCGTCATGTCACCGTTGTCGACCGGGAAGAACGTCACTGTGGTTGGCATAGCAAGTATTCCTTAGAAGCGAAAAATATGCATCCACTTCAGATGCGTATATTTAGTATACGTATATTTTTTTTATTCATCAATAAAGTAGACTCGTCCCATGACTCCTGATCATGACCTATCAGAAACGCGCAACTCCAGCTCCCTAGAGCCCAAGATGGGCGGAGGGCAAGAGCGTCGGCTTCATTTCATCGACTTCCGTTTGCGGTGGGAGGGAAAGCTCAACCGCACTGACTTAACAGAGCAGTTCGGGGTGTCGACGCCACAGGCGTCTTTGGACATTAGTAAGTACAAGCTTCTCGCACCTGGAAATCTTGACTACGACGCAAGCTCCAAGACATATCTTGCGACATCAGCTTTTCGTGCTTTTTACTCGCTCAATTCAGCGAAACGTTTTCTCGCCGAAAACTTGGCCGTTGAGGCAGGGCTACTTGGGCGAGATGCCAGCTTTATTGGTACTCCACCCCCCTTGGATGCGGTCCCTTCACCTTGGCGAACGTTTGACGATCAGACGGTTGATTCTGTTGTACGAGCGATCCGCAAAAAGCTGTCTTTGCGTGTGAATTACCAGTCCATGAGTTCACCGGAGCCGAGCTGGCGCACTTTGTCGCCTCATGCGCTTGGCTATGATGGATTTCGATGGCATGTGCGGGCCTTTTGTCACAAGCGAGAACGATTTGGCGATTTTGTTTTGGCGCGTTTGCTCAATACAGAGGAGCTTGGTTTTACAGAAGTTGATTTCGAGTTGGACAGTGGATGGCATACAAAGTTGACGCTGATTTTGGAGCCCCACCCGCAACTCACCGCTGCGCAAAAGCGCGTGGTAGAACTTGACTATTCGATGAAGAATGGCGAGGCGAGGTTCGAGTGCCGCCAAGCACTGCTCTTTTACACACTTCGACGGCTCAATCTTCGCGAGCAAGATGAGCTAAGGATGAGTTCTATTGAACTGCAGGTTGTCTTAAAGAATCGCGAAGCTCTGCAAAAGTACATTTTGGAAGTCCAATCCACTTAGATCATCCTATGATTGATTTAATCAAAGATCCTTATGTGCGACAGGCACGCCTCTTTCCTGGGCTCATGGTATCCCTTCCTTTGCTAGTGCCTCTTGTATGCGTTTATGGAGCGCGTCATCCAGTGCTGACTGGCGTGGTGGCGCTACTCAGTGGGTGTGGTTCCTTGTGGGCATTGGCTAATGTCGCCAGAGGTCAAGGTAAGAAGCTAGAGGAGAGGCTAGTTAAAAAGTGGGGGGGAATGCCGACCACTATTGCACTTCGCCATAGGGAGAGAGGCTGGCTTGATCGGGTCAGTAGAGTGCGCTACCACAATGAGATCGCGACCAAGTTGGGGATGCTCATGCCTTCTCCCGACGAGGAGGCAGCTGACCCTGAAAATGCTGACGATATTTACATCGGCGCGGTGCGACGGATCCGGGAATTGACTCGAGGCCAGAAGACGCTTTTGCTCAAGGAAAACATTACTTATGGATATCACCGGAATATGGTCGCGATGAAACCAATCGGGATACTGACCGCTATTTTGGGACTGGGGTATGGGCTAATCATTGCGAGAGTAGTTCAATTATCACCATTGACTATTTCTCTTGAACGCTTATCTGATCCTGGTTTGGCGGCTTCTCTGACGCTGCTAATTTCGTTAGCGTTGCTTGCTTCCTGGGTTTTCTATTTCAATGAAGAGAGCGTGCGCCGAGCTGGTGCCACGTATGCTGAGCGTCTCTTTGAATCCCTTTCATCACTTCCTGCAGCGCGTAAAAGGACACCTAAAACCCCGAAAACTTAAACAAAATAGATCACCTTATTGATTTTTGGGCTGAATTTGAAATTGAAGGAAAGCGACAAGAATGACCAAGCGCAGACTTTTGGCCATTGTCTCTACTGACAAGGAAAACCGAATTCGATGTCAGCACAACGAATGCAACCATCCAGTCTATAGCGCGATTCACGTCGTACTGGATGATGCTACGCTAAAGGTTATCGGTTCCACATGCTTCAAAGAAGGATATCCTGATTTGAAGTCCAAGGCAAAATTCACTGAGCGCTTTGGCGAGACGGGTCGCAAGCTTAATCCAGAAGAACTAGCACAACTAATAAATAATACGGAACAATTAGTTGAAAAGCTTAGTGCTGAATATGAGGCGCACATTGCAGTAGAAAAAATTCATCTTGAAGATGCTGAACGCTACAAGCAAGAGCTTGAGCAGCAGTGTATTAACGCAGGGCATGAACTTCGAGAACAGCGCTTAAGGACGGATCAGATTTCAAAGCAAGAAGCCATAAGACGCTGGGAAGAATTCAATGAAAAGGTAGCCAAGAGAACTGCAGAGCTGGCACTCATTGCCGCAAAAAAGATAACATTTGCACCGCTTCCGGCTAGTAATTGGGTCAACCCCAAAAAATCGGCTCTTGCACTGATACTCAAGGATGGTTCAGCTTGGGTGCGCTGTGAGGATTTGAATGGCAGGCACCGTCTTTACCCAGTAGAACCTAGCAATGAATGGGAGACCATGCTCCCTACACGCTGCGCCATCGCAGACATAGCTTCGACTTCGTTCGTGCTCAAGAATGTGGTCGATGCACTATTCATCCTACGCACCCGTGGAGTCCTGTTCGAGCACGTGTATTCCTGCTTCAAGGAGGCGATGAGTGCCGTAAAGAACAACAAAATGCTGGTTGATTCAGATAGGAGGACGTCTTAAGGCTGAGAGCTTTCTTCAGATTTTACTGGTTCAATGAGTCAACTTCCGCTGGTAAGCGGGCTTTGATTTTTATGTCAAACGTTATTTCGTCGAATGATAGATCTGTTCATACAATGGTTCCGCGATCCCTCCGTTCAGGGGCTGCTCTTGTCGCCGCTGATCGGTGCTGTGATGGGTTTGGCATTAACTGTAATGGTTCAACCTGCGGATGAAAGATCCTCGCCACCCAAGACCGTAAATGAAACGCGAATCATCTTCGTTCACCGAATTGAAGTTCAACGCGGCACACAGGATGACGGAAGTTGGGTCTTTCCTATAGGCATTGCTGCCGTACTTTTGCTGACGTGGGGCTATGCTAGGTATGCGGAGGTAGGAGTTGCATGGTGGGCCACATTTACGTTGACATTTATTTCTTTCAACGCAGCTGCAGGAATCGCTGCGGCGATTCGAGGGGAATTTCTGGGGACTTGGTTTGCGTATATTGTTTTCCCTTTAGCAAGTCTGTTTGTGAGTCTCTGGTTAGCCGCTAGTGCGAAGGTTCAAATTCTTCCCGGAGCGGTCGAGGCGGCGACGAAGCACGGCTTCGTGAATTTCTATCTGAATGTCTTAAGTCCTCCGCAGCGTCACTGGCTCTTCACACAGGCGATAGGTGTTCTAGTTGGCGCTTTAGCGACACTTTGGGCGGCTGCTAGGTTGACTCATTATGTTGCGCTGTCCAACCAGCGCGGTAGCGGACGATGGGCCTCGCTTTGGCGAGGCGTTGCTTGGGCTACTAATCGCACTGCCGGTTGGCCAAGCCTAATGTTCGGCATTTTCTTCTATGCGCTGAGTGGCGCGTGCATTCATGGATTGGCCTATGAATGGCTTATGCATTCGCCACGCCTCGGAGGCTAGATATTTTATCAAGCGATGCACCCACGGCAACAAGTGCTCATTCTCGCTCAAGCCTGTGCCAGGCGAACAGCAAACTGGCCGAGACACCTTCTTGGCGAGCGGCAAAGTGAGACGTGCATCGACCAGAGCAGCACTCTCGTCGATAGGCTAGTGCCTGCAGGCGCTGGTCTAGGGTGATGATTTCACTCGTGTCTGTATGCCTAGTCATATACACAGTCCTATGCCTATGTGAAAGATAAGCGATGGACCGTTTCCGGGGATTCAGGAGGCTATCTCACGGACACCGTCCAGTCGCTGAGGTTAGCCCTGATGGGCGGGGTGACTCTGCCGTCGTCAGACCTCCCCCGGCGACATCATCTTTAAACTCGAATGCGGATGGATTTCATTGAAGTGCTCGAACGCTCTCGGCAATTACCCCAGTACGGTCGGCACATCGTGCAGGTCCATGCGGCTCATGTAGTCATACAGAGACGATTGACCTTCTGAATGTGAGTGACACCGTGGTGCAATTTGGGTTTCTCATGCGGGTTTTGCATGGAGAAGCTAATGACCCGAATCTGCGCCAACTGCGGGCTACCTTTCCAATCTCAACCACAAGTCCCCAATCAAGCCTATTGCTCGACCCCTGAATGCCAGCGGGCTCGCAAACTGCGCTGGCAGCAAGACAAGCTGCGCAACGACCCAGACTACCGAGCGAGCCAGCGCGATGCCCAGCGGGCTTGGCTTGACCGAAACCCCGGTTATTGGGCCAACTACCGCGCACGCAACTCCCAAGCGCAAAAATTAAGCCGAAATACAGTTGTGAAGGACACATCCCGCGGCTCCGCAAAATTGGACGTGTCACCACTGCCTACCGGGTTGTACCGATTGCGGCAAATCGCAGTTTCTCCATCAGTAGCACCTGGTGGATGGCTGGTTGAACTCATGCCAGTCTGCCTCGACTGTCCTTGCAAAAAGGATGCCTGCAAAGAGAAGACTTGATCGACGGCCTTGTATTTGCTCCCTATCGTTATCTCTAAATGTTTTCTCGGCCAGCTCGCATGGCAATGAATGCTGTGATGCGCACGGCATTCTGGAGGCTAAGCCTCGCCAGAAAAAACAGGGCTGCGCCGAGAAGTCCAGTTGTATTGACGAAGGCGACAGCGCACCATGGCAACGACCATTGTTTCAGCCGATCCAGACTCATCACCACTGCGCGCGGCGCAGTACGTGCGCATGTCTACGGATCACCAGCAGTATTCGACAGAAAACCAGGCTGACAAGATTCGAGAATACGCCGCCAGGCGCAATATCGAAATCGTTAGCACCTACGCCGACGAGGGCAAGAGCGGTCTGCGCATCGATGGGCGCAAGGCGCTGCAAGAGTTGATCAAGGATGTTCAGTCCGGCAAGACTAATTTCCAGATCATTCTGGTCTATGACGTGAGCCGCTGGGGTCGCTTCCAAGATCCTGATGAGGGTGCTTATTACGAGTACATCTGCCGCAATGCCGGTATTGCGGTCGCTTACTGCGCAGAGCAGTTCGAGAACGATGGATCATCCGTTTCCAGCCTTTTCAAGACGGTCAAGCGCAGTATGGCCGGTGAATATAGCCGGGAATTGTCGACCAAGGTATTCGCGGGCCAGTGCCGCCTGATTGAGTTGGGCTTCCGCCAAGGTGGCCCTGCAGGTTACGGGTTGCGCCGCGCGTTGATCGATCAGACAGGAGCCCTCAAGGGTGAACTGGTGCGCGGAGAGCATAAAAGCCTGCAAACAGATCGCGTCATCCTCCAACCAGGGCCGGGTGCTGAAGTTGCCACCGTCAACCAGATCTACCACTGGTTTGTCGATGACAACCTGTCTGAATCAGAGATTGCAGAACGGCTCAATACCCAAGGAACTCTCACTGACCTGCAGCGCAGTTGGACGCGGGCCACGGTGCGTGAGGTGCTGTCCAACGAGAAGTACATCGGCAATAACATCTTCAATCGCCGCTCTTTCAAGCTCAAGCAGCTTCGTATCGTCAACTTACCGGAGCAGTGGGTGCGAAAAGACGGCGCATTCGAGGGCATCGTGTCACAGCCTCTGTTCTATACCGCGCAAGGTATTCTGCGTGAGCGGGCGCACCGATATACCAACGAAGAGTTGATCGACAAGCTGCGCGGACTGTATGAGCGGCACGGCTATCTCTCGGGGCTGATCATTGACGAAGCCGAAGGCGTGCCATCAGCAGCGTCCTACGCGCACCGCTTCGGTAGTCTGATTCGTGCTTACCAAACAGTCGGTTTCACGCCGGATCGGGACTACCAATACCTTGAGGTCAATCAGTTTCTGCGTCGGCTGCACCCGGAAGTCGTTGGCGAGACCGAACGGATGATTACCGAAATCGGAGGCTCGGTCGAACGCGACCCTGCCTCCGACCTGTTGACGGTCAATCGTGAATTCACTGTCTCACTGGTGCTCACCCGGTGCCAGCAACTTGACAGCGGACGACGGCGGTGGAAGGTGCGTTTTGACACTACCCTCGCGCCGGACATCACTGTAGCTGTGCGCCTGAACGATAGCAACCAGACTGCGCTGGACTACTACCTGCTGCCGCGGCTGGATTTTGGCCAACCGCGAATCCATCTGGCAGAGCACAACAGCACTGAATTCGAGTGCTATCGCTTTGACAACTTGGACTATCTGTATGGGATGACCCGGCGCATGCGCATCAGGAGAGTTGCATGAACCCAAGCAAAGAATACCGTAAGGCGGAGCTTCGGATGATTCCGCTGGATCGCATCGAAGTGCTCAATCCCCGCGAGCGCAACAGCCGCGTTTTTGATCAGATCGTCGGCAACATTCAGAGCATAGGTTTGAAGAAGCCCATCATCGTGACGCCCCGTCCCGGCAGCCATGGAGAGCACTACTTGCTCATCTGTGGTGAGGGGCGGTTCAAAGCCTTCAAGACCCTGGGCCAACAGGAAATACCAGCCATGGTAATGCAGGTCGACGATGAATCAGCCTTCATCATGAGCTTGACGGAAAACATTGCTCGCCGCAAATTCAGCCCGCTAGAACTAATGGCGGGGATTGGGCAGTTGCGGGAGCAAGGCTACGACAGGCAAACCATCGCCAAGAAAACTGGTCTGAGTGCGGAATACGTCAAAGACATTTTGTATCTGCTCCAGCACGGTGAAGAGCGGCTTCTCATGGCCGTAGGCAGCGGGCGAATTCCTCTAAATGCGGCCATGGCCATTGCCGGCGCGGGCGATGACAAAGCAGTTCAGGAAGCCCTGCAGGAAGCCTATGAGTCGGGGCAGCTACGTGGCAACCACCTGATCCAGGCGCGGCGCGTGAACGAGCGCCGCCGGGTTCAAGGGAAAGCAGCCGTCGGCCCCGGTACCGGCTCTGCGCCGCGCAAACCTATTGAAGGCGTTACCACATCGAGTCTGGTGCGCAACTACCAACGTGAAGTCGAACGCCAGAAACAAATGGTCAGAAAAGCGGAAGTCGCCCAGCACAGCCTGTTGTTCATCGCCGGCGGCTTGCGACAGTTGCTAGGAGACGAAAATTTCGTGAACCTACTGCGCGCCGAAGGGTTAGGCACCTTACCGCAGTACCTGGCCGATCGCGTCTGGAAGAAAGGCAAAGGAGTATGAGCAAGAAGCCCCCTTTAGGCTTCATTCCCGAGCCACTCCTTCTACCGCTGTCTGCCATCCTGCCATTGCGCAAAAACCCAGCAGGGCTGCAGACGTCTCGAAAATTCAAGCAGATCATCGCCTCCATTGAGGCCGTGGGCCTGATTGAGCCACTGTCTGTCGGTAAACCCAACCGGGCAGGACAGTACATCCTGCTAGACGGACATACTCGCCTGGTGGCGCTGATGCAACTGGGCTTCGACAAAGCTCCATGCTTGGTGGCCATTGATGACGAAAGCTACACCTACAACAACCAGCTCAATCGACTCTCCTCGATTCAGGAGCACGTCATGATCCGACGCGCCGTTGAACGCGGCGTGTCCCCAGAAAAACTAGCCATAGCTTTAGATGTGGACATCAGTCACATCATCAAGAAGCTGAACTTGCTGGATGGCATCTGCCCCGAAGCGGTCGAGTTGCTGCGCGACCAGAATTTCTCACCCAATCTGGGAGCGGTTCTCCGAAAGCTCAAACCCACACGGCAGATCGAATGTGTGGAATTGATGATCAGCGCCAACAACATCACTGTCGCCTACGCTCAGGCCCTGGTGGCAGCCACACCTAGCAATATGCTCGTCGGCGAAATCAAGACAAGAAAGGTGACCGGAGTCAGTTCTGAGCAAATGTCGAAGATGGAGTGGGAAATGGGCAACCTTCAAGAACAATTCAAGCTCGCTGAGCAGTCATATAGCCAGGACGTGCTCAATCTGGTACTGGCCAAAGGCTACCTAGCGAAGCTCATGGCGAATGAGGCCGTCCTGCGGTATTTGACCAAACACCACAACGACATGTTCAACGAATTCGATCGCATCGTGCGCATGAAGAATCTGGACAAGTGACCGGCCCTTCTTCAGGTGATCAGTGCCTGAACATCGCCGGAGCATTACCGTCCATTGCGCCTTGCCTGAGATGCGTGGAGGGAGTGTCCTCCATCAATCCAATGGCAGCGCCTTCGGCTTGCAGGCGGCCATGCTGCTTTTATTGTGGCTGGCTATGGTATTCATGGCTCCCAGCAAGCCCGCGTTCTTGCCTTTGAAGTCCATCCAGCCTTGCTGCCAAAGGGCTTGAAAAAGCTTGCTGGCCTCGTCGGCACCCGCGCCCACCCCTTGGATCATGATCGGGTGCATGAAACTCAGCTGTACTCTTGATCCTTCCGTTTTCAGCTTAGCGATGTTGGCTTTGATTGCCGAAGCATAGCGCTGCGCCAGTTCCTCATGCAATTGCTGCACGCTGTCTCGGGAGGCGTTCGTGAACAAGCGCTGCATGGTGATGACTTTGAAGTCGCCGTCGCTATCGGTCTGCACTGCCACAGTAGTCGCATAGCCTGACTTGCTTTCGTAATAGCCTTCGAGGCGGAACGCACCGCAAAACCTCGGCTTGGTTTTGGCCATCAGCTTGGGCAAGCCCTGGTCAAAGTTCAGGCTTGACCCCGTCGCGAATCCCATGGGGTTCGCTTTGATGTTCACGGTACCTCGAAACCCTTCCTTTCGATTCACCGGCTGGGGCACAAAGTACATGGCTAGCGCCACGGTATCGGCATTGCGTTTACCTCCGAGTGCCTGCTCTGCCAATTCGTATGCCTGAACCAGATGGAATAGGTTTTTGAGCAGTTGATCACGCCCTGAGTTATAGGATGTGGGCCACGTCATTGCTTCCTTCTCAAGGCCCTCCTTGTCGCCCTTACGGTACAAGGCTTCCATGCGCTTGAAACTTTCCTCAGCATTTGGAGGCAAAGTGCCGTGCAGAGTGAGGCCAGAGCGCAATTGTTCACCCAAAGTCAACACAGGCTCAAAAGGTGCGTTCAAGGTCTGAATGGATGCTCCCAGGCAAATTCCATCAATGCAAAGCGGCGGCAAAGCAGCAGCAGCTTCAGAAGTAGAAGCTGCTCCCGTGGTGATGGCGGCTCTTTGCGCGCCAGCTTGTGCAACAGTTCTCCCATCGACGCTGACGGGGGGTGTTGCAGCTGACAACGAAGGTGATGCATTAGGAGGCACCGCTTGCCCCGCTCGCACCACGTTGTTACGTGCAGCTGGCTTTCCGCCGGGTTCTATGGTCACCTGCTCAACACCCACAGCTGGTTTTGAAGCAGTGTTCACAACCTTGGTAGTCGAAATGGGCACCGTGGACTGAGGCATTGCAGCAGGCTGCGCTGAAGCAGCTACTGGCGCTGGCTTGCGCGTGGCACCTGCCAATGCAGCCTTGTCATAGAGCAACTTCAAGCGGATTGCGTGCACATCCCCTGTGCTGGTCGCAACACGCAGCACCTTCACGGCCCCCCTGGCAGGTGGAAACTTGCGCAAATCAACGACCCAATGCTCGCCTAGATCATCAAAGGGAATGTCGGGTGTCAGCACCGTGTACATGTAGAGCGACGGATGGGGGCTACTGACGCTACACAGTTCAGTGTCCGGGTTTTGGCACTCGGCGTAGTAGTTATAGACGTTTGACTCCAGCTGGGTGCCGCTGCGAACGCCTACAGGCTGTGCCCAAGCGCCCAGAGCAAGCCCCAACACTCCCACTGCTGTGCACCAGCGCATTCCCTCTCTCACTACCATGCTTTGTCCTTCTTATTGAGCTGAGCAACCGCATCGCGCCACAGCATAACTACGTAACTCGTAGTATCGAGAATAAAGCATAACTACGAATCTCGTAGCCTTTTGAAGGTGCGAGATGTCCGACGCGGATGAACAATGGGGCGCGAGGCTCAAACAGGCCCGCTTGGCTGCGGGGCTGTCGCAAAAGATGCTGGGGATTGAGGCGGGAATCGATGCGTTCGTAGCCAGCACGCGCATCAATCGCTATGAACTTGGCATCCACAAGCCAGACTTGCTGACGGTGCGGAAGTTGGCTGAGGTGCTGAAGGTGCCGATGGCGTTTTTCTACGCCGACACGGACGATGAAATTGCTGAACTGTTGTTCAAGTACAGCAAGGCTGGTGACGAAGTCCGTCTGAAGATTCAAACGCTTCTTGCTAACCAGCCTTCGCAGAGTACTTAAGCCGAAGTACCTTCGACAAGATGGGCGCGCTCAATAAGACCATCCACGTCTTTGAACTTGCCGTAAATTGCCGGGTTTTCGTCGACAGCTAAAGCTTCAAAGTGCGCGGCCCCGCACTTGATCTTGCCACCCTCACGGTCGCGCAGGTCATCCTCAAACAGGCTGCTTTTCGTTTCAACAACGAAGTACAAACGCTCTTGGCCATCGCGTTCAATCAGCACGGCCCAGTCAGGGTTGTAAGTTCCCAAGGGTGTGGGCACCTTGAACCAGCCGGGTAGCTTGGCATAGACTTTCACGGCCTCGTTTTTCTCTAAGGTTTCAGCAAAGTCACGTTCAACGGCAGAGTCATAGACCACGTGCTGATAAACGGACTTTTGTGTGTCCTGCACCAAGTTCTTCAGGTAGCCCGTTAGCTCTTCGGTTTCAAACAGCTCCTGGGCGTAGTAGTCGTCGTCGCCCAGCCGCTGGTACTTGATGCCATCCACCAAGGCCAAACGTTTGCAGCGGTTGATGGCATCGGCCGTCAATTCAATGAATTGCTGCGGATTGCGCTTGAACTCCTGCAGGCGAGTGCTTTCGGTGAGGATGTATGCAATCGTTTTACGTGTCAGCTGGGTACGATCCTGCAACTCGGTCAGCACATCAGGCAATTCGATGTCGTTTTCATCAATTGCGACAGGGCTGGAAACTGCCACCTCCGATGCATCCACCCCCGCTTTGGTGATGGACATTTCAGCCTTTTTCCAGAGCAGGCGCGTCTTGGCCACAGGGGGCATGTCATTCAAAGCATCAATGCATTTTTTGATCAACAGGGCATTGTCAAATTGCACACGGTAGGTGGTCTTGTGCTTGATGCGATCCCACAGCGCCTTGAATTCTGGGCTCACAAGGACCGACTTGCGCACGGGAACAGTCTTGCGCTCATCTGCATCTTTGATCTCCAGCTTGCCGGTGATCTTTTTCAGCACAGCGGCAATTTGATCTTTTTGTGCAGTGAACTCTTCGGGCAGTACCAAGGTACCTTCCTTTAGGGCGGTGCGCAGGGTGTCCTGCACCTTGCCTTTGCTGTCGATGTAGCCTTGTGACTTCAAATGCGCCCACAGCGCCTTGGATGCATCAAACCCCAAGGGAGCCACATTGCCGTTTTCCTGGCCTACGCCAATGCCTGCGAACTCATGGTCTTTGACAATGCCAAACTGAATCCCCGTGTCTTTTTCAATGTCGCGCTGCAGGTTTTCGGCAAACTGCTCGTAGCTCTCGGTCGCAATCACCGTCAAGGTGTTGACCTCAAAGCCACGCAAGCGCTCGCCCTTTTGGTTCACGCACAGGCGCAGGCCACGGCCAATGGTCTGACGGCGCCAGCGCTCCGTATCGCGGGTGGAGAAATTGCAGATTTGAAAGACGTTCGGGTTGTCCCAGCCTTCTTTCAGTGCCGAGTGCGAAAAGATGAATTTCAGTGGCGATGAAAAGCTCAGCAGCTTTTCCTTGTCACGCATGATCAGGCTGTAGGTGTCGTCATCCGCGGCGGTGCTGCCGCTGGTGTCCTTCACCACCTCCACCGTTTTGCCACCAATTTTTTTCTTGTCGATGGAGAAGTAGCCGTTGTGCACCTCGCTGGCCGCTGCCGACAGGTCCACTTCTGCAAACAGGCTTTGGTAGTCCGGGTGCTTGGCCAGGCGTTTGTACTCTTCCTCAAACATCAAGGCGTACTCGCCTTTGACAGCGTTGCCCTGTTCGTCGTACTGGCGATACTTGGCCACTTCATCGATAAAGAACAGGCTCAGCACCTTCACGCCCAAGGGACGCAGGCGTTTCTCTTTGTCCAGGTGCTCTTTGATAGTGCGGGCAATCATGGCGCGCTGCACGGCCCTGGGGTCTACATCGCCCCAAGCCTCGCCCACACGCAAGAACTCTTCACCACCAGGCACTTTCAGCTCAACGAACTGATCCGCCTTGGCTGCACGAATTTCGCCAATGCGCACATTGGCGTAAAGCGGGCGGCCTGTCTCTTGTTCTAGGTCGAAGCCATCTTGCACCGTGATCGTTTCGCGCCGCACAGCGCCTGCGGCGTTCTCGCGGTCCACTTCAATGCTGGCAGTAATGACGCCTTTTTTGTTGGCCACGGTCAGCAGCTTCACATAAGGTTTGTTGCTTCCACCTTGCACGGTGGCTGCAGCTACCTCAATTTGCTTGACCAGCTTTTGCTCATACGCATCCACCGCATCCAGCCGGTACACCATGTTGTGCTTGTCCACATGGGTGGCTGAATAACGCAGCGTGCACAACGGGTCCATGTGTGCCAAGGCTTTTTTGCCCTTGCCGTCCATGCCGCCATCCACACTTTGCGGCTCATCCACGATCAAGATGGGGCGCGTGCTGCGGATCAGGTCAATCGGGCGCTCACCGCCCGTTTTCTCGCTGGCGCGGTACATCTTGTTCTTTGACTTTTCGCGGCGCTTGGCTTCATCAGATTCTTCTGCGGCAGCGGCTGCTTCATCCCCAAACTTGTTGATGGCACCCACGGTGATGACCATGATTTGAATATTGGGGCTGGTTGCAAAATTGCGCACCTCACCTAAGCGGTCTGAGTTGTACTGAAAGAACTCATAGCCTTTGGCTCCGGGGTACAAGCCTTCAAAGTGCTCGCGGGTGATCTGCAGGGTTTTGTTCACCCCTTCCTTGATGGCCACCGACGGCACAACCACCACAAACTTGGTAAAGCCGTAGCGCTCGTTCAGCTCAAATACCGTGCGCAGGTACACATAGGTTTTGCCCGTGCCGGTTTCCATTTCTACGGTGAAGTCCAGTGCCTGCTTAGGGTTTAGCTTGGCAGATGGCGGCACGCCATTGCGCAACTGCACTTTTTGCAGGTTTTCAGAAATTTCAATGTCCGGCAGCAGCTTCAAGGCGTTGCCCACGCCACCGCTGTCTGAGAACTGCTTGCCTTCAAAGCTGCGCTGCTGGTCGTCTGTGGCTACAGGGGCAGCCACCGAAAAAACCGAATGAAAAACCTCCTGCCCACGAAATAGATCGCATACGGCATCCATCGCTGCTTTTTGGTAGGGAAGGTCAGATTCAAAATGCAGTTTCATGGATTTTTTTTGCGTTGTGTGGTGCTGGGTGGCATATCGTTTGACAGGAGCGCTTTGCTGACGTTGATCAAGGCGTTCATTGCATCAGCCTCTCCCTGCTGCTCAAGCATGGCACGGCGCTGCTCAGCAAATTTTTCATACTCGGCCAATGCTTTGGCATCGGCCTGCTTTTTGGTCACTTTGCCGGCATCCGACAACACTTGCCGGTCGTTGAATTGCAGGAATGCGTCCAGCTTGGCAGTCCAGTCGGACAAAAACACTTGCTTGCGGCGCAAGGCTTGGTCTTCTGCAAAGTCAAGCCACATCACCACAATGCGGTTAAGTTCGCTGATTTCTGTTTCTGTCAGATAGTTCTTGGCCACGGTCACATCGGCCTTGGTCAGCCATTGGCCTTTCCAAGTGGCCAAGCCCATATTGGGCTGCGCGGCATCCACACGGTCACGAATGATTTCAGCGGCTGTTTTGCCAGTCACTGCAAAGTGCAGCTTGTTTTGGATGATGCGGAAAAACGTAGTGGTTTCGGGCAAGGAGGGCTCGTAATCTGCGGCCATGGCGAAAATTTCGCGCACCCGCAAATACATGCGCCGCTCGCTGGCGCGAATGTCTCGCACCCGCTCCAGCAGTTGGGCAAAGTAGTCGGGCACCACTGACCCAGCCACAGGCGGGTTCTTTAGCCGTTCATCATCCAGCACAAAGCCCTTGACGATGAACTCCTTCAACTGGGCATTGGCCCACTGCCGAAAGCGCACGCCAGCCTGGCTGCGCACTCGGAAGCCCAGGGCCAGCACCATCTCTAGGTTGTAGTGCGCTACCTCGTAGCTTTTGCCATCTGCGGCAGTTGTTCGGTAAAACCGAACAACTGAAGCTTCGTGCAATTCACCATCTTCAAAAATGTGCTTGATGTGCTCGCTGATCGTACCTTTAGCTTTGCCAAACAGCTCAGTCAGCTGCTTTTGGCTTAGCCACAGATCTTCATTGTCCAGCAGCACGGAAAGCTGGGCTTTGCCGTCTTCAGCTTGGTAAATCAAGAACTCGCTCATCACAGGCTCCGCACGTGCTTGATACCGTGCTGCTCCAAGATGGCCGCCAGATTGCTCTTGGCCACGTCATTTTCAAACGCGCTATCGGGGAAGACGGCCGTGGTCTCAGTTGCCGTGCCTTGTGCTTCACGCCACTGGGTCATGCCCAGGGCCAAGCCTTCGGCATCAGTCACGCCAATGTGTGCATCCAAGCAGGTCATGAGCGCGCCACCGCCAATGCTGTGTACGGTTTTGCCTGCAATCTGCTGGCTTTCCATGGGTACACAAAGATCCAATCCGAGCTTAAGTAGCACTTCGTACAGTAGGTCATCGTTGCTGCGACCGGGCTCAATATGCTCCAGATTGTCAAACAGCGATTCTTTTAAATCGTTGGCGTTGGGCTTCCAAGCGCGAATGTTGGAGGTATCCAGTTTGAAAACGCGAAAACCCACGTCACCTGCTTTAGCCGCATCTGCAGCACGCAGGCGCTTGCCTGCGCCAACCAGTCGAGCTTTTGTGATATCGGCAATCGATGTCCATC
This sequence comes from Comamonas sp. 26, assembly GCF_002754475.1. Taxonomy (NCBI): domain Bacteria; kingdom Pseudomonadati; phylum Pseudomonadota; class Betaproteobacteria; order Burkholderiales; family Comamonadaceae; genus Comamonas; species Comamonas sp. 26. Next base: position 1,237,021 of record NZ_PEFL01000001.1, read on the forward strand.
CAGCTGATTCACCACCTGTCAGTGGCTCAGGTAGCTGCACCAAAACACAGCGGCGGTTGCCGCCATCTTCAGCATTTTGCTGAAAGACCGCGTCCATCGTGCTGCCTGTGCCCGCAAAAAAATCGATCACTAGATCTTGAGACTCAGGCGCTGTCGCGATTTGCAGGATGCGTCGAAGAAGCCGTGTGGGCTTGGGCGTATCAAACACCACGTCAGAGTTGGGGAAGTCAACTGTGGCAATCAGTTCCTTTTTGGCCTCTTGTGTATGCCCAACTTCGCTATACGTCCAAAGGGTTTGAGGCACACGCCCAGACTTGACTTCAGACAAAAATCTTTTAAGACGTGGCATGTTGCCGCCATCTGCGCCCCACCAGATTCGTCCATCAGCATCCAATTCATTAAACTTTTTCTTGGAAACTCGCCAATAAGTACCAGGAGGTGGTCCCTCAATAACTCGTCCAGAAGGACAGGTTACCGAGTATGTGCCTTCTCCATAAAAGTTACGAGCTGATAGGTCACCAGAGGTCCACGGGCCGCGTTTATCGTCATCAGGGTTGGCATAACGCGCTTCCATCTCTTCTGTTCTGGGGAGAAGGCGTGGCCCCCACGTTTCAGCATTTTTTGCATAAACCACGATGTAGTCGTGATCTTCAGAGAAGTGCCGAGCGGAGTTCTTAGGCGAAAAAACCTTCTGCCAAATGACGGCAGCGATAAAGTTCTCCTCCCCAAACACTTCGTTCATCACTGCACGAAGGTTGTGAATTTCATGGTCAGCAATACTGACAAAGACCACGCCATCTGACTTAAGAAGGTTGCGGGCAAGCTTCAAGCGTGGGTAGATCATGTTCAGCCAGTCGGTATGGAAGCGTCCGCTGGCGTCGGTGTTGCTGCTGATCTTGGCGCCGCCTTCGGTTTGACCCGTCAACTCCAGGTAGTTTTTGATGTTGTCCTGAAAATTGTCGGGATACACAAAGTCCTTGCCCGTGTTGTAGGGGGGATCAATGTAGATCAGTTTGGCTTGCCCACCGTCGCGGCCATAGCTCTTTTGCAGCAGCTTGAGCACTTCGAGGTTGTCGCCCTCAATCATCAGGTTTTGGGTGGTGTCCCAATCCACGCTTTCTTCTTTGGCGGGGCGTAGCGTGCCGGTGCTGGGCGTCAGGGCAATCTGGCGCGCACGGCGCTTGCCATGCCAATTCAGGCCGTATTTTTCGTCGCTGTCGGTGACGGCAGCGTCTCCCACCAATGCCTTGAGCACATCCATGTTCAAAGCTGCGGTGGTTTGGCCATTGACCACGCTTTCGGTCAGCAGCTCGGGAAACAGGGCTTTGAGCTTTTCAATGTTGTTGGCCACCAGGTTGGCGCTTTGTGCCTCGGGGGAGTGGGCTTCGATTTTTTGTATCGTCATAGGAATTGCTCAAATTTTGGGGAGCTTGTTGGCTGCGTCATATCTTGGTGCGAAGTCAGCAAGTTTTAATCAGCAAAAAAGATAGCTGGAAGCGCTTGTTTGGCTTGTGTTTTGACTGCTTTTTTCTTTTAAAGCAAATGTAGTTTTACGCAAACAGCTATCTTTTTAGGTTTTCATAAGGTGCTGCAGAGGTGGACAGCAACTGGGTCAGTATCCATCGTCTTGTGGGTCGCCCATCTGACGGTCCAATGCTTGGCGAATCAACCCCAGCACATACGGCAATTCGTCCAAGCTGCTCAGGCCCACATCCACGTTGCCATTGCCCCAGCTCTCAATATTGGAAATGTCGCGGCATAGGCCGCGTGGGTCATCAAGCTCAGCGATGTCTATGTTCAGCACCAGTCGCAGGCGCCTGGCCTGCGGCACCACATCGACAAAGTTGGTCTCAGCCTTGAAGGCCACGTAAAGCTTCAAAAACTCTTCGGTGACGTTGGGGTTGAGTGCCTGAACTGCTTTGCGCAGGGCCTCAAACACGGGCTGCATGGCACCCGTGTCCAGGTAAGGGTGATCAGCAATGCTGTAGGTTTGTCCAGTTTTGGCTGGTGTGGATCGGTAGGCGTCAAGCACGCTATTGTCCAACGCAGGCAATTTCCATACTTTGGCGGCGTCAGTGGCCAAACGTTCGGCACGGGCTTTGATGGCCGATTCGTCCCACTGCGCGACTGCGCCCAAGCCCAGGTTCAACTTAAGCGGGCTGCTGGCAAAGCCAATGGGGTGGTCGCCTTTGTCTGTGACTTGATCGCGTTTGTAGGCAAAGGGGCGGTCACTATATTCGCTGTTGTAGCCGGTGAGCGTGAGGTTGCCCAGGGTGTGCAGCCATTCCTCTTGAATGCGCGGCCACTCAGGCCCTAACTCTTGCTGCCATTCGGTGGAAAGGTCTGTGTTTTGCGGCAGGATGTGCTCGATGGTGTAGTCCTCTACCACCACACGCTCTTTGCGGCCGTGATTTTCCAAACGGCGTAGCCAGTAGCTGCGACTGCGGAAGTTGTAGAGGTCGCGCACCTTGATTTCGCGTTGAAACTCTTCATCTCTGGGAAAGCGGCGGTATGAGGGCAGTAGCAGCAGCGCAGCTTTCACGCTTTCCAGGTAACGGTCTTTTTTGAGCGTGCGGCTCAGGCCGGCAAAGGTTTTGTTCAGCGAATTAGTGGGAATGGAGCAGATGGCGCGGCGAAAGACATAGCTTTCCACCAGGCGCACGATCTGCAAGGCTTCATCGCTGCTCAAACGGCCTTGTTTGTAGTCGTGGTACACGTCCAGCAAGAAAGGGTAGGCCACATCCACTTTCAATTCCCGCAGGTCATGGAAGGCTTGCTTCAAGCCTGCATCTGTCTCTGTGCCCAAAGCCATGGCGCAGTAGTACAAGGCGTAGGCGTGGATGTCGGCTACCAGGTCGCGTGTGCGTGTGTTGGTGTCGGGTTGTTTTTGGGCAAAGGCTTTGAACGCAAGGTACACCTCACGCATGTTGGGAATTTCGCCCGTCTTGGTGGTGAGGTAGTGGCGCATGAAAGCGTCAAAGTGCACCACATAGGCGGCCTGGCCAAATGCCTTTTCCATGGGCCGCCAGTAGGTGTTGTAGAGCTCAGTCTGAAGTTTGGGCTCCAGCCCCATCAGGATATAGTTGCGAATGAGGTCGGCCTGGCTGAGCTCCAGCCCCGTGGAGTTCATGCTCTCAAAAATCAACTGGGGGTTGTCTTGTGAGCGGTCCAAGGCCACATCCACGATGACCAATTTGGCCAGCCCTTGGCAGATGGCTTCCAGCTCGTGCTGGTGCTCTTCAATCAGGCTTTGGAACAGCGCATAGTTTTCAGTGATGCGTGTGCTGGTTTGCGCGGGCATGGGAGTGTCCTGCAGCAGGGCCAGCAAGGTGTCTTTGTCTGTTTCTGACAGGATGAGCTTGTAATGGCGATCGCCATCCTCATCAGGGTTCAGTAGGTAGTAGTTGCGCAGTTTTTTGAAGGAAAAAGCATCCAGCAACTCAGCCACATTGTGGGTTTTGAAGTGTTGGGCCAGCGCTGCAATCAACAAGGTGCTGGTGGTCAAACGTTGTTGACCATCGATCACCAACAAAGCCTCTTCGGTCGTTACTGTGGACAAGCCGCGTTCTACATAGACGATGGAGCCAATGAAATGGGCATTCACTTTGTTATCACGTCCAGCCCGCATCAAGTCTGCCCATAGCTGACGGCATTGCTCTTCTGTCCAAGAGTAATTGCGCTGGTAAATGGGAATCACAAATTGTGGTGACTTGCGCAAGAACTTGAGCAAATTGGCTTCGGTCGCTTTCATTTTTCCCTCAAAGGTTTTGAGCTGCTTGTTGACGCTGGACCAACAGGGCTTTGATTTCTAAATTGGCGGCCACTTGCCGGGCCAGTTGTTTTTCTTTGGCTGCAGCGGCGCGTGCTGCGGCAATGCGTGCGTCTAGCTCTCTGCAGGCGTGCAGGGCCGCTCGGCGCTGGACGGCTTGCTGTGGACTGTGACTGGGGCTGAATTGCCCAGTCAATTCCACGGCCTGCCAAGCTGACAAGGTGTCAAACCAGCCTTGGTACAGGGCTTGCAGATGTTGGGTGGGCTGCTTGTTCAAGGCCACAGCTTGCAAAAATGCCTCTGCCGTAGCACCAGCCCCAAGGGCTGTGATGGTAGGGGCTTCATCCAGCACGGTTTTCTCTAACTCGCGCTGTGCCTTGCGAATGTGTGCCATGGAAACGAGCAGTTGCCCACCGCTATCCAGCATTAGCAAGGTGGGGTAAGGGATGGCGCGGTGAACCAGCTCCGCCACTCGCTTGATGTTGGCGCTAATGCTGACAGGGCGAGCTGCTAACTGGGCAGTGGCCGTAGCCTGGGAAGCTTTTTCAGCGCGAAGCTGGGCAATGACCACGGCCACCTCTAGGTAGCTGCGCTGTTCATCTTCATACACCGCAACACCGACATTGCCGGGCTTGAGGGCCGCATACCAGGTGAGTTCTTCAATGTGATCTTGCACCAGCTTGCGGTCAGCGGCGGTGGCAGCCCCGCTTTCGGCCAGCATTTTTTTGGGAATGCGCTTTTGCACCAGTGCGGCGGTGGGCACAGCAAGTGCCGCCAGCAATTGCTGGGCGTGGAGGCTGGGTGTACTCATGTGGCCTGGGCTTCCTGCGCCTCTTGCTCGTTGGGCAAGATGATCAGGTAGGCAACCACTTCAAAGTCATTGGCCCCTGCGAATTCGCCCTGCATGGCGTGGGTGCCACCCGGTGAAAACAAGCTGGCCACGGCACGCTCTTCGGATTTGCCAACAATCGATCCCACTGCAGCAGCGAGCAGTTTTTGCGCATGGTGCATGTCTTGGCCATGGCGAGTAGCGCTGTCAAAACGAGCGCATGCTGTGGCATCGGGTAGGTCACGGCCTATGCTCAAGCGTTTGAGCCGATCTAACAAGCGTTTGGCCTGGGTGTAAGGCAGCAGCACTGCACCATCGTTGCCGACGTGCACCAAGTAATGAGGGGCCAGGGGGTAGCTGGCATCCACCATTTTTTGAGCAGCTGCACCTTCGGCACGTAGGCAAAACAGAATGCCCGGTGGAATATCGGCATCAATGCTGGTGGTAACGGCAAAGCAGCCCAAGGGCATGCCTTCCAGTTTGTCGGGGTGTTCGCGTGTGTATTCGGCTAGGTTGATGCGGAAGTCGGTCAGCGTCAGGTCGGTGATGGCAACGCCGCTGGAGAGGTCTTCCAGGTCAATGACAGTTTCTTGCAGCTTGAGCAGTTGGTTGCGGCGGTATTCCAGATCATTCATCTGGTTGCCGGATTGCTCTTCAATGATGTTTTCTTCACCTGTGGCGGAAATGTCCAGCAGCACCATGCGACCGCTGACCCGTTGCTCCAGGTTGATGTATTCCTCCAGCTCCATGTTGGGCCAGAAGTTCACCAGCTGAATACTGCTGTTGGTGGAGCCAATGCGGTCAATTCGTCCAAATCGCTGGATGATTCGCACTGGGTTCCAGTGAATGTCGTAGTTGATCAGCCAGTCACAGTCTTGCAGGTTTTGGCCTTCGCTGATGCAGTCGGTGGCAATGAGCAAGTCCAACTCGCCTTCATGCGCCAGTGCCTCGGGCCGCTCTTTGGAGCGTGGGGAAAAGGCAGCCAAGATACTGCTCAGGTCACGGCGCAGTTCTGGCAATGTGGTTTGGTTACGCCCTGCGCCTGTCACCAATGCCGACTCAATGCCCAGCTCTGACTTGGCCCAGGTAGCAAGGTGTTGATAAAGGTAGTTTGCCGTATCGGCAAAGGCTGTGAATACGATCACTTTGCGGTTACCGGAGTTGATCGGCTGCTGGCATTTATGAGCGATCAGTTCACGCAATTTCTGGAGCTTGTCATCGCGGACAAAGCTGACTTGTTCAGCCGCAGCGTACAAGGTGGCTAGGCGGTTGCGATCTTCAATCAAGTCTTGCTGCCAGCGCAGCAGGTCAACGTCGGTCAACAAAACTTTGACTTTGCGGCCTACCAAGAGGGATTCAAAGGCGGGGTCGTCAATGTCCACATCGGCAATGTCGAGCTCTTCAATTTCTTCCTGGTGAGCTTCGATGCGCGCCAGCATGCTTTCCACATCGCGCAGCTGTCGCTGCACGGTCAAGGCAAACGAAGACACAGCACTTTCCATGCGTTTAAGCACGTTGACACGCAGCAGGTGAATCAGGCTTTCTTCACGGTCTGCTTGGCGGAAGAAGCTCTCGCCGCCACGAATTTGGGTGCTGTACTTCTGGTCATAGGCTTCTTGCTTGTGCGGCAGCACATAGCGCAGGGGCGCATACGCAGAAAGGTTGAGCCGTCGGATTTCCAGATTGATGTCGCGGATGGAGCGGAATTCGCCCGCACGGTCCACATCGGCTTTGATGTTGATGGGAGGCAAGCGCTCAGGGAAGCGGCCAGTCTCTGCCGTACCGTAATATTTTTCAATATGGCGGCGCGAGCGTGCGATGGTCAGGTGGTCCAGCAAGGCAAAGTAGTCAAAGCCCAGCATTTCCACCAGTAACGCTGGTGATTTTTCTTCAGGAGGTAGATCTAGCCAGCGGTTAAAGGCTTTCTGGGCACGGCGTGTGGTGCTATCGATGCTGGCGATGCCATGCTCAAAAAGTGCTGTGTCATTGCCCTCGGTCACGAAAGCAATCTGATTGCGTAGGTCTGCCAGGCGATTGTTCACAGGCGTGGCTGACAGCATCAGTACCCGTGTTTTGACCCCTTCGCGGATGATCTTGCGCATCAGCTTGTCATAGCGTGTCTCGCGTCCCTTGTTCGCAGCTTTGTTGCGAAAGTTATGAGATTCATCGATGACGATCAGGTCATAGTTGCCCCAGTTTACGTGCGCCAAGTCGATGTCGCCGGAGCTGCCTTTGTCTCGGGTGAGGTCTGTGTGATTGAGAACGTCGTAGTTGAATCGATCAGGTGCAAGGACGTTGCGTTGATCATTCGCCTTGTAGAGTGTCCAGTTGTCGCGCAAGCGTTTGGGGCACAGCACTAGCACGCGATCGTTGCGTAGTTCGTGGTATTTGATGACGGCGAGGGCTTCAAAGGTTTTGCCGAGGCCAACGCTGTCTGCAATGATGCAGCCACCAAAGCGTTGCAGCTTCTCGATGGCGCCTACGACGCCATCTCTTTGAAATTTATAGAGCTTTTTCCAGACGACAGTGTTGCGTATGCCCGTGGCTGATTTGACGATTTTTTCCTCATCCAGCTCTTCTTTGGCAAACAGCTGGTGAAGCACCAAGGCGTAGACACTGGCCGCATCACGATGGTTGGCCAGCTCTTTGACAGCAGAAAGCAGCGAGGTTTTTGCTTCAGGATGCTCTGCAAGCTGCGTCCATTGCTGATCAAACCATTGGCTGAGCATTTGGGCTTCCGCTGCGTTTTCAGATGCCTGAATTAGACTCAATGGATTGCCAGAAGTGATACCCAAACCTTCAGAGCCAAAGCCAAAGGAACCCAGGGCGGCTTGCTGCGCCAAGTTGCTGTCGTCACGCAAGACGAACGTGCCTTGAGGCACAGCCCCTTTGGCATGTCGAACATCTGCTTTGACCTCCAGCCAGTGCATTAGCTTGCGGGCCAACCAATGCACCTGAAGCTTGTTACGTGAAGGGCGGTCACCAGTGGAACCAAGCAAGCCAAGGTGGTCTGTCTGGAAGTATGGAAGAAGAGTGCTGCTTTGCTTGGGGGGCGGGACGACGATGCGCGCTTTCTCCAGCTCGGATAACTCAGTGAGCAGTTCAGCAAAAGCAAACAGGGAGAACGTGTCTGAGACTATGTCCAGCTTGTGCCCACGTCCTAACGCAGGACGAATCAGGTCCAGAACCCGGTCAGAGCCGGCATTGCTGATGAACTTCATTGCTCTCTATCCCTCCGATGCTGCATTTGTTCTTACCAGATTATCAATTAGTGGATGGCGGTCACTTGACCAGTTCCCATGGACGGCACCAACTGAAGGTTCGTTGAGTTCATTTTTAAAGAAGGAACGGGTATTAAAAAGAGCTGCAAGTCATCTGGGTTGTCAAGCGTAGTGATTGCGTCATGAGGGCAAGGATCTGTGCCACCTGAGTAGCTTCTGCGATGTGACCTTCTACAAGTGACATGCCCAAATCGGCCGCATTTATGGTCACGAGGCTACGTTAGCTTGATTTCGCGACATGGTGTAACTGCAGAAAAAGAGGCTTTGGATTGCTATATTACGATGAGCACTTGCCAAGTAGATTTTGAGTGAAAATGATGATTCTTGTGATCTTATGCAATTCAAGAAAGCAGCAAAGCCATTTGATTATCACTGTTGCTCGTTATAGGCCGTTATCGCATAAAATTCTTTATGGAGTTTAATTCAACTAATTAATCATCCAGGTTGATGTGCAATAGTTGGTTTTAAATAAAATTCGATATTTAAATAAATATAAAATGGAAAATCCAATTGAGAAAAATAAAGAAATGATCCTTCAATGGGAAAAAGAATATCCTGGATATCACCTATGGGGAAATCAACGCTGGGCCTGGGAGTTCTTGAAAAGAAATCAAGAATTTAGAAAAGAGTGTGATGAATTAAATAAGATGGATCAGTCAAGGAGAATAGTTTTTGAGAGAATTATCGCTGAAAAATATGGTCTGAAAAAATTTCTGTCATACGATAATAAAGTTAAACCAGGTAATATATTTCTCATTGGTACTATTAAATGTTGGCCATTTGATGCCGAAGAGGATAATAATATCGAGTTATCTATTCAGCCTGGACAATTTGTTATTGTTTTCAATGTTCATAAGACTCTGGATGGTGATTTTGAGTTTGATGCGCAAATAAATAAAGCAAAGAAAGAACTGAAGCAGTATAGAGAAGAATTGCTGCTAGCGAAAAATAAAGAAGACTCCGATTTGAGTGTGGAAAGAAAAAATGATAGAAAAAAGAAAACTTGGACTAAAAATTATATTAGACACTTAAAAATCAATGATGAAAGACTTAAAGATAAAAAAACCACTTGGGCGAATATTGCGAGGCAGATTTTCCCTGATGGAATTTATGATAAAGATGGTGGAAAATTAGAAGACTTTGAGATTGTTAGTAAATATCATAAGATGATGAAGGCTTCTCTTGAAAAGCCAAAAGAATACAGATCAATCTTATTGAGTGATAAAGAATCAAGTTTTTCTGGAAAGATAGAAAAACATATGAAAATGAAAAAATTCTTTAAAAATTAAAATGCTAAAAATTTATAGAGATTTTTGGCACGGTAAAAATTTACTCTATGGATCAAAACCGCATAGTTTCCAGGTGACGCTTTACTGGTATTTCTGGCAATTCGAGTGCTGACATTGGTACTAATATGTTGATGCCAGTTTTTTTTAAAATTTCCTTGGAGTGCTCTTTGAGCTGCCTATTATTAATGATCGTGTTCAAATTGACTCCAACTGCATTTAGGGCTAAAAGACAATTTTTAAGTCCACCAAAGTTGGAATCAAAATTTCCTTGTCGTAAAGATTGATTTGTAAGATTTAGGTTTGATATTGCATCTTTCATAAGTCTTCGAGCATGCTTTATATTGAATTCACTGACCATTGACATTTCGTGATTTTTTAAAAAACGATTGCGAAAAGTCATCTCAATACGCAGCAGGTGTTTGACATTCTGTTTGATAAGCTCTTTGTCCGGAAGAGAAGTCGGAAGCTTATGAATTTTCAGCTCTTTCCATTTGTCGTAAAATTTTAAAGTCTTCATATCACTGCTTTGGTCAATGTAAATAGTTTCATCACCATATGTGCTAAATGAGCGCTGAGTAAAGACCAACTGTGATTTTAAGGCGTGAATAAAGTCAGAAGTGGCAATGTGCGCTGGAAGTTTTATATGACTGACGAGGTCCACTCTAAATAAGCGTATATAACCATTTTTAATGTCTAATTTTTCAGATGGTTTGGGCGTTATGCCTAGATAGAGACAAACATTCTTCACAATATTTGTGATTAAGCTTGATAAATCATCATCACCAAAGACATTCTGCCCACTCAAAAATTTTGCTGCGCTACATTCGATTAGTAGAATGCTGCCTTGGCGCTTAGACCATACAGTTGCTGCTGATCCATATGCCCCTGGGACTTTTAGTTTTTTATTGTGATAGGGGCTGCTGCATGCTTTTGTTATGGGATTGATAACATCTTCGGTGTATAGCTTGGCTTGTTTGTTAATCCAGTTTGCATGGTCGATTTCAACTGAAAATTTGACTGTGTCGATCAGAGAGTATTTCATGATGTTTTTGTGTGATACGTGTCAGACGTAATCCATAAAGGATGGTTGCTGAATACTTCGATTGATATTTACAAGAAAGCTTGTCAACTGGTTTTTCAACTTATACCTATCCATTTACTTAAAACGGTAAAAATGCAGGGTATTACAGTTGACTTATCAATCGTGTTGATTGAGGGTCTGCTAATGTCACAATTTTTTGTTGTGACACCGCATAAAGTAAGGCTTTGGCGCCTAATCATTCATCCATGATGCTGCCTGAAATGGCAATAAAATTGATGCGTTGCTTGTTGGGGAAACGTTTCTGGTACTGATGACCACGACCTTTACTGGTTTTGATGAGGCCACTCTCTGCCAGTTGCTTGAATGCTTTGTTGTCCCATCGATCTCCTATTAGATCTTTGAATTTTTGTGGTTTTATAAGATAAAGGTCTTCTAATTCATCTTGAAAATGCAAGCCAATGACGCTTGGCTTCTTAAGGAGGATATATTGCTCGAAGGGGCGAAATTTCTGCATGTTGTTTTTTATGGTGTTACGAATTATTTTTATGATTGATGTATCGTCGTTTTGAGATTTTTTATTATGGTTCTTGCTTCGTGTTAGGAGCTCTTTAAAAAGAATTCCAATAGCATTGTCAATATCATTTCTATTAATGTTTAAATGGCAGTACTTGATAGTCAGACGACCAACAAAGGCGCAAAATGTCAGTCCATTTAGGATGCGATGATTGGGGCCACTCAAATCTTCGTCAATTCCTGCAGATTTAAGAATCTTCCTCTTAATTATTTTTTCATCTTTCTTAAAGCGATCTTTATGTTCTTCAAGATTAGCAGCCACGGATGAGACAACCAAATCGCCAAGAACACCTGAAAACATGGTGCTATTTTCTTTAATGAAGTCAGCAAGATCTGAACTTTGAGTAAAACCGCATAGCTCATCAAACATCCCATATTCACCAGGGTGAATAGAGAAAATTCGAGATGAGACCCCGCCATGCAGAGTTGCATTTCCTTCAATAGCCGTTTCTTTTAAGTCCTTCTCCGCTGAAATGATCAGCGTGCACCTCATGTTCTTTGTCGGTTTGGTGTTAGATGAGGCAAGGTGACTGCGAAGACGTCTTGCTTCATTGCCCACATCCATAATTAGTGAAATTATTGGGTCCGCTGATTTCTTCCCGTGTGCATCTTCGAGGTTTACAGAATAGGTTCCTTGCTCGCTGCAGTAATCGTGTAATCCAATCGTCGTTGCATTGACTGTTTGTACATCCGCATTGCCTTTAACTATATTTCCAACAAAATATTGAATAATTGACTTTCCAATTGAAGTGGGGCCCACCAACATCAACGATAGTGGTGATATGCCAAAGCTTTTATAGAAATATGATGTTAGAGAAAAAAGTAGAGTTACAAGCAAGCGTGGAGAAAGACTTAGGATACGATGAAATTTTTCATTGAATAAATCAATATTATTTTTGGCCTGAATTTTTCTCAACGCATTCTCGATTAATATGATTTGATGACCGTCGGGGAGTTGTTTGGGTAAATGAATATTTGAGTTTTTAATAAAGCATGAGTAGATGCCTTCGGTAGTTTCTATTTCGTGAAATCCTTCTTGGTCAAGAAGGATGGTGTTTAGATTGTTGCTGATTTTTAAAAAATGAATTAATGATTTTTTAACTTCTTTGATTGAGTGACCAAGAATTTCGATAACGCCATTCTTGATGAGATACTCGCTTAAGATGCTATCTCGTCCGTGTGCCAGTAAAGCCGTTGAAATGTTGATGGCTTCTTCGTGGATAGAGTGAAGGCGTTGAATGACAAGAAACTGATTGCCTGCCTGATTTTTATAGACACCTAAAGGTTTGAAGCTATGGAAAAGAATATTGTTTGTGGTTTCAAATTCTTTATGTTGTATTGAGGAGATTGAATGATTCATAAATTTTCCTTTCCTCCACACCGGCGGCTCACATATAGTCGTGATGCTGGTCAGTGTGGGGTGAGAATTCTCTACCGCGTTATGCAGTAGCAAAGAGATCTGTGCATCAATAAAAAAGAGGCACTTATGATGAGGTTTCTATTTTCTTTAGTGGGAAGAGGGCATACCCAATGCAATGCGCAGCTCCCCGACATTCCATGAGGAAACACGATTGCTAAAGTGCTTTGGGGCTGGAAATTTCTGATCACGAACCCAACGATAAATAGTAGGTTTTGAAACACCAAAAAGCTTAGTCACTGTATGAAGCCTGATATGCGCTGAATCTGGGAGGCGGTCGAATTGGGCCAGAACGGGGTCTACTTTGGATGAGTGCATTTTTTCGGTGCTTGTCGGTTGAACGTGGGGCTTAAACATGGTCGGTTGTGTATGAGTAGGTTTTTGCATGGAGGTAAATAAACAATTAGCTGATCGATGAATGCAATTTTGCCGAGATTTATGGGTAATCCAAGTGGCATATTTCTGTGAAAACTTACCTACTAGGTGAGTTTTAATTTTGCTTTTTACCTATGTTAAATTTTCTATTTATTTTAAATATCAATATATAAAAACTAATACAAGATTGAGGCTTGGCCAGATGCTGTTGAAAGCTCGAGATGGCTTTTAAGAATGCGAGTAGTCACTCTTTTTCAAGGCGTTCGCTCGCTTGGAAGCGCCATTGACTAACTACAGAGCTCGACAGAAGTGTTTGTATGGTCGCTTGCTCCAATTCCTTGGGCAAGCCACCTAGCCGAAGCGCTTGGGCAGGGATGTCCGTTCAGAACATCTGAGGGCAACTTGATTACGCTGTGCGCCGAAACTGAATCACGATCTGGTGTGGGGCCGCTGAACCTGCTTCACAGGCAATCAAAAAGTCAGCCCATTTTTTCAGGGCCTCACGGCGTTCGGGGATTTCCTCACGCACGTCATAGATGGCTTCCATGCCCTTGAGTGTGTGGTTCAGCGCAATTTCGGAAATTTCGCGAGAAACGCCCATATTGCGCATGTGTCCCTTGGCTGTGCTGCGCGTGTCATGTGGCGTGAAGCGTCGAATATCGATGTCACCGCGCTCAAAGGCGCGAGTGATAGCAGCCCAAAGTGTTGTTGTGCCTACATGGGTGTCGCCAAGCGCGAGAAGACGGTCCTGGCGACGTGCTGGCAGCAGGTACTCTGAGCCATCGGCAAAGAGCAGAAGCTCACGAAACCACTCAATCACGGCTGGCACCAGCGGGACGAGAAAGCCATTGCGAGTTTTGACCGCATCATCAGGAATCCACCACACACCACGGTCAAGGTAAAGGTGCTCCTTCTTGGCCTTGACCAGTTCAACCCCACGCACACATGTGGCCAACAGAATTCGGAAGGCCAAGCCGTTTTGACGACCGATCAAGTCCACGGTGGGCAACAAGGTGCGCAGCTCCGCTTCATCCAGCATGATGCGACGGCGTACTGGTGGGCGCGGCCCCATGAGTGCGGCCAATTTAATGCCGAAACATGGGTTTGTGGGAATCAACGTCAGCCCACACGCATGGTCAAACAGCTGGGAAGCCGTGGTCAAAATCCGTTTGGTGATTGTCCATGTGCGCTGGCAGTCCTTCAACATGGAAACGATGTCGATAGGGGTGACTTTTTCGACTTGCCATGAGCCCAGGCGCGGCAGAATGACTTGGTCAAAGTCGTAGTTGCGATACTGAACCGTCACTTTGGCAAAGCTGTCGAGGCGTAAGCGCTTTTCGCGATAGTCATTGACGAGGTCGCGTACTGTCCACGCAGCGATAGCACGGCTGCGGGTGACTTGCTTTTGAGCCGCAACATCTTCATTGCCATCAACTGCAGCACGTAAGGCACGGGCTTTTTCACGTGCGTTGCTGAGGCTGATGTCGGGGTAGTTGCCCAGGGTGACTTCTTTGCGCCGACCGTGAAGGCGGTAGCGCAAGACCCAAGATGCGGTACCTGCTTTGGAGAGTGTGAAGGTTAGGCCATCACCATCAGATTTGGCGATTTCCTCCCCCTTTGATATCCAGTTTTTGAGCTGCCTATCTGTCAATAAGTTGGTGAGTTTGGGCATGTTCCCCCGCTGCGAAACTCACGCGATTTGACCACCTCTCTAGCTACCCAACCGGCTACCCAGCTAGCTACCCACAGGAGGTGCGCTGTGGCGATTTGAATTGATCTCTAAAAAGTCAATTTTCTTTTTAAATCAAAGGGTTATTTGGGTTTTTGTGAGGCTTTGAAAACCGCTGTGAGATCGTGCAGAAAATTGCAGGTGGCAATTTTCATTTTTTAAAACTTTCCTTATTTCATGCGGGCTTCACAGGACTTGATTCTCTGAAAAGGCCTCTGACCACCAGTCTATCTACCAGTAGTTCAAGGCCTTGCAGTAGCAGCTACCCAGCATTCTGAATCGGCTTGACGTTTAGGTGATTTTCAAGGGATTCGTGGCGGTGTTGTCTGTACAACAGATCTACTGAATGCAAAGCCCGCTTTGGATGCGAGGCCTGCTGAGCGATGGTTGAATGGGGCTTTGAACCTGAGGACACAACAATGCATTTATCGAGAAGCTCTTTGATTCGCACGGCTGCTTTGACCGTGGCGGTGGCTGGCGTTGCTGCGGTGGTTTCGGGTTGCGCCGTCTCGGTGCCAAGAGGCGTCAAGCCGGTCACTGGTTTTGATGCCAAGCGTTATATGGGTACCTGGTATGAACTGGCCCGTATCGACCACCGGTTTGAAAAGGGTTTGACCGAGGTGTCGGCCAACTACAGCCTCAATGACGATGGCTCGGTGCTGGTGGTCAACCGGGGTTATGACGCGGCAAAGAAAGAATGGCGTCAGGCCAATGGCAAGGCACGTTTTTTGGGTAAGCCCGATGTGGCTGCTCTCAAGGTCTCGTTTTTTGGCCCGTTTTATGGCGGCTACAACGTGGTGAGTCTGGATGATGATTACCAGACCTCACTGGTGATTGGCGATAGCCTTGACTACTTCTGGCTGCTCTCGCGCAGCAAGTCCATCCCTGAGCAGAAGTTCAAGCAGCTGCTTGAAAAGGCTCAGAGCCTGGGTGTGGATCTGAGTCGTGTGCTGCTGGTTGCGCAATAAGACTCGATAGCGCAGCCATTGATACGTCGGGGCTAAGTGCGTAACAAGTTCGGCTTAGTCCCGCAACACTACCTCGACCCCAAAATTTTCTGTTGCGGCTTGCATGCCGTCATCAAAGACCAGCACGCGCTCGGGCCAGCGCATAGCGGCTAGTTTGCTGCGTTGAATGGGGTTGTCGCCGCGCAGGCGATCTAGCCAGCGTGCGCCGACGGAATAGTCCACGCAAAACACATTGCTGCGCAGGCCATGCCATGAAAGGGGCGAAGTGCCACCAAACAGGTTTTCAAACTGCGCGCCGTGCGCTGGCGCGTCGGCTGCGCGCATGCGGCGCCAGTAGTGGCCGACGATGACGGCTGGCGTTTCGTTGTATTCATTCCACCAAGCCACGCGCTCCACAAAGCGCCATTTGCCGCCTGCGTAAAACGGGTTGCGGCACTCACGCTCCACGCCGGCGGTCAGCACCTTGAGGGGGTTGACCATGGCTTTGTTCAGCTCGTTTTCGCTGTGCGCGGGCAGAAAGGGCGGCTCGTAGCGGTAGTCTTCAAGGCTGTGCGACCAGCTGAGCTCTTCCTGGCGCATGCGCTCAGCCACGCGCTGGGCGGTGGACTGTGCATCGGCAAGCTTTTCAAAGTGATCGTAAGAGGCGCGGGCGCTGCCGCTGGGCAGCTTGCGAATCATGGCAATTTGCTCGGGCCGCCATGCAGCGTGCACGATGCGCAGGTCTTCGCGCTCCAGCGCAATGGGCAGTTGGTTCAGTAGCCTGAGCATGGCCGGTGCCTCGGCCGCAGGCATGCGTGCAAAGGGGGCGTATTTGGGCTGATCAGCATCAACGCGGCTGTCAAAGAACCAGCCGGAGCCGTCTTTGGCATCTTCACGCAGCAGATTGATCTCATGGTTGCCCAGCACTGCATGGGCTTTGCCTGAGGCCAGCATGCCCCCTACCAGCGCGAGCACAGAAGGGCTGTCTGGCCCGCGGTCGCAAAAATCGCCCACAAAGACCAGGCGTCGGCCGTCTGGGTGATTGCCTTGCAGGTCATAGCCAAGGTTGGCCAGAAGCTGCACCAGCGCGGAGTATTCGCCGTGGATATCGCCAACGATGTCGAGGGCACCAGGGGGAAGGGGCTGGACTAGGCTCATGGTTAAGGGCTGTGGGCTTGCGCGATTGGAGGGGCGATGACGGACTTGCCATTGTCATACGGCAAGCCAGCGTGAACCTGACGATTGTTGCAATGCAGCAGTGATGCGGCAAGAGGGAAGCTGTCTCTTGCTGGACTATCTGCGTGTCAGTCGGCGACGTGATGAAACCTATCGTTCAAAGCGCACAAAGTTGTAGGGCAGGCCGTTGGCGGCAATGTGGCTGCTGCGGCGCACTTCCTTCCAATCGGTTCCCAGTTCGGGCGCGTAGGCATCACCTTCGTAGTCGCGGCCGATTTCTGTGACTTCTACGGCATCGGCCAGGGGCAGGGTCTGAACGTAGATTTGCGCGCCGCCTATGACCCAGACATCTTGCGACAGTTTCTGGGCCAGCTCCAGCGCCTCTTCAAGGCTGGCTGCGCGAACCACTTTGTCGGATGCGGGTTCGGGCTGCCAGTTGCCTTGACGGGTGACGACGATATTGGTGCGGCCGGGCAGGGGGCGAAAGCGCGCGGGCAGGGAGTCCCAAGTCTTGCGGCCCATGATGACGGCGCTGCCCCGGGTCAGATCCTTGAAGTGAGCCATGTCTTCTGGCAGATGCCAGGGCATGGTGTTGTCCTTGCCGATGACACCGTTGGCTGCGCGGGCGTAAATGAGTTGGATGGCCATATAGCTATCAATAAAGAAGCTGCTTGCGCTTGTTGTTCATAGATTTCAGAGATGAAAGCTCTTGAAGCCTATTGAAATCATGCGCAAGCAGCTTTGATTTTTATAGTGAATAGTGTGCGGCTTAAACCGCGACAGGCGCCTTGATGCCTGCGTGGTGCTGATAGTCCAGCACTTCAAAGTCGTCGAACTCGTAGTCGAAGATGGAGTCTGGCTTGCGCTTGATGTTCAGTGTCGGGTAGGCAAAGGGCTGGCGCGCCAGCTGGGTCTGCACCTGCTCGAAGTGGTTGTTGTAGATATGGCAGTCGCCGCCGGTCCAGATGAAGTCACCCACTGCCAGGTCGCATTGCTGGGCCAGCATATGGGTCAGCAGCGCATAGCTGGCGATGTTGAAGGGCACGCCTAAAAAGATATCGGCGCTGCGCTGGTACAGCTGGCAACTGAGCTTGCCTTCGGCCACATAGAACTGGAAAAACGAGTGGCAGGGCATGAGCGCCATCTTGTCGAGCTCGGCCACATTCCAGGCGCTGACGATGATGCGACGGCTGTCGGGGCTGCTTTTGAGCTGTTTGACGACTTCTGCAATCTGGTCGATATGCGTGCCATCGGCCTTGGGCCAGCTGCGCCACTGCACGCCGTACACGGGACCCAGGTCACCCGTGGACTTGTCGGCCCATTCGTCCCAGATGGTGCAGCCGCGCTCTTGCAGCCACTTCACGTTGCTGTCGCCACGGAGAAACCACAGCAATTCCAGAATGATGGACTTGAGGTGAACCTTCTTGGTCGTCACCAGCGGGAAGCCTTCGCTCAGGTCAAAGCGCATCTGGTGGCCGAACACGCTGCGCGTGCCCGTGCCGGTGCGGTCGCCTTTTGCCACGCCTTGCTCAAAGACATGGCGCATAAAGGATTCGTACTGGTTGCGCACGGGGCGCAGGGGGATGTTGGCGTTCATGGTGCTATTGATGGACGGGACGACTCAGCGTACAGGACGCGGGCCGACTCTTGAATGGGGCTGGCACCCAGATCAGAACTCTGGCGGGCGCAATGGTTTGAGTTTGCCACGTGTAGGTTGATTGGCCCTGCGGCCCAGATCAAAGAGCCTATGTACTAGGGCGTTAAGTGGGCTGATGCATTTTTGCAACTGCACAATTGAGCCATTACATAAGGAGTTGTTGGATGTCGCGAATTTTGATGACTGCTGCCGCCAGTGCACTGGCCTGCGCGGCTTTGCTGGCGGGCTGTGACCAGACCAAGGCCCCGGCAGCATCAGCGCCCGTTGATGCACCTGTGCAAGCACCTGCACCGGCTCCTGAGCCAGCAGCCGTGCCTGCAGCCACAGTGCCTGAGCCAGTTCCTGCGGCGACCGCGCAGGTCGTGCCTGGCCCCGTCATTGAGCAAGTGCGCGTGCTGCATGTGGCCAAGGATGGCGAAGAGGGGCTGGCCAGTCTGAAAAGCATGGAAGGCAAGTACCGCTGGGATGGCGTGGACTATCTGAAAACCGGTGTGCTGGCCGAGCGCCTTAAGGCGCTGACGGGCAAGTACTATGAAACCGTGCTCAAGAATCTGGAGACCGTGGGCCCGCTTGAGACGCAAGAAAATATGCTGACCGTGTTTGGCAACCGCCAGCGCATGGGCGGTGAAGAGTCTGCTGGCGTGGTGATTGACCCCGCCCGCAATGGCCTGCGCATCTGGCTGCTGACGGAGGGCAAGCAGATCGTGTTTACCGATGTGGATGGCGCAGACATTCCATGGCCCAAGGATATGCAGACCTTGATTGCCAATCAGCAGCCCGCTTCCTGAGTCGTGAACATGCAGAAAGCCCTGCAATTTCTTGCAGGGCTTTTTTGTGGGCGCTTGGTAATCAGGCCTGTGTCAGCACCACGCCGGGGTTCATGATGCCCTGCGGGTCCAGTGCATTTTTGATAGCGCGCATCATTTGCAGAGCAACGGGAGACTGGTATTTTTCCAGCTTGTCTGTCTTGAGTGCGCCCACGCCATGCTCGGCCGAGAAGGAGCCGTCAAACTTCGCCACGGCTTCATAGACGAGGTGGTTGACCAGCGCTTCTTTCTCGCGCAGAAACTGCTTGCCGTCTTCGCCTTCCGGCACTTGTACGTTGTAGTGGAGATTGCCGTCGCCCAGATGGCCGAAGTTGACCAGGCGCACGCCGGGAATCTCGCGCTTGAGCACCTCATCAGCGTGCTCCACAAAGGCCGGAATGCGCGATGCGGCGACCGAGATGTCGTGCTTGATGTTCAGACCTTCCTCGGCCTGCGCCAGCGGAATGCTCTCGCGGATATGCCACAGGTCATGGGCCTGGCTCAGGCTCTCTGCTACCACGGCATTGACTACGCAGCCGTCTTCAAAAGCGAGTTCGAGCAGGTGCTCGAAGCGCAGGCGGGCATGTTGCTCGGATTCGCTGTCGCTGTTTTCCAGCAGCACGCAGTAAGGGGCTTCGTCACCCATATCGGCGAACGGTACGCGCAGCTGCGGCATGTGTTTGACGACCAGAGACAGCGCAAACTGGCCCATGACTTCAAAGCCCGTGAGGCCCGCACCCAGATGCTGGTGCGCCAGACCCAGCAGGCGCACGGCGGCTTCCATGCTGGGCACGGCGGCAAAGGCTGTCAGTTGTGCGGCGGGCTGGGGGAACAGCTTCATGGTCGCGGCAGTGATGATGCCCAGCGTCCCTTCGCTGCCGATGAACAGGTCGCGCAGGTCGTAGCCGGTGTTGTCCTTGCGCAGCCCCTTGAGGCCATCCCAGACCTCGCCCTGCGGCGTGACCACTTCCAGACCCAGGCACAGATCACGCGTATTTCCATAGCGCACCACCTGTGTGCCGCCTGCGTTGGTGCCCAGATTGCCACCAATCGTGCAACTGCCTTCGGCGGCCAGCGACAGAGGGAACAGCAGGCCTTGCTTGTCTGCCAGCTCCTGCAGGTTTTGCAGAATGCAGCCCGCTTCGACGGTGAAGGTCAGGTTGTCCTTGTCGATATGGCGCACGGCATTCAGGCGCGTCAAGTTCAGCACGATTTGCTGGCCGCTTTGGTCAGGGGTGGAACCCACCGACAGACCGGTGTTGCCGCCCTGGGGTACCAACTGCACGCCCGCTGCCGCGCAGGCCTTGACTACGGCCGCTACTTCGGCGGTGTTGCCGGGGCGCACCACGGCCAGCGACTTGCCGTGCACGCGCTTGCGCCAGTCCTGTTCATAGGCGCTCAAATCGCCGTCGGTCAGCACATGGTTGGCAGTAACGATCTGGCGCAGGGAATCAAGCAGAGCAGTGGAAGTCATGGCAAGCGGGCCGCAGCAGGGGCGGCAGAGAGGGAAAACAGAGGAAATCCTAAGCCAGATACCTGTGCTGGCCGAGGAAAACCACGAAGCCGCAAGCGTAGAACATGGCAGACTTCGGGGCAATCGAAATAAATTGATGGGTTATGCCAGTTTTTCCGAACAATGTCAGCCTGCGCCAGCTGCGCGCCTTTGATGAGGTGGCGCGGCAGGGCGCGTTTGCCCCGGCCGCGCGGGAGCTGTGTCTGACGCAGTCGGCCCTGTCCGAATCCATTCGCCAACTGGAAGAAGCGCTTGGCATGCGCCTGTTTGACCGCACCACACGCACCGTGGGGCTGACCAGCGCGGGCCAGGCCTTTCTGGTCGATGTGCGCCATGCGTTTGACACTCTGGAGCAGGGCTTTCAGAACCTGGGCGATCTGGCGGCGCTGCGCCGGGGCAAGGTGCGCATTGCGGCTGCACCATCGGTGCTGGCGGTGTTGCTGCTGCCGGTGTTGCCCGCGCTGCGTGCGCAGTACCCGGGTATTGAGGTGGACTTGATTGAAGACAGTGCCGAAGGCATTGCCCAGCGTGTGCAGGCCGGGCTGGTCGATTTTGGCGTGGGTGCTGCCCACCCCGCAGGCGGTGATTTGCTGACCCAGCCGCTGGTGAGTGATGCGATGGTGCTGGTCGCCCGCGTGGATGAGCCCTTGCTGCAGGCCCAGCGGCTGGTGGCGGCTGATCTGGCCCATCTGCCGTTTGTGGGGCTGACCACCGATACCGCCATCAGCCAGTTGCTGGCCGCTGCGCCTGGCATGCCGGCGAATGTGCTGCAACCGTCGTTGCGCCTTTCTAACCCGCAGTTGCTGTTTGAGGCCGTGAGTCTGGGGCTTGGCGTGAGCATTGTCCCGGCGCTGACGGCGCGGCATCCGTCGCTGGGCTTGCAGGGGGACTTGGGCTTTAGGCTGCTTGATGAACCGCGCATTCTGCGCCGCACCTTGCTGATTCAGCGGCCACGCCGGGCTCTGTCACCCGCTGCGCAGCTGCTGTTTGAAGCGCTGGCCGGGCAGGTGCAGCAGCTGGCGCGTTATGAGGGCATTGCGCCGGATTGAGCTGTGGCAGCAGCCAAGGCGGCCTTGGCCGCCTTCTGGCGCAGGCGCACATGGGCCGCACAGGCGATGAAGAGCAGCACGCACAACGCCACTTCAATCAGCGCCAGCCAGCGGCTGGGGGCAGGATCGCTCCAGCCGCGCACCACGCCTTCGGTGAAGTACAGCCACACCAGCAGGCTCATCCAGCGATAGGTGTACATGCGGCGCTTGAGCAGACCAATCACGGCAAAGGCCAGCGGCAGCGCCTTGAGAAAGAGCAGCGTGCCGCCGGGACGCAAGGGCGCAAGCCACAGCTCCCAGGCCACGCACAGCACCATCAGCGCAAGCAGACTGCCAACGGCCAGCCAGCGGGTGGCGGCCACGTCAGTGCCGGGCTGATTGATTGGTGAGCAAGTGTTTTCGGGGGCTTGGGGCGAGAGGGCGTCGGTCATAGCAGTGGCATCATATCGACCATGGCAGCCCCCTTTGAATCCGGATTTTTTCTTTTCAATCTTGCGTTTGATTTTGCGCAGGCCCGCGACTCCTTTTTTCGCGTGAAAGGAGTGCCGTCATGAAGAAAAATGACCGCACTGGTTTCTGGGCTGCGCTGGAGGGAAATCCGCAGGCGCAGCAGCCGTCAACCGCTGGTGTGACGCCTTCGCCGGAGCCGCATCTGCGACAAGAGCCCAGCTTGCACGAGCCGCAGTTTGATGCACAAGAACCTCAGTTTGCGCCGCCATCGAATTCGCCCTTGGCGGAGCAGCCTTCACAGCAAGCCGCTCCACCCGTTGGACCACAGGCCGCATCCTTCAGTCAGGCTGCTCAGAGCTGGTCAGGCTACGCTGCCCATTCAGCACAAAACATGCCGCCAGCCCAGTCACATCAGGCGGGAGCTGCTTCTGTTTCAGGAGCGAGCACAGCGCCTGCCGACAAGTTTGGTAAGGCCAAAGTGCTGCTGGCCGGCTGCAAAGACCTGGCCGGGCGCATTCCCAAACCACGCGTGCCCAGCAAGCAAGAGCTGAAGGATGAATTTCACCGCAAAAGCCGCCGCGTGCAGTTGCGGCTGCGTACCTTTCCGTGGCAAAACACCGCGCAGGTGCTGCTGGCCCGCTTCAAGGAAGACCGGCTGGGTGTGACGGCCAGCAGCCTCACCTTCACATCGCTGCTGGCGCTGGTTCCGTTCTTTACCGTGGCGCTGGCTTTGTTCACGGCCTTCCCCATCTTTGGCAAGGCGCAACTGGTGCTGGAGCGCTGGCTGATGGACAGCCTGATCCCCGAGACCATTGCGCGGCAGGTGCTGGGCTATCTCACGCAGTTTGCGTCCAAGGCCAGTCAGCTGGGTCTGGTGGGCTTTTCCATTTTGATGGTCACGGCGCTTGCGCTGATCCTGACCATTGACCGCACGCTCAACAACATCTGGCGCGTACGCCAGTTGCGCCCGCTGGGCCAGCGCGTGCTGATTTACTGGGCCGCCATCACGCTGGGGCCGCTGCTGCTGGGCCTGAGTCTGGTGCTGTCCTCGTATGTGATGTCGGCATCCAAAGGGCTTGTCAACGCGTTGCCGGGCAGTCTGCGCTTTGTGTTTGATTCCATCGAATTTGTGGTGCTGGCCGCAGGCATGGCCGGGCTTTATCACTACGTGCCGAACACTCCGGTGCGCTGGCGCCATGCCATGGTGGGCGGCGTGTTTGTGGCCGTCTTCATGGAAGTGGCCAAGAAGGCGCTGGGTATTTACCTGTCGTCTGTACCCACCTACTCGGTGATTTACGGCGCATTTGCCACGCTGCCTATCTTGCTGATCTGGATGTATGTGGCCTGGAGCATTGTGCTGACGGGGGCTCTTGTCACCGCCTATTTGCCCACCATACTCAGCGGCGTTGAGCGGATGACGGGCCATAGGGGCTGGCAGTTTGAGCTGGCCGTCGAAGTACTGCAATGCCTGGCCAAAGAGCGAGAGCTGCCCCACAAAGGCCTGTTTGTGCACCAGCTCTCGCGCCGCCTGCGCATAGAAGCTTCGCAGATTCAGCCTGTGCTGCAGGCGCTGGCCCAGCTGGACTGGGTGGGTGCCGTGCAGCCGCCAGATGCCTATGTGTCGCTGGAGAGCACGGAGCCCCGCTATGTGCTGCTGGTGGACCCGCGCACCACGCTGGTCGAGCCACTGGTGCAGCGCCTGCTGCTGCAGCCATCTGAAGCGGTGCAGCCGCTGTGGCAGCGCGCCCAGCTGGATGTGATGACTCTGGCCGAGCTGATTGCGGCCCCCATGGCAGATATTCATAGAGTTGATGAAATTCACAAAACTCTATGAATAGATAGCGAGATCAGCTAGATATTTGATAGCAATTGTGCGTTTCCTGTTGGGCACTGCACAATCAGCGGAGCCATTCATCTGCCCGGCGGATTGAGGCCTGATGTTGCAAGTACGCTCTTGCGCAGGCCCAGCCTTCGGGCGAAATTCATTCCAGCCTACAAACATGGTCAGAGCGTGGCTTTAGCCTGCGCTTTGTTGCATTTTATTTTTTGATATTTATGAGCCAATCTGTTTTGGGCCAACCGGTCACCCAACCCTGGCAGCAGTGCAGCCTGGCCCACATGCTGCAAGCACGCGTGGCGGCCACGCCTGAGCTGCCAGCCTATCGAGAATTTGCGGGCAAAGATCAGCCCTGGACTCAGCTGAGCTGGGCGCAGACTGGTGCCGCCGTCATACAGTTTCGTGTTGCCTTGCAGCAAAGCGCGCTGCAGCATGGGGACCGCATCGGCATCTGGCTGCCCAATAGCGTCAACGCCATGTGCGCAGATCAGGCCGCCTTACAGATGGGGGTCATCCCGGTGCCTGTGCACACCACGGACAACCCGGCCAGCATTGCCTATATTTTTGATAATGCCGAAATCAGCCTGCTTGTGCTGAGCAGCCTGAGCCAATGGGAGCGCCTGCGCGCCACAGACTACGCAATATCCAGCCTGCAGACGGTGGTGGTGGCGGATGGTTTGCCAGCCCCGCAAGTCAGCCCCGGCCAGCCCCGCGTGGTGGCGCTGGCAGACTGGCTGCAAGAAGGCGCAGCCATGGCGAGCCAGCCCGCACCGGCTCTGCCAGAGCCCGGCGATGTGGCGGCCATCGTCTACACCTCGGGCACCACGGGCAAGCCCAAGGGTGTGATGCTGACTCACGCCAATGTGATGGCCGATGTCTCTGACTTTGCCGAGCGCGTGCACCCGCGTCAGGACGACCGCTTTTTGTCTTTTCTGCCGCTCTCACACACCTTTGAGCGCACCGTGGGCTATTACCTGGCCATTGCCAGCGGCGCCTGCACGGCCTATGTGCGCTCTGCCGCCTTGCTGATGCAGGACATGCAGACCGAAAAGCCCACCATCCTCGTCTGCGTGCCCCGCATTTATGAGCGCGTGCACGCCAAGATGCTGGAGAAAATTCTGGCGGGCCCCGAGGAAGAGCGTCAGGCCTTTGAAGCAGCAGTGGAGTGGGGCTGGGCCAACTTCTGCGCGCGTCAAGACATTACCGATCTGCACAAGCATGATGCGGCGCTGATTGGCACGCCAGCACCCGCTGCACATGCGCAGCTCAGCCAGCAGATTGCCCAGATGTTTGGCGGCTGCGTGCGCATGGCGATTACGGGTGGCGCCGCCATTCCGCAAAGCACGGCCCGCATCTTTTTGGCGCTGGATGTGCCGCTGCTACAAGGCTATGGCATGACGGAAACCACGCCCGTGATCTCCGTCGTCACGCTGGACAGCAACGACCCTGCCACGGTGGGTGAGCCTGCTGCCCAGCGTTGAGGTTCGCATTGGCGAGCAGCATGAGCTGCAAGTACGCGGCGCGATTGTGATGAAGGGCTACTGGAAGCGACCCGAAGAAACGGCTGCCGCGTTTACCGAAGACGGCTGGCTGCGCACCGGCGATCAGGCGGAGCTGGTCAAGGGCCGTATTCGCCTGCTGGGGCGGCTCAAGGAAATCATCGTCACCTCGACCGGCGAGAAAATTTCGCCTGCGGATCTGGAGCTGTCGCTGCTGGCCGACCCGCTGATCGAGCAAATCATGGTGCTGGGCGACCACCGTCCCTATGTGAGCGCGATTGCGGTGCTCAATGAAGAAAACTGGGCCATGTTTGCCCGCGAAAACGGCTGGGATGCAGATAACCCCGAAACCCTGCGCCAGCCCGTGGTGGTGCAGGCGGTGCTCAAGCGCCTGCAGGCCTTGAGTGCGGACTTTCCCAGCTACGCCCAGCCGCGTGCATTGCTGCTGACGCTGGAGCCGTGGAGTGTGGAAAACCAGTTGCTCACCCCCACGATGAAAGTCAAACGCGCCCCCATTCTGGCGCGTTATGCTGATGAAATTGAGAGCATTTACGGCAATCGCCGCGTGGGCTAAGTACCAATTGATCCATCAAAAACGGGCCGTGTGGCCCGTTTTTTGTTGATGAGCGTGGATCACATCTTGATGCGGCCCAGCAAGATATCGCGCCACATCATCCAGTCGCCGCGAAAGCTGTAGAGCGGGCGCTTGAAACTGGCAGGCCGGTTTTTCTCAAAACCGAAATGTCCCACCCAGGCAAAGGCGTAGCCGCAGACCAGCGCGGCCAGCAGATACCACCAGTCACCCGTCAAAAATAGCACCAGCAAAAAGCCCAGAGACAGGCTGGTGCCGATGAAGTGCAGCCGTCTGCAGGTGGTGTTGCTGTGCTCGCCCAGATAGAAAGGGTAGAACTCGGAAAAGCTCTTGAACTGGCGAGGGTCAACGGCAGTTTTTGCGGCTCCAGCTGCGTCGCCTTCCCGTTCGGTGGTCGTGGACTGAGACATGGCAAACCTCGGTTGGATGTGAATTTTTCTTATACCGCCGAGCGTGTGGAACGGTTAGCGGGTAAGTGCGTGGCTGCTAGCGTTGATCCGTCACCTGAAAGACAGGTCGGTTGAGGCAAGACTGCGCAAAATCTGCCGAGTCCACTACCGCAGCTGCCCCAGGTGCGCTCTTGCGAAGGCATCAGCTCCGCCTCCTGCTCTCAAAACCGAAACTGCCCATGTTTGACAACACCATGCCGCCTGTTGAGATCGCTATGAGTGAAATCCGTGTTTCTACGCCGGACGGGCATTTGTTCGTCAAACGCTGGCAGCCGCAGACAGGGGCGGGCAATGCGCCAGGAAAAGCGCCGATTGTGCTCATGCACGACTCGCTGGGCAGCGTGGCCCTGTGGCGCGATTTTCCTGAGCAACTGGCTGTCGCAACAAGCCGTGAAGTCATTGCCTATGACAGGCTGGGCTTTGGGCAGTCCGATGTCAACCCGCATCAGCTAGGCCCCCGCTTTGTCGAGGGCGAGGTGACGACAGGCTTTGCCCCCATTCATCAGGCGCTGGGGCTGGATGCTTTTGTCATGCTGGGCCACAGCGTGGGTGGTGGCATGGCGGCCATGGTGGCGGCGGCGTATCCGCTGCAGTGCAAGGCGCTGATGACCGAGTCCGCCCAGAGTTTTGTGGAAGAGCGCACGCTTGAGGGCATTCGCGCTGCGCGCGACAGCTTTGCCCAGCCGGGCCAGCTGGAGCGGCTCTCGCGCTATCACGGTGACAAGGCGGCCTGGGTGTTGTCAGCCTGGGTGGACACCTGGCTGAGCGAGCCCTTTGCCCATTACCGGCTGGATGCGGCCTTGAGGCAGGTGCACTGTCCGGTGCTGGCCATTCATGGCGAGCTGGACGAGTTTGGTTCTCTCATCCACCCCGAAAACATCTGCACCTGGGCGCAAGGCCCGTGCGAGGCCGAGATCATTGCGGGCGGCGGCCATGTGCCGCACCGCGAACTACCTGATCGCATTACCGGGCGTATTGCGCAGTTTTTGTCAAGAATTGCCTGATTCGTGCTCAGTGCTCAGCGCTCTGGCTGTGCGCGTGGGCAAAGTCCACCAGATCAGCCGGGTAGTGAGGCAGGGCGCGCAGCGCAGCATCGCCCCAGCCGTAAAGCACCGACAAGGCGCCCACCTCCAGCGCCCAGAAAAATGTGCCCAGCCAAGGCTTACCTTTCTTTTGCTGCGAGGGTGAGAGGCGCAAAAAATCGGCGTACTGGGTTTGCACATAGGCCACCAGTGGTTCGGGTGACGGCTCACCCAGCAGCTCAAAAAACGGCAGCAGCGCGCCATAGGGGCGTGGGTGGAATAGTGTTTCGTTGACTTCTTCCAGCTCAATGGCCGCAGCGCTCAGGTAGTCGAGCAGGCGGTCGGTGTCAAAGGCCAGCACTTGTTCGACGATGGCGGGGATTTCCTCGGGCGCATCCAGCAGCACGGCCAGCGCCATCAGGATGACGGCGTATTTGTACTCTGCGCTGCGGGCGTTGATGGGGGCGGGCACGCCGTAGTCCTCATCCATGGCCTCACTCATGCTGGTACGTGCGTGGCTGGCCACAGCGGCTGCGTCTTTCCAAAGCGCCACAGTCTCCAGGTAAATGGGGCGCAGCACATCACCGGGCAGGCCCAGATCAACGCCGTAGATCAGCAAATGGCAGGCCTCTTGCCCAGCAGCCTGCCAGCCCCAGTAGTTCTCCAGTGCCGAATGGGCTTGCAGATTCAGTGGAGCTTGGTAGCCGGGGCTGGCTGCAAAGCGCTGCAACGTGGCCAGTGCGGCATTCCAGTCAGCTTTTTTATCCGTGAGATTGAGCTTGCGCCTAGGTGTCAGCCCGGTCAGCGCTATGGATTTCCATTGGGCGCAAGCGTTGGCAAGATCGCCATGGGGCATAAAAATGTCGGTCATGGCGCAAGCTTAGAGGCTTAGCCAGCCAGAAAATCCCGAATCGCAAACAGCGTCGCGTCGGGTGACTCCGTCATCTGGTTATGGCCGTTGGGAATCAGCTGCTCCTTGACTTGTTTGCCCGCGGCCTTGGCAGCCTTGATCAGGCCCTTGGCAGCTTTGGGCGGCGTCATCTGGTCTTGCTCGCTCAGCACAAACAAAACCGGGCAGGTGATCTGGGCCATGGCGGCCTCACCGCCGGCATAGCGGTCGCAGGCGGTAAAGCCTGCGTGCAGCAAGTTGGTGTCGGCATTGCTGGCCAGCACGCGGCGGCCCAGCGCCATGCCTGCGCCAAACACCCAGCTGCCTGCGCCATTGGGCGGTGACAGCGTGGCGCGCGAGAAGGTGTTGACCATGGCAATGGCTTTTTCGGGTGTGTTCAGGGCCGATTCCAGCAGCGCGGGCGAGACCTTCATGGGGAAGGCCGTGCCCACCAGCACCAGATGGCTGATGCGCTCTTTGAGCGTGGCAGCGGTTTCCATGGCGATTAGGCTGCCCCAGCTGTGGCCGATCAACGCGGCTTTTTGCAATCCAGCGGCGTCCATCAGCTGGCCGATGAAAGTGGCAACATCTTCAACCGTTTTTGGCGCTGCGCCACCGCTTTTGCAATGGCCTGGCAGATCCAGCGCCAGCACATTCCAGCCGTGGTTGGCTATGTAGCGGCTTTGCAGGGCCCACACGCTGTGGTCGCACAGCACGCCGTGAATGAAGATGGCGGTGGGCTTGGCTGCATCGAACGCCTTACCGCCGGTATAGGCGTAAATATCTGCGCCTTGAACTTGGATACGCATCGTTGTCTCCGATTTTTTAGATGTCCGCAATCAGTCGCTTGCCCATCGATACCGTTTTGTCGTCCGTGTAACCCAGGCTTTCGTACAAGGCGATGACCACCTCGTTGCCTGCGCGCACTTGCAGGTTCAGCTTGGGGCAGCCGCGCGCGGTCAGCAATTGCTCGGCTTGCTGCATCAGCTGGCTTGCGTGGCCTTGGCGCTGGTGCGATGGGTGCACGGCAAGGTAGTTGATCCAGCCACGGTGCCCGTCGTAGCCGACCATAACGGTTGCCATCAACAGGCCTTGGTCATCGGTGCCAACTAAAAACAGCTCGGGCGACACACTCAGCTTGCGCGCAATGTCTTTGTGCGGATCGTTCCAGGGGCGGGTCAGGCCGCAGTCGTTCCACAACTGCACAACCGCTTCGATGTCTGCCTGTGCAAATACACGGATCTCCATCACGCGGCTTTTTCTGCGGCCTTCAACGCACGTTTCAGGTCGTCAATCAGATCATCGGCATCTTCCAGGCCAATCGACAGACGAATCGTGCCTTGACTGATGCCCGCTTGCGAAAGCGCTTCATCGCTCATGCGGAAATGCGTGGTGCTGGCGGGGTGAATCACCAGAGAGCGGCAATCGCCCACATTGGCCAGGTGGCTGAAGACCTTCAGTGTTTCGATGAACTTCTTGCCCTGGTTGCGGTTGCCGGCAATATCAAAGCTGAACACCGAGCCCGCGCCGCGCGGCAGCAGTTTCTTGGCCAGAGCGTAGGAGGAATGGCTCTCCAGCATGGGGTGGCCCACGCGGCTGACCAGGGGATGGCTGGCCAGGAACTGCACCACCTTTTCGGTGTTCTTCATGTGGCGTTCCATGCGCAGCGGCAGGGTTTCAATGCCTTGCAAAATCAGCCATGCGCTGTGCGGGCTCAGGCAGGCGCCAAAGTCGCGCAGGCCTTCGCGGCGGGCACGCAGCAAGAAGGCACCCACCGTGCTTTCCTCGCTGAACACCATGTTGTGAAAGCCGTCGTAGGGCTCGGTCAGTTCGGGGAATTTGCCCGATTTTTCCCAGTCAAAACTGCCGCCGTCCACCACGATGCCGCCAATCACCGTGCCGTGTCCCGAGAGAAACTTGGTTGCAGAGTGATAGACGATGTCCGCGCCATGTTTAAGCGGCTGCATCAGCCACGGAGAGGTGAGGGTTGAGTCCACCAGCAGCGGCACGCCAGCCCCATGAGCGATAGCGCTGATGGTGGGAATGTCCAGCACATCCAGCCCGGGGTTGCCCACGGTTTCGCCAAAGAACAGCTTGGTGTTGGGGCGCACGGCTGCGCGCCAGCCGTCAATGTCGCCGGGCTTGACGAAGGTGGTTTCTATGCCAAAGCGGCGCAACGTGTAGTGCAGCAGGTTCTGCGATCCTCCATAGAGGGCGGTACTGGCCACGATATGGCTGCCTGCGCCCATCAGCGTGGCAATGGAGAGGTGCAGTGCTGCTTGCCCGCTGGCCACGGCAATTGCGCCTACACCGCCTTCAAGTGCGGAGACACGCTGCTCCAGCACCGCGTTGGTGGGGTTGCTGATGCGGCTGTAGACATGGCCGGGCCGCTCCAGGTTGAACAGGCTGGCCGCGTGGTCGCTCGATTCAAAGACAAACGAGGTTGTCAGGTGAATGGGCGTGGCGCGTGCGCCGGTGGCGGGGTCGGGCTGTGCACCTGCGTGCAGGCTCAGGGTGTCAAAACCGGGGTCTGAGTAGCCGGGCATGTCTTGTCTCCGTGATGATTTTGATCATTGAAGGCGACATTGCGCCCGCAACAATTATTTGGTTTTGACGAATTGACTATTGATTTTGTGGAAAATTAACTGTTTCGTCAGTGTTTTCGATTTTCTGACTTCGTCCCATTGTGGGCTATATTGGTGCACGCACTCGGATTTTGCGCACAGTGATGCCGCACGTGCTGACACGTGCAGGACAAATACGGCCAGAGTGCAAACCAGATTCGGAGAACAGCAATGAAAGTAAGTGACATCCTGCGCGTCAAAGGCAACACCCTGTATACGGTGTCGCCCGATGAAAGCCTGGCTGCTGCGGTGCAGGTGATGTCGGAAAAGGACATCGGCTCGCTGGTGGTCATGGAACACGGCGATGTGGTGGGCATGCTCACCTTCCGCGAAGTGATTCAGGGCTTTGTGAAAACCGGCGGCGTGGAGCGTGCCTCCGTGCGCGGCGCCATGGACGATGCGCCAATGACCTGCACCATGGAAACCGATATGGACGAGGTGCGCCGCATGATGCTGGACCGCCACGCGCGCTATATGCCCGTGATGGACAAGCGCATGTTGATGGGCGTGATCAGCCTGTATGACGTGGCCAAGGCCGTGGTGGATAGCCAGAACTTTGAGAACCGCATGCTCAAGGCCTATATCCGCGATTGGCCTGAAGGCGAGCGCCAGGGCGCTGATTAATCCATCCGTCGCTCCAGACTCCAGCCCCGCTTGATGCGGGGTTTATTTTTTGCGGGCAGCGTTACTGGCGATGGCTGGCGCAGCGCAGTGTCAACCCATGAAACGCAGAGCGCTGGCAAGCCCGCAGGCATAATTGGAAGCCTATGAGCGGCAATACCTTCGGCACAATTTTCACGGTCACCAACTTTGGTGAATCCCACGGTCCAGCCATTGGCTGCGTGATTGACGGCTGCCCCCCGGGCATGGCCTTGAGTGAGGCAGATATCCAGTTCGATCTGGACCGCCGCCGCCCCGGCACCAGCAAGTTTGTCACCCAGCGCAACGAGCCCGATGCGGTCGAGATTCTCTCGGGCGTGTACGAGGGTAAGACCACGGGCACGCCGATTGCGCTGCTCATCCGCAATACCGACCAGCGCAGCAAGGATTACTCCAACATTGCGCAGAGCTTTCGCCCCGGGCACGCTGACTACGCTTACTTTCAAAAGTACGGCATCCGCGACCCGCGTGGCGGTGGCCGATCATCTGCCCGCCTGACAGCGCCCACGGTGGCGGCTGGCGCAGTGGCTAAAAAGTGGCTCAAAGAAAAGTTTGGCACCGAGTTTCGCGCCTGCATGACGCAGATTGGCGAGCTGCCCATAGGCTTTGAGGGCTGGGAGCATGTGCCGCACAACCCCTTCTTCGCCCCCGTGGCCGATGTGACGCAGTACGAGGAATACATGGAGCAGCTGCGCAAGAGCGGTGACTCCTGTGGTGCTGCGCTGCGCGTGAACGCCAGCAATATGCCTGTGGGTCTGGGTCAGCCTCTGTATGACCGGCTGGACGCCGACATTGCCTACGCCATGATGGGCTTGAACGCCGTCAAGGCCGTAGAAATTGGCGCAGGCTTTGACAGTGTGGCCCAGCGCGGCACCACGCACGGTGATTCGCTGAGCCCTGAGGGCTTTCGCAGCAACAACGCTGGCGGCATCGTGGGCGGTATCAGCACCGGGCAAGACCTGGAAGTGCGCATTGGCATCAAGCCCACCAGCTCCATCATCACGCCGCGTGAATCGATTGATGTGCATGGCAATACCGCCGAAGTGATTACCAAGGGCCGCCACGACCCGTGCGTGGGCATTCGCGCGGCACCCATTGCCGAAGCGTTGCTGGCCCTGGTGGTGATGGACCACGCGCTGCGCCACCGTGCGCAGAACGCAGATGTCGATTCGGGCTTGGCGCCCATTCCTGCTTCAGCCGCCTGACATCAAAAAAACCGTTTTGTGCGCTACAACCAGAGGCTCAGGAGCGTCGTGATGGTTGTAGCAAACAAAAAATCCAAGCAACGCCAGCCCCGCGCTTTGTCGCCGGGCTGGCGTTGTGCATTTCGAAGCATTGTAGCAGGTGCTGCTGCGGCATTGTTGTCGATAGGTCTGTCGGCCTGTGGCGGTGGCGCGATCAAGCCCGCCAGCATGGATATCACCTTGCTGGGCTTCAATGACTTTCACGGCAATCTGGAGCCGCCCAGGCAGGCCGTAGTGGCGAAAAACGCGCAAGGACGGAGCGTAGCGGTGCCCGCAGGGGGCGCGGCCTATCTGGCGCAGGCGGTTGCCGAGCGGCGTGCTGCCAGTCGCCATGTGGCGGTGGTGACGGCGGGGGACATGATTGGGGCATCGCCCATCGTGTCATCGCTGTTTCTGGATGAGCCTACGATTGAGGCGCTGAACCTGATGAAGGTGGACTTTGCCGCCACCGGCAACCACGAATACGACCAAGGCGCTGACGAGCTGCTGCGCATGCAAAACGGTGGCTGCGAGAAGTTCACCAGCAAAGAGCCTTGCCAGCTCAGCAAACCCTTTAAGGGCGCGGCGTTTCAGTATCTGGCGGCCAACACCATCCGCGATGATGGAAAACCGCTGTTCCCCTCCACAGGCGTGAAATTTTTTGAGCAAGACGGCTTGCGCATCGGCGTGGGCTTTATCGGCATGACGCTCCAGAACACGCCGCACATGGTGCGCCCCAGCGGCGTGAAAGGGCTGCGCTTTACGGCAGAGGCGCTGACGGCCAATGCGCTGATTCCGCAGCTGCGCGCACAAGGGGCTGATGTGATCGTGGTGCTGGTGCATGAAGGCGGTAGCACCACAAGTAGCCTGCAGGACAATAGTTGCCAAGGACTGTCTGGCGATATCGTGCCGATTCTGGAGCAGCTCTCTGCCGAGGTGGATGTGGTCATCTCCGGCCATACGCATCGGGCTTATCTGTGTGACTACGCCAAGGTCAACCCGAATAAACCGTTTTTACTGACCAGCGGTGGCCTGTACGGCACGCTGCTGACCGAGGTAAAGCTCACCGTCGATGCGCGCACGCGCCGCGTGAGTCAAAAGTCGGCACGCCAGAATATCGTGCAAGGCGAGGCCTATACCGGCAGCGCAGGCGTGGTGGCGCTGCAGCCCGACTTCCCGGTCTTTGCTGCGGATCCGGGCGTGGCGCAGCTGGTGGCCCGCTACAAGGCCGCTGCGCAGCCCCTGGCAGCGATGCCCGTGGGGCGGCTGGCAGCTGCAGCCTTGCGCATGCCGCACAGCAATGGCGAAAGCGTGGTGGGCCGCATGGTGGCTGACAGCATTCTGGCCGCCACGCAAGATGCGGCGGCGGGCGGGGCGCAGGTGGCCTTTATGAATTCTGGCGGCGTGCGCGCCGATCTGTTGCCGGATGCGAGCGGGCAGGTCACTTACGGCCAACTTTTCAGCGTGCAGCCTTTTGGCAATACGCTGATGGTGATGAGCCTGACGGGCGAGCAGATTCGCCAGGTGCTGGAGCAGCAGTTCAACAGCGGCACCAACACCGTGGATGCGCCGCGCATCCTGCAGGTGTCGCAAGGCTTTGGCTACCGCTTTGACCGCAGCCAGACCGCAGGGCAGCGGGTGAGCGAGATTCGCCTCAACGGCCGCCCGCTGGACATGGCTCAAACCTATCGCGTGGGCCTGCAAAGCTATCTGGGCACGGGCGGCGACAACTTCAGCATTTTTATGCAAGGCACTGATGTCGTGGGCGGCATGCTGGATGTGGATGCGCTGGTTGAGCATGTGCGCGCGCAGAGCTGGGTAGCACCCATGGCGCTACCGTTACATGAGCGTATTGCGCGCGTCTATTAATAAAAATGAATGAAAAGTGTCTTGAAAACATTTATTGACAATCGCTTAATGCTCTTGAATTAATAGCGTTATCAGTTTGAATCGCCCAAAAACAAAGCCACCCGAGGGTGGCTTTGTTGTGTCTGATCGATGTATCAGCTGGCAGCTGGCTTCTTGGGCGCTTTGACCTTGGGGCTGCGGACTTCATCCATGATGTTGGTGAAGTCGTCCACATCCTCAAAGCTGCGATAGACGCTGGCAAAGCGGATATAGCCCACTTTGTCCAGGCCCTTGAGCTCATCCATAACCAGCTCGCCAAGGCGGCTGGAATCGATCTCGCGCTGACCCAGATTGAGTAGCTTGTCTTCGATGCGCTCTATGGCGGCATCGATGAGCGCGGTGCTCACCGGGCGCTTGCGTAGCGCGATCTTGAAAGAGCCTTGCAGCTTGGCGCGCTCGTACTCGATGCGGCGGCCATCTTTCTTGACTACGGTCGGAAAGCTGACCTCGGGCCGTTCATACGTTGTGAAACGCTTGTCGCAGCCACCGCAGCGGCGGCGGCGGCGAATGAAGCCCCCATCCTCGGACTCGCGCGTTTCGACAACTTGCGTGTCCGGGTTGCTGCAGAAGGGGCACTTCATGGTGTGTCAGCGCAGCAGAATTTACTTGCTGTAGACGGGCAGCTTGGCGGTCAGTGCGGCAACCTTTTCACGCACGGCAGCCAGAGTGGCTTCGTCTGTGGGGTTCTCCAGCACGTCGGCCACCAGGTTGGCGGTGATGCGGGTTTCTTCTTCGCCGAAACCACGGGTGGTCATGGCGGGAGTGCCGATACGGATGCCGCTGGTCACGAATGGCTTTTCGGGGTCATTGGGGATGGCGTTCTTGTTCACAGTGATGTGAGCCAGACCCAGAGCCGCTTCAGCAGCCTTGCCGGTAATGCCCTTGGCGCGCAGGTCCACCAGCATCACGTGGCTTTCGGTGCGACCGGAGACGATGCGCAGGCCGCGTGCGGTCAGCGTGTCGGCCATTACCTTGGCGTTCTTCACAACTTGTTCCTGGTAAGCCTTGAACTCGGGAGTCAGGGCTTCCTTGAACGCGACGGCCTTGCCGGCGATCACGTGCATCAGCGGGCCGCCTTGCAGGCCAGGGAAGATGGCGCTGTTCAGTGCCTTCTCGTGCTCGGCCTTCATCAGGATCACGCCGCCACGGGGGCCGCGCAGGCTCTTGTGGGTGGTGGTGGTGACTACGTCAGCGTGGGGCACGGGGTTGGGGTACACGCCAGCAGCGATCAGGCCAGCGTAGTGAGCCATGTCCACCCAGAAAATGGCACCGACTTCCTTGGCGATCTTGGCGAAGCGCTCAAAGTCAATGTGCAGCGCGTAGGCAGAGGCTCCGGCGACGATGATGCGGGGCTTGTGCTCACGTGCCAGCGCTTCCATCTTGTCGTAGTCGATAGCTTCGTTGGCGTCCAGACCGTAAGAAACGGCATTGAACCACTTGCCGGACATGTTCAGTGCCATGCCGTGGGTCAGGTGACCGCCTTCGGCCAGGCTCATGCCCAGAATGGTGTCGCCGGGCTTGGCAAATGCCATCAGCACAGCTTGGTTGGCTTGCGAGCCGGAATTGGGTTGCACGTTGGCGGCTTCAGCGCCAAAGATTTGCTTGATGCGGTCGATGGCCAGTTGTTCAACCACGTCCACGTGCTCGCAACCACCGTAGTAACGCTTGCCGGGATAGCCTTCGGCGTACTTGTTGGTCAGTTGGGAGCCCTGGGCTTCCATCACGGCGGGCGAGCAGTAGTTCTCGCTGGCGATCAGCTCGATATGCTCTTGCTGGCGATGGTCTTCAGCCTGGATGGCGGCAAACAGTTCGGGGTCGACTTTAGCGACGGTATCGGTGCGTTGAAACATGGCAGTCCTGTGAACTTGAAATTCCCTTGAGGACAAGGGCTGCCCAGGCGAACGGCTGAAACGCTTGCGGGTTGCAATCGCTGCGACCTTGGGCGGTACGCTCCCCGGTGGTTCACAGACCTTGCAGTCTGCTGGTTTCCACGTCAGCGGCAGAAAAACTCTGCGCCTATCGCCAGTTGCGTACACCTGCTAGTGTAGCTGAGCTGACATATCTCGGAGTCGTATGCCCGCTTTTCCCGCAGGCTTGTGTTCGGGCATAAAAAAAGCTGGCGCAAAGGCCAGCTTGAAAAAATTCGACAGTTTATGGTTTGAAAATTTACAGGCTGGAATTAGCCACAATGACTTGCTGAGCGTGAGACACCGTGGTGGCTTCTGCTACCTTGGGCACGGCAGACTTGGCTACTGGGGGCGCCGTGTTGGCGGCGACCAAAGGATTGGCGGCACGCAGGCCTGCACCCAGGCGCATACGCTGATGCTCGGCCAGCACCTTGGCGGCATAGCCACCATCGCTTGGCAGATTGGCGGCACCTACGTAGTAGCGCAAGCCACCTTCGATGGAGCCGGCGCGGGCAATGCATTCCTTGAGAACCTTGACACCAACCTTCAGATTGGTCACGGGATCAAACGCGGCATGCTGGCCGCCAAAGCTCTCGTACTTGTCGGTGTGAATCTTGGTCATCACCTGCATCAGGCCTTGGGCACCGACAGGGCTTTGGGCAAACGGGTTGAAGCTCGATTCAATGGCCATGATGGCCAGAATCAGTGTGGGGTCCAGCTTGTTGGCTTTGCCCTGTGCATAGGCTTCGCTGACCAGAGCGGCAATGGGCTCGGGTGCAACGCGGTACTTAGTGCTGAGCCAGTAGGCGACAGCAGCTTGCTCCTTGGGCAGGCTTTTGGGGTTGACTGCGGTGGCGCGGTCGCTGGCGACAATGATCTCGGAAGTGGGGG
Source organism: Comamonas sp. 26 (assembly GCF_002754475.1). Classification (NCBI taxonomy): domain Bacteria; kingdom Pseudomonadati; phylum Pseudomonadota; class Betaproteobacteria; order Burkholderiales; family Comamonadaceae; genus Comamonas; species Comamonas sp. 26. Next base: position 1,274,424 of record NZ_PEFL01000001.1, read on the forward strand.
CTTCTTCGATGCTGGCTTCAGCAACCACGGGTAGGCGGGCATCCAGCCACTGACGCAGCTGAGATTCGCCAGCCAGACGCAGGTCTGGGCGAGAGATGAAAATCAAGGCCGAAATGGCCACGGCCAAGCCCAGGAGGGCGAAACCGTTGTGGGTAAGAGCAAGAAAACCGTTGGCCGTTTTGTGGCCCAACGTTCGCGCAGAGGCGACTAATTTTCCTGACGCTGGCATAGCTTGTCCTTTCTTGGCTATCACCCGAGGTGGAACCGGGTCTGTGACACGGTGCGACCAGGGCAGCACGCCGATGAGGTTTGCTGCGGGCCGATTAAAAGCGCCCCGGCGGGGCGCTGATCGGTCTGCTCAGTCGTGAGGCAGCGGAAACAAAAAACGCTCATTTCGAGCGCTGGCGGATTCTAAAAGTCCTCTTAATGCATAGTCAACACTAACAGTGCGACTTGTTAGACTTTAAAGGAATATAAAAACTGTATATGCATACAGCTTGTAAAAAATTCACAGAAAACCTCAGTGTGCGCAAGAGAGGTTCATGCTGATTTCGTGACATCTGTCATCAAGGCGAAAAAAAGTGCAAAAAAGCGGGTAACCCTTCACGAGCACAGATATAGTGAATCTGCCTGCACATCGCAGGTGCTTGCCAAAGGAAAGGGAAAGCAAACTCCGTCATGGCCTTTGATTCCACAGGCTAGTGGCACTTGCTCTTTATCTTCGCTTGAGGCACCAAAGGGAGCAATCTTTGCTTCCAGCGGCAGGGACCACACCCTCCTTGACCGCGAAATACGGCCCCGGTCTTGTACCGGCCGTGAAGCCCGGAAAGACGGTTTTGACCGCTTCCGGGCTTTGTCGTTTCTGGGTGGCGGCTGCCTGTCGTCATATGCCGCGCATTGTTTGCATTTTTCTGTGATTTCAAGAAGTGCAAGGCATGGCCTGTGGCGCAAACTTCTCCTTGGAAATCGTCTTGTTCTCTATTTATATATAGAGCGCTGTTTTTCAAGGCCACAGGTCGCACAAGGTACAGTTGTCCTCTGGCGTTTGATGCGCCCTGTTTCTGAAAGCCGGAGGGGCTTTCAGCCTTTGCTTGAATTAAAAAATACCCATGTCATTGCTCACATCGAATCGCTGGTTGCGCCGGCTGCTCGGGTCTGTTCTTGTCCTCTTGCTGCTATGGCTGCTTTTGTGGGCCGTGGTGCCCGTAGTGGCCAAGAGCCAGCTGGAAAAACAGGCCTCAGACAAGCTCGGTCGCGGCGTGCATGTGGGCAAGATTGAGTTTTCACCATGGTCACTGTCCATCACCTTGCATGATCTGGTGATTGATAAAGCGATTAAAAAAGTAGCTGAAAGTACTGATTCACAAAGCGCTGAAGGCCAAAAAGACCTTGAATCTGCAGCCCAGCCCCAGCTGGAAATCAAGCGCATCTTTGTCAATGCCAGTGCGCAGTCTCTGTTCAGGCTGGCCCCTGTGCTGGATGCCATCGAGGTCGATGCGCCGGTGGTGCGCCTGACTCAGTATTCGCTGGGCAAGCTTGATATTGATGATGTGATCGCCAAGCTCTCCGAGTCCAAGGACGAAGAGCCGTCCAAGCCGGTGAACTTTGCGCTCTACAACATTGCGCTGCGCGATGGCCGTGTTGAGCTCAATGATGAGTCTGTGCAGCGCAAGCATGAACTCAAGGGCTTGCAGCTGAGCATTCCTTTCATCAGCAATCTGAAGTCCAAGCGTGAGATCAAGGTCTTGCCGCATCTGGCGTTTGACCTCAATGGCAGCCAGTTCGATACCTCGGGCGAGAGCACGCCGTTTACCGATAGTCGCCAGACGGCAATGACGCTGAAGTGGGACAAGATCGACCTCACGCCTTATCTGGGCTATGTACCCGCCAGCGTGCCGGTTCTGCCGCGTTCGGGTGTGCTGGATACGGACTTGCAGATTCACTTTGAAGAAAAAGAGCAGCCGGTGGTGAGTGTCAGCGGCAAGCTGACCTTGTCGGGCGTGGAGTTGCAGGATCGCCAGAATGCGCCGCTGCTGAGCTTTGAGGCGCTAGAAGTTCAACTCAAGAACGTGCAGCCGCTGCAAAACCAGGTTGCGCTGGAGGCTGTGCGCTGGGTCAAGCCTGAGGTACACGCCAGCCGTAATGCGCAAGGGGTGATCAACTGGCTGGGCTTGAACACAGCCGCGGCTCCTGCCGCGGCAGAGGCGCAAGCAACGCCAGAGACTCCTGGCAAGGCGGAAAAAAAAGCTGAAAAGCCTGCCAAACCTTTGACAGTCAGCGTGCAGCAGTTCGATATTGATAGCGGTACCGTGCATTGGCAAGACCTTGCCACTGGCGCTCAGCCTGCGGCCCTGACCCTGGCACCGCTGGCCGTGCAGGTCAAGAACATTGCCTGGCCCATGAGCGAGCCGCTGAATTTGACCGCAACGACTGGCCTGCATTCTGGCGAGCAAGTCAATGCCGATGGCGCAGCCCGACTGGCGGTAGATGGCCAAGCCACGGTGAAAGACGGCAAGCTGAAGCTGAAGCTGGAGCAACTGCCGCTGCAGTGGGTGCAGCCCTATATTGAGGCGCACTTCAAGCCGCAGCTGAGCGCCATGCTCAATACCGATGCTGAAGTCTCCTGGGGCGAGGGCGGTGTGGTGGCGCGGGTGGCAGAGCTGACAGCAGACAAGCTGCAGTTGCAAGACAAGCAAGCCCCCGTCGCGGTTGAGCAGATCAAGGTGACGGGTGTGCAAGTCGATCTGGCTGCGCAGCAGGTGCAGGTGGAATCGATCGCCGTGCAAAAACCCCAGCTGGCCGCGCTGCGCGATGCGCAAGGCCACTGGATGTATGAGCGTTGGTTGCCAGCTTCTGGAGCCAAGGCGGCAAAGCCGGGTACCAAGGCTGATAAAGCGGAGCTGGGCAAGCCTTGGTCCGTCAAGCTGGCTGCGATAGCGGTGGATGGCGGTGTGGTGCAGCTCCGCGATGCCGCGCCTGTGCAAGGGCAGGCTGCTCAGCCTGTGCAGCTGGATGTGAGCGCGCTGCGTGTGCGATTGGGTGCTTTAGAGCCGCTGGCGACCAAGGCCGCGCCTACGTCGCTGGAAGTATCGGCACAGCTGGCCGCCAATCGCCGCGTACAGGCGGGCAACCTTCAGTTTAAGGGCCAGTTTGGCCTGACGCCTGTGTCTGCACAAGGGCAGTTACAGGCCCGGGCTGTGCCTTTGCATGCGTTCGAGCCTTACTTCGGCCACAAACTCAATGTGGACCTAGTTCGTGCGGACGGCAATTTTAGGGGCAAGGTCAACTATCTGGCCCATGCCAAGGGCCCGCAAGTTGCTGTGCAGGGCGATGTAGAGCTGAACGACCTGCGCATGCGATCCACACTGGCTGCGCCCGTGCAGGAAGAGGCAGTTAAACCCACCACGGCCAAGGGCGCGCTGACGGCAGTGCTCAACGATTCCACTGCTGACCGCGCCAAGGCCATGGCGGCCAAGACCGGTCTGGGGCTGGGCGACGATTTGCTGGCCTGGAAGACACTGGCCCTGCGCGGTCTGGACCTGAATATGCAACCCGCTCAGCCGCTGCGCGTGAGCGTGCGCGAGACGGCACTGAGCGATTTTTTTGCCCGCGTTATCGTGCAGCGCAACGGTCGTATCAACTTGCAGGACATTGTGAAGACCGAAAAGTCCGAGCAATCAGTGGAGCAGAACGAGCAGAGCAACGCGAAAGTGGCTGCAGGTGGAAAGCCTGAGGCGGATAAGGCTGTGGTTGTGGCTGAACCCGCCAAGCCTGCAGACAGTGGCCCTGCGCCTGTCATCAAGGTCGGCCCCATCGTGCTGACCGGTGGCAAGGTGCAGTTCTCTGACTATTTCATTCAGCCCAATTACTCGGCTGATCTGAGCGAGCTGAAAGGCCGCCTGAGCGCCTTCTCGTCTGAAGCGCCTGTGGGCCAGGCTGAGCCGCAAATGGCCGATCTGGAGATCAAGGGCAAGGCGCAAGGCACAGCGACGCTGGATATTGGCGGCAAGATCAACCCGCTGGCTAAACCGCTGGCGCTGGATATCCGTACCCAGATGAATGACCTGGAGCTGTCGCCGCTGTCGCCTTACTCCATCAAGTACGCGGGCTACGGCATTGAGCGCGGCAAGCTGTATATGGATGTGAACTACAAAGTGCAGCCCGATGGGCAGCTCACCGCATCCAACAAACTGGTGCTACGCCAGCTGACCTTTGGCGACAAGGTCGAAGGCGCGCCCGCATCGCTGCCAGTCAAGCTGGCCGTGGCTTTGCTGTCTGACCGCAATGGCGTGATTGATCTGGATGTTCCGCTGAGCGGCTCGCTCAACGATCCTCAGTTCCGTCTGGCGCCCATCGTCTTCAAGGTGCTGGGCAACATCATCATGAAAGCCGTGACTGCGCCGTTTGCATTGCTGTCGGGCGCGTTCTCGGGCGGTGATGAGACCGGCGGGGTGAGTTTTGCACCGGGCAGTGCGCTGCTTGATGCCAAGGCCAAGGATCAACTGGCCAAAATCGTCAAATCGCTTAATGACCGTCCGGCGCTCAAGATGACGGTGGTGGGAGAGGCGCGTGAGGCGGAGGACAAGGAAGCCTGGAAATCGGTTGAGCTCGATAGACTGCTGCTGGCCCAGAAGCGCCGTGCAGCGATTCGTGAAGGCAAGAGTGGTGACGAGGTGCTTGAAATCAGCAATGCCGAGCGTCCCGCGTTGCTCAAAGCGATCTACGGCCGCGCTGACATCAAAAAGCCCCGCAACATGGTCGGAATGGCCAAAGAGCTGCCCGCTGACCAGATGAGGGATTTGCTGGTGGCTAGCATCACTGTGCCAGATGACGCCATGCGCGAGCTGGCGCTGGCGCGTGGGGTGGCGGTACGTGACTATCTTTCCACTCAACAGCTGCCTCTGGAGCGTCTGTTTCTGGGCGCTCCCAAGCTCGATGTGAAGGATAAGGACTGGACGCCGCGCGCTCAGCTGAGTCTGTCTGCACAATGAAAAAAGCAATGCGAAATCCTTTGTGATTTCGCATTTTTTGGCTTGCCTTTAAATAAAGGCGAAAATACCGCTTTGCCCGAGCATGAAGATGCTTGGGCTTGAGCTTGGAAAGCCTGCCCTCATGTGGGTTGGCATGGGTCTGTTGCAGCGTTGACTGCGAGGGCCTCCAAGCATTTTCTGACCCCTACATGACATCTATCTCTCCTAGCAGCACCATGTCTGATGCATCTGAAGTGAACCCGGCCTCTGCCAAGAATTCTGAGCAACATCCGCTGGATGCATTGACAGGTGGTGCTTTCTCCGCCGAAACCTCGGGTGATCGCGCTGCGCGCATCCGCGATTGGCTGGCCACTCAACCCACGGTTGAGCAACTCCAGGACGTTCACAAAGAACTGAGCAAGGGCGACAAGAGCGCCGCCCGCGCAGTGCGTGAGCGTCTGGATGAAATCCGTCGCACCGCCAATCAGGAAAAAATTTCTGTGGAATGGGCCGAAAAGGCTCAGGCTCTGCTGGCTGCAACGCCATTTGATGCAGCAGCTGCCGCAGCCTGGCAGCGTGATGCCGCCAAGGCTGGCGCCGCGCTGTCGCGCGAGCCCCTGTCGCAGTTCAAGGCCCAGCTGGCCGAGCGTGTGAAGGCTGTGGAAGACCTGCAGCACCGCACGCAGGTGCAGCGCGAAGTGGCTTTGCTGCTGGCTCAGCGCATCGAAGTGCTGTCTACCAAGTCCTGGAAAGACGCCAAGTCCGTGCTTGAGGCACTGGGCGCCGATGTGGCCCGCTGGCAAGACCAGGCCAAGGAACTGACTGGCGACGCCAGCTGGACCAGCGTGGACAGCCGTTTCCCCCCTCAATTGGAAGCAGCATCCGCACAGCTGGCGCTGGTTTGGGATGCTTTTCAGTCTGCACTGGCACAAACCGAGGCTTCTGCCGCTGACGAAGCCGCACCTTTGCCTTCCGTGCCCGTCTGGGCCGATGAAATCCGCGTGGCCCGTGGCCTGCCGCCTGAAGCGGCTGCTGCTGAAGCTGCCAAGCCCGCTGCAGCCCGTCCTGCGGCTGGTGGTCGTGGCAAGCCTGCGCCTGAGCAGGTCGAAGCTGCCAAGGTCGGCCTGAACCAGGCGCTGCAAGCGCTGAAGGCTGAAACGGCTGCTGGCAACAGCAAGGCAGGCTCTGAAGCCGTGCAAGCCATGCGCGCTGCCATTAAGGCCCATGGCCGCTTTGTGGACGAGGCTCTGGTGAGCGAAGTGCATGAAGCCCTGATCGCTGCCGGTGAAGCTGCTGGCTGGCTGCGCCAGAACGCAGACAAGCTGCGTGAAGAACTGGTGGCCAAGGCTGAAGCCATGCTCAACCGTCCAGACGGTCAGGTGCTGGGTGGCCGCAAGATTCAGGAAACCCTGCGTAACCTGCGTGAGCAATGGAAGCTGGCTGACCAAGGTGCCATGGCTAACCATGCGCTGTGGAAGAAGTTTGACGAGGCCTGCAACGCTGCCTACAAGGTGGTCGAGTCCTGGCACGACAAGATTCGTCAGGACAGCACCGAAGCCAAGACTCAACGTCTGGCTCTGGTGGAAGAAATCAAGGCATGGGCTGCTGAAAACGCTGCCAGCCAGGACTGGAAGAACATGCTGCGCGCACTGCGCCAGTTTGGTGAGCGCTGGCGCGAAAGCGGCCATATCGGCGAAAAGCTGTTTGCTGAACTGCAGCCCTTGTTCAAGCAAGCGATGGCTGCTGCCGAAGCGCCTTTGCAAGCTGCACAAAAGGCCAGTCTGGATCGCCGCCACGCCATGATTGGCGAGGCAACGACTCTGGGTGAAGCTGCCAGCCTGCGCATTGATGCTGTCAAGGCGCTGCAGCAACGCTGGCAAGCCGAAGCACAGGTGGTGCCGCTGGATCGCAAGCACGAGCAAAAGCTGTGGGATGCATTCCGCAAGCCTCTGGATGATGCGTTCAACCGCAAGAGCGTGGAGCGTGGTTCGCGTGCGCCCGCTGTGGAATTGTCTGAGCATGACCGCCGCGTGATGGAAGCTTCCAAGTCTGTGGAAGCTGCCAACGCCAGCGGTGATGCGCAGAAGATCCGCTCGGCTCTGGCCGAGCTGGAAGCTGCCATCAAGGCTCAGCCTGCTGCTGCCAAGTCTGAAGAAAATCAGGCGCAAGCCAAGGCAGATCAAGCGCCTGAAGCTACTGAAACAGAAGCAGTTGCTGAAGCTCCTGTGGCTGCCAAGCCTGCCCGCCCTGTGGTGGCTGTGCGCGGTGATGACCGCCCTGGCATGAAGAAGGAAGCGGCTCCTGCTGTTGGTGGTCGCCCAGGAGATCGCCGTGATGGCGGTCGTGGTCGTGACGGTGCCCGTGGTGGTGATCGCGGCGGTCGTGATAGCCGTGACATGGGTCGTGGTTCGCGTGAATTCATCCGTGAAGATCGTGGTCCACGTCTGGCTGATCCAGCCTTCCGTGCCCAGCGCGATGCGGTGGAACATGCTCAGGAAGCCCTGCGCAAGCTGGCAGCTCAAGCCCATGGCGAAGCGCTGACGCAGCTGCTGAGTGCCTGGCAGGCGCGTGATGCAGAGCAGCTGCCTTCGGCCCAGCAACTGGGTGGCAAGGTGACAGCTCCTGTGCGCACTTCATGGTCTGCTGCTGTGGTTGCTGCTCCCAAGGGCAATGCTGCTGAAGCGCTGCTGCGCCTTGAAATGGCTGCCGATGTGCACACCCCTGCCGATCAACTGAACGCACGTCGTGCGCTGCAATTGCAGATGCTGACGCGCCGCAATGAGGCGTCGCCCCAGCAGACATGGGGTCAGGATGTGGCAACTGTGCTGGCTAGCACCAGCGACGAGGCTTCTGCCCGCCGCTTGCAGACTGCGCTGAAGCAGCTGCTGCGCAAGTAAGCGATGGCTGCTGCTGCCCGCAGTGGCGGCAGCAAACGCCAAATGTAAAAGGGAGCCATCGGGCTCCCTTTTTTTATGGCCCAGCTTATTGCGGAGGCTGAAGCTCAGGCGTTGATTGGGGTAAACGAAAAAGCCGTTGCATTTGCATGCAACGGCTTTTTGTATTTGGTGCCCAGAAGAGGACTCGAACCTCCACGATGTTACTCGCTAGTACCTGAAACTAGTGCGTCTACCAATTCCGCCACCTGGGCTTTCAGAGTGATCGAATTATATAGCTGGAAAACCAGAACTCAGGCCGGTCGGCGCGATTTTTTCAAGAAATATGAGGATGTAAGGAAGAGGGTGCAAGAAACGAAAAAGCCGTTGCATTTGCATGCAACGGCTTTTTGTATTTGGTGCCCAGAAGAGGACTCGAACCTCCACGATGTTACTCGCTAGTACCTGAAACTAGTGCGTCTACCAATTCCGCCACCTGGGCTTTCAGAGTGATTGAATTATATAGCGGGAAAATCAGCGCTCAAGTGAGTTGCTGCACTTTTTTCAAAAATGTGCGGTAGGTGAAGGAGGGGGCTGCAAACGAAAAAGCCGTTGCATTTGCATGCAACGGCTTTTTGTATTTGGTGCCCAGAAGAGGACTCGAACCTCCACGATGTTACTCGCTAGTACCTGAAACTAGTGCGTCTACCAATTCCGCCACCTGGGCTTTCAGAGTAATCGAATTATATAGCGGGAAAACCAGTGCTCAGGCCGGTCGGCGCGATTTTTTCAAGAAATATGAGGATGTGAGGAAGAGGGTGCAAGAAACGAAAAAGCCGTTGCATTTGCATGCAACGGCTTTTTGTATTTGGTGCCCAGAAGAGGACTCGAACCTCCACGATGTTACTCGCTAGTACCTGAAACTAGTGCGTCTACCAATTCCGCCACCTGGGCTTTCAGGGAAGCTTCGTATTGTACAAGCAATTTCTTGCCTTAAAACCGAATCTTCTATTTTTTCTAAGATGCCGTTAGGCTTTAAACACTGCCGGAAGGGAATGTTTCCAAGTTTGTGTCAACCCTTGCAGGTTGTCGTTAAACTTGGTGCCCAGGAGAGGACTCGAACCTCCACGGAGTTACCCGCTAGTACCTGAAACTAGTGCGTCTACCAATTCCGCCACCTGGGCATCTCAGGAAAGACATAGATTGTATATCAAGAAAATGAACCCTCGCGAAAAAGTTGCCGGTATGAATGAAGAAGTTTTGGGCACTGTGCAGGGCCACCGCGACGGCCATGGCTTTGTCGTGCGTGACGATGGCGAGCGTGACATTTACCTTCCATCCAGCGAGATGCGTGCGGTGCTGCACAAGGACAAAGTTCAGGTGCGCATAGCGCGTCAAGATCACCGCGGCCGTCCCGAAGGGCGTGTGCTGGAGATTGTGGAGCGCCCCGATCAGCCCATCATTGGTCGCTTTTTGCAGGAAAGCGGTGTGTGGCTGGTAGCCCCTGAAGACAAGCGCTACGGTCAGGACATTCTGATTCCTGCCAAGGCCACAGGCTCGGCCAAGGTCGGGCAGATCGTGGTCGTGAAGCTGACAGAACCGCCTGCGCTGTTTGGTCAGCCCGTGGGCCGCATTGTTGAAGTGCTGGGCGAGGTTGATGACCCCGGCATGGAAATTGAAATTGCGGTGCGCAAATACGGCGTGCCGCATATCTTTTCAGAAGCTTGTCTGGAGCAGGCCAAGGCCTTGCCCGAGAAGGTGCTGCCCGCTGATCACGCAGGGCGCATTTACCTGACCGATATTCCTCTGGTCACGATTGACGGCGAAGACGCGCGCGACTTTGACGATGCCGTGTATTGCGAACCTGCCAAGGTGGGTAGCAGCAAGGGCTGGCGTCTGCTCGTGGCGATTGCGGATGTGAGTCACTATGTGACCACGGGCAGCGCCATTGATATAGATGCCTACGACCGCGCGACCAGCGTCTATTTCCCGCGCCGCGTGATTCCTATGCTGCCGGAAAAGCTCAGCAACGGGCTGTGCTCGCTCAACCCTGATGTGGATCGTCTGTGCATGGTCTGCGACATGTTGATCACGTCGCAGGGCGAAATTCACGCCTATCAGTTCTATCCGGCGGTCATGCACAGTCATGCGCGCTTTACCTATACCGAGGTGGCGGCTATTTTGGCCAATACCCGTGGTCAGGAAGCTGCCAAGCGCAAAGACCGCGTGCAAGATCTGCTGAATCTGTATGGCGTCTTCCAGTCGCTGCTCAAGGCACGCGAAGTGCGCGGCGCGGTAGACTTTGAAACTACAGAGACGCAAATCGTCTGCGACGACAATGGCCGCATCGAAAAAATTATTCCGCGCACCCGCAATGATGCGCACAAGCTGATTGAAGAAGCCATGCTAGCGGCCAACGTCTGCAGTGCTGACTTTATCGATCAGAGCGGTCAGCTGGGTCTGTTTCGTGTGCACGACAAGCCTTCGATGGAGAAGCAGGAAATCCTGCGCAACTATCTCAAAGCCATGGGTGTGAGCATGAGCATCAGCGAGAACCCGACTACAAAGGAGTTCCAGCAGATTGCTGCGGCGACCAAGGATCGCCCTGACTCGCAGCAGATTCACACCATGCTGCTGCGCTCCATGATGCAGGCCTTCTATACGCCTGAGGGATCGGGTCACTTTGGCTTGGCGTTTGAGGCCTATACCCACTTCACCAGCCCGATTCGTCGTTACCCCGACTTGCTGGTGCACCGTGTCATCAAGGCTGAGCTGAACGGCACGCACTACAAATTACCTAACTTGCCAGCGCCGGGTGAGGCTGAGGCCAAGATGGCAAAGCGCCTCGCGTCACGTGTGGTTGCTCCCGATCAAAAACCGCGCAAGAAGCGCTCTGCAGCCAAGGATTTTCAGGCTTGGGAAGCTGCGGGTCTGCACTGCAGTGCCAATGAGCGCCGGGCTGACGAAGCCAGTCGTGATGTGGAAGCCTGGCTCAAGTGCAAATACATGCGCGAGCATCTGGGTGAAGAATTCTCGGGCGTGGTTTCTTCGGTCACCACTTTCGGCATCTTTGTGACGCTGGACGCCATGTATGTGGAAGGGCTGGTGCACATCACCGAGCTGGGTGGCGACTACTTCCGCTTTGACGAGGCGCGCCAGGAGCTGCGCGGCGAGCGCACGGGAGTGCGTTACGGCATTGGCGCGCGAGTGCGCGTGCAGGTCAGTCGTGTAGATCTGGATGGCCGCCGCATTGACTTCCGTCTGTTGCGTGACGGGGAAGATGCACCGGTGCAATCGCCCCGCAGTAATACTGGAGCTGGGGTTGCTAAGAGCAACGGCAGCGTTGGTCATGGTGGCGGTGCTCGTACTCAAGCCAAGGATGATGGCCGTGGTCGCCGCGAAAACCGTGGCGGACGTGATGGTCGGGATAGCCGTGAGGCACGTGCGCCGCGCGATGAGCGTGGTAGTGGTGATAAATGGAGTCGCCGGGATGCCAAGTCCAATCGTGCGCAGCGCAATGCAGCCCAGTCGCCCGCCCCGGCGCGAGCACCCGAGCAGAACAAGAGCTGGAAAGATCGCAAAGAGGCCCAGAAGCCTTTGCATGAAAGCGTGAATCTGGCAGCGCTGGAGGCTGAGTATGACCGCGAGCGTCGGGCGGCGAAGACTGCTCCTGTGGTGGTGCAGCCTCCAGCTCCGGCAGCGGTGCCCGCCCCAGCTGCCAGCAAGCCGCGCAAAACTGCGGCGAAGGCGGCAGAGAAGGTTACAGCTAAAGAGGAAGATAAGACGGTAGTTAAGGCAGAAGCTAAGGCAACAGGCAAGACTGCGCCTAAAAAGAAGGTTGCAGCTTTGCTGGCGCCTTCTGCTCCTGTGGCATCCGCTGTATCTGCGGAAACTGCCAAGGCTGCTAAACCTGTGAAGGCTACAGCCAAGGCAACCGCTAAAACTGCGACGAAGACTTCTGCGAGCGAGACTAAAAAAGCCGCTGAAAAAGCGCCTGCTAGAACGCCTGCAAAGCCTGCGGCTAAGGCGGCTTCAACTAAGGCAGCTTCAACCAAGGCGGCTCCCGTCAAAGCGGCATCGGCCAAGGCCAAGCCTGCAGCCAAGACTAGCAAGCGCAAGACTGAGTCTTAATTAGTCCTGTATTGATAGCTAAAAGGCCTTGCCAGATAATGGCAAGGCTTTTTTATTGAGCGCTGCAAACACAACTCTTGCTATAGCGCTGCTTTGCCTTGCCGTCCTTTTGTACTGCCTGCGGCTTCGCGCCTTGTTGCAACTGCAAACCTGGGGTTTGCGGGGTTGTGTTGGCCACTCTTACGGCTTGAGGTGCATGGCCAGTGCACTGGCGCTGAAAGGTCGATCTGCAGGCCATTGATCTGCAGTGTGGCCGTGTTTGAAGGCGCCCTGAATGGCAGCGTCGTCGGCATTACAGCCTTGCGCCCATAGTGCGCCGATCAGGCCGGCAAGCACATCACCTGTGCCGCCCGTGGCCAAGCGGGCGTTGCCGCTGGAATTGATCCATATTTGCCGTTGTGCATTGGCAATCACCGTGCCCGAGCCCTTTAGCAAGGCTGTGCACTGAAATTTTTGCGCCAGCTGCAGACAGGCTTGCAGGCGGTTGGCCTGAATGGCTGCTGTACTGGTTTGTAGCAGGCGCGCGGCTTCAAGCGGGTGAGGCGTCAATATCGTGGGTTGCTGGCGCGCTGCGCGCGCAGTCAATTGCTGGGCCAGTGCCGGGCTGGCGGCAATGGCGTTGAGTGCGTCGGCATCCAGTACCAGTTGCGGGGCTTGCTCCAATATGTGCGGCAGCGATGCTTGCACGGCTTCGCCACCTCCGCAGCCGCAAACCACCGTAGGCTGACTCCAGTCTTGTGCAGATGGTTGGCGCAGCATGATTTCTGGCCAAGGCGCAATGCCTTGCGCGGGTGACTCATCCAGCAGAGCCAGCATGACGCGACCAGCGCCACTGTGCAGGGCTGCAAGTGCCGCCAGCCAGGCAGCGCCAGCCATGGAAAGGCCGCGCTGGCTCAGGCCTTCGCCGCCTAGCACGGCGACATCGCCAAAACTGCCTTTGTGACTGGTGTGCTGACGGGGTTGGGTCTGCAAATTGGCAATGGTGCTGAGATGCGCAACGGGTTGAGGGGCGGATGCGTCCGCCTGATGGCCGGCAATGCCGCAACCCAGGTCATCCCACCAGATTTGCCCGCAGGCATCTCGGCCTTGTGCTGTGAACAGACCGGGCTGCAATGTCAGCAGAGCCAGCGTGTGGCGCGGACTTGGGTCGGCAATGGTGTGGGGTGCAAACTCCTGCAGATATTGGCCGGTATCTGCATCAAGGCCTGAAGCAATGTCGATGCACAGCACCGGGCAAGCGCATTGGGTGACTTGCTCGAGTAATTTCTGCAGGCGCTGGTTTGCGTCTGAGGGTTTGCGGTCAGTGCGAGGGGTAAGGCCTATGCCCAGTAGTGCATCTATGCATAGGTCTTGCGGGCCCAGGTCACAGGGGCAGTTGTTGACCCATCGCACGCCCGCTTGCTGGGCCTTGTCCCATGAGATTTGTGCATCGGCAGGCAGTTGGCTTGGCTCACGCACCTCGCTGACCATGATGCGGGTGTGTGGTAGCCGCGCTTGGAGTTGAGCGGCAGCCTCAAACCCATCGCCTCCGTTGTTGCCAGGGCCGCAGGCAATCCAGATGCGCTGGGCATATGGGGCGATGGCCATGGCCAGTCGTGCAATGGCAAGACCTGCGCGCTCCATCAAGGTGTGGGGTGGCAGGCGGCTTGCGCAGGCTCGCTCTATTTGGCGGGTGGCTGCGGTGCTGAAAAGCGGCCAGCCTTGATCGCCAGAGATGGAGGCAGAAGGAGTGTCGAGGGAGGAAATGCGCAGCATGAATTGAGCATAGCGCCAGGCTGCATATTTCTAAAATTTGATATGTTTTATACCGCTAGCGCTTGATTGATAAGCGCTTGAAGCTATCAAAACAGTAGTTAATTGGGGTTCAAAACAGCTTCAATGGCTGCGCTGATGTTCAACACGTCATCGTCGTGCAGGGCTGCGTGCCAGATCATCAGGCCCATGGGCAGTTCGTCGGCGTTGTGGCAGGGCAGTGACAGGGCGCATCCATCCAGCATGTTGACCACGCTGGTGTTGCGCAGCAGCAGACCGTTGACGCGCACAAACGCCTCATCACGCTGGGCATCGGCGGCGGCATCTTTGCCATCGGCGGGAGCTACCGAGGCAATGGTGGGTGCCACGATGGGGGTGGTGGGTGAGAGCAGGGCGTCGTACGGTGCGATGGCGCTTTGCATCTGGGTGATCCAGTGTTTGCGGGCAGCCAGCAAATCTAGGTAGTCGGCCGCGCTCATGCGAGCACCGCGCTCTATGCGGGAGCGCACGCGTGGGTCGTACAGCGCCGCTTTTTCGGGGTCTTGCAGAAAGTGGCGGTGCCAGGCATAGCTTTCGGTGGGCGAGAAGCCGCCGATGACGTTGACGCGGTCCAGCTCATGCAACTCTGGCAGATCAATCCACTCAATTTGCGCGCCAGCGGCTTGCAACTGCGCAATGCTGCGATCAAAGGCGGTGCGAACAGCGGGATCGATGTCATCAAAAAACACGGCACGGGGCACGGCCAGGTGCCATTGGCTCAGGTTGCGATCATCTTTGGCGACCTTACGGTCGGCCAGAATTTCATGAATCAGCACGGCATCGCGCACGCTACGGGTCAGGGCGCAGGCGGTGTCCAGCGTGGGAGACAGAGGCACGGCACCATCGGTAGGCACCAAGCGCGCCGTGCTTTTGAAGCCTACCAGGCCATTGAGCGCGGCAGGAATGCGAATGGAGCCACCAGTGTCTGAGCCGAGGGCAGCCCATGCAGCCCCGCTGGCGACGGAGACTGCTGCGCCAGACGAAGAGCCGCCGGGAATGCGCGCCGGGCGCGAGGGTGCCAGTTGTGGGTTGGCGGGGTGGCGGGCATCGAGTGCGGCGGGTGTGCCAAAGTGCGGGTTGACGCCCACACCTGAGAAGGCGAATTCCACCATGTGTGTGCGGCCGATGATTGCGGCACCTGCGGCAATCAGGCTGGCAACGGCGGCGGCATCGGCCTGGGCAGCGGGGGCATCCTGCAGCACGCGTGAGCTGGCTGCGCTGGTTGAGTCTTGCGTGTCAAACAAGTCTTTGATGGAAATAGCCAAGCCCGCCAGAGGGGCTGTTGTTGGTGTTTCTGCGGCGGCCCAGCGCGCTTGGTTAAAAAAAGTCTGGCTGAAAACATGGGCGCACAGAGGGCTTTGCGCGGCTGCGATGCTCATTTGCATGAGGTTTGAGGCGCTGTTGCGGCCTTCGCGAATCTCAAGAGCTGCGTGACTGAGGTCGAATTGCATGGCAGTGTGCTAAAATTTTGCGGCTTTGCTAAGGGTTAGTCCGTGAGGGGTAACTTGAAAAGCTCTGAGGGTGGTTGATGCAGCGGCGCTTTTGCCTGCGACAGCTCTCGCATTCAGGTCAGCAAGGCAAATAGCAAACCGGCCTATTCAAGGTGTTGCGGCTTCCCGTTCATGGGGCGCTGCAATCGTTGGGCCGGATTTTAGACCCAACCTTTGAGGTAATTAACATGGCAGTAACAATGCGCGAGATGCTGGAAGCCGGCGTCCACTTTGGTCACCAAACTCGTTTCTGGAATCCCAAGATGGCTCCGTTCATCTTCGGTGCCCGCAACAAGATTCACATCATCAACCTGGAAAAGTCGCTGCCGATGTTCCAGGACGCCCAAAAGTTCGTCAAGCAATTGACAGCTAACGGCGGCACCGTTCTGATGGTCGGTACAAAGCGTCAAGCCCGCGAAACAGTGGCTGAAGAGGCTAAGCGCGCTGGCGTGCCTTTCGTCGACCAGCGCTGGTTGGGCGGCATGCTGACCAACTTCAAGACCGTGAAGACCTCTATCAAGCGTCTGAAGGACATGAAGGCTCAGCAAGAAACTGGCCTGGAAGCTATGTCCAAGAAGGAACAGCTGATGTTCGTTCGCGAACTGGAAAAGCTGGAGAAGGACATCGGCGGCATTCAAGACATGAACGGTCTGCCCGACGCCATCTTCGTGATTGACGTGGGCTTCCACAAGATCGCTATCGCTGAAGCCAAGAAGCTGGGCATTCCTCTGGTCGGCGTGGTTGACACCAACCACAACCCCGAAGGTATCGACTACGTGATCCCCGGTAACGACGACTCCGCCAAGGCTGTCGAGCTGTACGCCCGCGGTATCGCTGACGCTATCCTGGAGGGCCGTGAAGCCCGTCTGAACGACGTGGTGAAGGCTGCTGCTGGTGACAACGGCGACGAATTCGTGGAAGTGGAAGCGTCCGCCGCCTAAGCGAAGTCCGGCTGCGCGACCGCATCGCGAAAAAAAGCGGGGCTCTAAGTAGCCCCGTTTTTTTAGCCGAAATCCTGTAACGAATCGAACTGATACTGGAGAAATACGATGGCAATTACTGCAAGCATGGTCGCTGAACTGCGCGCCAAGACCGACGCCCCTATGATGGAATGCAAGAAGGCTCTGACCGAAGCTGATGGCGATATGGCCAAGGCTGAAGAGCTGCTGCGCGTCAAGCTGGGTACCAAGGCTGGTAAGGCTGCTTCCCGCGTGACCGCTGAAGGCGTTGTGACTGCTTTCATCGACGGCGGCAAGGGCGGCCTGATCGAAGTGAACAGCGAAACCGACTTCGTGTCGAAGAATGACAGCTTCCTGGCCATGGCTAACGCCGCTGCCAAGCTGGTCGCTGAAAACAACCCCGCAGATCTGGAAGCTCTGGGCGCTATGGCCTACGAGCAAGACGGTTTCGGCCCCACTTTGGAAGACGTGCGCAAGGGCCTGATCGGCAAGATCGGCGAAAACATGTCTTTCCGCCGCTTCAAGGCCTTTAACGGCACTGTGGCCGCTTACGTGCACGGCACACGCATTGGCGTGGTTGTCGAGTTCGAAGGCGACGCTGCTGCTGCCAAGGACGTGGCAATGCACGTGGCTGCCATGAAGCCCGTGGCTCTGACTTCCGCTGACGTGCCTGCCGATCTGATCGCCAAGGAACGCGCTGTGGCTGAAGCCAAGGCCGCTGAATCCGGCAAGCCTGCTGACATCGTCGCCAAGATGGTTGACGGTTCCGTGCAGAAGTTCCTGAAGGAAGTTTCCCTGGCTGACCAGGTCTTCGTGAAGGCGGCTGACGGCAAGCAAACCGTGGCTCAGATGCTCAAGGCTGCCAACACAACCGTGAAGGCATTCACCATGTTTGTGGTGGGCGAAGGCATTGAGAAGAAGACTGACGACTTCGCTGCTGAAGTGGCTGCCCAAGTGGCTGCAGCCAAGGCTGGCGCTTAAATCTAAGCCTTAGCAACAATCGCGGCCTTGAGCCGCGATTGATTTATTCCCCTCCCGTTTTCATACTTATTTAATTTCCATCGGAGAAACACCATGTCCAACGCCAAACCAGCTCATAAGCGAATTTTGCTCAAGCTGTCGGGGGAGGCGTTAATGGGAGATGACCAGTTCGGCATCAACCGTGCCACGATCGAGCGCATGGTGTCTGAAATCGGGGAAGTGACCAAGGTGGGTGTGCAAGTCGCCGTAGTGATCGGTGGCGGCAACATCTTCCGCGGTGTGGCAGGTGGCTCGGTCGGCATGGATCGCGCAACGGCCGACTATATGGGCATGCTGGCAACCGTGATGAACGCGCTGGCTCTGGCTGATGCCATGGACAAGCAGGGCATGACAGCCCGTGTGATGTCTGCGATTGCGATTGAGCAAGTGGTTGAGCCCTACGTGCGCCCCAAGGCGCTGCAGTACCTCGAAGAGGGCAAGGTTGTGGTGTTTGCCGCTGGTACAGGCAACCCCTTCTTCACCACCGATACAGCCGCTGCGCTGCGCGGTGCCGAAATCGGCGCTGAAGTGGTTCTGAAGGCCACCAAGGTGGATGGCGTGTACACGGCCGATCCCATGAAGGATTCCACAGCGACTCGCTACGACAAACTGGCTTTTGATGAAGCCATCTCCCGCAATCTGGGCATCATGGACGCTACCGCTTTTGCGCTGTGCCGTGACCAGAAGCTGCCAATCCGCGTGTTCTCCATCATCAAGCCCGGCGCACTCCTGCGCGTGGTCATGGGTGAAGACGAAGGCACTCTGGTGTACGCTTGAGCGTTTGCCGCCTACCGCCCGCAAAGGAACAAGAACATGACGATTGCTGAAATCAAAAAGAACACTGAAACCAAGATGGGTCAATCCATCGAGGCTCTGAAGAACAACCTCTCGCGCGTGCGTACAGGTCGTGCCAATCCCGCACTGCTGGACACAATTCACGTGGAGTACTACGGCTCCATGGTGCCCCTGTCTCAGGTGGCTAATGTGTCCCTGCTGGATTCGCGCACCATCAGCGTGCAGGTCTGGGAAAAGCCCATGGGTGCCAAGGTTGAAAAGGCCATTCGCGAAAGCGATCTGGGTCTGAACCCTGCATCGCTGGGCGATCTGATCCGCGTGCCCATGCCACCCATGAGCGAAGAGCGCCGCAAGGAAATGACCAAGCTGGCTCGCAATGAGGGCGAAAACTCCAAGATTGCGATTCGCAATCTGCGTCGTGATGCCAACGAAAGCGTGAAGAAGCTGGTCAAGGACAAGGAAGCCTCTGAAGATGATCAGAAGCGTTCTGAGGCTGATATCCAGAAGATCACCGACAAGCATATTGCCGAGATCGACGCGCTGGTGACTGCCAAAGAGCAGGACATCATGGCGGTCTGAGGCTTGGCCACAGGACTTGCACTTTTGACATCCTCAAAAAACGGCGCGGTTCCGCGCCATATCGCCGTCATCATGGATGGTAATGGGCGGTGGGCTAAGCGCCGACTGCTCCCGCGCCTTGCGGGTCACAAGCAAGGTGTGGAGTCCCTGCGCCGCTGTGCTCGCGCTTGCGTGGAGCGCGGCGTGCAGGTTCTCACGGTGTTTGCGTTTTCTTCCGAGAACTGGAATCGTCCGCAGGAAGAGGTCTCTGGTCTCATGAGCCTGCTGGCATCGGCTCTGGCCAAGGAAGTCGCGCAACTCAGTCGTGATGGCGTGCGTCTGTACTTCGTGGGCGACCGTCAGGGCTTGAGCGACAAGGTGCGCGCAGGTCTGCAAGAGGCAGAGCGCACCACGGCGCACAACACGCGCCTGATTCTCAATGTGTGCTTCAACTATGGCGGTCGCTGGGATATTGCCCAGGCCGCGCAAAAATTGGTGGCGCAAGGGATGGAGCTGACGCCCGAGAATCTGGACCGAGCCATGGCTCTGGCACATGTGCCGGACCCGGATCTGATGATTCGCACCGGCGGTGAAACTCGCATCAGCAACTTTCTGCTCTGGCAGGCTGCCTACACCGAGCTGTTCTTCAGCAATGCCCTGTGGCCCGAATTTGACGAGGCTGCGCTGGATGAGGCTATTGCTGTGTTCAGTGGTCGTGAGCGGCGTTTTGGCCAGACTTCAGAACAAATTCAACCATCGTCCGCCGTCACTCAGACGGCTTAACTACAAGAGGTGCCATGCTCAAGCAGCGCGTCATTACCGCCTTGATTTTGCTGGCCATCCTGTTGCCCGCATTGTTTTATTCGGGCAGCAGCGTGCCATTTGCCGTGCTGATGCTGGTGTTCATGGCGGCTGGTGCCTGGGAGTGGGGGCGCCTCAACGGTTTTGGACAGGCAGGTTCTCTGGCGCTGGGTGCCATCTGCACCGCGATGTGCGCAGGCTCCTGGTGGGCGGGCTGGCTTGACCAGTCCTTGACGACGGTCTGGCTGACTGCTGGTGCATTGTGGGTCCTCGGTGGCGTGCTGATGCTTCGTGCAGGCGTGGCCGGCTGGCCGCATATCCCCTCGGCAGTGCGACTGGTGGGCGGTGTGCTGGCTCTGTGGCTGTCGTGGATGGCGGTAGTGCAGGCGCGCAATATTGGTATCAATTACTTGATGTCGGTGCTGGTGCTGGTCTGGGTGGCCGACGTGTTCGCCTATTTCGCGGGCCGCACCTTCGGACTCAAATTCACCAAGAACAAATTGGCGCCCTCCATCAGTCCTGGTAAAAGCTGGGAAGGTGTGTGGGGCGGCATGCTGGGTGTGATTGTTCTGGCTTTGGTCTGGAGCTGGGCTGATCGCCACTATGGTGCCAGCGTTCCCAGTTTCTATTCGGTGCTGCAGTCGCGCGGGCTTTGGTTCCTGCTGCTGGCCGCAGTGTTTATGGCTGCGATGAGTGTGGTGGGCGACCTAGTCGAATCCCTCATTAAGCGCAGCGTTGGTGTCAAGGACAGCAGCGGCTTGCTGCCCGGCCATGGTGGTGTCCTGGATCGCATTGATGCGCTCCTGCCCACGCTGCCGTTGGCGATGATGCTCTCATCCTTTGTGCATCCATGAAACAGAAAATCACGGTTCTGGGCTCTACCGGTTCTATCGGAACCAATACCCTGGATGTGGTGGCGCGCCACCCTGATCAATACGAAATTTTTGCTTTGAGCGCTTCCACGCAAGTGGATCTGATGCTCAAGCAATGTGCCCAGTTCAAGCCGCGCTTTGCGGTGATGGCTAGCGCACCTCATGCGCAGCAGCTGGCTGAGAAAATCAAGCAAAACGAGCTTGTAACGCAAGTACTGCAGGCGCAAGATGCTCTTGAAGTAATAGCATCTCATCCCGATGTCGATGCCGTGATGGCCGCGATTGTGGGTGCTGCAGGTCTGGCACCCTGCTTGGCGGCGGCCAAGGCTGGCAAGCGCCTGATGCTGGCTAATAAGGAAGCTCTGGTCGTTGGCGGCGCTTTGTTCATGGACACCGTCAAGCGCCATGGCGCGACATTGCTGCCGATTGACAGCGAGCATTCGGCCATCTTCCAGTGCTTGCCTGAAGACAGTAGCACCTGGGCTGATCGCGTTGATTCCTTGTTGCTGACTGCATCGGGTGGTCCATTCCGCCAGCGTGACCCCTCAACCCTGTCTCAGATTACGCCCGAGCAGGCCTGTGCTCATCCCAATTTCTCCATGGGTCGCAAGATCTCGGTGGACTCTGCCACCATGATGAACAAGGCGCTGGAAGTCATCGAGGCGCGCTGGCTGTTCGACATGACACCCGAGAAAATCAAGGTCGTCATCCACCCGCAGCAGATCGTGCACTCCATGGTGCAGTTCAAGGATTCCTCCGTGCTGGCGCAACTGGGTACGCCCGATATGCGCGTGCCCATTGCCTGTGGTCTGGCCTGGCCAGAGCGCATTGCCAGCGGCACGCCCGTGCTTGACTTTGCCAAGCTGGCTGCGCTGACCTTTGAAGAGGCTGATGCCCAGCGTTTCCCTGGCCTGCATCTGTCCTGGCAGGCGCTGCGTGCACCTGAAGGTACAACCACGGTGCTGAATGCGGCCAATGAAGTTGCTGTGGCCGCATTCCTGGATCGCCGCTTGTCGTTTGACCGCATTCATGCGGTGAATCTGCAGACGCTTGAGTCTGTGCAACCTGGCGCAGTCTCCACTCTGGAAGACTTGATGGATTTGGATGCACGTGCGCGAGAGCGCGCTGGTGTTATTGCCCAGCAGTGGGCTTGCTGATCTACTGCAAAGTACTGGGTAAGTGCAAGGTATTACGTGGGCGGCGATTGAACTTGCCGCCTACTGCGCACTCCAAGCAGAGATTCAAATAAAGGAGTTCAGGTGCTGCTGACTGTTGTCGCTTTTGTTGTGGCTCTTGGAATTCTGATCGCGGTGCACGAGTGGGGGCACTACCGCGTGGCCGTCGCCTGTGGCGTCAAGGTATTGCGCTACTCCGTGGGTTTCGGCAAGCCTTTGCTGAGCTGGACCAGTAAAAAATCTGGCACCGAATATGTGCTGGCTGCACTGCCGCTAGGTGGTTATGTGCGCATGCTCGACGAGCGCGAAGGCGACGTTAAGCCCGAAGAAAAACACCTCGCTTTCAATAACCAACCCCTGCGCTCCCGTGCTCTCATCGTGGCTGCGGGGCCTGCTGCCAATCTACTCTTGGCTATTGTTTTGCTGGCAGCAGTGAACTGGCTGGGCATGAGCGAGCCCGCTGCACGACTGGCGGCTCCACCTGCTGGGTCGTTGCTGCAAACGGCGGGCGTGCAGAGCGGTGAATGGGTGCAAAGAGTGTCTGTCGGTGGCCAGGAATGGCAGCCTGTGCGTGCCATGGGTGATTTGCGTTGGCTGGTGACTACGGCGGCGATTGAAGGCGAGTCGCTGCAGCTGGAAGTCGTGCAGCAACCCAATGGCGCTGCACGCGTGGTGCCGTTGAATCTTGCCGCTTTGCAGCAAAAAGAGCCTGATGCCGCCTTCTTTGAAAAAGTCGGTTTGCAGGGTGCCTGGAGCAGCCCGGTGATTGAAGATGCGGTTGCTGGTGGCCCGGCCGACAAGGCGGGTCTGAAAAAAGGCGATGTCATTACCAGCATCAATGGCCAGCCAGCTCTGGATGGTGCGCAAGTGCGTGCTGCCATTCGTGCTTCTGGCACGGCAGGTCATGTGGATGTGCAGACCTGGGTGATTGAGCGTGCTGGGCAGCGCATCACTTTGCAAGTTCAGCCAGAAATTGTGGCTGGTAAGGAAGGCCAGCCTGCAAGCGCGCGTGTGAATGCGTTTATCGGCAGCCAGCCCGAGATGGTTCAGGTGCGCCGCGGCTTCTGGGATGGCTTGGGTGCTGGCGTGCAGAAGACCTGGGAGCTGTCTTCCATGACACTTCGCATGATGGGCCGCATGGTGATTGGTCAAGCCTCGCTCAAGAATATCAGCGGCCCTTTGACGATTGCCGATTACGCTGGAAAGTCTGCCAGCATGGGTCTGGTTCAGTACTTGTCGTTTCTCGCGCTCATCAGCATCAGTTTGGGCGTTCTCAACCTGCTACCATTACCCGTTCTCGACGGTGGGCACCTGATGTATTATCTTTGGGAAGGCGTGACGGGGCGGAGCGTCTCCGATGTCTGGGCCGAAAGGCTGCAACGCGCAGGCGTGGCAGTAATCCTGTTGATGATGTCAATCGCCTTTTTCAACGATATCAATCGGCTCTGGGGCTAACTTTTACCGCTACGGTAGGCCGCACTCGCGGCGATTTCCACTCATGAAAAAACATTTCAATCGCTTGGGCATGCGCTCTGCAACTGCCTTGGCTGCTATGGTTTTAGCTGCGCAGGCAGCATGGGCGCTGGAGCCCTTCAAGGTTCAAGATATCCGCGTCGAGGGCTTGCAGCGTGTAGAGGCCGGTACGGTCTTCGCATCCATGCCCTTGCGTGTGGGAGATGACTACAACGACGAAAAAGGCGCAGCCGCTATTCGCTCGTTGTTTGCTCTGGGTCTGTTCAAAGACATTCGTCTGGAAGCCAATGGCAATGTGCTGGTTGTGGTCGTTGAAGAGCGCCCCACCATTGCCGAAGTGAACTTTGCCGGCACCAAGGAGTTCGACAAGGACACCTTGACCAAGGCCATGCGCGATGTGGGTCTGGCTGATGGCCGCCCATTCGACAAGGCACTGGCAGACCGCGCGGAGCAAGAGCTCAAGCGTCAATACATCAACCGAAGCCTGTACGGCGCGGAAGTGGTGACCACGGTGACGCCTATTGAGCGTAACCGTGTGAACCTGACTTTCACAGTCTCCGAAGGTGATCCTGCCAAGATCAACGAAATTCATATCGTTGGTAACAAGGCATTCAAGGAATCCACGCTTAAGGATCTGTTTGATCAGGACACCGGCAACTGGATGAGCTGGTATACCAAGTCGGATCGTTACGCCCGCAACAAGCTCAATGCCGACCTGGAGTCCTTGCGCTCCTACTATCTGCAGCGCGGCTATCTGGAGTTCCGTGTGGAATCCACACAGGTTGCTATCTCGCCAGATAAGCAGAGCATTGGCTTGACCGTCAATGTGCATGAAGGAGATCAATACGTGGTCTCTGGCGTGAAGCTGGACGGCAACTTCCTGGATCGTGACGATGAGTTCAAGTCTCTGGTCAAGATCAAGCCCGGTGAGCCCTATAACGCTGACCAGGTTGCTGAAACCATCAAGGCTTTTACCGACTATTACAGCAACTTTGGCTTTGCCTTTGCCAAGGTTGAAGCGGTGCCTGAAATTGATCGCGCTAATAATCGCGTGAACATCGTCCTGCAGGCCCAGCCTTCGCGCCGCGCCTATATTCGCCGTATCAGCGTCAGCGGCAATAACAAGACTCGCGATGAAGTGATTCGCCGTGAATTCCGCCAGTTCGAAGCGTCCTGGTATGACGGCCAGAAAATCAAGCTGTCGCGCGACCGCGTTGACCGTTTGGGCTTCTTCACGCAAGTGGAGATTGAAACGCAGGAAGTGCCGGGCTCTCCCGATCAGGTTGATCTGATGATCAATGTGGTTGAAAAGCCCACAGGATCGATTCAGCTGGGTGCAGGTTTCTCCAGCGCTGAAAAGGTTTCGCTGTCTTTTGGTATCAAGCAGGAAAACGTTTTTGGATCCGGTAATTACCTGGGGCTGGACGTCAATACCAGCAAGTACAACCGCACCATGGTGGTTTCGACCACCAATCCGTATTTCACGGATACGGGCATCTCGCGCACTTACGATCTGTACTACCGTACAACGCGCCCTTACTATGATGATGCTGCTTACAAGATCATCACCAAGGGTGCAAGCGTGCGCTTTGGTGTGCCGTTCAGTGAGGTGGACACCATCTTCTTTGGCGCTGGTGTCGAAGGCAATGAAATCAGGCCTGGCACGTATATGCCGGGTATCTACAGCGAGTATTGCGGTGGCACGTCTGTATCCAATACGGGTTGCTCCAAGACGGGCATTCCTCTGACTTTGGGCTGGTCTCGTGATAATCGAGATAGCGCGCTGGCACCTAATGCCGGTCGTTATCAGCGTCTGAATCTGGAAGCTTCATTCATGAGCGATATGCGCTACATGAAGGCTAATTACCAGGTCCAGCAATACATTCCCCTGAACAAGAAGTACACCATTGCGCTGAATGGTGAGCTGGGCTGGGGCAAGGGTATTGGCGGCAACCCCTATCCTATTTTCAAGAACTTCTATTCGGGTGGTCTGGGTTCGGTGCGTGGCTTTGAGCAAGGCTCTCTGGGTCGCCGTGATAGCGTGAATACGAATCTGGCGCTTGGCGGTACACGCAAGCTGACTCTGAATGGTGAATTCATGGTGCCGTTCCCCGGCGCTGGCAATGACAGAACCCTGCGTTTGTTTACATTTGTAGACGTGGGTAATGTATGGGCGGAAGGTGAAAGCATGGAGTTGAACTCCCTGCGTGCCTCCACAGGTATCGGTATTAGCTGGATTTCGCCATTGGGGCCCCTGCGTTTGGCTTATGCTCAGCCTATTCGCAAGGAAACCGGCGATAGAATCCAGAAACTGCAATTCCAAATCGGAACATCTTTCTAATGAAATCTCTCTCTAGCCATCTTTCTCTGGCTGTGCTGCTGGGCGCCATGGCCGTCTCTGCGCATGCACAGGAATTCAAGGCAGGTTTTGTGAATACGGATCGTATCTTCCGTGAAGCATCTGCAGCCAAGGCTGCACAAGCCAAGCTTGAGCAGGAGTTTTCCAAGCGCGAAAAAGAACTGGTCGATCAAGGCAATACCTTGAAGACTGCTTCGGACAAGTTCGAGCGCGAAGCTCCGACGATGGCTGAAAGCCAGCGCGCTTCGCGCCAGCGTCAGCTGGTGGATCAGGATCGTGAATTCCAGCGTAAGCGCCGTGAATTCCAGGAAGATCTGAACGCCCGCAAGAACGAAGAACTGGCAACAGTTCTGGATCGTGCGAACAAGGTGGTCAAGCAAGTTGCCGAAGCTGAAAAGTACGACGTGATCCTGCAAGAAGCTGTGTATATCAACCCCAAGTTTGATATCACAGACAAGGTGATCAAGACTTTGAACGGCGCAAAGTAATCTCAAGGATACTTTTGTGAGCGTTTTATTGGGACAAATTCTCGATGCGCTCGGCGGAGAACTGGTGGGAGGCGATCGCGAGATGACTATTTCTCGCATCGCCCCGCTGGACTCCGCAGACCATGGTGATCTGAGCTTTTTAAGCAATCCCCGCTATCGCCAGCAACTGGCCGCCTCTCAGGCGGCTTGTGTCATTGTGGCTCCTGCTCTGCGTGATGAAGCGGCGCAGCGCGGTGCTTGCATCGTCACGGCTGATCCCTATGCTTATTTCGCACGGGCCACCCAGTGGTGGAAGGCGCACCAGCAAGGTGGAAAGCTGCAAGGCATTCATCCCACCGCCGTGGTCGATGCGTCTGCGCAAGTGCATGCAACGGCCTATGTCGGGCCGCTGTGTGTGGTGGAAGTAGGCGCTGTGATTGGCGCAGATACGGTGCTCAAGTCGCGTGTCACCATCAGCAGTGGCTGTGTAGTGGGCGAGCGCTGCATTGTGCATGCTGGCGTGGTGATTGGTGCGGACGGCTTTGGCTTTGCACCCTCGGCCGGTCAGTGGGAAAAGATCGAGCAGCTGGGCTGCGTTCGCATTGGCAATGATGTCGAAATCGGTGCCAACACCTGCATAGATCGCGGGGCACTGGATGACACCATCATTGAAGATGGCGTCAAGATCGATAATCTCGTGCAAATTGCCCATAACGTGCACATTGGTGCGCATACGGTGATTGCTGGCAATACCGGTATTGCGGGCAGTGCGCGCATTGGCAAGCGTTGCCAGATTGGCGGCGCAGCAAATATTCTGGGGCACCTGACGATTGCGGATGGAACGGTGATCTCGCCGACCTCCATGGTCACTCGTTCCTTGCCCAAGGCAGGTTTTTACACAGGCATCTTTCCGTTGCAAGAAAACGAGCAATGGGAAAAGAACGCTGCAACATTCAGGCAGCTGTATACGCTCCGTGAGCGCATCAAAAAGCTTGAACAAACGCTGGCTGAGGGTCAGCGAAGCAACAACGGAAATTGATGATGGATATTCAAGAAATTCTCAAGCAACTGCCTCACCGCTATCCTTTCCTCCTGGTGGACCGGGTGCTGGAGCTTGAGAGCAACACTCGCATCAAGGCGATCAAGAACGTCACGTTCAACGAGCCGTTCTTCACAGGTCACTTCCCTGGTCGTCCCGTCATGCCTGGCGTGCTGATTCTTGAAGCGCTGGCACAGGCTGCAGGCCTGCTGGCCTTTGATGCCATGGGTCAGGTGCCCGATGAAAACAATATCTACTACTTCGTGGGTATTGATTCCGCACGCTTCAAGCGCCCCGTGGTGCCAGGAGATCAACTGGCTCTGGAAATCACCATCGACCGCGTGCGCGGCGGCATCTGGAAGTTCAACGCTGTTGCCAGCGTGGATGGCGAAGTGGCGGCTGAAGCACAACTGATGTGCACCATGCGCCACGTGGGATAAGTATTGATGGCGTCAGCGAGTTTGATTCACCCCACCGCAGTTATCGACCCTGCGGCACTGCTTGATACCTCGGTATCGGTGGGGCCTTATGCCGTCATCGGGCCAGATGTGCGTATTGGTGCCAACACCACGGTGGGGGCGCATTGCGTCATTGAAGGCGCGACCACCATTGGTTGCGACAACCAGATTTTCCAGTTTGCGTCGCTGGGTGCTCAGCCCCAGGACAAAAAGTACGCGGGCGAGCCCACACGACTGGTAATCGGTGATCGCAACACGGTGCGCGAGTTCTGTACCTTCAATCTGGGTACGGCGCAGGACCGTGGCGAGACCACGATCGGTGACGACAACTGGATCATGGCCTATGTGCATATTGCGCACGATTGCATTGTGGGCAACAACACTATTTTGGCCAACAACGCCACGCTGGCGGGCCATGTACATGTGGACGACTGGGCCATCCTGGGCGGCCTGACGGGCGTGCACCAGTTCACCCACATTGGTGCGCATGTGATGGCCGGCTTTGCCAGCCATATCTCTCAAGATGTGCCGCCCTTCATGATGGTGGACGGGAACCCGCTGGCGGTGCGCGGCTTCAATGCCGAAGGCCTGCGTCGCCGTGGTTTTACGCCGGAGCGACTGGCCGCCGTCAAGCAAATGCACAAATTGCTGTACCGCCAGGGCTTGACGCTGGAGGCGGCCAAGCAGGCGATTGAAGCCATGAAGGCTGATGTGCCCGAGGCCGTGCAAGATATAGAGCGCATGCAGGCCTTTCTGGCTGCGTCGACACGCGGCATTGCGCGCTGAGTGCACCTCACGCACTGCAAAACTGATAGCGGCTAGCGCTGCTTCCATCAAAGATTGAGACGTGAATAGCTCTGAAACCACTAACCAGATAGCGCAAGCTGCTGCAGACTCCGTAGCGCCCAGCATTGCCATGGTGGCGGGTGAGGCTTCGGGCGATTTGCTCGCCTCCCTGCTGCTTGGTGGTCTGCGTCAGCGCTGGCCTGATGTAACGTCGATGGGCATTGGCGGCGAGAAGATGCAGGAACTCGGCTTTGATGCGTGGTGGCAGTCCGAGCGGCTGGCCGTGCACGGTTACAGCTGGGAAGTACTGGCCCGCGTGGCTGAGCTGCTGGGCATTCGCAAAAAGCTGCGCCAGCGCCTGATTGCGCACCCGCCCTCGGTCTTTGTGGGGGTGGATGCGCCGGACTTCAATCTGGGTCTTGAAACCAAGCTGCGCGAGGCCGGCGTTAAAACCGTGCACTTCGTGTGCCCCTCCATCTGGGCCTGGCGTGCCGATCGCATCGAAAAGATCCGCCGCGCGGCCGACCATGTGCTGTGCATTTTTCCGTTCGAGCCAGAGTTGCTGGCCCAGCACGGCATTGAGGCGACCTATGTAGGCCACCCGCTGGCTCAGGTCATTCCGCTGCACCCTGATCGCGCTGCGGCGCGCGCCCGACTGGGTTTGCCTGAAGAGGGTCTGGTCCTGGCTTTGCTGCCCGGTAGCCGCCGCTCTGAAGTGCGCTATATCGCTTCCGGCTTTTTCAAGGCTGCGGCGCTGGTGCAGAAAGCGCTGCCAGCTACGAAAATCGTAGTGCCTGCGGTGCCTTCCTTGTTTGAGGAAGTCAAGCGTATTGCTGCTGAGGCTGGCATGGCGGACAAGGTGCTCATCGTCAAGGGCCAGTCCCATGATGTGCTGGCCGCTTGCGACTGTACGCTGATTGCCAGCGGCACCGCCACGCTGGAGGCCGCGCTCTACAAGCGCCCCATGGTCATCAGCTACAGCATGCACCCCTGGAGCTGGCACCTGATGAAGCGCAAGCAGCTCCAGCCCTGGGTGGGGCTGCCCAATATTCTGTGCGGCGATTTTGTCGTGCCCGAGTTGCTGCAAGACGCCGCAACCCCCGAGGCGCTGGCGAAGGCTGCACTGGGCTGGCTCCGAGCCAGCCAGGATTCTCCTGTCACCATTGAAGCGCTGGTTGAGCGCTTCACCGCGCTACATCACGAACTGCGCCGAGATACTGCCGAACTGGCTGCCCATGCGATCGAAAAAATCATTGCCTCCCCTGCTGCTTGAGCAAGATAACCTGCCCTGGCATCCGCCCGGGCTGGTTGCAGGGGTGGATGAAGCTGGGCGCGGCCCGCTGGCTGGTCCGGTGGTGGCTGCGGCCGTCATTTTGGATGACATGAAGCCCATTGTGGGCCTGAACGACTCCAAAAAGCTCACGGCCAACCGCCGTGAGGTGCTGTATGACGAAATCCGCGCCAAGGCGCTGTGCTTTTGTATAGCTCAGGCATCGGTGCAGGAAATTGACGAAATCAATATTCTTCAGGCCACATTGCTGGCCATGCGCCGCGCGGTGATGGGCTTACGCCTCAAGCCCGTGCTGGTGCTGGTCGATGGCAATCAGCTGCCGCAGATTGATGTGCAGGCCGAGGCCATCGTCAAGGGCGACTCGCTGGTGCAGGCGATTTCTGCAGCTTCCATTCTGGCCAAGGTCACGCGTGACCGCTGGTGCGAGCGGTTGGATGCCCAATATCCGCAATACGGCTTTGCAGGCCACAAGGGCTATGGCACGGCGGCTCACCTCGCGGCGCTGCGCGCCCATGGCGCTACGGCAGAGCATCGCCAGTCTTTCTCGCCGGTGGCGCAGGTGCTGTTGGCCGGTCAGGTGTGCGAAGGCGTCATGGCGTTGCCTGTGTTGTGCGAGACCGGCCTTTCCGGCGTGACTTCTACATTACAGATGTCGCAGGTGTCGCTGTACGCCTAACGTAAACCTGAGTGCGGCACAGGGCCGACTCAAGCGCTTTATCTTCAGATCATTCAAGCTCGGCAGGCATGAGCAGGCCGGGTTTTCTTTTTTTATCCAGAGGTTGATATGGCTGCACGCCCTCAAGTCACGGAAATTCATTCGCGCGACAACACTTTCGTCAAAGAGCTGCGCCGCCTCTCGCAGGACAGCACGGCTTATCGCAAGCAGGGCCAAGTCTGGCTCGAAGGCGACCACCTTTGCCGCGCTGCGCTGGCGCGTGGTTTGAAGCCTAAAACCGCCGTCTTTGCACAGTCTTTTTGGCCTCAAGCTCCCGAGGAATGGACGCAAGCAGCTAGTAAAGTCATAGTGATGGCCGATGCGCTGTTCGATGAAATCAGCAGTCTGGAGTCCCCCGCGCGCATGGGCTATGTGATGGACTGGGATGCAGGCGTGCAGGTGCAGCCCGGCGTGGCCACCGTGCTGCTCGATCGTGTGCAGGATGCTGGCAACGTGGGATCCATCTTGCGCAGTGCTGCGGCCTTTGGGTTCACGCAGATCGTGGCGCTCAAGGGCACGGCTGCGCTGTGGAGCCAGAAGGTGCTGCGTGCAGGCATGGGTGCTCACTTTGGTCTGCATCTGGTGGAAGCAGCTTCGATTGAAGATGTCCAGTCGCTGGGCCTGCCGCTGATAGTGACCAGCTCTCATCAGGGGACATTGATTCATGAAGCCAATCTTCCATGGCCTTGCGCATGGGCCATGGGTCATGAAGGGCAGGGCGTTGGCAATGCCTTGATGGAGATGGCGGAGCACCGCATCAGCATTGCTCAGCCAGGAGGTGAGGAGTCACTCAATGTAGGGGCGGCAGCTGCAATTTGCCTGCATGCAAGCAGCGTAAGCATGCTTCTGCGAAGAGGGTAATCCCGAGGCCTTTCAAGGGGCTGTAGCCGACCACCCCTATAATGGGCGGCTTTCAAGCATTCCTTCATACGCCTAGCGACGCTTCCTCGCCATTCCCTGCAGACAAAATGTCCCAGCACACATGCCGGGGCTTCGTTGGGCGTAACCGTAATTAAAAAACCGGAGAACCCTGTGCTTTTGTCTCTCAAGGGAAATTTCCCATCCGCCATTCTGGCGCTCGCAGACGGCACGGTCTTTATTGGCAACTCGATTGGTGCGCAAGGCACCACCGTTGGTGAAGTCGTTTTCAACACTTCGCTGACTGGCTATCAAGAAATCCTCACTGACCCCAGCTACTGCCAGCAGATCGTGACACTCACGTATCCGCATATCGGCAACTATGGCGTCAACTCCGAGGACGTCGAGGCTGACAAGATCCATGCCGCAGGTCTGATCATCAAGAACCTGCCATTGCTGGCCAGCAACTTCCGCAGCGAGCAAACGCTGTCGGAATACCTGATTGCTGGCAACACTGTGGCTATTGCCAACATCGATACCCGCAAGCTCACACGTCTGCTGCGAGACCAAGGCGCACAGAACGGTGCGATCGTGGGTCTGGCTGCCGGCGAAGCCGTGACGCAGGCCAAGATCGACGAAGCTGTTGCCGCTGCCAAGGCCGCCCCCAGCATGAAGGGTCTGGACCTGGCCAAGGTCGTGACCACCGATAAGTCCTACGCCTGGACTGAAACCGAGTGGAAGCTGGGCCAAGGCTACGGCAAGCTCGAAGCCCCCAAGTTCAAGGTCGTGGCCTATGACTTTGGCGTGAAGAAGAACATTCTGCGCATGCTGGCCGAGCGTGGTTGCGACGTGACCGTCGTGTCCGCCCAGACCCCTGCCAAAGATGTGCTGGCGATGAACCCCGATGGCGTGTTCCTCTCCAACGGCCCTGGCGATCCCGCACCTTGTGACTACGCTATTGCTGCTGTACAAGAGATCATGGCTGCCAAGATGCCTTTGTTTGGTATCTGCCTGGGTCACCAGATCATGGCCCTGGCCTCCGGTGCCAAGACCTTCAAGATGCAAAACAGCCACCACGGTGCCAACCATCCTGTGAAGGATCTGGACTCCGGTCGCGTCAGCATCACCAGCCAGAACCACGGCTTTGCGGTGGACGTCGAGTCGTTGCCAGTCAACACCCGCGCCACGCACATCAGCCTGTTTGACGGCACGCTGCAAGGTCTGGAGCGCACCGATGTGCCCGCCTTCTGCTTCCAGGGTCACCCCGAAGCATCGCCCGGCCCGAACGATATCGGCTATCTGTTTGACCGCTTCACCGCGCTGATGGAGAAGAACTAATGCCTAAGCGCAACGACCTCAAAAGCATTTTGATCATTGGCGCCGGTCCCATCGTGATCGGTCAGGCCTGCGAGTTTGACTACTCTGGCGTGCAGGCTTGCAAGGCCCTGCGCGAAGAGGGTTACAAGGTCATTCTGATCAACAGCAACCCCGCCACGATCATGACCGACCCCGCGACTGCGGACGTCACCTACATCGAGCCCATCACCTGGCAGACGGTCGAAAAGATCATCGCCAAGGAACGTCCCGATGCTATCTTGCCCACCATGGGTGGCCAGACTGCGCTGAACTGCGCGCTGGACCTGTGGAAGCACGGCGTGCTGGACAAGTACAAGGTCGAACTGATTGGCGCCAAGCCTGAGGCCATCGACAAGGCTGAAGACCGCTCCAAGTTCAAGGACGCCATGACCAAGATTGGTCTGGGCTCCGCACGTTCCGGCATCGCCCACTCGATGGACGAAGCCTGGGCTGTGCAAAAGGAAATGGGCTTCCCCACCGTGATTCGCCCCAGCTTCACGCTGGGCGGCACGGGCGGCGGCATTGCCTACAACCCTGAAGAATTCGAAACCATCTGCAAGCGCGGTCTGGAGGCTTCGCCTACCAACGAGCTGCTGATTGAAGAATCTCTGCTGGGCTGGAAAGAGTACGAGATGGAAGTGGTGCGCGACACCGCTGACAACTGCATCATCGTTTGCTCCATCGAAAACCTGGACCCCATGGGCGTGCACACCGGTGACTCCATCACCGTGGCGCCGGCCCAGACACTGACCGACAAGGAATACCAGATCATGCGTAACGCATCTCTGGCGGTTCTGCGCGAAATCGGTGTGGACACGGGCGGCTCCAACGTGCAGTTCTCGGTGAACCCCAAGGACGGTCGCATGATCGTCATTGAGATGAACCCCCGCGTCTCGCGTTCGTCGGCACTGGCGTCCAAGGCAACGGGCTTCCCCATTGCCAAGATCGCGGCCAAGCTGGCTGTGGGCTTCACGCTGGATGAACTCAAGAACGAAATCACCGGTGGTGCAACCCCCGCGTCGTTCGAGCCTTCGATCGACTACGTGGTCACCAAGATCCCACGTTTTGCGTTCGAAAAGTTCCCTGCTGCCGACGACCGCCTGACCACGCAGATGAAGTCTGTGGGCGAAGTGATGGCCATTGGCCGTACCTTCCAGGAGTCCTTCCAGAAGGCCTTGCGCGGTCTGGAAGTGGGCGTGGACGGCATGAACGAAAAGACCCAGGACCGCGAGATTCTGGAAAAGGAACTGGGCGTACCCGGTCCCGACCGCATCTGGTATGTGGGTGACGCTTTCGCGGCTGGCTGGTCGCTGGACGAAGTCCACAACATCACCAAGATCGACAAGTGGTTCCTGGTGCAAATCGAAGAGATCGTCAAGATCGAACTCGAGCTGGACGAGCTCTACGAAGCCAAGGGCGAAGGCGCTCTGGCGGCTCTGGATGCGCAGACCCTGCGCAGCCTCAAGCAAAAGGGCTTCTCGGACCGCCGCCTGGCCAAGCTGCTGCACACCAGCGACAAGGCCGTGCGCGAAGCGCGCAAGGCGCTGAAGGTGCGTCCTGTGTTCAAGCGCGTGGACACCTGCGCTGCCGAGTTCGCTTCCAACACCGCATACATGTACTCCACGTATGACGAAGAGTGCGAAGCAGCTCCCACGGACAAGAAGAAGATCATGGTGCTGGGCGGTGGCCCCAACCGTATCGGCCAGGGTATCGAGTTTGACTATTGCTGCGTGCACGCAGCAATGGCCATGCGCGAAGATGGTTACGAAACCATCATGGTCAACTGCAATCCCGAAACCGTGTCCACCGACTACGACACGTCCGACCGCCTGTACTTCGAGCCGCTGACGCTGGAAGACGTGCTGGAAATCGTGGACGTCGAGCAGCCCGAAGGCGTGATCGTGCAGTACGGCGGTCAAACGCCTCTGAAGCTGGCGCTGGGCCTAGAAGCCGAAGGCGTGAAGATCATCGGCACTACGCCCGACATGATTGACGCGGCCGAAGACCGCGAGCGCTTCCAGAAGCTGCTCAACGAACTGGGACTGCGTCAGCCCCCGAACGCGACTGCACGTACCGAAACCGAAGCGCTGGAAAAGGCCGCTGGCCTGGGCTACCCCCTGGTGGTGCGCCCCTCCTACGTGCTCGGCGGCCGTGCGATGGAAATCGTGCACGAGCAGCGTGATCTGGAGCGCTACATGCGCGAAGCCGTGAAGGTCTCCAACGACTCTCCCGTGCTGCTGGACCACTTCCTCTCCAACGCCATCGAGTGCGATGTGGACTGCGTGCGTGACAAGACCGGTGCTGTGTATATCGGCGGCGTGATGGAACACATCGAACAGGCTGGTGTGCACTCCGGTGAC
Source organism: Comamonas sp. 26 (assembly GCF_002754475.1). Classification (NCBI taxonomy): domain Bacteria; kingdom Pseudomonadati; phylum Pseudomonadota; class Betaproteobacteria; order Burkholderiales; family Comamonadaceae; genus Comamonas; species Comamonas sp. 26. Next base: position 1,309,021 of record NZ_PEFL01000001.1, read on the forward strand.
TCCGCTTGCTCGCTGCCTCCTTACTACCTGAAGGCTGATACGGTTGCTGAAATCAAGCGCCAGACTGCTGCCATGGCCGAAGGCCTGAGCGTGGTGGGTCTGATGAACGTGCAGTTCGCCATCAAGGAAGTGGACGGCCAGGACGTGATCTACGTGCTGGAAGTGAACCCCCGCGCTTCGCGTACCGTGCCTTTCGTCTCCAAGGCGACTGGCGTGCAGCTGGCCAAGGTTGCCGCACGTTGCATGGCTGGCCAGACTCTGGCCGAGCAGGGCGTGACCAAGGAAGTCACACCACCTTACTTCAGCGTGAAGGAAGCCGTGTTCCCGTTCGTGAAGTTCCCCGGTGTGGACACCATTCTCGGCCCCGAGATGAAGTCCACCGGTGAAGTCATGGGTGTGGGCAAGACTTTCGGCGAAGCCTTTGTAAAGAGTCAGCTGGGTGCCGGTGTGCACCTGCCGGCCGAAGGCAAGGTTTTCCTGTCCGTGAAGAACAACGACAAGGCCCGTGCCGTGGCTGTGGCCAAGGAATTGGTTGCCATGGGCTACAGCCTGAGCGCAACCCGCGGAACAGCGGCTGCATTGGAAGCTGCTGGCATGTCGGTGCAGGCCGTGAACAAGGTGACGGAGGGTCGTCCTCATGTGGTTGACATGATCAAGAATGGCGACATCGCCATGGTCATCAACACCGTGGAAGAACGCCGCAATGCCATCGCTGATTCGCGTCAGATCCGTACCAGCGCCTTGCTGGCTCGCGTGACGACCTTCACCACCATCTTCGGCGCTGAAGCAGCTGTGGAAGGCATGAAGGCCATGCGTGGCAATCTGGATGTGCATTCCGTGCAGGAACTGCACGCTATGCTGACCAAGGCCTGAGAAGCCTGAACCCGGCTCAGCCCGTAAGGTCTGCCGGGTTTTTACCGGATTTCTGCCCTGTCAAACGGGGCATAATCATCGGTAATGTATTTGAACCGCCGCGCGGCAACGTGCGGCGGTTTGCTTTTGGGGCACAGGCCCCTGTTTGACGTTGTCAGGCAGATCTGTGCGAAAAGTGCCGCGCAGTGCGCGGCGTCTGCTGAATTTGGAGACTCGATCATGGCCACCATCCCAATCACCAAGCGCGGAGCAGAAAAGCTCAAGACTGAACTGCAGCGCCTGAAGACTGTGGAGCGTCCCGCCGTCATTCAAGCCATTGCCGAAGCACGCGCTCAGGGTGATTTGAGCGAAAACGCCGAATACGAATCCGCGAAGGAGCAGCAGGGCTTCATCGAAGGTCGCATCATCGAAGTGGAAGGCAAGCTGTCCGCCGCGCAAATTATCGACCCCACAGGTCTGGATGCTGGCGGCCGCGTGGTGTTTGGCGCCACGGTTGATCTGGAAGACGAAGACAGCGGCACTGCTGTGACTTATCAGATCGTGGGCGAAGACGAGGCCGATCTGAAACACGGCCTCATCAACGTCTCCAGCCCCATCGCCCGCGCCCTGATTGGTAAGGAAGAGGGCGATACCGCTGTGGTGCAGGCACCCGGTGGCGAGCGTCGTTACGAAATCGTGGGCGTTAAGTACATCTAACCTCCTGAGGCGCTGCGCGCCTTCTCCCTCTCTGCTTCGCGGAAGGGGCAACATCTTCGCTGCGAGGCTGCCCTTGCTTGATGTTTCTGGCCTGGGCGCTGCGCCGCTTTCAAGGATCAGTGACTATGTACGAGCGTCTGCCTGTTTTTCTGGCCGCTTTGTGGTGGGGCAGTTTGTGCTCTATTGGCTTTGTGGCTGTGCCCATGCTGTTCGTCAATTTGCCCGCGCCAGCGATGGCGGGCTTTATGGCGGCCAAGCTGTTTGCAGCGCAGACATGGATTTCGATAGCATGCTGCGGTCTACTGCTGGTCTTTTCAAAGCGAAAACATGCTGAAAAGATTGAGGCTTGGGCGCAAGCAGCTATCGGTTTTGTGATCGCAGGCATGCTGCTGGCCCTGGTCGTGCAGTACGGCGTATCACCCAAGATCGTTGCGCGTGAGAATCTAAAGCTCTGGCACAGCGTTGGCACGGGTATGTATGCCTTGCAGTGGCTGTGTGCCGCCATCGTGCTGTGGCGCGTTGCAGGCGTTCGCAAGCAGGCTTGATCCAGCCCAAGTCCGGCAAAGCGGCTGGGAGTAAACTGCCAAGGCCATGGAATCTCAAATCGTAAAAATCGACGCGACCGACTGGAGCAATGTCCAGCGTCGCGATGAATGGATTGCTGCCGTCGAGGCGGGCAAGTTGCTGTACTTTCCGCAACTGACCTTTCAGCTGACCGATCAGGAAAAAGCGCTGCTGCGCCCCGACGTGCGCGACCCCAAAGCGCGCAATATTAGCCTCAATGTAGATGGCTCGATCAAAGGCGTTGCCGGCGATGAAGCCACGCAAAAGCAGGTTGCCGCCATGGTGGGCCGCTTTCGCGATCAGGCCACGGGGCTGATTGCCAGCTTGTTCCCCGATTACATGCCTGTGGTGCGCATGGCGCCCACCAGCTATCGCCCCTCGCAGGTTGAAACGCGCGCCCAGTCATGGCGTGCGGACGACAAGCGCATGCATGTGGATGCTTTTCCATCACGGCCCAATTACGGCGAGCGTATCTTGCGCGTGTTCACCAATGTGAACCCCGCAGGCCAGCCGCGTGTGTGGCGTGTGGGTGAGCCTTTCACCGATGTTGCCAAGCGCTTTGTGCCACGTGCCAAGCCCTATAGCGCCTGGCAGGCCAAGGCGCTGGAGCTGCTGCATGTGACCAAGTCTTATCGCAGCGAATATGACCACCTGATGCTGCAATTGCACGACGGCATGAAGGGCGATATGGACTACCAGCAAAATGCGCCACAGGAGACTGTGCCGTTTGCTGCGGGCTCAACTTGGGTGTGCTTTTCCGATCAGGCTGTGCACGCGGTGATGTCGGGCCAGTACATGCTGGAGCAGACTTTGTTTCTGCCGCCGGGCAGCGAATACAACCCTGCAGCCAGCCCACTGTCCATTCTGTCGCGCATGAAGGGCTACTCGCTGGTCGATGCGAAGCATCGCAAGTAGGCTGTGCTATCTATTTTGAGCTCGAGGCGTGCAGCAAAAAAGGCGTTGAACCCTGTGGTCAACGCCTTTTGTTTTGGCTGCAAGCAATGCAGCCATCAGGGGTGAGAGATCAGCCCCAAGCCTTTTCGATCCATTTTGCAGGTTCGATATGACGGAAGCGTTTGTTGCGGCGGCCTTCCAGCGCATCGGGTGGGTTCACTTCGCCGTGGAAAATCACGATGCGAGCATCCGCAGGCGGCACCGGCTCTTTCCAGTAATTGGTGGGCCAGGTCGGAATGCAGTAGTACTTGAAGCTGGGGCACCAGGCGGCAGGCCAGTAATCCAGCTTCCCTTGCTTGTGCAGAAAGTGAGACAGATACTCCTGCTCATTGCGGTACTTGGCACGCATTTCTTCGGTGTTGGCGCGGAAGTTCTCAAGAACATCGGCATGCGCACCCAACTCAAAACGGTAGACCGAGGAGTTGCCGACAATCCGCTTACCAAAACGCCAGAAGCGCGGGTAGTCGTGAATGATGCGAAAGTCGCCGGGCAGCGCAAAGAACTCATCCAGGCTGCCCACAATGACTACATCCAGATCAAGGAATAAAGCCTGGCCTTTGAGACCATGCAGGTCTCGCTCAAAGGTCGTGAGTTTTTTCCAGGCTCCGTCACGCTGGCCAGGGGCCAGGTGAATGTTCAGGTCGGGAATGGGTAGGCATTCCACTTCGGAACGAATCCCTTCAATACTGTCGGTCAGGCAGACAAAGCGAAAATCCCCGCTGAGATGGCGGCGCACCATGGCATAGAGTCGATTGACGTACTCCGGGCCGTACTTGGTACCCCATTTCATGCAAAGAATGTGGCGTTGCTGCTGTGTGGTCTGAACCATGGATAAGCGGTCTCAGCGAAGAAAATGGCAAACGAGCGATGTGCGGCGGATCTTGAAGATCCGAATCAATGGCCTTTTTTGACCGACTTTTGCTTGGGCTTGGCGCGCTTGATCGTGCCGCCAGCTGTCAGGCGCTGGTTGCCCAGTACGCGCAGTTGCTTGACTTCAGGCTTGGAGCCGGCGCGGCCGAACTTGAGCACCTTGATGTCGCGAGGGCCGGGCATGCGGTCTTCGTCGTGCTGACGTTCCTTCTCAGGAATGGGGCGCCACAGCACGAGCAATTTGCCGATGTGCTGGATAGGAGCTGCGCCGAGTTCGTCGCAAAGTTGCATGTAAATTTGCTCGCGGCTGGCGCGGTCATCACCGAAAACGCGGACCTTGATCAGACCATGGGCATTGAGTGCAGCGTCCACTTCCTTCTGTACGGCGGGGGTTAGACCATCGCCACCGATGAGGACAACGGGGTCCAGATGGTGGGCTTCAGCGCGGTGTTCCCGGCGCTGTGCGGGAGTTAATTCAATTTGGGGCATACCCGTATTATCAAGGCTGCGAGAATTCAGGCATGAAAACGAAAACCAAAAGTAAGAAGGTCAATAAGAATTGGCTGCACGATCACATCAATGATCCGTATGTAAAAGCGGCTCAGAAGGATGGTTATCGTGCCCGCGCGGCCTACAAGCTCAAGGAAATTGACGAGTCGCTCAAGCTGATTCAGCCCGGCCACACCGTGGTTGACTTGGGTTGTGCCCCTGGCGCTTGGAGCCAATATGTGCGTCGTCGCCTCTCGCCTAGTGGCGCGGCTGCGGGGGATTTAAATGGCCGCATCATCTCTCTGGATTTGTTACCCATGGACCCCATTGAGGGCGTGCACTACATCCAGGGCGACTTCCGCGAGGAGTCTGTGCTGGTCCAGCTGGAAGAAGCCATGGCGGGAGGTAAGGCCGATGTCGTGGTCTCTGACATGGCACCAAACCTTTCAGGTCATGGAGTAACAGACGGTGCACGGGTCGCCGTGCTGATCGAGATGGCCGTCGAATTTGCGATCAATAACATGAAGCCTGAAGGGACATTGGTGGTCAAACTCTTCCACGGTAGCAGCTACAACGAGCTGGTGGATTTGTTCAAGCAGACTTTCAAGCTGGTCAAACCCATCAAGCCCAAGGCCTCGCGTGACCGTTCTTCCGAGATATTCTTGGTGGGTATTGGTCTTAAACAGCCTGCCTGAGTGCTTGAGCTCACTGTGTAAACAGGTTCTAAGGGCATTTTTTCGAACGGCTTGCTTACGCAAGTCTATGAAAGTGATAGTGCAAAGCCGTGGTAAATCATTGGCTTAGCGCTGTTTCAGCGCAAGACCGCATTCTGCCTATGGCTGCAATAGGGGGAAATAGCCGTCTTTGCCGCTTGAAAGACCTAAAATGAACCTCAACTAGGTTTAGAAGCCCCCTTCTGGGCCTTTTCGTCTGAATATTCCTTTGGAGCCCCGCTTGAACAATCAGTGGTTTTCAAAAGTCGCCGTCTGGCTGGTCATTGCCATGGTGCTGTTTACGGTGTTCAAACAGTTTGACACCCGAGGCGCTGGTGGTGCATCTCATGTTGGCTACTCGGAATTCCTGGAGCAGGTTCGCAGTAACCGCATCAAGTCTGCAACCATTCAGGAAGGTGCCGGCGGCACCGAGGTTGTGGCAACCACAACCGATGATCGCAAGATCCGCACCACAGCCACTTACCTGGATCGTGGTTTGGTCGGCGACCTGATCAATAACAACGTCAAATTTGACGTGAAGCCCCGCGAGGAAGGTTCGCTGCTCATGACTTTGCTCGTGAGCTGGGGTCCCATGCTGTTGCTGATCGGTGTGTGGGTTTACTTCATGCGCCAAATGCAGGGCGGCGGCAAGGGCGGTGCGTTCAGTTTTGGCAAGTCCAAGGCGCGCATGCTTGATGAAAATAGCAATACCGTTACCTTTGCGGATGTGGCTGGTGCCGACGAAGCCAAGGAAGAGGTTAAGGAAGTCGTTGACTTCTTGAGAGACCCCAACAAGTTCCAGAAGCTGGGCGGTCGCATTCCTCGTGGCTTGCTGCTGGTGGGTCCTCCTGGTACGGGTAAGACCCTGCTGGCCAAGTCCATTGCTGGTGAAGCCAAGGTTCCTTTTTTCTCGATCTCGGGTTCTGATTTCGTGGAAATGTTCGTTGGTGTGGGTGCTGCCCGTGTCCGTGACATGTTCGAGAACGCGAAAAAAAATGCGCCTTGCATTATCTTTATCGATGAAATCGATGCCGTGGGCCGCCAGCGTGGTGCCGGCATGGGTGGCGGTAATGACGAGCGCGAACAGACACTGAACCAGATGCTGGTTGAGATGGACGGTTTTGAGACCAACCTCGGCGTGATCGTGGTGGCTGCAACCAACCGTCCTGACATTCTGGATGCGGCTTTGCTGCGCCCTGGCCGTTTTGACCGTCAGGTGTATGTGACACTGCCCGATATCCGCGGTCGTGAGCAGATCCTGAACGTGCATATGCGCAAGATCCCCGTCGGGCAAGACGTGAATCCCGCGATCATCGCGCGTGGCACGCCCGGTATGTCTGGTGCTGATCTGGCCAACCTGTGCAACGAAGCTGCTCTGATGGCTGCACGCCGCAATGCGCGCACCGTCGAGATGCAGGACTTCGAAAAGGCCAAAGACAAGATCATCATGGGCCCTGAACGCAAGAGCATGGTCATGCCTGAGGAAGAGCGCCGCAACACGGCCTACCACGAAGCAGGCCACGCTTTGATTGGTAAGCTGTTGCCCAAGTGCGACCCCGTGCACAAGGTGACCATCATTCCACGTGGTCGTGCGCTGGGTGTGACTATGAGCCTTCCCGAGAAGGATCGCTACTCCTACGACAAGGAGTTCATGCTGAACCAGATTGCGATGCTGTTTGGTGGCCGTATTGCCGAAGAAGTGTTCATGCACCAGATGACGACTGGTGCCTCGAATGACTTTGAGCGTGCGACCCAGATTGCACGTGACATGGTGACCCGCTACGGTATGAGTGATGCTCTGGGCACCATGGTGTATTCCGAGCAGGAAGGCGAGCCATTCCTGGGACGCTCTTTCAGCCGTGGCTCCAGCCTGTCTGAAGCCACCATGCAAAAGGTGGATGATGAGGTTCGCCGCATCATTGATGAGCAGTACACGCTGGCACGCAAGTTGATCGAAGACAATAGCGACAAGATGCATGCCATGGCCAAGGCTATGCTCGATTGGGAAACCATCGATGCAGAGCAGCTCGATGACATCATGGCTGGCAAGGAGCCCCGTCCTCCCAAGGACTGGACACCTCGCAACCCTCCTTCATCGGATGGTGGTAACTCGTCGGGCGGTACTCCTGCAGCCAGTGCAGACCCAGCGCCGACAACCGCTTAAAAAATTAAGCACATGAACAAAAGGTCCCTTGAGGACCTTTTGTTTTTTCACTTTCAAGATCGGATCTCTATGTCGCACCAGTGGCAAACATCGCGTTTTCTTTTGCAACTCGACAAACCTCAGGTCATGGGCATTGTGAATGTGACCCCGGATTCTTTTTCTGATGGTGGTAAGCACACAGGCGTGTCTCAGGCTATGGCGCATGCAGAGCTGCTTCTGAAGGAGGGTGCGCATATTCTGGATATTGGCGGCGAGTCCACAAGGCCGGGGTCACCGGCTGTCAGTTTGAAAGAGGAGCTGGATCGTGTGTTGCCCATGCTGCGAGAGGCCATCAAGCTCAATGTGCCAATATCCGTCGATACCTACAAGCCAGAAGTCATGCAGGCCGCACTGGATATAGGCGCAGACATCATTAATGACATCTGGGCGTTGCGCCAGCCGGGTGCGTTTGAGGTGGTCAGCAAGCACCGCAACTGCGGCGTTTGCCTGATGCACATGCACAAGACACCTCAGGACATGCACCTGAGCCATATGCAGGGCAATGCGGTTGCTCAAGTTGCAGGCTTTCTGCAGCAAGTCACGCTGCCTTTGCTGGATGCTGGGGTGGAGCGCTCGCGCATCGTCTGGGATTACGGAATTGGCTTTGGCAAAAGCGTGGTACAAAATTTTGCCTTGCTGGCACATCAACAGGCGCTGCTGGGACTAGACTTTCCCCTTCTCGCAGGATGGTCACGCAAAGGCTCTTTGGGGCAGGTTTCTGGCTTGCCTGTGGAAGATCGGATGGTGCCCAGTGTGGCAGCTGCTTTGCTGGCGGTAGAGCGCGGTGCACGCATCGTGCGCGTGCATGATGTGAAAGATACGGTGGCTGCTTTATCTGTCTGGCAGGCCATGCATGATGAAGATGCGATGACCGCTTGAGCGCCAGCGTAAAAGCAAGAATATTGAATCAGCAAAAGGAAAACTAGAACATGGCACGACAGTATTTCGGTACCGATGGGATTCGTGGAACAGTCGGTAAGTCGCCTATCACCCCCGATTTTGCTTTGCGCCTGGCGCATGCGGTGGGCCGTGTGCTGCGCCGCACGCAAGAGCGTCCCTTGGTGTTGATCGGCAAGGACACCCGCATTTCCGGCTATATGCTGGAGAGCGCTCTGGAGTCAGGCTTTAATTCTGCGGGCGTCGATGTCATGCTGCTGGGGCCCTTACCCACTCCAGGGGTGGCTTACCTCACACGTGCTCAGCGCGCCAGTCTGGGTGTGGTGATCAGCGCCAGTCATAACCCGTTTTATGACAACGGCATCAAATTCTTCAGCGCGGAAGGCACCAAGTTGCCTGACTCTTGGGAAGAAGAGGTTGAGGCGGCTCTTGAGGATGAACCTGTCTGGGCAGAATCTGCCGCTCTGGGCAAGGCACACCGTCTGGCAGATGCTGCTGGCCGCTATATCGAATTTTGCAAAAGCACGTTTGACCATAGCCTGTCGCTGCGCGGCCTGAAGATTGTGGTTGATGCGGCGCACGGTGCTGCCTATCAGATTGCACCCAAGGTCTTTCACGAACTGGGCGCGAATGTGGTGGCCATTGGTTGCTCGCCGGATGGCCTGAATATCAACGAAGGCGTGGGTGCAACCCACCCCGAGGCACTGGTGATGGCCGTGCGCGCTAACAATGCCGACTATGGCGTTGCGCTGGATGGCGATGCTGACCGCCTGCAATTGGTGGATGCACAGGGTCGCCTCTACAACGGGGATGAGCTGCTGTATCTCATGGCGGCTGACCGCCTGGCAGCAGGCGGTGTAGTGCCCGGTGTGGCGGGCACCTTGATGACCAATATGGCGGTTGAGCTGGCAATCAAAGCACAAGGCATGGACTTTGTGCGCAGCAAGGTGGGTGACCGCTATGTGCTGGAAGCGCTGAAAACCAATGGTTGGCAACTTGGTGGTGAAAGTTCGGGCCATCTGCTGGCTCTGGACAAGCACACCACCGGTGACGGACTGGTCAGCGCTTTGCAGGTGCTGCAGGCTTGCGTGCGCTCGAACAAGACGATTGCACAGTGGCTGGAGAAAGTAACACTGTTCCCTCAAGTCATGATCAATGTGCGTTTGCAGCCGGGTCAAGACTGGAAGAGCAACCCGCAGCTGCCTCATGAGCAGGCGGACGTGGAAAAGCTGCTGGGCAACGAGGGCCGCGTGCTGATTCGCGCCAGCGGAACAGAGCCCCTGGTGCGCGTCATGGTCGAAGCGCGAGATGCAACCATGGCCAGCACCTGCGCAGAGCGACTCGCTGCAGTTGTCAGGGGTAGTTAAATCGTTGAAGACTGTCATAGACAGTCTCCAACGTCACTAAATGGTCATGTGATTGTCATAAAGCAGCGGCAGACTGTGAGCATGCCCGCAAGGGCGCTTCAGGCTCTGCAGGCCGCTGTTGACACATGTCCCAATCCTCACAAGCCAACTCTGGCTCTGCTTCTTCTTTTCTCAACTCTGCTACAACCCAGGCTGAAGAGGCTTCGGTGCAGCCCTTGCAGGTTGCAAAGATTGCGGAAACAGGCCCCGCATCGCTGGGGCTGGCTCACGATCTGCATGGTCTGAGTGGGCAAGTGTCGCGCATTGGGTTGGCGGCAGTTGCGAAACCTCAGTCTGACGGGCAACATGGCACGACCGGCAAGGCGTTGGCTGAGCCGGTCAAAGCTGTCACCAAAGCGCCGCGCAGACGTCGTGCAGCGCCCAAGACTGAGGTTGCCATGCCCCCTGCGATTGATCAGACGATTGAGCCGACTCTGGAGCTTCTAGACCGTGATCAAAATATTCTCATCTTCAACGAGCGGGTACTGAGCTGGGCCGAGCGCGAAGACGTTCCGCTGCTTGAGCGCCTGCGCTATCTGTGCATAGTTTCTTCCAACCTCGACGAATGGTTTGAAGTGCGTTGCGCGCCTCACGTCTCTGCAGCCAAGGCCGGGGATGAGCTGGGCACCTATACGCTTGCCAGCTTTGAGCGGCTGATGGCGACAGCGCATGCTCTGGTCGCCAAGCAGTACCAGCTCTACAACCAGTCCATCATTCCTGCGTTCAACAAGCATGCGATTCGCCTGATTTCGCATGGCGATCGCAGTGCGGCGCAGCGCAAGTGGGTGCGTGAATATTTTCTGCGTGAAGTTCAGCCTTTGCTGATGCCGGTGGGGCTCGATCCTTCACACCCCTTCCCGCAAGTGGCCAACAAGGCGCTGAATTTCATTGTGCGCCTCAATGGCGTGGACGCTTTTGGGCGTGCCAATGAGGTGGCCATTGTCAAAGTGCCGCGCGCCTTGCCGCGACTGATCCGGGTGCCGGAAAAAATCTCGGGCAAGCAAAAACTGTTTGTCAGCATCTCTAGCGTAGTGCGGGCGCACCTGGCCGAGTTATTCCCTGGTCGCGAAGTGTCGGAGTTCTCGCAGTTCCGCGCCACCCGTCATTCCGATCTGGCTGTCGATGACGACGATGTCGTCGATTTACGCATGGCACTGCGCCAGGGCCTGCATCACCGTCACTACGGTCAGGCAGTGCGGTTGGAGGTGTCATCGTCTTGCTCGGTGGAGCTGTCTGATCTGCTGCTCGAGCAATACGGTCTGCCTGCGCAGGCGCTGTTCCGCGTCAAGGGCCCTGTCAATCTGGTGCGCCAGATGCAGCTGATTGACCTGGTGGATGACCCTGCCTTGCTATTCCCCAAATGGAAGCCAGCATGGCCCACGCAGCTCACGCCCGGTCGCTCCATCATGGCGCAGATGCGCAAGAGCGACATCATCATTCACCAGCCCTTTGAGAGCTTTGATGGCGTGTTGGAATTGTTGCGCGAGGCCGTCAACGACCCGCAGGTGCTGGCCATCAAACAGACGATTTACCGTACCGGCACCGACTCTGAAATCATGAACCTGCTGGCCGAGGCCGTGAGCCGCGGTAAAGAAGTGCTGGCGGTGCTGGAGCTCAAGGCCCGCTTTGATGAAGAGGCCAATATCAACTGGGCCGAGAAGCTGGAGTCGCTGGGCGTGCAGGTGGTCTATGGGGTGGTCGGCCTCAAGACCCACGCCAAGATGCTGCTGATTACGCGCCGCGAAAAGCGCACCAACCAGCTCAAGTGCTACGCGCATCTGTCTACAGGCAACTACAACGCACGCAGCGCAAGGCTTTATACCGACATCAGCCAGCTGACCTGCAATGCGGAAATTACGGCCGATATGGATGCCGTGTTTCGCCATCTCTCCAGCCACAACACTCTGCCCAAGCTGCAAAAGCTGGTGATGGCGCCATTTCATCTGCAAAGCAGCATGCTGGAGCTGATTGGCAAGGTGGCTGCTGCTGCCGCCCGTGGTCAGCGCGCGCGCATGGTACTCAAGATGAATGCGCTGACCGATGAGCCGCTGATCCGCGCACTGGTTGCCGCAGGGCAAAAGGGTGCGCAGATTGATCTCATCGTGCGCGGCAGTTGCATGCTGCCGGCGCAGCGCCCGGGCGTAACGGACAACATCCGCGTGCGCTCCATCATTGGCCGCTTTCTGGAGCATTCACGGGTCTTCTACTTTGCTTGGGGGGATGAGGAAGAGCTGCTGCTGTCCAGCGCTGACTGGATGAACCGCAACATGCTCAGCCGAGTGGAGCTTGCCTGGCCGGTGCTGGACAAGAAACTGCGCCAGCGCGTGATTGACGAGTGTCTGGTGGCCTATTTGGGCGATGACCGTGATGCGTGGCTGCTTGATGCCTCGGGTGTTTATCTGAAGCCTCTGCATCCGCTGGATGGCAAGGGTGCCCAGCAGGCACTGATGGCTCGCTATGGCGGGGAGAAGCTTGCCAAGTAATCTTTAAAAATGTGAGCTGCTTGCTCCTGATGTTCAATGGTTTTAGCGTCTTTTGATGCGGAAACCCTTGAATGAATTGCGCAAGAAGCTCTCATTTTTATGAACGCTGAAGCAAAAAGGGACTGCACGGCAGTCCCTTTTTTTGCTCTATCGCTGTATCCGGAGCATAGGTTTAGCGCAGATAGAGCTTCAGGCTCCAGGGCGACTTGCTCCAGGCCATGGCTTCTTCTTCCAGCAACCGGGCAGATTGGGGGTAGGTCAGCATCCAGTCTGTGGGCGTGGTCAGTCTGAATTCTGTGCCTGCGCGTTTGAGGGTAATGCCTTGCATGTCCGGGTCGCGGCGCGTGTGGCATAGCTGCACGGCAAGGCGCAGAGCCATCAGCGGCAGGGCGACTTCGGGGTTGTCAATCACTGCATCCAGCTTGCGCAGCTTGCCTTGGTGGCCCAGCACCAGCTGGCAGATGCGCTCGCGCAGCTCGGGCTCCCAGGTGGCCTGGCTGCAATGCTCGGTAATGTAGGCACCGTGGCGGTGGTAGTTGCTCAGGGCCACGCGCATGCCCACTTCGTGCAGCTGCGCGGCAATGTCCAGCGCCTTGGTCGCCAAAAGCGAGGGCGCTGTGGGCTGCATGTGTTGCAGCAGTTCGGCGGCAACGCGTTGCACGCGGTGTGCGTGGGCCTCGTCTACGCCAAAATCCAGCTGCAGGCCGCTGATCTCGGCGGCTTCCTTGTCGGCGGGCGGCTCATGGTCCAGCAGGTCATGCAAAACGCCTTGGCGCAGCGCGCCTTGTGCGACTTCCAGCTCGGTAATACCCAGCAAGTCCACCACGGCCATCATCACGCTGATGCCGCCAGCCACCACTGCGCGGCGGTCTTCTTTGAGGCCGGGAATACGCAGCTTGTCCACATGGCCGATGTCCAGCAACTGCTCATACAGATGGCGTAGCTTGGCTGGCGTGATGACGCGGCCATCCAGGCCTTGTGCCGTGAGCGCATCGGCCACTGCATTGGCCGTGCCGGATGAGGCATAGGCGCAGTCCCAGGCTGTGCCGGGGTAGGCAAACTGGGCTTGGGTCAGACTTTGCTTGGCGGCGGCCATGGCGGTCTGAAAATTGGCTTTGTTCAGCATGCCATCGCTGAAGTAATGCGAGCTCCATGAGACGCTGCCCAGCGCAAAGGAGGCAACCTGCAGCGCCTTGCTGTGCTGGCCGATGATGATTTCGGTGGAGCGGCCACCAATGTCAATGACCAGACGCTTTTGCTGGCTGGGCGGCAGCGAGCTGGCCACGCCGCGATAGATCAGCCGGGCTTCTTCTTCGCCGGAGATGACTTCAATCGGAAAGCCCAGCAACTGGCTGCCGCGTTCCACAAATTCCTGAGCATTGATGGCTTCGCGCAGGGTCTGGGTGGCCACGGCGCGCACTTGCGCGGCTTTGAAGCCCGTCAGGCGTTCACCAAAGCGGGCCAGGCATTCCCAGCCACGCTCCATGGCTTCGCGTGATAGTTCATGGCGTGCGTTCAGTCCATTGCCTTGGCGCACTGTTTCTTTGAGGTATTCCACGCGCTCGATGCGCTGGTGGGAGCCGATGCGGCCAATTTCAAGGCGAAAGCTATTGGAGCCAAGGTCTACGGCAGCAAGCAGTGATTCAGGGGCCATTTCTGAGCCAATCTATGTGTTGTTCTAAGAGTGTGGGCGCGAGGCTGATTAGCGCTGCACCTAAAGTTCTGAAATATGCAGTACAGACGCGGTTCTGGCTGGCTTCGGGCGGGTTTCAACCTCTGCCAAGTCAGGTATTTGCCAACTATCACGTTGGCGGTGCTGGCTTGTCTGACACCTGCTTTTGCACAGAGTAGGGGCAGAATTTTGCGAATGAAATATGACGGTTGCATGACGATCAAATGAAGCACAGGGCCGCTATTTCACTCGGAGGCGTATTGAAATGTATGTGTCACGACGCTGTCATAAAAGCTTTTTACAGTTCACCCATCGAATCTTTCAACCCTAAGAGGTCGTTTCATGAAGTTGTCCTTGATTCACGTTCTGGTGGCTGGTGCTTTGTCTGCAGGTGGCATGGCCCAAGCGAACCAGGAAGCCACTGGCGCTGGTGCGAGCTTCCCAGCTCCTCTGTACTCCAAGTGGGCTGCTGACTATCACAAGGCCACAGGCGTTAAGATTAATTACCAGTCGGTGGGTTCCAGCGCTGGCGTCAAGCAGATCGAAGCCAAGACCGTGGACTTCGGTGCTTCGGATGAGCCCCTGAAAGATGATGAGCTGACCAAGAAGGGTCTGGTTCAGTTCCCCACTGTGATCGGCGGCATTGTGCCTGTGGTCAACATCAAGGGCGTGGCTCCCGGTCAGCTCAAGCTCTCGGGCCAGGTGCTGGGTGATATCTACCTGGGCAAGATCACCAAGTGGAACGATGCCGCCATCACGGCTCTGAATCCCGGTGTGGCTCTGCCTGATGCAGCCATCGCCCCTGTGCGCCGCGCTGATGGCTCTGGCACCACCTTTGGTTTCACCAACTACCTCTCCAAGGTCAACGCCGAGTGGAAGGAAAAAGTAGGTGAAGGCAAGGCTGTGAACTGGCCTACAGGTGCGGGTGGCAAGGGTAACGAAGGCGTTGCTGCTTTCGTCGGTCGCCTGCCCAACTCCATCGGCTACGTTGAGTACGCCTATGTGAAGCAAAATAAGATGACCTTCACGCAGCTGCAGAACAAGGATGGCGTCTATGTCTCTCCTGACGACGAAACCTTCAAGGCGGCTGCTGCCGGTGCTGACTGGGCCAAGAGCTTCTATCAAATCCTGACCAACCAGTCAGGCAAGAACGCTTGGCCCATCACATCGGCCACCTTTATCCTGATGCACAAGTCGCAAGACAAGCCTGCTCAGGCCGCTACATCGCTGAAGTTCTTTGAGTGGACTTACAAGCAGGGCGACAAGACAGCTGCCGATCTGGACTACGTGCCCATGCCTGAGGCGGTGAAGACGGTGATTTACAAGTCCTGGAGCAATATCAAGGACACTTCCGGCAAGGCCGTTTCCCAGTAATGTGTGAGTGGCAAGGTGCCGTTCCGGACGGTACCTTTGCTGCTTCTTTCAACCTTTGCGAATAAAGGCGCCCACGTGTCCACAACGTCGCCCTCCAGCTCGCTGGCTGCTTCTACCGATGCCGCCAAGCGACGCTCTCCCTCACCGCCACGAGCACCGATGATGTCGGGTCGTCTGGCGGATCGCCTGTTTGGTGTCCTGGCGCGCAGCGCAGCGATTTTGACGCTGGTGCTGCTCGTGGCCATCATGGGCTCGTTGATTGTGGGCGCCTGGCCCGCCATTCATCAATATGGTCTGGGCTTTCTGACCAGCAGTGTCTGGGACCCCGTGCAGGACCAGTACGGCGGTCTGGTCATGATTTACGGCACGCTGGCCACTTCTGCCATCGCGCTTTTGATTGCAGTGCCTGTGAGTTTTGGCATTGCCCTGTTTCTGACGGAGCTGTCGCCCGCCTGGCTCAAGCGCCCGCTGGGTACGGCCATTGAGTTGCTGGCTGCGGTGCCTTCCATCGTTTACGGCATGTGGGGCCTGATGGTGTTCGGCCCCGTGCTCGCCACCTATGTGCAGCAGCCCCTGCAGTCGCTGCTGACCGGCGTGCCCTATCTGGGCGCTTTTGTCTCTGGCCCGCCCGTGGGTATCGGCATTCTGTCAGCAGGCATTATTCTGGCGATCATGATCATTCCGTTCATCGCCTCGGTGATGCGCGATGTGTTTGAAGTCACGCCCGCGCTGCTCAAGGAGTCTGCCTACGGTCTGGGCTCCACGACCTGGGAAGTGGTCTGGAAAGTGGTGTTGCCCTATACCAAGACCGGTGTTCTGGGCGGCGTCATGCTGGGTCTGGGCCGTGCTTTAGGCGAGACCATGGCCGTCACCTTTGTGATCGGCAACATGAACCAGCTCAACTCGCTTTCTGTGTTCGAGGCGGCCAACAGCATTACCTCGGCGCTGGCCAATGAATTTGCGGAAGCGGGCGAAGGCCTGCACCAGGCATCGCTGATCTATCTGGGTCTGGTGCTGTTCTTCATCACCTTTGTGGTGCTGGCCATGTCCAAGCTGCTGCTCAATCGCCTGCAGAAGAATGAAGGAGCCCGCTCATGAGCTCGACCTCCACAAAAATGCTCAACGCCGCCGATCTGGCGGCTGTGCGCCAGGCCAAGTACGACAAGCGCAAGCGTATGAACCTGCTGGCGCTGGCCCTGTCCTTGGCGGCCATGCTGTTTGGTGTTTTCTGGCTGGTCTGGATTCTGTGGGAAACCGTGCGCCAGGGTGTGGGCGGCCTGAGCTTTGCCTTGTTCTCGCAGATGACGCCGCCGCCTAATGACGAGGGCGGCATTGCCAATGCCATCTGGGGTTCTCTGATGATGGTGACGCTGGCCACGTTTGTGGGCACGCCTATTGGCGTGATGGCTGGCGTCTATCTGGCTGAGTACGACAAAAAGAGCTGGCTTGCCGGAGCCACCCGCTTTGTGAATGACATTCTGCTGTCGGCTCCCTCGATTGTGATCGGCCTGTTTGTCTACACCGTGGTGGTGATACGCCTCAAGAGCTTCTCTGGCATCGCCGGTGTGATTGCGCTGGCGCTGATTGTGATTCCCGTGGTCATTCGTACTACGGAAAACATGCTGGTGCTGGTGCCTGCCAGCTTGCGTGAAGCGGCTTATGCGCTGGGTACGCCCAAGTGGAAAGTCATAATCATGGTCACGCTGCGTGCCGCACGGGCCGGTGTGATTACCGGTGTGCTGCTGGCTGTGGCCCGTATTGCGGGTGAGACCGCACCGCTGCTGTTTACCGCACTGAACAACCAGTTCTGGAATGCCGACATGACCAAGCCCATGGCCAGTCTGCCGGTCACAATCTTCAAATTTGCGATGAGCCCGTATGAGAACTGGCAGCAACTGGCTTGGGCCGGTGTGCTTCTCATCACCGTGGCGGTACTGGGTCTCAATATTCTGGCGCGCTACATCACTCGCCAAAAATAATTCGAAAGTTCACGATCATGACTGCAACCACTGCTCCTTCCAACGTCAAGCTGGCTGTGCGCGACTTGAACTTCTACTACGGCAAGTTCCACGCGCTCAAAAACATCAATCTCGACATTCCCGAGAAAAAGGTCACGGCCTTTATCGGCCCTTCGGGCTGTGGCAAGTCCACCTTGCTGCGCACCTTCAACCGCATGTTCGAGCTGTACCCCGAGCAGCGCGCTGAAGGCCAGATTTTGCTGGACGGCGACAACCTGCTGACCAGCAAGCAAGATGTGGCGCTGATTCGCGCCAAGGTTGGCATGGTGTTTCAGAAGCCCACGCCGTTCCCCATGTCCATCTACGACAACATCGCCTTTGGCGTGAAGCTGTTTGAAAGCCTGAACTCTTCTGATATGGACGACCGCGTGGAATGGGCGCTGCGCAAGGCGGCGCTGTGGAATGAAGTCAAGGACAAGCTGCAGCAAAGCGGCTCTGGCCTCTCGGGCGGTCAGCAGCAGCGCTTGTGCATTGCACGTGGCATTGCCATCAAGCCCGAAGTACTTTTGCTCGATGAGCCATGTTCGGCATTGGACCCTATCTCGACCGCCAAGATTGAAGAGCTGATTGCGGAGCTCAAGAGCGACTACACCGTCGTCATCGTGACCCACAACATGCAGCAGGCCGCACGCTGCAGTGACTACACGGCTTATATGTATTTGGGCGACTTGATGGAGTTTGGCGAGACAGAAAAAATGTTCTTCAAGCCCGAGCGCAAAGAAACAGAAGACTACATCACTGGCCGGTTTGGTTAAGAGCCGAAAGCGGTCGCTAAGACCTCGAAAAACTGAGAAGGATTAGAGCAATGACAGAAAAACATTTGTCCACCCAGTTCGATGCGGAACTCAACCGCGTCTCGGCCCGCGTCATGGAACTTGGCGGTCTGGTCGAGTCGCAGATCCGCAATGCCGTCTATGCGCTGACTAGCTTCAACCTCGATACGGTGGAGCAGGTCATCAGCACCGAACAGCAGGTCAACGGGATGGAAGTCGAGATTGACCATGAGCTGTCTTCCATCATCGCCCGCCGCCAGCCTACGGCGCGGGATTTGCGTTTGCTGATCGCTTTCTCCAAGGCCACGGCCAATCTGGAGCGCATGGGCGACGAGGCCTGCAAGATGGCCCGTATGGTCAAGTCCATCATTGAAAGCGGCGCAGCGCGTTCCCTGCCTAGCGGAGAGCTGCGTATGGCGGCCCAGATGGCGTCAGAGCTGTTGCGTAAGACACTGGATGCTTTTGCCCGCCTGGACACCAAGGCTGCGGTAGCGATCTTGAAAGAGGACGATCTGATCGATGAAGAGTTTGATGGCTTTGTGCGCAAGCTCATCACCTACATGATGGAAGATCCGCGCACCATCTCTGCCAGTCTCGATCTGCTCTTCCTGGCCAAGGCCATCGAGCGTATTGGCGATCATTCCAAAAACGTGGCCGAGCTGATCATCTATCTGGTCGAAGGCAAGGATGTGCGCCACCAGACCATGGCCGAAATCGAATCGGCAGTGCTGTAAGCAGGAGGCAACTGAGGGATGAAGAAGATGCCTATGGTTCTCATCGTTGAGGACGAACCTGCGATTGCAGAGTTGATTGCAGTCAATCTGAGGCATAACGGCTTCCAGCCCGTGTGGGCGGAAGACGGTGTTTCGGCGCAGCGCGAGCTGGATGCCGTGCTGCCCGATGTGATCTTGCTGGACTGGATGCTGCCCGGCGCCAGTGGCCTGTCTCTGGCGCGCAAATGGCGTGCCGACAGCCGCACCAAGGGCGTGCCCATTCTGATGCTGACTGCGCGTGGCGATGAGCCCGACAAGGTGGCCGGCCTGGATGCCGGTGCGGATGACTACATCACCAAGCCTTTTTCCACGCAGGAGCTACTGGCCCGCATTCGCGCCGTGCTGCGCCGCCGCGCCCCCGAGCAGGTGCAGGACAAGGTCAGCATGGGTGAGCTGATGCTGGACGCAGCGGCCCACCGCGTAAGCTGGCAGGGCGATTTGCTCAAAATCGGCCCTACAGAGTTCAAGCTGCTCAATTACCTGATGAAGCACCCCGAGCGCGTGCACAGCCGTGCCCAGCTGCTGGACAAGGTCTGGGGCGATCATGTCTTTATTGAAGAGCGTACGGTAGATGTGCACGTCAAACGCCTGCGTGAATCGCTGGGCGTGGCCGGTGCGCTGATTGAAACCGTGCGCGGTGCGGGCTACCGGTTCAGCGCGCAGGCTCTGGGCTGAAGGCGTTTTTCCGAACCTTGGCTGACCATCACAACAAAGAGCAAATATGGGCTGGCGTGCTTTTCGATTCTTGGCCTCTCAGATCGCCGCAGGCCTTGTGCTCTGGCTGGTTTGGATCTACCTCATTCACCCGGAAGCGACACCGGTCCAGCAGGTGATCGTGGTGCTGGCTGGCTTCTTGCTGGGTGGCTGGGTCTGGTGGCTGGTTGATAGCTGGAATGGCGCGCGGCTGCTGCGCTGGCTGCGTCAGTCAGAGCTGGGAGCTGCACCTGATCTGTCTGGCATCTGGGGCGAGGCCGGGGTGCGCATGCGCCGCTGGATTCGCCAGGGCGAGCAGCAGGTGCATCAGGGCGATCAGCGCCTGAATGATATTTTGTCTGCTCTGCAGGCCAGCCCCAACGGCGTGGTGTTGCTGGATGAGCAGGGCCGTATTGAGTGGTGCAACCAGATATCGGCCAAGCAATTTGGCTTTGATGCCAAGCGCGATGTGCTGCAAAGCATTGGCAACTTGGTGCGAGATCCTCAGTTCAGCGCTTACTTTGCTGCGCATGACTTTACGCATGACTTGGTCATGCAGGGGCGAGAAAGTACGCCTTCGCGGCCTGTGCGCCTTTCTGTGCAGCTGTATGGCTATGGCGAAGGCCGCAAGCTGCTGCTGGCGCGCGATGTCACGGCGCTAGAGCAGGCTGAGGCCATGCGCCGCGACTTTGTGGCCAATGTCTCGCATGAAATTCGCACGCCGCTCACGGTTCTGGCTGGTTTTGTCGAAACGCTGCAAAACCTGCCATTAGAAGATGATGAGCGCAACCGCTATCTGGAGCTGATGGCCCAGCAGGCCGAGCGTATGCGACATCTGGTCGAAGATCTGCTCACGCTCTCACGTCTGGAAGGTAGTCCTCTGCCCAGCAATAACGACTGGGTGTCGGTGGCGAACTTGCTCACCCGTTGTGAGAACGAGGCGCGCGGCCTGTCTAGCGCCCTGACGCGTAAGCAGGTCAGGCCTCATGTACTGAATTTTCCCGATGAAGAAGCGCTCAAGCATGCCGGTGAAATTGCCGGTGCCAGTGCAGAGCTGCACAGCGCGTTTTCCAATTTGCTGGCCAATGCCATGCGCTACACCCCGGCGGGTGGGCAGATTGATGTGAGCTGGCAGATTCTGGGTGATGGAACGGCCCGCTTTTCCGTCAAGGACTCAGGCCCGGGCATTGACGAGAAGCATGTCTCACGCCTGACGGAGCGCTTTTACCGCGTAGACCGCAGCCGTTCCCGTGATACCGGCGGCACGGGGCTGGGGCTGGCCATCGTCAAGCATGTGCTGCAGCGGCATGGCGCCAAGCTTCACATTGCCAGCACGATGGGCAAGGGCTCGGAATTTTCTGTGACCTTCCCGGTGGCGAGGGTGCGCGTCAGCGGTGTGGATTCGACGGCCTCGCTGCTCTCGCGATAAGAGCAGCGAAGGTCGGGTTCAGTGCTCAGGTCCAGTGCCTAGTTTTTTTGCTGGGCGGGCTGGACTGATTCAGAGGTGCGAATCACTTTGAACAAAATGCTGCTGAAAGCAATGGCGGTCACTAACAAAGCTGCCGCGCTGCATGCCCAGAACAGCATGGGCGTGGCCTGCCAGTTTTGCCAGGTGGGGCCGGCTTGCCATTCGTAGGTCAGCCAGTAGCCCATGCCCAGGCCGCCGCCCCAGAGCAGCACGCAGTAAATGAGCAGCGGAGCCACGGTCACGCGGTAGCAGCGCAGCACAAAGATGCAGTAGGTTTGCACACAGTCGGCTACATGGTAGGCGGCCACAGAAAACAGCAACCATGAGGCGAGAGCCATCACCTTGGGGGAGTCTGTGTAAATGTCCACAATCAAGTCGCGAGCTATTAAAAGCGTAGCTGCTAGCGCAATACCAATAAGTGCTGAGAGCTTGAAACACTGTTGAATCAGGCTGCGCGCCTGCACTTCATCACCCGCGCCGCGCCAGTAGCTGACGCGGGCACTGGTGGCAATGGCCAGCGACAGCGGCACCATGTAGAGGATTGCGGCCAGATTGGCCGCAATCTGGTGGCTGGCCGATGAGAGCGAGCCCTGGCGCGCCACATACAGGGCCATCAGCGTGAAGGAGGTCACTTCCACCAAAATGGCCAGCCCGGCGGGTACGCCCAAGCGGCAGAAATACCCCAGCTGTTTCCAGTCCGGCGACTCCAGCTTGGCCCAGAGCGCCAGTGGCTCATAAAAATCCTGCACGCGCACCAGCCACAGGGCGATGGCAAACATGGTGTAGTTGACCAGCAGCGTTGCCAGTGCGCAGCCCACAGCGCCCATGGGCTGCAGGCCCAGACCGCCAAACGTGAACCAGATGGACAGCGGTATCTTGATCAGCAGCGAAAGCAGTTGCAGCCAGGTGACCAGCTTTGGGTGGCCCAGCGCCTGATTCAGTGCGCTGTAAATGCGAAACAGCAGCGCAGGTGGTAATCCCCAAGCCAGCACGGCCAGATAGCGTTTGACTTCGTGCTGAAGCGCGTCTGGCACATCGGTCCAGCGCAGTAGCGCATCGGGCATGAGCAGCACGGCCATGCCAAGCAGACATGCCAGCATGCACAGGTACATGGACTGCCGCAGCGACCGGCCAATAGCCAGCGGTTGGCCCGCGCCGCGTTGCTCTGCCCACAGCGGCAGCAGGGCCTGAAAAATGCCCATCAGCGAGGCATAGACGCTGACGAAAATGGCTGAGCCTACGGACAGGGCGGCCAGCGCATCGTCGGAATAGCGGCTGGCCACAATGGTGTCGGTGGTGCCAAAGGCCATGACGGCCAGCTGGCCTGCCAGCACCGTACCTGCGTGGCGGCCTATGTGTTGCAGCTCGCCCTTCATTGCGCAGCTGCGGAATCTGTGCGCTTGAGCAGAATCAGCACTTCCTTGCGGCCGCTTAGGCGGGTGATGCGGCTCACTTCATTCCAGCCCTGACGTAGCTTGATATTGTGGTCGCCCGCCCAGCGGTCGGCATCGACCAGCGCCCAGTTGCATGGGGCGGTTGGGTTGTGTCGCAGCAGGGCGGTATCTACATGGGTGTAGTAACGCACGGCTGCTATTTGCGAGCGACCCAGACCATAAGTCAGCACGCAGCCGGTAGCCTGCGCTTTTTGCATCTCATCGGCCAGCTGAGACATCTGAAATTCATAGCTGCGCGCATGGTCCAGTGGTGCGATCCAGAGTGTGGACAGCAAAACCCAGCTTAGCGTGGCACCGCCTGCGGGCAAAACCAGACTCTTCCAGATGGCGGCTCGATTGCGTGAGGTGCGCCAGA
Organism: Comamonas sp. 26; assembly: GCF_002754475.1. Taxonomy (NCBI): domain Bacteria; kingdom Pseudomonadati; phylum Pseudomonadota; class Betaproteobacteria; order Burkholderiales; family Comamonadaceae; genus Comamonas; species Comamonas sp. 26. Next base: position 1,331,749 of record NZ_PEFL01000001.1, read on the forward strand.
CCACCAGAGCAAACCAGCTTGCTGTGGCTATCAGTGCAATCAGAACCGAAATCCAGGAAATGCTTGCTTCAAATTGAGGAGCTAGACGCGCAATATTGGCGGCGATTTTTGGCGGATACCCTGTCTGAAATGCCAGCCAGACCACCCAGATGGCGATGGCTGAGACGGTGAAAAACAGCAGCGTAAACCAGTCGATCAACGCGCTGATGCTGCGGCGTAAGGTGGGTAGTGCAAAGGCGGCCAGCGTGGCAATGGCAGGCAGGCCCAGCAGCAGGGCGCGGTCTGCGGGTGTGCTGCTCAGGCAGGCGGCGATGGGCACTGCTGCAAACAACAGGGCAATGGACAGATGAGCGTTTTTGCGAGGCGACGAAATCTGACGGCGCCATACCCAGAGTGTCCACAAAGCCAGCGGCCACGAAGGCCAGCAGAACCACAGCAGCAGCTGCAGCAGTCCGCTCAGGTCGTTGACGGAATCCACCAGATGCCAGACCCACTGGTCAAGTGCGGTGGTCAGCATGGCAGCCAGAACCGTAGCCGCCAGCCATGCCGCAGCCCAGATGCGGGCCTGACGATGGGCGCGGCCGGGGTTATCGCCCCAGCTGTGCTGCGTGAAGGCAATCAGACTGCCGCCCAGACCAAACAGTACGGCTATGGTGGGCGCGCCGCTTAGGGCCAAACCCAGCAGGCCGACGAGAAGTGCTACGGCAGATTTGTTGGGGTGGTAGGCCATGGCGGCCGCTGCAAAAAATACCAGTGCCGTGCAGCCCAGCTGGGTGACGTAGCTGGTCGCTTCATGGGATGGCTGGGCCAGCCCCAGGGTGGCGACTAGTGCCAGCAAGGCCGCATCGGCCATGGCTCGGGAGTAGTCAATCAGCTGTGCTTCGCCGCCAAAAGCAAAAGCAACGGGCTGTGCGCCAGGGGTACGGGCCAGGTAGTAGGCACCCCACCAGGTAGCGCCCAGCGTGAGAATCAGTAGCGCAATAAAGGGCAGGCGTGTGGCCAGTTCATGGCCCATCAGCCACCCAAAGCCTTGCAGCGAAAGGGCTCCCAGCCAGTAGGGCAGTAGTCCATCCATGCTGGGGGAAAGGCCGGAGAGCTTTGGCGCTAACCAGCTGGTGTGGCCCAGAGCCAGCTCTCGCATGAAGCCAAAGGCCTCCATGTCGTTGGAGCGCCAGGGGCCGCGCATGACAAAGCCGGGAATGACGTAGGCCAGGCACAGCAAAAGCAATGCCCAGCGCGGCAGGCGGCGCACAGCGCTCTGGGCAACGATGGCGGGTGTGGGCTGGTTCACACAATCAATCCGGTAGCGGCGGTACAAAATTGCACGGCCAGATCAGGCGGTAGCGCTTGAAAATAAAGCGCAGGGTGCTGCGATGATAGGAGCGTTGAGGACGTTGCGGAGCAGGCCTCAAAAGAAAAGGCAGCGCGGTTGCCCGAGCTGCCTTTGTCAGCGAAAAAGTAAAAATTACTTCTTGCCGAAGCGGTTGCGGAACTTCTCCACGCGGCCACCCATGTTGTCCACCGACTTTTGTGTGCCAGTGTAGAAGGGGTGCGACTCAGAAGTCGTGTCCAGCTTGAACAGGGGGTATTCCTTGCCTTCGAAGTTTTCTGTTTCCTTGGTGTTCACGCACGAACGGGTCACAAACTTGAAGCCGTTGGACATGTCCACGAACAGAACTTCGCGGTAGTTAGGGTGAATGCCTTCTTTCATGATCTTCCTTTGGTCAAGTGCGGTAGCCGTGCCTGACCTGCTACAACCCTTGTAGCAGTGGTTAATCAAGCGTACTTTCCGCAATAGAAAAAGCCCACCATTATAACGTGGCGGGCTTGATGAGTTTAATAAAGGCTAAAGCCCGTATGCGGCAATTTATTAACCGCCGCGACGCATCATGTCGAAGAATTCGACGTTGTTCTTCGTCGCCTTCATGTTCTTGATCATCAGCTCCATGGATTCGATCTCATCCATGTTATACATGAACTGACGCAAGATACGCGTCTTTTGCAGAATCTCGGGAGCCAGCAGCAACTCTTCACGGCGTGTGCCACTCTTGTTGAGTTCGATGGCAGGGAACACGCGCTTTTCGTACAAGCGGCGGTTCAGGTGCAGTTCGCTGTTGCCCGTGCCCTTGAATTCTTCAAAGATCACTTCGTCCATGCGGCTGCCGGTATCGACCAGTGCTGTGGCGATGATAGTCAGAGAACCACCTTCTTCCACCTTGCGGGCCGCGCCGAAGAAGCGCTTGGGACGCTGCAAAGCGTTAGAGTCCACACCACCCGACAACACCTTGCCCGACGAAGGCACGACGTTGTTGTAGGCGCGGGCCAGGCGGGTGATGGAGTCCAGCAAAATGACCACATCCTTGCCCAGCTCCACCAGACGCTTGGCGCGCTCGACAACCATTTCTGCCACGTGAACGTGACGTGTGGCGGGCTCGTCGAAAGTGGAGGCAATGATTTCGCCCTTGACCGAGCGCTGCATTTCCGTCACTTCTTCAGGGCGCTCGTCTACCAGCAGCACCATCACGTGCACATCGGGGTAGTTGGACGTGATGGCGTGAGCAATGCTCTGCATCATCATGGTCTTGCCGCTCTTTGGAGGGGCAACAATCAGTGCGCGCTGGCCACGGCCAATGGGAGCAATGATGTCAATGATGCGGCCGGTGATGTTTTCTTCGCCCTTGATGTCGCGTTCAAGGCGCAACTGCTCCTTGGGGAACAGAGGGGTCAGGTTTTCAAACAGCACCTTGTGCTTGTTTTGTTCGGGGGGGTTGCCGTTGACCTTGTCGAGCTTGGTAAGGGCAAAGTAGCGCTCGCCATCCTTGGGGATGCGCACTTCGCCTTCGATCATGTCGCCGGTGTGCAGATTGAAGCGGCGCACCTGGCTAGGGGATATATAGATATCGTCCGTGCTGGCGGTGTAGCTCGTATCGGGGCTACGCAGGAAGCCAAAGCCATCGGGCAAAATTTCGAGCACGCCGTCGGCAAAAACTTGTTCGCCCGCTTTGGCGCGTTTTTTGATGATGGCGAACATCAGTTCTTGCTTGCGCATGCGACCGACGTTTTCGATCTCAAGCGCTTCGGCCTGTTTCAAGACTTCAGACACGTGCAGTGCCTTGAGTTCATTAAGGTGCATGAAATGACTCCAAGCGTGGAGTGAGAATAACCAGGGGGGAGGCGTAGAGCCTAACGAAACACTGTGAAAGTGGGCAGGCTTGCCTGAAGAAAAATCCAGCGCGGCCCCATGCGGTGGCCGGCGGTTTAACCATTATGACAGGAAAAGCGGCGCAGCTTGCAAGCTATTTATTTGGTGCTTGTCATCTGCTGCCTGCGTTGGGCGATCTGCAGATGTAAGCGGGCTAAGCACAAAAACAAACAGGGCCTCAAATGAAGCCCTGTTTTCTGAACACATCAGATGTGCTGGTCGAGGAAAGCCGTCAGCTGAGTCTTGTTCAAAGCGCCTACCTTGGTGGCGGCCAACTGGCCATCTTTGAACAACATCAGTGTGGGGATGCCGCGAATGCCAAACTTGGCAGGAATTTCACGGTTTTCGTCCACGTTCATCTTGGCGATCAGCACCTTGCCTTTGTAGCTTTCGGCCACATCGTCCAGGATGGGGGCAATCATCTTGCACGGGCCGCACCATTCAGCCCAGTAATCCACCAGCACGGTAGTGCCGGGTTGCAGTACGTCAGATTCAAAGCTTGCATCAGTGATGTGCTTGATCAATTCGCTAGCCATTTGTAGTCCTGGATTTTCTTGAATCAAAAAAAGATCGACGGTGTACCCGCCTAGTGACTTGATTGTGACAGAAACTCATCTCCCGCTGCATTGTGTGGCGGTTGTTTACAGCTATGACGTTAATAGTGCCTGTCTTATCGCAGAAATGCCTGCGGTGGTATTCTGCGCAGCCTTTGGTAGTCCGTTGGCTGCCTGTTGAATTAGGTAATAGAAGTATGAGTCTCTCGGAGCCGTTGGTGGCCGATTCTGAAGTGGTCTGTGATGTGGCTGTGGTGGGAGCAGGGCCCGCTGGGCTGATGGTGGCTGAGCAGCTGGCACAGGCTGGTTTGTCTGTCCGAGTGTTTGAGAGCAAGGCCTCGGCCGCGCGCAAGTTCCTCATGGCTGGCAAGGGGGGGCTCAATCTCACGCATTCCGAGGAATTCGCGAGTTTTGTCACCCGTTATAGCTCTCGTACTGCGGAGTTGACGCCCTGGTTGCAGCATTGGGGTGCAGAAGAATTGAAAGCCTGGGCTAAAAGCTTGGGCTTTGATACTTTTGTGGGTACGTCGGGCCGAGTCTTTCCTGCAGATATGAAGGCCGCGCCATTGCTGCGCGCCTGGTTGGTGCGCATGAAAGCCCAAGGGGTGAAATTTCATATGCGCCACCGCTGGCTGGGCTGGGATGCAGATGGAAAGCCTGTGCTGCAGACGGAAGATGCAAAGGTCAAGGTGGACTGCAGGGCTTTTGTGCTGGCAACTGGCGGTGCCAGTTGGGCTCGTCTGGGCTCTGATGGCGCGTGGGCTCCGTTGCTTGAAGGCAAGGGTGTAGATCTTGCGCCGCTGCAAGCGGCTAACTGTGGCTTTGATGTGGGTGGGGCGCAGGGGCGCGTAGCAGGCTGGAGCGACATATTCGCCCAGCGCTTTGCCGGTCAGCCTTTCAAGCCTGTGGTTCTGCGGTTCACCGATGATCAAGGTGTCAGTTTTGCGCGTCAGGGCGAGTTTGTGGCGACGCAAACGGGGGTGGAAGGAAGCCTGATTTATGCTGTTTCGGCCATGTTGCGGGACTGTATTGCTCGCCAGGGTCATGCGGCGTTCGAGCTGGATTTGCTGCCGCAATTTAGCGCCGAGCGTGTGCTGCAAGAAGTCATGCACCCACGCGGTTCGCGCAGTCTCAGCAGCCACCTCAAAGGCCGCTTGGGTCTGGATGGCATCAAGGCAGGTCTTCTGTATGAAGTTCTTGGTAAAGATGGCATGGCTGATTCGGCACGCTTGGCTGCAACGATCAAGGCTGTGCCTTTGACGGTGATTGCGCCGCGCCCTATTGATGAAGCCATTAGTACTGCGGGCGGCGTGCGCCTTGAAGCGCTGGATGAGCATGGCATGTGCACGGCGCTTCCTGGGGTGTTCTGCGCTGGGGAAATGCTGGACTGGGAGGCTCCTACAGGTGGTTATCTGCTGACCGCATGCATGTCATCGGGTGTGCATATTGCTAATGGCGTTGTGAAGTACCTGCAAGGCAAGTAATTTTGTGAAGGTGCTTGGGCAATATGGAGGCTGCATTATTTTTGAGAATGGATTTGTCGTGAGAAAGGTTATTTTTGCTTTAACCGGCCAATAAACAGGCGGCCTTCGTGCAGCTCACGACAAGAGGGCTTGCTCAAATAGTCAGGCGCATGCTTGATTTGCTGAAACAGCCTTCACTGCGGCTCGGCGCTGTTGCATAAATCCGATTGAGGTTGAGTTACCCCAGACCCCAGACGCAGCTATGCCACAGCGACCGTATGAGGACAGCCTAGTTCGGTGAATCGATTAAGGATGGCGGCACGGATGTGCAGTTCGTTGACCTAGCGCTCGAAGGTTCTGGAAATGACCCGCTCACCCAGTCGTTTGATGCAGTTCTTTTGGTCTCCGCCAAGCTGCGTTGGTGGTAACCGTTCCCTTTCCATATCCTTCGGCGCAAACGCCGACATGCGGCGACAGCCGCATTGCGTACCTGGGCATTCTTTCTCGGAGGAATGATGGGAGTGGTGCCTCCTTGCATAGCCGCTTCATAGACCGACTGGGTTTCATAGGCGTCATTACCAGTCAGACTGAGTACGTCTTCGTTGTGAGGAATTTGTTCCATTAGATTCGCCACGACAGCTGTGTCCGTTACCTCATTGCTGGTTACGCAAATCGCACGTATCTGCCGCGTGTGCGCATCAATGTCGATATGCATTTGCGCCACTGGCGGCGGCGCTCAGGGCTGTATTTTTTGCATTTCCACTCGCCTTCACCCAGGAACTTAATGCCCGTAGAGCCCACGAATAAACGCAGCCCTGCCTGGCTAGAGCGATACGGCACATGAATTTGCAGGCTGCGCTAGCGACGGCAGACGGTGCTGAAGTTAGGTGCTGGCCAATGCAGCCCTGACAAATTCACAAGGGATTCAACAAAGCACATCGTCTGACGCAGCGCCAGACCGAACAAATTCTTGATTGTCAGACAAAACTGAATGGCCGTATCCGAGAACTTCGGGCTGCGCCCGCGTTTGCCGCTGGCAGCGGCAAACCACTGTATGTCCTTATTGAGCCAGACGGTCAATGGGCCGCGAGCTTTGAGTGCAGCGTTGTAGTTCTTTCAGTTTGTGGTCGGTAGTGGGAGTTGGAACGAAGCAACTCACTCATCTTGCAAGCCTATCTGTGGATGGCAGCTGTTTATGCAACAACGCCGCGACGAAACAAATTCTGAATCGGCCAGCTTTTTCTAGATAGCCGCTAGCCTCACGGAATTACGTCTCTCAAACTTTGGTCGATTCACTACAGTACTTTGCTGAGGATTTGTAGTGCTTGCAAAGAGAGTGTGCAGGAGAGTTCGGTGGTAAAGGGGAGGGATGTTGCTGGCACTTTCGCAGCGCAAATGTTTCCGCGCTTGCCATCTTCGCCGCAACGCAAGGCATGGTTGCGGCGTGGTTTTTTGAGTGACTTGACCCCTTGCCTGGGTAGTTTGAGTAATTACTCTCAGGGCATCGCTGACAAGAGCTTGCGGAGCTGGTTCAGCAAATCAAAAGCAGTGCCGGTTATCTGGATGCGGTGCAACTATGTGCGGTCGCCAATGTCATAAAGCGTGCGGGGCATGATGGCAATGGGAATGTAGTGTGAAATCTGGCTGATCAGTTCCTGCTGCTTGTACACGAATGTCTTGCTCAGGTTTGCGGGGCACTGCACCAGCTTGAGAATCCTGAAAAGATTGCGGATGGCGTAGTGGCGGGTGCTGACTCTCTGGCGCTGCTTGAACATTTGATTCCGTTGGTTGATCATGGCGACTTTGGTGTCCGGGCGCTGCTTGAGCAATTGATTCAGTCTTCAGGCGGGGCCTCGTGGCAAGATCAAGCGCGGGCTGTGCTGGATGCATTTGAAGATCTAGAGCTTGCTGAGGCGCGGCATATGCTTTCGCAATTTCGCGGGCACTTGCCATGAATTGAATTGTTACAAAGGTGCGCGGGTGTAAACATACATACTTTATATGGTGCTGATGCAGAATTTTGAGCCATAAAGGTGCTTTGCGCAGGGTGGTGTGGGCGGGCAGCCATCCTACGAGGGGAACTCTTGGAGTGGGACAGGTGCTAAAGCCTGGACTCATTACGCTAGCAGTGGTGCTTGGTGAATGAGTGCGATAGACGCACTTAATCATTGGTAAAGGAGGTCGACATGTTTCTCGGCAAGATTTTTGGCTTTGGGCGCTCCGAGCCGCGCTATATCCGCCGTACACGTGCCTACCTGCAAGAGGCGCGCATGGCCATGCTGGAGCACACGATTGCGGCAGAGCATTACCAGTCATCTGCGCAGATGTATGCCGAGCGAGCGGCAAGGCTTGAAGAAGAGCTGCACGCCTGGGAGCAGGGGGATCAGCATGCTCCTGCTGTGCCGCATCACTATGCCTATCCGACACGTGCAGTGCAAAAGGCTGTTGCTGTCGATGCAGCGCCGGTCAGTGGCGTGGTTCGCGCAGCGTGATGGTGTCAAAAAGAAAAGCCTGTATGTGTGAACATACAGGCTTTTTATTGTGGCTCCTCAACCTGGGCTCGAACCAGGGACCTACGGATTAACAGTCCGGCGCTCTACCAACTGAGCTATTGAGGAAGATGTCTTTGAGACTTGCCTTGAGCGATTGCAAGGCAATTAAATTTTGGCTCCTCAACCTGGGCTCGAACCAGGGACCTACGGATTAACAGTCCGGCGCTCTACCAACTGAGCTATTGAGGAAGATGTCTTTGAGACTTGCCTTGAGCGATTGCAAGGCAATTAAATTTTGGCTCCTCAACCTGGGCTCGAACCAGGGACCTACGGATTAACAGTCCGGCGCTCTACCAACTGAGCTATTGAGGAAGATGTCTTTGAGACTTGCCTTGAGCGATTGCAAGGCAATTAAATTTTGGCTCCTCAACCTGGGCTCGAACCAGGGACCTACGGATTAACAGTCCGGCGCTCTACCAACTGAGCTATTGAGGAAAATGTTGGCTAATGCTTTGAAGTGATCAAAGCATTGAAATTCTTGGCTCCTCAACCTGGGCTCGAACCAGGGACCTACGGATTAACAGTCCGGCGCTCTACCAACTGAGCTATTGAGGAAGAAGACCTAGATTATAGGACGGAAAAAGAGGCTCGCAGGAAGTTCGCCAGAATTTCACCAAATTCTCTACGCTTGGGCTCATAAATGCCTACATCGAAGATGCTGTGTGGGGCTGGCGCTATGCTTTTGAATGTTCGCTACAGCAATGTAGCTCTTTGCTTTTTGGATATGGAGCACGAAAGCGGTGGCTCAAAGGCTGCTGCGCATGGTTCTGATATGACAGTTCGCACAATTTTGAAAATGGGTGACCCCCGCCTGCTGCAGGTTGCCAAGCCTGTTACCGAATTTGATACGGATGCTTTGCACCTGCTTCTTAAGGACTTGCTGGACACCATGCATGCCGCCAACGGAGCTGGTCTGGCTGCTCCTCAGATTGGTGTCGGTCTGCAAGTCGTGGTGTTTGGTTCGGGGCAACTCAATCCTCGTTATCCCGACGCACCTATCGTACCTATCACAGTGTTGATCAACCCTGTCATCACGCCTATGGGTGAGCAGGAGCTGCTGGATTGGGAGGGCTGCCTTTCTGTGCCAGGGATGCGAGGCATGGTGCCGCGCTGGAATACTGTGCGTTATACGGGCTTTGATATCTATGGTGATCCCATAGACCGGACGGTGGAGGGCTTTCATGCGCGAGTGGTTCAGCACGAGTGCGATCATCTGTGGGGCAAGCTCTACCCCATGCGGATGCGGGATTTCAGTCAATTTGGCTTTACGGATGTGCTGTTCCCCGGAATTGCTCAGGCTGAGGACGATTGATTTCTCTTTTGCCTTTGCCTGGACGCTATGTCTTGCACGTTTTTGGGCTGCAGGGGCGGCTCCAGTCACTCTTAACCAGAGTGGCAATGTAAGTATTTAGTTCGCTTTTCCACTTTGGAAAGGTTATGGTCAGCACTTTGTATACAAAACTGTAGACAATTTCTGCATTCTGCCGACGTACATTCTCAACTCATGCCCTGTTGGGTATGGCTTTGATTGCGTAATGGAATAGTTCGCCTGACGGACATTGCGCAATCGAAGGAGATTGATGGACTAGCTTAGGTGAATGAAAGAGTTGTTTGCTCTTCGCATGCGCCAGATCGTTCTCACTTAGAAGAACGGCAGGCAGCGATACAAGTCACGAGGCTGCGCATCAAAAAATCGCAGCTTTTGAGTGTGTTGCAAATCGAATAAATAGAGCAAAAGGCCTCCAGAGCCTTAGTACGTTGGACAAATTAGGAGACAGAGATGAGCGATCAGACCGGAGTGCCCCAGAGTTCGGGTGCCCAGCGGCCCGAGGATGAGAACTTAGGCTTTGCAGCCAACCTCATGTATGGCTTGCAACATGTGTTGACGATGTATGGCGGCATTGTGGCTGTGCCTTTGATTGTTGCTGAAGCTGCTGGCATGTCCGCAGCTGATGCCGGTCTGCTGGTGACTGCTTGCCTGTTCATGGGCGGGGTTGCAACGCTGTTGCAAACCTTGGGCCTGCCTTTCTTTGGTTGTCGTTTGCCTCTGGTGCAAGGCGTCTCATTCGCGGGCGTTGCCACCATGGTCAGCATTTTGCATACCGGTGGCGGTATGCAAGGCGTGCTGGGGGCTGTCATGTACGCCTCGGTACTGGGCTTGATCATTGCGCCGGTTTTCTCGCGCATCACTAAATTCTTCCCGCCACTGGTCAATGGCTGCGTGATTACGGTGATCGGCATGTCGCTGATGCCTGTGGCTGCGCACTGGGCCATGGGCGGCAATGCCAAATCTGCTGATTACGGCAGCATGGGCAATATCGGTCTGGCTGGCCTGTCCCTGTTCATGGTTCTGCTATTCAGCAAGCTGGGCAATGCCATGCTGTCGCGCCTGTCCATTCTGATGGCGATTGTGGTGGGTACGGTGACTGCCGTGTTCGTCGGTAAGGCTGATTTCTCGCAAGTCCTCAGCGGCCCCATCTTTGCCGTGCCCACACCGCTGCACTTTGGCTGGCCTACTTTTGATATGGCAGCCACCATCTCCATGTTCATCGTGATTCTGGTGATCCTGGTGGAAACCTCGGCTGACGTCCTGGCTGTGGGCGAAATCGTGGACAGCCCTGTGGATGGTCGCCGCCTGGGTGATGGTCTGCGCGCTGACATGCTTTCCAGCATCGTTGCGCCTATCTTTGGCGGCTTTACCCAAAGCGCATTTGCCCAAAACGTGGGTCTGGTTGCTGTGACTGGTGTCAAGAGCCGCTTTGTGGTGGCGTTCTCTGGCCTGATCCTGATCGTGTTTGGCGTGCTGCCCGTCATGGGCCGTATCGTGGCTTGCGTGCCTCCGTCCGTGCTGGGTGGCGCGGGCCTGGTGCTGTTCGGCACCGTGGCTGCCAGTGGTATTCGTACTCTGGCCAAGGTGGAGTACAACAACAATATGAATCTGATTATTGTTGCCACTTCGGTGAGTGCAGGCCTGCTGCCTGTGGTCGCTCCCAAGTTCTACGACCAGTTTCCTGACTGGTTTGCTACGATTTTCCACTCCGGTATCAGTGCGACAGCTCTGGTTGCCGTGACTCTGAATCTGGTCTACAACCACTTCAAGCAAGGCAATTCCGATCAGCCTTCTGTGTTTGAAGCTGGCTATGGCCGCGTTCTGAGCCAGCACGTGCTTGAAGCTCTGGCCGATGGTGACCGTGTTGAAGGCGGCAAGGTGTTTGACAAGGAAGGCAAGGAAGTGCCGGTCATCCAAGCCAAGCCTGCTCACGGCCATTGATTTGAATAAGAGCCGCTGACACCATCCAGGCAACCGAAGGTTGACGGTTGAGCCTCAAAAGAGGTGTTGGCGGGTCTCAACGAAGTGCGCGCGGTGGGGTCAGATAGCCCCGTCGTGATTGATACCGCTATCCCATGCAGATGGGGTAGCGGTTTTTTTATGCCTGCGGCGCGCAGGCAGAGATGGGCCTGAACAGGCCGTAGATCTAGTGAGCGACGCCCAGAATGGCGTGCAGACGGGCGCTGGTGGTTGTGTATTCCAGCAATGGCTTGCTGCCTTGCAGGTACTCAGCAGCGGCAAACGCAGCCATGGTGGCTTCGTGGAAGGCGCAGAGAATCAGTCGTTTCTTGCCGGGGTAGCTGACGATGTCGCCAATGGCATAAATGCCTTGGGCGCTGGTGGTCAGCGTGGCGGGGTCTACCAAGAGTTGCTTGCGCTCCAGTGCCAGCCCCCAGTCTGTTACTGGGCCTAGCTTGGGGGAGATGCCCTGAAAAATTAGCAATTGCTCGATGGCCAGAGACTGCTCATTGCCCTCGCCATCCATCCATTGCACGGCATTGAGCTGGCCGCTTTCTTGTTGAATGTCGGTGATCTGACCAATCAGCACATCGATGGCGCCGGATTCGCGCAGTTGCTGCAACTGAGCCAGTTGCGCATGCTCGGCATTGAAGCTGTCGCGGCGGTGCATGAGTTGGGTTTTTGCGGCAGCTGCTGCACAGCTGATGGCGGCGTTAACCGCTTCCTCATCACCGCCATAGACCAGCACATTGTGGCCAGCCGCCATATCCAGTTGCAGCGGGTGGTAGTGCAACTGGCCCATTGTCAGCAGCTCTATGCCTGCAACCTTCAATGCCTTGGGCACAAAAGCACCCACGCCTGCGGCGATAAAGACGGTGCGGGCGTGAAACACAGTGCCAGCAGAGCTTGAGACCTGCCAGCGTCCGTCCTCCATGGCTTGCAGGGTCTGAACCTGCTGACCAAGGTGGCGAGGTACTTTCATCGGCTCAATCTGCTTTTCCAGCAGTTGCACCAGTTCTAGCCCTGTGCAGACCGGGATGCCGGGCACGTCGTAGATGGGCTTGTGACCGTAGAGCTGGCTGCACTGGCCGCCGACATGGGGCAGGGCATCAATCAGATGGGCGGGAATGCCCTGCAGACCTAGCTGAAAGGCCTGAAACAAACCCGCCGGACCTGCGCCAATGATGAGGGCGTCGGTTTCCACGGCGGGTTGTTGGGAAGAGGATGCGTTGGACAGGCTCATGCTGTCGAGCGTAGCGCAGACGGCACCCTGAACGGCTTAGCGCTCGAGCAAATCCACTTTATTTGGCTTGCCATTCCACTCGTCGGCATCAGGCAGCGCAGCCTTGCGCTTGGTGATGCTCTTCCAGGTCTTGATCTGGGAGAGGTCGACGTTCAGCTTGATGAAGGCCAACTGATCAGCTGGCACATCTTCTTCGGCAAAGATGGCATTCGCTGGGCATTCGGGAATGCAGACTGCGCAGTCAATGCATTCATCGGGATCGATGACCAGGAAGTTAGGGCCTTCACGGAAGCAGTCCACGGGACAAACATCCACGCAATCGGTGTATTTGCACTTGATGCAATTTTCGGTAACGACGTGAGTCATTGGGATTCTTCTTGTAGGGTGGGATTGGTAAACCCTGTGATTCTAGGTTTTTTCCCGCTTGGCGCCAGTGCCAGGCTGGATAAGGCCGCACGGTGATCTGGTTTGCAGCTCAGATCGACGTGCGGCCGTAGTGCGTTTGCAGGGCTCAATGCACCAGCACAGCACCTGCAGTTGCGTTGCTGGCCGTGTCCACCAAAATCATGGCGCCCAGCTGGCGAGCCTGTGTGAAGGGCGCTGCGGGGATGGCTTCCTGCAGCACCAGCTCCACCTGGCCGATGGCGTTGGCTTCCAGCTGTTGGGATTGTTCTTCACCGAGCGTATTGATGTTGAGGCGATGCACCAGACGGCGTGCCTTGGCCTTGACCCAGCGGTGGCCGTGCAGCGCCCAGTAGACACGGCCAGGCACCAGAGGCTCGTTGTCCATCCATGCCACCGTTGCCGTGATCTCGCGGGTGCTGGGCCATGGGCTGACCGCTGCCGAGGCATCAAAGTCGTCTTCGGCGGCAGCCGCAGCGGCCACGGGAGCCGCCACAATCCAGTCGCCACGCGAGACATCGACCTCGCGGTCCAACGTGATGCCGGCGGACAGGCCCGCGTGCACGTCTTTGGGCGCGCGCGCATGGTCTATGACCTGGGCCACGGTGGCCAACTGGCCGCTGGGCAGAATCTGCACCTGCGCGCCGACCTGTGCCAGGCCTGTTGCGACGCGGCCCCAGAACACGCGGCGGCCCTGGCTGGTGTCGGCAGAAGACGAGAACTTTTCGACCCACTGCACAGGGAAGGCCAGCGCCAGCGCGCTGTCGGTGGGGGTGTTGGGCAACTGCTCCAGCACTTGCAGCAAGCTGGGGCCGTTGTAGCCTGCCCAGTCGGCTTCGGTGTTGACCACGTTGAAGCCTTTGAGGGCCGACACGGGCACCGTGGCTGTGACCTTGATATCGGCAGAGGCTGCAAACTTTTGCAGCGCGGCGCTGATGTGGGCAAAGGCCAGAGCCGGGTCTTGCACGGCATCGAGCTTGTTGACCGCGAAGATCAGCGAGTTCACGCGCAGCAAATGGGCCAGCAGGCTGTGGCGGCGGGTCTGGGGCAGCAGCTCCAAGTCGGCATTCTTCCAGTCCAGCTTGGTGGCATCGACCAGCACCACCGCGGCGTCGGCGCTCGATGCAGCCGTCACCATATTGCGGGTGTACTGTTCGTGGCCGGGCGCATCGCCAATGATGAACTTGCGCGACTCGGTGGCGAAGTAGCGGTAGGCCACGTCGATGGTGATGCCTTGCTCGCGTTCGGCGGCCAGACCGTCGGTCAGCAAGGCCAGATCGGTCTCGCCTGACTTGGTGACCCCTGCCAACTGGTCTTGCAGCACGGCGCGGGTATCGACCAGCAGACGGCCAATCAGCGTGCTCTTGCCGTCATCGACCGAGCCGCAGGTAATAAAGCGCAGCGCGTTGCTGTTATCGGTCTCAAATTGGCCTGCAGCGCTTGAGGCAGTATCGCTGGCAGCTACGGAATTAATAGTTTCAGTCATCACATTCTTTCGAAAACAGGCATGTCCCAATCCAGAGACACCGAGGAAGCGCCGCCGCGCACCGAGGGTGTCGTCCCCCTTTCCGAAGGCGAAGCCTGACGGTAGAAGGGGGAAGGCGCAAAGCGCTTCAGGGGGATGTCGTTAGAAGTAACCGTCCTTTTTGCGCTTTTCCATAGACGCTTCGCTGGTCTTGTCATCCATGCGGGTCGCGCCGCGCTCGCTGACTTCGGCAGACAGGGTCTCAATCACGATGTCTTTGGCCGATGCGGCGGTGCTCTCCACAGGGCAGGTGCAGGTGATGTCGCCCACGGTGCGAAAGCGCACATCGCGCTGCACGATTTCCTCGCCATCACGTGGCGGGGTCAGCTCAGTTACGGGCACCAGCAGGCCCTTGCGTTCCACCACATCACGCTTGTGGGTGTAGTACAGGCTTGGCAGGGCGATGTTTTCGCGGGCGATGTACTGCCACACGTCCAGCTCCGTCCAGTTGCTGATCGGGAAGACGCGGAAATGCTCGCCCTGTGCAATGCGGGTGTTGAACAGCGTCCACAGCTCGGGGCGCTGGTCCTTGGGCTGCCACTGACCAAAGCTGTCGCGGTGGCTGAAGATGCGTTCCTTGGCGCGGGCCTTTTCTTCATCGCGGCGGGCGCCGCCGATCAGCGCGTCAAAGCGGAACTCCTCAATGGCTTCCAGCAGCGTCACCGACTGGTGCACATTGCGCGATTCGCCAGGGTGGGCCAGACGCACCGTGCCGCGCGCCATGGAGTCTTCCACGCTGCGCACGATCAGCTCGGCACTCAGCTCCTTGGCGCGCTGGTCACGGAAATCGGTCACCTCATGGAAGTTGTGGCCGGTATCGATCATCAACAGCGGGTAGGGGATGCGGCCCACGCCAAACGCCTTCTCGGCGCAGCGCAGCATGACCAGCGAATCCTTACCACCCGAAAACAGCAGGGTGGGGCGCTCAAACACGGCGGCCACTTCGCGCAGGATGAAGATGGTTTCTTCTTCCAGGGCATCCAGATGGCGGTTGCTGAGATGGCTCAGGACGGAGGTATCCACTCGGGCGTTCATTGTTTGTCCAATCAAATCGTGCTGTGGCGCATATGGAGATTGCGCAGGCAGCTATCTTTTTTCAATCAACGGCTTACAAAAACTGGCGCTAACCTAAACACAGTTGCAGCCCGCAAGGGCCGCTCTCGCAGCGAGGCTGCCGTCCCCCTTAGGAGGAGCCGCGTGCGACTCAGGGAGTTAGTGAGAGATGTGCAGGCCGCACTCGCGGTTGTCTTCGCCCTTGGTGGGGTCGACATAGTCAAAATTGTTGGGCAGGCCGTGCTTCTGGCAGTACTCGTACAGGTCTTTGCTGGACCAGTGCAGCAGCGGAGCCACTTTGATCAGACCGTCGGGGTTGATGCTGACGGGGTCCATGGCGGCGCGCACAGCGGTATCGGTTGCGCGCAGTGCGGTGAACCAGACCTTGGGCGCTGTTTCGCGCAGAGCGCGGGTGAAGGGCTCCAGCTTTACTTCTTCAGTAAAGGCTGCGTGGCGCGGGTCATCCAGCGCTGGCGTGGTGCCTTCTACCGCTTCGCGGTGGGCACGGCTGCGCAGGGGCAGGTAGATCTTGAGGTTCAGGCCCAGCTGCTTGGTGACTGTGTCGGCAAACTGGTAGGTGGCTTCGGTGTTGTAGCCGTTGTCCATCCAGATCACGGGCACATCAGGGCGGGCCTGAGCGACCATGTGCAAAATCACCGCTTCAAACGGGCGGAAGTTGGTGGTGACGATGGTGGGCTGACCCAGGCCGACGGCCCAGCGCACCAGCGCAGCGGCATCGTGGCCCAGCTCAGCGTTGACGCTGGCGAGATTCATGGCGGGGGCGAGCTGGCTCATGCGGCCTCCAGCGACGAAGTCTGGGCAAAGTGGGGTGGTGCTCCAGCGCATCGGCCTGGTAGTAGCCGCCAAAGCGCTCGAACTGACGCTGGGCATCGGCGGCGTCCACACCTTCGCGCAGCACGGCAGAGCTGAAACCCGTGCGCTGCATCTGCACCAGTTGGTCAATCAGCACATCGCCGGTGGCGCGGATATCGCCCGCAAACTTGAGGCGGCGGCGCAGCAGATAGGCCTGGCTGAAGGCGCGACCATCGGTGAAGTTGGGGAAGTTCAGGTCGACTTGCGTGATGCCGTCGAGATTGGCTTCCAGCGCGTTCACATCATTGGCCAGTACCAACACAGGGCCGGTGCTCTCGCTGGGGGCCTGGTAGTCATGGTTTGCCAGAATTTTCATCATCAATTCCTTGCTCTTGGCTTTTTGTTCTTGCTCGTGGCTCAGGCCAGCGCGGCTTCTTCGTCTTCGGCGGGGTGGCGGGCAGCCTTGCCAGCTTCCTTGAAAGGATCGATGCCAATGCGGCGCACGGCGTCAATAAAGTGTTCGCCGCTGTGGCGCAGGTCGCGGTAGGTGCTCAGCACGGCTTCGATCACGTCAGGCACCTCGGCAGCGCTGAACGATGGGCCGATGGCCTTGCCAGCCACGGCGTTGCCCGAGAGGGTGGAGCCGTCAGAGCCGCCCAGAGTGACCTGGTACCACTCCTTGCCGTCCTTATCCACACCCAGAATGCCGATGTGGCCGCTGTGGTGGTGACCGCAGCTGTTGATACAGCCGCTGATGTGCAGGTCAATCTCGCCGATATCGTCCAGCTCGTCCAGATCCTGATAACGGGCGGTGATGGCGTCGGCAATGGGCAGGCTGCGGGCGTTGGCCAGTGCGCAGAAGTCGCCGCCGGGGCAGGCAATCATGTCGGTCAGCAGGGCTACATTGGTGCTGGCCAGACCCAGAGCCTTGGCTTCGGTCCACAGCGCATGCAGCTTGCCGACCTGTACCCAGGGCAGCATCACGTTCTGGTCATGCGTTACGCGGGCTTCGCCAGAGGAGAAAGCATCGACCAATTGCGCCAGTGCATCGAGCTGCTCGCTCTGTGCATCGCCAGGGGCCTGGCCCACGCGCTTGAAGGACAGGGTGACGGCGCGCAGACCTGCCAGTTTGTGGGCGTGCACGTTGCGGGCGACCCAGCGGGCAAAGGCGGGCTCCTTGGCCGTTTGCTCGATCAGTGCCTGTTCAGCGGCGGCTGCATCGGTGACGACGGGCAGAGCCGGTGTGGTGAACATGGCGGCCACGCGGTCAAACTCGGCCTGCGGCACGGTGTGAGGGCCGCCGTCCACGTCAACGATCTGGCGGAACTCTTCTTCCACCGCATCGATATAGGCCTGGCCTTCAGCCTTGACCAGAATCTTGATGCGTGCCTTGTATTTGTTGTCGCGGCGGCCTAGTTCGTTGTAGACGCGAACAATGGCTTCGATGTAATTCATGATCTGGTTCCAGGGCAGGAACTCACGAATCACGGTGCCGATCACGGGCGTGCGGCCCATGCCGCCACCGACAAATACCTTGAAGCCGATTTCGCCCGCTTCATTTTTGACCATGTGCAGGCCCACATCGTGCCAGCCTGTGGCGGCGCGGTCTTCCTTGGCACCAGTGATGGCGATCTTGAACTTGCGTGGCAGAAAGGCGAACTCGGGGTGCAGCGTGGTCCACTGGCGCAGAATTTCTGCGTAGGGGCGGGGGTCAATGGCTTCGTCAGGGGCAATACCGGCCAGCGCATCGGTGGTGGTGTTGCGAATGCAGTTGCCGCTGGTCTGAATGCCGTGCAGATTGACGCTGGCCAGCAGATCCATCACATCGGCAGCTCTGGACAGGGGAATCCAGTTGAACTGCACATTGGTACGGGTGGTGAAGTGGGCGCAGTTCTTGGGCAGATAGGTGGTGCCCATCTTGCCCTGGCCATCCAGCGCTGCCTGAAAGACGGCGGCCTCGGGCTCGTCGTATTCGCGAGCCACCTTGGCCAGCACGCGAATCTGGGCGGAGTTGATCTCGCCATAAGGCACGGCCACGCGCAGCATGGGCGCATAGCGCTGGACATACCAGCCGTTTTGCAGACGCAGCGGGCGGAAATCATCTTCCGGGAGCTTGCCTGCCTGCCAGCGTTCCAGCTGGTCACGGAACTGGTCGGCGCGTTGCTTGACGAACGCTTTGTCGAAATCGGTGTATTGATACATGTCTTCAGTTCTTCCGTGGAGCGAATGCCTTGCCTCGAATGGCATTGCACTGTGATCGTTGGAGCGAACTGTAGAGATGCTTTATATAAAAACAAACGATTATTTAGTCCTTCATATATAACTAAAAGAATATGTGAGGCCGTAAACAAAGGCTCGCTTTCGGGTCAAAGTGCGCCGGTTCTGGGAATTTCCTTGCGGTGCACTTGCATTTATCTGTAAGCAAGGCTCGCTGATTCCCTAGAATCGGGGCTTGTTCAATGATTGAGGCGCCTGGATTGAAAGCGGGTGCCTGACTATGGAAATAGCCATACTTTTCGCTCTCATCTGTTTGAACGGCGTGTTCGCCATGTCGGAGATTGCGCTGGTCACAGCCCGCAAGAGCCGCATGCAAAAAATGGTGGATGAGGGCGACAGCGGTGCGGTAGCCGCTATCAAGCTAGGAGAGGATCCAACGCGTTTTCTCTCCACCATTCAGATTGGTATTACCTCGATTGGCGTGCTCAACGGTATCGTGGGCGAGGCGGCTCTGGCCGGGCCACTGGCTCTCAAGCTGATAGACGCCGGCATGCAGGCCAAGACGGCTGGTTACGTCTCTACCGGTCTGGTCGTGGTGCTGATCACCTACTTCTCTATCGTGGTGGGCGAGCTGGTTCCCAAGCGTCTGGGTCAGACCAACCCCGAAGCGCTGGCGCGCCTGATCTCCCGCCCCATCAACTTTCTGGCTCTGGCCACCAAGCCTTTTGTTTGGTTGCTGTCTGCATCCACACGCGGCCTGCTCAAACTGCTGGGCGTCAAGGAAAGCAATGGCAGCGTGGTAACCGAAGAGGAAATTCAGGCCATTTTGGTGGAGGGTCACAGCGCCGGTGTGATCGAGTCGCAAGAGCACACCATGGTGCGCAACGTGTTCCGGCTGGATGACCGCCAGATCGGCTCACTTATGGTGCCGCGCAGCGATGTGGTGTTTCTAGATATCGACGACAGCCTGGACGTCAATCTGACCCGGATGGAAGAAGCCGACCATGCACGCTATCCCGTGGTGCGCGGCGATATGAACAATATCGTGGGCGTGCTCAATGCCCGCCAGTGGCTGGCCCAGACCGTGCGCCAGAAGGGCGAGCAAAAGCTCGGCGATCAGCCGCTGCAGACGGCGCTCTATGTGCCGGAAACCATTACTGGTATGGAGCTGCTGGACACCTTCCGCAACTCTGATCTGCATATGGCGTTTGTGATCGACGAATACGGTGAGGTGCAAGGCATTGTCACGCTGCAGGATTTGATTGAAGCGATTACCGGCGAATTCCAGCCGCGCGACGACGAAACCAGCTGGGCGGTGCAGCGTCCGGATGGCAGCTGGCTGCTGGATGGACATATCCCTGTGCCAGAACTCAAGGACCGCCTGAACCTGCATGCCGTGCCCGAAGAAGAGCGCGGCCGCTATCACACGCTCAGCGGCATGGTGATGCTCTTGCTGGGCCGGGTGCCCAGCGAATCCGACGTGGTCGAGTGGGAAGACTGGCGCTTTGAAGTGGTGGACATGGACGGCAAGACGCTCGATAAGGTGCTGGCCACCAAGCTGGAGCCTTTAGTCTCAGCAGACGCGATTACGCTGCCGTAAATCCAGTCTTCAGGCATGAAAAGAGCACCTGGCGCTTTATTGATAAGCGGCAGGTGCTCTTTTTTTAGGAGTCCTGGTTTTAGAGCGACTCACACAACCCTTGATACGTCGTTGCTTCGCCTTGTCGTATTTCTGTACTGCCTGCGGCTTCGCGCCTCGTCTCAAACGCCAACCTGCGGTTTGCTGGGTAGTGTTAGCCGCTCTTGGTCAGGCGCTTTTCGGATCACGCATCACGCGTCACGCGACTCCACAGTCGCTGCGTGCCCAGCGATTGCGCCAGCTTGGCATCCAGCGGCAGCGGCTCACCATGCAGGCGCGCTGCCAGCAACTCGCCGCAGAGCATGGAAAGCGTCAGCCCGCGCGAGCCCAGTCCCGTCAGCACCCACAGTCCGGGCAGGTCGTCCGCCGCTTCACCGGCGGGTCCGGCCAGCGGCAGGCGGTCATAGGCGGCGCAGCGCACTCGCGCCCAGGTCTCGGGTTGCTGTGGTGCATCAAAAAAGGATTGCAGCGCCTGCCGGCATGCGGGCAGCAGGGCGGCCAGCTTCTCGCCATTGCCCGCATGTGCGGCCTGCTGGTCTGCGGCGCTGGGCGGCAGCTCGGTCACATCGCGCTCGAAGGTGGAGCCCATGATCCATTGGTGCGGGCTGGTAGGGGCGTCACCCGGAAAGTCCGGTACCAGATTGCCGTGGCCGTTGACCGGGAAGGGCGGCATGGCCGCCTGAGTCTGTGCCGTATGCTCGGCCACGCTGACTTGCCCGCGTATGGCTTGCAGCTCCCACAGTCCGGCATTCATGCCACTGGCTTGCAGCAGTGTTTTGCTGGCCGGGCCCAGCGCCAGAACCAGCATGTCGGCCTGGGCAATGCTCTGGCCCTGCAGGTTCAACACCTGCCACTGACCGTTGACTTCATCGCGCTGCAGCCTGGCGGCATCGGTATTGCCCTGCCACTGAATAAGGGTCGATTGCATCAAAGCCCGTACCAGTTGCGCAGGCCTGACCCAGCCCGCCTGCGCGTGCCACAGGGCGTGGCTGTCATCAGGCAAGCGGGCGGCTTGCAGATGCTGAGCAGTAGCGGGCTTGCTCCACTGCAGGCCCCAGCCGTGCTCGGCGCTGCCTGTCTTCAGCCATTGCGGTGGTAGGTGGGCGGGCTCGTTCAGGTCATGCTCCAGCACGCCGCCATGGGCCCAGTCCTCGTCCGTTTGCAGTTTTTGGGCAGCGCTCAGTTGCTGCAAAGTTTGTAGCGTGGTGCGCACGCCGCTGCGGGACAGACGCGATAAAACACTGTCATCGGGTGAGACATGGGGGCAGAACAACCCTGCAGGCAGACCCGATGCACCGGCAGCGGGCTGCGCAGCACTGTCGAGCACGGTGACTTGCCAGCCCCGCCTTGCCAGACTGGCTGCGGCGGCTGCACCGGCCAGCCCCGCACCCAGCACCAGGCAGTGGCCTGGTTGTTTGACGGGCGCAGGCAGCCCATCCGCACGGTGGCGGGGCTCCCACGCAGGGTTGTAGCTGGCCTGCAGGTTGTGTCGCTTGGGAGGCGTTCCCGGCACTTTTTTGACGTCAAAGCCCTGTGTCTTCAGGGCTTGCCGCACGCTGCCAGCCACGCACCAGGTCGCCAGCTGCGTGCCACGGCGGCAGTGGCGGGCGATGTTTTTCATGGCATCTTCATCCCATAGCTCGGGGTTGAGCTGGGGCGAAAAGCCATCGAGGTAGACGCTATCTGCCGTGAGCTGCTGCTTGCGCAGCATGGTCTGTGCCGGGCCTATATACAGCGTCAGCAGAACTTGGCCCTCTTCAAAAGACAGGCGGTGCACGCCTGGCAGCAGCCCCCACCACTGCTCGGCCAGTTGCAGGCCCAGTGCGCGCAGCTGGTCATCTGCAGGCAAGGACTGCAGCAGGTCTTCGCGAGAGACGGGAAACGCCTCAACCGAAACGAAATGCAGCAGCCGCGTGCGCTGCGGGTCAGCTTTCCAGGCCGCCCAGGTCACCAGAAAGTTCAGGCCAAAGCCAAAACCGGTTTCCAGAATCCGCCATTGCGGCGTATTGGCCCATGCAGCAGGCAGGCCGCAGCCGCCCAGAAAGACATGGGTAGCCTGATCGAGGCCGCCATCTTCGCTGCGATAGCGATCCTGAAAACGAGAGCTGTAGGGGGTGCCATCAGGCATCCATGTGATGGGTTCAGACATGGCAGGGGAAAACGCATCCACAAGGCGTGATGCTTAAAACTGGTGCGGTGTAAGTATCAGGGACAGCGAGCAAGAGCCGTCTCGCAGCGAGGCTGTCGTCCCCCTCTCGCAGAGAGAGGGGGAAGCCGCAAAGCGGCTCAGGGGGGAAGTTTATTCCCAGCGTTGCTGGTAGGAGAAGACAGGAAGACGCCATTTAAAACGAATGGCCGCCATACGAAAGGCCAAGCCACCGGCAAAACAGACGATGGTGCTGATATTGGGGCTGACATCCAGGTGACGCAGGCCCAGGAACATCAGGCATACGGCCAGCGACACGCTGGCATATAGCTCGCGGCGGAAGACGACGGGCACCTGGTTGCACAGCACATCACGCAAAATGCCGCCGCTGATGCCGGTAATCATGCCCGCCATGATGACGACGATGGTGGGGTAGCCCAGCTCCAGCGCGGTGTTGCAGCCGATCAGCGAGAAGGCGATCAGGCCCATGGCGTCCAGCAGCAAAAACACTTGCTTGAGTCTGTGCATGTGGCGTGCAATCACCGTGGTCAGCAGGCCGAAGCTGATGACCAGATACACATATTCGGGATGCTGCGTCCAGCCAATCGGGTAGTGGCCCAGCACCATGTCACGAATGGTGCCGCCGCCAAGGGCTGTGACAAAGGCAATGACGACGACGCCAAAGATATCCATATTGCGCCGGCCCGCAGCAAGCGCGCCGGACATGGCTTCGGCAGTGATGGCCACCAGATAGATGACCAGCATGACGGTGAAATTGGCGGTCTGGAACGAGTCCAGCAAAGAGACGGAAGGAAGCATGACGGCACTTGAAAATAGACCAGCCACTCACATCAACAGGAGTGTCTGGTTTGCCTCTCCCGCTGTCCTTTTACCTGAGAGTTGCGCATGTGCACCTTCGCGGTGGACATGCTTGCCCCTTCGGTGAGCCCTGCAAACTTGTGATTGCGGGCTGCTCTCCAGTTGGCGATATCCGGGCCTTGTCTGACCCACCTGCGGTAC
Organism: Comamonas sp. 26; assembly: GCF_002754475.1. NCBI lineage: Bacteria > Pseudomonadati > Pseudomonadota > Betaproteobacteria > Burkholderiales > Comamonadaceae > Comamonas > Comamonas sp. 26. Next base: position 1,354,867 of record NZ_PEFL01000001.1, read on the forward strand.
TTATTGCCTGAGCGATTATGGGAGTTTGCGCCTTCGGCGGGAACCGTTGCAGGTTCCGCTCTCCCGCAGGATGGGCGCGATTTTAGCCAGTTATGGCGGTGTTTTACGGGTTAGTACCTGTGTTGCCTGGGTTTGATGATCTGTTTTTTGTTTTATTTGAAGTCTGGCTTTTCGTTGGCGGCTGCGATGGCGATGATGGAAAGTTAATTTTGATAGCTGCTCGCGCTTGCTGTGCTTGGGGTATAGGCAGGTTTTCCTTGATGCCTGACTGTGACAAATCTGGCGCCTTTGGCCGCAGCCAGCAACAAAAAAGCCCCGGGCAATGCCACGGGGCTTTTGTATCTGAGGTCTCTGACTCAGGCGAGCTTACTCAGCGCTTGGAGGCACGTAGCCCTGAGCCGCATCTGCTCCGCCACCAAAGAAATGATTTTCCATCTGACGGGACAGGTACTGGCGGGCGCGCGCGTCGGCCAGGTTCAGGCGGTTTTCATTGATCAGCATGGTCTGGTGCTTGAGCCAGTCGGCCCAGGCCTGCTTGCTCACGCTTTCATAGATGCGCTTGCCCAGTTCGCCGGGTGCAGGGGGAAAGTCCAGGCCTTCTGCATCCTGATCCAGCTTGATGCAATGAACGGTACGTGCCATGTGTAGGGTCCTCTTGTGTGATTACAGATGTTTAGGTAATAACAAACTGAAATCTTAGTAGTTTGAGTTTTAAGACTGCGGATCAAGAATGCATAGCAACGGGGGAGAAGAAGCCCGTTATCCATTCACTCCAAGAACACAGTCCAATGAAAAATCGTCGCAACTTTATCAAGTTTCCTCTGGCTGCCGGTCTGATTGCTGGCTTGACCCTCTCCGCTCTGCCCACATTGCCTGCTTTTGCACAACAAAGCGGCGTGCAATTGCTCAACGTGTCCTATGACCCGACTCGTGAGCTGTATGTGAATTACAACCAGGCGTTTGCCAAGCACTGGAAGGCCACGCAGAACCAGGATGTGACCATCAAGCAGTCGCACGGTGGCTCGGGCAAGCAGGCGCGCTCCATCATTGACGGTATTGATGCTGATGTCGCCACGCTGGCGCTGGCCGGTGATATTGATGCGCTGGTCAAGAACGGCAATGTCAAGGCTGACTGGCAAAAGCGCCTGCCGCACAACAGCGCGCCTTATAGCTCGACCATTGTGTTTCTGGTGAAAAAGGGCAACCCCAAGGGCATCAAGGACTGGGACGATCTGGTCAAGCCCGGCGTGCAGGTAATTACGCCCAACCCCAAGACCTCGGGCGGTGCCCGCTGGAACTATCTGGCCGCCTGGGAGTTTGCCAAGCGCAAGTACGGCGGTGATGCGCAGGCCAAGGATTTCATCACCAAGCTCTACAAGAACGTGCCCGTGCTGGACACCGGCGCGCGTGGCTCCACCGTGACCTTTGTGCAGCGTGGTCTGGGCGATGTGCTGCTGGCCTGGGAAAACGAAGCCTATCTGGCGCTCAAGGAATTTGGCCCTGAGAAGTTCCAGATCATTGCGCCTTCGCTGTCCATCCTGGCTGAGCCTTCGGTAGCCGTGGTCGACAAGGTGGTGGACAAGCGCGGCACGCGTGCCGTGGCCGAGGCTTATCTGAAGTACCTGTACTCCGAAGACGCCCAGCGCATTGCCGGCAAGAACTTCTACCGCCCCACCGATGCCAAGGTGGCGACCGAGTTCGCCAGCCAGTTCCCCAAGCTGGAGCTGTTCACCATCGACAAGGCCTTTGGCGGCTGGGCTGCGGCTGACAAGGCGCACTTTGCCGACGGCGGCAGCTTCGACCAGATTTACGCCAAGAAGTAAGCACAGCGCGGCGGGCTGGCCCGCCGCACACCAGATCACAGCAACAACAGGAGCGGGTAATGAGCAATTTCTGGAGCCGTCTGGGACAGTCTTTTTTGAGCGCAGGAGCCATGAATGCACGCCAGCCGCTGTTGGCGTGGGAGGCTTCGTGGGACGAGGCCGAGGCACTGATTGCCAGCGGCAAGCTGTGGCCTGAGCCGCAGCAAACTCAGGCCGGGAGCAGGGAAGCGGAGACATCCCCCGGCACGGCGCAGCAGCCTTGAAGCCCTCAACACCACCTTTGATACCTTGTGATATGAAGCCTTGCCGTACGTTTGTACCGCCTGTGGCTTTGCACCTTGTCTGAAACGCCAATCTACGATTTTCCGGGCCCTGTTCGCAGCTCCTAAAGCACTCCCACAAAGATAAGCCAAGCCATGTCGATTTTGCTGATTGCCGGAAGTCCCACACAGCCCTCGCGCTCCACATCCTTGCTGCATGCCGTGGCGAGCCGTCTGCAGGCGCAGGGCCTGAGCACTGAACCCGTGCTGCAGCTCAACCAGCTGGACCCCGCAGCGCTGCTACTAGCCCAGTTTGATCACGCCGAAATTCGAGCCATCACAGACCGTGTGGCGCAGGCCGATGCCGTGGTGGTAGCTACGCCGGTCTACAAAGCGGCTTATAGCGGGCTGCTTAAGGTTTTTCTCGACGTGCTGCCCCAGACCGCGCTCAAAGGCAAGCTGGTTTTGCCGCTGGCCACAGGCGGCAGCCCCCACCATATGCTGGCGCTGGACTATGCCCTGCGCCCCGTGCTGCAGTCGCTGGGTGCGCGCCACATCCTGCCGGGCATTTACGCCACCGATCAAGGCGTGCCCTTGTTGCCCGAAGGCGGCTATGGCCTTACCCCGGATATTGCCGAACGGCTGGACGACGCCGCCCAGTTGCTGGCCACTGACCTGCGCCGCAGCGCGCAATGGGCTGGAAACCACTTTGAAAACATCGCGTTTACTGACGTGCGATGTAGTGTTTGATCTAGCTCTCCTCTGAGCGGCTGCGCCGCTTCCCCTGCGGGGCCGACGGCCTCGTGGCTTCGTTGTAAGGCGGCCCTTGCTGGCCATCCTTTCTTGCGCCCCTAACGCACTCCCATTGTTTTTGATAGCAGTCCCCGCGCTGTGAAGGCCGAGTTGCGCCTGAAAAGTGCCCAAAACAGGTCTGAACACCAGAGGCCTGTGGACTGCCCCTTCCAAGGATTGAATTCTCATGACTGATCGCAACATCACCACCTCTCGCGTTTCGACCCAGCTTTTGAAAACCACCCGCCGCCAGTGGCTGGCGGGGACTGTGGCCTCGGCGCTGGCACTGGCGTCGGGCCAGCTGCAAGCCCAGCAAAGCAATGGCGCACAGCGTGTACTGCGCGTGGGTCACCAAAAAGGCTGGCTCTCCATCCTCAAAAATCGCGGCACGCTGGAAAAGCGGTTGACGCCACTGGGTGTGTCTGTGCGCTGGGTGGAATTCAACGCCGGCCCCGTGCAGCTGGAGGCTCTGAACGTCGGCTCCATAGACTTTGGCGATGTGGGTGAAGCCCCGCCCATTTTTGCGCAGGCCGCCGGTGCGCCCCTGGTCTATGCCGGTGCCACCGTGGCCCGCCCCGGTCTTGAGGCCGTGATCGTACCCAAGGGCTCGGCGATTCGCAGCGTGGCTGACCTCAAGGGCAAGCGCATTGCCTATAACAAGGGCTCCAACGTCCATTACTTTCTGGTCAAGCTGCTGGAAAAGCATGGCCTCAAGTACGGCGATGTGCAGTCCGTCTTTCTGGCCCCCGCAGATGCCCGTGCGGCATTTGAAAAAGGCTCGGTCGATGCCTGGGTGATCTGGGACCCCTTCTTGGCCTCTGCCCAGAAGACGCTGGACGCTCGCCTGCTGGCCGATGCCAAGGGCGTGGTCAACAACCGCGCCTACTACTTCACCTCACGCGACTTTGCCAGCCGTAACGCCGATGTGCTGCGCATTGCGATTGAGGAAATTGCCGTTGTCGACAAATGGGCCAGCAAGAACCAGAAGGCCGCAGCCGCTGAGCTGTCGCAGATTCTGGGGCTGGACACCTCCGTGACCGAGCTGTACCTGAGCCGCGCCGAGTTTGGTACCCAGGCCGTCAACGGTGAAATTCTGGCCGAGCAGCAAAAGATTGCCGACACCTTCTTCGACCTCAAGCTCATCCCCAAAAAGCTCAACCTGCTGCACGCCGCACCTGTGGACTTGCTGGCCAGTCGCTGATTCATGAAAGAGATCCGATCATGAGTGCTTCATCCTCTATTCCCCGCTTTTATCGAGGCCGTCGCCAGGCCTTGCAACTGCTGGGCACCACGGCGCTGAGCTGGGTGCTGGCCGACCATTACGCCAGTGCTCAGGCCAAGCCTTTGGTCGGGGCACCGGCCCAGTTACGCATCGGCTACCAGAAGTCAGCGGTCAACCTGGTGGTGCTCAAGCAGCATGGCGTGCTCGAAAAACGCCTGCCGCAGACGCAGATCAGCTGGCTGGAATTTCCCGCCGGGCCGCAACTGCTGGAGGCTCTGTCGGTCGGCAGTCTGGACTTCGGCCTGACCGGCGACTCGCCGCCCGTGTTTGCTCAGGCCGCAGGCAAGGACCTGCGCTATGTGGGGGCCGAGCCGCCCAAGCCCGAAAGCTCGGCCATTCTGGTGCAGTCCGATTCACCGCTGCGAACCCTGGTCGACCTCAAAGGCAAGCGCATTGCTTTGCAAAAAGGCTCCAGCGCCCACTATCTGCTGGTGCGTGCGCTCGATAAGGCGGGCATTGCCTGGGCCGACATTCAGCCCGTGTACCTGGCTCCGGCCGATGCGCGTGCCGCATTCGAGCGCAAGAGCGTGGATGCCTGGGCCATCTGGGACCCGTACTACGCGGCCACCGAACTCAGCATCCGTCCACGGGTGCTGAGCAATGGCGAAGGGCTGACGGGCAACAACTCCTTTTATCTGGCCTCTCGGGCGCTGGTGGAGCAGCAGCCCCAGCTCATACATGCGCTGTTCGAGGAGCTGACTCAGGCCGACCAGCTGGTGCAGCGCTCGCGCCAGGAAGCCGTGCAACTGGTTGCCGCTTTCAGCGGGCTGGAGGCCAACGTGGTCAGTCGCTTCATAGGCCGCCGGCCCAGTTCTCCCACATCGCTGCTCAGCCCCGTCATGGTGGCCGATCAGCAGCGTGTGGCCGATGCATTTTTTCGTCTGGGCGTGATTCCACGCCAGATTCGGGTCGCCGACATCGTCTGGCAGCCATCCAAGGTCTGAGGAGATATTCCATGCAAGTTTTCTGGTTCATTCCCACTCATGGTGACGCCCGCTATCTGGGCAGCAGCGAAGGTGCGCGGCAACTCAGCCACGACTATGTCAAACAGGTCGCTGTCGCCGCGGACAGCCTAGGCTATGAAGGGGTGCTGATTCCCACCGGTCGCTCTTGCGAAGATCCATGGGTGGTGGCTTCCAGCCTGATCCCCGTCACCAAGCGATTGAAGTTTCTGGTGGCTGTGCGCCCAGGGCTGCACCAGCCCAGTCTGGCGGCGCGCATGGCGGCCAGCTTTGACCGGCTCTCTGGCGGGCGCTTGCTGATCAATCTGGTGACCGGCGGCGATCAGGCTGAGCTGGAGGGAGACGGTGTGTTTCTCGACCATGCCACGCGCTACGAGCAGTCGGCAGAGTTCATCAAAATCTGGCGCGAAATTCTGGCGCGCAGCCATGAGGGTGGGTCGCTGGACTTTGACGGCCAGCATCTGCAGGTCAAGGGCGCCAAGCTGCTGTTTCCGCCGCTACAAAAACCGTATCCGCCTGTGTACTTTGGCGGCTCATCCCCAGCCGCCCATGAGCTGGCGGCAGAGCAGGTCGATGCCTATCTGACCTGGGGCGAGCCCCCGGCCGAAGTCGCCAAGAAGCTGGCCGATGTGCGCGCCAAGGCCGAGCGCCATGGCCGCAAGCTCCAATTCGGCATTCGCCTGCACGTCATCGTGCGTGAGACCGATGAGGAAGCATGGGCCGATGCCGAGCGCCTGATCAGCCGTGTTCAGGATGAAACCGTGGTGCAGGCGCAGGCCGCGTTTGCGCGCATGGATTCGGAAGGCCAGCGCCGCATGGCTGCCCTGCATGCAGGTGGCAGCAAGCGCAGCCGCAAGGATCTGGAGATCAGCCCAAATCTCTGGGCCGGTGTCGGACTCGTGCGTGGCGGTGCCGGCACGGCGCTGGTGGGCAGTGCACAGACGGTGGCTGATCGCATCAAGGAATACGCCGATCTGGGCATCGACACCTTTGTGTTCTCGGGCTATCCGCATCTGGAAGAAGCCTATCGCTTTGCCGAGCTGGTCTTCCCGCTGCTGCCGCTCAACCTGCAGCAAAAACTGGGCGGCGGCAGCCCCAGCGGCCCGTTTGGCGAGACCGTCGCCAATCTGTACTCACCGGGCCGCGATCAGGGTCGGGTTTCGCAAAGCTGAAGGAGACGGCATGAGTGATGTTCAAACGCTGGCTTTGAAGCCCGCAACTCAGCCGGTGCCCCGTCTGGAGCAGTTTGCCCGGCAGGTCGGTGTGCGGCTGCTGCCCTGGCTGGTGCCGCTGCTGCTGATTGCCACATGGCAGGCAGCATCGGCCTACGGTTGGCTGTCGACCCGGGTACTGCCCGCTCCGCTGGATGTGCTGCGTGCCGCCTGGACGCTTGCCGAATCGGGCGAGCTGTGGACCCATGTCAGGGTCAGCGCCGGGCGTGCGCTGGCTGGGCTGGCCATAGGCGGCAGTCTGGGTCTGTTGCTGGGGTTGCTCACAGGCTCGCTGCGCTGGGCCGAGACGCTGTTGGACTCCACCATCCAGATGGTGCGCAACATCCCCGCGCTGGCGCTGATTCCGCTGGTCATTCTGTGGTTTGGCATTGATGAGTCGGCCAAGCTGTTTCTCATCAGCATCTCGGTGTTCTTCCCCATCTATCTCAACACCTTTCACGGCATTCGCAATGTGGACCCGGGGCTGATCGAGATGGGCAAGAGCTACGGCCTCACGCGCTGGCAGCTGTACCGCGACATCGTGCTGCCCGGCGCTCTGTCTTCCATCCTCGTGGGTCTGCGTTTTTCGCTGGGGCTGATGTGGGTGATTCTGATCGTGGCCGAGACCATTTCGGCGCAGGCCGGCATTGGCTATCTGACCATGAATGCCCGCGAGTTTCTGCAGACCGATGTGGTGCTGGTGGGCATCTTGCTCTACGCCATTCTGGGCAAGCTGGCCGACGTCTTTGCACGCAGCCTGGAGCGCTGGTGGCTGCGCTGGCATCCGAACTATGGGACCCCCTGAGTCGCTGTGCGACTTGCCCCTGAGGGGACGACATTCATGCAGCAGGGCGGCCCTTGCTGGATGTCTCTTGCCTGGGGTGTGACGGTTTTTGAGGTCAGTGAAAAGAATGACAGGAGCTTGTGATGAGCAATTTATGGAGTCGTTTGACGCAGTCGCTGGTGAGTTCCGGTGCCTTGAATGCACGCCGGCCGCTGGAAGCCTGGGAGGCATCGTTGGACGAAGCGCAGGTGCTGGAGCTGGCCGGCCAGCTGCGCAGTGAACAGGATGAGGCCGATCGCATCAAGCCTCAAGGCGTGCAGCTGCAGACCCGGCAGTTGACCAAGCGCTATGGCGAGCGGGAAGTGCTCAAGCAGGTGCAGCTTGATGTTCAGCCCGGCGAGTTCATCGCCATCGTGGGCCGCAGCGGCTGCGGCAAGTCCACGCTGCTGCGGCTGGTGGCGGGGCTGGAGGGCGCGAGTGCGGGTCAGTTGCTGATCGATGAAGCCGATGTCAAAGCGGCCAAGCAGGACACGCGCATCATGTTTCAGGACGCACGCCTGCTGCCTTGGAAGCGGGTTCTGGACAACGTGATTCTGGGTCTGCCCGAATCGGCCAAAGAGCAGGGTCGCAAGGTGTTGGCGCAGGTAGGGCTGGCCGACCGTGAAAACGAATGGCCTGCGCGCTTGTCTGGCGGCCAGCGCCAGCGTGTGGCCCTGGCCCGGGCCCTGGTGCACCAGCCGCGTCTGCTGCTGCTCGATGAGCCGCTGGGCGCTTTGGATGCGCTGACGCGCATTGAAATGCACCGCCTCATCGAAGGTCTGTGGCGCAGCCACGGTTTTACGGCTTTGCTGGTTACCCACGATGTGCAGGAAGCCGTGGCGCTGGCTGACCGCGTGGTGCTGATTGAAGACGGGCGCATTGCGCTCGATGAACGCATAGACCTGCCACGTCCCCGTGTGCATGGTGATGCGCGCTTTGCGGCGCTGGAAACCCGCATTCTCGACCGCGTGCTGCAAAAGCCCGAGTCTGAACAAGTGCCCGCACAGGACCGCTGGCCGGGCGTGCCCGTGACCGGCCTGCGCTGGGCCATCTGATTTTTATCTCTCTTTCAATGCTTTCAACACAAAGGAAACATCATGTCCATTCAAGCTATCAACGTGCGCAACCAGTTCAAAGGCAAGGTCAAGGAAATCATCCGTGGCGATGTGGTCTCGGAAGTCGATGTCGAAACGCCATGGGGCACCGTCACTTCGGTCATCACCACGCGCTCGGTCAATGATCTGGGGCTGGTAGTCGGCTCCGAAGTCGTGGCGCTGGTCAAGTCCACCGAAGTCTCCATCGCCAAGCTGTAAACCGTTAGAGAGTTCATCAAAAATAGCACCCAGCGCAGGTACTGTTTGCGCTGGGTGCTCTCTTTTTAGATAACTGATGGTCGCGGCGCTTAAGACTGGCGTGTTCTGGCAAAGCGACACAGAGGCTTCACTCCAGATTCATCAGCGCCGCATTCCCCCCTGCGGCTGCCGTGTTGTGCGACAGCGCACGCTCATGCCACAGCCGCTCCAGTCGCACGGGCTGGCCCGCATGGCAGCGTGTGGGCAGCACGATGGGGCCGCTGCGCTGCGCCAGCGCCTGTGCCCATTGCATGAACTGCGCGTCATCGCATTCCAACAATGCGGCGTCCATGGCTGTGCTTTCGGCTATCTGTACCGTAGTGATGCCCGCAGCCAGCAGCTCCACATGGCTGCGCAGCGCCTGCGGCAAAGCGTTGTGCAGGTGGGTGCTGACGGGCGTGTGGGGCCATACGGCTCTGGAGCCGCAGGCCAGAACGGCGGCCAGTTGCTGTAGCAGCATGTTCTGGCTTTGCGCCAGGCACAGCGTGCGTGGTTTGGCTATGAGGGTGTATAGGTTGCGCTCGCCCGTGGGGCAGGGCAGCAGGCGCGCGGCATGCAGATCGGGCAGGGCGTCTTGCAGACGCTCGCAACTGCTGCTGACGGGCATTTCGCCATTTTTCTCCGCCCAGTGGCCCAGTTGCTGCAAGGCGGCGCTGGGCTCTGAGGTGGCGACTTCTTGCGCAGCCCCTGCTTGCTGCAGCACATGGCAAAGCAGGCGCAGCGGCGAGCTGGGCGCTTGCTGCAGGCGCGTCAGGTAGAGCGGCCCGCCCGCCTTGGGGCCTGAGCCCGACAGGCCCTCGCCTCCAAACGGCTGCACGCCTACGACGGCACCCACCATATTGCGGTTGACGTAGAGATTGCCTACATGGGCAGACTGAGCGACCTGCTGCACGGTTTCATCAATGCGGGTGTGCAGGCCCATGGTCAGGCCGTACCCCAGTGCGTTGACGCGCGCAAGCAGCTGCGGCAGCTCGCGCCGCTGGTAGCGCAGCACATGCAGCACGGGGCCAAACACCTCGCGCTGCAGGCTTTGCAGGTCGTTCAGCTCGATCAGCGTGGGTGGCACAAAGTGGCCTTGTGCCATCACCGCATCGCTGATGGGCGACTGGTGCACGCGCAGGTCCTGTGCTTTGAGTTGGGCAATGTGCTGCTCAATGCCAGCCTTGGCGTCGGCATCAATCACGGGGCCGATATCGGTGTGCAGCTCGGCCGGGTCGCCGCAGCGCAGCTCCTGCATGGCACCTTTGAGCATGTCGACAACGCGATCAGCGCAGTCGTTTTGCACGCATAGCAGGCGCAGGGCAGAGCAGCGCTGGCCCGCGCTGTCAAAGGCCGAGGCGGCAATGTCTTGCACGGCCTGCTCAACCAAGGCGGAGGAGTCCACGATCATGGCGTTTTGGCCACCAGTTTCTGCGACCAATACCACGGGCTCTCCATCAGTGCGCAGGCGTTGGGCGGTTTGCTGGTTCAGCAAGCGGGCCACTTCGGTGGAGCCGGTAAACAGCACGCCCGCCACCCGCGCATCGGCCACCAGCGGGGCTCCCACGGTTTCGCCCCGGCCAGGCAGCAGTTGCAGCACATCTGTGGCAATGCCGGCCTGATGCAGCAGGCGCACGGCTTGCATTGCGATCAGCGGGGTTTGCTCGGCAGGTTTGGCCAGCACCACATTGCCTGCGGCCAGCGCGGCGGCAATCTGGCCGGTGAAGATGGCCAGCGGAAAGTTCCACGGGCTGATGCACACCACCGGGCCTATGCCGGGTGCGAGTAACCCGGCCTCATCCTGTCTGCGCAGTTGCGCGGCGTAGTAGCGCAAAAAGTCTGTGGCCTCACGCACCTCGGCCACTGCGTTGGCGGCAGTTTTTCCAGCCTCGCGCATCAGCAGGGCCATCAGCGGCTGCATCTGGGCCTGGTAGCTATCGGCGGCTTCCTCCAGCACGCTGGCACGCAGTGCGGCGGGGGTGTTGTTCCATGCGGGCTGGGCCTTGTGGGCCGCTTGCAGCGCCTGCTGAATCTGTTCGGGCGTGGCGTCTGCCACATGGCCCAGCACTTGCTGAAACTTGGCAGGGTTGGTGATGGCGCTGCTTGCTTCGTGCGCTGTGGCGACGGGTTCTGGCTGGGTTTGCGTGAGGCATTGCGAAAGCGCAGCCAGCACGCGTTCATCGCTCAAATCCAGGCCCTCTGAATTGACGCGCTGCGCGCCCAGCAAGTCGTGTGGCTGGGTGATGTTTGGGTGGGGCTGGCCTATGTCTTGGGTGACATCCACATTAAGGTCTTTTTGGCCTTCAGCCAGCACCTGATCTGCGGGAGCAGCTATCAAATCTGAGATAGGCCAGTCGGGGTTGGCAATGCGGTGCACAAAGGAGCTGTTGGCCCCGTTCTCCAGCAGACGGCGTACGAGATAAGCCAGCAGCGTCTCATGCGTGCCCACGGGGGCGTAGATGCGGCAGGGGCGGCGTGCGGTGCTGTCTGCCGCTTCGACCACGTTGCGGTAAAGCGGCTCACCCATGCCGTGCAGGCATTGAAATTCATAGCGCTCAGCGCTGTATGGTTGTGTGCTGGCGAGTGATTCGATGCTTGCCACGGTCTGTGCATTGTGAGTCGCAAACTGTGGGTAGATGGCGTCGGGCATGGCCAGCAGCTTGCGGGCGCAGGCGATGTAGGCCACGTCGGTATGGTGCTTGCGGGTGTAGACCGGGTAGTCGGCCAGGCCGTCGATCTGCGCGCGCTTGATTTCGCTGTCCCAGTAGGCCCCTTTGACCAACCGCACCATGAGGCGGCGGCCGCTGCGCTGTGCCAGATCAACCAGATAGTCGATTACATAAGGGCAGCGCTTCTGGTAGGCCTGAATCACAAAGCCCAGACCATTCCAGCCCGCCAGACTGGGCGCGTGGGCCAGTTGCTCCAGCAGGTCCAGCGACAGCTCCAGCCGGTCGGCCTCTTCGGCATCGATATTCAGGCCCATGTCATAGCTGCGCGCCAGCTCGCACAGTTGCAGCACGCGGGGTAGCAGCTCGCCCATCACGCGCTGCACTTGCGCACGGCTGTAGCGCGGGTGCAATGCGCTGAGCTTGATGGAAATGCCCGGTCCCGCGTAAATGCCGCTACCGTTGGATGCCTTGCCAATGGCGTGAATCGCATTCACATAGGACTGCATATAGCGCTGCGCATCTTGCGCCGTGAGTGCAGCTTCGCCCAGCATGTCGTAGGAGTAGCGAAAGCCCTTGGCCTGAAGCTCGCGGGCGCGCACCAGCGCCTCGGCAATGGTTTCGCCCATCACAAACTGCTCGCCCATCAGGCGCATGGCCATGTCTAAGCCCTTGCGCACCAGCGGCTCGCCGCCCTTGGCGGAGACGCGCTTGAGGGATGCCAGCAGCCCCGATTCACTGTGCGTATCGACCAGCTTGCCCGTCACCACCAGTCCCCACGCGGCGGCGTTGACGAACAGGGATGGGCTCTTGCCCAGATGCGCCTGCCAGTCGCCGCCGCGCAGCTTGTCGCGAATCAGTGCATCGCGCGTCGCGGCATCGGGAATACGTAGCAAAGCCTCGGCCAGCCACATCAGCGCTACGCCTTCTTGTGACGACAGTGAAAACTCCTGCAGCAAGCCCTGCACCAGCCCCTGTCGCCCCAGGCTTGCGGGCTGGGCGCGCAATTGCTCCACCAGTTTTTGTGCGTGAGCTGCCACCTGCGCGGACTGCGGTGCGGCAAGAGTGGCTGCGGGCAGTAACTGGGCTATGGCATCGGGCTCTGCCATGCGCGTGGCAGCGGTGGCGGCGCGGCGCAGCGCATCGGCAGGGCGGGCGGAGTCTGGCAGCGGTGTGAAGATTGGCATGTCAGTACAGATGATGGAGAGCCGGGCCGCGACAAGGGTGTGCGGCCTTCACCATGTCAACACCTGCATTGCATGCGACCCGGCTGCAGCTGTCTACATAGGGAAAATCATTGCTGGTTTGCCAAAGAATGAATCACTATATTTGTTGAATTAAAAAGAGGAATTCACCAATGAATGACGTCTTAGAAGTAGATTTAGACAGAATTGACCGCAAGATACTGGCAATTCTGCAAACAGATGGCCGCATCTCCAACCTGCGACTCGCCGAGCAGGTAGCCCTGTCCCCCACCGCCGTGCAGGCGCGGGTCACCCGGCTCACGCGGGACGGCTACATCCTGGGCTACGAAGCGCGGCTCAACCCCAGGAAACTGGGTGTGGGCATGACGGTGTTTGTCGAGGTGCTGCTGGATCGCACCACGCCCCATGTGTTTGATGAGTTCAAGGCCGCCGTGTTGGCTTACCCGGCCATCATGGAATGTCATATGGTGGCGGGCGGCTTTGACTATCTGCTCAAGACCCGTATGGCTGACATGGCGGCCTACCGCGAGTTTGCGGGCAGCGTGCTGTGGCAACTGCCGGGTGTGCGCGAGACGCGGACTTACGCGGTGATGGAAGAAGTCAAGGACGATGCGCGGCTGCCTTTGTAGCTGCGTGGGGGATTGGTGCCCTGTTTGACAGGCCCCCGGTCATTGCCTTAGTTTTCTGAAACTGTCTTCCCAACGGTCGAGGTGGATTGAGTCTTTCACAGGAGTGCTGCTATGTATAACCCCATTGATTTCACGCTTGCCGGGCAGGTGGCGGTGGTGACCGGCGCGGGCGCGGGTATTGGCCGCGCGATTGCCGAGACCTTTGCGGCAGCGGGCGCTGCCGTGATGGTCAGCGATCTCAACGCCGCGACGGCAGCAGAGGTGGCGCAAGGAATCAATAGCCGGGGAGGGCGAGCAGCGGCCCAGGCCTGTGATGTCACCAAGGAGGACGATCTGGGCGCTCTGGTGCGAGAGACCGTTCGTCATTTTGGCAAACTGACCACCCTGGTCAGCAATGCCGGGGGCGGAGGTCCGAAGCCCTTTGATATGCCGATGGCCGATTTCCGCCGTGCCTACGAGCTCAATGTCTTTTCACTGTTTCGCCTGGCGCAGTTGGCCGTGCCTGAAATGGAAAAAGCCGGTTATGGAGCTATTCTGGCGATTACCTCCATGTCAGCAGAAAACAAAAACAAACGCATGGCTGCGTACGCATCTTCCAAGGCCGCAACCAGCCACCTGGTGCGCAACATCGCTTTTGACTTGGGGCCCAAGGCGATTCGCGTGAACGGAATTGCCCCAGGTGCCACGCTGACCGATGCGCTGAAGTCCGTATTGAACGATGAGATAGAGGCTCAAATGCTGGCTCACACACCCATCAACAGGCTGGGCGTGCCGCAGGACATGGCCAATGCGGCATTGTTCCTGTGCAGTCCCGCGGCAGCTTGGATTAGCGGACAGATTCTTACGGTTTCGGGGGGCGGCGTGCAGGAGCTGGATTGAGCGCCTGACTCCCCGCCGTCATAACCTCAGCGAATTTTTACAGGCGCGATACCGCATCATCCCCAGAGCACCGGCTTATTGACCATCAAGTAATACGTACCCGCCATGGCAATAAACGCGGGGTAGCCCAGAGATTCCCAGCGCAGCTGGTATTGCTGATAGAGCTGGGGCAGGGTTTGATTCTGGGTATGGGCCTCATTGGCCATGGCTGCCATGCGAATCTGCAGCCACACCACGGGCAGCCAGCAAATACCGGCCAGTACATATAGCCCCAGTGACAGCGCCAGCCAGGGCGTGCTGAGTGGGTATCCGGCCATATAGGCCATGGCGATGCCGGTGATGGGCTGAATAAAAATGCAGGGCGTGGTGAACCACCAGTCCGCCCGCACGACGAGACGGCTGACGACGGCTTGCGCGGGCACGGAGCCGCTGCGGTTGGCAAAGAACATGTAAAAGGCCGAGCCAAGACCGGTGCCCACCAGCAACACGCTGGAGAGGATGTGCAGGGTTTTGAGCAGCAGATAGGTATTCATGATTCAAGCTTCTGGGTTGCGTTGTGGGTCTGCAGCAAAAACCACAGCATGGCGGCGATGGGCAGGTTTTTGAGCAGCGGCCCCAGCGGGTGCAGCCACAGCGTGGGCTGCAGTGCGGTGCCGATGACGGTCATGGCGGCCATCATGAATAGCGCGACAAAATAGCTGGCGCGGCCGGGGCGCAGCAGCAGGGCCAGTCCGATAAGCAGGTCAGCCAGCAGGCCGGACCAGATGAGGGCTGCCTGCCAGCTGCTATCACTAATGCCTCCGTCGGCCAGCAGCCGTGCGCCTTCATGGTTAAGGCCAGAGAGGCCGAAGTAGTCAAGCGCGCTGACGGCGGCGGTGCCCAGCCAGACGATGACAAGGCTGGCGTGCATGAAGCTTGTCGCTGGTTCGTTTGCTTTGCGCAGCTCAGGCATGGCGACTTTCTTTGGGCAGGGTTGCCAGCATGGCCGTTGGAGCCACGGGAGCGCGGCCCAGCAAGGTGGCGAGGGTCTTGGGATCGGTGATGTTGTCGTTTTCCAGCAAGGCCATGGTTTCGCTGCACCAGGGCATGGCCGCTATCTGATCGCCGAGTCTGGCGCTGCCCTTGCTCATCCAGTCGGGCAGGGCGTGTACCGAAGCCTGGCCATAACCCATCTGCGCGCGCAGGCTGGCGATGAAGGCTTCGGTCGACAAAGCTTGGGGGCCGCCGACTTCAACGATGCCGCTGGGGCTGCCCGAGGTTGCCATATGCGCGAGTACTTCTGCCAGATCGCGCACGGCCACCGGCTGTATCTGGCTGCTGCGCATGATCTGCGGCAGCAGCAGTACGGGCAGCTTGGCGAGGTTCAAAAACAGCTGGCTGCTGGCACCGCCTGCGCCAAAGATGATGCTGGGGCGCACCACCACGGGATTGAGCAGGCCTTGTGCGCCTAGTGCCAATAGATGCTCGTCTGCTGCACGCTTGGTGCTGGCGTATTGGGTGCTGCTCTGGCCGGAGCCCAAGGCCGAGACCTGGACCACACTGCGCACGCTTGCCTGGGCGCAGGCATCGAACAGAGCCACGGGCGCCAGGGTGTGCAAGGTCTGCAGATCCTGGCCGGGCTTATCCCGTAGGGCGCCGACGGCATTGATGACGGCATCGATGCCGTTCAGGTGCTCGAGCCATTGTTCGGCTTGGGTGCAGGCGTTGAAATCAAGGGCCGGTGTGCTGTGGCGGCTGCGCACCACGGGGTCGTGACCCTGCTGCATCAGGGCATTGACGATATGCCGGCCCAGAAAGCCTGTGCCGCCGCAGATCAGAACTCGCATACGTGACTCCTTTGCAATTTTCTGCTGCTGCAGAAATTAGGGGCCGGACTTCAGTCGTTGCCCTTGTCCTCTTGGTGATCCTTGCCGCTGCCGCGTACAAAGCGTTGCACGCTGGCGCCCAGGCGCAAAATCTTATCCAGCGTGGAGGGTGACAGGCGCAGCATTTCGTCGGTCCAGATGCCCAGCGATTCCATCAGGCGCAGTGTCTCGTGCACGCGGTCCTGGGCGTCGGGTGTTTCCTGCTCAAATTCGGGCTGGGCAATCAGCTCGCGCAGCAAGGCGCTGGTGGGGTCAAACTCCCGCTGCTTGCGCTCTCGCACAATGGTGCGCAGCAGCTCCCAGACATCAGCCGATGTCTCAAAGTATTCACGGCGGTCGCCTGTTTTTCGGCTGCTGCGGATAAGGTTCCAGCTCAGCAGTTCCTTGATGCTGTTGCTGACGTTGGAGCGCGCAGCACCTAGTGTTTCGCAGATATCATCCGCGTTGAGCGGGCGGCCATGAAAGAAAAGCAGGGCATGGATTTGTGCCACTGTGCGGTTCACGCCCCAGGCGTTTCCCATGTCTCCCCAGTGGTGCACAAAGCGTTCGGCGATAGGACTGAGTTGCATGAGATGGAGTGTGTTGTTGATTGATATTTCTGTCAATACAGAAATATCAGTCAACTCAAGCGCTATGCAGTCTGTTATTTATTGGTTGCTGCAAGGAACGCAGAGCCAGTGCGAGAGGATCAGAAATTTCTGTCTTTGGCGACTGCCACATAGAATGGCGAGCATCCAAGAGGCATGGAGCCTCTGACAGGGAAGGGAGAGAGTTCATGACCGCTGTATCCGTATTGCGTGCCTGCGTGCTTCTGTCGGCCTGCGCCGTGGCTCAAGCCGCATCTGCCGCTTGCTACTTTGTTTACGCACCCAATAACGAGCTGATTTATCGTTCCAATCTGGCACCGGTGGATCTCTCCTTGCCGCTGCATATGACGGTGCCCCAGCTCAGTCCTGGTGCGAGGATGTTTTTCTCGCTGGACGAGTACAACTGCGCGACGGAAGTCAACCTGATTGCCGAGCGCGCACAGATTGCTGGAGCGCGTACCAGCCGCGAGCTCCGCCGCCGAGAAGACCAACGCTTCTGAATTTGTAGCGGCTTGCGCTTGATTGATAAGCGCGAGAGCAGCTTTTATCTTGAACTTTTCGTGCTGGATCAGCCTCAAGGGCTTTATCCTCGGGCTGCTGTTGCAGAGCCGATTGCAGCAGACCCGTGGCTTGCCTGAGCGCCATGCCCAAAAGGGTCTTGAGCGTTAAACAAAATGGACCTGTAACTGGCTTGCGTTGTGGTTTTTCTGGACTTGGGGGCAGCGGCTGGCTTGTGAGCGGCAAGACTGCTGCGGGTTTCTCTGGCAGTTTTCTGCTGTCCACAAGCAGGCCTGAGACAATCGCCCACCATGAGTAAATCCAGCGACAACAAAATCCCCGAGAACCTGCCAGAACTAGACACCGATGCGCCCACTTTGCCTGAGGGCTGGCTGCAGGTGTTGTCCATGGATATGGACGCCAAGGGCGTAGCGCGCAAGCCCGATGGCAAGGTGGTCTTTATTGACGGTGCTTTGACGGGCGAAATCGTCAGCGCCAATACCCATCGCAAGAAAAACAACTGGGAAGCTGCCTCGCTGACCGAGATTCACCGTGAATCCTCGCAGCGCGTGACGCCCGGCTGCCCCAACTTCGGCCTGCACGAAGGTGCCTGCGGTGGCTGCAAGATGCAGCATCTGCATGTGGGTGCCCAGGTCGCCATCAAGCAGCGCGTACTGGAAGACAACCTCTGGCATCTGTCCAAGGTCAAGCCCGAGACTATGCTGCGCCCCATTGAAGGCCCGGCCTGGGGCTATCGTGACCGCTCGCGCCTGTCGGTGCGCTACGTCATCAAGAAGAGCAAGGTGCTGGTCGGCTTCCATGAGCGCAAGAGCCGCTATGTGGCTGACATGGAAACTTGCAAGATTTTGCCTCCCCATGTGGATGCCATGCTGATGCCTCTGCGTGCCCTGGTTGGCAGCATGGATGCGCGTGAAACCCTGCCCCAGATTGAAGTGGCTTGCGGCGAGCATGTGACCGCCATGCTGCTGCGCCACCTGGAGCCGCTGAGCGTGGCCGATCTGGAGCGTCTGCGCGCCTTTGGCGCTGAGCACAATGTGCAGTGGTGGTTGCAGCCCAAGGGCCCGGACACCGTGCACCGCATGGAAGAGGGCGGCACCCAGCTGTCTTACAGCCTGCCGGAGTTTGGCATCACCATGCCGTTCAAGCCCACGGACTTCACACAGGTGAACCCGCAAATCAACCGCGTGCTGGTGGGCCGCTCGCTGCGCCTGCTGGATGCCCAAAAGCACGAGCGCGTGATCGACTGGTTCTGCGGTCTGGGTAACTTCACCTTGCCGATTGCGACCATGGCTGGCGAAGTGCTGGGCATCGAGGGCTCGGACACGCTGGTGCAGCGCTCGCACGAGAACTACGCCGCCAACAACGCCGTGCGCGCTGAAGGCGAAAAGCTGGCACCTACGACCTTTGTGGCGCGCAATCTGTTCAATATGACGCCGGCCATGCTGATTGCCGATGGCAATGCAGACAAGTGGCTGGTCGACCCTCCCCGTGAAGGCGCTTTTGCCCTGTCGCAAGCTCTGGCGGATATTCACCAGATTCGCACGGGTGCCAAGCAAGTGGGCGTGGCTACAGAAGAGCAGCCAGACCTGCTACCCGCTCTGCCTGAAGGTCAGGAAAGCTGGGAGTTCCCCAAGCGCATCGTCTACGTGAGCTGCAACCCTGCCACCTTGGCGCGCGATGCGGGCTTGTTGGTGCATCAGGCCGGCTATCGCTGTGTGATGGCGGGCGTGGTCAATATGTTCCCGCATACAGCGCACGTGGAAAGCATGGCTGTTTTTGAGCGCATCTGATCGCCCTTTGATCGCCTTTAGTCTTTGAATGATCTGTGCAGGGCTGGCGCAGATCATTCAAGCGCGAATCAAGCACCGTTCAAGCACTTGGCATTGTTTGCCACGGCTCCCTGCGCGATGGAGCCGTTTTGAGCAAAGGTGGCTGGTAAGTCTTATTCCCAGAGCCATGAAGCAATGACCAGCAAGCCTGCCATGCTGATGAGCAGACCCAGCAGGGTTTTGAAGGAGCGGGCGCTTTTCTTCATCGAAGCGGTCTCAGTCGGACTCACATTTTTGCCTTGTGCTTTCAAGGCTGGCTTGCGCGGCCACTACTTTTCCATCTGCTGACGATGTGTGCAGGCGCACCACGCGTAAAGCATTGGGCTCGTCGACCAGCACGCAAGGCTTGCCATTGCGTTTGCAATGATCCTCGACCCGCCAGTAGTCACCATCGCTGATGCAACCGGTCTGGCAGATCACCAGATCAGCGGCGTGCAAGCTGCTTTCCAGCAATTGCTGCTCAGGTGTAGCGGGTAATAACGCTGGCGAGAGTTGTGTTTTTCTGGGGCTAGATTGGGTGAGCAAGCTGGCTGCCAGCTCTATAGCCATTGCATGCCGCTGCTCGCGCTCCCAGAAGAGGGCGCTGTCGCGGGCGATGAGCTGGGCCCTGAGGCGGATGAGCTGCCGCTTGAGCTTTTCAGCCTCGTGCGTCAGCGATTGAATTTGTTCAGTGCAACGAATTTGCACCTCCTGATAAATCTGCATGAGTGCCCCATGCTCAAGGCGCAGTTGCTGGAATTCATCATCTGGCATGGCAATCCTCTCTGCATGGTTTGTAAGACGTTGTCCGCATAATAAATGAGAATCGTTATCAATAAAGAATAAACCAGATATTTGTAAGGGTGGATATTGGCCGGGCAATAAAAAAGCCGTAGCACTGCGGCTACGGCTTGTGGGTTCAGCAGGCGGGGATTAGCTGCGGTTGTTGCGGCTGGCGCTGTTGTCTGGTTCAGGGGCGCTGCGCTTTTCTGGGACGTTTTGGCCCAGTACGGATGGAACGCCTTCAATTTTGTTGGATCGCATGTATTCGTCCATGTCCTTCCAGCCGGCGAAAACCAGCGCCTTGGGCGCTTTAGGGTTGAGGACGTAGCAATCCTCCAGCCCACGCATGGCGTGGCGGCAGGCACCGCCAATCGCCTTGGCCTCAGAGTCCTTGGCCACGGCGCGTGGGTCCGGGCCCAGGCCGGGAATATCTTCGATCTTGCAGCCTGCCAGCACCAGGGGCAGCAGGGCAATGGCAAGCGCGCGGGGGAGGTGGTTTGGCTTCATCTTGTCTGGGTATCGGCAATGGCTGGCAGAAATTGAGGCTGAATCTGAAATATCGAGCAAGATTCAAGACAAAGCAAACAAAAAGGAGTGCCGAGGCACTCCTTTTGAGTCATAGCCGACCGAAAACGCTTAGTCGCGTTCGCCGCCCATGATGCCAAGCAGGGCCAACAGGCTCTGGAACACGTTGAACAGGTCCAGATACAGGGCCAGGGTGGCGCTGATGTAGTTGGTTTCGCCGCCGTCGATGATCTGCTTGAGGTCATACAGCATGTAGGCCGAGAAAATGCCGATAGCCAGCATGGATATGACCATCATGCCTGCGCTAGAGCCCACAAACACGTTGATGATGCCGCCCACCATCAGCACCAAAGCGCCGACGAACAGGAACTTGCCCATGCCCGACAGGTCACGCTTGATCACCGTGGCCAGCATGGCCATGACGAAGAAGATACCAGCCGTGCCAGCAAAGGCCGTCATGATCAGCTGCGTGCCGTTGGAAAAGCCCAGAATCATGCCGATCATGCGCGAGAGCATCAGGCCCATGAAAAAGGTAAAGCCCAGAAGCACAGGCACGCCAGCGGCCGAGTGCTTGGTCTTTTCAATGGCGTACATGAAGCCGAAAGCGCCGCCCATGAACACGAGCAGGCCCGTAAAGCCTGTCAGCGAGCGGGTGATGCCTGTGGCAACGCCCAGCCAAGCACCCAGCACGGTAGGTAAGAGGCTCAGTGCCAGCAGCCAGTAAGTGTTGCGCAAAACACGGTTGCGCTCTTGCTGCGAGACACCGTAGCCCGCAGTGCCCAGTGTGGTGACTTGTTCGTTCATGTGGCCATTCCTCCTTCAGGAATTGTGTGTAGAAACATTCTCATTCTAGGTGGGGCTCTTGACAGGAGATTGCAATACCCCCCGACACTGCGGCAGTTTTAGGATGAAATGTTTTTCACATGACATCTATTGTCAAAGTCTCAGTACCGAATATGCTTGTCGCACTGAAAATCCGACGGATACCTATACCTGTATGAAAACGAAGCACGAACTCGAACTGGTCGACGTTAAGGCGATCGCCGCTGCCGCTGAAGCTGAAGCGCTGAAGAACAACTGGCCTGTGACGATTTCCATCGTGGACGACGGTGGTCACCTGCTGCTGTTGCAGCGCATGGATGGTGCTGCGGCTATCTCTGCGCACATTGCTCCCGCCAAGGCCCGCTCGGCTGCCATCGGCCGCAAGGACACCAAGGCGTTTGAAGACATGATCAACAACGGCCGCACCGCTTTCCTGAGCGCGCCTTTTGTGGATGGTCTGCTTGAAGGCGGCGTGGTTATCGTCAAGGACGGCCAGGTGCTGGGTGCCGTGGGCGTTTCTGGCGTCAAGGCCAATGAAGACGCACAGGTTGCCAAGGCTGGTATTGCTGCTCTGGGCCTGTAATGCTGCTGCTCTGTCGCTAAGGCAGAGTCCAAAACAAAACCCCTGCACGCGCAAGCGGCAGGGGTTTTGTTTTGGGCGGTTGTGGGTGAAAAAAAGCGCGTGGCTATTGAGGTGTGAGCGAAAGAGAGGGCTTGCGCTCTACAGCAACTGTGGCTGGCGAATACGACACTTTCGGTGTCGCCCCACGATGAAACGGTTTGAAGCGCGCTACTTGGTCAAAATCAGTTTGCCCAGCTTGGTGGCCTGCAGGCGGTAAGGCGTGCCGTTGTGCACGATGGTGACGGCCTTCTGGCCATTGAGCAGCAGGGCGCTATCTACGCCTGGGCTGCTGCTTGCGGCGGCAGTGGAAGATGCCATGGTTGCGGCGGCCATCTGTGTGGTGGGCTGTGAGGTCGCAACAAGCGGTGCAGACATGCCGTGATTCCTTAATTTCTAAACTGAGTGAATGATAACAATTCTCAGTTAAATTGCAAGTGATAACTACTCGCATTTAAGTTATTTCTTTAAAAAATTTTAATGTGGCTATTGATATGTCGCGAAGCTGGGGCAGGCAAGCCAGTTTTGAGGTGAAGTCTGGTGCTTCTAAATTGAGAGCTATAAGCGCACTCTGGTAAATAACTGAAGCCTGTTTTCTTCTAATTTGACGAATAAAAAAACGGCCCTCGAAAGGGCCGTTTTGATTAATAGCGCAAGGTTTTACTTGGCGGGGTCGGTCACAAAGCCAATTTTCTTGACACCTGCGCGCTGCGCGGCGGCCATGGCTTGGGCCACGCGTTCGTAGCGCACTTCCTTGTCGCCGCGAATGTGCAGGTCAGCCTGAGGCTCCTTGGCGGCCTCGGCCAGCAGGTTGGCTTCCAGCTGCTCGTCGCTGACTTCCTGTGCGTTCCAAGAGTATTTGCCATCAGCGGTGATGCCCAGCTGCACGGTGGCAGGCTTGGTGTCTTCAGGCTGATTGGTGGCGCGGGGCAGGTCCACATTGACCGAGTGTTTCATCACGGGCACGGTGATGATGAAGATGATGAGCAGCACCAACATGACGTCCACCAGAGGCGTCATATTGATCTCGTTCATCACCTCATCACTGCCCTCGTCGTCCATGGTTCCGAATGACATGGCTTACGCGCCTTTCTTCAGCGGCAGCACGTTGCCGGAGACCGGGCCGTCCACGGTCACGCGGGCGCCGGTCACGAAATAGGCGTGCACATCGTGGGCAAAGCTGTTCAGTGCGTTCAGGATGCCCTTGTTGCCGCGTACCAGAGCGTTGTAGCCCAGCACGGCAGGGATGGCCACGGCCAGACCCAGAGCGGTCATGATCAACGCTTCGCCGATGGGGCCGGCCACCTTGTCGATGGAGGACTGGCCCGAGGTGCCGATAGCCACCAGTGCGTGGTAGATGCCCCAGACCGTGCCGAACAGGCCGATGAAGGGGGCGGTAGAGCCAACGGACGCCAGAATGGCCAGACCGGACTGCAGGCGTGCCGTGAACTCATTGATGCCATTGCGCAGGCAGCGGGTCACCCAGTCGCTGATGTCCAGCGTGTCATGCAGGTGGGCGCTGGTCTTGCGGTGGTGGGCAGAGGCTTCGCGGCCTTCAAGCACCATGAAGCGGAAAGGGTTCTGCTTGTCGCTGCCCAGCTTTTCCAGGCCCGTAGCCAGGTCGGTGCTATGCCAGAAGTCTTGCGCTGTATTGGCGTACTTCTTGAACTTCACGATGTCTATGGCCTTGAGAACGATGACCAGCCAAGAGGCCACTGACATGGCCAGCAAGATGATGGCCACAGCTTTGGTCACGAAGTCGCCCTGTGTCCAGACGTGGGCAATGCCGAATTGGGATTCCATGGGTACTCCTGAGAACTTCTGAGTTATTTGAGAACAAAGTTGATGGGGACGATGTGCCACATAGGCTCGGGCACACCATTGCGCTTGCCGGGAACAAATTTCCAGCGTTGCACAGTGTTGATGGCAGCTTCATCCAGACGGTCAAAGCCGCTGGTCTGCTTGATTTCGATCTTCTCGGGCTGGCCCTGCTCGTTGATGTAAACGCGCAGCAGCACCTTGCCTTGCTCGCCCATGCGCTTGCTTACCGATGGGTAGGCGGGCGATGGATTGTTCAGATAAGCCGCATTGCTTGAAGGCTGCTCAAACTTGGGCGGGGCCGGAGGCGCGGGTGGTGCAGGCGGCGCCGGTGGAGCAGGGGGTGTTGGAGGGGCGGGTGGTGCAGGCGGTGTCTTGTCCGCCTTGCTATCGTTGTCATCCAGCGAGCCTTTGGGGGCTGCGGGCGCAGGCGTCGTGTCCTTGATCGCCTTGGGCAGCGGCGGCGCCTTCTTGATCTCCGGCTTGGGCTGGGGCTTGGGTGCTGGCTTTGGCGGCGGAGGAGAAGGCGGCGTGGGCGTTGGCGCAGGAGGCGCCACAAACTCGGCAATCACGCTGGCGGGAACCACTATCTCTGCCGGTTTTTGCTGTGCCAGGCCATGCTGCATGGCCCACAGGGCGGCAGCGTGCACAACAACCACCGCACTAGCAACTGCCACATTGCGGCTGATGCCACTGGCAGGTGCAAATTGATCAGACTGGGACATAAGAGCGGAAAGAGCAACCAGCGCAGGCTGGAGCCAGTAAAGAAAAGCGCTGGTTACGGGTAATAGGTAGCAGGGAAGGCAGAAGCAGTCGCAGAAGACGCTGGAGGGACTGCATCACTCACGCAGAATCCACCAGGTGCAGGCCATCACAAGAATCAGACTGCCGAAGACGGCTGAGAGGACAGTGAAGTGGGCCATGCTTTGCTTTCCAGAATTTTGGTGGCAAGCTGAACCGTCTGTACGGGCGCACAGGCGTGCGCCTCGTTGTGAATGGCCGCGATCGGGTGGGTTGCACTGCACTGGGCGACCACATCGCGTGCGCAGCCTTCGCAGCGCCCACATTGCATGGCGACTCCCAGTTCAAACTGGATTTCGTCAAAGCTCATCCCCGCGTGAGCGTGGCGTGCTATTTCTCGGTCAGAAACCCGGCGGCATACACAGACGATCATGGCTACAGGCAGTTGTTGCTGGCTATTGAAGTGATAGCTGGAGTATAAATGAGAATTCGTCGCATTTACAATGCATGCCATTGAATTACTCACATTTGATAAGTGGTTAAAAGATTTTTTTCAATGTTTTCAAGGCTTTGGCAGCCGGTCTGGGCCATGGTCAGTTCAAACTCAGCGCGCAGCAAATACAGCATGTGAGCCACGCCCAGCATGCCGGCCACGGCCAGCGCATGCATCTGCGGGCGGCCCACCATCACGGCACTGGCACCCAGCGCAATCGCCTTGAGCGCATCGGTGCCGTGGCGCACGCCGCTATCCATCAGCAGCGGTATATGAGCTGGTACAGCCGCACGAATGGCAGGCAGAACCTCCAGCGGCGACACTGCACCATCCAGCACGCGGCCGCCGTGGTTGGAGACGACGATGGCATCGGCCCCCAGCGCCACCGCCTTGGCTGCGGCGCTGGCGGAAAGCACGCCTTTGACGATCAGCGGCAACTGTGTCTGTGCGCGCAGCCAGACCATATCGTCCCAGGTGGGCGCGCTTTGGGCCAGATTAGTGCCAAACAGAATGTGCTCGCTCATCAGATCGCTGGTCTGGCGCTGTTCGGGCATGCCGCGCAGATTGGCGGCTTCCACGCCCGGCGGCAGCGGGTAGCTAGAGCGTTTGATATGCGCATCAATTGTCCAGACCAGGGCCTGATAACCGGCGGCTTCAGCACGGCGCACCAGGCTCAGCGTGTGCTCGCGCGATGCCTGCTGGTAGAGCTGAAACCACAGCGGGCCGCTGCGCCCCAGCTCTTGCGCCGCCGTGTGTGCGGCCTGCGAAATTTCTTCCAGCGTGTAACTGGAGAGGGTACTGACCACCATGCCGGTGCGCATGGCCATGGCTGCGCGGGCCGTGGCAAGCTCGCCATCGGCATGCGCCAGTCGCTGGTAGGCGACGGGGGCCAGCAGCAGCGGCCATTCCAATGACTGCCCCAACAGGTTTTGCCGGGTATGTGCTTGGGACAGATCGGCGAGCGGCTCAGGGCGCAGCCGGATCTGGTCAAAAGCCTTGCGGTTATGCGCCAGCGTCAGGCCCTGGTCGGCACCGCTTTCCAGATGTGCCCAGGCATGCGCCTCCATATGCTCGCGTGCCAGTGTGGCGTAGTCGGCCAGATTGCCCATATGGGCTGGAATCTGCGTCAGCGCAGATTTAACGGGCTGGCCAGCGGCATTCAAGCGTTCCATTGTCATGCTTCAGACCACATGCGAAGTAGGTTGTGATAAGTGCCCGAAAGCGATGCGACGCGCGCGTGTCCGGGTTGCTCCTGCGTCAGCTGCTGGATCGTCTGGTCCAGATCAAACAGCAGGCGGCGCTGTTCGGCGGATTTGATCAAGCTGTGTGTCCAGAAAAACGAGGCATAGCGCGTGCCGCGGGTCACGGGGTTGACGCGGTGCAGGCTGGTGCCGGGGTAGACGATGGCGTCGCCTGCAGCCAGTTTCACGCTTTG
This sequence comes from Comamonas sp. 26, assembly GCF_002754475.1. Classification (NCBI taxonomy): domain Bacteria; kingdom Pseudomonadati; phylum Pseudomonadota; class Betaproteobacteria; order Burkholderiales; family Comamonadaceae; genus Comamonas; species Comamonas sp. 26. Next base: position 1,380,745 of record NZ_PEFL01000001.1, read on the forward strand.
CTCGCCGAAAGTGTCTTCCACGATCAGCTCGCCGCCCTTGTATTCCTCGGGGTCGCTGAAGAAAACGGTGGTGGAGACATCGGTTCTCACCTTGATGGCGGTGCCAGAAATGGTGAAAAAGGCGTTGTCGATGTGGTTGCCGTAGGTTCCACCGCCTTCATAGCGGTTAAAGCGCGGAGGCAGCACCTTGAGCGGCAGCGCGGCAGACATGAACAGCGGGTTGCGGCCCAGCCTGTCCAGAATCAGGTCGCCAATCTGCTGGCCGGTGGTGCTGTTCAGCGGCAGTTGCAGATTGCTTTTGACCTGCGCGGCCACATGGCCTGCAGTGGTGCGGCCATCTTGCCAGGCGGCGCTCTCCAGCGCCTGACGGCAGTGGCGCACTTCATCGGGGGTCAACAGAGCAGGGATGCGAAGCAGCATGGTGAGACTTTATGGGGCGTCAGTCTTGGAATAAAACCGTAGCGCCTACTGCCTGATGCATAGGCGATTCAAGGCAATTGGGCATTGAAGTGCTTATGGATAAGGCGCAAGCAGCTATTGTTTTTGAATCGGGTAAAGAGGCTTTGCAAAGCTTGCGGAGCATCTTCAAGAGCCAAGTGTGCATGTAAAAAGCCCCGCTGGCAGTAACGGCCAGCGGGGCTGTGTGTCATGGTTTGAAGCAGACCTGCGCCAGATCAAGCGCTGGCGAGGTTCAAATTAGTACGTGAACTTGAGCGAAGCCACTGCCGAGCGGCCAGCAGCCATGGTGGCGTAGTGAGGCGAGCGCACGCCGCTGTAGTAGGTCTTGTTGCCCAGGTTGTAGACGTTCAGCTGGAATGCCAGGTTCTTGTCGATCTGGTAGGCCATCATCGCGTCGTAACGGGCATAGCCATTGGCACCCTTGGTCACAATGCCGCCATCCACGGTGGACACGGCATAAGCTGCGTTGACACTGCTTTGTGCGTAAATGCCCAGACCCAGAGTCAGCTTGGCCATGGGCTTGTAGCTGGTCCACATGCTGAAGCTGTGCTTAGGAGTGTTGGTGAAACGCTGGCCGTTGGCGATGTTGCCTACGCCCATGTTCTTCTGCTCGCTATCCATGAAGGTATAGCCGCCGAACACGCTCAGGTTGGACAGGATCTGGCCGGTGAAGCCCAGCTCCAGACCATTCACGGTCTTGTTGCCACCCATGTAAGTGCCGGTTGCATCAGTGATGCGGACATTGGTCACTTCATTGCGGAAGATAGCGGCAGTCAGGTTCAGCTTCTTGTCCAGCAGGTCCCACTTGGTACCCAGTTCGATGGACTTGGTCTTCTCTGGCTTCAGGCTGAGCAGTGCATCTGTCGTCGTGGTCAGATCTTCGTTACCGTTGCCCAGAGTGGAGCCACCGGGACGAGAAGCTGTGCCGAGGTTAGCGTAGATGCTGCCATTGGCTGCAGGCTTGTAGACCACGCCCAACTGGTAGTTGAACAGGGTGTCGCTGCGGCTCAGGTCATACGCAGGGTAGTTGCTAGGTGCGCGGCCACCGGCAGGGCCGGATGTGCTGAGCTTGTAGTGGTCTACGCGCAGACCACCATTCACCAGCCATTGTTCGTTGAGCTTCAGAGTGTCAAAGCCGTACAAAGCAACGGTGTCCACCTTGTTGACGGTGGCTTGGGCGGGCAGAGACCATGCAAAGTTCCAGGGGGCGTTGGCACCGCTGGGGTTGCTCAGTGTGGTGCACCATGGATCAGACACCGAAGTGCAGGTGCCGCCGCTTTGGATGGCGCTGGAGCGGACGTCGGACTTTTCCTTGGACAGTTCCAGACCAAAGGCATAGGTATGACCCACGGAGCCGGTCTGTTCCTTGCCGGTGAACTCGGTCACGTTTTGCAGAGTCGTTGTCTCGGACATGCGAGCATTACCACGGCGCCAGACAAAGCCATTGATGGCATTGCCCTTGCTGTCGTCAGGCTGGGTCCAGACATAGTCCTGCTTGGTCTTGCTGTAGCGCAGGCTGTTGCGGATCTTGTTGGTGTCGGTGAACTTGTGTTCGACCGAGGCGGTGAACATGTCGCTCTTTTCTTTTTCGAAGTCGCGATTGTTCAGGCCGTACCAGTTGGCGCGATCGTTGCCGTAAGTGGGGCGAACAGTGGAGCCGCCGGGCAACTTGGCCATGGCTGCATTGGTGTACAGATAAGGCACGCCACCATCAGGCGTGTTGTCTGTCTGCAGGTGCTGCCACGACAGAGTCACTTCCGTGGGAGTGCCCATGCCAAAGGTGACGGTAGGCGCAATGCCCCAGCGCTTGTTGTCGGGACCATTGCGGCCGGGGACATCGGCGCTGTGACCCATGGCGTTCAAGCGGAAGCCGGTGGTGTCATTGATCTTGCGGTTGATGTCCAGCGTGCCGCGCAGATAGTTGTCGGTGCCCAGACCCACATCGCCAGCGATGAAGTTCTCGTTCTTGGCTTTTTTGGTGGCGATGTTGATCGAGCCGCCAGCGCCGCCGCGACCAGCATAAGCCGAGTCTGCGCCCTTGATGACTTCCACGGCTTCGACGTTGAACACTTCGCGGGTGCCTGCGGAGATGTCACGCATGCCATCCACAAAAGTGCTGGACTGGGCGTCCATGCCGCGGATGAAGGGCTGGTCGCCAGAGGGGTTGCCGCCTTCGCCGTTACCGAAGGTGATGCCGGGGGTGGAGCGCAGAGCGTCCTGCAGGCTGGTGGCACCCGTCTGCTTGATGAGTTCTTCGTTGATGACCTGAACGGTCTTGGGAGTGTCCAGCAGAGGGGCGGTGAACTTGCCTTGGGTGCTGGTTTCGGCCTTGAAGCCGCTGTCAGCGGCTGCTTCGACATTCACAGTGGAGAGCGTGGTTTCCTGCTGAGCCATCGCGCTGGCGCCGATCAGGCACAGGCCTGCGGCAATCACGATTTGCTTGAGCTCGCAGCGCAAGCCATTGGAGTCGGTTGGAGTCAGATAGTTGTTGAACATGCTTTTGAAGGAGTCGTCGGTTTTATTGAAAAAGCGATCGGATTCTAGGTGATATTGATAATAGTTCTCGATTAGATTCTCAACAGAGCCCTACAAAAAACGTGATTTGTTGCAAAGTGGCAACAGGCAATGCCGCTGCCTGTCCGTTTTTGTACAGATCTGTGGAGCCAGGTCTGTCGGGTCTTGTCGACGGGTGTGCACCCGCATTGGAGCTGTGGTTTGTTTACGTGAAGTAAAGTAAATAGAAGTGATATGCATTTAGAATTTTCAACTACTAAAATGCCGCATATGTTGTGCAAGCACTACTGAGCCGCCGGCAATCTGTCAGGCATACGGGCTCGGTCTGGCGGCTTTGCAATCCCTGAAAGTTCTGAATGACAGCGGCTTCCTCCAACGCTCCGCAGCGGGCGTACTGGCTTAAAAAATTGCACGAATGGCACTGGATCAGCTCCGCGATCTGTCTGATCGGCATGCTGCTGTTCGCCGTAACGGGCTTCACCCTCAACCATGCCGGGCAGATTGAAGCCAAGCCCAAGGTCGAGACGCGTGAGGCGCAACTGCCTGCTGATTTACTGGAAAAACTGCAGCTAGCCCAGAAACAGAGCGCGCAAGCTGCTAGCAAAGATGTAGTGACATTACCGGCCGATATTGAAGGCTGGCTGGCACAGCAGATCAAGGTCAGCGCCAAAGGCTTTGCCGTGGAGTGGAGCGAAGAGGAGGCCTATGTGCCCCTGCCGCGCCCCGGTGGCGATGCTTGGCTGCGTGTTGATATGAAGGATGGCGCGGTCGAGTACGAAACGACGGACCGGGGCTGGATCTCTTACCTCAACGATTTGCACAAGGGCCGCCACGCTGGTGCGGCCTGGAGCTTGTTCATTGACATGTTTGCCATCGGCTGCCTGGTGTTCTGTATTACGGGCTTGCTGATTTTGAAGATGCACGCGCAGCGCCGCCCCATGACTTGGCCCATGGTGGGTCTGGGCTTTGTTTTGCCGGTGCTGCTGGTTTTGCTGCTGGTGCATTGAGCTGAATTTTGTGAAGGAAAAAAGAATGGCGAAGAGGATTTTCAAGACCTCGGTGGCATTGAGCGCCTTGATGGGCCTGCCCGCAATCGCAGGTGGCCTGAATGTGTCTGTTACCGTGCCCCAGTTGCAAGTGGCCGAGTACCACAAGCCTTATGTGGCCGTGTGGCTGGAAAAGGCAGAAGGCGGCGTGGCAGCGAATCTGTCCGTTTGGTACGACGCCAAGATGAAAGATGGCGAAGGCACCAAGTGGCTCAAGGACATGCGCCAGTGGTGGCGCCGCACCGGCCGCGAGCTGAGCTTTCCCATTGATGGCGTGACCCAGCCTACCAAGCCTGCAGGTGCCCATGCCCTGTCGTTTACCGAAGGCAAGAACCCTCTGCCCAAGCTGGCTCCCGGTCAGTACAAGCTGATGGTGGAAGCCGCACGCGAAGTGGGTGGACGTGAGCTGGTGTCCATTCCGTTTGAATGGCCCGTCAAGCAGGCGACCAGCCTGAGCGCTACCGGCAATGCCGAGCTGGGCGCTATTAAATTGAATATCACCCCCTGAGCGGCTTTGCCGCTTCCCCCTCTCTGCTGCGGAGGGGGACGACGCCTCGCCGCAAGGCGGCTCTTGCTCGGCGTCTCTTTTATAGGCCGTGCCGGTTTTCGAGGCCGCGCCTTGTATCCCTGATTTGTCACCCTTTCTACTCTCAAGGACCTGATATGAAGTTCAAAACACGTGCTCTCGCTGCTGCCGCTCTGGCGCTGACCGTACTGGGCGCACAGGCGCATGACCTGTGGTTCAAGCCTTCCAGCACCGTGCTGTCCAAGTCTGACTGGGTCACGGTGGATGCAGCGGTGTCCAACGATGTGTTCTTCTTCAACCACCGCCCTCTGGGTCTGGATGCCGTCAAGGTCAGCGCACCCGATGGCTCTGCAGTGGAGATGAAGAACGTCGCCAAGGGCGAGCTGCGCAGCATGTTTGACTTCAAGCCCGAGAAGACTGGCACTTACCGCGTGACCATGCTGATGACCGGCGTGATGGGCGGCTACAAGGACGCCAACGGCCAGCCCAAGCGCCTGCGTGGCTCGGTGGAAGAAGTGCTCAAGCAGATTCCTGCCGACGCCAAGGAAGTGCGAGTGACGGAAAACCTGCGCCGCATGGAAACCTTTGTCTCGCTGGGCAAGCCCTCGACCATCGCCCTGACTGGCAAGGGCCTGGAGCTCAAGCCCGTGACTCACCCTAACGATCTGGTGGCCAGCGAAGAAGCCACGTTTGAGTTCCACATCGACGGCAAGCCCGCCGCGAATCTGGAAATCGAACTGGTGGCCGACGGCATTCGTTATCGCGACGGTGTGGACGCCATGAAGCTCAAGACCGATGCCAAGGGTCAGGTCAAGATCAAGTTCCCCCGCGCCGGTCTGTTCTGGCTCAATACCGATGCGACGGACAACAAGACCAGTGTTGCCAAGGCGACCGAGCGCCGCCTGAGCTATATCGCGACCCTGGAAGTGCTGCCATAAGCTTTGCGCTTGATGCATTGAATACGCGCCCGACCAGGGCGCGTCGTTGTTTTCGCTTTTGCTGATCTTTTGAATCGCTGTTCATGACCACAACACCGCGTGTGCGCTTTGATGCCAGCCTCTGGAAGTTGCCTTCGCAGGTGGTTCCAAATGCGCTACACCCCGCACAGGCGGTGAACTTTGGCGTGCAGCGCTGGAAGCCTGCCAGCCTGCAGCATCAGCAAGATGGGCGCATTCATCGCCTTTCCGGCCAGACCATGGGTACGCACTGGTCACTGCGGCTGGCCAACCCTGATTACCTGCCCATGGCGCCCGTGCAGGCGCTGCTGCAGCAGGTGTTTGATGAAGTCATTGCCCAGATGAGTAACTGGGAGGCCGACTCCGTCATCAGCCGTTTTAACCAGTCAAAACCGGGTCAAGTGATTGCACTGCCTGCGGAATGTGCTCATGTTCTGGAAGCGGCGTTGCACTGGGCCGAGCTTTCGGGCGCCGCCATGGACCCGAGCATGGGCGCTCTGGTCTCGCTATGGGGCTTTGGCCCGCGCCAGAACCCGCTGCAGCCGCATCAAGGCCAGACCCCTGCGGCACAGGATATTGAGCGGCTGCTGCAGACCAGTGGCTACCAGCATTTGCAATGGAATGCGCAGACCCTGCAACTGCGGCAACCGGGTGGGCTGGAGCTGGATTTTTGCGGCATTGCCAAAGGCTTTGCCGTGGACTGGGCAGTGCAAAAGCTGCAAGCTGCTGGCTGGGCTGCGGGCTTGCTGGAGATTGGCGGTGAGCTGCGCAGCTGGGGCCAGCGCCCCGACGAGCGGCCCTGGCAGGTGCAACTGGGCACGGGTGCTACCGAGAGTGAGCCTTTGGTCGTAGCCATCAAGGATGGCGCTTTTGCCACCTCGGGCGACTTCTGGCACCAGTTCAGCGTGGATGGCCGTCGCTATTCGCACACGCTGGACCCGCGAACGGGCTGGCCTGTGGCACATGATCTGGCCAGCGTAACCGTGTTTCATGCCGAATGCATGCACGCCGATGCGTTGGCGACCGTGCTCACGGTGCTGGGGCCGGATAAAGGTATGGACTTTGCCCGCCAGCACGCTATTGCGGCGGTGCTGAGCTCTCATTCAGATGAGGCCGGGGCAGACAGGCGGGTGCTTAAGACTCCGGCCTGGATCAATCAATTTGGGGCATGACTGTGGAATGGATTTTGACGCCTGAGCGCCTCTCTGGTGCTATGGCTTTAGTAGCTTCTTACGCTTGCCTGTGCTGGAGTATTGCCGTAAAAGTGCGTAAACAACGCAAGGCGGAAGATGCGGAAAGCAGCACCTCCCAGGGCAATGCCGCCGCGCCTGCCGTGCTGGTGGTCTACGGCAGCCAGACCGGGCAGGCTGAAGCACTGGCCCGCGCAACGGCTCAAATGCTGGTCGATGGCGGCTTGCAGGTGCGCCTGCTGCCCGTGGAAAAGCTGACCGAAGATTTGCTGCTGCAGCACGCCCACAGCCTGTGGATGCTCTCCACGACCGGCGAGGGCGATGCGCCCGACCATGCGCTGGGCTTTGTGCAGACGCTACTGTCGGCCCACCCGCAACTGCCGCAGCACCAAGCGCTGGTGCTGGCCCTGGGCGATCGTGAATACCAGGAGTTCTGCGCTTTTGGCGTGGAAGTGCATGAATGGTTGCAGGCCAGTGGCGCAAGCAGCGAGCTGATCTGCGTAGATAACATGAATGCCGAAAGCCTGCAGACCTGGCAGGCGCAGGTGGGGCAGATTCGCCAGAGCCTGCTGGGCGAATCCGCCGCGCAGGAGCCAGCGCCCGCAGACTGGCTGCAAACGCCAGTCAGCCTGCCTTTTGTGCTCAGTCAGCGCCGCTTGCTCAACCCTGGAAGTCAGGGTGGGGCCTTGTATCAGCTTGACTGGGTCCCACAGGCGGGCGAGCTGCCGCTGTGGGAGTCTGGTGATCTGGTCTCGCTATGCGTGCCTGCCGACCCAGAGCGGGCGCGCGACTATTCCATCGCCTCGGTTATGGCGGATGGCAGCCTGCAACTGCTGGTGCGCCAGAGCATGCGTGCGGATGGCTCGCCGGGCCTGGCCTCAGACTGGCTCTGCCGTAGCATGGCGGTGGGCGATGCGCTGGCACTGACGGTGCGCGCGCACAGCGGCTTCAGACTGGGTGATAACGCAGAGCGGCCTCTCATGCTGATCGGCAATGGCTCGGGCCTGGCAGGCCTGCTCAGCCACATCAAAGCCCGTGTAGAGCAAGGCCGCAGCGATCAATGGCTGCTGTTTGGCGAGCGCAGCCCGCAGCACGATGCTCTGTGTGCCGAGCAGCTGGCTGCATGGGTTCAAGGTGGCCAGTTGGCGCGGCTGGATCAGGCCTGGTCGCGCAACGGTAAAGACTCACGCTATGTGCAGGATTTGCTGCGCAGCCATGCCGAAGAGGTACGCAAATGGGTGGAGCAGGGCGCGGCCATCTATATCTGCGGCAGCTTGAATGGCATGGGCCAGGGTGTGCACCTTACGCTGCAGGCGATTCTGGGCGAAGCCAAAGTGGATGAGCTGCTGGGGTCAGGCCGTTACCGCCGCGATGTGTATTGAGCGCGAAGGGCATTGAAGCCCTTCCTCAGAAACGCAAAAAGCTGGCTAATGCCAGCTTTTTTGTGGTCAGAGCAAGCCTTGGCTTACTTGACGTGCTTACCGATCAGGCCAGCCATCTCGAACATGGAGACTTGTGGCTTGCCGAACACTTCCTTGAGCTTGGCGTCGGCGTTGATCATGCGCTTGTTAGCAGCGTCTTGCAGGTTGTTGGCCTTGATGTAAACCCACAGCTTGCTGATGATTTCAGTGCGGGGCAGGGGATCCTTACCAACCACGGCAGCCAGAGCAGCGCTGGGAGTCAGGGGTTTCATGAAGGCAGCGTTGGGAGTGCGCTTCTTAGCGGCGGGAGCTGCTGCGGGTGCGGATGCTGCAGCGGTTGCCTTCTTTGCAGTTGCCATGTTGCTTATTTCCTAATTGGGTAGTGGACTTATCACCAGCGAAAAACAGCTGCAATCCACTGGTTGAGTCTGATGCTAATGGCAAAAAATCTCTCTTCCAAGCTAGAAAGACGTTTTTTTACTTTGATTTGTTGCTACGAGGCCCTTTAGAGCCTGTTTCCGTGGGTTTTCCCCCGGGAGTGTTGTGAAAAAGTTGCTCCCTTTGTCCGGCAGCCTGAGTCTGTGCTAACGCTCCATCGCTGTCCGAGGCAAGATAAGAGCGTAGTTTGATCACCTCCCGGAGACTTTCATGAGCGATTCCTCCTCACGCCCGTCCTTCAGCACCTGTGACCTGTGCGATGCCCATATCAGCGATGACAGCGGAGACTTCCGTGTGCTGCCGCCCGTTTTCCACAGCTTTGGTGCGCACGCCAGTTTTGCGGGTGAAGTCAGTACTGTTCAGTGTCTGGATGACAACAGCCTGGTGCGTAGCGCTCTGGCCGAGCCGGGCCGGGGTCGTGTTCTGGTAGTAGATGGCGGCGGCTCCCTGCGCCGCGCGCTGGTAGGTGGCAATGTGGCGGCGTCAGCGGCCAAGAACGGCTGGGCGGGCGTGCTGGTCTACGGCTGCGTGCGAGATGTGGCCGAGCTCAATGCCACGGCAGTGGGGCTGTATGCGCTGGCGCTGAACCCCATGCCTACGGTGAAGCAGGGGCAGGGCCTGCGCGATGTCTATGTGCAGATCGCTGGCTTGTGGGTGCGTCCGGGCGACTGGCTGTATGCAGACGCAGATGGCATTGTGGTCAGCCGCCGCAATTTGCTGGATCTCCCTTTAATTTGATAGCGGGTAGCGATTTATCCAAAAGGGTTTGAGGCATATTTCCCTTTAAAAAATCGCAACCCTGACCCAGGCTCAGTAATGCAATTCGGCTGGTGCTGGTGCTGGTGCTGGTGCTGGTGCTGGTGCTGGTGCTGGTGCTGGTGCTGGTGCTGGTGCTGGTGCTGGTGCTGGTGCTGGTGCTGGTGCTGGTGCCATTTGCCGTGTGTTTATCAATGCTGAGTTGGGGGCGGCTAGGACAAGGCACTGCTTTGGGGTTGTGCGCAAACCCAGTGTCTCTTTGCCGCGCCACTCGCTGCTGTTTAACTGCTTTTACCTCGGTATTTGTGTGCAAAAAATGAGCACAGCAGCGTATGCGATGTGACTTTCTCCATACTGCATTTGAAGGATGCGAGTGTTTTGAAGAATTCATCTCTCGGTTTTTCACGAAGCAAGAGTTGAATTTCTTATTATGAAATTTCATGATGTTGCAGTGCCGCAAATTTTCTCAATATGAGAAATTACTTTTCTCATTGTGAAATTAATAAATAAGTTGTTGTTTTTATTTGTGTAAATTTATAGTCTTTTATAAGACATAAGAGTCGTTGAAAAAGCATTGAAGACGTAAAGTTGATTCCAAGGACGAACACCTAACCCTCTCGTTTAACCGCTAAGGAGTGACCTGACCATGCCCCAATCTCTGAACCAACAGCTCAGCCGTGAACAGCAAATCGCCGCCCTCGAAAAAGACTGGGCGCAAAACCCCCGCTGGAAGGGTGTGAAGCGCGGTTACTCCGCAGCTGACGTGGTTCGCCTTCGCGGCAGCCTGCAGCCAGAGCACACACTGGCCCAGCGCGGTGCTGAGGTGCTGTGGAACAAGATCAATGGCGACTCCAAGAAGGGCTACGTGAACGCCTTTGGCGCTATCTCCGCAGGTCAGGCCATGCAGCAGGCCAAGGCCGGTCTGGAGGCCGTGTATCTTTCGGGCTGGCAAGTGGCTGCGGACGGCAATACGTCTGAGACTATGTACCCCGACCAGTCGCTGTATGCCTACGACTCGGTGCCCACCATGGTGCGTCGCATCAACAACACCTTCAAGCGCGCTGACGAAATTCAGTGGGGTAAGGGCGTGAACCCCGGTGATAAGGAATTCATCGACTATTTCCTGCCCATCGTGGCCGATGCAGAAGCCGGTTTCGGCGGCGTGCTGAACGCCTTCGAGCTGATGAAGAACATGATTCAGGCTGGCGCAGCTGGCGTGCACTTTGAAGACCAGCTGGCTGCTGTGAAGAAGTGCGGTCACATGGGCGGCAAAGTGCTGGTGCCCACCCGTGAAGCCTGCGAAAAGCTGATTTCTGCTCGCTTTGCCGCTGATGTGATGGGTGTGCCAACTATTATTCTGGCCCGCACCGATGCAGAAGCTGCCAACCTGATCACCAGCAACCACGATGCCAACGATCAAGCCTTCCTGACCGGCGAGCGCACACAAGAGGGCTTCTACCGCGTCAAGAACGGTCTGGAGCAATCCATCAGCCGAGGTGTGGCTTACGCCCCTTACGCCGATCTGGTGTGGTGCGAAACCGGCGTGCCAGACATTGGCTTTGCCCGTGAGTTCGCGCAAGCCGTGCATGCTGCCAGTCCCGGCAAGCTGCTGAGCTACAACTGCTCGCCTTCGTTCAACTGGAAGAAGAACCTGAACGACAGCCAGATTGCCTCCTTCCAGGAAGACCTGTCTGCGCTGGGCTACAAGTTCCAGTTCATCACGCTGGCCGGTATCCACATCAATTGGTACAACAGCTTCCAGTTTGCCCACGCATACGCCAATGGCGAAGGCATGAAGCACTATGTGAATATGGTGCAAGAGCCCGAGTTCGCAGCTCGCGAAAAAGGCTATACCTTTGTATCGCACCAACAGGAAGTGGGCGCAGGTTACTTCGACGATGTGACTACTGTGATTCAGGGCGGTAGCTCCAGCGTCAAGGCGCTGACCGGCTCCACTGAAGAAGAGCAGTTCCACTGATCTGCTGCTGCTTTGGGCAGTGAACCTGCCCAGGTCGTGAAAATTTAAAAAGGGTTATGCGTTCGGGGCGAAAGTCCCGGACGCTTTTTTCATTGCCGGGTTAAAATGCTGCGACTTCAATTCACAAGGGCGAGAAAGGCATCAACGGTTATGACACCGCGAACTACATCGGAGATGTATTTCAGCTGCTGATGGCAGCTGGCGGTTCGCGCCTGCCCGAGATTTCTCGACACCTTCATCAAAGCGCGGACTGGTTCCGCGCTTTTTGCTTTCAGGCAACTCCAAAGCTTTGGCGCTGGCTTTCACCCACAAAAATTTGGTTTGACAAGGAATTTCATGATCAACATCACGCTCCCCGACGGTTCCAAGCGCGAGTATCCCGGCCCGGTCTCGGTGGCCGAGGTTGCTGCTTCGATTGGCTCGGGCCTGGCAAAGGCGGCTCTGGCTGGCAAGATCAATGGCAAGGTAGTGGATACCAGCTTTGTCATTGAGAACGACTCCCCTCTGTCCATCATTACCGCCAAGGATGCGGATGGCCTGGATGTGATCCGTCACTCCACCGCCCACTTGCTGGCTTATGCGGTCAAGGAACTGTTCCCAGATGCCCAGGTCACCATCGGCCCTGTGATTGAAAACGGCTTCTACTACGACTTCTCGTACAAGCGTCCCTTTACGCCTGAAGACTTGGTCGCCATCGAAAAGAAGATGACCGAGCTGGCTAACAAGGATGAACCTGTGCAGCGCCGCGTGCTGCCACGCGATGAGGCGGTGGCGCATTTCAAGAGCCAGGGCGAGAACTACAAGGCCGAGATCATTGCCAGCATCCCCAGCAATGAAGATGTGAGCCTGTACCGCGAAGGCGCTTTTGAAGATCTGTGCCGCGGCCCTCATGTGCCCAGCACCGGCAAGCTCAAGCACTTCAAGCTGATGAAGGTGGCTGGCGCTTACTGGCGCGGCGACCACCGCAATGAAATGCTGCAGCGCATCTATGGCACTGCTTGGGCGACCAAGGATGAGCTGAAGGATTATCTGTTCCGCTTGGAAGAAGCCGAAAAGCGCGACCACCGCAAGCTGGGTCGCGAGCTGGATCTGTTCCACATCGACGAGCATTCGCCAGGTACCGTGTTCTGGCACCCCAAGGGCTGGTCGGTCTGGCAGCAGGTTGAGCAGTACATGCGCAAGGTCTATCAAGACAACGGCTATCAGGAAGTGAAAGCCCCCCAGATTCTGGACAAGACTCTGTGGGAGAAGACCGGTCACTGGGATAAATACCGCGAAAACATGTTCACGACCGATTCGGAAAAGCGTGAATATGCGCTCAAGCCGATGAATTGCCCCGGTCACATCATCATCTTCAAGCAAGGCATCAAGAGCTACCGCGATCTGCCACTGCGTTTTGGTGAGTTTGGCAACTGCCACCGTAACGAGCCCACCGGTTCGCTGCACGGCATCATGCGCGTGCGTGCATTCACGCAAGATGACGGCCATATCTTCTGTACTGAAGATCAGATTCAGGCTGAAGTGACCGCTTTCACGGCACTGCTGCAAAAGGTGTACGCAGACTTTGGTTTCACCAATATTCTGTATCGCCTGTCGACCCGCCCTGAAAAGCGCATCGGCAAAGACGAAGACTGGGACAAGGCTGAAAACGCTCTGGCCGAAGGCCTGCGTGCTTCGGGCTGCGAGTTTGAATATCTGCCGGGCGAGGGTGCCTTCTATGGCCCCAAGATCGAATACACCTTGAAGGATGCGCTGGGCCGTGAGTGGCAATGCGGCACGATTCAGGTCGACCCGAACTTGCCCGAGCGCCTTGATGCGGAATTTGTGGGTGAAGACGGTGACCGCCACCGCCCCATCATGCTGCACCGCGCTATTCTGGGATCGCTCGAGCGTTTCATTGGCATTTTGATCGAACACCACTCTGGCGCGCTGCCCGCTTGGCTGGCTCCTGTGCAGGTTTCCGTACTGAATATTACGGACGCTCAGGCGGACTATGCCAAGGAAGTGGCGCAAAAGCTGCAAAAAGCATTGCCGAATCAAAGCCTTAGAGTAGTGACTGATCTGCGCAATGAAAAGATTACGTATAAAATACGTGAGCATTCCATGCAGAAGCTGCCCTACATCCTTGTCGCAGGCGATAAAGAGAAGGCAGCTGGTGCGGTTGCAGTGCGCGCCCGGGGGAACAAAGACCTCGGTGTGATGTCGGTCGATGCATTTATTGAATTGATCGCCCAAGACATCACGGCCAAAGCCTGAGGCAAATTAATTTTTGTGGCGGGTCGGTCTGCGTGCAATGCACGCTAGCCGGCTACGCTGTTGTAGCCATTTCAATCCAAGGTGAAAACCATAGCTACTGAATTTCGCGATCGCCGCCACCGTGAAGAGCGCAAGCATCGACTGAACCGAGAAATCATGGCGCCTGAAGTGCGTCTGTCTGGTCCTGAAAACGAGCCTCTGGGCATCGTATCGCTGCAAGAAGCGCTGCGTATGGCCGGTGAGCTGGACGTTGATCTGGTGGAAATCGCTGCAACAGCGGTTCCTCCCGTTTGCCGTTTGATGGACTACGGCAAGTTCAAGTATCAGGAACAGAAGAAGGCTGCTGAAGCTAAGGCCAAGCAGACTGTCATCGAAATCAAGGAAGTGAAATTCCGTCCTGGTACCGATGATGGCGACTACAACATCAAGCTGCGCAATATCCGCCGATTCCTGGCGGATGGTGACAAGTGCAAGATCACGCTGCGTTTCCGTGGTCGTGAAATCACGCACCAGCAGCTCGGTCTGAATTTGCTCAATCGTCTGCGTGATGATCTGGCTGACTCCATCCAGGTGGAACAATTCCCCAAGCTGGAAGGTCGTCAGATGATCATGATGATTGCTCCAGCTCGCGCAGGTAAAAAACCTGCCCCTGGCGCAAAAGTCTCGGGTGATGGCGCTGCTGCAGCACCAGAGGCTGCAGATAAGGCATAATTGCCGTTTTGCTTTGCAGCAAGAGTGGGCTCAGCCCACTTTTGTTTTGTAAGGTAGACAAAAAGAATTTGCAGGCTTGCCTGCAAGACATGAGTGAGGTTTCGGCCTGACTGATGAACAAGTGCCTCGGAGGCTAGCGAAGTGCGTGCAGGTTGTACGCCGCCTTGCGAGCACAAATTCAATAGGAGCATTCACATGCCCAAAATGAAGACCAAAAGCAGCGCGAAGAAGCGTTTTCGCGTTCGTCCCGGTGGTACCGTCAAGCGCGGTCAAGCCTTCAAGCGTCACATCTTGACCAAGAAGACCACGAAAAACAAGCGTCACCTGCGTGGCATTGTTAACGTGCATTCCGGCGATATGGGCTCCATCGCAAAGATGTTGCCTTCCGCAGGCTTGTAATTCACTGACGAACTAGGAGAAAACTAATGCCTCGCGTCAAACGTGGTGTAACGGCCCGTGCCCGTCACAAAAAAGTTCTAGCCCTTGCTAAGGGTTTCCGCGGCCGCCGTGGCAACGTCTATCGCGTTGCCAAGCAAGCCGTAATGAAGGCTGGTCAGTATGCCTACCGTGACCGTCGCAACAAGAAGCGTGTGTTCCGCCAGCTGTGGATCGCCCGTATCAATGCTGCTGCACGTGAACTGGGTCTGACATACAGCCAATTCGCCAACGGTCTGAAGAAGGCTGCCATCGAAATCGACCGCAAGATGCTGTCCGATATCGCTGTGCACGACAAGGCTGCTTTCGCAGCTATCGTCGACCAAGTCAAAGCCAAGCTGGCTGCCTGAGGTCACGATCGGTAGTTGCTTTTAATTGAGTAGCTGCTGGCGCACAAACAGCAAGGGCTAGGGCTTGAAAAGGCACTAGCCCTTGTTTATTTTTAAGATTCGATAAAGAGTCGATATGAACGAGTTGGATTCTCTGGTCGAGAGCGCGCAACAGCTGTTTGCGCAGGCCCATACCCCCGCTGATCTGGAAAATGCCAAGGCGCAGTTTCTGGGCAAGTCGGGCAAGATGACTGAGCTCATGAAGGGCATGGCGCAGCTTTCCGTCGAAGAGAAAAAATCGCGCGGCGCTGCCATCAACGTAGCCAAGCAGGCAATTGAAGCGGCCCTGACCGCCCGCCGCCTGGCATTGGCCGATGCCGAGCTGCAAGCCCACCTGAAGGCTGAAGTGCTGGATGTGACATTGCCCGGCCGCCGCCGCGGTGCCGGTGGTCTGCACCCCGTGTCCATCACGCTGGAGCGTATCGAGGGCATTTTTGGCTCCATGGGGTTTGATGTAGCCCAGGGCCCCGAGATCGAATCCGACTGGTTCAACTTCACGGCGCTGAACACGCCCGAAGACCACCCCGCGCGTTCCATGCACGATACCT
Organism: Comamonas sp. 26; assembly: GCF_002754475.1. Taxonomy (NCBI): domain Bacteria; kingdom Pseudomonadati; phylum Pseudomonadota; class Betaproteobacteria; order Burkholderiales; family Comamonadaceae; genus Comamonas; species Comamonas sp. 26. The sequence continues at coordinate 1,396,368 of NZ_PEFL01000001.1, forward strand.
TCTATGTGGAAGGTGGCACGGCACACGCCCCTAACTTGCTGCGTACGCACACCAGCCCCATGCAGGTGCGCCACGCTGTTCAGCACGTCAAAAAATACCGCAATGCGCTTGATGCCGGCCAGTCCATGCCCGAAATCCGCGTCATTGCCCCCGGTCGCACTTACCGTGTGGACTCGGATGCCACCCACTCGCCCATGTTCCACCAGTGCGAAGGCCTGTGGATTGGCGAGAACGTCAGCTTCAAGGACTTGAAAGTGGTCTTCACCGACTTCTGCAAGACTTTCTTTGAATCGGATGATCTGGTGCTGCGTTTCCGCCCCAGCTTCTTCCCGTTCACCGAGCCCTCGGCTGAAATCGACATCCAGTTCCAGAGCGGCCCGCTGGCCGGCAAGTGGCTGGAAGTGGCGGGCTCCGGCCAGGTGCACCCCAACGTGGTGCGCAACATGGGTCTTGACCCCGAAAAGTACATCGGCTTTGCCTTTGGCATGGGCCCCGACCGCCTGACCATGCTGCGTTATGGCGTGAACGACCTGCGCCTGTTCTTCGACGGCGACATCCGTTTCCTGTCGCAGTTTCAGTAATTGAAAAAGTGAGCTGCTAGCGCTCGTTAATCAATCACTTCAGATGGTTTTGATACTGAAGTGCATGTAGATCAAGCGCCTGCCGCTCATCTTTTAAAAGTACGCATGCCCAGCCAGTTGCAGACCGACGCGGTGCAGCTGGCATGAACGCCCAAAAGTCTGACTATGCAATTTCCTGAATCCTGGTTGCGTGAATACTGCAACCCCAACCTGACCACCCAGCAACTGGCCGACACCCTGACCATGGCCGGTCTGGAAGTGGAAGAGCTGGATCCCGTGGCACCTCCCTTCACCGGCATCGTCGTCGGTGAAATCAAGGAAGCCGTGCAGCATCCCGACGCCGACCGTTTGCGCATCTGCCAGGTGGATGTAGGCGGCCCCGAGCTGCTGAACATCGTCTGCGGCGCACCCAATGCACGCGTGGGCATTCGCATTCCCTGTGCCACCGTGGGCGCCGCGCTGCCGCCAGGCGCGGACGGCAAGCCCTTCATGATCAAGGTGGGCAAGCTGCGCGGTGTGCAAAGCTTTGGCATGCTGTGCTCGGCCAAGGAGCTGGGCATTGACGACGACGCCAGCGGCCTGCTGGAGTTCCCTGCCGATGCGCCTCTGGGCCAGAACGTGCGTGAGTACCTGAATCTGGACGACACGCTGTTCACGCTGAAGTTGACGCCTAACTTGGCGCATTGCCTGTCGGTGTACGGCGTAGCGCGCGAGCTGTCGGCATTGACTGGCACGCCGCTGAAGGCTTTGTCTTTCCCCGCTGCTGCTGTGGCCTTGCAAGACAAGCTGCCCGTCAAGATTGAAGCGACCGATCTGTGCGGCCGCTTCTCGGGCCGCATCGTGCGCAATGTCAACACGCAAGTGAAGACGCCCCAGTGGATGGTCGATCGTCTGGCTCGCTGCGGCCAGCGCTCGGTGAGCCCGCTGGTGGACATTTCCAACTATGTGATGTTCGAGCTGGGTCGCCCCAGCCACATTTTTGATCTGGACAAGATCAGCGGTGGTCTGACTGTGCGTTGGGGCCAGCAGGGCGAAACGCTCAAGCTGCTCAACGGCAACACCATCAAGATTGACGACTTCATCAAAGTGGGCGTGATTGCCGACGACAAGGAAGTCGAATCGCTGGCCGGCATCATGGGTGGCGATGCGACTGCCGTGTCCGACGACACCAAGAACATCTACATCGAAGCCGCCTTCTGGTTCCCCAAGGCCATGGCTGGCCGTTCGCGCCATTTCAACTTCTCGACCGACGCGGGTCACCGCTTCGAGCGCGGCGTGGACCCCGAGTTCACCACCGAGCACATTGAGCGCATCACCGCGCTGGTGCTGGAAATCTGCGGCACGCCCGACACGCAAGTTGCGGCCATGGACGATCAAAAGCCCAACATGCCCCAGCCAAAGCCCGTGCAACTGCGCGTGGCCCGCGCTGCCAAGGTCATCGGCATGGCCGTGACCCAGCAGCAAGTGCTGGATGCGTTGAACGGTCTTGGCCTGCCCGCGACTGTGGTCAGTGAAGGTGTGGTCAGCGTGACTGCGCCCACCTTCCGCTTCGACATCAATCTGGAAGAAGATTTGATTGAAGAAGTGGCTCGCATGATCGGCTACGAAAACCTGCCGACCACCAAGCCGCTGGCGCCCATCTCGCCCAAGCTGCGCGCTGAAAACCAGCGCAGCCCGTTTGGCGTGCGCCATGAACTGGCGGGTCTGGGCTATCAAGAAACCATCAACTTCAGCTTTGTGGAAGAAAAGTGGGAGCAAGAGCTGGCGGGCAACAACAACGCCATCAAGCTGCTCAACCCCATTGCCAGCCATTTGAGCGTGATGCGCTCGTCGCTGCTGGGTTCCTTGCTGCAAGTTTTGAAGTTCAATGTGGACCGCAAGGCCCAGCGCGTACGCGTGTTTGAACTGGGCCGCGTGTTCTTCAAGGACGACACCGTGGTGGAGTCCGACACCACCGTCAAGGGCTTTTACCAGCCCATGCGCGTGGCAGGTCTCGCCTACGGCGCAGCCGAACAGTTGCAATGGGGCAAGGCAGAAGCCAAGGTGGACTTTTACGACGTCAAGGGCGATGTGGAAGCCTTGCTGGCACCGGCCAAGCCCGTTTTCGAGCCTGCTGAGCATCCTGCGATGCACCCCGGCCGCTGTGCCCGTGTGCTGCTGGATGGCAAGGAAATCGGCTTTGTCGGCGAACTGCACCCCAAGTGGCGCCAAGAATGGGATCTGGCCCAGGCGCCTGTGATGTTCGAGCTGGAGCTCGACGCTGTGCTGGCGCGTAACGTGCCTGTGTTCAAGCCTGTGGCCAAGCATCAGGCTGTGGAGCGCGACATTGCCGTAGTGGTGAAGGAAGCTGTGACCCACACCCAGGTGATGGACGCCGTGCAGCAAGGTGTGAAGGGGGCTGTGTTGCGCTCAGCCGTGCTGTTTGACGTGTTCCGCCCCAAGAAGCTCAAGACCGGTGAAGAAGCCGCTGCAGGCAGCCTGGCTCAGGACGAAAAGAGCCTGGCCGTGCGTCTGACGCTGGGCAGCGATACCGCTTCATTGACCGATGCCGAGATCGACGCCGCCATGCAAGGCGCCATTGCCGCTTTGGTGGAGCGCGTTGCAGCGCGTCTGCGTTGATATGTTCAATCCCCAAGGAGATCGACCTATGGAGCTAGCCGTAGAAAGCATCGACAGCCCTGCGCTGACCAAGGCGCAGCTGGCCGATCTGCTGTTTGACGAAATCGGGCTGAACAAGCGCGAAGCCAAGGATATGGTGGATGCGTTTTTTGACCTGATCTCGCAAAAGCTGGTGGAAGGTGAAGATGTCAAGCTCTCGGGCTTTGGCAACTTCCAGATCCGCACCAAGGCGCCGCGCCCCGGTCGCAATCCCCGCACAGGAGAACTGATCCCCATTGCGGCGCGCCGTGTGGTGACTTTTCATGCCAGCAGCAAACTCAAAGAGCTGATTCAGGGCGAAAGCTCAGAGTTTTAAACCATTGGCGTGATACCTGATGCCTTGCACGCCAAGGCATCGCACAATTGAAGAGCTGACAAGTCTTGTGCCACCAACGGCGCAAGGTCCTGTCAGCTCTTCGCGTTATATTGCATACCTTCCTGCACCCAACCTCCACAGACTGCTTGCAACCAGCCATGGGTACCCATTTGCCAGCGATTCCCGCCAAGCGCTATTTCACCATTGGTGAAGTAGCCGATCTGTGCGACGTCAAGCCCCATGTTCTGCGTTACTGGGAGCAGGAGTTTGTACAACTCAAACCCATGAAGCGCCGGGGTAACCGCCGCTACTATCAGCACCATGAAGTGCTGATGGTGCGCCGTATTCGAGAACTGCTTTATGAGCAAGGCTTCACCATCAGCGGTGCACGCAATCGCCTGCGTGATTTGGTGGTGGGACATGGCAGAGCGCAGTCAACAGATTCATTGCGCGCACAAGAGCTAGCGCAGCCGGCCAACACAATGTCTGCCGAGGCACTTGCCCAAAGTCATTTGTTGGCAGAAATGCTGGAGCTGCGCACTTCTGAGCCAGCTAGTGCGTTGGGGATTGAAGAAGTTAAGCAGGAGCTTTTGCAGATCAGGGCGTTGCTTTCCCTTTGATGGGCTGAATCTGTGTATAATCAAATTCTTCGGAATGTAGCGCAGCCTGGTAGCGCACTTGCATGGGGTGCAAGGGGTCGCGAGTTCGAATCCCGCCATTCCGACCAAATTAGATAAGGGTTCCTAGCTATAAAGTTAGGAACCCTTTTTCTATTGCGGCGTATTTCCCAAAAATATAGTGGCTTGTGGGGGCGAGAAAAGTGGTGTAGGACTGCTGCAGGCGGCCCCGGCTGTTTGTGCAAGTAACTAAACACACGTCGGAACTCTTCACTGTATACCGTAGCGTGAATTACGCTGGGTTTGGTGGAGGCTAATTGGTTAAATTGCTGGCGTCGGTCAGCACAGTTGGCATCTTGCCATCAGTAGAAGTAGTTCGGTCATTTGAATAGCTTAACCCAGTTGCTGGGTGAGATCGCTGGGTCATGCCGCCAGCATTCTTGCAAGTGGCAATGCTGCAAAGTAGTCTCATCAGGCGGTGCTTGGCTGGGTGCCTGAGGGACGGCAAGTGGCGTGAAGGTCTACTTTGCAGATCCGCGCAGTCCATGGCAGAGTGGCACCTGCTAGAGCACGAACTCCAATACTTCTACAAGGCATTGACCTCTGCCGATAGGGTGAAAAAACTGCAGGCTGTAGCCATAACCTTGAACAACAGGTCACGCAAAACATTAGGTTGGAGGAAGCCTGTTGAAGCACTGGTTGTCCATCTTAAATTCTGCGTTTAACCCGGTATTGCGACGACCGGTTGAATCTACCCAGTTCACTGGTCATGACTGGCAGGGATTTCTGCACGACCATGACCTAGTCTCAGCATGAGCCGTCGAGGCAACTGTCACAGTAACGCTGTGTCGAGAGCTTCTTTCAGTTGCTTAAACGCGAGCGTATGCATCGCCAGATGTTCGAATCCCGCTATCCCGAGTAATTTGAAAAAGGACCTGCTGAAAGTCAGACCTTTTTCTCAATTACAGCGTTCAAATTTACCTCGGATTAAGCAGCTGCTATGAAACGAGCAGCACTAAAGCATGATCCTGTTTGAGGTATAGACCATCTGAAATCGCATTTCTTGGTCGGAAGGTGGAAATTTTCGGCTAGAATCAATAGCTCACGGAATGTAGCGCAGCCTGGTAGCGCACTTGCATGGGGTGCAAGGGGTCGCGAGTTCGAATCCCGCCATTCCGACCATAATAGATAAGGACTCCTAGCTATAAAGTTAGGAGTCCTTTTTCTATTGTTGCATCATTAGCAACAAATAAGGTAATTTTTGGGTAGTAATAGAGACAGTGGTGCGCAGCCTGCTGGAGGCTGCAGCGGTTTTTCATGCAAGTGACTAAGCACAATTTTCGGACAAATGGCTTGTGAGGCATGACCCCGACGATCTCGCCCAGCAACTGGTTGAGTTGTTCAGGCGGCGGGGTCATCTCTAGTGTTAAACCTATCTGGGAAAACGAAGTGTGAATTGGGTGCCTTTGCACGAGCTGCTGACGAGCACTTCTCCGCCGTGCATGAGCATGATTGAATGGACAATCGCGAGGCCTAGGCCGCCTGAATCATCGGGGTGGGAGCGAGATGCATCACAGCGGTAGAAGCGATCAAATATTCGGGGAAGATGTTCGTCTCCAATCGGTGGCCCTTGATTAAGTACCTCAATATCTAGCCACTTCGGTGCCCGAGTATTGCAGCGCAGCGTGACGACGGTATTGCTCTGTCCATAGCGAATCGCATTTGCCACAAGATTGGCCAAGGCGCGGCGTACCAAGCCATTGTCTGCGGTCAGATGGCCGTGGGCGCTTGCTTCAATCCGCATTCCGCGCTCCTGGGCCATTCCCTCGAAGTAACTCGAAAGCTGTTGCGATAATTTTTCCAAATCAACGGATTCCAGTTGCAACGCTGAGTCCTGCTTTTCTGCCCTGGCCAGAAACAGCATGTTGTCAATCATTCGCGCTAAGCGCTCGTACTCCTCTTGCTGGGAGTCGAGTAAATGCTCATAGTCTTCAAACGTTCGGGGCTGGCTCAGCGACAACTGGTTCTGAACCATGAGATTGTTGAGGGGGGTTCGCATCTCATGGGCTAAATCTTCCGAAAAGCGGGAAAGTTTTGCATACCCTTCCTCCAGTCGTGCCAGCATCAGGTTCAAGGCCGCCGTCAAAGCTTGCAGCTCTTGGGGCTGTTTTTGTTCATCCAGACGCAGGCCCAGGTGTTGGGGGCTAACGCCTGCCGCTTGCTGGCTTAGTCGGTGAAGGGGTAAAAGTCCGCGGCGCACTACTTCCCACCCGACGATGAACGCCAGAAGCACACCAGCTAACCACGCCACACCCAGATTCCAGCGATAAGCGGCCATCATCTGCTCGCGCTCAGTCAGTAATTTGCTCGCGATGATAAAGAGGTTTCCATCTCCGCTATTCACCTTTTCCCAGGCTATTCGAGCAGGTTCCGCGCTAGTGGTGGTGAACAAGGATAATGGCTTTAATTCGGAAATAATAGGTGTTGGTAAGTTTTCTGGATTGACATCAATTAATACTTTTCCTGCTTCGTTGATAATCCATAATGCATTATCTTTATTGCCAAGCATATTGGAGTAAAGCTTTGGCTGTTTTTTTAAAAAATCTATATTGCTATCATCTTTTATGATGTTTTCAATGCGATCAATGCGTCCCAGCAAGGCCATATCATCGCGGTATGCGACTTCCCTTTCCAGCGCGTTAAAAACATAAAACCCCATAAGAGCAAACAAAACCGCACTGGCCAAGGCAAACAGCAAAGCGAGCCTTAACCGAAGACTGGCATGTTTTTGATGCATCACGGCAGCGTGTCCTCTATGCGGTAACCCATCCCGCGCACGGTTTGGATGAGCTTGACTGAAAACCCATCATCAATTTTGGCCCGCAGGCGACGGATGGCTACATCCACCACATTGGTGTCGCTGTCGAAATTCATATCCCACACTTGGGATGCAATCTGGCTGCGCGACATGACCTCCCCTTTGTGCATTAGCAGTAGTTGCAGCAATGCGAACTCTTTGTTCGTCAAATCAATGCGCTGGCCAGCACGAATGGCCCGGCGTTTGAGCATGTCTACTTCCAGATCGGCCAGCTCGAAAGTGTCTTGCTGGCGTATCGGCGTTCTGCGCAGCAGGGTGCGCACTCGTGCCAAAAGCTCTGCATATGAAAAGGGTTTGATCAGATAGTCATCGGCGCCTAGCTCCAGGCCTTTTACGCGGTCCTCCACGGAGTCTCTTGCCGTCAAAAAGAGCACGGGAGCCTGATTGCTTTCACGAAAACGGCGAATAAAACTCCAGCCGTCAATGCCGGGCAGCATGACATCGAGGATCAGCAAATCAAAGTCGCTGGATTGTGCGATGAAAAGGCCATCAATGCCATCATTGGAGACCTCGACTTGATAGCCTGAATTCGTAAGACCTTTCTTCAGGTAATCGGCTGCCTTTATCTCATCTTCTATGATTAATATACGCATAATTAATTGCTTGTTGTTTTTAAATAAAAAAATGATAACGATAAATGGCCTGATCAACATTAAAAAAATGTAATGAACGTGCAATCTTGGCGTTAAGAGCAATGCGCAAAATTCCCTTTATTCGCTAAACAACTCGAATACAGGATGATCAAAATGCGATTGTTTTCCATCAAGCCGGTTGGCGGTTTTCTTCTCATGGCCTCGGCACATGCTTTTGCTGCCCAACCTGCTCCATTGCAACAAAGCAATATGTCGCTCAATCTGGCGAATGCTTTGTTGGAGGCAACCATGTCGGCATGCCATGCACAAGGCCGCTCTGCAGTTGCAGCAGTGATTGACCGTGGTGGTCATCTGCTTTCTTTACAGCGCGACGACAGTGTCGGACCACACAACACAGATGCCGCTGTGAAGAAGGCATTCACTGCGCTTTCAAGCAAGACGCCTTCGCGCATTTTTGCGGAAAACGCCCGCAAGAACCCCGAGTCCAACAATCTGAACACGATTGACAGCCTTTTGCTCATCGGCGGCGGAGTGCCCGTGAAAGTGGGTACCGAAGTCATTGGCGCTATCGGTGTTGGCGGAGCCGGTGGTTCGGCCATTGACGAAGGCTGCGCCTTGCAAGCCATCGACAAGGTGCTGGGCACCGCCAAATAACTGCTTTTATTCGTTTCTTTTCTTCATCCATTGATCTACACCCCCAGGAACTTCCATGCAAAAAACCAAACTGCTTATCGCCGGCCTGCTGTTGAATGCTGCTTTTGCCACCTCTGCTCTGGCCGCATCCAATCCTCTGAGCGTTCATGTGCTGAACTTGCAAGACGGTCTGCCGTCGGCGGGTGTGAATGTGAGCCTGGAAAAAAAGGTCGATAGCAAGTGGGTGAAAATCAACGAGGGCGTCACCAATGAGCAAGGTCGTATTCCAGCGCTTTACCCCTCCGAATCCATCATGGAAAAAGGCAGCTACCGCGTGACCTTCCAGACTGAGGAGTGGTTCAACAAGCGCAAGACCTCTACGTTCTTCCCTGAAATTCCCGTGATCTTCAAGGCTGACGGCTCGGTCCCTCACTACCATATCCCTTTGCTGCTAAGCCCTTACGGCTTCTCTAGCTACCGCGGTAACTGATTGGCGCTTGACTTCCTGGTACTTGGTGCAGGAAGTCGCAGCAGCAAGCGGAAAAATAGTTGCGATTCTGTTGCAGTATCAGAAGAGTTGTCGGGCAACCCGCTTGCGTATTTGCTTGTGGGATACCGCTATGCGGTGTTTGCTAGTTCAACACGTCGCTTTAAGCGGGCGTCTAGTCTAAGCATCACTGCAGTGCACCAGCAGTGCAGGAAAAGACAACAAAGAGGGCGAAAGCGCAATTCTTTGTTTACTCTGCAGGCCATAAAAGACAAAAGGACTTAGCCGATCTCTCAGCTAAGTCCTTGAATCATTGGTCGGAGCGGCGGGATTCGAACTCGCGACCCTCTGCTCCCAAAGCAGATGCGCTACCAGGCTGCGCTACGCTCCGAAGCCTCTATTATAGGCGCAAAAATCAGCTCGTTTTGGAAGAGGAGCTACTTTTGAGTGAAGAGGCAAATTACTTCGCGCGACGCGGGGCAGGGCCTGGCCCGCGGTTGGCCAGGTGGCGGAAAGTGATGCGTCCCTTAGTCAGGTCGTAGGGCGACATTTCCAGCGATACGTTATCGCCCGCCAGAATGCGGATGTGATGCTTGCGCATCTTGCCGCCGGTGTAGGCAATCAGTTGGTGACCGTTTTCCAGCGTGACGCGAAAACGCGAGTCAGGCAGGACTTCCGTCACGGAGCCTTGCATTTCAATCAGTTCTTCCTTGGCCATTTGTTCAATCTCTCAAAAAGGTCAGTTGCGGCGCTTGTTCGTCATCGCCACGTAAAAGGCCTGAGTGTTCTATGACTCAGGCCTTTTACGTGGCGGGCGCGCAGCGCAGACTGCGCAGACCAAACAAAAGGCCGATATCCCATTAGCAATGCGGCAAAAAGCATTCAGCTAAACACCAGAATTGTAGCGTCTTGGCCTTGCTTAGGTTCTGGAAAAAGGGTAGGACGTCGCATCGATAAGACGGGTTTTGTGCACTTTTTCATAGAGGTTTCACGGATGTCTAGGGCGGCTTTGCCGGTGCAGTAGATGCAGACGCAGGCCGGTGTTTTGAAAGACCGTGGCGGTCGCCGTTGTCTTGGCTAGAATCCTGTCCACTGTTCTATAACTTTGATAGCAAAAAAACACTGTGTCTGATCGACTTGCCGTACTTTCTCAATATTTCTTGCCCAAGCAGGCTCTGACCGTCTTGATGGGGAAACTGGCCGAGGCCCAGGCCGGCAGCTTGACGACGGCAGTCATTCGTCGCTTTATCCAGCGTTACAAGGTCAATATGGCCGAGGCGGCCAACCCTGATCCAGCGGCTTATAAGACATTCAATGCCTTTTTTACGCGGGCGCTCAAGGATGGTGCTCGTCCTCTGGCTCCGGCGGACTGGGTATGCCCTGTCGATGGTGCCATCAGCCAGTTTGGCAAGATTGAAGGCGAGCAGATCTTTCAGGCCAAGGGTCACCAGTACAGCGCCACCGCACTGGTGGGAGGCGATGCCGCACTGGCGCGGCAGTTTGATGACGGTAGCTTTGCCACCATCTATCTGAGCCCGCGTGACTATCACCGCATTCATATGCCCTGTGCAGGCAAGCTGAGCAGTATGACTTATGTGCCCGGCGATCTGTTTTCAGTCAACCCGGTGACTGCGCGTGGGGTGCCCGGCCTGTTCGCGCGCAATGAACGCGTGGTCTGTGTGTTTGATACCGTGCATGGCCCGTTTGTGATGGTGCTGGTGGGCGCCACGATTGTGGGCAGTATGGCGACGGTATGGCATGGCCTGATCAATCCGCCGCGCCCTGGTCACATCAAGACCTGGAACTATGAAGGCGCTGAAGCCATAGAGCTGGCTAAGGGCGCCGAAATGGGCCGCTTTCAGCTGGGCTCCACCGTGGTCATGCTGTTCCCGAAAAGTGCGGGGCTGCAATTCAATGCGCAGTGGCAGCCTGCAGCGCCGGTGCAACTGGGTCAGGTGATGGCCAATGCACAGACCCCGTTGAACTGAATTCAAGTTCCATAGCAAAAGCCGCTGACGCAATAAGCGTCAGCGGCTTTTTTGATGCCTGACTATTTACAGAAACCAGGTCAGCGGCTGGGGGCTGCGCTCGGTGGTGAACAGCGAAGGTGCCAGATGCAGGCGGTCTGGTTTGACGGGGTCGTCATGGCCTTGCAGATAAACCATCAGCTCTCGTCTGCGCAGAATGACGTGGCTGACGACTTCTCGTCGGCCATTTTGGGTCACCTCGGTACCGGGGCGAAACAGCGGCATATGAAACAGGCCACTGCGGGTAGTGCTGGGCGGCGGTGCCGCAACTTCATTGGAGGCGAGCTGCATAGGCTTTCCGTAGTAGTGGTGAATGCTTATCGGCAGCTTTTCTCGCAACTGAAGCCTCAATTTCCGCCGGGCTGGGCCAGTGCTTTGAGTAGCTCGGTCTCTATGCGCAATTGGCTGTTGTTGTCTTGCAGCTCCGGGCCTTCGATCAGGAACGTGTCTTCCACCCGCTCACCCAGCGTGCTGATCTTGGCCAGATGCACGCTGATATGGTGCTGAGCCAGGATGCGGGCAATGATGTAGAGCAGGCCGGCGCGGTCAGATGCGGAGATGGATAGCAGCCAGTGCTGCGCCTTCTCATCAGGCCGCAGTGCGACACGTGGTGCAAACGGAAAGCTTTTGACCCGGCGGGACAACCGTCTTTGCGAGGGTGTGGGCAGCGGGCCGCCCTTCAGCAGAGCGTGTGTCAGGTCGTTTTCCACCATGTGCATCAGCTCACGGTACTGCTCTTGCATAGTGGGGGCAATGACCTGGAAGGTATCCAGCGCATAGCCGTTGTTGGCCGTGTGCACGCGGGCGTCGAGAATCGAAAAACTGGCGCGATCGAAATAGCCGCAGATGCGGGCAAACAGATCGGCCTGGTCTGGTGCATACACCAGCACCTGCAGGCCTTCGCCCGCCAGTGATCGACGGACACGCACTACGGGTTTGCCAGAGCCTACATGGCGCGAGAGATGGCGGGTGTGCCATGCAATATCAGCCGCTTCATGGCGCATGAAGTAGCTCACATCCAGCGATTCCCAGAGTTTTTTGTGTGACTCAAAAGGCTGGGCCGTCAAGGCCAGCTGGATCAAGGCCTCGCGCTTGCGGCCTTCCACTTCGGCAGCGGCATCGGGGGCGCGGCCGCCCAGCACGCGCAGTGTCAGGCGGTAGGTGTCTTCCAGCAGCTTGCCCTTCCATGCGCTCCAGACCTTGGGGCTGGTGCCGCGAATGTCGGCCACGGTCAGCAGGTACAGGGCGGTCAAATACCGCTCATTGCCCACGCGATCGGCAAAGGCGCGAATCACGTCAGGGTCGGACAAGTCCTGTTTCTGTGCGACCTGGCTCATGGTCAAGTGCTCGCGCACCAGAAACTCGGCCAGTTTGGCATCGGCTTTGTCAACCTGGTGGGCGCGGCAAAAGCGCTTGATTTCTACCGAGCCGGTGATGGAGTGATCGCCGCCGCGGCCCTTGCCGATATCGTGAAAAAGGGCTGCCAGATACAGAATCCACGGCTTGTCCCAGCCTGCGGCCAGCTGGGAGCAGAACGGATATTCGTGGGCATGCTCGGCCATGAAGAAGCGCCGCACATTGCGCAGGACCATCAAGATATGCTGATCGACCGTGTAGACGTGGAACAGGTCATGCTGCATCTGCCCCACGATGCGGCGAAACGGCCAAAGGTAGCGACCCAGCACCGAGGTCTGGTTCATTAGCCTGATGGCATGGGTGATGCCGCGCGGCTGCTGCAGAATTTTCATGAAGGTGGCGCGGTTCACCGGGTCATGGCGAAAGGCGCTGTCCATCACATCGCGGCTGGCATACAGCGCGCGCAGGGTGCGAGTGGAAAGGCCGGTCAGCCCCTCATGCTGCTCATACATGAGAAAAGTCTCAAGAATCGCGTGCGGGTCGCGCTCGTACAGGTCGTCGCTGACGACCTCAATGGCGCCAGCCTTCTCGCAAAAGCGCTCGTTCAGGCGAATCAACTCATGCGAGCTGGGGTTCAGGCGCTCCTCAATGCTCATGCGCACAATCTGGCACAGCTGCGTGACGGCTTTGGCCGCCCAGTAGTAGTGGCGCATCAGCGTCTCACCTGCGCGCATGGCCAGCTTGCGGCCTTCGGGCGTGGTGGAGCGGTAGCCAAAGGCCTCAGCCACGGCGGTTTGCAAGTCAAACACCAGGCGGTCTTCATGCCGCCCCGCTGCTGCGTGCAGGCGGGCGCGGATCAGGCTGAGCAGAGATTCATTGGATTCGAGCTGCTGCACCTCAAACGGAGTAATCAGACCTTGCTCGGCCAGCTCATGCCAGCTGCTGCCCAGGCCTGCGGCCTTGGTGAGCCAGAGCATGGTGTGCAAATCGCGCAGGCCGCCGGGCGATTCCTTGCAATTGGGTTCCAGCGAGTACGGCGTGAAGTCATATTTGGCATGACGCTGGCGCATCTCCAGAATCTTGCCTTCGACAAACGCCTTGGGCTCCATCTGCGCACGGAACTGGCTTTCGAAATCGGCAAACAGGGGCTGGTTGCCGGTGATGCGGCGTGACTCCAGCATGGCGGTCTGCACCGTCAGGTCTTGCGCGGCTTCTTGCAGGCATTCGGCAATGCTGCGCACACTGGAGCCAATTTCAAGCCCTGCATCCCAGCAACTGCTGATGAATTGCTCGATGCGTGCTGCGATTTCAGGCGCAGGCTGTGCCCCACTTTGGGGCAGAAGCACCAGCACATCAATGTCTGAATAAGGAAAGAGCTGGGCGCGCCCATAGCCGCCCACGGCCAGCAGGGTTGCGGTCTCTGGCATTTGCGCCCGCTGCCAGAGTGTGCGCAGCAGGCCATCGGCCAGTTCACTGAAATGGTGCAGCACACCCCGAACGCTGCGCCGGCCCAGAGCCGGGTTTTGCAACAGCGCTATCTGCTTGGCCTTGGCCGTGCGGAATTCCTCGCGCAGAGTTTGCAGCGAGAGTTGATCGGGCGCATCAGGCGCGGCGGCAGGAGAGAGGGCAGAAGAGGTCATGCGCAGCAGAAAAAAGGGTTTCAACAGAGCAATTGCTTAACTACCACCTTAACTCAACTGACTTGGGCTTGAAGCCGGTGTCTGCAAAAAGGTGAGCGCAAAGCGCTTGCGACACAAGGGCTGCAAGCAAAAAATATGCCGCAACCAGTCTGACTGGGTGCGGCATGGTGCTCGGGGCAGCTGAAAAATGATCAGGTGCGGATGGCTTTGATGAAGTCTGGGGGCGTAGGCGAGCCATCCGACCAGGTCAGCACGTCATAGCCTGTTTTGGTAACGGCCAGCATCAGCTCCCATTGGGCGGTCAGGCTGCGGTCTTTGGTAATCACAGTCCAGCCATCGGGCATGGCCTTGATATCGCGTTTGCCCAGATTCAGCATGGGCTCGATGGTGAAGACCATGCCTTCTTCCAGCACCACACCGTCGCCGGGGCGGCCGTAGTGCAACACCTGCGGCTCGTCGTGGAAGACTTTGCCAATGCCGTGGCCGCAGTACTCACGCACCACGGTCAGGTTATGGCCTTCGGCATAAGTCTGGATGGCATGGCCAATATCGCCCAGCGTGGCACCGGGCTTGACCTGCTCGATACCCTTCCACATGGCTTCAAACGTCAGCTTGCTCAGGCGCTTGCCAGCAATCGTGCCGTCACCGATCAGGAACATGCGGCTGTTGTCGCCAAACCAGCCGTCATCGGTAATCACGGTCACGTCCACATTGACGATATCGCCTTTCTTCAAAGGCTTGTCATTGGGAATTCCGTGGCAGACCACGTGGTTGACCGAGGTGCAGACATAGGCCGGGTAGGGCGTCATGCCCGGCGGCTGATAGCCCAGGCAGGCGGTCTTGGTGCCTTGCTCGGCCATGCGCGCGGCGCACAGGTCGTCGATTTGCTGGGTGGTGATGCCCGGCTTGATGTGGGGGGTGATGTAGTCCAGCACATCCGAAGCAAAGCGGCCGGCAATGCGCATGCGCTCGATGTCTTCGGGGGTTTTCAGTGTGATGCTCATGGGGGGAATTATCCCATCGCGGGCTTGAACTTGCAGGGGCAAGGGACGCGAGGTCCTGGGGTAAGCCCGAGGGACGGTAAAATGTGAGGCTCACCGATACAGTGCCTTGGCTTTGACCTTTAACGGGTCAAGGCGGGGGCGCATTCACCAGCCTTCACATAAACAGGCCGCCACGTGACCTTGCATTTGACACAGTTTGAGGGTGGAAACGCTCTTAGCTCGTTCCGCGCTCAACAGCTTTTGACCGATCTGGTCGCTATCCACCCCAAGATCACCAGCGTGTCAGCACGCTTTGTGCATCTGGTGGCTACGGAGGGTGCTCCGGTTCCCGCATTGCAAGAGCGCCTGTCGGCACTCTTGACCTATGGCGATCCCTACATCGGCACAGCCGAAGGTGTGGCATTCATTGTCACGCCCCGTCTGGGAACGATCTCGCCCTGGGCCTCAAAGGCGACCGACATTGCCCGCAACTGCGGTCTGAACGTCTTCCGCGTCGAGCGCATGACCGAGTTCCGTGTGGAACTCAAGTCCGGCATCCTCGGCGGCAAGCCCGAGCTGTCGCAAGAGCAAACCGCGCAAATCGCCGCTCTGCTGCACGACCGCATGACCGAATCGGTCTTTGCCACCCGTGCAGAGGCCGAGCAGCTGTTCACAACCCTGGCCGCAGAGCCCATGGAGTTTGTGGATGTGCTGGGTGGCGGCGCTGCTGCTTTGGAAAAAGCGAACAAGCAGTGGGGCCTGGCCCTGGCCGAAGACGAAATCGAGTACCTCGAAAACGCCTTCAAGGGCCTCAAGCGCAACCCCACCGATGTGGAGCTGATGATGTTCGCGCAGGCGAACTCCGAGCACTGCCGCCACAAGATCTTCAACGCCAACTTCACTATCGACGGTGTGGCGCAAGAGAAGTCGCTGTTCGGCATGATCCGCAACACCGAAGCCGTGTCGCCCCAGCACACGGTGGTGGCGTACTCGGATAATGCCTCCATCGTGCAAGGCCATGAAGTCGAGCGTTTTACCGCCAAATTCAATGTTGGCGCAGACAGCGTAAGCGCTCCTAGCTATCAAAAACAGACTGCCATCAACCATGTGTTGATGAAAGTTGAGACGCACAACCATCCCACGGCCATCTCTCCGTTCGCAGGTGCATCCACCGGCAATGGCGGCGAAATTCGTGACGAAGGCGCCACCGGCCGTGGCTCCAAGCCCAAGGCGGGTCTGACCGGTTTCACCGTCTCCAAGCTTTGGGGCAGTGAAGTGGGTAAGCCGGAGCACATTGCCAGCCCGCTGCAAATCATGATCGAAGGCCCCCTGGGTGGCGCGGCGTTCAACAACGAGTTTGGCCGCCCCAACCTGACCGGTTACTTCCGCGAGTACGAGCAGCAAGTCGGCGACATCACCCGTGGCTACCACAAGCCCATCATGATCGCTGGCGGCCTGGGCGTGATCGACGCCGAGCAGACCAAGAAAATTCTGTTCCCCGCTGGCACCTTGCTGATTCAGCTGGGCGGCCCCGGCATGCGCATTGGCATGGGCGGCGGTGCAGCCAGCTCCATGGCCAGCGGCACCAACGCGGCTGAGCTGGACTTTGATTCGGTGCAGCGCGGCAATCCCGAGATTGAGCGCCGTGCGCAAGAAGTCATCAACCACTGCTGGCAGCAGGGCGAGAAGAACCCCATCTTGGCCATCCACGACGTGGGTGCCGGTGGTATCTCCAACGCCTTCCCTGAGCTGACTAATGACGCGGGTCGTGGCGCACGCTTTGACCTGCGCGCCGTCAAGCTCGAAGAGTCGGGCATGTCCCCAAGGAAATCTGGTCCAACGAATCGCAAGAGCGTTACGTGATGGCCATTGCCCCTGAGTCGCTGGCGCAGTTCGCCGCTTTCTGCGAGCGCGAGCGCTGCCCGTTTGCCGTCATCGGTACGGCCACTGAGGAGCGTCAGCTGGTGCTGGAAGACACGGCTGTGGAATCGGGCGACCAGAAGTTCCCGGTCGACATGCCCATGGAAGTGCTGCTGGGCAAGCCGCCCAAGGTGCACAAAGATGTGACCACCGTAGAGCGCGAGCTGCCCGCCATCAACCTGACCGGCGTGGCGCTGGAGCAGGCCGTGATCGACGTGCTGGCCCACCCCACCGTGGCCTCCAAGCGCTTCCTCATCACCATCGGCGACCGCGCCGTGGGTGGTCTGACGCACCGCGACCAGATGGTTGGCCCATGGCAAGTGCCTGTGGCCGACGTGGCCGTGACGCTGGCGGATTACAAGGGCTTCAAGGGCGAAGCCATGGCCATGGGCGAGCGCACGCCGCTGGCGGCCATCAACGCGCCAGCATCGGGCCGTATGGCCGTGGCAGAAGCCATCACCAATATGCTGGCTGCGCCCATTGAGCTGAGCAAGATCAAGATGTCGGCCAACTGGATGGCCGCTTGCGGCGAAGCCGGTGAAGACGCTGCCTTGTACGCCACGGTGAAGGCCGTGGGCATGGAGCTGTGCCCGGCGCTGAATATCTCGATCCCCGTGGGCAAGGACAGCTTGTCAATGCGCACGCAGTGGAGCGAAAACGGTGTGACCAAGAAGGTCACCTCGCCCGTGAGCCTGATCATCACCGGCTTTGCATCGATTGACGATGTGCGCACCACGCTGACGCCCCAGCTCAACGCCGAGGAAGACGACAGCACATTGGTGCTGATCGATCTGGGCCGCGGCAAGATGCGCATGGGTGGCTCGATTCTGGGCCAGGTCCTCAACCAATCCGGCAACGAAGTGCCTGATCTGGACGACGCCAAGGATCTGATCGCCATGGTGGACGCAGTGAATGCACTGCGCGCCAAGGGCCTGATCCTGGCCTACCACGACAAGGGTGACGGCGGCCTGCTGGCGACCGTGGCAGAAATGGCTTTTGCGGGCCATGTGGGCGTGGCGCTGAATGTGGACATGCTGATCACCGAAGGCGACGGCATCTCCGACAGCCGCATGGACAGCGGCGAAGGCAAGAACTGGGGCAAGCAAGTCTCCGGCCGCCGCGAAGACCTGACCCTGCGCGCACTGTTCAACGAAGAGCTGGGCGCCGTGCTGCAGATCAAGACCGCGGACCGCACCGAAGTGCTGCAAGTGCTGCGCGAGCACGGCTTGATCCAGTGCAGCCACACCATTGGCAAGACCCGCCCCGTGTCATCCCCCGTGGATGCTGGCAAGGGCGAGCTGCAAGTGTGGCGCGATGCGAACAAGGTGTTTGGCGCAACGCTTTCCGACCTGCACCAGGTGTGGGACGCCGTGAGCTGGAAGATTACCCAGCAGCGCGACAACCCCGTGTGCGCCGACAGCGAGCACGCAGCCGCTGGCCAAGCAAGCGATCCCGGCATGCATGTGCAGCTGACGTTCGACCCTCAGGTCAACGTGGCAGCGCCTTTCATCAACGTGGCTGCCAAGCCCCGCGTGGCCGTGCTGCGCGAGCAGGGCGTGAACTCCCATGTGGAAATGGCCTACGCTTTCACCGAAGCCGGTTTTGAAGCGGTGGACGTGCACATGAGCGACCTGCAGGCTGGCCGCGCACAGCTGAAAGACTTTGCCGGCGTGGTCGCCTGCGGTGGCTTCAGCTACGGCGACACATTGGGTGCCGGTATTGGTTGGGCACGCTCCATCACGTTCAACGACCGTTTGTCGGAGCAGTTCCAGGCGTTCTTTGGCCGTACCGACACCTTCGGTCTGGGCGTGTGCAACGGCTGCCAGATGTTTGCCGAACTGGCCGACATCATCCCCGGCGCACAAGACTGGCCGCGTTTTACGCAAAACCAGAGCAACCGCTTTGAAGCGCGTCTGAGCATGGTGGAAGTGCTGGAATCGCCTAGCCTGTTCCTGCAAGGCATGGCTGGCTCGCGCCTGCCTATCGCCGTGGCACATGGTGAAGGCTTTGCCAACTTCCAGTTCCGTGGCAACGCGGATCAGGTCGTCAAATCCATGCGCTACGTGGACAACCACGGCCTGCCTACCGAGCAGTACCCGTTCAACCCCAACGGCTCGGCCGGTGGCTTGACGGCTGTGACCACGGATGACGGCCGCTTCACCGCCATGATGCCCCACCCCGAGCGTGTGTTCCGCAACGTGCAGATGAGCTGGACTTCGGGCGACAAGTCCGAATTCAGCCCCTGGATGAATGTGTGGCGCAACGCCCGCAAGTGGCTGGGCTGATGTTTCAGCGCCGCTGAGAGTTAAACGCTCTTCGTAAAAAGCAGAAGCCGGTTGACGCAAGTCAGCCGGTTTTTTTCATGTCTGGAATTTTGGGCTTTTTTCGTTTTTGCGCTGCAGCCAGATGATAGGCTGGTGAATGTCGTAAAGCAGACGCTCATGGCCGGTGCCAGAGAGGCGCTGCACGCGAGCTGGAAGCACAAGCGCTATCGTGGATTTTTGAAGAAAATCAGTCTCAAGCCCTCGATATATAAGCGCATGCAGCTATCAAAATGAATGCAGCAGTTTCGAATGGGAGGCTTGGGTGTCGCGTGTATTAGCAACGGAAGCAGAAGTTCTGGCCTTGTCGCCGGATGCTGCTTCGTCCAAAGCCGCCAAAGGGCTGCAATCCATCAGCAAATGGCCGACTACGGGCAGCAACGATGTCGCGGTCTGGGGCGAATGCCAGGGTAGTGGCAGCAAGCCCTATCAAACCCAGGTTGACCTCAGCGGCCCGGCTTTTAAGTGCAGCTGCCCCAGCCGCAAATTTCCCTGCAAGCATGGCCTGGCGTTGATGCTGCTGCGTGCGGCAGGTCAGGTGCCAGAGGGTGGTGAATCACCAGAGTGGGTCAATGCCTGGTTGGGTGGCAGACAAGACAAGGCCGAGAAAAAAGAGGCCAAGGCCGCAGCCATTGCTGCTGCGCCCGCTGCCGATCCTGAAGTCCTTGCCAAACAGCAGGCCAAGCGCGATGACAAGCGCTGGGACAAGGTATCTGCCGGTATGCAGGAGCTGTCGCTGTGGATGCAGGACATGGTGCGCACGGGCCTGGCCAATCAGTCCAGCGATGCGCAAGCCCGTCAGCACTGGCACACCATGGCGGCACGCATGGTCGATGCGCAGGCGACTGGCATGTCAGCCCGGATTAAAGAGGCATGGGAAGTGGTGGACAGCCACCCCAACTGGGCGCGTGACTTGCTGGTGCAGCTGGGGCATTGGCAGCTGCTGGTCGATGCGGTCGAGCGCCGTGAATCGCTGAGTCCCGAGGTCAAAGCCGATGTCATGGCAGCGCTGGGCTGGCCCATGGACAAAGTCGAGGTGCAGGCGCTGGGCGAAACCATCAGCGACGACTGGCTGGTGGTCGGTCTGCGCATGCTGGAGCGTGAAGGCCGCCTGGTCGAACGCCGCGTCTGGTTGCAAGGCCTACAGACCGGCCGCATGGCGCTGGTGCTGGACTATTCGCAAGGGGGCCGTGGTTTTGAAACCGCATTGGTGCCGGGCTCCACCTACCGCAGCGGCTTGAGTTTTTACCCCGGCAATGCTCCGCTGCGGGCGATTGCCGCCAGCGGCGCGCAGGCACTGGGGCCTGCGGACGCTGCGTCACTGACGCCAGCCGTCCTAGCTCAGCCCTTGCAGCAGCTGAGCCAGCGCATTGCCGCCAATCCTTTGCAGTCCGTCCAGCCGCTGTGGTGCACGCAGGCGCATTTGCTGTTTGCCGATGGGCAATGGCTGGTGGCCTGGCCGCAAGGCCAGGAGTCGCCTGCGCCGGTCCCGGCCGTAATTGCGGATGAGCAAGCTTGGCATCTGCTGGCGCTGACGGGCGGCGCGCCCATGGCCTTGTTTGGCGAATGGGAGCCGGGTCCGCAGCTGGGGCGATGGCGTCTGCTCAGCGCCTGGCAGGCCGATGAATCAGGTCAGGTCTTGCGCAAGCTGTGGCAGAACCAGGGAGAAGTCTTATGAGCAGCACCCATTTATGGGCGGCCTTGCAGCAGTCCAGCCTGGTCGGTGTCGATCGCTTGCCCGTGCCTGCGGCACTGGTTGCGGGTGCCGATGCATCCCAGGCACCGACAAGGCAAACATTGGAAAGTGCCCTGCAGCAGCCCGCGACATCGACCGCTGCGCAAGTGCTGCGTGCCAGTGCCGTGGCCGCAGTGCTGGAGCGTGCGGGCTGGACACCCGGCGCGCAGATCAGGCTGAGCCAAAGCTTGGCGTTGCCAGCGTTGCCCGCCGCAGAGTCGCGCCATGCACCGCAAAGCGTGCTGCTGCTGACCATGATGAAGGATGTGCTGGAACATGGCCCGCGAGACTTGCTGGCCCCCATGTTTCAGCGGCTGAATGAGACCGGCATGCGCCTGTCTCATGAGCTGCTGGTGCCGGCTTTGAATGAAGGCCGCCAGTCTGTGGAGCTGCGCACATGGCTGACGCCGGTGCTGGGTGAGCGCGGCCGCTGGCTGGCAGCGCTGAACCCGCAGTGGGCCTATGCCAGCGGTGTGCAGGAGACGGCCAACGCCGAGCAGATCTGGCAGGAAGGCTCTATCGATCAGCGCGTGGCCTTGCTGCGCGATGAGCGCGAGCGCGATGCAAGCCAGGCACGTACCCGGCTGGAAGGCAGTCTCAAAGAGCTCAGCGCCAAAGAGCGAGCGCCCATGGTGATGGCGCTGGAAATCAGCCTTTCCATGGACGACGAGCCGCTGCTGGAAAAGCTGCTGACCGACCGCAGCAAGGAGGTGCGCGAAAACGCCGCACGCCTGCTGTCGCGCTTGGCGCGAAGCGCCCATAGTCAGCGCATTACCGCTTGGCTGCAAGCCATGCTGAGCCAGGGAGGCAAAGGCGAATGGCAGATCGAGCCGCCCGAAGAAGGTAATAAGGATTGGGAGCGCGATGGCATTGCGCTGCAGCCGCCTGCATACATCAAGGGCGTGAAAGCCTGGTGGCTGCAGCAGATGGTGGAGCTGGCACCGCTGGACTTCTGGATGCAGCATCTGGGCATGACGCCTGAGCAGCTGTGGGAGTGGAGCCGCCGCAGTGACTGGAAGACGGCGCTGCGCCAGGGTTGGCTGGCAGCCTTGCGCGATCAGCCTGATGTGCGCTGGATCGGTCTGCTGCAGACCATGGACCGCGACGCACGGGCAGAGTCCTTGCTGCCCGCCTTGCTCAACCAGCTCAGCCCCGAGCAGCGCGAGGAGCATTGGCTGCGCCAGTTGCAGCAGGCCAAGGGCACGCTGATCGACCGTATCAACACGCTGGAAGGCGGCATGCCGGTGGTGGGCGAGTTTTCACTGCTTATGTCCGAGCGCGTGATGGACGAGCTGGACAAGGCTCTGGGCGGCAAGCAGGTCACTGGCAGCTGGCATAGCTGGCAGGCCGATCAAGCCATTCTGGTCTGCGCCCGCCGGTTGCATGCGGCCATGCTGCCGCGCTTTGCAAAGCTCTGGCGCCAGTCCGTGCCAGCTGCTGAGCCCGAGCCTGAAGTGGCGGAAGATTCCGAAGTGGCCACGGCCGCCGAAACCGCTGTGATGCCCCGGCTGACTCAGCTGTGGCGCAAGCTGGTCTCCAAGACCGACGCTGTGGTGGAAGAGGCTACAGCCGCTGTCGTGGCCAGCACGCTCACGCCAGAGCAGCAAGCCAGACTGGACCGTGCCCGCCTGCGTCCCTGGGATGACGAGCAGGTGCTGGCACAACTGAACCGCATTGTCGACCTGCGCATGGCCTTGCATGCCGAGCTGCGCAGCTGATCCCCATTTTCTGAATTCACACCGGAAGCACATCATGAGCCAAGTACTACGTCAGCACGCCGAGACGCAATTTGCCGAAGAACTCGATGCCCTGCAAAAAGTGGACGACCGCGCGCGTCCGCAGAACTGGAAACTTTCGCCCTGGGCCGTGCTGCAGTACCTCATGGGCGGCAAGCTGAGCAACGGTTTTGAGGTCAGCCCCAAATACATTGGTAGCCCGCGTCTGATGGAGATTGCGGTCTCCACCCTGGCCACCGACCGCGCCCTGCTGCTGTACGGCGTGCCCGGAACGGCCAAGTCCTGGGTGTCCGAGCATCTGTCGGCTGCCGTCAGCGGTGATTCGACCATGCTTATCCAGGGCACGGCAGGTACCAGCGAAGAGCAGCTGCGCTATGGCTGGAACTATGCCCAGCTGCTGGCCCACGGCCCGTCCGACAAGGCGCTGATCCCCAGCCCTCTGGTTCACGCCATGAAACTGGGCAAGATTGCCCGCATCGAAGAGCTGACCCGCATCCCCGCCGATGTGCAGGACACCTTGATCACCGTGTTGTCTGAAAAGACCCTGCCCATTCCTGAGCTCAGCAGCGAAGTGCAGGCCGTGCAGGGCTTCTCGGTCATCGCCACGGCTAACAACCGTGACAAGGGCGTGAACGAACTCTCCAGCGCTCTCAAGCGCCGCTTCAACACCGTGGTGCTGCCCGTGCCTGCGTCGCAAGATGAGGAAGTGCAGATCGTCACCAAACGCGTGGCCGAGCAAAGCCGCGCCCTGCAACTGCCTGCCGAGCCACCTGCGCTGCAGGAAGTGCGACGTGTGGTGCAAATCTTCCGCGAGCTGCGCAACGGCCAGACCGAAGACGGCAAGACTGTGCGCGTGAAGTCGCCCAGCTCAACGCTGTCTACGGCTGAGGCAATCTCGGTCATCAATAGCGGCATGGCACTGGCGGGCCACTTTGGCGACGGCGTGCTACGCGCAGGCGATGTGGCCTCGGGCCTGCTGGGTGCGGTCATCAAAGACCCGGTGCAGGACACCGTGGTGTGGAAGGAATATCTGGAAACCGTGGTCAAGGAACGCAGCGAGTGGAAGGATTTGTACCGAGCCTGCCGCGAACAACTGTGAGGTATGGGCAACTAATACAGCTCTTGATACTTCGTTGCATCACCTCGCCGTAGCGCTGCTACTGTCTTCGGTGATGACGCCTCGTCTCAAACGCCCATCTGCGATGGGCTGAGCTGTCTTAGCCGCTTGAAGCTGACTTCATTTTCTAGACAAGCCCATGGCCACTTCCGCTGATTTGATTCATTTTTTTGGCATACGCCACCACGGCCCCGGCTGTGCGCGCAGCCTGCTGCAGGCGCTTGAAGCTTTGCAGCCCGACTGCCTGCTGGTGGAGGGCCCGCCTGAGGGCGAGTCGCTTCTGCCCATGCTGCAAAGTGCCGAGCTGCGCCCGCCCGTGGCCATGCTGGTCTATATGCAGGACACACCCAGCCAGGCGGCGTTTTATCCGTTTGCGGAGTTCTCGCCCGAATGGCAGGCGCTGCAATGGGCCAGTCGCAACAGCGTTGTCACGCGCTTTATCGATCTGCCCCAGACCCATGCCATGGCCATTGAGCTGGCGCGGCGCGAAGCCTTGAAGCTGGCGGCGGAAGCAGAGGACGATGCTGCGCAAGAGGGCGAGCTGGCAGTGGATGAGGCACTTGAAGATACAGCGCTTGAAGGTGCCAGTGCCGAGGACGCATCAGAAGCAGATGCAGAAGCAGAACCGACCGATGCGGAAGTTACCGTTGAACTGCCCGTCGAAATTCACCGCGACCCGCTGGACTGGCTGGCCCAGGCCGCTGGTTTTGAAGACGGCGAAACCTGGTGGAACCGGCTGGTGGAAGAGCGCGGCGACAGCGAATCGCTGTTTGAATCTATCAACGAAGCCATGACTGCCGTGCGCAGCGAGCTGGCCAAGGATGGTGAGCATTGGCGCGGCGAAGCCTATGTGCAGCGCGAGGCATTGCGTGAAGCCCATATGCGCCAGTGCATTCGCGATGCCACCAAGGCCGGTTACCAGCGCATTGCCGTGGTCTGCGGTGCATGGCATGTACCCGCGCTGCAGCAAAGCGTCACAGCCAAGGCCGATGCGGCCCTGCTCAAGGGCTTGCCTAAGGCCAAGGTGCAGGCCACCTGGGCACCGTGGACTTACCGCAATCTGGCTAGCCGCAGCGGCTATGGCGCGGGCGTGACCTCGCCGGGCTGGTACGAGCATCTGTGGCGCTGCTATCAGGCAGATATTGAATCAAACAGGGCTGTAGCGCAGGATGGAAAATACCTGCCAGCTATCAAATACGGAGCAAATGGCGGAGTCACTCCCGCCATCATGCGCACCGCCGGCTGGCTGACGCGTGTGGCCCATTTGCTGCGTGAAAAAGATCTGGACTGCTCCAGTGCCCACATCATCGAAGCCACGCGGCTGGCCGAAAGTCTGGCCGCGCTGCGGGGTCAGCCCACGCCGGGGCTGGAGGAAATTAACGAATCCATCGTCACCGTCATCTGCATGGGCGAGAGAGCGCCGCTGCAGCTGATTGATGATGAGCTGACTGTGGGCCATGTGCTGGGCGGCGTGCCTGCCGATGTGCCGCAGGTGCCGCTGCAGCGCGATATGGAGCAGCAGCAAAAGTCGCTGCGTATGAAGCCAGAAGCCGCAAGCAAGCTGCTGGCGCTGGACCTGCGCAAAGATATCGATCTGGCGCGCAGCCACTTCTTGCACCGCTTGCGGCTGCTGGGCATTGACTGGGGCGCACGCGCAGCTGATGCGCAGCGCAACCGCGGCACCTTCCGCGAAAGTTGGCAGCTGCAGTGGGAGCCTGAGCTGGCCGTGCGCATCATCGAAGCCAGCGTGCATGGTGCCACCGTGGCGCAGGCCGCTACGGCCAAGCTGCGTGCCAGCCTCAA
Source organism: Comamonas sp. 26 (assembly GCF_002754475.1). Taxonomy (NCBI): domain Bacteria; kingdom Pseudomonadati; phylum Pseudomonadota; class Betaproteobacteria; order Burkholderiales; family Comamonadaceae; genus Comamonas; species Comamonas sp. 26. The sequence goes on from NZ_PEFL01000001.1 coordinate 1,421,769, forward strand.
GTCCGATACGGCTCTGCCTGAGATTGCGCAGGCTATTGACGATGCGTTGCTGGCCAATTTGTCTCAGCTGGTTGAAGCGCTGATTGAAACCTTGGCCGAGCGCGCCGCCACCACGGGCGATGTGGCCCAGCTGCTGCAGGCGCTGCCGCCGTTGGCCAACGTGTACCGCTACGGCAGCGTGCGGCAGACCGATACGGCGCTGCTGGCCACGGTGATTGATTCACTCATCGTGCGTGCCTCTATCGGTCTGCCCGTGGCCTGTATGGCCATGGATGACGATGCCGCTGCAGCCATGAAGATCAAGGTGCTGGCCGCGCATGACGCCTTGCGTTTGCGCGGAACGGATGGCAAAGCGCAAGAAGCCGTAGACGCCTGGCGCGCCGCGCTGCGCAGTCTGGCCATGGGCGATGCGGCTGCGGCCTTGCTGCGCGGCATGGCCTGCCGATTGCTGCTCGATGAGCATCTGCTGGAAAGCGCCGAGGTGGTGCAGCAGTTCAATCGCAACCTGTCGCTGGGCGCTGCGCCCATGGATGTTGCGGCCTGGCTGGATGGATTTTTGAACCAGCAGGCGCTGGTGCTGCTGCACGACGAATCCATCTGGGGCGCGATTGATGCGTGGCTCAGCGGGCTGGGCGAAGTGCAGTTTGCGCAAATTCTGCCACTGGTGCGCCGCAGCTTTGCCAACTTCAGCAAGCATGAGCGGCAAAGCCTGGGCGAGAAAGCCAAGCGGGTGCCTGTCTCTGGGGCTGCTGCGACTGCATCCGTCGCCAGCGACGGAGACTATGCCCCTTGGGATGAGCAACGCGCAGCACTGGCGCTGCCCGTGCTGAACGCACTTCTGGGTCTTAATCTGCCGCAAGCGCTGATACATCAAGCGCTGAAGGCTACTAATTTTGAAGCGTCTTCTGCCAAGGTGTGACGATGAACCAGATAGCCAATACCGACACCGACACCGACACCGACACCGACGAGCTGCAAGAGGTCACAGAAGAACTTCAGCCCACCACTCGTATGCAGCGCTGGCGCATGGTGCTGGGCAGCCCGGCTGATGCCAGCTGCGGCGGTGTGACGGGGCGCTTGCAGGAAATGGATCAGACGCTGGCTGCGCTGTATGAAGAAGACAGCAAGCTCTCGTCCCGCAAGGGCGGGCGCGGCAATTCATCGCCATCCGTCTCGCGTTGGCTGGGCGATATCCGCAAGTACTTTCCCAGCCAGGTGGTGCAGGTCATGCAGCGCGATGCCATGGAGCGGCTGAATCTGCGCGAGTTGCTGTTGCAGCCTGAGATGCTGGAGAACGTGCAGCCCGATGTGCATCTGGTGGCTGACCTGATCTCGCTGGGCTCGGTGATTCCGCAGAACACCAAGGCCACGGCCCGGCTGGTGGTGCGCAAGGTGGTCGATGAGCTGATGAAAAAGCTGGAAGAACCCATGCGCAGCGCCGTCAGCGGCGCGCTGGACCGTAGCCAGCGCAACCGCCGTCCACGCCATGCCGAGATTGACTGGAACCGCACCATTCGCGCCAATCTGCGCCACTGGCAACCCGATTACCAGACTATCGTCCCTGAGACGCTGATAGGCTACGGCCGCAAGGCGCGTCGCCCGCAGCGCGAGGTGATTTTGTGCATAGACCAAAGCGGATCCATGGCCAACTCGGTGGTCTACTCCAGCATCTTTGGCGCTGTGATGGCCAGCCTGCCAGCCGTGGCGACCAAGCTGGTGGTGTTTGATACGGCGGTGGTTGATCTGACGGAAAAACTGGATGACCCGGTGGACGTGCTGTTTGGTGTGCAACTTGGCGGCGGCACAGACATCAACGGCGCGGTCGGCTATTGCCAGAGCATCATCAGCGAGCCGCGCAACAGCATTCTGGTGCTGATCTCTGACTTGTATGAAGGCGGCGTGGAGTCAGGCCTGCTGCGCCGGGCCAATGAGCTGGTCGAATCTGGTGTGCAGTTCATCACGCTGCTGGCGCTGAGCGACGAGGGTGCGCCGGCTTATGACGCCGATCTGGCGGCCAAACTGGCAGCCTTGGGCGTGCCATCGTTTGCCTGCACGCCAGATGCTTTCCCGCAACTGATGGCCGCCGCCATCCGCCGTGACGATGTGGCGGCCTGGGCGGCGACGCAGGGCTTCAAGACCAGCAAATAAAAAAACAGCCTGCAGTTGCAGGCTGTTTTGATGGGGTGGCTTAGTCCGCCAGAACCACGCCAAGCTTGGCCAGCTTGCTGGCCAGCACATCGCGTCGGCGAGCGGCTTTGTTGGCCGTCTCGGTCACGGTGGCGATGGTGCGCGGGCCTTTGCCAGCAGAGGCCTTGATCAGCTCCGCCTTCTTGGCGGCTTCAGCCGCGACTTTTCGGTAGCTGGCGATCAGCTCGGCGTGTGCAATAGGTTGGTTCACAGGATGTCCGTTCAATAAGAGCGCCCATTGTCGTTGCAAAAAGCGCCAAGAACATTTTTAGCCGATGTGAATGGCAAATTCCTGTCGCAGTTCCGACGCGGTTTAAAGGCATGATGGCAGCCATTGAAACCAACAGGGGAGTGCGATGGCGGGTGCCGGCCTTTTGATGCTGCTTGACGATATTGCAGCCTTGCTTGATGACGTAGCGTTGATGACCAAGACCGCTGCGGGCAAAAGTACGGCGATTCTTGATGATGTGGCCATGCAGACCAAGGTGGCCATGCAGAAAACCGCCGGCGTGCTGGGTGACGATCTGGCGCTGAATGCCGAGCAGGTCACGGGCGTCAAGGCCAGTCGAGAGCTGCCGGTGGTCTGGGCCGTGGCCAAGGGCTCGTTATGGAACAAGGCCATTCTGGTACCAGCAGCCTTGCTGATCAGTGCGTTTGCGCCTTGGCTGATTACCCCGCTTTTGATGGTGGGCGGGGCTTTTCTGTGCTTTGAGGGCGTGGAAAAAATTCTGCACCTTTTCCACAAAAAGCAGACGCACAGCGAGAAAGAAGTGGTGGTCGATGCGCAAGAAGCTGCTCTGAAAGGTGTGGCTCCGTCATCGGTACGTGCGGCGCGTGAGCAGCATATGGATCCGATGGAGTACGAAAAGCAAAAGGTCAGCGGCGCGGTGCGTACCGACTTTATTTTGTCGGCCGAAATCATGGCGATTGCGCTGGGCACGGTCTCCACCAAACCCATCTGGGAGCAGGGCGCTGTGCTGGTGGTTGTGGCTCTGGCCATTACGGTGTTTGTCTATGGCCTGGTGGCCGGCATTGTGCGTATGGATGACGTGGGCGGCTGGCTGATGGCCAAGAGCAGCAGCGCCGCCAAGGCACTGGGCCGCGGCATGATTGCCTTCACGCCATGGCTGATGCGCTGGCTGTCGATTGTGGGCACGGCCGCCATGTTTATGGTGGGCGGCAGCTTGCTGGTGCACGGCATTGCGCCGATTGAGCATTGGGTCCAGGCGGTTGTGATTCCCTTGGGCGGTATGGCTGCGGCGCTGGGGCCGGTGCTGGTGCATGTGCTGGTGGGAGCTGTCATCGGCGGTGCGGTAGTGCTGTGCGTTGAGCTGTGGCATAAGCTGCGACCTGCAAAGGCGGCTCATTAATTTAATAGCTAGCACCGCTGATGCAGCAATGGTTTGCGCTGAATCAGACATCAAAGCGGGCGTGGCCATTGGGCAACGCCCGCTTTTTCTTTGGCGGAGTCGGTGTGCAGGTTGACATGGGACAAACCCGGAAGAAGGCGGCTTTGTTTCAATCAATGCCAAGGGATGCAAACAAGTACTCCCACCGATTTACTCAAGGAAAAAGCCCATGAAAAAGACTCTGATCGCGATTGCCGCCGCTGCCAGCGCACTGACTGCTGGTACCGCTTTTGCTCAATCCTTTGATGGCAGCAGCCCCTGGCAAGTGCGCGTGCGCGCTGTGCATCTGAATAGCGATAACGGCGGCACCGCTGGTGATGCGGGTGTGAGCATCAATAACAAGTGGATGCCTGAAGTGGACGTGTCCTACTACTTCACACCTAATATCGCGGCCGAGTTGGTGCTGACCTATCCGCAAAAGCATGATGTGCGCCTGAACGGCGGCAAGATCGGCTCGCTCAAGCATCTGCCCCCGACCTTGCTGGCGCAGTACCACTTCACCAACTTTGGCGCATTCAAGCCTTATGTGGGTGCCGGTGTGAACTACACACGCTTCTCGAGTGTGAACATTGCCGATGGCGCAGTGACCGTGAAGAAGAACAGCTTTGGCGGCGCGCTGCAGGTCGGTTTTGACTATGCGCTGGACAAGAACTGGTCGCTGAACTTCGACATCAAGAAGGTGTATCTGGGCACCAAGGTCACAGGCGCAGGCCTGGAAAATGCCAAGTTCAAGGTTGACCCATGGCTGGTCGGCGTGGGTGTGGGCTATCGCTTCTGATAGCGCCACAGTAAAGAGTGATCTTGTCTCTGGACCTTCTGCTAGAGATAAGGCTCACGCACCGCAAGCTCTGTGGTGCACTGAAGCTGGCAGGTCTGCATGACCGGCTGGCTTCATAGGCTAGGGTGTATGTTTAGATCGGTATTCCGCGCAGGCGGGGTACCGATTTTTTTGACTTTGATGCATTGGTTGACAAGTATTGCTTCTGTCAGCACCGTTGCATGGTGATGCGGTACAAAGAGTGCTGGCTTCAGTCCTACTTTGGTCGCTTGCTGGCGGCGCTAGGCTGATGACTACCCGGCTCCCGCGCGACTCTGACCGCGCTCTGCCGGGCTGGCGACCAGACTTGGCAGTGATGGTGCGGGAGCGGTCTCGTGCGATCAGCATTTCAGGAGGATCAGCATGCGCGCGGTACCAGACAGACAGGCAGCATCTATCGAGTTTCTCTCTCGTGCCGGGCGCATTCCCTTGCCCCTGGCGTCTTTTCAGGCTCCGCCGCAGCGTCAAGGAGGTCTGGCAGTCACGCAGCATCCGCAGGACGCTCAAGCGGCGTTGCGACATGAGCTTGCGCAAGGCCTGATGCAGCAGCAGGCACAGATCTCTCCCAAGTTTCTGTATGATGCGCGCGGCTGCGCTTTGTTTGAACAGATTACGCAGCTGCGCGAGTATTACCCCACGCGCACCGAGGCGGCGATCATGGCGCAGCACGAAGTCGGCATGGCCGAGGCCATGAGCGGTTGCCAGGTGCTGATCGAGTTGGGTGCTGGCAATTGCGAGAAGGTGCGACGTCTGTGCCGCAGCGTGGCACCTCAGCAATTTGTGGGTGTGGATATTGCGGTGGAGTTTCTGCAGCAGGCCGTTGCACGGTTGGGCCAGGATTTTCCGCAAATGGCGGCGCGGGCCGTTGCCGCAGACTTCACCGCCGACTGGCATTTGCCGCCAGACGTGCCGCAGGCCCGGCGCGAACTGTTTTATCCGGGCTCTTCCATTGGCAATTTCGATACGCAGCAGGCATTGCATATGCTCAAACATATGCATTCGCTGCTGAATGGCGATGGAGGGCTGCTGATCGGTATTGATCTGCCCAAGTCGCTACCTGTTTTGATAGCTGCTTACGATGACGAGCAGGGCGTTACAGCCGAATTCAATCTCAATGTGCTCAGCCATGTGAATCGTTTGCTGGGCAGCGACTTCAAGCCCCAGGACTGGGAGCATGAAGCCTGTTTTGATCCTGTGCATTCACGCATAGAAATGCATTTGCGTGCGCGCCAGGCCGTCATGGTGAGCTGGCCACAGGGCGTGCGCTACTTTGCGCAGGGCGAGACCATTCATACGGAAAACAGCTACAAGTACCCCTTGTCTGATTTTCTCTCCATGCTGAGGGCTGCGGGTTTTGGCACAACCCATGTCTGGACCGATGAGCGGCAGTGGTTTGCCGTCATTCATGCCCATGCTTGAAGCTGTGGATAAAGGACTGCAGTCCATGAGGCCCGCGCATGCCGGTCTGCCCGACTGGGCTGCACTGGTTCTTCAATATGAGAGGGTGCGTGCTCATACGCAAGGGCTGGCCGCACCGCTGTCTGCTGAAGATGCCTGTGTGCAATCCATGCCCGATGCCAGCCCGGCCAAATGGCATCTGGCGCATAGCAGCTGGTTTTTTGAGACCTTTGTTCTTTCTGTACACCAGCCAGGGCATAGCCTTTTTGACGCCAGCTTTCGCATGCTCTTCAACTCCTACTATCAGCAGGTAGGGGCACGCCACCCCAGAGCCCAGCGCGGCTTGCTGACAAGGCCGCCTCTGGCTCATGTGATGGCTTACCGTGCGGCAGTCGATGCGCAGATGCTGGCGCTGATGGCCAAGATGAATGCAAGGAGTGGGGTAGAGCAGCGGGCCGCTGCCCAGATCATTACCCTGGGCTTGCAGCACGAGCAGCAGCATCAGGAGTTGCTGCTGACCGACATCAAGCATTTGCTGTCCTGTCACCCTCTCTGGCCTGCCTATGCTTCAGACGGTTTGGTGAATGCGAGCGCTGAATGGTCCGCCGCCGACCTCGTATGGCAATCGATTGACGCGGGGGTCTATGCCATTGGCCATGGCGGCAGTGGCTTTGCATTTGACAATGAAATGCCAAGACATAGCGTGTATGTGCAAGCGGCGCAGATTGCACTGAGGCCGGTGAGTAATGGAGAGTATTTGCGTTTTGTGCAGGAGGGGGGCTATAGCCAGCCGCAATGGTGGCTGTCTGAAGGCTGGGACTGGTGCCAGGCTCAGCAACTGAGCCACCCCTGGTATTGGCGAGCCCTTGAAAATGCTGCAGGAGCAGAGTGCTGGCAGGAGTTCAGCTTGCATGGCGCGACTGCGCTGCATGTGCTGCGGCCGGTTTGCCATCTCTCCTACTTCGAAGCCGATGCCTATGCGCGCTGGGCCGGTGTGCGCCTGCCCACGGAGATGGAGTGGGAGGTCGCGATGGGCGAGCATGCTTGGCCTGAGGTTTTGCTGGATGCCAACCAAAGTCTTCATCCAGAACCTATGACAGGCGACCCTGCACCGGTCATAGGTCAGGTCTGGGAGTGGACTCAATCGTCGTATGCCGCCTATCCTGGCTTTCGCGTGGCCGATGGAGCCGTGGGCGAATACAACGGCAAATTCATGGTCAACCAGTATGTTCTACGTGGCGGCTCTTGCCTGACTCCCGCCGGTCATGCACGGCTGAGCTACCGCAACTTCTTTGCGGCTACAGCACGTTGGCAGATGACGGGGCTGCGTCTGGCACGGGACGCATGAGCGTCTCGCGCCAGCGCTTCAACAGCCTGGCGTCGCAGAGTTTGCTTAGACCTGTTCGAGCGCCTGATTTAAATCGGCCAGCAGGTCGTCAATGTGCTCAATGCCCACCGACAGACGCACCATGCCTTCGGTCACCCCCGCCTTGGCCAGCTCGGCGGCATCCAGCTGGCGGTGGGTGGTTGAGGCGGGGTGGGTGGCCAGCGACTTGGCGTCGCCAATGTTCACCAGGCGGGTGAATAGCTGCAGCGCATCCAGAAAGCGCGCACCTGCAGCGCGGCCTTCGTCGCCCTTGAGGCTGAACGACAAAATGCCTGAGGCGCGGCCGCCCGATTGCTTTTGCACAATGGCGTGGTCGGGATGATCCTTCAGCCCCGCGTAGCGCACCCATTCCACCTTCGAGTGCTTTTGCAGCACTTCGGCAATCTTTTGCGTGTTCTCGCAGATGCGGTCCATGCGCAGAGCCAGCGTTTCAATGCCTTGCAGAATCTGGAAGGCGTTTTGCGGCGAGATGGCCGCGCCCATATTGCGCAGCGGCACCACGCGGGCGCGGCCAATAAAGGCGGCGGGGCCCAGTGCTTCGGTATAGACCACGCCGTGGTAGCTCACATCGGGCTCGTTCAGGCGCTTGAAGCGGGCTTTGTGTTCGGCCCAGGGGAACTTGCCGCTGTCCACAATCGCGCCGCCGACGCTGGTGCCGTGGCCGCCCAGGTATTTGGTGAGCGAGTGCACCACGATGTCGGCACCAAACTCGATAGGTCGCAGCAGATAGGGTGATGGCACGGTGTTGTCCACGATCAGCGGCACACCGTGGGCATGGGCCACATCGGCCAGAGCGCGGATGTCGGTCACATTGCCCAGAGGATTCCCGATGGATTCGATAAACACGGCCTTGGTTTTGGCGTCGATCAGTGCGCCAAAGCTGGCGGGGTCGCGCGGGTCGGCAAAGCGCACCTCAATGCCTTGCTGCGGAAAGGTGTGGGCGAACAGGTTGTAGGTGCCGCCGTACAGCGTGCTGGCGCTGATGATGTTGTCGCCAGCTTCCGCAAGGGTCTGAATGGCGGCCGTGATGGCGGCCATGCCCGATGCCACGGCCAGTCCGGCGATACCGCCTTCCAGTGCTGCTACGCGCTTTTCCAGCACATCGGTGGTGGGGTTCATGATGCGGGTGTAGATATTGCCCGGCACCTTCAAATCAAACAAATCCGCGCCATGCTGGGCACTGTCAAACGCATAGGCCACCGTCTGGTAGATGGGCACAGCCACGGCCTTGGTGGTGGGGTCGGGCGAGTAGCCTGCATGTACGGCGAGTGTCTCTATGCGCATGTGTCTCTTTCGGTTGGTTACTTGAAGCCCTGAGTAAATACCAAGGCTGCGTAGATTATGGGTAGCCAGCTGCGTCAAAAGAACGACCTAATTGCTATGTGCTTATGCCAGCGCAAACCATGACCTTTGAAATTGAAATATTCAGTGCTTTGTGTAATGGAGAATTGCTGACAAAATAATTCACAATTTCTTACACCAAGACCGCCCTCTTGAACCCGCCAGCCATCACGTACTTTGCTTTGATAGCACCCACTTGTGTGGCGCTATTTGGGCTTGCCTTGCTGACCTGCTGGTATGTGCAGCGCCGTCAGCCGCAGGCGGTATTTCTGCTGTGGCTCAGCGGCAGTTTTGTGTCATTGGCAACGGCACTGGCCCTGCAAAGCTTGATGAGTAATGCCCAGCTGGGGCAGTTTGCACTGGCAACCGCTTGCCTGTATCTGATGGGCTGCTGGTCACTGGCGCAAGGCATGTCACTTCGCCTGCGAGGCAAGGGCGTCAGTGTGAGCAGTGGCTTGCTGATTGCCTCGGTCACTCTGGCCGTGCTGTTCTATTACTCGCAATTTGAGAATGATTTGCTGCTTCGCATTCAAAGTCTGGCGTTCGCCATGGCCTTGATGCAGGCACTGGCCTTGCCTGCATTTCTCCAGTTAAAGCCTGCGCAGGACTGGGTAGAGAGCCTGGTTCGCTGGACCTACGGATTCAGCGTTGGTTATGCCTTGTTCAGGCCGCTAGCCGTGAGCCTGTTGCCTGTGAATGAGCTGCAGGAGTTGACGCGTTCGGGTTACTGGGCTTTTTCGCAAGTCGTTGCCCTGGTGTTTGCCATGCTGTTCACGGTGGGGCTGCTTGCCTGCTCGGTGAGAGACATGGTGACCAATCTGCGTGATGAGCGCAATCGCGACCCGCTCACCCGCCTGCTCAACCGCCGCGCTTTTATGGAAGCGAGTGAGTCTTTGCTAGCTGACCGCAGACTGGCTCCTTGGGCACTGGTGGCGGTGGACATTGACCACTTCAAACGCATTAATGACAACTGGGGCCATGCGGCAGGTGATCAGGTTCTGGTGCAACTGGGCCAGTTGCTGCCGCAGCAGGTGCGAGATAAAGATCTGGTTGCCCGTTTTGGAGGCGAAGAATTCATCCTGCTGCTCAACCGCGTGCAGATGAGCGAAGCTCATGCCATTGTTGATCGAATGCGGGCGCAGATGAGTGCCCATGAGTTTGAGCATCTGCCGGAGCGTATTCGCATGACGGCCAGCTTTGGCATCGTGGCAGTGCGCTCTGCTGAAGAACTGGCCGAGGCACTGTGCCAGGCAGATGTTTTGCTCTATGCCGCCAAGAGAGCAGGCCGTGACTGCGTGCAGGCTGCGATGACAGTGGCTAGGCCCGTTGATGATGAGTATGCAGCTATTGAAACAGTAGCTAATACCGCTTTGTCTGCATAGGCTAGAGGCCTTTTTGACTCGGAAATCAAGCTTGAGGGTTATGCCGCCTGCGTTGGGGTTGGACGGGAACGGTGCTTTCCCAGGCCGTCATATGCGCGTAAATCACGGCCGGTGCATGGGCATCATTGGCTGCATAGCGGCGCTGGGCAGGAGTCAGGTCTACCGCCGCCCAGTTGGACGTGGTGGTGCGCTTGGACTTGCGAAAGCTCTGTTGGAGCACCAGCGCTGCAGCCGCCCGCACCCCCACTGATGCGCCATATCCCAGTTGCTTGAAGCGGCTGTCCAAGTCTTGAATATTCACTAGCGGCACGCCCAGTCTGCGGGGCAGGGTGTGCTTGTCATTGTCCAGTCCAAAGCCCACTTTACAGATATGTTCAGCGGCCAGCACCTTGCGTGACAGCTCAAGGGCCATGGGCAGATGCAGTTGCAGCAGCCAGGCTTGTTGCGTTGTCGCGAGCTGCACCAGATGAGGGCCGCTGTCATGCTGGCCCACATTGAAAAGTGGCTTGCTTTCCGTATCAAAGCCCAGAACAGGCTCGGCGTTGATGGCGCGAAACGCGGCCTCAAATTCAGCCTCTGTCTGGGGGATATGGATTGCCTGTTCTGGCAGTTCCAAAAACTGGGGAAGCAGGGCGCTTTCGTCCTTGTTAGGGGCAATGAGTCTGTGCATGACGGTGATTACACACCAGCTTTTCTTATCCCCAGTACATGTGGGCTGGCCTGTGGGTAAATAGAGGCAAAACCTTTCAAAGCCTTTGCTGGTAACGCTTTGAAAGGAGTGCCTTAAAAATAGGCGGTATCAGCGGCGTACAAATGCGGGAGGCCGCTTTTCCAGAAAGGCATTGACGCCTTCAAGGCTGTTGGCTGCGCCCGCACAGTCGCTGATCGCGTAGCGCTCCGCTTCAAGATGGGCTTGCAAAGCATGGCTGTGAGCCTCGTCGCAGAGCTTTTTGATATGGGCCAGCGAATTGGTAGAGCCTGCCGCCAGTTCCTCGGCGAGTTGCAGCGCCTGTGCAGCCAGTGCATCTGGCTCGTGCAGCTCATCAAAGATGCCCATGCGCAGACACTCTTGAGCCGATGCAGGGCGGTTGCTCATCAGCAGATATTTGGCGCGAGAAGCACCAGCGCGGCGTGTGAGGTAGTAGGACGATCCCAAGTCTGGGCTGAGTCCAATGGCGGAGTAGCCGCCGCGCAGGAACACCTTGGTTGAGGCCTGCACGATATCGGCGCACAGACCTATGCCAATACCGCCGCCGCCCAGCGCACCCTGAATGGCGCTGATGACGGGTATGGGCAGTGTGGCCAGCGTGTGCATGGTGGGGTTGAGCACAGCCAGAATCTCATGGATGGTTTGCGGCAGGCGATCCCGGTTCTGCACAAATTCGCGGATATCACCGCCCACACAAAACTGCTTGCCCGTAGCTGAAATCAGAATTGAACCTAGGTCAGCCACGCGGGCCTGCTGCACCACGCTTGCCAGTGCATGTGCCATGGGCGTGCTGATGACATTACCCAGCTCGGGCTGATTCAGCACGATATGGCCCACGCCGTTGCGTTCTTTCCAGAGGACTAGATCAGACATCAGGCGACCTTTCTTTCTTGATGCGCCCAGAACGGGGCGCGTAGCGTGGTTTTGAGAATTTTGCCTGCGCCAGACAGCGGCATGGCCTCGACAAAAGACACTTCACGCGGGCACTTGTAGCTGGCGATGCGAACCTTGCAGAAATCAATCAGCTCTTCAGCCTCCAGCGCCTGCCCTGGTTTGCGCACGATGAAGACATGCACTTGCTCGCCCCAGTGCTCATGGGGCGTGCCGATGACGGCGCAGGCTGCTACGGCAGGGTGGGTGGCAATCACGCTTTCCACTTCAATGCTGTAGACGTTTTCGCCGCCGGTGACGATCATGTCCTTGATACGGTCGACGACGAAAACATAGCCGTCTTCATCCATGCGTCCACCGTCACCGGTGTGCATCCAGCCGTTGCGGATGGCAGCCGCAGTCTCTGCCGGCTTGTTCCAGTAACCGAGCATGACACCTGGGCCACGTACGACGACTTCACCCACTTCGCCGTGCGGCAGCTCATTGCCTTCGGGGTCGACAATGCGTACTTCGGTGCAGACCGTAGCGCGGCCTGCGCTGCGGTGCCAACCCTTGGCGCGGCCTTTCTCGCGGTGCATTTCGGGTTTGAGGATGGTGGCCACGGGGGACAGCTCTGTCATGCCGTAGGCCTGAATAAAGCCTGCATGAGGGATGGCCTTCATGGCGCGGTCCAGCAGCCCTTCTGAGATGGGCGAGGCCCCGTACAACATCTGCTGCAGTGAGCTCAGGTCGTATTGATGGATATCTGGGTGATCCACCAGCATCTGAATCATGGTTGGGACCAGCAGCATGTCTGTCACGCCGTGGGCGGCGATGGCCTGCAATACACCAACCGGGTCAAAACGCGGGAGCGTGACGTGGCAGCAGCCTGCGGCAAACAGGCCATTCATGAAAGCGCCATCGGCCAGGTGGAACATGGGGGCGGCATGCAGGCCAATGCTGCCGCGTCGCACTGTGCCTTCGGCCACGCCCAGAATCGAGTTGGTGTAGAGGTTGCCGTGACTGAGCATCACGCCCTTGGGCGAGCCTGTGGTGCCGCCGGTATAGAACACCCCAGCCAGATCATTGCCGCTGCGCATGGCATCTTCGACAGGCGCAGCTTCGGCAACCAGCGCTTCATATGACAGCATGCCTTGCGGCGCTGCGCCGTCGCCCAGATGAATCAGCGTCTTTAAAGCGCTGGAGAGCTTTTTGATCTCTGGGATGAGGGGCACAAACGTATCGTCCACCAGCAGGATACGGGTCTCGCAATCGTCCAGAGAGTAGGCGATCTCGGCCGCGCTCCATCGGATATTAATGGGGTTGACCGCCGCACCCGCCCAGTAGCTGGCCATGTAGTACTCCAGATACCAGTCAGAGTTCAGGCTCAGAATGCCGACCCGGTCGCCGGGCTGCACACCCAGTGTTCGCATAGCACCGGCAAAGCGGGCCACGCGGTCGCCCAGTTGCGTAAAGCTGCGTTGGCGCCCGTTGTAAATGCTGGCGGTGGCATTGGGGGACTGTTGAATGGCACGGCGCAGACTTTGAGTGAGGTACATGGCAAGCCTTTCGGGGCACAGGGGTTAGAGAGTCGTGGAGTGAATTCCGGTCAGCTGGCGAACAGGCGCCTGGCAATCAGGTCCTTCATGATTTCATTGGTGCCGCCGTAGATTTTCTGAATGCGGGCGTCGGTGTACATGCGTGCAATCGGGTACTCCTCCATGAAGCCATAGCCGCCAAACAGCTGCAGGCATTCATCCATGACCTTGCATTGCTGCTCGCTGCACCACCACTTGGCCATATAGGCGGCTTCGTTTTCCAGCGTGCCATCGAGCAGGCGCTGTATGCAGTCATTCACAAAGCTGCGCACCACATGGGCGGTGGTTGCACACTCGGCCAGCTTGAAGCGCGTGTTCTGAAAATCAGCAATCGTCTGGCCAAAGGCCTTGCGCTGCTGGGTGTAGTCCACCGTCAGCTCCACCGCCATTTCAATCGCGGTGGCGGCTGAGACGGCCAGCAGCGTGCGCTCATAAGGTAGCTGGCTCATCAATTGTTTGAAGCCCTGACCTTCTGTGCCGCCCAGTAACTGGGCTGCAGGAATGCGCAGATCTTCAAAGAACAACTCTGCCGTGTCTGAAATATGCTGACCAATCTTGTGGAGCCTGCGGCCCACGCGAAAGCCCGGCAGGTTTTCAGTCTCCAGCACCATCAGCGAGACACCTGAGCTGCCCGCATCGCCAGTGCGCAGCGCCACCAACAGCAAGTTGGCCGTGTAGCCATTGGTGATAAAGGTCTTGGAGCCGTTGATGACGTAATGATCGCCATCGCGCTGGGCGCGGCTGGCCATGGCTTTGAGGTCAGAGCCCACAGCTGGCTCCGTCATGGCAATGCCAGCCAGCATTTCACCGCTGCATAGTTTGGGCAGCCAGCGCTGCTTTTGCGCATCGGTTCCGTAGGTCTTGATGTAGTGCGATGCAATGGTATGAACGCTGGTGGAGCCGTGGACTTCGGCCTTGGTCAGCTCTTCTTGTACCACCAGCTGATAGGCCAGATTGCCGCCGCCACCGCCCCATTGCTCATCCATCTCTGGCAGTAAAAAGCCATGCTCGCCAAACCCGCGCCAAGTCTCGCGCGGTATATAGCCTTGTGCGCGCCAAGCGGGGACATGGGGTGTGAGTTCGCGCTCCACATAGCGACGGACCTGCTCACAGAAGGACGCAATATCGGCATCCATCCAGGCATGCTGAAATACCCTGGGCAAGATGCGCATGTTCACACTCCTGTCAGGCCGCCAGTACACATCAGGGTCTGGCCGCTGATGTAGTCCGACTCGGGTTGGCAAAACAGATAAACGGCACCAGCTGCTTCTTCAGGGCTGCCGCCACGGCCTAGCGGGATGGCCTGCTCCATGGCCGCCATCAGTCCGGGGTTCACACCCACTTTGATCTCTCGCCCTTCAATATTGGCGGTCTCGCCTGCAGCCGCGGAGTGGGTCAGGCGCGTCTTGATGAGGCCAAAAGCCACGCAGTTCACGTTAACGTTCAGGCGTCCCCATTCCTTGGCCAGTGTCATCGTCAGGCCCGTGATACCCGCCTTGGCGGTGGAGTAATTAGCCTGCCCCGGATTGCCAAACAGACCGGCCACAGAGGAGATGTTGACCACCTTGCGCATGACACGCTGGCCTGCATCCATTTCGGATTTTGACAGCGCCTTGATGACGGGCTGGGCCGCCCGCAGTATGCGAAATGGGGCCGTCAGATGGCAGTCCAGCATGGCGTACCACTGCTCGTCCGTCATCTTCTGGATCACGTTGTCCCAGGTGTAGCCTGCGTTGTTGATGATGATGTCCAGACCCTTGAATTGCTGCACGGCGGTGCCCACAAAGCGCTCGGCAAAGTCGGTATGGGTGACATTGCCCACGCAGGCCACGGCCTCGCCGCCCATCTCGCGGATCAAGGCCATGGTTTCTTCGGCGGGTTCAGTATCCAGATCGTTGATGACCAGTCTTGCGCCCTCACTGGCCAGCTTGAGCGCGATGCTGCGGCCAATGCCGCGCCCCGAACCTGAGACCAGCGCCACTTTGCCTTCGAGTTTTCTTGCCATCTTTATCTCCGTTGATTTTTTCAGGGGGATTCAGGGAAGGGCGACCCAGGCATCCCCTGCGATCTTGGTCTGGCCATGCTGGTTAGTGCTTTGCACCTCAATGCGTACGCAGCGGTCGGCATCACGCTTTTCGGCCACGCGGCCGCTGCAGTGAATGGCATTGGCCAGATGGGTAATGCCCAGAAAGCGCACGTCAAAGCGGCGCAGTTGCGACTGGGGTGCCCATTGGGTGATGAGGCGGCCCAGCCACGCCATGCTCAGCATTCCTTGTGCAAAGACATCGGGCATGCCAGCCTTACGGGCAAAGTCGGTATCGATATGAATGGGGTTGTGGTCGCCAGATGCGCCGGCAAACAAGGCCAGAGTCGTGCGGCTGATGGGCGGGAGGTTCAGCGCGGGCAGGGTATCGCCCACCTGAATTTCATCAAAACGTGGAGTGCTCATGTTGTCTGCTCTCCTTAGTTGCGAACCACAATGACGGTGCGCATCTCCGCCACGAGCTGCTCGTGTTGATTGGTGGCACGTGAGGACTTGAGGATGAATTCCAGCGCTCCGTTTTTCTTGTCATAGATGTCATCCACCTGGGAGCGCACGGTGATGGTGTCGCCCGCGCAGGCGCTCTGGTGGTAGCAAAAGCTTTGCTCGCCGTGCAAAATTTTGGCAATCGGTACCTCCAGCTTTTGTAGCAGCTGGTCGCTGGCACCG
Source organism: Comamonas sp. 26 (assembly GCF_002754475.1). Lineage (NCBI taxonomy): Bacteria > Pseudomonadati > Pseudomonadota > Betaproteobacteria > Burkholderiales > Comamonadaceae > Comamonas > Comamonas sp. 26. The sequence continues at coordinate 1,437,577 of NZ_PEFL01000001.1, forward strand.
CTGTCCAGTTCGGCGGCGAATAGAAAAGTGGGCGGCGCAGGCAGATCGGCGTAGCCAGCGGCTCGAGCGGCTTGCACATCGGTATAGACGCTGCTGGTTTCGCCAATGGCCTTGGCAAAAAAGCGCAGGCGGCTGCGGTCAATATTCAGCTCGGATGTGGGGAGTTTGAAACCTATCCATTTTTTGTCGATCATGGCCAGCCTTTCAGACGCGTTCGTACAGAGTCACCACGCACGCGCCGCCCAGCCCCAGGTTGTGCTGCAGTGCAAGGCGGGCGTTTTCCACCTGGCGTTGCCCTGCCCGGCCGCGCAGTTGCTGAACCAGTTCTGTGCATTGCGCCAGCCCGGTTGCGCCCAGAGGGTGGCCTTTGGATAACAAGCCGCCCGAAGGGTTGGTCACAAACTGGCCGCCATAGGTGTTGTTGCCATCGCAGACAAATTTTTCAGCGCCGCCCACGGGGCACAGGCCCAGCGCTTCATAGGTCAGTAGCTCGTTATGTGCAAAGCAATCGTGCAGCTCCACCACATTCAGATCTTTGGGGCTGATGCCGGCCTGCTCATAAACTTGATTGGCGGCAGCTTGGGCCATGCTGAAGCCGACCACTTCGCGCATATCGTGGGAGTCAAAAGTCTTGCGGCTGTCCGTGGTCATGGACTGGGCGCGAATGCGCACGCTGTGGTCCAGGCCATGCTTGCGCGCATAGCTCTCTGACACGAGCAACGCAGCAGCCGCGCCGCAGGTGGGAGGGCAGGCCATGAGGCGCGTCATGACACCAGGCCACATCACGGGCGATGCCATGACTTCTTCTTCTGTCACTTCGGTGCGGAACAGTGCAAGGGGGTTGCGCGTTGCATGGCGGCTGGCTTTGGCGCGAATTTTGGCAAATGTGGAGAGCTTGGTGCCGTACTGATCCATGTGCGCCTTGCCTGCACCGCCAAAGTAGCGCAGAGCTAGCGGCACGCCGTTGTCGCCCACCAGTGCATCGGTCTCGGCTTCAAAAAGATCGAATGGGCTGGGTCTGTCGTTAAAGACGGAGCCCAGTGCTCCGGGAGTCATCTGCTCAAAGCCCAAAGCCAGCACGCAGTCTGCCGCGCCGCTGGCCACGGCCTGGCGTGCAAGATACAGCGCGGTAGAGCCGGTGGAGCAGTTGTTGTTGACGTTGACGATGGGAATGCCCGTCATGCCGACCTCATACAGCGCACGCTGGCCCGAGGTCGAGTCGCCATAGACATAGCCCACATAGGCTTGCTGCACTGCGTCATAAGCGACGCCTGCATCGGTCAGCGCCAGACCCGTGGCGGTCGCCGCCATCTGGTAGTAGGGATCGTTTTTTCCGGGCTTTGCGAAGGGAATCATGCCAACGCCGGCAACAAACACATCACGACTCATGAACAGCTCCTTGAAAACAGTGGGGCAACACAACGCATCGTAGAAATTACTGATGCGCAAACCCATTGCGGAGCGCATCTTTCGTATGTCAAAAGACCTCAAAGTGATGTGCGCATGACCCGTTCTTCTGTTATTCCCTTTACGGTGCCCATGGCACTGGTGCGAGGTATTGCTGCGGGTGTGCGCCGGCGCGGGTTTGAGTACGACCGGTTGCTGCAACGCGCAGGCATTGCGCCTGAACTGCTGGAGCAGGAGGGCGCACGGGTCACTGCCGACCAATATGTGGCACTGATGTGGCGGGTGGTGGAGACCTTGGGTGATGAGGCCATGTGCCAGTTCTCGCGCCCGTTAAGAAGGGGGAGCCTAGAGCTGATTGCACGCCATGCGCTAGCCGGTGAAACGCTTGAATGCTCACTTAGGCGCATGTGCCAGGCGCATTCTTTGCTGCAGGATGACGTAGCAATATCGCTGGTACGAGATGGCTCTCTGGCAGGCATTGTGATCACGCCGCTGCCTAATCAGCCGCAGCCCAATTTTCTGCACGAATTTTCTCTGCGTGTGCTGTGGCGCGTTACGTCATGGTTGATGGGGGATCGCTCAAGGTGCAGCGCTTTGACTTTGCGTTTGCGCAGCCCGATTACGTGAACGATTACGGCGACACCTTTCCTGCACCACTGCAGTTTGGCCTGCCTGCATCGGCTTTCTGGTTTGATGCCCGCAAGCTGCCACGCCCCTGTAGTCGTGATGAACAGGCACTGAAAAATTTTGTAGCCAGCTGGCCTGCAGCGGCCATCATGCCTTCGCGCATGGGGGAGGGCATGGATGCCCGAGTGCACACGCATCTGCTGCAGTCCCGCCCGGGCTGGGCAGGGCTGGAATCTACGGCGCTGGCGCTGCATATGTCGGCGCCTACGCTGCAGCGCAAACTGGCCGCCGTCGGCACCACGTTTCAAGCCATCAAGGATGAGCTGCGACGCGATATTGCGGTGTCTAGGCTGGGGACCAGCAAGGTCAGTTTTTCAGCGCTGGCGGCAGACCTGGGCTTTGCCGATGCTGCGGCTTTTCAGCGGGCCTTCAAGACATGGACCGGCAGCTCTCCGGGTCTGTACCGCGCCCGTCCTGTCGTGGACTGAAGCTGCCGAAAACCCTTGAGTAAAAGCCCTAGATATTTTTACCAAACAAGTGATTGGTAAAAATAAAAAATGCCGATATGCTGCCATTCATGCAAGAAAACGTGGATGAAGTTTCGGTACCCAAACGCAAGCGCGGCAGACCAGCCAAGTCGGTAGATGAGCGCAATGAAAGTGCGCGCCGCATGGAGCTGGTGTGTGTGGCTGCAAAGCAGTTTCGGCAGCGCGGTTTTCATGGCACCAGTACCCGCGATATTGCAGCGGCAGCAGGCATTCAGGCTGGCTCATTGTTCTATTTTTTTGAGAGCAAAGAAGCCATGCTGCACGCGGTGATGCGCGATGGAATGGCTCAGGCTGTAGTGGCTCAGGCGGCTGCGCTGGAGGCGCTTGGTTCGCGTGCCAGCGGTGTGACGCGGCTTGAGGCGTTGATACGCAATCACCTGCAAATCATGGTGGGGCCTGAAAGCGATTTCATCCCCGTGATGCTTTACGAATGGCGGCTTCTCAGTCATGAGCAGCGCCTTGATGTTGCGGAGCAAAAAGACGCCTATGAGGCGCAGTGGATGCCTGTGCTGCAGGCCTTGTACCGCACTGGAAAGCTCAAGGCCAGACCCGAGATTGCGCGCCTTTTGATCTTTGGCGCGCTGAACTGGACGGCGCAATGGTATTCGGACAGCGGCAGCCTCAGTCTTGATGAGTTGACCGATCAATCTCTGGCTTTATTCATTGGGGAGCGTTGATGTACCAATCCGTTTTCCGTCCCGCATTGATGGCGGGACAGGTGGTGGTGGTGACCGGTGGTGGTTCAGGCATAGGTCGCTGCGTGGCCCATGAACTGGCAGGGCTGGGCGCCACGGTGGCGCTGGTAGGCCGCAACCCCGACAAGCTGAGTGCTGTGCAGCAAGAGCTGGCGCAGGAGGGCGTGGATGCCGTACGCGTCAGTTGCCACAGCGGTGATATTCGGGATGAGGCAGGCGTCAAGGCTTTGGTAGCCCAGATTCTTGGGCAGCATGGTCGAATTGATGCACTGGTCAATAACGCGGGTGGTCAATACATTGCCCCGCTGGCCACGATTAGTGCCAAGGGATGGCAGGCGGTGCTGGACACCAATCTCACCGGCGGCTTTTTGATGGCGCGTGAATGCTTTGTGCAGCACATGGCCAAGCATGGTGGCTCCATCGTCAACATGGTAGCCGATATGTGGGGTTCCATGCCCGGCATGGGCCACAGCGGCGCAGCGCGTGCAGGCATGGTCAGCTTTACCGAAACGGCGGCGGTGGAATGGGCACCGCACGGTGTTCGCGTCAATGCCATTGCACCTGGCTATATCGCTTCAAGTGGTATGGATCAATACCCGCCAGAGGCGGAAGGCATGTTGCGCAAGATGCCTGCCACCGTACCTGCCGGTCGCTTTGGTAATGAAGCAGAAGTCTCAGCCAGCATTGTATTTTTGCTCAGCCCTGCTGCCAGCTTCATCAGCGGCACGGTGCTGCGGGTCGATGGTGCGCGCCCGCAGGTGCGCATGGGCATGGGGCCGGTAGCGGCCAGTGCTGAAGTGCAGCAACGCTCCGCCGTGCGTGCCTTTGATGGCTTTGGGCTCTACCAGACACCGAAGGTGTTTCAGTCATGAATGTCTATGAATCGCAATGGAATGCCGGTAGCGAGCAGGCCGGGCAGCGCAGCGCCGCTACGCTGAAACGCATTGAGGCGCTGCGTGAGTTGGAGCAGCGTGCGGCACAGGCATCGCAGCGCGCCAAGCCCCAGTTTGAAAAGCGCGGCCAGTTGCTGCCGCGTGAGCGCGTGGCGCTGCTGCTCGATAGCGGATCGCCTTGGTTGCCGCTGTGCACACTGGCGGGTTTTATGCAAGACCGCGATGACCCGGCCAAGTCGGTGCCGGGCGGCGGCATGCTGGCAGGCATCGGTTTTGTCAGCGGCGTGCGCTGCATGGTGGTGGCCAGTGACTCAGGCATTGAAGCCGGAGCGATTCAGGAAAAAGGGCTGGACAAGATGCTGCGCGTGCAAGAGGTCGCGCTGCAGAACAAGCTGCCCTTTATCCATTTGGTGGAAAGCGCTGGCGCGAACCTGATGCGTTACCGCGTTGAAGGCTTTGTGATGGGCGGCGCGCTGTTTCGCAACCTGGCGCGGCTGTCTGCGGCAGGTCTTCCCGTCATTACGGTGCAGCATGGATCGGGCACGGCAGGCGGTGCGTATATGCCCGGGCTATCGGGTGTGGTCATCATGGTGCGCGGCCGATCCAGGGCTTTTCTGGCGGGCCCGCCCTTGCTCAAGGCTGCAACGGGTGAAATCGCGACTGAAGAAGAATTGGGTGGCGCCGAGATGCACACCGCTATCTCCGGTCTGGGTGAATATCTGGCCGAGGATGACCGCCATGCCCTGGGTCTGGCGCGTGATGTCGTTGCACAGCTTTCACAATGGAAAAAGCCGGTAGCGCAATATGGGCAAGCGCAAGCAGCTATCAAACTGGGAGTATCTGAGCCGCGTTATGACTCACAAGAGTTACTAGGCCTGATGCCACCCCACCATCGTGAGCCGGTGGATATGCGTGAAGTCATGGCGCGACTGGTGGACGGGTCTGGATTGCTGCAGTTCAAGTCCAGCTATGGCGCGGCCACGCTTTGTGTGCAGGCGCATATCGACGGCCATGCCGTGGGCCTGATATCGAATAACGGCCCCATTGATGTAGCCGGTGCCAGCAAGGCGGCGCACTTCATTCAGTGGATGTGCCAGCTGGGTCACCCCATCATCTATCTGCAAAACACCACGGGCTATATGGTGGGCAAGGACAGCGAGCAGGCCGGAATGATCAAGCACGGCAGCAAGATGATTCAGGCGGTGACCAATGCCACCGTGCCGCAGATCACCATCCAGTGCGGTGCCAGCTTTGGCGCGGGCAACTACGGCATGTGTGGCCGTGGCTATGCGCCGCATTTTCTGTTCAGCTGGCCTGGCGCCAAAACGGCTGTGATGGGCGGCGAGCAGGCCGCCAGCACCATGCGCCAGGTGACTGAGGCGGCCATGGCCCGCAAAGGCCTGCCGGTGGATGAAGAGCAGATGCAAAAGCAGTACGACCAGATCGTCGCCATGTTTGAAGCACAGGCCGATGCCTTCTACACCAGCGGTTTGCTGCTGGATGACGGCGTGATCGACCCGCGCGACACGCGACAGGTGCTGTCGTTTTGCCTGGCTACCTTGCAAGAAGGGCAGCAGCGCACGCTGCGCCCCATGCAGTTTGGGGTGGCTCGCATGTAGCGGAGCGCTCGCCTTTCACCTTTCCCCTTCAGAGATATCAACGGAGACAAGTCATGCAGTGGACCCATGAGCATCTGGAAGTGCGCAAGACCCTGAAGCGCTATATCGACGAGCAGATTAATCCTCATGTCGATGAGTGGGAGGAGGCGGAAATCTTTCCCGCCCACAAGGTGTTCAAGGGGCTGGGTGATCTGGGGCTGCTGGGGCTGACCAAGCCCGAGGCGTATGGCGGCGCGGGTCTGGACTATTCGTACAACCTGCTGATGGCGGAGACGCTGGGCAGTATTCGCTGTGGCGGCGTGCCCATGGCCATTGGGGTGCAGACCGATATGTGCACGCCCGCGCTGGCGCGCTTTGGCAGCGATGCACTGCGTGAGCAGTTTCTGGCACCGGCCATTGCCGGCGATATGGTGGGCTGTATTGGTGTGAGCGAGCCGGGTGCGGGCAGTGATGTATCGGGAATCAAAAGCCATGCGCGCAAAGATGGTGACGACTACGTCATCACTGGCCAGAAAATGTGGATCACCAACAGCATTCAGGCGGACTGGATGTGCATGCTGGTCAACACCAGCGATGGGCCGGTGCACAAGAACAAGAGCCTCATCATGGTGCCCATGCGTGACGGGCCGAATGGCAAGCTGACCAAGGGCATCGAGGTGGCCAAGAAGCTGCGCAAGATCGGCATGAACAGTTCTGACACGGGCCTGATTTATTTTGATGAAGTGCGCGTGCCGCAGAGCTATCTGATTGGGCAGGAAGGGCAAGGCTTTATCTACCAGATGCAGCAGTTCCAGGAGGAGCGGCTGTGGTGCGCGGCCAGCGGACTGGTGGCCATGGATGAGTGCATTCAAGAGACCATCGAATGGGCGCAGCAGCGGCGCATGTTTGGCAGCACGCTGATCGATCAGCAGTGGGTGCAGTTCAAACTGGCCGAGTTGCAGACCGAGGTGGAAGCGCTGCGAGCACTGACCTACCGGGCCGCTGATCTGTACATGGGCGGGCAGGATGCGCTGCAACTGGCCAGCATGGCCAAGCTCAAGACGGGGCGGCTGACGCGTGAGGTGGCGGACACCTGTCTGCAGTTCTGGGGCGGCATGGGCTTTACCTGGGAGAACCGCGTCTCGCGCCTGTATCGCGATGGGCGTCTGGGCTCCATCGGCGGCGGTGCTGATGAGGTGATGCTGGGCATCATCGGTAAGACCATGGGAATGATCAAGCGCCCTGCGCAGTGAGGGAGCCGGGCATGACTCAAGTGCTTGAAGTAGAACGCCAGCCGCTGGGCAATGGCTTTGTGGAGTGGTGGCGACTGAACTCACCGCAGACCCGTAATGCGCTGACGGATGAGGTGGTGCAGACCTTGCTGCAAAACTGCCGACGCGCGGCTCAAGATGCACAGTTGCGCGTGGTAGTGCTGAGCGGCAATGGCGGACATTTTTGTGCCGGGGGCAGTCTGGGTGGTTTTGCCAGCAGCATTGGTAAACCGCTGGAAGACGCGGATGCATTTGACCCACTGGTCAACGTTAATCGCGAATATGGCTGTTTGCTGCAGCAATTGGCGGGCTTGCCGCAGCTGCTGATCGCTGCTGTACAGGGCGCTGCCATGGGCGGCGGTGTGGGGCTGGTCTGCGCGGCGGATGTGGTGGTGGCAGACGAGGCAGCCGTGTTCGGCACGCCAGAGGTCACGCTGGGCATCATTCCCGCTCAGATTGCTCCTTTTGTGCTGCGCAGATTGGGTGAGGCACGCGCGCGGCAGTGGCTGCTGTGCGGTCAGCGCTGGTCTGCAGCTAAGGCACATGAGGCAGGGTTGGTGCAAATCCTGGTCAATGCCAGCGATGAGGCAGATTGGCAAGGCCAGTTGCAGCGCCAGATTGATCTCTGTGCGCAGGCCGCGCCGGCTGCCGTGGCAGCCACCAAAAAACTGCTGGCAGCCATTCCCGCGCAGAGTCTGGATGCATCGCTGAATCAAGGGGCGCAGGCCTTTGCCAGTGCGCTGCGGGGAGCAGAAGCGGGCGCAGGGCTTAAGGCTTTTTCTCACAAGCAGCCTGCGCCCTGGGCCGTTTCACCGAATCAGGAGAGCATTCCATGAAGCGCATTCTGATTGCCAATCGCGGCGAGATTGCGCTGCGTGTCATGGCCACGGCCCATCGCATGGGCATAGAAACGGTCGCGGTTTATTCCGATGCGGATGCCGGCAGCGCCCATGTGCAGCAGGCCACGCAGGCTTATGCGCTGGGCGGTCTGACATCAGCGCAAAGCTATCTGGATATTCAAAAGCTGCTGGCCGCAGCACAGGCCACAGGGGCCGATGCCCTGCACCCCGGTTATGGTTTTTTGAGTGAGGACGCAGGCTTTGCGCAGGCCGTACAAGACGCGGGCCTGATCTGGATTGGCCCGCCCCCCGGGGCGATTCGCCAGCTGGGCAGCAAGGCTGCGGCCAAGCAACTGGCCAAGTCGCATGGCGTGCCCTGCTTGCCCGGCTATGAGGGGGATGACCAGTCTGATGCCCGATTTGCCGCAGAGTCCGAGAGGGTTGGCTACCCCGTCATGGTCAAGGCCGTGGCCGGTGGTGGCGGGCGCGGTATGCGACTGGTTGAAAAGGCCGATCAGCTGGTGACCGCTCTGGCCAGTGCCAGATCAGAAGCGCTGGCGGGCTTTGGTAATGGTGCCTTGCTGGTTGAGCGGGCGGTGATGAACCCGCGTCATGTTGAGCTGCAGGTGTTTGCTGATGCGCATGGCCATGTGATTCATCTGGGTGAGCGGGACTGCTCGGTGCAGCGCCGTCATCAAAAAATCATTGAAGAAGCACCCAGCCCCGCAGTCAACGCAGAACTGCGTGCGCGCATGGGCCAATGCGCCACGGCGCTGGCTGCTGCTGCCGGTTATGTGGGGGCCGGTACGGTGGAGTTTCTGGTCGAAGGCCAGCAGTTCTATCTGATGGAGATGAACACCCGCCTGCAGGTCGAGCACCCTGTAACTGAGGCGCTGACCGGGCTTGACCTGGTGGAGTGGCAGATCCGTGTAGCGCGCGGCGAGGCTTTGCCGCTGACGCAAGAGCAGGTCCGGTTGAGCGGTCATGCCATTGAAGTGAGGCTGTGCGCGGAGGACGAAAGCTTTCAGCCCCATACCGGCGTTGTGCGCTATTTCTCTGCGCCGCAAGCAAGCTCCTTCACCCGCTCGCCGCTGCGTTTTGACCACGCCGTGCGCAATGGCAGCGAGGTCACGCCTTACTACGACGCCATGCTGGGCAAATTGATTGTTCATGCCGAAACGCGTGAGCAGGCCATCAACCAGCTGATTCATGCGCTGGGTCAGCTTAAGGTTCTGGGCCTGCCCACCAATCGAGCCTTTTTAATGGAATGTCTGAACGACTCGGTGTTCAGGCAAGGGCAGGCGCTGATCTCCTATCTGGCCGGTGATGCGCCGCGTTTGCAGCAGCAGCTGCGCCAGCGTGAAGCGCAGGCGCACCAGCAATGGAGCGCGCTATGCGCGGTGGGCCAGATGCCCGGGCCGCTGGCCTGCAGCTACCCGCAGCTGCGCAAACTGCGTCATCGTGGCGAGACGCAAGAGCTACAACTGCAGCCCAAAAATGCGCAAAGCTGGTCGCTGCAAGCGAAAGATGAAGAACCCGTTTTGCTACAGATTGATGAGCTGCAAGCGCATGGCTGGCAAGCACGGCGGGGTGGTTTGACTCAAACCGTGAACGCGGTGGCGATGGATGCAGAAGACGGCAGCTCCCACTGGCATTTGCAGGCCGGTGTGGTGGACTGGTGGGCGCAGGATGTGAGCTACCAGCCGCCCGAGAACGCTGGCGGAGCTGCTCTGGCCGCAGAGCTGAGAGCCCCGTTTAACGGACGCGTGGTGCTGCTGAATGCTGAGGTGGGGCAGGCGCTGGCGGATGGTGCGGTAGCCATCGTCATTGAATCCATGAAGCTGGAGCACAGCCTGAGCGTAAAGGCCGCTTGCGTGGTTGAAGCCGTACTGGTCAGCAGTGGCCAGCAGGTATCGCCGGGGCAGGTTCTGCTGCGACTGGCTCCCATGCCGGAGGTCAAGCATGACTAATGCGTTTGATGCCTCTGATATGTCTGAACGGGGCATGCTCTACGACATGGTGCGCCGCTTTGCGACTGAGCAAATTGCGCCCCATGTCACGGCGTGGGATGAAGCGGGCGAGTTTCCGCGCCAGCTGTACCGGCAAGCGGCCGAGCTAGGCCTGCTGGGTATTGGCTACCCGCAGGAGCTGGGCGGTACGCCTGCCACGCATAGCCTGCGTGCTGCACTTTGGATAGCGCTATGCCGTTATGGCGGCAGCGGTGGGGTGCTGGCCAGTTTGCTGTCTCACAACATCGGCCTGCCACCTGTGGTGCTGCTGGGCAGCCAAGCCTTGAAGCAGCAGGTGGTGCCTGATGTCCTGGCAGGTCGCAAGATTGCGGCGCTGGCCATTACCGAGCCCGGTGGCGGATCGGATGTGGCGGCACTGCGCACCAGGGCGCGTCGCGATGGCGATGACTTTGTGATTGATGGCGAGAAGACCTTCATCACCTCTGGTGTGCGGGCAGACTGGCTGACGGTGGCGGTGCGCACGGGCGAGGAAAAAGGCGCCTCTGGCATTTCACTGCTGCTGGTGCCAGGCGACAGCGCGGGCCTGTCGCGCAGCCCGCTGCAAAAGATGGGCTGGCAATGCTCAGACACGGCGCATTTGTTCTTTGACGGGGTTCGCGTGCCTGCCAGTCATTTGCTGGGCGCAGAAGGCCAGGGCTTTCGCGCCATCATGCAGAACTTCAATGGCGAGCGGCTGGGCATTGCCTGCGGTGCACTGGGCTTTGCGCAGGCTTGCTACGACGAAGCACTGGGCTGGGCGCAGCAGCGCAAGACCTTTGGCGTCACGCTGAACCAGCATCAGGTCATACGCCACAAGCTGGTGGATATGCAGCAGCGCATACGCAGCACCGAGGCCTGGCTCAACACCGTAGCCGTGCGGGCCGATGACGGAGACACCGGCGCTGACTGGGTGGGTGAGGTCTGCGTGCTGAAGAACCACGCCACGCAGACCATGCAGTTCTGCGCCGATACCGCAGTGCAGATTCTGGGCGGCATGGGATTTATGCGCGGCACGGTCAGCGAGCGTATTTATCGCGAGGTCAAGGTGCTGACCATAGGCGGTGGCACTGAGGAAATCATGAAGGAACTGGCAGCAAGTCAGTGGCGAATTTAAAGAGAATTTAGCCTGAAGCGCTTATCTATCAAGCGCTATCAGCTTCTATTTAAGGAGCAACAATGTCCGATAAAGCCATCATCACCTGTTCCATCACGGGTGTTCTTACCGATCCTGAGCAGCACCATGTGCCTGTGACGCCAGAGCAACTGGCGCAAGAAGCACGCCGGGCTTACGACGCCGGTGCATCGGTGGTGCATGTGCACTTTCGCAAGCAGGAAGAAGGCAAGGGCCACCTGCCAAGCTGGGACCCCGTAGTCGCCAAGGCCTGCGTTGATGCCATGCGCGATGCTTGCCCGGACATCATCATCAACCAGACCACGGGCGTGGTCGGGCCTGATTATCAAGGTCCGCTGGACTGTCTGCGTGCCACGCGCCCCGAGATGGCGGCTTGCAATGCGGGCTCGCTCAATTACCTGAAAACGCGCAGCAACGGCAGCTGGGCCTGGCCGCCCATGCTGTTCGACAACCAGCCCGCCAAGGTGCAGGATTTTCTGGATGTGATGGCTGAAACGAATACGCTGCCCGAGTTTGAATGCTTTGACGTGGGCATTGTTCGCTGTGTCGGCATGTATGTGGAAACTGGCATGTACAAAGGCTTGCCCGAGTACAACTTTGTGATGGGCGTGGAATCCGGCATGCCTGCCGACCCAGATTTGCTGCCCATTTTGCTCAAGCTCAAGATCAAGGATGCGCCCTGGCAGACCACCTTGATTGGCCGCAGTGAAATCTGGCCTGCGCATTTGCGTACTGCGGAGCTAGGAGGCCATCTGCGCAGTGGTCTGGAAGACACTTTCTATCTGCCAGACGGTCGCAAGGTCACCTCGAATGCGCCGCTGATTGAGCAACTGGCGCGCTATGCCAGAGATGTGGGGCGCGAAGTGGCCACGCCGAAGGAAGCGCGAATAATGCTGCATCTGGCGGCCTGAGTTTGAAGAGCTGCATATGAACGCTCTACCGATTCAGCAGACTACTCCTGAAACCGTTGCACAGGCTTTGGCCCAGACGGCAGCCGCATATCCCGATAAAACGGCTTATATCGATCAAGACCGAAGCTACAACTGGCAGCAGGTCGATGCCATGGCTGAGGCGTGGGCGCATTCTTTGTTTGCCCAAGGTCTGCGACGCGGTGACCGCATTGGCATCATCTTGCCCAATGGTTTGCCGTGGATTTTGACGTATCTGGCTGCCGCAAAAATGGGCGCGATCGTGGTCGGGCTCAGTGTTCGCTATCGCAGCACCGAGCTGGATTTCATGCTGCAAGACAGCGCCATCAAGGCCGTGCTTGCGCCGCACGAGATGGCGGGCTTTGACTATGTGGTTTATCTGGATCAAGCCAGACAGCGTTTTGAGTCATTACAGCATTTGCTGTGGGTGGATGCCGGGTTTGAGCAGCAGTTGCAGGCAGCTCACGAGCCCTCAGGTTATGGGGAGGGTGCGCAGCCCGATGACCTGCTGATGATTATTTACACCTCGGGCACAACAGGCAGGCCCAAGGCGGCAGGTCTCACACATCGCTCTCAGCTGGGCTCTGCGCTGGCGCAGTGCAGCCATGTGCGCGCCAGTGGGGATGATTTGGTGCAACTGGCCATGCCGCTCAATCATGTGGGCGGCATTACCTGCGGTGTGTTGACCATGCTGCTGGCGGGCGGAACCTGTGAGCTGGTTCCCATGTTCAGCCCAGAAACGGTGCTGCAGATGGCGCATCGCCACCCCCCGACTTGGCTGGTCGGTGTGCCCACGATGCTGACTTTGCTGCTCATGCATCCACTGCTGCCAGAGACAGATTTGAGCCGGCTGCGTCTGATTGTGGTGGGTGGCTCGAATGTGGACCCCGCATTGCTCAGCCGCATTCAGCAGCTGTTTCCGGGCGTAGCCATCATGAATCTTTATGGCCTGTCTGAGACTTCGGGGGCGATGGTGATGACGCCTTGGCAGGCCAGTCAGGAGGCGTTGCTCCAGAGTATTGGCAAGCCGCTGGCGGGCGCAGAAATGCGTGTGGCAGGGCTAGATGGCGCAGCATTGCCCCCCGGTGAAGTGGGCGAGCTGTGGTTTCGCGGCGCAGCGGTGATTGAGCGCTATGTGGGGCAGCAGCAAGACGCGAATGCTTTTGCCGAAGGCTGGCTGCATTCAGGGGATTTGGGCTTTGTGGATGAGCAAGGCCTGATCTACCTGAAGGGGCGGCAGAAAGACATGTTCATTCAGGGCGGCTTCAACGTCTACCCCAGCGAGGTGGAGGCTGTCATCGCCAGCTACCCAGGCGTGATGATGGTCGCGGGCATTGGCGTGGCAGACCCGGTGCTGGGCGAGGTGGGGCGTTACTACGTGGTGGGCAGGCCGGGTGTGGTTTTGAAAGAGGCCGAGTTGCTGGCGCATTGCAGCCAGCACTTGGCAGATTACAAAGTACCGCGCCAGCTGGTGCTGCGGGCCGAGCTGCCGCTGACTCCGGCGGGCAAGATTCAAAAAGCGCTGTTGCGCGCAGAGGGCTGAAACATCATGAATGTGCAATTCGATTTCACAGGCCGCCATGTGATGGTGTTTGGCGGTACCACGGGCATCAATCTGGGGATTGCGCAGGCCTATGCCAAAGCCGGAGCCAAGGTGTCGGTCGTCAGCCGCAAGCAGGCCAATGTGGATGCGGCGGTTGCCACGCTGGGTGCAGACGCGCTAGGCGTGGTGGCCGATGTGCGCGATGAGCCGGCGGTTGCGGCTGCGCTTGCGCAGGCCGTGGAGCGTCATGGGCCGCTGGATGTACTGGTGTCTGGCGCGGCAGGGAATTTTCTGGCGCCTGCGGAGCAGATGTCTTCCAACGCCTTCAAGGTGGTTCTGGAAATTGATTTGCTGGGCAGCTTTCACGTAGCAAGGCAGGCGCTGGTGCATTTGCGCCAGCCGGGTGCGAGTCTGATTTTCATCACCGCACCACAGTCCACCGTGCCGATGATGTATCAGGCCCATGTCTGCGCGGCCAAGGCCGGTGTGGACCAGTTGTCGCGAGTTCTGGCTCTGGAGTGGGGTGCCAAAGGCGTGCGGGTGAATGCGATTTCTCCCGGTCCGATTGAAGGCACGGAAGGCATGCGCCGACTGGCACCGCAGGGCGAAGAAGGGGACGCGATGGTGCGCAGCATGGTGCCGCTGGGGCGTATGGGCACAACGGATGACATTGCCCGGCTGGCCATGTTTTTGGGTAGCGATGCGGCCAGCTATATCTCGGGCACTGTGATCGCCTGCGATGGGGGCGCGCAGGGGCAGCTGTCTCCCATGATCACTGCTGCGGCCGCCGGTATGCGAGAGAAAGCGTAGAGATACAACAATAAAAAGCGTGAGCACTGGGGTTTGGAGTCACACACAATCAAGGGGACAACCATGATCGAGATGAGTCTGACGAAAGAGGCGCGCCGTATACGGCGCATTGCACTGGGCGACCTGCTGCATCGAACGGCGCTGAAATTTGGCGAGCGCACTGCGCTGGTTGATGGCGATCAGCGCCTGCGCTACGCCGAGCTGGATGCGCGCAGTTCACGCTTTGCGCACTATCTGCTGTCAAAGTTCGGCGCAGGTAAACAGATTGGCATGCTGTGCGCCAACTCCATTGATATGGTGGTGGCTTGCAATGGCATTCACAAAGCCTCTCAGGTGTGGGTGCCTGTGAACATCAAGCTGGAGGTGTCTGCCATTGACTACATCTTGCGGCACGCTGATGTCTCGGCAGTGGTGGTTGATCAGGAGCTGCTGGGCTTGCCCGGCTTGCCAGAGCTTTTGCAGAGCCTGCAGTTGCCGCTCATCATTACGCGGTCGCAGGTGCAAGGCGGCTCAAGCCTCCAGGGCCTCTCGGGCGTGTCTTTGCAGCAGGCAGAGGCGGGGCAGCCGGATGCTTTGCCTGAGGTCGATATCGACGACAACCAGGCCGCCTTGCTGATGTACACCAGCGGCACGACCGGCAATCCCAAGGGCGTGGTGCACTCGCATTTGTCGGTCTACACCGCGGTCAAGGGCAATATTGATGAAATGAAATATACCGAGGCGGATGTGCTCAGTGGCTGGTTGCCATTGTTTCACTGCGCACAGCACGCTCTGGTTCAGACAGCGCTGGCGACAGGTGCCTGCACGGTGTTTACGCGGCAGTTTGTACCGGCCGAGGTGAGCCAGCTGGTACTTCGTGAGAATGTCACGATTTTTGTGGGTTTGCCTTTGATGTATGCAGCCGTGCTGGCGGACCCCAGTTTCGCGCCCACCTCGATTCGGCAGTGCATCTATGCCATGGCGCCCATTCCCAAGCCGCTGATTGCGCAGATCGCCCAGCGCATGTGCCGCAATATTTCGCTGGCCACGGGGCAGACCGAGATCTACCCGGCAACCATGACCTTTTATCCGCTGAGCAACCCGGAGTGCGATGCCAACTTCTGGGGCCGGTCGCTGACGACCTGCGAGACGGCTGTGATGGATGACAGTGGCAATTTACTCGGAGCCAATCAACTGGGTGAAATCGTGCATCGCGGCCCCAATGTCATGCTGGGCTACTTCAAGGATCCCAAGGCCACAGCAGAGGCGCAAAAATTTGGCTGGCACCACACGGGTGATCTGGGGCGCTGGGATGCGCAGGGCCGTTTGGAGTTCATTGATCGCAAAAAAGACATGATCAAGACCGGCGGTGAGAACGTGGCCAGCGTCAAGGTTGAGGCCGTGGTGCTCGCTCACCCGGATGTAGCAGCAGCTGCTGTTTTTGGCCTGCCGCATCCGCACTGGAGTGAGGCGGTTTGTGCTTTTGTGGTGCGAAAGCCTGGCACGACGGTGGATGTGGAGTCCGTGCTGGCGCATTGCCGCAATCACCTGGGAGGATTTGAAGTCCCCAAGCTGGTGCACTTTGTGGATACGTTTCCGGCAACGGCGACGGGAAAGGTGAAAAAGAATGTGATGCGCCGCCAGTTCGAACAGATCGCCAAGGAGCTCTGGGGCGGTTGAGATCGTCGGCGCATCGTCAAAAAGCCAGCTTGCCGCTGGCTTTTTGACGATCAATTCACGGCTTCGGGTGACCAGGCAAAGACGGGGTTGGTTCGCTCGGCAATGATCTTGTTGCGGGCTTCCAGCAAAGGATCCAGCATTTGCGGCTGCGGAACGATCCAGTATTCACCGCGATCAATGGCTTCAAAAACCAGGCGGGCAAATTCATCTGCATCCAGCCCATTTTCATCAAGCATATGGGTCATCAGGCTGTGGAACTGCGCAGATGCTTCGGATGGCGCTTCTCTAAAGATAGCGGATTTGACAGGGCCCGGTGCCAGAAGAGAGACCTTGATCTGTGGATTCAACGTGGCCAGTTCATTGACCAGACTCTCGGTCAGCGCCACCACGGCAAATTTGGTCGCCGAGTAGGGACTCATCAGAGGACTGGGCAAAAAGCCGCCGACGGATGCGGTGTTGATGATGCGTGCTGGACGGTCTGCCTTGAGCAGGCGTGGCACGAAGGTGCGCAGGCCGTTGACGATGCCATTGACGTTGACCTGCCAGGCCTGCTGCCACTTGGCATCGCTGATTTCCCAGCAGTTTCCGGTGGTGAGTACGCCCGCGTTGTTGAACAGCATGTCTACCTGACCAAAAGCGGCATAGGCCTTGTCGGCCAGTGCGTCTAGCGAGGCCTGACTGGTGACATCGGTCACCACGGCCAGCGCTTGGTCACCGAGTTCCTGGGCGATTTTTTCCAGGCCTGCCTGGTCTCGGTCTGCCAGTACGACCTTCATTCCCAATGCGACGGCCTGTTTGGCAAGGCCGGCTCCAATGCCACTGGCAGCGCCAGTGATGACAGCTACTTTCATGATTTCCCCATTTCAATCAATACAGCTTTATTAAAGCATTGAGTAATAAAGAAAATATTTGATGCATTCCCGCTTGACAGAGTTTGAGTGTGTTCGCAGTGCTGGAAATTAATAATAAATAGCCTATTGACATAAAAAAAGAAGGGCCGACACTCGTTCAAATGGATTAATGGTTTACCCGAGAGGCTGCGATCACATTCTGCTTTTGTAAAGAGGAGAATTCACAGTGATTTATTTCTTTAAATGAGAAAAATACCCATGTCGCTGATTTGCGATTCATTGAATATGCGTTGAGGTTTGAATGAACGAATTATTGAGTGGGTTGAAGGGTAAAGTCATTCTGATTACGGGGGGCGCCTCGGGAATCGGACTTGCAGCCGCTGAAGTGGCTGCTGCCAGTGGTGCCCACGTGATCTGCGCGGATGTAGCGCAGAGCCAGGCCTTGCCTTCGGGCTGCGAGTTTCAAGCGCTCGATGTGACAGATTGGGGAATGACGCAGGCACTGGTTGAGAAGGTTCTGGCTCAGCATGGCGCAATTGATGGGCTGGTCACTTCCGCAGGTATTTCGCGAGTGGGCAACTTGCAGGAAATGACGTTGCAGGAGTGGGAGCAGGTACTGCAGGTGAATTTGACGGGAACCATGCTCAGTGCCAGAGCTGTGGCAGCGTATATGAAGCAGCGCAAGCAGGGATCGATAGTGGCTGTTGCCAGTATCAACGGCATTCTCGGCAACCCCAGCAATCTTGCGTATTGCACTTCCAAGGGCGCAGTCATTCAGATGGTGCGCAGCCTAGCGGCGGATCTGGGCCCACATGGCGTACGTATCAATGCCATCAGCCCTGGCCTGATTCATACGCCCATGACCGCCGGCCTGGATCAAAGCCCTGCCTATAACGGGTTTGTCAAACAGCATTTGCTGCACCGGGCGGGTCAAGCCCATGAAGTGGGCAATGCCGTCGCATTTCTTCTCTCGGATATGGCGTCTTTTATAACTGGCACCAATATCCCGGTGGATGGCGGATTTTCAGCAGCCAAAGTGATTGAAATGTATTAAGGAGTGAGCGCCATGAAATATGATGTAATTGTGATTGGTTGTGGAATGTCTGGGATTCTGGCTGGCATTCATCTCAAGAATAGCGGCAAAAAATTCATTATTCTGGAAAAGGCAGAAACTCTGGGTGGGACATGGCGGGATAATACATATCCAGGCTTGACCTGCGATGTTCCATCTCACGCATACACCTATTCTTTTGAACCCAATCCGGAATGGTCGCGTGTTCTGCCACCCGGCGGAGAGATTCAACAGTATTTTCAGGCGGTATTTGATAAATACGGCATCGCCGAGTATGTTTGCTTCCATTCCGAAATCGCCAGCGCCGCGTGGAAGGGCGACGCCTGGGAGTTGAAGGATCAGCATGGCCAGAGCTACCTAGGCAGTGTGGTGGTGGCGGCGACGGGTGTGCTGCACCACCCCAACTATCCACAGATCAAGGGCTTGGAGGACTTCGGTGGCCATGTGATTCACAGCGCACGATGGGACCATTCGGTGGCACTGGACGATCAGAAAATTGCCATTATCGGAACGGGATCGACGGGCGTTCAAATTGTTTCGGCACTGGCTGCCCGCAGCAAAGTACGCCATTTTCAGCGCACGGCGCAGTGGATATTTCCGGTCGAAAATCCCGCTTTTACCGAAGAGCAGCGTGCCGAGTTCCGCAGCAACCGTGATTTGTTGACCTATTTGCAACGCGAGCCGACTTATCTGGCTAATGTGGAGCGGTTTACCGAGGCGGTACTGGATCCAAACTCCGAACAAATCCAGGAAATTCAGAAACTTTGCCAGGACAACCTGGATGGCTCCATCCAGGACCCGGTACTTCGCCAGAAGCTACAGCCCAATTACCGCGCGGGCTGCAAGCGCCTGATTTACTCGCCCGACTATTACAAGGCGATTCAGCAGCCCGGCTCTGAGCTGATTACCGATGGTATTAGCCAGATCGAGAAAAGTGGCGTGCGCACCAGCGATGGTGTGCTGCATGAAGTGGACATCATTGTCTTGGCCACCGGCTTCAAGACCGATCGCTATGTGCGCCCAATGAATGTGACGGGTCTGCAGGGCAAGACGCTTGAGCAGGCATGGAGTGATGTGCCCACGGCCTACAAATCGATCTCGGTGCCGGACTTCCCCAACTTCTATTTCATGAACGGGCCCACATCGCCCGTGGGCAACTTCTCTTTGATCGACACATCCGAGATGCAGTGGGGCTATATCTCCCAACTGATTGAGCGTGGTGAGCAGGCGGGCGTGGCAGGTCTGTCTGCCAAGCCCGAGGCGCTGGCGCAGTACGACCATGATCGCAAGCAGGCGGCCAAGGGCTCGGTCTTTGGCTCGGGTTGCAATAGCTGGTATCTGGACAAGAACGGTGTCCCCAACACCTGGCCCTGGTCGCAGTCGCGCTTCAGGCAAGAAATGCTCGCTCCCGTGTGGCAGGACTTCACCCATCACCAGACCGAAGAGGCCGTAGCCTGAGTTTTCGCTTGAATGGTCCGCAGCCGGAGAGCTGCGGACAGCCCCCTCTAAAGACAAGGAGTGACGATGCAGATACACCCCGAAATGGCCGCTGTGCTTGAGCAATTCAAAGATGCTCCGCCTATGGATTTTGTGAATACGCCCGTGCCAGAAATCCGCAAGCTCATGGATCACATGGCGTTTCCACCCGGCAACCTGCCCATGCATGAGGTGCGTGAGCTGAGCATTCCCGGTGGCGATGGGCAGGCCATGAAGCTGCGCCTGTACCGCCCCAGCACTGCGCAGTCAGCCCCCGTCATGGTTTATTTTCATGGCGGTGGCTGGTGCATTGGTACGCTGGATACGCATGACAACCTGTGCCGCCATCTGGCGCGCATTACAGGCATGAATGTGGTATCGGTCGATTACCGGCTGGCGCCCGAGCATGTGTTCCCTGCTGCGCTGGATGATGCCTATGCCGCCACGCGCTGGGTGGCCGACCATGCGGCTGAGCTGAACTGTGATGCCAGTCAGCTGATGGTAGCGGGTGACAGTGCCGGTGGCAATCTGGCGATAGCGACCTGCCTGCGCGCCAGGGAGGATGGCTGGAATGGTATCGCGCAGCAGCTGTTGTTCTACCCGGTCTGTGATTCGCGCATGGATGCTCCATCGCATGCGCTGTATGCGCAAATGCCCATTCTCACGCGTGAGGCCATGGCCGCCATGTGGCGTCACTATCACCCCGGCGTGCCAGCGCATCCACTCGCATCCATCATGCAGTACCCCGATGTCGCGGGTCTTCCTCCTGCCGTGCTGGTGACGGCCGAGCTGGACATTCTGCGCGATGAAGGCGAAGGCTTTGCCCAGCGTTTGCAGCAGGCGGGCGTGCCGGTTTCAACCATGCGCGCAGAGGGAATGCTGCATGGCTTTGCCAATTTCAGTACCTTGGTGCCAGCAGTGGCCCGCTTGCTGGAAGAGGCCTGCAGCAAGCTGCAAAATCACAGCGGCAGGACTGTGGGCTGAGTCCATTTTTGGCAACTGTGAATGTGTACAGTTGTGTTTGTAGGACGCTGCAGATTTTATCCCCGCATCATGTGGACGCTTTTGTGGAAAACTCCGCTTTTATACGCTGAAACCCGCGCCAGCTGGTGCTTTGCACGGATTGCTTAAAAAATAGACGATTCGTGTGAAAGAGGTAAATTAAGGGTTTTCTCTAGTAGGTGTCAGGCATCAAAAAAGCCCGCCAACCGTTACCGGTTGCGGGCTTTTTTGATGCCGTTAAAACGTGCTTATGCAGGTTTTTGAGGTGTGGGGCGTGTGCGGAAGAATTGCATAGGGTGCTCCTGCATTTCCTTGGCGTGCTGGTTCATCACCGACTTCTTCATCTTGCCCACCACATGCATTTCGCAGGGCTTGCAGTCAAAGCGCAGGGTCAGCTTTTCCTTGCCGTTGATGAGCTGCAGCGGCTCGGCCTTGATGGTGCCCTTGACGCCGATCACGCCCTTGGCCTGCTTGGGGCACAGACTCATAGAGAAGCGCACGCAGTGCTTGGTAATCATCAGGCTCACTTCGCCTTCTTCTTCCTTGCTCTCGTAGGCGGCGTCAATCACCTTCACGCCGTGCTTAATATAGAAGTCATGCGCCTTCTGGTTGTAGACGTTGGCCAGATAAGTCAGCGTGTCTTCAGGGAAGGGCGCTGGTGGCTCCACAGGCTGGGCGCGGGGCAGGCGCACCAGACCATCGGCACGGGCGGTCTCCAGTGCAGCCAGCGCATCACGGCGCAGCTGGTTCAGCGCGGAGGCGGGCACAAACCAGGGCTGAGACAGCGTCAGGCTGATGTCGTTGACCGAGAAGATGCTGGTGCCAAAGCGGCCCAGTTGCTCGCGCAGCGTGGCTTCGGCCTTGGCCGTATCGGTTGCGGCTTGGTGCTCTTGTTCGATGGATGCAGTGGCTGCAAAGCCATCTTCATCGGTCAGTGTCAGGGTAAAACCGTTGGCCGCTTCCTTGAACTCGGCCCACAGGCCAATGCGGCGTTCGCTGGATTTTTTCTCCAGCGAACGCACCCAGTCCATGTCGCGGTTGCGGTTGATCTCCATGCCCCTGCGCAAGTCCTTGAACTCGGTCATCTCGCTGCGGGGGAACAGGCGCCAGATGCCTTTCTTGGCATGCATGCATTCCGCGCGATTGATGTGCACGCCCACCAGTTCTTTTTGCAGGTCGTAGTAGCACAGGCCGTCGCCGTTGTGAAGTTCACTGGCCTTGTCGCTGGTTTCGATCTCTAACCACTTATCACCCACTTGAGTGACCCAGCCAATCGCGCGGCCAGGGGTCTTGGGCGTGTCGAAGGCACCGATGTCATCCTTGCGGCCGTTGACAAAGTAGTCGGTGAACTCGCGGTTGAAGTTCTGATCGGGGTCGGGTTCAAAGTTGAAGGTGGTCGTGCCCGACGATGAACGCGCCAGCGGCTGCTCGGAGAACTCGCGCTCTTCAATGATTTCGTCAAGCAGCTTGCGGTAGTGGGCGGTGATGTTCTTCACATAGCCCATGTCCTTGTAGCGTCCCTCGATCTTGAAGCTGCGCACGCCAGCATCAATTAGGGCGCGCAGGTTGTCGCTCTGGTTGTTGTCCTTCATCGACAGCACATGCTTTTCATGGGCAATGATGCGGCCCTTGTCGTCCATCACCTCATAAGGCAGGCGGCAGGCCTGGTTGCAGTCGCCGCGGTTGGCGCTGCGGCCCGTGTGAGCGTGGGTGATGTAGCACTGGCCGCTGTAGGCCACACACAGCGCACCATGGATGAAGAATTCGATGGAGGTGCGTGCCGGGTCGGTAGCGGCGCGCACGGCGGCGATCTGCCTGAGGTCCAGCTCGCGCGCCAGCACGATTTGCGACAGGCCTGCATCTTGCAGAAAACGCGCTTTTTCGGGCGTGCGGATGTCGGTCTGGGTGGAGGCGTGCAGCTGAATGGGCGGCAGATCAAGCTCTAGCAGGCCCATGTCCTGAATGATCAGTGCATCTGCGCCCAGGTTGTACATATCCCAGGCCATCTGGCGCGCGCCTTCCAGCTCATCGTCGCGCAAGATGGTGTTGAGCGTGATGAAGATACGGCTGCCAAAGCGGTGGGCGTGCTTGATGAGCCGCTCCATATCGCGGATGTCATTGCCCGCCGTGGCACGCGCACCAAAGGCCGGGCCGCCGATATAGACGGCGTCCGCTCCGTGGTTGATGGCTTCAATGCCGATATCGGCATCGCGGGCCGGGGACAGGAGTTCGAGCTGGTGGGGCAGGAGAGACATAGGGGCGGGATTATCTCAGGAAGGCCCAGTTTCAGCGCTGCAGTGGGGCATCGCCTGTCAACACGCGGTGCTCAAGACATGTTCAAATCCCCAGGTCGCAACTGCCGGATTCCATCATGAGAGCTGTCTTTGGGGTGCTCAGCCTTGTTATCGTGCTGGCGGTGGTGGGGGTGATGGCCAAGAAAAGCTGGCAAAGCAGCCAGGAAAGTCTGGCCCGCCAGACCCCGTCCTTGCCCGCAGGGCACAATCAAGGCTCTGAGGCCGCCAATGTGCGTGAGCACAGCCAGCAGGTCCAGCAGCAATATCGCCAGCAGCTTGAGTCCGCGCTCAATGCGCCGCGGCCCATGCCTGATCAGGCACCCTGATCTCACCGCCAAGCCTGCAGCGCTCAGGCCGGTGTGCCAGCCTCTTGTTTCATCCTAGGAGAAAGCATGTCCATGACTGTTCGTGCGGCCCTGAGCCGTTGTATCCATATCCCATCCGTTCTGGCACTGGCTGCAACAAGCCTGCCACTGATGCCTATGGCGTATGCAGCAGGCGCGGCTGACGTGAACAAGCCTCTGGTGGTGCGCATTGCTCATGGCGGCCCGGTCTCTGGCCCCATCGCCGCGCTGGGCAAGGATGAGGAAAACGGTGTGCGCATGGCGATTGAAGACCTCAACGCCCGCAAGCTGCAGCTGGGCGGCCGAAATGTGCAGTGGAAGCTGGAAGCCGGTGACGATGCCGGTGACCCCGGTCAGGCCACGTCTCTGGCGCGCATGTTCTGCGACAAGAAGGTGGCCGCAGTGGTTGGCCACCTGCAGTCCGGCACCACGCTGCCTGCAGCCAAGATTTACAACGAATGCGGCATCCCTAACATCACGCCCGCAGCCACCAACCCAGCCATTACTGACGTGGGCTATGACGACACCTTCCGCGTCATCGCCAGCGACAAAGCCATGGTCGATGCCTTGCTGGACTACGCCGTCAAACATCAGGGCGTCAAGCGCGTGGCCATCATTGATGACCGCACTGCCTATGGCCAAGGCATCGTCAAGCTGTTTGAAGCGGCTGCTGCCGAGCGCGATGTGCAGATCGTGGATAAGCAGTACACCAGCGACAAGGCGACGCAGTTCTCGTCCGTCCTCACTGCCATCAAGCGCCATAAGCCCGATGCGATTTTCTTTGCGGGTCTCGATGCACAGGCGGGCCCCATCCTGCGCCAGATGTCGCAGCTGGCCATGAATCAGGTCAAGTTTCTGGGCGGCGACGCCCAATGTTCCGAGCGCTTGCCGGTAATGGCAGACAAGGCCCCCGCACTCCAGAATGTGGTCTGCGTGATGAGCGGCAACTCACTCGCCAGCATGCCCGGCGGCCCTTCGTGGAAGCAGAAGTACGACCAGCGCTTCCCCGGTCAATATCAGGTTTACAGCCCTTACGCGTATGACGCCACCATGGTGCTGGCACAGGCCATCATCAGCGCGGACTCTGTTCACCCCGAAGCCTATCTGCCCCGCCTGCGCCAGACGCATTACGAAGGTGTGACCGGCACGATTGCCTTTGATTCTCAAGGCGAGCTGGAGAACCCGCGCGTCACGCTTTACGGCTATGCCTCGGGTGAACGCAAAGAGCTGGTAGTGCCGGCTCGTTGAATGTTGATGGGCTGGTTTTTGAAGAAATGACCCGCTATCCCTTTCACATAAAGCGCATACAGCTATGGATTTTGATGATTCCGTGCACCCGCACTTCATGCGCCAGGCGTTGGAGCAGGCCCGTGCGGCTGCAGCTTGCGGCGAAGTGCCTGTCGGTGCGGTGGTGGTCAGGAACGGTCAGATCATTGGCCGTGGCCGTAACAGTCCGCTGTCTGCTCTCGATCCTACGGCCCACGCTGAAGTACTGGCGTTGCGCGAAGCGGCGCAGGCGCTGGGCAATTACCGGCTGGAAGGCTGCACCCTTTACGTGACGCTGGAGCCCTGCACCATGTGCAGCGGCGCCATGCTGCATGCGCGCGTGGATACGGTGGTCTATGGCGCGGCCGAGCCCAAGACTGGCGCGGCGGGCTCGGTGCTCAATGTGTTTGGCTATTCTGAAATCAACCACCAAACTCGGGTGCTGCGCGGCGTGCTGGCCGAGGAATGCGCTGCCTTGATGGCCGAGTTCTTTCAGCAGCGCCGCAAGGAAAAAAAAGCGCTTGAGCCGCACCCGCTCAAAGACTGGGCGCTGCGCAACCCTGCAGAAGCCTTTGCTGATTTACCCCACTGGCCATGGCAGCCGCAGTGGCGCAGCGATCTACCGGCACTCAACGGCCTGCGTCTGGCCGTGGTGGATGAAGGCCCAGCCAGCGCACCGCTGACCTGGTTGTGCCTGCATGGCAGCCCCGGCTGGGGCTATGAATTCAGGCATCTGCTGGCGGGACTGCTGGCGGCTGGGCACAGGGTGGTTGTGCCCGATCTGCCCGGCTTTGGCCGCAGCGATCAACCCAAGAAAGACAGGCAGCACACGGCGCAATGGCATCAGCAAATCATTGCTGAGCTGGTTCAGTCGCTGGATCTGCAGCAGGTGATTTTGCTGGGCCGTGGCGATGGTGGGCGGCTGGGGCTAGCTGCTGCACAAGCCATGCCTGAGCGTTTTGCAGGCGTATGGCTGATAGATGTCTGGCCGCAGGCCGAGCAGCCCGAGCGCCGCCAGCAATGGATGGAGCAGGCGGCGCGCAAGCCTTCATGGGATGTTGCCAAGGCGATGGCGCAGATGGAGGGCGGTGCAACGAGGTATGAGGTCGAAAAAGCTGGAGAAACCCGTGCATGGAGCGCCCCTTTTGCGCAAAGCGGCCACCGCGCAGCGCTCAAGGCCTGGCCGCGTGTGCAGGCTGAATTGCCCGCCGTGCCTGAGCCTCTTTTGCTGCAATGGGCACAGGCCCGCAAGCTGTGGCTGCAGCCGCCAGCGTCCGAGCAACTGGTGTCGCTTGTGCAGTGGCAGGCTGCATGGCAGCAAGCTGCGCCGCAACTGGCGCAGATGCCGCATTTGTCTGAAGTCTGGCTGCAAACCCAGTATGGCTCTCCGGTTCCTGCGGCAAAGCAGGGCAGCGCCGCAGCGGCTGTGGAATACTTTGCGCCGTAGTCTGCAGCCCATGCTGCAGATCATTGATCTGAACTCTTGAATCTGCGGATTCATCACCCTTTCACGGAGCATGCAGCCAGCGGTTGCATGAAAAGGCTTTGGCAACCTCGCGCAAATCCCCGGCATCCAGCCACGATCACGCACACCAGCATTCGCACAAAAACGGCCATGAAGAGCATGTGCATGACGAGCATTGCGGCCATGAACACCACGCGCATCACGAGCATGATGACCATCACGATCATGTGCACAGCGCCGACGGCAGCTGCTGCGGCCATGACCACAGCCATGGCTCCAGGCATATCTATATCTACTCGCCTTCGGGCGCGGTGCGCGACAAGGCAGCCTTCAAGCGCGGTATCAAGCAATTGGAGGCTCTGGGCCATGAGGTTGAGGTCGATGCTGACGCACTGACCAGCAGCCAGCGCTTTGCGGGCGATGACGCCACGCGTCTGGCCGCCATTCACCGCGCTGCAGCCAGCGGTGCCGATGTGGCACTGATATCGCGCGGCGGCTACGGCCTCACGCGCATCCTGCCTGGCATCAAGTACAAGACCGTGGCCAAGGCGATCGCCAACGGCACCAAGTTTGTGGGCCTGAGCGACTTCACAGCCTTCCAGCTGGCCATGCTGGCCCAGACCGGCGCGACCACCTGGGCAGGCCCTGCGCTGAATGCCGACTTTGGGGTGGACGCCAAGAAAACGGGCGAGCCCGTGGACGACATCATGCTCGACTGTTTTGAGGATTTGCTCAGCGGTCAGGGCGAGGGCGCAGGCTGGCAGATGCCCAAGATTGGCGAGCTGCCCAACGGCAAGCCTCAGCTCAAGGATTTCTATGTGCCCGGCGCTGCCACGCTGTGGGGCGGAAATCTGGCGGTGCTGGTGTCACTGCTGGGTACGCCGTACTTTCCGCAGATTGATGGCGGCATTTTGTTTATTGAAGACGTGGGCGAGCACCCCTACAAGATTGAGCGCATGCTGACTCAGCTGATGCTGGCCGGAGTGCTGCAAAAGCAGAAGGCCATCGTGTTTGGTCAGTTCACCGAGTTCAAGCTCACCACGCACGACAAGGGCTTCAAGCTGCAGACCGTCATCGACTGGTTGCGCATGCAGATCAAGCGCCCTGTGTTGCAAGGCCTGCCGTTTGGTCATGTGCCAACCAAGGTGCTTCTGCCTGTGGGTGCCCAAGTGTCTTTGTCCGTGGAAGGCCGTGAAGCCCTGATTTACTGGGGTCATACTCATTAATTGATAGCTGCTGGCGCTTGATTAATAAGCGCTACAGCCTGTTTTTAATGAAATATAGAAAAAGGAATGGGCTCGCATGGGCAAAGCTGCACTGCAATGGACCGATGAGATGCTTGCCCAGCTGGGCCGCGAAAAAGATGCTGTGCTGGCTGAGCGCTGGGGCACGTCGGCCAAGACCGTTAACCTCAAACGCAATGCGCTGGGGATTGCGGCCTTTGGCCATTTTCAGTGGACGCCTGAGGCCATTGCGTTGCTGGGCAGCGACTCAGATGCGGAGCTGGCCAAGCAACTGGGCATCAGCAAAGCCAGCGTAGTTGCCAAGCGCGGTGAGCTGGGTATTGCTTCTGTAACCGGTGCGGGCATCAGCGCTTTTGTCTGGAGCGATGCGGCGGTCGCCTTGCTCGGTACCGCATCGGATGCCAAAGTGGCCCTGCAGCTGGGCCTGAGCCGCCTGAGCGTCTACAACGCACGCATGGCGCGAGGCATTGCGGCAGCGGGCAGAGGCGGCACAAGCCAGTCAGCGGAAGACCTCAGCAGTCAGTCATGAGTGCAGGCCACCAGCCGGGTGCTGAATTGATGCGCGCCATGCCTTTGCGGGTAGTGCGTACGGTGCTTCTGGGTTGGCTCTGGCTGGCAGCGCTGGCCGGTTTTTCTCACCTTCTGACACGGCTGCCGCCATGGCTCTGGCTGCTTGCCGTTCTGCTGCTAGCGCTGCTGCCTGCATGGGGCCTGTGGTTGGCCTTTATGCTGCGCAAAAAGCTGTGGCATTTTCAATTTTCACCACAGGGGTGCATAGCGCGCTGGCTTTCAGGCGGCTGGTGGCCAGCTTGCAAGGCATTGGCGCTGGCGTTGCTGCTGTGCACGACAACGCTCTGGCAATCATGGTTTCTGGCGCCTTGGGAATGGGGGCTGCTGGCCTGCGCGCCCTTGCTGTATGCGGGCTGGGCTTGGTGGGCGCAGCGCAAGCTGGCGCTTGAATTTTCTTCTTCAGCCTTTGCATGGGCGTGGAGCCAGCGCATGGCCAAGTGGCTGCTGCTGGTGATTTTGGGCAGTGCCTGGTTGTATGGCATGGCTCGCCATCAGGACTTTGGCCGTGCGCTTTCTAGCGGCATGGAGCCTGCGGCATTGAATGTCGCTTTGAGCCAGATTCACGCAGCGCCTTCGGGACTGGTGCGCTGGGGGCTGGATGCTTTGCTGGCCGTGCAGATCGCAGGTGGCGCGCTGGCCGATTTACCGCAAACACCTGCTTTGCGCTGGTTACTGCTGGCGCTGTTTGGGCCGGTGGGTGTGCTGCTGTGTCTGGGCAGCGCTATGCAGGGCGCATCAAGCTCTGCGACTATTTTTCGGCAGGCCAGGCCGCCGCAGGCTGCTGGCTCTGCAGTGAATAGCGCGCTTTTGCTGGCACTGGTGGCTGTGCTGGTTCTGGGCATTCTGGTTCAAACCACCGCCAGTGTGGATGGGCTGGCACGCCAGCACGAGAGCCCGCTGGCGCTCAAAGCTCTGATCGAATGCGAGCGCATCGGTCAGCAGCTCTACACCCTTGGGACGCTGGAGGCGACACGCAAGCAGGCCTTGCAAATTCTGGGAAAGACACAGGCGAGCAAGGCGCTGTGCCAGAGCATTCCGGCCATCAATCAGCAACTGGATGCGGCAGTGGAGCGTTATCTGGACTGGTACTTCAGCCTGGGCGCAGAGTGGGGGCGTATCTTCAGCCTGCTTACCGGCGATGTCAGCCAGTTTTTGCAGCGCAAGCTGACCGAGACATTAGGCGCAACGCCCGGGCTTGAGGGCTGGATGCAGAGCCTGCAAAAGCAGGCGCAGACAAGTGGTGCAGTCCTTTCACAAGGTCAGCAACAGGTTCAGGAAACGCTGGCGCGCCATCATCTGGCGCTGGATGCCAGCCAATGTCTGGTGCAGGCCGATGTGCCTCAACTGCCTGCACTGGATTTGCTGGGCAATGCGCGCCAGCGTCTGACGGTCAGCTCAGCGGCAGGCACGGGGGCTGGCGCTTTTGCGGCGGTGGTCACGGGCAAGGCCATGGCCAAAACCTCCATGAAAGCCGCCAGCAAGGTGCTGGCCAAGGCCGCCGCCAAGCAGGGGCTGGGCAAGGCAGGCGCAGCGGTGGCCGGTGCGGCGGTGGGCTCGGTTGTGCCAGGCATTGGTACGGCTGCCGGTGCGGTTGCCGGAGCCGTGGCCGGTGCCTTGCTGGGCGTGGGCATTGACTGGGCTGCTCTATACGCCGAGGAGCTGCTGACCCGGGACGCCATGCGCGAGGATTTGCGCACGGCGCTGAAAGAGCAGCTTCAAGCGGTGAGCCAAGCCATTGGCTGCCCATAAGCGGGACTCAAAACCTGCGATGCCTGTACTGTCTAGGGCTGCGAGCGTGCCTGCAAAGTCGTACAGTGATGATTCATTGCAGGAGTTGAACATGCTCAATTACTCCCTTATGAAACCTGAAGGAATCTTGTTGCTTGAGCCCCATGGTCCTTTGACCGAGCAGGATTTCGACGGCGTAAGCCAGGATTTAGACGCATTTCTGGAAGATCACCCCAAGCTGCACGGCGTGATGGTTCAGGCCAAGGACTTTCCCGGCTGGGAAAACTGGGCCGGGTTCAGTGCTCATATGAACTTCGTGCGTGACCACCGCAAGCAGGTGGAGCAGGTCGCTCTGGTCACAGACAGCCATCTGGCAGGAATGGCCGAGTTCATGGGCAAGCATTTCTCGGGGGCCGAGGTGCGGCATTTCCCGTTTACCGAAGATGCCAAGGCCATGCAGTGGCTGCATTCGGCTTGAGCCTTGTCTGGACTGTGCGCCATCTCTGCCGCAAAAATACGGTAGAGATGGCGGTGCTGCCTAACCTTGTTTTCGGCTGGCTTGCGCTGTCGCGGTACTGCTTACAGCCTGCGATGGCGCTTGTGCATAGCGCTTGAATTCCATGCTATAGGTGGCTCGGCCCTGGGTCATGGAGCGCAGATGCGTGGCGTAGCCAAACATCTCCGACAGCGGTACTTCGGCCTTGATGGTCTTGCCGCCACCCGCTATATCGTCCATGCCCTGAACAGCACCGCGGCGTGAAGACAGATTTCCCATGACGGTGCCTGCGTAGTCCTCGGGGGTCTCTACTTCCACAGCCATGATGGGCTCCAGAATCACCGGGCTGGCTTTTTTGCAGGCGTCCTTGAAGCCCAGAATGGCTGCCATCTTGAAGGCCTGCTCCGACGAGTCCACATCGTGGTAAGAGCCGAAGGTCAGGCGCACGCGCACATCAACCACGGGGTAGCCTGAGAGGACGCCCGAAGTCATGGCTTCGCGCAGGCCTTTTTCCACGGCAGGAATGAACTCGCGTGGAATGACGCCGCCCTTGATCTCGTCCACAAACTCAAAGCCTTTGCCTGATTCAAGCGGCTCTACTGTCAGCACAACATGGCCGTACTGGCCTTTGCCGCCCGACTGGCGCACAAACTTGCCATCCACATCGGCCACGGCCTTGCGAATCGTTTCGCGGTAGGCCACCTGTGGCTTGCCCACATTGGCCGCTACATTGAACTCGCGTTTCATGCGGTCCACGATGATTTCAAGGTGCAACTCGCCCATGCCGGCGATGATGGTCTGGCCCGATTCTTCATCGGTACTGACTCGGAAGGACGGGTCTTCAGCCGCCAGACGGGCCAGTGCAAGCCCCATTTTTTCCTGATCGGCCTTAGTTTTTGGCTCGACTGCCTGGGCAATCACGGGCTCGGGGAAGGCAATTTTTTCCAGAACAATCGGGGCATGAGGGTCGCAAAGGGTTTCGCCCGTGCTCACGTCCTTGAGTCCCACGCAGGCAGCAATGTCGCCTGCGCGGATTTCTTCGATTTCCTGGCGGGCGTTGGCATGCATTTGCACGATGCGGCCAATGCGCTCCTTCTTGCCGCGAATCGGGTTGTAGACCAGATCACCTTTAGATAGCACGCCCGAGTACACGCGCACAAAGGTCAGCTGCCCGACAAACGGGTCGGTCATGAGCTTGAAAGCCAGGGCGGCGAATTTTTCATCGTCGCTGGCATGGCGCACCAGTATGGCGCTGGCATCGTCGTCTTCGCTGTGCCCCTCTACGGGCGGAACATCCAGCGGCGAGGGCATGAGTTCGACAATCGCATCCAGCAGCCGTTGTACGCCCCGGTTCTTGAAGGCCGAGCCGCAGAGCATGGGCTGAATCTCGGTCGCTATCGTGCGCAGACGCAGGCCCGTGATGATGTCCTCGGCGTTCAGGTCGCCGGTGTTCAGGTACTTTTCGGTCAAGGCTTCCGTGGCCTCGGCAGCGGCTTCCACCATCTTCTGCCGCCATTCGTTGGCGCTGGACTTCAAGGCTTCAGGGATGTCCTGATATTCGAACTTCACCCCCTGCGATTCATCGTCCCAGAGAATGGCTTTCATCTTGATGAGATCGACCACGCCATGAAAATCGGCTTCAGCCCCAATAGGGATGACGACGGGCACGGGATGGGCCTTGAGCCGGTCAATCATCATCTGGCGCACGCGAAAGAAGTCGGCACCCACGCGGTCCATTTTGTTGACAAAGGCCAGGCGCGGAACCTTGTACTTGTTGGCCTGACGCCAGACGGTTTCAGACTGCGGCTGCACGCCGCCCACGGAGTCATAGACCATGACGGCACCATCTAGCACGCGCATGGAGCGCTCGACCTCGATGGTGAAGTCAACGTGGCCGGGGGTGTCGATGATGTTGATGCGATGGGGCTGGAAGTTGTGTTCCATGCCCGACCAGAAGGCCGTGGTTGCTGCCGAGGTGATGGTGATGCCGCGTTCCTGCTCCTGCTCCATCCAGTCCATGGTGGCTGCACCGTCATGCACTTCGCCCAGCTTGTGGTTCACCCCGGTATAGAACAGGATGCGCTCGGTTGTCGTGGTCTTGCCGGCATCGATGTGCGCGGAAATGCCGATATTGCGATAGCGCTCTATAGGGGTGTGGCGAGCCATGATGACCTCCCTGATACATAGATCTGCAACTCGAACACCGGCACCACAATTGCAGCACCAGCAACCTGACTGACAGTGCGGGAAATATTAGAGCGGCATGGACATGCTCACTGCCAGAGTGGGTATGCGATGTGCATCAGAAAGTGACTCGCCACTACGCTGCTGATGGGCGCTGAGTTTTATCAGTGGCTCATTTTTGAATCACTGGGCAATGAGCCCATAGCAGGAGTCTTGAGCATGGCAGAGCAAATGATTGAAGCAGCGGCCCACAAAATTCTCTACATCCTGGTGGTGGAGCAGAGCTTGCGCGCGCAAGAGAGCATGAGCGCCAAGGCGCTGGCTGCGGATTTGCAAAGGCATGGGATCAGCGATGATGACCAACGCGCGGGGCTGGCCCTGGCGCTCAGCAAGGGCTGGCTGCAGATGGGAGCTGATGGTGCAGTTCAGCTTACGGATGCTGGATTCGACTTGAACTTCAACCAGTAAGAGCCGCTAAATAGCTAATCCGCTGGTCTGGCGGACTTCTGCGCTCTTACTCCAGATAAATGCCTTTTTCTTTTTTGCGTGCCCGCATGCCGGTGCGCAAAAACAGATCGCTGCCGCCTTGCACGGCCAGGGGCTTGCCGGTGGCAGCGGCCAGATGCGCGTCAGCGCGCTCTTCCCAATGCTCCAGTAGGTCTTGCAGGGCCACGCGCTCAGAATCTTTGAGCTGTGGGTGCTGCTGCAAAAACTCCTGCAGATACTGGCGTGCATCTATTCCTAGCTGCTCACGGGTAGTAGCTAGCGAGATATAGCTGACGTTATCGT
This sequence comes from Comamonas sp. 26, assembly GCF_002754475.1. Lineage (NCBI taxonomy): Bacteria > Pseudomonadati > Pseudomonadota > Betaproteobacteria > Burkholderiales > Comamonadaceae > Comamonas > Comamonas sp. 26. The sequence goes on from NZ_PEFL01000001.1 coordinate 1,470,318, forward strand.
CGCGGCCCGTGGTGTGTGTGCCCAGCAGATAGCAGCCAATATAGTCGCCACGGGGCTGGCCTGCGGGAGGGTCCTGGCTGAGTTTTTTGAGCAGGCTGAATGGCCACATGCGTTGAATTCCTAACACCGGGCCTGTGCCCAAACAGGTATTGTCACCCATGCTTTGCGGCCACAGCCATGTGGTTGTTGCGCACAGATCAGCAAGAAGACCAGCAAAAAGAGGTGCATATGGGAGACATGGCGGCAGACAAAAACTCAAAGGGCAAGGCTTTATCTGCCCCATGGACTCGGCGCGTACTTCACGCCGGGGCCGTGTTGACTGGGCTGGCCTTGCTGGCGGGCGCTGTTGGGGCCATCTATGGCGTGCGGGCCCAGCCGCGCATGGATGGAAAACTGGCCGTAGCCGGGCTGGCAAGCAAGGTGTGGGTGCGCCGAGATGAGGCGGATGTCACGCATATCAGCGCGCAATCTCCGCAGGATGTGTGGCGCGCGCTGGGCTTTGTGCACGCGCAAGAGCGCGGCTGGCAGCTCGAATTCAACCGGCGGCTGATGCAGGGGCGCTTGTCTGAAATTTTGGGTCCGGCCACGCTGGAGCTGGATCAGCTCATGCGCTCTCTGGATATTCGCGGCGCTGCCCGCCGTCAGTACCAAGCCCTGCCGCCATCGGTGCAGGAGTCGCTGCAGGTCTACAGCCACGGCATTGCTGCGTTCTACGCGAAGCCTTCGCAGGGCATGGCACCTGAATTTTTGCTGCTGGGCACCAAGGCAGGGGAGGGTGGGGCATCGGCCTGGGACCCTGAAGACACCGTCGGCTGGGCGTTGATGATGGCATTGGATTTGGGCGGCAATTGGGGCAATGAATTTGCGCGGCTCAATTTGCTGCAGGTCTTGAGTACCGAGCAGCTGTGGCAACTGATGCCCGCCTATCCTGGGGAGCAGCCAGCTACGGCGGTTGATCTGGCCCAGTTTTATCGGCAGCTGGGCGTGTACCGCAACGATGATGCCCCACAAAAAATCTCCGCCCCAGCGCAGCAGATTCAATCGGCCCTGCAGCAATGGACTGGCGCAGCGGTGCGTGACATGGGCACCAATGATGGGCTGGGCAGCAATAACTGGGTGGTAGCAGGCAGCAAAACGAAAAGCGGTAAACCGCTGCTGGCCAACGACCCGCATCTGGGTTTGAGCGCGCCGGCCATCTGGTACTTTGCCCGCCTGCAGTCGCCGGGCGCCAGGGCGGCTGACGGCAGCACGCTGAGCGCGCTGGATGTGACGGGCGCAACCTTGCCCGGCATGCCTTTTGTGGTGCTGGGTCGAACGGCTCAGGTGGCTTGGGGCTTTACCAACACCAATCCCGATGTACAAGATTTGTATCTTGAGCAGATCAACCCCGCAGATGCCAGCCAGTACCGCACACCCACGGGCTGGGAAAAATTTGGTGTGCGTGAGGAGGTCTTCAAGGTCAAAGGCCAGAGCGATGTGAAAGTGACGCTGCGCAGCACGCGTCATGGGCCGGTGGTCAGTGATGCGCAGCAGCAATACGGCAAGGTCATCAACACCGATAAATACGCGCTGGCCCTGCGCTGGGCGGCGCTGGACACGGACAACCGCACGGTAGAGGCGGGTCTTAAGGCCAATGGCGCGCAGACGGTGGCGCAACTGCTGGAGGCGTTTTCGGGCTACCACTCGCCCATGCAAAGTATTGTGGCCGCCGATGTGCATGGTGCTATCGGCTTCAAGGCCGCAGGCAAGGTGCCGGTGCGATCAAGCGCGAATGATCTGCGCGGCGTGGCCCCGGCCCCCGGCTGGGATGCGCGCTACGACTGGCAGGGCTGGCTGAGTTACGACCAGACTCCGCAGGATGACGGCAGCGCGCGCGGCTTTGTGGCCACGGCCAACCAGCGCGTGACCGAGCCCGGCTATGCGCATTTTTTGACGCAGGACTGGAGCCTGCCCTATCGTTACCAGCGCATAGAGCAGGGGCTGGCAGCCAGCAACCAGCATGACGCAGCCAGCATGGCCGCGCTGCAGGGCGATGTGCAGTCGCTAGCCACGCAAGCGCTGCTGCCTGTGCTGCGCAGCTTGCATTCAAACCATGCGCTGGCTGAGCAGGCCCAGCAGTTGCTGGCGGGGTTTGAGGGGCAGATGGACAAGGCCCGCCCCGAACCGCTGATTTTCTCGGTCTGGATGGATGAGCTGACGCGCGGCATCGTCATCCCCCGGATTGGCGAGCAGCGCTTTGCCATGACCTATGGCAAGCGCGACTTTCGTGGCGGGCTGGAAGGCATTCTGGCGCGCAACGATGCGTGGTGGTGCGCACCGCTCAGCTGCGAGCAACAGGCGGGCGAGGCGCTGACCCGCACGTTGAGCAAGCTGCAGGCTGCATACGGCCGCGATATGCGCCAGTGGCGCTGGGGTGATGCCCACCCGGCGCTGAGCGCGCACAAGCCGTTCGGGTCGGTGGCGGCACTGGCTGGCATTTTCAATGTCAGCGTGCCATCGGGCGGGGACAGCTATACGGTCAACGTCGGTCAGTACAACGCCAACCCTGTGCCTGCGGATGTGAAAGCTGCGAGTGCCAAGAAGCTTCTGGGCGGGCGCTTTGTCAGCCGCCATGCGCCGTCGCTGCGCGCCATTTATGACCTGGGCGATCTGGAATCGTCGCGGTTCATTTATCAGACGGGGCAGAGCGGGCTGGCGCTGTCGGGGCGCTATGGCGATATGAGCCAGGAATGGGCCGATGGCCGCTATCGCAAGCTGCAGATGCAGCCAGTGCGCTGGCGCCATGTGCTGGAGCTGCAGCCGCAAAAGGCCGCAAAGCGCTGAATAGTGTTGCTATGAAAGTATGAGCTGTTAGCGCCAATAATTCATGGGTTTCAGGTCATAAATTGCCTGAAACTCAGTCAATTTAGGCGCTACAAGCTCATGTAGATATAGCAAAACTTCAGCGCAAAAAGTCTTCAATCAGCTTGGCCACGGCCTCTGGCTGGTCGTGGTGCAGCATGTGGCCTGCATCTTGCACAACGGCTATTTCGCACTGCGGAATATGCGTCAGGCGCTCGTGATACTGGGCCAGCGAATAGCGGCCCTTGTGCCACTGGCCCAGACTGTCGTCAGACGCCTCTACCGATAAAGTGGGCGCGGTGATGGCGGCCAGACAGGCCAGGGCCTCATCCACCCGGTACAGATAGGGGTTGGTGATCTTGTGCGATGCGTCGCCCAGAATGCGCCAGCGGCCCTGCTCATCAGGCGCAGCCCAGTGGTGGGCCAGCCACAGCGCCTTGTCGCGCGGCAGGCGGCGGTTGGTTTTTTGCAGACGGCTGGCCACGGCCTCCACGCTCTCATAAGGGGCCAGGGCCATGCCGCCCGCGCGTTGCTCGCGCAGCTCGTCCATCCATTGCGCCAGCCGCTTTGGTGCCTGGTTAGCAGCGGTTTCGGGCATGCCAAAACCTTCGAGATTGACAAAGCGGTGAATCCGCTCGGCCCGCGAGCCAGCGTACATGCAGGAGATATTGCCGCCCATGCTGTGGCCAACCAGGTCCACAGGGTGGTCTGGCGAGACTTGCTCCAGCAGCATGTCCAGATCGGCCAGATAGTCGGTGAAGTAGTAACTGTCGCAGGGCTGTGCCGTGCGGCTGAGTCCAAAACCGCGCCAGTCGTGGGCGACGATGCAGCGGCCCTGTGCAAAGGCTTCGCTGAAGGCGTCCACCACAAACTGGTACGAGGCGGCCACATCCATCCAGCCATGGGCCAGCACCAGCACGGGCAGGTCGGGGTTGATCTGCGCGGGCTCCCAGCTGCGCAGGTGGTAGTGCATATCGCGCACCGGCAGCATGTGCGACTGCCACTGGCGGCGGGGCTGGTAGGGCGTTTGCGCGGTGGCGGGGCTCTGATCGATGGGGGTGTGCGTTGTCATTGTGTCTCCGTTGTTTTGATTATTGCGGTTGTGGCGGCCAGCACCGTCGTGCATGGGACACAGATGGGACACAGATGGGACAGAGGGGCGTCAGCAAAAACACGGGGGCTGCCGTGGTTATGCAGGCTCAGGCCATAAACTGCTGCTTATGACTTCTGCAGCTCAAAACCTTCGCCTTTCCATGAATCCCGTCGCTCTGGGGCAGAGCGACTTGCGCGTCAGCCCCATCTGCCTAGGCACCATGACGTTTGGAGAGCAGGTCGATGAGGCGCAAGCGCACCGCATCATGGATCGCGCTGTGGAGCGCGGCGTCGACTTTTTCGACACGGCCGAGATGTATTCCGTGCCCGCCCGCGCCGCCACCTTTGGCGCGACGGAGACCATCATCGGCCGCTGGCTCAAGGCCCGCCCGGGAATGCGCGAGCAGCTCACCCTGGCCACCAAGGTGGCCGGCCCGACGCGCGGCATGCCCTGGATTCGCGAAGGTGTGGGCATGACGGCAGCAGACATTGTTCGCTCTTGCGACGCCAGCCTGCAGCGCCTGCAGACTGAGGTAATTGACCTCTACCAGATTCACTGGCCCGAGCGCCATGTGCCTGCCTTCGGTGCCATGTACTACGACCCGAAGAAGGAAAGCTCGGCCACCCCCATCCATGAGCAGCTGGATGCTCTGGCTGGTCTGGTCAAGCAGGGCAAGATTCGCCATATCGGCCTCTCCAACGAGAGCCCTTATGGCGTGCATGAATTTGTGCGACTGGCCGAGCAGCATGGCCTGCCGCGTGTGGCGACCACTCAGAACCCGTATTGCCTGGTCAACCGCAGCTATGAAAATGGGCTGGACGAGACCTGCCACCGTCTGAATGTGTCCTTGCTGGCTTATTCGCCACTGGCCTTTGGTCTGCTGACCGGCAAGTTTGATGAGTTCGCTCCAACAGACGCGGGCGCACCCAAGGATTCACGCATTGGCAAATATGAGTCGGTACAAAAGCAGCGCTGGGGCCGCCCCGATGCACTGGCCGCTGCCCGCCGCTACAACGCGCTGGCCCGAAAACATGGCATGACGGCGGTGCAGATGGCGCTGGCGTTTTGCTATACCAAGTGGCAAGTGACCAGCACCATCATTGGCGTGACTTCGGTAGCGCAGCTTGATGAGGACTTGAACGCATGGGGCACCCAGCTCTCGCCAGAGCTGCTGGCCGAGATTGATGCCATCCGCTGGGAGATGCGTGACCCGGCGGTTTGAGACTGTGCAGTTTTGAGTAAAAATGCCTGCTAGCGCAAATCCAGTATGCACGAGCAGCTATCAAATTTGAATCATGGCCAAAAAAGACAAAAACGCCCATGTGAGCGAAACCCCCGCCACGCAAATGCTCAAGGCCCACAAGGTGGAGTTTTCTGAGCATCCCTATGAATACGTCGAGCATGGCGGCACCGAAGAGTCTGCAAAGCAGCTGGGTTTGACCGAGCACATGGTAGTCAAAACGCTGGTGATGCAAGACCAGGACGCCAAGCCGCTGATCGTTCTCATGCATGGGGACTGCAAGGTGTCTACCAAGAATCTGGCCCGCCAGATTGGCGCCAAGAGCGTGGAGCCCTGCAAGCCCGAAGTGGCCAACCGCCACAGTGGCTATCTGGTGGGCGGCACATCGCCCTTTGGCACCAAACGCGATATGCCGGTCTATATCGAGGACACCATTCTGGAGCTGCCCCGCATTGCCATCAATGGCGGGCGACGCGGTTATCTGGTGCAACTGGCTCCTGAGGTTTGTACCCGTCTGCTCAATGCCCAGCCGGTGCACTGCGCGCTGGCAGAATAGGGGCTGGCTTGGCGGGCAATTGGCCCGGTAGGTAAAAACTCAAACAACAACACGAGTCGCATCAATTTTGAAGCTGCGGCTCTCAGTGCCAGACTCTGGCCGAGGAATTTCGTTGAACGCCCTCTATCCTGTGATTGCCGTTGTTGCGGCTTATCTGATCGGCTCCCTGTCCTTTGCCGTCATCGTCAGCCGCGTCATGGGGCTGCATGATCCGCGCACCTACGGCAGCGGCAACCCCGGAGCGACCAATGTGCTGCGCTCTGGCAGCAAACCGGCAGCGGTCATGACGCTGCTGCTGGATGCGCTCAAGGGCTTTGTGCCCGTGCTGCTGGTCAAGCTGTTTGGCGAGCAGTTCGGTCTGGGTGATAACACCGTGGCTCTGGTCGGTCTGGCCGCGTTTCTGGGTCACCTCTACCCCGTGTTCTTTGGCTTCAAGGGCGGCAAGGGCGTGGCGACTGCACTGGGCGTGCTGCTGGGCATCAGCGGCTGGCTGGGTCTGGCGACGGTGCTGACCTGGGTGATCGTGGCGGTGTTCTTCCGCTACTCGTCGCTGGCAGCGCTGATCGCATCGATTTTTGCGCCCGTGTACTACGTGCTGTGCAGCGGCATTGTCTGGAACGCTGAGCCCCCCATCACGACTGCGATTGTGGTGATGGCGATTTTGCTGGTCTGGCGCCATCGTGAAAACATTCAGCGCCTGATCGCTGGCAAAGAATCCAGGCTGGGCAAGAAAAAGGCCGAGGAATCCAAGCCTGCCGAGACGGCTGGTAAAAAGTCAGGCAAGGCCAAGCGCCGCTAAGGCGCTGGTTCTTGAAGAATCAAGGGTTTTATCAAGAAATCCAAGGCAGACAGGGAGCAAGCAGCTCCCTATTCAATAGCACCAAGCAAAGCACTCCCACATGGCATCCAGCCCATCGCAGCGTAACTACAGCGCGCCCTGTCCTGGTTGTGGCGCACCGGTTCACTTCACCAGTGCGCAATCGAGTTTTGCCGTCTGCGAGTTTTGCCGCAGCACTGTGGTGCGCGATGGCGAGACGCTCAAGCGCATTGGCTCCATGGCCGAGGTGTTTGAGGACTACAGCCCGCTGAAACTGGGCGCCTCGGGCATGGTCAAGCGCAACGGCAAGCCCGAGCCGTTCACGCTGGTGGGGCGCACCCAGTACAAAAGCAGTGCGGGCAACTGGTCTGAATGGGTGGCCAGGCTCAGCAACGGGGACCTGGCCTGGCTGAGCGAAGACAACGGAAGTTTTGTCTTCTCTGTGCCCTGGCAGCCACCGGGCTGGACGGTGACGGCCTTCGAAACGCGCGAATGGCGCATGGGGCGGGAGGTGAAGGCGGGGGCTGATGCCTTTACCGTCACCAGCATTCAAGATGCCCAGTTGCTGGCCGCGCAGGGCGAACTGGCCCAACTGCCGGAGCTGGGAAAAAGCTTCAAGCTGGTGGAGCTGCGCAACGAAAAAGACCAGATTCTCTCCATCGACTTCAGCGGCAAGGCCCCTGACTTCAGCCTGGGCTCTGCGATTGCGCTGGATAGTTTACAGATGCAGGGCCTGCGCAGCAGCGCCAACAAGAAGGAAGAAGGCCGCCACTTCAACTGTCCCAAGTGCGGTGCGGTGGTGCCTGTGCGCTTTGACACCACCAAGGCCATGAGCTGCCCCAGCTGCGGCAGCTTGATTGACATGTCTAAGGGCATGGGCGGAGAGCTGAGCTTTGCTGAGCAGCGCAAGAAAATACGTCCGCTGATACCGCTGGGCAGCCAAGGCACGCTGGACGGCCTGAAGTGGCAGGTCGTAGGTTTTCAACGCCGCAGCGGCCGGGGCATGGGTGAAGATGAAGACGATAGCTTTATGTGGGACGAGTACCTGCTCTACAACCAGAAGGCAGGTTTTTCGTTTATCGTCGATTCAGAAGATGGCTGGAGCACGGCCCGCGTCATCAACGGCGCGCCCAAGCTCAGTAAGAACGGTGCCACCGCCACGTATCTGCAGCGTAAATACCAGCGCGACTACGCTTATCTGTCTGTGACCGAATACGCCGAGGGCGAGTTTTACTGGCCGGTTTTCAAGGGTGCCAAATCCAGCAATGTGGACTATGCCCATGGCGGCAAGCAAAACACGCTGGCGCTGGAAACAGCGAATCAGGAAACGACCTGGACCCATGGTCAGCGGGTGTCGGCAGAGTCCATCGCGCAGGCGTTTGGCATAGGCAAGCTCAAGGACCGCTCTCAGGTCAGTCCCGTTTCGGGCAGCGGCTTCAGCTGGGGCACGATCTTGTTCTGGCTGTTCATTCTGTTGTTCACCTTGCCGTTTTTGCGGGCCTGCATGTCCAGCCCCAACTGCGACCCGCGCACGGATCCCAATTGCAGCTATAGCCGCTCCAGCAGCGGCTCCTACGGCGGTTACACCTCGGGCGGCAGCCATAAATAAGCGCGGCAGCCCCAAAACCTTATTTCAGGAGAGACATCATGAATTTTGACTGGTTCAGCGCCCAGAACTTCTTCGGCTCCATCCTCTACGCTCTGGTGGGCGTGGTGGTGTTCTGGCTGTGTTTCATCATCATTGACAAGATCACGCCCGTCGATATGTGGGCCGAGATTGTCGAAAAGCATAACAAGGCGCTGGCCATGGTAGTGGCCGCCATGTGTCTGGGGATCAGCATCATTGTGGCTGCAGCAATACATTGAGGCTCCCCCTGAGCGGCTTTGCCGCTTCCCCCTCTCTGCTTCGCGGAAGGGGACGATGCCTTCGGTGCGCGGCGGCGCTTCCTCGGCATCTTTGGCTCGGGAGCACGCCCTGTTTTGGGTGATGGATTTAGATAGAAAGTACGTTTGATGACTTCGACGCAGGCAGAGCAGGGCGGCACTCCGCAGGAGCTGGGGCCGCGGCCTATTGATGTGGCGCTGCTGGCCAGTGTGTTTGTGATTGCGGCCTGTGGTCTGCTCTATGAGCTGGCTGCGGGCGCACTGGCGTCCTATCTGCTTGGCGATTCGGTGCTGCAGTTCTCCACCATCATCGGCACCTATCTGTTTGCCATGGGCATTGGCTCATGGCTGTCGCGTTATTTTGAAGATCAGCTGCCTGCGCACTTTCTGCGGGTGGAGCTGATGGTGGCGCTGGTAGGTGGCGCGCTGCCTGCGGTGCTGTTTCTGGCCAATGCCTATGCGCCGGGTGCCTTCCGCTTTCTGCTCTACGGCATGGTGCTGGTGGTGGGCACGCTGGTGGGGCTGGAGATTCCGCTGGTCATGCGCATTTTGAAGCGCAATGCCTCGCTCAAAGATCTGGTGTCCAAGGTGCTGACCTTTGATTATCTGGGTGCGCTGGCGGTGTCGCTGGCCTTCCCGATTGTGCTGGTGCCCAAGTTGGGGCTGGTGCGCACGGGCTTGCTGTTTGGCTTTATGAATGCGGCAATTGCCGTGTGGGCGCTGTTGCTGTTCAAGCACGAGCTGCGCAATCTGCGTGCCCATGTCTGGGCCTGCGCACTGGTGCTGCTGACGCTGGGCGGCGGCATTGCCGGAGCCGACCAGCTGACCAAGCTGGCCGATGACCATTTCTACCAGGACCGCATTGTGCTGAGCAGTAGCTCGCCCTATCAACGCATTGTGGTGACGCAGGGCCGCCAGGGCGCGCGCCTGTACCTGAATGGCAATCTGCAGTTTGCCCAGACTGATGAATACCGCTATCACGAAGCGCTGGTACACCCCGCCATGGCTGCGCATGGTGCTCCCAAGAAAGTAGCAGTGCTGGGCGGCGGCGACGGTATGGCCGTGCGCGAGGTGCTCAAGTACCCCAGCGTAGAAGCCGTAACGCTGGTGGAATTGGACCCTGCCATGACGGACCTGTTTCGCACCAACGCCATGATGACGGCGCTCAACGGCAATGCGCTCAACGATCCACGGGTCAGCATTGTCAACACCGATGCTTTTCACTGGCTGCAGGAGAGCAAGGACAGCTTTGATGTGATTGTGGTGGACTTTCCCGATCCCACCAATTTTGCGATTGGCAAGCTGTTTACCAACAGCTTTTATTCGCTGCTGGACAAGCGCCTGGCGGCCAGCGGCTATGCCGTGGTGCAGACCACATCGCCGCTGATTGCACGGCACAGTTTCTGGACGGTGGTGCAGACCATTGAATCCGTGGGACTGACGGCCAAGCCCTATCACGCCCATGTGCCCAGTTTTGGCGAGTGGGGCTTTGTACTGGCCAGCCACCGCCCCTGGCGCGAGCCGCCCGGCCTGCCGGAAGGCATGCGTTACCTGAGCATGCCCACCATGCGCCTGATGTTTGATTTTCCGCTCGATATGGCACGCGTGCCTGCCGAGGTGAACCGCCTGTCCAATCAAGTGCTGGTCAACACCTATGAGCGCGAGTGGGGCAAGGTAGAGCATTGATGGCGGGGTTTGCCATCAATCGCCGCCAGTCTTTGCAGTGGGCGGGTGCTGCGGTGCTGGGCCTGTCAGGCTGCAAGCCTGCGCCACCCAAGCTCGATGATCTGCCCGGCGGCTTTACCGGCACGGCGCTTGAGCGTGGCCACAGCCTGCGCCCCTTCTGGCAGCGCTTGGCGCAGGGGCTGGATTTGCCTGCGCCTGCCATGGTGCACCGCGCACCGGTGGTGATTGCGGGCGGCGGCATGGCCGGGCTGGCGGCAGCACGGGCGCTGGAGTTGGCCGGTGTGCAGGGTGCAGCCTTGCTGGATACACAGGCTGCCATGGGCGGCAATAGTCAGGGTGGGCAGATCAAAGGCATTGCCTGTCCGCTGGGTGCCCACTATCTGCCGGTGCCCGGTTATGATGCCCATGAGGTGCAGGACTGGCTGGAGCAACTGGGCGTGCGCCAGCGCATCTCTGGCCGCTGGCGTTATGACGAGCGCTATCTATGCCACAGCCCGCAGGAACGCCTGTTTTGGCAAGGTGCATGGCATGAGGGTTTGCTACCCGTGCACGGGGTGAGCCAGCGCACGCTGGACCAATATGCGCTGTTTGAAAAGCGGGTGAGCGAGGCGATGAAGCTCACCGCCTTTGCCATGCCATCCATTCGTGTCTGGCAACGTGCAGGGCAGTTGCCAGCGGCGCATGCCAGGCTGGATGCGCAGAGTTTTGATCAATGGCTGGCAGAGCAGGGGCTGGATGACGAGCGCTTGCTCTGGTATCTGGGCTACTGCTGCCGTGATGATTTTGGGGCGGGGCTGGCCCAGGTCTCGGCCTGGGCAGGTATTCATTACTTTGCCAGCCGTCACGGTTTTCATGCACCGCGCCAAGAGTCTGAACATGAAGCCGAAGAACTGGGCGAGCAGGTGTTGACCTGGCCGCAGGGCAATGGCTGGCTGGCCCAGCAACTGGTAGCGGGGCTGAAAAGCACGCAGCAGCAGACGGATTGCAGCGTGCTGGCGATGACTGAAGATGCCAGCGGCGTGCAGATCGACACCTATCACCATGGCCGCCAGCAGCACGAGCGCTGGCTAACGAGGCATTGCGTGGTGGCGTTGCCCACGTTTATCGCGGCCCGAGTGTTGCGCAACTCGCCTGATTTTTTGCGAACGGTTGCGGGCCGGCTGAATTGGGCGCCCTGGCTGGTGGCCAATATTCATATCGACAGTCCGCTGGCCGACTACCCCGGCGCGGAGCCCGCTTGGGATAACGTTCTGTACCAGGACGGTAATCAGGGTGGCTTGGGCTATGTGGATGCGGGTAATCAGCGGCTGGACCGCGTCAGCCGCCAGCCCACTGTGCTGAGCTATTACCAGGCGCTGGGCGATTGGGCAGATGGACGCAAGCAGTTGATGGAGCAGCCCTTCGTCTTCTGGCGGGACCGGATTGCGAACACCCTGAGCGAGCCGCATGCCGATTTGCTGCAACGCGCAACGCGCATGGAGATCACCCGCTATGGTCATGCCATGGCGATTCCGCGCCCTGGTGATCAAAGAATTTTGAGTGAAATGGCGCTCAAAGCCAATACGAATAAGCGCAAGCAGCTATTGAATGGAGAGCAAGTGCAGAGCCTGCCCACGCCCGGTACAGCGCGGCTGAGCTTTGCGCATTCTGACTGGGCTGGCTATTCGGTGCTGGAAGAAGCGTTTACGCGCGGTCATCACGCGGGGCTGCTGGCAGCGCAAGGTTAAAAGCGCTTTTGAGGGCGCTAGCTGAGTTACCTGCGCTGGCTGCCGGGCAGCTTGATGACGCGATTGAGCGCCGCATTGCCGCGAGAGCTGTGACCGCCTAGCTGCGCCATGGAGCGCAGGTCCAGATCCAGCGTCAGCGACGAGCGCGACAAGGCGGACTGAATGGTGGGTCTGCGCCCTTCAAGGTGCCAGATGGGCGGGTACAGACTTGAGCCGTCGCGATCAATCACGCTGGCAATCTGGGGCTCGTCTGCGGTTTTGCCACGGCGCAGAACCACGGCCACTTCGCCGTTATCGAGCTGCACATAGGTGCCTGGCGGATAAAGGCCGACGACATCGATCAGCGCCTGCTTGACCTCATCGGCATATTGCTGGCCTTGCTGCAGGATTTGCAGCGATTCGACGGCCGAGCGGCCGCTACGGGTTTTACGCGGGCTGATTAGCGCGGCATAGCGATCAACCGTGCCCAGAATGCGAACCAGACGCGCCAGCGGCTGCAATTGTGCTAGCGGGGCAGGCGGCAGCACGACATGGTGGTTTTGAACGGTCTCCAGCCAAAGGGTGTCGCGCACCATCAGGCGCTCAAGAACCTGACGGCCTTCTTGGGGGTGCTGTTTGACGGCTTCGGCTTGCGGACTGCTCAGCGGGGCGCGTTGCTCGGCCAGCTGGTTTTGTAGCACCGTCATGCCGATGTTCATGGTCAGCGAGGCATGAATCAGCGTGTTGCGCTCTGACTGAGGCAGTTTCAGTTCCTTGGCCAGAATGTGGCACAGGCCTGCGCAGACCACGGCGTGCGAGGAGCTGTAACCCACGGTGGTTGAGCTGGCGCGCTGAAACATCAGGTAGAGCGCGGCGTCGGTGTCTTGTGTGATGAGGTCCTGCAGCCACAGATCAATCTGATGCAGCTTGATGGCGAACCCCGGAATGCGCAGCGGATCGGTCAGCAGAACCGCGAGGGCGGCCTCCAAATCTGACCATAGACCCAGCAGGTCCTCATAGGGTTCGTCGTAGCGTGCGTGCATGGAGAGGGTTTGGGCGGAATCTTAGTTTTTTTCCAGCACCATTTCGCTGCCCTTGCGGGTCATATGAAACTGGGCCAGCAGATTGTTGCCAAGCAACACATAAGGCATGGATTCAGGAGCGACGATGGCATCGACGTCGCGCAGTTCTATATCGCCCAGTTTGACGCTGTCGAGTTTTATTCGCCAGCCTTGCGCGGAGCCGTTGGCTGTGCGCATCAGCATCGGCATGCCTTTGAGGTAGGGCAGTTCCAGACGCTCTGCATCGGCTCTGCCAATGGCAATCGTGCTGGCGCCAGTGTCCACCATGTATTGCATGGTTTTGCCGTTGATCATTCCCCGGTCAATGAAGTGCCCCCGTGAGTCGGCAATCAACACCAGCTTGCCCGAGCGCGAGCCACCGTCGCGGCCGCCCCGGCTGCCCACGCTGACAGGTGCCTCGCCCAGCCGCAGATTCTGGCGCTGGCCTTTGACGTCCACTATGGCGGCGTCACCATTGATTTGAAGCAGGCGAACGCCTTTGTGGCTTTCATTGACCGCAATGGCCTTGGGTGCGCTGCCATCCACAACCAACAGGGCCTTGCTGCCCAATATGCCGGTCAAAGCTACGGATTGCCCCCAGGCACTGCTGGCTGCTAGCGTGGCTGCAAGCAGGAGCCCTGCGCGCCGCAGATGAGAGGCACCTTGCAAGGGCCGCCCCGTAGCGCAGATGTCGTTCCCTTCCCGCGAAGCGAGAGAGGGGAAGCAGCAAAGCTGCGCAGGGGGTGGGTCATTGCTTAGTCGCGGAAGTTGTTGAACGACAGAGGATGGTCAGCCAGGTCCTTGCGGATTACTGCCATGGCAGCCTGCAGGTCATCGCGCTTGGCGCCGGTGATGCGGACCTTGTCTTCCTGAATGGCGGCCTGCACCTTGAGCTTGCTTTCCTTCATCAGCTTCTGCAGTTGCTTGGCCAGATCGGACTCAATGCCGTTTTTTACCTTGATGACTTGCTTGACCTTGTCGCCGCCGATTTTCTGGGCCTTCTGAATGTCCAGAAAGCGCACGTCTACATTGCGCTTGGTCAGCTTGTTGCGCAGCAGGTCTTCGACTTGCTGGAGCTGGAACTCGGCATCGCCATACATGGTGATTTCCTTGTCCTTGAGTTCGACGGCGGCCGATGTGCCCTTGAAGTCAAAGCGGGTGCCAATTTCCTTGGTGGCGTTGTCGACAGCGTTCTTTACTTCGACGAAGTCGGCTTCGCAAACAGTATCAAAAGAAGGCATGGTTTTATTCCTATCAGTATCAGAGCAGTAAACAGCCACAGAGCGCCAGCCTGTGATGTGCTGGTTTCCAGCAGCGAGGTGGGCGCAGTGCGACAATTGGATGGATGTTAGTCGAGAAAAATGTTCCCCTGCAGCATTGCAACACCTTTGGCATTGCCGCGCGCGCCGAAACCTTGGTGCGTATTCGTAGCCAGGATGATATTCGCCAGTTTCTGGCCCATCCCCTCTGGGGGCGGCAGCCGGTGTTTGTCCTGGGTGGTGGTAGCAACGTCGTATTGACGGGTGATGTGGCACCCGTCGTGCTCAAGATGGAAATCATGGGCATGCGGCTGCTGCATGAGACCGACAAGCACTGGGTTGTCGAGATCGGCGCGGGCGAGCGCTGGCACGACATGGTGGCCTGGACGCTGGCCCAAGGTTATAGCGGGCTGGAGAACATGGCTCTGATCCCCGGGACTGTAGGTGCATCACCTGTGCAGAATATTGGCGCCTATGGGATGGAGTTGCAGGATCGCTTTGATTCGCTGGACGCAGTTGACTTGGTGACCGGCGAGCAGTTCAGTTTGAATGCTGCCCAGTGTGCTTTTGGCTATCGTGATTCGGTGTTCAAGCATGCACCTGCACAGCCCAAGTACTGGCCGGTAACGGGCTCTGCTGCCGTGCCGCGTGGTCTGGGCCTCAAAGGGCGGGCGGTGATTACGCATGTGCGACTGGCCCTGCCCAAGGTGTGGCAGCCTGATCTGGGTTATCTGGACTTGCAGCGCAAGCAGGCTGAAAAAGGCATTGAGCAACCCACGGCCCAGCAGATTTTTGAATGGGTTTGCGAAATTCGCAGCGCCAAGCTGCCTGACCCCGAGGTCATTGGCAATGCGGGCAGCTTCTTCAAAAACCCCACTGTGACGGTCGAGCAGTGCGCAGACATCATCGCGCGTGAGCCAAAAATCGTGCACTACCCCATGGATGACGGCTCGATCAAGCTAGCCGCTGGCTGGCTGATTGATGCCTGCGGCTGGAAAGGCAAGACCATGGGGCGGGCGGGAGTCTATGACAAGCAGGCGCTGGTGCTGGTCAACCGCGGTGACCGCCATAGCGCCGAGGGCAGTGTGAGCGGCGGTGAGGTGATGATGCTGGCAGGAGCCATTCAGACCAGTGTTTATGAGCGTTTTGGCATTCGGCTAGAGTCTGAGCCGGTGGTGATTTAAGCCATTGCGCACAAGAAAAAAGGAGCCATTGGCTCCTTTTTTAATAGCTGTTAACGCTTATTTCCAGAAGGCTGGGCGCAGTAAAATGCCGGAAATACGGTAGGGGGCCTTGGGCTCCACAGCCAGCTCCATAGGTACAAAGCCCTTGGTGCAGTTCAGCAGAACGCTGGTGGCCAGAGGGGTAGGGCTTTCCATGCGGCCTGCAGGCTGGCAACTGCCTACACCGGTGCGAATCGAGTCCAGTGCTTTTTGCACATTGTCGATGGGCGACTGCTTCAGAAACTCTTCATTGAAGTTGCTGGCGGCCATCTTGGACTTGCCTTCAATGGCTGTCATTACAGCTTGCAGACGCTTGCGCAGCGCCGCATCTGCGGCTTGTGCATCGACGTTGGCAGGGACTGCTGATGCTGCAGCGGGGGCGGCAGCCTTGGCGTTGTCGGCTGCGGGTGCGTCGGTCTGTGCCTGTGCGCCAGTCATGAAGCCAGCAGCAGCCAGCATGGTGCTCAGGCAAAGAGCGTGACGTGTTTTAGTGAAATTCATTCGTTAACCTTTCGTCAAACAACGCAGGCACTGTAAACCTTCTGCAAGGGTTTCTTTGCAAGACCAGAGCCTGTTTTTTGTGAATAAACGGCAAAGATGGGTTGGTGTGGGTGAAAGCGGTACATCTTTGTTGCTGTTGATACAGCGCAGGACCGTCAGGGTTACTGCTTGCCGTTGCAGCTTCATGCACTGCCTAAAATCTGTTGCACTGCAATAGCTCAATGGATAACGGGGTCGATCCCCAATTAAAAAGGACTTGCGATGCAAGAGAACACAGAGGGCGAAGCCCATGCGGCAAAGCAGCGGCTCATCAAGAAATATCCCAATCGTCGTCTGTATGACACGAAAACCTCTTCCTACATCACGCTGGCTGAGGTCAAACAACTGGTAATGGACAGCGAAGATGTGGTGATCCGGGATGCCAAGACCAATGAAGAACTGACGCGTTCTATCTTGCTGCAGATCATTCTGGAAGAAGAAGCGGGCGGTGCTCCCATGTTTTCCGAAGCAATGCTGGCCAACATTATTCGCTTTTACGGCCACGCCATGCAGGGCTTTATGGGCACGTACATTGAAAAAAACGTGCAGATGTTCACGGACTTGCAGACCCAGCTGTCTGGCCAGTCGCAAGGTGCGGCACCTGAGGCCTGGAAGCAGTTCATGAGCATGCAGCCGCCAGCCATGCAATCCATGATGGGCAACTACATGGAGCAGTCTCAGACGGTGCTCACTCAAATGCAGGAGCAGATGCAAAAGCAGACTGAGCAGATGCTGGGTGTGTTTGGTATCAAGCGCTGAGCGCTGAATTGAAGTTTTTAAGAGGCGGGCCAGATGGCCCGCTTTTTTGTTCCCGTTCTGTTTTCGCCTTGGTGGGAGGCAAGAGGTCTGCATGCGCTAGTCCCAATTGACGATGCTTGTGTGTGCTGTCAATCGAACAATGATTTCGGTGCTTCCGGAGTACGCAGGTGAGTGTGTGCGATGAGAGTTTGAGCAACAACAAATGCAAGCAATGCATTCAAGGAGACTAGGCATGAAGGTTGGTATGGCGCCCCGTTTGTTGGCGGCCTTGACAGTGGGAGTATTGGTCACTGGGTCAGTCTGGGCCAAAGCAACGACGGATGAGGTTGCAAAGCTGGGTAAGTCGCTCAATTGCACGGGTGGCGAAAAAGCAGGGACGGCCAGTGGCGTGCCGGAGTTCACTGGTAAATGGTTGGGCGTGCCAGCGGGTGTGAAGTACACACCGCATGCCGGGCAGCACCCGGTAGATCCGTATGCGAATGAAAAGCCTTTGTTCACCATTACGGCTGAAAACTTGAGCCAGTATGCAGAGCGCCTGACTGAAGGTCAGAGGGCGATGTTTGCCAGGTATCCTCAGACCTTCCGTATCCCTGTGTACACCGGTCACCGGGACTTCCGCTTTACAGATGCGACCTGCGCTTCTGCCAAGAAGAATGCTCAGGATGCTGTGGTCAACGCCGATGGCTTGGGGGTGACTGGTGCTGTTAAGGGCGCGCTGCCGTTCCCCATTCCTAAGAATGGTCTAGAGCTGGCATTCAATAATCTGCTGCCTTCGCGTGCCTATACCGAAGAAACTTTGCGCGATAACGGCATTGTTTTTGCCGATAAAAGCATTGTTTACGGGCGTGCCGATAACAAGGCCCTCAGCCCTGTTCAGGCGGCAGATGTAGCGGGCCAGCCGCTGGTGGGTGCGATGTCGCAGACCATCAATATCACCAAGCTGCCTGAGCGCGAAAAAGGCGGCGTGAGCGTGATTGCCGAACCTCTGGATTTTGGCAAGGACAAGCGACTTGGCTGGAGCTACGACCCCGGAACCCGCCGCGTGCGCCAGTTGCCAGAATACGGTTTTGACCAGCCTCTGTCTGGCACCGGCGGCAAGCTGACGATTGACTCTGACCGCTTGTTCAACGGCTCACCCGAGCGCTACAACTGGAAGTCGCTGGGCAAGAAGGAGATCTACGTTCCTGCCAATGCGTACAAGGTCCACGCCAATACCGTGAAGTACGCTGATTTGCTCAAGCCCGGCCATGCCAACCCAGATTTCATGCGCTATGAACTGCGCCGCGTCTGGGTGCTGGAAGCTACTCTGAAATCCGGCTATCGCCATATGTACGGCAAGCGCGTTTTGTTCCTTGATGAGGATACGGGCCAGGCAATCATGAGCGATTTCTACGATGCGCGTGGGCAGCTGTGGCAGTCCGGTCTGGTGAACTATTACTACGCGTTTGATGCGAATGTCTGGCATGCCGGCACCAGCTTCTATCACGACCTGAATTCGGGTGCCTATGTGGCCTACAACCTGTTCCAGGAGCGTCCGCTGGGTCCGATCTTGAACAAGGGGAACCTCGATGCATCCATGTTCACACCTCAGGCGGCTCGTAACGCGGGCAACTGATCAAGCATTAAGATGGTAAAAAGTTTTTGGCCTGCCGTGACGTGGCTACGAGCTTTTTGCCTTTCAAGGTAGGAGGCGCTTGCGCCTCCTTTTTTATGGTCTGAAAAATGGCTCGTTGAGGGCTGAGAAAAAGCAAGAGGAGGCAGGCAATGGCAAATCGTTTGCAGGGTAAGGTGGCATTGGTCACCGGTGGCGCCAGTGGTGTGGGTCTGGAAGTCGTGAAGCTGCTGCTGGGTGAAGGTGCCAAAGTGGCATTCAGCGACATCAATGAAGCCGTGGGTCAGCAACTGGCAGCTGAGCTGGGTGAGCGCTCCATGTTTGTGCGCCACGATGTGAGCAATGAAGTGGACTGGAAGAACGTCATGGCTGCCGTGCAGCAACGCATGGGCACGCTCAATGTACTGGTCAACAACGCAGGTATCTTGCTGCCTGGTGATATGGAAACTGGGCGAGTCGAGGACTTTAGTCGCTTGCTCAAGATCAACACCGAATCGGTCTTCCTCGGCTGCCAGCAAGGGATTGCTGCGATGAAGGAGGCTGGCGGCTCCATCATCAATATGGCGTCAGTGTCGAGCTGGTTGCCGGTTGAGCAATATGCAGGCTACAGCGCCAGCAAGGCCGCTGTTTCTGCTCTGACGCGCGCTGCTGCGCTGAACTGCCGCAAGCAGGGCTATGCAATTCGTGTGAACTCCATTCACCCTGACGGAATTTATACGCCAATGATGCAGGCCTCTCTGCCCAAGGGTGTGTCAAAGGAGATGGTGCTGCATGACGCCAAGCGCAACCGCGGTGGCCGCGCCTATATGCCTGAGCGCATTGCGCAGCTCGTGCTGTTTCTGGCCAGCGATGAATCCAGTGTCATGAGCGGCAGCGAGCTGCATGCCGATAACTCGATTCTGGGCATGGGCCTGTAATTCTGATGTCTCGCTAATGCGGGGTGTGAGTGAAAAACAAAAAAGGCCTTGAATTTCTTCAAGGCCTTTTTGTTTTTGGCGGAGCAGGCGGGATTCGAACCCGCGGTGGGCTATTAACCCACACACGCTTTCCAGGCGTGCGACTTAAACCACTCATCCACCGCTCCACGCGATACCGGACTACTTCATTTCTGAAGTAAAAAACCAAGTGTGATCAACTTGATTTTAAAACTTGGCGGAGCAGGCGGGATTCGAACCCGCGGTGGGCTATTAACCCACACACGCTTTCCAGGCGTGCGACTTAAACCACTCATCCACCGCTCCGTGTTTGAAGCCGCTATTCTAACCAGAAATTTCGGCATCAAAATGAAAGTGCAGCAAGTTATTTTCTGCACGCTTCATCACGCGAACGAGATCAGACGCTCTTACCCACTTGCATCATCTTCATGGCGGAAGTGATCAGGCCTGAAACTTCGGTCATGTTGGCAGGGATGACCAGCGTGGTGTTGGAGTCAGCGGCCACCTTGCTATAGGCTTCCACGGCGCTTTCTGCGACCTTGAGTTGAACAGCCTGTTCGCCGCCGGGCTGGCGAATGGCCGTGGCAACGCGCTCCAGAGCCTGACCGGTCGCTTCGGCCACGGTGGTGATGGCAGAGGCTTCACCTTGGGCTTTGTTGATGGCGGCCTGCTTTTCACCTTCAGAGCGAGCGATGAAGGCTTCGCGCTCGCCGGTGGCGATATTGATTTGTTCCTGGCGGCGGCCTTCGGAAGCGGCGATCAGCGCGCGCTTTTCACGCTCGGCCGTGATCTGGGCTTGCATGGCGCGCAGAATTTCAGCGGGCGGTGTCAGGTCCTTGATTTCATAACGCAGCACCTTGACGCCCCAGTTCAATGCAGCTTCGTCAATGGCGTTGACGACCTGAGCGTTGATCATGTCGCGCTCTTCAAAGGTTTTGTCCAGTTCCAGCTTACCGATCACGCTGCGCAGCGAGGTCTGCGCCAGCTGAGTCACGGCCATGATGTAGTTGGACGAGCCGTAGCTGGCGCGCATGGGGTCTGTGACCTGAAAGTACAGAATGCCATCCACCGTCAGCTGCGTGTTGTCGCGCGTAATACAGACTTGGCTGGGCACATCCAGCGGAATTTCTTTCAGGCTGTGCTTGTAGGCGACGCGATCAACAAAGGGAATCAGAAAATTCAGACCGGGGGTGAGGGTGCCTGCGTACTTGCCCAGACGCTCTTTGACCCATGCATGTTGCTGGGGCACGACCTTGATCGAACGCACGATAAAGATGACGGCAATGATGGCGATGGCGAGAGGAACTGCGTAATCCATATTGTCTCCAGCCCTTGTGGGGCGTTGATGTGAAGAAGAGTGTGACATTTTTCAGCCCTCAGCATAGCCATGCCGGGGCTGAGAAATGTGCTGATTGGGGCTCAGACTTTGTCAACAAGAAGGCGGTTGCCCACCACTTCGGCCACGCGGTGTGGGCCGGGCATGGTCAGTGCGCCGGTACGGCAGATCACGGTCCAGGTGGCACCGCGGTAGCGAACCTGTGCCGTGCCGTCGGAATTCCACTGCTCTACGACCACGGTTTCGCCCACATCCATGTTGACATCGCGATTGCTGGAGGCGGGTTGTCTGCGCGGGCTGCGCTTGCGCAGCAGATAGCAGGCGAAGACTGCGCCAGCGCCCAGCAGGGCTGCAGCCACAATCTGGGTGCTGGTGCTCTGACCAAAGTGGGCACATAGCGCGCCGACAATGGCACCCAGGGCCAGCATGAGGAGGTAAAAAGTACCGGTCAAAAGCTCTGCAATGACCAGTAAACCTGCAAGCAACCACCACGCGGTGGAATGATCCATACCTGAGCTCCTGTTTGTGGCTTGTATTTAGTGCACCACATTCTGGGTTAAAAACAGCCTGTTTCAAAGCCGCAATAAGGATATTCCTTACACTTCGCGGCTGTTTCGTTTTTTAGGCCTGATTGGTACGGAGGCTGTCCATGAAGTTTCGCTTTCCCATTGTCATCATCGACGAAGACTACCGTTCCGAGAACACCTCGGGACTGGGCATTCGCGCCCTTGCTCAAGCTATTGAGGAAGAGGGCTTTGAGGTTCTGGGTGTGACCAGCTACGGCGATCTCTCGCAGTTCGCTCAGCAGCAAAGCCGCGCCAGTGCCTTTATTTTGTCGATTGACGACGAGGAATTCCAGCTCGGCGGCGACAAAGATCCCATCATTCACAGCCTGCGCAGCTTCATCGGTGAAGTGCGTCGCAAGAATGAAGATGTGCCCATCTACATCTACGGTGAGACCAAGACCAGCCGCCACCTGCCCAACGACATTCTGCGTGAGCTGCATGGCTTCATTCACATGTTTGAGGACACCCCCGAATTTGTGGCCAAGCACATCATCCGCGAAGCCAAGGGCTATCTGGAAGGCGTGCAGCCGCCGTTCTTCAAGGCGCTGCTGGACTATGCCGAAGATGGCTCCTACAGCTGGCACTGCCCCGGTCACTCGGGCGGCGTGGCGTTTTTGAAGAGCCCTGTGGGCCAGATGTATCACCAGTTCTATGGTGAAAACATGCTGCGCGCCGACGTCTGCAATGCCGTGGAAGAGCTGGGCCAGCTGCTGGATCACAACGGTGCGATCGGCGAGTCCGAGCGCAACGCCGCGCGCATCTTCAATGCCGATCACTGCTACTTTGTGACCAACGGCACATCGACTTCCAACAAGATCGTCTGGCACCACACCGTGGCCCCGGGCGACGTGGTGGTGGTGGACCGCAACTGCCACAAGTCCATCTTGCACTCCATCATCATGACGGGTGCGATTCCGGTGTTTCTGAAGCCCACACGCAACCACTTCGGCATCATCGGCCCCATCCCGCAAAGCGAGTTCTCGATCGAGTCCATCCAGGCCAAGATCGCGGCCAACCCGCTGCTCAAGGGCGTGGATGCAAAGACCGTCAAACCTCGCGTGCTGACGCTGACGCAGTCCACTTACGATGGCGTGCTCTACAACACGGAAACCATCAAGGGCATGCTGGACGGCTATGTGGCCAATCTGCACTTCGATGAGGCATGGTTGCCCCACGCGGCGTTCCACCCCTTCTATGGCAGCTACCACGCCATGGGCAAGAAGCGTAAGCGCCCCGTGCACTCTGTGGTCTATGCCACCCAGTCCATCCACAAGCTGCTGGCCGGTATCAGCCAGGCATCGCATGTGCTGGTGCAGGATTCGCAGACCGAAAAGCTGGATCACCCGCTGTTCAACGAGGCGTACCTGATGCACACCTCGACCAGCCCGCAGTACAGCATCATTGCCAGTTGCGACGTGGCTGCCGCCATGATGGAGCCGCCCGGCGGCACTGCGCTGGTGGAAGAGTCGATTCTGGAGGCGCTGAACTTCCGCCGCGCCATGCGCAAGGTGGAAGACGAGTTTGGCGACGATGACTGGTGGTTTGAGGTCTGGGGCCCCGAGGCTCTGGCTGAAGAAGGCGTGGGCCTGGCCCAGGACTGGATCATTCGCGGCAAGCATGCATCGACCAAGACCAAGGCCAAGAAGAGCGGTAAAGAGTTTGACAACTGGCACGGCTTTGGCGACCTGGCCGACGGCTTCAACATGCTGGACCCCATCAAGTCCACCATCGTCACGCCCGGTCTGGATCTGGACGGCGACTTTGACGACACCGGCATTCCCGCGTCCATCGTCACCAAGTACCTGGCCGAGCACGGCGTGGTGGTTGAAAAGACCGGCCTGTACTCGTTCTTCATCATGTTCACCATCGGCATCACCAAGGGCCGCTGGAACACCATGCTGACTGCGCTGCAGCAGTTCAAGGACGACTACGACCGCAACCAGCCGCTGGCGCGCATCCTGCCCGAGTTCATTCAGCAGCACCGCCGCTACGAGCGCATGGGCCTGAAGGACCTGTGCCAGCACGTGCACGAGCTGTACGCCAAGTACGACATTGCGCGCCTGACGACCGAGATGTATCTCTCGGACCTCAAGCCCACGATGAAGCCCTCGGACGCCTACGCCCACATTGCCCAGCGCAAGACCGAGCGTGTGGAAATCGACAATCTAGTGGGTCGCACCACCGTGGGTCTGGTCACGCCTTACCCACCGGGCATTCCTTTGCTGATTCCTGGCGAAGTCTTCAATAAGAAGATCGTGGACTATCTGCTGTTCGCCCGCGAATTCGCCAAGATGGCTCCTGGCTTTGAGACCGATATTCACGGTCTGGTCGAGCTGGAAGGTGAAGACGGCGAAGTGCGTTACTACGCTGACTGCGTGGCGGAGTCCAGCGTCAACGCCGAGCCTGCGAAGAAGGCTGTGGCGGCGAAAAAGCCTGCAGCCAAGGTGGCTGCTGTAAAGGCTGCTGCTAAAGAGCTGGCTAAAGCACCGGTCAAGACGCCTGCTAAAACCGCGGTGAAAGCTGCAGCCAAGCCTGCTGCCAAATCGGTGGCCAAGCCAGCCGTTAAAGCTGTAGCCAAAAAGCCAAGCAAGTAAGCAGGCTGGCCGTTTGCGGTCGGCACAGCAGATCAAGCCCGAAGTTTCAAGCTTCGGGCTTTTTTCTTGTCTGGTCGGTGCGCGGTTTCGGTGGTGATAGCTAAAAAAGATAGCTGCTAGTGATTGTGATCAATGGGTTTAAGCATTAATCAACGTTGAAACCCAATGGGATAAGTCGCAAGAAGCTATTGATTTATGAGTGAAAAGCACCTATTCCAGCTGAATTTTGGCGTCTCGAATCAGCGTTGCCCAGCTGTTTTGTTCTTTTTGCAGATAGTTCGCCGCGTCCTGCATGCTGCCGCCCATGGGCGTGCTGCCTTCGTCCTGCAGCTGCTTGAGCACGGCAGGATCCTGCAAGGCCTTGCTGACCGCAGCATTGAGCTTTTTGGCAATCTCGGTATTTGTGTTCTTGGGGGCGACGATCAGCTTCCAGTCCACGGCTTCAAAGCCGGGAAAGCCGGATTCGGCCACGGTGGGCACGTCGGGCAGTATGGTCAGGCGTTTGGTCGAGCTGACGGCCAGAGCACGCAGGCGTTTGCCCTTGAGCATGGGGTAGACCGCCTGCGGCGTTCCGAACATGTAATGCGTTTGCTTGCCCAGCAAGTCCGTGATGGCGGGTGCTGCGCCTTTGTAGGGAATATTGAGCACCTTGATACCGGCCTTGAAGGACAGCATTTCGCCCGCCAGATGGCCTACGGTGCCGGTGGAGGCCAGACCTTGCTTGATATTGCCGGGCTCGGCTTTGGCAGCCTTGATCAAATCCTGAATCGACTTCCATGGCGAATCGGCGGGAACGACCAACACCACGGGCTGGGCCGCTACCAGGGCTACAGGCAGTAGATCCGTCTTGGGGTTGAAGGGCATGCTGGGCAGCAGGGCGGGGTTGATGGCCAGGTTGGCCGTCTGGCCCAGGCCGAAGGTATAGCCGTCGGACGCTGCCTTGGCCACGGTGTCCAGGCCGATATTGCCGCCCGCGCCGGGCTTGTTTTCCACCACCATCGTCCAGTGGTTGGCCGTGCTCACGCGCTCGCTGATCAGGCGGGCCACCGCATCGGTGCCGCCACCCGGGGTAAAGGGTACGACCATGCGAAGTGCTTTGGCAGGCCATGGTGTGGGCTGGGCCAGTGCAGAGCCAGCAGTCATCGCCATCAAGGCTGCAGCAGCAAGCGCCTGACGGCGGCTGATGCCAGGTTTTGTGGGGTTGAATAAGGAATGGTGTTTCATGGTCTTGTCTCCTGAGATGTAGAAATTTTGGGTAATAGCCATCCCTGCAGGCACGGCAAGCGTCCTGTTCCAGGGTTGGGTTGGGGTAGCGCGATGGGTTCGCGCGGTGTTCAGTAACGCGGGGGCGTCAGCGGTGGTTGCAGCATCGGCTTTTCATGGCCGGTGTTGGCTCAGGCGGCCTGGCCTTGTGCTAAAGCACGGGCTTGTTCTGGGCTATAGCCAAGAGCAGTCAGAATCTCCAGGCTGTGCTCACCTAGCTTGGGTGGGGACAGGCGCACCTCCAGGTGCTTGCCGTCCAGGGTCAGCGGCAGCAGCACGGTTTTGCTCTCGCGGCCATCGGGTAGCTGGATGGGTGCCAGTGCGCCAGTGGCGTTCAGGTGCGGGTCGTCCAGCAGATCGTGGGGGCGAACAATGGGTGCAAACGGCAGGCCTTTTTTCTCAAATACCTGGGCGATCTGTGCGGCGCTGTAAGCCGCCATTTTTTCGCGCAGCAGCGGCATCAGCCAGCTGCGGGCCTGTACGCGGTCGTTGTTGCTGCCCAGGCGCGGGTCGCTGTGCAGCTCGGTAAGGTCGAAAGCGTTGCAGAACTCGCGCCAGGCGCCGTCGCTGACCACGGCCAGAAAAATCTGCTCGCCGTCCTTGACTTCGAACACGTCGTAAATGGCCCAGGCAGAGATGCGTGCGGGCATGGGGGCGGCGGGTTGGCCGGTGACGGCGTACTGCATCATGTGCTGGGCAATCAGAAAGACATTGTTTTCAAACAGTGCACTTTGTACTTCTTGCCCCTGGCCGGTTTTTTCGCGCTGTGCAAGAGCCGCCATGGCTCCCATGGCACCGAACATGCCGCCCATGATGTCGTTGACGCTGGTGCCGGCGCGCAGCGGATCGCCGGGGCGGCCCGTCATATAGGCTAGGCCGCCCATCATCTGCACCACTTCATCGAGGGCCGTGCGGTGCTCGTAGGGGCCGGGCAGAAAGCCCTTGTGGCTCACATAAATCAGGCGGGGGAACTGCTCTTTGAGGCTTTCATAGTCCAGCCCCAGCTTTTGCATAGTGCCGGGCTTGAAGTTCTCGGTCACCACATCGGCGGTGGCAATCAGTTTGAGAGCGGCTTCCTTGCCTTCGGGGGTCTGCAAATCCAGGGTCAGGCTTTTCTTGTTGCGGTTGAACAGCGGGAAGAAACCGGAGCCTGAGCCCAGCAGCTTGCGCGTGGCGTCACCATTGCGGCCATGGCCCACGGGCTCGACCTTGATGACTTCGGCACCCAGGTCGGCCAGCATGAGTCCGCAGCTAGGGCCCATGACCATGTGGGTGAATTCGACCACGCGAATACCGGCGTAGGGCAGGGCGCTGGCGGGGCTTGGGGAATTGCTGGAGGAGTGCATGTGAATCTCGTTTGTTGTTTGGGATCAGTGCGTGGAATACGGATGAGGCACAAAGCCTTTGGGCAGGCCCGCAGGTGGCAGCATGCCGTAAAGCGCCTCGCCCGGCAGGCCAGCGGCCAGCGCATTTCGCGCAGCAAGCAGTCGCTCAATATCAATGCCGGTACGTATGCCCATGGCTTCGAACATAAAGACCAGGTCTTCTGTCACCACATTGCCCGAGGCCCCGGGTGCGTAGGGGCAGCCGCCCAGCCCGGCCTGGGAAGAATCGAAGGTGCGCACACCGGCTTCATAGGCGGCAAGGCAATTAGCCAGACCCAGGCCACGCGTGTTGTGCATGTGGGCGGCACCTGCGTGATCACCCAGTTCGCTGCGCAGCCGCGTGAACAGGCGCTTGACCTGTGCCGGGTTAGCCATGCCCGTAGTATCAGACAGGCCTGATTCATCTGCTCCTGCCTGTACGCAGGCCACGGCCAGCGCAATCACATCGTCTTCGGGCACCAAGCCTTGCAGCGTGCAGCCAAAAGCGGTGGAGATGCCCGCCTCGATATACACCTGTGGCGCAAGGTCGTCGCGGAACTGGGCAATGGCGCGCACTTCCTCTACCATCTGCTGGGGCGTCTTGCGCACATTGGCCATGGAATGGGCTGGGCTGGCCGACACAGGCAAGGTGATCTTGTGCACGCCAGCGCGCATGGCCGCTTCTGCGCCTTTGATATTGGGCACCAGAGCCATGACGGTGACGCCGCTGTGCTGGATGGCATGGGCGACGATTTGGGCGGCATCGGCCATCTGCGGCAAGAGCTTGGGCGAGACAAAGGAGCCGACTTCTATCTCCTGCAGACCCGAGGCAACCAGACCGTCGATCCATGCGCATTTGTGGGCGGTGCTCATGGAGGTGGAGATCGATTGCAGACCGTCGCGGGGACCGACTTCGCTGATCAAGACGTCGAAACGAGATGGAGATGACATGGGGTGCCTGACCTGAATTCAATGCTTGCTTTACAGCAAAGGCAGTGTTGTAATGAGTTCTATCTAATAGAACAAAGTTCTCTCTGTTGAAATATTGCCTTGCGTCCTGATGTCCTGTCAAGCTGCAGGGTTGGAGTTTTCATGCCGCGTAAATCTCAAACTGAATCCCTTGCCGATGAAAACGCGGCACCCGGTGGCGTGGCTGCGGTTGACCGGGCCTTGAGTCTGCTGGCGGCATTTGGTGATGGTGATGACGGCTTGAGCCTGGCCCAGTTGGCCGAACGCACTCGCTTGTACAAAAGCACGGTGCTGCGCCTGCTGGCATCCCTGGAGCACGGCGGCTGGATTAGCAGGCTGGACGATGGTCGCTATGCGGTAGGGCCGGCCGTGGAGCGCTTGCACAGGGTGTATGCGCAGAACTTTTCGCTGGACAGCGTGGTCATGCCGGTACTCAAATCTCTGGTGCAGGCCACGGGCGAGAGCGCTGCCTACCATGTGCGCCAGGGCAAGGAGAGGCTGTGCCTGTACCGCGTGGATTCACCGCACCCCGTGCGTGACCATGCGCGCGCGGGTGATTTGCTGCCACTGGACAAGGGCGCGGGCGGGCGCGTATTGGTGGCTTTTGACCCGGAGTTGGGTGACTGGCAGCAGAAAAACCGCAACCACTATGCGCGGGTGCGAGCCGATGGCTACGAGGCCTTGGTGGGTGACAGGCACAGCGAAATTGCCGGTATCTCAGCCCCTGTGTTCCGCCAGAGTGGGGAGTTGGCCGCAGCTTTGACGCTGACGATGCCTGCGCACCGCTATGACGAGCGTTATGTGAAAAACGTGTTGCAGGCGGCGCGAGAGCTGGGTGCACAGCTGGTTTGAGGTTTTGAATGAACAGTGGCTGTATCGCTTTTCCATCAATCACAAGCAGCTATGAATTTTGAATTTACCGCGATTTATCGTGCGCCAACTTCTGGCTGAAACCCCAGTTCGTCCCGTACCCGCACAAAGCGTGCGAAGCGCGGCAGGCCGCTTTTCTCATGCAGGCCTTGATAACGGTAGGTGACCCAGCTGCCCAGTGACGGTGGATTTTTGCGCTGCTCGGCATTCAGGCCCGAGCCCAGCGCAAACTGCAAGCCCTGCGGGCTTTGCACGATGAGCGCGCCTGTCATGCCCTGCCACTGGCCGCGTCCGGGTTTGTAGCCAATAACGCGTGCTTCGGCGTCGTCAAACGGTTTGAGCTTGAGTAGGTCATCGCTGCGCCCGCTGCGATAGGGCGCGCTGCCTTTGTGCAGCATCAGGCCTTCAGCGCCATCTTTGACGACATGATTCAGCAAGGCCTGCAGTTGTGCGTCACTGCTCAGTTTTTGCTGGGCCACCATCTGCACCCAAGGCTGGTTGATTTTGGCCACGGTCTGTTTGAGCAGCGGCAGGCGTTCGTCAAAACTGCCAGCAGCTGCTGGCAGATCAAACACCATGAACTGCATGCGCCGCCAGGCTGCATCGCCGGGCTGGGTCTGCGCTGTGGTGGACTGGGCATGGGGAAATTGGCCGCGCCCGGCCCAGAGCTCGCCATCCATGGGTGTGCTGGGCCAGCCTTGGGTGAACCAAGCTGGCGCTGCAATTGCCTGCCCGCCGCGGCTAATGAGCTGGCGGCCGTTCCAGTAGCCGCGCACGCCGTCCAGCTTTTCGCTGACCCAGTAGTCCTGCAGTGGCAATCCTTGGCGCCAGATATGGGCCAGCATTAGTGATGGCGGTTGTGCTGCGGGTTGAGCCTGTATCGGAAAACTCAGACAAAGGCAGGCACAGAGCAGGCAGCGAAGAAACCCGTTCAGAGACTTGGGCAGCGAAATAGGCGGCAGCGCAGGCATGGCGATCTCCCGGTGGGCAGGCGACCCATGCCAGGGCGGCGGGTGCCAGTTGTCGATGCGGTGTCTACTTTGGTATCAAAAGAGTAGCTACTACCGCTTACCATGAAAGGGATTGAAGCCGATAAATCATAAAAAGCCGCTACCTGTAGGCAGCGGCTTTGCAGTGCGTGAGTGGACTTAGTCGCGCGTAATCACGGCGCAGGCAATGCGGGCACCGGCGTTGCCTGTGGGCTGGGTGCTGTAGTCATCGGGCTGGGCGTGAACGATGACGGCGCGGTCAATCACATTGCCCGGGCCGGCCAGCAAGGTGAGGTCACGCGACTGCA
Organism: Comamonas sp. 26; assembly: GCF_002754475.1. Classification (NCBI taxonomy): domain Bacteria; kingdom Pseudomonadati; phylum Pseudomonadota; class Betaproteobacteria; order Burkholderiales; family Comamonadaceae; genus Comamonas; species Comamonas sp. 26. Next base: position 1,499,789 of record NZ_PEFL01000001.1, read on the forward strand.
CATTGACGGTGGCGACGCCGTTGGAGTCGGCCTTCAGGCTGGGTAGGTCGCCCATATGGTGCTGGGTGGTGTCATATTTGCCATGCGGGTTGCCCATGGGGTTGAAATGACCCGCTGCGGCATTACCGTTGTCGCCGCAATCGCCCTTGTCATGGATGTGGAAACCGTGCTCTGAATTGGGCTTGAGGCCATAAATCACCGCACTGATCATGAGCTGCTGGCCGTCTTTCTGGGTGAACTTCACATCACCGCTGACTTTGCTGCCCGAGGTGGCTTGCAGCTTGGCAATGGCCTGCGCGGGCTGAGGCGCGGGGGTGCTGCATGCAGCCAGTGCAGCGGTGGAGAGGGCGAGAAGCAGAAAGCGGTAGGGCATGGCAATCCTCTTGAGGTGGTGGTTGAAACACCTTGAAACCATAGCGGCAGTGCTCGGCTTTGCTTGTAGGGCGAGGGCGAAGATGTCTTTGGCGTGGCATAAAACACAAAGCGAAAAGCACAAGCGCCAAATAAAAAGCCCCGCAGGCTTTTCAACCTGCGGGGCTTTGAAAGCGTCAGCTTTGAGGGTTTAGACCTGATCGGCAGATAGGCCGGCCGTCTGGCTGAAGCCGCCGTCCACATAGGTGATTTCGGCAGTCACGCCCGATGCCAGATCGGACAGCAGGAAGGCGGCGACATTGCCCACGTCTTCAATCGTCACGTTGCGGCGCAGGGGCGATGCATCGGCCACGCGGCCCAGCAGCTTGCCGAAGTCCTTGATGCCCGAGGCCGCCAGAGTCTTGATGGGGCCGGCGGAGATGCCGTTGGCGCGGATGGCGCGGCCGTCTTCGGTGCGGCCCACGGCTTCAGCCAGGTAGCGCACGGAGGCTTCCAGCGATGCCTTGGCCAGACCCATGGTGTTGTAGTTGGGGATGGAGCGCAGAGCGCCCAGGTAGGACAAGGTCAGCAGCGAGGACTTGTCGTTCAGCAGCGGCATGGCAGCCTTGGCCATGGCGGGGAAGCTGTAAGCGCTGATGTCGTGCGCAATGCGGAAGTTTTCGCGCGACAGACCATCGAGGAAGTTGCCTGCAATGGCTTCGCGGGGTGCAAAACCGATGGAGTGCACAAAACCGTCGAACTTGCCCCAGGCTGCGCCAAGATCGGCAAACATCTTCTCGATTTGCTCATCGCTGCCCACGTCGCAATCAAAAATCAGCTTGGAGTCAAAGTCGGCTGCGAACTCGGTGATGCGGTCCTTGAAGCGTTCGCCTACATAGCTGAAAGCCAGCTCGGCGCCTTGTGCGTGGCAGGCCTTGGCGATGCCGTAGGCGATGGAACGGTTGGACAGAACGCCCGTGATCAGCAGCTTTTTACCGGCGAGAAAACCCATGGTTGATCTCCAGAGAAAATGAAAAGAGAGGATTGCGCCACCTGTGGTGGGGGCGCAATCTTTGAAAACGTATCCGCTCGAACTGGGTGCGAATCAGTCGGGGTAGTGCAGAATTGTCGCATGCGCCATTGGATGATTTGTTCAGCCCTGATTGCCTGCAGCCAAGTTGCCACGCCAGCTCTGGCGGCACATGCCTATGCACTATGGGGCGAGCCGCGGTATGCGGCTGACTTCAAGCACTTTGATTATGTGAATCCGGCTGCCCCTAAGGGCGGCGAGTTGCGCATGGTGAGTAATCTGCGTTACTCCACCTTTGACAAGTACAACCCCTTCACCATCAAAGGCTCGCCGCCCGCCTATGTGGGGGACATGCTGCTGGAGACGCTGCTGGCGCCCAGCTTGGATGAAACCGCCACGGGCTATGGCCTGTTGGCTGAAGATGTGGAGGTGGCTGCCGACGGCCTATCTGCCACCTTCAGGTTGCGCAAGCAGGCGCGCTTTCACAACGGCAAGCCCGTGCTGGCGCAGGATGTCAAGCACAGCTACGAGATGCTGCTGAGCAAATACGCATCGCCCGGCTACAAGACCCTGTTTGCCGAGGTGGATGGCTGCGATGTGCTGGATGAACGCACGGTGCGCTTTCGCTTTAAAAAGCCCAACCGAGATTTGCCGCTGACCGTTGGTGCAGCCCTGCCGGTGTTCAGCCGCGACTGGGGGCTGGATGCGAATGGCAAGCCCAAGCCTTTTGACCAAGTGGTGACGGATATACCCATTGGCAGTGGCCCCTACAAAATTGGCCCGGTCAAGTTTGGCAAGGACATTACCTATGTGCGCGACCCCGCTTACTGGGGTGCTGCGCTGCCGGTGCGCGTAGGGCAGGGCAATTTTGACCGCATCACCATCAAGATCTACAAAGACGGGACGGCGCGGCTGGAGGCGCTGAAGGCGGGCGAGTTTGATCTGATGCGCATCAACAGCGCAGGCGACTGGGCGCGGCGGTTGACGGGCAAGCGCTTTAGTTCGGGCGAGCTGGTCAAGGGTGAGTTTGAGAACAAGCTGCCCTCTGGCTTTCAGAGCTTTTTCTTGAACACACGGCGCGATCAGCTCAAAGATGTGCGTGTGCGCGAGGCGCTGGGCCTGGCCTACGACTACGAGTGGATGAACCGCCAGATGTTCTACGGCGCCTACCAGCGCGTGCATGGCCTGTTTGGCAACACGGCCTGCGAAACCACGGGTGAGCCCACCGAGCAAGAGCTGGCGCTGCTGCAGCCCTACAAGGCCAGTTTGCCGCCCGACACATTGGGTCCCATGGCCCAGCCGCCGCGCACCGATACTGGCGACGGCCTGCGCGGAAACCTGCGCCGCGCGCAGAAGCTGCTGGCCGATGCCGGCTGGAACGTCAAGGATGGAGCACTGCGCAACGCTGCTGGCGAGCACATGGAGATCGAGTACCTGGATAGCGGCGAAAGCAGCGTCAAGATTGTGAGCAGCTGGATGCGCAATCTGGAAAAGCTGGGTATCACGCTCAAGGTGCGCAATGTGGACTACGCCCTCTATCAACAGCGCATGGACAAATACGACTTCGACATCGTGACGCTGAACGTGCCCGGCACGCACAACCCGGGGCAGGAATATGCAGAGCTGTTCGGCAGCGCCGCCGCCGATGTTGAAGGTGGATCGAATTATGTCGGCCTGAAAAGCAAGGCGGTTGACGCCATCATCGCCAAGATGGCGTCGGCCAAATCCGAGCAGCAGATGCTGCCTGCCTGCCACGCGTTGGAGCGCATCATCGTGCACGGCCACTACCTGATTCCGCAGTACTTCTCTGGAAAGCACCGCATGGTGTATGACGACTGGAGGCTGGCCCTGCCGGGGAAGATTCCGCCTTATTCGCCGGGTGAACTGTGGGTGGTCTATGCCGCCTGGGCCAAGCAGCCACCGCAGACCGCGCCTTCCGCCCCCACCAAACCCTGACCTGACGATGCCATGTTTGCCTATATTCTCAAACGCATCTTGCTGATGATCCCCACGCTGCTGGGTGTGCTGCTGCTGACCTTCGTCGTCATTCAGTTTGTGCCCGGTGGCCCCGTAGAGCAATATCTGGCAGAAGCCAAAGCCGGCGCGGGTCGCGGGGTTGAAGGCGCATCCATGAGCTATCGCGGCGGGCAGGGAGTGGACCCCAAGCGGCTTGAAGAAATCAAGGCCCTGTATGGCTTTGACAAGCCGCCTGTCGAGCGCTTTATGCAGATGCTGGGTCAGTTTGCACGCTTTGATCTGGGCACCAGCTTCTTTCAGAACAAAAGCGTGTGGGCCTTGGTCAAGGAAAAACTGCCTGTTTCCATCAGTCTGGGTTTGTGGACGTTTTTCATCAGCTATCTGGTCGCCGTGCCGCTGGGCATTGCCAAGGCCGTGCGGGCCGGCTCGCGCTTTGATCTGGCCACCACGGTGTTGATTCTGGTGGGCTATGCCATCCCCGGCTTTGTGCTGGGCGTGGCCCTGCTGGTGGTTTTTGGCGGTCAGCTGCAATGGTTCCCGCTGCGGGGGCTGACCTCATCGAACTTTGATGAACTCAGCACCCTAGGCCAGGTGGTGGATTACCTCTGGCATATCGCGCTGCCCGTGACGGCCATGGTGGCGGGTAGTTTTGCGGTCACGGCCATGTTGACCAAGAACTCCTTTTTGGAAGAAATCCGCAAGCAATACGTGTTGACGGCAAGGGCCAAGGGCCTCTCGGAGCGGCAGGTGCTCTACAAGCATGTGTTTCGCAATGCGCTGATTCCCATCGTCACCGGCTTCCCGTCCGCCTTTATTGGCGCCTTCTTCGCAGGGGCGCTGCTGATCGAGACGCTGTTTTCGCTCGACGGCCTGGGTCTGCTCAGCTACGAAAGCGTGATTCGCCGCGATTTCCCCGTGGTGCTGGGCACGCTGTATCTGTTCACGCTGATCGGGCTGGTGACCAAGCTCATCAGCGATCTTTGCTATGTCTGGGTTGATCCCCGGGTCAAGTTCGACTGATTTCATGCAAAAACAGCCTCAAGCCCAGACTCTTAAAACGCAGCCAGCTATGAATGCAGGAGTGAAAGTCGTGCCGCCAGCACCTACTGCTGTCCAGTCGGAATCGCCGGGGCGCAGGGCCTGGCGACGCTTTAAATCCAACCGGCTGGGCTTTGTCAGTCTGATAGTTTTTGCGGTGCTGGTCGTGCTCAGCCTGTTTGCAGAAGTGCTCTCCAACGACAAGCCTCTCCTCGTACGCTATGAGGGGCAGACCTATCTGCCGCTGCTCAATGACTACCCCGAGACCACTTTTGGCGGTGACTTTCATACGCCCACGGACTACCTCGATCCCTTTATTCAGCAAAAGCTGAGCGAGGGAGGCAACTGGGCCATTTTTCCCATCAACCGCTACGGCAAAGCCACCATCAACTACTTTGCCAAGCAGCCTAACCCCTCTGCCCCATCGGCCGATAACTGGCTGGGCACGGACGACCGGGGGCGCGATCTGCTGGCGCAGCTCATCTACGGCTTTCGCGTCAGCGTGCTGTTCGGGTTGGCGCTGACGGTGGTGGGCGTGCTGCTGGGCGTGCTGGCCGGGGCCGTGCAGGGCTTTTTTGGCGGCAAGACTGACCTGGCCTTTCAGCGCTTTACAGAAATCTGGGGCTCCATGCCCGAGCTATACCTGCTCATCATCTTCAGTGCGCTGTTTGCGCCCAGCGTGTCGTTGCTGCTGGTCTTGCTCAGCCTGTTTGGCTGGATGGGTCTGGCAGACTATGTGCGGGCCGAATTCTTCCGCAATCGCCAGCTTGACTATGTCAAATCTGCCCAGGCGCTGGGTGCCAGCAATCGCTCTATCATCTTTCGCCACATTCTGCCCAACAGCATGACGCCGGTGATCACCTTTCTGCCCTTTCGCATGAGCGGGGCCATTCTGGCGCTGACGTCGCTGGACTTTTTGGGGCTGGGCGTCCCGCCCGGCACACCCAGCCTGGGTGAGCTGTTGAGTCAGGGCAAAAACAATATTGATGCGTGGTGGATTTCTCTGTCCACCTTTGCCGTGCTTGTCATCAGTTTGCTGCTGCTGACCTTTATGGGCGATGCCCTGCGCGATGCACTGGACCCTCGCAAGCAGGCGCGCAGCGCTGCGGCCAAAAGTGCGGGAGGCAAGCCATGAGCCGGGAAAAATTTGAGGTGAAAAAGGCAGGCACGCTGCTTTCGGTGCGCGACCTGAGCGTGTCTTTTGCGGGCAAGCCCGTGGTTCAGGGCGTGAGTTTTGACATGGCGGCTGGTGAAAAGCTGGCGCTGGTGGGTGAATCGGGCTCGGGGAAGTCCGTCACAGCCCTGTCTTTGCTGCGACTGGTGGGGGATGGTCAATTAAGCGGTCAGGCCTTGCTGGACGGACGCGACCTGCTACGTCTTTCAGAGCGCGAGATACATGCCGTGCGCGGCGGTGATATCGCCATGATCTTTCAGGAGCCTATGACGGCGCTCAACCCGCTGATGACGGTGGGCGCGCAAGTGGCCGAGGTGTTGCAGCTCAAACAGGCGCTGAGCAAGGCACAGGCGCTTAAGCAGGCAGTGGAGTTGCTGGCGACGACCGGCATTCCCGAGCCACAGCGCCGTGCGCAAAGCTTTCCGCACCAGCTCAGCGGCGGCCAACGCCAGCGCGCCATGATTGCCATGGCGCTGGCTAGCCGCCCACGCTTGTTATTGGCCGATGAGCCCACCACGGCGCTGGACGTGACGCTGCGCGGCCAGATTCTGGATCTGCTGGCTGATCTGCAGCGCCAGACCGGCATGGCCGTGCTGATGATTACGCATGACCTGAATCTGGTGCGCCGCTTTGCCGATCGGGTGGCGGTGATGGAAAAAGGCGTGCTGGTCGAGCAGGGCGCTGTGGCCGCTGTCATGCAAAACCCGCAGCACGCCTACACCCGCAAGCTGCTGGCCAGCAAGCCCGTGCGCGATGTGAATGATGGGCCTGTGCCGGTCGATACGCTGACTGTGGTGCAGGCCAAGGCGCTGCAGGTGAGCTACGCCACGCCGCTGCCGGGTATTCGTGGCTGGTTCAAAAAAGGGGCGTTTGTTGCTGTCAAGGGCGCGGATATGGCGCTCAAGCCCGCCAGAACGCTGGGAGTGATTGGCGAGTCGGGTTCCGGCAAATCCACGCTGGCCCAGGCCGTGCTGGGGCTGCTTCCCTATGGCGGCGAGTTGCAGGTGGCGGGTCAGCAATGGCAGCAACCTGCCATTCGCAATAGCGCCGCCAATCTGGCGCTGCGCCGCAAAATTCAGGTGGTGTTTCAAGACCCGTTTTCCTCGCTGTCGCCACGCATGACGGTAGAGGAAATCGTGGGCGAAGGCCTGCAAATCCACGCCCCAGAGCTAAGCACCGACCAGCGTCGCGAGCGTGTGGTGCAGATGCTGGCTGAGGTGGGGATGACCGAGGCACAGTTCCCCGGCTTGCTGCAGCGCTATCCGCATGAGTTCTCGGGCGGGCAACGGCAGCGGCTGGCCATTTCGCGGGCGCTCATCATGGAGCCCGAGGTGCTGGTGCTGGATGAACCCACCAGTGCCCTCGATGTGACCATTCAGCAGCAGGTGCTGGCGCTGCTGCAGCGGCTGCAAAAAGAGCGCGGGCTGGCCTATCTGCTCATCACCCATGATGTGGATGTGATTCGCGCCATGGCCCATGAGGTGCTGGTGATGAAGGACGGTCAGATCGTGGAGCAGGGCGCGGTGCAGCAAGTGCTGCTGGCGCCGCAAGAGGGCTATACCCGTAAATTGGTAGAGGCTGCGGGCGAAGTGCAGCCTGTAATAGCCATCTGGAATTGATAGCGTATAGCGCTTATCTGGCAATGATTTTGACGCTAAATGATTGAAATACAGGAAGATTTTTCGTTTCAAATACGGGGTCAGCGTTGAAAAACATTGAATCCTTACTCGAAAATTTGTATTTATTTGGCGCGAATTCTCTGGCTGTGGCCTAATTAACGTTTTTCAACCGACCAATTGAGAATTCGACATGGGCAATAAGATCGTTACCGAAGCAGACCGCAAGGCCACTCCCCGTCCCCAAGCGCCTAACGGCGTGACACTGCCTACTCAAGGCCGTGGTCAGCGCGTGAGCCTGGAGCGTGGTTCGCACACTCGCAGCAAGAAGCAAGCTGGCAAGCGCCACGGTTAATTGCTGCAGCAGGCTGCGCTTGCGTGGCCCTGCAAAAAAGCCCTCGTCACTTACGTGCGAGGGCTTTTTGTTTTATGGCGCGCCAGTTCAGCGCTGAAGATTGAGTAGCTTGCGGCGCAACAACTGCACTTCTTCGATCAGGTCGGCGGTCAGCGCCGCGAGCTGCGGGTCGGCATCAAAGCTGTGCTCCAGCTGGGCAATACGGCGTGCCCGTGCCAGCGACTGGCTGCTGAAGCGCCACTGCTCATGGCTGATTGCGGCTGCTGTGCTGCCGTCGTTGTCGTAGCCGATGATGCCGGTCTGCACATGCTCAATCACCCATTGGGGGCTGGTGCTGCAGTGGCGGGCTAGTTCATGCAGGCTCAGCATGGTCTGGTCCAGCAGCTCTGCAGGCTCAGAGAAAGGTGTAAGTGAGGTGTTCATGAGAAACCTTTCAATTCAGGCTGCGCGCGTCAAACTGCGGGAAGGCTTTGGCGAAGTCCGCATAAGCCTGTTTTTGCGCAGGGGTTGCGGCGGGTGGGAACACCACCTCCAGCACCAGATACAGATCACCGGGCGTGGCGGCTGGCAGCCCCTTGCCTTTGATGCGCAGCTTGCGCCCGGATCGATATCCGGCCGGTACGGTGACCTCCAGCTCTCCGGCTAATGTCTTGAAGGGGATGGGGCCGCCCAGCTCGGCTTCCCAAGGTGCCAGTGGCACGCGCTGATAAACATCCTTGCCTTCCGACCACCAGCGCGGGTCGTTGCGAAAATGCACTTCCAGCAGCAAGTCTCCGGGCTCACCCTTGCCTAGGCCTGGGTTGCCTTGGCGGGCCAGCCGAATCATCTGACCTTCACGAACCCCCTTGGGAATGCTGACCTGAAGCTCCTTGTCCTTGATGGTGGGTATGCCTTGCTCGTCAAGCACGGTAGTCCTCAGATGCAGGGAGCGAACGGCTCCGCTGTAGCTGTCCTGTAAATCCAGTTCGATGCTGGCGTGCTGATCCTGCCCGCGCAGATCGGGCGTGCTGCGGGTGCCTTGCTGGCTTTGATGACGCCGGGTGCGTGCAGCCTGGCCGAACATTTGCGAGAAAAAGTCGCTGAAATCGGCGTCGCTGCCTGAATCTGACTGGCTGCTGAAATGAAAGTCCTGCTGATCCCAGTTGGGTGGTGGGCGAAAACCGCCGCCGCCTTGAGCTCTTGAGCTTTGAGCAAACTGCATCTCGTCCCCCATGGCGTCATAGGCGGCGCGTTTCTCGGGGTCAGAGAGCACGGTATTGGCTTCGTTTACTTCTGCCATGCGTGCAGCTGCATCTTTTTCTTTGCTGATGTCGGGGTGGTATTTGCGTGCGAGCTTTCGGTAGGCCTTTTTGATTTCGTCGGCGGAGGCTTTTTTGTCCACGCCAAGTATCTTGTAATAGTCCTTGTAATCCATGGAGTCACCAATCCTCTAAATAAAGATCGAATGGGCGCAAAGCCACGACTTGGGCGGTGCGCCATTTATCAGTTGTTAAAAATCATAGGGGCTGAGCGCAATGGATTCAAGAGTAAGCCTGTTTGCAAGGCTGCAGCGATGCCTGATGCAGCTATCAAGTGATTGATAAGCCGCTAACATTACGGTGACTGATTAAAGGGGTGAGCCAACGCTGGCCCAGAGTTTGTTGAAATGACACAAAAAAATATAAAAGCCGACGAATGGTTGGTGGTCTGCCTCTGCGCCGCCTGGTGCGGCACCTGCAAGCAATACCAGCAGTCCTTTGAGGCGCTGGCCGCGCAGTTTCCGGAAATGCGCTTTGTCTGGCTCGATGTGGAAGACCGCGAAGATGTGGCCGGTGATTTGGATATAGAGACTTTCCCATCCATTCTGGTGGGGCAGGGAAGTCAGGCCAAGTTTATGGGGCCTGTGCTACCTCAGGCGGGCGTGCTGGCTCGCATGTTGCAGTCGCTGCCGCAGGATGCAGCAGCTAGGCCTGCCGATGTACAGGAGGCGCAAGATTTGCTGCAGCGCTTGTTACGCGCTGATGACTTGCAGGAAGTCTTGCGCTGACAGCTGTTTTATGCGAGCTAGTTTGTGCGAAAACAATGGTTTGCGGCTACAATTGCGGCTTCACGACCAAACGGGCGGGTACATACCGCCCGTTTTTTTTGGGCAATTCATGGCTGGACCTGTTTAAAACAGAGCTAAGTCCATGATTTGACGAATTTTTTCGGGATTGAACTGAATACACGTGGCACTACAGCAAATCGTTGAACAAACCGTGACAGGTCTAGGTTATGACTTGGTCGAAATTGAACGCACAGCAGGTGGCTTGCTGCGCATCACGATTGATTTGCCTTGGCAGGCGCCGGAGGAAGGTGCGCCTGAGCTGCCCGATCAGTTCGTGACAGTGGAAGACTGCGAAAAGGTCACGCGTCAGCTCCAGTTCGCTCTGGAAGTCGATGGCGCGGATTACGCCCGTCTGGAGGTCTCGTCTCCAGGGATTGATCGTTTATTGCGCCATGAGCAGGACTTCATTCGTTTTGAAGGCTCTGAAGTGGACTTGACGCTCAAGGCTCCCATTGGGGCGGCTGGCGGTGAAAAGATCAATGCAAACCGCAAGAAATTTCGTGGCACGCTGGAGCGTTCTGAAGAAGGTGGCTGGCAGCTCGTCTGGAGTGATGAGCCTCCTCCCAAGCCGGGCGTGCGCGTTAGCAAAAAGCGTGAGCCTGCGCCGATGAATGTGATGGGCTTCACACTGGATGAGCTGCGTGACGTGCGTCTGGCACCGATTGTGAATTTCAAAGGGCGCGCCGCCAAGTCCTAATAAGACGGCTGGAGCGTTGAATTTTTTGGGGCAAAGAGGCTGCAAGCAATTTCCTCTTTGTGTGATTGAAATAGGAGAGTCGTCGCATGAATCGCGAACTGTTGATGTTGGTTGAAGCCATTTCGCGCGAGAAGAACGTTGAGCGCGATCTGGTTTTTGGTGCAGTGGAATCCGCACTGGCACAAGCCACCAAGAAGCTGTACCCAGGTGAAGTAGACATCCGCGTGTCCATCGATCGCGAAAGCGGCGACTACGACACCTTCCGCCGCTGGGTGGTGGTGGCTGACGATGCCGGTCTGCAAAACCCTGAAGCCGAAGAAATGCTGATGGATGCGGAAGACCGCGTCCCCGGTATTGAAGTCGGTGAGTTCATCGAAGAGCAGATTGAGTCTGTGCCGATTGGCCGTATTGGCGCCATGGCTGCCAAGCAGGTCATTCTGCAGAAAATCCGTGACGCCGAGCGTGAAATGCTGCTCAACGAGTTCTTGGCTCGTGGCGACAAGATTTTCACAGGTACTGTCAAGCGCATGGACAAGGGCGACATCATTGTCGAATCCGGTCGCGTGGAAGGCCGCCTTAAGCGCGGTGAGATGATCCCTAAGGAAAATCTGCGCAACGGTGACCGTGTGCGAGCCATGATCATGGAAGTGGATGCCACTCTGCGCGGCGCTCCCATCATTCTGTCGCGTTCGGCCCCTGAGTTCATGGTGGAACTGTTCCGCAATGAAGTCCCCGAAATCGAGCAAGGTTTGCTGGAAATCAAGAGCTGCGCTCGTGATCCTGGCAGCCGTGCGAAAATTGCCGTGTTGAGTCATGACAAGCGCGTGGATCCTATCGGCACTTGCGTAGGTGTTCGTGGTACGCGTGTGAATGCCGTGACCAATGAACTGGCTGGCGAGCGCGTGGATATCGTGCTTTGGTCTGAAGACCCCGCCCAGTTCGTGATCGGCGCTCTGGCTCCTGCCAATGTCTCTTCCATCGTGGTGGATGAGGAAAAGCATGCCATGGACGTGGTGGTGGATGAAGAAAATCTCGCCATCGCCATTGGTCGTGGCGGTCAGAACGTACGTCTGGCCTCCGAGCTGACTGGCTGGAAAATCAACATCATGGACGCTGTCGAGTCTGCTCAAAAGCAGGCTGACGAGTCAGCTGGCTCGCGCAAGCTGTTCATGGAAAAGCTGGATGTCGACGAGGAAATCGCCAACATCCTGATCGAAGAAGGTTTCGAGACTCTGGAAGAAGTGGCCTATGTGCCTCTGCAGGAAATGCTCGAAATTGAATCCTTCGACGAAGAGACGGTAAACGAGCTGCGTAGCCGCGCTAAAGATGCACTTCTTAGTCAAGAAATCGCTCGCGAAGAAAATGTGAGCAAGGCATCTGAGGATCTGCTGTCCCTGGACGGTATTACGTCCGAGCTGCTGGACAAGCTGGCGCAAGCTGATGTGCACACCCGTGATGAACTGGCCGATCTGGCAATCGACGAGCTGACCGAAATTACCGGTCAGACCGCTGAAGAAGCCAAGGCTTTGATCATGAAGGCGCGTGAGCACTGGTTTACCGATGGGCAAGAGTAAGGTCAGGGAGGTTCAGAGCATTTATGTCGAGTAATACGGTTGCAGAATTTGCGGAAGAGCGCAACACGACCCCTGATTCCTTGCTGCAGCAGCTCAAGGCAGCCGGGGTTGATAAGGTGAACGCGGCTGATGTGTTGACCGAGGGTGACAAGCAGCGTTTGCTGAGTCACCTCCAGGTTAGCCATGGCAGCGGAGCCAAGAAAATTACGCTAACGAAGAAATCCACCAGCGAAATCAAGCAGGCGGACTCCTCGGGCCGCGCTCGTACGATTCAAGTAGAAGTGCGCAAAAAGCGCACTTTTGTGAAGCGTGAAGATACACCCGCAGAGGTTCAGGCCAATGCGGAAAGCATGGCCAAGGCCGTGCAGGTGCGTGCTGCTACTCAAGAGTTGGTGCGCCGTGAAGAAGACGCTCGCCGCGAGGTTGAGCAGTTGAGTCACCAGGAAGAAGAATTGGCCAAGGAACGTCTAGAGCGCGAAGAGCGCGAGCGCCGTGAGCGTGAAGCCGAGGAACGCGCTGTTGCTTATGCAGCAGCCGAAGCTGCCAAGGTAGCTGAAGCCAAGGCGGCAAAGGAAGAAGAAAAGCGTGGGCATGTGGCCGGTGCTGCTGCTCGTGCAGCTGCGCAAGTCGAAGCCCGAGTCAAGGCAGAAGCTGAATCAAAGGCCAAGGCTGACGAGGAAGCCTCTCGTGCCAAGGATCTGGACGAACGCCGTCGCAAGGCTCTGGCAGAAGCTGAAGCTATTCGCGCCATGATGGCTGCGCCCAAGAAGGTGCTGGTCGCCAAGAAGCCGGAAGAGCCTAAGAAGGTTGCTCCTGCCGCTACGGATGCCAAGAAGCCTGCTGCCAAAGATGGTGCCAAGCCCGCAGGTACTGCCGGTGCTGGCGCTAACGCCGCTGCCCGTCCAGGCAAGGAAGTCAAGTCTGCGAAGCTGTCTTCAAGCTGGTCTAACGACGCAGGCAAGAAGAAGGAAATCAAAACCCGTGGCGACAGCTCGGGTGGCGTGGGCCGTTCCAACTGGCGCGGTGGTCCTCGTGGTGGTCGTCGCGGTAGTGATCGTAACGAACAGCACCAGCAGCAACAGGCTCCTGAGTTCCGTCAGCTTGAGATCTCGGTACCCGAGACCATCACCGTGGCCGAACTGGCACACAAGATGGCCATCAAGGCATCTGAGCTGATCAAGGTTCTGATGAAGATGGGCCAGATGGTCACCATCAACCAGCCGCTGGACCAAGACACCGCCATGATCGTGGTGGAAGAAATGGGCCACACCGCCAAGGTGGCGGCACTCGACGACCTCGAAGCCTTTACGGACGAAGAAGTCTCCAGTGCTGAAGCCGAGCTGCTGTCGCGTGCACCTGTGGTGACCGTGATGGGTCACGTTGACCACGGTAAGACTTCGCTGCTGGACTACATCCGTCGCACCAAGGTTGCGTCGGGTGAAGCCGGTGGTATTACTCAGCACATTGGTGCCTACCATGTGAAGACGCCTCGCGGCATCGTTACCTTCCTGGATACCCCCGGTCACGAGGCCTTCACGGCCATGCGTGCTCGCGGTGCCAAGTCGACCGATATCGTGATTCTGGTGGCTGCTGCCGACGACGGCGTGATGCCTCAGACCAAGGAAGCTATCAAGCACGCCAAGGCTGCTGGTGTTCCTATCGTTGTGGCTATCACCAAGGCTGACAAGCCCGATGCCAACCCAGATCGCGTCAAGCAAGAGCTGGTGGTGGAAGAGGTGTTGCCTGAAGAGTACGGCGGTGATTCGCCCTTCGTGGCAGTGTCTTCCAAGACTGGTCAAGGCATCGACGAGCTGCTGGAACAAGTGCTGCTGCAGGCCGAAGTGCTGGAACTCAAGGCGCCTGTGGATGCAGCTGCCAAGGGTATCGTGATCGAAGCTCAGCTGGACAAGGGTCGCGGTACCGTGGCTACGGTGCTGGTGCAGTCCGGTACGCTGAAGGTGGGTGATGTGGTTCTGGCTGGCCAGACCTACGGCCGCGTTCGTGCCATGCTGGACGAAGACGGCAAGCAAACCAAGACGGCTGGTCCTTCCATTCCTGTGGAAATACAGGGTCTGAACGAAGTGCCTATGGCTGGTGACGACTTCATGGTGTTGAGCGACGAACGTCGTGCCCGTGAAATCGCTACTTACCGCGCAGGCAAGTTCCGTCATACCAAGCTGGCCAAGCAACAAGCCGCCAAGCTGGAAAACATGTTCGCCGAAATGTCCGCTGGCGATGTGCAGACTCTGCCCATCATCATCAAGGCCGACATGCAAGGCTCGCAGGAAGCTCTGGCAGCATCGCTGCTTAAGCTTTCGACCGACGAAATCAAGGTCCAGCTGGTGTACTCCGGCGTGGGTGGTATCTCCGAATCCGACGTCAACCTGGCGCTGGCTTCCAAGGCCATCATCATCGGCTTCAACGTGCGTGCAGACGCCCAGGCTCGTAAGACAGCCGAAGGCAATGGCGTGGATCTTCGCTACTACAACATCATTTACGACGCCGTAGATGAAGTGAAGGCTGCGATGTCCGGCATGCTGGCTCCCGAGAAGCGTGAGGAGATCATTGGTATGGCTGAAATCCGTACCGTGTTCGTGGCAACGAAGATCGGTACGATTGCTGGTTCGTACATCACTCAGGGTAACGTCACTCGCAACGCACACTTCCGTCTGCTGCGCGACAACGTGGTTATCTACACGGGTGAAATCGAGTCCCTGCGTCGCATGAAGGATGACGTTAAGGAAGTCAAGGAAGGCTTCGAGTGCGGTATCAAGCTGCGCAACTACAACGACATCAAAGAAGGCGACATGCTGGAAGTCTTCGAGATCAAGGAAATCGCCCGCACTCTGTGAGCGCTGTAATTTTCAATGGCAACTCGTAAGAAAACTGCTGCGCCAAACCGCAGCTTCAAAGTCTCTGACCAGATCCAGCGTGATCTGTCGGAGCTGATCGCCCGCGAGTTGAAGGATCCGCGCATTGGTATGGTCACGCTGCAAGGCGTGGAGGTGACTCCAGACTATGCCCATGCGAAGGTGTTCTTCAGCGTGCTGGTAGGCGATCCGGAAGTGACGTTGACTGCACTCAATCAGGCCGCAGGTTTTCTGCGTAACGGCCTGTTCAAGCGTTTGCACATTCATACCGTGCCTACGCTGCATTTCGTCTATGACCGCACAACCGAGCGCGCATCCGACATGAACGCCTTGATCGCCAAGGCGGTGGCTTCGCGCGGTCCTGAAGAAGAGTAAGCAATGAACGCCCCTCGCACACGGGTGCAGCGGCGCCCCGTGCATGGGGTGTTGCTGCTCGACAAACCGCTGGGATGGTCCAGCAACGATATCTTGCAGAAGGTCAAGTGGCTGCTGCGCGCCGAAAAGGCCGGGCATACAGGCACGCTTGATCCGCTGGCCAGTGGCGTCTTGCCGCTGTGCTTTGGTGCTGCAACCAAATTCAGTCAGCTTCAACTGGAAGCTGAAAAGACCTATGAAGCCATCGCCCGTCTGGGACAGACCACAACCACGGCGGACGCCGAAGGTGATGTGGTGCTGGAGCGTGCAGTGGATCTGGCCTCTATCACGCCAGAGAGACTGGCCGAGGTGCAGGCTCAATTCACAGGCGAGATCAAGCAAGTGCCGCCCATGCACAGTGCTTTGAAAAAAGACGGTAAGGCTCTCTATGAATATGCCCGTGCGGGCATTGAAGTGGAACGTCCAGCACGCGATGTCACAATTCATGCATTGAATTTGTCTCTAACGCAGGACGAGCAAGGGTATCCAGCTATCAAGATGAGAGTGACCTGCAGCAAGGGCACTTATATCCGTACATTGGGTGAAGACGTGGGCGAGGCCTTTGGCTGTGGCGCCCATTTGCGTTTTCTGCGCCGGGTGGAAACGGGTGGTCTTGATGTCTCGCGCTGCGTGACGCTGGAGGCGCTTGAGGCCATGAATGATGAAGAGCGCGTTGCGCAGGTTGAGCCTGTGGATGCCTTACTGCATCGTCATGCCGTCATCACCTTGGGTGAAGAGGATGCAGGACGCTATTTATCAGGCTTGCGCCGTCGAGGGTCATGGGCTGATGCCCCGGCTGTCGCGGTGTATGGTGAGCGCCCGCATGCCCTTTTGGGGGTTGGCCGTGTGATGAGCGGGGAGTTGATTCCCGAGCGTCTGCTCAGTCCGCTAGAAATTCAACAAATTTTGGAAGGAAAGCCGCGTCCACAAGTAAGCGGCAGTTTGGAAACTTTATGAGCAAACAAATCCGCAACATTGCGATCATCGCGCACGTTGACCATGGCAAGACCACCATGGTTGACCAGCTGCTGCGCCAGTCGGGTACTTTCGCAGAACACGAAAAAGTCGTGGACACCGTGATGGACAACCATGCCATCGAACGTGAACGTGGCATTACCATTCTGGCCAAGAACTGTGCTGTGTCTTGGAATGACACTCACATCAACATTCTCGACACACCTGGTCACGCGGACTTCGGTGGTGAAGTGGAACGTGCGCTGTCCATGGTTGACGGCGTGGTGCTGCTGATCGATGCGCAAGAAGGCCCCATGCCTCAAACGCGTTTCGTGACCAAGAAGGCACTGGCTCTGGGCCTGCGTCCTATCGTGGTTGTGAACAAGGTGGACAAGCCTGGTGCCAACCCCGACAAGGTCATCAACGCTGCTTTCGACCTGTTCGACAAGCTGGGCGCTACTGACGAGCAGCTGGATTTCCCTGTGGTGTATGCCTCGGGTATCAACGGCTGGTCTTCCAAGGAAGAGGGCGAGGCCGGTGCGCAATGGGGTCCTGACATGTCGGCCCTGTTCAATACCATTCTGGAACATGTGCCAGCCGTTGAAGGCGACGCGACTGCTCCTTTGCAGATGCAAGTCTCCGCACTGGACTACTCCACGTTCGTGGGTCGTATTGCCGTGGGCCGTATCACGCAAGGTACGTTGAAGCCCGGTCAGCAAGTCGCCGTGATGGCTGGCCCTGACGGCAAGCCTTACACAGGCAAGATCAACCAGGTTCACACCTTCCAGGGTATCGATCGCGTGCAAGCCACCGAAGCCGGTCCTTCGGAAATCGTGCTGGTCAGCGGTATCGAAAATATTGGTATCGGTGAAACCGTCACTGACGTGGCCAATCCCCAGCCTCTGCCGATGCTGAAGATTGATGAGCCTACACTGACCATGAACTTCTGCGTGAACACTTCGCCTCTGGCAGGTCGTGAAGGCAAGTTCGTGACCAGCCGTCAAATCTGGGACCGTCTGCAAAAGGAACTGCGCTCCAACGTGGCTCTGCGCGTCAAGGAAACCGACGAAGACGGTATCTTTGAAGTGGCTGGCCGTGGTGAACTGCACCTGACCATTCTGCTGGAAGAAATGCGCCGCGAAGGCTACGAGCTGGCTGTGTCCAAGCCCCGCGTGGTGATGCAGATGATCGACGGTGTGAAGCACGAGCCTATCGAACTGGTGACTGCCGACATCGAAGAAGCCCATCAAGGCGGCGTGATGCAAGCCCTGGGCGAGCGCAAGGGTGAGCTGGTCAACATGGAACCCGATGGCCGCGGTCGCGTCCGTCTGGAATACCGTATTCCTGCCCGTGGCCTGATCGGTTTCACCAATGAATTCCTGAACCTGACACGTGGTTCCGGTCTGATCGCCAACATCTTTGACAGCTACGAACCCCATAAGGGTGACATCGGTGGCCGCAAGAACGGCGTGCTGATCTCCATGGACGATGGTGAAATCTTCACCTACGCCCTGGGTAAGCTGGATGACCGTGGCCGTATGTTCGTCAAGCCTAACGACCCTGTGTACGAAGGCATGATTGTGGGTATCCACAGCCGTGACAACGACTTGGTTGTGAACGCTACGCGTACCAAGCAGCTGACCAACTTCCGCGTCAGCGGTAAGGAAGACGCGATCAAGATCACACCTCCTATCGAGTTGTCGCTGGAATACGGTGTGGAATTCATCGAAGACGACGAACTGCTGGAAATCACTCCTGTGAGCCTGCGCGTGCGCAAGCGTCACCTGAAGGAGCATGACCGCAAGCGTGCTTCGCGTGATTGATTTGCTCAGTGCAATAAAAAAGGCCCTTCGGGGCCTTTTTTATTGCCTGTTGCAGCCGTGGGTCATATTGTCTGATGTGCCACATGACTGGCAGACCAAGGGTAATCGGCCTTGTTCTGTGGGGGGTGGTTTCTAGAATCATCGTCACAAAGTGGCACGCATCCTGCGTTTCAGCAGGTTTGCATTAACTCTAGGAGCGGTATGACACCAAAAATGTTGAACATGGCCCTGATTGCTGTTGGCAGCGCACTGGCGTTGACTGCCCAAGCCGCGGATTTGAAGGTGGCCATCGACCCCACCTACGAACCCTTTACCTATAAGACGGCCGACGGTAAGCCCACGGGGTTTGATGTAGACATTGCCAATGCCATCTGTGCGGAAATGAAGCGCAATTGCGTGTTTGTGGAGCAGGTCTGGGACAGCATGATTCCCGGTCTGCAGGCGCGAAAATACGATGTGGTCGTCAGCTCCTTGTCGATCACTGAAGAGCGCAAGCGCGTGATTGACTTTTCGGATCGCTATTACAAGACCCCAAGCGCGATTGTCGTGAAAAAGGGTACGGCATATGCCAACCCAGCATCGCTCAAGGGCAAACGCATTGGCGTGTTGAAGGGTAGTACACAAGAGAAATGGGCCATGGGTGAACTCAAGCCTGCAGGCGTGACGGTCGTGCCGTATGAGGCGCAAGATCAGGTCTATCTGGATATCAAGGCGGGACGTCTGGATGGCACGGTGGCCGATAAGGTCGAAGTGCATGGTGGCTTTTTGCGCAAGCCTGAAGGCAAGGACTACGGCTATGTGGGTCCTGATCAGTACGAGACCAAGTACTACGGCGATGGCATTGGCATTGGCATGCGCAAGGGGCAAAAAGACCTGAAAGATCAGATTAACAAGGCCATCAAGACGATTCGCAGCAACGGCACCTACAACCAGATTGCCAAGAAGTACTTTGACTTTGATCCGTACGGCAACTAAGCCCTGAAGCCTGGCTGCCCGCAGTGCGTTTTAACGACTGCGGGCTCTGTTTCATCAAGCTTTTGCGCGCATGAGTGACTACTATTTATCCATCCTGCACGGAGCCTTGTTGACGGTGGCGGTATCTATCGCCTCCTTGTGCGTTTCTACGGTGCTGGGTTTGCTGGGAGCGACAGCCAAGCTCTCGAATAAGCGGCCTCTGGTCTGGGTGGCGACGCTTTATACGACGGTGATTCGCGGCATTCCCGAGCTGGTGCTTATGCTGCTGGTTTTTTATGGGGCTGCGATTGGGCTCAACAGCCTGTTCGAGGCCATGGGCTCCGACTTTGTGCTGGACCTGAACCCCTTTGTCGCCGGCGTTGCCACATTGGGCTTTATTTATGGCGCGTATATGACCGAGACATTTCGCGCCGCCATTCTCGCCATTCCGCGTGGGCAGATGGAAGCGGCGTGGGCGTTTGGCATGGGCCCGCTGCAGACATTTTTGCGCATTACGCTACCGCAAATGGTGCGTTATGCCTTGCCGGGCTATACCAACAACTGGTTGGTGCTCATCAAGGCAACGGCTTTGGTCAGCCTGATCGGCTTGCACGATATGACCTATCTTGCCAAGCAGGCCAGTGCAGCGACGCGCCAACCCTTTGTTTTTTTACTGTTTGCAGCGGCTCTGTATCTGGTGTTCACCAGCATGTCCTTATGGGTGCTCAAGCGCCTGAACGCACGCTACAGCCTGGGCACTGAAAAGGTGCAGTTATGAGCTGGGAGATCATCTTTCAGTCAGAGCATCTGGCCATGTACGGGCAGGGGCTGATCACAACCCTGTGGCTGCTGCTGTCCTGCCTCCTGATTGGTTTTGTGCTGGCCATACTCACGGCTCTGGCACTCACCAGTCGCAGCTGGCTGTTGGTTAAGCTGGCAGGCTCCTTTACCTATTTTGTTCGCGGAACGCCGCTGCTCATTCAGGTCTATCTGATTTATTACGGGCTGGGGCAGCTGGAGTGGATTCAGGCGCGCTGGGATGAGGTCTGGCCCTGGACCTATTTCAAGCAACCGTTCTTTTGTGCCTTGCTGGCGTTTGCGCTCAACAATGCAGGCTATACCGCCGAGATGCTGGCTGGCGCCATTCGCGAGACATCTCCTGGCGAAGTAGAGGCGGCGCGGGCCATGGGCATGAGCCGCTTTCAGATCATGCACCGCATCGTGCTGCCCAGTGCCATGCGGCGCACGTTGCCTCCCTATAGCAACGAGGTGGTGCAGATGCTTCACTCCACCAGTCTCGCCAGCGTGGTACCAACCCTCACCGATGTGACGGCCGTTGCCAGCCGCATCTACTCTGATTTTTATCTGCCGTTTGAGGCCTACCTTGCCGCTGCAGTGATTTATCTCTGCGTGACGTTTGCGCTGATTGGTACCTTTCGTCTGCTGGAAAAGCGTTTTCTGGCCTATCTGGCACCGCGCGCGCAATAACTGAGTACCGGTTTCAAATCTATGACATCCACCGCATACAAACTGCAAGCAGAAGGCATTCACAAGAGCTATGGCAGCAACCATGTGCTCAAAGGCGTCACGCTGACCGCCAAAGCGGGTGATGTGGTCAGCCTGATCGGTAGCTCGGGGTCTGGTAAATCCACGTTGCTGCGTTGCATCAACTTGCTGGAAAAGCCTCAACAAGGGCGAATTCTGGTGGCGGGCGAAGAGCTGAAGCTCAAAGCAGGGCGCAGTGGAGAGCTGGAGCCGGTGGACCCCAGACAACTGCAGCAAATGCGCACCAAGCTTGCCATGGTGTTTCAGCATTTCAACCTGTGGGCGCACAAGACAGTGCTGCAGAACATCATTGAGGCGCCTGTGCATGTTCTGGGCCTTGGCAAGGATGAGGCCGTTGAGCGGGCGCGCAAATATCTCAAGCTGGTGGGGCTGGAGGGGCGCGAAGATACCTGGCCCAACCATATGAGCGGTGGCCAGCAACAGCGCGTTGCCATTGCGCGGGCGCTGGCAGTAGAGCCTGAAGTGATGTTGTTTGATGAGCCCACCAGCGCGCTGGACCCGGAGCTGGTCGGTGAAGTGCTTCGCGTCATGCGATTGCTGGCAGAGGAGGGGCGAACCATGGTGGTCGTGACCCATGAAATTGCCTTTGCCCGTGAAGTCTCCAATCACGTGATCTTTTTGCACCAAGGACTGGTGGAAGAGCAGGGTGATCCGCGTGAGGTGCTGCGCAACCCGCAAAGTGAGCGGCTGGCCAAGTTCCTTTCTGGCAGCTTGAAGTAGGGCGCGCTCAGGATGCATTCAATAAAACAAAAAACCGCATGGTAAGCCGATGCGGTTTTTTTGATGGGGCGCTTGTCAGGCCCTTGGGTAGCAGCAGATTACTTCTGTGCCAGCACCCATGCGGCCAGCTTTTTGGCTTCGGCATCGTTGACCTGAGCATTAGCAGGCATGGGGATAGGACCCCACACGCCGGAGCCACCCTTGATGATCTTGGCTGCCAGCTTGTCAGCAGCATCCT
The DNA here is from genome assembly GCF_002754475.1 of Comamonas sp. 26. Taxonomy (NCBI): domain Bacteria; kingdom Pseudomonadati; phylum Pseudomonadota; class Betaproteobacteria; order Burkholderiales; family Comamonadaceae; genus Comamonas; species Comamonas sp. 26. Next base: position 1,521,226 of record NZ_PEFL01000001.1, read on the forward strand.
TTTGACCTGCATACTTGGCTGCAACATCCTTGAATGCGGGGCCAACCAGCTTCTTGTCGACGGCGTGGCAGGCCATGCAGTTCTTGGACTGGGCCAAAGCCTGGTCAGCCATTGCAGGAGCGATAGCCGCTGCGGACAGAGCGATAGCGATCAGTGTTTGCTTCATCATGAGTTTCCGGGGGGATTTAAAGTTCAAGTTTTAGCGCATTGTAGAGCTTGCATTGTGTACTCTTTGGTATGCACGCTATTTTGACAATTTGAGAGGGGAAGACGTATGTATTTGTTAGGTTTGGCAATTATTTTGTCTTTGCTGAAAGTGGCTGAGATCGGCCCTGTGGCGAGCTGGAGCTGGTGGATCATCTTGGGCGTTTACGGGGCTGCCATTGCCTGGTGGGCGTGGGCAGATGCTTCTGGCTATACCAAGCGCAAAGCCATGGAAAAAATGGATCAACGCAAGAAAGATCGCCTTGAACGTCAGAAGCAGGCGATGGCACCCGGTCAGCGCCGTCGCTGAGTGAATGCTTAGGTGTCGTGATTGACGATGTCTTGCGGGTGTTTTGCCCAATAGCCCGTCATGGGCAGCCTTAGGTCTTGCCGCGGTGCTGGGCCATAATCTGAGGCTCATTCCTCGATAACGTCTTATAGCGAATCCCCATGCCCGCATACCGTTCCAAAACCTCCACTGGCGGCCGCAACATGGCCGGTGCGCGCGCCCTGTGGCGTGCCACCGGCATGAAGGACGGCGACTTTGAAAAGCCCATCATCGCCATTGCCAACTCCTTCACCCAGTTCGTGCCCGGCCACGTGCACCTGAAGGACCTGGGTCAGCTGGTGGCCCGCGAGATTGAAAAGGCTGGCGGCGTGGCCAAGGAATTCAACACCATCGCCGTGGACGATGGTATCGCCATGGGTCACGACGGCATGCTGTATTCGCTGCCCAGCCGTGATTTGATCGCTGACTCGGTCGAGTACATGGTGAACGCCCATTGCGCTGATGCGCTGGTGTGCATTTCGAATTGCGACAAGATCACCCCCGGCATGCTGATGGCCGCCATGCGCCTGAACATTCCGGTGATTTTTGTCTCCGGCGGCCCCATGGAAGCGGGCAAGACCAAGCTGGCCAACCCCGACACCAAAGTCATCGAGTTCAAGAAGCTCGACCTGGTCGATGCCATGGTGATTGCGGCGGATGACCGCTATTCCGACGAGGAAGTGGCGCAAGTCGAGCGTTCTGCCTGCCCCACTTGTGGTTCCTGCTCGGGCATGTTCACCGCCAACTCCATGAACTGCCTGACCGAGGCGCTGGGTCTGTCCTTGCCGGGTAATGGCACTGTGGTGGCCACGCACGCTGATCGCGAAGAGCTGTTCCTGCGCGCCGGTCGCCGCATCGTCGAGCTGGCTCGCCAGCACTACGAGCAGGACGACTACAGCGTGTTGCCACGCTCCGTGGGTTTCAAGGCGTTTGAGAACTGCATCACGCTGGACATCGCCATGGGCGGCTCCACCAACACCATCCTGCACCTGCTGGCCATTGCCAAGGAAGCCGAAATCGACTTCACCATGGCCGATATCGACCGCCTCTCGCGCGTCGTGCCCCAGCTGTGCAAGGTCGCGCCCAATACGCCCAAGTACCACATCGAAGATGTGCACCGCGCAGGCGGCATCATGGCCATCCTGGGTGAGCTGGCACGCGCCGGTAAGCTGCACACCGATGTGCCCACCGTGCATGCCAAGACCATGGCCGACGCGTTGGCCCAGTGGGACATCACCGTCACCCAAGACGAAGCCGTGCGCCACTTCTACATGGCAGGCCCCGCTGGCATTCCCACGCAGGTGGCATTCAGCCAGAACACTCGCTGGCCCAGCCTGGACCTGGACCGTGCCGAAGGCTGCATCCGCAGCTATGAGCACGCCTTCAGCAAAGAAGGCGGCCTGGCTGTGCTGCGCGGCAATATTGCGCTGGACGGTTGCGTGGTGAAGTCCGCCGGTGTGGACGAATCCATTTTGGTGTTTGAAGGCCCGGCCCACGTGGTCGAGTCGCAGGACGAAGCCGTGGCCAATATTCTGGCCGACAAGGTCAAGGCAGGTGATGTGGTCATCGTGCGCTACGAAGGCCCCAAGGGCGGCCCCGGCATGCAGGAAATGCTCTACCCCACCAGCTACATCAAATCCAAGGGTCTGGGCAAGGCCTGCGCGTTGCTGACTGATGGTCGCTTCTCGGGCGGCACCTCGGGCCTGTCCATCGGCCACTGCTCGCCCGAAGCGGCCGCTGGCGGCGCGATTGGTCTGGTGCAGAACGGCGACATCATTCGCATCGACATTCCCAATCGCACCATCAACATGCTGGTTAGCGACGAAGAGCTGGCAAAGCGCCGCGAAGTGCAGGATGCCAAGGGCTGGAAGCCTGTGGAGGCTCGTCCTCGCAAGATCTCCGCAGCACTCAAGGCCTATGCCATGCTGGTGACAAGTGCCGATACCGGTGCCGTGCGTGACCTGACTTTGCTCGACTAAACGACGCTCGGTTACGAGTGTTTCGTCATCGACCGCAGTACGGGCATCCGTGCTGACGGACAATCACACAGCCGCTCGATGCAAATCGCGCGGCTGTTTTTATTGTCTCGCCAGAAAGTGATCTCCATGCCTGCTCCATCCCGTCGTTCCTTCATCATGAAGACCGCTGGTCTGGGGTGCAAAGTCTGCGGTTGGGGCTTGCTGGCGCTGATGAGTGCTGGCGCGGTGCAGGCTGCTGATGCGCGCTACCCGCAGCGGCCCGTCAGGCTGGTGGTGCCTTTCACGGCCGGGGGCTCCACCGATCTCGTGGCGCGCGTCATTGCAGATACCATGCACGCCAGTCTCGGTCAGCCCGTGGTGGTCGACAACCGCTCGGGTGCCAGTGGCCTGATCGGCGCAGAAGCCGTGGCCAATGCCGCGCCGGATGGCTACACCATTGGCCTTGGCACCATCAGCACGCTGGTTGTGAATCCGGTCATGCTGCCGCAGTCTGCAAGGCTTGATCAGGCCAAAGCCCTTGTCCCCGTGGTGGCGCTGGCGTCCATCCCCTCGGTGTTTTCTGTGCATCCCAATCTGGGTGTGCACCACTATGGGCAGGTCATCGCGCTGGCACGCAGCAAGCCGGGGCAGCTCAATATTGGCTCGGCCGGTGTGGGCTCCATTGGTCATTTGATTGCCGAACGCATCAATGCCGACCTCAAGATCAAGCTGCACCACATCCCTTACAAAGGTCAAGGCCCGGTCGTCAGCAGTGCGCTCTCGGGCGAGACCCATGTGCTCAGCGATCAATACCCCTCATCGGCCCCGCATGTGGCTGCGGGTCGACTGACGCCATTTGCGGTGGCCGCCCAAGAACGCTTGCCGGCCTTGCCGCAGGTGCCTACTTTCAAGGAACTGGGCTATCCCGCGCTCAATGATCTGGCGATTACCTGGTTTGGCATCGTCGCGCCAGCGGGCACGCCGCCTGTCGTGGTGAACAAACTCAACAGCGCCGCTAACGCCGCCTTGCAGGATGCTGCGGTGCAGGAGCGGCTGCAGAGCATGGGTGTACAGGCCTTGGGTGGTGCGCCGCAGCGACTCAGTAGCCTGATCGACGAGACCAGTCTTACCGTGCGTCAGACGGTTCGAGAGCAGGGCTTGCAGCCTGCTGCGGCGCGTTGAATGATCAGCCCTTGAGAGGGTTGAACTCGCAAAAAGATAGCTGCTTGCGCTTAATGAATAAGGCCTAGGGGCTGATTTTGCTTCAAACTGCTTCTGACGCGCTATCTGCCTGAGCGGTTTCGCCGAAAAGTCACCGGCCTGCGGCACAATGCCTGTCATGCTGATGTATCCGCAAATCGATCCCGTTGCCTTGCAAGTTGGCCCACTGGCCGTGCACTGGTATGGCCTGACTTATCTGATGGCGTTTGGCCTGTTCCTGTTTCTCGGAACAAGACGCCTGCTCCATCCGCCGTTCAAATACATGACGGGTGATAGAGCCTGGTCGCGCAGAGATGTAGAGGACATCCTCTTTCTTGGCGTGGTGGGCGTGGTGGTAGGGGGACGTATTGGCTACTGCCTGTTCTACAAGCCTGGCTACTACCTCTCGCACCCCCTGGAGATTTTTGCGGTCTGGCAAGGCGGCATGGCATTTCACGGCGGGCTTCTGGGTGTAATCGTCTCCATGATCTGGTTTGCGCGCTCGCGCAAGCGCAACTGGCTTGAAGTTGCAGATTTTGTAGCACCCTGCGTGCCTACCGGGCTGGCTGCAGGCCGCATTGGCAATTTCATCAATGGTGAACTCTGGGGCCGTTTTGCCAGCGCAGACTTGCCTTGGGCCATGGTGTTCCCGCAAAGCGGCTCCACGCTGCCGCGCCATCCTTCGCAGATTTATCAGTTCTTGATGGAAGGTCTGCTGCTGTTCATCATTCTCTGGTTGTATGCCCGCAAAGAGCACAAGCCCGGTCAGGTAGCCGCCGTCTTCCTCGTGGGCTATGGCGCCTTCCGCTTTATTGCCGAGTACTTCCGCCAGCCTGATGATTTTCTGGGCATTCTGTCGCTGGGCATGAGCATGGGCCAGTGGCTGTGCATCCCCATGATTGCGGCCGGTATTTTCATGTGGGCTGTGTGCGGCAAGCGCCCTGCATACGATGTGCAGCGAACTGTTGCCTGAACAGGCTCTTGCGCATTTTTCACCCAACGCAGACTTCGGTCTGCGTTTTTTATTTCGGCGCTGATTCCTTCAAAAACTCTGCTCATAATGCTGAAAAGCGTTACTGCATCAGCGGTACTTGCTTCGTCAATGAGAGCAACAAAGCGCAAGGACAAGGAGAGCAATATGGGTTGGGCAGCAGACTGGATTGAGCAAACCAAACTGTGGGCGCGCGGTGCCGAAGGCGATAAGGGAGATGCCCTGCACCGCCCGCTGGCGCTGCGGCTGGAGGCCACCTTGCGGCGCGGGCAGGAATCGCTGTCTCCGCGTGAGCTTCGCCGTTTGCTGCAAGACATGCAGCAGGTGGCTGATGCCTCGCTCAGCGATGTAGAAGGTGGCCGTTACGCCCAGGTGCTGATGGACTGGTATGCCAAGGCCGAGCTGCCAGCGCGCAAGGACTTTTGGCTGCTGGCCATTGAAAAATTCGGCCCTGATGCCAAAGCCTTGCAGGCTGCCCGCGACCGTTATGACAAGGCCAGCAGCGATGTCGAGCGCAGCGAAGCCGAAATGGCTTTGCGCCGCGCGCTGATCTCGTCGCGCACGCGGCTGCTGCAGCGCTTTGCTCAGCCGCAAGGGGGGATGGGCTTTCTCGTCAATATGCGTGCCGATCTGCTGGCCTTGCCCAAGGCCGAGCAGCGTTATGTGGCGCTGGATGCGGAGCTGGAGCATTTGTTCTCCAGCTGGTTCGATGTGGCGCTGCTGGAGCTCAAAAGTATCAACTGGGACTCGCCCGCATCGCTGCTGGAAAAGCTGATTCAGTACGAAGCTGTGCACGATATTCGGAGCTGGGCCGATCTGAAGAACCGGCTCGACAGCGACCGTCGCTGCTACGGCTTTTTCCACCCGCGCATGCCCAACGTGCCGCTGATCTTTGTGGAAGTCGCGCTGCTGGACAAGATGGCGGGCAGCATGGCACCGCTGCTGGATGAGTCGGCGGCTGCCGCTGATCTCTCCAAAGCCAACACCGCCATTTTCTATTCCATCAGCAACACGCAGACGGGTCTCAAGGGCGTGAGCTTTGGCGATTCGCTCATCAAGCATGTGGTGGAGACGCTGACGCAGGAATTTCCAAAGCTCAAGCAATTCGCCACGCTGTCGCCCATTCCGGGTCTGCGCAGCTGGTTGGCCAAGAATGGCGATGCCGTGCTGGCTGAGCTGGACGACAAGCAGAAGGCAGCGCTGGAAAAGGTCGCTGGCGGAGTGAGCGCTGCGCAATTGCTGGGCGCGCTGGATGATCCGGGGTCGCTGCCTGAGAAGTCGGTGGTGCGTGGGGCCGTCATGTTTTGCGTAGCCCGCTATCTGGGGCGGGAAACTGCCAAGGGGCGCCCGCTCGATGCCGTGGCACGCTTCCATTTGGGCAACGGTGCACGCGTGGAGCGTCTGAACTGGGCGGCAGATCTGTCGACCAAAGGCCTCAAGCAATCCATGGGACTGATGGTCAACTATCTCTATGACCTGAAGCGCCTGGACAAGCACCGCAGCCTGCTGGCGCAGGGCAAGATTCCCGTTTCCTCGGAGATTGAATCGCTGTGCAAGGGATGAGTGCATAGCGTTTTGTTGTGCCTGCCTTTGCCGCCCTGCGTCGCCTAACCACAAGCCCGGCTGCAGCTTTGCTGCCGACCGGGCACGCCAAGGAGACAGAGCATGCAGGACTTTTCGACAAAGAGCTTGGGTTTGCAGCGCCGTTCGCTGCTTCAAACGGCTGGGGCGCTGTCGGCAGCCAGTGCTGCGGGCTGGGCAGGGCTTGCTCGCGCCGCTGACTGGCCCGCCAGACCGGTAAACCTGATCGTGCCGTTTCCGGCTGGCGGCGGAACTGACACTTTTGCCCGTCCGTTTTCGGCCCAATTTGCCAAGATCTCTGGCAAGACGCTGGTGATTGATAACCGCGGTGGTGCGGGTGGCACGCTGGGTGCCAGCATTGCGGCCAAAGCTGCGGCGGATGGCTACAACTTCTTCATGGGCGGCACCCATCATGTGATTGCGCCCTCGGTCTACCCCAAGCTCGAATACGATCTGGAGCGCGATTTCATTCCGCTGGCACTACTGGCCAGCGTGCCGCAGGTGGTGGTGGTCAACCCCAAGAAGGTGCAGCACACCACTTTGCAGGCGCTGGTGAATGATTTGCGTGCCAACCCCGGCAAATACAACTATGCGTCCGCAGGGCCGGGCTCATCCCACCACTTGGCGGGTGAGCTGTTCAAGCTGCAGACCAAGACCCAGATCACCCACATTCCTTACAAGGGCGCAGGGCCGGCGCTACAAGATTTGATAGCCGGTAATGTGGATATGCTGTTTGACGGCCTGGGCTCATCGGCCCAGCATATCAAGGGCGGGCGTATCAAGGCGCTGATGGTGGCGGGTGCGCAGCGCAACCCGGCCTTCCCCGATGTGCCTTGTGCGACCGAGTGCGGTTTGCCTGATTTCACCGTGACCACTTGGTACGGCCTGTGGGCGCCCAAGGCCACGCCAGCGGCCGTACAGCAGCAGATGCTGGAAGAGGTGCGCAAGATTGGCGCGGCCGACGATATCAAGTCGGCCTGGGCCAAGAACGGCGCTGACTATGGGCAGCTGAGCCAGTCGCAATTTGCCAGCATGGTGCAAAGCGAGATACAGCGTTGGGCACATGTGGTCAAGGCGGCGGGGGTGAAGATAGATTCTTAACTCCCGGCGTCCCCCTTCTCGCCTGGTGGAAGGGGATGACTCCCTCGCTTCCGGGCGGAGTGCCTCAATCCAGGTCCTATGATGGACTTGCACTGTTTTTGCTTTTACTGTTTTTGAGTCTGACTGAATCACGTTGACCGACATGCACCAAGCCAATCTTTACAGCGCGCTGCGCGCTGCGTTTCCTGCGGATCTTCAAAAAACGGCGGTAGAGGCCATTGAGCCAGACGGCCAGAGTCTGTATTACAGCTGGGCCGATCTGGAGCATGGCAGCGCGCGCATGGCCAATTTGCTGGCATCGCTCAATCTGCCAGAAGGCAGCCGCATTGCGGTGCAGGTGGAAAAATCGGTTGAAGCCATGATGCTTTACCTCGCCACGCTGCGCAGCGGTCATGTGTTTTTGCCGCTGAACACCGCTTATCAAAGTGCCGAGATGGAGTACTTCATCACCAATGCCGAGCCAGCGGTGGTGGTGTGCGCGCCTGGTTGCTTTGGCTGGGTGTCCAAGATTGCGTTCACTAGCGGCGTGGGCCATGTCTACACGCTGGGCACAGACCGTACGGGCACGCTGCTGGACCGCGCTGCGCACCACAGTGATGAGCATCAGGTGGTAGCCCGCAAGGTGGATGATCTGGCGGCCATTCTCTACACCAGTGGCACCACCGGGCGTAGCAAGGGTGCCATGCTCAGCCACGGCAATCTGCTCAGCAATGCGGCGATGCTCAAGGTGTACTGGGATTGGCAGGCCGATGATGTGCTGATTCATGCCTTGCCCATCTTTCACGTGCACGGCCTGTTTGTGGCCATTCACGGGGCGCTGCTCAATGGCAGCCCCATGATCTGGTTTGCTAAGTTCGAGCCTGAGGCGGTGATGGCTCGCTTCAAGGATGCGACCGTTTTCATGGGGGTGCCCACGCTGTATGTGCGCATGCTGGCCGATGCAAGGCTGGACCGCGACATGGCTGCCCACATGCGTCTGTTTATCTCGGGCTCGGCCCCAATGCTGATCGAGACCTTCCGTGCCTGGAAGACGCGCACCGGTCACACCATTCTGGAGCGCTATGGTATGAGCGAGACGATCATGCTGACCTCCAACCCCTGCCAGCCCGATGCCCGCTATGGCAACGAGTCCGAGCGCCGTGGCGGCACCGTGGGATTTCCGCTTCCCGGTGTGGGCGTGCGGGTTCATGGGGATGACGGCAAGCCGCTGGCGGCGGGCGAGATTGGCAATATTGAAGTGCAGGGTCCGAACGTCTTTGCAGGCTACTGGCGTATGCCAGAGAAAACGGCCGAAGAGTTCACTCGTGACGGCTGGTTCAAGACCGGCGACGTGGGCATGCAGGATGCTCGGGGCTACTTCAGCATCGTCGGGCGCAGCAAGGACTTGATCATCTCGGGCGGCTACAACGTTTACCCGGCTGAGGTGGAAGCCTTTATCAATGACCTGGCTGGGGTAGATGAAAGCGCGCTGGTGGGTGTGCCGCACCCGGACTTTGGCGAGGTGGGCGTAGCCGTCATCGTGCCGCGCAAGGGCGCGCAGGTGGATGGGCAGAAAATTCTGGAGTCTCTCAAAACCCGGCTCGCCAATTTCAAGGTGCCAAAGCGCTGCTATGTGGTGGAAAGCCTGCCGCGCAACACCATGGGCAAGGTGCAAAAAAAGCTGCTGCGCGATCAGTATCAGAAAGAGTTTTCCTGATCGACTTGGGCGTGAGCGCAGGCAGGGAAAGGCGATTCACTGCCCCGGGTGCGTGTCAAATGTTGGCTTTACGCCTCAGGATTGAATCCTTTGCAGGTGCTTGTCTTTTGACTTGACTCCTGAAAAGTGAGCTGCTGGCGCCTGTATTTAATCAAAATCAGTGAGCAATCGCTCAAAAAATAAAGCAGCTTGTACGCAAGCTGCTTTTGTTTTATGAGCGTTACCTCATTAACCCCGGGGTACTTAACGCAGCACCAGAACGGGCACATGCGAGTGCGTCAGCACATGCTGAGTTTCGCTGCCCAGCAGCAGGCGCTGCAGGCCCTTGCGGCCGTGCGATGCCATGACGATCAGATCGCAGTCGTGCTTTTTGGCAGCTTCCACAATCGATTCGGCCACCAGATCGGAGTGAGCGATTTGGGTGGTGACAGTGACTTTTCGCTCGTGGCCAAAGGCTTTGATGCCGTCCAGCAGTGTCTGAGCTTGCTGCGTCCACTGCTCTTCGATGCGCTTGGCTTCCTTGATGTCCAGCAGGTCGGTGCCTTCCAGGTAGCTGCGCGGATAGTGCGAGACGACCTTCAGCGCAAGCACGCTGGCGCCACACAAAGCGGCCAGATCAAGGCCAGCATGCACGGCCTTGTCCGAGAGTTCAGTGCCGTCGGTTGCAATCAGGATTCGGTTGTACATAGTGCTCTCCTTGTTGGTTGATAGCCTTGTTGAATACAAGCATAAGTAGATTGGGCAGTTAACGGTTGATTAATGTCAAGGTCGTTATCATCTGACGTCGTTACGCTTGAAACATGTCCCAACACCCGAATATCCAGCCCACCACGGCGGAGCAAGCTGTTGCTGACACTGGTTTTCTGAACTCGCCACAGACGCTTACGCATCTGCTGGACGACCCGCAAGAATGGAGCTCATTTGGCCGCCCCGCCGGCCAAAGCTCCAAGGCTCCAATCTCCGAAAATACAACCGAGTCTCCGGTGTGGGACTCTTTTGTAGTTTTGGAGGGCATGCACTGTGCTGCGTGCGCGCTAACCATCGAGGAGGCGCTTCGCGCCGTTCCCGGGGTTCAGGCTGCCGAAGTCAGTGCTGCAACGCGCCGAGCCCGTGTCGAGTGGCGTCCCGCCGATGTGCTTCCATCCCAGTGGATGGAGGCCGTTGCGCGCGCCGGTTACCGCGCCCTGCCTGCACGTGACGCCTTCGCGCGTGAGCTGCGCCAAGCCGAAACACGCCGCGCGCTGTGGCGCTGGCTGGTGGCCGGCCTGTGCATGATGCAGGTGATGATGTATGCATGGCCTGCGTACACGGCCATCCCTGGCGATTTGTCGCTGGAAATGGAGACGCTGCTGCGCTGGGCATCGTGGGTGATTTCTTTGCCCGTGGTGCTGTTTTGCTGCGGCCCGTTTTTCAAGAGCGCGCTCAAAGACATTACCCAGCGCCGCGTGAGCATGGATTTGCCCGTGGCCATTGGCATGCTGATCACCTTCATCATCAGCACCCTGGGCACGTTTGACCCGACGGGGCCTTTTGGTCAGGAAGTCTTTTTTGACTCGCTGACCATGTTCGTCTTCTTCCTGCTCACTGGTCGCTGGCTGGAGCTGCGCCTGCGCGACCGCACGGCTGGCGCATTGGAAGCGGTAATGAACCGCCTGCCCGATTCGGTGCTGCGCCAGCAGGCCGATTCGGACGAGTTTGAGCGCGTGGCCACACGCCGCCTGCGCGTGGGCGATGTGGTGCGTGTGCTGACCGGCGAAGCCTTCCCGGCGGACGGCCATATTGTGCGCGGCACCACCCATGCAGATGAAGCGCTGCTGACCGGTGAATCCACCCCCGTTTTGCGCACTGAGGGCGATGCAATCACCGCTGGTAGCTATAACTTGGATAGCGTGGTGGATGTGCGCGTGGATAGCGTGGGAGAGGGCACCCGCTTTGCGCAAATCGTCAATTTGATGGAAAGCGCCTCGCTGCAAAAACCCACGCTGGCCCAGCTGGCCGACAAAGTGGCGCGCCCCTTCCTCATTGTGGTGCTGTTGGCTGCGCTGGCTGCTGCCGTCTGGTGGTGGCCTACCGACCCCGGCAAGGCACTGATGGTGGCAGTGGCCGTGCTCATCGTGACTTGCCCTTGCGCGCTGTCTCTGGCCACACCCGTGGCCATGCTGACAGCTGCTGGCACCTTGGCGCGCAGCGGCGTGCTAGTGCGTAATCTGCAAGGCCTTGAAGCGCTGGCTGCGGTGGACACGCTGGTGTTCGACAAAACAGGCACGCTGACCCGGGATGGCATGATACTGCGGGCTTTTACGCCAGCCGCAGGCCAGAGTACAGATGATGCGCTGACGCTGGCTGCCTTGCTGGCCCGCCAGTCCATGCACCCGGCATCGAAAGCGCTGGCGCAGGCTGCGGTGGTGGCTGAGCTGCCTGCCAGCGACTGGTTGCTGGATTCTGTGCAGGAAGTAGCCGGCAGCGGACTGGACGCCTGGGTTCAGGCCCGTGATGAAGTGTTGGGCACTGCAGGTCGCCGCCGTCATCTGCGCCTGGGCTCTGCTGCGCATGTGCAGGTAGCGGAGCTGGCACCTCAAGAGCCGGGCCAGAGCGTGATGCTGGCCGAAGAATTGCAAGGGCGCTGGGTTGCGCTGGCCGAGTTTCACCTCAGCGAGGATGTACGCCCCGAAGCGGCGCAGGTGATTGCAGAGCTCAAGCAGCAGGGTGTCAGTGTGCACCTGCTCTCCGGGGATCGATCTGCAGCTGTAAAAGCAGTGGCCGCCAAGCTTGGTATCGAGCAGGCCAAGGGCGACTGCAAGCCACAGGACAAGCTGGCCGCCATGCAGGCGGAACAGGCCGCAGGCCACAAGGTTGCGATGGTGGGCGATGGTCTGAATGACGGCCCAGTTTTAGCTGGAGCGCATGTCTCTTTTGCTTTTGGTAGAGCAGTGCCGCTGGCACAATCACGATCAGACTTCGTGGTACTGGGAGACAGCCTGGAGTTAGTGCTGCAAAGCCTGTTGCTGGCCCGACGGACCTTGTCCGTGGTGCGCCAGAACCTGGGTTGGGCAGCAGCCTATAACGCGATCTCTATTCCTCTGGCCCTGATGGGCTGGATGCCTGCCTGGCTGGCAGGGCTTGGCATGGCGCTGAGCTCTTTGCTGGTCGTCGCGAACGCAGCCCGTCTTGCACGTGCGTTGCCGCTGCAGGTTGCAAATAGCCACGCGTCTGACCCCGCGCATCTTGCGCCGGGCACCGTCATGCCACTGACCCAAGGAGGCCGCTGATGGACATTCTCTATGTATTGATACCGCTTTCGGTCGTGCTGGTGCTAGCCATCGTGGCCGCTCTGTGGTGGGCGGTTTACCGGGGTCAGTTCGAGAGTGTGGAACAAGAAGGTGAGCGCATTCTTCGCGACGATTGATGTGGCTCAACGAGCCAGATGAGAAACCAATGAACACTTTGCAAGAAATCTAAGAGGTGCCCGATGGAAGCAACAAATAACAAAGCTGTCTATTACGACGATACCGTCGTAAGGCAGTTCTCTATCATGGCCGTGGTGTGGGGGGTGGTTGGTATGGCTGTGGGCGTGTTTATCGCGTCCCAGCTGGCCTGGCCGGAACTCAACTTCGGCATTCCCTGGCTGAGCTACGGGCGTCTGCGTCCGCTGCATACCAATGCCGTCATCTTTGCCTTTGGTGGCTCGGCGCTGTTTGCGACCAGCTACTACGTGGTGCAACGCACCTGCCAGACCAAGCTGTTCATGCCCAAGCTGGCCAGCGTCACGTTCTGGGCCTGGCAACTGGTCATCGTGGGTGCGGCTATCAGCCTGCCCATGGGCTACACACAGGGCAAGGAATATGCTGAGCTGGAATGGCCTCTGGACCTGCTGATCGCAGTGACCTGGGTGTCCTACGCCATCGTGTTCTTCGGCACCATCGGTATCCGCAAGGTCAAGCACATCTACGTGGCTAACTGGTTCTTCGGTGCCTTCATTCTGGCCGTGGCCCTGCTGCACATCGTCAACAACATCTCCGTGCCTGCGGGCTGGATGAAGAGCTACTCGGCTTACGCCGGTGTGCAGGACGCGATGGTTCAGTGGTGGTACGGGCACAACGCCGTGGGCTTCTTCCTGACCGCTGGCTTCCTGGGCATGATGTATTACTTCATCCCCAAGCAGGCCGGTCGTCCCGTGTACTCGTATCGCCTGTCGATCGTGCACTTCTGGGCGCTGATCTTCACGTACATGTGGGCGGGTCCTCACCACCTGCACTACACCGCGCTGCCTGACTGGACACAGTCCGTGGGCATGGTGTTCTCGCTGATTCTGCTGGCTCCCAGCTGGGGCGGCATGATCAACGGCATCATGACGCTGTCGGGTGCATGGCACAAACTGCGCGACGATCCTATCCTGCGCTTCCTGATCGTGTCCCTGTCGTTCTACGGCATGTCCACTTTCGAAGGCCCAATGATGGCCATCAAGACCGTCAACGCGCTGTCGCACTACACCGACTGGACCGTGGGTCACGTTCACTCCGGCGCTCTGGGCTGGGTGGGTCTGATCACCATGGGTTCGCTCTACTACCTGATTCCCCGTCTGTTCGGCCGCGAAAAAATGCACTCCGTGCCCGCGATTGAGCTGCACTTCTGGATGGCCACCATCGGCATCGTGCTGTACATCGCTGCCATGTGGATTGCCGGTGTGATGCAGGGCCTGATGTGGCGCGCAGTCAACCCCGATGGCACGCTGACTTACACCTTCGTGGAAAGCGTGAAGGCGACCTATCCCTTCTACGTGATTCGCGTCACCGGTGGTCTGCTGTATCTGGGCGGCATGCTGGTGATGGCCTGGAACACCTTTAAGACCGCCATGGCTGGCCGTCCCGTGAAGGTGGCGGTGCCTGCCTTGGTGGCCCACGCCTGAGCATTGAGGAGCAATAGCAATGTCTGATCAAAATAACGCAGCTCCCAAGAGCTTTTCCCACGAGAAGATCGAGACCAGCAACTTTTTGCTGATCGCGCTGACTCTGTTCGTGCTGGCCATTGGTGGTCTGGTGGAAATTGTTCCTCTGTTCTTCCAGAAGTCCACCACGGAAGCCGTGGCGGGCCTCAAGCCCTACACCCCCATGCAGCTGATGGGCCGCGACGTCTATCTGCGCGAAGGTTGCTACAACTGCCACTCGCAGATGATTCGCCCCTTCCGCGCCGAGACCATGCGCTACGGCCACTACTCGGTGGCGGGTGAGTTCGTCTACGACCACCCCTTCCAGTGGGGTTCCAAGCGTACCGGTCCCGACCTGCACCGCGTGGGCGGCAAGTACAGCGACGAATGGCATCGCATTCACCTGAACAACCCCCGTGACGTGGTGCCTGAGTCGAACATGCCGGCTTACCCCTGGCTTGAGACCAGCAAGGTTGACGACACCGTAGTCGCTCAGCGCATGAGCGCTCTGCGCAAGGTGGGCGTGCCTTACACCGACGCGGAAATCGCAGGTGCACAGGCTGAAGTCAAGGACAAGACCGAGATGGAGGCTGTGATCTCCTATCTGCAGGTCCTGGGCCGCGCCGTCAAGTAACAGAGGAAGGGCTGGAAATGGATATCACCACCATGCGCATCCTTGCCACGCTGGCATCGATGGCTTGCTTCATCGGCATCTGGTGGTGGGCATATGCCCACCGCAACCAGGCCCGTTTTGACGAAGCAGCTCAGTTGCCCTTCCTGCAGGAAGACTGAGCCGGTCCACCATAACGAGAACATTCCATGAGCGATTTCGTAAACAATTTCTGGTCGGTGTATGTCGCGGCGATTACGCTGATCGGCATCTTTGGCTGCTTGCTGCTGCTGATTCTGGTGGCGCGCAAGAAGGTTGACTCCGCTGGAGACAACACCACAGGCCATGTCTGGGACGAAGACCTGCGCGAACTCAACAACCCCATGCCCAAGTGGTGGATGGGTCTGTTTGTGATCACCGTGATCTTTGGTCTGGGCTACCTGGTTGCCTACCCCGGTCTGGGTGCCTTCAATGGCAAGCTGGACTGGAGCCAGAACGGCGCCTATGAGCGTGAAATGGCCAAGGCCAAAGCAGATCTGGAGCCCATGTACGCCAAGTTCACCAGCATGCCCACCGAGGAAATGGCCAAGGACCCCCAAGCCATGGCCATCGGCGAGCGTCTGTTCATGAACAACTGCGCGCAATGTCACGGCTCTGATGCCCGCGGCAGCAAGAGCTTCCCCAATCTGGCGGATGGCGACTGGCTGCACGGCGGCTCTCCTGAAAAAATCAAGGAGACCATCAGCAACGGCCGCATCGGCATGATGCCTCCCATGGCAGCTGCCGTGGGTACGGCCGATGATGTGCGCAATGTTGCCAACTATGTGCTGAGCCTGTCGGGCAGCCCTCACGATGCTGTCAAGGCGTCGCTGGGTAAATCCAAGTTTGTGGCCTGCGCGGCTTGCCACGGCATGGATGGCAAGGGCAACCCCGCTCTGGGCGCGCCGAACCTGAGCGATGACATCTGGCTGCATGGCTGGGGCGAAGCAGCTATCGTCAATATCGTCAACAACGGCAAGCACAATGAAATGCCTGCCCAGAAGGAAAAATTGACGGAAGCACAAATTGCTGTGCTGGCTTCTTATGTCTGGGGTCTGTCTCACAAAGACGGCGCCGTACAAAAGTAATGGCCATTGAAAGCGGCGCTTCGAGCGCCGCTTTTTGCCGTTTGAATTTTCAGAAGTTTCAGAAGTATTAAGGAAGCTCCATGCAATCCGATAAAGGGAAGCATCGCAAGATCATTCCCATTGCACCCGCAGAGCCTGAAAGTGGCACCGATAAGGTGCCGATGTTTGTGTCGGAGAAGAAGGTGTACTCGCGCTCCATCTCCGGCTTGTTTGCCCGCTGGCGCTGGGCGATGGTGATTCTGACGCAGCTGTTCTTCTATGGCATGCCCTGGCTGCAATGGGGCGAGCGTCAGATGCTGCTGTTCGATCTGGAAGCACGGCGTTTTTACATCTTTGGACTGGTTCTGTATCCGCAGGACTTTATCTATTTGACGGGCCTGCTGATCATCTCGGCACTGGCTCTGTTTTTGTTTACGGCAGTCGCAGGGCGCCTGTGGTGCGGCTTCTCCTGCCCGCAGACGGTCTATACCGAGATCTTTGTCTGGATTGAGAGCAAGGTCGAAGGCGAGCGCAGCGCGCGCATACGCCTGGACAAGAACGGCTGGACGTTTGAAAAAATCTGGAAGAAGTCGCTCAAGCAATTCCTCTGGATTGCGGTGGCGCTGTGGACCGGTTTCACCTTTGTCGGCTACTTTGTACCGATCCGCGAGCTGGCCGTGCAACTGCTGGCCCTGCAAGGCAACTGGCAGATGTTCTGGGTGCTGTTCTACGCGTTTGCGACCTATGGCAACGCAGGCTATATGCGCGAGCAGGTCTGCA
The DNA here is from genome assembly GCF_002754475.1 of Comamonas sp. 26. NCBI lineage: Bacteria > Pseudomonadati > Pseudomonadota > Betaproteobacteria > Burkholderiales > Comamonadaceae > Comamonas > Comamonas sp. 26. Next base: position 1,537,705 of record NZ_PEFL01000001.1, read on the forward strand.
AATACATGTGCCCCTATGCACGCTTTCAGAGCGCCATGTTTGACAACGACACCATGGTTGTCAGCTACGACGGTGAGCGCGGAGAACCGCGAGCCCCGCGCACCAAGAAAGACGACGCCAAGGCCCTGGGTCTGGGCGACTGCATTGACTGCAATATGTGCGTGCAGGTCTGCCCTGTGGGGATCGACATCCGCAAAGGCTTGCAGTACGAGTGCATTGGCTGCGGTTTGTGCATTGATGCCTGTAACTCCGTCATGGACAAGATGGAGTACCCGCGCGGGCTGATTCGCCTGACCACGCAAAACGCCATTACCCGTGCGTGGAAACATGCCCAGGTGATTCGCCGCATCTTCCGCCCGCGTGTACTTATTTACACAGCGGTGCTGGTAGTGCTCAGCACGGCCATGATTGCCAGTCTGGTCATGCGAGAGCCGCTGAAGGTCGACGTGATTCGTGACCGTGCGGCGCTGTCGCGCATTGTGGCCGGCGGCAAGCTGGAGAACGTCTATCGCCTGCAGATCATGAACGCCACCGAGTCCGAGCAGCGCTACCGCATCAGCGCAACCGGGCTGGATCATCTGGAAGTGGCGTCTGAGCAGGAAGTCGTTGTCGGCCCGGCCGAAACACGCGGTATTGCGGTGCGTCTGCAGATTCCGTATGGCTCGGCAGCGCCTGGCTCGCACCCGGTTTACTTCAATCTGGATGCGGTGAAGGCTGGGTCTGGAAAGGTCTCTGAAAAGACCGTCTTCCTGGTGCCACGCTAAAGCGTGCGTGATCTCAGAAATGCATCTCTGAGATCACGCAAGGACATCGCCAATCGGCAACAATTTGCAGTGCGTGCCAGCCATGATCTGGCGTGCACTGCAGAATCACTGAATAAGAGGTTTCATCATGTCGGCAGCACAAGCCAAGGCCACGAAAGCGGTCAAGATTATTCACCCCGAGGATGGCAAACCCTGGTGGAAATTTGCCCATGTCTGGCTCGTGATTTCCGGCCCCTTAGTGGTGGTGATTGCGGGTGTGGTGACGGCTTATATTGCAATGAGCAGGCCTGATCCCGTGATCGACCCTGACTACTACCGCCATGGTCTGGAGATCAACCAGCGCCTGTCCGAGAACGAGAAAAGTCTGGCCCCGGCCGTCACCGGTCGCAACCATGCGGCAACGCCTGCCAAGGATCACCCGACCGACCGCTGAAGTCGTCGCAAGACTTCCATCTCAAGGCCGCTTTGCGGCCTTTGTTGTTGCTGCCTTGAAAATAGGAGCGTTTAGCGCTTGATCTACTTGGCTTATAGATATGAAAGATCTTGATATCAATTAGCAGAAGGCGCTAGATGCTCTTGAAATCATAGTGATTCAGGGTTTTCCGCCTTGGTGCATGCCCGTGAGGTGGTGTTTGAAGTCACAACACTTGTGCAAAATACGATCAAACCCACGATCCAAGGAGATTCGCGATGGAAGCTCGACGCTGGATATGGATTGTCTGGCCTGCCTTTCTGGCGGCAGCAATCATGGAGCTGGTGGTATTTGCCTTTGTGGACCCGCTGGATGTGCACTGGCTAGGCTCACCAATGGAATGGTCGCGCAGCGCCATCTATACCGTGGCCTTTTTTGCCTTCTGGGCGGTTTCTATCATCGGCGCCCTGATGACGGTCGCGCTGGGGCGCTCAGCCAGTGATTTGAACGGCGGTATTGTCTCTTCTCCGCAGCCTGATTAAGGCGCGCTGCAAAAACAAAAAGCCCGCTGATGCGGGCCTTGTTTCTGGAGTTAATGCTCAATCAGCTCTGCATTGCTGGCTATTGACGATGCGCTTGAGCGCCTCGGTATCCAGAATGCGCAGGTGGCGCTGCTTGACTTCCACAATGCCTTCTTCGGCAAACTTGGAGAAAGTGCGGCTCACGGTCTCAAGCTTGAGGCCCAGGTAGCTGCCAATTTCTTCGCGCGTCATACGCAGCACCAGCTCTGACTTGGAAAAACCACGGGCCGCCAGGCGCTGCACCAGGTTCAGCACAAAAGCGGCCAGACGCTCTTCAGCGCGCATGCTGCCCAGTAGCAGCATCACGCCATGCTCGCGCACGATTTCACGGCTCATGACCTTATGCACGTGGTTTTGCAGGGCCGTGACTTCGCGCGAGAGCTGCTCAAGCTTGTCAAACGGCATGACGCAGACTTCGGCATCTTCCAGCGCCACAGCATCGCAGGTGTGGTGGTCGTTGACGATGCCATCCAGTCCAATGATTTCGCCCGCCATCTGAAAGCCCGTAACCTGATCGCGACCGTCTTCGGTGGCGACGCTGGTCTTGAAGAAGCCTGTGCGAATCGCGTACAGCGAGGTGAAGTCTTCACCGTTGCGAAACAGCAGCCCGCCACGCTTGATCTTGCGGCGTGTGGCCACAATTTCGTCAATGCGCTCCATTTGTTCATCGTCCAGGCCCATGGGCATGCACAGTTCACGCAGATTGCAGTTGGAGCAGGATGCTTTGATGGTCTGAAGATTCATGGGCTTTTAGCAACGGCACAGACAGACTTCAATAAGAGAGTCGTGCCGGTCATTGACCTCGTGTTTGGTAATGAGATGGATCAAATTGTCGCAGCACTTGCCTTGCTGTCTCTTGATTTTCATCAAGGACAGGGTGAATGGCTTGAGGCACATTGCTCATATTCATTCAAAAATATGCGCCTCTGCTTCTTTATAGTGATGTTTTCAGGGCTAGATGCCTTTGTTAATAAATACTTTTGAGAGGTGCGGGCGCACACTGACGAGTAGTTATGACCGCTGTCACGCCCGAGTTGCTGAGCCGCTTTGATATTCCTGGGCCTCGCTACACATCGTTCCCAACAGCCGACCGATTTGTTGAGGCTTTCGGCGCAGAAGACTACATCCTGGCGCTGGAGCAACGCAAAGCGCACACAGGTGCGCGCGCCTTGCCTTTGTCTGTCTATGTGCATGTGCCATTTTGTGAGTCGCTTTGCTATTACTGCGCCTGCAACAAAATCGTCACCAAGCACCACGAAAAGGCCGCCGAATACTTGGACTACCTGGCGCGTGAACTGACCATGCACACGGCGCATTGCGGCAAGGGTCAGGTTGTGAGTCAGCTGCATCTGGGCGGCGGCACGCCCACGTTCTTCAGCGATGCCGAGTTGCAGCAACTGATGGCGCTGATGCGTGAGCATTTCAAGCTCGATGCGGTGGGCGAGTACTCGATTGAGGTCGACCCACGAACCGTCAGCAATGAGCGCCTGAAAGTGCTCAAGGATATGGGCTTTAACCGCATGAGCTTTGGCGTGCAGGACTTTGACTCTGCCGTACAAAAAGCCGTGCACCGAGAGCAGCCTGCCGAGCAGGTCTTTGCCTTGGTGGCCGAAGCACGTCGGCTGGGCTTTGTCTCCATCAATGTAGACCTGATCTACGGCCTGCCTAAACAGACGCCGGAGTCGTTTGCGCGCACGCTGGCTCAGGTCAATGAGCTGAGGCCTGATCGCATTGCGCTATATGCCTACGCCCACCTGCCAGAGCGCTTCAAGCCGCAGCGCCGCATCGAATCGGCGGACCTGCCCATGGGGCAGGATAAGCTGAACATGCTCTCGGGCGCGATTGATGCTTTTATGGGCGGCGGCTATGTTTATGTGGGCATGGATCACTTTGCGCTGCCCACCGATTCACTGGCTATTGCAAAACGTCAGGGCCGCTTGCATCGCAACTTTCAGGGCTATAGCACGCAGCCAGACTGCGATCTGATTGCACTGGGTGTCTCGGCTATCGGCAAGGTAGGCGCGACTTATAGCCAGAACGTCAAGACGCTGGAAGAGTATTACGACGCGATTGATGCTGGTGTGCTGCCTGTGCAGCGTGGGCTGGCGCTGTCGCGTGACGACCTGGTGCGCCGCGCCGTCATCATGTCCATCATGTGCCAGGGGGCGGTACTGTTTGAGCCCATGGAGCAGGCCTGGTTGATCAACTTTCGCGAGTATTTTGGAAGCGAGCTGGCTGAGCTCAAGGAGATGCAGGTCAATGGGCTGATTGAGTTGTCTGACGAAGGTTTCAAGGTCACGGGGCTGGGTTGGTTTTTTGTGCGCGGAGTAGCCATGCTGTTTGACCGCTATTTGCAAGCTGACAGGACCCGTGCACGGTTTTCACGCATCATCTAGCGCATGCTGTTTTCGCTGGTCTGGACTGCTTTGATCATGGGGCTCGTAGGTGGGCCCCATTGTCTTGTTATGTGTGCTGCACCTTGCAGCGTGGTGACGGGTGCTCGCCCTTCTGGTGCCGCAAATGCCGAGCAAGTCATTTCGGTGCACGGTTTGCAAAAGTGGCAATGGCTGCGCACCGGCATGTTCCATCTGGGACGCATTGCGGGCTACGCCTTGCTGGGCAGCATTGCCGCTGTCGCCATGGAAAGCCTGGCTTGGCTGACGAATCAGGCGACAGCGCTGCAGCAGTTGTGGGCGCTGATGCATGTGGCCGTCATGGCCTGGGGCCTTGCCATGCTGGTGCAGGCGCGCCAGCCCGTATGGCTAGAGCGGGCGGGACGTTCTGTGTGGGCCAGAGTCCAGCCGCTGGTGACTGGACCTGGCGGAAGTCTTGCTGCAGGCTTTGCTTGGGCGCTAATGCCTTGCGGTCTGCTTTATTCGGCCGTTCTGGTCGCAGCTTTGAGCGGCGGTGCCTGGCAGGGTGCTATGTCTATGAGCGCGTTTGCTGTTGGCGGGGCAGTGTGGCTTTTGGCTGGCCCTTGGCTGTGGCGACTTGGGCATTCGCATGTCAATGCATTGCGAGCCCAGTGGGGCACCAGAATTGCGGGCTTAATGTTGATTGGCGTAGCCAGTTGGGCCTTGTGGATGGATTTGGTCTACAAACCCAGCCTTTGGTGCCGATAAGTAACGTAAGCAGCTCTGTTGGGCGGTATTTGCATCCCAACAGACCCTAGTGATGTTTCTGTAGTCACAGAACTGCGGAATAATGTGTCATCTTGTGTTCAGCATTTAAAGTGAATCGTTTCGTCGCTATTGATATAGGACAACTGCGTATAGGCATGTATGTTCAATTGGAAACCGGTTGGTTGCGTCATCCATTTCCCGTTAATAGTTTCAAGATTACGACTGCAGAGCAATTGGCTGCACTCGCTGGACTCAAGCTCAAGGCCGTGCAGGTCGATCTCTCCAAAAGCGATGTGCAGGATGCTGAATCTGCACAAAGCGATGGCTCTCCCGCCAACTCCCCGGTACCTGCAGAGTCGTCTCGCAGCGATACAGAAGTCTGGCGCGACAGAGTCTTGGCCGTACAGTCCCAGTTCCTGGGCGCGGTCTCTGTTTTTGATGAAGTACAGGCGCAACTGCCCGCAAGCCCTCAGTCTGCGAGAGTTCTTGCAGATGCGCTGGTGGTGCAGCAAGTCGTCAAGCTGGCGCAGGAGCGCGACATCAGTCTGCATTTGCTGGCCGACGCGGGCGGTGCCACTTTTGGCATTCATGGCGTTAATGTCGCCGTGCTCAGTCTGTTGCTGGGCAAGACTCTGGGTTTGTGCAATGAGGTCTTGCAGGACTTGGGGACTGCGGCGCTGCTGCACGACATTGGCAAGCCATCGTTGAATATTTCGGCCTCAGCCTGTGCACTCAATCAGGGCTCAGTTGCCGCCCCCCTGCGAGACACCACATACGCACGACATGTGGGTGAGTCGGTCGCTTTGGCGATGACTATGGGCTATACGCCATCGGTCACTACGGCGATTGCGCAGCACCATGAATGGGCCGATGGCTCAGGTTTTCCCTTGGGCTTGCTTGAAGCCGATATGGATATAGCAGGGCAGATACTGGCACTGACCAATAATTTTGAACGTCTGTGCAATCTGCCTGAGTTGGGCAATGAAATGACTCCGCATGAAGCCATCGCAGCGCTTTATGGGCAGTACCGCCAGCGCTATGCGCCTAATGTGCTCAAGGCTTTTGTGCAGACGCTGGGCGTGTATCCGCCGGGCTCGTTGGTGGAACTTAGCGATGGACGATTGGGTGTTGTCGCCTCGGTGAACACCAGTCAGTCGCTCAAACCCCAGGTGTTGACGTATGACGCGCTTGCCCCGCAAAAAATGCAGCATGTTGATCTGCTAGTGCATGTCGGGCTGGGCATTCGTCGTGGCCTGACACGTAATCAAGTTCCCCGTAAAACCTTGGAAGTCCTGCAGCCGCAAAGGCGCTTGTGCTACTTTTTCGATAGTTCAGCAGTCAAACCTGCCGAGAAAGATTCTTCGTGATTTCGCAGCAGAGCATGCATTTCGGTCCTCTGCTTACATCCATGCTGGATGGTCTGCAGGAGTCCGTCTGGTTGCTGGATGCACAAACACTCAAGGTTGTGCATGCCAACGCCGCAAGCGTTCCGCTCACTGGCTATACGCCTCAGCAGGCACAGGATCAGTATGTCGATGTGCTGTGTGCATCGCTGGTGCAAAAAGCGTTCTGGCAAGATTCGACGAACTGGGCGGGTGGTGCGAAATTTCTCTCCGAAATTTGCCGTGCTGATGGCTCTTTGATTGCCGTGGAAATGGGCGTGCGCAGCGTTGATCAGACATCGCATTTGCTGATGCTCACGATGCTGGATCGAAGCGAGCAGCTGCAGCACGAAAGTAAGCTCGACATGCTGCTGGCAGAGCTGCGAGCGACGCTGGAGTCTGCGGCCGATGGCATGCTGGTGTGTGATTTGCGGGGCGGAATTCGCGCCTTCAATCACCGCTTTGCGGATTTGTGGCAATTGCCTGAATCGCTGCTTGTGCAAAGAGATGACACTGCCATCTTCGAGCATATGCAGGCCCAGACAGTGAGCAGCGAGAGTCAGTTCACCTTGCTGCAAGAGACCTCAGACTTGTCAGCGCCTGAGACCTCTGAGGTGCTCATGCTTTACGGCGGGCGGGTGCTTGAGCGCCGCTCTGTGCCTCAGCTCAGCCGCGGTGTCGCCATCGGCCGCATCTACTCCTATCGAGATATTACGGTGGAGTCTTGTTCCGCCACAGAGTTGCGGCTGGCTGCGCGGGTGTTTGAGTCCAGTATGGATGGCATTTTTATTGCCGACTCTCATGGCGCCATTGTTCAGGTCAACCCTGCAGGGGTGGATTTGCTGCATAACAAGCCGGTTCTAGGTCTTGCTGCCTGGACCTTGTTTGAGGCCGACAGTGGTCCGGTTGCTGACCTGCTTGAGCTGGCGACAGCACGCTGGGATGTGGGCAGTTTCTGGGAAGGTAATCTGTGGCTCAAGCAAAGCGACGGCCAGCGCTGTGCGGTCTGGTTGTCATGGGTCGCGCTGCGTGATGGCTATGGCCGTTTGGTCCAAAGCATTGGCTTTATGCGCGACATGACCATGCAGCGCAGTGCTCAACAGCAGATTGAGCAACTGGCCTATAACGATGCGCTGACGGGTTTGCCCAATCGCTTGAGTCTGAGCCGCCATGTGCAGACGGCCATTACGGCAGCGCGCTTTACCCAGCAGCCTTTCAGCATTCTGTTTCTTGATCTGGATCGTTTTAAGATCATCAATGACTCTCTTGGTCATGATTTTGGCGACCGGGTTCTTCAGCAAGTTGCCCAGAAACTCAGTGGACTGCTACGCCCCGCAGATGTGCTGTGCCGCCAGGGCGGCGATGAGTTTGTGCTTTATTTGCACGACTGTACGGGTGAGGGCGCATCGGCAGTGGCCGGGCGCATTCTGGAAGAAATGCGCCAGCCCTTCATGCTCGACGGCCTTGGCTTTACGGTGCAGTGCAGTATCGGCGCGGCGCAGTTTCCTGCAGATGGATTGACGCTGGATGAGCTGATTCGCCAGGCTGACATTGCCATGTATCGCGTCAAAGAACGTGGTCGCGGCAACTTCAGTTTTTATCAGCCGCAGATGAGTGCTGGCTTGTTGTCGCGCATGAGGCTGGAGCATGCCATGCGTCAAGCCCTGGACAAGGGCCATATGGCGGTGCATTTTCAGCCGCAGGTGCATATTCGCTCGGGGCGCATTGTTGCCGCTGAGGCATTGCTGCGCTGGACAGATCCAGAGCTGGGAGTGATTTCTCCGGGGGCCTTTATTCCTCTGGCCGAAGAGTCCGGCTATGTGGTGGCATTGGATGCCTGGGTGCTAGAGCAATCGGTGCGCGAGGCTGCGCACTGGCTGGCTATGGGCTCGCCAGTCAGAGTTTCTGTCAATGTCTCGGCGCTGGAGTTCAGACAGCCAGATTTTGTTGATCGCTTGACCCAAGTGCTTGAGAGCAGCGCTTTGCCAGCGCAGTGGCTGGAGCTGGAACTGACCGAAAGCATCTTGCTGCAAGATGCGCATGAAATGGCATTGCGCGTGCACCAGATTGCGCAACTGGGTGTAGGGCTGGTTATCGACGATTTCGGTACAGGTTATTCCAGCCTGGCTTATCTGAAGAAACTGCCCATTTCCAAGATCAAGATTGACCAGAGCTTTGTACGTGGCCTGCCGCACGATGCGGGGGATAAGGCCATCGTCGGCGCCATCATCAGCATGGGCCGGGCGCTGGGTGTTGAGCTGGTGGCAGAGGGCGTGGAAACACAGGCGCAGTGCGAAGCGATTGCGCAATTGCAGGGCGACTACTTTCAAGGTTATCTGTGCTCGCCAGCCGTGCCTGCTGAGCAGTTCAGGCTGCGACTGACCCTAGGTGTGGCTGAAGAAAGTCCTGACGCCGTTTCTTTCCTTCCAGATAACGATGGGTGTAGTCTTCAGACGCCAGGCCTGCAGTAGTCAAATCAACTCGCTTTTTTGATAACTTATCTATCGTCTGATTTGACGATGCATGCCTTGCTTGGCGTGAGCACAATTCCTCTATTTCCATGGGCCGACTTCTTGGCGTACGGGGTTGAGTCACTATGAATCAATAAAAACCGCGCACAGAGTTGAGCAGCTGCGCTTTGCTTGATGGGCCGAATTTTTCGAGATATCAAATGCCCAAGAGCGATTACGTCACATTCGATTTCTATAACTGCGTTTCTTCTGGCCAAGGGGCGCTCACAGGCTTTGCCGTGCCGGGTGGTTCTGGCGTGGCTGTAGCTCCTTCGCGGGGTATAGCCCTTGGTATTGAGACTGAATTAATCAGCAATCTGATTGCCGCGCTGTACGAGGCGGCGTCAGCGCCAGAGAGCTGGAAAGCCTTTCTTGAGCTGTTGCGCTCCAGTGCGTGCGGCAACTATGCCTCGCTTATCGTTCGCGATCCTCATGGTGACAATGTGGGCTGGGTGATCTCCGCTTCAGGCGGGCGCGTGGATGTGATTTCTCACGACCCGTACGCACACTGGAGCCCATTTCTAGGGGTGGCTAAAGACAAAGTGCTCACCTTGCAAGATGTCATGACGGAGTCTGAGTGGAAAGCTTGCCGTTACTACACCGACTGGTGCAAAGACATTGATATTGAGCACATTCTTGCGGTTGATGTGGTGACTGACAATGGCTGTGCCTATGGTCTGCGCATTACGCGATCAAAGAAGGCCGGGGTTTTTGAGGCTGGTGAGCTGGACTTGGTGCGCATGCTGGTGCCGCACTTCAAACGCGTGCTGAATATGCAGTTGAACTTGCATAGAGATCGCCAAGTCATCTCGCTTTATGGACGTGCCACGGCTCAGTTGATGATGGGGGTTGTCATCCTTGATCAGACTGGGCGAATGATTGAAGCCAATCCTGCAGCAACTTCCATTCTGAATGTGGGTGATGGCATTCGCGTCAATAACGGTTCGCTAGAGGCCGTGTATGCCAATGACAATCGCAAGCTCCAGCGTTTGATTCGGGATGCTTTGCTTTCCCCGAAGTTGTCGAGAGTTTCCATGACCGAAGGCATGTCTATCACCCGTCAGTCGGGTCAGCTGAACTGGGGTGTGGTGGTGCAAAGCGTTTCACCGGATGAGTGGACTGAAGGAAAGCAGCGCCCCAGCGTGGCGGTCTTTTTGCGCGATACAACTGGCAAGGCTGAGCCACCCGCCAAACTGACGCAGCAGCTCTTTCATCTGACCCCCGCAGAAACCGCCGTCGCCACGCATCTGAGTAATGGCATGTCGCTGGAAGAGGCTGCAGAAGCGCTTGGCATCAAGCCCAACACGGCGCGTGCCCATCTGCGCTCTATTTTTTCCAAAACGGGCGTGCGCAGGCAGACCGAGCTGGTTCGACTCTTTCTCAATAGCGTGGCCTGGCTGGGCAATCATTGAGGCGCTAAAAAAGAAAAGGCCCGCATGGTGCGGGCCTGTCTTGTGGAGCTTGCAACTGTTTTGATCAACAGCTGCTTGAAGTATCAGGTGTCTGCAAACGCCACCGGTTCGTCATCCTGAACCGGGGGTTCAGGTGGGCAAGGGCAACCTATCGTTGGGTTCATCTGACGCGAGACGATCACGCTCAATAGGTGATGTACCAAGCCCGTGCTCGTTGAGCATTGGTTCAAGGAAATATAAAAACCGGCAGATTTGCAGACGATTCTATTTTAACGGGAATTAGGTGCCATGCATAAGTCATGACAGCTTTGTTTCAGAGTTTGCAAGACGACTGAAAAGTTCAAAGTAGTCTGGTGTCGCTCTCAAGTGCCTGATCAAGCTTCAGCACCAGTTGCTCTGCAAGCGTCTGCTGGCGCTCCAACTCGGCCTGAGCGGCTTCGCTGACTTCAGGCGGGGGGGCTTGCTCTTGCGCCAGAGACTGCATTTCAGCATGCACATTTACCATGTGAGCCTGTTGGGCATCGCGGTCCAGTACGTCAAAAGCCATGTTCAGAGCGGCTAAGACCGCCACGCGATCGCGGGAGCGAACCTTGCCGCTGTCGCGAATGCGGGTCATGGCATCGTCGACTCGACGAGCGGCCTCTTGTACGCGTTCTTCTTGACCATCGGGGCAGGTCAGCACGTAGCTTTGCTGCATGATTTGCACATCGATCTGCTTCATGGGCGTCAGTGGCGGGTCTGGTGATGGGGGTGACGGAAGGTCACTCTCCCTGGTTGGCGGGCAGGCGTTCGATCAGGGCATCGACGCGTGCGCGTGCTGCCTGCAGGCGCAGACGCAGCAAATCGCGCTCTTGCGTAAGAGCGGAGACCTGATCGGTGAGCAGAGTGTTGGTGCGCTGCAGTTCCTCGTGGCGCACCAGCAGACGCTCTACACGCTCGGCAATGAGATCAAGAGAAGGCTGGGTGGTCATAGACACTGCCATTGTAGGTCTTGCAGTCTTTAGATGGGCATTAATGTGCGGGCAAATTGAGTCGTTTGCTCCATGGCAGGCATCTGCTTGAGCGCACTAGTCAGGAACCTGCAAATTTCTCTCAAAAATAGTAGCGCGCTTCGCAGGATCTGTGTGCCTCAAAGACATTTTTAACGTAAACAATCGTCACACAACTCGTTCAGATGAGGGATTTGCGCAGTGCAGCGCTCATTACAATACGCAGCTGTTGGTGCTCGAGGCGGCTTTTCTGTGGCCTCAGTTCAACGGGAAGCAGGGAGGTGCTGGTCAGAAATACTGGCACACCGGGCCTGCGCTGCCCCCGCAACGGTCGGCGAATGGAATGCCTTTGCATTCCACCTTTTCCATCAAAGCCACTGGCGCTTGCGCGCTGGGAAGGCTGGCTAAAGGACGATTCGCCTAGCCCGGATACCGGCCAACGACGGTGTGTCTGCATTGTGTGCAGGCATGTATTGCTCATTGTCGGCGGGTAGGCTGGCGTGAGCGTCTTTCTTGTCTGCTTTCCATGAGTTCGCAATATTCGACCCTGTGCACTGCACAGGCGGCATCGCGCGTACGCGCCACATTTGTTCTTCGTCCCACTTTGCTGGCTTCGCTGCTGGTCATGGCATCTGCTGCACAGGCCCAGCAGGTTGCGCTGGCTGATACCGTGAGCATGAAGGAGATGGTGGTCACGGCTAACCGCATCGAACAACCTTTGTCGGACCTGGTGGCCGATATGTCCATTGTGGACCGTGAAACCATTGAAGCTGCTGGCGCCGCCGGTGTGGCCGATGTGCTTTCTCGCTTGCCCGGCATTCAGATGGTGCGCAATGGTGGTGCTGGTGCTTCAACCAGCGTTTATCTGCGCGGCGCTGATACGCGCTTTACGGCTGTCTATGTCGACGGCGTGCGTCTCGACTCCCAATCTACCGGCGGTGCTTCCTGGCAAGACATTCCGCTTGAGTCCATTGACCGCATTGAAGTGCTGCGTGGCCCGGCTGCCGCCGTCTATGGCTCGGACGCAATTGGTGGTGTGGTTCAGATCTTTACCAAGAAGGGCGAAGGCAAGGCCAAGCCTTACGTGGGTCTGGGCTGGGGCAGCCGTGGCACGGTAAAGGCACAAGCGGGTGTCAGCGGTGGTGTGGCTGGCTGGGACTACAACCTGGGTGTCTCGCACGCCAGCAGCAACGGCTTTAATTCAAGAACGTCTGCGGGTGCCAATCCTGATGCCGACGGCTATCGCAGCAATGCCTTCAACGGCCGTATTGGCTATCAGCTGTCGGCGAATCAGCGCGTAGAAGCCACTGCGCTGACCAGCTACATGAACTCTGGCTACGACGTCAGCAAGGACGATGACCGCAGCATCTACAAGATGAGCGCCGTGGGTTTGAACTGGCAGGCCAAATGGAGTGATATTTACAGCACACGCCTGCAGTACACGCAGTCGCGTGACTTCTATCAGACCAAGCCCAGCGTTTATGAAACCGATACACGCTTGCACAGCTATCTGTTCCAGAACGAATGGAAGCTGGGCGCGCAGACCGTGACCGCCGCACTGGAACGCCGTGAAGACAAGCTGGTCAACAGCGGCCTGGATATCGGCAGTCGCGAGCGCTCGCAGAATGCGCTGGCGCTAGGTTACGGCCTGAATCTGGGCAAGCACACGTTGCAGCTCAATGCCCGCCATGACCGCGATAGTGAGTTTGGTGGCCACACTACAGGCAGTGCTGCCTATGGCTACGAGTTCATTCCTAACTGGCGTGCCACGGCATCGGCTGGCACATCCTTCCGTGCACCCACGCTGTACCAGCGCTTCAGCCAGTATGGCGATTCATCGCTGGTGCCTGAAGAAGGCCGCAATGTGGAGCTGGGCCTGAAGTGGGGCAAGGGCAGCGATAGCTTCTCGGCCACGGTTTATCGCAACAACCTTTCGAACCTCATCAACTATGTGGGCAAGACAGGTACCTGCCCTGGCAATATCGGAACTTTCGGCGGCTGCTATGCCAACGTGGCCAATGCCCGTTACGAAGGCATTACCTTTGCTGCCAGCACCCGCGTGGGAATGGTGAACCTGCAAGGCTCGGTGGACTTCCAGAATCCGCGTGATACGGACAAGGACTTGCAACTGGCCCGCCGCTCCAAGCGCTATGCCAGCCTGTCTGCGGACACCAAGGTCGCAGGCTGGAAGCTGGGTGCCGAGATGCAGACCGCAGGCAAACGCTTTGATGATGCCGCCAACAAAAACGTGCTGGGCGGCTACACGCTCTGGAACCTGAGCGCGCAAAAGCAGCTGAGCCGCGACTGGAGCCTGGTGGCCCGCGTCAACAATCTGGCTGACAAGCGTTATGAACTGGCTCGCACTTACGCCACCGAAGGCCGCAGCGGCTATATCGGCGTGAAGTGGGAAGCTAACTAAGCAGGCCAGCCATGACATCCATCGCAATGCCGGAAAAAACCACTCGCTGCCCCGCCATCCTGATCAGTGCTCCGGCCTCCGGCCAGGGCAAGACGACTGTGACGGCGGCGCTGGCGCGGCTACATGCGCGGCAGGGCCGCAAGGTGCGCGTGTTCAAGTGCGGTCCTGATTTTCTGGACCCGTACTGGCATGAGCTGGCCAGTGGGGAGCCCGTGCATTCGGTGGATTTGTGGATGACCGGCGAGGCGGATGTGCGCCAGCGCCTGCATGAGGCAGCCCAGGAGGCCGATCTCATGCTGGTCGAGGGCGTTATGGGCCTGTTTGACGGCAACTTCAGCGCGGCTGATCTGGCGCAACTGCTGGGTCTGCCAGTGCTGGCAGTGGTCGATGCATCGGCCATGGCGGGTACGTTTGGTGCACTGGCCTATGGCCTGCAGCATTACCAAAGCGGCCTGCGCTGGGCGGGCATGCTGGCCAATCGCGTGGCCACGGCCCATCATGCTGACTTGCTCAAGCAAGGTTTACGTGACCCGGCGCTGTGGCTGGGTGCCATGCCCGGCGTGCAACTGGGTGATAACGCACCCAAGGCGCGCACGGCCGCACTGCTGCCTGAACGGCACCTGGGCCTGATTGCGGCCCATGAACTGAGCGATGCCATGCAGCGACTTGATGCCGCTGCGGATGCGCTGGCACAGACGCCGCTCGGCCAGCGCTTGTGGACTGCCGCAGAAGATGCGCCCAGCTGGCAAGACTGGTGCGTGGACTTTTCGCCGCCAGACATCTCAACGGATTCTCCAATCGATCAGTCCAAGGCTCAGTCCTGGCTGGCTGGTCGTCGCATCGCCATTGCACGGGATGCGGCTTTCTCGTTTATCTACCCCGCCAATCTGGACTGTCTGCGCTCCATGGGGGCCGAGCTGTGCTTTTTCTCGCCGCTGGCGGGCGATGCGCTGCCGCCTTGCGATGCGCTGTGGTTGCCCGGTGGCTACCCAGAGCTGCATGCGCAGGCTCTGCACGCCAATCAGGTGCTGCGCGCGGGCATTGGCGAGCATGTGGCCCTAGGCAAGCCCGTCTGGGCGGAGTGCGGCGGCATGTTGGCACTGTGCGATGGCGTGACGGGTCTGGATGGCCACATTCAAGCCATGTGGGGGCTGCTGCCCGGGCAGGTCATCATGCAGAACCGGCTGGGCGGGCTGGGCATGCAGCAACTGGTGCTGGATACGGGCTTGCTGCGCGGCCACACGTTCCACTACACAAGGCTTGAAACCACGATGCAGGTGCACACGCGCAGCAGCCGCCCGGGCGCAGCGGTGCAGCCCGACCGGGGCGAGGCGCTGTATGCGCATGGCAGCGTACGGGCCAGCTACTTTCATGCGTGGTTTCCTTCCAACCCCGCCGCCGTGGCCGGGCTTTTTGGCGCAACAATTCAGGCCTGATTTTTTTTGTTTTCATCATGAGCGTTGCAAGCACTCTCTCCATCGTCATGCCGCGTACGCAGTTCATTCTGGGCGGTCAAAAAAGCGGTAAGTCCCGCCGTGCGGAGCTGCTGGCACGCCAGTGGCTGCAAAGCGGGGTGCAGCATCAAGCGGTACTGGTGGCAACCGGCCAGGCCTGGGATGCCGAGATGACTGAGCGCATTGTGCGCCACCAGCGTGACCGCGCCGAGCGTGTGCCCGGCATGCAGACGCTGGAGGAGCCGCGTGAACTGGCCCAGGTGATTGCACAGCACAGCCACCCCGAGCGCCTGCTGGTGATTGACTGCCTGACGCTGTGGCTGACCAACTGGCTGATGCCGGTAGAGGCTGAAAATTCTGAAGAGAAAATGCCTTCAGCGCAAGCTTGGCAAGCACAGCTAGCTATGTTTTTGAAAGCATTGGATGACGCGGCTGGTCCCATCATTTTGGTGGGCAACGAGATTGGGCTGGGCGTGATTCCCATGGGCCGCGAGGTGCGTGCCTTTGTCGATGCGCTGGGTGTGCTTAACCAGCAAGTCGCAGCGCATTGCGAAAGTGCCACGCTGATGTGTGCGGGCCTGCCGCTGGCGCTGAAAGGGCCGCAAGCATGAAGGCGATGGCGAAATTCATGGCTGGCGGCGCACTGGCGGGTTGGTTGCTGGGCGCTGCGTTGCCGGTGGCCGCTCAATCCGTGCAGATCACCGATGCGCGTGGCAGCAAGGTGCAGCTGGCCAAATCGCCGCAGCGCATTGTCAGCTTACTGCCGTCGCTCACTGAAAGCCTTTGCGCACTGGGCGGCTGTGAGCGACTGGTGGGGGTGGACCGCTACTCCAACTGGCCGGCGCACACCAAGACCCTGCCCATCGTGGGCGGGGGGCTGGATCCGAATATCGAAAGCATTGTGGCGCTCAAGCCTGATCTGGTGCTGGCATCCATGGCTTCGCGCTCCATAGGGCGCATGGAAGCACTGGGCCTTAAAGTCGTGGCGCTTGAGCCGCGTACCCATGCCGAAGCGCGTGTGGTGCTGCAAAAACTGGGTGTGCTGCTGAATCTGCCACCCGCGCAAGGCGCGGACCGCGTCTGGTCCGGCATTGAAGCCGATATGGCCAAAGCTGCTGCCAGCGTGCCCGAGAAAATACGCGGCCAGCGCGTGTACTTTGAAGCTAGCCGCGGCCCCTTTGCGGCCGGTGAAAACTCTTTTATTGGCGAGACCTTGACGCAGCTGCACCTGCGCAATGTGATTGAAGCAAAGCTCGGGCCATTTCCGCGCATCAACCCCGAATACGTGGTCAAGCTTGACCCCGACATCTTGATGGCGGGCGAGCGTGCCTGGAAAACTGGCGTGCCCGAATATCCGGGCTGGTTGCAGATGCGTGCCGTCAAGCAGGGGGCGATATGTGCTTTTACGCCTGAGCAATCCGACATACTGGTGCGCCCCGGCCCGCGCATGGCAGAAGGCGCGCAGATCATCGCTCGCTGCCTGCAGCGACTGGCGGTTTCGGTCACCGGTGCTCAGGGCAAGAGCCAATGAGCTTAATCAAGCGCAATCAATCACTGCAGACCGGGCTGGCCGCCCCCTGGCTATTGCTGTGGCTGGCGCTGGCTGGCAGCTTGCTGGCGCTGCTGGGTGCAGGCATTGGCAGCACGGGCTTTGAGAGCGTGCTGAACGCCCGCCATGACCCGCTGGCCTGGCAAATCGTGCTGGACATTCGCCTGCCGCGCACGGCCGCGGCCTTGCTGGCCGGTGGCTTGCTGGGGCTGGCGGGTGCGATTGCGCAGGGCGTGTTTCGCAATCCGCTGGCGGACCCGTATTTGCTGGGCAGTGCATCGGGCGCATCGCTGGGCGTGGCGCTGGCCATGGCGGCGCTGGGCGTGTCGCCCTTTGCGTTGGCCGGGCTGGCCCGCTGGGGCGTGACGGGCGCGGCCTTTGCCGGAGCTGTGGTTGCCGTGGTGCTGACGCTGGTGCTGGCCAAGGGCGTGCAAAACACCATGCGCTTGTTGCTGGCTGGCGTGGTGGTGGGGGTGGTGCTGGGCGCAGCCGCATCGCTGGTGCTCTTGATGAACCCCGACATCATGCAGGCCATGCAATCCTTCATGCTGGGCAGCACCGCGTTTGCGGGCTGGAATGCCTGCGCGCTGATGCTGTGGGTGCTGCTGCCCACGCTGGCCCTGTCCTGGTGCCTGAGCCGCGTGCTGGATGGGCTGGCGCTGGGTGAATCGACCGCCCATAGCCTTGGCCTGCCGCTGGGCCCGCTGCGCCTGCTGCTGATTGTGCTGCTGGCGCTGGCCACCGGCACCGCCGTAGCGCAGACCGGGCTGATTGCTTTTGTGGGGCTGGCGGCTCCGCACCTGGTGCGATCCATGGTACGGGCGCTGCACCGCTGGTTGCTGGTGCTTAGCAGCCTGATGGGCGCGGTGCTGCTGCTGGCCGCTGATTTGCTGGCGCGCTGGCTGATTGCGCCTCAGGAGCTGCCTGTGGGCGTGCTCACCGCCGTGCTGGGCGGTAGCTATTTGCTGTGGCTGATGCACAGGCGCGGCACGCTGTCGGCAGGAGAGGGCGCATGAGCAATCAGGCCACTCAAGCCGCGCTGGCTACGAACGCATTGACGGTGCAAGCCTTGAATGTGCAATTGGGCGAGCGCGAAGTGCTGCGCCAGCTCAGTGTGCAAATCCCCAAGGGTCGCTGGACGGCCATCGTCGGCCCCAATGGCGCGGGCAAATCCACCTTGCTGCGCGCCATGGCGGGCATGCGTGCCAGCAACCAGCAGCAAAGCGGCGATGTATTTTTGCAAGGCCGCAAGCTGGCCGACTGGAATGGCCGCGAGCGCGCCAAGGCGCTGGCATGGCTGGGGCAAAACCAGCAGGTGTCCGCCGATATGGCGGTGTATGACGTGGTCATGCTGGGCCGCTTGCCGCATCAGGGCTGGCTGGCTCCAGCGTCTAGTGCTGACCAGCAGGCGGTAGAGCAGGCGCTGAAGCGCACCCATGCGTGGGACTGGCGCCAGCGCAGCATTGGTCAACTCTCGGGCGGAGAGCGCCAGCGCGTGCTGCTGGCCCGCGCACTGGCCGTGCAGGCCCAGACCTTGCTGATGGATGAGCCGCTGGCCAATCTCGACCCACCGCACCAGACCGACTGGATGCTGACCGCGCGCAGCCTGGTGCAGCAGGGCATGACCGTGGTCAGCGTGCTGCACGAGCTGTCGTTTGCGTTGCTGGCGGATGAAATCATCGTTATGCAGGCCGGGCGGATTACCCGTCAGGGCGCATGCAGCGACCCGGCCAGCCATGCCGCGCTGGAGGCAGTGTTCGAGCACCGCATACAGGTGCGAGAGCTGGATGGCCTGTGGCTGGCCCTGCCACGCCTGCGCTGAAAATTTTTAAGTCTTTTTACCCTTTAGCCCTTGATAGATAAGCGAGAGCAGCTATGCATATTGAAACGCCTCCCACCGAAAAGCCCTATGAAAAACCCGAGGGCGAGCGCCGCGGCCTGATCATCGTCAACACCGGCAACGGCAAGGGCAAAAGCACGGCAGCTTTTGGTCTGGCCTTTCGCGCCACGGGCCGGGGTAAGGCCGTCAAGGTCTATCAGTTCATGAAAGTGCCGACAGCCCGCTTTGGCGAGCACCGTCTGGCCGAGCAGGTGGGTCTGCCCATTGAAGGGCTGGGCGACGGCTTTAGCTGGAAGAGCAAGGACCTGGACCACTCCGCTCAGCTGGCGCGCGATGGCTGGGAAAAAGCCAAGGCTGATATTTTGTCGGGTGAGTTTTTCCTCGTCGTGCTGGACGAAATCACTTACCCGCTGATCTACGGCTGGCTGCCACTGCAAGACGTGCTGGACATGCTCAAGGCACGCCCCAAGGATGTGCATGTCTGCCTGACAGGTCGCCGCTGCCCGCAGGAGATCATCGACATGGCCGACACCGTCACCGAAATGACGATGATCAAACACGCGTTTCAGGCGGGAATTCCCGCTCAGCGAGGGATTGAAGACTAATCAGTCCCTGTGGCGCTGAGGGAGGGGAACCGCCCTCGCGGCGGGGCGGCCCTTGCCTGGCTGCCCTGACCTGGATCGCGCCCGTTTTGCCGTTTTTCGCTGCTTGCAGGCAGATACGAGGTATCCGCGCCTGTGCCAAAGGGACACAATTGCGCCATGTCTGAAGCACACCCATTACCCACCATCCCTGCCACGCCTTTTACCGAGGCTGAGCGTGCTGCCGTCTACCGCGCCATTTATGAGCGCCGCGACATGCGCCACTTTGCGGGCGGGCAGGTCGCGGATGACGTTTTGCTGCGCTTGCTGCGTGCGGCGCACCACGCACCTAGCGTGGGCTTCATGCAGCCCTGGCGCTTCATCCGCGTCAAGAGTCTGGACCTGCGCAAGCAAATCCACGCACTGGTCGAAGAAGAGCGCGTGCGCACCGCCCACGCCATGGGCGAGCGTGAAGAAGACTTCATGAAGCTCAAGGTGCAGGGCGTGCTGGATGCGGCCGAGGTGCTGGTCGTCGCCATGCCACCGGGGCGCGAGGCGCATATCTTTGGCCGCCGCACGTTGCCCGAAATGGACATTGCCAGCACCGCCTGCGCCATTCAAAACCTGTGGCTGGCTGCGCGTGCCGAAGGGCTGGGCATGGGCTGGGTGTCGATTTTTGACCCGCTGCAACTGGCAAAGCTGCTGCAAATGCCCGATGGAGCCCACCCGCTGGGTGTGCTGTGTCTGGGCCCTGTCGATGCGTATTACGCCGCGCCCATGCTGCAGCAAGAAAAATGGGCCTGTCGTGCGCCACTCGAAGACATGCTGATGGACGATGTATGGGATACCACGCGCGTCGTTCCGAATAACGCTGCGGCGACTGCGACCAAGGGTAAAACGGGCACATGACGGCAATGACCTGGGCTGAGCTGATCGGTCTTCCCCTCAGCCCCGTGGTGTGGTTGTACCAAACCTTCACTTCCAGCGATCAGGCCGCGTGGCATTGGGCGGGGAATGTGCAGGCCGCTTTGCTGGCGGTGCTGGTCGCCTTGCTGATGGACAGACTTTGGGGCGAGCCGCCGGTCTGGCTGCACCCCGTGGTTCTGATGGGCAAGCTGCTGGGCTGGGCCGGGCAGGCCATTGCGCCACGCCACGAGGTGAACAATGACTTTGGACGTTTTTGCCTTGCAGCGCTTGCGTGGTGCGCGCTGGCTGCTCTGTTTTTTATAGTTTATTGGCTGGCCCAGTTCCTGCTGGGTTTTGCGCCTTGGTGGGTGTGGGGGCTGGCGGTGGGCGTGCTGCTCAAGCCCCTGCTGTCCTGGCGCATGCTCAAAGATGAAGTGCTGGCAGTAGAAGCGGCCTTGCAGCAATCGCTGCCCGCTGGGCGTGAGCGCTTGTCCTGGCTGGTGAGCCGCGACACCGCGCAGCTCGATGCTGCCACCGTGCGCGAAAGCGCGATTGAGACGCTGGCCGAGAATTTGAGTGATTCGGTGATCGCCCCGCTGTTCTGGTTTGCCGTGGCTGGTTTGCCCGGTGCAGCCGTCTATCGGCTGGCCAATACCGCAGACGCCATGTGGGGCTACCCCAGCTGGCGCGGCCAGGGGGACAAACGCCGCCACTGGCAATGGGCTGGCAAATGGGCGGCGCGGGCGGACGATGTGCTTAACTGGATTCCGGCGCGTATCACCGCATTCTGGTTGGCGCTGGTGGCGGGCGGCGTGTCGTGGAGCGGCTTGCGGCGCGATGCGCGCGTGACGCCATCGCCCAACGGCGGCTGGCCCATGAGTGCCATGGCGCTGGCGCTGGGTGTGCATCTTTCCAAGCCCGGTGTGTATCAGCTCAACCCGCAGGGTCGGGGACCGGAGTCTGAGGACTTGCATAAGTCCGTAAAATTAGCGTCTAAAGTGATTGCAGCGCAGGTACTGCTTGCGCTGATAGCTATGATTTTTATTGCGCTCTGGATGTGGAAGTTGGTTGGGAATGTTTGATATGAATGTGGCTGCCATGCATGGCGGCACCGATGCGCTGGGCGTGCCTGCGCATGATTTTTCGACCAATCGCAATGCCTGCGGGCCCTGCCCGATGGCGGTCAAGGCGCTGCAGGCTGCCCATGTGGCGCAGTACCCTGATCCCCATTACACGCAGTTGCTGGCACAACTGGCCGCCTTTCATGGCGTAGCGGTAGAGCGCATCGTCATTGGTGGCAGCAGCAGCGAGCTGATTCACCGCATCACCCTGCATGCCGTTCGCAGTGGTGCCAAGAACGTCTTTTTTCCGCCGCACCACTATGGCGACTACCTGCAGGCTGCCCGCGTCTGGCGGCTGGCGCTGTGTCGCCGCGCTGAAGTGAGCACGCTGCCTGCGCTGAGCTGGGCCTGTGAGCCATCCAGTCCGCTGGGCGTGCAAGAGGATATCTGGCCAGCGTGGAGCAAGGCACCGTCGCCGCAGGAGTGGCGCGGGCTGGACTGCGCCTATCGCCCGCTGTGGCTGGAGGGTGAGGCACCACAGCGATCGCTTGATGGCGTCTGGCAGCTGTGGACGCCGAATAAAGCGCTGGGCATGACAGGCATACGAGCTGCCTATGCGATTGCGCCTGTGCATGCGGCTGCCGCTGAACTCAAAGCCTTGCGTGACCTGGCTGCATCGTGGGTGGTGGGCTCGCATGGTGTGGCCATGCTGCAGGCCTGGGTCAGCGATGAGGTGCAGCAATGGCTGGCCCAAAGCCTGGTGACCTTGCGTCGCTGGAAGGCGCAGCAACTGGCGCTGTGTGCCAAGCTGGGCTGGCAGGTGGTGGCAGGCCATCAGGCCAACTACTTTGTGGTGCGCTTGCCTCTGGACGATATTGCTGCGCCACTGGCTGCAATGCGTGCCCAGGGCGTCAAGCTGCGGGACTGTGCCAGTTTTGGCCTGCCCGGCCATGCACGGCTGGGCGTGCTGCCCCCAGTGTCGCAGGCCGCACTGGAGCGGGCGTGGCTGAGTATTCAGGGCTCCTTGAAGAACGCACCCAATGACCTTGCAACGCCGACCCCGCATGCCTGAGACGCTACCATTTCCCATGGACACTGAAACCCTCAAGCTGCGCTCTGTGCTGGTGGAGCGCTACGTCACGCCGCTGCGTGAAGGCGGCTCCATGCCCGCGATTGTCGAGGCCGACGACCTGGGCACCTATGTGCTCAAGTTCCGCGGGGCCGGGCAGGGCGTGCGGGCACTGATGGCCGAAATCATTTCTGGCGGCATGGCACGTGCGCTGGGCCTGCCCGTGCCAGAAATCGTGCTGACGCAGCTGAACGGTGATTTGTCTCGTACAGAGTCCGATCCTGAAATTCAAGACCTGATTCGCGCCAGCGACGGGCTGAACGTGGGCTTGGACTATCTGCCCGGCGCCATCAACTTTGACCCGGCTGTCGATGTGGTGGACAGCGACTTTGCCTCGCGTCTGGTGTGGTTTGACACCCTGGTCAGCAATGTGGACCGCACGGCGCGCAACACCAATATGCTGATGTGCAAAAAGCAGCCTTGGCTGATTGACCATGGCGCAAGCCTGACGTTTCACCATGCGTGGAATGGCACAGTGGCCGACCCGGCCAAGCCTTTCGGCCCCAGCTCTGAGCATGTGCTGCTGCCGCTGGCCAGCCATATCGCTGAGGTGGATGCTGAACTGGCTGCGCGGCTGACGCCCGAGGTGCTGACCGCCATTTTGGCGGAGGTGCCTGACTGCTTTCTGGAGCAGGCCGTCGCAGACAAAGACGGCGATGTCTTGAGCGGTGTGCAGGCCCACCGCGCAGCCTATGTGAATTATTTTGTGGCCCGCCTTGCGGAGCGTGGCCGTTGGTTGCAAGGAGTGATCGATGCCCGCGCATGAGGTGTACGACTACGCAGTCGTGCGGGTAATGCCGCGCGTGGAGCGTGAAGAATTTGTGAATGCGGGCGTGATCATCTCCTGCCAGCGCACCGGTCATCTGCAGGCTGCCATTGCCCTGGATGAGGCACGCCTGCTGGCGCTGGATCCGAATGTGGACATGGAAGCCGTGCACCGCCACCTGGGAGCGATTGTGGCCATCTGCGAAGGTGCTGCCCATGGCGGCCCCATCGCCCAGTTGCCCATGCGTGCGCGCTACCACTGGCTGACGGCCAAGCGCAGCAGCATCATCCAGACATCGCCCTCGCACATGGGGCTGTGCATGCAGCCCGGCGAGGCACTGGCCCGCATCATGCAACGCATGGTGCTGCCCATCCAATCTGAAACTTAAAGACATGACAGCACGTTGCATCATGGTGCTGGGCACCAGCAGTGGCGCAGGCAAAAGCTGGGTGGCCACGGCGCTGTGCGCCTACTACCGCAGCCAGGGCCTGAAGGTCGCGCCGTTCAAGGCGCAGAACATGAGCAATAACGCCCGTGTCGTCTCCACGTCCGACGGTCAATGGGGCGAGATCGGCACAGCCCAGTACCTGCAGGCCCTGGCCGCAGGCGCGGTGCCCGATGTGCGTATGAACCCCTTGCTGCTCAAGCCTGAGGCGGATACGCGCAGCCAGGTCGTGCTTTTTGGTCAGGTCAACGACGAGCTGAGTGCCATGCCATGGCGTGGCCGCAGCCTGAAAGTGTGGCCGCAGATTGCTCAGGCGCTGGACGAGCTGTGTGCCGAGAACGATGTGGTGGTGATCGAAGGCGCAGGTTCGCCCGCCGAGATCAATCTGCACGCCAGCGATGTGGTGAACATGCGCGTGGCCAAGCATTGCAACGCGCACTGCCTGCTGGTGTCTGATATTGACCGGGGCGGCGCTTTTGCCCACCTGTATGGCACCTGGGCGCTGCTGCCTGAAGACGAGCAAAAGCTGATCAAAGGCTTTGTGCTCAACAAGTTTCGTGGCGATGCATCGCTGCTGGCGCCTGCGCCGCAGATGCTTGAAGAGAAAACCGGCATCCCCACCGTGGCGTGCATCCCCATGCAGTTCGCCCACGGCCTGCCGGAAGAAGATGGCGTGTTCGACGACCGTGGCAGCACGGGTGCAGGGCAGGCCATTCACACCACCATCGCCATCATTGCCTACCCGCGCATCAGCAATCTGGACGAATTTCAGCCGCTGATGCAGGTGCCCGGCGTGCGCGTGGTCTGGGCGCGCTCACCCGCGCAGATTGCCGATGCCGACTGGGTCATCCTGCCCGGCAGCAAGGCCACAGCGGCTGACTTGGCGTGGATGCGCACGCAAGGGCTGGATGCGGCAATCGTGGCCCATGCCAGCGAAGGCCGGCGCGTGCTGGGCATTTGTGGCGGCCTGCAAATGCTGGGCGAGGCGCTGATTGATCTGCATGGCGTGGATGGCAACGCCGCAGGTCTGGGCTTGCTGCCGCTGGCAACGCTGTTTGCGCAAGAAAAGACGGTGCAACCCACCACACTGACCTTGCCCGTGCTGCAAGCGCCGTGGAATGGACTGAGCAGCGTGCAGGCGCGGGGCTATGAAATCCACCACGGTCAGACCGAGCTGCGTGCGGATATGCAGGCTGGCGCTGAGCAGCCCGCGCAAGAGCTATTGCCTGGCATGTTGTGGCAAGGCAGCAACCCGGCGGTGGTTGGCACC
Source organism: Comamonas sp. 26 (assembly GCF_002754475.1). Taxonomy (NCBI): domain Bacteria; kingdom Pseudomonadati; phylum Pseudomonadota; class Betaproteobacteria; order Burkholderiales; family Comamonadaceae; genus Comamonas; species Comamonas sp. 26. Next base: position 1,562,297 of record NZ_PEFL01000001.1, read on the forward strand.
TATCTGCATGGGCTGTTTGAAAACGCCGAGGTGATTCACGCCTTGTTTGGTCACGATGCACCCAGTCTGGAGCAAGTTTTTGCGCGGCTGGCGCAGGGCGTAGGCCAATGGTTTGAGGCCGGATCTCTGTAGCGAATAGGCGCAATGTGCATGGGTTTGTGGGATTTATCCTGCAAGCCTATGTGCGCTAAACCGATTATCCGTAACCCTGAGTGCGTGCAAGCTGATAAAGCTATTCACTGTTCAGGAATGGAGTTACCTATGACTTTTTTCAAGGTTCGTACCCTTCAAGTGGCCTTGGGCGCTGCCGTTTTGTCGCTGGCGGGTCTGGCCAGCGCTCAGATGGACCAAGCCAAACCGGCTACAGATTCGGCTGCAGCAGCAATGCAGGCTCCAAAGCCTGCTATGAAAAAGCACAATCACCATAAAGGCCACCACAAGCATCATCACAAATATGGTGACAACTCTTCGCGTGAAGCTGCTGCTGCCAATGCAGAGATGAAAAAAGGTCAGCTCGGCGATGGCCAGGGTGTTAATCAGTATGAGCGCAATGCTGTGGCGCGCTGTCAGGTGTTCAAGACCGATGTGGATCGTCTGGCCTGCGTAGAGCGCGTGAAAGCGGGTGCGGTCAGTGGCTCCGTCAAGGACGGCGGCATCTTGCGTGAAGTGACGGTCGAGGAAGTGATTCGCTGATAGCCAGTCAATGAATGCTGGTGATTGCATATGCAACAAAGGCCCTTCGGGGCCTTTTTTCTTGGGAAAAGTGTGGGATGCCCGTGCTTGCTCTTGAAGGAGCCGCGAAAGCGCGATACTTGCGGGCTTGAATAACGTGCTGTCTGCATCCCGGTGGCGGATGGCACAGGGCTTTGATGCACCGGGGATGACTGCTATGCATGAGTTCCGCTCAATTCTCTGATTCCTCCCTGTCTACCCTCTGGTCCTGCCCGCAGGTTGCCGATATTCACGACGCAGCGCTGGCCGAGCGTGTTCAGCACAAGCTCGACTTCAAGACCAAGCCGCAAGGATCGCTGGGCATGCTGGAGCAGCAGGCGCTGCGCATCGCCAGCATTGTGGGCAATGAGTCGCCACAGCTGTTGGCCCCGCAGATGGTGGTGTTCGCCGCCGATCATGGTCTGGCGGCGCAGGGCGTGTCGGCCTATCCCGTCGATGTGACCTGGCAGATGGTGGAGAACTTTCTGTCAGGCGGCGCAGCCGTGAGCGTGCTTTCGCGCCAGAACGGAGTGGCGCTCAATGTGGTGGACTGCGGTGTGGCCCGCGACTTTGAAGTGCGCGAGCAAGACCCGGAGCACAAATTGCCCAAGGCCGATGAGCCGCGCCTGTGGCGGCGCAAAGTGGCCTATGGCACGGCTGACTGCAGCCAAGGCCCGGCCATGACAGAGCTGCAATGCGCCATGGCTTTGCGCAATGGCACTGAGCTGGTCAAAAAACTGCCCGGCAATGCATTGCTGCTGGGTGAGATGGGCATTGCCAATACCTCCAGCGCATCGCTTTTGTTAGCGCGCTTGTGCGGCGAATCGATTGAGACGGTGACGGGCGTGGGCACGGGCCTCTCCAGCGAGGGATTGCTGCGCAAGATTGCCGTGCTCAAGCAGGTACTGGACTTTCATGCGGGTGTGCAGGAGCCTTTGGCTGTGCTGGCGGCCATGGGTGGGCTGGAAATTGCCACCATGACTGGCGCCGTGCTGCAGGCCGCCGCTGAGCGCCGCGTGATTGTGGTGGATGGCTTTATCACCACCGCCGCCGTGCTGGTGGCCAGTCGTCTGCAACCCCATGTGCTGCAGCGCTGTGTGTATGCCCATCGCTCGGGCGAGCCGGGCCACACCCGCATGCTGGCCCATTTGCAGGCCCAGCCCATGCTGGACTGGCAACTGCGCTTGGGTGAGGGTTCAGGCGCGGCGCTGGCTTGGCCGCTGCTGATGTCGGCCTGCACCATGCTTAATGAAATGGCCAGCTTTGAGTCGGCTGGCGTCAGTACCAAGAGCTGACTGGTACTTTAAAAAGAATAGCTGCTAGCGCTTTATCTGTAAGCGCTATCGGCATTTTTAGCTATTTTTTCCTGCCGTGGGTGCAGGCGTCTTGGGTGAGAAGTCGCAGTAGGGCGATGCCACACATTCCCAGCAGCGCGGCTTGCGGGCCTGGCAGACGTAGCGGCCTAGCAAAATCAGCCAGTGGTGCGAGTCGACGGCGTAGTCGTCGGGCACGCGCTTGAGCAACTGCTTTTCTACTTCCAGCGGGTTCTTGCCGGGTGCCAGCCCTGTGCGGTTGCTCACGCGAAAGATATGCGTGTCCACCGCCATGGTGGGCTGGCCAAAGGCCACGTTGAGCACCACATTGGCCGTCTTGCGGCCCACGCCGGGCAGAGCTTCCAGCGCTTCGCGGTTGTCCGGAACCTTGCTGTCATGCAACTCGACCAGCATGCGGCAGGTTTCCATCAAGTGCTTGGCCTTGCTGCGGTACAGGCCGATGGTCTTGATATAGCTCTCAAGCCCTTCCAGCCCTAGATCCAAAATAGCCTGCGGTGTGTTGGCAACGGGAAAGAGCTTGCGCGTGGCTTTATTCACGCCCACATCGGTGGCCTGTGCGGAGAGCAGCACGGCAGTCAGCAGTTCAAACACCGTGGTGTATTCCAGCTCGGTTTGCGGCGTGGGGTTGGCGGCCTTGAGCACGGCAAAAAACGGCTCGATATCGCTTTTTTTCATGGCGCTATTGTGGCTTGCCGTGGGCGGAGCTTGAAAAAGAAAAGCCGCTGCGGCGGGCAGCGGCCTGGCTTGAATGCATCTTGCAGAGCGGCTTACGGGTCGAGGTTGTAGCTCAGCACCAGGCTGTAGCGCAGCTTGCGGCTGGGGTTGTTAATGGAGCTGTCGCCCTGCGGCTTGCTCATGGCGACATCCAGGGCGTAATAACGGTTGTCGGACACCCGCAGCCCCAGGCTGACCGAGCGCAGCGTGTTGCCGCTGATGCCACTGGTTTGCTGGTGCGTGCGAGCCCATTCATAAAGCAGGTATGGCTCGGCAGATTTGATCCAGGGCTGGTTGATGGGGAGCTGGTAGTTCAGCTCGGCACTGGCACCCAGGCCCGAATCACCCGAGAACTCACCGGCCTGATAGCCACGGCCAAAGCGGGTGGAGCCGAAGGAGATTTTTTCAGGGATTGGAAGTACATCAGCGCTGTATTGGCCGCCGACTGCAAAGGCTGCTCCCATCTTGTTGGCAAAGCGGTGGCGCTGGGCGTAGTCAGCGCTCACGCGGGTGAAGTCCAGCTTGGCGGGGTTGGTGACTTGGTAAATCTGGCTGCCGACGAGCAGGTCGGTATTTTTATAGGCTCCCATGCTGTCCAGCCCGTGGGCCAGCAATATGGATGCCGAGCGTGTCATGCTCTTCCCAAAAGATGCCCAGGCCATTTGTGCATAGAGCGTGCGAACCTTTTCCTCTCGCAGCAGCGATGCCTGGCTGTCGGCTAGCTCGCGGCTGTAGTTGATGGCATACAGACCTGCGGTGGTGCTCAGCTGAGTGGTGTTGCTCAATATCCAGGGGTGGCTGATATTGAAGTCGAGCTTGCGCTGCTGTGTCAGATCATCAATGCCCGGAATTCGTGTGGCCGGCGGATTGAAGCTGCGATAGTCGGAATAGCTGACGCGTGCCTGAGTCCCTTGGGGCGTCAATTGCTGGGTAAAGCCAATGGAGCCGAACCGCTCCTTGTCGGGGTTTTGCAGCATGGCCGAAGCCTGAAGCTGGCTGCCAGCCCACAAAGGGTCATTGAGAGTGACCGATGCGATAAGGCGTGGGGTAGGTTTGCGCGCCTCGCCGCCGATGGTGACGGCTATGGGTTTGTGCTTGGACTTGATGATCAGAGGCACGGCTCCATCCGTGGTGGAGGGTAGGCTTGCCGAGGCGGTGATCTGCACGCCTGGCAGGCGCGCCATCAACTGGGTCTGGTGCTGAAAGGTCTTGGTCGTCAGTGGCCGCTCATTGAGCAGGGGCTGGGCGAGTTCACGAATCAACTCTTCGGAGCGGCCAAAGTTGCCTTCCAGATTCAGGCTTTGCACAAAGCCTTCCACCACCATCACCTGCACTGCGCCGTTGGCGAAGTCTTGCGGTGGCAGGTAGGCGAAGGACAGCGCATAGCCGTGGCGCTGATAGAGCTCACTGACTTTCTGGGTAGCCGTGTTCAGCTCGCCCACCGTATGTGTGCCGTTGATGAAGGGCGTGAAAAGCGCGCTGACCTCTTCAAACGGGATGGCGGTGCTGCCCTGAACATTCACTCCGCGTACAGCGACCTGAACGCTGGTGATGTCTTGCGGACTGGGCTGAGGCTTTTCAAGCTGTACTTGTACCGGCTTGGGTGCAGCCTGCAGATGCTTTGCGGATTCTGGGGTCTGGGGCAGGCTGTTGAGTGGGTTGCCGCTCAGCTGTGCCGAGGCCAGAGGTGCCCACGCGACAAAGGCGAAAGCCGGAATTAAGTGGCCGAGATGGCGCGGCTTCATTGTTCTTGAGTGCAAAAGTCCCTCCTGTTCTTTTTCTGGATCTGCCAACGCTGCCTTTGATGCGTTGCTGCTTGGCTTGGTCGTACTGTTGTACTGCTGCGGCTTCGCACCTCGTATCAAGTCTCGTATCAAGTGCAAACCTCTGGTTTGCACGGGCGTGCTGGTAGTTTTAATGGTGTTTATTGTTCCCTGCATACCTGAAATTGGGTATGAGGGTTGTCGTTAAAAAACCCGCCGAAAGGCGGGCTTGATTCAGAAAGCGAAGTGGTGAAGCGCTGACACCACCATCGGTTTTTTACTTGTTGCTGGCGACAGCGCCACCGCCCAGGCCTAGGGCCAGATTGCCGCCGAGCAGACCACCCAGCAGGCCGCCCGATCCTGCCGCAGCGGCTCCGCCTGCTACACCGGCGCTGGTACCGCCAGCCGCATTCGTGACGCCGCCAAGGACGCCACCGACCAGACCTGTGACGCCACTCACTACGCCGCCGACCAAGTTGCCTGCACCCGCGACGGGCCCACCAGGGCTACCGTTGGCACCACCAGTGACTCCTCCCGCGACACCGCCCACCACCCCGGTGACTGTGCCCAGTACCCCGCCTACCAGGTTGCCAGCGCCGGCGATAGGGCCTCCGGCCCCGCCATGCGTGCCACCGCCCACTCCACCGGTGACTCCGCCGACCACGCCAGTGACTGTACCAAGCAGTCCTCCGACAGGGTTGCCTGATCCGCCGGTGCCTCCTGTGACGTTGCCAAGCACACCGCCCAGCAGGCCGCCGTTGGCTGTGGAGCCGTTTGGCGTGCCTGACACGACGCCTCCCAGACTTGCCACTGTCTGGCCGACACCTGAAACAACACCGCCCAGAGGCATCACCACGGGAACGCCTGTACTGGCGACGCTAGCCCCTACATGGTTGACTACGCCCCCCACGGTGCCAAGCAAGCTGTTCACAGGCTGGGCAAGGCCGGTGGTCTGAACCAGATTCTGCGTGGTTCCAATAAGAGTGCTCAGCACGGGTGTCGCGACCTGGCTGACTTGAGAGGTCAGACCCGAGACCAGTTGGCTGTTGGTCAGGTTGGCCACCGTACCCTCGACGCCGGAGACGGTTACACCCAGAACCTGTACGGCGCCGCCTGCCAGACCTGCGACATCACCGACCAAACCGAGTTGAGGCTTGTCCAGTGCGCTGACGGTCTTGCCTGCTGAGCCGACGGCGGCGCCGAGAAAGCCCACTGCTGGAGCCACGCCTTTCAAGGTGTCTCCGATGGGGTTGGTCGTTTTGCCGATCTGACCAAGACCTGCGCTCACGCCGCCGTTCACGCTGTTGAGCGCGTTGTTGACGTTGCCAAGGATGCCGCTGGCAGGCTGTGCAATGCCGCTCAGCGGTGTGCCGTTGGTGGCGGTGCCCAGGGCAGAAGTCACGATGGTGTTGACGTCACTGATGACTCCCGTGGTGCCGGAGACAGCGCCAGTCACATCAGCCACTGTGTCACGAACCGGGGCGAGAGGGCCGCCAGCGACGGGAGGATTGACTGTTCCACCGCCGCCGTTGTTTCCACCACCTGTGCCTGTGCCTCCGCCGGTACCGCCACCTGTGCCTCCACCAGTCCCGCCACCAGTCCCGCCACCTGTGCCTCCGCCGGTACCACCACCTGTGCCTCCACCGGCGACGACGTCGCCGCCACCGGTGCCATCAGGGCTAAGGTCGCTGCGCAGCGAGCCACTGGAGCTGCAGGCCGCCAGGCTGGCAACCAATGCCACTGCGCACAGGCTGCGCAGGGCTGTTGGGGTCTTGCCAGTGATCGAGGCATACAAGGCCTTACTGGTAAAGGTAGTGGTACGCATAAATCCTCCATCTCGAAAAAATTAAAAAGTCCGTTGACTCTGCAACTCGTTGGCCGGTAGGCGTATGTTCTTTGCAGTGCTCGGGCACTGTCCAATTCAAAGTTTGAGACACCAAGTTATGCATAATTAACATTTACTATCAATATTCAATTATTGGTAGGATGTTGATTACTAAGCACTAGGAATACCTCCTACAAAAAGCCACTTCTCCCCTCTGAAGCGTTTGCCGCGCCACAATGGGTGCCTGCCGCTCAAGCAGCGACGTTATTTCTTCAGCGCTTTAACCAAAAAACCGTATGCAATTTGCCAAACGACTCGATAACGTAGAAACCTCTGCGATCCGTGAACTGTTCAAGCTGCTGGGCAAGCCCGGCATCATCAGTTTTGCGGGCGGTTTTCCGGATAGCGCCATGTTTGATGTGGCGGGCATCAGCGCCGCTTCGGCCAAGGCGCTGCAGGAAGAAGCGGGCGCTGCGTTGCAGTACGGTGCGACTGAGGGCTACCAGCCGCTGCGTGAGCAGTTGTCTGCATTCATGACCAGCAAGGGCGTGGCGGATGTGGCCCCTGAGCAGCTCATCGTCACCACCGGCAGCCAGCAGGCGCTGGACTTGCTGGGCAAGACCATGCTGGATGAGGGTGACAAGGTCATCGTTGAAGGCCCGACCTTTCTGGCCACTATTCAGTGTTTTCGCCTCTATGGCGCAGAAGTGATCTCTGCCCCTGTGGACGAGCATGGCGTCAAGACCGATGAGCTGGAAGCGCTGATTGCCGAGCACAAGCCCAAGCTGGTCTATTTGATCCCTACCTTTGGCAACCCCAGCGGTGCCATGCTGAGCCTTGAGCGCCGCAAAAAGGTGCTGGAGCTGGCCGTCAAGTACCAGACTCTGGTGGTGGAAGACGACCCCTATGGCGATCTGTACTTTGACAAAGCGCCTCCCGCTAGCCTGATATCGCTGAGCCGCGAAGTGCCCGGAAGCCGTGAATTGCTAGCCCATTGCGGCTCACTTTCCAAGGTGCTCAGCCCCGGTCTGCGCATTGGCTGGCTGATTGCCCATCCAGAGCTGCTGGCCCGCGCCGTCATGTGCAAGCAGTTCAGTGATGCCCACACCAGCACCTTTGCGCAGGCCACAGCCGCCCAATACCTCAAGAGTGGTGTCATGCCCAAGACCCTGGCCCATGTGCGCGAGGTTTATGCCAAGCGGGCCAAGGCCATGGGCGATGCGTTGTGCGAGCAACTGGGTGATGCCGTCTCGTTTGTTCAGCCCGAGGGCGGTTTGTTCATGTGGGTGCGACTGACAGGCGCGCGCGGTCAACTGGCCGATGCCGGCGTGCTGGCCAAGAAGGCGATTGCCGAAGGCGTGGCCTTTGTGCCGGGCGCACCATTCTTTGCGCAGAATGCCGATAACGCCACCTTCCGCCTCTCGTTTGCCACAGCAGATGAAGACAAAATTCTTGAGGGCGTTGCCCGCCTGGCCAAGGCGCTGAAGGCATGAGCGACGTCAACGAAGCCATGCAAGCAGCGATGCAAGAGCGAATCATGGAGCTGGAGATCAAGGCCAGCTATTCCGAAGATTTGCTGGAGCAGCTCAATATGACGATCTATCGTCAGCAGCAGCAAATTGATGCGCTGATCAACGAGGTGCGCGAGCTCAAGCGTCAGGCACCAGAAGGCGGCGCAGGCCCCTCGCACAACCTGCGCGATGAGTTGCCCCCGCACTATTGAGTCGCGAGAGGAGTAGCGAGAGCTTCAAGCAAAAAGGCCAGATCAATGATCTGGCCTTTTTTATGCCTTATCGCCGATAACCGCAGGCAGGTATTGCGTGAAAAGCTATGAAATTTGATTATTCAAGCGCTTCAGCAGCAATGGTTTTCATCTTCCCCATAAAGAGCCGGATGAAGAAAACCGCCATGACGAGGATCAGCACAATCACGGCAAGGCTCATCAGCCCATAGTCGGTGGAAAATAGGTCGATCATCAGCTTCATGCGGCCCTCCTGAATGGATGCGTTAAACGTTGTAGGGACTATGGCGGCTATGCGTGCTGGCGGCTTTGTGCTGGGTCAAAGTGGCGGCACCAGCGGGCTGCGCCAGGTCAAAGAGGGCGCTTCAGGCGCTTGGATGTGATCGCCGGATCGTGTAATTTATTGCGGCGAAAGTCAAAGCAATGCTGACTTTTAGCGTGGAAAATAGCGTCATCAAGCTTTTTTCATGCCCTGATTTTGAGGACGCCATGAGCATCTGGTCCATCGACGCCCAGACCGTTACCCACAGCATTCAGCTTGCTGTGGCGCCGGTATTCTTTTTGACCGCCGTGGCCGGCATGATCGGCTCTGTTGCAGGGCGGCTGGCCCGCATCATTGACCGCGCGCGCAAGCTCGAAGAGAGCTTGCGCACTGCTACCGATCATGAGCTGATTGCCCGCAGCCTGACCGAGCTGCATTACCTGCGCGAGCGCGGCCGACTGGCCAATGTGTCTATTGCGCTGCTGACTATGTGCGGCATGTGCATTGGGCTGACCATTGTGTTGCTGTTTGTGGGTCAGGCTTATGGCTTCAGCGGCCAAAGCTATGCCGTGCTCAGCTTTTTGCTGGGCGTGCTGGCGTTTGTGCTGGCGCTGTGCTGTTTCCTGTGGGAAACCATCATGGCCACCCGTATTCTGGACTTTCACGTGCTCAGTCAGGCCAAGGCTGCGGCCCGTAAGGTGACCGGCGATCAGAAGTCCTGATTTGCGTAGAAAAGGCCTCTAGCGCTCATCAGGCAAGCGCAGGCTGCTATTGTTTTAGAGAATTCTTCACCGGCTCCAGGTAAGTCGCAGCTGCCTGAATCACGCAGTCCGTCAGCCGCTGAAGACTGTTCTGGGCGCTGCGGGTATGGCACCAGTACATGGGAATATAGAGGTCGTTGCCGGGCAGCAGCTCGACCAGACTGCCATCGGCCAGCTGTGCTTCAATAAGTGCAGCGGGGTGTATGCCCCAGCCCATGCCCAGCTGGCAGGCGCGCGTATAGCCCTGGTTGGAGGGTAGAAAGTGGCGGGCACTGTTGCGCCGCCCATCAACGCCCACACTATGCAACCACTGGTCTTGCAGGCTGTCTTTGCGGTCGTAGCACATGATAGGTGTGCGGGCTATCTCTTGGGGTGTGATGCTGCCTTGCAGGTGCTCGCGCACAAAGCCTGGGCTGGCTACCGCGATATAGCGCATGCTGCCCAGCGGCCAGGTGTTGCAGCCGGTGATAGGGGCAGCCGTCGCGGTCACGGCGGCCATGACTTCGCCTTCCTTGAGACGCTTGGCCGTGTGGTCCTGATCATCAATGCTGATGTCCAGCAGCTCGTTGCCGTTCTGCGTGAAGGCAGCCATGGCATCCATGAACCAGGTGGAGAGCGAATCGGCATTCACCGCCAGCTTGATGGAGGGCAGAGATGCCTGCCCTTCGGGAATCAGTGCCGGGTTTTTGCGGCGCAAATCGTTTTCAAGCAAAGCCACCTGCTCCACATGCAGGCACAGGCGTCGTCCCGCCTCGGTGCCTGTGCAGGGCTGGCCGCGCAGTACCAGTGCCTGACCCACGCGCTCTTCCAGCAGCTTGATGCGCTGAGAAACAGCCGATGGCGAGATGTGCAGCTTGTGCGCAGCCCGCTCAAAGCTGCCTTCGCGCACCACGGCTGACAAGGCTTCCAATCCGGCGTAATCAAGCATTAGATATTCTTAATATGGCTGAAGAAATGTAATTTTACTTAATTGATGGTGCTATCGATAATTCGCGCCATGTTTGCTGCCAATTTCTCATCATCATGGCTGGCCGGGTTCACCGTTCTGGCCTCGCTCATCATCTCCATCGGGGCCCAGAATCTCTATGTGCTGCGCCAGGCAGTGCAGGGCGAGCATGTACGCGCCTGCGTGGCATGGTGTGTGACCAGCGATGTTCTGCTGGTTGTGCTGGGTGTGGCTGGCATGTCGCAAATGCTGCAAAGCTACCCTGAGCTGTCGCGTTACCTCACGCTGGGCGGGGCAGCATTTTTGCTGCTGTATGGCCTGTTTGCGCTGTGGCGCATGTATGCCGCGCCAGATGTGAATTTGCAAAGCCCGTCAGGCAAGGCAGAGTCGCGTAGCCTGAGAAATGTGCTGGCCGTGCTGGTCGCGTTGACCTTGCTCAACCCGCATGTCTACCTTGATACGGTGCTGCTCGCAGGCTCCATCGGCGCACGCCAGGAAGGGGTGGACCGATGGTCCTACGTGCTGGGTGCGGCCTGCGCCAGCTTGAGCTGGTTTGTGATGCTGGCCTTTGCGGGCCGCCGCATGAAGCATTTGTTTGCGAACCCCAAGGCCTGGCGCATCATGGATGGGGTGACGGCTTTGATGATGCTGAGCCTGGCGTGGTGGGTGGCAGGCAGCGCTCTGGCGATGCAAGTCTGATAGCGCCGTTTAAAGGCTCTACAGCTCAAATTTCAGGCCGGCTGTTCCCACAGACCCACGGCTTCAATCAGGTTCCAGCTGTTGCACTCGATGCGGTACAGCGCAGTCGTGCCTTTTTTCTGGCTCAGTCCTTCAATCACCACAATGTGCTTGTCGTGGCGCTGGGCTTCAGATAGGGGGCGAATCTTGTCGTAGCTGTGCTTTTCAGCAATATCTCCGCGAAACGAAATCGTCACCTGCTCGCGCCGGGGAAAGTAATCCTTGGCGTATTTGTCCAGCGTGCGGTCTGCAACCAGAGTCGCCATTTCAGGCGATGTCGCGGTAGAGGTATTCATCGTTTCTCCTTGGGCATGGGCTTTCAGGGACAGCTCGCAGGCAGCGAGTCTGTTGCTGATGATTGTTGCATTTTGTTTCATAAACTGCCAGTGCTCATGCGGAGGCTGTTGCGTAGCAGTGTTTTGCATCAAACCTGCTCAATCGCCGGGTGCTCATATGGGTAGCTGCAATCCTGTTTTGATGCGCTCCAGCGCAATGGAGGTGCTGAAGCGACGAATGTTTTCGTCGCCCTCAAACAGCCGCTTGCAGATGGCTTGATAGTCATCCATATCGGTTGCCGTCACAACGAGGATGTAGTCGGTCTCGCCTGTCACATAAAAGCATTGCTGCACAGCCGCTTCGTGGGCAATACGCGCCCTGAAGTCGCGCGACAGATCGGGTCTGTCGTTGACCAGTTGCACGGTGATGATGGCAGTCAGCGTGCGGCCAGTCTTGATGGGTTCCAGCACGGCAACGTTGGCGGCAATTACGCCCGTCTCTTGCAGGCGCTTGATGCGCCGCTGCACGGCGGGTGCCGACAGGCTGATGTGCTCGGCAATCATGCGCTGGGGCATGAGGTTATCTTGCTGCAGCAGGGCCAGAATGGCGCGGTCAAAAGAGTCGAGGTCGGCAGCGGGCATGGCGTTGGTCGAGATGAGAGTGAAACTTGCAAATTGCAGTGGCAAAACGAGCGAATTTCGCGAGGGCTATGCAATATCGTACGCACCTATGTCAAAAAACAGCTGGAATCATTGGTGGCCTGTGCTGGCCGTGTTGGGCTCGGTCACCGCGCTAGGCTTGGGTACGTCGCTGGCAAAGCAGCTGTTTCCTGTCATTGGCGCGCAGGGCACCTCGGCGCTGCGCGTAGGTTTTGCGGCGCTGATGCTGGTGTGCATCTGGCGGCCATGGCGCTGGCCGCTGAACCGCCAGCAAGCCAAGTCTCTGCTGGCTTTTGGCGTGGCGCTGGGCTGCATGAATCTTCTGTTCTACATGGCGCTGCGCGATATTCCGTTTGGCATAGCGGTGGCCATAGAGTTCTCCGGCCCGCTGGCCGTCGCCATTTACTACTCGCGCCGAGCGGTTGATTTTGTCTGGCTGGCGCTGGCGATTGTGGGCCTGGCATTGATTCTGCCCCTGGGTGGCAAGACCGCTGGCCTGAACCTGTCTCCCGTGGGTATCGCCTGCGCTTTGGGGGCTGCGGTGTGCTGGGCGCTTTACATTGTGCTGGGCCGTCGTCTGGGCAGCATCCCCAGTGGGCAGGCCGTATCGCTGGGCCTGCTGTGCGCAGCATTGGTCGTGGTGCCGTTTGGTGTGGCGGAGGCCGGTACCAAGCTGCTCACACCATCCATCTTGCTTTTTGGGTTGATGGTGGCTGCCATCTCAAGCGCCTTGCCTTACACGCTGGAGATGCTGGCCTTGCGCCGCTTGCCTCCAGCAACTTTTGGCATTGCACTTGCGACTGAGCCCGCCATTGCCGCATTCATGGGCATGCTGCTACTTAGCGAAAATTTGACACTCACGCAGTGGTCTGCCATCGGTTGCATCATGGCCGCTGCCATGGGTAGCGCGATGACGCGCCCGGCCAGCAAAACGCCTGAGCCTGACGTCGTTGCTATCACTTCAAATTGAATGAAAGCCGAGTGAGCGCGCTATGAAAAGAGATGCTGCAAGCGCTTGCTAACCAAGGCTTTGCATAAATTTTCATAGTGAAAAACCCTCATTACTTGCGCTGAAAGCTCATTTTTCAGTAGCTGCAATGATTCAAAAGGCTTCCTTGGCAGCGTTTTTCCTGGGCGTCAAAAGCGACTTGAGAAGCTTGCTTTTAGATGTCCTTTGACGCATCAAATTTGTGAAGTCTGACGCGCAGATAGGGTGCAAAAAGGCAGTAGCCGGCAGACGTTTTTTGCACGCAATTCAGACGCATTTCTTGAGCGATTTTTGCGCTATCCGCTTTGCGGTATTTGCTGTCGTGGGGACTGCGTATTTGTAGGATTCTTGGTCTGTTCAAAACCGTAGCGAGGTGCTACAACGAGATCACACGGTAACGAATGCCTTGCAACTCAGCGGCACTAATTCGAGCCCTGGTGTCGCCACGGGAGGTCATATGGATGTCATCAGCAATTCCGCAGCACGCTATGTCCGCATGCGTGAAGAAGAAATGTCTCTGGATGAGTATCTGGCTCTTTGCCAGCGCGATCCGATGGCTTATGCAAGCGCTGCGCAACGCATGTTGATGGTCATCGGCGAGCCCGAGATGGTAGACACTCGCAACGATCCACTACTGTCCCGCCTGTTTGCCAACAAGGTCATCCGCCGCTACCCCGCGTTCTCAGAGTTCTACGGCATGGAAGACGCCATCGAGCAGGTGGTCAGCTTCTTCCGTCACGCCGCGCAAGGTCTGGAAGAGCGCAAGCAAATTCTCTATCTGCTGGGCCCGGTCGGCGGCGGTAAAAGCTCGATTGCAGAGCGCCTCAAATACCTGATGCAAAAAGGGCCGTTTTTCGCGCTCAAGGGCTCGCCTGTGAACGAGTCGCCACTGGGCCTGTTTGACATGGTGGAAGACGGGCCGGTGCTGGAAGAAGAATTCGGCATCCCCCGGCGCAGCCTGCAGCATGTGCTCTCTCCCTGGGCGGTCAAGCGACTCGAAGAGTTTGGCGGCGATATTCGCCAGTTCCGCGTCGTCAAGCGCTACCCCAGCATCCTCAAGCAGATCGGCATTGCCAAAACCGAGCCGGGCGATGAGAACAATCAGGACATCTCAAGTCTTGTGGGCAAGGTCGATATTCGCAAGCTTGAAAATTTCTCGCAGGACGATACCGACGCCTACAGCTACTCGGGCGGCCTGTGCCTGGCTAACCAAGGCTTGCTGGAGTTTGTGGAAATGTTCAAAGCCCCCATCAAGGTGCTGCACCCTTTGCTGACGGCCACGCAGGAAGGCAATTACAAAGGCACAGAAGGTTTTGGCGCGATTCCGTTTGATGGCGTGGTTCTGGCGCACAGCAATGAAAGCGAGTGGAAGGCCTTTCGCAACAACAAGAACAACGAAGCGTTTCTTGACCGTATCTACATAGTCAAGGTGCCTTATTGCCTGCGCGTGAGCGAAGAGGTCAGGATCTACGAAAAGCTGATTCGTGAGTCGTCGCTGGCCAATGCGATCTGCGCGCCCGGCACGCTCAAGATGATGGCGCAGTTCTCCGTGCTCACGCGGCTGAAGGAGCCTGAGAATTCCAGCATTTTCAGCAAGATGCAGGTTTATGACGGCGACAGCTTGAAGGACACCGACCCGCGCGCCAAGAGCTATCAGGAATACCGCGATTACGCCGGGGTGGATGAGGGCATGGAAGGCATCTCCACGCGCTTTGCCTTCAAGATTCTGGCCAAGGTCTTCAACTACGACAGCACAGAAGTCGCGGCCAACCCCGTACACCTGATGTATGTGCTGGAGCGGCAGATTGAGCGCGAGCAGTTCTCTGCCGAGCTGGAGACCAAATACATAGGCTTCATCAAGGAGTTTCTGTCTCAGCGCTATGCCGAATTTATTGGCAAAGAAATCCAGACCGCGTATCTGGAGAGCTACAGCGAGTACGGCCAGAATATTTTTGACCGCTACGTCACCTACGCTGATTACTGGATTCAGGACAGCGAATACCGCGACACGGATACCGGTGAGGTGTTTGACCGCAGCGCGCTCAATGCGGAACTGGAGAAGGTGGAAAAGCCCGCTGGCATCGCCAACCCCAAGGACTTCCGCAACGAGATCGTCAACTTCGTGCTGCGGGCGCGTGCCAACAATCAAGGCAAGAACCCGAGCTGGACCAGCTACGAAAAGCTGCGTGTGGTGATCGAGAAAAAAATGTTCTCCAACACCGAGGAGCTGCTGCCCGTCATCAGCTTCAACGCCAAGGCCAGCGCTGAAGATGCGCGCAAGCATGAAGACTTTGTCACTCGCATGGAAGCCAAGGGCTACACGCCCAAGCAGGTGCGCCTGCTGTGCGAGTGGTATCTGCGCGTACGCAAGAGCAGCTGACATAGGTGCCGGTGGCCCGTGGACGCTTGTTGCCCCACGGCCGCCGGCAAAAGGGTTGAGTTCAGCCCCTGAAGATGGGAGCATAGATGGCACTGCATATCATCGACCGCAGGCTCGCAGGCAAGAACAAATCGGTGGGCAACCGCGAGCGTTTTGTGCGGCGTTTCAAGGAGCAGATCGCGGAGGCGGTGCGTAAAGCCGTGTCCTCACGTGACATCCGTCATATCGATCAGGCGGAAAACATCACCATCCCTAAAAAAGATATCAAGGAGCCTGTTTTCCACCACGGTCAGGGTGGTGTCCGGGATGTAGTGCTGCCTGGTAACCGCGAGCATGTGCGCGGCGACCGTATTGCGCGGCCGCCCAGTGGCGAGGGCGGCTCTGGCTCGCAGGCCAGCGATAGCGGTGAGGGCCAGGACGATTTCACTTTCACCCTGACCAAGGAAGAGTTCATGGAACTCTTTTTTGAAGACTTGGCCCTGCCGCGCCTGTTGCGCAACCACATCGGCAACACCCTTCAATACAAGTCGCGCCGCGCTGGCTACAGCCATGACGGAACGCCCAGCAATCTGGCTTTGGTGCGCACCATGCGCGGTGCCCTGGGGCGGCGCATTGCCTTGACCAAGGCCCCGCATCGTGAAATCAAGGCGCTGGAGGCAGAGCTGGAAGCCCTGCTTGATCAGGACGATGGCACCAGCGAGGCCGTGGCCGAGTTGCAGCAGCGTATTGATGCCCTGCGTGAGCGGGTGAGCAAGGTGCCGTTTCTGGAGCAGCTTGATCTGCGCTTTCGCAACCGCACCAAGGTGCCGGTGCCTAATAGCCAGGCCGTGATGTTTTGCGTGATGGATGTGTCTGGATCCATGGATCAGGAGCGCAAAGAACTGTCAAAACGCTTCTTCATTCTGCTGTACCTGTTTCTCACGCGGCATTACGAGAAAATTGAAATCGTCTTTATCCGTCACCACACTAAGGCGGCCGAGGTGAGTGAAGAAGAGTTTTTTCACTCCACCGAAAGCGGCGGCACGGTGGTCAGCAGCGCGCTGGTGTTGCTTGACCAGATCATCAAGGCTCGCTACCCGGTTAACGACTGGAACATCTACGTGGCGCAAGCCAGCGATGGTGACAACTTCAGCGATGACGGCGGCAACTGCCGCACCATTCTGGCCGACAAAATCTTGCCGCAAGTGCGCTACTTTGCGTACCTGCAAGTGGTGCGGGACGAGCAAAGTTTGTGGGAAGAATACAGCCGCCTGCTGCCGCTGTTCCCGCATTTCGCCATGCGCAAGGTTTCTGAAGCCAGTGAGATCTACCCAGTGTTTCGTGATCTTTTCAAGAAGGATGGGGTATCGGTATGAACCTCACTCTCTACCCGGCACTGGACCCCAGTGCCAGCAGAAAAGCCTGGAATCAGGCCACTCAGGGTGAGCGGCCGCGCGATGTGCCGCAGGCTCCGTTGATGGCGGCGAAGCGCCCGGCCAGTCCGCTGCCTGACCCAAGCGACTGGACGTTTGAGCTGATTGAGCAATACCACGCAGCCATTGCAGCGGCAGCCCAGCGTTATGGGCTGGACACGTATCCCAACCAGCTGGAGATCATCACGGCCGAGCAGATGATGGATGCCTATGCCAGCGTGGGTATGCCCGTCAACTACCGGCACTGGAGCTATGGCAAGGAGTTTCTGGCAACAGAGCGCCGCTATCGCCGCGGCAATATGGGCCTAGCATACGAGATCGTCATCAACGCCAACCCCTGCATCAGCTATTTGATGGAGGAAAACAGTACGGCCATGCAGGCGCTGGTGATTGCGCATGCAGCCTACGGACACAACAGCTTTTTCAAGAACAACTACCTGTTTCGCATGTGGTCTGACGCGGGCAGCATCATCGATTACCTGGTCTATGCACGCGACTACGTAAGCCAGTGCGAGGAACGTTACGGGCTGGATACCGTCGAGCAGTTGCTCGACTCTTGCCACGCCCTGTCCAACTTCGGGGTGGACCGCTATTGCCGCCCCTCTAACAAAAGTCTCGCCCGCGAACGCGCCGAGCGCGAGGAGCGCGAGGCCTATGTGCAGCAGCAAGTCAACGTGCTGTGGCGGACCCTGCCGACGCGCAAAGACAAGGACAGTGCGGCCCAGAACAATGAGCGCTTCCCCAAGGAGCCCGAGGAAAATATTCTCTACTTCATCGAGAAGAATGCTCCATTGCTCGAACCCTGGCAGCGCGAGATTTTGCGCATCGTGCGCAAGATTGCACAGTACTTTTACCCGCAGCGCCAGACCCAGGTGATGAATGAGGGCTGGGCCACTTTCTGGCACTACACCTTGCTCAACACCCTGTATGACGAGGGCTGGCTGACCGATGGTGTGATGATTGAATGGCTGTCATCGCACACCAATGTGATCTATCAGCCGCCAGCCGGGCACAGAGCCTTTAGCGGCATCAACCCCTATGCGCTGGGCTTTGCGATGTACCGCGACATTCGGCGCATCTGCGAAAACCCGACGGAGGAAGACCGCCGCTGGTTCCCCGATCTGGCGGGGACGCCCTGGCTGCCTGCGCTGCACCACGCCATGCGCAATTACAAGGATGAAAGCTTTGTCGGCCAGTTTCTGAGCCCGCATCTGATGCGCGAGATGCGCATGTTTTCCCTGCACGACGACCCTGATGAGCGTGAAGTGCTGGTCAGTGCCATCCATGATGAAGACGGCTACCGGCAACTGCGCCAGCTGCTGTCACAGCAATACGATCTGGGTACGCGCGAGCCCAATATTCAGGTCTGGAACGTAAACCTGCGCGGCGACCGCTGCCTGACGCTGCGCCACACCCAGTACCAAGGGCGGCCGCTTGCGGACGATACGCAGGAAGTGCTGAAACACGTGGCCCGCCTGTGGGGCTTTGGCGTGCAGCTGGAAAGCGTCAACGGTGATGGCGAGACGGCCGTGTTGCTGCACTCGGTGCCCGGTCCGTCGGCCTGAAATTTCAAGCGAAAAGTGCTTGTGGCGCTTATGTATAAATCGATAGAAGCTATCAAATAAAGAGCTATTCGCCAGAAAGCAAAAAGCGCTGCATCTGCAGCGCTTTTTGATGGGGCATGCGCATTAGTAGCGCACAAGAGGCATCAATCAGAAGGCAGGAACGACCGCACCCTTGTACTTTTCCTGAATGAACTTCTTGGTGTCAGCAGAGTGCAGAACGCTCATCAGCTTGGCGATGTCAGCACCGCCTGCGCGATCCTTACGGGCTACCACGATGTTGGTGTAGGGCGAATCAGCACCTTCGATGAACAGCGCATCCTTGGTGGGGTTCAGCTTGGCTTCGATGGCATAGTTGGTGTTGATCAGAGCCAGGTCGACGTCAGCCAGTGAGCGGGGCAGCAGAGGGGCTTCCAGTTCCTTGAACTTCAGCTTCTTGGGGTTCTTGACGATTTCCAGCGGGGTAGGCGTCAGGCTCTTTGGGTCCTTGAGCTCGATCAGGCCATGCTTGGCCAGCAAAATCAGAGCGCGGCCGCCGTTGGAGGGGTCGTTGGGGATGGCGACTGTTGCGCCATTCTTCAGATCCTTGATGTTCTTGATCTTGCTGGAGTAGGCGCCAAAGGGCTCCACATGTACCTTGCCATTGGGTACGGCCACCAGCGAGGTCTTGCGGTCTTTGTTGTAGGTATCCAGATAGGGCTGGTGCTGGAAGAAGTTGGCGTCCAGCTGCTTGTCTTCCACGGCGGCGTTGGGCTGCACGTAGTCGCTGAACTCCTTGATTTCCAGATCAATGCCCTGAGCCTTCAGTGCGGGCTTGATGTGGTTCAGGATTTCTGCGTGAGGCACTGCCGTGGCACCGATCTTGAGCACATCAGCGGCCTGAGCCGACAGTGCCAGAGTGGCAATAGCGATAGCAGAGAGAGCTTTCTTCAACATGGGTTCAGACCTTCTTCAGCAAGTTGCAACAAATCCCTTGGCCTTTTGCAGGCCGCGGTGAAGTAAGGTGCATAGTCTAGTGCGGCGCGCCGAGGCCGGAAGTACATTTTTCTTATTTGGTTATAAGAACGTCGTTTTTTATTCAAAGTTTTGCATTTCTGAACTGAGTCCACCTGTCATGAACCCCGAAACGCTGGAGCGCCTGGTGCGTGTGCAAATGCCTTATGGCAAATACAAGGGTCGTCTGATTGCGGATCTGCCCGGCAACTATCTCAACTGGTTTGCCCGCGAGGGCTTTCCCAAGGGCGACCTGGGTCGCTTGATTGCGTTAATGCATGAGCTGGACCACAACGGGCTGAGCGAGCTGCTGGAGCCGATTCGCAAGGCGGCAGGGCTCAGGCCCAGAGCGCAGGAATAATTACCTGAATCAAGCAGAATGGAAAAGGGCCGCAAAAGCGGCCCTTTTGGCATCTGCAGTGCAGATTACTTGGCGGCAGCGCGAGCGGCTTCAGCCTTGGCCTTGGCTTCGTTGAGCTTCTTTTGCAGATCAGCGGCTTCGGCTTCAGCCTTTTTGGCTTCTTCTTCCTTGGCCTTCTTGGTTTCGGCTTCCTTGTCGCCGCCCATGGCACCAGCCAGAGCGCTGCCTGCCATGGTGCCGGCCACAGCGCCGACGGCTGCACCAGCCATGGTGCCCATCATGCCCGAGCCACGGGCAGGCGTTGCTGCTGCAGCGGGAGCTGCTGCAGGAGCAGCGGCGGCTGCCGGGGCCGCTGCAGCAGGTGCTGCAGCCTTAGGGGCCACGGCTGCGGGCTGAGCAGGAGCCTTGTTGCCGATGCTGGCAGGACGCACGGACTTGCTGCTGCCCATGCGCTTGGCCTGAGCCAGCGATGGCACAGACAGCGATGCAATAGCGATAGCGATCACGGAGGCGGCAGCACGGTACGAAGTCTTCACAGATTAATTCCAATCATGGTTGTCATAGATGGCTGTCTTCGCTCAAGGCGATAGCCAGCCTGCATGCCGTGAGACGAATGTCTCATATGGCTTGCTTGCTATGGTATTTGGTGGTCAGGGGAGAGATATCAAGGTGCTGGGCTGAAACTGTCCGTAAAAAGGACAGCGCTCATACCTTGGCAGCCGACTGTTGTGATGTGTATAGGGCTGCGTTACCATTGTAGGAATAGTCTGAGCAAAGAAAAGTTCCTGCTGTCATCAAAAGTGAGAAATAGTGAAAACAAAATACGTATAAAAAAGCCCCGTAGCGCTTGAAGCACTTGCGGGGCTTGCTATCAAATCAAGAAATAGCGGGATTATTTCTTTGGGTGCAGTTGTACCCAGGCCAGAAACTTGCTCATGTACTTGGTCAGAAAGTCGTGGCTGGCTGCGCCGATATTGCCGTCTGCATCAAGCAGCGTGTCGGACCAGCGCACAAATCCTTCGGGCTGGGCCATGGTGGGCATGTCCAGCGAGACCAGCACATTGCGCAGGTGCTGCTGGGCCATGGCAGAGGCAGCAGCGCCCGGGGAGCTGCCGATGATGGCTGCGGGGATACCGGCCCAGACGGTCTGGCCATGGGGGCGGCTCAAGCCATCCAGCACGTTTTTGAGCGAAGCGGGGATGGAGCGGTTGTACTCGGGAGTGATGAACAGCACGCCATTGCAGCTGCGAATCTGTGGCTTGAGGTCTTCGAAGGGCTTGAAGTCTGGCGTGTTGTCAAAGTCGCGGTTGTAGACCGGCAGGCGGCTGATGTCGATGAATTCGAAATCAGCCTGATCTTGCATGAGTCTGGCCAGACCTTCGCCTAACTTGCGGTTGATGGATTGCTTGCTGAGGCTGCCCACGATTACGGCGATTTTGAGTTGGCTCATTCACTGACCTTTCGGATTACGGGTTGGGAGAGATGCAAACCACTGTAGCAAAGCCGGCTGCTTGCTCCGCGTCAGAGCGCGCCGTTGATGCAGAAACAAAAAAGCCGCCACAAATGCTGCGGCGGCTTGATCGGTGAGCTTGCTGCTTACTTCAGCACTTCCAGCAGGCGGTCCAGACCCCCTTCGTTGATGGAAACCTTGGCTTCATTGCGCACGCGGGGCTTGGCGTGGTAGGCCACGGACAGGCCGGCCGCCTGCATCATGGGAATGTCGTTACTGCCATCGCCCACGGCGATGCACTGGCTGGCGTCGATGCCGATCAACGAAGCGACTTCCAGCAAGGTACGGCGTTTTTCGGCGCCGTCGCAGATATCGCCCCAGGCCTGCTCGATCAGACCGCCAGTCAGCACGCCGTTCTTGGATTCCAGCACATTGGCGCGCACAAAGTCGATGTCCAGCAGGGCGCGCACATGCTCGGCAAAGTAGGTAAAGCCGCCGGAGACCAGCAGAACCTTCAGGCCGGCGGCCTTGGCCGCCTTCACCAGCGTTTCGGCGCCTGGGGTGAGCTTGAGGCGTTCGGCCTGCACGCGGGCCATGTCGGCTTCGGTCACACCCACCAGCTTGCCTACGCGTTGGCGCAGACTGTCCTTGAAGTCGGTGATTTCGCCGCGCATGGTGGCTTCGGTGATCGCTGCGACTTCTTCCTTCTTGCCCGTGGCGTCGGCAATCTCGTCAATGCACTCGATGGTGATTAGTGTCGAGTCCATGTCAAAAGCGATGAGCTTGTAGTCGCTGAGCTTTTGCGGCGCGGTAATGCCGCGAATCATCAGGCCGGGAGCGAATTCTGTGGCGTCAGTCATTGCGTGTAGGTGCGAATGCAGAAAGGGCAAAAACAGTGGCCGGGGCAGCGTGTTGCCGTCTCGGCCGGATATGGCTGCCATTATCCGCTGATGCGGGCGGGCCTTGCGGGGCTCATCCGCATGATGCTGCGTTATTGCGGCTGAATGCCTGCTGCTTTCACCAGTTCTGCATGCAGCTTGATGTCTTGCGACACGGTCTGCTTGAGCTGCTCGGGCGTTGACGGTGCAACCTCCATGCCGTTTTCGCTCAGCTTGGTCTTGATATCGCTGTCCAGAGCATAGCGCACGGCGCGATTGAGCTTGTCGATGATGGGCTGGGGTGTTTTGGCCGGGGCAAACAGGCCCACCCATGCAGACAGGTTCAGATCGGCAAAGCCGCTTTCAACCATGGTGGGTGTATTGGGTAGCGTGGCTGTGCGCTTGGGAGCTAGCAGGCCCAGTGCGTGTAGCTTACCTGCCTGAATATGTGGCAGCACCTCGGGCAGTACGGCAAACAGCATGTCTACATTGCCGGCCAGCGTGTCATTCACGGCCGGTGCTCCGCCCTTGTAGGGCACATGCAGCATTTCTGCGTGGGTGCGGGTTTCAAACATCAGCGCGGCAAGGTGCTGGGGGCTGCCGTCGCCGGAAGAGGCAAAGGTCAGCTTGCCGGGCGCTGTCTTGGCGGCGCTCACAACCGCTGCCACGCTGGGGAATTTCTGCTTGTCTTTGACCACCAGCACCATGGGCTGGTTCACCAGCTTGCTGATGGGGGCGAAGTCGGCCTCGGGGTCATAGGGCAGAGATTTGAAAATGCTCTTGTTGGTGGTCAGAAACGAGGCGGGCGAGACCATGAGCGTGTAGCCATCAGCGGCAGAGCGCGCCACAGCGGGCGTGCCGATCTGGCCTGATGCGCCTGCGCGGTTGTCCACCACAAAGGGTTGCTTGAGCTCTGCTGCCAGTTTCTGCCCCACGACACGGGCAATCATGTCTGCGCTGCCGCCAGCGGGCAGGGCGACGATGACTTTGACAGAGCGCTCGGGGTAAGCATTCTGCGCCTGCGCCGTGATGGCAAATCCTGCAGCCAGTGCGCAGGCCAGCGTGGTGTGCGCAGCGGCACGGATGGGGTTGAACAGCATGCGATCCCTCTCATCATCAAGATATGCACCAGTCTGGTGAATGTGCCGGTGCGACATCTGGATGATGAGCAAATGCTGTGCCAATTGCTTTGGCGTTTAGCCTGATGGGAAAGATGCTGTTTGCGCAAACGCCTGAAAAGTGGCTGATCTGCGCTGAGCACTGCAAGGTTTAAGCGAGCACCTCGGCTTCGGTCTTGAGCGGCTGGCCCAGGCTGCGCAGCACATCACGCACCATTTGCGCGCGGTCCTTGGGGTTTTCTAGCTCTTTTTCGATGCGCAGCTTCTCGTTGCCCGCCAGCTTGATGTGCTTGTTCTTCTGGATCAGATGAATGATGTTCATCGGGTCAATCGGCGGCTGGGGCTTGAAGGTGATGTTGATGACGCCGGGCGCTGCATCCACCTTGACCACGCCATAGGGCTGGGACAGCACGCGCAGGCGGTGCACGTCGATCAGCGTCTGAGCTTGGGGCGGCAGCTTGCCAAAGCGATCCACGATTTCTTCGAGCAGAGTGTCGATCTGATCTGCAGTCTTGGCCGTGGCCAGCTTCTTGTAGAACGACAGGCGCAGATGCACATCGCCGCAGTAATCGTTGGGCAACAGCGCAGGCGCGTGCAGATTGATATCGGTCGATGCTGACAGCGGCGACAGCAGGTCGGGCTCTTTGCCAGCCTTCAGGCTGCGCACGGCTTCAGACAGCATTTCGTTGTAGAGCTGAAAGCCCACTTCCAGCATATTGCCGCTCTGGTTTTCGCCCAGTACCTCGCCCGCACCGCGAATTTCCAGGTCGTGCATGGCCAGGTAAAAGCCGCTGCCCAGTTCTTCCATCTGCTGAATGGCTTCCAGTCGCTGTTGGGCCTGCTTGGTCAGGCTGTCCAAGTCCGGCACCATGAGATATGCATAAGCTTGGTGGTGGCTGCGGCCCACACGGCCGCGCAGCTGATGCAGCTGGGCCAGACCAAATTTGTCAGCGCGGCTGATGAGGATGGTATTGGCGCTAGGAACGTCGATACCGGTTTCGATGATGGTCGAGCACAGCAGAATGTTGTAGCGCTGGGCCACAAAGTCGCGCATCACGCGCTCCAGCTCACGCTCGGGCATCTGGCCGTGGGCTACGGCAATGCGGGCCTCGGGCAGGATTTCTTCCAGCTTTTGCTTGCGGTTCTCGATGGTGTCGACTTCGTTGTGCAGAAAGTAAACCTGTCCGCCGCGCTTGAGTTCACGCAGCACGGCTTCACGGATGACGCCAGTGCCTTCGTTGCGCACAAAGGTCTTGATGGCAAGACGGCGCTGCGGGGCGGTAGCAATCACCGACAGATCGCGCAAACCTTCCAGCGCCATGCCCATGGTGCGGGGGATGGGTGTTGCCGTCAGCGTCAAGATGTCCACCTCGGCACGCATGGCCTTCATGGCTTCCTTGTGGCGTACGCCAAAGCGGTGTTCCTCGTCGATGATGAGCAGACCCAGATTTTTGAACTGGGTCGATTCCGACAGCAGCTTGTGCGTGCCGACCACGATGTCCACCGTGCCATCGGCAATGCCCTTGATGGCAGCGGTAATCTCTTTGCCAGAGCGAAAGCGCGAAACCTCGGCCACCTTGATGGGCCACTTGGAAAAGCGATCGACCAGCGTCTGGTAATGCTGCTCTGCCAGCAGGGTGGTGGGTGCCAGAAACGCCACTTGCTTGCCGCCCATGGCCGCCACAAAGGCCGCGCGCAGGGCGACTTCTGTCTTGCCAAAGCCCACATCGCCGCAGACCAAGCGGTCCATGGGCTGGGGCGAAATCATGTCCTGAATCACGGCATGAATGGCGGCGTTCTGGTCGGCGGTTTCTTCAAAGCCGAAGTCGGCCACAAACTGCTCGTAGTCCGCTGTTGGGAAACGGAAGGCATGGCCTTGACGCGCCGCGCGGCGGGCGTAGATGTTGAGCAGCTCGGCAGCCGAGTCGCGCACCTGCTCGGCGGCCTTGCGTTTGGCTTTTTCCCATTGCGAGCCGCCCAGCTTGTGCAGCGGCGCATCGTCAGGCGATACGCCGGTGTAGCGGCTGATGTAGTGCAACTGGCTGACAGGCACATAGAGCACGGCGCTGGCGGCGTACTCCAGGTGCAGAAACTCCTGTAGCGCGGGGGTGCCGTCGGGGTTTTTCTGGCCCATGTCCATATTGATGAGGCCACGGTAGCGGCCAATGCCATGGTCGGAGTGAACGATGGGGTCGCCCACTTTCAGTTCAGACAAGTCCTTGATCAGCGCTTCTACATCGCTGACTTGCTCCTGCCTGCGGCGGCGGCGGCCCGTGGGACTGGTGGCGAATAGTTCGGTTTCGGTGACGAAGTCCAGACCTTCTTCCACCCAGGCAAAGCCATTCATCAAGCTTGAGGTGGCAATGCCGATTTTTTCCGTCGTATCGGCCTGGAACTCGGCCAGCGAGTCGAACACCGGCGGGTTGACGCCCGAGGCACGGAAGAAGTCCAGCAGGCTTTCGCGTCTGCCATCCGATTCGGCCAGAAGCAGCACCCGGCTTGCAGAAGCTGCTATATGTTTTTGCAGCTTGGCCAGCGGATCTTCGGCGCCGCGAACCACGGACAAGTCCGTGAGTTTCTGAAAAATGGCGCTGTCGGCCACGTCTTCGGTGCCAGGGCGCAGGGCCAGTTGGGCGTGCTCTTTGCTGCGGGTATAGAACTGCTCTGAGGTCAGGAACAGCGTCTCAGGTGGCAGGGCCGGGTGATCGGGGTCGCCCTGCACCAGACGGTAGCGGTCCTTGGTGTCTTGCCAAAAGCGCTGAAAGGCGGGCTCCAGATCGCCATGCAGCACCACCGTAGCTTCGTCGCCCAGATAGTCAAACACCGTCGCGGTTTCGTCAAAGAACAGCGGCAGGTAGTACTCGATGCCGGCCGTGGCAATGCCCAGGCCCATGTCTTTGTAGACGCGGCTGCGCGTGGGGTCGCCTTCCAGCATCTCGCGCCAGCGGCTGCGGAACTTGGCGCGCGCGTCCTCGTCCATGGGGAATTCGCGGCCGGGCAGCAGGCGCACTTCGGGTACGGGGTAGAGGCTGCGCTGGCTGTCGGGGTCAAAAGTGCGGATGGAGTCAATCTCGTTATCAAACAGATCAACGCGATACGGCACTTGCGAGCCCATGGGGAACAGGTCGATCAGGCCACCCCGCACCGCATATTCACCGTGGCTGACCACTTGCGACACATGTTGATAGCCCGCCAGCGTCAGTTGGGCCTTGAGCTTGGCTTCATCGAGCTTTTGCCCGCTTTTGAATTCAAAGGTGTAGCCCGCCAGAAAAGACGGGGGCGCCAGTCGGTACAGCGCCGTGGTAGCGGGCACGATGACCACATCGGCCCCATGCTCCTTATCGCGCTGGTTGATGCGCCACAGGGCGGCCAGTCGCTCGCTGATCAAGTCCTGGTGCGGCGAGAAACCGTCGTAAGGCAGAGTCTCCCAGTCGGGGAACAGGGCGCAGCGCAGATCTGGTGCGAAGAATGCCATCTCTTCCATCAGTCGGCGTGCATCGGATGCATCGGCCGTGACGATGGCGGTCACGCGGCCATCGCCCTTCTCGCGTTCGCCCAGCTTGGCCAGCAGCAGTGCATCGGCGCTGCCGGTGGGGCGGGGCAGGTGAAAGCGTTTACCAGGAGTGAGCTTGGGCAGTTGCATGGTTTTCACAGACGAGCAGATGCAGCCGGGCACAGGCGCTGGCTGCATGCGTTAAAACGGGGACAGATTGAGTGAGGGCGAGTTTGCCCCTTAAGGGCTTGGCTCACAGGCCAGTCAGCACCGGGCTGACGATTGGCGACACATTCACTCAAAATGGGGGCACCTCTCGGTGATGCAAGCCGAAAGCAGTGCCAAAGATTTGGCGAACCCGCTTTCGGGCGAAACAGTAATTTTAAAATAGAGCGCATGACAGATCGGTTTTTTTCGCCTGAGTCCATGCCGGACGCCAAGGCAAACGCTGCTGCAGCGTCTTCATCTCTGGCTGAACAGGCTGCCGCGCCGCGCTGCTGGGCGCTGATTCCCTGCGCTGGCGTGGGCTCACGTGCCATTGCGGCCGATGCTCCAGCGCCTGAGCTGCCAAAGCAATACCAGAGCGTGGCGGGCCAGCCCATGGTCATGCACACGCTGGCGGCCATGCTGCAGGTGGCGCGCATGCACCAGGTGCTGGTGGTTGTTTCGGCAGCCGACAGCTTCTGGCAGGCGCGCAGCCTTGAAAGCCGACTTGCCGTGGCTTCTTGCGGCGGCGCAACCCGTGCCGAAACGGTGACCAACGGCCTGCAAGAGCTGCTGCGCATGGGCGCAAGCGCTGCTGACTGGGTGCTGGTGCATGATGCGGCGCGCTGTCTGGTGACGGGTGCACAGGTCAACACGCTGATGGATGCTTGCTTGCCCGATGCGGTGGGCGGCCTGCTGGCGCTGAAATTGCCCGATACCCTGAAACAGCATTCGACAGGCCAAGGTGCAGCCCGCGTGGCGCAGACCATAGACCGAAGTGACAAATGGCTGGCGCAGACGCCGCAGATGTTTCGCATCGGCGCGCTGCTGGCAGCCTTGCTGGCGGCGGGTGATGCTGTGACGGACGAGGCCAGCGCTATGGAGCTCGCAGGCCACGCACCGCTGCTGGTGCCCGGCGGCGCGCAGAACTTCAAGGTCACCTATCCCGATGATTTTGCGCTGGCTGAGGCTGTGCTGATGCAGCGCCGGGTGGCTCGCTAAAAGCGGTGCTAAGCACTAATTAATATCAAATTGATAGCTGATAGCGCTTTATTGATAAGCGCTAGAAAAGGATTTTGTATGAATTTTCGTATTGGTGAAGGCTGGGATGTGCATGCGCTGGTGCCGGGGCGCAAGCTGATTCTGGGTGGCGTGGAAGTGCCGCACACCCTGGGCCTGTTGGGCCATTCCGATGCCGACGTGCTGCTGCACGCGATTACCGACGCCTTGTTCGGCGCTGCGGCGCTGGGCGATATTGGCCGTCATTTTTCGGATACCGATGCTCAGTTCAAGGGTGCAGATTCCGCCGTGCTGCTGGCCGAGGCCGTGCGCCGCGTGCGTGCCAAGGGTTTTGAGATTGGCAATGTCGACAGCACCATCGTGGCGCAGGCTCCCAAGCTGGCACCGCATATCGAAAAGATGCGTGAGCGCATTGCGCAGGTGCTGGCGCTGGATGTAGAGCAGGTCAATGTGAAGGCCAAGACGGCTGAGAAGATGGGTCCGGTAGGCCTACAGCAGGCCATGGAAGCGCGGGCGGTGGTCTTGCTTTACAAGGCTTGAGCCCGTGGCGGCCTTGCAGGCTCAAGCCTCGTAAAGGCCGTCTTCATCCTTTTTGTCACGCGGCAGATTGCGTTTGACCTGAGGGCGCTGCAGGCGCTGCTCGGGGGCTGCGCTGGGCGTTACCCCCATGGCGCGCTGTAACTGTAGGTGGGCAACCAGCCCGCCGGTGGATGAGTTGGAAAGCGCAAACATGCCGCCCATGCGCTGCACCGTTTTATCGACGATAGACAGGCCTAGACCCGCGCCAGCGGCAGCTGTGCGGGCAGTGTCGCCCCGGAAGAAGGGCTGCGTCAGGTTGGAAATTTGCTCGGGCGGCACGCCCTTGCCGTGGTCGCGTATGCGTATGACCACCCATTTTTCGCTTTCTTTGGCAATCACATCCACCTCGGTGATGTCGGTCGATGGCGTTTTGCCGTAGCGGCGGGCATTCTCAAACAGGTTGGAGATCACGCGGGCCAGCTCCACTTCGTCGGCCAGAACGTAGAGGTCATCGGGCACGTTCATGGTGATCTGCAGCTCGCGGTGATCCTGCACGGCATAGACGCAGGATGCGACCACTGCATTCAAATCCACTGGGCTGAGCATGACGCGATGGTCGGGGCGGGCGTAGTCCAGAAATTTGTCGATGGTGGCATCCAGCTGCACGATGTCGGCCACCATGTGTTCGCGTGCCACGTCGTCGTACACGCTCATTTCCGTTTCAAGGCGCAGGCGTGCCAGCGGCGTGCGCAGGTCGTGAGAGATGCCAGCCAGCATTACGGCGCGGTCTTGCTCCAGCTTGGCCAGTTTTTTGGCCATGCGGTTGAAGCCAATATTGACTTCGCGGATTTCGCTGGTCACGGCTTCTTCGTCGAGATGGCTGGCGTCGAAGTCACCTTCGCGCACACGATTGGCGGCATAGGACAGTTGTTTGAGCGGTCGGTTGATCAGCCGCGCAATGGCGGCCGCCCCCGTGAGCGAGAGCAGTGCCGCTGTTATCAGCCAGATCAGCCATGTCTGCCCGCTGGCGGGGGTGAAGCGCGACTGGTCCATCAGCATCCAGTTGCGGTCCCCGTTGATGGTGAAGCCCACCCACAGGCCTTGCTCTCCATTCACGCTGCGTGCCACCACCGTGCCGTAGCCCAGGCGGGTGGTGAGTTCTTCGGTCAGCTTCTGGCCCAGCGAGTTTTGCTCCAGCAGTTCAAAGGTGTCACCGGGCTCGCGCGGCAAGATACGCACGCCTTCCTGATCAGCCATGGTTTTGATGAGCGAGACGCGGTTGATGGCGTCCGAATGCTCCAGCGCCGCGCGGCTGAGGTTGACCATAGAGGCGACTTGCTTTGCTGTTTGCAGGGTGCGGGGCTCAAAGTCCAGCGCTCTCAGCGTTTGCAGCCAGGCCAGAATGCTGCCGACCAGCAGCAGGGCCAGCAGGCAGAAGGTGCGCCAGAAGAGATTCAGGCCCAGTGGGGAACGCGCCGTGGTGCGTCGCTCGTACTCCAGAGGTACGGGGCTGGTGGCATCGGATGGCGTGTCGTTGAAAGCACTCATGGGCAGCAAAGCTGAAAATAAACTGAACCCAAGCGTACGCGCAAACGGCAGAGCAAGGGTTACGGGTTGTCCAAAAAGAGCGGTTCTTGTTTCAGATATTTAACGAAACGAGCTCTTTGGCGGTTCTCAATGCAACAAGCCGCCTATCTTGGCGGCTTGTTGCGCATGGTCAATTTGCGCCGGGCAGCGTCGATTAGTTCATGCCATCGGGTACGAACACATAGCCAACACCCCAGACGGTCTGGATATAGCGCGGCGCAGCAGCGTCTTCCTCAATCAGCTTGCGCAGGCGGGAGACTTGCACATCCAAGCTGCGGTCAAAGGGCTCAAATTCGCGGCCGCGGGCCAGCAGGGCCAGCTTTTCACGCGACAGCGGCTGGCGTGGGTGGCGTACCAGCGCCTTGAGCATGGCGAATTCGCCCGTGGTCAGTGGCAGCTCTTCGCCATTCTTTTGCAGCACGCGGGTGCCCAGATCAAAGGTGAAGGGGCCAAAAGTTGCTACTTCGTTATCTCCAGAAGGCGCACCGGGCGCTTCTTGAGGAGGGCGGCGGCGCAGCACGGCGTGAATGCGGGCCAGCAATTCGCGGGGGTTGAAGGGCTTGCCCAGATAGTCATCGGCACCCACTTCAAGACCCACGATGCGGTCAACGTCTTCGCCCTTGGCGGTCAGCATGATGATGGGCGTGCGGTCGTTTGCGGCGCGCAGGCGGCGGCAGATGGACAGGCCGTCTTCGCCGGGCATCATCAGATCAAGCACGATCAGATCGACAGTTTCTCGCAGCAGGATGCGGTTGAGCGCCTTGCCGTCCTCGGCAATCATGATCTCGAAACCTTCCTGTGTCAGGTAGCGGCGCAGCAGGTCGCGGATACGGGCATCGTCATCCACCACGAGGATCTTGTCAGTGCGGTTGTTTGTCGTTGCCATGATCTTCCTTAGAGATTTATTTGTAACAGTGGCATTGTTATCGCTTGCCGCAAAAAATCCAGTGAAAAGAGGCTGACTCTTGCCGGTTGTTACGAATGTTGCGTTTGTAATTAGCACAATAAATGTTTCTTATTGAACTTTTCAATGAAATTTCGAACTATGTATCAATCATCGTTCTGTTGGTGATGTTAGTTGGTAATGCTCGTACAAGAAGTCGCACCAATTGCTGACAGGCGGTAAAAGTCGCAATTCAGGGATGCCGCAAATTTCATGTGTATCTTCGTGGCTTGATTTATTTCCAAGGGTGAACCGTATGAATCAGATTTCCAAACCATTGTCTTCGTCCCGATTCACCGCAGCCGCTGTGCTGCTGGCAGCAGCTTGCGCCGGAGGCAATGTCTGGGCACAGAGCGCTGCGACAGCTGAAAAACCTGTGAATGTGGCCCAGCTGTCGGCACAGGGCACGGTTGAAGTGCGCCAGGACTGGATGACGGCCACTTTGTCTGCCACCAAGGATGGGCGGGACGCGGCCACGGTGCAGGCTCAGCTGCAAAAGCTGGTGGAGGCTGCAATGACCAAGCTGCGCCACGAGGCTAAAAATGGCGAAATGGAACTGAGCACGGGCAGCTTCTCAATCTCTCCGCGTTATGGAAACAACAGCAAGGTCGAAGGCTGGCAGGGGCAGGCAGAAATCGTGCT
This sequence comes from Comamonas sp. 26, assembly GCF_002754475.1. Classification (NCBI taxonomy): domain Bacteria; kingdom Pseudomonadati; phylum Pseudomonadota; class Betaproteobacteria; order Burkholderiales; family Comamonadaceae; genus Comamonas; species Comamonas sp. 26. Next base: position 1,593,577 of record NZ_PEFL01000001.1, read on the forward strand.
GCAGGGCCGGGACTTTGTGCGCATTACGCAAGCCGCAGCCAAGGTGCAGGACATGACGCTGGCCAGCATGGGCTTTGGCTTGTCGCGTGAAGCCCGTGAAAAAGTGGAGGGCGAAGCCCAGGCCAAGGCGATTGAGAACTTCCGTCAGCGTGCTGCGGCTATCTCCAAGAGCTTTGGCTTTGCGGGCTATAGTCTGCGCGAGGTGAGTGTGAACAGCAATGGCGGCGGCGTGCGACCCATGCCCAGCCCGCGCATGATGAGCATGGCCAAGGCCAGCTATGCCGATGCGGCGCCCGTGCCGGTGGAGGCCGATCGTGCCGAGGTGACTGTCAGCGTCGGCGGTTCGATTCAGATGCAGTGATCGGTTTTGATCATTGATATGAAAAAAGGAGCAGCTTGCGCTGCTCCTTTTTGATTTTCATCAGCGAACTACATTAAATATCAATCAAATCAAGCGGTAGCTGCTATTGATTTGATAATCTTCGACGGTGTTGCTGCTTACCGTTTTATTGCGCTGCCCAGCCGCCATCCATGTTCCAGGCCACGCCGCGCACATTGCCGGCTGCGGCAGAGCAGAAGAAGACAGCCAGTTCACCCAGCTCTTCGGGGGTGGTGAATTGCTGCGAAGGCTCCTTCTCGCCCAGCAGCTGTTTGGTGGCCGCTTCGTTGCTGATGCCTTGGGTGGCGGCCTTGGCATCCACCTGTTTTTGCACCAGCGGTGTCAGCACCCAGCCGGGGCAGATGGCGTTGCAGGTCACGCCGGTGGTGGCGTTTTCCAGCGCTGTCACCTTGGTCAGGCCCACGACGCCGTGCTTGGCGGCGACGTAGGCTGATTTTTCCGCCGAACCCACCAGCCCATGCACCGATCCCACGTTGATGATGCGGCCCCAGTTGGCCTGCTGCATGGCAGGCAGTGCAAGTCGGGTGGTGTGGAAGGCGCTGCTGAGGTTGATGGCCATGATGGCATCCCATTTTTCGGCTGGGAAGTCTTGAATCTTGGCCACATGCTGGATCCCAGCGTTGTTGACCAGAATGTCGACGCGGCCGAACTCGGCTGCGGCGTATTTCATCATGGCTTCAATCTCTGCGGCCTTGCTCATGTCGGCACCGTGATAGCCGACCTTGATGCCTGCGGCCTTGCCGGCCTCCAGCACCTGTGCGCGAGGGGCTTCGACATCGCCAAAGCCATTGAGAACAATATGGGCGCCCTGACGAGCCAGTGCGACTGCGATACCGAGGCCGATTCCGCTGGTCGATCCTGTCACGAGAGCGGTTTTGCCTTTCAACATGGACATACAAGGTCTCCGAATGAATTACGAACGGTTGGGAAACGCGTCAAGCATAGCTTGAAGCATCGCTTGCGCTCCCTTCTGTACTTCATCTGAGTCGTCCAGCTCGTCTTTCAGGCCTTCAATTACTGCCCATGTCGGGTCGATACCCGCTATCTCTGCAATTCGTGCTCGCATGGGTGCTTTGCATGGCCGTTTTCCCTGCTTCATTTGGGTAAGGTTTCCTGCTGGGACTTCCAGTAGTTCACCAAGTTTTCTCAGGCTTCCAGCCTTTTCGGCTGCTAGGTCTATTAGGATTTTTGCGCTCATAGTGTTGCAAATTTGTAAACACGTTGATATGCTCCGACCGTTATCAGAAATTGATAACGTTCACATTTTGGATAGTTTGCCCCATGTCGGGGCGTTCCTCCAAATGGGTCTTAGGAGCAATCATGATCAAAGTTTCGGTGACGTCGACCGATACGCGCAACATGCGCGGCAATGGAAAAACTTCTGGCAAGCCATACGACCTGTATTTCCAGACGGCATACGTGCATACGTTTGACCGCAATGGAAAGCTGAATCCTTACCCAGAAAAGACTGAAATCATCCTGGACAAGGATGAGCAAGGTAACCCTCTGGTCTATCCGGCTGGTGATTACATCCTTGCTCCCAGCTCTATCGAGGTTTCCCGCAACGGCGACATCACAGTCCGCCCGCGCTTGGTCAAGCCTCAAGTCACTCCTAAACCTGCTCAGGTCTGAGTGGCTGCCATGGAAACCGCAGCACGCGAGGCCATGGCTCAAGGGGCGCTTTTGGCGCTCCTTTTTGCATGGAATGAACACCAGCCTCCGGGCATCAAAGCTGACCGCGTGACGGTCACTCTGCACATTGACGACGGCGTGACGTACAGCGAAGTGACGTACTGGGCCGGTGATCACGCGATTGGTGGGGAGGGCTTCTAAATGACTCCTCAGGAAAGAACCGCCAGCTTCAAAGCAGCAATGCAGGCTGATGCTGAAGACTTCCGCGCTAACTGGCTCACTCGTGTGGGTGATGCGCTTTGCTGCTTGATTCAGAGCACTACGCTGGGCTTGTTGCTTGGCTTGTCGCTCGTTCTTTTGTGGCTGAGCTATGTCTGAAGTCGGCCGCATTGCCCCCGTGCCTGACAGGCTCAAGTACGCCCCCAGCAATGGGGCGCTGTACCTTGATTTCCTGCTTGCCCGCGCTGAAGAGCTTGACGCTCCTCCAGCTTGGAAAAAGCTCCCCCCCGACTACGACCGTCAATGCTATGTGGCGCAGTGTTCTTTGCGTCAGCACGCTGAGTATTTGATCGAAGTGGGGGTTCGCGCATGAAACCCGTTTTCGGTCAAGGCTTCTTGGATCGGCTGGCAAAGATTGCGGCTGCGCCACAGCCTGAGTTCCGTTTTGACCCAGAAAAGCACAAGCCTTGGGCAACGATCGCAAACCAGCATGTAACCCCGCGTATGAAGGCCGCTCGTGCCCGCTACGTGGCCCGTTCTGAGGCCAATGCGCGCGTGTCTCATGCTCGCATGGTGTCGCTTGTGGGCGAGGCTCAGGCAGCGCGCGAAGCGCGCGGGCTTGTCTCACTATCAACAACTTGCAAGGCTGATGGTTCTGGTCTTTCGGTAGTTGATTTCATGGCTGAAAACACCATCGAAATTGACCACCAAAAGGCCCGCATTACCCGCATGCAAAAAAGCGTTGGTATCTCTGCCAAAGCCTTGCACCACCTGGGCGAAAAAAACCAACGCGTTTGGATGCTCACGCTGACCTATGCTGGCACAAACCGCAACTGGCGTCCTGAGCACATCAGCCGTTATTTGGATGGCCTGCGCAAGTGGCACTACAGCCGCACAGGCATCAAAAAAGTCCGCTACGTGTGGGTTGCTGAGCTGCAAAAACGCGGCGTCATCCACTACCACGTGTGCGTGTGGCTCAACCATGGCCTGACCCCGCCAAAGCCCGATAGCGCATGGAAAAAGAAGGGCGCATTTCAGGCCCCCATGTGGACGCATGGCATGTCAAACCGGGTACGCGCAACGCATCCCGTTGCCTACCTCATGAAGTACGCCAGCAAAGGCACATCAGAAGGGAAATTTCCGCATGGCGCTCGAATCAGTGGTGTTGGTGGGCTTGATGAAATTGGCCGTGGTTGCCGTCGCTGGGTTCTGTGGCCTGCGTATGTGCAGGGCAATGCTTCCATCAAGGACAGATTCAGACCTGCGCCGGGAGGCGGCTATCTCAATGCTAAGACCGGGGAACTCCTACGGTCTGAGTTCGTGCCAACAGGCGGCGGTTTTACGCGATTTGTGCGCGTGCGCACCACCCCCAGAAGCATTGAAAACACCGGTGGCCCCTTTAGCTGGCTATCGGACAAGCCGGGGGTAGCTCATGCGTGATTTGCTCCTGTGGCTTTTGCTTTCTGCAGCCGTTACCGGCTGTGCATCTTTGGCGCCTGAGCCTGAGTGGGTTCAGGCAGTGAGAGGGAGTTTCTGGTGATGGATTCCCAAAACTTGATAGAGCTATTTGTTGCTGGCACGACCTTCTTTGCATTCGTGCTTGGCTATCGGCAGGGGAGGGTCGGCTGATGCTGATTTCCGCTTATCTCGGCTTGCTCGTCCTGGCCTATTTCGGTGGCTACAAGGTGGGCTATGTCGTCAAGTTCATCAACCAATTGGGCAATTCTGCCTAAGCGTTTGCCGGTCGCATTACCGGTGTTTTTGAGGTGTTCAATGAAAGAAAAACTGAAGAATCTGCGCGCTCGCGCAATGGTGCTGGCTCTGTCTGCTGGCCCTGCGCTGGCTATGGCTGCTGACCCCACTGATCCGGCTGCTGCTATCGGTCAGGCAAAGACTGATATCGGTCTGATCATCGTTGCCGGTGGCGGCGCGCTGGTGTCGCTGGCCCTGCTCGGTGTGGGCTGGGTGGTGGGTGCCCGTTTCGTCAAGAAACTGGGTCGCGCAGGTTAATAGCTGCGGCGCTCTGCTGCCCCTGCGTAGCGGGGGTGGCAGGGTGCCGCTAATCTTTTGAGGCGCTCATAGTGTATTTTCTTCGCATAGCGTTTTTCATATTGCTTGGCGCTTGGCAGATTTGCTATGCATCCGTGCCAATGGGGCCAAGATATTATTTATCTGGTGCCAGTACTACTCCAAACTATCCAACAAAGCAGGCTGCTTGCGATTCTTGGTCTCCTTCTGTCTCTGATATTAAGCGTGTTGTTGAGGGGAATGTTTGTGTGCTCCGGCGTTCGTCTGATGGTTCTGAGTACTACAGATTTTCTATTTCCTCATTAAGCGCTTGCCCTGATAATTCAACTGCATCCGGTTCAACATGCACCTGCAAATCAGATTTTAATGAGGAAAACGGCCAGTGTGTCGCGCAAATGTCCTCTGAAAAAGCATGTGGTATTGCTTTATATAACAGTGGTTCTGTTACGAGAGTTTCGGTCACATTGGATGGAAATGTGGATGACGGTGTTTATTGTCAGCCTCAGGGTGATGATGTAAAGCCCGGTCTTGCTTGCGCAATGACTTTTGAAAAAGATATTGGCTGGAAAACTGATGATGGAAAGTGGCATTCTCGGGGAGTTCTCCAGCCTCGCATGATTGGTGGAAACTTTCAGCCATGTGTGCCGGGTATTGATCCTTCAAACAATCCACCTGACCCAGCAAAGCCGCCTGAAATTCCAAAAAAGCAAGACTCCGCCTGTCCCAATGGCTATCCGGGAGATGTAGGCGGGCAGACCAAGTGCATCCCAAGCTTTGGCTATAACGGTGTTGATTTCGCACCCAAAACCAAGTCCTCAGAGACCGCCACAAGCAAGACGAATACAACGACAAAAACAGAATGCGCATCTGGAAAATGCACCACGACTGAGACCGTCAAGGTCACTGATAAAGCTACAGGTCAGAGCACGACAACTGAGAACGTGACAACAGAAGTTGATAGGGATTGGTGCAACAAAGCCGAGAACAAAGATAAATGTGCGGCAAACGGTAAGCCGCCATATTCTGGTCAGGGTACAGGTTCTTCAAGTAATGGAACCGGAAATGGCGATGGCGATGGTGATGACAAAGGCGGGCGCTGCGGTGCCAAAGGTCAGCCGCCTTGCAAAATCGATGAAACAGGTACGCCAACTGGTGAGGGGAAATTTGATGCTTTGCTAGATAAGCAAGCGCAAGATCATCAGAGCCGCATGGATACATTGGGCGGAATTAAAAGTACTGCTGATAAAGATACCTCTATGGGGTTTAGTGGGTTTGCTTGGCTCACGCATAAATCTTGCTCACCTTGGAATCTCGGCGATTTAAAAATACTGACTGAGACATTCAAAATAGAGCTGAATATCTGCGCAATAGAGCCTTACGTTATTCCAGTCATGAATTTTCTCTGGCTACTGGCGACAGTATTTATGACATTTTCGAGAGTCGCTAGCGTTATGGGTGCAAAGGTGGACTAATGCCATTAATCGGTGGTTTACTTTCAAATCTTCTGGTCGGACTCGTTAACTGGTTCGCTCAGTACTTCGGTCGCAAGGTCGCATTTGGTGCCGCTACGGTTGCCGCGATGACCGCTCTCACTGCGGCCCTCTTTGTGTTCATGCGCGGCATTGTTGGCCCCCTGATAGCGCAGCTCGACGGCACTGCCGGCATGTTCATGGAGGCCATGCAGATGGCTATCCCGCCTGTTGCTCCGGCTTGCTTGAGTACCTACGTCATAGTCTGGACTGCTGCGACTGCCTACACATGGCAGCGCGATCTGATCCATCTGTTTGCGAAAGCGGGGTAAGCCATGCCGGTTTATGTGGTGCAGGGCAAGTTGGGTACGGGCAAAGGCCTGTACTGCATGCTCAAGATGGATGACGCTTTGCGCGATGGTCGCAGGGTAGCGACAAACTTTGACCTGTTTCTTGAGCACTTGATGCCAGCCAATAGCAAGGTGTCTGCAATTCGGGTGCCTGACAAGCCAACTGCTCAGGATTTGGACGATATCGGCCCGGGAAACCCAGATTCACGCTTTGATGAAGAGAGAAACGGCATCTTGGTGCTTGATGAGCTCGGTAGCTGGCTCAACTCGCGCGGCTTCAACTCACCAGAGCGCGCAGCCTTGCTTGACTGGCTTATTCATGCCCGTAAAAAGGGCTGGGACGTTTATCTGGTCGTCCAGAGTATCGACATGATTGATAAGCAGGTGCGTGTCGGCCTGGCTGAATATCAGGTGCGCATGATCCGGGGCGACAAAATCAAGATACCGGTCGTCGGCACGTTCTTGGGCAAGCGTGGCCGTCTGCCAAAGTTTCATATCGCCAATATCAGTTTGACGGATGTGCCCGGCCTCACCATTGACCGTGAATTCTTCAAGGCAGGCTATCTGTATAAGGGCTATGACACTTTGCAGATCTTCCGTGATTGGGTGCGCAATCCCGTAGACCCTCGGTTCAAAACAGAGCTTTATGGTGGCCCGTACAGCATGCTGAGTGCATGGCATCTCAAAGGCCGTTTTGAAGCGCCCAAGGCCCGAATGAGCCTCTTGCAGCGCCTGTTTTGTCAACTGCCGGAAAAGCCAGCTCCAAAACCGCGCCTTGCCGCTGTGGCCCTGTGCTCAAAGCTGCCGCCGGATGAGGCGTGGAAGCTCGCCCGGCGCTATGTCCAAGGGGGTGCGTAATGTGGTGGCTTATCTTCTCCTGGCTGATCGGTGTATGTGTCTGCCTTTGGGTCGTTAGCCAGCTTTGGGACGAGGGTGGTGAGTCAATGGATAAGCCATGGGAAAAGCGCTAAAACTTGCTCTGGCCCTCTCTGTCGCTAGTGTGGCCATGCTCGCCGGTGCTGAGGAAAAGAAGAGGGTGGTCGTCGGTTGTGTCAGCACTGCCAAGACCTGCACCTGCTATGGCGCATCAGGACGGCAAATTGAGACCGATCCCGAGATTTGCCATGCCCGATTTGTGCCAATGGCCGTCATGAAATTTGAGCAGGGCGATATCACCACTCTGGTGACTAAAACCCGGATCAAACCACCTGAACCGGAAAATGATCACTTCCGAAAATCGCCCATTCCTTGGCTGCATGAGCACTGAGGCTGCTTTATGAGTACTGGCTAAACTCGATAGAAGGAGGAAATCAAAATGGCCAGATACATGGCAGAGCAATCGGACAGCACATTTCTTGCGGACGTTCTCAAAATCGCCCTAGGCGTTTTTATAGGTAGCTTGCTTGCTGCGTTCGTTTACACCAAATACATGGCATGGGAGATGAATCGTGCGCTTGGACAGGTCAATACGGCACTGACAAAAGAAACGCAGCGTATGTGGTCTGAGACAAATCAATCAATTCAGCGTACTGAGAGAGCTACGCAGCAGCGGACAGCGGCAGAGCAGATTGAAAAAGACCGCATCTCTGAGCAGGTGCGGCAAAGACAGATTGCTCAACAGCGGGAAGCAGAGCTAGATGCTCGCCGCCAAGTTGCATGGGAGCGCTATTACCAACCTTCTGCAGGGTGCAAAGCAGATTCGTCAACTATGGCATGCGCCAATGCATTTATGGCTGCAAAAAAACGCTTTCTTGAGCAATACCAGGACTAGCCACCATGGTCGGGGTCGGAGATGCTTGGAGAACGTAGTTCTCTGAGCATTTCTGAGCCTGTCCATCTCCGCTATCGCACATTGTTTGATCAGGCAACATGAAAATGAGACTCTTCGAAAATCGCACATTCCTTGGCTGCATTAGCACTGAGCGGCAGACATGGGATTGCTCGGGAAGTGCATCGCACTTTCTGGGCAATTTCAGGGCTAAAGCGCCTTTGTCATCGTCACCTCTGTAAACCACCACCATGGTCGGGGTCGGAGATGGTTGGAGAACGTAGTTCTCTGACCATTTCTGAGCCTGTCCATCCCGGCTATCGCCCCTTGTTGGATCAAGCAGTTAGTGGAAACCTTGAATTTGTTGGGCCGCGTGCGGCACGGCAAATTTGAGGTTGGAGCGTCTCTGTTTCGTCACTCAATCCCTGTGATTCCTCCAGGTCGTGTTTGCTTCGCAGTTTCTGGCCTGCGCATGCCTCGTTTGGGGCAATCTGTTCGCAGTTCGCCTTTTCCCGCGCACCAGACTGTATGCCATGAGACCAATTGCTGGTCAGCGCGCCTGTCATTGGCTTCGCTAGGTCGCTCTGGGTACCGCTTGGCCTTTCCGCATGGCTCGCATGGCATGCTGATGGACGGAACGCAATTACTCTGCAAACCAATGCCGCTGAATCACCCGCCCTGAAAAACAAGGCTGTTTGCGCGGAAGCGCTCCAGTCCCTCAGTAAGTGATTGTGCTCACTTTTTGGTAGCGCATTTCTGCTATGAAAAGAGAGGCGATATAGCTAATCCCAGCTTCAAAAAATGACTATCTCAATAGCATTCAGGCTATCAAAATAAGGGAGAGAAAATTGCTGATTGGATATGCTCGCGTCTCGACAAGGGAGCAAGAAACTTATTTACAGATTGATGCCTTAAATAAGGTGGGGGTATCTCGGATTTATCAGGAAAAAGTAAGTGCGGTAAGTGCTCGTCCGCAGCTTCAGGAGTGTTTAGCTGCGTTGAAGGCTGGTGATGTTCTTGTCGTTTACAAAATGGATCGGATTGCCCGGTCACTAAAAGATTTGCTGACTATTCTGGATTTAATTAGCAGGGCTGGTGCATCTATTAAATCGTTAACAGAGCCTCTTGATACCTCTGGGCCTATCGGAACTTTTATGGTTCAGGTGTTGGGCGCTGTGGCCCAGCTGGAGCGCTCAATCATTCGAGAGCGTGCGCTTGCGGGGCAGGTGGCAGCCTACAACAGAGGTGTTAGGTGGGGTGGAAGTCGTGGCAAGCTCACTGAGGCTCAGCATAGTGAGTTATGTCAGTTAAAAGCGGCTGGGGCGACGTTAAAGCAGTTGATGGCGAGGTACGATATCTCTATGTCGACGGTCTGTCGTTACCTGAATCCAGAAACATCGCGCAACGTCCGCAAAAAGTTGCCTGTACTTGGTGCCTACGTTGATGACTCTGTCAGTGATTGACGATGCGACGACAGCCATTATCGGCCCCGGCTTTCAAAGTGCGCTCTCCATGAATCAACCTACGCTGAATTACGTATCGTGTCCCGGAGCTTCTGCAGTGGCTCCCACCTGGGCCAGTGCCCAGCGCAGAAAAGAGATTGAGGCGGTGCCCGAGGGCATGCACCGCATGGCGTACTGGGAGTGGAACAACACGGGCAATGCCGCACATCCGCATGTCATCGTCTGCGTGCACGGCCTCTCGCGCCAGGGGCGTGATTTTGATGTGCTGGCAGCCACACTCAGCCGCTTTGCCCGTGTGATCTGCCCCGATGTGGCGGGCCGTGGCGAGAGCGACTGGCTGGCTGACCCCATGGCTTATCAGGTACCGATGTACGCCGCCGACATGCTGGCGCTGTTAGCCCAGTTGCATGCGCAGGCACCGATCGAGACGCTGGACTGGGTGGGCACCAGTATGGGCGGGCTGATTGGCATGGGCATCACCGGCCAGCCTGGTCTACCGCTGCCTGTTTCGATGCGGCGCATGGTGCTCAACGATGTGGGGCCGGTCATTGAGTGGGCATCGCTGGAACGCATTGGCTCTTATGTGGGAAAAAGCTTGCAATTTCCCAACTTTGAGAGCGCCGCAGCCGCCATGCGCCAGATATCTGAGGGGTTTGGACCGCATACCGATGAGCAGTGGCGCAAACTCTCGCAAGCCATGGTTAAACCGAATCCCCAAGGCGGGGTGGTGCTGCATTACGACCCGAAAATATCTGCACCTATGGCGCTGATGACCCGTGAGACGGCGCAGGCGGGTGAGACCTTGCTCTGGCAGCTGTATGACCATATTCAGGCACAAGTTTTGCTTGTTCGTGGTGCAGATTCTGACCTACTCTCTGCAAATACTGCTCAGGCCATGGCCGGGCGTGGCCCCAAGGCGCATCGCACGGAACTGGAAGGCGTAGGCCATGCTCCAACGCTGGTCGCGCCGGGGCAGGTGGCGTTGATACGAAAGTTTTTACAAGGGGAGAAGGGTTTGCCGGCAAGCATCAGTCTTGCACAGCAAGCTCAAGAGGAAGCTGAATGAAGACCAGCGATAACGCAACCCAAGTCTCTGACGCCGCACCCAAGATTACGGAGCCGACGCCGCATCTGATCATGGCCACCTCGGAAATGCTTCCCGAGCAGGCCAATGCCCTGGAGCGTGCGCGTACATTTGCCGAGCCGCTGATTGCCGGTGAAGTCATGGAGACCGGGGAGAACACCCTGGCTCATGCTGATGCGGTGGCCGCCATTCTCAAGAAGATTGGCGGCTCTGAAACCATGCAGGCGGCCATTTATCTGGTGCATGCCAGCGTGCACCTGAACAAGCCGCAGGAAGTTATTGCCAAGGCCTTTGGCGACAATTTCGCCACTTTGGCGGTGGAAACCATCAAGCTCATCCGCGTGCAACAGCAGGCGCGAGATGCCGAGTTGAGCACCCAGCATGTGGACGGCATTGCGACTCAGACCGAGAACGTGCGCAAGATGCTGCTGGGCTTTTCGCGTGATCTGCGTGTGGTGTTGCTGCGCTTGGCATCGCGTCTTCAGACGCTGCGCTATTACGCCGCTGAAAAAAGTGTGGTCTCGCCCAGCATTGCGCGTGAGGCTCTGTATGTCTTTGCGCCACTTGCCAATCGCCTGGGCATCTGGCAGATCAAGTGGGAGCTGGAAGATCTGTCTTTCCGCTTTCTGGAGCCAGACACCTATCGCCAGATTGCCCGCCTTTTAGATGAGAAGCGGGTAGAGCGAGAGCTTTATATGGAGCAGATGCGCGGTCGGCTTGAGGCTGATTTGCGCGCCCACAGCATCAGCGCTTCAGTGCAGGGCCGCCCAAAGCATATCTATAGCATTGCCAAGAAGATGCGTGGCAAGTCGCTGAGCTTTGATCAGCTCTTCGACATTCGCGCCATGCGCGTCATCGTGCCTACGGTCAAGGATTGCTATGCAGCGCTGTCCTGGGTGCATGAGCAATTCACACCGCTGGAAAAAGAGTTTGACGACTACATCGCCAAGCCTAAGCCGAACGGCTACCAGTCACTGCATACCGTGGTGCGCGATGAAACCGGTCGCACGATTGAAATTCAGATCCGCACGCAAGCCATGCACGACCATGCTGAGCATGGCGTGGCCGCGCACTGGGCCTATAAAGAGGCAGGCACCAAGGGCTATGCTGGCGTGTCGGCATCCAGCGAGTACGACGCCAAGATTGCCGTGCTGCGCCAGTTGCTGGCCTGGGGCAGTGATCTGACAGGCTCCGCCCAGCGAGGCCTGTTTGAAGACCGTATCTATGTGCTGACCCCCGATGCCGCCGTGATTGAGCTGCCGCAGGGAGCTACGCCAGTGGACTTTGCCTACTCCGTACACACAAGCCTGGGTCATCGCTGTCGCGGTGCGCGGGTTGATGGTGTCATGGTGCCGCTGAACACGGCGCTGGAAAGCGGGCAGACCGTAGAGATCAACACCGCCAAAGAAGATCGTCCTTCACGGGACTGGCTCAATGCGGACCTGGGTTATCTGGTCAGCAACCGCGCCAAGGCCAAGGTGCGCGCCTGGTTCAATGCTCAGGCCACGCATGAGACCGTATCGCGCGGTCGTGAATCCGTTGAAAAGCTGTTGCAGCGCGAAGGCAAGACGGCCGTCAAGCTGGAAGAACTAGCGGGTTTGCTCGGTTTCAAATCGGCTGATTCATTGTTTGAAGTGGTTGGCAAAGACGAGTACTCGCTGCGTAATATCGAAGCCGTACTTCGCCCTAGCGAAGAAGTGCCTGAGGAAGAGTCCTTCATTCCTGTGCGCAAGGCGCGAGGCCATGACTCATCCAGAGGTGGCGTTCTGGTCGTGGGGGTTGACTCTCTCATGACGCAACTGGCCAAGTGCTGCAAGCCTGCTCCACCCGATGACATCGGCGGCTTTGTGACGCGCGGCAAAGGCGTGAGCGTGCACCGCTGCGATTGCAGCAACTTCCGCGAGATGGCTGCCAAAAGCCCTGAGCGCGTAATCGAAGTTGATTGGGGGCAACCCAAGAATGTGGAAAAGGGCGGCCCGGTCTATCCAGTCGATGTCGCCGTAGAAGCAGCCGACCGACAAGGCCTGCTGCGCGATATCTCGGATGTATTTGCGCGAGAGAAGACCAATGTAATCGGTGTGCAGACTCAGTCCGTAAAGGGCACTGCCTGGATGACATTCACGGTAGAGGTCGCTGACTCCGGGCGTTTGAACAAGGTGCTGGGTATTGTGGCCAACGTATCGGGGGTGCGCTCGGCAAGGCGGCGCTGATTGCAATCATGGGCAAGAAAGTTTTCGCTCTCAAAAAATGAGTGGAAAACCCGTGCTACAATTGCTTCATCAACGAAACAGGCGCGTAGCTCAGCTGGTTAGAGCACCACCTTGACATGGTGGGGGTCGTTGGTTCGAGTCCAATCGCGCCTACCAAATATCGCAAGCTAAACCAGAGCTTGCAGCAAAAATGCCCGCTAACAAGCGGGCATTTTTGTTTATGCGGTATGGAAACAGTGTGCGGAAAGCGGTGCACAAACAAAGACGTTTGCTACGTTTTTCAATGAAGCTGCTAACCACCTTGATAAGGCGCTTTTTCAAATTCACTGAAGGCTATAGTGCTTCTGCCTTGTGTCTAGAACAGTTCTTGCTGGGAAGAGGTCAGCATGGTGAAGCTTTCCCCCAAAGGAACCAAAATTGAATCTGCAATAGGTTGAATCTGTTTGCTCAGGTAGTGCTCGTAGTCGATACGTGAGCGCCGTATTTCCAAGGGCTCGGGGCCATTTTTTGTAATGACGTACTGGATCCAGCCCCCGCTCTGATATTGCGTCGAGCGGCCTATGCTGATGTTGTATTCGTCGGCAATCCGGGCGGCTCGCACCTGGGGCGGAACATTGGCCACATAGGCATCCAGACGATGCCTCAGACGTTTACGGTAGATGAGTAGATCGTCTTTCTTGCCTGCCAGTGTGGATTGGGCGTATTCGAAGACGAACTCTCTATAGGGCGTGCCTTGAAAAACTCGCGAGAGCAAGCCTTCCTGAAACTGCCGCGCCAGCGGTGTCCAGTCGCTGCGAGCCATCTCCAGGCCACGGTAGACCATGGCCTCTTTGCCCATCGCATCCACACTGAGTCCCGCGTAGCGTTTTTTGCTGCCAACGTCTGAGCCCCGTATGGTGGGCATGAAGAATTTCTTGTAATGGGTGTCGAACTCGATCTCTAGAAAGCTTTCCAGGTCTTGCTCCTGGCGCAAGGTCTGCGTCCACCAAGCGTTGATGTCTTGGGCAAGCTCAGCAGAGACTGCATGCGCTTCTTCGTTGGAATGGGTGCGCTTGAGCCAGATAAAGATGGAGTCCGTGTCCCCGTAGATGACCTCGTAGCCACGCTTCTCCACAAAATCACGCGTCACTTTCACCATCTCATGTCCACGTAAGGTGATGGCTGAAATCAGATCCGGGTTGAAGAAGCGGCACTCCGATGCACCCAATACGCCAGCGAACGAGTTCATCACCAGCTTGAGCGCCTGCGATAGCGGCTCGTTCTGGGTACGTTTGGCTTCGTCACGGGCACGCCAGAGTGTGCTCACGATTTCCGGCAGGCAATGCTTCTCACGAGAAAACAGCGTACCTCTTGGGCCTTTGATGAACCGGTCTGGCTCATCCGCATGTTGCCCTTCTGCCAGACCCACGGGATCCACCAGAAAGGTACGAATGATTGAGGGATAAAGGCTCTTGTAATCCAGCACAACGACTGAGTCGTAAAACCCGGGCTTGGAGTCCATCACATAGCCACCGGGCGATGACTTGCCCTGCACATCTCCCACGTTCGGTGCCACATAGCCCATGCGATGCATGCGTGGCAGATAGTGGTGACTGAAGGCCGCGATGGAGCCACCGAAATGATCGAGTTGCAGACCCGTGGCGTGGGCACGCTCCATTGCAAACTGCAGCAGCTTGGTTTTCTCAAAAATGCGCAGCACCAACTCGCAATCGCGGATATTGTAGGAGGCCAGGGCGGGCTTGTCTTCCTGATAACGCCGCTCAATCTCCGCCATCTTGTCGTATTCGCTGCCGATTTCCTTGCCTTCGCCAAGCAGCTTTTGCGCCACGTTCTCTAGGCTGAATGACGGAAAGCTCCAGACCGCAGCTCTGAGCGCTTCAATGCCATCGATCACCGCTCGGCCAGGCATGGGCGCGAACAGATAGCCTTGCTTGCCAGGATGTGTTCTCCATGCAATGGGTTTGCGCTCTCGTCCCAGCAAAAGTGGCGTTGTGCAATCGTCAGCTGTTTTTTGCAGCACATGCAGGTCAAACTGAATGACATTCCATCCAATGATCACATCAGGATCATTGCGCTCAAACCATGTATTGAGCTGCTCGATCATGGCCTTGCGCGTGGCGCAATAGATCAACTCAAAGTCAGGTGATTGCACGGACTCAACAGGAGGTTCGCCCAACATGAACACCACGCGCTCGGCCATGCCATCAAGTGCAATGGAGTAAAGATCCTGGTGCTGGCTGGTCTCGATATCCAGTGAGACCACTTTCAGCGTGGGTCTGAAATCGGGTGCTGGCAACAGCTTGCAGTCAATCAGTGCAGAGTTCTCGAAGCGACCACCTTCCAGCATCACACCAGCGGTAATAAAACGCTCCATCAAATAGCGTTCGTGTGGCCTGACATCCGCTTCCAGCAGCGATATACCCTGTGGCTGCAGTGTGCGTGCCAACCGGCTTAACTGGCGAAAGTGCTTGGCATAGACTCCCAGCACAGGCTGCTGCTGAAAGCTCTTAAGCGCCAGCTCCCGCAACTCAATCTCTACCCCTTTGGGAAGCTGTGCCAGTACCGCTGCTTCGTGCCGTTGCTCGACAAAAGCCACCGAAGTCTGCGCAGACACAAGCACCTTCAGCGGGCCGGAATCTGTCGCCAGCCAATACTCAATCTCGGAGCCTGCGGCCGTGTCCCGCCAATTGCGAGTCAGGATAAAGCCTTGACGGTTGTTGGAGGGCACGAGCGATGGGGTAGCAGGAGGTTGATCGGATTGACCCTCAGGCTATCGCAGTTCGCGTGGGCAATCGAGCAAGCAACCCACTTTTATTGAAATCGCTACCGGAACACTCCGCGCACATGTGCAAGCAGCTGTCTGTGTGACTTTTGCAGAGCACCCATAGCGAGCGGCGTTCCAGATGCTCAGTAATACAAACCAGAATGGCCTTGCCAGCCACCACCAAGTGCCTTAAACAAGGCTACCAGGGCCATTTGCCGTTGCGCGCTGACCTCGATCAGCGCCATCTGCTGGGTAAAGTCAGTGCGCTGTGCGTCCAAATAGCGCAAATGGCTGTCCACTCCGGCGCGATAACGCAATTCGGCCAATTGACGCGTGTTAGTGCTGGTCCGGACCAAGCGTTGACGAGCGCTCTCTTCCCGTCTCAACGTATCGACAGCGACCAGCGCGTCACTGACTTCGCGAAACGCCGTCTGAATGCTGCGCTCATACGTGGCCACCGCCATGTCTTTGCGCAGCTGCGCGATTTCCAGATTGGCCTGATTGCGTCCGCCATCAAAAATAGGCAGGCTGATCTGCGGCATGAAGGACCATGCGCGTTGAGCACCGTCAAAGAGGCCGGAAAGCTCTGCGCTGCCAGACCCATAGGAGCCGGTCAGCGAGATGCGTGGAAAGAACGCGGCCCGTGCCGCGCCGATGCTCGCATTGCGTGACCTGAGCTGGTACTCGGCCGCGCGGATGTCCGGGCGCTGAACGAGCAGATCGGAAGGCATGCCTGCAGCGATCTCCTGCACCAAAGGCGTAGAACTCAGCTCCGATTCGGCCTGCACCACGCCGTCACCGACCAGCCAGCTCAAGGCGTTGCCAGCCTGACGCAGCTCGCGCTCGAAGCGTTCGACATCGGCACGTGCAAGCTCTACCAAGCCTTGGGTTTCTTGCTCGTCCAGACGGCTGGCTGTACCTACCTTATGGCGCTCGCTCACGAGTTGCCACTCCTTTTCACGCGCCTGTACTGTGCGAAGTGCCAAGGCCTTGCGCTGCCTTGCACTGTCTTGTGAGAGCGAGGCCTGAATCACTTCTGCAATCAGGCTGATCTGCACGCTGCGCGTAGCCTCCTGCGTGGCAAGGTATTCCATTTGCGCCGCCTCGGACAAGGACTGCACGCGACCGAACAGATCCAGCTCGAACGCCATCAGCCCCGCATTGATCTGATAGTTGCTCTGAACGGTTGAGCCACCCGTGCCGCTCAGGTCAGCAGGCTGGCGCTGACGACTGCCGCTGGCTTGCGCACTTACTGCGGGCAACTGGTCCGCGCGCTGCACGCGGTAGGCCGCGCGCGCAGCCTGCACATTGAGCAATGCCTGGCGCAAGTCGCGATTGTTCACCAGCGCTTTGTCGATACGCGCGCGCAGGCGTTCGTCGGTTACGAAATCCTCCCATTGCAATGCCGTGGCCGTTGCGGTGCCAGGCGAAGCTGGCGTACTCCATGTGCCAGGGATGGGTGCGGCGGGCCTTTCGTAGGTGGGCGCAAACGAGCAACCTGCCAGCGCGATGACCATGAGCGAAAGCGCCGCTCTTCGCATTGGGACATGCGCGCTCATACAGATTCTCCTTCGGAGGTGTTGTTTTTCACTTCGGATTTGGGGTTGCGCTTGCGCCATAGCGACAGCACAAACACGAAGAAAATGGGGACAAACAGCACGCCCAGCAGCGTGGCGCTGATCATGCCGCCGATCACCCCGACGCCAATGGCAGTCTGGCTGGATGCACCCGCACCTGTGGCTAACGCCAGAGGCACCACACCCAGAATGAAGGCCAACGAGGTCATCACAATCGGGCGAAAGCGCAAACGTGCTGCCTGCAGTGCAGAGTCCACCAGCGAGTGGCCGCGTTCATGAAGATCCTTGGCGAACTCCACAATCAGAATGGCGTTCTTTGCGGCAAGACCGATGATGGTGATCAAGCCCACCTTGAAGTACACGTCATTGGACAGGCCGACGGCCGAAGTCGCCAGCACCGAGCCCAGTGCACCGATGGGCACGATCAGCATGACTGCGGCGGGAATGCTCCAGCTTTCGTACAAGGCCACGAGCAGCAGGAACACCACCACAATGGCCAGTGCAAAAAGCTTGGGTGCCTGCGCGCCTGCAGCCTTTTCCTGGTAGGACAGTGCGGTCCATTCATAGCCTATGCCTGCTGGCATCTCGCCCATGATGCGTTCGAGTTCGGCCATGGCTTCACCCGTGGTGTGACCAGGCTTGGCATCCCCCGCAATGCGGAAGGCCGGGTAGCCGTTGTAGCGCGAAATCTGCACCGGCCCCATCTCCCAGTTCACCGTAGCAAAAGAGGCAAGCGGCACCTGCTGCCCCTGAGAGTTGGGCACATACAGACGCAGTAGGTCTTCAGGCGTCATGCGCGATTTCGTATCGGCCTGCACCACCACGCGCTGCAGACGACCCGCATTCGGAAACTCGTTGATCACCGCCGACCCGTAAGCCGTGGAAAGCGCCGCGCTGATGGTCGCAAAGCTCACGCCCTGAGCCTGGGCCTTGCGGCGGTCGATATCCATGCTCAACTGCGGGGCGTCTTCGAGGTTTTCCATCATGGCGTAGGCAATCACCGGCGACGCGTTGGCTTTCTTCAGCAGCTCGTCACGTGCGGCAATCAGTGCCTCGCGGCCCAGACTGGCGCGGTCTTGCAGCCGCAGCGAAAAGCCACCGGAATTGCCGAGACCATCAATGGCCGGAGGCTCCACAGCCATGGCCGCGCCATCCGACAGACTGCCAAAACGCTGGTTGAAAGCCTGAACTTCGTCTGAAGCTGCCTGTCCGGCACCGCGCAGCGACCAGTCCTTGAGGGTGACAAATGCCATCGCCGCGTTCTGTCCCATGCCCGAGAAGCTGTAGCCCATGAGGAACTCTGTCTGCGCCGTGGCAGGACGACTTTGCACAAATGCCTCCATGTCACGCACCACGGCTGTGGTTCGGGTTTCGGTCGCGCCGGGCGGCAGCTGCACGCTGACGATGTAGTAACCCATGTCTTCGGTCGGCACGAAGGACTCCGGCATGCGTGTATAGGCAAAGCCCAGCCCGCCCACAATGGCGACGTAGATGAGCATGTAGCGGCCCGCGCGCTTGACCAGCCGCTGATTGAGCAGCGAAAAATGCTCGGTAAGCTTTTCGAAGTAGCGATTGAACCAGCCGAAAAAACCTTTCTTCTCTTCATGGTGCCCCTGGGGGATGGGCTTGAGCAGCGTGGCGCACAGCGCGGGAGTGAAGGTCAGCGCCAGCAAGCCCGAGAACAAGATGGACACCGCCAGCGACAGCGAAAACTGTCGGTAGATCACGCCCACCGAGCCGCCCATGAAGGCCAGCGGCAGAAACACCGCCACCAGCACCAGCGTGATGCCGACAATGGCACCTGAGACCTGCTGCATGGCCTTCACGGTGGCAGCCAGTGGCGATAGTCCTTCCTCGGCCATGATGCGCTCGACGTTCTCGACCACGACGATGGCGTCGTCCACCAGAATGCCGATGGCCAGCACCATGCCGAACATGGTCATCATGTTGACCGAGAAGCCCAGCGCATACATCACCGCCAGCGTGCCCGCCAGACACACGGGGACCACGATGGTGGGGATCAAGGTATAGCGCAGGTTCTGCAAGAACAACCACATCACCAGAAACACCAGCACCACGGCTTCGATCAGCGTCGTGATCACCTTGCTGATGGCCACCTCGACGAAGCGGGAGGTGTCATAGGGCACGGTGTGCTGAATATCGCTGGGGAAATTTTTCGACAGCTCGTCCAGTCGTTCCTTGACTGCCTTGGCGGTCTTCAGGGCATTGGCACCGGGTGCGAGCTGTACAGCCGCAGCCACACCTTTGTGGCCATCCTCGCGCGAGGCAAAGCTGTAGTCGAGCTGGCCCACCTCGAGACGAGCCACATCCGCCAGATACACCACCGAGCCATCGGCCTTGGCGTTCAGCACGATCTGTCCGAACTCCTCGGGCGAGCTCAACGTGCCCTTGACCGCGATGGTCGCGCTCAGTTCCTGATCTGAAGAACCCGGTTGACTGCCGAAGCTGCCTGCCGGTACCTGCGCATTCTGCGCGGCGATGGCCGCGTTCACATCTGCCACCGACAAGCCGTAGCCCAGCAGCTTCTGAGGATCTATCCAGACCCGCATGGCCACATCGGCACCAAAGAACTGCACCTTGCCAACACCGGGCACTCGGCGAATCTCGTTATTGATATTGCGTACCGCGTAATCCGACAGCCGGACTTCGTTCTTGCCGCTATCGTCGCCCTTGTAGGTCAACGAGTAGATCAGCAGAAAGCTGGCGCTGGCTTGCTCGACCTGCAGGCCCATCTGCATCACGGACGAGGGCAAGCGCGCCTCGGCTTTTTTGATGCGGTTCTGCACTTCCACCTGAGCCAGTGCGGGATCGATGCCCGGCGCGAACGTGGCCGTGATTTCAGCCAGTCCCGTGGAGCCGCTGGACGAATCGAAATAGAGCAGGCCCTTGGTGCCATTGAGCTCTTCCTCAATGACGCTGGTGACCGACTCCATGACCGTGGTGGCCGAAGCCCCCGGATAGGTTGCCGAGATGGAAATTTGCGGCGGAGCGACGTTTGGAAACTGCGCCACAGGCAGCATCGGAATCGCCAGCAATCCGCCGAGCAGGATGAAGATCGCCACGACCCAGGCAAGCTTGGGGCGATCAATGAAGAACCGGGACATTGTCTATCCTTGTACAGGGCGGGTATTTTGTTCAGTCAGCATTCGGCATGCAGGGGTTTTCTGCTCAATTTTTTGTAGCATCAACTCTGTCTTTTGCGGCGTCTGCCACTTTGTTTGTCTCGGCTCTCACTTGCACCTTGGTACCGGGCACAGCCGCAGCCAGACCGCCCACCAGAACACGGGCGTTCGCCTTCAAACCATTGGTGATATGCCATTCAGCGCCATACATGGCCGCCGTGGTGACGGGCTGGGACTGCACAGTGTTCTGCTCATCTAGGACCAGTACATGTGCTGCTCCATCGCTGCCGCGCTGCACTGCACGCTGCGGAACAAGGATGGCGCTGGGCTCCTCTCCCTGACTCACAGTCACACGCACAAACATTCCGGGCAGCAGCAAACCGTCCTTGTTGGGAAACTCGCCGCGCAGCGAAAGCTGGCCGGTACCGCGATCCACGGTCACATCGGAGAAAAGCATCCGCCCCTGGCGCGCTTCATCCATGCCGTCCGCCACCAGCGTGAGGGGCGTGCTCTGCCTTGCAGCACCACCATTCAGATGCTGAGCGCGCAAACGTGTGGCCAGCGCTGCGGGCTGGCGAAAGTCTGCATAGATCGGATCCAGCTGCTGGATTACCGCCATCGGTGTGGCCTCGCCTTGACCGACCAAGGCACCTTCCGTCACCAGTGCTCGGCCAATACGGCCCGAGATGGGCGCCTTCACCGTGGCGTAGTCCAGGTTCAGGCGTGCCGTTTCCACATCGGCCTGAGCCGATTGACGCAAGGCCTTGGCGCTATTCAACGTGGCCTTGGCGGTATCGAAATCCTGACGGCTTACCGCATCCTGAGTGACCAGCGGCTCATAGCGGCGCACCACGGACTGTGCATCCAGCAACGCTGCTTCGGTCCGCGCCAGCTCGCCCTGCGCACGCGCCAGTGCCGCACGCAGCGGGGCCGGGTCGATGTTGAACAGCACATCGCCGGCCTTCACGTCTGCCCCTTCCTTGAAGTGGCGGCTCAGCACAATGCCGGGCACTCTGGCGCGCACTTCCGCCACGCGCACAGGCTCGATACGCCCGGGGAGTTCATTCGTAAGCGTTAGCGACCTGGTCTTGATAGTCACGACATCCACCACCGGCAACTCTTGCGATGGCCCCTCAGCGTCGTTCTGAATGCATCCCGCCAACGCCATTGCGGCTACCACTGTGGCGAGGGCTGGCCATCTGCGCATTTCCCGGCTTCTTGTCTTCATGGCTTTTGCGCCTTGTCAAATCTAGAAAGACGCGGATGATGCACGAAGATACTTATTGAATCAATTTTGATTCAATAAGACCTTTTAAGATTCAAGTGATATAGGTGCTACTTAAACTCCGTAGCTGAGAGCAATAGCTTGGCTGCTTGAATCAAAATAGGTTCATAAATATCCGACCCAACCGGAGCCACGATGAAAACAACAGTTCCTCACGAAAATTCCGCAATACTTCCCCCGCTGGCATTGGCACTGGTCAATCAGCCACGTGCCACCTTGCAGGAACTGGCCACGGCCATCGGCATCAGCAAGGCCACGCTTTACCGGTTCTGCCCCACGCGGGATCTGCTGATCAAGCGCCTGCTCGACCAAAGCCTGCGCACACTTGACGATGCGCTGGATGAGGCACTGATCGATGAAGGACCTGTGCTCGAAGCCCTCAGGCGGCTCAATGCCAAACACCTTGAGCACCGCGAATTCACGCTGTTTCTGACCTATTACTGGAACGAAGTCGACAAACCAGTAGAGGAGACTGCGGCCTGGGAGCCCAAGGTCGATGCGTTTTTCCTGCGTGGCCAGCAAGAAGGCGTGTTTCGTATCGATTTCAGTGCGGCAACGCTGACCGAGCTTTGGTTAGGAACGCTGATTGCACTGATTGATGGCGAGCGCAGAGGGCGCATACCACGGGCCGCATTGGCTCAGTTGGCAGAACAAGCTCTTTTGCATGGAGTCATTCGCAAGGATTGAGTCGCTCCGGTTTGTGCAACGCCTGCGTAATGAACCTCTGTGCGCAGCAAGGGCTGTTACTAACGCCACTTATTCACGAAGCGCGCGCAGATGAGCGCCGCAGCCACTTTCATAGCGCTTTGTGAATGTCCACGTGCCTTTCAAAGCGGATTCGCAGTTTGCCAAAGCAGGGAAGCATCAGCACGTTTTCTCCACCACCCAGCGAGCTTGCCAAGTCGTTCGCTGCTTTCGATGTCCTGCTGTCGCAGGAGCGAGCGGCCGCGTTTTTCATCGTGGATCAGCGCTTGTATCCATGGATGCTCCCTGTAGATGCAACAACGCCCTTTGATTGTTGATGTGCTGAGGTAAGGTAAATTTCGAATGAAATCAGCCTCAAGCCCAATCGTTAAAAGAGCTCATAGCTACCAAATCAGAAGTTACTGGCGATTGAACGGCGCGCCGCCGAGCTTGGCACCAGCTTGTATGCCGCGCTTGGCAAACCAGCCCTTATTCATTTCCAGCACATAGCGCACGGGCTTGGCCGAGCAGTGGGAGTCGTCGCTCATGGGCTTCATGTCGGCCAGGTTGACGATGGTGCCGTCGTCGGCCACAAAGGCGGCGGTGAGTGGCAGCAGGGTGTTGCGCATCCAGAAGCATTGCACGCCGGGCACGTCGAAGATGAAGAGCATGCCTTCTTGCTGGGGCATCTCTTTGCGGAACATGAGCCCGATCTCACGCTGCTGGGGCGTCTGGGCGAGTTGTGTGTCGATACGGTACATGCCGGCGGTCAGGTCCACGCGGCGCAGGTTCATTTGTGGCTGGCCTTCATCGCGGGCCATGGCGGGCGTCATGCTGCTCACACTGGCAAGGGCGATCAGGGCAGTCGATGCCAGAGCGAGCCAGCGGGCGCGGGAGCTTTTTTGAGTGCGTTGGGGAGAGGTCTTGTCGAGAGAGTTCTTCATAAGCCTTGCATGCCAGACAGGAGATCGAAAACCAGAAGCAGAAACATGTTCTCACGCGCCATGCACGGAAAGCCTGTATCGCTTTCTATTTTGCAGGCGTTGTGGTCGCAGGCTGCTGCGCTCAAGCGGTTTTGAGCAATTTTTTGCAGCGCTGCGGTGACCGGTTTTTATACGGTTATTCTTAAGATTGACTGAGTAGGGCGGGTAAGTGATGCCTGCTCTTTGCACTCAAAACGTGATTCCTGCACCAATCTGGGTGGAGGCTGGCGCAGAGATGCCAAAATCGAGGTCAAGACAAGCACCAGCAAGGTGCGCCGCCGCACAGTATTCAAGATCAGGAGATTTCACAGCATGAGCCAGACCCAGCACATTCAGCTTCCGCCCCAAGGCGAGAAGATCACCGTCAATGCGGACAAGACGTTGAACGTTCCTGACCAGCCCATCGTTCCTTTTATTGAGGGTGATGGCGTCGGTGTCGATGTGACGCCGGTGATGCGCAAGGTGGTCGATGCTGCAGTGGCCAAGGTCTATGGCAGCCAGCGCAAGATTGCGTGGATGGAAGTGTTTGCGGGCGAGAAGGCCGTGCGCACCTATGGCCCCGATGTGTGGCTGCCCGAAGAGACGGTCGCTGCCGTGCGCGACTACGCCGTGTCCATCAAAGGCCCGCTGACTACGCCTGTGGGCGGCGGCATTCGTTCGCTGAACGTGGCGCTGCGCCAGGAGCTTGACCTTTATGTCTGTCTGCGCCCCGTGCAGTATTTCAAGGGCGTGCCTTCACCGCTGAAGGAGCCTGAGAAGACGAATATGGTGATCTTCCGCGAGAACTCGGAAGACATTTACGCGGGCATCGAGTATGCGGCTGGCAGCGAGAAGGTAAAAAAGCTCATCGACTTTCTGGCTAAGGAGCTGGGCTCCAGCAAGATTCGCTTTCCCGAGACTTCGGGCATTGGCATCAAGCCCGTGTCACGCGAGGGCACGGAGCGACTGGTGCGCAAGGCGATTCAGTACGCCATTGACCACGACAAACCCAGCGTGACCTTGGTGCACAAGGGCAACATCATGAAGTTCACGGAAGGCGCTTTCCGTGACTGGGGCTACGCGCTGGCGCAGCGCGAGTTCGGTGCCGAGCTGATGGATGGCGGCCCCATGTGCCGTATCAAGAATCCGAAGACGGGCAAAGACATCATCATCAAGGATTCGATCACCGACGCCTTCTTGCAGCAGATTCTGATGCGCCCGGCCGAGTACTCGGTGGTGGCTACGCTCAACCTGAACGGCGATTACATCTCCGACGCGCTGGCCGCGCAGGTGGGCGGTATCGGCATTGCGCCTGGCGCCAATATGTCGGAGACGATTGCCTGCTTTGAAGCCACGCACGGCACGGCACCGCGCTATGCGGGCAAGGACTATGTGAACCCCGGCTCCATGATTTTGTGCGCCGAGATGATGCTGCGCCACATGGGTTGGCGCGAGGCGGCAGATCTGATTGTGCAAGCGCTGGAAAAAGCGATTCTGAGCAAGCATGTGACCTATGACTTCGCCCGCCTGATGGATGGCGCGACGCAGGTGTCGTGCTCGAAGTTTGGTGATGTGGTCATTTCCATGATGGACTAGCCAAGTTACCCCCTGAGGGGTTGCGCGCCTTCCCCCAAGGGGGACGACGCCATCGCCGCGAGGCGGCTCTTGCTTGGCGTCTCTGACTTGGTGCGTGCCGGTTTTTAGCGGTGTGTATCAAAAAAACAGCCCCGACGGGGCTGTTTTTGTTGCGAGCTGACGATCAGCGCTGGGGTAGCTCGCAGCCGTCAGGGCCGCAGCTGGGGTCTGCATCACCGGCTTGCTGTGGGTTGAGGGCGGCGATTTGCTCTACCCATTCGGCCAGTTGCTGCTTCCAGCCAGCGACATCGCCCAGCCACTCGCCCAGTTCAAGGCGCTGCACGGCGCGCTGACCAGGTTGTTCGGGGTGATCAAACTCCAGCGCCAGAGTGGGGAAGCCCTGACCCTGAACCATGCCCAGCCACTGGCGGCTGTCGGCAATGTGTTCATGGGTGGCTGCGCCGCTTTGCTCGGCGTAGGCGGGGTCATAGGCAGCGCTTTCCAGGCCGATGCTGGCGGCCAGCTCGCGCAGTACGGCGGGGTCGCTGATGCGGCGGCCGTCCACGTAATGGGCTTTTTGCTGGGCAGACAACATTTCCAGGCCTTTACCGGCGAGCGCTTCAGCAGCGAGCAGGGCGGTGGTGGGGGGCTCGGAGTCGAGTGGCGCGCCGATGTCGTTCAGCAGGCCGTTGAAGTAGGCATCGCCAAAGGGCTGGCCGGTCATTTCGGCAATGCGCTGGTCGCTAGCCATGACTTTTTCGCGCCAGTCGGCGGTGATGGTGCGGGTGTGGTCGCCCGTCAGCATGCCGCCTGCGTGCCATTGAACCTGAATGCCAGGCACTTCGCGTGCGGCTTTGACCAGCGGTGCGGCGGCGTAGCACCAGCCGCACAGTGGATCAAAAATGTAATGCAACACCAAGGCGGCAGGGGTGGATGTAGTCATGGGCGGGATAGCCTTAAAGGCCTGCAAAAGTACGAACAGTCTTCAATGTAAAGGCTGTGTCAAAGGCGTTGCTGTCATCTGCATGATGACCCTGGCGGTGATCTTGGCAAAATGGGCGCATCGTCACTTGCCTGATTTTTACCTATGCGCATGAATGTCACGCCACCACCGCGTTCGCCCCAAAAAAACGAGCCCACGCCGCAGTCCGTTGCCCGGCGCAGCACTTTTCTGTTTTTGCTGTTCTGGCTGGTGGTGATGGGGGGCATGTATCTGGCCATGCAGCATTTTGTGAAGCCCGCGCAGGCCAAAGTCATGGCCGATGGGGCGGTGCGCATTGAGCGCGGTATGGATGGTCACTTTCGTGTCAAAGGCTATGTGAACGATCAGCCCGTGACCTTTCTGGTCGATACCGGCGCATCTTCTGTCAGCGTGACCGATGTGCTGGCGGACCGTGCAGGGCTGGAGGGCGGCGAGAAGGTGCGCTTTCGCACCGCCAACGGCGAGCGCGACGGCCGCATTGTGGTGGCGGACGAGGTACGCATTGCCAGTCTGCGCGTGCGCGATGTGCGCGTGGGAACGGGCTACACCGGTGAAGATAGCGACGACGCGCTGCTGGGCCAGAACTTTCTGCGCTTTTTTGATGTGCAGATGAGCGGCGATGAAATGCTGCTGCGCCCGCGCAAGTCGGCTCGCTAACTGGGGTGCAGAGTGGGGCGCAGAGCCATTGACACAGCGCGCTGTTCACGTTTGTACGGTGGCAGGCCGTTTTTGCCTGTAAGCCATGTCTGACTGGATTAAAGTAGGCCGCTTTGCCAACCGGCAAACAGAACAGGCGCGTTACGCCGCAGACTTACACGGTTCGCGGTGGCTGGTGTGCCCTCCATGCTCATGAGTGAAAGACATGTTCCGGGACTGTTGCCATTTAATGGACTGCGCGCCAGATGGCGTGCGGCGGACGACACTCAATGGACTGGTTAACCCAACTCTTCAAGACCCTCAACGACGTTGTCTGGGGCGTTCCCATGATCGTGCTGATTCTCGGCACGGGCTTTTATCTTCAGATTCGACTGGGCTTCATGCCGCTGCGCAATATCGTGCGTGGCTTTCGCATGATCTGGCGTAGCCGCCGCCCCGGCGACAAGGCTGATGGCGACATCACACCTTATGCCGCGCTGATGACGGCGCTGTCTGCCACGGTGGGCACGGGCAATATTGCCGGCGTGGCCACAGCGATTGCCGTGGGCGGCCCCGGTGCCTTGTTCTGGATGTGGATGACCGCACTGCTTGGCATGGCCACCAAGTACGGTGAAGTGGTGCTGGCAGTGAGGTACCGCGAGAAAAACGACCACGGCCAGTGGGTTGGCGGCCCCATGTACGCCATCAAGAATGGTCTGGGCCGCAAGTGGAAGTGGCTGGGCACGCTGTTTGCCTTGTTCGGCGGCCTAGCTGGTTTTGGCATTGGCTCCATGGTGCAGTCCAACGGCATTGCATCGGCCATGCATACCGCTTTTGGTCTGGAAAACTGGGTGACCGGCGTGGCGCTGGCTGTGATGACCGGCGCTGTGGTGTTGGGCGGTATCACCCGCATTGGGGCGGTGGCTGAAAAGCTGGTTCCGGCCATGTGCGTTGCCTATGTCGTTTGCGTGCTGTATGTGCTGGGCGTGTATGTGGACCGCATTCCTGCGGCCTTTGCGCTGATCTTTGAGCAGGCCTTCAACCCCACGGCGGCGACAGGTGGCTTTTTGGGGTCGACCGTGCTGATGGCGATCCGCATGGGTGTGGCGCGCGGTATTTTCTCGAATGAAGCGGGCTTGGGCACCGCCGGTATTGCACAGGCCGCTGGTGCCACGCGCGACCCGGTGTTCTCGGGCCTGGTCGGCATGATGGGCACGTTCATCGACACTATCATCGTCTGCACCATGACCGGTCTGGCCATTGTGGTCAGTGGTGTCTGGCACTCGGGTGCCACGGGTGCGGTGCTGTCTACTCAGAGCTTTGAGGCCGCCATGCCGGGTATTGGCAAATATGTGCTGGCCATTTGCCTGTCTGTGTTTGCCTTCACCACCATTCTGGGCTGGGCCTATTACGGTGAAAAGTGCTGGACTTATCTGGTTGGCACTGTCTGCGAAAAGCCTTTCCGCATCTTCTGGACCATCAGCGCCTTTGTGGGTGCCGTGGCGACGCTGGACTTTGCATGGCTGGTGGCTGATACGCTGAATGCGCTGATGGCGATTCCGAATCTGATCTCTTTGCTGCTGCTCTCGCCTGTGATTGTTCAGCTCACCAGCGAATACTTTGCGCGCAAAGAAAATCAATAATCACTTTTGATAGCTGCTGGCGCTTGATAGATAAGCGATAGCGGCCATTTATCTGTAAAAATTCTTTTGACAGGGCGCTGGTGTGCAAGCATCAGCGCCCTGTGCGGTTTTGGGCGCGCCTGGCTGATGGCGGCGGCTGCATCTGCGAAAATGCATGTTTTCAGGGAATGGCCGCAGCCCACAAGGCGCTTGCGGCTGTGGTGCGTATCGAGGCTCGATCCACGCCCTGGCTTCGTGGCCTGCCTAGCGCTGTCTTGTGACAGCCGCCGCAGGTTTTTCATGTTGCCGAGCATCGAGTCAGATCGCCCGCGATCACCGCCTTCATCCGCCTGACCTCTGCCCGACTACACGCCATTGCCCGGCGGCCTGCAGGCCGCATGGGCGCAGCCATGGATAGTCTGCCGTGTCCCACCGCCAGCCCGTTCGCGTTCCCGAACGCCACCAGTACGCAGCCCTGATTGACGCCCGTTCGCCCGGCGAGTTTGCGCTGGACCACATTCCCGGTGCCATCAACTGCCCTGTGCTCAGCGATGCAGAGCGCGCCGAGATTGGCACCATCTACAAGCAGGTCAGCCCGTTTGAGGCCAAGCGCTTGGGCGCAGCCTATGTCGCGGCCAATCTGGCGCGCCATCTGCGCGAAACCTTTGCCGACAAGCCTGCCAACTGGAAGCCGCTGGTCTATTGCTGGCGCGGCGGTCTACGCAGTGGATCCATGGTGACCTGGCTGCGTCTGGTGGGCTGGGACGCGCAGCAGCTCGCCGGTGGCTACAAGTCTTTTCGCGGCCATGTGATCGAGCAGCTTGAAACGCTGGTGCCCCAGTTGCAGATGCGCGTGCTGTGCGGCGCAACGGGCTCGGCCAAGACCCGTGTGTTGCATGCGCTGGCCGAAAGCGGCGAGCAGGTGCTGGACCTGGAAGGCTTTGCCAGCCACAAGGGCTCGCTATTGGGCAACTTGCCCGGCATTGAGCAGCCCAGCCAGAAGCGCTTTGAGACCCTGATTGCCGAAAAGTTGGAGCAGTTTGACCTGTCTCGCCCCGTCTATCTAGAAGGCGAGAGCGCCAAGATTGGCCGTGTTGGCCTGCCGCTGGTGCTGGTGTCGCACCTGCACAAGGCCCCCGTCATTGAAGTGCGTGCTACTGAGTCTGCACGCCTGTCCTTTCTGCTGCGCGACTATGCGTATCTGGGCGATGAGCCCGATGCGCTGGCCGACAAGCTGGGCTGGCTCAAAGAGCTGCATGGCAATGTCGTGATCAGCCGCTGGCAGGAATGGGCACGTACCAAAGAGCTATCGCCCTTGTTTGAGGAGCTGATGCTGCGCCACTACGACCCGCATTACGAGCGCTCCCAGTCCAATCATTTTGACCAGTGGCCCGTGCGCAAAGTGCTGGAGACCGATGACCTGTCTGACGCCGGCATTCAACGACTGGCGCAGCAAGTCGTGGCGCTGGAGTCTTGATCAGGCAGGTTCCATAAAAATCGGCACCAGTGACAGCAGCAGCAGGCCTGCCATCACGCCGTTAAAGGTTCGCAGCGCCTGCGGTGTGCGCAGTGCGCGGCCTACGGTGCTGCCAAACAGTGTCCAGACGCTGATGCTGGGGAAGTTGATGACCCCCATGACCAGTGCCGACAGCATTAGGTTGCTAAAAAAGCCATCGCGGGGCGTATAGGTGGCCACAATGCCAATGGCCATGATCCAGGCCTTGGGATTGACCCACTGAAACGCCGCCGCCTGCCAGAAGCTGAAGGGGTGCTTGCCAGATTGCCCCTGATCCACGCCGCCAGCGCGTGCAATCTTCCAGGCCAGCCACACAAGATAGGCCGCACCCACATATTTGAGCAGGGTGTAGATGCGCGGCTCGGCCTCGAACAGCTTGCCCAGGCCTGCGCCAATCAGCAGCACCATGATGACCACGCCCATGCAGATGCCCAGCATGTGGGGCATGCTGCGGCGGTAGCCAAAGGTGGCACCGGAGGCAGTGAGCATTACATTGTTGGGTCCGGGCGTGACGGAGCTGACAAAGGCAAACATGGCCAGTGGCAGTACAAACGACAGGGATTCGGGCAGCATTTGCATGGTGGTGGCTTGGCGTTGAAGCGGTGAGTGCGCTCAATGCTAAGCGGCGAAATCAGTACAGTAGCGGTACACTTTGCCATGCCAGTTGATGAGCTGGCCTGCTTGTGCAACCCTGACAGTTGAAGGCTTCATCCATGCTCGATTCCAAATCAGAACCTGCGGCAACGGCTTTAGCCACCACCGCCTTATCCGCTTCCGTCAGTCTGGGCTGGCAGCCCATGCGCGCAAGTTCCATAGGGCTGGCCGAGCAACT
Source organism: Comamonas sp. 26 (assembly GCF_002754475.1). Classification (NCBI taxonomy): domain Bacteria; kingdom Pseudomonadati; phylum Pseudomonadota; class Betaproteobacteria; order Burkholderiales; family Comamonadaceae; genus Comamonas; species Comamonas sp. 26. The sequence continues at coordinate 1,623,778 of NZ_PEFL01000001.1, forward strand.
GGTTGAGCATTTCGGGGCGCTGGTGCGCAATCACGGCTTGCGGGCCGGTGTGCGTCTTCCCTCCGTACGGGCGCTGGCTGAGAGCGCAGGCGTAAGCCGCGACACCGTCGTGCAGGCCTATGACAGGCTGGCCGCACAGGGCTTGATTGTGTCGCGCCGAGGCAGCGGTTTTTATGTGGCGGCCCAGCGTTCGGTGACGGCACCAGCAGAACCGGCAAAATCCGCATCGCCTCAGGTGGTGGAGTTTGATACTTCCTATCTGCTCAGAGGCATTTTTCGCGAGAGCGGAGATGGCACGACCAATGCCGGCTGCCTGCCGGGCAGCTGGATGGATCAGGGCCTTATTACCGGTGCCATGCGCGCCATTACGCGCCAGGGCTCGCGGGCCGAACAAAGCCTGCTCAGCTACGGCGTGCCGCAGGGTTTTGTGCCGCTGCGCCAGCATATTGCGTCTTACTTGCAGGCCCAGGAAGTGCCAGCCCACCCTGAGACTCATCTGATGACCGTAGGCGGCGTCACACAAGGGCTGGATCTGATCGTGCGCTGTTTTCTGCGCCCCGGCGATACCGTGCTGGTGGAAGACCCGGCCTGGTTTTTGATCTTCGGGCGGCTGAAATACATGGGCGTTAACGTTGTTGGCGTGCCGCGCCTGCCCGGTGGCCCCGATGTGGTGGCGCTGGAATCGCTGGCGCAGGCCCATAAACCCAGGCTTTTCATCCTCAACACGGTCGTTCACAACCCCACAGGCTTGAGCCTGTCTGCCGGTGTGGCCCATGAAGTGCTGCGCATTGCTGAGCGCCATGATTTTCTGCTGGTGGAAGACGATACCTACGCCGATTTTCTGGGTGCCATGCCGCTGCGGCTGGCGGCCATGGACAGGCTACGGCGCGTGATTTTGGTGGGCGGTTATTCCAAGACCTTGTCGGGAGGCCTGCGCGTAGGCTATATCGCAGCCAAGCCCGACTATGTGCATCGCCTCACGGACATGAAGCTGCTGTCGGGCCTGACTTCATCGCTGCCCGCCGAGCAAATCGTTCACCATATTCTGGCAGATGGCTCTTACCGCAAGCATGTTGACCGCCTGCGAGAACGTGTGGACCGAGCGCGCATTCGTTGCCTGCGCAAGCTCGAAGCCATTGGCTGCTATGCCGAGCATGAGCCTGTGGCTGGCACCTTTGCATGGGTCGATTGCGGTGTGGACACTGAGGTGCTGGCGCGGCAGGCGGCGCTGAGCAATCTGCTGCTGGCGCCGGGCGTGCTGTTTTCACCCCAGCAAGCCACCAGCCGCATGCTGCGCGTGCCCGTGGCCATGGCTGACTATGCGGCACCGTGGAAGATGCTGGAACAAATCCTCAAGCAGTTGCGCCCATAGCCGTTAAAGCTATCTCAAAGTGCTTGTCGTGCATTCACGATTGATAACAATCACAGGGCTGTGGCGTGATTGATTGAGCGGTATCTGCTGTTATGTTTGTAGCATGACTTCAGTCCCCGCTGTACCTCACACCGCCGCCAGCCTCAGTGTCTGTCGCATGCTGCTGGTGAGCGTACTGCCGGGCCTGCTGGCCTTGGGTTTGGTCGCATGCTCCAACGCCCCCACCAATCACGGCGAGGTAGAAGGCGAGAGCTTTCACTCGCGCGAGCTGCTGCAGTCCGACAGCAACCGCATGGCCACGCTGTCCATGAAGCAGAACCTGGAGAGCCTGTTTGTCATCATGGACAAGCTCTACCGCCGCAACCCCTCCGAATGGAAAAAGACAGCCACCAGCCGTGAGGCGGCCATGACCTATGTGCGCATCGCCATCATGGAGCGCCAGCCCTGGCATGAGCTGCAAGACAAGCGCGATGTGGCTGCACTGTCGCTGGCTTTGCAGCCTGAATTCAAGGGTGACAGAGTTGCTGCGTTCATCTACGCGGCGGGGGACATGATGATTACCTCGCATGGCGGGCGCACCAGCTTCACGCTGATCGACGGGCTGGATCCGCAGCATGTCTTCAACGCTGCGCGCAATCTGGAGATCGCCAACTGGATTCTCAACTCGCGCAAAGCGCCTGCGGGCCAGCCCTTGCTGCTATCGAATCAGATGAGCGAAGACGCGCGCAACCTGAGCTTTGAGCGCGAAATGGGCAAGATTGTTGGCCGCCTGGATTTGATTGCCGACTACACCACAGAGCGCTACCGGCGTTCCGTCATCGGTTATGCGCAGGGGCTGGTGGCGGGCCCATTCATGCAATTCTTACCGGTGCGTTGAGAGGAGTTCAGGCGCTGCAGAGAACGATGGTGGCAATGGCCGACGAATCTTCCAGCGCACGCACCGCATGGGGCATGTTGGCGGGCAGATGAATGAGCTGCTTGGCTGATAGCTCATGCACGGTCTGCCCGATCATCACTTCAAGCCTGCCTTCAAGGCATTGCAGACTGACGCTGCCCGGAACGCGATGCGGTGGCAGGGTCTGGCCATGGCGGAGCACTACGCGAATGACTTCCAGATCTTCCGCCTTGAAGAGCACGCTGGAGTGAGCGGCTGAAAGCCTGGCTCCAAACGGAGCGACATCCAGAGCTTGGTGGGTGGGCGTGGAGTGTTTGTGGTCCATGACAGCACCTGAGGCGAAAGCGGTAATAAGACATTCTCTACTGCCTGGTGCGCGAGTTCAATCACAGTTTGGTGACAAAGCTGTAGGGAATCAGGCCTTATCTTCGCTCTTCATCGCTTATCGCTTCAATCAACGACTGAAGGTGAGTGCTGGCCGACTCTTCGGCCAAATGCGCCTGTATGGCGGCATGAGCGCTCAGAAAGAACTGTCTGGGGTTTTGAATGTGCCAGCTGCTTGGCAGATAAAAGCAGTCGTTATCGTCATCTTCCAGCAGGCTTGCAAAGTCGTACTGCGGGTTTTGCAAGGCGGAATGCAGAGCATGGGAAAGTGCGACTTTATGCGCGGCGGTCCATGCACCCTGATTCCAGAGCGGGAAGAAATGCAGATTCAGCAACTGCTGCAACTGTTCTGGGTCATTGGGGTCATAGGCCGCCAGCTCAAGGCCCAGAGACTCCTCCCGGTCGTAGATGTTGAAAGGTGCCAGCAGGAATGCGGGGCTGGGGATGAATTCAATATGACTGCCGAGGTGCAGGAGTGGCTCGACCATGTGTGTTGGATGTTGCTGTGGTTGATTTCGGAAAGGCGGTGAGCTGGCATTGTCTGGCAAATCAAGCGGCAGCCAGCTGTGCTGGCCTGGCTTGGTATCGCTCACTCGAACTGAATGCCCTGGGCCAGCGGCAGCTCGCGCGAATAGTTGATGGTGTTGGTGGTGCGGCGCATGTACTGCTTCCATGCATCCGAACCGCTCTCGCGGTCGCCGCCGGTTTCTTTCTCGCCACCAAAGGCCCCGCCAATTTCGGCACCGCTGGGGCCGATGTTGACATTGGCTATGCCACAGTCAGAGCCTGCTGCACTCAAAAACGTCTCTACCTCGCGCAGATCGTTGGAAAAGATGCAGGACGACAGGCCCTGCGGCACATCGTTGTTGAGCGCAATGGCCTGCGCCAGCTCGTCATAGCTCAGCACATAGAGCAGGGGCACAAAGGTTTCGTGCTGCACGATGGCGGTTTGCGCGGGCATGTCCACAATGGCGGGCGCGGCGTAAAAGCCTTGGGGGAAGGTTTGCTCCAGCTGGCGCTGGCCGCCGACGAGCAACTGCCCACCTTGCTGCTGGGCTTGCTCAATGGAATGCTGCATGGCTTCAAACGAAGCTTGGTCAATCAGCGGGCCGACCAGTGTTCCCGACTGCAGCGGGTTGCCAATGCGCAGGCTGCGGTAGGCGGGCAGTAGTTTATCCAGCAGTGCCTGCTTGATATCACGGTGCACGATGAGGCGGCGCAAGCTGGTGCAACGCTGACCTGCCGTGCCCACGGCGCTGAAGACGATGGCGCGCACGGCAAGATCGAGATCGGCGGCGGGCGTGACCAGCATGGCGTTGTTGCCGCCCAGCTCCAGAATACGCTTGCCAAAGCGCGCCGCCACCTTGGGGCCTACGGCGCGGCCCATGCGGCTGGAGCCCGTGGCTGAAACCAGGGCGATTTGCGGGCTGTCCACCAAGGCCTCGGCCACCTCGCTGCCGCCCAGCACAATCTGAGCCAGCCCGGCGGGTGCGCGGTCGCCAAACTGCTCAATGGCACGCTCCAGCGCCTTGAAGGTGGCAAGGCCCGCCAGCGGCGCTTTTTCAGATGGCTTGAAGATCACCGGGTTGCCGCAGACCAGTGCAATCGCCGCATTCCAGGCAAACACGGCGCTGGGGAAGTTGAAGGCCGTGATGACCGCCACCGGCCCCAGCGGGTGGTACTGCTCCATGATGCGGTGGCCGGGCCGCTCTGAAACAATGGTCTTGCCATGCAGCTGGCGCGACAGGCCTAGGGCAAATTCGCAGATGTCCACGCCTTCCTGCACCTCGCCCAGTCCCTCCTGAGCGATCTTGCCGACTTCGCAGGAGATCACATGGCCGATATCCGCCTTGGCGCGGCGCAGCTCCTCGCCCCACAGTCGCACCAGCTCGCCACGCACGGGCGCGGGCACCAGCCTCCATTGCTCAAAGGCCTGCGTGGCGCGGTCAATCACCTGGGGCATTTGCGCCGTGGGCAAGGCCGCCAGTCTGGCAATTTCTGCACCATCAATGGGTGAATGCACGCTGATGTCATTGCCGCTGTAGCGGGGCAGATCAATGCCGCAGCGGCTCAGTACGGTCTGAAGGTCGGCGGTGGTGGTCATGGCTTTGAGAGGTGAATGGTTCAACGGAGCAGGCTTTGAAAGTACGCGCCTGAGCGGGTGGCCAGCAGGGCGGGCAGCGTGCATTGCTCTTGGCGCACAAAGCCTTGCTGCGGCAGCTGACCGGTGGTAAATAGCTCAACTGCGCCCAGCATTCCGGCGGCAGTGGTCAACTCAATCGCTGTGCGCTGCTTGCCGCACAGCAGGCCGCCGAAGATGCGGGCAGTGTGGGTCAGCTGCTCCAGCCGACCGGCGCGCATGCCGTTGGCCATGGCAGCGATGATCACCATGTCGTCGCGGCTGTGGGGCACGGCACCTTCCAGCACTTCACGCAGCAGGTCGCGCCGCTCAATCAGGCGCAGGCCGTGCAGCAGCAGGTGCATGGCGTCGCGGTGACCGGGATGGCGTATGGTCTTGTAGTTGAGGTTGCGCACGCGGCCTTGCAGCGACTCGCACAGCGTGCCCAGGCCGCCCGAGGTGTTGAAGGCCTCGAAGGTCTCGCCATCCAGAATCAGCGTTTCCACATTTTCAAGCGGCGGCACGGTGACCTGCTGGCCGTTGGCGATGGTGTTGCAGGGCTTGCAGTATTCGTTGATGACGCCATCCACGCTCCAGGTGAAGTGGTAGCGCAGCGCATTGGTGGCATGGCGCGTGAGCGCGCCCACGCGCAGGTGCAGGTCGTACAGCTCATCAAACTGCTGGGCCAGATGGCCGCCCAGAATGCCGATCAGCCCCGGCGCCAGCCCGCATTGCGGCATCAGCACCGATCTTGCCTGCGGCGCCAGCGCCTGTATGGTGCGCATGGCGGCCACGTCTTCGGTCAGGTCAAAGTAGTGCACGCCTTGCTGCGCTGCAGCCTGAGCCACGCGCGCGGCGCAGAAAAAGGGCAGGGCGTTGATGACCAGGGTGTGTTTTTGCAGGGCAGCGGCCAGCGCTGTGTCGTCTTGAATATCCAGCTGCAAGGGCTGAATTTGTGCATCACCGCTGGCAGGCGGGGGCGCATATCCGCCAGCGTGACGGTGGCACCATGCAGCTCGGCGGCCATATCGGCAATGGTGGAGCCAATCTTGCCGGCGCCGAGGATGAGAATGTTTTGTTCGGTCAGCTTCATCATGGATAACTCCTTGAGAGCAACGCCACTGTCATTTCCTCAGCGGCCATCTTAAACACAGGGCAGCGTTTTGCACCATGGAGACAAGCGTCAGCAGCCGCCGATTTGCAGGGGCGGACGAGAAGCCTGATAGCAACCGATGCCTTCAAAAAGAATAGCTTCCAGCGCTTTATGCAAAAGGGCTGGAAGCTGAAAAGACTGAAAATCAGTGCGCTGAGTAGCCTAGTGCAATGCAATGCAATGCAATGCAATGCAATGCAGTGCTGCTAGCGACCGTGCAGAGCGATGGTCAGCAAGGCTGAGGAATCGAGCTCGGCCTCGACTTCATGCATGGTTCGGGTAGGCAGAAACAGCAGCTGCCCTGCGGTGAGCGTCTGGCGCTTGTCGCCCACGCTGACGATGAGTCGGCCCTCAAGGCATTGGATCGTCATCTCGCCTGGGGTTTGATGCGCAGGCAGGCGCTTGCCTGCCATGAGCACCAGGCGAATCACTTCCAGGGCTTCGGACTTGAAAAGCGCGCAGGTCTTCTGGCTCCCCGGCAAAACGCCATGGGGCTGCACTTCGACAGGAACACCGGGTTGAGCGTGGGGCAGGGCCATGATCTCAGGCCTTTTTCTGCAGCATCTTGATGACGCTGGAAAAGTCCTCACCGCCATGTCCGGACAGACTGTGCGCAGCGTAGATGGAACGGGCCATGCCGCCCAGCGGTGTGCTGGCGCGGTTGGCCGTGGCGTTGTCCTGCGCCAGACCCAGGTCCTTGAGCATCAAATCCGTGCCAAAGCCGCCCGCATAGCCTTTGCTGGCCGGTGCGTTTTCATGCACGCCGGGGTAGGGGTTGTATTTCTCCAGCGCCCAGTTGCCGCCAGAGCTGCGGCGCATGATTTCGCTCAGCACCTTGGGGTCCAGCCCGTTGGCCACGCCCAGCGCAATCGCTTCGCTGGTGCCCACCATCAAAATGCCCAGCAGCATGTTGTTGCAGATCTTGGCCGTCTGGCCTGCACCCACGCCGCCTGCGTGGAAGATGTTGGCTCCCATTTTTTCCAGCAGCGGCTGAGCACGTGCCAGTTGTGCGTCGCTTCCGCCCACCATAAAGGTCAACGTGCCCGCAATCGCGCCGCCTGTGCCTCCGGAGACGGGGGCGTCCATAAAGTCAATGCCCAAGGCTGCAGCCGCCTTGGCCACTTTCTGGCTGGTGGCTGCGGCGATGGTGGAGCTGTCTATCACCAGCGTGCCCTTGGTGATATGTGCCAGCAGACCTTGCTGATCGGCATTGCCGAGAAACAGCGACTCCACATGCTGGCTGGCGGGCAGCATGGTGATGACGACCTCTGCTCCCTGCACCGCAGTGGCGGCGCAGGATGCCGCCTGGCCGCCCGCTGCGACCACTTTGGCAATGGCGTCATGGTTCAGGTCAAAAGCTTTGACGCTGTGGCCGGCCTTGGCCAGATTGATGGCCATGGGCGCGCCCATATTGCCCAGACCGATAAAAGCGATTTGCATACTCTGTCTCCTTGCTGTTATGAATTTGATAGCTTCTTGCGTTTGATTTGTATGCGTTTGAGGCTGTTTAGCCTTGATTTTTCAGGCTGGCACCTTTGTCCATCAGCAGGCTGCGCAGAATGCTGCGGTGGCATTGCGTCTCGTCATCGCAATAGCAGCCCAGAGAGAAAGCACTGCTGTGCGACAGGGCGGTCAGCAGACCCAGAGTGCGGTCTGTCGCTGGTTCGGCCAGCTGCTTGCGAAACTGCTTTTCAAACTGCTTCCAGAGCTTGTCGGCCTCGGTCGTCTGGCCTGCGGCGCGCAGCTTGACGGATTCTTGCGCCTGCGCCATCAGCTCCGTCTCGGGCGATAGTTCTGGCAACCAGCAGTCGTAATAGTTGCGGCTGGAAAATTCGGCCTTGGGCACGCCGCGCGGCGGGCGGCGAATGGTGCCTATGCGCAGGCCTTCGTCGGGCGCGCGGTCGCTGCCTAGCTGAACAATGCGAATGGCCATGGAGTGAGTCCTTCAGGCTTAGTCGCTGTCAAAAATGGGGTGCTTCTTCGGGGTCTCGGCCGCGTCTGATACTTCAAGCGGTTTAGTGCTCCTGCGCTTGCTGGATGTACGCTGAATGCTATCTTTTTCAGTAGCAGAAGCCTTTTTGCGGCGTGGCGATGCCTTGGCCTGCGGGTTGAAGGCCAGAGCTTCGTGGATCCAGTATTGCCATTGCTCGCGCTTGGCGTAGGCCGTGGGCCCGACGAGGAAATAGCCATCCATCAGCCCGCGCGAGGACAGCGGACGAACGCCAGGCATTTCCGCAATCAAGGCATGGCCGGCGGGAGGCAGGCGCACGAGCAATTCATCGTTCTCCACGCCCAGGCACATCTTGCCGTTGACCATGAACACATGGCAGCCGAACATGGTTTTCTCTTCCACCTCGGCGGAGTCTGGCAGTGCATTGCGCACGGCGTCTATGAGCTGCAGGGTTTCGGGGGCGATGGGCTTGGCAGGCATGGCAGTCTTTGCAGTAACAGTAGCCTGAGCTTATCGAATCGCCTCGGGCGCATCGCCATCCAGCATGCGCCGGGCGATGATGACGCGCATGATTTCATTCGTGCCTTCCAGAATCTGGTGCACGCGCGCGTCGCGCACCAGTCGCTCCAGCGGAAAGTCGCGCAGATAGCCGTAGCCGCCGTGCAGTTGCAGGGCTTCGTTGCAGACCATGAAGCCTGCGTCTGTGGCAAAGCGCTTGGCCATGGCGCAGTAGGTGGATGCATCGCGGGCGCCGGCGTCCAGCTTGGCAGCAGCCAGCCGCACCATTTGCCGCGCAGCCACCAGTTCGGTCGCCATATCGGCCAGTTTGAATTGCAGGGCTTGAAAGCTGGCGATGGGTTTGCCGAACTGTTTGCGCTCCTGCATATAGCTTTGCGCCTGCGTCAACGCGCCTTGCGCTGCGCCGACCGAGCAGGTGGCGATATTGATGCGCCCGCCGTCCAGGCCCTTCATGGCGATCTTGAAGCCTTCGCCTTCCTTGCCCAGCAGGTGGTTGGCGGGAATACGCACCTTGTCGAAGTTGATGACGCGGGTGGGCTGGCTGTTCCAGCCCATTTTTTCTTCTTTTTTGCCGTAGCTCACGCCTTCGGCATTGGCGGGCACGACAAAGGCAGAAATCCCGGCAGCGCCAGAGCTTGCGTCGCCGGTTCTGGCCATCAGCACCAGCACGTCGGTGCTGCCTGCGCCGCTGATAAAGGCTTTGCTGCCATTGATGATGTATTCGTTGCCCACCAGCTCGGCCCGGGTCTTGAGCGAGGCAGCGTCCGAGCCTGAACCGGGCTCGGTCAGGGCATAGCTGGCCAGTTTCTGGCCACTGGTAAGTGCCTCGCCCCATTGTTCGCGTACCGCATCGGTGGCCCAGGTGCCCAGCATCCAGGTCGCCATGTTGTGGATGGTGATGAAGGCGGTGGTCGATGGGTCGACTGCGGCCATTTCTTCAAACACCAGCGTCGCATCGAGCCGGGGCAGGGCCAGACCCCCGGCGTTTTCAGGCGCATACAGGCCGCAAAAGCCCAGCTCGCCCGCCTTGGCAATGGCTTCGCGGGGGAAGATGCCCTCTGCATCCCACTGGGCGGCGTGCGGGGCCAGTTCAGCCTGCGAAAAGGCACGGGCGGTATCGGCAAAGGCGCGCTGGTCTTGGCTGAGTTCAAAGTCCATGGAATGTCTCCTTTATAGTTTTATGGGTCTCTGGCGCTTGCTGGATATGCGCTGGCAGCTATCAGATTTGCATTCTTCAGTCAGGTGGCCCCAGATGCAGCCAGCGCTTGAGCACCGTATCGCGCAACTTGATCTGCTGCACCAGACAGCCGTGATAGCGGCTGGGCCAGTCGGCCTGCGCTTCAAAAGCCTTGGTGCTTTGCTTGCACTGGGTCACGCGCTGGCGGCTCCATTCGTTTTGTTCTTTGCGCAGGGCGGGGCGTTCATGGGCAGACAGGGCACGCATCACATCGCCGTAGAGAATCTGGCTGTCGGTGTCGGCCTGCTGAAAATCCTTGATGGCGCAGGCATTGGTTTGCTGCACGGTGCCGCCCACCACGCAGTCGCTGCCCGCCTGAGCGTTGGAAGTGCTTGGTAGTAGCAAAAAAGCGAGCGCGAAAGCATTGAGCTGTATTGGTATCCATAGGTTTCTCATGCACTCACTATGACATACGCAAAATGCGTTGCTCGCTTGGTTTAAGAGGCTGAAAACCGGCGTTTCCCCTCTCCCGCGAAGCGAGATAGGGGAAGGCACGCAGCGCTTCAGGGGGTCACTTCAAGCTAATCGTGGTGTTCACTCCGTGGCTGGTTGTGCTGTCGTCAAACCAGCGCGCTGTAATCGTCTTGGTCTGCGTATAGAACATCACCACTTGTTTGCCGTAGGGGCCCAGATCGCCGAGCTTGGAAGCGCGGCTGCCGGTGAAGGAGAACAGGGGTACAGGTACAGGAATTGGCACATTGATGCCGACCTGGCCCACGTCGATATCTTCCTGGAACTTGCGCGCAGCCGCGCCCGACTGCGTGAAGATGGCTGTGCCGTTGCCGTTAGGGTTGGCGTTGATGAACTCGATGGCCTGATCGATATTGTCTGCCGCGACAAGGCAGAGCACGGGGCCGAAGATTTCCTGCTCGTAAATGCTCATGCCGGGTTTGACGCCGCTGAAAACGGTGGGGCCGACAAAGTTGCCCTTGTCGTAACCGGCCACCTGGGGCTTGCGGCCATCGAGCTCCAGCACCGCGCCATCGGCAATGCCGCGCTCGATCAGGCTTTCTACCCGCGATAGGGCTGCGCAGGAAACGACCGGGCCCACATCGGTGCCTGCCTCGGTGCCACCGCTGACCTTGAGGGTCTTGGACTTGGCTACCAGATCGGGAATCCACTTCTGCGCATCGCCCACCAGTACAGCCACAGAAACCGCCATGCAGCGCTGGCCTGCCGCGCCAAACGCAGCGCCTAGCAGGGCGTTGAGCGACTGCTCTTTGTTGGCATCAGGCATGACGATGGCGTGGTTCTTGGCACCCATCATGCATTGCACGCGCTTGCCGTTGAGCGATGCGCGGTTGTAGACATGGGTGCCTACCTTGGTGGAGCCCACAAAGCTGATGGCCTTGATATCAGGGTGATCGCAGATGGCGTTGACCACATCCTCGCCACCATGAATGACGTTGAGCACGCCGGGCGGAACGCCGGCCTCCAGCGCCAGCTCGCACAGGCGCATGGTGACCATGGGGTCTTGCTCGGAGGGCTTGAGCACAAAGGTGTTGCCCGTGGCGATGGCCATGGGGAACATCCACAGCGGAATCATCGCCGGGAAGTTGAAGGGTGTGATGCCTGCGCACACGCCCAGCGGCTGGTTCAGCGTATAGGTATCGACGCCATTGGCCACGTTGTTGGCCAGCTCGCCCAGCTGCAGGTTGCCTATGCTGGCGGCATGCTCCACGACTTCCAGGCCGCGGAAGACGTCGCCCTCTGCATCAGGCAGGGTCTTGCCTTGCTCGGCGGTCAGGATGGCGGCCAGCTCTTTCATGTTTTCACGAATCAGCTGCTGCAGCTTCAGGAAAACGCGGGCACGTGTGCCGATAGGTGTCTTGCGCCAGGTTTTGAAGGCCTGCTTGGCATTGGCTACAGCAGCGTTGACTTCATCGGGCGTGGCAAAGGGCACACGCGCCAGCACTTCCTGCGTCGCAGGGTTGACCACATCGCGCCACTGGGTGGTTTTGGATTCGACCATCTGCCCGTTGATGAGCAGCTTGACCGTAGGCGCCAATACCTTGGCGGAAGTGGGTGCGTTCATGAAATGTCTCCGTTGGTGGTGAATTTGCTCCCCATGGTATGTGTGCGGTTTTGCTCAGGCAATAGGATTTTACGCACATAGGGTGTGCAAATGTGCACATTAGGGTGCGGTGTCAGCCAGCTGCGGTGGATGCGCGCAGCATCCCCCTCAGGCATTGGATGCTGGGGCGGGACTATCCTCCTGGTGTCGCGTCCACAACCACAGCAGCAAAGCCAGCAGACTGACCGCTGCGCCCAGCTGGCACACACCTTGCCAGCCCGCGCGGGCGTAAGCCATGGTGCTGGCGATGGCCCCCAGACCGCTGCCAGCGGCGTAAAACAGCATATAGAGGCCTATCAGGCGGCCACTGGCCTCGGGTCGGGTTCGCAAAATCATGCTCTGATTGGTCACATGCAAGGCTTGGCCGCCCAGGTCCAGCAAAACAATGCCCAGCATCAAGGCACCCAGCGAGGTGTGCAGCAGCGATAGCGGCCACCAGGCAAGCAGCAGCAAAATCAGTGCGATGCAACTGGTGCGCTGGGCGTGACCGCGATCCGCCCAATGCCCGGCACGCGCAGCCATCAGCGCGCCGATCACGCCCACCAAACCGAAAGCGCCGATGAGCGTGCGCGAAAAGTGAAACGGCGCGGCACTCAGCGGTAGCACCAGGGCGCTCCAGAAGATGTTGAAGGCCGCAAACATCAGCAGAGCCAGCAGACCCCGTATCTGCAGCAGGCGCTCCTGTCGCAGCAGCGTGAACATGGATGCGATCAAGTCGCGATAACGCAGACCGCTGGCGGCGGTGGGCGAGGGCGGAAGTAACGGTAAACGCTTCCATAACAATAGCGCCATGCACAGCATCAGAAAGGCTGAACACTGATAAACACCGCGCCATCCAGCCATGTCGCTGACGGCCCCGGCAAAGACCCGCGCGAGCAGCAAGCCCACAAAGACGCCGCTTTGCGCCGCTCCCACGACTCGGCCTTGCTCATGAGGCGCTGCAGCGCTGGCGGCATAAGCAATCAGCCCCTGCGTCATGGCCGTGCCCAGCAGGCCCGCCAGCAGCATGCCCGCCAACAGTGCAGAAGGCGCAGCGGCCACCGACACCAGCAGCAGCGCTGCCACCAGCGCCAGCAGTTGCCCCAGCATCAGACGCCGCCGCTCCAGCAGGTCACCCAGAGGCACCAGCAGCAATAGCGCCAGTGCGCAGCCGGTTTGCGTGGCGCTGACCACGCCACCCACGGCGGCCAGCGGTATCTGAAAGTCGCTGGCCAGAGCTTCCAGCAAAGGCTGGGCGTAATAGACATTGGCCACGCTCAGCCCGCTGGCGGTGGCAAACAGCAGCATCAGGCCAGAAGGCAGTTCTGGAGCGGGGCTTGCTGAAGCAGAGCAAGTATTGGCGGGCATGGAATGGTCTTTCTGGTTGCAAAATAAAACCGAATGCATGCTAATTTATTCGGTTTTAAAATGCAACTAGAATGGTTTGCCAGTGCTTTCAAGGAGAACCATGGCCACTGCTGCCCCCGTGAATGACCAGCCTTGTCCTGTGGCGCGGTCAGTCGATCTGATTGGCGACCGCTGGTCGCTGCTCATCGTGCGCGATGCGTTTGACGGCATGCGCCGCTTCAGCGACTTTCAGCGCAGCCTGGGCGTGGCGCGCAACATCCTCTCGGACCGGCTGAAAAAGCTGGTGGATGCTGGCGTTCTGGAAACCGAAGCCGCTGCCGAAGGCTCGGCCTATCAGGCCTATGTGCTCACGTCGCGCGGCGAAAGCCTGTTCCCCGTGGTGCTGGCATTGCGCCAGTGGGGCGAAGGCAATCTGTTCAAGCCGGGTGAAGCACATTCGCTGCTGTTGGACAAAGCCACCGGCCAGCCCGTGCCGCCCCTGCGCGTGCTCGATGCGCAAGGCCATGAGTTACGCCCCGCCCAGACGTGGGTGCGCAAGCTGCATGCGGCCAATGAAGTCTGACCTGGGTGCTGACTTGGGCGCTGTCCCCTGCGATATTTGCAGTGATATCTCCCACGTTATGCGCGTGGTGGTCATCGGCACCAGTGGTGCGGGCAAAACCACGTTTGCGTCGGATCTGGCTGCGGCTTTGGAACTGAAGCATACCGAGCTGGATCAATTGCACTGGGGGTCTGACTGGAAGCCTGCGCCCACCGAACAGTTTGTCCGTGGCGCTGCACAGGCTGCAGCGGGGCAGCGCTGGGTGATGGATGGCAATTACAGCGTGGTGCGCGATCAGCTGTGGCCGCGTGCCACGCATGTCGTGTGGCTTAACTACGGGCGCTGCACGGTATTTTCACGCGTGCTGTGGCGCACCGTTCGCCGCGCCACGCTGGGCACGCAGCTGTTTCACGGCAACCGCGAGAGCTGGCGCAGCGCGTTTTTCTCCAGAGACTCCATCTTGCTGTGGTCGTGGCAGACCTTTGCCAAAAACCAGCGCAAATACCGCGACTTGCGCGCCAGTGGGCAGTTTGCGCAGGCGCAGTGGCTGGAGTTCCGTACGCCGCAGCAGACCCGGCAATGGCTGGAATCACTGAGGCCCGCAGCAGGTGCGAAGAACAAGCCCGAATGCTGATCGGGGCAGGGCGCACTGCGTACGGCTGAGTCGCCTTGGGTTGTCTCTTTAAAATGCGGGAGCGCACTATCAAAACCGATAGCTGTTAACGCTTTTCAGATATTGGGTTAAGCGCTGTTGAGTGCATAAACAAGAAAGGCAATGTCAGTGGATTGGGACCACCTGCGTTTTTTTGGAGAACTGGCGCGCAGCGGCAGTATGGCAGCGGCTGCGCGCAAGCTGGGGGTGGAGCACACCACGGTATCGCGCCGCATTCAGGCGCTGGAAAAGCAGCTGGGAGCCGTGCTGTTCGCCCGCGAAGCCGGGCAATGGCGGCTGACAGAAGCCGGGCGCCAGTTGCTGGCCGTAAGCAACGCCATGCAAAGCGCGGTGGATGAGCTGGAGCATGGCCCGCTGGCGCAGGCTGCGACCAGCGAAGGCCCGGCCGGGCTGGTGCGCGTGGGCGCGACCGAGGGCTTTGGCACGCAGATGCTGGCGTCTGAGCTGGCCAAGCTCACGCTGCGCTATCCGCTGCTCAGCGTGGATTTGCTGGCGCTGCCGCGCATGCTGCATCTCTCCAGCCGCGAGGCAGATATCGTTATCTCGCTAGAGCGGCCCAAACGTGGCTCAGTCATCGTCACCAAACTCACGGACTACAGCCTCTACCTCTATGGCCAGCGCGAATACCTGGCGCGCAAGCCGCTGGTGGCACGCACCGAAGATCTGCGCCACCACAGCTTTGTGCACTATGTGGATGATTTGCTGTTTACGCGAGAGCTGCAGCTGCTTGACACCTTGCATAGGCCCGAGCGCTTTGCGCTGCGCAGCACCAGCATCACAGCGCAGTACGAAGCCGTGCGCGCCGGTGCTGGGCTAGCCGTGCTGCCGGCCTTTGTGGCAGACAAAGATCCCATCTTGAGCCGAGTGCTGCCCGATCAGGCCTGCTTTACCCGGACCTTCTGGATGAGCATGCCCGTTGAGTCTCGCCAGATTCCGCGTATCTCAACCACCTGGAGTTTTCTGCGCGATGCAGTGCAGGGCATGCAGCTCTTGCTGTGCCCGCCTCAATAGTCGGGTGCTGCGGTATTGATAGCTGTAAGCGCAGGTTTCATAAGCGCTGGAGCCTGTTTTTCTGCAATAAGCCTGCGCGCTTGGCCTACCATGGCAGTTTGTTCAACTCAGAGGACTGCCATGATTGTGACAACCACTCCCAATATCGAAGGCAAGCGCATCATCCGCTACTGCGGCGTGGTGGCTGGCGAGGCGATTCTGGGTGCGAATGTATTCAAAGACTTCTTTGCGGGCATTCGTGACATCGTCGGCGGCCGTTCTGGCACCTATGAGCGAGAGCTGCAAAAGGCGCGCGAAATAGCGCTCAAGGAACTGGAGCAGCGCGCCTCAGAAGCCGGGGCGAATGCCGTGGTGGGTGTGGACCTGGACTTTGAAGTGCTGGGGCAGGGCAATGGCATGCTGATGGTGTCCGCCAGCGGAACTGCCGTGGTGGTCGAGTAAACGACTGCACCCTGATCACCTTTGTGCAAATGCACATTTTTCGCCAACTTCGAAATTGGGTATAAAAAGTCGTTGTACAATTCGGTCCATCGTAGGGGAGTCGCCAAGTTGGTTAAGGCACTGGATTTTGATTCCAGCATGCGAAGGTTCGAGTCCTTCTTCCCCTGCCACGATTTAAAGCCCTGATCATGAAAGTGATCAGGGCTTTTCTATGTTTGCGTTTTTGCTGACTCAGTCACGGGCAAGATGAGTGAGCCATGTTTGCCGAAACTGAGCCCATTCCCTTTTTGCAGAAATTTGAGCCACATGCGGCGGCATGCCGCCTGATGGCTCAGCATCCATGCGAGCAATCCCGTGTATTGGAGTCGCTCTTTGGCGCCAATCAGGCTTGCTGGCTTGACTTGGCCAGAATTACGGAGTCTTTGGTCGTTTCGTCAGCAATGGTTTATGGCGCGATAGGGCTAGGTCGGTTATTGTGCAAGGCGCTGGTTTTGCCGGAATTTTCGGTGACCTCCCTGCATTGAAGACGTTGCAGAGGCCCCGCGAGAGGGCAGCATGCGGAGCATGACAAGATTTGGATAGGCAAGGTATGGAATATCGACTGGATGAAACGGATCGCCAGCTGCTGCGTTTGCTGCAGACCAATGCGCGTGCATCTACTGCACATTTGGCGCGGCAGATGAATCTGGCGCGCACGACCGTGGTTGCGCGAATCGCCAAGCTGGAGCAAGAAGGTGTGATCGCCGGTTATGGCGTTCGCTTGGGCTCACGCATGGAACAGTCAGCGGTGCGTGCCTATTGCGGTATTCGTGTACTTCCCAAGACAGCGACTTCCGTCATGCAGGCGCTCAACCGCTTTACCGAGGTGGAAGAGGTATCTGCCGTCAGCGGCCAGTACGATTACATGGTGTTTGTGCGCTGCGAGAGCAATGAAAAGCTGGATGCGCTGCTTGACCGTATCGGCTTGATTGATGGCATTCAGCAAACGTATACCTCGGTGGTGCTGAGCCGCAAGATTGATCGCCGTACCACGGCCGAAGTGGTGGGCGAGACGCCTGCTTCCTGAATTCAGTGAATTGGCTGCCTGTAAAGGCTAAAACGCCCGGTTTGTGCCGGGCGTTTTGCATTGTGGGGTCGTAAAAAAGGGAGCCGAAGCTCCCGTTTTGATAGCAGGATGCGATTAGTCTACAAAGACTTTAGCTTCACCAGCTTCCATATGGCCGATCACTGCGGCGTCAGCAAAGCCGCTGTCAGCAAAGATTTGCAGCACTTGCTCCACGGAGTCGAGGGAGCAGGAAACCAGCAGACCCCCCGAAGTCTGAGGATCGGTCAGCAACGCTTTCTGAGCGCTACTTACGGAGGAAGCCAGCTGAACATTCTCACCATAAGAGGCCCAGTTGCGGCCCGATGCGCCGGTGATTACGCCTTGGTCGGCCAAAGCCTGGACGCCGGGCAAGACGGGTAGCTTGCTGCTATCAATACGCGCGCTGAGCTGGGCACCGCGCGCCAGCTCCAGCCCGTGGCCCAGCAGGCCAAAACCAGTCACATCGGTCAGTGCATGCACGCCTTCCAGCTTGGCAAGATCAGCGCCAGGGCGGTTGAGCTTGGTGGTGGCATCGACCATGGCGCGATAGCCCGCATCGTCCAGCAGATTTTTCTTGAGTGCGGCAGAGAGAATGCCCACGCCAAGGGGTTTGCCCAGAATCAGCACGTCACCTGCCTTGGCATCGGCGTTACGCTTCATCTGCTTGGGGTTGACGATGCCAATGCCCACCAGGCCGTAGATGGGTTCGACCGAGTCAATCGAGTGACCACCTGCCAGTGGAATACCTGCATCGCGGCAGACGGACTCTCCGCCTTCCAGAATCTTGGCAATTACATCGTGGGGTAGCACATTGATAGGCATACCCACAATGGCCAGTGCCATCAGCGGCGTGCCACCCATGGCGTAAATGTCAGACAGAGCGTTCGTCGCTGCGATGCGGCCAAAGTCATATGGGTCATCAACGATGGGCATGAAAAAGTCCGTCGTCGCCACAATTGCCTGCTCGTCATTGATCTTATAGACGGCAGCATCGTCAGCGGTTTCGGTGCCAACCAGTAGATCGGGAAAGAACTGCTTGGGCAGATTGCTTTTGGCCAGCAACTCAGACAGTACGCCTGGCGCAATCTTGCAGCCGCAGCCGCCGCCATGGGAGAGAGAGGTCAGGCGCGGTGTTGCCGCTGCGGTGATGGTTGAGGTCATGGCATCCAGTTGATTTTCTGTTATCCGTATTCAAGGTGCATGCCTTTGAAGGCTTCCGCGTGGCATGCAAGGCCTTCTATTATCGATCTACAGGGTGCAGTCAATGCAGTGATATGAAAAGATAGTCTTCATTTTTTATTATTTTATTGATTTCTTCGTTAATTTGTTAATTATCAAAAATTATTAATCGATAGCTTTCATTAATTAATTTGTAATAATTTGTACGATATCATCCAAGATATTCATCTGTAATTTACATAATTTATGGATGCTGCCCAACCTATAATTGGCAGCAGAAAGTTGGATTTCAGTGTGTTGAGTCCAAGATTTTTTAGGATTTATTTTGGACTCAGCCCCGTCTTCCGGTGGTGTTTCAACACCACGTAGTTCACTTGCCGTCACTTTTGCGGTCTGGAACGCACTTTTCCTGCGCGAAGCCGTTGCGCGCCTGAGCGCAACGCGCGGTGCCTGGGTGCTCATCCTGCTGGAGCCTGTGTTGCATGCATGCTTCATGTTGCTGTTGTACACAGTGTTGCGAACTCGCACCATGGCCGGTGCTGATGTGGCTGTGTGGCTGGTCCTAGGCCTGACTGGTTACTTCACGGTGCAGAACGTCTTCCAGCGATCAATGGGAGCAGTCGATGCCAACAAGGCGCTATTTGCCTATCGTCAGGTGCGCCCCATAGACACGGTGATTGTGCGTGCGGCCCTTGAAACGCTTATGGGTCTCATAATATTGCTGGCCTTGCTTCTGGTTTTGGCGTTTTTCGGCCGGACAATTATTCCTGAAGCACCAATCGAGTCAATATTCTCGTTTATAGGGCTGATTCTTTGTGCGCTCGGTGTAGGTCTCATTCTTTCTGTTCTCAGTGATTTGGTGCCTGAGGCGGCAAACTTGGTGAATTTTCTTTTTAGACCCTTGTACTTGCTTTCAGGGGCTATTTTCCCGTTGTCAGCTATTCCAATCAAGTATAGGGAATGGGCTTTTTTCAACCCATTTGCGCACGGCTTGGAACTACTAAGGAGTAGCTTTTTCCCTACATACCATGCCTCGCCCGAGGCTAATTTTGAATATCTTTATGCTTTTGCAGCCTGCTCTATATTTTTGGGGCTTGCATTGCAAGTGCGTTTTTCTCAACGGTTGAGAGCTCAATGATTATCGTCAATAACGTGCACAAGCGTTATCAGACACCTCATGGTGCTGGCCGCTGGATTCTCAAGGGTGTGAATTTCACCATTCCTTCTAATGTCAGTGTTGGCTTAATCGGTCGTAATGGGGCGGGTAAATCTACATTGCTGAATTTGATCGGAGGCGTAGATACGCCTACTCGTGGAACGGTGGAGCGGCGTTGCCGTGTATCCTGGCCCATGGGCTATGGCGGTGGCCTGCAAGGTTCCTTGACTGGGCGGCAGAACGCAAAATTTGTCTGCCGTTTGCATGGGTTTGATTCATTGGAAGCCATGACGGAAAAAATTGCTCATATACAAGATTTTGCCGAACTGGGCTCATCCTTTGATGAGCCCGTTCGCACTTATTCATCTGGTATGAAGTCACGCCTGCAGTTCGGCCTGTCGCTGGCATTTGATTTTGATGTGTATATATCAGACGAGGCCACCTCCGCGGGCGATGCCTCGTTTAAGAAAAAAGCTTCCGATGCATTTAAGCGAATTGCCGATCGGTCTGGACTGATCATGGTGGCCCATAGTGATGGCACTTTACGTCAGTTTTGCCAAGCAGGTATCTGGCTGAATGATGGACAAGCTCACTGGTTTGACGATATCGAAGATGCTTTGAAGAATTACAAAGATAGTATTTCCACATGAACGTTATTTCAAAAACAGAATGCCTGAAGAGCTATTGCAAAGCCATTTGGCGCATGAAGGCACTTGCAATTGCATTATGTGTGTCGATATTGGCAATTATATACTGGGGGTTTATAGCGTCTGATCGCTACGTTTCTGAATCCCATGTCCTGATTCAGCGTACTGATATGGCTGCTTCGCAGGCTATGGATTTTGGTTCGCTATTGGCTGGTGGTGATGGAATCTCCCGTGCGGATCAGATGTTGCTGCGCGACAGATTGCTGTCCGTCGATATGTTGCTGCAACTGGATAAGGACCTGAATCTACGCGAGCACTACAGCAGCCACGATCACGACATTCTTTCTCGCATGTTCTTCCATGATGCATCGCTGGAGTTCTTTCACAAGCATTTTTTGTCGCGTGTAAGCGTTGAGTACGACGAATATGCAGGGGTGCTGGTCATCCAGGCTCAGGCCTACGATGCAGAAATGGCCCAGAAGATCACCAAGGCACTGGTGCATGAGGGCGAGCGCTATATGAATGCGCTGGGCCACCAATTGGCTCAGGAGCAGGTGAACTTTCTCGAAAAGCAGGTCAAGGAGCGCGGTGAGCATGCACTGAACGCGCGTCAGCGCGTGCTGTCTTTCCAGAATGCCAAGGGTCTGATTTCGCCCCAGTCTGCCGCCGAGAATCTGGCCGGCGTGGTCAACAAGCTTGAAGAGCAGCTGACCGAACTCAGTGCCCGCAAGACGGCGCTGCTGGGCTATCTCGCGCCTACAGCGCCCGCCGTTGTGGAAGTTGATCTTCAAATCCAGGCCGTGGAAAAGCAGATCAAAACGGAAAAAGCACGTTTGACCAGTGCCAAGGGGCAGTCGTT
Source organism: Comamonas sp. 26 (assembly GCF_002754475.1). NCBI lineage: Bacteria > Pseudomonadati > Pseudomonadota > Betaproteobacteria > Burkholderiales > Comamonadaceae > Comamonas > Comamonas sp. 26. Next base: position 1,644,420 of record NZ_PEFL01000001.1, read on the forward strand.
GAACAAGACCGTAGAAGAGTATCAGCGCCTGGAACTGGAGGCCCAGTTTCAACAGGATGCCTATAAGAGCGCCCTGGTGGCCTTGGAAAAAGGCCGTGTGGAGGCAACGCGTACTTTGAAAAAGGTGCTTGTGCTGCAAAGCCCGTCGATGCCTGAATATCCAATGCGGCCCCGTCGCCTCTACAACATCGCCACCTTTATTCTGGGTGCCTTGCTGCTGGCAGGGTTGGTGCAATTGCTTGCTTCTATCGTGCGCGACCACCGCGACTGATTGTTTTGAATTTTTCGAGTTTTATCATGCAACGTTTTATCGCGCATACCTGTATCAGTTCGGCAGTCGCGGTGCTGCTGACTGGTTTGGTACCGGCTCAGGCACAGATCTCTCAAGCTGGTTCACGTCAGGACACATCGGCGTCCAGTGTTGATCCTTTCCAGATCAATCAGGCGCTGGGCTTGTTGCCTTCTGGCGGGACTTCCAGCGATGCTTCGGCAAGCCGTTCTGGCGCTGCTGTCCCAATGCAAGCACCGGTGTTGCCGCAAGCACCCCAGACCGCTGACTACACGGCAAACCTTAATAGCGATGTGTTTGGCGCCAACCTGTTTACCGGCAACTTTGCACGTGCGGGGGCAACCCAGTTCAACCCCGATTATCTGGTGACGGTGGGTGACCGTATCCATTTGCGGTTGTGGGGTGGTTTTACCTTTGATAGCGTGGCCGCTGTCGACCCACAGGGAAATATCTTCCTGCCTCAGGTCGGGCCGATCAAGGTGCTTGGCATTGCCAACAAGAATCTGCAGCAACAGGTAGAGGCCGCTGTACGCCGTATATTCCGCGCCAATGTCTATAGCTATGCCAGCCTGGCTGCAGCCCAGCCGGTGCGCATTTTTGTGGGCGGCAATGTCATGCGCCCGGGCCTGTACAACGGCACCAGCATGGACAGCCTGCTCAACTATCTGGATCAGGCGGGCGGCATCGACCCTGAGCGGGGCAGCTTTCTGACTGTACAGGTCAAGCGCGGCAGTTCCGTGCGTGCAACTTTCAATCTCTATGACTTTCTGCTCAAAGGCCAGTTGCCGCTGCTGCAGCTTAATGATGGTGATGTGATCTTTGTCCCCCCCATTGCCAACCGGGTGCGCGTATCGGGTCTTGTAAACAATGCCAAGCGCTTTGAGTTTTCCCGTGGCTCCGAAACAGTGGCTGAGTTGATGCAACTGGCCAAGCCTCAAGCCCAGGCAACCCATGTGCGTATTGCTCGCAATACCGGAACCGTGAAGAACACGGAGTACTACCCGCTGCAGGAAGCCAATGCATTAGTACTGCAAAACGGCGATGAGCTGGAATTCACAGCAGACAAAAAGCCCGGCACCATTACCGTGCGTGTCGAAGGCGAGCATATGAATTCGCAGGAATATGTGCTGCCGTATGGAACCCGGCTTGGGTCTCTGATGCAGAGCATTCAGACCTCGGCAGACGCCGAGCCTGAAAGCATCCAGCTCTTCCGCCAGAGTGTGAAGGATCGCCAGAAGGAAATGCTGGCCACCAGCTTGCGCAGCCTGGAAACGGCGCTGCTTACAGCACGCAGCGGCAGTGTCGACGAAGCCCGTCTGCGTCAGGAAGAAGCAAACTTGGCACTGCAGTGGGTAGAGCGTGCCAAGAAGGTCGAGCCCACAGGTCAGGTGCAAATCGCCCAAGCGCGTCAGCGCGACAACATGCTGCTGGAAAACGGCGATGTCATTCGCATACCGCGCAAGGATGGTCTGGTGCTGGTCAGTGGGGAAGTTCTCTTTCCCAATGCCGTGGCATTCGATGGCTCTTTAAGCCTCAAGGAATATATTGATCGCGCAGGCGGTTTTACCCAATCAGCAGATAACGCTCGAGTGGTTGTGGCTCATCGTGATGGAGCTTTCCAACAAGTTGATACAAGCAAGCTGTTTTCTGATGCTTCTATCAAGGCAGGTGATCAGATTCTAGTATTGCCTCGGGTGGATGAGAAAAAACGCCAATTCTGGAAAGATATGACGCAAATCATGTACCAGATAGCTATCAGTGCGAAGGTTGTTCTTGGCTTATGAGGAAAAGGTACATCTTCGTAGATCCTTTTTGTAAAGATACGAGCGGTGTATCTGCATATATTAAAAATTCAATATTGAATTTTCCTGATTTGGATTATATCCCTGAGGTCTTCTCTATTAATGAAGGTGAGGGGGTCCGAGAATTCAGAGTCAGGCTTAAAGAGTATGTGGAAAAATGTGACCCATCTCTAATTTATATCGAAAGCCCTGAGACGTTATATGCTACAGAGTTAATTTCAGAACGATATAAGATACATATTCGGTTACATGGATCGAGGGAATTTGGCAAGCTAATACAGAAACTACCTTTAGATAAGAGTAATTGCAAAAAAGAATTTCATGAAATTAGACGAGCTTCGGTGGTTAGTGCGCCATCGCTAGCAGCGCTTAGATCGAGTGAGTTTCTTTATGAAGGCAATATTAGCGCTGTAATTTACCCAAACCCAGCTGATGTCTCTCATGCGAAAAATCATATAAATCGTGAAAATAAGAGAGATATAGATATTCTATTTATTGGTAGATGGCAGAATTTAAAAGGGATTTTTTATGTTAATTCCATCTTTAATAAATTCAAAAATTTAAATTGTGTAATAGCTTCACATAGCATTGATTCGATTCGAAAAAATCTCTCAAGCATCGCTATTAATAGTGATGCTGAGAAGCAGTCTATATATCGAAGATCAAAAGTGGTTATTATTCCGAGTCTTTTTGAAACTGCTTCGCAAGTAGCATTGGAAGCTTTAGTTGGGGGCGCTAAGGTTGTGACTTGGTCCCATATCGGAATAAGAGAGTATGTTGATCACGAGATAGTAAGCTATGCCCCTCCTTGGGACTTTGAAGAATTTTCTCGAGTTACATACGATGCCGTTGTGAATTGTGGGAGGCCATCAAATATAGATGCTCTCCTACTTAAGATAAACAAATGTTTTTCGGATTCAGTTGTTTATCTGATGTCTGAAAATAATATTGGCAAATTTTATAATTCAATGCCAATCGTGAAAGAGTATGGCTATGATTTTATTTCCTTATATGATGATAACGGAGGGTGTTGTATGAGTGACCGGGGAATCATAAGAAGTAGAAAGATAAAGAAATTGATCAATAATCCTTATCTCTTTTTCAGGGATGCATATAAGAAAAAATTTCCTTCTCTGCAAATGGAGAAAGGTTCATTGGTTAAGCCCGAGGGTAGCCCCGCATCAACGCCAGCACCTGTAATCAATAAAATTAAAAAAGATTCTGAAATTGAAAATGCTATTGCATCCAGTGAATTTATCCATCCTAATTTCCTTGGGTATATAGGTAATTACCAGAAAATATCTCTCAAAGATCCTTGTACGAAGAGTAAAGGCTGGGTCACTTGTATTTTTTATCCAGCTGAACATAAAGATTATTCAGTGGTTCTCGGAAACCGGTTGAGTGAGTTCAATGATTTTTCACCATTCAAAAGTGATCGCTTAAACTTTATTCAATATGACAATGATGTGAAAATATCATCATTTGATCTCATTAATAAAATTGATCTTAAGACGAAAGAAAAAATAGGAAATATAGATTTTGCGATATTTATTAATCCGGACCCTGTGACTCTAGAGGCAATAAGGCTATGCAATGAGAATACAAGAATAATAAGCCTTTACTTGAGGAATTCGTCAATCGATAACGAAAATGCTGAATTGATTTGCGAAAATACAGATGCATTTTTATTTTTTGAATCATGTATCTATGCTGATTTCCTCTACCAAAATTCACGGCGCTCTAACTCTATAGATTCTTATGAGAAAATTCCTGTTTTCTTGAGAAAAATAATTCAAGAAATAGGCCCTAAGAAAATTGATTGCCTTCTTCCTCTGATTAACTCTGATTTTGATTTGGATATCATTAATAATGATGTGCGGAAGTATCAAGGAATTGTAAAACTGAAGGATGAAGATTTTCATCAAGGGTTTTCTAACAACTTTAGTGATTATCTGCATGAATTTTCATCTAAGGTTGAGAGTTTGCTGGTGTCTGAGTCGGTTTATATGAGATATCGAACTCTTTGTGAAAAAATTGAACGGGGCGGAAGCTCTGCTGAGTTCTTTGAATATGCTTTGAAAGATGGGTTTATTTTCTATGTCCATTAAAATAATACATTTTTCAACAAGCCCTCTTGTTGGTGCGCCATCCAAGATTGCTGCAGCGCAGAGAATGCTGGGATTCGATGCGATATCGGTTTATGAGAATGACTACCCTCAGCATGGAGGATTAGCTGGTAAATTTGTTGAGGATAGTTTGAAATTTAATTCTGGCGATGATGTCCAGGATGGCCTACTGCTAAATAAGCTTAAACATTGCGATATTGTTCACGTACATAATTCTATATCGGCTGAACTGGTAAGCTTTATAAAAAGAAATGCTTGCTCTGCAAGGTATATATATCACGTTCACTCTCCATTAAGAGAAGGTCCTTTATATATTGAGAGGCATGACCATCTTTCACTACCATTTGAAAAGTGGCTAGCAGTTGCTCAGTATCAGCCTCGGCATTATCCTAAATTTATACCGGTTCCCAATCTTGTACTCTCTGTTCCAAATTTTTCTCCCAAAAAGGAAAGAGAGTTGCTTCGAGTTATGTATACGCCTACCCACAAAAGAGGAGGGCGTTGGAACAGCAAGTATTCTGAAGCTTTAGAGAATGCTATTTCTAGTTTGAGCCGCAATAGAAAAGTGGAGGTAATAACGCCAGAAAAACCTCTTCATCCTGCACTATTGATGGAAGTGCGTAAAAGCTGTCATGTTTCTATTGATGAGATTGCAACAGGTGCTTATCATCAGGTTTCACTGGAAGGCCTTTGTGCGGGAAATGTTGTTATAAATAAGGCGGACTATTTTTCTAAAGCGATGCTTTCCAGATTTTGTGGAAATGAGAGTCCTCCGTTTGTTTATGCTGATTATGACAATATTTTTGATTTATTAAGTGAGCTTGCAAATAGCACAGAGAGGGTTAATTTAATTCAGAAGAAATCTTATGAATATTTTAACAACTATCTGATGCCGCAAAAATTGGTTCGACTTTATATAGATATTTATAATGATGTTCTTCAAAAATAAATCCATGTTAAGGAATCATCATAAAGGTGAGAGAGTCTTTATTTTAGGCAATGGCCCTTCAATCAAGGAAGAAGATCTTTCCTTTCTGAAGAATGAAGTTTCAATTGGTATAAATGCGTCTACCCTCCTGGAGAAAGATTGGGGATTTACGCAAGATTATTATTGTGTTTCTGATGCAAGATTTATAAATCATCCTGAAAAAAGATCGCTTGCAACAAATCTTTTGTCTAAGAAGACTAAGAGATTTATCCGGGCTGATTTGAGAGATTCAGATGATCCAAGTTTGAGGGGGTCAACATTTTATGTGCCTCACTTATTGAGAGATGGTTTTTCAAAGAATCTCGCTGTTGGCTATTATTATGGTAGCACAACAACAATGTTGGCTATTCAAATCGCATATCATCTCGGGTTTCAGGATGTGTACCTTTTGGGTGTTGATCTCAGGTACAGTGGAGAGAATCCGAGATTTTATAAGGAGAGTAGCGTTCAACTCGAAGATTCGTTTACATCTGTCCAGCTTATGAATATTGCAAAGGCGGGAGAGATATTTAGAGAAGAATCTAGAGGTCTATATATTTGTTCTAAAAATTCATTTTTGCGCCCATATCTACCATATGTTAATTTAGGCGACAAAATATGATAGATGTTAATTTGATTCATCGTCGAAAATTGTTGAATTTATTAATCAATCATTTCTCTTCTAATGAAAAAGAATATGTTGAGTCTTTTTCGGAGTGGGGAGGTTTATATGATTATATTCTGCAGAATGTTAGACGGCGGGATGAGTTAATACTTGAGAATGAAATTGATTTTGATGTAAGTAAGTGGTCTTCGTTATGTCATGATTTGGCAAAAAAGATACGCTTTGACTTGTATGAGAATCCAAACTTTGATACTCAAACTATTGTTGATGCGCTAGCATTTTTTTGTAGAAAGACTCCGCAATTAAATTATTTTTTGGAATTTAAAGAATGGTCTAAATTATTTTTAGAGGTGTGGCCTCAGTTTATTGATAATATTCCACGAGCAGTTGTCGATAGAATGCCATATGGAACTGATGTTCATGCACGCATCTATTATGAAATTTTTGGAATAATGCCCTTCTCTAAGGATTTTATTTATAAGAATTATGAATCCTTATATTCTGGTAAAAACTTCCTTTTGTTTCCATCTTTTAAGAAGTGTGCAAAGAAACTGGTGGTTCTATTTTCTGGTAATGTGGGAAGAAAAACATACAACAGATATTCATGGTATTGGGATGAGCGGGAGAATTGGCAAGAGGATTGTGTTTATTTATTTTTGAATGACATTGAATCTCATTGGTATGTTGGAGCTGCTGGGCAGAATGAGATTAAGCTTTACGCAGAGATAATACTGCAGGTCATGAAGAATTATGATATTGCTGCAGACAGTGTTTACACTGTAGGTGGATCTATGGGGGGGTATGCAGCAATTCTCTTTGCTATCAATTTACGCCTCAGGGCTGCGATTGCGGTTAATCCACAGTTATGCTTTCGTAGTGCTTTAAGATATAAAGAGCCATCTTGGGAAAATAAGTTAAGAGAATGTGGTGAGAATTTTCGCGATCTATCTGATGAGGTTTTTCGTCATGATTCACGCCCGGTAATATATTTAGAGCAGAGTCAATGTGAAGCAGATCAGGTCGGGTTCGATGATTTTTTTCATTCTTTGAGGCGCTCCAAAAGCTTTTTAATTCTGCGTCAAACAGAAAATAACGATCATTTCACAGAGAATCCGACAAAAGAGTCAATATATTTCATCATGAAATTTATTGAAGAAATGAAAAGTCAAGGAGTCTAAATTTATTATGAAAATAGCTATTCTGATGAGTTCTGATCCGGGATCTCCAAGTGAGATCGCCGGATTTACGGCGCTGTGGCTATATTATTTACCTCGTGCTTTGGAAAAAGCTGGGGTTGATATTGTGAAAGTTTTAATTCCTTCAAATTCAAAGCCAGATGAACTAGTGAATTTTTATAAACAAGTTCCAATTGGTGAGGTTGATGCCATACTTGCAATGGGACTTCGGTATTTTACGACAGTCCCGAAAGAGTGTTATCAGGCCTTGAAGGAACGATATCCGAATTTGCCAATTTGTCAGATTTACGATGGGTCACTGTTGGATTCTTCAGGATGTGATATTAATTTCACTATGAGGAACGATGATCATAGATATCCTATCGGTGGAGAGGCTAATAGGTATAGAAGGCATAAGAGAAATAATTATTATGTTGGTTGGGCAGCAGACCAAGACCTTATAATTAATAATCAGCCTGAAGATCAACTTAATATTTTTGTGGATCATCCGTGCTTTGGAGTTGCGCAGTCTGACAGGACGTTAGAGATATTATTAAATATAAGAGAGCTAGGTAGAAAGATATCAAAAATATCAAAATACCGAAATGTTTGCGTTAGACAGTTGTTGTCAGGTAGGGTTGAAGAGCTCGATCTTTCAAAAAAACTGTCTGTTGAATTGTATGACAGAAAGGGAATTCCTTTTGATGAGCTAGCGAAGGTTTATTCTACTAGTCATATATTTATGGTAACTCACTCTGAGTCGGTGGGGCAATCTATTATTGAGGCTGCCACTGCAGGTTCATTAGTGTTGTCACCTATTGGTTGTGTTAATCAAGATAGACTGGATACTGTTCGATCTATTGTTGTGGATACTAAATTAATCCAATGGGAAGCTATTTTGGAGTTTGTGGATCCATTATCCAATAGAAATTTCGCCGTCTCAAATAACAATTGGAATCTTATTGCATCAAGAATTATTAAAGGTGTTTTGCAATGGGATCAAAATTCTGGAATTAGATATAATTAATATTTTCTGTGGGAAAAAATAATATGACTAAAGTTTCAGTCCGAAAAATTGATATAGGTAATTCTCTAGATTTCACACTGTTTGGTGGAGTTAATGTCCTGGAAGATTTGGACTTTGCACTGAAGTGCGCCGAACACTACGTCAAAGTAACTTCAAAGCTGGGCATTCCCTATGTTTTCAAAGCCAGCTTTGATAAAGCCAATCGATCGTCCATCCATTCCTATCGTGGCCCAGGTCTGGAAGAAGGTCTGAGGATTTTTGAGGCGGTAAAAAAAGAGTTCGGTGTTCCGGTGATTACCGATGTTCACGAGCCCTGGCAGGCGGCTCCCGTCGCTGAAGTGGTGGATGTTTTGCAGTTGCCCGCCTTTCTGGCACGCCAGACCGATCTGGTTGTAGCCCTGGCGAAGACAGGCAAGCCCATCAATATCAAGAAGCCTCAGTTTTTGAGCCCTTCCCAAGTGCTCAATATCGTCGAAAAATTCAAGGAAGCCGGTAACGACCAGTTGATGCTGTGTGACCGTGGCACCTGCTTTGGCTACGACAACCTGGTGGTGGACATGCTGGGCTTTGGCGTGATGAAGAAGGTGACCGGGGATCTGCCCATCATCTTTGACGTGACGCATGCGCTGCAGCAGCGCGACCCGGGTGCTGGTGCCTCGGGTGGCCGCCGTCAGCAGATTGTGGACCTGGCACGTGCGGGCATGGCGACAGGGCTTGCAGGCTTGTTCCTGGAGGCGCACCCGGACCCCGACAAAGCCAAGTGCGACGGCCCCAGCGCATTGCCCCTTGACAAGCTGGAGCCCTTCCTGGCCCAAGTGAAGGCAGTGGATGACTTGGTGAAGTCATTCGAGCCGCTAGTGATTGACTGAAACGCGACGTATCGCGGCGTTCACTGACTTGATAAAAATAGCTGCTATCGCTTGCCTGATAAGCGGTAGTAGCTATTGTTTTTATATTGAATGAATATGCAACATGCTCTGACGGAGCCCACTTCGGATCATTACGCCAGAGGCAGTACTGGCGTTGGTAAAGCAGTGGCGATTGTGATTCCTGCCCGCTATGGTTCGACCCGTTTGCCCGGCAAGCCTCTGGCTGATATTGCAGGCAAACCCATGATTCAGCATGTGTACGAGCGCGCATGCCAGGTTGCAGGTGCGCAGGCCGTGCTGGTTGCGACCGATGATGATCGCGTGGCGCAGGCCGTGCAGGCATTCGGTGGGCGCTGGGTGATGACATCCCAGGATCATCCGTCCGGTACGGACCGCCTTGCCGAGGTGATGGCTCAGGTGCCTGCAGACATCTATGTCAATTTGCAGGGTGACGAGCCGCTGGTGCGGCCCGGGGATGTGCAGCGACTGGTGGATGGCATGCTGGCTGATGCCAGTGTGGCTGTCGGTACGCTCTGCCATTCGATTGATGCGCAGGAAGCATTGAACCCGAATGCTGTGAAGGTGGTTTTGGCCGATAACGGCGATGCGCTGTATTTCAGCCGCTCACCCATTCCCTATCCACGTGATGCGCAAGAGGCCACATATCTCAAGCATGTGGGCGTTTATGCCTATCGCCGTGAAGTGCTGGAGCGCTATTCCAGCTTGCCTCAGCCCATGACAGAGAAGGCCGAAAAGCTTGAGCAGTTGCGTCTTATGGCCGCTGGTCTAAAGATTCGTGCTTTTGCGGTGGAGCCTACCGGGCCTGGCGTCGATACGCCCGAGTGCCTTGAACGCGTGCGCGCGCTGCTGGAAGGGCGTGAGCCGAAGTCGCAGCCGACGCTGGCAGATGTTCGCCTGGTGATTACCGACGTGGATGGGGTGTTGACGGACGGAGGGCTGTTTTATGACGCTACTGGCGAGTGCTTGAAGCGCTTTCATGTGCGTGATGGTCTGGGTATGAAGCTGCTGGAAGAAAGCGGTGTACGCGTGGCTGTGCTTTCCGGCCGGGACTCGGCCACGCTGCGCAAGCGTGTTGCCGATTTGGGTTTGACTCTTTGCATGCTGGGCGTCAAGGACAAGGCGGCCGCTTGTCGTGAATTAATGTCCCAGGCTGGAGTAGAGGCAGCACAAACAGCCTGCATTGGTGATGACAGTATTGATTTGCCTGCATTTTCTGCTTGTGGCCTGAGCTTTGCCGTGCCTGATGCCCCGATCTATGTGCGCCAGGCGGCAAGCAGCGTATTGCAAACCCCGGGTGGGCAAGGAGCCTTTCGTGAGCTGGCGGATGCCATCTTGACAGCACAGGGCAAGCAAAACGTGATCGGGTCTGCCGAAGGCTATGCGGGTGTCATGTCTGCCATGGCGCAATGACGAAAAAGGAGAATAGACAATGGATATGAAGGCAAAAAACGATACGGCAGGCGATGCATTGGCCATTGCCCAAGAGACACTGGACATAGAGATCGAGGCATTACGTCGCATGCGCTCGCGTATCGATGGCCGTTTCAACGAAGCCGTAGAGATGGTGTTGGCCATGCAGGGGCGTGTAGTGGTGGTGGGCATGGGCAAGTCCGGCATCATCGGGCAGAAGATTGCAGCGACGCTCGCGTCCACTGGCACGCCAGCCTTCTTCGTGCACCCGGGTGAGGCGTTTCATGGTGACCTGGGCATGATCAAGCCCATTGATGTGGCTCTGCTAATTTCCAATTCGGGGGAGACGGAAGAGGTATTGCGCATTTTGCCGTTCCTGCAGCATCAGAAGAACAGGATCATTGCACTGACTGGCAAGATGGAGTCCACGCTGGCACGACATTCGCATGCAGTGCTTGATGTGGGAGTAGAGCGTGAAGCTTGCAAAAACAATCTGGCTCCTACCAGCTCCACCACCAATACGCTGGCTATGGGTGATGCCTTGGCCGTAGCCTTGACAGTGAAGCGTGATTTCCAGGCCGAGGATTTTGCGCGTTTTCATCCTGGGGGTAGCCTGGGGCGCCGTTTGTTGACGCGCGTGTGCGACGTTATGCAAAAAGTGCCATTGCCTGTGTGTTCACCCGATGCTTCTTTCCGCGATGTGGTGACTTCTATCACCTATGGGCGTATGGGGCTGACGTTGGTGATGGATGGCGAAGCGCTGCGAGGCATCATCACCGATGGCGACTTGCGTAGGGCGTTCGGTGCTCAGGATGATGTGAATCGCTTGAGTGCGCAGCAGATGATGTCCCCGAATCCTCTGACGATTAATGAAGAGGTTCGTTTTGCGGAAGCCGAGATCTTCATGAGGGAAAAAGAGGTGGGCGCTCTGGTTGTGAAAAATGACGCAAATCAGGTCACAGGCGTGCTTCAGATCTATGGTCTGAAGGGCGAGTCTTCTCCGGCAGTCTGATATGCGGCTTGGGATTCTCTCTAAGGGTATCGGCAGAATCCCTTTCCTTGATCGGCTGGCTGGTGCTGATGTGTTGCGCTTGTCTTGCCGGCTCCGTTCTGATGTGGATGCCGTAGCAGGTTGGGGCATGCGTCCCAGTGCACGCAGAGCCATGGCGTATGCAGGCAAGCATGGGCTGCCTTATGTGGCGTTGGAGGATGGGTTTCTGCGTTCCTTCGGCACAGGTGAGCATTTCCCACCTCTGTCGCTGGTGGTCGATGACGCAGGCATTTATTACGACTGCACCAGACCCAGTGCACTGGAGCGTCTGCTGTGCAGCGATGCCGATGTGCTGACTCCGGATGCTGCGCTGGTTTTTCAAGCCCGAAAGACGCTTCTTTGCGCTGAGCTGAGCAAATACAACCATGCCTCAGAGTTGCCCAAAGGATTGTTGCGTGCTGGTGATGTTCAGCGTGTGCTGGTGGTCGATCAGACGGTTGGAGATATGAGTGTGGCAAAGGGTGGGGCAGATGCCGCTACGTTTGAAGCCATGCTGACAGCTGCGCTGGAAGAAAATCCGCAGGCCACGGTTTATGTCAAGACGCATCCTGAGGTGACTTCGGGCCGCAAGGGGGGCTACCTGACGGGTGTGCAACCCGATGCCCGAATAGTGGTGCTGCGCGATGCGGTCAACCCGATGAGCCTGATAGCTCAGATGGACAAGGTATATGTGGTCAGTTCCACCATGGGCTTTGAGGCTTTGCTAGCTGGCAAACCAGTGACATGTTTTGGGGTACCTTGGTATGCCGGTTGGGGCGTGACGGATGATATGCAGCCACAGCATCCGGCCATGCTGCGCCGGGCTGGGCGCATGCGCTCTGTAGACGAGCTTTTTGCCGCTGGGTATATGCATTACAGCCGATACCTCAATCCTGAAACCAGACAGCGCGGTAATGCCATGGATGTAATTCATTGGCTGGAGCGTCAGAGAGCGATTGCCAAGCGTTTTCCCGGTCGAATGATTGTGGTGGGCTTTCGTCGATGGAAAGCAGCCAATGTCAAGTCCATGCTTTCTTTACATACTGACAAGGTTGCCTTCGTCAAAGATGCCAAAGCTGCAGCTGCATTGAAACCTTTGGATCAAGATTGCCTGGTTTGCTGGGGACGTGTGCCGCCAACGGGCCTGCAGGAGCTGGCGCTTTCAGCTGGCGTGCGCCTGTTGCATATGGAGGATGGCTTTGTCCGCTCTGTAGGTTTGGGCTCAGATTTGATCCCGCCGCAGTCCTTTGTGCTAGATGCCAAGGGCATTTACTTTGATCCCGCTCGACCTTCTGAGCTGGAGGATTTGCTCAATACACAAAATTTCAATGAGCAGGATCTGCAGCGTGCGCAAAACGTCCGTAACTTTATCGTTGAACACGGCATTACCAAGTACAACTTGGAACCAAATCATGCTGTTCGCTGGCCTGTGGATGGGCGCAAAGTCATTTTGGTGCCAGGTCAGGTCGAGGACGATGCTTCCATTCGGTTTGGTTGCGACACGAATGGCGTTTGCACCAATTTGGGCTTGCTGCAAGCTGCGCGCGAAGCTTTTCCTCAGGCGTTCATTGTTTTTAAGCCCCATCCGGATGTGAGCAGTGGCAATCGCAAAGGACGTTTGGATTCTGCGGCTGCCCTGACGTATGCGAACCACATAGAGCAAGGTGCGTCGGTGGTGAGTTGTATCGACGCTTGTGATGTTGTGGTGACGATGACCTCATTGACTGGCTTTGATGCGTTGCTGCGCAACAAGCAGGTCGTTGTGCATGGCCGACCCTTTTATGCAGGTTGGGGCCTGACAACGGATTTATTGCCTGTTCCTCGCCGAAATCGCTTGCTTTCATTGAATGAGCTAGTTGCCGGAGCATTGCTCCACTATCCGCTGTACTGGGACCCCGTGTTGAAAGGGTATACCACCTGTGAGGCGGTGCTGAAGCGCTTGTTGGAGCAGCGTTCTTCGCTTGAGAAGAACGGTGGTTTGATCACTTTGAGGCTTGGATGGTTGAGGCGGCAATTGCGTAAATGCCATGTTTTGCTTCGTTCCTGGACGCTTGCCCGTTGACTCGCTGTGTATCGATATGTTTCTTTCTTGCTGTTGCCTGGCTCTCGCATAAATAGTGGCTCATACGCGCTTAAGATGCGAGGCTGGCTTTTGTGTTTTTATTAATTAGATCAATGACTTGATTTTATTGATTATTTTTGTGTATGGAGTGGCAGGGAGCATCAATAGATCGGGGTCGAATTATTTTTATCCATCGAATGAGTTGGCTTGTGAGCCATTCTGAAAATGTAGAGCTGCTAAGCAGCCATTAAATTTTTCCACATGAATAAAAAAAATGGATTTGCATCCAAGCGTGTACTTTTATTGCAAGGGCCAGTAGGGCCATTTTTCTGGAATCTGGCCAAGGACTTGCGCGCGGTAGGAGCAATCGTTTTCAAGTTCAATTTCAATGCGGGTGACTGGATCTTTTATCCGTCAAGGACACATTCATTTCGTGGAGAACTGTCTCAGTGGCCAGAAATACTAGAGCAGTTTATTGTCAGGCATCAAATTGATGCGGTTATTTTGTTTGGAGATTGCCGACCGGTGCATGCTTGCGTTCGTTCCTTGACAGAGCGATATGGCTGTGCCTTGGGTGTGTTCGAAGAAGGCTATTTAAGGCCTGATCATATTACTTTCGAACCATTGGGCGTCAATGGGCATTCAAATTTTGACGAAAAGCTGGCATTTTGGTTAAGGCAACGTAGCAAACCTCCTATTGATGTACTCAATAATTCTGAACTTCTTCATGTCTCGAAAGAAGTGAAGAAAGTGGGTAGCTCCTATTGGCATGCAGCCATGTGGGGCATGATTTATTTTTTTATTGCCTGGCTGGGACAGTTATTCTGGAATAACGCATTGCATCACAGAAAAATGACGGTGAGGGATTCACCTTGGTGGTGGTTGAGTTATTTGAGAAAATTCTGGTATAGGCGTTCTGAGAAAGGCGTGGAAAGCCTTTTGCACGGTGCAAAGCGGAAAAAATTTTTTCTAGCGCCTTTGCAGGTTTACAACGACGCTCAAATACTGGTGCATTCTGATTATGAATTTGTGACAGATTTCATCAATCATGTGCTTCATTCATTTTCAAGAGCACTGCGTACAGAGAGAATAGATGGCGTCCCGGAAGATGGTGAATCTATTTTTGAAGATATTATTGTCTTCAAGCATCACCCAATGGATAGAGGGCATAGAGATTACTCAAACATCATCAATCTTCTTGCCAAAAGACATGGGTTGCAAGGCCGCGTCTTATACATTCATGATCAGCATTTACCTACTTTGTTGAAAGATGCTAAAGGGGTAGTCCTCGTCAACAGTACAACTGGGTTGTCCGCATTGAGTCATGGAGCACCAGTCCGGGTTTGTGGTAACGCTCTGTATGATATTGACGGGTTGACTTTTCAGGGACGCATGAGAGATTTTTGGTTTTATGCTAACAAGTCAAATCCCGATCCCGCTATGCTTTCTCGGTTTCGCAAGGCTCTGATTGAGTTGACCCAGATTAATGGGAGCTTCTATAGAAAACTTCCAGATGTTTCCTGGAAGTGTGGTGTCGCACTGGATGGTCAAATGGCACAGCGGTTATGGGGTGGAGGGTCTTCAGTGGACCCACTGCAGTGGCCTGAAGATATGGCTCATTTGGACGCAGAAGCGTCTTTGCGTCTAAAGCCGAGCTCAACGCTTCCAAGCAAGAGTCTTGAAGATGTGTTATGAAAATCGATATTTGAACTTTTTTAATAATTTCAATGAATTCAAGTATTGAGAATAAGTTTTCTGCAACCGCAGATGAATTAAATCGATTGGTGGTTTTTATTGGAGGTTTCGATCCCCGCGGAGCGCGGTATTACCATCAGTTGATGCGATCAGAGTCTGAGAAACAGCACGGATTTTTGGAGAAAATATTTTATAAGGTTGGACAAAGAAATAAAATCTCGGAGACTGAAGGTATGGCGGGGAGACATTCTCAATGGCTTATTGAAAGTTCATCATCGCTAAAAAAATCCAGTTCAGATTTTATTTTTTTTGATTGGCATGATGAAGTCCAAAAAAACTGGACTGAAAAACGATGGTCTGTTTTTTTTCAGGCAATTTATACCTATGTTGCCATTTTTAAATCGAAAAAGTGGCTGACTCCTATTCGTCTGCAAGCACGGTATACCTTGTGGACTTTGATGTATCCGCTGGCGTATGCATTGCTGGTGATTGTGCTGGGATTAGGGATTGGGGTGTTCTTTTCCAGCAAGACGGAAAGTGCCTCGGGTGCAGTGTCTGTTTGCCTGTGTTTTTTGGGACTGGCCTTGTGGGGCGGGTTGGCTCTGGACCGCTATATCCATGTGAGCTGGCTTTTGAGAATTTTGAATTTTGCCCATTCATCATCCCTCAAAAAATCTCCTGTGCTTGATGAGCGCATTGATGCAATGGCTCAAGAACTGGCACAAGGCGTGCAGCAGGCGCGGTGGCGGGAGGTGGTGATTGTGGGCTTTAGCGTGGGTAGTGTGCAGGCCGTGAAATTGACTGCGGCACTGCGGACTAAATTGGCGGCAGCCCAATCATCTACCCACTCCAGTGGTCCAGGCTCACAAGGAGAGGTGAATCTGCTGACTCTGGGTAACTGCATTCCGCTTTTTGGTCTTTTTCCCGGAGCAGGTGACTTCCGTCGCAGCTTGCGGGATGTTGCGCAGGATCGGCAGGTCTATTGGGCAGATATTTCCTCGCCCAGCGACAGCGTTTGCTTTGGCATGTGTGATGTGGTGGGGCTTTCACTGCGGGAAGATGGTGTTAAGTTCGCCCGCGAATCCTCTGGGCCTGAATCAGCTGCCTCAGGAGTGGGCAAGAAAGTAGGGCAGTGGGGCTTGAACCCCCAGGCCATGTGCTCGCCACGCTTTCACAAACTATTTTTGCCTGAGACTTACCGGTGGTTGCGCAGAAACAAGATGCGCATGCATTTCCAGTATTTGATGGCCGGTGAAATTGCCGGTGCCTACGATTATTTTGAGCTGCTCACCTGCCCGGGTTCGCTGCGCGATTACATAGAAAAGAAATTAGTGCGATGAGTCGTTTCTGTCCTGCCTATCCCAAACCACATCCTGAGAAGGCATCGAAGTTGCGCATGTTCTGGCATGCGCGGCGTTCCTGGATGGATGCTTTGTTCGAGCGAAGCTACACCATGCAAATGGGTGAGGTGCACTTGCCAGGCGTGGATCTCTACATGCTCAATGACATCAAAGAGGTCAAGCGAGTGATGCAGAGCGAGGCGCAGCAATTTCCCAAGAGCCATTTGTTACATGAGTCGCTTGAGCCCTTGCTGGGTGAGAGCATTTTTACGACCAATGGAGAGCAATGGCAGCGCCAGCGCACGATGATGAACCCCGCGTTTGCCCAGGCGCGGGTGAACGTCGCTTTTCCGCGCATGCTGGGTGCGGCGCAATCCATGCTGGAGCGTCTGGATGCTGTCGACGAGGCGCAGCCCTACGATATTGAGATAGAGATGACCCATGTCACTGCGGACATCATCTTTCGCACGATTTTTTCCACGCCCATGCAGGGCCCTGATGCGCACCGCATTTTTGAGGCGTTTGCCCGCTACCAGGCTCTTGCCCCCAAGCTCATGCTGCCAGCATTGTTTGGTGCTCGCTGGCTGACCATGCCTTGGTATCGCTGGCAGAGCAACAAAGCGTCCAAGGAGATTCGCGGCTTGCTGCAAGCCATGATCAAGCCGCGATATGAGGCACATTTGAAAGGTGAGGCGGAGGAGCAGGAAGATATTCTGGCGGCCTTCATGCAGGCCAAGGATCCGAGCACGGGCGAGCCTTTCAACGAAGAAGAGCTGGTCAACCAGGTCGCCATGCTTTTCCTGGCCGGCCATGAAACCTCCGCCAGTGCGCTGACCTGGGCCAGCTATCTGCTGGCGCAATCTCCGGACATACAGCAGCGTGCCTACGCGCAGGTGGCGGAAGTAGCCGGCGATCGTTTGCCGCAGCAGGCAGATATGAAAAGCTTTTCGCAGGTCTGGAATATTTTTCGGGAAACCTTGCGTCTATTTCCACCTGTGGGATTTTTCGCCCGTGAGAACGAGAAGTCCTGCCCCATCCGAGGCAAGCAGTTGAAGGAGAGAAGCACGGTGGTGGTGGCCCCATGGCTGCTGCAGCGCCACCGCAAATGGTGGAAGAACCCCGATGCGTTTGACCCTGATCGCTTTGATCGTGAAGAAGACAAAGAGGCCATCAAGCATGCCTATATGCCTTTTAGCATGGGGCCGCGCGTTTGCCTTGGGGCCGCGTTTGCCTTGCAAGAGGCAGTGCTGATTCTGAGCTGTCTGCTGCAACGCTATGAGATCCTTCCGGTCGATGGGCATGTACCGCAGCCGGTCGGGCGGCTGACGATTCGCTCCGAAAACGGTGTTCGCATCAAGCTGCGCAGGAGAGCAGCTGCATGAAGGAGCGTCTTGCGGGTTTTTTGCTGATGTGTGCAGTGGTGCCGCTGGCCGTGCTGGGCTACCTGATTTTGTGGTGGGTTGGCTTGTTTGGGCGAGTGGACAGAGGGCGTGCAGGGGTGCGAGCGCTGGATCATTTTGTGAATGCCACTGTTCTCAATGGCTATGCCTGGGAGAGCGTTTCATCGCATGCATGGCGCGAGCGTGACCACAAGCGCTGGGCTCGTCTGGTGATCAAGGTCACAGACTGGTTTCAGCTAGATCATTGCAAGCGCGCCAACAAGCGTGAGCAGCCGGTGGTGGATTTGATCCTCAAGAAGGGCTTGCACAGCCAAACGATTAAATGAGTGGGGCGCGCGTGCATGGGGTCTCGCCTGCATGAATTACGGCTCATTACGCTTGAAACCTCGCGCAGGTCAGCCAAACCGGTGCGTCATGCGTTGACTGTGCAAGCGTTTCCGAGTTGAGGCGCGATGAAGCTTCGCTCTGGCGATCTGTATAACGTTGGGAGACACATGTTCAATCGCACTTCACTCATCCGCGCTCTGGCGGCTGTGGCGCTGGTTTGCGCTGCGGGCGCTGCTCAGGCGCAGGCCTATATCAGCAGCACTATCTCCGGGCAGTTGGCACCCGGTGTTTATGGGCAGGTCAATATTGGCAATGCTGCACCGCCGCCGCTTGTGTATGCGCAGCCCATGTGGGGCAGCCAGGGCGCGGTGATGCCGCAGGCGCAGCCTATGTATATGTGGGTGCCGCCCGATCATTCGCGTAACTGGCGTCGTTATTGTTACCAGTACCAGGCCTGCGGCCGACCTGTGTACTTCCTGCGCAGCGCGCCACCGCGCTGGCGTGCGGAAGCTCCTCATCATCACCATGACAGGGACTGGAATGACCACCGCCGGGATGAACGTCGCTGGCACCGTGAGGAGCGACGAGATGAGCGCCGCTATGGCCGGGATGACCGGCGCGACTGGGACCGGCATGATCACGATGACCGGGGACGTGGTCATGGGCGCGGGCACGGACACCATGATGACTGATTAGGGGTTAACCACTAATTTATCTGTTGCTTATGCACATCTGTTAAGGCTTGATGCTATTAAAAAAATAGCATCAAGCCTTTTTTATTTATGGATTTTTATGTGTTTTTATAGGTATTAATTTCAAGAATAAGCGAGTACTTTGCTATGTTGTTTAGGCATAGCTGCTAGCCTGGTGTCTGGCTGGTGGGGAAGGGAAAGCTTGCCGACAATAGTCCTATTCATTTGACTGGATGGTTGCTGCCGCAGATGCAGGCGATCTCCCTGTGACAGGGGCGCGAGATGCACGCAGCGAGACTGGCCTCGATAGCGCACAAGTCGTGCCGAGCGCTGGCAGGGCAACCATGCAAAGACACCCCAGGAGGCATCAGGCATGAGCGCAGCTCTTAACGGCATTTCGTCCATGGCAACACGCCAGGTTCTGGCAGACCTGTCGGCAGCATGGCAGGCGCAGGGCGGTGAGCCGGTACAGATCGAGTCTGTGGGCGGTGTTGATGCCGCGCAGCGCGTGCAAAGCGGCGATGAAGCTTTTGACGCGGTGTTTCTGGCCTCGGGTGCTATCGACAAGTTGCAGGCGGCTGGCCGTGTGCTGCCCGGTAGCAAGGTGGATCTGGTGCTCTCCAGTACCGCCGTGGCCGTGCCTGCCGCAGCGCAGTTGCCCGATATCAGCACGGAAGACGCTGTGCGCGCAGCCGTGCTGGCTGCGCCCAGCATTGGTTACTCCACCGGCCCTAGCGGCGTTGCGCTGCAAAAACTGTTTGAGCGCTGGGGCATTGCCGATGAAATCAAACCCCGCATTGTTCAGGCCCGCCCCGGTGTGCCTGTGGGCTCGCTGGTCGCTTCGGGGGAAGTGGCGCTGGGCTTTCAGCAACTGAGCGAGCTGATTCATGTGGCAGGCATTCAGATTGTGGGCACTTTGCCTTCAGCGATTGCGATTGACACGGTTTTTTCCGCAGGCGTGGTGACTGGATCGGCCAATGTCGATGCGGTGCAGCGCCTGCTGGCCTTCATGGCTTCGCCCGAAGCGGCAGCGGCCAAGCGCCGCCAAGGCATGGAGCCTGCGTGAATGAAAGAAATGATCAGGGCAGCTTCAGACAAAGACCTGGTGCTGACCTGAATCAGGAAAAGGGCAGCCATAGCCCTTTCGTGACAGACGTACAGGAGCCGCAAGGCTTTGGCGCCAGCCGCGAGACCGGAATGAGACCGGAGATAGAGGCGACAAAGAGAGGCAACTGAGATACCAATATGACTTCGCAAACAACCAAGCAGAACACTGACCCCAAGGTCGTCAACGTACAGACTGTGCTGAACGAGAGTCCGTTTTCGGGCTATCAATGGGTGATTTTCGCCCTGTGCTTTTTGATCGTTTTGCTCGATGGCTTTGATACCGCCGCCATCGGCTTTATTGCTCCCTCGCTGCTCAACGAGTGGAGCCTCGATAAATCCCATCTGGGCCCGGTGCTGAGTGCAGCCTTGTTTGGTCTGGCGTTTGGCGCGCTGTCCGCAGGCCCGCTGGCTGACCGCATCGGTCGCAAGACGGTGCTGATCATTGCTGCGGTAGTGATGGGCGGTGCATCCATTACCTCCGGTCTGGTGCATGACCTGCAGGGGCTGACCATCTGGCGCTTTATCACCGGCCTGGGACTTGGCGCGGCCATGCCCAACGCCATCACGCTGATGAACGAGTACTGCCCTGATAAAAAGCGCTCCTTCATCACCAACTGCATGTTTTGTGGCTTTCCCATTGGCTCGGCTCTGGGTGGCTTTATCGCCGCGTGGATGATTCCGCATTTCGGCTGGCGCAGCCTGCTGATTGTGGGCGGTGTGGTGCCCTTGATTCTGGCCTTCATCATGGTGGTGATGCTGCCTGAGTCGGTGCGCTTCATGGTGCTCA
Source organism: Comamonas sp. 26 (assembly GCF_002754475.1). Classification (NCBI taxonomy): domain Bacteria; kingdom Pseudomonadati; phylum Pseudomonadota; class Betaproteobacteria; order Burkholderiales; family Comamonadaceae; genus Comamonas; species Comamonas sp. 26. The sequence goes on from NZ_PEFL01000001.1 coordinate 1,665,171, forward strand.
AGAACTACTCGGCCGATCGCGTGCGCAAGATCATGGTGCGCATTGCCGCCAGCACATGCAACGCTACGAGCTTTGTGCTGGACGATAACGCCCAGCGCGCTGCGCAAGTGCAGAAAGGCCCTCAGGGTCTGCGTCTGGTGTTCTCGCAGAAGTATCTGGTGGGTACGCTGTCGCTGTGGGTGACGTACTTCATGGGTCTGGTCATTGTGTATGGCCTGGTCAACTGGATGCCTGTGCTGTTCAAAGAAGCGGGCGTGCCTGCTGGCCAGGCAGCCGTGATTGCTGCGCTGTTCCAGCTCGGCGGTGTGGGCGCGATTTTTGTCGGTTTGCTGATGGACCGCTGGAATGCCAATCTGATCATTGCGGCAGGCTACTTTTTGACGAGCCTGGGTGTAGCCTTTATCGGTCAGGTGCTGGGTGGTGGTGTGGGCATGCTGGTGGCTTCGGTCTTTGTGGCCGGTCTGCTGATGAATGCTGCACAGTCCTCCATGCAGGCATTGGCCGCGGAGTACTACCCCACCGAATGCCGCGCCAGTGGCGTGTCGTGGATGCTGGGTATTGGCCGCTTTGGTGGTATTGCTGGCTCCTTCCTGGTGGCCGAGCTGTCGCGTCGCCATCTGGAGCTGCCGCAGGTCTTCATGGTCGTGGCCATTCCCGGCGTGATTGCTGCTCTGGCTTTGCTGGTCAAGAACCGTTATGCCGGCGGCGCGCCTAGCAAGTCCATGGTGGGTCTGGGCGGCGCCCACTGAGTCCCGTTTCAATCCTTTTGTTTATTGACGCATTATTTTTAACGGAGCTTAAAGATGATCATTGACGTACACGGTCACTACACCACAGCCCCCGCCGCTTTAGGCGCATGGCGTGATCTGCAGATCGCCGGCCTCAAGGACCCAAGCCAGGCCCCTTCGGTGGCTTCCCTGAAGATCAGCGACGACGAAATCCGCGAGACCATCGAAACCAACCAGCTGCGCCTGATGAAGGAACGCGGCTCGGACGTGACCATCTTCAGCCCCCGTGCTTCCTTTATGGCGCACCACATCGGTGACTTCCAGACATCGAGCACTTGGGCTGCTATCTGCAACGAGCTGTGCTTCCGTGTCAGCGAGTTGTTCCCCGAGCATTTCATTCCCGCAGCCATGCTGCCCCAGTCGCCTGGCGTGGACCCCGCGACCTGCATCCCCGAGCTGGTCAAGTGCGTTGAGCAGTACGGCAACGTCGGCATCAACCTGAACCCCGACCCGTCTGGCGGCCACTGGACTTCTCCCCCGCTGTCCGACAAGAGCTGGTACCCCATCTACGAAAAGATGGTGGAGTACGACATCCCCGCGATGATCCACGTGTCGACCAGCTGCAACAGCTGCTTCCACACCACCGGCTCGCACTATCTGAATGCGGACACCACCGCCTTCATGCAGTGCCTGACCAGCGATATCTTCAAGGACTTCCCCGCACTGAAGTTCCTGATCCCCCATGGCGGCGGCGCTGTGCCTTACCACTGGGGCCGTTTCCGCGGTCTGGCGCAAGAGATGAAGAAGCCGCTGCTGGAAGAGCATCTGCTCAACAACATCTACTTCGACACCTGCGTCTACCACCAGCCTGGCATCAACCTGCTGACCGAAGTGATTCCGACCAAGAACATTCTGTTTGCCAGCGAGATGATTGGCGCCGTGCGCGGCATCGACCCGCAGACCGGCCATTACTACGACGACACCAAGCGCTACATCGAAGCCACGCAGAACCTGACGGCTGACGAAAAGCACGCCGTCTACGAAGGCAATGCGCGCCGCGTGTTCTCGCGTCTGGATTCGGCACTGAAGGCCAAGGGTCTGTAATTCTTAAAAAGAGGAGCGGCTAGCGCTTACTCGATAAGCCTTCGAGCGTTAAATTATTTTGGATTTGATGCAACGCAAGCGCTAGCAGCTCTCTTTTTTGATTCAATAACGTCTAAGCAAAGAGGTATTTCATGTACGAACTCGGCGTCGTTTACCGCAATATCCAGCGCGCTGATCGCGCGGCTGCCGATGGTCTGGCCGCTCTGGGCTCTGCCACCGTGCACGAAGCCATGGGCCGCGTCGGCCTGCTCAAGCCCTATATGCGCCCCATCTTCGCGGGCAAGCAAGTGTCTGGTACTGCCATCACCGTGCTGCTGCAGCCCGGCGACAACTGGATGATGCATGTCGCTGCCGAGCAGATTCAGCCCGGCGACATCGTCGTCGCTGCCGTCACCGCCGAGTGCACCGACGGCTACTTCGGCGATCTGCTGGCCACCAGCTTTCAGGCCCGTGGCGCGCGCGCGCTGATCATCGACGCCGGCGTGCGTGATGTGAAGACGCTGCAAGAGATGGATTTCCCCGTGTGGAGCAAAGCGATTTCCTCCAAGGGAACCATCAAGGCAACCCTGGGCTCGGTCAATATCCCCATCGTCTGCGCCGGCATGCTGGTCACGCCCGGTGACGTGATCGTGGCCGACGACGATGGCGTGGTCTGCGTACCCGCTGCCCGTGCCGCACAAGTGCTGGAAGCCGCCCAGAAACGCGAAAGCTTTGAAGGCGAAAAGCGCGCCAAGCTGGCCTCGGGCATTCTGGGCCTTGACATGTACAAGATGCGCGAGCCCTTGGCGGCTGCGGGTCTCAAGTACATCGACTAATCAGAACAAACGCACCCAAAAATCACTACAACAGGAGCCGCCGTATGTTCTCTTCCATCAAATCCTCTTCCTCTTCTTCCTCCAACGCCGATCAGTCGGTGAACGTCTCGCGTCGCCAATGCCTGGCCGCCGCTGCCAGTCTGGCTGGTGCCGGTGCACTGGGTCTGGGCGTTTCCAGCAATGCCCTGGCACAGGCTGTCAAGGCTGCTGCCGGTCAGAAGGGCACACAACTCATCTTGCTGGGCACCAAAGGTGGCCCGCGCGTGGGCGGTGAGCGCTCCAACCCGGCCAGCGTGCTGCTGATCGATGGCGAGCCCTTTGTTGTCGATTGCGCCTACGGCGTGGCCGCACAATTGGTCAAGGCCGGTATTGCCCTGCCGCGTCTGAGCAAGGTGTTCATCACCCACATGCACTCGGACCACAACCTGGAGTACGGCCCTATGCTGTACTCGGCCTGGGCTGCCGGTTTGCGCAACAAGGTCGATGTCTGGGGCCCACCCACGCTGGACACGATGACCAAGGCCTTCATGGAGTCCATGAAGTTCGACATCGACATCCGCATGGGTGACGAAGGCAAGCCTGACCTGCGCAAGATGGTGCTGACGCATGAGTTCTCCAAGCCCGGCGTGATTCTGGAAAACGACAAGGTCAAGGTTACGGCGGTGCGCAATATTCACCCGCCGATCACCGATTCGTTTGCGCTGCGCTTTGACACCAAGGATCGCTCCGTCGTTTTCTCTGGCGACACGACCTATTGCCCGGCCGTGGCCGAGCTGGCCAAGGGCGCCGACGTGCTGGTGCACGAGGTGATTTATGTGCCCGGCGTGGATGCCATGGTCAAGCGCGTGCCCAATGCGGCCTCGCTCAAGGAGCATCTGCTGGCCAGCCACACTACGACCGACGACGTGGGCCGTATTGCCGCCGCTGCAGGCGTCAAGAAGCTGGTGCTCTCGCACATCGTGCCGGGCGACGACCCCAGCATCACTGATGAGATGCTGCTCGAAGGCGTGCGCAAGCACTTCAAGGGCGATGCCGTGGTGGGCAAGGATTTGATGGTGATCTGATCCCTCTTTGACGATAACGACTGGACTGACATGAGCCAATTTGAAAAGACCCCCGGCTGGATGGACTGGTATGCCAACCCCAGCAAGCCCCGCTTCAAGCTGCCTGCGGGCGCTGTGGATGCGCATTGCCATGTCTTTGGCCCCGGCCATGAATTCCCCTTTGCGCCCGAGCGCAAGTACACGCCCTGCGACGCTAGCAAGGCGCAGCTGTTTGCACTGCGTGACCACCTGGGCTTTGCCCGCAACGTGGTGGTGCAGGCCACTTGCCACGGTGCGGACAATCGCGCCATGGTCGATGCCTGCAAGGCTTCGGGCGGCATGGCCCGTGGTGTGGCCACGATCAAGCGCAGCATTTCGGATGCCGAGCTGCAAGAGCTGCATGACGCCGGTGTGCGCGGTGTGCGCTTTAACTTCGTCAAGCGCCTGGTCGATTTCACGCCCAAGGACGAACTGATGGAGATTGCCGCCCGCATTAACAAGCTGGGCTGGCATGTGGTCATCTACTTTGAAGCCGTGGATCTGCCCGAGCTGTGGGACTTTTTCACCGCGCTGCCCACCACCGTGGTGGTGGACCATATGGGTCGCCCCGATGTGGCCAAGGGCGTGGACAGCGAAGAGTTCGCTCTGTTCCTCAAGTTCATGCGCGAGCACAAGAATGTGTGGAGCAAAGTGTCCTGCCCCGAGCGTTTATCCGTCTCCGGTCCCAAGGCCCTGGATGGTGAGCAGAACGCTTATCAGGATGTGGTGCCGTTTGCCCGTCGCGTGGTGGAAGAATTCCCCGATCGCGTGCTGTGGGGCACCGACTGGCCGCACCCCAATTTGAAGGACCATATGCCCGATGACGGCTTGCTGGTGGACTTCATCCCCCACATCGCACCGACCGCCGAGCTGCAGCAAAAGCTGCTGGTGGACAACCCCATGCGTCTGTACTGGCCCGAAGAGGTCTGACGGAGTTCCGGCGAAACATACACCCGGACACAGCCCGGAGCCTTGTCGCATGGGCTCCGGCATCCGTAAACGAGGAAAATTTATGGCATTGGAAAAACCCTATCTGGACGTGCCCGGCACCATCATTTTTGATGCCGAGCAAGCGCGTCGGGGCTACTGGCTCAACCAGTTTTGCATGTCGCTGATGAAGCCGGAAAACCGTGATCGCTTCCGTGCCAATGAGCGCGCTTATTTGGACGAATGGGCCATGTCTGAGGAGCAAAAGCAGGCCGTGCTGGCCCGCGATCTGAACTGGTGCATGCGCACCGGTGGCAACATCTACTTTCTGGCCAAGATCGGCTCCACCGATGGCAAGAGCTTCCAGCAGATGGCGGGCTCCATGACCGGCATGACCGAAGACGAGTACCGCGCAATGATGGTCGCTGGCGGCCGCTCGGTTGAGGGCAACCGCTATGTGGGCGAAGAGGGCGATGCACAGGCCCACCGCCAGCCTCAGGGCAGCGCCGGTGGCACAGGTACAGCGAACAAGGAAAGCAACTAAGACATGGCACGCATTACCGCATCTGTTTTCACCTCGCACGTGCCTGCCATTGGTGCAGCCATGGACATGGGCAAGACGCAGGAAGCCTACTGGGCGCCTCTGTTCAAGGGCTATGACTTCTCCCGCCAGTGGATGAAGGACAACAAGCCCGACGTGATTTTCCTGGTCTACAACGACCACGCCACGGCTTTCAGCTCGGACATCATCCCGACCTTTGCCATTGGCACCTCGGCTGAATACCAGCCCGCCGATGAAGGCTGGGGTCCACGCCCTGTGCCCGTCGTCAAGGGTCACCCCGAGTTGGCCGCGCACATCGCGCAGTCGGTCATTCAGCAGGACTTTGACCTGACCATCGTCAACAACATCGCGGTGGACCACGGCCTGACCGTGCCTCTGTCGCTGATGTGCGGCGAGCAGGACCCCAAGACCGGTTCCTGGCCTTGCCCCGTGATTCCCTTTGCCGTAAACGTGGTGCAGTACCCCGTGCCATCGGGCCAGCGCTGCTTCAACATCGGCCGCGCCATCCGCAAGGCCATCGAGAGCTACGACCAGGACATCAATGTCCACATCTGGGGCACGGGCGGCATGAGCCACCAGCTGCAAGGCGCACGCGCCGGTCTGATCAATCAGGAATGGGACAACAATTTCCTCGACCTGTTGATCGAGAACCCACACGGTTTGGCCAAGAAGCCTCACATTGACTACGTACGCGAAGCCGGCTCCGAAGGCATCGAGCTGGTGATGTGGCTGATTGCGCGCGGCGCCATGTCCGACGTGGATGGCCCTGCGCCCCTGCCTAAAGTGGCACACCGCTTCTACCATGTGCCCGCATCCAATACGGCTGTGGGTCACCTCATCTTGGAGAATCAATAATGAGCAAGACCATCAAAGTCGCGCTGGCTGGCGCGGGTGCCTTCGGCATCAAGCACCTGGACGGCATCAAGAACATCGACGGCGTGGAAGTTGTCTCGCTGGTCGGTCGTCGTCTGGATCAAACCCAGGAAGTGGCCGACAAGTACGGCATTAAGCATGTCTGCACCGACCTGGCTGATGCGCTGGCGCTGCCTGAAGTCGATGCCGTCATTCTGTGCACGCCCACGCAGATGCACGCCGAGCAGTCCATTGCCTGCCTGAAGGCCGGCAAGCATGTGCAAGTTGAAATTCCTCTGGCTGACGCCCTGAAGGATGCGCAGGAAGTGGCCGAGCTGCAAAAGCAGACCGGTCTGGTCGCCATGGTGGGCCACACCCGCCGCTTCAACCCCAGCCACCAGTGGGTGCACAAGAAGATTGAAGCCGGTGAGTTCAACATCCAGCAAATGGATGTGCAAACCTACTTCTTCCGCCGCACCAACATGAATGCGCTGGGCCAGGCCCGTAGCTGGACCGACCACCTGCTGTGGCACCACGCTGCCCACACCGTGGACCTGTTTGCGTATCAAGCGGGCAGCCCCATCGTCAAGGCCAATGCCGTGCAAGGCCCCATCCACAAGGATCTGGGCATTGCCATGGACATGAGCATTCAGCTCAAGGCCGCCAACGGTGCCATCTGCACCTTGAGCCTGTCGTTCAACAACGATGGCCCTCTGGGAACCTTCTTCCGCTACATCGGCGATACCGGCACCTACCTGGCCCGTTACGACGACCTGTACACCGGCAAGGAAGAGAAGATTGATGTCTCCAACGTCGATGTGTCCATGAACGGTATCGAGCTGCAGGACCGCGAATTCTTCGCTGCCATCCGCGAAGGCCGCGAGCCCAACTCCAGCGTGCAGCAAGTGTTCAACTGCTACAAGGTTTTGCATGACCTGGAGCAGCAACTGAACGCCGAGTAAGTTCGGGTGATGGATTGATGCAGACAAAGGCCGGGGCTCGCTCCGGCCTTTTTTGCTTCCATGTTGATAGCTGCCAGCGCTTTATCCCATTGGGCTATCGGCTATAAATGCTTTAATTTTGTAAATTCTAAGGAGTCTCCGTGCAAAACCGAGCACTAGGCCCATTCAGCGTGGCGAACGTCGCGCTGGGCTGCATGAATTTCTGCCACGCGTATGGCAGCCCAGTCTCCAGCGAGCAGTCTCACTCCGTGCTGCACGCGGCCCTTGATGCGGGCGTGACGATGTTCGACACCGCTGCGCTTTATGGCTTTGGTGCCAGCGAATCGCTGGTCGGCCCCGTGCTCAAGCCTCACCGCCAGCGCATCACTCTGGCCAGCAAAGGCGGCATGGCCGGCGTGCGTGGCGACGATGGCGTCATGCGCCGCGTGATTGACGGTCGCCCCAAAACCCTGCGCCAGAACTGCGAAGACAGCCTGCAACGCCTGGGCACGGACGTGATCGACCTTTACTACCTGCACCGCTGGGACAAGAACGTGCCCATCGAGGAATCCGTGGGCGAGATGGCGCGCCTGAAGGACGAGGGAAAAATTCGCGCACTGGGTCTGTCCGAAGTCGGTGTCGAAGCTTTGCGTCGCGCCCATAAGGAACATCCGATTGCGGCCCTGCAAAGCGAATATTCGCTGTGGTCGCGGAATGCAGAACTGGGCACGCTGGCCGCCTGCAAAGAGCTGGGCATTGCCTATGTGGCCTTCAGCCCCATGGGGCGCGCCTTTTTGAGCGGCAAGTTGCAGCAAGTGGATGATCTTGTCAAAGGCGATATCCGCGCCACCATGCCGCGTTTTACGGCAGATGCCTATGCGCGGAACCTGCGCCTGCTGGCCCCTATGCAGGCGGTGGCTGAAAAAGCCGATTGCACGCTGGCCGAGCTGGCCATTGCCTGGGTGCTGGCGCAGGGCGAGCATGTGATCGCGTTGCCCGGCACCACCAAGGTGGACCATCTGCACGAAGATGTGCGTGGCGGCAGCGTGAAGCTGAGCGCTGAGTTGCTGGCCGAGCTGGATGACATTTTCAAGCCTGAAGCCATTGCCTGTGACCGCTATGCGCTGCAAGGCCAGGGCGAGGTGGATACTGAAAAGTATGCGTTTGAAAAGCGTCCGGGCTGATCGCCCGGTTTCAGCTTTTTAGGTGGTCAAGGCAACAGCGGGCGTTACGGCGCAATCGCTTGCTGCCTTTTTTGCCAGACGGCAGGCAGAAGGTCGAACAACGGAGTCGGCTCACGCTGAAGCTGTAATGCCGTGACACTGCTGGCAATCTGCGGAGTGGCGTGGCTGAGGTCAACCCTGGCGAGTTGCTGCATCCAGCCCGGGTCAAAGCTGCCGTTGGGCATGGGTCTGGAGAAAATGAGTTCAATCATTTTGTGGGCCTCCGAGCTGCCACGTTGCTCAGCCAGACGGTAAAAGCGCAAAGCTTCCGCATAGTTGGCGGGCACGCCTTGCCCGCGGTGGTACATACGGGCCATATCGAGTGCGAACTGTGCCGATCCCGGCTGAGCCGAGGGTGCGGCTGCTTCAGAGGCTTGACCTCGCGACTGGACAATGCGCAGGTTTTCTGCGGCCACGGAAGAGCGCGCAGCCACCCGGCGAAAGTAGGTCACAGCCTGTGAGGTTTGCTTGCTGGCGAATGCTTGAATCCCCAGCTCGATATTGGCCTGAACGTCACCAGCGGCAGCAGCACGCTCCAGCAGCTGCCGCTCGGGCGTGGCGGGGCTGGCACCTGCCGATGCCGTGTTGAGCTGCAAGGGCTTGAGGCGTGTGGCCTGAAGCCAGGCCAAAAAATCTGCACGCGCAGGGTGCGCGGCCCGCAAGTGACTGATTGATTGAGTGGCGGTTGCCGGGTTGGCGGCGGTGCCGCAGCCATCAATGGCGCACCAGGCAAGACCGGCAAAAGCCCAAGGCTCGCGCCCTTTGCGCGCCGCGCGTTCAAACCACTGCAAAGCGAGTGGCTGGTCGATGCGCACGCCTGTGCCATGCAGATATATCAGGCCCAGCAGCCACGCGGCCTGCGCACTGGCGCTGCTGCTGCCGTAGCCGCTGGCAGGCGAGGCTGTTTTTTGCAGCTGCTCAATTTCTCGGTTCAGCAGCATGCCTGCTGCGGCCTTGGGCATAAGTGTTTCGCCCGGAGAGGGGAGTGGAGGGGCGCTGATGCCGGGTGTCAGAGGCGTGGCCGGTGCCTCAATGCGAGGGCTATCGGTGGTGAGGGGTGGGATGCTCTGCGCAGGCAATGGGGTGCTGGCGATGGGAACTGGTTGAGGTCGCAGAGCGCCCCAGTGGGCAGCCTCCGCAGAGCGGGTGCGAGCCTCTGCCGCCTCGGCACAGACCAAGACCAGGATCAACAGCGCAAGCCCTTGGCTGACTGCCGCGAGGCCACAGAGCTCAGGCTGCTGCCGGGGCATTACTTCGCTCCTTTTTCGGCGGCTTCAGCGGGCGGGGTCTTGCGGGCGATCACGTTCCAGTTGATGTTTTGCACGACATGTCCCTCGCTGCCCAGCGCTTGCTGGAATCGATCCAGAACACCCTGGGTACCGCGCACATCCTTCATCACCGTGAGTGCCGGGCCCTGCATGTCCGCAGACAGTCTTGGCATGGCGTCATGGGCCGTCGCGATGCAGATCACGTTTTCGCTACCTGGCTTGCCTGCATCCAGAATGAAGCCGGGGCTGGGGCTCATCCAGTCTGGAATGCGCACGGCTTGGTCTGCCGATAGCAGCGTGCTGGTCTGCAGAGCATTGGGCAGCAGACGTGTGACGGTGCCGGCGCTGTCAACGTAGTAGCAATAAAGGTGCGATGCCTTTGAAACCGTGGCTGACAGGAAGATTTGCTCGCCTTCGGTGAAGGCCGGGCGGGCGCCAGCGGGCTGGGGGTTTTCCAGCTGCAGGTTGATGTTCCAGGACGGCCAAGGTGAGCGAGATGCCGTGCTGGTCTGCATGCTGTCATTGTTCCAGCCGATGCGCGTCAGCGTTCCCTCTTGATCGAGACCTACAAAGTTACGCAGCGCGGCTTCGTAGGTGGGAAAAGTGATGGTGCCGCTGACGATCACACCTTTGTCCGCTTGAAATTGGGCAAGGGCTTCGCGCAGGGCTGGCGCATTGGCGTTCAGGTTTTCCTGGCTGTTGGGCAGATAGCCGCGGCTGATCAAGGAGGAGCGCACCAGGCGCAACTGGCCCTCGGGGCCGCTTGCATCAAACCAGTCGCGCATCTGGCGCTGAAAACTGGGGTTGGTCTGATCGAGCATCAGACATTGCCAGTAGGGTACGCGAGCCCATTTCCCCACCAGTTCGATCATGGCCAGATCGACCAGAGTGCGCAAAGCGCCTCCGGTTCCCATGGCATAGTCGCGCCCTACATTGAACCGTACGCCGTAGCTTCCGATGCGGCCTGCGAGATCAAGCCCGTCGCCAGCGCCGCCGATCACCACCTCATTGGCGGAATCCAGCCCCGGGATGATGGTGCGGGTACGAAAATCTCCCAGATGGGCTTCGAGTGCGACGACGGTGGCGGTGTTGCTTTTGCTGTGTCCAAGATCCACGCGGTCGCCAGAAATCCCGGCGGTTCTGCGCTGACTGATCACGTTCTGATCCACAAACGCGATAGCGCCAGAGACGTACAGGGCAGGGCGCTGCAGCTGCATCTGGTTGTTGTTGAGCAAAATCGTGGTCAGGTTCTGAACAGTGTCCTGACGGGCGATGTCTACTTCGTAATCCACATATCGGAAGGCATTGCTCAGGTGCGACATCTGCGAAAGCGATGTCACCACCATGTCCTTGACGGCGACCGGCACCTTGCCCGAGAAGTCCGGGAATTGTTTGCTACTGATCAAGGTCGTAGGCAGCTCAGCCGCTCGCAGCATGTGATCCATGCAGCTGAGCGATTCGGAGAAGCTGGAGATGGAGCGAACCGGGCGAACCACAGGCCGGTTTACCGTGGTTGCCATTTCGTGAGCGTCAATATGGCGGCGGGCATCTAGTTGGCCGCAGCCCGTATTGGCCAGTATCAGCGCCGAGCCCAGCCAATACCAGAGTTGGGTGATGCGGCCTTTCTGCAGGCCTTGCCCGGCTTTGAATGTCACTGTCCCCACTTCAGTGCGTTCCATGATGACCTCTTGAATTTGCTTTTATGGAGTGGATCTGTTTTGTGAGATTCATTCAGCCCTGAATGAGTCGTGACGCAGCGCTGGCTACCACTTCTTATTCAATTGCAGATATTGATGACATCGCCACGCAGCACCACGACTTGCTCGTTATTTCCCATGCCTTTAGGCGCGACAACGCTTCCAATGGACTGATAGCAATTGGTCTGCATGCCCTTGGTCTGCACGGACTGCACAACATCTTTTTCTGTTTTGATCTCACCGAGGTTGTTGCTATAGGCCTTGGCGGTATAGCGGCTGATTTTGGCGGCGGCATCATCGGGCATCTGCTGGAGATACTGAACGCTGGTAGAGCGTGTGACGGGCGCAAGAGGGAGCTGCAGATAATTGACGCGTCCGGTAATTGCGACCGGGTCTTCGCCCGGAGCAGCCCAGGCGCTGATATGCGTGGTCAGCAGAGCCGCCATGAAGGTGCAAAGAATTCGGATAGAGGAAGTCATGACAAGCCTCCAGGCAGTCGCGGTGGATGGCCGTATCGCGTGCGCAAGTACGGATGCATGTTCAGCCAGCCCATGGCTGGGCCGGCTGAGTTCGCTTGCTTAGCGCATTGCGTATGGGCCGCAGGCCGGGCCTACGCAGACCACTGGGGGAGGATCGCAGGAGTCGTTCGACGCGATGTTTTGATAGGCATGTGCAAAAGCACCGTTGGCCAGATTCGCCACAATCGACGCGCCGTAGATGGATGTGGTCTGGCTCGAGTTGCCAGAGATGTTCACCTTGCCGTAGTTGGATGACATGTTCTGCACTGCTACAGTGTTGGCGCCCTTGGCGGTGTTGCTGACTGTCGTTCCCGAGCCGCTGATGCCAACAACTTGGGTGCTGATACCGCTGATGCTCACTTCACCCATATTGCTTGCCGCATTCTGATAGGCAAGCGCTCCATCCCGGCAATCTGGTCCAGAGCAGCTGTTGCTGCTGCTGTTGGCCTCGTTCTTCAGCGTTGCACCCACGACATTGGCCGTTTGATTGGAGGTGCCCGTGAAATGGATGCTCTTATCAATACTCACGGTCCCGACATTCGAAGCCAGGTTCTGTACTGCAACGTCTCCAGCCGATTGGGCCTTGTTGGTGACCACAGCATTGTCAACGATCGACGTTTGGGTCGAATTACCGCTGACAGTGATGGAGCCTTTGTTGGAGGCGATGTTTTGATTGGCGTAGGCCTTGGATTGCGCCGTGTTTTCGACTCGGCTGCCATTGACACTGGCGGTTTGCGTAGAGCTACCCGTAATGTTGATGGTGGCCGTGCCATAAGAGCTCGCAGCCATGGCTGCGGTTGCTACAAGACTAAGAGCAAAGATTGCAATCGATTTCATGAGAAGGCTCCCCTGCAAGTTTGAAAGTACCTCTAGCCGTGACGGCTAGAGACAGAGCACCACTGGCATTGCCACCAACCCTCTGGCTACTTGCTTGTGTTTGCTCAATTCCAGTTTCTGGCCGAAGTTCCATCTTCGATATCACCTTCAGCAGCTACCCAACCAGTAGCAAGCAGGAACCCTCAATTTCTGAAGTGCCTACAAGAGCAGCGTGTTTCAAAATGAAATCTTGGCCACTTTTTTAAGTGGTAGCTACTAGTTGTAATCTTTGCAATATTTGTAATTTGCAATTCATTTTTTCTATCTATCTCGTACTGTCACTGCATCGAAGACTATTGTTTACATTCGATTTCTGCTTTTCTCGAAGGGCGTGATCATGGATTTATTTAAATTAGGAGCAAACTTTGTTGCTGCTAAAAGTAAAAGTGATGAATGTGGTGAGGGAGGGCGCGAGATTTTTGATGTCTTTCAAAATCCCCCATCAATCTGGCCCTCATTCCTGGTGGGGCAGCGCAGTCGGCCCGTGCGCACCGCCATCGTGGATGCAGACTCCCACTTTTTGAAAGTGCTGCATCAGGAGTTGTGTCAGGACGAGCGCATCCAGATCGTGGGCGAGGCACAGGGGCTCAAGGAAGGTAAGCGGCTGTGCCGTGGGCTGGAGTTCGATGTGCTTCTGGTGGATGTCAATCTGGCAGATGGATCCGGCTTTCAATTGCTCAGCTATTTGCAGCTGCACAGAGCAAGCTGCCAAAGCATTGTGATTACATCGATGGATCAGGATGAGAATGTGATCAAGGCGCTGGAGCTGGGTGCATCTGGCTATTTGGTCAAGCATTCCTGGTTTGGCAATTCGGCGCAATCTGTTCTGCAAGTCGCCAATGGCGGCGCTGCCTTTGCGCCGCATGTGGCCAAAAGATTAATCAAAAATTTTGATACCAAAATATCGGAAATGCGCGGGCGCATGGGCGAAAAGCCCAAAATTGCAGAGCGATTATCAGACCGTGAAAAAGATATTCTGCGCATGGTTGCAAGTGGGCATACCAGCGCAGAAGTTGGAAAACGACTCAATATAAGTGCTCTGACAGTAAACACCCATGTCAAAAATATTTATCGAAAACTGCAGGTTCGATCGAGAGCGCAAGCCGTGAATCACGCTTCTATATTTGGAATGCTCTGATCTTTTAATTATTTCGATGGATGGCGAATAAAGGAATATCGTTTTTTTGTGCCAGTTGCGTGAGTTGCACGCTGCTGAGGGCGGCTAGAAACTGCGCCACGCCCACATGGGTTTCAGGTTTGCGCATATCGGTGGGGTGGCTGAAGGGCAGGCCTGCGGCTTCGCACAGGCGCTGGGCAAAGTGCGGCTCCAGCGCGGCCACGGCCACAATGCCGTCCGCGCAGGGATAAATCTGGTAGCCCGCATGAGCACCGCCCACGTCGCCGTCGGGCTGGGTCAGCCCCCAGTGCCACGGCAGAGACAGCCATTGCGCAGCCTGCGCCAGGCCAATCTCCTGAAAAACGCCATGTCCGCTGCGGCTGCTGATCAGCATGGCTTTGAGTACGGCTTCGCTGGCCATGAGTGCGCCTGCCATGTCGGCAAACAGGCTGGGTGGCAAATGGGTGCTGTGCACCAACCCGGCTTCGGCCTGATAGGTGAGGTCATGGCCGGGCACATCTGCCAGCTCGCCTGCGCTGCCGACTACGCGTACCAGCGATAGTTTGGGGTAGCGCTGCTGCAAGGCCTCCCAGCCCAGACCCAGCTTGGTCAAGGCGGAGGGGCGAAATGAGGTCAGCAACACATCGGTTTCTGCCAGTAGCGCATGCAGCGTCTGCTGGCCTGCTTCGGTTTTGAGGTCGGCCTGCTGGGTCTGAACGCGCTCATGCATTTGCGCATAGGCGCTGGGGCAATACAGGCCCATGGGGTCGGCGCCACCGCCGCCGGGAGCCAGTGGCTCTAGCTTTCTGCAGTCAGCCCCCATATCGGCGCAGCGCCACAGGGCGGCGGGACCTGGCAGATTCAGGGCGAGGCTGAGAATGCGAACCCCTTGCAGGGGCTGAATGGCGGCAGTGGGCATGGCTTGCTGATTTCCTTTTGTTTTGACTCGCTAACACCGCCCTTGATGCGTCGTTATTTCGCCTTGGCATACGGCTTTCACGGCTTGCGGCTTTACGCCTCGTTTTAGCCAAAAGTCTGCGATTTGCTGGATGGTGTTTGCGCCTCTTGTGCTGTTGTAGTGCATGCGCGGCTCAAGCGCTGGCACTTTCAGGACAGTCTGTTTCGGAATTGGCGCTGTAAAAGGCTTTTGCGCTGTGGCAAGCTTGTCCTATCTGTAAAAAAGCGCTGGTATTGGGCGCGATCGATTGACTGTGATGCGTAGACGTACGCTTTTTTTCCTGAGCGCTGCCACTGCGGTGGTGACTGTTGGGAGCTGGAAGGCCTATTCCATGAATTCTGTTTCTTCTTCGGTGCTGCCAGAGCATTTGCTGCAGCAACTCAAACCTTCGCCCCGCATGCCGGTGATGTTCATCGGTCACGGCAGCCCCATGAATGTGATTGAGGACACGCACTGGCGTCAGAGCTGGAAGGCGCTGGGCCAGGAGCTGGGTGCCAAGGGCATTGCGCCGCAACTGATTCTTTGCGTCTCGGCCCATTGGCTGACGGAGTCCGACTGGTCGCTGACCGGCATGGCTCAGCCGCGCACCATTCATGACTTTGGCGGCTTTCCGCAAGAGCTGTTTGACCAGCAATATCCAGCCCCCGGTGCACCCGAGGTGGCCAAGCAGCTGGCGGCCGAGCTGCATTCGCCGCTCGATGGATCGGCCTTGCTGGTCGATCACAAATGGGGCTTTGACCATGGCACCTGGTCGGTGTTGCTGCCCATGTTCCCCGAGGCGAAGATTCCGGTGATGCAACTGAGCCTGCCCTATGGCCTGCCGCCTGATAAGCACTTCGAGATGGGTCGCCAGCTGCGCGCGCTGCGCGAGCGCGGCGTGTTGATTGTGGGCAGTGGCAATGTGGTGCACAACCTGCGCGCCATGCAGCGCGGTGCGGCGGACAATCAGGCGTACGACTGGACAGTTCAGTTCGACACCGAGGTGCAGCAGCGCTTTGACAGCGGTAATTTGGCGGACTTGAGTACGTTTCTGGACTGGGGCCCGCAGGCACGACTGGCCCACCCCACGCATGACCACTATCTGCCCTTGCTCTATGCCGCTGGTGCAGTGCAGGAGGGAGAGGTGCCGCGTGTCTTTAACGATTCTTACCAGTACGCAGCACTGTCCATGCGCTCTGCGATCTGGGGTTTGAATACCTGATGCTCAGGATTTGATAGCTGTTAGCGCATGAATCTATAAGGTTTTTTGGTCTTAATGGCTTGGAATTAAGGCTAATAAGGCGTAAGCAGCTATCAAAATAAATAGTCTGAACATTGAGCAGGGCACAAAAAAAGAGCAACGGGTTAAAAATCCGTTGCTCTTTGTTTTTCAGGGCTGCCGAAGCAGCCCCGGGGTGTGACTTTAGATCACAGCGGCAATGGCCTTGCAGACATAGTCGATGTTCTTGCTGTTCAGCGCAGCCACGCACATGCGGCCGGTGTCGGTGCCGTACACGCCGAACTCGGAGCGCAGGCGCACCATCTGTTCCTTGGACAGGCCGGAGTACGAGAACATGCCGATCTGGGTGGTGATGAAGGACATGTCTTGCTGCACGCCGGCAGCTTTCAGGCCGTCGACCAGCTTCTTGCGCATGGCCTTGATGCGCACGCGCATCTCGCCCAGTTCCTTTTCCCACAGAGCGTGCAGCTCGGGGTTGTTCAGAACTGCAGCCACCACAGCGCCACCGTGTGTAGGTGGGTTGGAGTAGTTGGTACGGATGACGATCTTCAGTTGCGACAGCACGCGAGCGGCTTCGTCCTTGTCAGCAGCGACCACGGACAGGGCGCCCACGCGCTCGCCATACAGGCTGAAGCTTTTGGAGAAGGAGGTGGACACAAAGATGTCCAGACCAGCGGCCACGAACTTGCCGATCACGGCGCCGTCTTCGGCGATACCGTGGCCAAAGCCTTGGTAGGCCATGTCCAGGAAGGGAACCAGACCCTTTGCCTTGACGACTGCAATCACTTTATCCCACTGAGCGGCAGTGATGTCATAGCCGGTTGGGTTGTGGCAGCAGGCGTGCAGCACGACCACGGTGCCAGCAGGGGCAGCGTTCAGGTCGGCCAGCATGCCGGCGAAGTCGATGGAGCGGGTGGCTGCATCGTAGTAAGCATAGGTGCCGACTTCAAAACCAGCGTTGGTGAAGATGGCCTTGTGGTTTTCCCAGCTGGGGTTGGAGATCAGAACCTTGGCGTTGGGGTTGAGCTTCTTGAGGAAGTCAGCGCCAATCTTCAGGCCGCCAGTGCCGCCGATGGCTTGCACTGTGGCCACGCGACCGGACTTGACCACGTCGGACTCAGCACCGAACACCAGCGCCTTGACGCCGTTGTCATAAGCAGCGATACCGTCGATGGGCAGGTAGCCGCGGGCGCTGGGCTTTTCCATCATGGCCTTTTCAGCGGCCTGCACGCACTGCAGCAAAGGCAGCTTGCCGTTATCGTCAAAATACACGCCCACGCCCAGGTTCACTTTGCTGGGGTTGGTGTCAGCATTGAATTGCTCGTTCAGACCCAGGATGGGGTCGCGGGGGGCCATTTCGACGGCGGTAAACAGAGACATGAAAAAATCCTTGAGGGATGGAAATAAGTCAGGTCACCCCCAGCTATTGCCTGCGGTAGCGTGTTGACGAGTGCGACACGCGCGAACCTCGAAAAAACGCACCAGCCTAGGTTAGGCTTGAGGGTTGGTCTGCCATTCTACTCCGCGCTAACCCTATGCGTCATGGACATGACATCATGCAAGAAGAAAATATGACTGCTGAGCCACAAGGCCGTTTTGTGCAATATCCAGACTCGCCGTTCGAGTTGTTCCAGCCTTATCCGCCTGCGGGAGATCAACCGACGGCGATTGAGCAACTGGTGGAAGGCGTCAATGACGGCGAAACTTACCAGACGCTGCTGGGTGTGACGGGCTCGGGCAAGACTTTCACCATGGCCAATGTGATTGCGCGGTTGGGCCGCCCGGCCATTGTGTTTGCGCCGAACAAAACGCTGGCGGCGCAGCTGTACTCTGAGTTCAGAGAGTTTTTCCCAAAAAATGCGGTCGAGTACTTTGTTAGCTACTACGACTACTACCAGCCCGAAGCCTATGTGCCCCAGCGCGATCTATTCATTGAAAAGGACAGCGCGATCAATGAGCACATCGAGCAGATGCGTCTGTCTTGTACCAAGAGCATTATGGAACGGCGCGATGTGATCATCGTGGCCACGGTCTCGGCCATTTACGGTATTGGTGAGCCCGAGAGCTACCACCGCATGATCATGACGCTGCGCACAGGCGACACGCTGAACCAGCGCGATGCGATTGCGCAGCTGATTCGCATGCAATATCAGCGCAACGATCAGGATTTCTCACGCGGTACTTTTCGGGTGCGTGGCGACACGATTGATGTCTTCCCGGCCGAGCATTCGGAGCTGGCCGTGCGCATTGAGCTTTTTGACGATGAGGTCGAAAGCCTTCAGCTTTTTGACCCGCTGACGGGCCGCGTGCGCCAGAGCATTCCGCGCTTTACCGTCTACCCCAGCAGCCATTACGTCACGCCCCGCGACAAGGTGTTGGCAGCGGTGGAAACCATCAAAGAAGAGCTGTCTGAGCGCTTGAAGCAACTGGTGGGCATGGGCAAGCTGGTCGAAGCGCAGCGGCTTGAGCAGCGCACCAGGTTTGATCTGGAAATGCTCAGCGAAGTAGGGCATTGCAAGGGTATTGAAAACTACACCCGCCATCTCTCCGCATCCAACCCCGGTGATCCGCCCAGCACGCTGACGGACTACATGCCGCGCGACTCCATCATGTTTCTGGATGAGAGCCACCAGATGATTGGTCAGCTCAACGCCATGTACAACGGCGACCGGGCGCGCAAGACCACATTGGTGGAATATGGCTTTCGTTTGCCTTCGGCGCTGGATAACCGCCCGCTCAAGTTTGAAGAGTTTGAACAGCGCATGCGCCAGGTGGTGTTCGTGTCTGCCACGCCGGCTGATTATGAAAAGACCCATGCCGGTCAAGTGGTAGAGCAGGTGGTGCGCCCTACGGGCTTGCTGGATCCGCTGATCGAGGTGCGCCCCGCCACTCATCAGGTGGACGATGTGCTGCAGGAAATTCGCCTGCGTGTAGAAAAAGAAGAGCGCGTGCTCATCACCACATTGACCAAGCGCATGGCCGAGCAGCTTACGGAATATCTGACGGACAACGGTGTCAAAGTGCGCTATCTGCACTCCGATGTGGATACGGTGGAGCGTGTGGAAATCATCCGCGATCTGCGTCTGGGCGCTTTTGATGTGCTGGTTGGCATCAACCTGCTGCGCGAAGGGTTAGATATTCCCGAAGTATCACTGGTTGCGATTCTGGACGCTGACAAAGAAGGCTTTTTGCGGGCCGAGCGCAGCCTGATTCAAACCATAGGCCGTGCGGCGCGTAACGTGAATGGCAAGGCGATTTTGTATGGCGACCGCATTACGGAATCAATGAAAAAGGCCATGGGCGAGACGGAGCGGCGCAGGGAAAAGCAGAGGCTTTTCAATGAGGCGAATGGAATTGTGCCAAAGCAGATTGTCAAGAGGGTAAAAGACCTGATTGATGGCGTGTACAGTGAAAAAAGTGGTAAAGAGGCTGAGCGTTTGCAGGATCAAGCCCTGCAAAAGGCTCGTGTCGAGGATATGTCTGAAAAAGATATCGCCAAAGAAATCAAACGCTTGGAGAAACAGATGCTGGAGCATGCCAAGAATCTGGAGTTTGAACAGGCGGCCCGGGTGCGCGATCAGTTATCACTGCTTAAACAACAGCTGTTTGGTGCAACTCCGTAGGACGGAACCTTCGGTTTTGTCAGGGTTATTACGTGAGTGCACGCTGTTACCCGACAAAATTGATGGGGAATGTGATATACTCCGGTCAAACACTCAACAACAAACTTCCCTCACAGAAGGGCTCTGAACCTAATTGCAGGACGGAGTAAGGGCGGAGACTGTGCTCGTCTAGGTAGCTGTGGCCAAGCGGGCGTTTCTGTAACTAACAATCCTGACTGAAGGAGCTCATATGCGTCTTACGACCAAAGGCCGCTTTGCGGTCACCGCGATGATCGACCTGGCCCTGCGCCAGAACAACGGCCCTGTCACGCTGGCAGCCATCAGCCAGCGTCAGCAGATTTCGCTGTCCTATCTGGAACAGTTGTTCGGCAAGCTGCGTCGTCACGAGCTGGTGGAGTCCACCCGTGGCCCCGGCGGCGGCTACACCTTGGCCCGCAAGGCAACAGACATCACAGTGGCTGACATCATCGTTTCGGTGGATGAGCCGATTGATGCCACACAATGCGGCGGCAAAGAAAACTGTCTGGGCGAAGCAGGTCGCTGCATGACCCATGAACTGTGGGCAGCACTGAACCAGCGCATGGTGGAGTTCCTTGATTCCGTCACGCTGCAAAAGCTGGTGGATGAGCAACTGGCCAAGGGCATCCAGATTGAGGATAAGCCTGTGGTGCGCCGTGCAATCTCCACTGCTCCTGTGGTCAAGCCTATCCGCGTGAATGCACCTAACTCGGTGTTTGCGCTGGGTAACGCCTTCGCTAAATCCTGATCTGGTGCCGCACAAGCTTGGCTTGTGCGGTAACTTGATCGGCATGAACCTTGATTCCGATTGTCAGGGCGGAGAGGCATGCATGGCTGTGCGGCATGTTCTCTCGCTCGGGCGGCACCTTTGGGTGCATCGATTTCCTCACGATTTGTCAGCCAAAAACAAGACGAGCCAGTCATGGACATGACCCCGCACTTTCCCATTTATCTCGATTACGGCGCAACGACTCCCATGGACCCCCGCGTGGTAGACGCGATGATTCCTTGGTTGCGTGAGCATTTCGGTAATGCTGCCTCGCGTAGCCATGCCTGGGGCTGGGAAGCTGAAGAAGCTATCGAGAATGCCCGCAAGCAAGTGGCCGAGCTGATCAATGCTGACCCCCGCGAGATCGTGTGGACCAGCGGTGCGACAGAGTCCGACAATCTGGCGATCAAGGGTGCAGCACACTTTTACCAAGGCAAGGGCAAGCACCTGATCACGGTGAAGACCGAGCACAAGGCTGTGCTGGACACCATGCGTGAGCTGGAGCGTCAGGGCTTTGAAGTTTCTTATCTGGACGTCAATGAGAATGGTCTGCTGGATCTGGACGTATTCAAGGCTGCAATTCGCCCTGACACCATCCTCGCCAGCGTGATGGCAGTGAACAATGAAATCGGTGTGGTTCAGGATCTGAACGCCATCGGTGCTCTGTGCCGTGAAAAGGGAATCATCTTCCACGTGGATGCCGCTCAGGCCTCCGGCAAGATGGTTCTGGACATGCAGACCATGCCTATCGATCTGATGAGCCTGGCTTCGCACAAGACTTATGGCCCCAAAGGTATCGGTGCTCTGTACGTGCGCCGCAAGCCTCGAGTGCGCCTCGAAGCGCAAATGCACGGCGGTGGTCACGAGCGCGGCATGCGTTCGGGCACGCTGGCTACGCACCAGATCGTAGGCATGGGCGAAGCTTTCCGCATCGCCAAGGAAGACATGGCCAAGGACATGGATCACGCACATGGTCTGCGTCAGCGCCTGCTCGACGGCCTCAAGGATCTGGAACAAGTCTTTGTGAACGGCGACATGGAAAATGGCGTCCCTCACTACCTGAACATGAGCTTCAACTACGTCGAAGGCGAGTCGTTGATCATGGGTATCAAGGGTCTGGCTGTTTCCTCCGGCTCTGCCTGCACGTCTGCCAGCCTGGAGCCCAGCTATGTGCTGCGTGCCCTGGGCCGTAGCGACGAGCTAGCTCACAGCTCGCTGCGCATGACTTTTGGTCGCTTCACGACTGAAGAAGAAATTGACTACGCGATCAAGACAATTCGTGAAAACGTATTGAAGCTGCGCGAGCTGAGCCCTCTGTGGGAGATGTACAAAGACGGCATCGACCTCAGCACTATTCAATGGGCTGCACACTAAGTACAGATTACAAAGAGTTCAAGAGGTAGACACCATGGCTTACTCCGAAAAAGTTGTTGATCACTATGAAAACCCCCGCAACGTAGGTTCGTTCGACAAGAGCGATGACTCCGTGGGCACGGGCATGGTGGGCGCGCCCGCTTGCGGCGACGTGATGAAACTGCAGATCAAGGTCAACCCCGCCACTGGCGTGATTGAGGATGCACGTTTCAAGACCTATGGCTGTGGCTCTGCCATTGCTTCGTCTTCTCTGGTGACAGAATGGGTTAAGGGCAAGACGCTGGACGAGGCTGCGGCCTTGAAGAACAGCCAGATCGCTGAAGAATTGGCATTGCCACCTGTCAAGGTTCACTGCTCCATTCTGGCTGAAGACGCCATCAAGGCTGCGGTGAACGACTACCGCGCAAAGCGCACCACGACGGAAGCTTGAGGCCATGGCTATTTCAATGACCGAGGCGGCCGCCCGTCATGTGAATCGCTACCTCTCACGTCGCGGTAAGGGTGTTGGCGTTCGTCTGGGCGT
Organism: Comamonas sp. 26; assembly: GCF_002754475.1. NCBI lineage: Bacteria > Pseudomonadati > Pseudomonadota > Betaproteobacteria > Burkholderiales > Comamonadaceae > Comamonas > Comamonas sp. 26. Next base: position 1,687,365 of record NZ_PEFL01000001.1, read on the forward strand.
CAAGACCACAGGCTGCTCCGGCTTGGCTTACAAGCTGGAGTATGTCGACGAGATACTGCCCGATGACGTGGTGTTTGAAGACCACGGCATCAAGGTGCTGGTGGATCCCAAGAGCCTGGCTTATATCGATGGCACTGTGCTCGACTTTGTGCGTGAAGGCCTGAACGAAGGCTTTAAGTTCGGTAACCCCAACGAGCGTGATCGTTGTGGTTGTGGCGAGAGTTTTAGAATTTAAACTCCCCCTGAGCCGCTTTGCGGCTTCCCCTGAGGGGACGACACCTTCGCCGCAAGGCGGCTTTGCTTGGTGTCTCTGGCCTTGGCCAGCTCCCTGGTTTTAAGTAAAGGAAGCCGCCTCAGTCCTGCTGAAGGCGGTTTTTTAATGCCATGAATCTGCAATCTGACGACTTTGAATTGTTTGGTCTGCCGCGCAAGTTTGCCCAAGAGCGCAGCCAGATTGATGCACGCTGGAAAGAACTTCAGCGCGAAGCGCATCCCGACCGCTTTGCTGCGCAGGGCGCAGCCGCGCAGCGCGTGGCCATGCAGTGGTCTGTGCGCATCAATGAGGCCTATCAACGCCTGAAAGACCCGCTCAAGCGCGCAGCGTACTTGTGCGAGTTGCTGGGCGCGCCTGTGCGGGCTGAAGACAACACCGCCATGCCCACCGCATTTCTGATGCAGCAGATGGAGTGGCGCGAGTCTTTGGACGACGCTTCTTCTGAGGCGGCGCTTGATGCGCTGGATGACGAAGTGCTGAGCGCCAAAAAGCAGATGCTGGCTGAATGCGGCCGTTTGCTGGATGAGGTGAATGACCCCGCCGCAGCTGTGCAACAGGTAAGAGCCCTCATGTTTGTTGCGCGATTTGCGCAGGATGTGGAGCGCCGCCGCGAGCAACTGGGACAATAAGACCCAGAGCACCGTTCGCGGCATTGTCCAGAGGACGTATCCATCTTGAAAAGGCCAGCCCCGCTGGCCTCTGACATTTCAAAAGAAGAATTTCATGGCGCTTTTGCAGATTTCCGAGCCCGGCCAATCCCCCGACCCTCATCAGCGACGCATTGCCGTAGGTATTGACCTTGGCACCACGCATTCTCTGGTCGCTTCCGTGCGCAATGGCGTGGCCGAGTGCTTGCCTGACGATCAGGGCCGCGTGCTGTTGCCATCCGTGGTGCGCTACATGGACATGGGCCGCCGCCAGATCGGTTTTGACGCCAAAGCCGCGCAGGCTGTGGATGCCGCCAACACGATCAGTTCTGCCAAGCGCTTCATGGGCCGCAGTCTGGCCGATATCGAATCGCCTGAAAACCTGCCCTACCACTTCAAGACGGATGGCGACGGCAGCGTTATTTCCATAGAGACGGTGGATGGTGCCAAGACGCCCATCGAAATCAGTGCCGAGATTCTGGCTACCTTGCGTTTTCGTGCTGAAGACACGTTTGATGACGAGCTCTACGGCGCTGTCATCACCGTGCCTGCGTACTTTGACGATGCCCAGCGTCAGGCCACAAAAGATGCGGCCAAACTGGCTGGCATCAACCTGCTGCGCTTGATTAACGAGCCCACGGCGGCTGCCATTGCCTACGGTCTGGACAATGCCGCAGAGGGCGTCTACGCTGTGTACGACCTGGGTGGCGGCACCTTTGATATTTCCGTGCTGCGACTGTCGCAAGGCGTGTTTGAAGTCATTGCCACTGGCGGTGACTCGGCACTGGGTGGCGATGACTATGACGACGCCTTGGCTGCATGGGTAGCAGAGAAGACCGGCACGCAGCTGCAAAGCGCCGCAGACAAAACCATCTGGCGCATTGCCGCGCGCCATTGCAAGCAGGCCTTGACGGATGCAGAAATCGTAGCGTTTACCGCTGATCTGTCGTCGGGTTCAGTCACTTTTGATGTCAAACGTGATGAATTCATTGCGCTGACTGCTCACTTAACAACTAAGAGCCTGTCTGCCGTGCGTCGTGCGCTCAAGGATGCCGAACTGAGCCGCGACGAAGTGCAGGGCGTGGTGATGGTCGGTGGCTCCACTCGCATGCCGCAGATCCGTCAGGCCGTGGCCGACTTCTTTGGCAGCGAGCCACTGACTAACCTCAACCCCGATGAAGTAGTGGCGCTGGGTGCTGCCATTCAGGCCAACCAGCTGGCGGGCAACAGCACTGCGGGTGATTTGCTGCTGCTGGATGTGATTCCGCTCTCGCTGGGTGTGGAGACCATGGGCGGCCTGGTCGAGCGCATCATCACACGCAACGAAACCATTCCCAGCGCACGTGCGCAGGACTTCACCACGTACAAAGACGGCCAGACCGCTCTGGCTATCCACGTAGTGCAGGGCGAGCGTGACCTGGTGGCAGACTGCCGTAGCCTGGCGCGCTTTGAGCTGCGCGGCATTCCCCCCATGGCCGCCGGTGCAGCGCGCATTCGCGTGACCTTTACGGTCGATGCCGATGGTCTGCTTGCCGTTAGCGCCAAAGAGCAACTCAGCGGCGTGGAGGCGCACATCAACGTCAAGCCATCCTATGGTCTGTCTGACGATCAGATTGCCCAGATGCTGCAAGATGGTTTCGCCACCGCCCAGCAAGACATGAAGGCCCGCGCACTGGTGGAAGCCCGTGTGGATGCCGATCGCATGATTCTGGCAACCAACAGTGCACTGGCTGCCGATGGCGATGTGCTCAGCAGCGCAGAGCGCGAGCATATTGATGCGCTGATGGCTGCCTTGCATGCCGCCGTCTCCAGCGAAGACCCTGCGGTGGTGGAAGCTGCGACACAGGCCTTGGCCAAGGGCACAGAGGCGTTTGCCGCTGAGCGCATGAACCGCAGCATCCAGAAGGCGCTGGCAGGCAAAGATTTGAACTCTATTTAATTCATAAGCAGAACAATATGCCCATCATCAAAATTCTTCCCCATGCCGAGTACTGCCCCGAAGGCAAAGAAATCGACGCACCCGTTGGCACATCGATCTGCGAAGCCATGCTGGACAACGGCGTCAATATCGAGCACGCCTGTGATATGAGCTGCGCCTGCACGACCTGTCACGTCATCATCAAGGAAGGCTTCAACTCGCTGAATGAAGCGGAAGAAGAAGAGGAAGACTTGCTGGATCGTGCCTGGGGTCTGCAGCCTCAGTCGCGCCTGTCTTGCCAGGCCATTTTGTCGCGTGAGGGTGTGACGGTGGAGATTCCTAAATACTCCATCAATCACGCCAAAGAGAACCATTAACCCCCCTGAGGCGCTTTGCGCCTTCCCCCTCTCTCGCTTCGCGGGCGGGGGGATGCTGCCATCGCTGCGGGGCGGCCCTTGCTCGGCAGCTCTGAGTTGGGACGGTGCCAGTTGTTTGGCAATGAAGGCGATGTCAGCGTCGCGGGTCGCAGGTAACAGAGAGAAAACGAATGTCGCGCCAAATTTTTCTGGATACGGAAACCACGGGTCTGTCTGCCATCGACGGCGACCGCCTGATTGAGCTTGGCTGTGTGGAAATGGTCAACCGCAAGCTCACCGGCAACAATCTGCACTTGTACTTCAATGCCGGCCGCGACAGCCATCCTGATGCCTTGCGTGTGCACGGCATCACGACAGAGTTCCTGAAAGACAAGCCGCGTTTTGCCGACAAGATTGATGAAATCTGGGACTACCTGCAAGGGGCCGAAGTCATCATTCACAATGCGCCGTTTGACTTGGGGTTTCTGAACAACGAACTCAAGCTCGCCAAGCGCCCTCCCATCAAGCAATGCATCGGCAGTGTCATCGACACCTTGGTCATGGCCAAGGAGATGTATCCAGGCAAGCGCAACTCGCTGGACTCCTTGTGCGACCGGCTGGGCGTTGACAACTCCAACCGCACGTTGCACGGCGCCTTGCTGGACTCGGAGTTACTGGCGGATGTCTATATCAACCTCACGCGTGGGCAAGAAGCCCTGCTGATGAGTGATGAGCCAGCTGATTCCCCCGCTGCAGGCGCTATCGTCATGCCTATGGTGGACCTCAGCACTTTCAAACTACCCGTGCTGCGCGCCAATGAACAGGAGCAGCAGGCGCACGACGATGTGCTCAAGCAACTGGACAAATCCAGCGGCGGCAAGACAACTTGGCGCAGCTTTGAAAATGTGAGCGCCGAAGCGTGAGAGAATAACGCTCTCGGGTGATTAGCTCAGCGGTAGAGCACTGCCTTCACACGGCAGGGGTCACAAGTTCGAACCTTGTATCACCCACCAAACATGCAACCCTCTTGGATCATTGATCTAAGAGGGTTTTTGTTTTTTGCATTTCATGGCCCATCTCATTGATGCATGGTTGGCGGGTCACTTTGTGACTCGGTGCCAATTTTGCGCCAATGAACTCCTTAAACAGAGGAAAAGATCATGGGCGAGCGCTGTGAGTGCTGGGGTCAAGTCCAAACTGAGCAGCCGCGCTTTTGTTGAGGCCTCTCGCCGATATGTTCGTATCCCGTTGAATTTACTCAGCGATTCCAGCAACCTGAACCAGTGGAAGCTACTGGTGGCTCTCAGCTAGGAGCGGACTATTTACAAGAGATGCCAATCGCTTTATGGCGCAGTAGATAGCGCGTTAATGGAGCGCAGAACGCCGCGTGTGATGCTCTGACGCTTGGCAAGGTCGTCGAGCCTGTTCGGAGTGTCGATGTTCAAGGCGAAGAAGACGGGGCCGCTGGGCCACTCGACCCAGCCAACCCACCAGCCGATTTTCCCGGTCCAGCCCGTTTTGGCACGGAGTATCCAGTCAGGGCCCGCTTCATTGACCATCACGTCCTTCACAAGCCTCTGGTGTTCAACCTGAAAAGGTAGTTGATTGCGGTAAAGCCGCTGCAGGAAAGCAATCTGCTCGAAGGATGAGATGGCGAGGTCGCCTTCAACCCAGAATGGCTTGTCGCCCGTGGCGACCGCATTGCCATATCCGATCTTGTGCATATAGGCGGTCTCACGTTCATCGCCGAGTTCCTTGGCGAAGCGTTCATATACCCAGACCGTGGAATTCCTCATCGCGGAGCGCAGATTTTGGTCCGCGTTCCACGCCGCAGCAGATCGCTTCACGCCATCCCACGGAATGAGCTGAAATTCGTCACGCAGCAGCCCTGCATCAAGCGCGAATAGACTGTGCGGAATCTTGAAGGTAGAGGCTGGCGAGTAACGTTGATGCGCACGAGATACGTTGTAGACGTGGGTCGTTTCAGATTTACCTCGGGCATCGAGAACGACGATGCTTCCTTGTGCATCGGCATCTGTAAAAAACCGAGACCATTCGGTCATTTCTTGAAACTGCGGACCAGCTATTGCTCCTTGAGCAAACCCTAGGGCCAGGGCGGATAGCACCAAACTTCGTCGATTCATGTGAGCAGTTTAAAGGTCAAGGGAGCTCGTTTTTTGGATGGCTGGCCTATGCACACTATGAAAAGCGGGCTTCGGACAGTGGCAAAAGCGTGGGCATCACCGCTGGTGTGAAGCGAGTCAGGTCATTCGCAAGTAAGTCTCTGAAAAATCAACAGGCCGCGCCACTGTGCTTAAGTGGGGCGGCCTGTTGTGTATGCGGTTAGCAGATCAACCAACCGGGGGCTGATGGTAGACAGCGCGGTATGTTGAATGGGTTTGCTGCGTCGATCAACGTGCTTCCATGGGTTCCAGTTTGCATGTTGCACTGCAGAAAAGGTTGCTTCAATTTCTGCAAATATGGCTTTGCTACAAAAAATTCTTCTGCTAAATACTGATTGGCAGTAAATTCAAGGTTATGGATACGTTGGATAAAAAGATTCTTGCTGAGCTGCAAGCCAACGCACGCGCCAGTTTGCAAGAAATTGGGGCGGCGGTGGGCCTGAGCGCATCACCTTGCTGGACACGCATTAAAAAGATGGAAGAGGCTGGCGTGATCGAGGGCTACACGGTGCGGTTGAACCCGCAGGCGCTGGGGCTGGCTGATTCGGTGCTGGTCATGGTCACGCTCGACAGCCACTCCGACAACACGCTGGAGAAATTTGGCGAGGTGCTGGCCACCATTCCCGAAGTAGTGGAGGCGCACTTGGTCTCGGGTGATTACGACTATCTGCTGCGCATTGTCGTTAAAGACACGCGAGACTACGAGCGCCTGCTGCGCGAGAAGCTCTACAAGATCAAAGGCATACGCCATAGCCAGTCCAGCTTTGTGCTGCGTACGCTGAAGCGTGCTGATCTGCCCTTGGGTGTCTGACTGAAGTACTGAGCACACCCAAGGTGCTCAGAGTATTTTTCGTAGTATCAAGGCTCGTGCTGGTGCGTCTTAGCGCATGGCCCGGCGCAGTGCTGCGCTGCTCCAGTCCACGGCAATGCTCAATAAAAGCATAGCAATAATCACTGTGCTGGCTTGCGCGTAGTGGAATAAAGACAGCTCAAAGTACAGCAACTGACCTAGCCCTCCAGCACCCACAAAGCCCAGAATGGCGGCCATGCGGATATTCATCTCCCAGCGGTATAGCGTGTAGGCCAGCAACTGCGGTGCCGCGCCGGGGAAAGTGCCGTAGCAAAACGCCAGCAAGCGGCTGCTGCCGGACAGGCGCAGCGCATGGGCGGGCGCTGCGGGGGCATTTTGCAGCGACTCTGCATATAGCCGTCCCAGCACGCCGGTGGTGTGCAGGGCGAGGGCCAGCGCACCGGCAAACGGCCCCAGACCCACGGCCAGCGCGGTGATGGTGGCCCAGACCAGTTCAGGCACGGAGCGCAGCACGTTCAGCACCGCATTCCATGGCGCACGCCAGCGCGGCAGGGACAGCAGCAGGCCGGCCACGGCGGCCAGCAGCGTGCCGATGATGGAAATCGCTAGCGTCTCCCACACGCCTTTCAGCACTTTCAGCAGCCAGGGCTGGCTCAGGTCCGGCGGGAAGAAGCCGCGCACAAACTCGCCCATGCTGTTGGCGGCGTCTTGCGTGAACAAGGCCGGTAAATCCATATCCAGCAGGCGCAGACTGCTCAGCAGGCCTGCGAAAGCTGCTATCAAAAATGCTGAAGTGCGCCAGCCAAAGGGCAGGGCGCGGGCGGCAGGTGCCGTATCCAGCGCACGGCGCAGCCACCACGACAGCAGATCGGCAGCGGCTACCAGCACCATGAAGGCCAGCAGGATGCTGGCCGCCTCGCCGCCGTTGAGCATCTTCATGGCCTGGTCCATGAGCTGGCCCAGACCGCCTGCGCCCACAAAGCCCATGACCACCGAGGCGCGAATCGCGCATTCCCAGCGGTACACGGTGTAGGACGTTAATTCTTTGGCCGCCTGCGGCAGCAAGCCATAGAGCAGGGCTTGCAAGCGCCCTGTGCCGCTGGCACGCAGGGCGCGGGCAGGGGCGGGGTCGGTGGATTCCAGAATTTCGGCATAAACCTTGGCCAGCATGCCGCCATAGGTCAGTCCTAGCGCCAGCACGCCAGCAGCGGGGCCGAGGCCAAACACGCGCACAAAGACCAGCGCCCAGACCAGCTCCGGTATGCCCCGCAAGATGGTGAGCACGCCACGGGCAATGGGGTTGAGTGTGACCCGCTCACGCGCTGCGCCACTCGATAGATAGGACATGGGCACGGCAATGACAAAGGCCAACACCATGCCTGCCGTGGCAATGGCCAGGGTCTCCAGCGTGGCCTGGCCCAGATAGCCGAGGAACTCGCTGCCTGTTTCGGGTGGCAGAAAGCCTGCGAGAAAGCCGCCAATCACCTTGAGATTGTTGGCGTCAAAAAAGGGTTCCAGCGAAAAGCCCGAGGTCTGCAGCATGGGCCACAGCACGATCAGCGCGACGACCAGCCAAGTCAGGCGGCCACGTGCAGCGGGGTCGCGCATCGAAGTCTGTGCAACCCGAGTCGGCACAGCGCTTACCGGCATGCGATCACCTGAACGGGAGTAGCGGCGCCCGGTTCAATGCTGGGGGCCGCCGGCAGATTGTGCAGTGTGGGCAGGGCCACAGCACTGCCATCGGCATTGGCGTACAGGGCTTGCAGCAGCGTGTCGGTGACCTGGGCGGCGGGCAGGTCAAAGGCCACACGCCCATCGCGTATGCCGACGATGCGAGCAAAGTGGCCCAGTGCCAGATCGACGGCGTGAAGGCTGGCCACCAGCGTGGCATTGCGAGCGGCGGCTTCTTGCACCAGCAGTTGCACGGTGGCCTGGGACAAGGCGGGGTCGAGGGCGGAGACCGGTTCGTCCGCCAGAATCAGCTCGGCCTGCTGGTAGAGCACGCGGGCAATGCCCACGCGCTGCAGCTGCCCGCCGGAGAGCTGGTCGCAGCGGGCAAAGAGTTTGTCTTCCAGCTGCACGCGGGCTAGCGCATCGCGTGCGCCGGGCAGGTCTTGCGGGTAGGCAAGCGATGCCAGCGCCTTCCACAGCGGCCATTGCCCCAGCTTGCCTGCCAGCACGGCGGTCACCACGCGCTGGCGCATGGGGATGGGCGCGCTTTGGTGCACGGTGCCGATGCGGCTGCGCAGCGCTTTCAGGGCGCTGACCGATGAATGGGCGGACGCGACATGGCCCAGCACCTGCATGCGGCCTGCTGTGGGCAGGTGGCTGGTGCCAAGGGTGTTGAGCAGCGATGTTTTGCCCGCGCCCGAGGGGCCGATGAGCGCAATGCTTTCGCCCTGCGTGGCAGACAAATGAATATGGGACAGGGCAACAAAGCCGTTGCCGTGGGTCAGGCCCACGTCGTCCAGCATGAAGCTCATGAGACGAATACTCTAAAAATAGTAGCTGCCAGCGCTTTATTTATAAGCGCTGGCAGTCAAAAAGGCCTGAAGTTTTTTACTTCAGCAGACCTGCCGACTTGCCGGCGGCTTCAATACCGTCGTAGTTCTTGGACTCGGTCGCCACGAACTTGGATGCGCGCTGCAGGTCCATGATGGCCTTGTGCTCGGGCTTGGAAGGGTCCAGCGCCAGGAAGGCGTCTTTCAGCTTCTTGATGATGGCGGGGTCCAGATCACCGCGCACCGTCCAGTTGTAGTCAAAGTAGGTGGGGGTGGTGGCAAACACGCGGACCTTGCTGGTGTCGACCTTTTTGGACTCGACCAGCTTGTCCCACACGGAGGTGTTCAGCACGCCGGCATCGGCCTTGCCTGCGGCCACGAAGGCTACGGTCGCATCGTGCGCGCCGGAGTAGGCCACGGTCTTGAAGTCTTTTTCAGGGTTCAGGCCGTCTTGCTGCAGGAAGAAGCGGGGCATCAGGCTGCCCGAGGTGGAAGATGGTGCGCCAAAGGCGAAGGTCTTGCCCTTGAGGTCAGCTAAGGTCTTGATGGCAGGGTCTGCCGTGATGAACTTGCTGGTGAAGACCGCATCTTCCGCACGCTGCACGATAGGGATGGCCGTGCCGTTGGTGCGGATCTTGGCCTGCACATAGGTGAAGCCGCCCAGCCATGCCAGATCCAGCTTCTTGGTGGCCAGAGATTCGACCACGGCGGCGTAGTCGGAGACGGGGGTGAACACCACCTTCATGCCGGTGGCTTGCGAGAGGTACTCGCCCAGGGGCTTGAACTTGCGCTGCAGCTCGGTGGGGGCTTCATCGGGGATGGCCGAGACGCGGAGCACGGCGGGGGTGTCGGCGTGGGCGCTGAAAGTTGCCAGAGAAGAAGCGGCCATAGCTGCCACGGCCAAGCCGCGCAGCGCCCTGCGGCGAGCGAAAGATTGCGTCATTGAAGTGTTCCGTTCAAAAAGCCACCGCCGTCCGGTTACACGGCGGTTTAATAGGCCCAAGCCTTGCTTGTGGCGAATGAAAGACCATAGGCAGTACACCGACTGCTGGGCTCATTGTTACGTATTTGCTAAAACCACGGTGCACTCTTTACTTAGATTGAATAGCAAAAAACCCCGTAAAGACGGGGCTTTGAGCGCAAGCAGCTACTCGGCTTAATGCTTTTTTGCTGAAGACTAAGTGAGTCGCCGCTGCAGCCGCCATCAAGGCTGGCGCATCTCCCGCGCATAGTGCTTGGGGTTGAACTGCGCCACCATCAGGCACACCAGGGCGGCAATGCCGGCGTGATAAAGCCAGCCCACCGTCCAGCTGCCGCTGAGCTGCTGCAGTTGCGCCACGATCCATGGGGCAAGTGCCGCCAGAATAAAGCCGCCGCCCTGCATCAGCGCATTGAGAGCGCCTGCCTGGGTGGGAGATGGCAGATGGTCCAGCGCCACCAGCATGTAGAGCGAGAAGCAGCCGCCCAGACCAATGCCCAGAATCACAATGCTGAGCGTGGGGGCTGCCGTAGGCCACAACGCCATCAGCGTAAAGCCGACGGCTTGCAGCAGCAGGGCCACGATGATCCAGAGGCGGCGGTCTGCGCTGCGCGCCGCCAGCGCGGGCATGGTCAGGGCGGATGCGGCCTGAGCCACTGAAAGAATAGCCACCAGTGAGCCGCTTTGCGTAGCCGTCCAGCCATGGGTTTGATAAAAGGGTGCCAGCCACGCAACGGTGGAGGCATAGCCGCCATTCATCAGGCCAAAGCTCAGCACCAGCAGCCAGGTGCGGCGGCGACGCATAAGCCATGCGGTGTCGTTGGAGACGGGTTGGCTATGTTTTGCAGCCGTCGCAGGCAGGGGCAAGCCGATGCGGCCCAGCGCATAAAAGGCCAGCGGCAGGGCGATGACCACGGGAACGGCCCACATGGCCAGTGAGGCTTGCCAGCTCATGCCCCATTGAATGGCCAGCGGCGAGAGCTGCGCTCCAAAGGCACCGCCGCCCATCAGTGCTGCGGAGTACAGGCCCATCATGAAGGGCACGTTATGCGGCGACTGACGCTTGATCAGACCCGGCAAAATGCTTTGCACCAATGCCACGCCCGCGCCACACAGGCCTGCTGTGGCAATCAGCACCATGCTGCTGGCGCCGGCGATACGTAGCGCGCAGCCCAGAGCAATCAGCACCAGCGCGCTGACGATGGCTTGGCGCGCCCCCAGCCGCTGCAGGGCCGTGGGCGCAAGCCAGCCGCCCAGCCCCATCAGCACCATGGGCAGCAGCGTGAGCCAGGAGAAGGCACGCAAATCCATGCCTGTGGCGTTCTGTATGACTGGGCCCAGCGGGCCGGGAGCCGAGAGAAATGGACGCAGATTGATGGTGATGAGCACCACCACGGTCAGCCACAGCAGTGGCGAGACGCGTTGAGGATATGAGGACGATGCAGTCATGAAAATTCCGGCCCGGCCGCTGCGCTTGTGAAGTGACAAGGCTGCGATCAAAGGGCTTGCTGGCTTGTTGTATTCGTTTGTATGCCGAGGCACTGCGTGCTTGTAGCCGCTGCGCAGTGCATCCATGTCTTGCCCGCTGCGGGGCATCAGCCTGTTTCAGGCGCAGGGCCAGGCGGCATCGCCGTACAGCTGCTCTGGGCTGATTCCTGTGTCAATACGGATGATGGGCAAGGGCGGTGGTGTCAGCGACAGGCGCAGGCGCTGATAAGTGCCTTCGCTGGACACGCCGTAAGGCGCTGCATCGTTGTTGTCGAAGGCATAAAACACCTGCTCGGCACCATTCATGACCAGCGCCGCCAAGCACATGGGGCAGGGGTGACCACTGGCGTAGATGGAGAGGCCTGCGAGGCTGGGATTGGCGCGCTTTTGCGTGCCCGCGCGAATGGCTTCCATCTCCGCATGGGTGCTGGGATCATTGCTGGCAACGATGTTGTTGACGCCCTGGGCAATGATCTGCCCGTCTTTGGCAAGGATGGCGCCGAAGGGACGGCCACCGTTCAAGCGATTTTCATGCGCCAGGTCAACGGCTTGACGCATGAGGTCTATGTGAGATGTCATTGCAATGGAAAGAGAACTCCAAATGCCGCGAAGGAGTGCATTTGAATGTCATAGGGTAATTCGATCAGGTGTTCTTCAGAATACACCTGTGATGGGGTTTACAAGCGCATGCCGGGCACAAAGCTCATTTGTGCTGAGCAGCACATTGGGTGCGTGTCTAGGGGTTCTTCGGTATTGGGCTGGAGTCCTCGGAAGGTACCGATGCGTTGCTCAAGTTGCTGCGGGGCGCGTGTGAAAGGCCACTGTAATGCGCAGCCCCGGCCGGCCTTCCTCGCTGGGCATTGGCTGGCCAGACTCCAGCGAAATGGTCGCCTGGCAGCTGCGCGCCACTTCCTGCACGATGGCGAGGCCAAGGCCCGTTCCTTGGGTATCGGTGGCAATGCGGTAAAAACGCTCGAACACTTGGTCCCGGCTTTGTGCAGGGATGCCAGGGCCATTGTCTTCCACAAACAAAGCCACGTTCGCCTCCGATGCCCGCAGCCCCAGCGTGACCCGGCCTTGGTCGGGCGTGTAGCGAATCGCGTTGTCCAGCAGATTGGCTATCAGTTCTGGCAGCAAATGGGTGGCTGCGGTAATGGTATAGGGCGCCGTACCAGCATCGCTGCTGTGTCGCGCCTCCCAGCCCAGGTCGATGGATTTATGCTCGGCCGCCGGGGCAAAATTTTCCAGCGCCTGCAGGCATAGGGACTGTAAATCTACGCTCACAGCTTGCTGCGAGGCGACTGCCTGTTCGGCCTGGGCCAGCAGCAGCAACTGGTGGGTGATATTGACCAACTGCTGGTTGCTGCGCTGCAGCCGTTGCCACAGGGCGGCTTGCTGCTGCGATGGCAACTGGCTGAGCTGCGCGGCATCGGGTGTTAGCGTGTTGGCCTGAATGGCCAGCGGTGTGCGCAGCTGGTGGGCCGCGTCCGAAATGAACTGGCGCTGGCGAGCCACCTGGGCGCGGATGGTACGGGCGAACTGATTGACGGTCTCGGCCAGCGGGCGCAGCTCTTGTTGCAGAGGGCGGGCGTCGAGGTGAAAGTCCAGGTCTTGCAGGGCTTGGGGCTGGTTTTGCCGCTGGGCCAACTGCTGAGTCATGGCCAGCAGGGGGCGCAGCTCCAGCGTCAGCGCCGTGGCGCTGACCAGTACGGCCAGGGCCAGTGCCCACAGCAAATACTCCAGCGTAGGCAGCCACAGGCTTTGCAGCATGGCGTCTCGGCTGTGCGTGGTTTTGCCGACGATGATGGTAATGGGGCGAGCGCCCGCCACATCAAACATGGCGCGGCGCGTGATGACGGCGCGGATAGCCTGCCCCTGCCAGCTGGCGTCATACCACTGGGCGGCATCGCTGCCCTCCAGGCTCAATGGCGTGGGTTGCGGGAAGTCCGGCTGGCCGGCCAGCAATTGGCCCTGGTCGTCGGTGACGCTCAGGTAGATTTGGTCGTGCTGGGGTGACATGAACAGCGACAGCGCAGAGGGCGGCACGCTGGCATGGATATCGCTGCCTTCCCAGATCAGGCGGTCTGCCAGGTTCTTGGCCGACGATAGCAGGTCATGGTCTTGCACATAGTCGGCCACCTCTTCGGCATGTTCATGGCTGAAATACGCGCACACGGCCACCAGTGCGGCCAGGGGCAGCAGCAGCCACAGAGCAAGGCGGGCACGCAGACTGTTGAGCATGGGAGAAGATTCAGGAGGTTGGGTGCGTGGACGATATATCGCCTTCGCTCGTCGCCAGCTTTTGCTTGAGCAGATAGCCCACGCCGCGCAGCGTCATGATGGTCGCGTCGCTGGGCTCCAATTTTTTGCGCAGGCGGTGCACATACAGCTCCAGCGCGTCTTCGCTGGCGTCCTCGTCCATGCCGTAGACGGCATCCAGCAGCTTGGTTTTGGAGACCGCGCTACCATGCGCCAGCATCAGCGCTTCCAGAACGCCGCGCTCGCGCGGGGGCAGGGCCAGCTCTTCGCCCTGCACGGCAAACAAGCGCGTGCGCAAATCCAGTTGCAGATTGCCGCAGCGCACCAGGTTCTCGCGCCCGGGCCTCTGGCGCCGTGCAATGGCCTGCATGCGCGCCAGCAGCTCGCGCACTTCCACGGGTTTGACGAGGTAGTCGTCGGCGCCGATTTCCAGGCAGATCACCTTCTGGTCCAGCGAATCCGAGGCCGTGAGCACGATGACGGGCAGGGCGTCGCCACGCTCACGCAGGCGCCGTAGCAGTGCCTTGCCGCTGAGCTGGGGCAGATTCAAATCCAGCAGCAGCAGGTCATAGTGCGACTGCTGCAGCAACTGATCGGCAGCGTCGCCACGCTCGGCCAGGTCCACCACAAAACTGTGGGCACGCAGCAATTCGGCCAGGGACTGGGCCAGCTCATGGTTGTCTTCGACCAAAAGAATCTTCATAAGCCCCCAGCGTAAAGCCTGGGCACAGCGCGGCGCCATGGTGGAAAAGCGTCCTCGGGATAACCCCTAAAAATATTGCAGTGCAGCGAAAGCGGACCGAAAGCGCATGTTTTTTACAGTGGACGCATCGAAGACGAGAAGGCCCTGCGCAAGCGGTGCCTGTCACCTCGTCGATCAGATGCCACCACTTTCAGGAGACAGAACCATGACTTTGAATGCTTGCTCCCGCCGCAGCATATTGGCCTCGGCGGTATCGGCCGCCGCGCTTTCCCTGTGCGCCGGCTTGCCCGCTGCCCATGCCGCCGACAGTGACACGGTCACCATCATGGTGGGCGGCATCAACAAGATCATTTACTTGCCGGCCAAGCTGACCGAGGCCCTGGGCTACTTCAAGGACGAAGGCCTGAAGGTGGAGCTGCAGTCCCAGCCCGCCGGCGTGGACGCGGAGAATCAACTGATCGCCGGTGCCGTGCAAGGCGTAGTGGGCTTTTATGACCACACCATCGATCTGCAAGCCAAGGGCAAGGAGATCGAAGCCATTGCCGTATTTGGCAAAGTGCCCGGCGAGGTGGAGCTGGTCTCGGCCAAGGCCGCTCCGACCTTCAAGACCATGGCCGACGCCAAGGGCAAGACTCTGGGCGTGACGGGTCTGGGTTCATCCACCGAGTTTCTGACCCGCTATCTGGCCGACCGGGCCGGTGTGGCTTCCAAAGACTACTCGCTGTTGCCTGTGGGAGCGGGCAGCTCCTTTATCGCGGGCATGAAGCAAGACCGCATTCAGGCTGGCATGACGACCGAGCCCACAGTCTCGCAGATGCTCAAGACCGGCGAAGCCAAGGTGCTGGTGGACTTGCGGGCGGAAGAAGGCACGCGCGCTGCGCTGGGCGGTCTCTACCCCGCTGCCAGCCTCTATGTGCGCAATGAATGGGCGGCTTCGCACAAGGATCAGGCCACCAAATTGGCCCACGCCTTTGCCAAGACCATGGCCTATATCCAGACCCATAGCGCCGAGCAGATTGCCGAGCTAGTGCCCAAGGATTACTACGGTGCCGACAAGCCCTTGTATGTGGAAGCGCTCAAGGCCTCGCTGCCCATGTTCACCAAGGACGGTGCCATGCCTGCTGGCGGACCGGAGACCGTGCTCAAGGTGCTCTCTGCCTATAAGCCCCAGGTCAAGAGCGCACACATCGACCTGGGCAAGACCTATAGCAATGCCTACCTGACGGGCAAATGAATTCTGACCCCAATCATGCCTGGGCCGCCGCATATGCGGACCGGGTGCAAGGAGTGCATCCATGTCTTTATCCGTGAACACCGCAGGCATTGAGCAGAAATTCATGCCAAATCAGGCTTTGGCGAATGCTGCATCAGCGCAAGCTGCTATTGAGTTTGATGATGTCTCGCTGCGCTTTATCTCGCCAGACGGCACGGCGACGCTGGCGCTGCGTAACTTTTCCATGAGCGTGGCTAGGGGCGAGTTCATTGCCATCGTTGGCCCTACAGGCAGTGGCAAATCGACCACGCTGAATCTGGTCACCGGCCTGCTGCAAGCCACCGTGGGCCAGGTGCGAGTGATGGGAAAGCCCGTGGACGGCATTGATCCGCGCATCGGCTTTGTGTTCCAGGCCGATGCAGTCTTTCCCTGGAAATCGGTGCGCGACAATGTGGCCGCCGGCCCCATCTTTCGTGGTACACCCAAGGCCCAGGCAATGACGCTGGCCGATGAATGGATTCACCGCGTAGGCCTGGCCAACTTTGGCAACCACTACCCGCACCAGCTCTCGGGTGGTATGCGCAAACGGGTGGCTCTGGCCCAGACCTTCATCAACAAGCCCGAAATTTTGCTCATGGACGAGCCGTTCTCGGCTCTGGACATGCAGACCCGCACGCTGATGCAGGACGAGCTGCTGCGCCTATGGTCGGGCACCGGTGGCTCGGTGGTGTTTGTGACCCACGACCTGGAAGAAGCCATTGCCCTGGCCGACCGCGTGTTCGTGCTCACGGCCCGGCCGGCCACACTCAAGCGTGTCTACGACATCGACCTGCCGCGCCCCCGGGTGATGAGCCAGGTGCGCTATGACCCGCACTTTATCGACCTGTCCAAGCGCATATGGGATGACTTGCGCGAAGAGGTTGTGATTCAGTAACGGCGCCCTAGTCAGCACCGCGCGTCATTCGATATTCAGGAGAACACCATGTCTGCAATGGTTTTGAACACCACGCCGGAAAAGTCTCCGGCACTGGACGCCGCCCTGGCCGTGCCCAACGCGGTCAGCGATGCCGCATTGGCCCAGGAATCCACCGTGGCCCAGGCCGCGCTCAAGCGGCGCAAGTCCCTGATCATTGCCCTGCGGCTGGCAGTGCTGGTCATCGTGCTGGGCGGTTGGGAGCTGTCGGCGCGCATGAAGTGGATTGACCCGTTTTTCTATTCCATGCCCAGCATGATCTGGAACCAGATTGTGGAGTGGCTGCGCGACGGAACCTCCCAGGGCCCGCTGTGGCAGCAGGTGCTGGTCACGCTCGAAGAAACGGTGATCGGCTTCTTGATCGGTGCCGTGGCCGGCGTGATCTGCGGCATCGTACTGGGCCGCAACAAGCTGCTGTCTGATGTGTTCAGCATCTATATCCAGATCGCCAACTCCATTCCCCGCGTGGTGCTGGGTTCGGTGTTCGTGATTGCGCTGGGTCTGGGCATGGCATCCAAGGTGGCGCTGGCCGTGGTCATGGTGTTCTTTGTGGTGTTTGCCAACGCCTTCCAGGGCGTGCGGGAAGCCGACAAATACATGATTGCCAATGCCCAGATTTTGGGAGCCTCGCCACGCCAGGTGACGATGTCGGTGGTGATTCCTTCGGCCATGTCCTGGATTCTGGCCAGTCTGCATGTGAGCTTTGGCTTTGCGCTGGTTGGTGCCGTGGTGGGCGAGTTTCTGGGCGCCAAAGAGGGCATTGGCCTGCTGATTTCCACGGCACAGGGCGCATTCAACGCCAGCGGCGTGTTCGCCGCCATGATCGTGCTGGCAGTCGTGGCCCTGGCAGCCGACTTCTTGCTGACCCGGCTTGAAAAACGCCTGCTCAAGTGGCGGCCCGCAGCGTTTTGATTCGCTGCGTCCATCTCTCTTCCTTTGGCCATCGCTTGCGGTGGCTTTTTTGCAGAGTCTTTTAAATGGATAGCTGGCTGCGCATGCCAGAAAATCGCAGCAAGGGAATTTAGCTTGAGGTTTCCAGTGCTGGTGCGCGGTACACCAACACCTTCAGGCTGCACTCTTCGTTCACGTCGGCAAACACGGGCGGGTTTGCCAGACGCTCCACAAACTTCAGCTCGGGCGCGATTTCGGTCATCTGCTCGCGCAGGAAGGCGGTTCCTAGCTCGGGGGCGTTCAGGCACAACAGCACATGCCCTTCGGGTGCCAGCAGATCGGGCAGGCGGCGCATCAGGCGGGCGTAGTCCTTGGTGGCGATAAAGCTGCCTTTTTGGTAGCTGGGTGGGTCCACCACAATCAGGTCATACAGGCCGCCACGGGTGATCTTGCCCCAACTGCTGAAGATGTCATGCGCCGCAAAGCTGGCTCCAGCCTTGACGCCGTTGATCTGGTGGTTGTGCTGGCCGGTGGCCAGCGCGGTCTTGCTCATGTCCATATTGAGCACCTGACCGGCACCGGCCAGTTTGGCGACGACGGAGAAAGCGCAGGTGTAGGCAAACAGGTTAAGCACCTTCATGCGCTCTGGCTGGGTGTGGGCCAGCACCTGCTGGCGCACCCATTCGCGGCCAGCGGCCATGTCGAGGAACAGGCCGTGGTTTTGTCCGCGCGAGATATGGATGAGGTATTTGGCGCCGTTTTCGGTCACCACATGTGGCTCGGGCAGCTCGCCGCTCATGACACGTGTTTCGACCCTGCCGCCGCTTTCGCGGGTCTGGAAGGCCCAGATCAGCGGCTGGTCTGCAGGGGCAATTTGCTGCCAGCGCTGCTCAAGTGCCTGACCAATGACGGCCAGTTGTGCCTCATCCATGGGTGCAAAGCTGGTCAGCACTATGACGGGCGGGAACGCATCCAGAGAGATTTGTTCGCAGCCCGGATAAAGCCCGCCCCGACCGTGAAAGATGCGCTGGGCATCGGTGCAATAGGGCATCTGGGCAATGGCGGCTAGCAGGGCTTGCATGGAATAAGACTTGGCGTATTGATCACTAAAGGGCGCCAGTGTATGCAGTTCAGCGCGCCTGGGCGTGTTGCTGAGTCATTCCTGTTGCTCAATCCAGACTCGCCAAAGCTCAATGACGTTGGAAGTACGCCGCAGCGTTACCAGGCAACTGCCCATCGAGTCCCTTCTTGAAGGCGAGTTGCTCGCGCATGGAACTGCCCCACTGGCTTCCTGCAAAAAGCCTCAGCGTGTGGTTTATGTGCAGGAAGTGGCCAAGACGGCGGCAGGCAAGTTCAACCGCCGGGTGATGAGAGAGCGGCTCAAGCAGGCTCAGTGATAAACACGCCGCACATCAAAAAAGCAGCTTTCAGTGCCACCAATACCTTGCAGACCGGCTTCTGCGGCGGCACGGGCGGCTTTCATCCAGCGGCCAAACATAAGTTTGGCTTCTTCGCTGATTTCATCGGGTGGTGTGTCCTCCAGCCCTTGAACCAGAGAAAGCGCCTCGTTGACCTGATCTTCCCCCCCGAGCTGGCGTGTCAGTACGCGGGCGTAGCGAGCTTCGGCTTGTTGGCGCTTGTCTTCGGGCAGTTCTGGGTAGTCGCAGAGGGAGACGGTGAAGTGGGCTTCTTGCATGTCCATATATCCACAGTGTTTAGGCTGTTTAAATATACAGCAAACAACTGTTTTTGTATCCAGTGACTATAAAATTTTTGCACTGCTGCCAGTGGGTGATGGTCAATGCGCACCGCGTAGACTGGTCTGCATGGATCAAGTCGCTCCCTTGCCTTTCTTTGCCCATGCCTTGTTTGTCACGCGTATTGGCGTGTGCGGTATGGCCTGGAATGCTCACGCTATTACGGCAGTGCAATTGCCGGAAGCGAGCTGCGCCGAAACACGCGAGCGCATGCTGCTGGGCCTGCACAAACGCCATGCGCTGCAGCCTGAGCGCGGGCCAGCGTCTTATGGCGCGCTCACATCCCCATCAGAGGTGCCGATGTTTGCGTTGCAGGCCATGTCGGGTGTGCAGCGCTTGCTGGCAGGAACAAACGCCGTGCTTGAGAGGGACTGGGTTGATGTGTCCGCTGAAGATGCCTCTGTGGGTGTCTTGGGTGATATGCGCGATGTGTACCAGCCTTGCGCGGCAGATCTGGCTCAGGCCAATGGCCTCACGGCCTTGCCTGCACTGGAGCAGATTGCGCTTGATGAATTCGCAGTGCCTGAGTTTCATTCGCGGGTCTATGCCTTTACGCGTGCGCTTAAGCCGGGGCAGACCGCCACTTATGGTGAGGTGGCCACGGCTTTGGGCGCTCCTGGCGCTGCGCGGGCCGTGGGGCAGGCGCTGGGGGCCAATCCGTTTGCGCCGATTGTTCCCTGCCATCGCGTGCTGGCGGCGGGTGGCAAGCCCGGAGGCTTTTCAGGCGGGCAGGGGGCCTTGACCAAGCTGCGCATGCTGGAGATTGAAGGCGGTGCCTGGGGCGGCACGCTGTCCTTGTTTGCGGATTGAGCAGCGTGTTGCCACCTGCGGGACAGCACCGACACGCAGGTGACAAGTGCGCGCTTTTGCCGCCCGCACAATCCATTCAGCCACCCATGCAGCCATAGAGCGCATTGGTCTTAGTTTTTGATTCTTGATAACAAGCAGGAGACATGGCAATGACACGTACGGTGCAGCAACTTTTTGACCTCTCGGGCAAGACCGCTCTGGTGACCGGTGGCTCGCGCGGGCTGGGTTTGCAGATGGCGCATGCGCTGGGTGAGGCGGGGGCCAAGGTCCTGCTGACTTCGCGCAAGGCGAATGACTTGCAGGAGGCCGCTGCCGAACTCAAGGCCGCAGGCATCGAGGCGGACTGGATTGCCGCCGACTGCGCCGACGAGGCCGATATTGATCGACTGGCCAAAGAGGCAGTGCAGCGCCTGGGTCATGTAGACATTCTGATTAACAACGCGGGTGCCAGCTGGGGCTCGCCTGCGGAAGACCACCCGACAGCGGCCTGGGACAAGGTGATGAACCTGAACGTGCGCGGCTACTTTTTGCTGAGCCAGCGGATTGCCCGCCTGTCCATGCTGGAGCGCAAGAGCGGCCGTATCATCAATCTGGCGTCGATAGCCGGGCTGGGCGGCAACCCCACGGGCATGAAGACGATTGCCTACAACACCTCCAAGGGGGCGGTGATCAATTTCACGCGTGCGCTGGCGGGCGAGTGGGGCGAGCATGGCATCACCGTGAACGCGATCTGCCCCGGTTTCTTCAAGACCAAGATGGCAGCCATCTTGATTGAGACGTTGGGCGAGGACGAGATGAAGTCCCATGCCCCACTGCGCCGTCTGGGCGACGACGAAGATCTGAAGGGCCTGACCCTGCTGTACGCCAGTGACGCGGGCAAGCACATCACCGGTCAGTGGATGGCGGTGGATGGCGGCGTGAGCGCGCTGGTAGGCGGCTGAGATTGAGGAAAGGTGAAGCCGTATTTTTGCGCCGCGTTGCCTTTTACCCAAGTCTGGCGCGCTTACATTCACGGCTTTGCTGCCGCCTGCTGTAGTGCTTGCGGTGCTTCACTTTCCTGAAAGGTCTTGCGGTGTTGTCATTTGGTCCTGATATTCCTTTTGTGCATGAGCTGGGTTTTGTCCTTATCAAGGCGGAAAACGGCGAGTCTGAGCTGCAGTACACACCGCGCCCCGAGCATCTGAACTCCTTCGGCGTCACGCATGGCGGCGCGTCGATGACTCTGCTGGATGTGACCATGGCCGTGGCCGCGCGCAGCGTGGATTTTGAGCAGGGCATTGTCACCATCGAGATGAAGACTTCCTTCATGCAGGCCGCTAACGGCCCGCTGGTAGGCAAGGGCGTGATGCTGCACCGCACGGGCACCATGGCTTTTACCGAAGGCCGTATTTACGACGCGCAAGGCCGACTTTGCGTGCATGCCACGGGCACCTTCAAATACATGAAGCGCAAGCCCAAGGTGGATGGCGATGTGAATGGCGAATTGCGTCCGCTGGCCACGGATTGAGTGCAGGTATATCGCTCCTGTTTCAGGAGCTGGTAGCGCTGTCTCTATATGGGCTTGATATGAATTGAGCTGTAAGTGCCTTATGAATCAGGCGCTGGCAGCTATCAAAATTGAATTTCAACGTAAGTTCACACAGGAGACAGGTCATGACGGTCAATCAGCAAATCCTTCTGGATAACCGCCCTCAGGGCGAAGCGGTGGAGAGCAATTTCAAGCTGGTGCAATCGCCGCTGCCCACAGTAGGCGAGGGTGAGGTGCTGGTGCGCCACCACTATCTGAGCCTGGACCCCTATATGCGTGGCCGCATGAATGACTCCAAGAGCTATGCCCAGCCCCAGCCGCTGGGTGAAGTCATGCAGGGCGGCACGGTGGGCGAGATTGTGGAAAGCCGCCACCCCAAGTTTCAGGTGGGCGACAAGGTGGTGGGCATGGGCGGCTGGCAGGAGTATTCGGTGGTCAACCCCAGCGTGCCCGGTGCGCTGCGCAAGGTCGATACCACCCATGTGCCGCTGTCCTACTACCTGGGCGCTGTGGGCATGCCCGGCGTGACGGCTTGGTATGGTCTGGTCAAGATCATCAATCCCAAGGCCGGTGAAACCGTTGTCGTCAGCGCCGCCACTGGTGCCGTGGGCAGTGCCTTTGCAGCGCTGGCCAAGGCGCGTGGCTGCCGCGTGGTGGGTATTGCGGGCGGGGCTGAGAAATGCCGCTATGCCGTGGAAGAGCTGGGCTTTGACGCCTGCATCGATTACCGCGAGCACCCTGACACCAAGACCATGGCCAAGGCATTGAAGGACGCCTGCCCGAACGGTATCGACGGCTATTTTGAAAACGTGGGCGGCTACATCTTCGATGCCGTGCTGCTGCGCACCAATGCCTTTGCGCGCGTGGCCCTGTGCGGAATGATTGCGGGCTACGACGGCCAGCCTTTGCCCATGGCCAATCCTGCACTGCTGCTGGTGAACCGCATCAAGCTTGAAGGCTTTATCGTCAGCGAGCACATGGAAGTCTGGGCCGAAGCGCTGACCGAGCTGGGTGGTCTGGTTGCCGCCGGCAAGCTCAAGCCGCGCGAGACGATTGCCCAGGGTCTGGCAGCTGCACCCGCCGCATTTCTGGGCCTGCTCAAGGGCAAGAACTTTGGCAAGCAGCTGGTGAAGTTGGTTTAACCCCCTGAGGCTGGAAAAGATTACCCCCTGAGGCGCTTGGCGCCTTCCCCCTCTCTCGCTTCGCGGGAGGGGGACGATGCCTTCGCCGCGAGGCGGCTCTTGCTTGGCATCTCTGATCTAGAGTGCGCCAGTTGCAGGCGCTACCCCCATATAAAAAATATTCGGAGACAAGAATGATCACGAATTTCGCGGGAAAGACGGCGGTTTTGACCGGGGCTGGCTCGGGTTTCGGGCTGGAGTGCGCGCGTATTGGCGCCAGCAAGGGCATGAATCTGGTTCTGGTCGATGTGCAGCAAGAAGCGCTGGACAAGGCCGAGGCCGAGCTCAAGGCTGCGGGTGCCAAGGTGCTGGCGCGCAAGGTCGATGTCTCGGATGCAGCGCAGATGGAGGCGCTGGCCGCTGAAGTGAAAGCCACGTTTGGTGCCCCGAACTTTGTGTTCAACAACGCAGGTGTGGGCGCGGGCGGTCTGGTCTGGGAAAACTCCGTGGCTGACTGGCAATGGGTGCTGGGCGTCAACGTCTGGGGCGTGATTCATGGCGTACGCCTGTTCACTCCCATGATGCTGGAAGCCGCCAAGGCCGATCCCAGCTTCGAGGGCCATATCGTCAACACGGCCAGCATGGCGGGCCTGCTGGCGCCGCCTAATATGGGCATCTACAACGTCAGCAAGCATGCGGTGGTGTCGCTGACCGAGACGCTGTATCAGGACTTGGCTCTGGTGTCCGATCAGATCAGCGCAAGCCTGCTGTGCCCGTTTTTTGTGGCCACCGGCATAGGCCATAGCGAGCGCAATCGCCCGCAAACGCTGGAATCCCAGCCGCTGACGGCCAGCCAGAAGATTGGTCAGGCGATGACGGACAAGGCGGTGGGCTCAGGCAAGATCACGGCGACCGAGGTGGCGCAGAAGGTGTTTGATGCCATCGGCACAGGCCAGTTCTATATTTACAGCCATCCGCAGGCGCTGGGCTCGGTGCAGGTGCGTATGGAAGATGTGGTGCAGGGCCGCAATCCCACTGATCCGTTTGCGCACAAGCCGGAGCTGGGCGTGAGCCTCAAGGCGGCATTGCGGGCCGCTTGATCAAGCACTGAAAACAAAAAGCCTTGCCTTATCAGCAAGGCTTTTTTCATGGTGCCGGTTTGAGTTCGGCTTCAGTCGCGGGACGTACCAGTCTGAGCAGCAAGGCATTGCCCTTGCCCATATCGGGCGTGGCCTGTAGTGTTTCGGTGTTGACGGCCCATGCCTGCTGGGCGGACAGGCTGGAGAGGTTGTTGGACCGGTCCACCTGGCTGTAGTTGTAGCTATTCACCCGCGCCGAGTTGACGGAGGCCGTGCCCGTCCAGTGCCAGTCGCGCGGGGCGCTGGGGAAGAGGGCGGGGTTCAGGCCCTGCGGTTTGCTGCTGCGGTCCAGCAGACGTTTGAGCTCGTTGACACGGGGCAGACGCCAGCGCTGATCTTCGGCCTTGCTACGCTCGGCTGCATGGGTCTGGGCTTGTTTGTAGTTGAAGACCTCGGCGTTGCCGGTGCAGGCCTTGCCATTCCAGTCCATACCCTCAGCGCAGCGGGCCCAGGCCAGCTTGGCGCGGGTGTCGATCACGGATTTTCCGTCGGCAGCAATCTGAAAAGCAGAGGGCGCAGGCGTGGGCGCTGAATATTGCGCGATGGCGGCGTTGCTCAGACTGCTGAGCAGGCCAAGAAGAATCACAGGAGCGAAAACAGTTGTGAGCACGGCGACAGCAGAGGGTGAAGTAGATGCCTGATTGTGCGCAGATCGGGCGTCGGCGTTGGTCTGATGACGGCCATGAAAGCGGCGCTATTGCTCAGACTTTGAGCCAGACCCAAGTGGCTTTCTAGAGTCAGAGCTAGCCGCCCCAAGAAAACAGCGCTCAGCACAAAAATCAAGTTACCACGACAATTGCCTCCCTATGCAAGCTTCTGTTTCCCTGCGTCTGGTCTTGATTCTGGGCCTGTTATCGGCCATCGGGCCGTTCGCCATTGATATGTATTTGCCCGCACTGCCTCAAATTGGCAGCAGCCTGGGTGCCGAGGTGGGGGCGGTGCAAGCCAGCCTGACCGCGTTTTTTCTTTCCATCGGTGTGGGTCAGCTGCTTTACGGCCCGGTCTCCGACATGGTGGGCCGCAAGCCGCCGCTGTACTTTGGCCTGACCGTGTTTGCCGCCGCCAGTGTGGGCTGTGCGCTGGCTCCCAATATTGAGACGCTGGTGGCCTTTCGTTTTGTGCAGGGTCTGGGCGCTGCCGCCTGCATGGCTGTGCCGCGTGCAGTGGTGCGCGATCTGCACACGGGCCATGCCGCGGCTCGCATGATGTCTTTGCTGATGCTGGTGTTCAGCGTCTCGCCGATTCTGGCGCCCCTGGTCGGCAGCGGCGTGATTGCCGTGGCTGGCTGGCGTGCGGTGTTCTGGGTGGTGGCTGCCGCGGCCGTGCTGGGCTTGATCGCGACCTGGCGCGGTGTTGAAGAGACCCGCACCGCTGAGGCACGACTGGACAGCAGTCTGGGCGGTGCGTTGAAGGCTTATCTGCGCCTGCTGCGCGACTGGCATTACATGGGCCTGGTATTTCTTGGCGGCTGCGCCATGGCGGGCTTTTTTGTCTATCTGGCGGGCTCGCCCTTTGTACTGATCAATTACTACGGTCTGTCCTCCACCGAGTACAGCATGGCGTTTGCGCTCAATTCCATCGCCTTTATTGGCGCGTCGCAGCTGACGGGGCGACTGGGTCAACGCTTTGGTCTGGTCAATGTGGTCAAGGCCGCGGCGTCGGCATCGGGCGTGACCATGGTGGCTTTGCTGATGTACTACGTGATGGGCGGCGAGCAGTTGATAGTGCTGATCGTGCTGTATTTCATTGCCAGCGCTTTCATGGGGCTGGTGATTCCCACGACTTCGGTGCTGGCGCTGGAAGAGCATGGCGAGATTGCCGGCACGGCATCGGCTTTGCTGGGCACGCTGCAGATGCTCAGCGGCGCGGCGGCCATGCAGATCGTGGGTCACTTCTCCAACGGCAAGCCCCTGCCCATGGTGACAGGCATGGCACTTGGCGCTCTGGTTGGCGTGGCGCTGACTTGGATCACATTGGGCAGGACTGCTGGGGTACGAGTAGCGCATGACTGATAGCGCTACTAAAGCAGGCACCAAGCCTTACGACGGCTTGCCAGATGGTGTGCGTGGCCGCGCCATGCTGGTCATTATTCTGGGCCTCACGCTGTCAGTGCTGGACAGCAGCATCGTCAACCTGGCCTTGCCTGCCATTGCCCGCGAGCTGCAAGCCAGCTCTGCACTTACGCTGTGGGTGGTCAACGCCTATCAGCTGGCCGGGCTGGTGCTGCTGTTGCCTCTGGCTGCCTTGGGTGAACGCATGGGCTACCGGCGCATTTACCTGATGGGCATGGTGGTGTTCGTGATCGCCTCCGTGGCCGCCACGCTGGCCAATTCACTGAGCACGCTGATTGCTGCCCGGGTGTTTCAAGGGATTGGCGCTGCCGGCGTGATGAGCGTGAACGCTGCACTGGTGCGCCTGACTTATCCGCGCGCCATGCTGGGGCGGGGCATGGCGATTAACTCGCTGGTGGTGGCCACGTCTTCCATGGCCGGACCTACGGTGGCTGCGGGCATTTTGTCGGTGGCCAGCTGGCCCTGGCTTTTTGCCATCAACGTGCCGCTGGGCTTGCTAACGCTGTGGATGGGCCGCAAGGCCTTGCCCGCCAATCCTGTGGTGAACAGCCAAAGCGAGTCAATTGCGCTGCTGGATGTGGTACTCAATATTCTGATGTTTACGCTACTCTTTCTGGGGGGCGAGCAGCTTGGCGTGCGCATGGGGCAAGAAAATGCAGCGGGCAGCTCGTTCATGCCTTCCGGCTGGTGGCTGTTGGGTGCGGGTGTGGCGGTGGGTTATGTCTACCTGCGCCGCCAGTGGCACAAGACAGCACCGCTGTTTCCGGTGGATTTGATGCGAATTCCGGTGTTCAGGCTGTCCATGTGCGGCTCGGTCTCGGCCTTTTGTGCGCAGATGCTGTCGTACCTGGCCCTGCCATTTTTGCTGCTGGAGGCACGAGGTCTGTCTCCCATTGAGGCAGGCATGCTGATCACGGCCTGGCCGCTGGCCACCATGCTCACCGCCCCCGTGGCCGGGCGGCTGATTGGCAAGTACCCCGATGGGCTGCTGGGCGGCATTGGCATGGCCATGTTTGCCACAGGCCTGTGGTTGCTGGCCGCCATGCCGGTAGATGTGGTGCACTGGGACATGGTCTGGCGCATGGTGCTGGCGGGTAGCGGTTTTGCGCTTTACCAGTCGCCCAATAATCACACCATCGTCACCTCGGCCCCCATGTCGCGCAGCGGAGCGGCTGGCGGCATGCTCAGCTCTGCCCGCATGACGGGTCAGACATTGGGTGCGGTGGTGCTGGCCACGATTTTTGCAATCTCTGGCGGGCATGGCGGCAGTGCTGAAACACTGGCTCTGGCGATTGCCGGGGGCTTTGCCGCACTGGCCGGTGTGTTCAGCATGATGCGCGTGGGCAAGGCTCCGGCCGCAGCAGGTGCTCATAAACACTGATTTTGATTCAAAAATAGCGATAACTCTTTGGTGTAAAGCGCTAGCAGCTATTGATCTGGTAGCAAACTTGGGGCGGCTCTCTAGTCCGTTGAGATGACGTACGAGTAGCCGCCGCCATTTATATTGACGAGTCAAATATCAAGCGCTGCATGGCGTTTTCAGCAGCGGCCAGGGGTACGCGTATTAGCTCCATGTCGTTGTTAGGTCGCCTGCTTTACATTTGATTCATATTGACGGCGCACAATGTTGATAAGTTCTTTAGATCAGACCGCACGATAGACAAGTATGACGATTGACCAGCACGCTTCACTGAGCCCGCGCCGCAAGGCGCATTTTTCTTATCTGCCCAGTGCCAGCCCGCTGAGTTCTCACCGCCCTAGATGGGCGCTGGCGCTGGGGGCCGTGCTGATTGCCGGTGCACTGGCCGCTTGTTCCAAGCCCGCAGATGAACAAAAAGGCCCGCCTAAGACGGAGCCCAAGGTCGGCGTGGTGACCTTGCAGCCGCAAAGCCAGCAGCTGGATGCCAGCCTGCCTGGCCGCACCAAGGCCTTTATGACCGCTGAGGTGCGCCCCCAGGTCTCGGGCATCATTCAAAAGCGCTTGTTTACCGAAGGTGCTGTGGTCAAGCAGGGCCAGCCTCTGTATCAGATTGACCCTGCCTCATTAAAGGCAACGGAAGCCAGCGCCATTGCTGCCGTGGCCAAGGCCGAGGCCAGCCAGCGCACGCTGGCCGCAACGGCTCGCCGCAATGCGGAGCTGGTGAAGATTGATGCCATCAGCAAGCAAGCGTTTGATGAAAGCCAGGCGGCTGCGGCGCAGTCGGCATCCGATGTGGCGGTGGCCAAGGCCAATCTGGATACTGCGCGCATCAACCTCAAATACAGCCGCATTGAGGCGCCCATTGGTGGCCGCATCACCTTGTCTGCCGTCACGCCCGGTGCACTGGTGACGGCCAATCAGGCGACTGCGCTCACCACCATCGTGCAGCTGGACCCCATGTATGTGGACTTCACCCAATCTAGCAATGACCTGATGCAGCTCAAGCGTGATCTGGAGTCCGGCCGTTACCAGAAGGTGGATGGCGACAAGGTCCCCGTGCGCATTCAGTTTGACGACGGCAGTGACTATGCCCAGCAAGGCAAGCTGGCGTTTGCGGGCGTGATCGTTAACGACACCACCGGCACCTTGACGCTGCGCGCTGAAGTGCCCAACCCCGATGGCCTGCTGATGCCGGGCATGTATGTGAAAGCCTTGCTGCCCACGGCACTGGCCCCTGATGCGCTGCTGCTGCCCCAGCAAAGCGTGACGCGTGACCTGGCCGGCAAGCCCAATGTGATGGTGCTGACCGAAGGCGATGCGGTGGTAAAGCGTGAAGTGCAACTGGACCGCGCCGTGGGTGCGTACTGGCTGGTCAAGAGCGGCCTGAAAGCGGGCGAGCGTGTGATGGTGGACGGCTTTCAGCGCACCAAGGCCGGTGACAAGGTCAAGCCCGAAGAGGTGGACATGAAGGCGAATGCCGAGCGCAAGAGCGTACGCGGCGAGCCGCCTGTGCAGGGCGCAGCCGATGCTCCTGCCGCCAAGGCGCAAGCCAAGTAAGGCGGGACAGCAGTCATGGCTCAGTTCTTTATCAACCGGCCCATTTTTGCGTGGGTCATTGCCATCGTCATCATGCTGGCGGGCGCGTTGTCTATCTCTTCGCTGCCGCTGGAGCAGTACCCCGACATTGCACCGCCGCGCGTGACGATCTCGTCGCAATACACAGGTGCTTCGGCCGAGACCGTGGAAAACTCGGTCACGCAGATCATCGAGCAGCAGATCAAGGGCATCGACAACATGCTCTATATGAGCTCGACCAGTGATGCGTCGGGCCGCTCGCGCACCACGTTGACCTTTGCGCCGGGCACGAATATCGACGTGGCTCAGGTGCAGGTGCAAAACAAGCTGCAGGCCGCGATGAACCGCCTGCCCGATGCCGTGAAAAGCCGGGGCGTGTTCGTGAACAAGGGTGGCCAGGATTTTCTGGTCACTTACAGCTTCTACTCGCTGGACCCATCGGTGACCGATGTAGCCATTGGCGACTATCTGAACAGCAATCTGATCGATGTGATCGGCCGTCTGGAAGGCGTGGGCGACATCAACGTCTTTGGCTCCCCCTATGCCATGCGCATCTGGATGGACCCCGCCAAGATGGAGAAGTACGCGCTGATCCCTTCTGATCTGGTCAGCGCGCTCAACTCGCAAAATGCCCAGGTCTCTGCCGGTCAGCTTGGCGCTTTGCCTGCCGTGCAAAACCAGCAGCTGAACGCGACTATTACGGCGCGCACCAAGCTGCAGACGCCTGAGCAGTTTCGCGACATCGTGCTCAAGTCGGCCACCGATGGCTCTGTGGTGACGATGGGCGATGTGGCGCGTGTAGAGCTGGCGGCAGACAATTTGAATATTCAGGCCAAGCTCAACGGCATGCCCGGCGCGGGTATGGGCGTGATTCTGGCTGACGGTGCCAATGCCATGCAGGTGGCCGATGCGGTGGCGGCCAAGCTGGCTGAACTCAAACCCTTTTTCCCCAACCAAATTGATTATTTTGTAAGTTCGGACTCCACGCCTTTTGTGCGTGCATCGATTCATGAAGTGGTCAGCGCTTTGGGCGAGGCCATGGTGCTGGTGGTGATCGTGATGTTCATCTTCCTGCAGAACTTCCGCGCCACCCTGATTCCGGCCATTGCCGTGCCCGTGGTGTTGCTGGGTACGTTTGGCGTGCTGTCGATTGCCGGTTACTCCATCAACACACTGACCATGTTTGGCATGGTGCTGGCCATTGGCTTGCTGGTGGATGATGCGATTGTGGTGGTCGAGAACGTCGAGCGCGTGATGCACGAAACGGGCAAGTCGCCCAAGGAGGCCACGCGCCAGTCCATGACGGAAATCACGCCCGCGCTGGTAGGTATTGGCGTGACGCTGTCTGCTGTGTTCATTCCCATGGCCTTCTTCGGCGGCTCTACGGGCGTGATCTATCGCCAATTCTCCATCACCATCGTCGCGGCGATGGCGCTTTCGGTGTTTGTGGCGCTGACCTTGACGCCGGCGCTGTGCGCCACCTTGCTCAAGGCCCCCGAGCACCATGGCGGTGAAGGTCATGCGCGCCCCGTACGCTCAGGCCCGCTGGGGCTGAGCGACAAATTCTTCAACTGGTTTAACCACAGCTTTGATCTCACGGCCTCGCGCTATCAGGGCTCGGTGGCCTATATGCTGCGCCGCTCAAAGCGGATGATGCTGGTGTTTCTGGCCATCTGCGCGGCCGTCTGGCTGCTGATGGCGCGACTTCCTACCTCGTTCCTGCCTGACGAAGATCAGGGCTTTGTCTATGTCAGCGTGAATCTGCCCTCGGGCGCCTCGGATGCGCGCTTGCAGCAGGTGCTGGACGAGGTGCGCAACTACCTGCTCAAGCAGCCGGAAGTTACCAGCTTCAACCAGGTCTCCGGTCTTAATGGTGACCAGAGTTCGGCACGCGGTTTTGTGCGCTTGAAGCCCTGGGCCGAGCGCACCTTGTCTTCTCAGTCTTCGATTGCCGTGGCCCACCGCGCAACCAAGGAGCTGGCTTCCATTCGCGATGCCCGTGTGTTTGTGATGAACCCGCCTGCCGTGCGGGGCCTGGGTGCGAATGCGGGTTTCAATTTCATGCTCAAGGACATCAACGGCATTGGGCACGATGCTTTGTTGGCTGCCAGCAAACAGGTGGAAGATGCTGCCCGCAAGAGTCCTGAGCTGACATCGGTACGTACCACCAACCTGGAAGACGCTGCTGAGTTGCGCCTGGATATCGACGACCTCAAGGCGGCAGCGTTGGGCCTGTCGTACACAGACATCAACAGCGTGCTTTCCAGCGCCATGGGCGGCACTTATGTGAACGATTTTTTGAACAACGGCCGTGTCAAGCGTGTCTACATTCAGGGCGATGCACCGCATCGCATGTTGCCGCAGGACATTGCCAAGTGGACGGTACGCAACAAAAGTGGCGAGATGGTGCCTTTCAGCGCCTTCTCACGCACGTACTGGGCCTATGGCTCGCCCCAGCTGATGCGCTACAACGGCGCGCCTACCTATGAATTCATCGGCAGCGCAGCGCCGGGCGTCAGCTCGGGTGTGGCCATGAAGGTGGTCGAAGACATTCTCAAAACTCTGCCGCAAGGCATTGGCTATGAGTGGACGGGTGCATCACTGCAAGAGCGCCAGTCGGGGGCTCAGGCTCCCATGCTGTATGCCATCTCGATTCTGTTCGTGTTCCTGTGCCTGGCAGCACTCTATGAAAGCTGGACGGTGCCGCTGTCCGTCATGCTGGCCGTGCCTCTGGGCGTGGTGGGCGCGCTGCTGGCCACCTATACGCGGGGCTTGACTAATGACGTGTACTTCCAGGTGGGTCTGTTGACCACGGTGGGGCTGGCATCCAAAAACGCGATTCTGATTGTCGAGTTTGCGGTGCAGCTGCAAGAGCAGGGCAAGAGCGTGTTCAACGCCACGGTGGAAGCCGTGCGCCTGCGCCTGCGCCCCATCTTGATGACATCGTTGGCCTTTGGCTTTGGCGTGATTCCGCTGGCCATTGGCACCGGTGCTGGCGCAGGTGGCCGTAATGCCATCGGCACAGCCGTGCTGGGCGGCATGGTGGCATCGACGGTGCTGGGCATCTTCCTGGTGCCGGTGTTCTTCCTGCTGATTCGCAGCTGGTTCAAGAGCCGCCTGCGCACTGACGACGAAGCAACAACCAAGGAGAGCGCAGCATGAGGCGCCTGAGAATGAATATTTCTGCTGTCGCTGCTGCCTGTGCGGCAGCGCTGCTGGCCGGTTGCAATCTCGCGCCTGTCTACAAAACGCCCGATCTGCCCGTGCCTGAAACCGTTTCGGCCAACGCCGCGCCGGTGCAGGCCAGCGAAGCCGCTTTGCAGCAGGCGCAAGCCCTGCAATGGCTGCAGTCACCCCAGCTGCGCGATGTGGTGGCGCTGGCGCTGAGCAACAACCGCGATCTGCGCGTGGCGATTGGGAGCATAGAGAAAGCACGCGCCCAATACGGCATCACGCGGGCTGATCTGCTGCCGGGCATTACGGCTCAGGCGCAGGGCAACCGCACGCGCAGCGCGGCGGATTTGACGACGACTGGGCGCAGCACTATTAATGAGCAATACACAGCCCAGCTGGGTTTTGCCAGCTATGAGCTGGACCTGTGGGGGCGGATTCGCAACCTCAGCGAAGCATCGCTGCAGCAGTTTTTGCTGAGCCAGGAAAACCAGCGCAATGTGCAGATCAGCCTGGTGGCTGATGTGAGCAATGCCTGGCTGACGCTGGCTGCCGATCAGGCTCGCCTGCAACTGGCAAAAGACACGCTGGACAGCCGCATCAAGGCCTTCGAGCTGACACGCAAGATGTATGAGCTGGGCTCTACATCGGGTCTGGTTCTGGCCCAGAACCAGACCACGGTAGATACGGCGCGAGGCGATGTGGCCAGCTATACCTCGCAGGTGGACAGAGACCGCAATGCGCTGCAACTGCTGGTCGGTGGCCCTGTGCCGGCTCCGTTGCTGCCCACAGCGCAGACTCTGATGAATGACGCAGATACGGCGGCGCTGAAGGCCGTGCCCGTGCCTCTGCCATCTAACGTGCTGCTCAAGCGCCCGGATGTGCAGGCGGCTGAGCGTAATCTGCAAGCCATGAATGCCAATATTGGTGCTGCACGGGCGGCCATGTTCCCCAGCATCACGCTGACGGGCAGCATAGGTACGGGCAGCAGTGATCTGGATCGCCTGTTTGGTAACAGCAATAGCACCTGGAGCTTTATTCCGCTGGTGCGTCTGCCCATCTTTGATGCTGGCCGTAACCGTGCCAATGTGCAGGTGGCCGAGAGCAATCAGCGTATCGCACTGAACCAGTACGAGAAGTCCGTGCAGACGGCTTTCAGAGAAGTGGCTGACGTTCTGGCAGACCGCGCCCAGTGGGATGAGCGCCTGTCAGCCCAGACCAGCATGGTGGCCAATACGCAAAAAGCGTTTGATTTGTCGAACGCCCGCTTCAAGGCTGGCGTGGATAACTACTTGTCTGTGCTGGATGCACAACGCAGCCTCTACACCGCGCAGCAGACCTTGATTGGCCTGCGCCTGGCTGAGCAACTCAACCGCGTGACCTTGTGGAAGACGCTGGGCGGCGAGGAGGCTGCGCAGCAAAGCTGATCTTTGTGCGCGCTCTAAAAAAAGCCGCAGTTCGAAAGACTGCGGCTTTTTTGATAGCACCTAGCGCTTTATCAGTAAGCGGTTGGAGCTGATTTTGTGTGAAATTCAGATTCAGGGCATCTTGAACAGCAAAGCGACCTGGAGTTCAAACAGGGTCTTGGCATTCATCGGTACTTCGGGGTGAATGACCGTGTTGTTCATCATGGCCATCCAGAGGGGGGCGAGCAGCAAAGCCGGGTGCTCAATCAGTTCAGGGGCCTTAAGCTCCCCGCGTTCAGCGGCCAGTTGGGCGAGCCTGCTGAAATGCTCCAGCAGGGCATCGTTCACATAGCGGCGATACATTTGCGCCAGAAGCGGAAATTCCAGTCCTTCAGCGATAACCAGTCGCGCAGTCGCAGAGCGGCCACTGCTGTCAATGACCTCTGCGGCTGCGCCCACTGTACGAAGCAGATATTCACCTACAGATTCATGCTCAAGCATGGGGCTGGATTGCAAGGCTACAGCTGCAGAGGCTATATGGGTCTGTATCACCGCTTCAAATAAGGCATCTTTGCTATCAAAGTAGCGAAAAAGGGTGACTTTAGATAGACCTGCGCGCTGCGCGACCGATGCGGTGGTACCACGCGCATAGCCATGTTCCAGAAATTCCTCAAAGGCTGCTGCGACGATGGTACGGCGCGTCGCCTGAGTCTTTTGTGGGCTGGGGCCGCGCGGTGTGCGCTTGGGGCGGTCGAGGTCTAGTTGAGTCATGGCGCGAGAGAACTTGATATAGAGCTTCTGGGCTTGTTCGATATGGCCGCGAGGCGCTGACTGAGCTTGGCAAGACTGAACGAAAAGAAGAACGCCTTACCCTGCTTGGCCAGAGATCATTTTGATATACGGCACTCACCCAATGATGGCACATTCGTCAAATTAGTTTACTGGGGAGAAGCCATAGTTCAGGCTCGCCAGCGCATCACCACCTGTGTGCCGCCCCCTTGCCTTGGGTGAATGTGCAGATCCCCCCCAATTTCGCGCATACGCTTGAACATGTTGATGACGCCGTGGCCGGATTGGGATACATCGCTAAGAACGGCACGAAGATCAAAGCCTTTGCCGTTGTCTTCAACGCTGAGGCACCAGTCCCAGCCAAAACATTCGGGGTCATCGCTCTCGTAAGGCTCCAGAGTGACCCAGATGTCACTCGCATGCGCGTGCTCCAGCGCATTGCTGAGGCTAGTCTGCACCACGGCCAGAATTTGATTCGCAACGCGGCCTTTGGGTAGGGTACGGCTGGTGTGTCGACCGATACCTAGTTCAGGATCGCAAAGCTGCCAGTGCAGTGCCAGACCTTTGCGTTGCAGCACCGGGTTCAGCCTGTGGCGCAGCCGAGCCAGACGCATGGTGAGACTGTCGTCTTGCGCGTCCATGGAGTCCACAATAAGGCGCAAATCCAGCAACGACCGCTCAAGTACCTCTTTGATGGGGCTGCCTTCGGCAAGCGCTTGTCCATCCATCAAGGTCAAGGCCTGCACCAGCTGACTGCCCAGTGTGTCGTGCAGGTCAGAGGCGATGCGCTTTCTTTCCTCCTGCACCTCTTTGGAGGGGTGTACGCTCAAGCGCATTTTGGCTTTGATGACACGATAGATTCTGGGCATATAGCGCAATGCCATCACCAAGCCGGTTAATGCAGCAAAAATGCTGATAAAGATAAACCAATTTTTATCTCGGATAGAGATAATGAAACACCAGCATAGTATTATGCAGGTCTGCAGCATATTAGCTGCAGACCTGCATCCAAGGCTGCGTAGAGATTCCATATCAACCTCAAAATGGCTGATTGACGGCTGAGCTGATTCGGCTCTGGCGAGCCTATCTGAGTATTTTTATATCAGTCCTCGCAAAGAGGCTGCTCTGACTGCATGGGCTCTTGTTTTGGCTTGCAACTTTCTATACATATTTTTTACATGTGTTGAAACGGTGAGCGTGCTTATTTTTAAGTAGCTTGCTATCTCCGGCGAACTATACCCGCAGGCAATCAGCTTCAATATTTCAATTTCTCTTTCGGAGAGTTTTTCTTCTTCCAAATAATTTGAAGCTGGCATGCTTGAGGGGTGGGTTTTCTCTAGGCGGGAAAGCATTTTTTTGGCCAGCGATGGCGTGATGGATGCACCGCCATTCGCAACTTGCAGAACCGCTTGCGAATAGTCTCCAAACCAGGAGTTTTTTAACAAGTATCCCACAGCACCTTTTTCAAAAGCCTGAAAAACCTTGTCATCACGCTCCGTCACCGACACCACAATGCTCAGCACATGCGGGCGGGTCTGGTGGACAAGATCGAGCAGCTCCAGGCCTTCTCCGTCGCCAAGGTTCAAGTCCACGATTAGCACATCGAAGTCCTGAAGCGGGATGTTTTTGCGCGCTTCTCTCAAACTGGAGGCCTGTCCCACGAGCAAGGTTCGAGAGTCACCCATGAGCTCCTGGGCAATCACTCTGCGGATGTGGCTGTCATCGTCGACCACGAAGACTCGCACAGGCTGGCTTTGCTGCCCCACCATGTGCATGGGCCACATATGTGTGTTTGCAGGGAGTGCGGAGTCTCCTGTTCCACTGAAGGATGCAGGGCAAAAAGATGTTTGAACAGCCGACATGGTTCACTCCCTGCTGAAAAGTAGAAATTCATGACCTGTTTTGGAAATTAAATTATGAAATTTTAAAAATCTATAAAAATTGTTAATTCAATGTTTTTTTTACCAAAATTACAAAAAATCACTTCAAATATAGGTATTTGGTATTTAAAAATACTATTGATTTATTATTTTTAGTTAAATTATTTAATTTATCTATCGAATTATATTCAGTTGCGATTTATTGAACCTTTGAAGAAAATATTGACTAGTCTTAAAAGGCTGAGAGATTTTTATTTTTCTCTGCATTGAGGAAAGTGGATTTTTTGATATTGATGTGGGAAGTTTATTAAATCTGATTTCTTAAAGATAAGAAATTTACATTTTTATACTTTACCTATTCAAGCATCTAAAAATGCAAACTGCATAGCATGAAGATGCCGCCTATCAAAGGCTGTAGAGGTTTATTTAGCAGTCTTCAAAGATTGAAAAAAATTCTTTCGATCAAGGTATTCCTGATTTTTTCACCTGTGCTGAAACTGGCGCTGACCGAAAGCAAGTTTTGAAACGGAACTTAAGACATTTCAAAAGTTGCAGACGGTTTATGGGAGGTGTTGCAGTGAGATGCAACAGCTCTGTTGCCTCAACTCTCTCAGTGTTCTGGGAACTGGCTAATCAAAGGGTCTATCATGAAAAAATCTCTGATTGCAATGGCTGTCGTCGCTTTGGCTGGTGTTGCATCTGCTGCTGTTAGCAGCAGTAGCATTGCTGCAACGAACACGTCGTCCAGTGCCGGATCGGCTACGTCGTCAAATGCTGCGAGTGCAGGCAACGGAAGTGCCTTGAGTTTCAATAGTGCTACTTCGGCTGCTAATGCAACCGCAGGTGCTACTGGTGGAGCAGGCAACATTGGCCATACTGCTATCGGCGGTGCAGCCGTCGGCGGTAGCGCTACAACCACAGGTTCTGTGCAAAGCCTGGCTGCAACGTCCGGAAACGGCGTAGCTGCAGGCGGCGGCGTCACCAGTGCCAACGCGCATTCGGGCGCAGCTGCCGGTTACGGCGCTAGTGCACCTGGCGGTGCCGCTGTAGTGGGCGGTGCAGCCGGTCAGGCAAATTCGCACACCAACAATGCCGCAGGCACTTATGCAGGCCCTGGCGGCGGTATTGCGGCAGTCAGCAGCACGGCAGGTACGCAATCCAACTACGGTGCCACCTCGGGAGCCATTTCCGGCCCTGGCGGCACTTGGACCAACAACACCTCCGGTGCTAGTTCGGTCGGACACGTCAACACCAGTGGCGGTGCTCTGGGTAATGCCGGCGGCTTCTCTAACGGTGGCGGCACTGGCGGTAGTGCAGGAGCCGGATCGGGTTCCCTCGCTTTCTGATAGTTATCCACCCTAGTTATGCTTGTCCCCGGGTCTTGCTGCTCAAGGCAAGACTCGGTGTCAAAGGAGAAAAAGCATGAAAGTCTCAATAGCTTTATTAAGCCTTTGTGTTCCTTTGTGTAGCGTTGCGCAGAATGCCGATAGCAGCGCGCAAAGCTCCTCGTCCTCATCTTCCGTTGGGGCCCAGCAAAATCAATCGATCACGTTCATTACGCCTGCAGCAAGTCCGGCGGTGGAGTCTCGGTCTGCATCAACCATGGACAGTCGATCTACTCAGACCGTGGATAGTCGCTCAGACCAAAACATTACGACGTCTGGGACGACAACCCAGAACATCAACAGCAACATTGGTGGAACGTCTAAGAACATTGTGGAGTACACGGGGTCGTACACCATGAAGAACGTGCCCAGCGTCAATGGTCCAAACCTGACAACCAGCAATGACACCTGTATGGGCAGCAGCAGCGGCAGTGCTAACGGCCCTGGCTTCGGTGTGAGCTTTGGCACGACTTGGTCAGACGATCATTGCAAGCGCCTGAAAATGAGTCGAGAACTCTGGAACAAAGGTATGAAGGCTGCATCTCTGGCCATGGATTGCATGGACCCAGCAGCGCGTGTCGCACTGGAAATCACGGGCTCGAAATGCCCTCAATCCATGACGGCGGATGAGCGCCGTAGCAACTACGGTGTAAATGCCTCTGCCGAAGGTAGCGCAGCTATGCCGCCAGAGCAGCAGACGGCTTCCAGCACTCCGGTTGGTCAAGTATCGGAACTACAGCCTTCGGCGCTCTACCCAAACTGATGGGCGCTGAACAGAATTCAGGAGGCTGCTATGTATAAGGCTCTCGTTTTTGTCGCGGCAGTCGCTGGCTGCATTCCTGTATGGTCTGCATCAGCTCCTGTCGTTGCCAATGTGCCATTGAGCATTCAACGTCAGATTTTTGGCAGTGGCGAGCAAGGTGCCGGGGGTGAGGAGCAGGCTCAGCCCGTAGGCAACTACGGTGTATGGCATGTGCCTCAGTACCTGCCAGGCTACCCGACCGCTGCAACTATCTGGCCACGGGCCATCCCCGTAAAGTGTAAGAACGGCAGTTGTGAAGGCTACGTGATCACCCCGCAAATGGGGCCCGGTGAGTATCTGTTTTTTATTCCGGTTGAGGAGTAGATTCTGTAATCCCTCGCAACAAGGCATGAGGCATGCCTGCGGCTGATGAGCGGTAGCTTGCAGGCAAGGATTTCCCGCAAACATTTAGTGTTGGGCGGGATTTCTTTTTTGCTGCTTCATCCTCAGAAAATTCCCAGGGCTAGCCCCGCCGCCAATGATTGGCCCAGTTCCTCGCAGCGCTGCAAGTCGGCCGGATCAATATGTTTGGGCGCGAGGATGGCCTCGGGTGTCTGCGCATAGGTGCAGATGATGAGGGGTTCAGCCACAGCCTTCAGACGCCAACCTGTGGCAATGCGCTCTATCTGTCTGGCGGCGTTTCGGCCGTCGCTGCCCGCACAGATCAGGCTGGCATAGGGGTGACCCTGAATTTGATCGAGTACGCCGTAGTAGCTGCGATCAAAAAAGTCCTTCATCAAGCCGCTGATCGCCGCCAGATTCTCAGGTGTGGCAAACAGGTAGCCTTGGGCGCTCAGCAAGTCCTGCGCACCCGCCTGGCTCGCATGAAGCAAGTGCACATCGACAGACTCTTCACGCCGGGCGCCCGCACATGCTGCCTCAGCCATCTGGCGAGTTCCGCCAGTATGAGTGTGGTAGACGATCAGTAAAGCAGGGCGTAGAGGCATAACGGATGGTCTGATCAGAGGAGCCTATCAAGCAAATTTGCAGTGTAATAACCTACTGAAATATATTGGCTCTCTGTAGTTGTTGTTTTCAACAGACGATCTGATACTGCTTTATTGAGGCTAAAAAAGTGACTAAGCATTGAAAAATATTGACGTTTATCAATTTTTTCAGGTTTGATGTGCTCTTGATTTTGCAGCGCTTTGCACTCGCTGCATGTGGTTTTACCTATGATTTGAAACATGTGTGAAAACCTGAATATCGAATCACTCAGGGTATTCACTTGGCACAAATTCTCTGTGGTTTGTAGGAGTATTCTTACAAACCATGACAAAGCTTTGTTGTCGCCGCGGAGACCGCAAGCGTGTTTCAGAGCGTGTCTGTAGCAACTTCATAACTCAGGACTCTTGTGTTTTTGGCATGTCCCCATTTGCGACTCAACCGACGATAAAGGCAGGCCGCCGCTGGCTGGCTCTGCTGGCATTGGCGCTGGGGGTTTCTGGCGGTGCGCTGGGAGCCTGGGTTTTGCACCACCAGCATGAATTGCGCATGGAGAAGCGGCTGCAGTTCAGCGCTGATATGGCGACGCGCTTGCTGGAGCAGCGATTGGCTGACTATGTTCAGCTGCTGACAAGGCTGGCAGAAGATGTGAGCGGTATTGAGGTGCTGAACCAGCAGGTGTTTGCCCAGCATGCGCATGCCCAGCTCAGCCAAAGCTGGTTGGTGGGCCTGCAAGCTCTGAGCCTTACCCGGACCATGGTCGAGGACAAACATGTCAACCTTGAGCAGGGTTCGCAGGCGTTTGAGGTTGCTTATGTCTGGCCATTAGTGGGCAATGAGGCGCTGGTTGGAACCAACGCGCGCCAGCCTGCCGAGGCTTTTCATTCTTTGATGGCGGCCTGGCATTCACGCCAGATGTCCATGTCCGCGCCATTTCGCTTTTTGCAGCTTCCGGGTAGCCCGGATGGGGTGATTTTGCGCATGCCTTTGCGCTCCGTTGCCGATGTCCGCTCTGGCGGTGCGCAGCAACTGATGGGTACGGTGAACGCCAGTATCAGATTGGATGATCTGATCAGAGGGGTGGTGCCAAGCAATCTCTACCCGCAAGTCGCCATGCGCCTGCTGGATGTGAGTCCTGCAGCGTTGCCCAAAAAACCTTTTGTAGTGGGGGGCAGGGATCTCTTGCAGAAGGTGGATACGCTTGGCCAGCCTTCACAGACACTGTTTACTGGAAAATTATGGGAGGCGTCTGAACGCCAGCAGGAGTTTGATTTGATCAAGCCGCTGGAGCGGCAGATACAGGTGAATGACAGGGTCTGGGCGTTGCAGTTCAAGCCCGCGCTCAGCAGTCAGCACAAGCTGGAAAAAATACTGCCCTGGCTGATACTGGCTGCCGGTGTACTTGTTGGTCTGGCGCTGGCCGCCGGGGTTTCGGGCTGGTTGCAGAGCCGTTGGAGTTGGCGCAAGCGCATCAAAGTCAGCGCGCAGGCCCGCCACGAGAGCGATGCACGCTTTCATGCCATGTGCGAGCAGGCCGCCATGGGCGTGATTGAAATGGATGTCGAGACGCGCAGCGTGCTCAAGGTCAATCAGCATCTCTGTCGCATGCTGGGTTACGAGGCCCATGAAATTCATCATTGCAATGCGCTGGATCTGGTAATGCCTGAAGACCAGGCACGTTGTGCACAACTGCTGGAAGGCCTTGATCTGCAGCAGTTTCAGCACAATGCTGCAGAATTCTGCCTGCGTGCCAAGGATGGGTCGCCAGTCTGGGTTGAGCTCAACGCTTTTTTGACGGGCCGGCAAGAGACCAAACGTTTGCAGCTACTGGTGAACGACATCAGCGAGCGCAAGCGGCTGGAGCAAATGGAGCGCTTGGGCCACAAGCAGCTGCGCAACCTGATGCAGAGGCTGCCTGTGGGGGTGGTCATGGAAGACCTGAGCGGTCGCCTTGTTTACTGGAATGAAGAATTCCTGCGCCTGGCGGGCCATGGCGGAAAACCCGGTATCACCACCTTGCAATGGTGGGAATGCATGTTCCCCGACGCGGCGGAGCGTGAGCGCGTGGTTCAGCGCTGGGAGTCTGCCAAAGCCCAGGCCAGCCAGCTGCTGAAGGCACAGCAGGCCGTTCGGGTTGCGGATGATGGCACGGAATGGGAAGAGATCTTTATCCATTCAGCAGCCAGCATGATTGCTGCTCAGCAGCTGGTTCTGACAGGCGTGGATGGTGAGCGCCGCACCGTGGCGGTTAGCGCAGTACTGCAAAACGACGGCTGCCTGATGGTGATGCAGGACCAGAGTCAGCGCATTGCAGCCGAGCAGGAAGTCAAGCGCCTAGCCTTCTACGATGCGCTCACCGCTCTGCCCAACCGCCGCCTGCTGGCGGATCGACTGCAGCATGCGCTGGTTATTGCGCAGCGCAAAGCGCATTTCGGCGGTGTCGTGCTGCTGGATATTGATAACTTTAAGGCCTTTAACGAGACCTATGGTCTTGAGCAGGGCGACTTGCTGCTGCAGGCGCTGAGCCAGCGTATTCTGGGCTTGCTGCCCCCGGGGGCCACGATTGCACGTCAGGGCGGCGATGATTTTGCATTGCTGATTGAAAATCTGGGCGGGGACTCTGTTGCCGCCGCTGCCCGGCTGGAGAAGGAAGCCAATCAATGGCTAACCCGGCTGCGCGAGCCGATGGTGACAGGGGGCGTGACGCACTCCATCACGGTGAGCATGGGCCTTAGCCTGTTTGGCGAGCAGGCGCTGACATCTGAAGAAGTACAGCGGCGCGCCGAAATGGCCATGTACCAAGCCAAGAATCTGGGCCGCAACCTCAGCTGCTTTTTTGACCCGTTGCTGCAATCCGCTCTGCAAGAGCGCCGCTCCATGGAGCATGACATGCGCGCCGGGCTGGAAGCGGGAGAGTTTGAGCTTTACTACCAACCTCAGGTAGAAATGGGCAAAGTGATTGGTGCCGAAGGCCTACTGCGCTGGAAGCACCCAGAAAAAGGCTTTGTGCCACCGGCACAGTTCATTCCTCTGGCAGAGGAAACCGGCGTCATCTTGCCGCTGGGCGAGTGGGTGCTGCAAGCTGCGTGCAAACAGTTGGCGAAATGGGCCAGACACCCGCGTTATAGCCAGCTGGTGCTCGCTGTGAATGTCAGCCCCAAGCAGTTTCATCAGAGTGGCTTTGTCGAGCAGGTGCTCAAGGCGCTGGCCGAGCATGGGGCCAATGCCAAGTTCCTCAAGCTGGAGCTGACCGAAGGCATGCTGCTCTCCGATATGGATGACACCATCGCCAAAATGAACCGCCTGAAGTCGTACGGCATCAGCTTTGCGCTGGATGATTTTGGTACGGGCTACTCGTCCCTGTACTACCTCAAACGTCTGCCGCTTGATCAGCTCAAGATCGACCGCAGCTTTGTGCGCGATGTGCTGACCGACCCTAACGACGGGGTCATCGCCCGGACCATCGTGGGGCTGGCCAAGAGCCTGGGTCTGCATGTCATCGCTGAAGGCGTGGAAACGCAGGCACAGTGCCGCTGTCTGGAAGAGATGCGCTGCTACGCCTGGCAGGGATTTTTGATGAGCCCGCCTGTGGAAGTAGCCGAATTTGAGCGACTGGTGACCTTCGGCAATGTGCCGAGGGCATTGGCACCGGCACTCAGCCCCGCCTCTTTGCGCTAGGCCGTGGCAATGCAGACACAATGCTGGCTTTGCCTGATGAGAGATTTGCGTGCCTGATATCAAGACCCTGCTGCTATTCGCCTTGACTGCTGTTGCCGAAATTGTGGGCTGCTATTTGCCCTGGCTCTGGCTCAAGCAAGGCTGTAGCGCCTGGCTACTGCTCCCTGCCGCAGCCAGTCTGGTGCTGTTTGTCTGGCTGCTGACCTTGCACCCCTCGGCCTCGGGGCGCATCTATGCGGCATATGGCGGCATTTACATCAGTGCGGCACTGGTGTGGCTTTGGCTGGTGGATGGCATCAAGCCCAGTGTCTGGGATATGGGCGGCGTGGCCGTCTGCCTGCTGGGCGCGGGCCTCATTGCATTTCAGCCGCGCGGCTGAGAGTGACGGATTAAATTAAAATACGAATCAAAACTGCGTCAAGCCCATGCCAATCAAGCACAGGCTGCTATGGTTTGTGTGTTTGCCCCAATCTTGGCTGACCATAGGGCAGGGCGCGTTATGATTCCTGCTGTTATCGGTTGCACGCAAGGCTTGGGTTTCTCAAGGCTTTCGTCTGCGCAACCGGTTTTTGCGTTTCTGCTTTCCCCCACACAAAGCCTTCACAGGCCAGCCTCTAGACCGACCCTGACACCGTGCGCCTGAATACCATCAAGCTCTCCGGCTTCAAATCCTTTGCCGAGCCCACCAATTTCGTTCTGCCCGGGCAGATGGTCGGCGTGGTGGGCCCTAACGGTTGCGGCAAATCCAACATCATGGATGCGGTGCGCTGGGTGCTGGGCGAGAGCAAGGCCAGCGAGCTGCGTGGCGAGTCCATGCAGGACGTGATCTTCAACGGCACAACGCACCGTAAGCCGTCGAGTCGCGCCAGTGTTGAGCTGTCGTTCGACAACAGCGATCACCGTGCCGGCGGTCAGTGGGGGCAGTTTGGCGAAATTGCTGTCAAGCGCGTTCTCACGCGTGACGGCAACAGCAGCTACTTCATCAATAACCAGCCCGTGCGTCGACGAGACGTTCAGGACGTGTTTCTGGGCACCGGGCTTGGCCCGCGCGCCTACGCCATCATTGGCCAGGGCACGATCAGCCGCATCATCGAGTCGCGCCCGGAAGAGCTGCGTCTGTTCCTCGAAGAAGCGGCCGGGGTTTCCAAATACAAGGAGCGCCGACGTGAGACGGAAAACCGCCTCTCGGCCACGACCGAGAACCTCACCCGTGTGGAAGACATTCTGCGCGAGCTCAACGCCAATCTCGATAAATTGGAAAAGCAGGCCGAAGTTGCGGCCAAATACAACGGCCTGAACGCCCAGGTCACGCTCAAGCAGCAGCAGCTGTGGTTTATGAAGCGTGCCGAAGCCGAGGGTGAGCAAGACCGCGTGCGTGTTGAAGGTCTCAAGGTCGTCAATGAGCTGGAAGAGCGCATGGCCGATATCCGCAACAACGAGAGCGGACTCGAAACCCTGCGCCAGTCGCATTACGACGCCAGCGATCAGGTCAACCAGTCGCAAAGCAAGCTATACGAAGCCACGGCCGAAGTCGGCAAGCTGGAAGCCGAAATTCGTTACGTGGTCGAAGGCCGCCAGCGCGTGCAGCAACGCCTGCAGCAGCTGGCCGAGCAATTGCTGCTGTGGAGCAGCCGCAGCGAAGAGGCTCAGGGCGAGATTGAGAACATCGAAGGTGCAGGCATGGATGCCGAAGAGCAGGCCGAAATGCTGGCCGCTCAGCTCGA
Organism: Comamonas sp. 26; assembly: GCF_002754475.1. Taxonomy (NCBI): domain Bacteria; kingdom Pseudomonadati; phylum Pseudomonadota; class Betaproteobacteria; order Burkholderiales; family Comamonadaceae; genus Comamonas; species Comamonas sp. 26. The sequence goes on from NZ_PEFL01000001.1 coordinate 1,731,763, forward strand.
AGAGCAAAGCATCCGCCTGCCCGACCTGGAAGATGCGCTGCGCAATGCGCAAAAGGCCGACTCGGACCAGCGCGGCTCTGTTGTGCAGGTGCAGCAGCAAATTCAGGTGCTGGCCGCCGAGCAGCGCAGCCTGGATGAGCAGCGCCGTCAGTTTGAAACCCGTTACGAGCGCTTGCGCGCCGACCGCAATGCGCTGGAAACGCCCGACGAAGCGCGCTTGAGCAATTTGCAGACGCAACTGGCTGAAGCGCAGGAATTGGCCGAGATGGCCGATGCCGTGCTCAACGAGCTGCAAGACAGCGTGCCCCAGCTGGACGAAGACCGCCGCACTCGCCAGCAAACCGTGAATGCCGAAAGCAGCCGCCACTCTGACCTGTCGGCGCGGCTGGAAGCGCTCAAGGCGTTGCAGGAAAAAGTCAAGACCGACGGCAAACTCCAGCCTTGGTTGGCCAAGCATGGCCTTGAAGGCATGCAGGGCCTGTGGAGCCGCATCGCCATTGAATCTGGCTGGGAAAATGCGCTGGAAGCCGCACTGCGCGAGCGCCTTGGGGCTTTGGAAGTCGGCCGCCTTGATATGGTGCGCGGCTTTTTGGGCTCGGGTGGGCAAGATGCACCGCCAGCCCGTCTGGCTTTTTTCAGCACCGCACAAGCAGCTGGAGCATCGTCCACGGCTCGCTTTGCCCGTCTGAGCGATCTGCTCAAGATCAACGACGCCGGTCTGCGCGCCGTCTTGGTGGACTGGCTCTCGGGCTGCTACACCGCACCCTCACTCGATGAAGCGCTGGCCAAGCGCGCTGAGCTGCAGGCCGGTGAAACCATTTATGTGCCCACGGGCCACGCCGTGACTGCGCACAGCGTGACGTTTTATGCGCAGGACTCCGAGCAGTCGGGCCTCTTGGCACGCGCGCAGGAAATTGAGCATCTCGAAAAAGAAGTACGCGCCCAGGTGCTGATTGCAGACGAGTCGCGCTCGGCACTGGTGCGGGCCGAAAGCGCCTATGCCGATGCCTCGCAGCGTCTGATAGCCGCTCGCCGCGAAGCCACTGAGTCGCAAGGCCGTGCGCATGAGCTGCAGGTCGAGACCCTGCGCCTGTCGCAACTGGCCGAACAAGCCCGTGCGCGCAATGCCCAAATCTCTTCCGATCTGTCCGAGGTCGAGGTCCAGCTCTCCGATATCGAAGAGCGCAAGATTTCTGCCGAAGGCCGCTTTGAAGAGCTGGACATGCAGCTGGCCGATAGCCAGGAGCGCCACGCCCAGCTGGGCGACCGCGTGCTCGAAGCCGAGCGCCGCCTGAACGAATCACGCGAGCAACTGCGCACGCTGGAGCGTCAATCCCAGGAAGCCACCTTCTCACAGCGCACTTTGCATGCCCGTCGAGGTGAGCTGTCGCGCACCATTGAGACGGCCAGTCAGCAAGCCAAGTCGCTGGCCGAAGAGCAGAAGCGGGCACAAGACGAGCTGACGCGCCTGACCGATGCCGCGGCCCAAGGTGGCCTGCAGGATGCGCTGGACTTGAAAATGCAGCGCGAAAAAGACGTGGCCCAGCGCCGCAGCGAATATGAAGACCTGACCAACAAGCTGCGCGCCAGCGATGAGCGCCGCCAGAGCCTTGAAAAAGCGCTGGACCCTCTGCGCCAGCGCATTACCGAATTTCAGCTCAAGGAGCAGGCCGCGCGTCTGGGTCTTGAGCAGTACAGCAATCTGCTGACCGAAGCCAATGCCGATCTGGCCGCCGTCTCGCAGTCCATCGCCGAGGGCAATGTGCGTATGCACGGCTTGCAGGGTGAAATTGACCGCCTGCACCGCGAAATTGCCGCTCTGGGCGCCGTCAACTTGGCTGCGCTCGATGAGCTGACGCTGGCCCGAGAGCGCAAGACCTTCCTTGATGCGCAGATGGACGACCTGACCCAGGCCATGCAGACGCTGGAAGACGCCATCCGCAAGATTGACGCCGAAACGCGTGATCTGCTGACCGGCACGTTTGACATCGTTAACCAGCACTTTGGCCGCATGTTCCCCGAGCTGTTTGGCGGGGGGCAGGCCAAGCTGGTGATTACCGGCGATGAAATTCTGGATGCCGGCGTGCAGGTGATTGCCCAGCCTCCCGGCAAGAAGAACCAGACGATTCACCTGCTCTCGGGCGGGGAGAAGGCGCTCACGGCGATCGCGCTGGTGTTTGCCATTTTTCAGCTCAACCCTGCGCCTTTCTGTTTGCTCGATGAGGTGGACGCGCCGCTGGACGATGCCAATACCGAACGCTATGCCAAGCTGGTCCACAGCATGAGCAAGAGCACACAGTTCCTGTTCATCAGCCACAACAAGATTGCCATGGAAATGGCGGAGCAGTTGATCGGCGTGACCATGCAGGAGCAGGGTGTTTCACGAATTGTTGCAGTGGACATGGAGTCCGCACTGTCCATGGCTGAGCTATCCTGAGCTTGGTTGCCACTTTTTTGAAGAACTGTTTTCTCACATGAGTAATTTGCAAATCAGTCTGGCTGTTCTGGGTGTGGTGCTCTTGGCTCTGATCGTTGCCTACAACTCCTGGTCTGCGCGCCGCAATGCGCCCAAGCGCGCAGAGCCCGTCGAGGAAAGCGCCGATCCGCAGCGCTATGAGCCTGGTATGAACACCGTTGGCCATGGTGCCGATCTGACCAAGTACCAAAGTGAGCCCGTGCTGGGCGACTTTGGTCAGGCCATTCCCGGCTCCGACCCCGTACAGATGCCCGAGCCGGGTGGCCGCTTTGCCGAAGCCGATGCGGAGCTGGCTCGCTTGGTGGCCCGCGAAGCGCATGAAGAAGCCCAGCGCCAGGAAGCTCTGGCTCAACATGCGTCTGATCAGATTGAGCCAGAAGGCGAGGTCACCGCCCAGCGCACCGATGCCGAGATTGCCGCAGTCACGACTCAGGCCGCGCCTGCGCCCAAGCCACTCAAGGCCGACCCAGTGGAGCCGGTGCTGACCGCTGAGTCTTTGTCCGTTTCCATTCCGCCTGCATCGTCGGTAGAGCGCCGTGGCCATCTCGATGAGCTGATCGACGCGATCACTCCCATCACCGTGGCGCAGATGGTGCCCGGTGAAGTGGCGCTGCAGGCCCAGCCCAGCACACGCCGTGCGGGCAACAAGCCGTTTGCCATTGAAGGCATGAATCAGGACAGCAAACAGTGGGAGCCTTTGCAGGCCGGTCAGCGCTATCTGGGCTTTCAGGCCGGTGTGCAACTGGCCAACCGCACAGGCTCGCTCAATGAGATTGAATTTTCGGAATTTGTCACCAAGATTCAGCGCTTTGCCGATGCACTGGGTGCCATGGTTGATGTGCCTAATATGCTCAATGAAGTCTCTCGCGGCCGTGAGCTGGACCAGTTCGCCAGCGAGCACGATGCGCAGCTGAGCTTCATGCTGCGCGCCCGTCAGGCCTCGTGGAGCGCTGGCTATGTGCAGCAAAACGCACAGCGTCTGGGCTTTGTCACGACGCCCATGCCCGGCCGCATGCTGCTGCAGTCGCCTATTCATGGCCTGCCTCCCGTGTTGGTACTCAGCTACGACCCGCAGGCCGCCATGGGCGATGACCTCGATCAGTCCGTAGTGCGTGAATTTTTGCTGAGCCTTGACGTCGCCCAGGTGCCGCGCGGCCAGCAGCCGTTTGTGCGACTGCGCCAGGTGGCCGAGCAGCTGTGCCAGACCATGGACGGCGTACTGTGCGACCAGAACGGCTACCTGCTGCCTGTGTCCGCGCTGGACCCGATTCAGCATGACCTGGAGCTGCTCTACGACAAGCTCGACAGCCGTGAACTGTCAGCAGGATCGCTTCTCGCCAGAAGGCTTTTCAGCTAAATAACAAGGCCAACGATGTTGGCCTTTTTCATCTCAGACCTTGAATTGCAGCGGGATGCGTATGACCGAGAATTTAGACCTTTTTTCCGCTGAACCTCAGGATTCAAAAGCGCCGGCAGCTAAGAAAACAGGAATTCCTGAAAGCGTGCTCGCCAAGGTGGCGCAGCTGCGCGCTCAGCTTAACCAATGGGCGCACGAATACTATGTGCAGGATGCGCCCACGGTGCCTGATGGCGAGTACGACCGCGTCTATCAGCAGTTGCAGGCGCTGGAAGGTGTCTACCCGGAACTCATCACCCCTGACTCGCCCACACAGCGCGTGATTGGTGCGGTGCTCGATGGGCTGGCGCCCGTGCGCCATGCCGTGCCCATGCTCAGCATTCAGACCGAAACCGATAACGAGGCCACAGGTGCCATCGCTTTCGACCAGCGCGTTCGCAAAGAGTTGGAACTGACAGAGTTCGACCCTGCTGTGGAATATGTGGCCGAGCCCAAGTTCGACGGTCTGGCCATGAACCTGCGCTATGAAAACGGCTTGCTGGTGCAGGCCACCACGCGTGGTGACGGGGAGGTGGGCGAGGATGTGACTCACAACATTCGCACCATTCGCCAGATTCCGCTGTGCCTGCCCGCTGACCAGAATGTGCCGCCCGTGGTGGAGGTGCGTGGCGAGGTGCATATGGCCAAGGCCGATCTGGACAAGCTCAACGCACGGCAGCAGGCTGCCGGGGCCAAGACCTTTGCCAACCCGCGCAATGCGGCAGCGGGATCGGTACGCCAGCTGGACTCGAATATTGCAGCGCAGCGCCCGCTCTCATTCTTTGCCTATGGCTTGGGGGAGATCACCCCCCCGAGCAGGGCGGCCCGGACTTTGGCACCCACTACGCCATGCTGCAGACGCTGAAATCATGGGGATTTCCGGTTGCACCGCAGGTCTGTATTGCGGTGGGTGCTTCTGAATTGGTAGCGTTTCACCAGCGCATCGGTGCTGAACGCGCCAATCTGCCCTATGAGATTGATGGCGTGGTCTACAAGGTCAACAGCCTAGCCTTGCAGCGCCAGCTGGGCTTTAAGTCGCGCGAGCCGCGCTGGGCCGTGGCCCACAAATACCCGGCGCAAGAGATGCCTACGTTGATGGAAGCCATCGACGTGCAAGTGGGCCGCACCGGCAAGCTCACCCCCGTGGCGCGTCTGGCACCCGTGCAAGTCGGCGGAGTGGTGGTAACCAATGCCACGCTGTCTAACCTGTTCGATATCCGCAAAAAAGGCGTGCGCGTGGGCGATATGGTCATCGTGCGCCGCGCCGGCGATGTGATTCCCGAGGTGGCTGGCAGGGTGCCTGGCGTTCGTCCGGTTTACGTACCCAACTTCCGCATGCCCAAGACTTGCCCCATCTGCGGCAGTGAAGTGGTGCGTGAAAAAGGCGAGGCCAACCACCGCTGCACGGGCGGCCTGTTCTGTGCTGCGCAGCGCAAAGAGGCCATCCTGCACTTCGCTCACCGCCGTGCCATGGACATTGAAGGCCTTGGCGGCAAGCTGGTCGATCAGCTCGTCGATGCGCAGGTGGTGCGCGTGCTGCCTGACCTCTACAAGCTGGGCCTGACGTCGCTGGCGGCGCTGGATCGCATGGCGGTCAAATCGGCCCAGAACGTGCTGGATGCACTGGAAAAATCCAAGCGCACGACGCTGCAGCGTTTTCTGTTTGGCCTGGGGATTCGCAATGTGGGCGAATCCACGGCCAGAGATCTGGCCAAGCATTTCGGCACGCTTGACGCCATCATGGACGCCAGCGTTGAAGCGCTTCTGCAAGTCAAAGACGTGGGCCCTGTGGTGGCCGACAGCATTCACACCTTTTTTGCCCAGCCCCATAACCGCGAAGTGGTGGAGCAGCTGCGCGCCTGCGGTGTGAACTGGGAAGAGGGCGCGCCTGCTGAAAAAGCGCCGCAGATTCTGGCGGGACTGACAGTGGTGCTGACCGGCACCTTGCCCACGCTGGGCCGCGATACCGCCAAAGATATGCTGGAAGCGGCAGGTGCCAAGGTCTCTGGCTCAGTCAGCAAAAAGACCAGCTATGTGGTGGCCGGTGCTGAGGCGGGCAGCAAGCTGGCCAAGGCCGAAGAGCTGGGCGTGCCCGTGCTGGATGAGGCAGGCATGCTGGCGCTGCTGGCAGGCGAGAAGCCTGTGTCATCTTGAAAAGCGCTGAGTGCGGTAGAAAGCAAGCATGAATAAATTGCGACGCAAACCGGTTGTGGGTCTGGCATTGGGCAGTGGCTCGGCCCGTGGCTGGGCGCATTTTGGTGTGCTGCATGCGCTGCGCGAGGCCGGAATCAGCCCTGACATCATCTGCGGCACATCCATAGGCTCGCTGGTCGGCGCAACCTATGCAGCGGGCGAGGTGGATGCGTTTGAGAGCTGGGTGCTGGGCCTTGGAAAGCGCAAGGTGTTCGGCTTCATGGATTTCAACCTGGGCGGTGGTCTGCTCAAGGGCGAGAAGATCATCGACTTCTGGCGCGAGAACTTTGTGCAGGAAACCATGGAAGAGCTGGGCGCTCCGTTTGGCTGCGTGGCCACCGACCTGCAGACAGGTGCCGAGGTCTGGTTGCGCAAAGGCTCGATTGCAGAGGCAGTGCGCGCCTCCATCGCTCTGCCCGGCTTGTTTACGCCCTCCACACACGATGGGCGTTTGCTGGTTGATGGCGGGCTGGTCAACCCTGTGCCTGTGTCGCTGGCGCGGGCCATGGGGGCTGACATTGTGATTGCTGTCGATCTGAACGCTGACATCATGCGCAAGCACATAAAGCCCGTGGACATGAGTGAGACCGATCTCAAGATTCATGCCCGCGAGGTCAGGGCGTCGCAGACGCAGCTTGACGAAGACGATGAGCCGCCGCTGCCGCTTGGGCAAATTCCTGAGGCGCTGGCCGCCCATGCTTCCCCTGCGGGCTGGTCGGGCAAGTGGAAGAGCAGTATGACCAGTGTGAAGACCATGTCATCGTCAGTCATGCGTATGGGCCGTAAGGACGAGAGCGAGGCGGAAGAAGACGATTCACCGCGCATTCCCTCGCTGCTCAATGTGGTGATGGCCAGCGTCAACATCATGCAGATGCGCATTACGCGCAGCCGTATGGCGGGCGACCCGGCCGAAGTGCTGATTGCGCCGCGCCTCTCGCATGTCGGGCTGATGGATTTTCACCGTGGGCGCGAGTCCATCGACGAGGGCTATGCAGCGACGCAGCTGGTGCTGCCTGCGCTCAAAGGCTGGGGGCTGTAGAGCAGTCTTGCTCCTGAGCATAAAAAAGACGCTTTCAAGGCGTCTTTTTTATGTTCAAGATACAGAATTACTCGCCGATGTTGTCGGTAGGAAAGCGCAGCGATTCGCGCAGCAGATAAGGCATGGGGAGCTCAAGGTTAATGCCTTGCGAGCCGTTAAAAGTAGAGGCGTTAGCTGCGGATATAGGTCCAGCCTGCTTGCTGCATGCAGGCAATGGCTTCCACGGCGCCCATGGGCAGTACCTGAATGTTCTCGGGTGCGGTGACTCCGTTGTTCTTCAGTGTGTTGGGGCACAGCAGAACATGCGCCAGGGCAGGGCCCATGTCATCGGGCTGGTCGAGCACGGCTTGCACGGCCTGAGCGTTGACCACGATCCAGATCTGCAGCGCAGGGTGGGCTGCCGTCAAATTCTTGAAGTTGCCGCGTGCACGCGCCAGTGCTTGCGGAGTGGGGGCATGCAGCACCACGCGGGTGTCGGGGTGTAGGGCAGGAAGCAGGGAATTCCAGTCGGGTTGGCTCATGGTGTGCAGTCAGAGTTTGCTACTGGGATGATAGCTTCTAGCGCTTTTTGAGTATGGGCTACAGGCCTTTTTGGCTCTTATGGTGCGGTTGTGCCCATCACACTGTTCAGCAGCCCGGGCGGCATGCCGGTGCGCGTCTGTACCAGTCCCTGTGCGTTTTTCCAGATGGTTGCGGGTGTGGCGCGCAGACCCATGCTGTTCATCAGTGAGACATTGTTGACCAGCGCATCACGGGCAGACAGGGGAATGCGTTGCAGGGGCGCAATGCCCAGTGTGTCGGGGTTCTTGCCGCTGGCATCGGCATAGGCCAGCGCATGGCTGGCCAGTGCTTGCTCGGGGGATTTCGCGGCCAGAATGGCGGCGGCCTTGCCCTGGCTGCTGGGGCGCAGTATGCCCACCAGAATATGGCGCAGCTGCAGCTGGCCTGATTGCACCATAGGCCGCGCGTCGCGCCACAGCTGGTTGCAGTAGGGGCAGTTGGGGTCGGTGAAGACATAGGCAATCTGCGGTGCGTCGGGCTTGCCGTCGCCAATCCAGTGCGTGCCCTCCAGATCACTCCACAGTTGCTGGCCCATGGGCTTTTGCACGGCGCTCTGCAATGTCTTGGCGTTGACGTCCTTGCCCTGCGCATCAATGACTGTGCCTATCACCCAGTGCTTGCCGTCGGGCAGGCGGTAGATGGGAATGGGCTGCTGGTCGCGGTAGGCCGCCCATGCCTTGAGACCACCGGCAGATGGCATGGGGCCGGCGATGGTCAGGCCTTGCTCGGCCAGAAAGTGCGCCGAAGGCAGCTCGCCCGCGGTGCTGGTGATCTCTGGTTTATCGCTCGTCTTCGTCGAGGCGATGGCGTCATGTGCATAGGCCACGGCGACCAGCGTGGCGGCAGCGGCTGCGGCAATAGGAATCAGCAGGGGGGATGACTGGCGAAGCTTGGACAGGAAGCTGGGCAACTGGCGGGGCACGATAAAAATCTCCGTTTTTAGTTATTGCTTATCAGGGCTATGTTCGCGGGGCGCTATGACTCGTAGCTGCTCGGCAAGGCTGGCGCGAGATAGCTCGCCCATGCGCATGCCTTTGAGCTGCCCGCTGGCGTCATAAAAATACGTCGAGGGCAGACCGCGCTGCTGCCAGTGCTGGCTGGCGAGCTGCTGCGGGTCCAGCAGCACCTGGGCGGCTGGCAAGGGCATGGTCTGCAAGTAGCGCATGACTTTGGTAGCGTCTTCGCCCTGATTGATCCAGATAAAGCGCACGCCGGGGTGCTCTTTCTGGGCCTGCGCCAGCACCGGCATCTCGCGTTTGCAGGGCGGGCACCAGCTGGCCCAGAGGTTGATGACCAGGGGCTGACCTTTGTAACTGCTCAAATCCAGGGTCTGCGCGGCGGCATTCACAAAAGGCGTGCTGGGCAAGGCCATGTTTTGAGTGGCAGGCCAGGTACGCATTGTGTATCCAGCTATCACTATCAGAGCGCCCAAAGCCAGCGCCTGCAAGCTGCCGCGGCGCAAAGCGGCTTGCTTGCGGGTGCGCCACAGTGCCCAGAGTAGGGCGGCAAGCACGCCGGCCCAGAGATTCCAGCCGCCATCGCGGATATCGAGCATGCGCAGCAGGCCACTCAGGTGATCGGCCGTGCTTTCACCCCAGTACTCGGGCCACCACTGCGCCACATAGGCCAGTCGCGCGCCCAGCAAACCGGCAATCGTGGCCTGCAGCAGGGCCGATTCCACCGGCTGGCCACTGCGCAGTTGCTGGCGTCTGGCCCACCACTGGCTGGCAAACAAGGCCATAAACACAATCAGCGCCATGGTGGGCAGGGCGACCGGGCCTAGCAAAACGCTAGGGGGCAGAGCCAGCCAATGTGTGGCGGATTGCGGTGGGGCGCTGGCGGGGGCCATGTTTTCGGGTTCGGTATCCAAGCTCAAGCGCAGTTGCTGCGCAGTCACGCTGGCTTGCTGCGGCTGGTAGCACACGCCAATTTCCGCGCAGCCCTGCCATTGCAGCTGCAGCGGCCATTGTTCTGCTCGGGTAGGCAAGGCTGCCTGCACTGTGAGCTGTTGGTGAAAAACCTGCACCTGGCCAAAAAAGGCATCCGTCAGTGCTTCGCCTTGTGGAATGTTGGCATTCAGGCTCTGGCCCTGCGCATCGCTGATGCGAATCTGATCGCGGTAAAGGTAGTAGCCGGGCGCAATCTGCCAGTTGAGGGTGAGCTGCTTGTCTTCTGTTTTATCTTCGGTTTTGATAGCGCTGAGCGCAGGTGGCAAAAGGATGAAAGCCTGCTCCGCATTCAAAACATCGGTCTGCGCGCTGTCTGCCTGGCTATTGAGGCTAGGAATGCTCAAAGGCTGAGCCAATGCAGCAGCCCCGGTCAGCAACAGAGCTGAAAGCAGGGCGGTGGCGGCGGAAAGGCGTGGACGCATGAGCGGGTGAACATTGAAAGACAGAGTGAATAAGCCGGTAATCTTGGGCGCAAGGGATTAAGTCGCGGTTAACGCTGGGAAAACCTAAATCTGCGATGCTGATCACTTTTGACGAATAGGCACGTAACTTGCGCTTACTCACCTCAAGAGGTGCTGCTAGCCAGAGTTTCGTGGTGACGACGATGCATGTGCTGTTAGTGGAAGATAACGCTTTGGTCGCCAGCGGGGTCAAGGCGGGCCTGCAGTTACAGGGCTTTGGTGTCGATGTGGTGGGCTGCGCCAGTCAGGCAGATGCGGCCATCAAATCATCGCACTTTGATGTGTGTGTGCTGGACCTGGGCCTGCCCGACGAGGACGGCCTGCACCTGCTGGCGCGCTGGCGCAGTCAGGGCCTTGAGCTGCCCGTGCTGGTACTGACCGCACGCGATGCGGTGGGTCAGCGCATTGAAGGTCTGCAAACGGGTGCAGACGATTATTTGGTCAAACCCTTTGATCTGCATGAGCTGGCTGCACGCCTGCATGCGCTGCTGCGCCGTGCGGCGGGCCGGTCTGTGGACTGGATTGTGCTGGGCGATGTCAAGGTCGATCTGGCTGCCGGGCAGGCTGTGCGTGAGGGGCAGGCGGTCGATTTGTCGCGCCGCGAATGGGCTTTGCTGCGGGCGCTGCTGCAGTCGCCGGGCCGCGTGCTCAATCTGGAGCAACTGCGCGACAGCCTCTATGGCTACAGTCTTGATGTGGAGAGCAATGCCGTGAATGTGCATGTGCATCATCTGCGCCGCAAGCTGGGTACGGACATTGTGGAGACGGTGCGCGGCGTGGGCTTTCGCCTGGGGCGCATTCAAGGCGGTAACTGATGCGTAGTTTGCGGGTTCGACTGCTGGTCTGGCTGTGTCTGGCGCTGTGTACGCTCTGGGGCGGTGTCGCTACCTGGATGTTTACCGGCATGCGCCACGAGCTGCGCTCGGTGCTGGATGACAGACTGATTGCATCGGCCCGCATGGTGGCGGGCATCGTCCACCAGTTCAAACCGCAAAACGCCAGCCCTGAAGACTGGGGGCCCATGCTCAACGTGGTCGCGCGGGATGGCGTGGCCTGTGAGGTCAGCATGATTCGCAGTGAAGTGCATACAGCACCTTCGCCAGCAGCTATCAGTACTGAAGCACCTAATACTGAGACGGTTCATACGGAAGATGGCACGGCAATGCCTGCGGCGCTGATTCCGGCGTCTCCGCTGGCGTTGCCGCGCAGCAATGTGGGTGGTCATGCTGGAGACAGGGCCGGAGATAAGCTTGGAGACAAGGCGCAGCCCGTGCAGATGCCGGAAGCGGCCGAACCCGATGATTCGCAGGTACTGGCTCGCACGGCCGGTGCGCCCAGCTTTCAGGCACCGCTGCCGCTGGGCTTTTCTACCGTCATCAAAGGAGGGCGCCCGTGGCGCACCTATGTGCTGGAAGATCACGGTGTGCGCATTGCCACGGCTGACCGCATTGATGTGCGCGAGGGGCTGATCTACGGCTTTGCCTACACCATAATCCTGCCCTTTTTGCTGGCGCTGCTGGCCAGCATGGTGCTGATGTGGTGGGGGGTGACGCGGGGCCTGCGGCCACTGGAGTCGCTGCGCCAAGAACTCAGCCTGCGCCCGCCCGGCGATGATTCGCCCGTGGCGCAAGGCCGTCAGGTCAAAGAACTGGCGCCGCTGGTGCAGACCATTAATCATTTGCTGCAGCGCGTGCACAGCGCGCTGGAGCGCGAGCGCCGCTGGACGGATGATGCCGCCCATGAGCTACGCACGCCGCTGACGGCGGTTAAGACCCATGTGCAAGTTGCTCAGATGGCCGTGGCCAGCGTGGGCGCGCAGACCATGCAATGGCAGATGACCCATGATGCGCTGGAACAGGCAGGTGAGGGCGTGGTGCATTTGCAGCACACGCTGGAGCAGTTGCTGCTGCTGGCGCGACTCGATTGCCAACCTGCGGGTGACGAGGCCGATGAAGGCAGCGACACAGGTCGCATGGTCTGCGGCTCTGAGCCTGCCTGCGCCTGGGAGGCGCTGGAGAAAGCCTGGAGTCTGGCCGCTACGGCCATTCCCTCGGGTCAGCAGCGTCTGCGCTGGCTGCCAGGGCAGGTGCAGGGCGACGCTCGGCTGGAGGATTTGCGGGTGGTTGTGCCCCAGCCTCTGCTGATTTCGGCACTGCGCAATCTGATCGAAAATGCCTTGCGCTATGGGCAGGTGGCGGGGCAGGATCAGGCGGATTTCCCCGTGTCGTTGGGTATGCGCTATCTCAAGCATCTCAAGCGTTCTTTCAAGCAACTGCCGGTAGATGCTGATGGCTTAGCGGATACGGCTTTGCCAAGGCCTGCGCGCATTGCGGGATATGTGGAATTCATCGTGCTCGATCAAGGACCGGGTTTGAGCCGCGAGGATTGCGCCCTAGCCACACAGCGCTTCTGGCGCAAGCAGCATCAGGCGCATGGCAGCGGGCTGGGGCTGGCCATTGTTCAGCGCATTGCCCAGTGCAGCGGTGGTGTCCTGGAGCTGCAGCCACTGGCGCAGTGGCTGCAGCAAGGTGATGCGAGCGACTGGTTTTCTGGTGCCTCTATGCCATCTGCTGCATCTGCAGCTCCAACAGGGCTGGTGGTGCGGCTTTACCTGCCGGTCGTGGCCTGCAATGCAGGGCTTGATAAGGGTATGGATACACCCTGAGACCGGATTTGTAGCCGATTGTTCCAAGCATTAATTGGCTCTTAATCTTATATAAGTATCTTCGGGGTATGCGCTTGCTGTCATGGGCTTCTACGTCCTTGACATCACCGTCCAGACGTCGGCGCTTGCACCAGCCTGATGTGGGTCTGGTGGGCGCGGCGTACAACTCCATTCCCAAGATGAATCGCTTGAACACTAAGACTCTGCCCCGGTCGTGGGTGGCTGTTGGCATTTCCATGCTGATGGCGACTAGCGCCTGGGCGCAAGAACCTGCCGCCGCCAAGGCCGCATTGAATGGCAATGCCACGGCTGGCGCAAAGATTGCACAGTCCGGCTCCGCAGGTGGCGCAGCCGCCTGTGCCACTTGCCACGGCGCCAAGGGAGAAGGTCAGGCCGGCTTTCCCGCGCTGGCAGGTCAGCACCCCGGCTATCTGGAGCGCCAGCTGAACCAGCTGGCCGCAGGTGCACGTCAATCTGCCGTCATGGCCTCCATGGCCAAGGCCTTGAGCGAGCAAGAGCGCGCTGACGTAGCGGCTTATTACGCCACCCTGCCATTGCCCATCAAGGCGGTGCGCGGTGCTTTGCCTGGCAAGAATGACGATAGCGGCGCATGGCTGGTCGAGCGCGGTCGCTGGGCTGATGGCATTCCTGCCTGCGCACAGTGCCATGGCCCCGGTGGCGTGGGTGTGGGCAAGGATTTCCCGGCCATTGGTCACCTGTCTGCCGACTATATGCAGAGCCAGATCGACGCCTGGAACAAGGGCCAGCGCGAAGCCGGCCCTCTGGGCCTGATGGGCGCTGTTGCCAAGAAGCTGTCGGCGGATGACGTCAAGGCTGTCGCTGCGTACTACCAGCGTCTGCATAATCCAGCCGCTGCTGCGCCTGCAGCACCCGCCAAACCTTAAGCCTCGGGAGTTGACTATGTCGGAACAACAAAAAACGGCTTCCAAAAGCTCCAATCTTGCTGAATACGCCGTGGTGGCGTGCATGTTCGCTGGCCTGGGCGGTGCGCTCTGGTATGGCATGAGCGTGAGCAGCCCCAAAAAGGCTGAGGAGCCTGCCAAGGTTGCTGCGCCTGCGGCAGATGCCAAGGCTGTGGCCGTGGTGGCCAAGCCCGGAGCGTTCACTCCCCCAGGCGAAACAGACATGCCTGAAGGCCCCATGGGTGAGTGGATTCGCCGTGGCGAAGCCATCTTCACACGCACGCCTACCAATGCCGTGGGCTTCTCGGGCAACCCCCTGAGCTGCACCAACTGCCACCTGGATGCCGGTCGCCTCAAGGGCGCTGCTCCCATGTGGGGCGCATACCCCATGTACCCGGCCTATCGCAAGAAGACCGACCACGTAGACACCTTTGCCGAACGCGTGCGTGGCTGCTTCATGTACTCCATGAATGGCAAAGCACCGGATGACGGCCATGACGTGCTGGTGGCGCTGGAGTCTTACGCTTACTGGATGGCTCAAAAGGCCCCCACTGGCGAAAAGCTGCCCGGTGCAGGCTTTAAAAAGGCGGGCGAGCCCCAGGAAAAGCCCACGTACGAAGCCGGTGCCAAGGTTTATGAAGCCAAGTGCGCGCTGTGCCACAGCGCGGACGGCAAGGGCCAGTTTGTCGGCGATGTCGCCGTGTTCCCGCCGCTGTGGGGCAAGGATTCCTATAACTGGGGCGCTGGCATGCACGACATCGACAAGGCTGCCAACTTCATCAAGAACAACATGCCCTACGGCAATGCGACGCTGAGCGATCAGGAAGCCTGGGACGTGGCAACCTTCATCAACAGCCAGGAACGAGGTCAAGACCCCCGCTTCAATGGCAACTTGCAGGCCACAGCTGAACAGCACCATGGCAAGTTCTCCATGTACGGCAAGGAAGTGAATGGCAAGGTGCTCAAGGGTCTGTAATCAGGCGCTTGATCGGGTTTGCCGGATATGAACCCAAGGCCAGCTCTGCATAAGAGCTGGCTTTTTTTGTTTCAGGATTTTCAGGCCTCTAGCGCAATACCTTCAAGCGCAAGCAGCTCATCTTTTGATAGTGATTGAATTCGCTAGACGTAAAAAAGCCCGGCGAACCGGGCTTCTTCAGGTGCATGGCTAAAAAGCTCAAGCCATGAATAAGTAATGATCGACGAGCAGAGCCAGAAAAAGCAGGCTCAGGTGAATCAGTGAAAAGCGGAAGGTACGGCGCGACAGCTCATCCGAATAGTTGCGGTACAGAGCCACGGCGTAGCCTATAAAACCAGCGCCCAGAACCACGGCGGCAAACAGATACAGCCAGCTGCTCATGCCATACATAAAGGGCAGCAGACCTGCGGCAAACAGCACCACGGTGTAGAGCAGAATCTGCAGGCGCGTGTATTCGCTGCCATGGGTCACGGGCAGCATGGGCAGGCCGGACTGGCGGTAGTCTTCCACCCGGTACAGGGCCAGCGCCCAGAAGTGCGGCGGGGTCCACAGGAAGATGATGAGGAACAGAATCAGCGCCTCGGGGCCCACATTGCCGGTCATCGCGGCCCAGCCCAGCACAGGAGGCATCGCGCCCGATGCACCGCCAATCACAATGTTTTGCGGCGTTGCAGGCTTGAGCACCACGGTGTAGATCACGGCGTAGCCGACAAAGGTGGCCAGTGTCAGCCACATGGTCAGCGAATTGGTCCAGACCCAGAGAATCGTCGCTCCAAGCATGCAAAGAATGGCCGAGAAGGCCAGTGCCTGCTGGCTGGACAACTCGCCACGCGCTGTGGGGCGCCAGGCGGTGCGCTTCATCTTGGCATCAATATGGCGCTCTACCAGGCAGTTAAAGGCGGCAGCGGCAGCGGCCACCAGCCAGATGCCGATGCAGGCCACACCCATATGCACCCATTGGGCGGCAGTCGGCCAGCCGGGAACGGCCAGCACCATGCCGATCAGCGCGCAAAAAACAATCAGTTGCACCACGCGCGGCTTGGTCAGCGCATAGAACTGGCTGACTCGCGAGGTGTTGTCCAACAAGGCTTCACTTTGACTCATGCAATCACTCTTTGTGCGCTATGCCTCAGGCAGGGCGGCGCGTCATTTCAGGTCGGGTGGCGGTAACGGCATCAGTGCGCGTCACAGCCAGACTCCAGACCACAATCGTTACCAGGGCCGCGGCTCCACCAGTGTGAAGCACGGCCGCAACCAGGGGCCAGTCCAAGACCACGTTGGACAGACCCGTTAAAACTTGTAGCACTACAAAAAAGCCCAGCAGGCGGCGCTGCTTGGCCAGTGCCAGTGCGCGGCGCATTGCCCACCACAGGCCCGCAAGGGCTGCCACCACCACATAAGCCGCCAGGCGGTGGGTGTAGTGAATGGCGGTAAGCGCTTCAAAGCTGATGTTGCTGCCATCTTTGAGCAGACCCAGCGGGCGCCAGATCTGCAGCGCCTCGCCAAAATTCATGGCAGGCCACCAGCTTCCCTGGCAGTTGGGGAAGGTCGTGCATGCCAGCACGGCGTAATTGGTGCTGACCCAGCCGCCCAGACTGACCTGAATCACCAGCAAAGCTAGGCACAGCCAGAGCGCGGTACGTAAGCCCTTGGCAATGAAGGCCGGTGTCTGGCCCGCTTGCTTCATGCTCAAGGCCGAAGCCGGAATAGCCAGTAATGCCAGCAGGCCTGTTCCGCCCAGCAGGTGCAGCGTGACAATGGCCGGAAACAGCTTCATCGTCACTGTCAGCGCGCCAAAAGCGCCTTGTATGCAGACCCAGACCAGTGTCACTGTTGGCCACCAGGGGTTCAAGGCACCCTGTGCGGCTTCGGGTTGGCCTGCATGACGAGCGGCTCGGGCTTGCTTCCAAGACAACACGGTCATCGCAATGATGAGCACGCCCACGGTGGTCGCCAGATAGCGGTGAATCATCTCCACCCAGGCTTTGCCGTGGGTGACAGGGCCAGTCGGCATGGCGGCTTGCGCCTCGGAAATCTGTGCATGGGCCGCAAGAGGGCTTGAGCTGCCGTAGCAGCCGGGCCAGTCAGGGCAGCCCAGACCGGAATCCGTCAAACGCGTGAAGGCACCAAACAACACCAGATCAAAAGTCAGAAACAGCGTCAGCACACAAAGCGCCTGCAGCCGCTTGCTAGGCCCCGTGCCGCGATTACGCCACCACACCCAGCACAGCGGGCCGAGTGCCAGAACCAGGCCAAACGCCATCAACTCCAGCGCCGGAGCCAGGTCATACAACTGCTGTTCAGTCACGTGCGGTCCCCGTGCATCGGCACACTGGCCCCTCTGAAGTGGTCAGCAGGCAAGTCGAAATTGCAAAAGCAGATCAGCATGGTGGAGCAGGCGCGGGCTAAGGTTTGTTTGTGTTTTCAGAAAGTATTGAAGATCCAGGCCAAGCGCTGCATGGGATAAAACCTGCATGACTTGGTGTCGAGTCTGGCGAGCAACGGCGTTGCCCGTTGCGAGATGACTGAAACAGTCGCTGAATGCAGGCTCTTTGATCCCGCACAATTTTACCCGTGTGATTTGTGGCAATGCAGCATATCTTTCAGTGCCCCTAATAAAGCCGTGGAACGCAAGCAGCGCAGGCCGCATTTGCGGGAAATTACGGTGTTAAAAAGTGAGCAGCACGGCTGTTTTGCGACGCCAGTGTTTCAGGCTTGCTGTACGATTAGTAACTGATTCACGGCTAGCTACCGTGATTGCAGTCAGCGGCAACTACCTTACGTAGCCTTGCCTACAATGCGGGCGTCGTTCAATGGCAGGACTTTTGCTTCCCAAGCAAATAACGTGGGTTCGATCCCCATCGCCCGCTCCAGATTTCCAAATAAAGCAAGGTCTTATGAGACCTTGCTTTTTCAAAAAAAATTGCTGGGTAAGCAACAAACCTCTCCAGCTGTACCGGCTCAATATCGCTTCGATATCAATGCCTATCAGCTGCTCGGCAGCGCAGCGCTGAGCACTGGTGTACTTCTTGAATACACGCAATTTGTTGATTCATTCATACTTCATGCATGAAGAAGCTGCTTGGAGTATCTGCGCTTGTGTTGCTTTTGTCGGGCTGCTATGCAACAGGTCCCGGGTATAGCTATGGCTACATTTATCAGCCTTATAGCGGCGCGTATTACTACGGTCCCTCGTATCGGCCTGGGCATGTGCATCGTCCGCCAGCACACAGACCCCATCCTGGTCACGGCATGCATGGCAGCCATCGGCCCGGCCAAGGAGGCAACAGGCCATATGGTGGCGGGAGCCGTCCGGGCGGTGGTGGTCATGGTCGTCACTAAATAGAAGCAGCGCTGAGCCGCGCGTTCGCTGCACAGTGATTTCAATGCCCACTGGGGTTGTGTCACCAGTTGATTGCCTGTCGCTTATGAGAGGCCAATGCCTGAAACAGCACGCGACTTGCCTTTTACTTTTTCTAGCGGCAAGACACATTGCGCCAGTTGAATTTTCCGTCGTTGAAAAACTCAGTCCAAATAGACATTGGTGGCTCCTTGCGCAAGGAGAAAGTGATCTGGTTTGGAATATTGGGCCCAAGCGCCGCTAATTCCCCCATCTTGGTATAGACCTTCACAAAGCAGTTGCTGAGTTCTTCGCTGCCGTTGGAGTCGAGAACGACCCGATAGGTTTTGACGAACTCTTCCCAGTCCTGGCGTTTCGTTACATAGGTATGCAGGCGCACATAAGCTCGGTTCGTGCTCTTGATGCTGGGCTTTTTCATGTTGTGCCCTCCTGGGAATGTCTTTGCAGAGAGATGAAGCGGAGTGAAATCAAACTTGGCTTTTGACATTTTTTTGCAGCCTGAGCAGATTTGTATCAAGCAAGAAGCTGAAAAAAATGTAGGCGCTTTTGCTGACCCGCTAAGAGTTGGCGCTGTCATGAAACCGTGCAGGCATAAAATCCCGTCAGATCACGAGCTTGCTTGGGAAAAGTGAGCAGGGCGCTGAAACTCTTAGACTCTCCCACTCGATGGTTAACAAGCTCTTGAAAGCCTTATGCGGCGCGGCTTACAGCTCGGCGATGGCTGTAGATACCATCCCAGATGCCATGCGAATAGATGCACTGGCGAGAGGCGCAGCGGCCTTTTCATTCGCCTGGCGTCGGGACTCGATCCAGGCATCGATCTCGGCTTCATCCCATGCCACGCGACGTGGCGAAAGCACGATGCGTTTGGGAAACCGGCCAATGGATTCCAGTTTCAGAATCCAGCGATCAGACAAAGGAACTTTAGCGCAAAGCGCCTTGCGGTCTATCAATTTCATAGTGCTCTCCAGTAAAAAAGCCCGCTCATGGCGATGGCGGGCTTGGGTGAAATGGTTGTGTGTTTGCGAAAGTTTTTCGCAGCGCTTTAGGGATTGACTGATCCGACGGATAAAAATAAAGACGCGTATCCGTCCAAGCTGGCGTGGTGATGGCTCTGTGTGCCCGGATGCTTGGACGACCTGGTCGGCAGCGGCATGGCCAGATTGCAGTGCGCTAGGCAGTGCTAGCCACAGGAGATTTGAAAAGGGTAGGTCTGCCTGCTCAGGTGTAGCTAAACGTTGCTCAGTTCCCGGCTACGGGCTGGGACCAGAGCGCAGCTCACCACCGTTGCCAGCAGTTCGCTGCGGGGCGGGCGGCAATGCAGGGTGTGGATCTGCGCACGCTCCAGCTCCACCACCACGGCCGCGCCGGGCTTGAGCGTTGCCGCGTGCTCCAGCCAAAAGCGCTGGGCGCTGCGGCCTGTCCACGTCACGCGCCATGGCTCGATGTGGTGGGTGCCCAGCCGGTCATAAAGCAGCATTTGCAACTGAAAAGCGCCGCATCGGGCCATGCTGGCTTGCGGCGCGGTTTTGCTGAGGTAAAGCGTTCCTGTGTGGCGCATGTTGGCTCCTGATTGGGCATAAAAAAACCCGCGCGGCGTAGGCCGGGCGGGCTGGGGTTGAGTGGGGTGTCTACTTCTACGGAGTCTTATTTCGTCCGCGATAGTTCAGGTCACTGGCTGAGTAATTCTCGCGTTTGCGCCAGTCCATCTGGATAGGGCCGGCATGATCGGGAGGATAGGTGATGCGTTCTTTCTCCCGGCTGAGCTCCCAACGCTTGGCCTCCACGGTATGGTGGACGGTTGATTTTTTTATTTTGCTCATTGGCAAGGATCTCAGTAAATTGACAGACAGTTGTCCCACGGTACATGGTTGCTGCAGAAGGGTCTATCGATTTCTTTTTCAGGGTGCGAGGAGGTGTCTCGCCTCAGGGCGACATCCTTCGGCGATGTTCTAAGATTGAAAACCAAAGGTCTTTCCTTTCACCTATACTCATTGGACTCGCTGTTCAGGTTGTTCGCCCCGACAGCGTCTGTCTGACACCTATGCCGCCCCTTGGCCGCCGGTAACCGCTCTTTCACGCAAAGCACGCGGTCGTCACTCCCCCTCCTGCGAACTCTCCCAGACCCTGAACATTTTTATGGGTCTGCGCAGTCCCCCCAGTTTCTGGCGCGGGCACTCATCTCTCTCTCTTTCATTTGACGGCTATCACGCCTCAGCGTGCGGCTGTCCGTATTCATGCTGCAAAAAAATATTACAGAGCAGATCGGCCGCTATGTGGTCACACCTCTGACACAACCCATTTCCAGCGGCCAGTTCCTGGCTGCCGTTTCCATTCGACGTGGCACTTATGACCGCGTCATTCGATTCATCCCTCAGTTCTCTAACGAATCGCTCGCCTCCAACTACGCCCTGACTGAAGGGCGAAACATGGTGATGAGCCAAAGCTTGAACTGAATGCCTATTGCTTTTATTCAAAGGAGACACTTTGGCTAAAGAAGAACTAATCGAGATGCCCGGTCGCGTTGATGAAGTCCTGCCAGATTCGCGCTTTCGCATAACTCTGGAAAACGGCCATCAGCTCATTGCCTACAGCGGCGGAAAGATGCGCAAGCACCGCATCCGCGTGCTGGCTGGCGACAAAGTGACCGTAGAAATGTCTCCCTACGACCTCAACAAAGGGCGAGTGACTTTCCGTCATCTTGCTCCTCGCACTGGCGCGGCACCGGCCTTCAAGCGCCGCCGCTAAGCCCGCTCAACTAATTACCCGCTCATCGCTGAAATGCCTGAGCAACCTTTGAAAGAACACTATGCAATCCAATCTTTATGTGACCAATCTCAGCTACAACGTTGACGGTGATGCCCTGCGCACACATTTCGGCAGCTGCGGCGATGTCGTCGCTGCTGACATCATCATGGACCGTGAAACTGGACGCTCGCGCGGCTTCGGCTTCGTGGAAATGAGCAATCCGGAGCAGGCACAAAAGGCTATCGAAACGCTGCATGACCAGCCGCTCGGCGGCCGCGCTCTGGGAGTGGCCCTGGCCCGTCCACGCAAATAAGCTTCTTCGACCTCTAAGAGGAAGCGGCCCACGCCAAAAGCGTGGGCTTTTTCTTTTTGGGAATCGCTACATGCTGCTGACCGCTTTTTGAGGAAAGCATCACAGACACCAAAAAGCCCGCGCGGCGTGGCTGGGCGGGCGGGGTTTTGAATGAAATAGGGCGCTAGCGCTTATGTATCAAGCGCTAGCAGCTATGAAATTGATAAAGCTGTTCCGCGTTACCGCAGCTGCAAACGGCCTTGTTGCGCTGGCTGGCTTTGCGCAGCAGTTGGCGCGCCGCTTTCGCGCCTGCGTGCTTCATATTCGGTGCGCTCGGCCATGCGCTGGGTGCAGGCCGCAGCCAGTCTGGCCAGCGTGGCATCGCTCAGCATCAAATCCGTGCGAATGGCCTGGGTCAGCTGGGGCAGCGTCATCAGCATGGCACCGGCCTCCATCGGCTTCACATAAGGGGCGAGTGCATCGCCCGGCCCTTGGGTGAAAGACAGTAGCAGGCGGGTGAAGTGAGCAGGTTCGTCACCCTGCATTGCGGCATCAAACACGGCCTGATAAACCTGTAGCGTGGCCGCGTGGGCCAGCTGGCGCGCGTGCTCCGTGCGGCGGGTGTCGGGCTGTTTGGCATAGCCGCCGGTCTGGCGAATGCTGGGCAGCACCTCGCTGGTCACCCACTTGGCAAACTTGCGCGCCTCGGGCTTGCGGCTGCGCAGGACAAGGGCGTAGAGGCCGGATTCGTTAACGACGCTGATGTTTTGAAGGCCACCAAGGGTGTCGCTTGAAACGACACCCTTTTCGTCTTCATCAAGATGCATCAGCGAGTCGCGGTGGTTTTTGATGCCTAGAGCTGCACAAACATCAGCGGCTGCGAACCATTGCTGATTGTCGTGACTGATAACGCGAACGGGAAAAACGCCGAAGTTAAAGGGGGTGATGTCAGCCATTGCGGCCTCCGTAGATTGTGCTTTTGCTACAACCACCGCCTTTGACGCCAACCAAAGGGCGGTGACTCGAAGAGGTTGGCGTACCGGACAATCCTGCGGACAAACCGGCGAGCCTCGCGGCTCCCCCTCCGAGCCACCATAAAACTGGGGCCACAGACGACAAAGCCGCACGACTGCGATTCGGGTGCGGCTTTGTTGTCACCGCAGGAAATTGTTTCAGGACGCCAATCCCGATCACGCTTTACTGGCGTGACGGTATGGAGTGTACACAAAGGTGATACTTTTTTGTGGAGCTTCGTTGGCGATGCGCAGCGCCCAGACACAAAAAAGCCCGCGTGTGCGGGCTGGTGAGATTGAAGTGTTTAAGCTGGCTCTGCTTCCGGCTCGTTATCGCCTCGAAGCTTGTTAAGCAGCCGTTGGGCGCGCTCTACAAGCTTCTCTACCTCTGGATTGCTGTCTCCTGCATATCGCTGAATGACTTGCTTATAGGTTTTCATGGCTTCTTCCTGTCGATCCAATTCACTTAGTGTGAGGCCTTTATAAAGTAGAGCTTCTGCCACCAGCTTGCGCAATTCAAAGCTTTCGTCTTGGCCATAGCGGTCAACGATTAAGTCGTAGGTTTGGATCTCTTCTATGTTGCGGCTCAATTTACCTAAATCAACGCCTTTGTTGAAAAGTGTGGTAGCGGCATGCTTGCGTACAGCTGGATCAGGGTCATTGCTATAGCGTTGATCGATAAGGTCAGTAACTCTGATCTTATCTTCTGAGCGATGTAATCGATCCAAAGCTACGCTTTTGTTATAGAGCGCTTTTGCAACTTGTGCACGCACGGTAGGTGTGGATTCAGTGCCATAAAGTTGGTCAATCATGTCATACAAAGGAATTGCTTCTTGAAAGCGCTCTAGCTCACATAAAGCAATCGCACAGGCGCTGATAATATTTGCGTGTCTATCGGGTGAAATGTTCTCTGTGGCAGCCTTATCAAGAGCTTTCTGAAAGCTGATTAGAGCGGATTCAAAGCGTTTACTAGCGAAATCTTCAAGACCCCGCACATAATGGTCATCAGCTGTGAATTGATCCTCAGGCTTTGCATTCAAAGCTCGGCTTGCATTGGTCACTGCAGCTAGCGCTTCTAACGTGGCAGGATCAGAGTTTTCTAAGTCTTTGCTGATGAGAATTTTTTGGCTTGCTTTATCCAGGAGGTCTCTGAATAGATCAGCATATCTTTCGTGCTCAGATGCTAAATTTTTTAATTTTTCAATCTGAGTCATTAGTCCAGAATTGTTTTGGGAAAACCAGTTTCTGGCTTCTATCTCCGCATGCTTTTTAGCTTCTTCTATTGCATGGTGCTTGGTCGTGAAAAACACTGCCAATCCAGCAAGGATAGAAATTATGGCTATAAAAATTCCTAGCAATGTCGAAGCATTGGCTATAGAAGACATGTGATTGGCTTGCTGGCTTGTCCAAAGGCCAAGGTCTCCAACACGCTTGTCCTGTGAGTCAAGACGGTTGGCCGTTACTTCTTTGAGGACGGTGAGCTCTTTGTCCAGCACCTGAATTTGCTGTTGAACCTGCTGAATATCTGTCTGAGTTGCCGGCTGGCTGGGTTCGGATGCCGAGGCGACGAACGCAAGGCAAAGGCCAAGAAGTAGGAAGATTTTTCGCGCGATCATGTGAACTGGGTAGGCAGCAATGTTGTCTCAGTGGTTTGAAACAATTGTAAGCACGACCTAGCGCTGAAATCTTTCAGTTCGCGGTTTGGCTTTGTCCAGTTGTTGCAGGGAGAGGTCTTAAAACGCGCTGTTGATGCTCCAGCAGCAACCGCATGCACAGGGTGCAGATAAAAGCATCTCTGTCGGGTGCCGTGCGGTACAAGTCCACCAGTTGCTGCAACTTGAATCCGCCATCAGAATTCAGCACATCCGAAATGGCGTTGTCGTCGGTCACGATTGAATTGAGGGTGTTCATGGCAGTTTTGGTAATGCAGTGCCCGCATTGCGGGGCGGAAAACATGACGTTTAGCGTCATGCAGGCGGTGGGGCATCTGATGCCCGGTAAAACTTCTGTGGTGGCTTTATGTGCCGGATGCGATGAGCCTGTGCTGGCATCGTTCCGTACAGGAGCGGCGCAAGCTAATTACGTATTGGCAACGCAGGGCAATCTGCTGAACGATCGCGGCTTCACTTCACTGGGGGTTTGGCCTTCGAAGCAGTCTCTGAATATTCCTGAGTCATTGCCCGAGAGGGTTGCCAAGAATTTCATGGAGGCTTTGAAAATCCGCAATGCCAAGCATTGGAATGCTGCGTGCGGTAGCTATCGGCGTTGTCTAGAGATCGCGCTGAAAGAATTTGCGCCTGACATTGAGGCGAGGATGCTGGAAAAGCGAATCGACAAGCTGGCTGCGGAGCACCGTATTACCCCAGCCCTTCAGGCGTGGGCGCATGAGTTACGGCTTGACGGCAACGAGGCTCTGCATGGCCTTGAGGATGCCACTGAAGAGATGGCCGAGCAGATGCATCACTTGACGTATTTTCTGCTGACCTATCTGTACACCTTGCCTCAGCAGATCGATGGGGTGCGTGCTCGGCGTCAGGCGGCTGCGGCCACAGTGGCGTAAGTACTCCTTGCTGATCAAAAAAGCCCGGCGGTTCTGGAACCTTGCGGGCTTTTGTATGGGTGGTGGCTTCTGAACTTGTGAGCGCGCTGCGCCTGTTCTAGCTGCGTTTGAAAGTAGTTTGCTATCGAGAGGCTTGCTGGGCTGGCGGTAGCTGCTTTGCTTTCCATAGCGCGTAGCAACTTGCTTCGCTGGCGGTCGCGGTGCTGCAGCTCGCACAGCACTGTGTCGATGGGGTATGGGCTGTTCATGGATGAGCGGAGATCTAGAGTTTCTTTGCAGAAGAAGGGGAGGTATCAACTGATGCCCGCCAGACGCGCCAGTTCCTCACGGTCTGAGGTGGCAGTCATCAATATTCCTTTGCTATGAAAAAAGCCCGCAGAAGGCGGGCTGGCATACGAACAGGGTAGGAAAGTCCTTATTCCACAAGAGCTTACAGCGGGCACAGGCAGCAGGAATAGCCTGAAAAACTCCACTTTTCAAGGAGTTGCCATGAAGGTTCTACTTTTAATTGCGGCGGCCGCAAGCGCGCTGGCGGGGTGCTCGATGATGCCGGGGCGAGACTCAGGGCGTCAGGCTAGTGGAGGCGGATATCAGCAGCCTATGGGGCACAGCGATATGCGTTCTGAGTGGGGGCGCGGGGCGTATGAGGGCCCTGGCAAGATGCCGATGTGGTCCGGCGGGGACGATACTTCTGGAGGACTTGGCTGGCGTCGTGAATAAGACGGAAGAGCCAATTTTGCGCAACGAACTGGCAAGCGGCGATTCCATGCGTAACGCCTTAGGGGGCTTCCTTCAGGCACTGCACGGTTTTGTCATCTAGCCATTCGGCATGCATGCCTGGGCATACAAATGCATCGCGCTGTGTCGTTACGGGGAAAGAGGGCTCATCGGCCTGTGCAGAAGGGCTGGCCAGCCAGGCCAGTCCCAGGCAGATTGCGACGATCAGGACTAGAGATTCAAGAATTTTTGTCATGATTTAACTCCGTAGCGCTTATGAATAAAGCGTGAGTAGCTATCAAAGTTGAGCGGACCCGGTTACATGGGCCATGCATCAGGGGTGAGCGCCATCAGAACGGCCACACCGATGAGGCAAAAGAGGCCGAGAAAGGTGAGGCTCCACTGGGCGGCGATCAGTAGCTTTGCTCCAGCGCCGGGGCGAGCAAGAGCAGAGCAGTCAGCAGCAGCGTGAGCAGGACGGTGGGGATGTGTGGCCATTTCACAGGCCTCCCTTCTCGCGCAGGCGCTGCACGAGGTCTTCATCAACTGGCTGAGGAACGGTGCTGTACAGCATGAAATCTCCTTGAGGCGAGAAGCAGGCCCGCTGGACGGGCGGGGCGAATAAAAAGGGCCAGTGCTCTTGCGAGCAGGCGAAACCAACGAAGGGGCGGAGTGAATGCGCTTCGCGCTCTGGCGGAAAAAATGGGGGCTGCTGGGCGGCAGCGCCATCAAGGAAGAGTGCAGGGCCCGGCTTTCGGTCTGTCGGTGGCGGCATTGGATTGCCACGGTCCACACCCGGCTTGCACTCTTTCTTGATGGCCCCGCTTCGGCCCTGCGGGTGTGGGCACAGGTCTGTAGCGACTTGTTGCTGCAAATTCTACTGTTATTTTGATCAGTGCTGTGCATTTGTACAGTAGTTTAGATTTTGCCTGTACAGGGCGTCAACAGGCTTTGATGCCATGTGTTGCGTGGTTGCACTGCGTGTCTGAGGGCAAAGAAAAAGCCCACCGGCGTTAGCGGGTGGGCTGGGGTGTAAAGGCCGTTGCCTTGCGGCTGCCTGGGGAATCAGAGGGAGGGAAAGGACATCCCAGGCTCGGCTAAAAGTGATGGGAGTCGTCACCATCGGGTGTGAGCGCTCCAACCGCAGCTCACAGCGTGTGCACTGCGGTATGGGTAAAGCGTATTTCGGGATGGGATTTTGAGCAATACCCTGTGCCGAGAACGATCACACCGGATGGCCTCGCTTGACCCTGCGGGGAGAGGTCGCGCTTAAGGCCTGCGGGGCCGGGGGGCTACATGGGGAAATCTCCGTGCAAAAAAAAGCCTACCGTGAGGTGGGCTGAACTCCAACTGGATAGCGGCCGGCTTTCACCGGCCTGCGGTTCTTCTTAACGTTGGGCGCTAATGCCTGTGCGGCTGCGCGCCGGATTTAGATATAGGGCACACCGTAGTGGTCGTAGACCCGGCGGCCGTATTCGTCGGTGTATTCGGGCAATGTGCTTCCCTCGTAGCGAGGGGCGTTTTCAAGCCGTTCTTTGGTGACTGAGACTACGTACCCGCCTTTGTCGGGGTCGTATTTGAGTGTGTCCCATGGCAGAGGGTAAAGGTCTGTGCCGATGCCCAGAAATCCGCCGAATTCCATCACTGCGTATCGAACCTTGCCCGTGAGCTTGTCGATCATCAGTGAGTCGATGGACCCCAGCTTGTCGCCGTTGGGGTTGTAAACGTTGGTGCCGTTGACACGATCGGATGAGATGACAGGTGAGGCTAAGTGCATTCCTGCTCCTTTCTATGCGTGGTTCAAAACAACCCCGGAGCGCTTGGCAAGCGCTGGGGCGCGCACTTTCAGCGCTGCTGTGCTTTTTGTGGCTGCCCGGGCTGCTGCTGAGCCGGGTTTTTCTGCTGGCCCGGGGTCTGCTGTTGCTGCTGACCGGGCTGGTTGGTGTTTTGGCCTGGCTGGCGTTGACCGGGGCTTTGCTGCTGCTGTTGCTGCTTGTCCTGCTGGTTGGGATTCTGCTGCTGGTTAGCTTGTTGCGTCATGTCCTTCACTCCTTCAGGTTGGTGACCAGCAAACCGGTTTGGCTTGCTGTGATTGCATGGTCACCGCATCAGGAAAAACCTTTCTGTAGGAGAAGGGGGCACAAGCCTGAAAAATGTGAATTAGCCACCATTACGTAGCATTTGGCTTACGTTTGAGGCGGAACTCTCGATATTGCTCACAAGATCCAGCATAAATCGAAGCAGGATGGCATGGGTTCTAGACCCATTGAGGCCTCTGGTCGTTGCCATTCATGAGGAGATCAAACCGCAGCACCCTGATGCCAAGGTGCTCTGGTTTGGCCCCGATGCGCTCGGGGAGGGCGGTGCCGGGATTCCAACCGGCGTTGCCGTTCTTGCTCTTGGCCGCATTCGCCTCGCCGTGCGCAAGTGCCGCCGTTGCACGGTTTATCACCTGCTGCCGTGGCTGCATGTGCTGCTCGCTGGTTCAGTGCAGCTGGCTCACACATCGCATTTCCTTCTTGTCCAACGGATGTGGCCAGGGAGGAGGGGTCTGCCCGCTTCGAATGTGCGTAAGTGTCAGCCGGTAACAGAAGTTGCGCGTGAAGTAGGGCGACTATGTGACCTTCCGGTTTTCGAGAACTTACTTCTTAAGGAAGCTACAGGACAGTCGCTTAAAAATCTGGAAACGAGGGAGCAAAAACTCGAGGCAATTGGGAATAGCCTTAATATCTATGACGTAATCCCAGGGCAAGGCCGTTGGGACGTGCTTTTGGTTGATGATTTATATGATTCAGGTGCTTCCATGCATGCTGCATGCACAGCCCTTCGTCGTCATCCAAAAATTGCAGATATTTATGTGGCAGCTCTTACATGGAAGTAGTTATGACGACAAAGGTTTTTATCGCAGGATCAATCACGATTAAAAATCTGGACCCGAAGGTTAAGGAACGTATCGCAAATATTGTTGATCAGGGCTTCGAAGTTCTTGTCGGTGATGCTGACGGAGTTGACTCATCCGTCCAAAATTACCTTTCCGAATTGAATGCAAAGGCTGTAACTGTTTTTTGCAGCGGAGAGGTTCCACGAAATAATTCTGGTTCCTGGTCTGTAGAGCCGGTTTCCACGCTGCATAAGGAAGGTTCTCGAGCCTTCTTTACAGCAAAAGATGTAAAAATGGCGGAAACGGCTGACTTTGGATTAATGATATGGGACACAAAAAGCACAGGGACTTTAAGCAACGTAATTGAGTTGTTAAGTGCAAAGAAAAAGTCTGTAGTCTTTGTTAACAAAGATAAGATTTTCAAAAATGTAAGTTCAATAGAGCACTTAGAAGATTTGATCGGATTAATGTCTGATCATGCAAAGAAGAAGGCAGAAGATAAAATTCGGTTATCAGAAAAAGTATCTTCTTTGAAGAATGAGCAATTAAATATGTTTTAAGGATTGCGTGTTTAGCGAAGACCAATGCATGGAAATCTTCGAATAACGCGTTATAATACGGAAGTCACGCCCGTAAGCGTGATCTGGGCTTGGCGGCCCGGTCAACCAAGGCGCAGCAGCCGCGCCATCAATCTATGGTTTGCGGCTTTTTGCTTTTATGAGCATGCCTGCGCGCGCATGGCTCCGTTTTACGGTGGGCCGTGTGGGGACACCCGCAAGGGTGTGCCGGCTCCTTGGTCCGGTCCGCCAACCCTGCACGGTCCATCACCTTTGCTTGGCGGCCTGGGTGATGGGTTGAAAACCTGTCATCAAGGAGCCTGTCATGGCTGGCATTTCTACTGCTTCGTCTTCTATCGTCGTATCTGCTCAACCCGAGCTTTCGATTCACGACGGTATGGTCACTACCACCAGCAACCAAATCTCCGCGCACTTCGGAAAGCAGCACAAGGCTGTACTGCGAGCCATCCGAAATTTGAGTGGTGTGGTGGAGGATGATTTCTATCAGCGCAACTTTGTGCCGATACAAATCAGCACCGACCTTGGTATGGGTCGTACCCGCAAAGACCCGGCCTATCTCATCACCCGCGATGGTTTTGTGTTCTTGGTGATGGGGTTCATCGGCAAAGAAGCCGCAGCATGGAAAGTTGCCTACCTTGCAGCCTTCAATCGCATGGAGGCTGAGCTGCAAAAGCCCGCGCAAGACCCGCAGCGCATTCAGCTCGCTCAGCGTCTGGCCACCCAGGCGGCGGCGCAGGTCACGCAGGCCGTGTTCGATGCCGTGATGGCCGCAGACAACACCGACTGGCGCCACGCCCGCTACCTGCTCAACCTGGGCTACGACCGCGAAGGTCAGCCCAGCGTGCCCCATGCCCAACCCATAGCCGACGACCAGATGATCGTCTCCTTCAACGCGCTGCCCGAGCGCATCGCCAGCGGCGAGATCCTCTCCGCCACTGACGCCCAGCTCGCCACCCTGGCCACAGCCTGCACCCAGCGCCTCACCCAACGCGCCCAGCACCGTGAAAAGCAGGTGACTCAACCCGTCTATCCCACCAAGAAGCCCGCCGCCAGCCTGCCATCCGGCACGCTGATGATGACCTTCAAGTAATCAGTTTTGATAGCTGCTAGCGCTTTCAATACAAGGGCTGGCGGCATTTTTTGCTGAATCTGTTGGGGTAGTTGTTTCTAGTTCGACTACTGAAGCTAGATGAAGCGGAGTCTGCTGCCATAGCTTTAGCTGAGCTTTGAGCTCTTGGATTTCCTCCGCTTGCTTATCTAATCGATTGAAGATTTGAGTGCCGATCAGGTCACCGAGCAGTAAAAGAATGGCAAAAGCGTGCAATGCAGCTGCACCTAAATCTTTACGAGTGACGTCGGGAGAGGATGTAAGAACAAGAACGATGACTAAGCCAATGACGGAGTTCAACAATCCGATCACATAGAAAGATGCTTTTAGGATTCGCTTGGTTTTGAGACTCCAGCGACCAAGGTTCTGTAGAACCCGCTCGCGCTCGTCTTCTTTGAGTTTGGCTAATGTGATGAGCAATGCTGACGCACTAAAAAAAACGCTAACAGCTATGGAAATCCAGCCCGACATTTCTCCCTCCATTGATTTTTTGATTGAGCGAATGTTACTGGTATAGCCGTCGCTTTCCATTTCTGCTATCAATTTGATTGCTAATGTCATTGCTGCATAAGACCAAAATGGGGCGGACATAATTTGGTGACATCTGTCCTCTGTAAATGTCCGCGCTGCGCTGAGAAGCTTGGCGCATGGGTCTCTACAGCCACCTCACCACCGAACAGCTCGCCGCCCGGCGCGACAGTTATCTGGCCGCCATCGATGCGCGCCTGACCGGCCCCACGCAGGCCAGCCACAGCACCGATGGGGTGGGCGCGCGCTCCGTGCAGTTCAATGCCGACACGACGCAGCTGCGTCGCGCCATTGACGACATCAACGCCGAGTTGCTGCGCCGTACCGGCCAGCCAGCGCGCAAGCCCATCTACCTGGTGTAAGCATGGGCCGCAATACACGCATGCATCGGCAAAGCCGCAGCCGCACGTCGTTGGGCGCAGCGCCATTGAAGGGCGGCGCAGCCATGTCTGCCCACCAGGGTGCATCGCACACCGATCTGGCCCTGCGTGACTGGCAGCCGTTTGCCGGCAGCGCCGATGCAGACTTGCTGCCCGAACTCGATACCCTGACCAGCCGCAGCCGAGACCTGGTGCGCAATGACGGGCTGATGGCCGGCGGCATTCAAACCCACCGCGATAACGTGGTGGGCGCGGTGCTGCGCTTGTCGGCCTTGCCCGATTACCGCCTGCTGGGCTGGACCCCCGAGCAAGCCCGCGAGTGGGGCAACAAGGTGGAGGCGCACTTTCGCAGCTGGGCCGACACGACGGATTGCGATGCCGCGCGCACGCTGGATTTGCTGGGCCTGACGGTGCTGGCCTTGGGCGGCGAGATGGTCAACGGCGATGCGGTGGCCATTCCCAAATGGTTGCCCCGGCCAGACAGCCCCTGGGCTACGCGCATCAGCGTGATTGAGGCTGACCGGCTGGAAACGCCGCCCCACCTGCAGGGTATTGCCAGCATTCGCCGGGGTGTGGAGTTTGACCGCGAGGGCGCGCCCATTGCCTATCACTTTCAGGCGGCGCACCCGGGCGATGCGCTGTATTTGCGCGGCGATGAAGCTATGGACCTGAACCGGTGGGAGCGTGTGCCTGCCTTCACGCCCTGGGGCCGCCGCCGTGTGGTGCATCTGCATTCCAAAGAGCGCACGGGCCAGAGCCGGGGCAAGCCCATCGTCAGCGCCGTGATGCGCGAGTTTCATATGGCGGGCAAGTACGCCCAGAACGAGCTGCAGGCCAGCCTGGCCAATTCGCTGGTGGCGGCGTTTCTGGAGTCGGATCTGGACCAGGAATCATCTGCCGCCTTGTTTGGTGACCAGCCGCGCGATGCGTGGAAGGACTCCGTCAAGCAGTCGCGCAGCATTGGCAAGCTGCAGGCCGGGGCGGTGATTCCGCTGCCCGTGGGCGCGCGCCTGCAGTCGTTTACGCCAGGCCGCCCCAATGTGGCGTTTGAGGCTTTCATGCAGTCGGTGGAGCGGCGCATTGCCGCAGGCATGAACCTGCCTTATGAGCTGTTTGCCAAAGACTTCAGCAAAGTGAACTACAGCAGCGCCCGCGCTGCGCTGCTGGAGGCATGGCGCTACTTTCACGGCCGCCGCCGCTGGCTGACCACTACCTGGCTCAAGCCCATTTTTGAGCTGTGGTTGGAAGAGGCGGTGAACGCTGGCGTGATTGATGCGCCCGGTTTTTACGCCAACCGCTATGCCTATACCCGCTGCCGCTTTGTGTTTGGCGGCAAGGGCTGGGTGGACCCGGTGAAGGAAATCACCGCGGCCAAGCTGCGGCTGGAGATTGGCGTTTCCACCCTGGAGCAGGAATGCGCAGAGCAAGGCCTGGACTGGGAAGAGGTGCTGCACCAGCAAAAGATTGAAGCCGAGCGCCGTGCCGAGCTGGGCTTGGTCAGCCCCATGGCCACCACCTGGATTGCCAACACCGCCGACAGCACTGGCGACAAGGAAGAGGGCGCAGCCCCGAAAAAGGATGCGCCATGAGCCGCCAGATGAATCGACCCTACCCGCACCTGGCTGATGTGCTGGCCAAGGGCGCCAACGCGACCAATACCAGCGTGGAAGGCCTGGCCCAGGCCCTGAGCTATGCCGCACCGGTTGCCAATACCCTGGGCGTGAGTCTGGAGAGCACCGTCGCCATCATCGGCAAGTTTGCCGATGCGGGCATTGACGCCAGCCGCGCGGGCACGGCGCTGAACTCCATCATGAGTCAGTTTGCCAACCCGCTCTCCAGCTTCCGCAAGGAACTGGGCGCTGCCGGCATCGTCACCACCAATTTTGAAGAAGCTCTGCACCAGCTGGCAGCCAAGGGCAAAGACGGCGAGCGTGCCATCAATGCGGTGGGCTTGGAGGCCGGGCCCGCGCTGCGCGCCTTGCTCAACCAAGGCATGGGTGCGTTGGACGAACTGACGGGCAAGTTGCGGGAGGCGGGCGGCAGTGCCGAAGCCACGGCCAAGACCATGGCCGACAACCTCAATGGCTCTCTCAAGGGCCTGAGCAGCATGTGGGAGACCGTGACCCAGGTGCTGGGCAAGCCCGTGCTGCCAGTGGTGCGCAAAGGCGTGGACGAGCTGACCGGCGCACTGCGCAAGGCGGTCGATAACGGCCTGGTGGAGCGCTTCGGTCAGACCCTTGCGACGGCCTTCGAGAACGGCCTGAAGTTCTTCCGCGCGTTTGCAGCCAACGTCAACTTTGACGTCGTGGTGTTGCGCCTGCAGGTCTTTGCCAGCGAAACGGGCGAGACGCTGCAGCGCATCGGCCAATACGCCACCAATGCCGGCAACACGGTGCAGTTGGCCTGGGGCGTGATGACGGCCGGGGTCAATGGCGTGCTGACTGCCATCTACGGCCTGGGCGCGGCGTTTGCACAGGTTGCCTCCAAGGTGATGGCGGGCGTGGCCATGCTGCGCAGCGGCCTGGCGTCTGTCACTTTTGGGGGGCTGACCGATCAGGCCGTGCTGGGCACTTACACGCGCGAGCAGCTCACCGAGATGGGGGTGACGCTGGTCGACCCCACCCAGATCGCCCGCGATGACGGGGCGGGCAAGCTGATGCTCAATGGCGCACAGGTAGGCACCGTGACCTATGCGACGGGCGCGGTGGACTTCAACCCCGATGTCACGATCAAGATTCCCAAGCCGGTTTACTCGTCCAGCCAGGTCAGCGGCGGGGGCTTTTCTGGAGAGGTCGCCAAGTACCGCCTGAACTATGAGGGCATCGATTACCTGAGCGCTCCCTCGATCTACCCTAACGATGAGAGCGGCTACGTCAAGATCCGGTTTCGCACCACGGGAAGCGCGACCCGCCGCACGCTGCAGGTCACGTTTGCGCCTGAGTTTGACCTGGTCACGGGCGTGCAGGCTCCGGTGGTGCCGGGTTCGGTCCTGCTGATGCCTGCCAGCGGTCAGCCCTGGAGCGATGACGGCAGGGGTGTGCTGCGGGTGCTGACGGCTGCGGGATTTGTAAATCGAGGCACTCTGAACTACGCCACGGGCCGGGTGGCACTCACATCCTGGACGGCGGGCAATGCCAACTCGCTGCGCCGTGCGGCTTGCATCACCACATTGGGTGATGCGATTTCCAGTGCCTATGTGTTCAGAACGGCTGCTGCTCCTCTGCGTCCTGGCTCCCTTACGGTGCAGATTCCCCGTGCCTCGGGTGGCTCGCAGAACGTCACCGCTGGCATTGACGGCACCATCTCAGCTCCCGGTGTGGTCGGCACTGTGGACTACGAAACCGGCTTGGTGCGTCTGGGCTTTGGGGCTCTGGTCGTGGCCGCTGGCAATGAGACTGAGCCCTGGTACGACGCCGCCAACGTCCAGCCGGACGGCAAGATCTTTAAACCTCAGCCCATTGTGGCCAGCGCCTTGCGCTATGCGGCGGTGGCCTATGCCTATCTGCCCATGAATGCCGACATCATCGGCATCGACCCGGTGCGCCTGCCCAGCGATGGCAAGGTGCCTATCTTCCGGCCCGGCACTCTGTGCGTGGTGGGTCACACCAAGACCAGCAGCCAGTTGGTGGCGAGCAACGGCCAGACCATCAACCTGGCCCGTGTGCGCCTGTCCCGCGTGGTGGTGCGCGATGCCAATGGCAAGACCCTGAATGCAGGTTTTTCCGTGGACCTGGAGGCCGGGCAGGTCACTTTTACCGACGTGTCCGCCATGACCATGCCGGTCACCATCGAGGACCGTATCGAAGACATGGCCACGGCCACAGATGTGCAGATCTCCGGCGAGATCACCTTTAACCGGGCGCTGACCCATGACTATCCCAAGGACTGCACCTATGTCTCCAGCGCCTTGCAGGCCAGCGACCGGCGTGCCCGCGTGAGTCTGGCCTTTGAGCAGCAGACCTGGATTGATAACGTCTGGGCCGATGCCCCCAATGGGCCAGGGATTGCAGCCAAGTACGACCAGAGCGTCTCGCCCATAGCAATCACCAATGCCGGCGGCAGCACCGAGCGCTGGGTGCTGCAGTTCACCACTACCACGCAGTTTCGGGTGATTGGCGAGCATGTGGGTGTGATCGCCATCGGCGATATCAACACGATTTGCTCGCCCGTCAACCCGGCCACGGGCAAGCCTTATTTCACGATCGATCCGCTGGGCTGGGGCAGTGGCTGGGCGATCGGAAACATTCTGCGCATCAACACCGTGGGGGCCATCTACCCGTTCTGGGTGGTGCGCACCATCCAGCCGGGGCCGGAAACCGGCATCGAGCACAGCTTTTCTATCCTGGCGCGCGGTGATGTGAACCGCCCGCAGACAAACTGATTTCCGAACTCTGGAGAGAGATATGGCATCCATCGTAGACACCGGCGTCAAACACGCATACAGCTCCATGGCCGGAGCGCCCGCTATCAACGGCGCGGCGGGCTCACTGATCTCCGCACTTGACGCTTTCCTGGTCACAGGCTGGGGAACCAAGGCCGTGGATTCGGCGGTCATCAGCAACGGCGTTTGCCGCTTGAACTTTGCCAGCGGCAAGAGCGCTGCCGAGGCCCATACCGTCATTTTGGTGGCAGGCGCTTCGCCTGCCGCGCTAAGTGGTGAGCAGAAGGTCACTGCCGTTGCCAGCGGCTGGGTGGAGTTCAAGACCGCTTTGCCCGATGGTTCGGTCACAGGCTCCATCAGTTTCAAGATGGCACCGCTGGGCTGGGAGAAGGTTTTTACCGGCACCAACAAGGCGGTGTATCGACAGACTGATCCAGCTTCGACTCGTACTTACTACCGGGTCGATGACAGCAATGCCCTGTATGCCCGCGTGCAAATGTATGAGTCCATGACTGATGTGGACACAGGTGTTGCGGTGGCACCGCTGACTGTGGCAGGCGGGTATTACTGGCACAAGCGGGTTTCGTCGGGAGGTGCCGGTAACTACTGGATGCTCGCCGGAGATTCTCGGGGCTTCTTTGCCGTACTGTTCCCGCATAACTCACCGACCGCTGCTAGTGGCAACAACTACGCGGGGTGTTCGTATTACGCAGGCGATCTCAACAGTTACCGCAGCGGTGATGCGTTGCCCTCTGGATGGACGTCGACCGCGCAAGACGCCAAGCCTTTGCAGGAGCAGTTCGGCGTGGCCTGGCAGGACGGCCAGCGGCAAGGGGTGGCCCTGCAGGGGCGGTTTCAGAAGGCGTGGCCTCTGCCTGGCGCAACCATGCAGGTCAACTGGCAAGAGTCGCAAGGTGTGCGCGTGGCTCTGCAGGCCAATGTCCAGGATGCCACGCCCGTGCGTGCGGGTTGGGTAGTGCGGTATGAGGAAAGCCTGCGCGACCGTCGCTTGCTGCTGGAGGCCGTGGCTCAGGATGCGATGGGGCTGCAGCACCTCGTCACTGATGGAGCTGGTTCAGCGGTGCCGCTTTACACGGCTTACTTGGCTCGCTACCAGCAGGCCATGAAGCCACCAGCGGGAAAGTCGGTGCCCAAGCCTCCCGAGCCTGAAAAGCCCGGCTGCTATGAGCAACTGGTGGGTGGCCCCATCCCATTGCTGTTCTGCCGCTCCTGGGCGGTATCGGCAAATCTGCTGTTCATGTGCTGCAGGTCCATTGGGCCTGAGCCGCAGCCCCAGTTCTTCATTCCCCTGTTGCCCGTCTATATGCAAGTCCACCATCTCACTGCGCATTTGCTGCCAAGCCTTGAGCCTGTTGTGCTCACTGACGTCACTATTTCTGCAGACGATGACAGCTATTGCTGGAGCCTGTCGGCCAACGGGCCTGAGCATTTGCTGGACCAGCTCGCGCCTGTGGGCGGACTGCCGCAGCGTCTGCAGGTCGGTATTGATGGAATGCAGTTTGTCTTTGCGGTCACCAGCACTGCGCGCAGCCGTTCCTTTGATCGCCGCCGCGTAGCGGTGCAGGGCATCAGCGTTACGGCCATGCTGGGCAATCCGTATATGCCCAAGCAGTCTTGGCTTTCCACCTCGGTGGCCACGGCGCAGCAGCTGGCGGTGAGCACGTTGGAGTTCAGCGGGGTAGGTCTGGATTGGCAGATCCCGGACTGGCAGGTGCCTGCCGGCGCGTGGAGTTTTCAGGGCACGCCCCTGCAGGCCGTGCTGCGCATGGCCGAGTCGGTCAATGCCGTGGTGCGCAGCCACCGCACGGCAGAGCAGCTCATCGTTGCGCCGCGCTACCCGGTGCTGCCGTGGGAATGGGGTGCGGCCGTGCCCGATGTGCAAATGCCTGCGGCCGTCATCGTGACCGACGAACTGCGGCCAGATCCGCGTGCCGAATACAACGCCGTCTATGTTGCGGGCGGCAGCGTGGGGGGCGTGCTCGGCCATGTGGTTCGCAGCCTCAGCGCGCGCGACAAGCTGGCTCCGCAGATTCAGGACGACCTCATCACCAATGCCGACGCAGCCCGCATGCGCGGCAGCTGGGCGCTGGCGGCCAGCGGCAACAAGCTGCAGCACAGCATCAGCATGCCTGTGCTTACCGGCGGCACCAACCCCGGCATCTTGAACCCCGGCCAGCTGCTGGAGGTTGCAGATACCGACGGCACCTGGCGCGGCCTGGTGCGCGGTGTCAGCGTCACTGCCGCTATGCCCCGCGTGCGCCAGCAAGTCACCGTCGAAAGGGTCGCCGCATGAGCACCAACCTTTACAAGCGCCTCAAGGCTCTGCTGCCTGATGACCCCGTCATGACCGGGCAGATCAGCGCCGTGTTTGCCGACGGCACCGCGCTGGTCGCCCTTGAAGGTGCCGCAGGCCTGCTGCGTGTGCGCAACCCGCTGGGCACGGCTAATGGCGTGCGCGTCTATGCGCAAGGCGGCGCCATCACCGGCCCCGCGCCCGCCATGCCCTATGTGCTGATCGAAGTCTGAAAACGAAATAGGAAAGCGACATACGAAAGGAGAGGGAATGGATGACTACGGGGAT
Source organism: Comamonas sp. 26 (assembly GCF_002754475.1). Lineage (NCBI taxonomy): Bacteria > Pseudomonadati > Pseudomonadota > Betaproteobacteria > Burkholderiales > Comamonadaceae > Comamonas > Comamonas sp. 26. The sequence goes on from NZ_PEFL01000001.1 coordinate 1,769,551, forward strand.
GAGTTGCCGGTGGTATCGCACCAGCAGATCAATGAACGATTCGACAAAGGGAGTGAGCGCATGGCCGCCATCGAGCGCGATCTGAAGGCTGCGACGCAGGAGCTCTATGAGCTCAAGCAGCAGCTGGCGGATCTACTGGAATTTTTTACCGCCATGAAAGGTGCCTTCAAGGTGCTGAACTGGGTGGGCAAGGTGGCCAAGCCGCTGGCGGCCATCGTCATGCTGGGCGGCGCCTGTGTAGGTTTCTGGACGGCTATCAAGGGAGGAGCAAGCCGATGAACTGGAAAGAAAAACTCTTGGCCGCCATCGGTGGCGCTGCCTTTGCTTTGGCTGTGCCGCTGGTGCAGAAGTACGAAGGCACCGTGCTGCGCAGCTACCCCGATCCGGTGGGCATCGTCACGGCATGCACCGGCCATACCGGTCCCGAGCTCAAGATGGGCCAGACCTACACCCGCCAGCAGTGCGAGGAAATACTCTACAAAGACTTGGCCAAGCATGCCGATGCGCTGGATTGCATTCGTCAGCCCTTGACCGATGGCCAACGCGCCGCCTTTGTGAGCTTTGCTTTTAACGTGGGCGAGGGTGCGTTTTGCGGCAGCACCCTGGTGCGCAAGGCCAATGCGGGCGACATCGATGGCGCGTGTGCCGAGCTATCGCGCTGGACCTATGCCGGTGGCAAGCAGTTGCCCGGCCTCATCAAACGTCGCGCGGCAGAGCGCCAATTGTGTGAGGCGGGGCTGGCATGACAGGCGCATCCCGTCTCTGGCCGTGGCTGGCCTTGGCCCTTGCGGGGCTGCTGGCCCTGCAGTCGCTCAGGCTGGCCAACGCTCAGCTGGAGCTGGCCAAGGTTGAGGTTTCTCAATCAAAACAGGCTCAATCCCAAGCACAACAAGCGCTAGCAGCTACAGAAAAGAAAGCGTCTGCCGTGCTTGGGCATGGCGCGGCCCAACAGGACAACACCCATGACTACACACAAAAACTGGCAGTGCTGGAAACTGCTCGCGCTGCTGACGCTTCCCGCATTGCAGGCCTGCAGCACGACATCCGCAGTGCCGCTACTCGCAACGCCCAGCTTGCCGGTGACGCCGCTGCCTGCAGAAGTCTCGCAGATCAACACCAGCGACTCGCAGCCCTTGCTGGCGAAGGCGCGGGCGTGGTTGGCCAGCTTGTCGGATTGGTCGAGCGCAGAGACGCCCAGGTTAACGCCCTGATGGGGCAGGTGCAGGTGGACAGGCAGTTGCTGGCCAGCCATTGAGCTCACCCAGAAAAGGCGAAAGCCCCAAGCGTTACGACCGCCTGAGGCTTTCTTTCCCAACCCTTGCAAGACCAAGAATCAGAGCGTTGATGATGTTTTTCAAAGTGACCGTCACCGCACCTTTGGACGCAGCCGCGGCCGACCGCTTTGCCCGCCGTATTGCTGTGGCCTACGTGCAGGTCGCACTGGGCATCACTTCCGCAGGGCTGGCGGGCCTGCTGCTGGCTATCCGCTGGTGGTGAAGCGCCGCCCTACACCACAGGCCGGTGCACCAGCACCGGAATGCTGCTGTTCACCAGCACGCGCTGTGTTTCGCTGCCCAGCAGAATCCCGGCAATGCCCTTGCGTCCGTGCGAAGCCATGCAGATCAGGTCGCAATTGCTGTCCTTGGCTTGCTGGATGATGGCCTGGTGCACCGAGAAGTTCATGGTCCTTGCCGTCTTGCACTCCACGCCCTCGGCCTTGGCCATGTCCTGCACCGCCTGCAGCACCTTGTCGGCCGTTTTTTCGGCGTCTTTGCGTAGCTCGCTGGGGTTGTAAGTCACCATCCCCTCGCTGGCATACATCAAGGCGGAATAATCCGGCATCACATACAGCACCGTCACTTCGGCGCCTTGCTCCTTGGCCAGTTGCAGGCCCGCGTGCAGCGCGGCCTCAGAGAGTTTCGAGCCGTCTGTAGGAATCAAAATGTGCTTGAACATATTCAGCCTCCTTGCGCGCCAGCGCCTGTGGTTGTCAATGAATCAGAACCATTGCCGCCTCATACTCACACTCCGCTGCGGCGAATGCAACACCCCGAAACCCGCCTTACACCACCGGGCGGTGCACCAGCACCGGAATGCGGCTGTTGACCAGCACGCGCTGGGTTTCGCTGCCCAGCAAAATGCCGGCAATGCCCTTGCGGCCGTGCGATGCCATGCAGATCAGGTCGCAGTTGCTGTCCTGCGCGGTCTTGATGATGGCCTGGTTGACGGAGAAATCCGTCGCCCGCACCGTCTTGCAAATCACGCCTTCGGCTGCGGCAATATCGGTCGCGACCTTGAGTACCTTGTCGGCTTCCTTCTCGGCGCTTTTGGTCATTTCTGTTGCGTTGTAGGCCATCAGGGCCTCAGAGCCGTAGATCATGGTGGCGTAATCCGGCATCACATACAGCGCCGTCACTTGTGCACCTTGTTCCTTGGCCAGTTGCAGGCCTGCGCGCAGTGCAGCCTCCGAGAGCTTCGAGCCATCCGTAGGAATCAAAATGTGCTTGAACATATACAGCCTCCTTGCGCGTCTGCGCGTGTGTGTAGTTGCCAGTCAATCCGAACGATTGCCTCACCCATACTCACACCCCGGGGCGGCTAATGCAACACCCCGAAGTAAGTATTCAGGCGGTTTCTTGATGGAAATCAAAATCTTGAAGTTCAAGAAAAAATGGCCTCAAGCCCATACCCATCAAGCGCTTGTAGCTATCAAAACATGCGCTGAACGCCATGCGCCACCTGCTGTCAGCCGCTGACGGGGTCTGCGCGGTGCACCAGCACCGGGATGCTGCTGTTGGTCAGCACCTTCTGGGTTTCGCTGCCCAGCAAAATGCCGCTGAGCCCCTTGCGACCGTGCGAAGCCATGCAGATCAGATCGCACCCGCCTTCCTGCGCCTGCAGGATGATGGCCTCGGCCACCGAAGGACTAGTGGTGCGCACGCTCTGAATCGCCAGCCCGCGCGCGCCAGCCAGCTCCTCGGCAAATTTCAGCACGGCATCTGCTTCGGCGTTGGCATTTTTCGTCAGCTCGGTCGTGTCATAAGCGGTCATCGAGCGCGACCCATAGATCAACGCACGGTAATCCGGCATCACATACAGCACCGTCAACTTGGCGGCCTTCTCGCCGGCCAGCTCAATCCCCGCGCGTACGGCCGCTTCGGACAACTTGGAGCCATCTGTCGGAATCAAAATGTGTTTGAACAACGGTCTCTCTCCCTGCGCGGTCGCGCATCTGTTGTGGCAAAAGCCCCAGCCCCCTCTGACTGGCGGCGGAACTGCCCATCATGGCAGCGAATCGCGATTGGCATAAAGACGCAAATTCTGCGTATGCAGCCAAAACAGCTGTCAGCCCTTGACCATCAAGCGCTGACAGCTATCAAAAGCAGACTACCGGAACAGCATGCGCAGAGTGCCTTCATCGGGTGCAGGGGGCTGCTTGGCTGAAAGGGATGGGGCAGAAGCAGGGCGCTTGCCGGGGGGATTACTGGGGTACAGCGGCAGCGTCACCTGCTTTTCGCGGTGCTGGGCGCGCTGGGTCAGCCGCTGGGTGCAGGCCGTTGCCAGCGTGGCCAGCTGGGCATCGGTCGCGCCGATGATCTCGCCGTCGGCAATGCGCTGCGGCAGGCTGTTGAAGGAGACCACCATCTGATCCGTCGCAATCGGCTGGGCATGGGGCAGGGTGGGGCGGCCCTGGCTGTCGTAGTTCAGGTTCAGCAAATAGCGGCTGTGCTGCCACTCTTCCGCATCACCTTGCATCATCGCGTTGAATACCGTGCGCTGCACCAGGGCGGACGCCTCGCATGCAGTGGCGAAAGCAAGCTCCATGCGCTTCGGATCCGAAAGCTCAAGCGTTGAAGTCGTTTCCACAACTTGGCCTTCATAACCCATAGGCAGTTTGCTGATCAGATAGCTGCGCGCTTCCTCGTAGCGGCTGGCTGGTAGCTCCTCGTACTTGTTGACTCGAAATTTCTTTTGAAAGCGTGCCCAGGTCTCGCCATGCTTCTGAATACCGGCATCGACAATAGCCTGAACAATCTCGCGCAGGTCTTGCTTTTGAGTCGGGTTTAGACGGGTGTAGTCGATTGCAGGTGCTGCGGGCTGCACAGCATCTAGGAACACGCGAATGACTTTGAGCTGGAATGCTGCGCTGATCCACGCTGCGTAGGCGATGACCAGTTCCTTGCAGGCATAGGTGCCTCCGTTGCGGCCTTCCTTGGTTTTGAAACTCTGCAAATCTGTAGAGTTTCCGATTTCATGAATGAGCGCTTGCGTTTGCTCCAGACGCATGAATAACGCGGGTTGATGCTTGGCTTCTCCGCCTGCGGCTTTGTGCAAGTCGTTGAGAGAGTACAGGTCATCGGCAAGTCGAACCTTGGTGCCTGCAACGGACAGTGCTGTAGAATTTGACAAGATTGTTCCTTTGTTGATGCTTTGGGACACTTCACTCGAAGCCCTGCCGGTTGCCGCCGTCGGGGCTTCACCTTTTTCAGGCCTGCTTTTCATGATTGGCCTCTTCGGCTTTGCGACTTGCCTCTAGCCGTGACGCGATCTCGCTGTTCAAGGATCGGAAATTGTCAACAGCCTTGTGCTTGAGCCACTGCTTAAGCTCCTCGGGAAGGCGTACCGGAGTCGGAGCAATTGCTTTGTGTTCTTTCATGGGATTTCCTTTGGTTGAGGTGGACTCCATTTGACTCCATGGGGTTGATGGAGTCAATAGGACTCGTTGAGATGAGTCACTTTGCTGCCACAATTGAGCGATGGAAGAAAAACCGCGTACCACCCCGTATCCGCTTCGCATGCCCGATGAGCTTCGTGCACAGCTCGAAGAGTCGGCCAAACTCGGTGCGCGAAGCCTGCATGCAGAAATCATTGCTCGACTGGAAGGCACGTTCTCCAAAACTGCCGCCAGCCCGGCGGTAGATCTGTCACGTACGGTGCAAGAGCTGGAGTCTTTGCAGCAGTTGGGCACGCTGAACTATGAGCTGCAGCGAGCCAACTACCGCATGGATACTGCCAAACTGCAATTCAGCAGTGCTTACGCCGTGCTTCAGAAGGCACTAGGTTCCGGCGATAAGGATGCGCAGGAAGACGCCAGCGAAAAGTGCTCTGAATTGCAGGTAAAAATGAACGAGCTAAGTGCAGAAATTGCCCAACTTGAGGAGCAGATCGGTCGAGTCCACTTTGATCGAAAATTGAATGGACTCAAGGAGCTTCGCGATGTTCAGTCTGTTAGCGCATCGGTTGATGTACGCTTTAAAGATCAGGCTTCAAAAAAAGCTAGTGATCATTAATTCATGCACATGATCAGTCACAGGTGACTGACTTTTGCTGCAAAAAAAGCCCGCGAAATGCGGGCCTTTTTATTTGAGTAAGTAACGCTTCTAGCCCTAATCGGCAATGTAAAGAACTATATTGCCATTTTTATCGCTAATTGCGGGTGCAGCCATCGTTGACCTCCATACCGCTCGGAAGTGACCTTCATGCTTGAGTCGACCAGCGGCTGCAGCGACCCTGAGCAGTCGTTCAACAAAAGCTGAAAAACAGGCATTCATATCCACGAAACCCGACCCTCATCGGGAAAAAAATTCAATCTATTTTTGCACCGTATGTCGCGGATTCCTCAAAGCCATAAACATGCGCATGCATTGCATATAGACATATTCGGTTTGCAGCTTATAGTATGTGTATCGCTATGTTTCATCAGTCTTTTCAATCAAAAAAAGGAAATAGCAATGCAAAGATATGCAGATATAAATAACGATTCTGGCGTTATTGGCTACGAGATTTCATCTGCCTCCATAACTGTTTGGTTTGATGGTACAGCTAGACCATACACCTATAGTTACGGCGTCGCTGGGCAGAGCCATGTTGAAAAAATGAAACAACTTGCTCAATCTGGTGACGGTCTTAACGCATACATAAATTACAACGTCAAGTTTAAATACGATCGATAGTCTCCAAATGAAGTAAGCATCGGGACTTAACATTTTATTCAAGCGATGATTTCGCCGTCGCTTGATTCATATTGGAGTGACCGCTGTCTCTTATGGTCATCGGCCACTTTTTGCTGACTGAGGCTGTTGGAGCTCGACCCTGAGCAGTTATATAAGTGCAAAAAGCAGCCGCAGGCGGAAGTGTTTTTTAAGCTAACGCTCCCTCAGGGGAATCTTGATGATGTGTTGCTTAAGATCACTCGGTAATTTTTAGGGGAAAACCTTGTATTCAAAAAAAATTCTTCCCGGATTTGCTCTTTTCTTCGTCCTTGTTAGTGGGGAGGTAAGTGCAAACGCGAATATTGACAAAATGACAACCTATGCTGTTCTTCTTGGTCGTGCAATAGGTTGTGGGATCGAGGTCAAAAAGCCAATGGAGAGGGTTGGTGCTTGGATGGACAAGGTATTTCCGCCGGGTTCAGAAGATCAGAAGGTTCTTCTTCCTATTTTTGTTCAGGGGGTGATGGACAATTCGAAAGCTCAAACTGAAGGGCGAAGTCCAGATACGTGCAACCAAGTTCGAACATCATTTGGCAAAACTAAGTGGCCTTAAAACCAAGGCATCGACATCTACACCTATCGACTCAATGTCTGGAATTGGCTGTGGATTCAACCGGTCACTACCAGAAGCCTAGTCAGCCGTAACCGGCACAGGCGGGCAGTTCAACCGGAATACGCTCTAATCAGATTTCAACTGGCAGCCCTTGCTGCGGGAGGCGGACGTGGGATCGTCGATTTTGTGCATGGTCTGCGGTCTGTATGGGCAAAGGGTTTCCTCTGGGCAGGAATGGTCAGTGTGGTCGACCAGGTACCTCCTGGGTGTTTGTCGCCAAATTGAGTAGCGATATCCCGTGCGGTGTGACCGATGATCGTGGTGACCTATATCCCGTGTTCAGGCAGGGCAGGGAAGCCCTGCTCGAAACTAAGCGGGCCGAGGCCCGCGCTTTCCTCTAGGTCAGTTGGCAGCAAAGCAGTACATCAGCCCTGCGCTGCCGCTTTGTTGGAGCTGGTCGATGCTGCAGCCGCGCGTGCCGTGCGATGAGTTCCACGAGGCGTTGGCCACAGGGTCGGGGTTGGTGCCCTTGTGGTCGTGGTGGCCCACGATGGCAGAGCCTCCATCGCTCTTGGTCCAGTTGCCGCAGGTGGTGTCCTTGCCGGGCTCGGGCACGGCCACGGTGCCGTCAGGGCGCGAGCCGGTGAGGATGTCGTGGCGGTTGACCTCATCGCCAAAGCCCGAGACGATCTCGCCCTTCTCAGTCAGCGAGGTGTCTTTGCCGACCTTGGCATTGGCGCTGTGCAGGTCGGCCACGTTGGTGGCTATGACCACGCCCTTGGCGTTGCGCCATGGTCCGTTGCCGATGCGGTCGCGCGCATTCACAGCCGGCTGTCCGTTCAGGGCCGCATTGCTCAGGTAGGCGCGCCAGGTTTTGTTGCCTGCCCCCACGCTTGCGGCCAGCGATTGGCAGTAGCGGTCAGCGCCGGCCAGGCTACCGAGGTCGCCGCCCTTGCCGGGGTTGGTGCTGGTGATGAAGAAGCTCATGGGGTTGCCGCCCGATGACCCCATGGTGCCGCAACCAACGACCAAAGCAACAGCCGCAATGGCGGTGCTGGCGGAAAGAACCAAACGACGGGACATGGCAGGCTCCTGAGCAATAGTGGAGCCCGCAGGCTACCGTAACGTTGTGTCAGCGGCAATATGGGTAGTTGTGCGAGTTGGACCCACCGCCAAGGCAAGCTGAAAATGCCTGCCGAGCGTTATCTGTAAATCCAGTTACAAGTAGATTGTTGGACATCGCCAGAGAAAAAACCGGAATATGGATTGACTAAGCCAAAAAGGCAACGCGGTTGAATGCGTTGCCTTTTTGCTGGGGCCAGCCTTCAGAGGGTTCTGGGCCGTCGCATGCCTATGCTGTGTTTTGCCTTAGCGGCAAGACACATTGCGCCAGCTGAATTTGCCGTCGTTAAAGCTCTCTGTCCAGACTGCCATGGCAGGTGCTTTGCGCGAAGAGAAGGTGATCTGGTTGGGGATTTTGTTGCCCAGGGCGGCGGGTCTGCCTATCCGGTCAAGAACTTGCACTCCGTATTGCTTGGCCTCTTCACTGCCGCTTGAGTTCAGAATCACGCAGTACGCGCTGGCGAAGTCATCCCACAGGTGATGCTGCTTGATCACGTAGCTGTGCAAGCGCACGTAAGCCCGATTGGGATTTCTGCTCGTGAGGTTGGGTTTATTCATGATCAAGACTCCTGCTTGTTCGAAAAGATTCGGTGGAGATCGATCGATTGACACATTTTTGCAATCGCAACTTCTTTGTACCGAACAGTTTGTGTAACAAGCGTAGGGGTCTTGGCCGTGAGGGGATAGGGCTTAGGGGCCGCGCTGTAGGCTGTGTCGGTTATATGGCGCTGGCCGATGCTTCGGCAGCTTGGGCCGTGGGGTTGGGTGTGGGTTCGCCGATCTTGTGCAGGGTGTTGCGGTCAGTGTGGGCAAAGGGCTCGCTCTGGCCGGGGATGGTCAGCGTTGTTTCCTGCTCATACGACCAGGTGCCGTCTGGGTTTTTGGTGACGGTGATGGTGTAGGCATCGGTTCTGAACGCGTACTCCAGAAACGGGTTGCTTGAGATGCCGTTCACGGTAGAGCCACGTACGGCTTTGAGGGTAAAGGTGGTGGCGTCCGCCGTGGTTTTGCCCGTGGCCATGGCGGTTTGCCCACGCGGAATGGTCAGTGTCTGGATGATGTTGCCGGTGGCGGGCTCCCACAGCCAGTAGCCGACCTGGTCGTGAAAGGTTTCGGGGTCATCGGGTTTGACGATGCGCGTGTGGTAGCGCAGGCCGTAGAAGAGCTGGGGGCCGTTGGTCTGGGCATCGATGGGCTGGCATTCCATGTGCTCGATGAAGGCCTGCTTTTCCGGGCCGTCGGCCTTGGGGTTGATGTCCAGCCCGCGTTTGCCGGTCCAGATGCCGGCCATGCCGGTGAAGGGGCCGAGGTTGGCCAGGGTGTTCACATCGGGCTCGGGCTCTGTGTAAATGTCTTTGGGGTAGTTTTCCATAGCTTGAACGGGCTTTCTCGTTGAATCTGGTGCGGCCCAGTTTACAAGCCGTTGGCTGAGGCGAGCTTGACAGCTATCAAGCTGTCAGGGTGCGCTGCTGCAGGATCTGCCGCTCGTCAGGTGCTCTCTTCGGTGGTGAGCGTAAAGCGTGCGCTTTCGCCGCGCTGGGCGGCTTCACGCGTGAGGTAGATCATCACGCGGTAGCTGGTGCCCCGTTCGACGAGGAAGGTGCAGGTGTTGCTATCAGCCGAGCCGTGACACAGCGACTCGGCACTGCCGCCCTTGAGGACGTTCATCCGGCTGGATGGGTTGTTGGTGTTGAATGTGACGATGATGCGCTGGAAGGGCCGCGTTTCAAGCCCGTATTGCACGACGCCATTTCCAGTGACCTGGCCGCTGTAGGAGCTGGTGTAGTCGCCCGGCCTGGTGAAGGCGACCTGTGCCATTGAGATGCTGCTGAGGTGCAGGGTCAAGAGACTGAGCAGGGCAGCAGTTGCAAGCATCGGTTGGAAGCGGGTCATGCAACATCTCCTGGTTGTGTTGGACAGGATGGCGCCCCTTGGCGCGGCGGCGGGTGTCTATGCCGACAGCCGGACCACCATATCCCGTCGCTGCGCCCTAGCGGCAGGAGACATTGCGCCAGTTGAATTTTCCGTCGTTAAAAAACTCTGTCCATACCGACATGACGGGGGCCTTGCGGTAAGAAAACGTAATCTGGTTAGGGATCTTTGACCCCAGTGCAGCGGGCTGGCCGTTTTTGTCAAAAACCTGGACGATGAAGAGCGTTAAGTCTTCACTGCCGTTAGTGTTGAGTACGACGCGGTAGGACTGGGTGAAGAGATCCCAGTCTTGCACTTTGGCGACATAGGTATGCAGGCGAACGAACGCGCGGTTGGCGTTCTTGGCGGCGGGGTTGATGCTTCTCATGATGACGCTCCCTGTTGCAGAACCACTTGCCGCAGAACCTGCGAGCTCACATTCTTTTGCATTTGAGCGATGTTGTATCAATTGAGTTGCATGGTGTGTAGACGCTCACGGCTTGCCCATTTCCTTGCTTGATACGGCTGGAGTGCGCTTGCATGAAGTGCAAAGAAGTCAATTTGTCGGTGCAGCTGTCATCTTTTGGTGATGTTGTGAACACACGAACAACTTATCTATGAAGAGCGTTTTGATAAATGTGGGGGCTTGGAGAGGGGGAGGTCCAGCTGTCGATCATGTTGGCCCAGTCTTGCAGCATGGCTTTGCGTTGATCGCGGTATTCGGCCTTGTTGTAGACGGCGCGAACGCCTTTTTGCTCGTGGGCGAGGGTTTTCTCAATCCAGTCGGAGTTGTAGCCAGCTTCATGCAGGATGGTGGAGCCGGTGCGCCGCAAGTCGTGCGGGCCGAATTTGGCAAGCGCGTGGCCGTCTTTTTGCGCGTATTCCCAGCACAGGGTCATGACGCGGTTCAGCGTGGCTGAACTCATGGGCCTGTGGGTTTCGTAGCGGCTGGGGAAGACATAGTCCGAGCCGCCGGCAAACATTTTGAGCGCTGTCAGCAGGTCAATGGCCTGCTGGGCCAAAAAGACGATGTGAGGGCGGCGGGCCTTCATTCTTGCTGCTGGAATGGTGAGCGTGCCGTCGGTGAAGTTCACATCCGCCCATTTGGCATTGGTGAGCTCGCCTTTGCGCAGCAAGGTCAGCAGCAGCAGTTTGCAGGCCGCGCGAATGCTGGGCGTGGTGCCTACTTTCTCAAGGCCGCGGTAGAACAGCCCGATTTCTTCTTTGGAGAGGGCGCGGTCTTTGGGCTCGAAGGTGGCAATGGTGCTGGGTGCGACTTCTTCGGCAGGGTTGCTGACCTTCTGGCCGCGCTCGATGGCGTAGCGAAAGATCATCAGAATGATCTCGCGTGCGTGGATGGCGGTGGCTGGTGCGCCACGGGCCACGATGGCATCGGCCATGCTGCGCACGTCTTCGCCCGAGATCTCGCGTAGCTGGAGCTTGCCAAAGCGTGTCTGCACCTCGCGCTCATAGACAGATCGGCGCATGTCGCGGGTGCTGTCTGCCATCTTGTGGCCCTTGAGCCATTTGATGCCCCATTCGCCCAAGGTGCCGGCCGACACCTCTCGGGCTTTGGTGCGAATCTTTTCACGCGCCGGGCTCACACCCTCTTGAACCAGCTTCTTGGCGAGCAGCTGTTTGGCGCGTGCCTCGGCAAGCGTGATTCCGCCGATACCATACGCGCCGATGGTGAGCGTTTCCTGGCGATTGTTGATCTTATAGTTGTAGCGGAAACTTATTGTGCCGCTTGGGGTTACGGCCACATAGAGGCCATCGCGGTCGGTGACTTTGTAGAGCTTGCCGGTGGCTTTGAGTGAGCGGATTTTGGTGTCGGTGAGCACGGGATGGCCTCTTTTCATGCTGGCGATACCATGCGCAAAAAAAGTCCATTTTCAGGCATGGTATCTTCATTGAAATCAATGACTTAGATGAATTCCGTACCATGCGCTCCTGATAAAGCGATTGAATGGTATCGGTGAGGCGGATGGTATGAGGCCGGTGCCGTACCATGCAAAGTACCAATAAATCTCGTCGACTCCATGCGACCGGCTAGTTCCGGATAAAGCCCAACCAAAATGAAAAAAGCCCGCGAAATCGCGGGCTTACATGAGAAAAAAGTCTAAAGGTCGCGAGTTGCTTCGCGACGTGCTTTTATTCCCACTCGATGGTCGCTGGAGGCTTGGTGCTCACATCGTAAGTTACGCGGTTGATGCCTCGTACTTCGTTGATGATGCGGCCGGACACCTTCTTGAGCAGGCCGTAAGGCAGCTCAGCCCAGTCGGCAGTCATGAAGTCGCTGGTGACCACGGCGCGCAGTGCCACGACGTAGTCGTAGGTGCGGCCGTCGCCCATCACGCCCACGCTCTTGACGGGCAGGAACACGGTGAACGCCTGGCTGGTCAGTTCGTACCAGCTCTTGCCAGTGGCTTCGTCGATCCAGTTGTTCAGCTCTTCGATGAAGATGGCGTCGGCACGGCGCAGCAGGTCGGCGTATTCCTTCTTCACTTCACCCAGAATGCGCACGCCCAGGCCTGGGCCGGGGAAGGGGTGGCGGTAGACCATGCCACGGGGCAGGCCCAGGGCCACACCCAGTTCGCGCACTTCGTCCTTGAACAAGTCGCGCAGGGGTTCCAGCAGCTTCAGGCCCAGTTGCTCAGGCAGGCCACCCACGTTGTGGTGGCTCTTGATGACCACAGCTTTCTTGGATTTAGCACCGCCGGATTCGATCACGTCGGGGTAAATCGTGCCCTGGGCCAGGAAGGTTGCGCCCTTGCTGCCGGCGTTGGCCGCCTTGAGCTTGGAGGCTTCGGCCTTGAACACATCGACAAACAGGCCGCCGATGATCTTGCGCTTGGCTTCGGGCTCGTTCACGCCGGCCAGCTTGCCCAGGAACAGGTCGGCAGCATCGACGCGGATGACCTTGGCGTGCAGCTTGCCTTCAAACATATCCATGACCGCATCGCCTTCGTTCAGGCGCAGCAGGCCGTGATCGACGAACACGCAGGTCAGCTGGTCGCCAATGGCGCGGTGGATCAGCGCCGCTGCGACGGAGGAATCCACGCCACCGGACAGGCCCAGAATCACTTCTTCGTCACCCACTTGCTCGCGGATCTTGGCAACGGCTTCTTCGATGTAGTCACCCATGATCCAGTCGGCTTGCGTGCCGCAGATGTCTTTGACAAAGCGGTTGAGCATGGCTGCGCCCTGCACAGTGTGCGTGACTTCGGGGTGGAACTGCACGGCGTAGTAGCTGCGTGCTTCGTCGGCCATGCCGGCGATGGGGCACGATGGTGTGGATGCCATGACCTTGAAGCCGGGTGGCAGCTCGGTGACCTTGTCGCCGTGGCTCATCCAGACCTTGAGCATGCCGTGACCTTCAGCCGTCGCGAAGTCTTCAATACCTTCCAGCAGCTTGGTGTGGCCATGGGCGCGCACTTCTGCGTAGCCGAATTCGCGGGTGTTGGAGCCTTCGACCTTGCCGCCCAGCTGGGTGGCCATGGTCTGCATACCGTAGCAAATGCCCAGCACGGGCAGGTTCAGCTCGAACACGGCGTCAGGCGCGCGGTCGTCCACTTCGTAGACCGAAGCGTGGCTGCCGGACAGGATAATGCCCTTGAGCTTGCCGTCGGCGGCGAATTCGCGCACCCAGTCGCTGCTCACATCGCAGGGATGCACTTCGCAGTACACATTGGCTTCGCGCACGCGGCGGGCAATCAGTTGGGTGACTTGCGAGCCGAAGTCCAGAATGAGAATCTTGTCGTGTTGCATGGTATTCAAGGGCAAGAGGGTGACAAAAGGGATCAGAAATTTTCCGGTGCCAGCAACTGCACGCCGCTTTTGCGGGCAGCAGCCATCTGGGCTGAGTCGAAAGTGGCTAAGGGCAGGCGCAGCGACTGCGCCAGCCACAGATAAGCGGCGTCGTAGGTGGGCAGGCCGGTGACCAGTGCTACATCCAGCACCGCTTTGTGCTGGGCGGGGGCCAGGTCGTGCAGCTCTACGCGGTGGCGAATGGCTTCCAGTACGCCCCACAGGCCTTCAACCGAGCTTTGCGGGATGCGGCCATTATTCACGCCCGAGGCAATCAGGTTGCCGCATTCCCACTGCCAGACGTTGGGGGAATGAGGATCCACTTCATCGCGGCGGATGCGGGTGTAGAGGCGCTGGGTGTGAACGCTAGCGTCATCAGGCAGCAGCCAGGCAGCGGTGACGGATGCATCAAGAATGAAAGCGCTGGCGCTCATGCCTGACACCGGCCGGTGTGACGCAGACTTGCTACGGAATCAGTAGCTGCTTGCGCTTTGACTGTCTTCTGTAGAGCCGAAATCTGTTCTAACTCGCGGGCGATCTGCTCATCGGTAATGACGGGCTTGCGGCGTACGGGCAGCATGCGCACGACTTCTTTGCCGTGACGCGTGATGCGCACTTCCTCGCCTTGCTCGACCATTTCGATCAGGGCGGAGAACCGTGTTTTCGCTTCGTAGATGCCGACGGATTGCATGGAGTGGAAATTGAAAAGTCTGGGCCGATATTTGAATCAGACCAGATTTTAACACTCTGACTAGAAATAAAAATTCTGGTCAAAATGTTGTGGGTAAGGTGAGCGCTGCGTCAGTGCAAGGTAGTGCGGGGTAAGGTCTGACAGGTATGTAGTAAGCAGTAAGGGGCTGAATAGTCAGGTGGTTTTAGCACCAGCGTTGCCCGCCACGCTTTACATGAGAGACCAGCTTGTTTTCGACCTCCTGGCCTCACCGAGGTCTTTGCACTCGCCCGCAGCGCTCAAAAACTCAATCTAAATCTCGATCTGCCAGTTGGCCGCTTGAACGGTAACATTCACTTCGCGAATCTTGCGCGACAAATCATCGGCCTGCTTTTGCAGGTTGGCTACATCGATTTGGGCAATCCATTTGATTTCGCGCTGGCTGTAGCGGTCTACGTCTTTGTGGGTGGCCGCGATGGTGGCGGTCAACAGTGAATGCCGCGCAATCAAGGTATCGCGCAGTGCTAGTACATCGGCAAGCAGGCGGCCATCTGCCAGTCGGGTGGATTCGTTGGCGGTGTTGATGGTGCGCACCAGTTTTTGCTGTTCTTCAAGCGCTGACGTTGCTTCGGCCAGCAAGTCTTCCACTTTTTCCTTGGGCGTTTCGCCCTCTTGCACGATGGCATTGCGGTTGATGCGCTCGCGCAGCGAGGCCAGCTTTTTATTCAGATCGGCTCTGAGCAACAAGGCTTCGGCAAGTTTCATTGTGCCTCCTTAAAAAACAATAGCAGGGTAGGCAATGCCGACCCTGCTATGACTTGTCAACCGATCAATCAGTCAGCGCGGTAGTTAGGCGCTTCCTTGGTGATCTGCACATCATGCACGTGAGATTCACGGATGCCGGCGGAAGTGATTTCCACAAACTCGGCCTTCTCGTTCATTTCGGCAATCGTTGCGCAACCGCAGTAGCCCATGGAGGCGCGCACGCCGCCAGCCATTTGGTACACGATGGAAACCATGGAGCCTTTGTAGGGCACGCGGCCTTCGATGCCTTCGGGAACCAGCTTGTCGGCATTGGGGTTGCCGGTGGACGATTCCTGGAAGTAGCGGTCGGCGGAGCCTTGCTGCATGGCACCGATGGAGCCCATGCCGCGGTAGCTCTTGTACGAACGGCCCTGGTACAGAATCACTTCACCGGGAGCTTCTTCGGTGCCTGCGAACATGCCGCCCATCATGATGGTGGATGCGCCAGCGGCCAGAGCCTTGGAGATGTCGCCGGAGAAGCGGATGCCGCCGTCACCGATCAGGGGCACGCCCGTGCCCTTCAGGGCTTGAGCCACGCCATCGATGGCCATGATCTGGGGCACGCCTACACCGGCCACGATACGGGTGGTGCATATCGAGCCTGGGCCGATACCGACCTTGACGGCGTCAGCGCCTGCTTCGACCAGAGCCAGAGCTGCAGCGCCGGTGGCAATGTTGCCGCCGATCACGTCTACTTGTGGGTAGTTTTGCTTGACCCAGCGCACGCGATCAATCACGCCCTTGCTGTGACCGTGGGCAGTGTCCACCACCAGCGCATCCACGCCGGCCTTGACCAGCAGGTCCACACGTTCCTCGGTGCCAGCGCCCACGCCGACAGCAGCGGCTACGCGCAGGCGGCCAGCGGCATCGCGCGCAGCGTTGGGGAAGGTGGTTTGCTTGTTGATGTCCTTGACGGTGATCAGGCCCTTGAGTTCAAAGGCATCGTTCACCACCAGAATACGTTCGAGCTTGTGCTTGTTAAGCAGCGCCTTGGCTTCAGCGGGCGTGGTGCCGTCTTTTTCATTGACGGTAATCAGCTTCTCGCGGGGTGTCATGATCTGGCTGACCTTGACGTCGTAGCGCGTTTCAAAGCGCACGTCGCGGCTGGTCACAATGCCAACCACCTTGCCGCCGTCACACACGGGAAAGCCCGAGATACCGCGCTCTTCAGACAGCTGCAATACTTGCAGCACAGTGTGTTCGGGGGTGATGACTACGGGGTCGTGCACTACACCGGATTCGTGGCGCTTGACCTTGGACACTTCAGCGGCTTGTTGCTCGGCTGTCATGTTCTTGTGGATCACGCCAATACCGCCTTCTTGCGCAATGGCAATGGCCAGGCGAGCTTCCGTCACCGTGTCCATGGCGGCAGACACCAGGGGCAGGTTCAGGCGAATATTGCGAGTGAATTGGGTGGCGAGAGTAACGTCCTTGGGCAGGACTTCGGAGTAGGCTGGGACGAGCAGAACGTCGTCGAAGGTCAGTGCTTTTCCGAGAAGGCGCATTGTGAAGGCTCCAAAAGAAAGATTGTAGCTGTGACTTGCCGCACAATGCAGGCTCGTGGCCCAGAACCCCTAACCACTGCCCAAGACTTATTGACTCCATGAATATCACCAAGATCGCTTTGTTTGCTGCCATTAGCTGCTGCTCGGTTTCCGCTATGGCCCAGTGGCAATGGATTGATGGACAGGGTCGCAAAGTGTTCAGCGACAGGGCGCCACCCGCCGAAATTCCTGCCAAGAATGTGCTTCGCAGCCCCAGTGGTGCATCTTTGTCTAAAGCGACTGCTGCAGCTGAAGCGGCACCTGCTCCATCAGTGCTTGCCAAGCCTGCGGCCGATAAAGGCGTAGACAAGGGCCTTGAAGAGCAAAAGCGCAAACAGGAAGAGCAGGAAGCGGCCAAGGCTCAAGCAGAAAAAGTCAAAAAGCAAAAGGCACGCGTTGAGAACTGCAACCGTGCCAAGCAGGCCAAGGCGACGCTGACGTCGGGGCGCATGCTTTCAAACGTCAATGCGAATGGCGAACGTGGGTTCATGGATGAAGCATCGCGTGAAACTGAGGTCAAGCGTGCTGATTCTGTGATCGCTTCTGAATGCGGGCCCGCGCCAGAGAGCGATCAGTAAGTTTCGAGAGATGCAATGCAAGAAGCGCCTGTTGAAGGCGCTTCTTTTTTTGTAGCTATTACCTAATACCCAGCCTTGGCTCCGGGCCTCTGACGCTTGAAAAGACCGCTGCTGCGTGCACCTTGGCGTGCAAAGCGTTCACGGCGCGCAACTTTGGGGTCCACTGTCAGAGGGCGGTAGATTTCAAGGCGGTCGCCGTGTTTCAGCAATTGTTCGGCACGCGCGGTCTTTCCCCAGATGCCGATCATGGCCGGGGCGAGTTGATCAAGGTTTACTGCCAGCTCAGGCAATTTGGCGGCTTCAGCCAAGGCTTGTGCCACAGTGCTGCCCGCAGGCAGTTGCAGGCTGGCTTCATGCGTGGTGCCTGCTTTGGGGGATGTGCAGATGGTGATCTGCAAATGGGCCAGCTCAGCCATAGACTTGCTCGGCGCGTTTGATGAACGCGTCGACCATGGAGCCAGCGATGCGATCGAACACGGGGCCGATGATGGCGGCGACTGCGGCGTTGTCGAAACCGTAGTCCAGTTGCAGCTCTACCTTGCAGGCGCGCTGGGAGCCGTCGCCGACGGGGTGAAAGCGCCACTGGCCTTCAAGACGGGAGAAAGGACCTTTGACCAGTCGCATGGCAACCTGTTTGCCACCGCTGTCCATGGTACTGTTCGTGTTGCGCGTCACAAAAGATTTGCGTAGTCCGCTGAACGAGATGCCGACCTCGGCGGTCATGCCTGTGGAGTCCTGTTCCACAACCTTGGCATGATCGCACCAGGGCAGAAAATCGGCATAGTGGGCCACGTCCGTCACGAGGGCAAACATTTCTTCGGGGCTGTACCAGATCAGGACGGACTTGTTGACGTTTTTCATGAACAAAGAACAATCAGCATGGTGCAAGAGCAGGGAATTGGCGGTCGCCAATGTCCTCAGTGAGTCCATGCGAAACTAAAATCATCGCTCAGAGGCGAGACGGCAATCCAGTATTGTAGGGAGAGCTTTCATCTCCGGTCTGCCTGCAACTAATATTCCATGGCCAAGAAACCAGAAACATCGTCGCGCATTGCCGACAATAAAAAAGCAGCATTCAACTATTTCTTCGAGGAACGTCACGAGGCAGGAGTTGTCCTGCACGGCTGGGAAGTGAAGGCCTTGCGCGAAGGCAAGGTTCAGCTGACCGACGGCTATGTCCTCATCAAAGAGGGAGAGATGTACCTGCTGGGCTGCCAGATCAATCCGCTTAAAACGGCATCGACTCACGTCAATCCAGATAGCGCTCGCATTAAAAAGCTGCTGCTCAAAAAAGCGGATATCGAGCGCTTGACCATTAAAGTGGAGCAAAAAGGCTACACGCTGGTGCCCATCAACCTGCACTGGAAAAATGGTTATGTGAAGTGCGACATTGCGCTTGCCAAGGGCAAGGCAGAGCACGACAAGCGGGATGTGATCAAGGATCGCGAAGGCAAGCGCGAGGTTGAGCGCGCCTTGAAGAGCCGCAACCGTTGATGAAATATCAGCGCCTGCTCAACCGGATGAGGTCGGGCGATGATCACCTTCGCGATTTCATCGTCTCCCCGTTCAGGGGTTTGCGCCGTAGCGAGTCTTGAAATCAAATTCGAGTCGTTCGCAGTCCTGTGAGGACTTGAATTCATTCGTCTTGCGCTCCGCCTCAGGCTTGGCCGTCTGCTTCCAGCAGATTTTGATGGTTTCGTTGTCCGTCCAGCGCTGTGTGCTTTCTGGATCATCCATGAACTGGCCGACCAGCATCAGTGCGCCAAAAATGACGACGGGCAGGGCAATCATCCAGACCACAATGCGGTTTTTGGCGGGGGCGGCGGGCTTGCCGGCTTCGGTTTGGGGTGTATCGCTCATATGAAGGACTGATTATCCGCAAGCCGATGATGGCGGGATTAATGCAGCGCATGAAAAGTGCTGATTTGCCATAACGGCACACCGTCGCGCGGGACTGTAGTCGCAAACCTATAATGTTCGGCTGATTTGCCTGTGCGTGCAGCACTTGAAAAGTTGCACCGGGCCGTACTGATCGCAGGCGTCATGCAGGCGTCTTCATACAAAACACCATGAGCACACCCACTTTTTCCGTAGCGGACATCCGCAAGACGTTCCTGGATTTTTACGCTTCCAAGGGCCACGCCGTTGTCGCGTCCAGCTCGCTGGTTCCCGGCAATGACCCGACGCTGATGTTCACCAACTCGGGCATGGTGCAGTTCAAGGACGTGTTCCTCGGCACGGACAAGCGCCCCTACAACCGCGCCACGTCGGTGCAGGCCTGCCTGCGCGCTGGCGGCAAGCACAACGATCTGGAAAACGTGGGTTACACCGCGCGTCACCACACTTTCTTTGAAATGCTGGGCAACTGGTCCTTTGGCGATTACTTCAAGAAAGAGTCGATCGAGTGGGGCTGGGAGTTGTTGACCAAGGTCTTCGGCCTGCCTGCTGAAAAGCTGCTGGCCACCGTCTACTACGAAGACGATGAAGCCTATGACATCTGGAAGAACGTTATCGGTCTGCCTGCAGAGCGCATCATCCGCATTGCCGACAACAAGGGTGGCAAGTACAAGAGCGACAACTTCTGGATGATGGCCGACACCGGCCCATGCGGTCCTTGCTCGGAAATCTTCTACGACCACGGCGCACACATTGCCGGCGGCCCTCCCGGCTCGCCCGATGAAGACGGCGACCGCTTCATCGAGATCTGGAACCACGTGTTCATGCAGTTCGACATGAAGGAAGACGGCTCCATCGTCAAGCTGCCCGCACCTTGCGTGGACACCGGCATGGGTCTGGAGCGTCTGGCTGCCATCCTGCAGCACGTGCACAGCAACTATGAGATCGACCTGTTCCAGGCCTTGATCAAGGCCGCTGGCCGCGAGACGCACATTGAAGACCTGAGCACCCCATCGCTCAAGGTGATTGCCGACCACATTCGCGCAACCTCCTTCCTGGTGGCTGACGGCGTGATCCCTTCCAACGAAGGCCGTGGTTATGTGCAGCGCCGCATTATTCGCCGCGCGATTCGCCACGGCTACAAGCTGGGCCAGAAGACCCCGTTCTTCCACAAAATGGTGGCAGACCTGGTCGTGCAAATGGGCGATGCATACCCCAAGCTCAAGGAGCAAGAAGCGCATATCACCAGCGTGCTCAAGGCTGAAGAAGAGCGCTTCTTCGAGACTCTGGCCAACGGCATGGAAATTCTGGACAGCGCACTGGCGGGCGACGTCAAAGTGCTGCCCGGCGATGTGGCCTTCAAGCTGCACGACACCTACGGCTTCCCGCTCGACCTGTCCAACGACGTGGCGCGTGAGCGTGGCGTGAGTGTGGACGAGGCCGGTTTCAAGGCCGCCATGGAGCACCAGAAGAGCACGGCCCGTGCTGCCGGCAAGTTCAAGATGGACCGCGCGCTGGAATACACGGGCGATGCCAACATCTTTGTAGGCTACGAAAAGCTGGCTGAAGCTGCAAAAATCGTAGCGCTGTACGCAGATGGTGTAAGCGTGAACGAGCTGAAGGCTGGCCAGAACGGCGTAGTCGTGCTGGACACCACTCCTTTCTACGCTGAGTCCGGCGGTCAGGTGGGTGACCAGGGTGTGATCACGGCTGGCGCTGCGCGCTTTGCGGTGGAAGACACACTCAAGATCAAGGCTGATGTATTCGGCCACCACGGCCAGCTGGAGTCTGGCAGCCTGAAGGTGGGCGATGCCGTTGAGGCGCAAGTGGACACCGCCGTGCGCGCTGCCGTCATGCGCAACCACTCGGTCACCCACATCATGCACAAAGCCCTGCGCGAAGTGCTGGGCAGCCATGTGCAGCAAAAGGGCTCGCTGGTCAACGCTGACCGCACCCGTTTTGACTTTGCGCACAACAACCCCGTCACCGCAGAGCAGATCCTCGAAATTGAAGCCCGCGTGAACGCTGAAATTCTGGCCAACACCAGCACTGAAGCCCGCGTGATGGACATCGAAAGCGCTCAGCAGACCGGTGCCATGATGCTGTTCGGCGAAAAGTACGGCGAAACCGTGCGCGTGCTCGACATCGGCTCCAGCCGTGAACTGTGCGGCGGCACCCACGTGCACCGCACGGGCGACATTGGCCTGTTCAAGGTGGTGGGCGAATCTGGCGTGGCCGCTGGCGTGCGCCGTATTGAAGCCATCACCGGCATCAACGCGCTGGCCTATCTGCAGTCGCTGGAATCCACTGTGGATCAGGCTGCTGCAGCCTTCAAGGCACCTGCAGCCGAGCTGAACAACCGCATTGGCGGCGCTCTGGATCAGATCAAGGCGCTGGAAAAGGAAATCGCTGCGCTCAAGGGCAAGCTGGCTTCCAACCAAGGCGACGAACTGGCGACACAAGCGGCCGTGATCAACGGCGTGAAGGTTCTGGCTGCCAAGCTGGAAGGCGCTGACGCCAAGACCCTGCGCGACACCATGGACAAGCTTAAAGACAAGCTGGGTGCTGCCGTGATCGTGCTGGCTGCGGTGGATGGCGACAAGGTGCAACTGGCCGCAGGCGTGACCAAGGCTGAAACCGCCAAGGTCAAGGCCGGTGAGCTGGTGAACTTTGTGGCCCAGCAAGTGGGCGGCAAGGGCGGCGGCAAGCCTGATATGGCCATGGCCGGTGGTACAGACGCAGCGGCCGTGCCCGCAGCGCTGGCCAGCGTGCAAGCCTGGGTGACAGAGCGCCTGTAAGCGCGATGGAAAAGGCAGCGAAACTGCCTTGCCCCAAAGCAAAACGCTCCTCAATGAGGAGCGTTTTTATGCCCAGCATGCAATATGCCGCAGCGAGCCTCAACCAGCAACATCGAGCAAGGGCCGCCCCGCAGCGATGATGTTGTCCCCCTTCCATAGCGCGCAGCGCGTAGAGAAAGGGGGAAGGCGCAAAGCGCCTCAGGGGGTTACTTCTTCTTGAACACCAGATCCCAGACGCCATGACCCAGGCGAATGCCGCGGTTCTCAAACTTGGTCAGTGGGCGGTAGTCTGGCTTTTCAGCATAGGCTTCGGCCGTGTTTTGCAGTGTGGACTCGGCGCTCAGCACTTCCAGAATCTGCACCGCATAGGGCTCCCAGTCGGTAGCGCAGTGGATATAGCCACCGGGCTTGATACGGGCGGCCAGCTTGGCGATCAGTGGGCTCTGGATCAGGCGGCGCTTGTTGTGCTTCTTCTTGTGCCAGGGGTCGGGGAAAAAGATGTGCACGCCATCAATCGATGCTTCGGGCAGCATGTTGTCTATGACTTCCACGGCGTCGTGCTGCAGGATGCGGATGTTCGAGATATCTTGCTCGCCAATGCGCTTGAGCAGCGCGCCCACGCCGGGTTCGTGCACTTCGCAGCACAGGAAGTTGTCGTCGGGGCGCACGCGGGCGATATGGGCTGTGGCTTCACCCATGCCAAAGCCGATTTCAAGAATCAGCTTGCCATCGCGGCCATAAGCGGCAGCGGCGTCCAGAGGGGCTTGCTGGTATTGCAGCAAAAAGCGCGGGCCCAGGTCTTCAAAAGCCTTGGCTTGACCAGTGGTGGTGCGGCCGGCGCGGCGCACAAAGCTTTTGATGACCTTGGGGTAGGCCACGCCCTCAGGCGCCTGGCCCTGGTCTTTGGGCGCTGGTGCTGCAGAAGCGTCAGCGGCGGGCACGTTTTCGGCCATATCGGAGGTAGGGGTTGGAATAGATGAAGTCACGGGGCAATATTGTAGGTTTGACGCCAGCAGTTGACCCAGAAGCTCAGTGCCAAAGGCAAGGCGCTTGCGGGGCTTTCGTCATGGAGGGATGTGGTCATGGGCGCTTGTGGCAGGCCTAGCTGCATGGCAGCGTCGCTCAAGGCGCGCAAGGGCTGGCTGACATCGACCGCAGGCGCACCATGTTGTTTGGAGAGCTTTTCGCCGCTTTCCATGCGCACCAGCGGTGTGTGCAGATAGCGCGGCTGGGGCAGGCCCAGCGCCTGCTGCAGCAGCAACTGGCGCGGCGTGTTATCCGTCAGGTCTTCGCCGCGCACAACGTCGGTGATGCCTTGCTCTGCATCGTCCACGACGACGGCCAATTGATATGCCCAGAGCCCATCGGCCCGGCGCAGCACAAAGTCGCCCACGCTGGTCTGCACATTTTGCTGCTGGGCACCGAGCCTGCGATCAAGCCAGTGCAGCACGGGAGCATGGCATTCGAGTTGCTGCTGGCCGATTGCTATGGTTTGCGTAGCTTCTTGCGCTTGATGTGAAAGGACTAGAGGCCTATTTTTATGTAAATCAGCAATCTGCTTCTCAAGCGCAAAGCGCCAGGCTCTGGCAGGTTTGCCATGCAGGCCGTTGCGACAGGTGCCGGGGTAGGGGCGTTCTACATGGCGCTCGTGCGTGAGCCCCTGAGCTTGCCAAGCGGCCTCAATGTCTTTACGCGTGCAGCCGCAGGGGTAGGCCAGCTGGTGATTTTGTAGCTGCTGCAGTGCTTGCTCGTATAGCGCATGGCGCTGCGACTGCCAGACCACAGGCGCATCGGAATGCAGACCGCAGGTGGCCAGCTGGCGCAAAATTTCCTGATCGGCACCGACCTGGCAGCGTGGCGGGTCTATGTCTTCAATGCGAATCAGCCAGCAGCCCTGATGCGCACGGGCATCTAGCCAGCTGGCCAGTGCTGCGACCAGCGAGCCCGCATGCAGCGGGCCGGTGGGGGATGGCGCAAATCTGCCAATATAGCGCCCTGAAGAAGAGGCGCTTTGAGAGGGGAAAGTGGGAGCTGTGGCCGAAGTCATGAGGGACGCAATCTTACGCCCCTCATGCGGCTCTCAAACCAGTGCCAGAGCCATTTCCAGACCGGAGATAAAAGCGTCTTCCACCCGCGCGCCTGTGCACCAGTCGCCGCACAGGGCCAGGCCAGCCGATCGGTCATAGGCAAAGGACTGGCCCAGCGGGGCCAGCGTCTGAGCGTTCTGCCAGAGGTAGACGCTGGCATGGCGGGGAGCGACGCGAATGCCCGTGATTTCGCCAAAGGCCTTTTGCAGCTTGGAGAGCACGCGCGTGGCGTCGTCATGGCGGTGCTCGTTAGACCACAGCGGGTTGGCGTGAATCGTCCAGCGCTCGGTTTGTGCGCGGCCGGGCTTGGACGATTCGCGGGCCACCCATGAAATACGCTCATGTGTGCTGCGCGAGGCATTCCACTGCGGGCCCAGCGTGCTCAGGCCCGCTTGTGCGGCCATGGGGTAAGAGAGAGTCATGGCCCAGCAAGGTGCCATTTCTACGGTGGCCAGTGATCTGGCCAGCGCCGCGCCTTGCGGGGCGGTCTGCAGCAGTTGCACGGCCACTGGGGCGGGCACAGCCAGCACCACGCAGTCAAAGCCATCGGCAATTTGCGGGCCGTGGTCTTCGGTGTCCAGCATCAAAGACCACTGGTGGTGGCTTTGGCCTTTGCCGTTGGCGATATGGTGGCTCATGGCCCGGACAGACTGGCCAAGATGCAGCTTCCCGGCTTCCCACAGCGGTGTGGCCCATGCCAGTGGCAGAGATTGCATGTCAGGTATGCCGACCCAATGGGTCTCACGCACGGGGGTCAGTTTGTCGATGCGGCGGCCATGGGCGTTGCGCGTCTGTATGTTGTTCAGGCTCCAGGCGCGCAGATTGCCGGGAGTGGTGTCCAGCACTTTCTGAAAGCGCGGGTCGCGCACGGTGAAGAACTGTGCTCCGATGTCAAAGCTACCATAAGGGCCGCTGACCGATCGCATGCGCCCACCGGCCTGTGTCAGGCGCTCGTAGACATGGACCTCGTGCCCGGCTTGTAGCAGCGTGCGGGCGCATGCCAGACCTGCAATACCCGCGCCGATGACGGCGATGCGCCGAGGCCGGGAGGTGGTTGAAGAAGAAGCGGAGGCCGTTGCGGAAGCAGGAGTACGGGAAGCGTTCATGTAAAAGCCTTTTCAACACCGTTTGACTTCTAGCGTAGCAGCTACTTTAAAGATAGCAAGTGCTGCTTTTGCTGAATTGTTGCATCGCAATTCACTCTACATCGGCGCGCCGGGGCTGCAAGCAAGTCAGCACTTATTGGCGGTGATGGTTTTCCATAAGCGCCTTGCGCGTGGTGGGGCTTTCCAGCTGTTCCAGCCACCATTGCAGGGCGCGGCCGGGCGTGCGGTGAGCGGCACCCTGCCAGGCGTAATGCAGGCGCAGATTGCGGCTTGCGCGCTGCACCTGGCGCGTGATGAGCAGGCCCGCATCGAGATAGGTCTGCACCATGCCGCGCGGCAAAAAACCTGCGCCAATGCCGCGCACCTGGGCCTCGACCTTGGCGTGCATGCTGTCCACCGTCAGCACATCCTGCCCGCTGACAAGGCCGTAGCTGGTCTTGCTGCGCACGCCAGAATCTGCCACGGCAATCATGCGGTGCTGCAGCAGCACTTCATCAGACAGCGGTTCATCGTACTGGGCCAGCGGGTGGTGCGGGGCCATGGCAAAGACAAAGTCCACTTCGCCCAGCTCGCGCGTCTGTAGCTCTGAGACATTGCTGGTGTTGACTGCCACGCCAATGGCCAGATCGGCCTGGCCGCTGGTCAACACCTCCAGCGTGCCGTTGAGAATGGCGTCTTTCAGCTTGAGGCTGGTGGGCGGGTTGAGGGCGTAGAAGGCTTCGACCAGCTCAAAGATGGGTGTGCGAGCCACGGCCCCATCAATCACAAGGGTCAGCTGTGGCTCCCAGCCGGTGGCCACGCGTTTGACGCGGTGGGCCACGGCATCAATCTCCTGTAGCAGGCGCGCGCCCTCGTGCAGCAGGGTCTGACCGGCCTCGGTGGCCTGTGCATGGCGCGAGCTGCGGTCAAACAGTAGCACATCCAGCGCATCTTCAATCTGCCGCACCCGGTACGTCAGCGCACTGGGCACCAGACCCAGAGAGCGGGCGGCAGCGGCAAAACTGCCGGTTTCAGCAATGGCCTGCAGCATGGCCAGGCTGTCGGGGGTGAGCACATCGCGGGAGCTGGGCATGGGGTGGTAGAGGGTTCAAAGAGTTTGAATGATGCCATCAACAGGCTTCAGCCACAGCGCGGGCGGCAACTTCTACAGTTGAGCCATACAGAAACCGAACCATCTGAACGAAAGGAACGCACCATGATGACTCTGCGCAAATCCCAGGAACGCGGCTATGCCGACCACGGCTGGCTGAAGTCCTATCACAGCTTTTCGTTTGCCGGCTATCACGATCCACGGTATATGGGCTTCGGCAACCTGCGGGTGATCAATGAAGACCGCATTGCCCCCGGCACCGGCTTTGGCGCTCACGGCCACCGCGACATGGAAATCATCAGCTATGTGCTCGAAGGTGCGCTCTCGCACAAAGACAGCATGGGGCATGAAAAACCCATTTTGCCCGGCGAAGTGCAGCGCATGAGCGCAGGCACGGGTGTGGTGCATAGCGAGCAGAACTACGCCCAAGACAAGACCACGCACTTTTTGCAGATCTGGCTGCTGCCCGCCCGCAATGGTGTTGAGCCCGGTTATGCGCAAAAAGCGTTCAGTGACGCTGAAAAGCGCGGCCGTCTATGTCTGGTGGCTTCGCCTGACGGGGCAGAGGGCTCGGTGTCCATGAATGCGGATGCCCGACTGTTCGCTGGTCTGTTTGACGGCGCTGAATCTGCCGACATGGCTTTGCCCGCTGGTCGCAAGACCTATGTACACCTGATTCGCGGGGAGTTGGATGTGAATGGACAAACCCTGACAGGCGGTGACGCTGCGCTTATTGAAAATGAGGAGCAACTGCGCCTTGCCAATGGCCGGGCTGCGGAAGTTCTGGTGTTTGATCTGGAACCCTGATCACAGGGCTTGTGCAAAAGTAAATCAATGCGGCCCAGAGCCGTAAGAAATGGAGTTTGAAATGCTGAATCAACTGAAGAACCCGCTGGATCTCGTAGGCCGTATTCTGATTGCCTTGCTGTTTTTGCCGGCTGGCATTCAAAAAATCAGTGGCTTTGGCGGCGCCGTGGGCTATGCCACGTCGGTGGGCATGCCCATGCCGACAGTCGCTGTCGGTCTGGGGCTGGTAATTGAAATTGCCGGTGGCCTGGCCATCTTGCTGGGTTGGCATACCCGCTGGGCGGCTTTGATTCTGGGCTTCTTCACGCTGGTGGCCAGCTTCTTTTTCCACAACTTCTGGGGCGTTCCCGCCGAGGCGGCCATGATGCAGCAGCTGCTGTTCTGGAAGAACATTGCCGTCGTCGGCGGTTTGCTGGGCTATGCAGCCCATGGTGCAGGTGCCTGGAGCGTGGATGGCCGCAAGGCATAAATAGCTTGTAGCCCATATGCAGAGAGCGCAAGCAGCTATAAATTTGATACGCTATTGCGCAAGGTAAACAAGGCCTGTCGGGTGAAAATCCGGCGGGCCTTGTTGCAGACAGATTTACGGCGAAGGGTGGTATGCCCGCGCCAGTTCAAGCGAGTAAGAAAGTAAAAATCATGAGCAATATCGTTGTGGTCTACCACTCGGGCTACGGCCATACCCAGCGCATGGCGCAATCCGTGGCGCAGGGCGCTGGCGCGCAACTGCTGGCCATTGATGCCGACGGCAATCTGCCTGAAGGTGGCTGGGAGCTGCTGGCAGCGGCAGACGCCATCGTGTTCGGTGCACCTACCTATATGGGCGCACCGAGCTGGCAGTTCAAGAAGTTTGCCGATGCCTCGTCCAAGGCCTGGTTTGTGCAGGCCTGGAAGGACAAGCTGTTCGCCGGTTTCACCAACAGTGCCAGCGTGCAGGGCGACAAGCAGGTAACGCTGGATTATTTCTACCATTTGTCCATGCAGCATGGCGGCGTGTGGGTGGGTCTGGGTCTGTTGCCATCGAACACCAAGGCGGCGCAACGCAACGATTTGAACTGGATGGGCAGCTTCAGCGGTGCCATGGCGCAATCACCTTCCGATGCATCGGCCGGTGAAATGGCGGCGGGTGATCTGGAAACCGCACGCCAGTTTGGCGACCGCGTCGCCAAGTCGGCTGCACGCTGGGCCAAGTAAGCTTTAATCCGCTATTTAATTCAAAGCGGCCAGCGCCTATCATGCAAGAGCTTCAGAGCGAAATAGCTCTGAAGCTGAGTATGAACAGGCGCTGGCTGCTTTGTTTTTGATAGTGGATTGCGGAGTGCTCGTGACTCTTATTCCATCAGATGTTTTTTGATGGGGCGAGGGTGCACCAGATCAGTTCGCGCCAGATCGGTGCTCAGCGAGTCGCGGCCGTCGAAGACAAAGCAGCCGCCGTCGTAGAACTTTCCATCGGTTTCCTCGAAGTATTTGAGGATGCCGCCTTCTAGCTGGTAGACGTTTTCAAGACCTTCATCGCGCATCAGAATGGCGGCTTTTTCGCAGCGAATGCCACCCGTGCAGTAGCTGACTACGGTTTTTCCAGCAAATTCGGCCTTGTGCTCGCGCAGGGCCGGGGGGAATTCTGTGAACTTGGTCAGGCGCCAGTCCACGGTGCCGGCAAACGCGCCTTCGTCCACTTCGTAGTCGTTGCGAGTGTCCAGCGTTACCACTTCGCGGCCATCGTCGTCGTGGCCTTGCTCCAGCCAGCGGCGCAGCGTGGCAGGAGCAACCGATGGGGCGCGGCCATTAGCGGGACGAATGGTAGGGTGGTCCATGCGAATGATTTCATTCTTGACCTTGACCAGCATCTTGCGAAACGGCACGGTCTCGGACCAGCTTTCCTTAGGTGCGAGGTCGGCAAAGCGCTCATCCTGGCGCAGTGCATCGACAAAGCTGTGGACGGCTTCGGCCGGGCCAGCCAGAAAGAAGTTGATGCCCTCTTCGGCCAGCAGCACCGTACCTTTGAGGTTCAGGGCTTGGGCGCGCTCATGCAGCGTCTCGCGTAGCTGAGCAGCATCGGGCAGGGGGGTGAATTTGTAGCAGGAAATGTTGAGTATGTCGGCCACGTCGGTATCCGGGTGCGGCCGCTCGGCGGCTGTGTCGAGGGTGACGCAGCTCAGACCGGGGCCGTCAGTGCTGTCTTGATTTTATTGGACAGCTGTGCCACTGCGAGAGAAGCGGGTGCTCCGGGCATGGATTGCAGCAGCAGCTGCCGGCGCATCACGGCTTCGCGCACGGCAGAATCGACCGGAATATCGCCCCAGTGAGTGAGCTGCAGCGGCTCGCCTGACTCGGTGGTCACAAAGCGGTTGAGCACCTGTTGCAGCTGGCTGGTAATGGCCCGGCCATCGCCGGGGCGCTGGGCCTGGTTGATAACCAGCCGCACCTGCTGGCGCTTTTGCTGCAGCGCCAAAACCTTGATGGCGGCGTAGGCATCGGTCAGCGAGGTGGGCTCGGGCGTGGCCACGACCAGCACTTCGGTGGCTAAGGAGACCGAGAACAGCACGACATCAGAGATGCCAGCACCGGTGTCGAGCAAGATGATGTCGTAGCGGGGGCGCAGCGTCTCTATGGTGCGCATGAACTGGGCGCGAATCTCGGGCGTAAGGCGCGAGTATTCGATCATTCCAGAGCCTGCCAGCAGTACGGAGTAGCCGCCGGAGGTGGTCAGAATGGCTTCATCCAGCGAGGCACGACCCGTGAATACGTCGTGCAGCGTGACCTTGGGGTAGAGGTTGAGCACCACATCCAGGTTGGCAAGGCCCAGGTCTGCATCCAGCACCAGTACATTGAAGCCGTGGCGCGTGAGGGCTGCAGCCAGGTTGGCGGAAACAAATGTTTTGCCTACACCGCCTTTGCCACTGGTGACAGCGATGATGTGGGCCAGTTTGGATCGGCTGGGTGCCCGTAATGCATCTTCCATGGAAATATGTGCGGGCAGTGTGGGGAGTGTGACCAAGGTATCCATCGTCTCAAGGCGTTATGACCTGGCGCTCGGCGTCGGTGTATACGTCTGGTGCTGTGTTGTGCTCTGAGCCATTTTCCTCGAAGGTGGCGGCAGGCAAAGGGCTGAAAAGCAGGCTTTTTTCCTCGGCACTCACGGTACTGTCGGGTGGATCTTCCATGAATACGCAGTTGCGGCCTGCTGATTTGGCCAGATACAGCTGCCGGTCGGCACGTTCTGTCCATAGCTGGGTCGTGCTGCGAATCCATTGCTGGGCGTAGACACCGCCAATGCTCACAGTCATGTGCAGGTCCTGGCCGGAGGAGATGCGGACGGGCGTGGACTCAATGGTCTGGCGCAGGCGTTCAGCCACTGCATGGCCCTGATGGGCGGGGCAGGCAGGCAGAACAATGGCAAATTCTTCGCCGCCATAGCGGGACAGCGTGTCCATGGGGCGTATGCCTTCGGAAAGGGTCTGCGCCACAGACTGCAGCACCATGTCGCCCGCGATGTGGCCATGCGTGTCATTGATCTGCTTGAAGTGATCAATGTCCAGCATGAGCAGCAGAGCCGTTTCGCCGGAGCGTGCCACGCGGTCCATCTCACGCTCGATGACGGTGCGGAAGTGGCGGCGGTTAGCAAGCCCCGTGAGGGGGTCGCGCAAAGACAGCTCGCACAGACCGTCAATCAGTGCTTGCAGGTAATGGGTAGGAGTGTCCGTGGGCAGGCGAATCTCGTCGCCGCCTGTGCGTGTCACCAGATTATGGGCGGTGGCAAGGCGCAGATCACGCAGAAACACGGATTGATGAGGTGCGGATGAGGTCACAACTTGCTATCAATGATGGCTATTAGTGTAGCAGTGCGCCTTGATTTTCTGTAACTGCAGGTTTATCCGTAGCGTTGATTTAGGTCAGCTTTGTGGGGAAATTGCCAAGGCTTTGCAAAAACTCGGCATCAGTTCGGTACAGCCTCACAGGACTGCCTTTTCTGCCCAGCAGGCCTGCGCGCTGAAGGCGTTGCTCTGCGGGCAGCTTCAGTCCCACCACATGCAGCAAGCCGCCGCGTAGAGCGACGAGCCGCTCCAGTCTGGCAAAAGTTTCCACACCCGTAATGTCGATACTGTTGATGGATTGCATCAGCAGCGCCAGGTCCTGGGTCTGGGGGGACTGCTGCAAGGCGTCGGCGGCATAGCGCTCCAGCGCGGTGGCGGTGGCAAAGTCCAGATCGGCATCCATGCGCAGGGCGATGAGCTGGGGTGCGAGCACCGGCAACTGCCAGAGCTGGCGGCTGCGCAGGCTGCCATCGGGGTGCAGGCCGACCTCAATAATGCGTGGATGCAGGTGCTGGTAGAGGTAATAGGCCTGGCTGAGCATGATGCCGGCGAACACGCCCCAGTACATGCGCGGCGCGGTGACAATGGTCAGCACCAGCGTAGCGACGCTGATGCAGGCCTCGACTCTTGAAATTTTGAACAGCTTGAGAATGGCACTGGGCTTGACCAGATTGAGCACCGCCGTGATCACAATGGCTGCCAGCGCCGACTGGGGCACGTGGTACAGCCATGGAATGAACCAGAGCACCACCACAATGACCAGCAAAATGGAAAAGACATTGGCATAGCCCGTCTTGGCGCCGGCCAGCAGGTTGACGGCCGAGCGCGAGAATGAAGCGCTGGTGGCAAAGCTGCCAAACAGGCCTGCACTGATTTTGGACAGCCCCTGTGCAATCAAATCCTGATTTTCATTCCAGCGCGTACCTGCCTGTTGGTGCTCGACCTGCGCACTGGAGGCGGTCTCCAGAAAGCTGACCAGAGAAATGACCAGAACCGGCATGATGAGTCCGGCAAACTGCTCCCATTCCAGTATGCCCGGCCACTGAAAGTGCGGCAGACCAGCTGGCAGGTGGCCGATGACGGAGCCACCGCCATCGGCAAAGCCTGTTGCCCAACTGATGAGGCCGGTCAGCCCGATGATGAAAATGGCCGAGGGGAAAGCAGGTCGCCATTTTTTGGCCAGCATCAGCAAGGCCATGCTGCACAGGCCATAGGCGATAGATTGCCCGCTGAACAGATAAATCGAGGGTGAATGCCAGACCGTGCTCCAGTCCGAGCGCATGCCCAGCAGCGTGGGTAGCTGTGAGGCCAGAATCAGCAAAGCCGCCGCTTGCGTAAAGCCCGCCAGCACGGGCGAGGTGACGAGGTTGAGCAGCCAGCCCGCGCGCACCATGCCAAGGCTCCACTGCAGCAGGCCCGAAAGAATGGCCATCCATGCCGCCAGAGCCACCCATTGGGTGGAGCCGGGTTCGGCCATACCTGTCAGCGATGCACCAATCAGCAGCGCGCTGAGAGCGGTGGGACCCACGCCCAAACGGGGCGAGGGGCTGAACAGCACGGCAATGGCCGCCGGAATGATGGAGGCGTAAATGCCCGTAATCAGCGGCATGCCGGCCAGCGCTGCATAGGCCACGCCTTGCGGCAGCAGCATCAGACCGACAGTCAGGCCCGCCCAGAATTCACCGCGCAGCAGGGCGGATGTGGGTTTGGGCCAATTGAGAAAAGGGAGCCAGCGGGCCAAAGATTGCATGGGGGTCATTGTCCGCGAATGAAATCACGAAAGACCCCTGAAGCTTAGCCGCTGATTGTTTTGATGAGATTAAAAAAAGAGAGGCTCAAGGCCTCTCTTCCCACCTTTCGGTGTGGTGCGCGCAGTGGTTGATCCACCGGTCTATTTTTAGTTACCCAGATTGCGAATCGCTTCGGGGGTGTACTGGCTGGGCTTGAGGTTGTCCTTGCCCAGAATCGGAGCCTTGGGGCGTTCCTGCACCAGATTCATGCTGACATAAGAGCCCGCATTCAAGTCGTAGTAGAACGAGGTGCCTGCATGCCACTTCTTAATGTCGTAGGCATAGTAGTAGTTGATCTCGCCGTGCTGCCACAGCTGGCCGCGTGCATCGTAGAAGTCACCCGAGACGGCGTGGCCTGTGTCCTCATCAATGAACATCACGCGCTTGGAGTAAACATGGCGGTAGCCGGGCTTGAGCTTGCCTTCCAGCACCCAGACGCGGCGCAGCTCGTAGCGGGTGTAGGCCGGATTGGGGTGACCGGGCTTGAGTAGGTCAGCGTACTTGATTTGCTGGTTGATACGGAAGGTATTCGCAGGGATGTACATCTCGCGCTTGCCTTGCATGGACCACTCATAGCGCTCGGAGCCGCCGTTGAACAGGCGCTCTGAGTCGATGGTGGCCTTGCCACTGGTGCCGGGGGAGGGCTGGTCATAGCCGAACTCGGGCAGCTGGCGCACGCGGCGTGTGCCGGGGTCATAGGCCCAGGCCAGACGCTTGTCTGTGCCGAAGTTCATGGGCTCAATCGACAGAATCACGCCCCCTTTCTCGCGCTCGGGCAGCATCGAGAAGTTGGTCACATACGCGTATTTGCCATCGTTGGGCTTGCCCAGATTTTCCTTGGAGTCATAGCGGCTGAGCTGAATGTAGCTGGTGCGGCCCCAGGCAATATCGCCCCCTGCACCCACCAGAGCCATGTCACGCTCCACCTCTTCGGTGCTGGCACGGCTGGGGATCAGGTTGTTCCAGAACAGCTCAAGGCCAGTCTTGGGAATGGGGAAGGGCAGTGCACCCATGAAGCCCTTGACGCCATTGCCTTCATTGACGACTTCGGCTTCCAGTGCGTTGCGCTTGATCACCGCGCAGATTTCGTCGTCATAGCGAAAGTCGCGGTGACCCGGATAAACGGGGATGCGCATGGTGGTGGGGAAGCGCTTGAGCAGGGCCTTTTGGCCGTCGCTGAGCTTGTCCGCGTACTGGGCCATATTGGCCGCCGTGATTTCTACGACAGGCTTTTCATTGGCGTAGATATCAGGCTGGAACTTGCCCACCGACTTGGTGAACTTCACGCCGGGCGGCACGCCCAGAATTTTTCCGGTAAAGGCGGGAATGCTGCCATCCGCATTGCCGGCCTTGATGGCACCGGTGCAGGTCAGCTCCTTGCCCAGCTTGTCGGCTTCTGCGGCGGGCACCTTGGCAAAGGCGGCTCCGGCCATCAAACCCATGCAAAGCATCAGGGCTGCGCTCATTTTTTTATCTTGCATCGCTCTCTTCCCCCTCTAAAAATCCATGCAGGTCGTTGCCTGTGATGGATCAATTCTAGGGATATTTGTCATGTCATGAATCGTCTGATAAGACTAATCAAAAGGTTCATATCTGTGTCAATAAAAAAGGCAGCGCCGTTGCCGGAGCTGCCTTTTGAAGAAAGAGCGGGCTGAAAATTAATCCGAGCCGCGCAGATCCATCTCTTCGTATTTGACGATCTTGGTGCCCTTGACCCACTTGTAGCCAAACCAGATGGCCAGGAACAAAGGCAGGCCGATATAGGTGGCGATGGCGCCGATCCAGTCGATCTGGTCCTTGATCAGGTTTTCATAGTTCTGGCCCAGCGTGATGACCAGGCACAGCACAAAGGCAAAGATGGGGCCGAAAGGGAAGGCCGCCGCCTTGTAGGGCAGCTGGTTCAAGTCGAAGTTCTGTGCTTCGCAGCCCTTGCGGAAGCGGTAGTGGCTGATCGCAATGCCCAGCCAGGCCACAAAGCCGCACATGCCTGACAGGTTCAGCAGCCAGATATAGACCACTTCGGGGCTGAAGACATTGGTGAAGAAGCACATGGCGGCGATCAGCGTGGTGGCAATCAGAGCCATCACAGGCACGCCGCGAGAATTCACTCTGGCAAACAGCTTGGGTGCCATGCCTTGTGTTGCCATGGCGTACAGCATGCGGGTCGAGGCATACATGCCCGAGTTACCGGCGGACAGCACAGAAGTCAGCACCACGGCATTCATCACGGCAGCAGCGCCCAGCAGACCTGCACGTTCGAAAACCAGGGTGAAGGGGCTGACAGCAATGTCGCCCAGATCGTTGCGCAGCAGCTTGGGGTCGGTGTATGGAATCAGCAGGCCGATGATGAGAATGGCGAAAACGTAGAACAGCAAAATGCGCCAGAACACCTTGCGCACGGCCTTGGGCACGTTCTTGCTCGGGTCTTCCGATTCGCCTGCGGCGATACCGATCAGCTCGGTGCCCTGAAACGAAAAGCCCACCACCATGGCTACGCCAATCAGTGCGGCAAAGCCGCCTGCAAAAGGCGCATCACCGGCGGTGAAGTTGGCGACATTGCCCCAGAAACCCTCGGGCGCACCGCCTTGCAAAATGCCAAAAATCATCAGCACACCAATGCCGATGAAGACCAGTACCGTAGTGACCTTGATGGCAGCGAACCAGAACTCTGACTCGCCAAAGCCTTTGGCTGAGAGAGCGTTGAGTCCAAACATCAGCGCCAGAAACAGGGCGCTCCAGAGCATGCCGTTGGTGCCGGGGAACCAGTAGGCCATGACCAGCTGTGCGGCCACCAGATCGACCGCAATGGTCACGGCCCAGTTGTACCAGTAGTTCCAGCCCAGGGCGAAGCCAAAGCCTTCGTCCACATACTTGGCACCATAGGTGGCAAACGAGCCGGACACGGGCATGTGCGCGGCCATTTCGCCCAGACTGGTCATCAAAAAGTAGACCATCAGGCCGACGACCATATAGGCCAGCAGGGCGCCGCCAGGGCCGGCTTGCGAGATGGTGGCACCGGAGGCCACGAAGAGCCCTGTGCCGATGGAGCCGCCGATGGCGATCATCGACATATGGCGGGCCTTGAGGGAACGGTGCAAACCACCGTTGTCAGTTTTTGCTTGGCTATCGCTCATGAGAGATTCTGATTTTTGCAGCGCACGAAGCAGGTGGAAAGTGGCTTGCGTACAAGCCGTTGCTTCATGTTTTGAGTGGCGTTGTGATGCCCGGTTGACCCGGATATCAACGCGGTCAGCGTGATGCGCGATGACATGCATCGTCCTCAGAGGCTGCCGACAGGGTGCCGATTGTGAGCGATTTGCGCCTGCACTGTGCAGCAGGCGCGGGGGATGTTGGTGTTTGCCACTTGTTTGAATTCCTAAGTTATTGATTTTTATCGAATAACTGAGAATTTAGCGGTTTTCTCAAATATCCTTAAACCTTCGTCAATTCGTAGTCTTTGTTGGGCGGGTCTTTGGCTGCTGAAGTTCTTGAATGTTGATGTTTAGGCTGATTTGTTAGTCATTTCGTCAATTTATAAAGTTAAATTAACTTTATCACCGGGCAATAATTGTCGGTTTTGAATGAAAAAGCTGCTAGCGCTTATGGATAAAGCGCTAGCAGCTTCTGTTTTGATAGCAAATGGATTGCGGTGAATTGCGATCCGCTGTTCGGTCAGCTCAGCAGCAATGCATCATCCGACAGCTTTTCGCCGCGAACCTTCTCGAACATGTGCAGCAGGTCAGGCACATCCATCTTGGCGCGCTCTTCGCCGCTCACATCCAGCACCACATTGCCCTGGTGCAGCATGACGGTGCGCGTGCCCACATCCAGCGCCTGACGCATGCTGTGCGTGACCATCATGGTGGTCAGTTTGGTTTCCTGCACGATGCGGTCGGTCAGTCGCAGCACAAAGTCTGCGGTGCGCGGGTCCAGCGCGGCCGTGTGCTCATCGAGCAGCAGAATGCGCGAGGGCTGCAGCGCAGCCATCAGCAGGCTCACGGCCTGGCGCTGGCCGCCAGACAGCAGGCCGATGCGGTCGGACAGGCGATTTTCGAGGCCCAGGCCCAGCGTGGACAGGCGTTCGCGGTATAGATCGCGGTTGGCGGCCTTTACGGCCTTGGACAGGCCGCGAAAGTTGCCACGCTCATGCGCCAGCGCCATGTTTTCTTCGATGGACAGGTCTTCGCAAGTACCGGCCATAGGGTCCTGAAACACGCGGGCGACCTGCTTGGAGCGGGACCAGACGGGCATGCGCGTCATGTCGATGCCGGCGATTTCAATCTTGCCTTTGTCCACGCTCTGGTCGCCAGAGACGCAGTTCAAAAATGTGGACTTGCCCGCGCCATTGGAGCCGATGACGGTGACAAACTGGCCATCAGGAATGGACAGCGACAGGCCGCGCAGGGCGCGCGTCTCAATCGGCGTGCCGGGGTTGAAGGTGAGTTCGAGGTTTTGTGCGTTCAGCATGGTGTTCTCCGCAGTCCTTCTTCTTTATTTACGCTTGCTCAGCTTTTTCTTGATTTGCGGAATGATCAGAGCGATGGTGACCAGCACCGCCGTCACCAAGTTCAAGTCCTGTGCCTTCAGGCCAATCGCGTCGATATTGAGCGCGGCGGCGATGAAGAAGCGGTAGACCACGGCGCCAATCACCACGGCGAGCGTCGCCCAGATGATCTTGCGCGAAGGCAGAATGGTTTCGCCCACGATCACTGCAGCCAGACCAATCACGATGGTGCCGATGCCCATGGAGATGTCAGAGCCGCCCTGTGTCTGTACAAACAGCGCGCCAGCCAGTCCGACGAGGCCGTTGGAGATCGCCATGCCCAGCAAAATCATGGCACCGGTGTTGACGCCCTGCGCGCGTGCCATGCGGGCGTTAGAGCCCGTGGAGCGAATGGCCAGGCCACGCTCGGTGGCAAAGAACCAGTCCAGTGCCAGCTTGGCCACGATGACAAAGCCCAGCAAGATGATGGGGCGCATCACATAGTCTTCAATGCTCTCGGGCTGCAGCATGGTGAACAGCGTGGGCTCATTGATCAGCGGCACATTGGGGCCGCCCATGACGCGCAGGTTGATCGAGTACAGGCCAATCATCATCAGGATGGAGGCCAGCAGGTCCATGATTTTGAGCTTGACGTTGAGCCAGCCCGTAATGAAGCCTGCCACAGCGCCCGCAGCCGTACCGGCCAGCGTGGCCAGCCAGGGGTTGGTGCCCGTGGAAATCAGAATGGCGCAGACGGCACCACCCAGCGGGAAGCTGCCATCGACCGTCAGATCGGGGAAGCGCAGCAACCGGAAAGAGATGAAGACGCCCAGCGCCACCAGGCTGAAGATCAGGCCAATTTCAATGGCACCGAGAATGGAAAATAAAGACATAAAGAAAGCGACAGGCGCGGCAGACGTCTAAAAAAATCGGCAGGGCCATGTCGCCACGGCACCTGCCGCTGTGCTGGCACTGCAAGCCATGGTGGCTGCAGCGCAAGTCACAGACCGGGATTTACTTGACCACGGTGGCTGCAGCCTTGACCAGAGCGTCAGACAGCTTCACGCCTTGCTTTTCAGCAGCGCCGGGGTTCACGAACAGTTCCATCTTGGTGGAGACTTCAGGCTTGATGTCGCCAGCCTTCTCGCCCTTCAGAATACGCACGACCATGCGGCCGGTTTGCTCGCCCAGGTCGCGGTAGTTGATGCCGTAGGCCGCCACAGCACCGCGCTTGACGGAGTCAGTGTCCGAAGCCACCAGAGGAATCTTGGCGTCCTGGCCGACCTTGACCAGCGACTCGTAGGCCGACACCACGTTGTTGTCGGTGTTGGTATAGATCACATCGACCTTGCCAACCAGCGAGCGGGCTGCGCTGGAAACGTCCACCGAGCGGGGCGCTGCGGCAGTCACCAGTGTCCAGCCCAGCTTGGGCAGCAGAGCCTGGAGCTCCTTCACGACCACGGCGGAGTTGGCTTCACCGGGGTTGTAGACCATGCCGATGCGCTTGGCATTGGGCACGACCTGCTTGACCAGGTCCATCTGCTTGTCCAGAGCCAGCAGGTCGGACACGCCGGTGACGTTGTTCTTGGAAGCTTCCCAGCTAGGCACCAGCTTGGCGGCTACGGGG
Organism: Comamonas sp. 26; assembly: GCF_002754475.1. Taxonomy (NCBI): domain Bacteria; kingdom Pseudomonadati; phylum Pseudomonadota; class Betaproteobacteria; order Burkholderiales; family Comamonadaceae; genus Comamonas; species Comamonas sp. 26. The sequence goes on from NZ_PEFL01000001.1 coordinate 1,808,032, forward strand.
TCGGTCACGGCGGAGAACACCACGGGCACCGTCTTTGTCGAAGCGATCACGGCCTGAGCGGAAGGCGTGGCGATGGCAACGATGGCATCCGGCTTGTCACCCACAAACTTGCGGGCGATCTGGGCGGCCGTGCCGGTGTTGCCTTGAGCGCTCTGGTATTGCCACTTCAGGGTCTTGCCGTCTTCGTAGCCGGCGGCCTTCAGGGCGTCCTTGACGCCGTCACGCACTGCATCCAGAGCAGGGTGCTCAACAATGGCGGTCACGGCCACGGACTTGGTGTCGGCGGCGTAGGCGCCCGTCATGGCGGAAATTGCCAGGGCCAGTGCGCCCATGCGTGCCAAGGACAGCTGCTTCATGTGTATCTCCAGCGTTTGTTGTAAGTTTCAGATGAATTAAGGCAGCAGTGCTTGAAGACACAGCGCCTCGCGGGAAAGTCTACTTCACTGACCTGCCTGTCTTCTCGCTTGCGATAACCCTGTTTATCCCTATACGTGGATTGCGAAAAAATGGCATGAAAGCTGCGCAAAGCACTAAATGATTAGATTAAGAGTGCGGTAATGAAGTTGAAAGGCGCGCAATATTGCGTCGCCTGTGCCTTTTATGGCTTCATTTGCTGCATTTTTCCTGCGCTGAAGGTGGCCTGGCTGCTGAAATCTGCGCGGAAGGTCTGGATTTGAGGATTGCGCAGCAGTGCCTTCATCGCCGCAGCAAGCAGCGAGTGCTACGGTTTTGGCTGAATGTAAAACTTTGGCAGGCCAGTGCCTTGGCGCATGTAAATTCGTTGTTGATCTGCTCTGAACCCTGTTTTAGCCACAAAAAAGCCTGCACGGGATGACCCGTGCAGGCTTTTTTGATGAAATTCAGAGCGGCTTACATGCCCGAATAGTTAGGGCCGCCGCCGCCTTCCGGTGTCACCCAGACGATGTTCTGGGTCGGGTCCTTGATATCGCAGGTCTTGCAGTGCACGCAGTTCTGGGCGTTGATCTGCAGGCGCTGCTTGCCAGCGTCGGCCACATCTTCCACAAACTCGTACACGCCAGCGGGGCAGTAACGCTGCTCGGGGCCGGCAAACTTGGTCAGATTCACGTTGACGGGGACGCTTGCGTCCTTGAGCGTCAAGTGCGCTGGCTGGTTTTCCGCATGGTTGGTGTTGCTGATGAACACGCTGGAGAGGCGGTCAAAGGTCAGCTTGCCATCGGGTTTGGGGTACTCGATGGGGGTGCATTCGGCAGCGGGCTTCAGGTAAGCATGGTCGGGCTTGTTGCGGTGCAGCGTCCATGGGATGTTGCCGCGCAGCACAAATTGCTCCAGGCCGTTCATGATCGAAGCGGTGGTCAGGCCCTTCTTGAACCAGGCCTTGAAGTTACGCGCCTTCCACAGCTCTTCATACAGCCAGCTGTTTTCAAACGCATGAGTGTAGGAGTTGAGTTCGTCGTGCTGACGACCCGCCACCAGCGCGGCATACGCGGCTTCAGCGGCCAGCATGCCCGTCTTGATGGCAGCGTGGCTGCCCTTGATACGGCTGACGTTGAGAAAACCCGCTTCACAGCCCACCAGTGCGCCACCGGGGAACACGAAGCGGGGCAGGCTGGAGATACCGCCGGCCGTGATGGCGCGGGCACCGTAGGAGATGCGCTTGCCAGGCTTGATGCCCTTGGCTTCGTCGCCTTCCAGGTAGTAGCGGATGTTGGGGTGGGTCTTCCAGCGCTGCATTTCCTCGAAAGGAGACAGATAAGGGTTGGAGTAATCCAGACCCGTGATGAAGCCCAGCGTGACCAGATTGTCTTCCAGGTGGTACAGGAAGGCGCCGCCGTAGGTGTCGCTCTTCATGGGCCAGCCAGCGGTGTGCACCACCATGCCGGGCTTATGGCGGGCGGGGTCGATTTCCCACAGTTCCTTAATGCCCAGACCGTAAGTCTGCGGGTCACGATTGGCGTCCAGCGAGTACTTGGCGATGATCTGTTTGCCCAGATGGCCGCGTGCGCCTTCGGCAAAAATCGTGTACTTGCCGTGCAGCTCCATGCCCAGCTGGAAGTCGCCCGTGGGCTCGCCTTCCTTGCTGATGCCCATATTGCCGGTGGCCACGCCCTTGACAGAGCCGTCTTCGTTGTAGAGCACTTCAGCGGCGGTGAAGCCGGGGAAGATTTCCACGCCCAGCGCTTCAGCCTGTTCAGCCAGCCACTTGGTGACAAAGCCCAGGCGAACAATATAGTTGCCTTCGTTGTGGAAGCACTTGGGCAGCAGCCAGTTGGGCGTGCGCAGCGATGCCTTCTCGCCCAGGAACACCATGGCGTCCTCGGTCACGGGCTGATTCAGGGGGGCGCCCTTGGCCTTCCAGTCGGGAATCAGCTCGGTCAGGGCACGGGGGTCCATGATGGCACCCGATAGTGTGTGCGCGCCGGGCTCGGAGCCTTTTTCCAGAACGACAACCGAAACATCCTGACCTTTTTCAGCCGCCAACTGCTTGAGGCGGATGGCGGTGGCTAGGCCGCCGGGGCCTCCACCAACCACCACCACGTCATATTCCATGGCCTCGCGCGGGCCGTATTGGGCCAGGATTTCATCGTTCGTCATCGGGATAGTCTCGCTTGAATATTGAATGGGAAAACTAACTTGCGCGGCTTTGCTTATGTCCTGTCACAAATACCGCGATGCGGGCGATTCTATGCTGAGCACTTCCCATGGCCGTGCAGAGAAGGTGACAGCGTATCAATCTGTATTGCGGCAAAGTCCATAGGCTAGTGCTCGCCCCGGTGGGCGCCATCCCCCAAAGAAACTAGAGCAGGGTGACTATGAGCCGCCTGCCAATACCGCCATTGAGGAGTGCCAGAGTCATGAGAATTGAGCTGCCCGAGCAAAAAACGCGGGTCTATGAAACACGCTTTGGCGTGCGCTGGGGCGATATGGATGCCATGGGCCACGTGAACAATGCCCAGTACTTTCGCTACCTGGAGACGGCGCGTATTGACTGGATGAGCGGCTTTGGCCTCAAGCCAGGACTGAACCGGGAAGGACAGGGTCAAGGCCCGGTAGTCGTCAACGCTTTCTGCAATTTTTATCAGCAACTCGCCTATCCGGACGAGGTGCTTCTCAAAATGTTCGTGAGTGATCCTGCTCGCACCACGTTTGAAACCTGGGCCACGATGGAGCGGGTGGCCCAGCCCGGTGTGATCTGCGCAGCAGGCGGCGGTACGGTGATCTGGGTGGACTTTTCAAAACAGAAAGCGACGGATTTGCCGAACTGGATTCGCAGCAAGGTCAGCGGCTAAGGCTGTTCGGAAATCCGGATGATTGACGTTGGCATGTTCGGAAATTCGGTCAAGGTTATGCAAAAAAGTATGCTGAAAATAATTAAATCAAAGGTTTAGCAGGCAATATTTCATTGGCACGGTATGTGCTTTAAGACAGCCAGGCCGCGCGTGCGCGGTTGTGAGATGACAAGAGTGTGGGCGCTTGTACGGCTGATAAGGATTCAGCCCGGCAAGCGGCCAGCTCCTGTTGTCGCTAGCAGAACTTCGGACTTGAACGGGGCGCGTCAGCCGCTTTCAGGGCCGGGCTTCTGCCAGCAGTGAAGACAACACATACCAAGAATCCAAGAATGAAATCCAATCGCCTGACCATCATGGTTTTGCTGGCAATGGTCCTGGGCGTTGTGGTGGGCTATCTGGTCCACGCCAATGCTGCGAGCCCCGAGGCTGCCAAAGAGATCGCCGGCTATCTAGGCATACTCACCGATGTATTTTTGCGCATGATCAAGATGATCATTGCGCCTCTGGTGTTCGCCACGCTGGTGGCTGGCCTTGCCAATATGGGCGACGCCCAGTCCGTGGGCCGAGTGGGCGGTCGTGCTTTAGGCTGGTTTATCGGCGCGTCCGTGTGCTCGCTGTTTCTGGGCCTGTTTTTTGCCAATGTGCTCAAGCCCGGCTATGGCCTGCATGTGGAATTACCGACCAGCGCCGAGGGGCTGGGGCTCAAGACTTCGGCCTTGAACTTCAAGGATTTCATCACCCACGTCTTCCCCAAGAACATTTTTGAAGCCATGGCGGCCAATGAAGTGCTGCAAATCCTCGTGTTTGCGCTGTTCTTCGGCATTGCTCTGGGTTACCTGAACCACCAGAAAAAGCACATGCTGGTGGACCTGATGGAAGAAACCTCGCACGTCATGCTGCGCGTGACTGAGTACGTGATGCGCTTTGCACCCCTGGGCGTGTTTGGCTCGGTGGCAGGCACTATCGCCACCCATGGTCTGGGCATGCTGATGGTGTTCGGCAAGTTCCTGCTGGGTTTCTACATTGCCCTGGCCGCACTGTGGCTGCTGCTGATTGGCGCCGGTTATCTGGTGCTGGGCAAGGACGTGTTCCGCCTGCTGTCCCTGATTCGCGGCCCGGTGCTGGTGGGCTTTTTCACTGCCAGCAGTGAGTCGACCCTGCCCAAGCTCATGGAGCAGCTGGAAAAATTCGGCATCAAGCCCCGTATCACCGGCTTTGTGCTGCCGCTGGGCTACTCGTTCAATCTTGATGGCTCGATGATTTACACCACCTTCCTGGCCATCTTTATTTCTCAGGCCTATGGCATTGAGATGTCGCTGGCCGCGCAGTTCACCATGCTCGCGGTGCTGATGATCTCCAGCAAGGGGATTGCGGGTGTGCCGCGCGCATCGCTGGTGGTGGTGGCGGCTGTTTTGCCCATGTTCGGTTTACCGGAAGCCGGCATTTTGCTGATTCTGGGTATCGACCACTTCCTGGATATGGGCCGCACGCTGACCAATGTGCTGGGCAACGCCATTGCCACTGCAGTGGTCGCCAAGTGGGAAGGTGATGAGGGCGATGAGCCTGCGTCGGATGGCGCTGCGCAGCCTCTGGCGCAAGCCAGCCACGCCTGAGCCTGATTCGCCCTGTGCGCTGGTGCTGGGATAGCTGCCTCAGGTGCCAGATAGCGCAGGGCGCTGCTACCATGGCTCGCACCATGCTAGCTTTTTTGCCACCTCGCCTGCGCGCCAGCCTGCTGCTCCTGCTCTGGCTGGCGGCAAGCAGCCTGGGCGGCTGGCTGGGGTATCAGGCCTTTGTGCGAGCGGGGCTGGAGACCGTGACCACCGCAGGCAACAACCGGCTTGACCGCTATGTGGCCAGCCTGCAGCGAGAAATCGACAAATTCGCCTTTTTGCCCGATGTGGCGGCGCTGCAGCCCGAGGTCAAGGCTCTGCTGCAGTCGCCCGGCGATGCGCTGCTGCAATCCCGCGCCAATCTCTATCTGCAAGAAATCAACCGCCGCGCGGGCACGCTGACCGTCTATCTGATTGGGCACGATGGCCATGTGCTGGCTGCCAGCAACTGGCAGCGTGCCGACAGCTATGTGGGTGAAGATCTAAGCTTCAGGCCCTATGTACAGCAGGCATTGCGCGAGGGGCGTGGCCGTTACTTCGGCATTGGCACCACGCGCGGCGAGCCGGGCTACTACCTCACCAGTACGCTGGGGCAGGGCGCCCAGCAGGGTGTGGTTGTGGTCAAGGTCGGGCTGGCGCAGCTTGAAGAGTCCTGGGCCAGCGTGGAGTCTCCGGTGCTGGTCAGCGATGAAAACAGCGTGGTCATTCTCAGCAACGTGCCGGCTTGGCGCTTTTCCACCTTGCAGCCGCTGGATGAAGAGCGGCGCAGCGCGCTGGAAGCCTCGCAAAAATATAACCGCCTGAGCCTGAACCCGCTGGGCTGGCAAACCTTGAAGCCTTTGAGTAGCGACGACGCCTTTAAGCAAGTGCGCATTGGGGCGGCCAAGGGTGCAGCCGCAGACCAGCGCACAGGGCGCTTTCTGATCCAGTCGCGTCCGCTGGCGGGCACGCCATGGCAGATCACCGTGCTATCGCCACTGACCGCAGCACTGCAGCTTGCGACCAGCCGCGCCTGGGTTGCGGGGGTGCTCATTGCCTTGGCTTTGCTGCTGGCGGCCTTGCTTTACCAGCGCCGCAAGCATGTGCGTGAGCAACTGGCGGCGCAACAGGCGCTGAAGCAGGCCAACGAGGCGCTGGAGCACAAGGTGCAGCAGCGCACCACCGATCTGCAAACCGCCAACCAGTCGCTGCAGCAAGAAGTGGCAGAGCGCATTCAGGCCGAAGCCACGCTGCGCGCTGCGCAAGATGAGCTGGTGCAGGCGGGCAAGCTGGCCGTGATTGGGCAGCTTTCAACCGAGGTGGCGCATGAACTCAACCAGCCTCTGGCGGCCCTGCGGGCACTGGCTGGCAACAGCCAGCGCTTTCTGGAACGTGGCCAGCCCGAGATGGTGCAAAGCAATCTGCAGCGCATGGCCGATCTGGCCGACCGCATGGGCCAGATGACCGGCCAGCTGCGCAACTTTGCGCGCAAATCCGTGGGTCAGCCCCAGTCTGTCGATCTGGAGGCGGTGATTGACGGGGCTCTGGCCCTGCTTGAGCCGCGCATTGCTCGCACTGGTGCTGCGGTGCTCCGCCAGCCTTCGGTGCCGGGTTTGCGGGCCCGCTGTGACGCGAATCGCGTGCAGCAAGTACTGGTCAACCTGATTGGCAATGCGCTGGATGCCATGCAGGGCAGCAGCCACCCCCTTATCGAGATAGCCTGCCTGCAGACCGGTGACTGGGCGCAGATTACGGTGCGCGACCATGGCCCAGGCCTAAGCGAGCAGGTGCTGACCCATCTGTTCGAGCCGTTTTTCACGACCAAGCCCGAAAGTCAGGGGCTGGGGCTGGGCCTGTCACTGTCAGCCGATATTGCGCGGGCCAGTGGCGGCAGCCTGACGGGCGGCAACCATCCCGAAGGCGGGGCCATCTTTACGCTGAGCCTGCCGTTAGTGGATACTCTGCCGCTCTCCTGATTGCCGCAGCCCATGAACCACACCCTCCAAGTCCTGATCGTTGAAGACGATGCCGATGTCGCCATGGCCTGCGAGCAGACCTTGCGGCTGGAGGGCATGGAGTGCAGCTGCGTAGGTACGGCCGAGCTGGCGCAGCAGCGCTTGTCAGCGGGTTTCGCGGGCGTGGTGGTCAGCGACATCCGCCTGCCGCAGATGAGCGGGCTGGAATTGCTTGGCGTCATCCGTGCCATGGATGACGAGCTGCCGGTGATACTCATCACCGGCCATGGCGATATTTCCATGGCCGTGCAGGCCATGAAGGATGGTGCCGCCGATTTTCTGGAAAAGCCCTTTGCCCCCGAGCGTCTCGTCAAGACCGTGGGCCGTGCACTGGAGCGCCGCCGACTGGTGCTGGAAGTGCGCAGCCTGCGCCAGCAACTGCAAAACCGAGAGGTCGTGCAGCACCAGTTGCTGGGTCAATCCCTGCCCATGCAGCAGCTGCGGCGCACGGTGCAGAGCCTGGCGGCCAGCGAGGCCGATGTGCTGGTCTGGGGCGAAACCGGTACCGGCAAAGAGCGCGTGGCGCGCAGCCTGCATGAAGCCAGTAGGCGCAAGAGTGGCAACTTTGTCGCCATCAACTGCGGTGGCCTGCCCGAGACCCTCTTCGATAGCGAAATGTTCGGCAGCGAAGCCGGTGCCTTTACCGGCGCAGGCAAAAAACGCATTGGCAAGATCGAATATGCCAGCGGCGGCACGCTGTTTCTCGACGAAATCGAGAGCATGCCCATGGCCATGCAGATCAAGCTGCTGCGCGTGCTGCAAGAGCGCGTACTGGAGCGGCTGGGTTCCAACGCCAGCATTGCGGTGGATTGCCGGGTCATCGCCGCCACCAAGGTCGATTTGCTCGAACTCAGTCGACAAGGGCTGTTTCGCGCCGATCTGTATTACCGCCTCAACGTCGTCACCGTCACACTCCCCACGCTGCGCGAGCGCCGCGAAGACATTCCCCGCCTGTTTGAATATTTTGCCCTGCAAGCCGCTGCACGCCACCAAAGGCCCGTGGCTGAGCTGACTCCGCAGCGCCTGCAGACGCTGATGGCCCATGACTGGCCGGGCAACGTGCGCGAGCTGCGCAACATGGCTGAGCGCATGACGCTGGGTATAGAGATGGGACTGGGCGAGGCGGCGGCTGCCCCTGACTCGCAGAGCTCACTCTCCGCCACCGTTGAATCCATAGAGCGCGCCCTGATCGCCGAAGCCCTGCGCGCTAATGCTGGAAACCTGAGTCGTACAGCAGCGGCGCTGAACACGCCCAAGACCACGCTGCACGACAAGATACGCAAGTACAACTTGAAGTGAAATATGTCTCGGGCGCAATACTGTCAATGGGTTACAGCTATTGTTTTTGAGCTTCTTCGGTGGCTGGCGAGAGATGCATGGCATCGCGTCGCAGGATTTCCTGAACCAGCGCCCTGAACTGTCGCGCCAGCACCTGACGCACCGCCAGCCTGCCGATGACCGGGGGGACGGAAAAATCGGGCAGCAGGCTGGCGCTGTACGACAGCCGGACTTTGCCTTCGGGCATTGCTTCCAGGGTGTAGCGGCCATCCATTTGCTTGAGGTTGCCGCCCACCGCATGGGCGACGATGCGTTCAGGCGGCGATTCGGTCACGGCCAGCTTGACCGCTATGGGCTGCTGAAAGAAAAGAAATCCCAGGCTTCCGGTCTGCTCCAGCAGTACCTGGTTGCCGCTGCGCTCCAGCACCCGCGAGCTGTGCATGCCGGGTACGAAGTCGGCCAGGTGGTCGTAGTCGGAAATCACGCTCCAGACCGTGGCTAGGCGGACTGGCATGGTGGCTGTGGCGTTCACCGTGAAGGCTTCATGCTGCTCTGAGGTTTCGATGCTCAGCTCTTGCGCCAAGGCGCTCAGGCTGCTGCACATCAGGCCGAGAAATGTCCAGCGAGCGATCAGGGGGCTGAGCATCATGATGGGGACTTCCGTGGCTGACGTTTGCTGGCTTGCACCTCGAAGCGCAAATCAAGCTTGTCCTGTACCTGAATCGCGCCGCCAAGGATGGAGAAGGGCGCGATACCAAAGCTCGATTGATCAAAGCTCAGCTCGCCAGCGATATGCAATCCGTCGCGCTCGTCTTTGATTCGTGCCGGTACGCTCAAGCTGCGTGTGACACCGCGAAGGGTGAGATCCAGCGCAAGCATCACCTCTCCACTCGCGTTGGGGGGCGTTCTGACTTGGATGCGTGCCAATGGAAACTGTGAGGTCTGCAGTACCTTGCCCAGCATATTGGCGCGGGTGGCGGCGATATCGGCGGCGCTGGGCTGGGTGTCGAAGCCAGCCTGAGCACGCAAAGCCGGCTCGTCAACGGTTAACTGGTCCAGTGCGATGTAGAGATCGGCTCGGCCCAGCTCCGGCGACACATAGCCTTGCAGCGTATGGCTGGCAACCACATGGTCGTGCCCCAGTCTGGCCAGAGTGCCGCCGCGACGCACGGTGATGGCAAGCAGCGAATGCGCGGGATCGATCTGCAGCACGCGCTGGCCCCGGGCGGCAGCCTCTGCATAGGCAGCGGCGGGGAAATCCGTCGGTGATGAGTCACTCGCCGATAGCGACACTGGCTCTTGCGCAGGCTGGGAGCAGGCCGCGATCAGCGCCACCAGGGCCGCAATCAGATGTCGGTGGCATTTCATGGCAGAGGTCTCAGTCGGATGCGAAATTTCACTTTCACCGCGTCACCCACGATATCGGTGTTCTTCCACTCGCCTGTGCCTATGCCAAAGATCGAGCGTTGGGTAACGAACTCTCCCACCATCTTGCCGTCAGCGGGGTTCCAGGTAAAAGCGAACTCCTGCGGTTGCTGCACGCCTTTGAGCGAGAGTGCGCCGCGCGCCAGATAACTGGCCTCGCCTGGCCCGCGCCGTATGTCGCTGGCACGGAATTCCGCCTGACGGTAGCGCATGAAGTCGAACCATTCCATGCCTGCAATGGCCTGGTTGATGTCCGGGTTGGCCATATCCGCACTGCTTGTGCGAATGATGACGTCCAGGTGGTTGCCGGCAGGCTTCATGGGGTCGAAGCCAAAGCGCACCTCGAAGTCTTTGAAGACCCCGGTGACCGGCGCTTTTTCGAAGCTGGCCGTGAATTCCAGACGGTTGCTTGCACTGGAGTCCATCTGCCATTCGGCGGCACTAGCGCTTGTCAGGCAGAACGCGGCCCCTAGTCCAGCGAGGCAGAAAGCAGTTTTTCGCATCTCGATGTATCTCCAAAGGACAGCCTGAGTCTGAATAACACGCTGCTATGGAGGAGATGATGCCGCAAGTCGATGCAAGCTGCATCAGTGACTTGCCATGCAGGACTGCTTGTTTTCTCAGGCTTTTTTCTCGCGCGGAACACGCCCCATCAGATAGAACTCGGGGTTGGGTGTCATGCCCGCAAAACTGGCCATGCGGTTGGAGAGGCCGAAGAAAGCCGTGATGGCGGCGATGTCCCAGATATCCTCGTCATCAAAGCCGTGGGGATAGAGAGCTTCATAGTCGGCGTCGTCGATTTCCTGGCTGCGCTGGCAGACCTTCATCGCAAAGTCCAGCATGGCGCGCTCGCGGGGACTGATGTCGGCTTTGCGGTAGTTGACGGCGACCTGGTCGGCAATCAGCGGCTTTTTCTCGTAGATGCGCAAGATGGCGCCATGGGCCACCACGCAATACAGGCACTGGTTGGCAGCGCTGGTGGTGGTGACGATCATCTCGCGCTCGCCCTTGGTCAGGCTGCCTTCTTCCTTGAGCATCAAGGCATCGTGATAGGCAAAGAAGGCGCGCCATTCGGCGGGGCGTCGGGCAAAGGCCAGGAACACATTGGGCACAAAGCCGGATTTTTGCTGCACCTCGGTAATGCGCTGCTGGATGTCCTGGGGCAGGCTGTTCAGATCGGGAAAGGGGTAGCGCTGTTTCATGGTGTCTCTCTCCTTGGCTGTGATGCGCCAAGCATGGCATGAGTGAGTACTCCAAAGCTGTCGTTTGTGTTGCAGATGCTGCAATCTGATTGTTTTTGACTGCTAGCCCTTATATGTAAAGCGCAAGCAGCTATTGAATTGAGAGTATTTCCTTCAGCGCAGAGGTGCTAGTCGAAGGCTTGGCGGCGCTTATTGCTGAACCTGATTGCAGCCGCAAAACTGCGCCAGCTGTTGCAGTGTCTGCGTCAGTTGCTCTGAAAATTGAGTATTTGCCTTGATGCCATTTTCCAGATGCAGACTCAGCACCACCAGCCGCCCGGCTGAGCGGTTGGCCTTGCAGTCCACTCGGCCCACAAACCGCCCGCGCCACAGGATAGGCAGGCAAAAGTAGCCGTAGATGCGCTTTTCTGCGGGCGTGTAGCTCTCCAGCCGGTAGTTAAAGCCAAACAGCTGCTGCAAGCGATCACGGTGAATGACCGCATTGTCGAAAGGTGAGAGCAGCTGCACCTTGTCGGCCGGTTTACGACTGCTGCTGGGTGCCAGTGCAGAGGGCTGAAGATAGGTGTCAGGCTGCGCCGAATCAGCGAGGCTTATCAGCTGGCCTGCTGCAACCTGAGCATCCAGCAATTCACGCATGGCGGCGCGCAGTGCTTTGCCTGTGCGCAGGTGCACGAGTTGCGCCCAGGTCACCACGCCATGCGCGCGCATGGCTTGTTCCAGCAGATGGGCTGCCATTTCTTGTGCGCTGGGCTCGCTCAAGTCTGTATCGGCTGGCAGCAATTGCTCGGGCAGCACATAGACTTTTTCCATGCCTTTGCGCTCGCGGATCATGACATCGCCCTGCATGAAGAGCTTGTCCAGTGCGCGGCGGCCCGGGCCCTGGTTCCACCATGCGCCTTGGCTGCGGTCTTTGAGGTCGCGGCTGCGCAGCTCACCTTCACCGCTCACGCGGGCCAGAATCTCGGCCATCAGACTGGGCTCAACGCTTTTGTAATACGGGCTCTCACCACGCCTGAAGGACTGCATGCGCGGCAAGGCGAAGCGGTAGTCGCGCATGGGCAGGTAGGCGGCAGCATGGAACCAGTATTCAAAAATCTGCCCCTGCGCGCAGAGTTGGTTGAGATGCTCAGGGGCATAGCCGGGCACCCGGCTCCAGAGCACATGGTGGTGGGCACGTTCGATGACGGACAGGGTGTCAATCTGCACATAGCCCAGATGCGCGATGGCGTGCAGCGTGCCATCCAGCCCGCTACCAAAGGCATATTGAGCCCCCAGCCCTTGCTGCGAAAGCGCCAGCTGCTGTAAAAAAGTGAGCGCAATAGGGTGGGGCACGGCAGGGTTGGGTTAGCTGAAAGCATTTAACTGTATATAAATACAGTTATTTGTGCAATCCTGTGAAATCGTGCCCCAAAAGCCTGCGTATTTATCGGGCTGCCGTTGCGGGCGCTGAATCGTCCGAATGACGTGGGTAGAAACGCAGAGGCAGGCTTCATGGCAGGCGCACTTGCCCGACAATGCTGCCTATTGACAGCAGGGGATATGTGATGAGCGAACAAGGAAAACCTTCAGCAGGACAGACCACTGACTGGGCCGCCTGGAGCCGCGAGGCCGTTGAAATGATGCAGGCCCGCAATGCCGAATGGCCCCAGCAATTCGGTCTGCAGGCGAACCCCCAGTACCGCTGGGACCTGGACCGCGCCCTGCTGGAGCTGCAAGGCCCGTTGCACGAGGTGATCGCCACTATCTGCCTAGTAGGTACTAGCAGCGAGGAAGAGGGCAGCTTTGTCTGGAGCTGGGCCAATGAGGGGATTCCCCGCCAGCATGGCGAGGCGTTGGAGGTGGTTCACGACTTTGGGCGTGAAAACCATCTGTCGCTGCTGACGACGGCCCGTATTCCCGGCGGTCGCCCCGAGGCTCTGGAATGCCTGTGCATCGCCGCCCGCCTGCAGCGCGCCGTGGGCACTTTTATTGATCAGCAAGGCGATGTGACGCTGTATTTCACGCTGCTGCATTTGCAGGCGGCGGTTGATCAGTCCTCACTGGCGAACTAAGACTCGCTTGAAGCAGGAGTGGGGGCAAGGTGGGTTACAGGCTTGGCGTCAATCTTCAAGCTCGTCTGGCTTGATCCATCCAATACGCCCCTGACCGCTTTCGTTGAGCGCGCTGACAAAGGCGTCTGCAGCCGATTGCGGCATCTGCATCTTGAAGGTGACTAGGCTGCCGTGATCGACCTGCAGCAGCTCGGCACCTTCCGCAGCATCCACCATGCGGCGAATCAGCCCCTCCAGCTGATAGGGCGCTGTGCACTGCAATATCTGCATGCGCTGAATGGTGACTTTTTCGGCCTGCAGCAGCGCTTGCGCCACCGCATCGGTATAGGCACGCACCAGCCCGCCAGCGCCCAGTTTGACGCCGCCAAAGTAGCGCACCACGGTGGCCAGCACGCCTTCAAGGTCCTGATGGCGCAGCACATCCAGCATGGGGCGGCCAGCTGTTCCGCTGGGTTCGCCGTCATCCACCGCAGCGGACTGCCCGCCCGCCAGCAAGGCCCAGCAGACATGGGCGGCGCCCGGGTGCTGGCACCACAGCGCATCGACCACAGCCTGCGCGCTGGCCCGGTCCGTCATCGGTTGCACACAGCCGATGAAACGGCTTTTCTTGATGATCAGTTCACTGGAGACGGGGGCACGAAGAGTCTGGGGCATAGCGTGCGGCAGCATAACCGCAAAGATTGGGTCGCTTGCCGATACAAAGCAGTTTGCTTGATTGCTTCAGTCATGACGCTTTAATGACACGACGACGCGGCTTGTGGGGTTTGATCGACAGTGGTGTTAATCCGGTTCCTACAAGCTGGCGCAGCGCCCATGATTAAGCTACTTGCAAAGGAGGCGGTCATGAACATTCCCCAGCCACAGACCCTGAGCGAACACACTTTTGGCCATGAGCATTTCACCCCTCCGCCCCTGGCGCAGGAGCTGATGGAGGCTCAGCCTCTACAGGCCAGCACGCCTGAAGATGAGTGGGACCTGCTGCAACGCATACGCAATGTAGGCGAGTGGTAAGCCACAGAACTCATCTGAACTGATTTAACCTCGGCAAACCGGCTGATCCTTGCAAGGACAGCCGGTTTTTTGCATCTGCGGCCACGCACCAGTTTCCGCAGTCAAAATCACCGCTTGTCCCCGTTTTTCGCACATGACTGCCTCGACCACACCGTTTTCTGATCCTTCCCATTGGATGCTGCTGCCCGCCGTTGCGCAGACGGCGGTGCTGCCCGTGGCACTGGCCGATGTGACGGCGATGATGGAGAAGGTGGGGCGCAGCAGCTTGAGCGGTGGCAGCAGCGATGCGGTGGCGGAACAGATATTGCATCTGCTCGGCCGCCAGGTGCCGCTGGCGCAATGCACCATTTTTTCATTTCAAGGCATGGCGCGGCCGCGCGTGGTGGGCATGGGCGACAGGGCGCGAACAGGCGCGCTGCCCATGATTTCGCAGGACTATAGCGAGCGCTTTTACCCGCTGGATGGCTCGCAGCGCATTATGAAAACCGAGCTGGCGCGGTTGGCCAAAGACCCGTATGCCAAGCCTCGTGTCTGGCTGCACAGGCAAGCCCCGGAAGACGTGCAGCACCCTGAATACCGCCATGTTTGCTACACCCAGCCGCACATTGCCGAGCGGCTGTCGCTGCTGATGCTGCAGGAAAACGCGCGCTGGCTCTCCGTGAACCTGTACCGGGGTGAGGAGCATGGCCGCTTTGATGCTGCCGCCATTGCACAGATTGAAGCCTTTGCGCCGCTGGTCATGCAGGCCATGCGGCTGCATTACGCAGGGCAGACGCTGCAGGATGATTTGGTCGGGCTCGTGCTGGCCCGGCTGCAGCGGCGCTTTGAGCAATTGACGCCGCGAGACCTGGATGTTGTCAGGGCGCTGGCGCAGGGGCTTGATGCAGAGGCGCTGGCACAGCGGCTGGGCATTACCGTCAGCAGTGCACGCACCTACGTAAAGCGGGTTTGCGCCAAGCTGGGCGTACAAGGCCAGCGAGAGCTATTTGCCTTGCTGATGGAGCCGGCGGAAGCCGTAGATTTTCAGTTTTGATAGCTGCCTGCGCTTATTCCTCAAGGGCTAGAGGCTGATTTGGCTTGAAGCTACGCGAATGCAAGAACTTGTCCTCATTTGGTGACATGGGCGGTCCGGCGCTTTTCTACACTGCAGCTCAAAGCCAGTGACTTGGGTGCCGAGTGCACTGGTCGGATCAAAACAGCGCCCCCGGAGACAAAAAAATGCATCAGCCTTACGCAAAGCCACGTCGCTCTATCTACTACCAGTACCAGGTTCATCAACCATGGCTGGCGTCCCAGCATCCGGGTGAGCAGAACCACCCCGTGGTCATCGTCGGCACTGGCCCGGTGGGCCTGACCACGGCACTGGAGATGGCGCGCCATGGTCAGCGCTGCGTGGTGCTTGAATCGGAGCTGCAAGTCTCAGAAGGCAGCCGCGCCATTGTGTTTACGCGCCGCTCCATGGAAATTTTGCAGCAGGTGGGCGTGGCGCATCGTGTGACGGAAACCGGCTTGCCCTGGTGCTACGGCAACAGCATTTACCGCGGCCAGCGCGTATACCGCATGGAAAACGCCCGCGCCGATGATGACCGCTTCTTCCCTATGATCAATCTGCAGCAGCAGTTTCTGGAGGAATACTTGGTTGAAGCGGTAGAAGCCAACCCGCTGATCGAGCTGCGCTGGGGCAATCGTATCAATAAGGTGGAACAAAGGGGCGAGCAGGCGTTTGTCGAAGTCGATACGCCCGAAGGCCCGTACCCGCTGCGCGCTGACTGGCTGGTGGCCTGCGATGGCGCGCGTTCGGGTATCCGCACGGCCATGAATCTGCTGATGGAAGGCGCGTCTTACGAAGGCCGCTTTGTGATTGCCGATATCCGCATCGACCTGCCGCTACCCACCGAGCGTCTGGCATTTTTCGACCCCACGTGGAACCCCGGCAACACCATCCTCATGCACCGCGAGCCGCATGGCATCTGGCGTGTGGACTACCAGTTGCCTGCGGGTGAAGACCCTGAAGATGCGCTCAAGCCCGAGTCTCTCAAGGCGCGCATTGATGCCCAGCTGGAGATGATCGGCTTTGGCGGAACGCCCTGGGAGATGGACTGGAGCTCGGTCTATTCCGCCCGGGCACTGACCCTGCCCAACTACGTGCATGGTCGGGTGATTTTTGCGGGCGATGCGGCCCACATGCTGCCCATTTTCGGCGTTCGCGGTGCCAATACCGGGTTTCAGGATGCACAGGCGCTAGGCTGGCGGCTGGCGCTGGTGGCAAAGGGCGCGGCCAGCCCCAAGCTGCTTGACAGCTATAGCAGCGAGCGCGTGGGCGCAGCCCGCGAGATTGTGGAGGAAGCCGGCAAGAGCACACGCTTCATGGCACCGCCCACACGCGGCTTCAGGCTGCTGCGCGATGCCGTGCTGTCCCTGTCCCTGAGCCAGCCCTTTGTCGGCCCGCTCTACCACTGGCGCACCTCGCGCCCGCATGAGTACGCTCAGTCTCCGCTCAACAGCGTGGGCGACGATAACCTGCTCTTCAAAGCCGGCCCCGCCCACGGCGCGCCGCCCGTCAATGTGCGCTTTACGCCGGACAGCTATCTGCTCGACCAACTGGGTGGCGGGTTTGACCTGCTGTACTTCACCGACGGCCCAACCATCCCGGCCGAGCTGCGCGCCGTGATCGATGGCGTCAAGGCACGCCACATTGGCGTGCGACTGATTGCGGTAACCAGTCATAGCGTGGCTGCTGTTGATGGTGCCGATGTAGTACTGGATGACAGTGAAGGCCGCTGCCGCGCCCGCTATGGCGTGATGGCCAACGGCGCTGCCTACCTGCTGCGCCCCGATCAGCATATCTGCGCCCGCTGGATGGCGCTGGACGCCAACCGCCTGCAAGCCGCATTCAAAGCCGCTTTGCCTGTCTGAGGAGAATCAACATGAACACGACAAACACTCTGGATATCGCTGGCCTTGAAACTGTTTACGACCAACTGGCCACCGCCATTGACGCCGTGGGTGCTGAAAAATCTGAGTTGCTGCTGGTCAAGCTGGCGCTGCTGGCTGCCAATCAGTTGGGCAATGCGCAAAAATTTGGCGAGATGATTGCTACCGCACAGCGCGATCTGTAACTCTCGCTGAATCGAAGCAGAGGCCCGCCACCTGCGGGCCTTTTTCATGAGGGATCTCCGGCGGGGTCTTCGGGCATGGCGAAAAAACCGAGGCATGATGATGCGGGTGCTTGATTCAGGACAAGCCGTCCCGAGATAAAAAGCCTAGGGTATGCCCATGGCTGGCAGAAAGCTGCCGGCGCATCGGGCATTGAAGATTGTCAACCAACCAGGAGTCGAGTCATGAATCCATTTCGCGTAGTCGCTCTTTCTGCCGCTTTGTCTCTGTCTGCCGCCGCTTTACCTGCTCTGGCCAAGTCAGGGGCTGAATGGCAGGCGCTCACCAGTCAAGCCACTTTGTCCCTGGAGCAGGCCATTGAAAAGGCAGCACAAACGGTGCCGGGCAAACCTGTGGAGGCCGAGCTGGACAGGGATGGTCATGGCCAGCAGGGTGCGGGTTTGCATTACGAGGTCAAGCTGCTGACGCAGGCGAACGAAGAGGTGGATGTACATGTCAATGCCAGCAACGGCGAGGCGGCCCTGTACAAGAACAAGGGCAAGGCCAAGAACAAGGATGTGAAGAGGGTCGGCGAAGCCAAGGTGTCCTTGAATCAGGCCATTGCTGCGGCGACCGCTCATACGGCTGGTAAGGCTGTGGAGGCGGACCTGGATTCTGACTGGGGCAAAACCAGCTACAGCGTCAAGGTGCTGCAGGCCAATGGCCAGGTCATGAAGATCAAGCTGGATGCCATGACCGGTCAGGTCACCGGCAGTAAAAAAGACTGAAGGGTCTTGAGCAGGTAGCGAGGCCGGGCTGCCAATCTGCTGTGGTGGCCTCGGCTTTGCAGACCGCACCGTCAGGGTGGAGCAGCTTTGCGCTATCAATATTAGAGTGTGCGGCGCTTGCTTAGAGGTAGTTTTGACGAGCAATGGCGGTCAATCGCTCGAATACATGACGCATGCTGCTATGAATTGCATAGTTCGCTAGCGGCGATCGCAAGACCTTGCCCGTGCAAGGCTGGGCCATGAAAAGTACACTGGCGAGCTCTTTCCCGTACAGGCTCACAGCCCACAAATCCACATGAACGCCCCGGTTGACGTTTCCTTTTTCCAGCGCGACGCCAAGCCGCTGACCAGCTACAAGCCGTACTGGGCCAAGCGTTTCGGTGTGGCCAAGTTTCTGCCGACCTCGCGCGCGGAAATGGAGCAGCTCGGTTGGGACAGTTGCGACATCATCCTGGTGACGGGCGACGCCTATGTGGACCATCCCAGCTTTGGCATGGCCGTCATTGGCCGCGTGCTGGAGGCGCAAGGCTTTCGCGTGGGCATCATCGCCCAGCCTGAGTGGAATAGCGCCGAAGCCTTCAAGACACTGGGCAAGCCCAATCTGTTCTGGGGCGTGACGTCCGGCAATATGGATTCGATGATCAACCGCTACACGGCTGATCGCAAAATTCGCTCTGACGATGCCTACACCCCCGGCGATGTGGGCGGCAAGCGCCCTGACCGCGCTGCCATCGTCTATAGCCAGCGCTGCCGCGAGGCTTACAAAGATGTGCCCATCGTGCTGGGCGGCATCGAAGGATCGCTGCGCCGTATCGCCCATTACGACTACTGGAGCGACAAGGTTCGCCGCTCCATCGTGGTGGATAGCAAGTGCGACATCTTGCTGTACGGCAACGCCGAGCGAGCGTTGGTCGAAGTGGCTCACCGTATTGCTGCACGCGAGCCGGTCGAGCAAATTACCGATGTGCGTGGCACTGCCTTCTTCCGCCGCGCCTCTGAAGAAGGCTGGTTTGAAGTTGATTCGACCACCGTGGATGAGCTGGGTGAAGTCGAGCCCCACATCAACCCCTATATGACGACCAGCGAGCAGGCCGAGGCACAAGGCCAGACCTGCTCCAAGGAAGACGGTGAAAAAGCACAAGCCGAGGCCATGGGCCCGGCATGCTCCAGCGGCCAGAACAAGGCGGGTGGTGCATCGGTTGCCAATGTGCAGCCGATTCAGTTTGTGCCCAATCTGTCACTGCGCAGC
This sequence comes from Comamonas sp. 26, assembly GCF_002754475.1. Classification (NCBI taxonomy): domain Bacteria; kingdom Pseudomonadati; phylum Pseudomonadota; class Betaproteobacteria; order Burkholderiales; family Comamonadaceae; genus Comamonas; species Comamonas sp. 26. The sequence goes on from NZ_PEFL01000001.1 coordinate 1,827,008, forward strand.
AAAAACCGCATGCCCGCGCGTGATCACACCGTTCTGCGCCTGCCCAGCTACGAAGAAGTCAAGAGCGACCCGGTTCTGTACGCCCACGCTAACCGTGTGCTGCATCTGGAGACCAACCCCGGCAACGCCCGCGCCCTGGTGCAAGCTCACGGCGAAGGCGTGACCGCACGAGACGTGTGGATGAACCCGCCCCCCATCCCGCTCACCACTGCTGAGATGGACTGGGTGTTTGGCCTGCCGTACGCTCGCAGCCCACATCCGAGCTACGCCGACGAAAATGGCAGCCACGATGGCACGACCAAGATCCCCGCGTGGGAGATGATTCGCACCTCGGTCAACATCATGCGCGGCTGCTTTGGCGGCTGCACCTTCTGCTCTATCACCGAGCATGAAGGCCGCATCATCCAGAGCCGCTCGGAAGATTCCATCATCCATGAGCTGGAAGAGATCCGCGACAAGGTCAAGGGCTTCACCGGCACCATTTCTGACCTGGGTGGCCCCACGGCCAATATGTACCGTCTAGGCTGCAAGAGTCCGACGATCGAAGCCGCCTGCCGCAAGCCCAGTTGCGTGTTCCCCGGCATCTGCCCGAATTTGCATACCGACCACGCGCCGCTTATCAAGATCTATCGCCGTGCGCGCAAGCTGCCCGGCATCAAGAAGATCTTGATTGGTTCCGGCCTGCGTTATGACCTGGCTGTCAAGTCGCCCGAGTACATCAAGGAGCTGGTACAGCACCACGTGGGCGGCTACCTGAAGATTGCGCCTGAGCACACCGAGGCCGGCCCGCTTAACAAAATGATGAAGCCGGGCATCGGCAGCTATGAAAAGTTCAAACAGCTGTTTGAAAAATTCAGTGAAGAAGCCGGTAAAAAGCAGTTTCTGATTCCTTACTTCATTGCAGCCCACCCCGGCACCAGCGATGAAGACATGATGAATCTGGCCATCTGGCTGAAGAAAAACGGTTTCCGCGCCGATCAGGTGCAGACCTTCTACCCCAGCCCCATGGCCACGGCCACGGCCATGTACCACTCTGGTCGCAATACCCTGACCAAGGTGCGCCGCCAGATGCGTGACGAGCAAGAAGAGCGTGTGGACATCGTGCGCGGTGAAAAGCGCCGCCGTCTGCACAAGGCCTTCTTGCGCTACCACGACCCGAACAACTGGCCCATGCTGCGTGAAGCACTCAAGCACATGGGACGCGCTGACCTGATTGGTAACGGCAAGCAGCATCTGATTCCGACCTTCCAGCCCTTGGTGGATGGCAGCTATCAGAGTGCTCGCAAGAAAAATAGCACCGGCAGCACCGCTGGGGTGGGCTACACCACTAACAAGGATGGCAAAGCTGTGGCGGTGCGCCGCCGTACGCAGGAAAATAGCGAGCCGCAAGGTGATGTACGTTTCCGTACTGCAGCACCCAAGCCGGGCAAGATGCTGAGCCAGCACACAGGCCTGCCCCCGCGTGCGGGCGTGACTGGCAAGGCCAAGCCAGCTTTCAAGGCTGCAGCTAAACCTGTGGCTAAGTCTGGCAAGTCGCGCTAATTTGGGCTGACGCCCACAAAACAAAAACGACGCTTAAGCGTCGTTTTTGCATCTGGGAGCGCGGTTTTTCAGTGGTTTGCCGTGGTGCTAAATCAAAGCCAGTTTGCCGCACCACTGAGGTAGCTGGTTTTCTTGTGTGGGGGCAAAGTACTCGGCGGTCATAGGCTTGGGGCGGGCAATGGCATAGCCCTGTACATAGTCCACGCCCATGTGCATCAGTGCTTCAGCAATATCGCGGCTTTCGACGAATTCGGCGACGGTCTTTTTGCCCAGCGTCTGTCCGATGCGGTTGATCATCTCCACCATGGCGTAGTCGCCTTTGTCATGGAGCATGTCGCGTACAAAGCCGCCGTCAATCTTGAGATAGTCGACGGGCAGCTGTTTCAGATAGGTCAGCGATGACATGCCCACACCAAAATCGTCCAGTGCAAAGCGGCATCCCATGGCACGAAGTGCCTGAATCAGCCGGATAGCGTTGCTGAGGTTGCCAATAGCGCTGGTTTCGGTGATTTCAAAACACAGCATATCGGGTGGAATGTTGTGCTCCAGCATCTGGGCTTTGATGAATTCCAGCAAGTTTTCATCGTCCAGACTGGCACCTGAGAGGTTGATGGAGCAGGTGTCGATCAGCTTGGCATAGCCCGGTTGTTGGGCCAGTGTCTGCAGTGATTGGGAGATGACCCAGCGGTCGAGCGCTGGCATGAGTCCGTAGCGCTCTGCCGCAGGAATAAAGTTGCCAGGGGCGAGAATTTGCCCGTTTTCATCGCGCAGGCGCAGCAAAACTTCAAAGTGCATGCCATGGTGTTTGTTGCTGTGCTTGCTGGTTTGCAGCGGGGCAATGTTCTGGGCATACAGGCAAAAGCGATCTTCATCGAGCGCGATGCGAATGCGCGTGGCCCATTCCATTTCGCTGACGTAGCGGCTGAGGATTCCGTCTTCGGCGGTGTAGAAAAAGACTTTGTTACGCCCGCGTTCCTTGGCTTGATAGCAGGCCATGTCAGCCATGCGCAGCAGATCGGAGGCGTTGGATGAGTCGCCGGGAATATGCACGACACCAATCGAAAAGCCGGTGCGCAGCGTTTTTTCGCCCCAGTTGATTTGCAGCTTCTGAGCTGCTGCGCGCAGTTTTTCGGCAATGGATGAGACATGCGAAGGCGGGCAGTTTTCCAGCAGCACGGCAAACTCATCGCCGCCCATGCGAGCTAGACAATCGGTTTCACGCAGATTGTGCTGCAGCATGCGCGAGACTTCGCACAGCACCTCATCGCCCGCGGAATGGCCGCTGGTTTCATTGATGAGCTTGAATTGGTCAAGGTCGATATAGAGCAGTGCGCAGGGCTTGACCTGGTGCAGCCCTTGCGTCAGCAGCTTTTGCAGGTGGCGCTCAAATTCTCCCCGGTTTTCCAGTCCGGTCAGCGTGTCGTGGCGGGAGTTCCATGACAGCTGATCCATGTACTGCTGCTCGCGCGAGACGTCGCGTAGTACGAAGACGGCTCCTGTGGCGCTGCCTTGGTGCTGCATGGTGGAGCCCAGAACCTTGACCGGAACGATGCTGTGATCGAAACGGCGCACCCAGTGGGTTTGCTCGTCACGCACAATCATGGCCTCGCCCATCAGCTGGTCCAAAAGGGATTCGCTGTTGAAAGACGAGTCTGTGGTGTAGAACTGCAGCACCATTTTGATAGGCCTGCCGATATAGCTCTGCTTTTGCAGGCCCAGTAGCCCGATGGCGGCGGGGTTGATGTAGTTGACAAGCCCTTTTTGATCGGTGGTGATGACCGCATCACCCAGTGCTGCCAGTGTGGTCTCGGCGCGCTCTTTTTCGGTGTTCATACCGATTTCCATTTGCTCGCGCAGCTGTACCAGTCTCCAGGTGTTCCAGACCCACAGGCCAACTAAAAGCAGGGCCAGACTGCCATTAAGTGTCAGCAGCATCACAACCATGGAGCGCGAGCTTTTTCCTAAGGAGTCGCTGAAAGCACGGGTGAGGGCGCTCACGCCTTGGTTGATGAGATCAATCTCTCGCTTCCAGGTATTGATGGCTTGCGGGGTGACGCTGCCAACCTCGTAACTCTGTTTGATTTCGCGGGCCAGCGCATCAAGCTGCTCCAGGTACTGGTCCCCCATGGTCCAGTAGGCCACGGGTTCTTGCACCCAGCGGAAGTAGCGAAAGGTGCGCAGCAGCCAGATCAAGCTGTTGACATCATCGGGATGATTTTGACCCTGCTCTATGCCTTTGCGCGCCAGGTCAAGGCGCAGCGGCGTGTTGTAGAGGGCGTTGCGTGCATCGGCGTCGCCGCGAGGGACGAGTAAAGCCTTTTCATAGCGCGCTAGATCCGCTGAGTTGCCTTCGTCCGCATAACGGGAGAGCGAATAAATCGCGTCCTTTTGCGCCTTGGACCAGAGACTCTCGCCGTTGACAAAGCCGCGGACGGCTGAAAGCAGGTAAAAGCTGCAACTGGCGCTGAGCATCAGGATCAGCACCAGAAGCGCAACGGCCCAGATGCGCTGCAGCAGTTTTTGAGACTTCAGTGTGGGGCTTATAGATGCCTTCATGACGCCTCATTGAGTGGTTTAACTTTGAATGAAGAAATCAGACATTAAAGAGGTCGCTGGCGTTTAGTGACTGTGCGAAATCAAAAGAACGAAATACCTAATATCTATTAACGGCCAATAACTCCCTGAAGCCCTCTTAATGACCTAAGCCTCATGCCTAGAGATTCTTTAAGCATCAAAAATGATGCAGGCTAATTAGTACGTAAAATGTGTGCATAAGTAATTTTTAGCCTGCAAAAGTGAGTTTCACGTAAGACAAATGCTCTAGTTTTCCCAAGACTGAGCATAAGAATTGCGTACCCAGCCCATGAATTGGCCGTGTTTCACCATGTTGTTTGCTCTTTAAGCAAGGTCGATGGAGTGCACCAGGGGTTGCTCCAGCAGGTCTGCCTTGCGGTCAGCAAAGAAGCGCTCCAGCGTGACTTTGACGGTTCTAAAGGCAATGTTTTCCCAAGGAATGTCGGCCTCGGCAAACAACTGGGCTTCCATGGTCTCGGGGCCGGGGTAGAACTGCGCGCTTTTGAGGCGGGCCAGGTAGAAGAAATGCACCTGACCGACTTGCGGAACGTTGATGATGGAGAACAGCTTGCCCATCTCGATATCGGCACCGGCTTCTTCATCGGTTTCGCGCTGAGCACCACCGGCGGTGGTTTCGGCCAGTTCCATAAAGCCCGCAGGCAGGGTCCATTTTCCCCGGCGCGGCTCGATGTTGCGCATGCACAGCAGCACGCGGCCGTCGTCCATTACTGGCAGGGTGCCAACGACGTTGAGCGGATTTTCATAGTGGATGGTGTTGCACGCCGGGCAAACGGCGCGCTCGCGCGTGTCCCCATCGTCAGGAACGCGGTAGGTGACTGCGGTGCCGCAATTGCGGCAGAACTTGATGGGGTTGCGGAAAATCATGTCGCAACTATAAGCAAATCAGGCCGCTAGCGCAGGTGGATTATGCGCAACCAGCTATTAAAAAGGGAGTCAAACCGATAACTCGGTGTGACTCCCTTGTTGTGCAAGACACGCTTAATGCTAGTGCACTCAGGCGCGTGCTCAGGGTTTTTACATAACCTGTATCAGGCGATCTGTACCTTGATGGGAGACAGGCCGGTCACAGCGCCTTCCAGCACATCGCCCTTGACCACGGCAGCCACGCCTTCGGGCGTACCGGTCATGATCAGGTCACCGGGCTGCAGGTCCCAGGCGGCTGACAGATGCTCGATGGTTTCGGCAATGTTCCAGATCAGCTTGTTGATATGGCTGCGCTGGCGGTCTGCACCGTTGACCTGCAAAGAAATCTCGGCGTTGACGAGATCACCCGCCTGATCGGCAGGCGTGATGGCGCCGATGGGGGCTGACTGCTCGAATGCCTTGCCAATGCACCAGGGGCGGCCCTGCTTCTTCATCTCGTTTTGAAGGTCGCGGCGTGTCATGTCCAGGCCCACGGCGTAGCCATAGATGTATTGCAGCGCGTCGGCGGCCTTGATGTTCTTGCCGGCCTTGCCAATGGCTACGACCAGTTCGATTTCGTGGTGAAGGTTCTGTGTCAGCGTGGGGTAGGCGAGCTGCACGCTGCTATCCGCGTCTACAGGCACGGCGGCATCGGCAGGCTTCATGAAGAAGAAGGGCGGCTCGCGGCCGGTAAAGCCCATCTCCTTGGCGTGATCCTCATAGTTGCGGCCCACGCAGTAGATGCGGTGAATGGGAAAGCGCTCGCCATGGCCCACAACAGGCAGGCTCGCAACGGCAGGGGGATTGAACACGTAACTCATGAAGTCCTCTACAGGAAAACGCGCTGAAATCAGCATTGCTTGATGTGGCAAACAGTGTGCCACGGCGCTGGCGGGGCAGATGCGTGGCGTATGTCGGCTATTACGTATGCGGCCCTCAATAAGCCCGTTGCTGCGGTGGCTCGCGCTATGCTGCATACATCATGAAGCTGCATACCTACTTTCGCTCATCCGCCTCGTATCGCGTGCGCATTGCGCTGCAACTCAAAGGCCTGTCCTATGAATCTGTGCCCGTACATCTGGTGCGCGGCGAGCAAAAGGCGCAGGCCTATGCGGCCCATGTGGGCGATACGCTGGTGCCCGCGCTGGTCACCGATGGGGGCCACTGGCTGACCCAGTCCATGGCCATCATCGAATATCTCGATGAGACCCATGCCAAAACGCCGTTGCTGCCGGGCGACGCGCTGGGCCGAGCCCATGTGCGGGCGCTGGCGCAGATGGTGGCTTGCGAGATTCACCCGCTCAACAATCTGCGCGTGCTCAAGTATTTGGTGCATAAGGTCGGTGTGAGCGATGAAGTCAAGACCGAGTGGTACGCCCACTGGGCGCGCTCAGGATTGGAAGCTTTTGAGCGCCAGTTGGCGCTGCTGGATGCAGAGCGCCAAGCCGCTGGCCTGCCTGCCTCGCTGTTTTGCTGGGGTGACACACCGACGTTGGCTGAGTGCTGCCTGATTCCGCAAATCTATAACGCCCAGCGCTTCAATATCAGTCTGGATGGATTGCCGCGCCTAATGGGCGTGGTGGAGCGTTGTAATGCGCTGCCCGCTTTTCAGCAGGCTCACCCATCGGCCTGCCCTGATGCGGAGTGATGAGCAAGCCATGACGGACAAGCAAAACCACCCGCAATGGCCAGAGTCATGGCTGATTCCTGACTGGCCTGCTGTGCCGGGCGTGCATGCCGTCTGTACCACCCGTGAGGGAGGGGTGAGCCAGGAGCCCTGGGGCAGCATGAACCTGGGCGACCATGTCAGCGATGATCCAGCCCATGTGCGTCGTAACCGCGAGCTGTTCAGCGCTGCCATTCAGTCGCAGACCCCCGGCGCCTGCACCGCGTTTTTGCAGCAGGTGCATGGTGTGGATGTGTTGGCGCTGGATGCAGGCAATGTCGCCAGCGCCAATGGCGCAGCGTTTGATGCCTGCGTGACGAGCGATGCTGGCGTGGTCTGCACCATCATGGTGGCGGACTGCCTGCCAGTATTGCTTGCCCATGATTCAGGCTTCGTCGTGGGCGCGGCCCATGCGGGCTGGCGGGGGCTGGCGGGTATGCCGCCTTCAAGAGCCGCGGCTGATGGCCCTTTGGCGGGGGGCGTGCTGGAGAGCCTTTTTGAGTCTTTTTGCCAGAAAGTGCAAGCGCAGCAGGCGCTACCAGCTATCAAAAAAGAAGTGAGCCAGATTGCGGCACACACTCAGGTCTGGCTAGGCCCCTGCATAGGGCCAGAGTTTTTTGAAGTGGGCGCAGAGGTCCGCGACATCTTTGTGGCCCATGACCCCGCTGCGGCGCAATGTTTTGTACCTATATCGATACTTAATACCAAATATTTGGCCAATTTGCCGCAACTTGCGCGTCAGCGGCTTGAGGTATTAGGCATGACTGCCATCTTTGGTAACGATGGCAGCGAGCCCTGGTGCACGGTCAGAAATGCCTCACGTTTCTTCTCGCACAGGCGTGATGCGGGGCGTCTGGGAAGCAGTGGGCGACTGGCCGCCAGCATCTGGCGAGATGCCTGATTGAGGGCCTGCAGTGGCACTTGTTTTGGCTTGTGCTGCAGCTAGTGCTTCCTGCTCCTGCAGGGCTTTGATACGGCGCTTGCGGCCAGGGGTTCCGAGGATATAGAGCAGGATGGAAAGCGGCAGCAAACCATAAAGAAGAAATGTAAAAAACGCACCCAGCAGGGTGCCGCCAGGGCTGGCCGCTTCGGCAATTGTCATCATCAAGACAACGTACATCCAGGCGATTGCAACGAGGTACATGGAGCTCCCATAAAGCACCAGCCCTGAAACGGGTGCATGTGTTGTTTGTGTCAAAACGGCTTCATATCGGCGAAATGCCAAAAATACTCATCAGAACTGACAGGCGCATAGGTGACAATTCCGCCGTGTGAGCCGTATTGCAGATTCCGCAAGCGCCCCTGACCCTGAGATCGCCGGTCGCTTGCCTTGATGAGGATGTAAGCATGAATTTTGACCCGAGCTGGGGCCAAGCAGGCCAATCTATTCAACAATTCTGGCAGGAGCAGTGGGGCAAAAGCCTCCAGACGCTTCAGCAATTGCAGGCAAGCGCCCCTTCAGGCTTGGCCAGCATGCCTGGTCTGGGTGGCACCCCCCAATCATGGGGCGGGATGATGGAAGCGCTGAAATCTGCCATGCCGCAAATGGCGGGGGCTGTCGGCCAGTCCGTGCAGTTTGATGCACCCAAGCTGCAAGGCTTGCAGCAGGAATATGTCAAAGCCTTTCAGTCTTTGAGCGACGCGCAGACGATTCAGGCCATGCTGGCCAAAGACAAGCGCTTTTCCAAGCCCGAGTGGAGCGCTAACCCCGTGGCCGCCATGGCCGCGGCCAACTATCTGCTGGGCAGCCGCATGCTGACAGGCATGGCCGAAGCCGTGCAGGGCGACGATAAAACCCGCAGCCGCGTGCGCTTTGCTGTAGAACAATGGGTGGCCGCCATGGCACCCAGCAATTTTCTGGCGCTCAATGCGGATGCGCTGAACAAGATTGTCGAAACCAAGGGTGAGAGTCTGGCGCAGGGCATTTCGAACCTGCTGGCTGACATGCGCCAAGGTCATGTCTCCATGACCGACGAGAGCCTGTTCACCGTGGGCAAGAACGTGGCCACGACCGAAGGCGCAGTGGTGTTTGAGAACGAGTTGTTCCAGCTCATCGAATACAAGCCGCTGACGGCCAAGGTCTATGAAAAGCCGTTCTTGATGGTGCCGCCTTGCATCAACAAGTTCTACATTCTGGATCTGCAGCCTGACAACTCCCTCATTCGCTACGCAGTCAGCGAAGGGCACCACACGTTTGTGGTCAGCTGGCGCAATCCCGACGAGAGCCTGAGCGGCGCGACTTGGGACGATTACATCGAAAACGGCGTCCTCAAGGCCGTGAGCACGGTGCAGGATATCTGCGCTGCGCGGCAAATCAATGTACTGGGCTTTTGCGTGGGTGGCACCATGCTGACCACGGCCATGGCGGTGCTGACAGCGCGCCATAACCGTGAGCATGGTCAGCCTGCAGTCAAGCCCACTCGTAGCCGCAGTGCTGCGGCCAAGACCGCCAGCAAGACCACGGTCAAAACCGAGGTCACACCGTTCCCGGTGGCCAGCATGACGCTGCTGACCACGCTTCTGGACTTTAGCGACACCGGCATTCTCGATATCTTTATCGACGAAAACATGGTGCGCCTGCGCGAGATGCAAATGGGCAAGGGCGGTTTGATGAAGGGCCAGGACATGGCTTCGACCTTCAGCTTTCTGCGCCCCAATGATCTGGTCTGGAACTATGTGGTGGGCAACTATCTCAAGGGCGAGACACCGCCCCCGTTCGACCTGCTGTACTGGAATAGCGACTCGACCAATCTGCCCGGCCCGTTCTACGCCTGGTACCTGCGCAACCTCTATCTGGAAAACAATCTGACCAAGTCCGGCGCGCTGACGGTGTGCGGCGAGACGGTGGATATCAGCGCGGTCAAGCTGCCGGTCTATGTCTATGGCTCGCGTGAAGACCATATCGTGCCGGTGAGCGCGGCCTATGCCTCGACCCAGGTGCTGGGCGGCGATCTGCGCTTTGTCATGGGGGCTTCGGGCCATATTGCTGGCGTTATCAATCCGCCCGCCAAGAACAAACGCAGCCACTGGCTGCGTGAGGATGGTGAATTTCCGGCCACGTTTGGCGACTGGATGAAGGGTGCGACGGAGTACCCCGGCAGTTGGTGGACGGACTGGAGCGCCTGGCTGGGCAGCCACGCAGGCAAGCAAGTCGCGGCCCCCAAGACTTATGGCCGTGCCAAGGACTATGCCGCTATCGAAGATGCGCCAGGCCGCTACGTCCTGGCCAAAGTTTGAAGACGCTAAGGCTTCATGCCGCAGTGCTGCAATAGCACTGTGGTAGATAAGAGGATGCGGGTTTTGCGATGAACAAGATGCGGCCCGCAGCATGCATCACTTGTAAGAAACCTAGAAAGGTTCGTCAGCAATGGAAGACATCGTTATCGTTTCCGCCGTGCGTACGGCGGTGGGCAAGTTTGGCGGCTCTTTGGCCAAGATTCCTGCGACCCAGCTGGGTGCAACCGTGATTACCGAAGCCCTGGCGCGCGCCAATGTGGGTAAGGATCAAGTGGGCGAAGTCATCATGGGCCAGGTACTCACGGCTGGCGTGGGTCAGAACCCCGCGCGTCAGGCCATGATGGCTGCTGGCATTTCCAAGGAAACTCCTGCGCTGACGATCAATGCCGTCTGCGGTTCTGGTCTGAAAGCCGTGATGCTGGCCGCGCAGGCTGTGGCTACGGGCGACAGTGAAATCGTGGTGGCCGGTGGTCAGGAAAACATGAGCCTGTCTCCCCACGCTGTGCCCGGTTCGCGTGATGGCCAGCGCATGGGCGATTGGAAGATGGTCGACACCATGATCGTGGACGGTCTGTGGGACGTTTACAACCAGTACCACATGGGCATTACCGCTGAAAACGTGGCCAAGGAAAAAAGCGTTAGCCGCGAGCAGCAAGATGCGCTGGCGCTGGCCAGCCAGCAAAAGGCAGCGGCTGCGCAAGATGCGGGCAAATTCAAGAGCGAAATCGTTCCCGTGGTGATTCCCCAGCGCAAGGGCGGTCCCGTAGTTTTTGATGCGGACGAATACATCAACCGCAAGACCAATGCCGATGTGTTGGCCACGCTGCGCCCCGCCTTCGACAAGGCCGGCTCGGTTACGGCAGGCAATGCATCCGGTCTGAACGACGGCGCTGCTGCGGTGGTGGTGATGACTGCTGCCAAGGCCAAGGCTCTGGGCCTGAAGCCTCTGGCCAAGATCGTTTCGTACGCCACCAGCGGCCTGGCTCCTGAAGTCATGGGCCTGGGCCCCATCTATGCCGCCCGCAAGGCGCTGGATCGCGCTGGCTGGAAGGCAGGCGATGTGGACCTGTTCGAACTGAACGAAGCTTTTGCTGCACAGGCCTGCGCCGTGAACAACGAGCTGGGTCTGGACAAGACCAAGGTCAACGTCAACGGCGGTGCCATCGCGATTGGTCACCCCATCGGTGCATCTGGCTGTCGCATTCTGGTGACTTTGCTGCATGAGATGCAGCGCAGTGGTGCCAAGAAGGGCTTGGCGGGTCTGTGCATTGGCGGCGGCATGGGCGTTGCCATGGCTGTTGAAGCCTGCTAAACCTGTTTGAGGCCACGCCAGCTGGCGTGGTCTGAGTTGCCCTCAGACGGCTGCTTCGTATCTACCTAAGGGAAGATCACGAGACAAAAATAGCTGTTGCGGGCGCAGTCGGACGAACCACGTTGCATACTGGAATGGCCAGAGTGCAGGGTGTGTGGCGTCCATAACGATAAACAAAAACTAAATAATGTTTGTCGTTAATAGTGATCGTGAAATAACCATTGATTGATTGACAGGAGAGATGAATGGGTCAGAAAGTAGCGTACGTCACGGGTGGCATGGGCGGCATCGGGACCGCAATCTGCCAGCGTTTGCATAAAGACGGCTTCAAGGTCATCGCGGGCTGCGGCCCATCGCGTGATGCCGAGAAGTGGTTGAAAGAGCAAGCGGATTTGGGTTACACGTTTTATGCCTCGGTCGGCAACGTGGGGGACTGGGAGTCCACCGTTGAAGCCTTTGAAAAGACCAAGGCCGAGCATGGAAACATTGATGTGCTGGTGAACAACGCGGGCATTACACGTGACCGCATGTTCATCAAGATGACTCCAGACGACTGGAAGCAAGTCATTGAAACCAACCTGAACTCCATGTTCAACGTCACCAAGCAAGTGGTGGCAGACATGTCGGAAAAGGGCTGGGGTCGCATCATCAACATCAGCTCGGTCAATGGCGCCAAGGGCCAGGCCGGTCAGACCAACTACTCGGCAGCCAAGGCCGGCATGCATGGTTTCACCATGGCGCTGGCGCAAGAGCTGGCAACCAAGGGTGTGACAGTGAATACGGTCAGCCCTGGCTATATCGGTACCGACATGGTCAAGGCCATTCGCTCCGATGTGCTGGACAAGATCGTGTCGGGCGTGCCCGTCAAGCGTCTGGGTGAGCCTTCTGAAATCGCCTCGATCATTTCGTGGCTGGCTTCGGAAGAAGGTGGTTACTCCACCGGCGCAGACTTCTCGGTCAACGGCGGCCTGCACATGCACTAAGCCTTTCAGGCATCGAACAAAAAGGAGCTTCGGCTCCTTTTCTTGTAGCTGCTTGCGCTTGTGATGTAAGTGCTAGAGGTCTAAAAGACTCAAGTTTGGTAAATCAGACGCAGAAATGACAAAACCCGCAGAAATGATTCTTGCGGGTTTTGGCGGTTGTGCCACTTTGAAGTGGCTTGCAGAGCGGCAGTGAGGCTTGTGTTTCAGTGGCCTGTCAGTGCCGACTGCCTTGGCACCTGGCTGCAATAGTCAGCGCATATTGCGCCGTATTGCGGATGAGCGCTTAGCGCTTGCGATCGCGTTCGTCTTCGGGCCAGATGTTCATGATGTTGAGGATTTGCATGGGAAAGTTCTCCTGTATGCCTGTACAACGCTTGAGAGATTCAGCTGGTTGACAGCTTTTGAAAATTTTTAAAATATTTTTATCGAGTCCGGAATCACGCTGCGGCAGGGGCACGCTTGCGATCGCGTTCATCCCAGGGCCAAGCCATCGAGGACATAGCTGCGGCAGCCTTTGTGGGCAGTGCTTGGGCGGTGTCGGTCACAGTGTTGGTCATTGCAGTTCACTCCTTTGAGTGTTCAACGTGTGGTTCTGACTGCTGGTTGACAGCAAGCTGAATTAATTAAGCAAGTAAATGAAACCCGCGTTTAGTGATGTTTTTTGAGAACTCAAAAAAATAGCGGCCTTCCTATGACTGGCATAGGTTGGCCGCTATTTTTAGTACTACGGGCTAATGCTGAAGGCGCTTAGCAAACTTCGGTAGTCAGCGCCTCGATTTGCTCCGACAGTTCAAGCCAGCGCTCTTCCAGCTGCTCGATTTCGCCATTCACATTGCTCAGCAGCTTGCCTGCTTCGACGATATCGCCAGCGGGCAGACCGGATGTGGCCAGCTTTTCTTCCAGCGTGTTGCGCTGGGTGTTGAGCTGAGGCAGTTTTTTGTCGATCTGCTCCAACTCTTTCTTGAAAGGCTTGGTCTTGTCGGCCAGCTGCTGGCGCGCGGCGGCGGCCAGGCGGCGGGCTTCCTTGGGGTCAGCCATGGCGGCGGTTGCAGCAGCAGCGACGGCAATAGCTTCTACTTTAGGAGCTTCAACTGCTTGTACGACTTGCGCTACAGGCTCCGGAGCCTGAACTTCCGCAGGCTTTTCAGTGCGGGCATTGTTCTCTGCCTGACGGGCTTCTTCGCGCAGGCGCTTGGATTCGTCCAGCAGGTAGCGCTGGTAGTCGTCCAGCGTGCCATCGAAGGGGCCCACAACGCCGCGGCCAACCATCCAGAAGTCTTCGCAGACCGAGCGCAGCAGCGAACGATCGTGCGATACCAGCATGACGGTGCCGTCAAAGTCGTTGATTGCCATCGCCAGCGCTTCGCGGGTGGCCAGGTCCAGGTGGTTGGTAGGTTCGTCAAGCAGCAGCAGGTTGGGGCGCTGCCAGACGATCATGGCCAGCACCAGGCGGGCTTTTTCGCCACCGCTCATGCTGCCCACGGCCTGTTTGACCATGTCGCCGCTGAAGTTGAAGGTGCCAAGCCAGGTGCGCAGATCTTGCTCGCGGCTGGCGGCAGGGGCTGCGGCGCCGAGTTCGCGGGCCAGACGGATCATGTGCTCCAGCGGATTTTCGCTGGGGCGCAGCACGTCCAGTTCTTGTTGGGCAAAATAGCCAATGTTCAGGCCCTTGCCTTCGGTGACTTCACCTGCCAGCTGCTTCATCTCGCGGGCAATGGTCTTGACCAAGGTCGACTTACCCTGACCGTTGGCGCCCAAGATACCGATACGCTGACCGGCCAGCACCGAGCGGTTGACGCCGCGCAGGATGGTGGTCTGGTTGCCTTCTTCATCGGTGTAGCCAAAAGAGGCATCGCTGATGGCCAGCATCGGGTTCGGCAAGCTCGCTGGCTCTTTGAACTCGAAGGTGAATTCGGCTTCGGCCAGCACAGGGCCGATCTTTTCCATGCGCTCGAGCTGCTTGACCCGGCTTTGTGCCTGTTTGGCTTTGCTGGCCTTGGCCTTGAAGCGGTCAATAAACTTCTGCAGGTGCGCCATCTTCTCTTGCTGTTTGGCAAAGCTGGCGGCCTGCAGCTCAAGCTGCTGGGCGCGCAGCTCTTCAAAGCGCGAGTAGTTGCCGCCGTAGCGGTTGATCTGGCCACCCTGAATTTGCAGGGTGACGTTGGTGATGGCGTCCAGGAACTCGCGGTCGTGGCTGATGACGATCATCGTGCCGCTGTAGCGCTTGAGCCAGGCTTCTAGCCAGACCAGAGCGTCCAAGTCCAAGTGGTTGGTAGGCTCGTCCAGCAGCAACAGGTCGCTTGGCGCCATGAGCGCGCGGGCCAGTTGCAGGCGCATGCGCCAGCCGCCCGAGAAGCTGTTGACGGGGTGGCTCAGCTCCGAGACCTTGAAACCCAGACCCAGAATCAGCGCTTGGGCGCGTGCTTCCGCATCATGGGCACCGGCATCGCCTAAGTCGATATAGGCCTGGGCGATTTCCATGCCGTCTTCAGAGGCTTCGGCTACGGCCAGCTTGGCGTTCAGCTCGGCCAGACGTGTGTCGCCATCCAGCACAAACTGGGTAGCGGACTCGTCCGTCTCTGGCATGTGCTGGGCCACCTGGGCCATGCGCCATTGCGGAGGGATGAAGAAATCACCACCGTCTTCGCTGATGCTGCCGTTGAGCAGAGCAAACAGGCTGGACTTGCCCGCACCGTTACGGCCAACGAGGCCCACGGATTCTCCCGGGTTGATGGTGGTGCTAACCTGGTCGAGCAGGACTTTGGTGCCGCGGCGCAGCGTGATGTTCTTGAGGCTGATCATGACTGGTAGTGATTATCCCAGTGATTGGATGCCAGCCTGCGGCCCCGTGAAATAGGCTGCCGTGATAAGGCAGTGTTCAGCCGTCGATTTCGCTGGTACAAAGCAAGCGATGGCGCGTAGCTCAAATTGTTATTCGCCTGTAATGTCGGTGAAATCTGACGCAATAAAGGTGCTTGTCTTGGCAAGATCGCGTATCTTTTAGTCCGTTACAGCTCTGGGTTCAGCAACGAATGCAGCAAAACGTGTCACATACACCAAAGACCGCCGCACATTGGCGCGTTGAGGACATAGACTTTTCGGCCATTGAGCGCACAGTCGTTGAGGGCAATGAAGATTTGTTCTTCCTGCTGACGAGTGCCTCGTTCATCGAAACAGGTTCAGATACCTATGCCGCTAATCTGGCTGAGCATTACGCGGCCTGGCCCGAGATTGCGGACTGGCTAAGCACGCAGTGGGAAGCCGAGGAATTGCAGCACGGCAGAGCCTTGCGGGCCTATGTAGAGGCGGTGTGGCCCGCATTCCCTTGGCAGCAGGCCTATGACAGCTTTTTTGCCGAGTATTCGCAGCTGTGCACCATGGAAGAGCTCTACCCCGATCAGCGGCTAGAACTGGTGGCGCGCTGCGTGGTTGAGACCAGCACTACGGCTTACTACCATACGCTGCGCGATTTGAGTGACGAGCCGGTGCTGAGCCAGATGCTGGGTCATATTCGCAATGACGAGGTGAACCACTTCAAGCACTTCCTCAAGTTCTTCAAAGAGATGCAGGACGAATCCCCGGTGGGGCGCACCCGCATTGCCAAGGCGCTGTATGGACGGCTGAAGGAGCTGCGCGATAGCGATACGGAGATCGCGCTGCGCCATGTCTGGGCGCACAAGGGACCGTATTTTTCCGCTACGACGGTCCCCTTGGAAGAGATGGCGCAACGTATATACGAGCTGATCAGCAGCCGCCTGCCCGCGGATCTGGCGGTGCGAATGTTGCTCAAGCCCATGCTGCTGCCGCAGCGGGTGGAGGGTCTGATACGAACACCTATCTCTAAATTGGCGACGCGGGTGCTGGCGCACGGTTAAGTGCGCCAGGCAGTCATCAACGCGCCATCAATGCGCTACATGGAAAAAGGCCCGGAACTCTGGCGAGTCCGGGCCTTTTTTGTCTGATGCTGCTATTTTGATAGCTGCTTGCGCTTATTTTTATTGCGGTATAGCGTTATTTGACCAGTGACGCAGCGCTTCTTCGGTAATGAGTAGCACTTGCTCGTCGCCCGAGCTGGTATCGAGCCAGAAGATGGGCAGGCCTGGGAAGGCGGCTTCAAAGAACGGCTTTTCGTTGCCGATTTCCAGAATCACCACGGCATCCTTGTTCAGGCGCGCAGGCAGGTCCTGCAGCAGCTGGCGAATGAAGTCCATGCCGTCGGTGCCACCGGCCAGGGCCAGTTCAGGCTCGGCCAGATATTCGGCGGGCAGCTTGCCCATGCTGTCGGAGTTAACGTAAGGCGGGTTGCACAGCACCAGATCCCATGGACCGGGCACGTCGCTCAGGCCGTTGCTTTCCAGCAGCGTCACGCGCTCTTGCAGGCCATGCTTGTCGACGTTGATGCGGGCCACGGCGAGTGCATCGGTCGAGATGTCGGCACCGGTGACTTGCACATCGGGGTAGGCCATGGCGGCCAAGCAGGCCAGCGAGCCGTTGCCGGTGCACAGGTCCAGCACTTGGGTGGTCTTGTCGCTCAGCCAGTCGTCGATGCTGCCGTCGGCCAGCAACTCGGCAATAAAGCTGCGCGGGACGATGGAGCGCTCGTCGATATAGAAGGGCACGCCGACCAGCCAGGCTTCATTGGTCAGATAGGCGGCAGGCTTGCGTGTGCGGATGCGCTCTTCCAAAAGCATCGCTATCTGCGCTTGCTGCTCTTGCGTGACAGCCTGATTGGATACGGATTCTGGCGCGCCGGGCGTGAGCTCGCTGTCCACTGGCAGGGCCAGTTTCCAGAGAACCAGCCATGCGGCTTCGTCTTCGGCAGTGGCTGTGCCATGGCCAAAGGCCACGCCAGCCGCCGTCAGCGCCTGCGCGCCGCTGGCAATCAGTTCGGCAATGGTGTTGCCGGTGATGGCGGGAGAGGTGCTTGCGTTCATGGGGCGGTCGCTGCGCTGGGCGCTGTGGTGGTTTGCTGGCGCTGGAGTTGTTCCAGTGTCTTGCGGTAAATGTTCTTGAGTGGCTCGATATCGGCCACGGCAATGTTTTCGTCGATCTTGTGGATGCTGGCGTTGGGTGGACCCACTTCGATGACTTGTGAGCAGATCTGCGCGATGAAGCGACCGTCGCTGGTGCCGCCGGTGGTGGAGAGCTCGGTATCCAGACCAGTTTCATCCTTGATGGCAGCCTGCACGGCCTTCACCAGGGTGCCGGGCGTAGTCAGGAAGGGCTGGCCGCCAATGGTCCAGATCAGTGAGTACTCAACGCCGTGGCGCTCAAGCACCTCATGCACGCGTTGCTGCAGAGAGTCTGCGCTGGACTCGGTACAGAAGCGGAAGTTGAAGTCGATCACTACATGGCCGGGGATGACGTTGCTTGCGCCAGTGCCGCCGTGGATATTGCTGATCTGCCAGCTGGTGGGCGGAAAGAAGTCATTGCCACGGTCCCAGACGGTGGCAGCCAGCTCGGCCAGCGCGGGTAGGGCTTCGTGAATGGGGTTGCGGGCCAGTTGCGGGTAGGCGATATGGCCTTGCACGCCGTTGACGGTGAGCTTGCCGCTCATGGTGCCGCGGCGGCCGTTCTTGATCATGTCGCCGGTTTGCTTGACGGAGGTGGGCTCGCCCACAATGCACCAGTCCAGGCGCTCGCCGCGCTTGCGCAGTTCTTCAACAACGACCTTGGTGCCGTCGATGGAAGGGCCTTCCTCATCGCTAGTCAGCAGCAGGGCGATGTCGAATGCGGGCTCGGGCGTGTCCTTGAGAAACTCTTCCAGCGCCACGACAAAGGCGGCAATGGAGGTTTTCATGTCGCTGGCACCCCGGCCGTACAGGCGGCCATTGCGGTGCGTGGGCACAAACGGCGGGCTGTTCCATTCCTTGAGCGGGCCGGGCGGCACCACATCGGTATGACCGGCAAACACGAGTACGGGTCTATCCGTTTTGATAGCGCCTTGCGCAGATTTTGTCTGCGCTGGAGCATGTTTTGCCCATAGGTTTTGCACGCGGAAGTCGGCAGGGCCACTGTCCAGCCGCTCGCAGGCAAAGCCCATGGGTTTGAGGGCATCGGTCAGCAGCTCAAGGCAGCCGGCATCTTCGGGGGTGACAGAAGGCAGGCTGATGAGCTGCTCGGTCAGTTGCAGGGTCCGGGACATGGGATTGGGGCTTCAAACTAAAACAATGTCAGGACTGCTGGCGCTGACTGCAGGCGCAGTGCAAGGTCAGGCGGTTTTGACATCGAGGGTGATTTCCGTGAAGGACGGCTGATCGTCTTCGTCGGGCAGCATCACATCGGTGACGACCATGGGGCTGACTGGTGCGCGGCTGGAATCATTATCCATACGCCACATCAGATTGGTAGGCGAGTCTGCATAGGACAGCGCTTCATTACGCTCGATTGTGCCATTGCGCACCAGGGTAGCCAGCGCTTCTTCAAAGGTTTGTGAGCCTTCGGCCATGGATTTCTCCATGGATTCCTTCACGCCGCCAAAGTCACCCTTCTGAATCATGTCGCTGATGAGTTTGGTGTTGAGCATGACCTCAACCGCCGGTACACGCGTGTGGTTGACGGAGCGCACCAGACGCTGGGAGATCACGGCCTTGAGCGAGGCCGCCAGCTCACCCAGCATGGAAGGACGTACCTCTTCAGGGAAGAAGGACAGGATACGGTTGAGCGCGTGGTAGCTGTTGTTGGCGTGCAGCGTGGCCAGACACAGATGGCCGGACTGGGCATAGGCCAGCGCGGCCGACATGGTTTCGCGGTCGCGAATTTCGCCGATCAGGATCACATCGGGTGCCTGGCGCAGCGCATTCTTGAGCGCGGTGCCCAGCGTGGCGGTATCGGTGCCGACTTCGCGCTGGTTGACGATGGATTTCTTGCTGCGAAACTGAAACTCGATGGGGTCTTCCACAGTCAGGATATGACCCGAGAGCCTTTCATTGCGCTCATCAATCATGGAGGCCAGCGTCGTGCTCTTGCCCGAGCCTGTGGCGCCCACAACCAGGATCAGACCGCGTTTATCCATCACCAGATCGCTGATGATGGGCGGCAGGTTCAGGCTGTCGCGCGAGGGAATCTGATAGGAGATAAAGCGAATGACCACGGCATAGCTGCCGCGCTGGCGCATGGCGCTGATACGGAAACGGCCCACGTCCTGCAAGGGAATGGCCAAATTCAGCTCTCCCGTCTGCTTGAGCTCCTCAATGGCTTCGGCGCTGACGACCTCGGCCAGCAGGGCCAGAGGAGCGTCAACCGGCAGTTCCTGGTTGTTGATGGGAACGCTGATGCCGTTGATCTTGATCATGGCCGGCGCACGGGCCGACAGATACACGTCGGACGCCTTTTTGTCGGCCATCAGACGCAGAATTTTTTCCATGGTGCTCATTTTTCCTCATCCCTTTACGCCGCCTGTACGCAGGCCTCTTAGTGAGCGCATGTTAGCGCCTTGTTACGCGAGGTGTGAGGGGGACTGGCCCCGAGTCGTGATTTGGCGCATGAAAAAGCCTGCGCGCTTTGAGGGCGGGCAGGCTTGCAGTCACGGCTGTGTGAATCAGTCGCGCAGCAGGTCGTTGATGCTGGTCTTGGAGCGAGTTTGTGCATCCACGCGCTTGACGATGATGGCGGCGTACATGGAGTAGTCCTTGCCATCCTTGGTTTGCTTGGGGATGTTGCCGCTGACCACCACCGAGCCGCTGGGCACGCGGCCGTAGCTGATTTCGCCGGTTTCGCGGTTGAACAAAGGAGTGGATTGGCCGATGTACACGCCCATGCCCAGTACCGAGTTTTCTTCCACGATCACGCCTTCCACCACTTCGGAGCGCGCGCCAATGAAGCAGTTGTCTTCAATGATGGTGGGGTTGGCTTGCAGGGGTTCCAGCACGCCGCCCAGGCCCACGCCACCAGACAGGTGCACGTTCTTGCCCACTTGAGCGCAGGATCCCACGGTGGCCCATGTGTCAACCATGGTGCCTTCGTCCACATAGGCGCCGATGTTCACGTAGGAAGGCATCAGAATCGCGCCCTTGGCGATGAAGGAGCCGCGACGGGCCACGGCTGGGGGCACCACGCGCACGCCGGTAGCGGCGATCTGGGCTTCAGTCATGCCTTCAAACTTGGTGGGGACCTTGTCGAAGAAGTTCAGCGCGCCGCCGTTGATCAGGGCGTTGTCTTTGAGGCGGAAGGACAGCAGCACGGCCTTCTTGATCCACTGGTGCACGGTCCACTGGCCCACGCCTTCGCGGGTCGCTACGCGCAGCTTGCCGTCGTTGAGTTCGGCAATCACGTGTTCCACGGCATCTGCCACTTCCTTGGAGGCGGAGGAGGGCGAGACATTGGCACGGTTGTCCCAAGCGGTGTCGATGATGGATTGCAGTTGTTGCGTCATGATTTTTTCGGTCAAAGATCGAAAGTTGAGGTGAATCGTTAAGTCATAAAAGGCCTGCGGTGGCAGGCCTTATGAGGGAGTATCAGCGGGTACGGACTTCAATAAATTGGGCAATGCGCTGAGCGGCTTCCAGACATTCTGCCGTTTCTGCCACCAGTGCCATGCGGATGCGGTTGGCACCGGGGTTGAAACCATTGGCTTCGCGGGCCAAATAACTACCCGGTAAAACTGTAACTCCTGTATGAATATACAGCTCTTTGGCAAATTGTGCATCATCCATGCCCAATTCGGCCGGAATGCCTGCCCACAGGTAGAAGCTGGCGTCGGGCAGCTTCACATCCATGACCTTGGAGAGCACGGGCGTGACCTGGGCAAATTTTTCGCGGTACAGGCGGCGGTTTTCCTGCACATGGGCCTCGTCGTTCCACGCGGCCACAGATGCTGTCTGAACCACAGGGCTCATTGCGCCACCGTGGTAGGTGCGGTAGAGCAAAAAAGACTTGAGCAATTGCGCATCACCGGCCACAAAGCCGCTGCGCAGGCCAGGCACATTGCTGCGCTTGGACAGGCTGGTGAACATCACCAGGTTCTTGAAATCATGGCGGCCCAGCTTTTTCGCAGCTTCCAGCCCGCCCAGCGGGGCTTCTTCCTGAAAGTAAATCTCGCTATAGCACTCGTCGCTGGCAATGACAAAGCCGTGTTTGTCAGACAGGGCAAACAGCTTTTCCCATTCAGACAGGGGCATCACCGCGCCTGTGGGGTTGCCGGGCGAGCAGACAAAAATCAACTGCGTGTTCTGCCACACATCCTCGGGCACGGTATCCCAGTTCACGGCAAAGTTACGCGATGCATCGCTGGCTGCGTAGTAAGGCGTGGCACCGGCCAGCAGCGTTGCGCCTTCGTAGATTTGATAGAAAGGGTTGGGGCAGATGACGCGGGCACCGGGCTGGGTGTTGTCCACCACCACTTGCGTGAAGGCAAACAGTGCCTCGCGTGAGCCATTGACGGGCAGAACCTGCGTGGCGGCATTGAGCTCAATCCCGTAGCGCTGGTTGGCCCACTGGGCACAGGCTTCGCGCAGCACAGGCATACCAGCCGTGGCGGGGTAAACGGACAGACCCTGTAGTTCGCTGCTCAGTGCCTGCTCAATAAACGCAGGCGTAGCGTGGCGTGGCTCACCAATCCCCAGGCTGATGGGACGTACACCTGCGGGAGGCTGTGCGGAGGCAAACAGCTGGCGAAGGCGTTCAAACGGATAGGGCTGGAGTCGCGAGAGCAGGGGGTTCATGGATGCACATTATGGGCTGATGCCATTTCCGCATGAAAAATCAGGGCAGATAAGTGCTGGGTTTGACGCTTTTCGTCGTCACTTTTTGTATTTTTCGTCGAAATCGATGACGAAAAGCCAGCTATCAGGGCGAAAAGTCAGATGCTTACGACAAAAAGAGCGAGGTATGAGCCTGCAGTGCAAAGGCATGAAGACTCATTAATTGATAGCTGCTAGCGCTTAATAGGTAAGAGCTAGAGCCTTTTTTATCAAAGACTGGCGCGCTGGGCTTTGGCCTTGGCCAAAATGGCGGCAATCGTCGCTTTTTTATCAGTGGCTGGCGCTGCTGGCTGCGGGGTATCTGCCGTGGCTTCTGTCACGGGTGCAAGGGCGGTGGTGCGAACCGGCGCGTTGGCCTTGCGACCTGTGCGTTGCAGGTGGGCGCTGTAGCGGCCGCGGGCATGGGTGGCTTGTGCGGGGCTCCAGGCATCCCAGCCTGTGGCTTCGCCGCTGGCATTGATGAGTTCAATACAGTCCACGGGGCAGACGGGAATGCAGAGCTCACAGCCGGTGCAATGCTCGGCAATAACGGTGTGCATGCGCTTGTTGGCGCCCAGAATCGCATCGGTAGGGCAGGCCTTGATACAGAGCGTGCAGCCAATGCACCAGGCTTCGTCAATGACGGCCAGCGTGCGCGGCGCATCTATGCCGTGCTCGGCGCTCAATGGAATTTCGCTTTGGCCGGTGATGAGCGAAAGGCGGCGAACGCCTTCCTGGCCGCCCGGTGGGCATTGATTGATGGGGGCTTGCCCGCTGGCAATGGCCCCTGCATACGACGCGCAGTCGGGATAACCGCAGCGCGTGCATTGAGTCTGGGGCAGGGCTGCATCAATGTTCGCAGCCAGTGCTTGAAGCGGGGAGGCTGCGGACAGTGATGAGTTCATGCTGGTCTGGTAAGCCTTTAGGCCCTGGCGCGATGGTTGTTGCGCTGTTTTGGGGCGGGGGGGCTATTTTGACCTGTTTTTTCCGGCTCGGCGGGCTCGTAGTTTTCCATCATGCTTTCAGGCATGGGCGCATCGTCGCTCACACTGCTCAGGTGGCCTGCAGCGCTGGCGGCTGTGGCGGCTGCCGGCTGGTGGGAGTGGATGAAGGCCTGCACCTGTGGGTACACCGTTTTACGCCAGCGGCTGCCGCTGAAGATGCCGTAGTGGCCAGCACCTTGCACTTCAATATGCTGGCGTGCCGTTTCCTTGATACCCGAGCACAGATCATGCGCAGCACGGGTCTGGCCGGACCCGGAGATATCGTCCAGCTCGCCTTCCACGGTCAGTAGTGCAGTGTTCTTGATATCTTGCGGGCGAACCAGCTCGGGCTGGCCTTGCTCGTTGCGCACATTCCAGGTGCCGTTGACCAGCTTGTATTCCTGGAACACCGTGGCGATGGTTTCGAGGTAGTAGTCAGCATCCATGTCCAGCACGGCGTTGTACTCGTCGTAGAACTTGCGGTGGTGCTCGGCACTGGCTTCGTCGCCCTTGATCAAGTCCTTGAAGTAGTCGTAATGGCTGTTGGCATGGCGGTCGGGGTTCATGGCCACAAAGCCCGAATACTGCAAAAATCCAGGGTAGACGCGGCGGCCTGCGCCCGGGTAGTTGCTGGGTACCTCGTAGATGACGTTGCTCTCGAACCATTCAAAGCTGCGCGTTTCCGCCAGATTGTTCACGGCCGTCGGCGAGCGGCGAGCATCAATGGGGCCGCCCATCATGGTCATGGACAAAGGCGTGCTCTCGCCGCGGCTGGCCATTAGCGATACCGCAGCCAGCACGGGGACGGTGGGCTGGCAGACGCTGACCACATGGCACTGACCATAGCGGCCCTGCAGGTAGCGAATGAACTCCTGCACATAGTTCACATAGTCGTCGAGGTGGAATTCACCTTCGGACAGTGGCACGGTGCGTGCGTTCTTCCAGTCGGTGATGTAGACCTTGTGGCCGCTGAGCATGCTTTGCACGGTGTCGCGCAGCAAGGTGGCGTAGTGACCGGATAGGGGGGCGACGATCAGCACCACGGGTTGGCTGAGCATGGCTTCCAGCGTATGCGGGTCATCAGAAAAGCGCTTGAAGCGGCGTAATTCGCAAAATGGTTTGTCGATTTCCACGCGCTCGCGGATGGTCACATCAACGCCATCGACTTCGACATTGAGCAGATCAAACTGGGGCTTTTCATAATCCTTGCCCAGTCGATACACGAGATTGAAACCCGCCGCCATACGCTGGGCCATGGGCACCTTGCTGAAGACGGAGTGCGGATTGTTGTAAAACTTGGAGGCGGCTTGGGCAAAGTCTGCAAATGGCTCGACCATTGCGCGTTGCATTTCGTAGATCTGATAGAGCATGAGGCACTTTTGCGGTTATGTTGCAGTGCAATATAACAGCGGCAGTTGACAAGCGAAGTAGTAAATTCACTTCTCGTGCCTCATCTGATGGCAATGCACAACGCGGGCTTTCGTGCCGCTTGCATGAAAGAAAAAAGCTGACACTGCCAGCTTTTTTCGGTGATGGTTTCAGTAAGTGCTCAGTCCGCTTCGCCGGGCTTGGTGCGGGCCAGCTTCATCACTTCATGAGGCGGCTGGGTTTTCATACGGTGATCGCTCCAGACTTGACGCCAGCGGCGTGCGCCGGCCAGGCCATTGCGCAGGCCCAGCATGTGGCGAGCAATTGAATACCAGTTCGTACCATGCTCGCGTGCTTCGCGCTCCATATAGAGCACCATCTGCTCCTCAATGGCTTCACGTGTGCGCTCCTTGCTCTCATCCTGATAGTAAAGACCGTCCCAAGAGGCCATCCACCAGGGGTTGTGATAGGCTTCGCGGCCCACCATCACGCCATCAACCATCTGCAACTGCTGTTGCACCAGCTCATCGGTCTTGATACCTCCATTGACGGCAATGGTCAGTTGCGGGAAGTCGCGCTTGAGCTGGGCCACGATTTCATAGCGCAGCGGCGGAACTTCGCGGTTTTCCTTGGGGGAAAGGCCCTTGAGCCAGGCATTGCGAGCGTGAACCACAAATACTTTGCAGCCAGCTTCAGCCACGGTGCCGACAAAGTCGCGCACAAAGTCGTAGCTCTCGATCTTGTCGATACCGATGCGATGCTTGACGGTCACGGGCACAGAAACCACATCAACCATCGCTTTGACGCAATCGGCGACCAGTGCGGCTTCATTCATCAAGCAAGCACCAAACGCGCCGCGCTGCACACGCTCACTAGGGCAGCCGCAGTTCAGGTTGATCTCGTCATAGCCCCACTGCTCTCCCAGGCGCGCGCTATGTGCCAGATCGCCAGGTTCAGATCCGCCCAGCTGCAGTGCAACAGGGTGCTCTTCCGCCTCAAAACGCAGATGGCGAGCCACATCGCCATGTACCAGTGCACCGGTTGTCACCATCTCGGTGTAGAGCAAGGTGTGCTGGCTGAGTAGGCGGTGAAAGTACCTGCAATGTTTGTCTGTCCAGTCCATCATTGGCGCCACGCTCATGCGCCACATGTTGCTATCTTGTTGATTTTTAACGGTTTGTTCGGTGCTCATAGCATGAAAATTGTGCTTTGGTGCCTTGATTAAGGCCTTCGTTTTGCCTGATTCTGCCTATAAGTGCCGCACTCGGTGCTACATTGAGGCACCACGAAATTCAGGGTGCCTTGCATGGGAACAATCACTCAACGTAAGAGAGCAGATGGCTCGATTTCATATCGTGCACAGGTCCGTGTGCGGCAGGGCAGTGAGTATCTTCATGGTGAGTCCAAGACCTTCACGAAGCGGGCTCTGGCGCAAGAGTGGATCCGTCGACGCGAGTTCGAGCTAGAGAAAGCAACGGCTAGCGGGGATCCAATCAATGGCTACGTCACTCTCAAGCAGATACTTGAGGATTATGTCAGTGATGCAAAAGGCATCGTGGCATGGGGGCGGTCCAAGACGGCCGATATCGCCCGGCTGCAGAAAGCCAAGCTGGCGCACCGGGATGCCCGGCATCTGCGTGCCATTGACTTCGTTGATTACGCAAGGTGGCGGCGTACCGAAGAGGAGGCAGGCCCTGCCACAGTACTCAATGACATCGTCTGGTTGCGCCAGGCATGCCTTGGGGCTGTTACTCGGTATGGCATGAACAAGCTGGTGCAGGAACTGGATGCCGCCAAGCAAGAGTTGCTGCGGCTGAAGGTCATAGCCAAGCCGCGCCGGCGCATTCGTCGCCTGAAGGCTGAGGAAGAGGCTGCGCTCAGGGCGTACTTTGGCAAGCAGGAAGTTCGCGCCAAGGTCCCCATGCTCCAGATCATGGAGTTTGCGCTGCTGACCTCACGGCGCCAGGAAGAGATCACCGCGCTCAAGGTCGCTGATGTGGACTTTGGGAGCCGCGTTGGCTGGCTGGACGATGTGAAGCACCCCAAGCTCAAGACCGGCAATCGCCGCTGTTTTCGGATGCTGGAACCTGCGTTGGCATTGATCAAGCAGCGAATTGAGTCAGGGCAGGCTGGTGAGTTGGTTTTTCCCTATAACC
Organism: Comamonas sp. 26; assembly: GCF_002754475.1. NCBI lineage: Bacteria > Pseudomonadati > Pseudomonadota > Betaproteobacteria > Burkholderiales > Comamonadaceae > Comamonas > Comamonas sp. 26. Next base: position 1,853,433 of record NZ_PEFL01000001.1, read on the forward strand.
ATCGCAGCATCAGTTCCAGCTTTACGCGTGCCTGCAAGCTTTTGAACATCCCGGATCTGCGGTTTCATGATCTGCGGCATGAAGCCATCAGCAGGTTGTTTGAACGTGGCTACAGCATTGAGCAGGTGGCGCAATTCTCTCTGCACGAGTCGTGGGCCTCTTTGAAGATCTATACCCACCTTGACCCAGCTGATGTACCCGAACTGAATTGAAGTGTTAAGTGCGAAAGACCGACAGGCGGTCATTGAAGGCTGCGTGTTGAAACAATGAATGTCGTTTCTTTGAGCGTCGCTTGTAGACCATCGAGGGTCGTTCAGGACACTTAAATAGCTTTGTCCCTTATTTAGCTCATTGCTGTAACCAAATTGGAGGGAGCGCAACTGCTCGGTCTCCCCAGCACCCTAACTTGCAGTCGGGTGCTGGGTTCTCATTTTTACTTCACGCAAGTCACGCTGGCAGCGTAGCTGTCATTGAACGTATAGGAACTGCTGCCGTCAGTCATTACGCCCCAATGTCCAGCTCCTCCGGGTGCTGCGGTCCAGGTGAAGCGAATACTCCAACCCCCGGTGTGTTGCAATCCACTGGCGACGAGCCCTTCAGCTTCTGGAAGAGTAGGAAGGCGCCACCCAGACGAACCGTTGATAGTTCCTGAACAATAGGCATTGGCAGCGCCCCAGTTCAGCGAGATGTTGGCAGGACTCCAAGTCAGTCCTCCTTGGGAAATGAAACCGTTGCTGATGCTGCCGATGTAGCTGAGCGGCATGAACTGGTTACCGCCAATGTATTGCAACTGGATCGAGGAGTATTGCGCGCCATAAAGAGGTGCTCCCGTGGCTGCTGACGCCATGGCAATCGAGCTAATGGAGGAGGAAACAATGGACTGGCCTGCATTTGGCGTAATCTGCCAGCCGCCCGCACCTGCGCCGCTGATGGCGATGATGTCGCCGATTTGAGGGCTGGACGGGAGGGTGAAATTCAGTCTGCTTGCACTGTTGGAGACGTAGCTGAAGTTCGAGTTGGCCTGGGTGTTCGCGGTCACGACTGACCACGTTGGCGAGGCATTGCAGATATATTTTGTGCTGGTGATTTCTCCGGACTGCAGTACGTTGTCGTCATCGGTGTCGAGACCCGCGGTAATCCGCGTACCGCCGTAGATACAGTTGGCTCCGGCGGGCTCGCTGGAAAGTGAAAGCAGCGTGCTGTGGCCATTAGCCCCTGTAGGACCCGTGGCACCGGAAGGGCCTGTAGCACCGGCAGGGCCCGTAGCACCGGCAGAGCCTGTAGCACCGGCAGGGCCCGTAGCACCGGCAGAGCCTGTAGCACCGGCAGGGCCCGTAGCACCGGCAGAGCCTGTAGCTCCGGCAGGGCCCGTAGCACCGGCAGAGCCTGTAGCACCGGCAGGGCCCGTAGCACCGGCAGAGCCCGTAGCACCGGCAGAGCCCGTAGCACCTGTAGCACCGGCAGAGCCCGTAGCACCTGTAGCACCGGCAGGGCCCGTAGCACCGGCAGAGCCCGTAGCACCGGCAGGGCCCGTAGCACCGGCAGGGCCCGTAGCACCGGCAGAGCCTGTAGCTCCGGCAGGGCCCGTAGCACCGGCAGAGCCTGTAGCACCGGCAGGGCCCGTAGCACCGGCAGAGCCCGTAGCACCGGCAGAGCCTGTAGCACCGGCAGGGCCCGTAGCACCGGCAGAGCCTGTAGCACCGGCAGGGCCCGTAGCACCGGCAGAGCCCGTAGCACCGGCAGAGCCTGTAGCACCGGCAGGGCCCGTAGCACCGGCAGAGCCCGTAGCGCCTGTATCACCCGTAGCACCTGCAGGGCCAGTGGCACCTGTCGAACCTGTGCAGACGTATTTAGTTTCACTGACTTCAGTTGTATCTAGTTTGTTGTCACCGTTCTTGTCTAGGCCGGCCATGACCTGGACGCCTCCGTTGGCACAGTTGCTGCCCTCGGCTTCAACCGCCATCGCAATTAGGGCCGAGGTGCCGTTGAGCGCGGGTTCGCTAGGCGAATCATCGCTGCCGCCACCACAGCCAGGCAGGAGGGAAATGGCTCCAGTGAGGACAATTGGAGTTAAGGATCTAAACATTTTGTTATTCATGAGAAGTGGTTTTTGGTAGTTGCATTCAAATGATAAATTGATAACTAAATGTAAATTAAATACTGTCTCCTGCAGTCAACAGATATCAGAGGTGCAGTCACATATTTCTTGTGGGATGCCGTTTGCAGATGAGATGCCAAGCGTTCCTGAATTTTTCTATGTCGTCAGTCGCGTTGCTGCCGCTGTAATAGATGGCCGACGTATCGTTGAGCCAGCCCTTTTTGCGCTTTTCAACATCTTTGGCGGGCATCACGAATACCTCAGGGCTGGTGCTTAAATCATCGAAGGACTTGTAATTCAGGAGCACAAAGAAGAGGTCTTTCTCGCCTGAGAGGTCGCATCGGCTTTACGCTACTCAGCACCTCACAGCCCGCCACTCCTGTTCGGCCTGAGCCTTCATTTGGTCGATGTACGCAGCCAGCTTGCCTGCATCCATAAACCACTGACTCTTGTTGGACCCCAAGCGATAAGCAGGCACAGGCAATGCCTGCTTGTTCGCGGCTTCGGCGGCGCGTTTGGGGCTTAGGCCGAAGAATTCCATGCAGCATTTCTCCAGCGGGATGTTCACGTCGCCATAGATGGCCAGCAGTGCGAAGTGCGTGTTCATGATGTGGCCCTCTCTTTTTTCTCTTGAGCTGGTAGATGCTCTGTGCCTGAAAACACATCGTTGGGTACGTTGAAAAACTGGAGCTTTCCCTTCCAGGGATGAAAAGGGATGGGGCGGCTGTCGCGTAGCACGAAGCCCCAGCTTCCTTCCTGCTTCCACTTCGAGCTGGACTCTTGCACGCAGTCCGCCACGCAGGTCCAGCCCACAAAGCCGCCGCGTTGCAGATCTTCATAGGCGGGAAGGTCTGCGGGCAGCAGCCCCATGCCGTCGAGCTCCTGCACGACTTGGTCGTAGTAGGCGCGGGTCATGGTCAGGCCTGCATGGATCAGCAGGCGGCCGCGAAAGTTGGTGGGCCAGTCGCGGTTTTCAATGTCTTTGTGGCCGTTGACGATCAGCCAGGCCCAGGGCTGACGAATGCTCAATGCGGTGATCATTTTTAAGCCTCGCTCTCTTCTAGTGCCTGGATCTCGGTGTAATCGGCGCTCGGCTGCCACCGCATGGCGTCGTCCATGTCATCGAGCGAGACAGCGGGGTCTTGGGGCAGTTGAAGCCACCAGGCGCGATCTCCCAACTTTTCGGTGATGTAGGCGATGCGGTCTTTGGTGGGTAGCAGCTGGCCGCCGGGGCCGCGCAGATCTCGCAGGATGCGTACCTTCTGCAGCTCCTGAAAGTCGTTGGTTTGCTGGGCTTCAGCCGCCTGCATGGCCTTGGCAATGGCTGCGCTGGCTTCCTGCTGCTTGACCTTGGGTTCGGCTTTTTTGCTGCCGGGCTTGGCAGGGGCTTTGCCTGCGCGCTGGGCGGCTTCGGTTTTCATTTCGACTTGCACCTGCTTCTGTATGCCTACCAGGTGGAAGTCAGCCAGGTTCTGTAGCTCTTCCAGGTAGTAGAAGACGGTGGCCACGATGATCCGCAATGTGCCCGAGCTGACGGAGTGCGTTGCCGCAGCCAAGAGCCGCGATTCGCGCAACACCACCCAGGCCAAGGACTTCCTGGGCGACGCCACGCTGTACATGAACACCGCTGGCTCGGCAGCCAACCTGGCCGAGGTCTCCGCGCCCTACATCTACTTTGACGAAATTGACCGTGCCGAGCAGAACATTGACGGCGAAGGTGACCCCGTCACGCTGGCCGAGGCCCGTGCCACTCAGTACGCTAACGACGCCAAGTTCTTCTACACCTCAAGCCCGAGCATCGAAGGCATCTCCAAGATCGACAAGCTCTACGACAAGGGCACGAAAGAGAAGTACTTCGTACCTTGCCCGCACTGCGACCACTTGCACCCGCTGGAGCTGGAGAACTTTCACTACGCTCGCGACGAGGAAACAGGCTTCATGGACCGTGCCTGGTTTGTCTGCCCAGAGTGCGGCTGCGAGATCGATGAGCGCCACAAGGTCACCATGCTGCTCGGCCTTCTATATGCCCATTGGCGCCCAAACCTGGCTGGATATGGCCCGCTACTACGCCTTTGCCAAGGAAGCCATCAAGGTTGGCGACCACTCGTTCATGCAGGTGTTCTACAACACCCGCCTGGCCCTGAGCTACCGCAACAGCGAGACCACCACTACCGCCGCGCAATTGCGCCGCCGTGCCGAGAATTACCCGCTGCGCGTGCTGCCCGACGCCGCACTGGTCGCCACGATGACGGTCGATACCCAGGGCGACCGGCTGGAATGCCAGATCGAGGCCTGGGGGCCGGGCATGGAACACTGGGTCATCGACTACATCGTGTTGCCGGGCTCTCCCACCGAAAGCGCAGATGCGCCTGGCAGCGTGTGGCAGCGCCTGGACGAGATCAAGCGCACGCCACTGCTGCACGCCAGCGGCAGGCTCATCCCTATCAGCGCGTACGGCATTGATTCGGGCGGTCATCACACGCAGGACGTCTACAACTACGGCATGGCCCGCAAGCGGTTCAACTGCGTGGTACTGCATGGCTCGCCTCGTCCGCACAAGCCCATCATGAGCAGCATGCCCAGCAAGGTGGACATCGACTGGGGCGGTACCAAGGTCAAGGGCGGGGTGGAGCTTTGGACGGTCGGCACAGACGTTGCCAAGGACTGGCTGAGCAACCGCATGCAGCTGACCGAAGGCAGCGGCGCCATGCACTTCCATCAGGATCTGCCGCCCGCCTGGTTCGACATGATGGTGGTGGAGCAGCCGCGCATCAAATTCATCAAGGGCCGATCGATACGCGAATGGTTCAAACCACCAGGCGCCCGCAACGAGGCATGGGACTTGTCTGTCTACAACCTGGCACTGGCCCACCAACTGGGTCTGCACAAATGGAGCGCCATGGACTGGAAGCGTTTGCGCGAGAAGCTGATACCGCCCAATCTGGACCTGTTTGCACCCGCTCCAGTCGCGCCTGTGCCCGTTCCTGAGGCTCTGCCGCCCAAGGTGGCTGACCCTGTCGAAGCTGCACCAGTACAGCCAGCCGCGCAGCCGCCATCGCCTCAAACCATACCCACGCCAGAGCCCGAAACCACAGCGCAGACCGTCCGGGCGTCTGTACTCGCACCTGAACAGCCCGTTGTCAGCGAGCCTCCTGCTCCAGCTGTTCAGGCACCCGCGCCACTGGCCCCAGTGCCCGTAGCCACTGCCATGAATCGCGCCCCCGTGGGACGCCGTATCTATTCGAGAGGGATTCGCTAATGACCAACCATCACCAAACTGAGACCGAGGCCCTGCGCCTGGCTGCTGCCTCCCCGCAAGCCGATGAAGCCCCAGCTGAAGACAGCGAAGAGCAACAGGATCTGGATGCGCTGTGTGAGCAGTGGGTGCGCTGGAAGGCCACGCGCCGCTTCTATGCGCCACCGTCCAAGATCGGCTCCATCCTGGGCCAGCTCAGCGGTGCGCGCACCAGGCCGCTGCGGACCGATGGGCCGGACGCCATATGCAGCGCGGAGCTGGCGGCGTTCCATATCGCGTATGCAAGTCAGCCCGATGCGCTGGATAAGCGTGTGTTTGATCTGTACTACGTGCATCGTGTTGCGCCGGTGAAGACGGCTGCAGCTGCGCTGAAAATCAGCCGCAAGCACTTTTACAGCGTGCTGGGTGATTTTCGAAAGCGACTTTATATGGCGTCGCAGGGTATCCTTGCCGCGAAAACTGAACTGCCGGGATCAAATCAGACAACGTCAATTTCGACGCCATGATCGACGGCGTGGTCACTTCGATGCAGTGACCGCAATGATTTCAGTCATCAGGCTCCTGTCGGCCAGAAGCAGACAATCGATAAGCAGGAGCTATCGAAGCTAGATCAGTAGCGATCAAAATTTAGAGCACCAAGCAAAGAAAGTTAAGGTCAAAAAATAATAAAAATTGTATTTTTTATATAAAAGGCCTATAATAAAAGTTGTTGCGAAATAACTTCAGCTAGTCTTCTCGCAGCGCCCTGTCAGATCTCAAATAATCCTCTGACATGCAATTTTCGCGAAATTTGTCGCACCGTTGGCTGTCGAGCAGCAGCCAATCGAGTTATCCAAAGCTCATGCAGGTCACTCAGCCTGCTCTCTGACTGAACTAGATTCCACTGTCTTCTATTGCTATGGGCAAGTACTTCGTTACGCCCTCATCCCATAAGACCCATTGCGGTCGCTTTCAAGCTTCCTTCGCACTTCAGCGCACAAGGCAAAACAGCAGCTACTGCCGTGTTTTTCGCTTTGACAAAACATTCGCCACGACCGAAGCAGCAAAAATCTATGCTGTGACGCAAGGCTGGCTGCATGCGTCTATGCAGCCCTCAACGTGCTGAGCTGAAAACAAGCTCTCAACTTCATCTGGTTGCTACGGACTCCCACTCCCACAGCCATATTCAAACGATGCGTCAACCCTTGGCACGTCACAAATAGAAAAGGCTCCTTCAATGAGCACCAAAATTTACGTTGGCAACCTTCCTTACTCCGTAACCGATTCCAGCTTGAGAAGCAACTTTGCTGAATTCGGAAGCGTTACCTCGGCCAAAGTCATGATGGATCGCGATAGCGGACGCTCTAAAGGCTTTGCGTTTGTAGAAATGGCGTCTGTCGACGCTTCTCAAGCAGCTATTACTGCGCTGAATGGAATGTCCGTTGATGGACGTTCGATCGTCGTCAACCTTGCGAAACCTCGCGAAGAAGGACGCGGAGCCGGTGGCAATCGCGAATACCGTGCCAGCTCTCGTCCTAATGTTGGCTATGGCAATGATGGTTATGGCGGTGGTAACAGCTACTGATTTAGCTACACACCCAAGAAAAACGCCCCACGATTGAGGGCGTTTTTCTTGGGTGTTTGCATTGCAAAGTAGGATTTACAAGCCTTTGGATGACTGCAAAGGGTCGAACAGAGACAGTCACAAATCGGCCAGAAGCAGACTTTGCCTGTGTCACGATTGGAGTGCGTGGGAAGCTGAGCAGTTAAGCTAGAATTTACTTACCGGGATAGCAGCCTCCCGGCCCGCAAGGGTAGACGGTGTCTCGTCCAAGTGCTGGATATTCTCTATGGAGTTTTTTTATGGACACCGCTTTGCCTAGGTCGACTGACCAGGTTGCGCCTACATCTCTTTCGCTTTCAGAAGCTCTACGCTTTTGGTTGAAGCTTGGGTTTATCAGTTTTGGCGGTCCTGCAGGTCAAATTGCCCTCATGCACGAGGAGCTTGTAGACCGCCGCCGGTGGATTTCTGAGAAGCGTTTCCTCCATGCCCTGAACTACTGCATGTTGTTGCCTGGGCCGGAAGCCCAGCAACTTGCAACCTACCTGGGGTGGCTGCTTCATCGGACATGGGGCGGTATCTTGGCTGGCGTTCTTTTTGTTCTGCCATCGCTATTCCTCATCATTGCTCTAGCTTGGCTGTATATGGCCCACGGTGACATGCCAGTCATTGCTGGCTTCTTCTATGGCATAAAACCGGCTGTAACGGCCCTCGTGGCACAGGCCGCTTATCGCGTAGGTTCAAGGTCACTCAAAAATAGATGGCACTGGGGTATTGCTGCCACAGCCTTTATTGCTATTTTTACGCTCAATGTTCCATTTCCGCTCATCGTTCTGGTGGCTGCTGTTATCGGCTACATCGGTGGCAAGGTGCAGCCACAGGCCTTCGGTGGCTCCATCCATGGAAAAGGCAATGAACCTCAGAAAGTGGGGGCAGCACTCATAGACGACGACACTCCGACTCCGCCTCATGCAAAGTTTTCTTGGCGAGGATTTTGGTCGGTTGCACTGGTCTGCTTGACTCTGTGGGGCAGCGTCATGGGCGCTCTTGCCGCGCTGTTCGGACTGGATTCGCCGTTGGTACAGATGGGATGGTTCTTTACCAAGGCAGCATTGATGACCTTTGGTGGCGCATACGCGGTGCTACCTTATGTCTATCAAGGGGCAGTGGATAATTTTCATTGGCTAACTGCGACACAAATGATTGATGGATTGGCTTTAGGTGAGACAACACCTGGCCCTCTCATCATGGTGGTGTCCTTCGTGGCATTCGTGGGTGGGTGGACAAAGGCAATCTTCGGAGCAGAGTCTCTATTGCTCTCCGGAACCGTGGCGGCGGTGCTCGTGACCTTCTTCACCTTTTTGCCATCCTTCTTTTTCATCTTGCTTGGTGGCCCCTTCATTGAGTCCACTCACGGCAACCTGAAGTTCACCGCACCATTGCTCGCCATCACTGCTGCGGTGGTAGGCGTCATAGTGAACCTTGCTGTCTTCTTTGCCTACCACGTCATATGGCCCCAAGGCTTTGCGGGGCACATAGAGTGGCCTTCGATTGCAATAGGGCTGGCGGCAGCCATTGCGTTGCTTCGCTACAAGGTCAATGTCGTGTACGTCATCGTTGCAGCTGGCTTGGCAGGATTACTCGTGCGATTCCTGCTCTAACCACATTTGCGTAATTGAGGGCTATGTCTGCAATGGGTCGTCCCCAGACAGTCAGACTGGGCACGAGTGGTTTGCTTTCCTAGTTTGATACCGTAGCGTCAAAACATGTCAAAGCCTTAGTTGTCACCTCCAGAGGTGACAACTAAGCAGTGGACGAAAGGTGACAAAACACCCCAAAATTCGTGCCAATTCAGGTAGGTCTAAAAAATCCGCCTGAGACGAAAAAAACCACCGTAGCCGCCTGCAAAACAGGCTCAGCCCCCGCACTTCGAAAGGAGCCGGGGGCTTTTTCTTGGAAGATCCAGATGCTCAACATCTCGCGCACAGGCCAGTCTCTCGCAGACATGGCAGACCAGGTGCGAGGGGTGCCTGCGCGTCTGATTCCCTATGCCACAGCCACTGCATTAACGCGCTGTGCCAAGCAGGCACAGACGGTTGAGCTGCCCCAGGCCATGCACAAGGCCTTTGACAACCCGACCAGCTACACGCTGAACGCGCTGCGCATAGCGCCCGCTACCAAGGACAAGCTCAGTGCCCGCGTCTTGGTGAAGACCAAAGCCATGACCAGCGGTAACGCGCAGGAAAGCTATCTGCAGCCTGAGGTCGAGGGCGGTCAACGTGGCTCCAAGGGAATGGAAAACGCGCTGCGCTATGCCGGCGTGCTCTCAGCTGGGCAGTTTGTGGTGCCCGGTGCCGCAGCCAAGCTGGATGCCAACGGCAACGTCAAGGGCGCGGACGTTCGCACCATCCTCAAGGCGCTGAAGAACCTCAAGGCCGTCAGTGCCACGCGCAGCCGCAGTGGCAAGCGCTTGGCGAAGGGCCGCCAGTTGGCAAATGACTTGTTTGTGGGCAAGCCCCAGGGTGGCAATCGCTCTGAAGGCATTTGGCGGCGTGAGGGCAAGCGGCTGCGTCCCTTGTTTGTGTTCACTAACGTTGCGCCGACTTACCGGCCGCGCCTGGATTTCGCTGGCGTAGTGCAGGGTGTGGCGCGCAAGCAGTTTCCGGCTGAGTTTGCCAAGGCCGTTGCCTCCATGAAATCGAAAGGACGCTGGTAATGAGCACAGCAGAACTTCAGTCCTGGCAGGACCGGCTTGCCAGCTATCTGGCAGCCGAAAAGCGAATCCTTGATTCGCAGGAATACCAGGTCGGCCAAGGCCAGACGGCCAGGCGTAACCGCCGTGCCGAGCTGGAGCAGGTTCAGAACGGCATTCGTGAGTGCCAGCAAAAGATTGGCCTGCTGCAAGCGACCATGGCGCCGCGCGGCCGCCGCATCATCAATCTTCGACCCCGTTAAGCATGCAGCTCAATTTTTTTGACAGGGCGATCGCGTACATCGATCCGGCCCGGGGGGCAGCTCGCGCCAAGCAACGTGTGCAGATAGCGGCTGCCGACCAGCTGATGCAGCACACGGGCCTTAATGCCATGGGGCCAGCCGAAAATTCCGAGTCCGTTAACCGCTCCAGCCGCTGGTGGAACCCTTTTCCGCGTGATGCGCGTGCCGACAGCATGGCCCGGCTGCCGCTGCAGCGTGGCGCTTCCCGCGAGCTGACGCGAACCTCGCCCATTGCCACAGGTGCCATCAACACCAATCTGGACCGCGTGGTGGGCACCGGGCTGGCCCTGGTCGCTGCGCCGGCCATGAAGTTGCTGGGCTGGAGCGATGAGCGCGCCCAGGCCTGGAAGACCAAGGTGCAGCAGGAGTTCAGCCTGTGGGCGGACAGCACCGACTGCGATCTGGAAAGCACGCTGACTTTTTATCAGCTGCAGCAACTGGTGCTGCGCAGCACCCTGGAGTCAGGCGACTGCTTCAGCAATCTGCCCGACGCCGCGCGCACCCGCATGCAGCCTTATGCCTTGCGCATTCAGGTGCTGGAGGCTGATCGCGTCGGCAACCCGCTGGGAAAGATGGATACGGCAACCATTGCTGGTGGCGTGAAGCTTGAAGCCACAGGTGCACCGGTCTCTTACTTTATCTATGACCAGCACCCCGGATCGGCCCAGGCCGTGGGTGCCAGAGCATACCGTGGAGAGTGGGTGGAGCGTATCGGCAACCGTTCCGGCCGCCGCCGCGTGCTGCATCACTTTCGCAAGCAGCGCCCGGGTGCCGTGCGTGGCGTTCCGTATCTGGCCCCGGTGATCGACTGCATCAAGCAGATCTCCCGCTACACCGAGGCCGAGATCATGGCTGCGGTGATCACTTCTTACCTGACGGTTTTCATCGAGACGCCTGAGGGTACGCCATCCGGGGTGTTTCAGGGCGAGAGCAAGCAGGAAGAAGAGTCTGGCGAAATTGGCCTCGGCATGGGCTCGGTGGTAGGGCTTGCTCCGGGCGAAAAGGCCAATCTGGTCAACCCAGGCCGCCCGAATCCCAATTTCGAGCCCTTCATTCTGGCCGTCATCAAACAGATCGGCATGGGGCTGGGCCTGCCTTACGAGCTGCTGCTCAAGCAGTTCAACGCCAGCTATTCAGCCAGTAAGGCCGCGCTGCTGGATGCCTGGGCCTATTTCCGGGGTGTACGCAACTGGCTGGCCCTGTCGTTTTGCCAACCCATCTACGAAACATGGATGACCGAAGCGGTCGCTACCGGCCGCATAGAGGCTCCTGGCTATTTCTCCGATCCGCTGATGCGCTGGGCCTATATTGGTGCAGGGATTTCCTTCCTCGCACTGTGCGTGCTGCGCTCGGCCATGGTGATTGCAATCGTGTGCGGGTCAGTGCCGAGCGACGGGCTGCAACCTATAGAACGCAAGCTAAAGCCAACGCCGCTGCCGGCAACGATCTTGCAGATCGACTTGAAACCTTCGACCGACACATTGTCGAAGGCGTCGAAGTGGTCGCAAGACTCCGAGGCGATCTTGCGAGGCGAGACGACGAGGTAGTGCTACTAAGCCGACAAGTGAAGAGCGAGCGCGCGTTGAATGCGGATTAGTAGTCTGGTTGATCTGATCACCTGTGCCGGTTACGTTTGACCAGTTGTCTGGTTGTGACCGGGCGCATTCGGCCAGAAGCGGACAAAGCAGAATGCATGATGGGATCTATTTATTCATTGTGAATCCATTGATGATCAACTGATTCCATGCACTGCGAGTAATTGCTTTTTCAGAGATGCAGCGGAGGGGCTAAGCATGCGACCCCGTTTCTGTATTAGACCCAAAGTCCGCCATAGCTGAGGTTCAGCCAAGGGTATTCCGCAGACTTTTGGGTGGCTCTCAGGTAGAGCAAGCTGGGGAATGGCTGCCATTCCTAATCCAGCCTCTACAAGAGCGAGTGCACCAGTGACATGATTACATTCGTACCACGCCATTGGCTGATCGGACAATCCTGCCATCACTTGGTCCAAAAGCAATCGATTGCTGCTTTGATGTGATACGGAAACGAGACGCTCCCCGGCTAGCTCTGTCCAAGCCACCTCTGATCGACCTGCCCATGAGTGACTGCGCAGCATCGCTAAAACATATCTCTCGCGTGTCAACACCTCAAACTGCAGTCCAGGCTCCTGGCTTCCTGTAAAGCTCACTCCGAAATCGGCCTGTCCTCGCACTACGGCTTCCAATACATGGCTGGCATTTTCATCAATGACATGCACTTGTACTTCTGGGAACTCAATAGCAAAAGAACGCAATGCAAGGGGTAGGAGATGGTTTGCAACAGATGGAATGCAGGCTACGGTCACTGAACCCCGGTGAGGTAAAGCTTGATCGGTAACGCGCTGAACCGCAATTTCAAGGCCCGCCAGCGCTGCGCGCGCTTCAGTGAGAAATTCTTGGCCAATAGCTGTAAGTTGAACATGCCTAGTTGTTCGTTCAAGCAGTTTTGCTCCTAGAGCCTCTTCCAGACGCTCGACCCTGCGACTCAATGCAGGTGCAGACAAGCAAAGGCTTTCTGCCGCCATGCGAAAGCTTGCTTTCTCTGCTGTGGCCACAAACGCTTGCAGCTCAGCCAAGTCGAATTTAATGCGTTTCATGCAATAGTCTATCTTTATATTGCAATTCACAGAATTAATTCTAAGGTCTAGGATCGGCGCTCGTACAGAGTTGATAACGACTCGCTCAGGAGACAACATGCAAAGACGCCCCTTGTTCATGGCTGCCGCAATGGCAGCCTGCCTGCCATTCACTGGCGCATACGCCCAGGAATTCCCTCCCAAAAAGCCCGTCACGATGGTCGTCGGCTTTGCTGCAGGTGGGTCGGCAGATATCGCAGCACGCATCATTGCCAAGAAGCTGACCGAAAACATTGGTCAAAGTGTCATCGTTGAAAACAAACCCGGCGCTGGTGGCAACTTAGCGCATGCTCAGGTCGCTCATGGTCCTGTCGACGGCTCAGTATTGCTCTTCGGTTCTATTGGTCCACTGAGCATCTCGCCCCATTTCATGAAGGTGAGCTACGACCCGCTTAAAGATCTCGCGCCAATCACTATGGGCGTGACCTTCCCCAATGTTCTTGTAGTGCCTGCAAGCAGAGGGATCAAATCCTTGGGTGAGTTTGTTGCAGCTGCTAAGCGTGAGCCGGGCAAGCTGGATTTCGCATCTACCGGCCCGGGATCGGCGGCCCACCTGGCAGGTGAATTGCTCAACGACATCGCCAAGATCGACACAGTGCACATTCCCTATAAGGGCGGAGCTCCTGCGTTGCAGGATGTGTTGGGCGGACGCGTAAGTTCTTTCTATGCAGCTCCACCCACCGCTTTGCCACATATCGAGTCCGGCAAACTTATTCCGTTGGCGACCACTGGATTGACGCGTCCAGCCTACTTACCCAATGTACCAACCGTTGCAGAGACCTATCCTGGATTCAATGCGACTAACTGGTATGCATTCGTTGCGCCTGGGAAAACGCCTAAGCCTTTGCTGGATCGATGGAATGTCGAACTTGTCAAGGTATTGAATACACAGGAAGTGCGAGCGAACCTGCTGAAGCACGGCCAAACTGCATCTCCTACATCTCGCGAAGAATTGACAAAATTCATATCTTCAGAGAATGAAAAATGGGGCCGCATCATCCGCGAGCGAAAAATTACGGCAGATTGAATGGGATCGGAATCACTCTTGGGTCAACGCACACAACCTCAGTTGATGTCCTTACTGCAGCATCCGATCAGCGGTTAGGCCAGTCTCAGGTTGCCTCTACCGAGGCTGGGGTAGCACCGAATAGAACAAAGGGCTGGGGGTGCCATTTTTTCCACTCAGCCCAGCAAATTCTGTTTGCAAAAAAATCCAGAGGCAGCTATGGGTCGGTCAGCGACAGTCGCAAATTGGTTTCTTGTTGCCGATGATTTGACCACTCTATGCACCATTGGTGCACCATGAGATTTCAGAAGTTAATTTAACTATTGAAAATCAGATAGTTATAAATTTGCATGTCCAGTCCATCATCGGCGCCACCGACATGCACCACATGTTGCTATCTAGTTGTTTTTTAACGGCTTGTTCGGTTTTCATACTATGAAAAGTGCCTTGTGGTGCACTAAAAATTTACCCTGTTTTGCCGGGTTTTTTGATGCTGAATGCTGCATTGGTGCACTACGAATTTCATGGAGCACTGATGGGGCCCATCACCTTGAGAAAGAGTGCCAAGGGCGTTGTAGCGTTCAGGGCTCAAATTCGCTTGAAAGAAGACTTACTCAGAGTCCAAGACGTTCACGCGGCGTGCCCTTGTGCAGGAATGGTTACGCCGCCGCGAATCGGAGATCGAGGAGGCTCAGTCCACTGGCCAGCCTATGCAAGGTCTCGTAACTCTCAAGCACATACTGCAGGATTATGTCAGCGATGCAAAAGGCATCGTGGCATGGGGCGGTCCACTTTTGTGTATATGAGTCAGTCCAGCGATCGTCGCTTGCGAATCTACAAGCCGTCACCAGCATCCCGCCCATCAAACTTCTACAGCATTGCTTTGATATGAAACAAAAAATGCTAGGATCGCGCCGCTAGCGCCAACTTCAGCACTAAAGACACATAACTTAGCAGAAGTATTCGCTTGCTCAATCCAATGAGCAGGTCGAAAAGCTATTGCGTTCGATGCAGCAAGAGGTTCTGGAGAGTGAGCTAGTCATTCCTCCCGTGCCTGAAGAGTACTCTGCTGCTGTAGTGAATTTTCATGAGTTAAGCGTCTTGTCCCAAACATCGATCACTAGTGATTCCTCTGCGCTGCGGGGTAAGCACGTACCCTGGCCTTGGCTATGTACCTTAGCCGCAATTGCCCTATTTTTTATCCTTCTGGGGCACAGCGGCCGACGAGTTGCTCAGTTGCTGGTACTCATGGTGCCTGTACTCATTTGGCTGGCATGGCCCATGCGCAGTCCTGTTTGGATAAAGGCTCGACATTTTCTGGCTTTTATCTGGGTGATGCTTTTTGCACTAGACGGCGCCATTCGTGCTTATTTGATGGAGCTGTACGAATCGTCGCCAGAGGGGGCTATGGTTTTAGGTGCTATTGCCAATACCAACTGGCGTGAAAGCTCCGAATATCTATCAATGCACTGGCATAGTGTCGCGCTTATTTGCTGCGGCCTCGCCTTAGTCGCTTTGCTTGTGTGGCATATCACAGGGCGAAATGTCTTCAGGGGCGTGCGCAAAGATAAAAGACTCGTAGTGTTTACGTTGATTGTGGTGCTTGTGTGTGTGGTAGCGTATCTAAGCAAGCCTTGGCGCAGGCTGCATCCCGCTGTATTTTGGACTCAGTGGGTTCACTCCGCTAACAATCTAAAAGCCAGCTTGGCTGATCAACATGTTGAGCGAGCAAGGTTGCTTGGTCTCGCTATTCAAGCAAAGCCAGTCTTGACGAGCGCTGGACCGTCGACCGTTGTGCTAGCTCTCAGCGAAAGCATTAATCGAGACAACCTGTCGCTATATGGATATCTAAGGCAAACGACACCTCAGCTTCAAGAGCAACAGAGGAATTCAGGGGATCAAATGACCGTGTTTCGCAATGCGTGGTCTGTTGATTCCAGTACCCTGCCAGCGGTGCGCAACTTGTTTGGCTTTGGTGCCCCGAGCTCAACGCAGTCCCATCACTTGATCGCACTGGCTCGAGCTTCAGGCTACAAAGTTTGGTGGATCAGCAATCACGATGATGTCGGTATCGAGCAGCAGCATGCCCGGCTGGCTGATATCGTGCAGATGGTGAATCGCTCGCCGGGGCGTTCCTCTGTATCTCTGGACGGGGAAATGCTCGATGAGCTGAAGTCAGCTCTTGATGCACCTTCCGAGCGCAAATTTATTGTGGTTCACATGCTGGGCGCTCATCCGCATTACAGCCTGCGTTACCCCAAAGGTCAGAATCCATTTGATGATGAAGTAGATGCCATTGAGGCGTCGCTGAAAAGCAAAGGCACATCCTTGTGGGTGCGCCGACAACGCCAAGAGTATGATGCAGCGCTGCTGTATCACGATCATATCGTAGCGGAAATGCTTCGCCTCACCAAATCCGTGACCCCGCCTAAAGGTAAGGTCGCATGGATGTATTTGTCAGATCATGGTCAGGAAGTTGGGCATGTCCGTAACCATGCAGGACACAGCTCAAGCACTGAAGCCGGCTACCGTATTCCCGCCATTATTTGGCAAGCGCCGTCGTCGGAAAGCCCGCCAGAGGGCGTTTCAGAGAGGCCATTTCGTTCGGATTGGGCCGCATGGACTGTAGCTGATCTGCTTGATATCCACTGGACCCCCCAACCGCTGGAGCGCAATGTTTTGAGCAATCCCTATCAATGGGAAGAGCCGCGCTTGCCAATGGCTGTGAACTCTTTCACAAAGTGAGTTCTTCATGCGATGAACGACAGCTTATAGCTGGTTACTGCACCTCGTAGTCTGCTCCTGCATGCTGTAGCTGAGAGCGGCACCAGGTTCAATCTATCGGTTAGCACGGAACAGATTTCCATTCCTGCTCAGCCTGACCTTTCTTTTGATCAATATATGCAGCCAGTTTGCTCGCATCCCCAAACCACTAGCTCTTGTTAGACCTCAGTCGATAAATAAGTATGGGTAATGCTAGCTTGTTTGCGGCTTTGGCTTTGCACTTGGGGCTCAGGCCGAAGAACGCCATGCAGCATTTCTCCAGTGATATGTTCGCATCATCTTAGATTGCCAGCAATGCAAGTGTTTGTTCATGAAGTGGTTTCATACACAAGTCGAAGCTCTGTGACTGCAAACACGTCGTTGGGTGTGTTGAAGAACTGGGCTTTCCCTTCCAGAGGTGATCAGAGATAGGGCGCCTGTCGCGCAGAACAAAGTCCCAGTTGTCTTCCTATTTCCACTTCGAGCTGGATTCCTGTACGAAGTCCACCACGCGCGTCCGGCCCACTAAGCCGCCGCGTTGCAGTTTGTCGTATGCGGGCAGGTTTGCAGGACACGGGCCCATGCTGCCCAGCTCCTGCACGACCTAGTCCTAGTCGATGCGGATCCTTGTCCTTGTCAGGCTGGCGTGGATTAGCAACTCGCTTCATTTAAAACGCCTCTGGCTGAGTTAAGGCCTCTTGAACAGAAGTGGTCCCAGTGGTTTGAACAACTCAACCCAGTGCCTAAGCGAGGTCCTCGGGACTATGCAGCTTGCATTGGTGCAAACGGCAATGCTGCAAAGTACACCTCATCAGGGGTGGCTTGGTGCACGTATTTCGCAATTCCACAGCGTGCGGCACGCACGCTGTCATAGGCTTTAAGGTAGACCTCTTCGTACTTGATGGAACGCCACAGGCGCTCCACAAAGACGTTGTCACGCCAAGCCCCCTTGCGATGTCCATGGCCCAGACTTGATTGGCATGCGTGACCGTCTTGTTGCGCAGCAGATAGGGATAGACCTTGTGCTGCGGATGACGCGCACTGGTGCGGGGCTTGCAATACAGCGGTGTCATGCACATGCGTTTCATCAGCGTCCGTATATGCCTGCGGCCCACTCAATGCCCCTGACGCTGCAGCAGCCCTTTGAGCATGCGGGAGCCTGCAAAGGGATGGGCCACATGCAAAGCATCCAAGCTGTGCATCAACTGCACTTGGCCATCACATGGTGGCTTGCGGCGGTAATAGACAGAGCCTCGGCTGATGCGCATGAGCTGTGCCTGGCGACTGATTGGCAGGCCATGGCGACGGTCAATCATCGCTTGTCGCTGAGCAATCCCGCCTTGCTCAGCGCACCGTGCAAAAAATCCTTCTCCAAGGTCAGCTGTCCAATTTTGGCATGCAGCTTTTTGAGATCCACCGCAGGTGCTGCGGGAGCCAGCGCTGCACCGAAGACATCGGCAGCCAGCTCCTGCAGTAGCCGCTTCCAATCGGCAATCTGGCTGGGGTGGACTTTATACAGCTGAGCCAGCTCAGCCACGGTGCACTCACCGCGCACCGCCTCGAGTGCGACCTTGGCTTTGAAGGTGGCGCTGTGTTTACGTCTTGATTTGATGCTCATAGATCTCTCCAAATTCGGCCCTGTCCCAGGGCCATTTTTACGGAAAGATCTCGCTTAGCTACTTGTTCAAAAAACCGGAGCCACTTCTAACGTTTCATATGAGGTATGGTGAACGGAATAACTCAACAAAAGGAATCGCCTGATGCCCAAGCCAAACTACCAGTTTGAAAAACGTCAACGAGAACTAGATAAGAAGAAAAAGAAGGCTGAGAAAGCCCAGAAGAAAGCTACGGCTCCAGAGGAAAGGTTGCCCTCTGTGGCATCTGAGACGTTGGTTGAAAACAAGTAGCAAAGGCGAAGGTGGTTTACCACTGTCAATTCATCGATGCTGTGAATTTATACATATGTGGTAGAATTAGAATGTTGGGTAAAAAACCTAGTGCCTAAGATAGGTGGCTGGCCCCCGACGTGGAATATCGCGAGGTGGAGCAGTCTGGTAGCTCGTCGGGCTCATAACCCGAAGGTCGTTGGTTCAAATCCGGCCCTCGCAACCATCAAAGCCCCGATCAGTAATGGTCGGGGCTTTTTGCATTGCGGCGGCAAAAATGTCAGCTTCTATGCACGTAGGCGACGGTAGCAGGGAATCCGAACCATTGCGGTAGTGATTCCAAGGGAGACCGAGTCGAAGATTAGGATATCTGCGTATCAAGAGTACTGCTTGTTCTTGTCGCTGCTCGCCCAGCTATCGTCGAAATCCTTGCCTGACTTGATGCTCATGTACATCGAGGAGAGCACATCTACATGAGTTGAGCTGGCAGTTTCTGTTCAATTGGTAAAGAGTGAACCCATGTCCTATATCGATGGTTTCGTAATCGCTGTGCCCACCGCAAACAAGGCGACGTTCATTGTGCATGCACGCAAACTTGACCCGATATTCATCGAGCTGGGAGCCATCCGTGTGATTGGGGGGGGAGGTGATGTCCCCGATGGCAAAGTTACCGACGAGGAAACGGTGGCTTTTTCGTGGGTGGAATGGCCGGACAAGGCTACGGCGAGACGCTGCCATGAAAAAGATGATGAAAGACCAGCACATAGATCCCTCTACGCCCTGCAACCCGTTAATGCCATTAGATGGCTTTGAACAGGTGGTGGAAGTTTGGAAGTTAAGGCCTGAACGAAATGAATGGCATAGGCCGCATTGAGGCGCGACAAGGATGCCATTGCAGATTGACGTTCAAGGCCTCGTGTTACTACTCAATGAAAAAGACATGAGCTTTTCCCTTTCCATTTCTGATTTTTAATGTAACTTACATATAGTTATCTCGTATTCAAAAATCCTCAGTGAACCAACAATCAACCCCTGCTTTTCCAGTTATCGATTGGGGTTCCGTACATCAGAGCAATGTCTTTCTCATAGAACGCCATCAGGTTCTTACGCTTGAGCTTGAGGGTAGGTGTCATCAAGCTGTTATCAATGTTCCATAAATCCTTGACCAGATGAACGGCTCTGGGCACGGCATATCGGGCGAAGCTGCGGGTCTGCTTTTCAATCCGGGCTAATGCCTCACGCTTGGCGGAAGAGTGCTGCAGGCTGATGTCATCTTCTGGATTCAGCCCTAGACTCTTGGCCATCATTTGCCATTCCACAATGTTGACCACGGCTACACAGGCAATAAATGGAGCGTCTTCGCCCACCACAAAGACCTGCTCAAACAAAGGATCGACCATGATGGCCTGCTCCACATCATTGGGCGGAACCTTTTCGCCAGTCGATGTGACGATAATTTCCTTGATTCGCCCTTTGATGCGAATGCGACCGTTTTCAATGGCTGCCTGATCACCCGTTTTCAGCCATCCATCGGCGGTGAATGCCTTGGCAGTATCTTCAGGGCGATTCCAGTAGCCTTGCATAACGACAGGGCCTGAAATCTGCAGCTCCTGATCTTCGCCAATGCGAGCTTGAATACCAGGCAGCACTTTACCTACCGTATCAGGCCAGTTGTCATCCAGCCCATTGGCGCTGACGACGGGAGCTGTTTCCGTCATGCCATAGCCTTGCACCATGGGCAGTCCCAGGCCTAGAAAACTTCGCGCAATTGTTGGGGAGAGCGGGGCTCCTCCGCTGACGGCGATACGCAAGCGCCCGCCAAATTGGGCAAGCAAGGGCTGTGCCACCAGTTTGCGTAAAAGCCAAGCGGGTATCAAAGAGGCCCAACGACAGGGGCTTTGCTCCGTGTTTTGGGTGTTGAAAAAGGGAATGCCTTGCTGGGCGCAGAAGGTGCGCCAGCCTCTATCAACTGCCGCCTCAAACAGCTTGTGCTTATTGGGGCTCAATGCCAGCGTTTCCAGCACCTTCGCGTACACACGCTCATAGATGCGTGGAACAGAGATCAGCACTGTTGGCCTGATGTTTTTCAAATCCTGAGAAAGCAAGGCCACAGAGCGGGCGTATGCCACGCAGGAGCCCGTGGCCACGGCCAAGTAGTAGCCCGTGGTTCTTTCGAATGTGTGGGACAGGGGGAGGAAGGAGAGAAAAACATCTTCAGGAAAAGCAATCACTCTCTGCATGACGGCGTGCACATCGCTGACCACGTTGTCATGCGTGAGCATCACTCCCTTGGGTTTACCCGTCGTGCCTGAGGTATAGACGATGCACGCCAGATCAGTTTTCTGGGGCAGAGCAGGGAGATTAGCGCTACTTTTTTCGCCTGTCTGTAGCCATGCAGACAAGGCAATCACGGGTTTGGCACGCAGGGCTCTAACGGCGTCTTCAGAACCATCTGTCTCTGCCGGGCGGCCTTTCGCTGTGCTCTCTTGCGTGGCTTGCTGGGTGTGGATGATGGCTTGTAACGCTGGTAAGTCCTGACCTGTGGCGCAGATACGATCCCAAGCCGTGGTTTCGGCAACTACCAACAATGAAGCGCCTGAGTCCGCAAGAATGTAGGCAATGCTTCCGGCGTTATCAATGGCGTGCAGCGGTACGGGTACATAGCCGCAGCGCAGGCAGGCTTGGTCGATAGAAATGGCATCAAAACCATTGGGTAGCAAGATGGCAACACGTGCGCCTTGGGGCTGGCTGGATGCGCAAAGCGCTCGGCTCCAACGCGCAACGCGGACGGCCGTGTCAGCCCACGTCAAACTTTTCCAGTGGTTGGCGCGTTCATCAAATTCGCGATAGGCCTCGCCATCGGGAGTAGTGCGGACCCGGATGCCCAGAAGCTCTGGCAAGGTCTGAGCTTGCCCAATCGTCAGACTGGTGGTCAGAGCTTGCAGGCCCAGTACATCGGTCACACTTTGATGATTCATACACTTAACCTTCAGAAAGCAGGCCGGTTGCTGCCTCGTGAATGATAGCGGTCTGCAAAAATGAAATAAATATGTGCGGTCTCAGTCGCTTAATTAGCAGCGCCTAGCGGAATATCGACCTGCTGATAACACACGGCAATGTAGTGATGTAGACGTTGCTGCTCGTCACGTACTGAGGTTAAGGAAATCTGGTGGTTATGGCCATCATGGCGCATGGTGCAAGAGCCTTGCCAGTGTCCGTTACGGCCAATTGCAGTCCAGATTTCACGCCACTGCGTACCTTCTTCATCTTGAATAAACAGGCTGACGAATTCCTTGTTCTTGGCAATTTTGCGACTCAGTCCACTGATGCGTTCAAAGGCTGGGTTGATATCAACCATTTTGCGGTTGGCATCCAGTACCACCATGCCTTCATAGGAATGGTCAAAAACAGTGGCCGCAATATGCAACTGGCGCTCTGTTCTTTTGCGATCAGATAAATCGGTCAGCAGACCAACATAAATACGCTGGCCACGTGCTTCGGCCTGACTTAATGCCAAGCGCAGTGGCACCAAGGTACCTTGCTTGTTCTGACCAAGTACTTCAGAAATTTTGTTTTTCAGAGGCGCAGCGGCATTACGCTGACCTGCTTCATGGCGATCAAGATAATGATCATGTTGGCTGGACAACGCTTGAGGCATGAGCATTTTTACATTCTGGCCCAGCACTTCCTCTGCGGCCCAGCCAAAAATGGCTTCAGCAGCCGGGTTGTAATCGGTAACGCGACCATTGTTATCGATGCAGATAATTCCGTCAGCTGCCATATTGACCAAGGCGCTCAGACGGGCCTCATTCATATCCACTTTTTGCCAGTGCGTGCGGTAATGAATCAAAGCGTTTGCCTGTGCAATCAGGCCGCCAATTGCAAGGGTAATCAAGGCAATGGTCAGCGAAAGAATCAGCTTGTCATTGGTTGGGGGCATGCTGTGGTTGCCGTGATCGGCAGTCACCCGCAGCGCCAGCATGGCGATGTAATGCATGCCTGCAATGGCACCGCCCATGATGAGAGCTGCCAGCGCTTTGCGCAGCGTGGCATGCTTGACTCTAAAACGCATCAGGCCAAAATGCACCCAGAGTGCCAACGTTGCCAGTGCTACTCCCACTATCAGTGAAACAGCAAACCAGAAGGGGGAGTATTGATAAGGCGACTGCATGCGCATGGCTGCCATGCCGCTGTAATGCATGGTGGCAATGCCAACGCCTACAATTAATCCTCCAAGCACCAGCTGTTTGAAGCTGAGTTCATTACGTGACAGCAAGGTAATGGCAACCGCTGAGGCCGCGATGCCGGGCAGAATGGACAGAATCGTCAATAAAAGTTCGTAATGAACAACACCATGTAAAGAATAGGCCAGCATTCCAATGAAATGCATGGCCCAGATTCCGGTGCCCAGCGCCAGCGAGCCTCCCACAATGGACCAGCAGCGTAGCTGCGGTGTAACGGCCTGACGTGCAAATGCCGCAAGGCGTAACGCCTGACCCGAAGCAATACAGCAAACAGCCAGCGACAGCAAAACGAGAAAGGGATCGTGTTCGCCTTGTTGCAATTGTGCTTCAGGAGATGGAGTCCAAAAAAATTGCGCCTGCATGAATAGTCTTCTTGAAAGAATGAAAGCACATTCAGTTACTTTCCCTAGGATCGCACAAATTAGGTAATCCTATTTACTTAATTTGTAGGATTAATCCTAGGCTGCCTTCAAAAACGCTGTCAAAGACGATTGTTCACGAATAGAGGCGTACAAGGTGATGCTTGATTTAAATCGCGGCTTCCAGTCCATTGGAAAAATGCTGCTTTACCGCGTTCATGGCAACTTGTGGCTTGCGTTGCAGCAGCGCCAGCATGATGGCATCGTGCTCGGCCAGAGAGTCCTCAATTCGGCCTTGCTTAAATAGCGATTTGTGGCGGTTGAGTTTCATCACCTTTCGCAGGTCGGCCACGAGCTGATTGCGCCAGCGGTTGTTGGCAACATCCAGAATCTGCATGTGAAAGCTTTCGTTGAGCGCGAAAAAGCGCTCAGCGTCAGCCGTATGCCGTTTGAGTTCTTCGTGGGTCTGCTGCAGGCGCTGCAGCTCTTCATCGGTGGCCTTGCCAGCGACTTCTGAGGCTGCATCGGCCTCCAGCAGGCTCAGCAGGTGGTAGACGTCCGCGATGTCCTTGCGCGAAACCTCAGTCACATAGGCACCGCGGCGCAATTTCATGGTCACCAGACCTTCAGCGGCAAGAACCTTCAATGCTTCACGCAAGGGAGTGCGACTGATGCCGTATTCCTCGGCAATCTTGAGTTCGTCAATCCAGGCACCAGGCTCCAGTTCTTGCTGAAAGATACGTTGGCGCAACTGCTCAGCGACCTGTTCATATAGCGCGAGGGGTGTAAGCATTTTGGTCGTCATTACGGGCAATTATATGCGCAAGTATTTTGAATTCATAATTATGAATCATGTACACTTGCTGCAAATAGGTAGTTCACCGCAATTCCAACCTTCACTGCGCGCACCGCAGACGAGAGACAACATGAGCCAAGAGAACGCGAAACAGGGCCAACAAGAATTTGCTGCAGCAGATCTGCAAGCCTGGACAAAGGCTGCGAACAAGGTATCGCCCGGCGGTGATATCAACAACCTGAACTGGGTCACGCCTGACGGCATCACCGTCAAACCCCTGTACACGGCTGAAGACACCGCAGACCTGCAGCACACCAACACGCTGCCGGGCTTTGCCCCCTACATTCGTGGCCCGCAGGCCACCATGTATGCAGGCCGCCCCTGGACGATTCGCCAGTACGCTGGTTTCTCTACCGCTGAAGAATCCAACGCCTTCTACCGCAAGGCACTGGCTGCCGGTGGCCAGGGCGTGTCTGTCGCTTTTGACCTGGCCACGCACCGCGGCTACGACTCCGATCACCCCCGCGTGACGGGCGACGTGGGCAAGGCCGGCGTGGCCATTGACTCGGTCGAGGACATGAAGATCTTGTTTGACCAGATTCCTCTGGACAAGGTGTCAGTCTCCATGACCATGAACGGCGCCGTGCTGCCCGTGCTGGCAGGTTACGTGGTTGCGGCTGAAGAGCAGGGCGTGTCGCAAGACCAGCTGGCAGGAACGATTCAGAACGACATTCTGAAAGAGTTCATGGTGCGCAATACCTATATCTACCCGCCCAAGCCGTCGATGAAGATCATTGGCGACATCATCGAGTACACGAGCACGAACATGCCCAAGTTCAACTCGATCTCGATTTCGGGCTATCACATGCAGGAAGCCGGTGCCAATCAGGCGCTGGAGCTGGCCTTTACGCTGGCCGACGGCAAAGAGTACGTGAAGACCGCCATCGACAAGGGCATGGACGTGGATGCCTTCGCCGGCCGCCTGTCCTTCTTCTGGGCGATTGGCATGAACTTCTACCTGGAGATCGCCAAAATGCGTGCCGCACGCCTGCTGTGGTGCCGCATCATGAAGGAAACCGGCGCCAAGAATCCCAAGAGCCTGATGCTGCGCACTCACTGCCAGACCTCGGGCTGGTCGCTGACCGAACAGGACCCGTACAACAACGTGGTGCGCACCACCATCGAAGCCATGGCAGCCGTGTTTGGTGGCACCCAGTCGCTGCACACGAATGCGCTGGATGAAGCCATTGCACTGCCCACTGAATTCTCGGCCCGCATTGCCCGCAACACCCAGCTCATCATTCAGGAAGAAACCCACATCACCAATGTGATCGACCCCTGGGCCGGTTCCTACATGATGGAAAAGCTGACCCAGGACATGGCCAACGCCGCCTGGAAGATCATCGAAGAAGTAGATGCCATGGGCGGCATGACGGCTGCTGTGGATAGCGGCTGGGCCAAGCTCAAGATCGAAGCCGCGGCTGCTGAAAAACAGGCTCGCATTGATTCTGGCAAGGAAGTCATCGTTGGTGTCAACAAGTACAAGCTGGCCAAGGAAGACCCCATCGAAATTCTGGATGTGGACAACGTCAAGGTCCGTGACAGCCAGATTGCCCGTTTGAATAGCATCAAGGCAAAGCGCGATACAGCCCAGGTGGAGCAAGCGCTGGCAGCTATCACTTCTGCAGCAGAGTCCGGTGAGGGCAATCTGCTGGATCTGGCCATCAAGGCCGTGCGCCTGCGCGCTACGGTGGGTGAAGTCTCTGATGCGATGGAAAAAGCCTTTGGCCGCCACCGCGCTGATACGCAAAAGGTGACCGGTGTGTACGCTGCCGCTTATGACTCCGCCGAAGGCTGGGACAAGCTCAAGGAAGAGATCAACGCCGCTTCTGAAACACTGGGTCGTCGCCCTCGTGTGATGGTGGCCAAGCTGGGCCAGGACGGTCACGACCGTGGTGCCAAAGTGGTGGCTACCGCTTTTGCCGACCTGGGCTACGACGTGGACATGGGCCCGCTGTTCCAGACACCCGAAGAATGCGCTCGTCAGGCCATTGAGAATGACGTGCATGCCGTGGGTGTCTCCACGCTAGCTGCGGGTCACAAGACTCTGGTGCCCGCCATCATTGCCGAGCTGAAGGCTCAGGGCGCGGACGACATCATCGTCTTTGTCGGTGGCGTGATTCCAGCGCAGGACTATGACTTCCTGTACAGCGCAGGCGTCAAGGGCGTGTATGGCCCCGGCACCCCCATTCCTGCCAGCGCCAAGGATGTGCTGGAGCAAATCAAGAAAGCCAACGGCATTTAAGCCCCGGCGTATTGACAAGCAAGATAGCAAAGGCGAACACGAAGTGACACCTGAGCAAATGCAAGACGGCATCCTGCATGGCAACGCTGCCGTGCAGCGCCGGGCGATGGCCAAGGCCATCACCTTGCTGGAATCCTCCCGCGCCGACCACCGTGAGCAGGCCGATGGCTTGCTCACGGCCCTGCTGCCGCACACGGGCAAGGCATTTCGCCTTGGCATCAGCGGGGTGCCGGGCGTCGGTAAATCGACGTTTATTGAAGCGCTGGGTATTTACCTGATTGGCAAGGGCCTGCGCGTGGCGGTGCTGGCGATTGATCCATCGTCCTCGGTCTCTGGCGGCTCCATTCTGGGTGACAAGACCCGCATGGAGCATCTTTCCATGCGTATGGAAGCCTATATCCGCCCCAGTCCGTCCAGCGGGACTCTGGGCGGTGTGGCCGAGAAAACGCGTGAAGCCATGCTGGTCTGCGAAGCCGCAGGCTATGACGTGGTCATCATCGAGACCGTGGGCGTGGGCCAGAGCGAAATTGCCGTGCATGGCATGGCCGATATGTTCTGCGTGCTGCAGCTACCCAATGCAGGCGACGATCTGCAAGCCATCAAAAAAGGCGTGATGGAGCTGGCTGACCTGGTGGTCATCAACAAGGCCGACATTGATCCCAAAGCTGCCATGCGTGCGCAGGCACAAATTACATCGAGCCTGCGTTTGCTGGGCATGCATGGCAACCCGGACCACGCCACGCATGGCGCGCTCTGGCAGCCACGTGTGATTCAGATCAGCGCCTTGCTGGGCAACGGGGTGGACGATTTCTGGGCGGCAGTCAGCAGCTTCAGAGACATGCAGACCACCAACGGCCGCCTGCAACTGCGCCGCGAAAAGCAGTCGCTGGCCTGGATGTGGGAGCGCATTGACTTTGGCCTCAAGCAGGCGTTTCGCCAGCACCCGCAGGTCAAGGCCATGCTCCCCGTCCTTCAGGGCGATGTGGCCGCAGGCCGTATTGCGGCTAGTACCGCAGCAAGAAATCTACTTCTAGCCCAAATGCAGTAGGCGCTAGCAGCTCTTATTACCATAGCATCGCATTACAACTTGCGAGACAAGCAACCCAAATCACGATAGAGGACAAGCATGCAAGACGATATCCTGAAGCAGCTGGAAGCCAAGCGAGAACTCGCGCGGCTGGGTGGGGGACAAAAGCGCATCGACGCACAGCACAAAAAGGGCAAGCTCACGGCGCGCGAACGCATCGAGCTGCTGCTGGACGACGGCACGTTTGAAGAATGGGACATGTTCGTGGAGCACCGCTGCACGGACTTCGGCATGGAAGAGACCAAGATCCCAGGCGACGGCGTGGTCACCGGCTACGGCATGATCAATGGCCGTCTGGTCTTTGTGTTCAGCCAGGACTTCACCGTGTTCGGTGGTGCCTTGTCTGAAACCCATGCCGAAAAAATCTGCAAGGTGATGGACCAGGCCATGAAGGTAGGCGCTCCCGTCATCGGTCTGAACGACTCCGGCGGCGCGCGTATTCAGGAAGGCGTGGCCTCTTTGGGAGGTTACGCCGACGTGTTCCAGAAGAACGTGCTGGCTTCGGGCGTGGTGCCACAGATCTCCATGATCATGGGCCCATCGGCCGGTGGCGCGGTGTACTCGCCCGCCATGACCGACTTCATCTTCATGGTCAAGGACTCGAGCTATATGTTCGTGACCGGCCCTGAAGTCGTGAAAACCGTGACCCACGAAGAAGTCACGGCCGAAGAGCTGGGCGGCGCCATCACCCACACCACCAAGAGCGGTGTGGCCGACATGGCATTCGACAACGACGTGGAAGCACTGATGATGCTGCGCCGTCTGTACAACTACCTGCCTCTGAATAACCGGGAAAAGGCTCCGGTCCGCATCTCCACTGACCCCGTGAACCGCGCCGACATGTCGCTGGACACGCTGGTGCCCGACAACGCGAACAAGCCTTACGACATGAAGGAGCTGATCGCCAAGACCGTGGACGATGGCGACTTCTTCGAGCTGCAGCCCGAATACGCCAAGAACATCATCATCGGTTTTGCCCGCATGGCTGGTCAGACCGTGGGCATCGTGGCCAACCAGCCCCTGGTGCTGGCCGGTTGCCTGGACATTAAGTCCTCCATCAAGGCGGCGCGTTTTGTGCGTTTCTGCGATGCGTTCAACATTCCCGTGGTCACTTTTGTCGATGTGCCCGGCTTCATGCCCGGTACCAGCCAGGAGTACGGCGGCATCATCAAGCACGGTGCCAAGCTGCTGTACGCATACGCTGAAGCCACCGTGCCGAAAATCACCGTCATTACCCGCAAGGCCTACGGCGGCGCGTACGACGTGATGGCTTCCAAGCATTTGCGTGGTGACGTGAACCTGGCCTGGCCCCATGCCGAAATCGCCGTGATGGGTGCCAAGGGCGCGGTGGAAATCATCTTCCGCGAAGACAAGAACGATCCCGTCAAGCTTGCCGCCCGCGAAGCAGAGTACAAAGAACGCTTTGCTAACCCCTTTGTTGCCGGCGCTCGTGGCTTTATCGACGACGTGATCCAGCCACATGAAACGCGCAAGCGTATCTGCCGCAGCCTTGAGATGCTGAAGAACAAGCAGCTCGAGAATCCGTGGCGCAAGCACGGCAACATCCCTTTGTGAAAGCGATGTAACCATGCGCCCGAACCTGCTTTTTCTCTTTGACCTGCGCAAGGATCAGCAGGAGCCGTCCGTCATCGACGAGACGGTGCGTTCGGGCGCGCAATTTGGCGGTACCAACCTGTGGGTGCTGTTCTTCGCCATCCTGATCGCGTCCGTGGGGCTCAATACGAACTCCACCGCCGTGATCATCGGCGCTATGCTGATCTCGCCGCTGATGGGCCCCATCGTGGGCATGGGCTACGGTGCGGCCGTGCAAGATCTGGGCTTGATCCGCATGGCGGGCAAGAACCTGGCCATCTTCGTGGTCCTGAGTTTGCTGACTTCGGTGCTGTACTTCACGCTCAGCCCGCTTGAGCAACCCCAGTCCGAGCTGATGGCGCGCACTTTCCCCACGCTGTGGGATGTGCTGATCGCCGCTTTCGGCGGCGCGGCTGGCATGGTGGCGGTGACGCGTCGCAGCTACAACAACATCGTGCCGGGCGTGGCGATTGCCACAGCCCTCATGCCCCCGCTTTGTACCGCAGGCTTTGGCATTGCCCATAGCCGCAGGGACATGTTTGGCGGCGCTTTCTACCTGTTCATCATCAACAGCATGTTCATCGGCGCGTCCACCCTGGCGGTGGCCAAGCTGCTGCGCTTGCCGCGCCAGGGTGAACTCGACGAAGTGACGCGCAAGCGTCACCGGCTCATCATCGCGCTGGGCCTGACGGCGGTGCTGGTGCCCAGCGTGTGGATGGGCTATCGCCTGGTGCAGCAAGAGGTGTTTGCCAGTGCAGCGGTCCGCGTGGCTCGGGATCTGGAAGCGGAACCCAACAGCCATGTACTGATGCATGAGGTGGATGCTGGAGCGCGCACGCTGCGCCTGATCGTGGTGGGCCGGACCGACGAAGCCCAGCTGCGCGAACAGGTCAAGCGCCGCATGCTCAACGATGGGCAGGCCGATGTGACGGTGCTGGTGCGTGATGCCGGTGACGATTCGCTCAATGTCGAAAAGCTGCGCAGCGAGCTGCAGGAAGGCGTGAACAAGACGCTGGTCGAGCAGGTCAAGTCCATGGATGCGCAGCTCAAGAGCTTGCAGCAGGATGTGGCACAAGCCAAGGAACAGCCCGCCGTCCGGGCGGTGGATGCCTTGGCGCTGCTCCAGGAAGTGCAAGCCCAGCAGCCGCTGGTCTGCGCGCTGACCCTGGCGCAAGGCGAGCGCTCTGACAACGCGAGCGACGCAGCCCAGCCAAGCACGGTGGTGGTACTGGATGTCGCCAACAACTTAAACACGCACGACCGGGACAGCCTGAGCCGCTGGCTTGGCGTGCGACTAGAAAAAACTGAAGTGCAGTTGATCGAGCGACTGGATTCCCGCTTGCTCAACGCTAGAGATAAAAACCGAAGGAAGCAGACAACATGTTCACCAAAATCCTGATTGCCAACCGCGGCGAAATCGCCTGCCGCGTGATCGCCACTGCCCGCAAGATGGGCATCAAGACCGTGGCCGTGTATTCGGACGCTGACAAGGATGCGCGCCATGTGAAGCTGGCCGACGAGGCCGTGCACATTGGTGCCGCTCCCAGCCGCGAGTCCTACCTAGTGGCGGACCGCATCATTGCGGCTGCCAAGAGCACGGGTGCACAAGCCATTCACCCAGGCTATGGCTTCCTCTCTGAAAACGAAGCTTTTGCCAAGCGCTGCGAAGACGAAGGCATTGCCTTCATCGGCCCCAAGGCCCACTCCATTGCCGCCATGGGCGACAAAATCGCGTCCAAGAAGCTGGCCAATGAAGCCCAGGTCAACACCATTCCCGGCTACAACGACGCCATCGCTGGCCCCGAGCAAGCGGTGGAAATCGCCAAGGGCATTGGCTACCCCGTGATGATCAAGGCTTCGGCCGGCGGCGGCGGCAAGGGCCTGCGGGTGGCGTTCAACGACAAGGAAGCCTTTGAAGGCTTTGCTTCTTGCCAGAACGAGGCGCGCAACAGCTTTGGCGACGACCGCATCTTTATTGAGAAGTTCGTCCAGGAGCCCCGCCACATTGAAATCCAGATTCTGGGCGACAGCCACGGCAACGTGGTGTACCTGAACGAGCGTGAGTGCTCCATTCAGCGTCGTCACCAGAAGGTGATCGAAGAGGCACCAAGCCCCTTCATCAGCGACGAAACCCGCAAAGCCATGGGCGAACAAGCGGTGCAACTGGCCAAGGCCGTGAAGTACCAGTCCGCCGGTACTGTGGAATTTGTGGTCGGCAAGGATCAGGACTTCTACTTCCTCGAAATGAACACGCGTCTGCAGGTGGAACATCCTGTGACCGAGTGCATTACCGGTCTGGATCTGGTCGAGCAGATGATCCGCGTGGCCGCTGGCGAAAAGCTGGCATTTGGTCAGGCCGATGTGAAGCGCGACGGCTGGGCGATTGAGTGCCGTATCAACGCCGAAGACCCGTTCCGCAACTTCCTGCCTTCCACCGGTCGTCTGGTGCGCTTCCAGCCACCAGAGCAGACCATGTGGCAAGGCGACACAGAGCACCTGCAAGGCGTGCGTGTGGACACCGGCGTCTATGACGGCGGCGAGATCCCCATGTTCTACGACTCTATGATCGCCAAGCTCATCGTGCACGGCAAGGACCGCAACGAAGCTATTGCTAAGGCGCGCGAAGCCCTGAACGGTTTTGCCATTCGCGGCATCAGCTCCAATATTCCCTTCCAGGCAGCGCTGCTGGCCCACCCCAAGTTTGTGACGGGTGAGTTCAACACCGGCTTTATCGCTGAGCATTACGCCCACGGCTTCCATGCCGAGGACGTGCCTCACGCCGATCCGGACTTCCTGGTCGCTCTGGCTATGTTCCGCAACCGTCGCTACCGCGCGCGTGCATCGACCATTACCGGTCAGATGCAAGGCCACCAGCTGCAAGTCGGTCAGCAATACACCGCTGTGGTGCTGGGTGCCGAAGGCAACAACCAGTACGTGAGCGGCGAAGTCACCGACTTTGACGCTGAAGCCCGTGCTTGCAAGGTTGTCATCAACGGCAAGACTTACGAATTCCGAAGCAATGCCGACATTCGTGATCTGGTCGTGCGTGGCGTGTGCAATGGCAAGGATTTCACCTGCCAGATCGAGCGTGGCACGGCAAAGAACCCGCTGTTGCTGCGCATCATCCACAACGGCACGCAAGCCGATGTCATGGTGCTGTCGCCCAAGGGCGCCGAGATGCACAAGCTGATGCCTTACAAGGCTCCGCCTGACCTGTCCAAGTTCCTGCTCTCGCCCATGCCCGGCCTGCTGGTCGACGTGGCAGTGCAGCCTGGCCAGAAGGTGCAAGCTGGCGAAAAGCTGGCCGTGATCGAAGCCATGAAGATGGAAAATATCTTGTTCGCCGCGCAGGATGGCATCGTGGGCAAGATCAGCGCCACCAAGGGTGACTCGCTGGCGGTGGACGACATCATTCTGGAATTTGAATGATGCAAGTATTTCAGGGCCGGGGTCCTGCGCCGACATGGCTGAACGCGCAGACTCTCACGCTCTGAAATGAAAAAGCCCGCATGGCTTTGGCTCTGCGGGCTTTTGTAATTCTTCAAGCCATATTGGCTTCAACCTTATATTCATCAATCGCTGGCAGCTATGACTTTGAAAGCAGATTCACCGGCATATCCACCCAGCCGAATCACCCGCACGGTGCTGGCGGTGGCTGGCGCGCTGCTGCTGGTCGATGCGCTGGTGCTGATGGGCATGGGCCATTTCAATATGGGCGTGGTACTGCCCGCCATTTTGGGTTCGGCCGCCTTGTGGCTGGGCTGGAAATGGCAATCCGTGCAGCGCTGGCGCGATGCCAGACCTCTGAATGCGCGACTCTGGACGCTGAGCTGGATGGGCTTTGGCGTCTGGCTGCTGAGTGTGCTGTGGTTCTGGAGCCGCTTGTTCAGTCTGGGCCTGGGGCCCCAGCAGGTGCCGCCCGTTCAATCCATCGTGGTTTTGGGCAGCGGCACTTTGAACGGTCACCCCCGTCCCGTACTGGCCGCGCGGCTGGATACGGCGGCTGAGCTGGCAAAGCTGCAACCCACTGCCTTCATCGCCGTCTGCGGCGGTGTGGACTGGGGCGAGAAAGAGTCTGAAGCCGAAATCATGGCCCGCTATCTGCAGCAGCGCCACGGCATTGCGGCAGAGCGACTGGTGCTGGAAAAGCTCAGCACCAGCACCGAACTCAATATCCAGCTAAGCCGCCCCTTGCTGGCAGAGCGCGGCGTGGCGGCAGATGCGCCCGTGGCCATGGTCAGCAGCGACTTTCATCTGATGCGTGCCATGAATATCGCCAGCCGACAGCATCTGCCACAGGTCTACCCTGTAGCTGCACCCACCCCCCTGGCTACGCGCTTTAACGCGTGGCTGAGAGAGTACTTCGCCATGGCCAGTAGCTGGTTGCTGGGTGAAGTCTGAAAATATGAACAAAACCGGCTGTAATGTTTGACTAACAAGCGCTAGCAGCTATCAATATAGGAGTCTTCTATGAGCAATCGTCCTTTCAAGGTTCTGGGCATTCAGCAAGTCGCCATCGGCGGCACCGACAAGGGCCGCATGAAAAAGCTGTGGGTGGATATGCTGGGTCTGGAGCAGACCGGTACCTTCCAGAGTGAGCGCGAGAATGTGGACGAAGACATTCTGGCCATGGGCAAGGGCGCGATGAAAGTGGAAGTGGACATCATGCAGCCCATGGACATCGACAAAAAGCCTGCCGTGCACGCCACGCCGCTCAACCACATCGGCCTGTGGATCGACGACTTGCCCAAGGCCGTGGAATGGCTGAGCGCCAACGGCGTGCGCTTTGCCCCCGGCGGCATTCGCAAGGGCGCGGCGGGCTATGACATCACTTTTCTGCACCCCAAGAGCAATGATGAGTTCCCCATCGCAGGCGAGGGCGTGCTGATTGAGCTGGTACAAGCACCTATGGATGTGATTGCTGCTTTGGCTTAAACCAGAAACCCAGCATGCGCCGGAGCACCTCTTGAGAGAAATCCGGCCATGCTGCCAATACGCTGGCGAAGGTTTAAGCGCTGGCCTTGCTGTGCCTTAAACGCCTGCAAGCAAGCCTAGGCTTAGTCTTAGTCTTAGTCTTAGTCTTAGTCTTAGTCTTAGTCTTAGTCTTAGTCTTAGTCTTAGTCTTAGTCTTAGTCTTAGTCTTAGTCTTAGTCTTAGTCTTAGTCTTAGTCTTAGTCTTCATCCATCATTCGAGCTGCCTGATTGTTCAGAGCGGTATCCGCACGGAAGTAGCCCAGTACGGTGTTCACACTGTGGTGCCCGGTCAGCGCCATGGTGTCGGCCAAAGGCATGTTGCGCCTGCCTGCCTCCGTCACAAAGCCAGAGCGCAGCGAGTGCGCTGAAAAATCACCTTCCACCCCTGCCAGCGCGCATCGCTCTTTGACGATATTGCGCACCGCTGCAGGCGTGAGTGGCTCAGCCACATGACCTCCTTTGCGTATACGCCTGAAGATAGGGCCTTCTGAAATTTGAGCCGCGGCCAGCCATGCCCTCAAAGCGTTAGCTGCCCGGCCAGTAACTGGTTTGTGATTTTCTGGGGCATCCGTACCGCTCTGATTAGTCTTGCTATGGGTCAGTGTGTAGATAAAGTCAGCATCACCCACTGTCCGCAAGTAACGCATATCGGCGCTTGCCACTTCTGAGCGCCGGCGTCCCCCGCTGGCCCAGGCAAACAAGAGCAGGGCGCGGTCTCGCTGACCTCGCAGGCTGTCGTCGCAGGTGCTCAGCAGCTCCTCCAGCACATCCCGCGTCAAGGCTTCTTTTTTTTGCGGGAGCTCCCCGCGCCGCGCATAAGCCTTGCGGGTGCGCGACATCAACTCCTTGACCGCACCATCTTGGCAGGGGTTAAGCATGGAATGCACCTGGTGAGCCTTGGACATCACCGCCATGCGGTGAACCAGCGTGTTGTGAGAGAGCGGGCCTTTTTTGGCCTTGTAACCCGCAGCGACCAGCGCTTCATCAATCTCCGCAGGCATTTCGCTGACCAAGCCCGCACCCGTCTGCCGCTGGGCATGGTCAATGATGAATTGCAGCACGCTAGCCACAGTCAGTGGCAGTTGCATGGGTTGACCAAGACGCAGCACATGCCAAGCCGCCCAGTAGCGCATGGCGCTTTGGTAGCTGTTGCGAGTGTTGGCCGATTCGCCTTCATGCATCAACTCCTTGATGGCTTGATGCGCCTTGGGTGCCAGCGGCAATGTCAGTGCGCCAGACGCTGGCGGCTCATCAGAGCGAAAAGCCACAGGGGCAGAGAAGGGGGAGCGCTTGCGGGAATCCATATCGGTATTTTCACCGCGAGAACGTCTTGGCAGGCAAGTTTGCTGCTCCCTCTGACTCACATTGCTCATCAAGAGTGGTTCCCTAGTTCCTGACTTGCTCAGTGCAACTCAAGCCCCCTTTTTTTGAGCGCGATGTTGAGAAGCACGGAAGTTTCGCCCCCAATGACTAAAAACAGCCACTGGGGCTGTATTCATGGCTACAAAACGCTGTAATGTACGTTTTCATTTGTATGAAAACTTCATACATAATATTTAATACATAAGATGTATTGTGTATTACGTATTTTATTTATAAATCACGATAACAATAACTTATCGTTAGTAATATTGAGTATTGATATGAATACAGCAAAAACAACGTCGCGAGGCGTGCAAGAGTCCGATGTCTGGGCTGCGG
Source organism: Comamonas sp. 26 (assembly GCF_002754475.1). Classification (NCBI taxonomy): domain Bacteria; kingdom Pseudomonadati; phylum Pseudomonadota; class Betaproteobacteria; order Burkholderiales; family Comamonadaceae; genus Comamonas; species Comamonas sp. 26. The sequence continues at coordinate 1,888,706 of NZ_PEFL01000001.1, forward strand.
CAGACGCTTTGATCGCCCAAGGTCTGCGTCCAACCATCGAGCGAGTGCGCCAGCACATAGGGCGCGGATCTCCCAATACGGTCAGCCCGATGCTGGAGACCTGGTTTGCAACGCTGGGGCGCCGTCTGGGTGTTGCCGGAGAGCAAGATCCATCGGTGCTGAAGTCTGTGCCAGACCCCGTTCAGCGACTGGCCCAGGACTTGTGGGATAGCGCTCAGGAAGAGGCGAAAAAATCAGCCACCATTGCATTGGCCCAGCGCGAAGATGTATTGAAAGCGCAAGAACAAGAATTTGTGGCTCAGCAAGAACAACTGGTACAGCGCGAAGCCACCATGCAGGCGCAGAAAGAAGCCATGAATCAGGCTCTGCAGGCGGCGCAAAACCACGCGCAAGATCTGGCTCGTCGGCTAGATGAAATGCAGCAGCAACTGCAAGACCGAGATCAGCGCCTCGAAGAGTCCCGCGAAGAACTCAGCAGCGCCGTGCGCCAGCGTGATCTCCAGCAGCAAAAGCACAGCGAAGAAATTCAGTCTGCAGCCGCAGAGCGCCAACGCATGGCCGAACAATATGCAGGTAATGAGCGTCACATGCTCAACGAAGTAGATCGCGCTCGCCAGGAGCTAACTGCCGCCCGCAAAGCTCAGCAAGAGCAAGAGCGCAAAGCAGAGTCCAAGTACCTGGAGTTGCAAAACCGCTTTGAGCAGTCCGAGCAGGAAATTTTGAACTTGCACACACAGCTGCAAAGCACACAAAACACCGCAGCACTGGCACAAGAACGAGCAGCAGACCTCAAGAGCTTATTGGAAGCGCAGCAACGTTTGTCAAGTACTTCTGTAGCGACGGACTCCCATACAGCTCAAGCAGCCAATCGCCGCCCCAAATTGGCGGTCACACGCCGATCTATCAATCGCCGTACGTTGCGATAGCAGACACGGTGCGTGAAGCATGTCAACAGCACTCCGAAAAGGCTAAAAATTCCTTGATTTGGCATCTACTTGGCGTTGTTGCATAACTCACCTCTGCCACTACGGTAGGCTCGCGAGATGAGTAAATCAGCGCTACTGCCCCACAAATTGGAAGGCGTACAACACGTCACTGAAGGCGCGAGGTGGCAAGACCTTCTCGGACGCTGCCATCCAGTTTTGCCTGATCGTCAAATGCCTGTTTAATTTGCCTTTGCGTTAGGCCTTGGGCTGGTCCAATCGCTATTGCGTTTGGCCGGTTTGCAGTGGACGGCGTTGTTGCAGAAATTGCCGTGTCGTAAGCGGTAGGCTCAAGGTATGATCCAGCCCAGCAAGCCCCGCTACCGCACTACCAACTGGAAGCAATACAACGCCTCACTCAAAGCACGAGGTTAAGCGCATGTAATCGATTTACTGAACTGGACCGTCCTCAGACGGCAGCCGTGGCATGGCCACGATCTTATAAACTCTGGAGTATGGGTAGCCCGTTGCGTTTATTCTGACTTGTAAAACTACCTATTTATCGAGAATGGCGTTGCATTTCAAAGAGACAGGGTTTTGTTGCGATTCAAAAGCAACGGTTTTTGAGCAAGGTCAGCGTTATTGCGCAGTCTTAAGACAGAGTCTAGTGAAATGATACATGTGGGCTGGATGTAGAACTTGATCATGCAAGACAAGCTAAGTAAGAACATTGCGTCCTAAATTAAGGCATTTTTTTTGGGGTAATTTGCGTCGGGTGACTTTACGGACACGTAACAATCCCGTGTGATTCCGAGCGCCTGCACGGTGCCGCACTTAACAGTGCGGCGGCGCGACAAGAATGCCCAAACCAACGACCTGGAGGGGCGTTGGTGCGTTTGAACATTTATGTCTCCAGCGGGTGTGAGGGTTCTTGTGACCCCGTGAAAAGGCTGAGTTTTACGAAGCCGTCTGTCCTTATGCAGGCGACGATTGCACCGACAGAAATGTCCGAACCGAAGTGCGAATGAACGATGTTGAGCGACTGACTCGCGATGACAGGAGCTCTAAAGCGACACAAAGAGGCCAACGAACGTGCGGAATGGATGTTTGGCACTTCGTGTCGCGATTAGGGTCGATCCTTGAGGGGAATTCGTGTCGGCGCGCTTGTTGCGATTGACATTCGTTTAAAGCAACAGGGTTATCTACTACGGATTTTAGATACGATGTATAAGGCATTATCTGGACTCCCCGAGATAATAATCTTCATTAGCGAGTAAATGAACCCTATTTATCCCCTGCGGAGGATTTATTTGCAGAGTTTTTTGTTTATCAGGACGCGAACGAGCGCTCCGTTGATATTCAACAGTAGTTAATCGCGGATATGGCCAGTGATTAATCGAAGGCTGTCGGGTTTCGCTTCGCTACATCAGGGGCTACGCCCCCGATACCCCCTAAACCCTCAATAACGGCTGCTGGTGGCTCAAGCCCAAGCGGGCTCCCTCATTGGGATGTTGGTGTCCAAGATGAACCAGCAGGCATCCTTGAAGTGGCTCAGCCGGACACTGAGCTGCTCAGAACCCTGATAGCCAACCGTGTCCAAGTCATCAAACACTGCCTGCAACACATCTGGCATGTTCCAGCCCACAAAGCGGATGCGCTGAGGCTTGGGGACAGACAGGCCCTTGCTAGAGGAGAACCTGTTGCTCCAGGCATCTCCGTCTGCAAAGGCCTTGGTCATGTATTTGGAGAGGTACGCAGCAATGCGGGAGGGCGCCCGCATGCGCTTGCTGGCCTGCAAGTCCACGTTGCCACCCAGTTCACCAACGACTGCATGCCACACGGAACGTATGACGCTGTAGCTTTTGACCTTGACTCCACGAGCATGCTCCAGCATGCGCGGTACACGATGCACAGCCATATGAACATGCCAAGCCCCACGGGCTTGTCGCTCATACGCAGCGACGTAAAACCAGCCAGGAATGATCCGGGCCATACGACGGTTGAACTCTTTGACATGCCGCTTGAGAAGCCCCCAATCGGTCATGTTTTACTGGTAGGTGAGGGTGAGGAGGGTATCCACTCCCGCCGCCTTGCACAGATGCCGTACACGGGTTTTGGCACGTTTCGCTGAGCGCTCCAGATTGGCTTGATGCCGCTCTTCAGCGTTCGCTTCACGAGCCTCCAAGTACTGTTGATAGGCATCCTCAGTCAGTTCCCTAGCATGATGCCAAGTCACCAGTTCCCGAACAGTGCACTCGACATGGCCATTGCCAAGAGGGCGACGAACCAACTCGTATCCGCCGCCAGAGGTGCTAACAAGGCGATCACGCCCTACAATCCGTTCCATCAGTCTTGTCCTTTTCAAGATTGGTCATGGCCTCAGGAGTGTTGGTAGCACTCGCTGGGGCTTTCTTTTGGGGTGCGCAGATCATCGCACCTGAGCCTTGCCAAGGGCCTGCTTCAGCCTTGGTTATCGTTTGAACCTCTCCAGCCAAGTAGTTCCAGTGAGGATGAGCAAGCTTATCAACTGCCTTGGGACAGCCAGGAGGACCCTGCACAGCGTCAGACATGTTCAATCGATCCAGAGCAACCCCTTTGCGCTCAGCAAGCGCCTCCAGACGCCAAACAATGCCGCAGAGCATGTATTCCAAGAAGTCGTGGCGGTCTTGCCAAGGTGTTCCGTCCTGAAACAGGACCGTTCCCGGCATCAGAGGATCATCAGCGTAGTCCACGCGAGCATCAGCTTCAAAGTCATGCTTGAGGGTGGCTCCCACATAGGCCGCAAACACCTCTTTCTCGACGTCTTCAAGGCTGAGCCAGCCAAAGAGGTCTTCACGGGTACGGACGGGCTTGAGTTCGCTCATGGCAATTCCTTTCTTGCGTTGAACAGGGGTTGGTAGTGGTAGCTCAAACGGTGCTGCAAGCCTTATCCAGCCGACCGGAGGAGCTCGTAGAGCGTGCCCAGGAGCTCGGCTATACCGCCCTAGCCATTACAGACGAGTGTTCGATGGCTGGCGTGGTGCGCGCGCACGTTGCAGCCAAACAAGCGGGCTTACAGCTGCTGCTGGGCGCACAGTTCAGCATCCAGCCGCGTGATAGCAGCGAAGCAGCATTCACCCTGGTGGCCCTGGCCCAGAATCTCAACGGCTACGGCAACCTGTGCCAGTTCATCACCAAGCTGCGCCGCTCTTCCGAAAAAGGGACCTATCGGCTCGATCTCGATGAGATCGACGGGAAGGAGCTTCGAGACAACCTGGTGCTACTGTGTCCAGAGCGCTGCGCGACAGACCCACAGCTGGCCGCCATGGGCGGCTGGGCTTTGACACATTTCACGGGCCGCTGCTGGATTGGCGTGGATCTGGTGCGCCGGCTGGATGATGAGCTGTGGCTCCATCGCATGCGGGAGCTGTCCGATCTAACCGCATTGCCGCTCGTGGCCGTGGGCGACGTGCACATGCATGTGCGCTCGCGCAAGCCCCTGCAGGACGTGCTGACGGCCACACGCGTCGGCAAGCCGCTCACTGAATGCGGCTACGCGCTCCAGCGCAGCGCGGAGCGGCACTTGCGCAGCCGGTTGCGGCTGGCTCAGACATTCCCCGCCGAGCTGCTGGCTCAAACGCTGAGGGTCGCTGAACGCTGCAAATTCAGTCTGGACGAGCTGCGCTACCAATATCCTGATCAAGTCGTCCCTGCAGGGCACACGGCGGACAGCTATTTGCGCCAGGCGACATACGAAGGGGCAGGGCGGCGCTGGCCAGGCGGCATCCCAGAGAAGGTACAGCACCAGATCGAGCACGAGCTGGAGTTGATCTGCGAGCTGAAGTATGAACCGTACTTCCTCACGGTCTATGACATCGTGGCATTTGCGCGCTCGCGCAACATCCTCTGTCAGGGCCGAGGTTCCGCAGCCAACAGCGTGGTTTGCTACTGCCTGGGCGTGACGGAGGTAGATCCTGCGCGCATGTCCGTGCTCTTCGAGCGTTTCATCAGCCGGGAACGCAATGAGCCACCGGACATCGACATCGACTTCGAGCACCAGCGGCGGGAAGAGGTCATTCAGTACCTGTACCAGAAGTACGGCCGCGACCGCGCTGCACTGACGGCTGCCGTCATTTCCTATCGGCCTCGATCCGCCATCCGCGATGTGGGCAAGGCCTTGGGATTCGAGCTCGAAGTGGTCGACGCCATTGCCAAGAGGCAGCAGTGGTTCGACGGTCGCAGCATTCGTCAGGAGCGTTTCGATGAGCTCGGCATGGACACGAGCTCGCTGGCCGTGCAGCAGCTCATCACCTTGACGGAGCAGCTGATCGGCTTCCCACGGCATCTTTCCCAGCACACCGGCGGCTTCGTGCTCACGCGAGATCTGCTGTGCAGGATGGTGCCGGTAGAAAACGCCTCGATGCCGGATCGCACAGTGATCGAATGGGACAAGGATGATCTGGATGCGGCAGGCCTGCTCAAGGTTGATGTGTTGGCCCTGGGCATGCTATCGGCCATCCGCCGAGCATTGGAGTTCATCAGCCGGCGCCGTGGGTTCAATTTTTCGATGCAGGACATTCCTGCAGAAGACAAAGCCACCTACGACATGATTTGCAGGGCCGACACGGTCGGTGTGTTCCAGATCGAGAGCCGTGCGCAGATGACGATGCTGCCACGCTTAAAGCCCAGGCGCTTCTACGACCTGGTGATAGAGGTGGCCATCGTGCGGCCTGGTCCTATTCAGGGCGGCATGGTGCACCCATATTTGCGCCGGCGTCAGGGCATCGATCCCGTGAGCTACCCGAGCGAGGCACTGAAAGAGGCTTTGGGCCGAACGCTCGGCGTGCCCGTGTTCCAGGAACAGGTCATGCAGGTGGCCATGCTCGCGGCCGGTTTCACTGCAGGCGAGGCCGATGGCCTGCGCCGAGCCATGGCAGCCTGGAAGCGCAAAGGCGGGCTGGAAAAGTATTACGACAAAATTGTTCAGGGCATGACCTCAAGGGGCTATGAGCGAGAGTTTGCCGAGCAGATATTTGAGCAGATCAAGGGTTTCAGCGAATATGGGTTCCCTGAAAGCCACGCGGCCAGCTTCGCTCTGCTGGTCTATGCCAGCTGCTGGATCAAGCGCCATGAGCCTGCCGCCTTCCTTGCCGCCATGCTCAACAGTCAGCCGCTGGGGTTCTATTCCGCCAGCCAGCTGGTCCAGGACGCGCGCCGCCACGGCGTTGAAGTACGGCCCGTCGACGTGATGCACAGCGAGGTGGACTGTACGCTCGAAGACATCGACACCAAACCAGCTGTACGGCTGGGCCTGCGCCTTATCTCCAGCCTGCGTAGCAGCAGTGCACTGCGCATTGCGGAGGAGCGTCATCGAGCGCCCTTCGACACTGCACAGCAACTTGCCTTGCGTGTGCGTCTCCAGCAGCACGAGATGAAGGTTCTAGCTGCTGCGGGTGCACTGGCCACACTATCTGGGCACCGTCGCCAACAGGTGTGGGATGCCGCAGCCATGCACGCCGCGCCCGAGCTGCTGGAGGTGACCACCGTTGACGAAGCTTTCCTTGAACTGCCGGTAGCCCCGGAAGGAGAGGAGGTGCTATGGGACTTCGCATCGACAGGCCTGACGCTGCGCAGTCACCCCATGCACCTTCTGCGGCCGCGGCTGAACAAGTACAAGCTGAAGACTTCCAGGCAGCTCCGCACGGTCGTCAGCGGCGAGCGGGTGCGAACTGCTGGCATCGTGACGCTGAGGCAACAACCGGGCACGGCAAACGGCACTGTTTTCGTCTCGTTGGAAGACGAGGAGGGCTGCACACAGGTTATTGTCTGGCGCGACGTGCGCGATGAGCAGCGCCAGGTACTACTAGGGTCACGCCTTCTAGCAGTCGAAGGGCGTTGGCAGCGCCAAGGTCAAGTGTGCAACCTCATAGCGGAGCGGCTGGCGGACCTATCCCACCTCTTGGGCCGACTTTCCACAGCGGTCGTTCATACGTATGAAAAGTGGACGCTCAACTGAGGATTCACATTTTTAGTCGATTGCACGTTGCTCATAAGTTGGCGGCGAACCACGGGCCACAGCCATTCACATGTCGTAGAAGAACTTGGCACCTAGACGTACAAGTGATGATCGCTCTTTGAGCATTGCTGGGACGACTCTATATAGGGTCGGTGTTTGGTAGATCCCGGTGGTGGCCTAGATATTGAGATACTTGTGTAGGGAATCCATGATGTGCTCAGAATCAGGGCCAACACCGCGGAGCGTTGCTGAAGCGAAGTTTCGCTGCTTCGGCAAGCCCACGAAGAAGATGCCAGGGTTTGAAGTAGAAACCCCTTGATGTTGCTTGACGCCTTGTTGTGGATCCAGGATATCCAGTGGCTCAAACGGCTTGATATTTGGACGAAAACCTGTCGCGAAGATGATGCTGTCAATTTGATCTTCTGCTCTACTTTGCCAGACTACGCCGCTGGACGTTACTCGCTCAAACATTGAATTGTGCGCAAACAGACCAGACTTGAGCGCATTTCGGTAAGTGCCGTCATCGAGTACCGGTGTACTTTGATCATTGAGCCAGCGTGTTCTTTCTAGGCCCGTCCATTTGAGCCAAGAATGGAAGTCGACTCCCAGAATCCGTTGTGGAAAGAACCGAACCTTTTCGCGCGTGGCCAGTGTTACTTTGGCTACTTGCGCAAGTTCGTAGGCGATTTGCAGCGCAGAGTTTGCGGCTCCAACGACTACAACCTTCTTCCCGACAAAAGGCTGGACATTTCGGTAGGATGAACTGTGAATCTTCATTCCCTCAAAGCTGTGGAGACCGGCAATGTTGGGAATGAAGGGACGACTAAATGCGCCAGTCGCGACAACAATTGCTCTCGTAGAAAACTCCATTCCATTTTCTGAGAGCAGTCGAAATCCACCGCTATCCCGGTACACACGCACGATGCGAATGTTCGGTTGCACCGGCAGTTCGAAATGCTTGCTGTATTGCTCCAAGTACTTCACCACTTCGTCGCGTCGAGGGTACGCTGAGGGTGCCCCAGGAAAAGACATTCCAGGAAGAGACGAGTACGAAGCAGGGGAAAACAGTGTGAGACTGTCGTAGTAGTGGCGCCAGTTCCCCCCTGGTTTATCCTGCTCGTCCAGTATCGTAAAGTCCAAGCCCCGCTGCTTCAGATGCCAGCCGCAGGCCAGTCCTGCTTGGCCTCCACCAACGACGATTACATCGTGCCTTTTACTTAAATTGTTCATTTATGCGCACATATACACATTTCATTGTAAAAAAATGGACAAGATCTACAGTGAGGTGGCGGGACAGCAGTGTGCCGCTATGCCTTGAGTATGTTTGAGAATGCCTTCCAGGCGCGCAATGATGGCTGGACCATCCACCTCGTAGAACATTTGGCGACCAACTTTGGTGGCTCGCACGATCCGTCCATCCAGCAAGACTTGCAGATGGCGCGACACAACCGATCGCTCTTGAGGAATGTCAGCTGCAATCGCGGTCACATCCGCTCTGCCCAATTGCATGACACGCTTGAGCACAGCGACTCGTGTAGGTTCACACAGCGCTCGAAAAAAACTGCTGTCTAGCGATGCAATTGCGGCCTCAATAGCCTGAGTACGAATTGAAACTTCGGAGGACATAGTGGCAATCATATGTGCATAGGTTTGCACATGTAAAGTTGCACCCCACCCGAGCGTGTCTCCAGAGAGGATGGACAAACAACTTTCTACGAGAGGTACTGCTCAACTTCCACGGCGGTGCTTCGCGCCGTGCGCATGACTCCAATGAGCGTGGCCGACGCAGGCCCGGTCCACTCCCCGTAGCCCACCAGCCATAAACCTGGGACGCCACGCACCTGGGTGCCGTCTACCGCGACTCTGGATTCGTTGACAACGCCAAGAGTCTCCAGAGGCTGCAACGCTGGCCTAAAGCCGGTGCACCAGATGATCGCGTCAAAGGGCTTGGTACTTCCGTCGCCCCATTGAGCCCCGTCCGCCGTGAGCTTCTCGAATGAGCCGACAGAATGCAGCACGCCGCGTTGGCGTGCTTCAAGGACAGGGGGAACCATCACGATATCGCCAAAGCCACCTGGCAGGTTCTCTGAATCTTTACCCTCCTGCAGAGCCTGCCAGCGCGCAGTGGCCCTCTCGAAGAGTACGCGTCCATCGACCTCGTCCGGTAAAAAGGCTGGAGGCTCCAGCGTGACCCAGGTCGTGGACTGAGCAACAAGCGAGACCTCCGCCAGGATCTGTGCGCCGGAGTTTCCTCCGCCGACCACCATCACTTTCTTGCCTTTAAAGGGCTCAGGTGATCGGTACTGAGCTGAGTGCAACTGTTGTCCCTTGAAGGACGCCAAACCCTCAACGTTGGGGACAAATGGATTTCGCCACGTTCCCGTGGCAAATACAACGGCGCGCGAGTTCCAGCTCCTCGCTTCGGCATTGACCTGGAAGCCTTGCTCAGTGCATTCAATGCCTGTGACGCGAACCGGCCTCTCGATCTTGAGTTCGTAGCGTGCCTCGTACTTGCGAAGATAGTCGACCACATGGTCACGACTTGGATACTGGTCACCCGAAGCAGGCATCGGCCATCCCGCGATGGAACTCCACGAGGCGGGAGAAAAAAGCCTCAGCGAATCCCATCCATGCTGCCAGGCTCCACCACCAGCCTCCTCGGCATCCAGCAGCAGCACCGACAGGTTGGTGCGGCGCAGGAAGTACGCCACAGATAGGCCTGCTTGACCAGCTCCGACGATGATCACATCGTGAAACGACATTGGTGACCTCCTTTTGCCTTTATTGCTGTGCACTCACACGCATGGACCACAGAGCCGCAAATGCACTGATCGCCAGCACAGAAGACAGCCACAGAGCCTGGCTGCCCCAGTTTGCGACAGCCAGCCCGAAAAGAAATGGTGACCCGGCTTGCACGATGCGTGCAGGCACCATGAGCCAGCCTTGACGCTGGCCATATCCTTGAGAGCCAAACACCTTGAGCGGCAGCGTGCCTATGGCAATCGTCAAGATGCCATTGCCAAGGCCGTGCAGGATGGCAAAGACACTGGCTGCAGACGCACCGGCAAGTCCCAGACAGACGGCAGCCAAGGGATGGGCAAGGATGGCCAGGCGAGCAGACAGCAACGGGTGTGCTTTCTTGAGAAAGCTGTATTCCACCAGCCGACCTGCAACCTGGGCAGGCCCGACCAATGCAGCGGCAGCAATCGAAGCAGCCAAAGTTGCACCGCTGGCCTGAAGAATCTGAGGCAGGTGAGAAGCCATGGCAGTGCTGATGAACCAGGACGCCGCGAAAACGTAGGCCATCAGATAGGCAGTGCGCTTAAGACTGATGCCTGCGTTGCTTGCGCCCTCAGGCACGGCTCCAGGCGGCTTTTGTTCTTCGAACACTTCCCTCGGGTTGGGCTTGGCACGCGATAGCAAGGCATTGAGCGGAAGGCCCAGCAGCAGATGCAAGGCGGCCCAGAACATGCATACGGCGCGCCAGTCGTACAGGCCTTCCAGATAGCTGGAAAGCGGCCAGCCCACGGTGCTGGCAAAGCCCGCAAAAAGCGTGATTCCGGTAATGGCTGGGCGCGCATCCTGGCCATACAGGTGCACAACACTGGCAAACGCGGCTTCGTAGAGGCCGCTGCCCATCGCTACACCCATGAGCGCCCACGCCACGAAGATATGCAGTGTCTGCGTGGCCTGGCTCAACATCAGCAAGCCACAGGCAAAAACCAGATTGCTGGCGAGAAGCACTGACCTTCCGCCAAAGCGATCAATCAATCGGCCCGCAATAGGGCCTACCGCAGCAGCCACCAGCAAGGCTGCAGAGAAAGCGCCGAACACCAGAGAGTACGAGGTGCTTGTCGACTGACTGATTGGCTTGGCCAGCACCGCAAGCAAGTAGTACGACGAGGCCCAGGACAGGGTTTGGGCAATCCCGAGAAGGACTGTGACTTGCGTGCGGTTCAGTGCCATCTGTATCGTTTAAATGCTGCGTTGATTGACCCGTTTGGACAGTTCTTCGGCACTTTCACGGCGCTCGCTGTAGCGATCCACCAGGTAGTCCGAACAGTCTCGCGTCAGCAGCGTGAACTTGACCAGCTCTTCCATCACGTCCACCACCCGTTCGTAATACGAAGAGGGCTTCATCCGGCCAGCCTCATCGAATTCGGCAAATGCCTTGGCAACGGACGACTGATTCGGGATGGTGATCATGCGCATCCAGCGACCCAGCACACGCATCTGGTTGACCGCATTGAAGGACTGCGAGCCACCCGAGACTTGCATCACCGCCAATGTCTTGCCTTGCGTCGGTCGCACGGCACCAGCGGACAAAGGAATCCAGTCTATCTGCGCTTTGAGGATGCTGCTCATCGCACCATGACGCTCAGGAGACGTCCAGACCATACCCTCGGCCCATATAGCCAGCTCACGCAGTTCCTTGACCTTCGGGTGATCGTCAGGGGCACCGTCGGGCTGCGGCAGGCCGCGCGGGTCGAAGATCCTGATCTCGGCACCCATCTTGCGCAGCAGTCGCGCCGCCTCTTCGGTCAGCAGTCGGCTGTAGGAGCGGTCACGAACCGAGCCATACAACAGCAGAATGCGCGGCGCGTGGGTTGCACGTTTTTGAGGCAACAAGCCTTCGAGGATAGGTTTTTCAAATACCTGTTCATCGATGTTGGGGAGGTCAGAGCTTGCCAATTCGTTGGCCTTTCGAGTCAATGACGGTTTCACCGTCTTCTTTGGAAAATGCAGCTTGTTGGGGCTGAGGGAGGATCTCCAGTACGGCCTCCGAGGGACGGCACAGCCGGGTTCCCATAGGGGTGACCACTATCGGACGATTGATCAGGATGGGGTGTTGGAGCATGAAATCAATCAATTGCTCATCCGTCCATTTGGGCTCGCCCAGGCCCAGATCGTCATACGGCGTACCTTTTTGGCGCAACACATCGCGCACGGGCATGCCCATGGCTTGGATCAGGCCCACTAGGGTGGCGCGATCAGGGGGTGTCTTGAGGTACTCAATGACCTTGGGCTCTTCCCCGCTGTTGCGGATCAGGGCCAGAACATTGCGGGAGGTACCGCAAGCAGGGTTGTGGTAGATCGTGATGTCGCTCATAGCGCTAGATTCCCGTTGCAAAGGTTCATGACGCCACGCTGAGCCGCAAAGCCAGCGCTGCGAGGGTAATGAGCAGCACGGGCATGGTCAGCACCGCACCGACTTTGAAGTAGTAGCCCCAGCCAATCGTTGTGCCTTTCTTGGCGAGCACATGCAGCCAAAGGAGCGTGGCCAGGCTGCCAATCGGCGTGATCTTGGGACCCAGATCGCAGCCAATCACATTGGCGTACACCATGGCTTCCTTGACTGCCCCTGTGGCCGTGGATGCATCGATGGACAAGGCTCCGATCAGGACCGTGGGCATGTTGTTCATGATGGAAGACAGCACCGCAGACAGCACGCCTGTGCCCAGTGAAGCGGTCCACACGCCACCGGCTGCAAACTGGTTCAGCAACATGGCGATGTAATCCGTAAGGCCCGCGTTGCGCAGCCCATAGACCACCAGATACATCCCCAGCGAGAACACCACGATCTGCCACGGAGCACCATGAAGTACTTTCCTGGTGCTGATGACATGACCACGCGCAGCCACAGCCAGCAAGATCGCAGCCCCCACGGCGGCCACGGCGCTGACGGGGACGCCCAGGGGCTCCAGCGCGAAGAAGCCGACCAGCAGCAAGACCAACACGACCCAGCCAGCCTGAAAGGTGGCCAGATCCTTGATTGCAGCCGATGGCGACTTGAGCTGAGCTACGTCGTAAGTGGCAGGAATATCGCGTCGGAAAAACAGCAGCAATACACCCAAGCTCGCCAGGACCGAGGCGATGTTGACGGGAACCATCACCGATGCGTAGTCATTGAAGCCGATCTTGAAAAAGTCGGCGGAGACGATATTCACCAGGTTGGAGACGATCAGAGGCAAGCTCGCTGTGTCTGCAATAAACCCGGCGGCCATGACAAACGCCAGCGTTGCAGCCGGAGAAAAGCCCAACGCCACCAGCTTTGCCATCACGATGGGCGTGAGAATCAGTGCCGCGCCATCATTGGCGAACAGGGCTGACACGGCAGCACCCAGCAGCACGATGAAAGCAAACAGCTTGACTCCGCTGCCGCCACCCCAGCGGGCAAAGTGCAATGCGGCCCATTCGAAGAAACCGGCCTCGTCCAGCAAAAGGCTGATGATGATGACGGCAACAAAGGTCGCCGTGGCATTCCAGACGATATGCCAGACCACCGGAATATCGGCTAAGTGCACGACCCCCAGCAGCAGCGCGATACCGGCCCCAATCGAGGCGCTCCAGCCAATACCAAGGCCGCGTGGCTGCCAGATAACCAGCGTCAGAGTGAAGATGAAAATCAGGATGGCCGTCAACATGACGTATAGGTCCTAGAAAAAGCTATGGGCCGGCATTAGTGCCGCGCACCGCGTGCGGGCGTCATTGATACCTGGTGCTGAAATCCAGACGCTGGATCTGGATCGCAATTGAACTAACGAGATTTAGTGCGAAGAGAGTTCACGCGCCGTGGACTGCAGCACTGCCTGCTCCAGCTTTTGCGCCGGGAGATTCACCAATAGCTCCAGGCGACGACGAATCATGTGCATCGTCTGCCGGAAGGCTTCCAGCTTTGCTTCGTCAGAGGCCTCGCCCTCCGAGGGGTCCGGGTAGCCCCAATGCGCTGTGGCGGGATGACCAGGCCAAAACGGACACACTTCACCAGCGGCGTTGTCACACACGGTGATGATCAGGTCCATGTGCGGCGCGCCAGGCACAGCAAATTCGTCCCAGCTCTTGCTGCGCAAACCATCTACCGAGACACCAGCCTTTTGCAGCACTTGCAGCCCCAGCGGATTGGGTTGCTGATTCTCGCGGGGGCTGCTGCCCGCCGAATAGGCTTTAAAACGGCCTTGGCCCATATCGTTGAGCAAGGCCTCGGCCAAGATGCTGCGTGCCGAATTGTGAGTGCACAGGAACAGGACGTTCAGGGGAGCTTTGTTGTCAGACATGGTTTTAGCAGCGGGACTTAAGGATGGGAAAAGGTTGCAGCGACGCTTAGCACTCGCATGACGCAACGGCGTCATCGGTACAAACCGCGCCCTGGCAGCAGTTCTCGGTGAGATATGCCAACAGATCGTTCATCACGGGGAAGGCCGCGCGATAGAGCACGTTGCGGCCCTGGCGCTCCTGGGTGACCAGGTCGGCATGAAAAAGCTCTTTCAAATGAAAGGACAGCGCGTTCGGCGCGATGCCTAGCTGCTCAGCTAAGGCACTAGGTGTCAGGCCTTCAGGACCAGCAACAACAAGGGCGCGAAATACGCGCAATCGGGCCTCGTGAGCCAGAGCGGAGAGTGAGCGAATGACGTTTGCTTCTTGCATGAGTTGATAATACATCAATTATTGAATTAATGTATAGAGCTATGAGCAAAGTCGACCCCTCCATAAATGCAGCTTATGGCGAAAGGGGCCGAATCAGTGATTTCGTAGACACTGGTCGCTAATTCAGTTGAGGCGATTCGACTTACTCAACCGCAGCGCGTTGAAGATCACAGATGCTGAACTTAAGCTCATTGCTAACGCTGCGATCATTGGCGAAAGAAGCCACCCAGTGAACGGGTACAGAACTCCCGCAGCAATCGGCACACCAATTCCGTTGTATATAAAGGCAAATAGTAAGTTCTGCCGCATGTTGCGCACTGTGTCAGTTGAGATTTCACGCGACTGGGCAATGCCACGCAAATCACCCTTGACCAGCGTGATCTGACCGCTGTTCATGGCTACGTCGGTCCCTGTTCCCATGGCTACACCTACATCAGCTTTTGCCAAGGCCGGCGCATCGTTGATCCCGTCACCAGCCATGGCAACCACATGGCCTTCACTTTGCAATCGCTCCACGAGAGCTAGCTTGTCGGCGGGCTTGACTTCGCCATGGACTTCATCAATTCCAAGCTTGGCACCAACAGCCTTGGCTGTGGTCAGACCATCTCCGGTTGCCATGACAATTCGCAAGCCGCTTGCATGAAGCGTTTGGATGGCATCCAGAGTGCTAGCTTTGATAGGGTCTGTTACCGCCAGAATGCCCGCGAACTTCCCATCAGCCGCTAAATGCATGATGCTTGCACCCTCTCCTCGCAGGCGTTCTCCGTCCGCTTGCAAGGAAGATACAGATACGCCTTCTTGAGCCATCAATGTGGTGTTGCCTAATGCCAAGCGCCGCCCCTCAACGGTTCCACGTACACCAATACCGCTGGCGGAATCGAAGTCCAAAGGTTTAGCGAGTTGCAAGCCTTGTTCACGTGCAGCTCGGACGATGGCATCCGCAAGCGGATGCTCGCTACCCTGATCCAAGCTAGCGGCAAGCCTCAAAACTTCGTCAGCGGTGAAACCTGGAGCAGGAATCGCTTTATCGAACGCAGGCCGACCTTCTGTAAGGGTGCCCGTTTTATCTACGATGAGCGTATCCACTTCACGCATTTTTTCGATGGCACCTGCGTCACGGAACAAAACGCCTTGCTCTGCAGCGCGCCCTGTGGCCACCATTACTGACATGGGTGTGGCCAAACCTAGCGCGCATGGGCAGGCGATGATGAGTACCGCGACGGCATTGATCAACCCAAACACCCAACTGGGCTCTGGGCCAAAAATGCCCCAGACGAAGAAGGTCACTACAGCGACTAGCACGACAACCAGAACGAACTTTCCAGCCACTACGTCGGCCATTCGCTGCATCGGTGCCTTCGACCGTTGGGCCGATGCAACCATCTGAACGATCTGGGAAAGCATGGTGGCAGCCCCCACCTTTTCTGACCTCATGACCAGAGCTCCACTCGTATTGAGTGTGGCGCCGATCAGTTTGTCGTCAACGCGCTTTGTCACAGGTATTGGCTCGCCCGTGAGCATCGATTCATCAACGGCGCTTTGACCTTCCGTGACAATGCCATCCACGGGTACTTTCTCGCCTGGACGTACGCGCAGCAGGTCTCCGACATGCACGTGGCTGAGGGGAACATCTTCCTCACTGCCATCTGCATTGATACGCCTTGCCGTCTTAGGAGCTAGGCTAAGCAATGATTTGATAGCGGCCGAGGTCTGAGAGCGAGCCTTCAGCTCAATGATCTGCCCCAACATGGTCAAAGAAATGATGACCACCGCTGCCTCGAAATAAACAGCTACACGGCCCATGGATACGAACGAGTCGGGAAACACACCAGGTGCCAGCGTCGCTACGAGGCTGTAGACAAAGGCGGCTCCCGATCCCAAGCTGATCAACGTCCACATGTTCGGACTGCGGTGGATGATTGACTGCCAGCCTCGAACAAAAAAGGGCCAGCCCGTCCATAGCACCACGGGCAGGGAAAGAGTCAACTCGACCCATGTTTGGGTCTGCATAGTGAACCAGCCGAACTTGTGTCCGAACATGGCCAGAGTGGTAACAATCAGGGTGAGTGGTAGCGTCCACCAGAATCGCCGTTGAAAGTCTTGCAACTCGCTGTTGTCCTCTTCTCCAACCGGGATCAGTGGCTCCAGAGTCATTCCGCATTTAGGGCAGTTTCCGGGATGATCTTGCCGGACCTCCGGATGCATCGGGCAGGTATAGATCGTTCCGGCGGGAACCACGCCCGAGTCATCAAACGATTTCTGATCTGAATGACTTGCAGCCACATGAGCATGTTCGTGCGAGCTGAGCAACTGGGCCTCAGGCACTAAATGCATTTGGCATTTAGGACAACGCCCCGGATGATCTTGATGGACTTCAGGATGCATTGGGCATACATAGACTGAGCCCTCTACTGCGTGATCCGCCTGCCCGCTACTCGATATGAATTGCGCAGGGGCATGAGCAAATTTTTGCTGGCAATCGGCACTACAGAAGCGATAGGTCCGTCCCTCGTGAACTATCTGATGAGGCGACTGTAGAGAGACAGTCATGCCGCAAACAGGATCCTTCAAAGGCTCAGCCTCAGTCATGGTGTTTTCCAACTCAACTGACTCTGAAGAAGATCGATGCTGATGATGATGCATGCCGATGGCCCTTCACGATGTTGGATCGATTCTTGGCCCTTACACCATGTGAATGTCAAGCCAGAATCTGCTCGAAAAACAACTCTATCCACCTATTCTGAGATAGCGCAATCAGAGTTCGCTGCTTGTGGCCATCTCAATTTAAGAAATAGTTCTTTGTTGAGATGGCCTTTGTCTGACTACATGACGCGGACGCCATCCAAGCATGAATCGACGGAAGCGTTTTACCCTTCCTATCAGTGTCTACGTCTGCTTAGAGCAGCTCCGCTTCTGCTGTCGGTGGTTGATCTCGGAGGATCAAATTCCTTTTGGGGAAAGAATGCCTAACCACGCCACACTCGCCAAAACTAGAACTGCAAGTGTTGTCTCCATGACCAGGCTCTGGCGTAGCTTAGAGACTGCTTGCGCACGATTCCCTGAGCCCAATGATGCCTCCAGACTTGGACTAAGCCGGAATCGATTTGCTGCTGCCAATGCAAGCATTCCGAGAACCAGCATTAGCTTGCCTAGCAGCAACTGACCATAGAGTGTTGAAACAAGCGGATCAAGCGAAGGCCCTGCGATCAATACATAGTTGACTACGCCACTGGCTGCAAGAACGAAAACGATCAGAGTTCCGACATGGGCAAAGCCGTTTGATGTGCGGCTCAGTATGGCTACGGTGTCCTGTGTCGCATTTGCCCTACTTGTGGCTAAGATCAAAAAAGCAAGCAACGCGCCGACCCATGCACCTGCTGCCCAGAGGTGGGAGATGTCTGAAGCAAGGTGGATGTATCCACGCATTCCGTCGTCCATCGCTCCATGACCAGCCCAGGCCAGTGTCGCCAGCGCTACACCGCTAGATACGGACATGGCAACGAAGCGAAACGTTGGATTGAACTTCACTAGGGCAATCAAGATGCAAAGCGCTAGCGCAAGAATACGAATGCACCAAGCAAGGCCCATGTGAGTGCCGGTGATGAGCATCTCGAAGATATGCGTTGACAACTCGGAGTAAGTTTGCGCACCGGACATGGCCTTGGCAAGGACTGTCATGCCAATCACTGACAGTCCAATCCCGATTACTGCACATACACCAACGCAAACGCGATAGCGACGCGCAATTGCCAAGGATCGCTCGTCATGGCCAAGGGCATAGACGCCGAACACGGCGACGCCAAAAGCTGCAGCCATGTCCAGATAAAGCGCGAGGCGCAAAACGATGGTGAACCAATCCTCGGCCATTTGGTTACTTCACCTGAAATGTGACATTGCCATTGATCGGGTGTGTGTCCGAAGACACGGCACGCCAATCCACGCGATAGGCACCGGGTTGAAGTGCTTGCGCAGGAGTAATGACCATGGTTTTGCCATCGCTAGCGCCAGAGACGCTTGCGCTGACCTTCATTGCACCGTGGTTCGGCATCCCGGGCATGCCCGTCATGATCAAGTTCGCAGCCGAGAACTGAGGAACCAGCGTTTCCGAGAACTTCAGCTCAATCGTTGCAGGTGCAGCAACCTGCGACTTATCCGCAGGAGAGGAGGAAACTAACGAAGGATGTGCAAATGCTGCGGAAGCGAACAGTGTTGCGGCAATTGGCGCGATGAACTTAGCGACCAGGTTTGAGCGGTTCATGAGGACTCCTATCTAAGTGTGATGGTGGTTTGAAAACAGATGTCGAATCTAGGTCTGTAGAGTTGGCGCTCCCAAGGACGCGCCAACTAGGAAGGGGACATTGGTCTGGCTAGAACCAGAAGCGGACACCGGCCACCCAACGTGTTTGCTGCGCACGGCCACCGTCGGCACGAACGAGATCTGCGGTTCGCCCGAAACTTCCCGCACGTTCCACTCCGATATATGGAGCGAACTGACGGCTGAACTCGTAGCGCAGTCGCAGGCCAGCAGATGCTTCGGCTAGGCCCTTGCCGATATGCCGCTCTGGATCATCCTTGCCGTAAAACTGCATTTCAGCTCTAGGCTCAAGGATCAGGCGCTGAGTCAGCAATAGTTCGTAGCTTGCATTTAGGCGAAGCGCAGTTCTGCCGCCACTGCCAACATAGGCTGTGGCCTCCAGCTCGAACCAGTAAGGGGCCAGGCCCTGCACACCAAATGCCAGCCATTGACGGCTAGGTCCCACGCCGTTGTCTAAGCGCAGACCCAACTGTGTATCCCAATAGGTTGTGGCAGCACGGCTCCAAAGCAGTTCGGTGCGAGACTCTTCGAGCTTTCCTTTGGCGACGTCACCTTCTGCCTTCAAGACAGCTTTGTTGTATGAGGTCCCGTACCATGCTTGCAAGTCATAGGCCGTTGAATCATCACCTCTGCGTGAAAAACGGCGTTCCAGGGTCTCACCACGCAGCGAGGCAAAGGTATGCTCGTCCGCAAGCATCAAGCGCGGGACGCCAGGCACCGCGTAATCGCCCGATCCCAAGGTCAACCCATTGGAATACCCATGTGGGTCGCGAGCATCTGGAGGTGCGGATCCCCCTTGCATCTGCATGCTGCCGTGATCCATCGCAGGGCCGCTTGCAGCGCTGCCAGTCATAGCACCATGACCTGCATGTGGATCAGCTGCAGTTGTGGCAGGGCTTGCCGGTGCTTCCATTTGCATATTCGCTTGGCCATGCGATGAATGGTCGCTTTGCGCCTGGGCCGCAATACTCACCAGAGCGAGGAGCGCAGTGGACAATGCACGAATAGGGAGTGCTTTGGACATTTTTGATCTTCCTTGTGAGGTTTGTTCAAGACACTACGACTTCGCGGAACATGCCTGCATCCATGTGGAACATCAGGTGGCAATGCCATGCCCAGCGCCCCAGAGCATCTGCCGTCACCAAGAAGCTGATGCGTTGTGCAGGCTGTACTGGCAAGGTGTGTCGACGGGCGAGGAATCGACCATCAGGGCTCTCCAGTTCACTCCACATCCCATGCAAGTGCATAGGGTGAGTCATCATCGTGTCGTTGTGCAGGATGACTCGCAAACGCTCGCCGTGACGGAAGTGAACAGGCGTTGATTGCCCGAACTCCAATCCATCAAGAGACCAGGAATATCGCTCCATATTCCCCGTCAGGTGCAACTCCACCTCTCGTCCAGGACCGCGCGAGTCCATCGGACCTGAAGGTGTATGCAGATCTGCCAAGGTCAGCACCCGTCTGCCGTTATTGCGCAGACCGATACCGGGATCGTCAAGATTGGTGCGGGCCATATCGACTCGCATATCTGTTCTTGCGCCATATTCAGTGCGAGCATGGCGTGCGGTGGTGCTGGGCACTGCCAAGCTCCCAGCAGGCTTGGCATGCTGACTATGGTCCATCGCCATACCACCGTGATTCATGCCGGCCATCGCACCATGATCCATGCCGGCCATTGCCCCCGACATACCAGCCATCCCGGCCATACCCGTCATCCCAGACATGCCGGTCATCCCAGACATGCCGGTCATGTCCATGTCGGCTCCAGAACTGCCATGGCTCATGGCGCCCATCATGTCGCTCATACCCAGCCATTCGACGGGATCGAGTGCGGGGACTGGAGCCTGCAGGCCTTCGCGCACTGCTAACGTAGCGCGTGCGTAGCCTGTTCGGTCCATCGACTGGGCAAAAATCGTATAGGCGTCATCACGTGGCTCGACAATCACGTCTATGGTTTCGCCAGGGCCGAATCGGAATTCATCGACAGTCACAGGCTCTACGTCGACACCGTCAACATGCACCACCGTGAGCTTCAGGCCCGGTATACGTACGTCATAGAAGGTATTGCCCGCGCCGTTGACCATGCGCAGCCGGACACGCTCGCCCGGACGGAAAAGAGCAGTCCAATTGCCTGCAGGTGTGACGCCATTTGCGAGGTAGGTCAGGGTCGCAGAAGAGAGGTCGGCTAAATCCGTTGGATTCATGCGCATCTCGTTCCACATCTTGCGCTTGTCTAATGCCGCTGACACGCCATCACGCGATGCATCACGGAAGAAATCAAAGACCGTGGGCTGGTTGTAGTTGTAGTAGTCGCCCTGAACCTTGAGCTTTGCGAAAACGCGCATGGGGTCTTCGTCAGTCCAGTCAGAGAAGAGCACGACATGGTCACGATCTGCACGGATAGTCTCAGGTCCTGCGGGATCAATGATGATCGCTCCATACATGCCGGTGAGTTCCTGCATGCCTGAATGTGAGTGATACCAGTAGGAACCGCTTTGCTGAACCTTGAAGCGGTAGGTAAACGTCTCTCCAGGAGGAATGCCCGCAAAGCTGATGCCTGGAACTCCATCCATCTGGTAGGGCAAGATAATGCCGTGCCAGTGGATAGAAGTTGCCTCCCGTAGCTTGTTCGTGACGCGAATGGTCACAGTTTCTCCCTCACGCCAGCGCAGGGTAGGCCCAGGAAGAGAACCATTGATGGTGGTCGCCATACCTGGCTTCCCGGTGAAGTTCACCGGGGACTCGGCGATCACCAAATCGAACTCATTGCCACGCAGTACTGGCGCAGCGCCACGCACCGTAGCGCCTTGTTGGGCGAAGGCCATGAGCGACTGTGTCGACAGTCCTGCTAGAACGCCACCTGCGGCTAGCCCCTGAACAAAACGCCGACGAGAGAACCCTTGTGAGGGAGTAACAAGAAATGGCGAACGACGCGGCATAGGGTGAAATCCTCCAGAGCTTTCAACAAAATCGTTTTCGGCGACGCTTGCTTGAAGCAAAGAGCGCTCGATATGTTCAGTATGCTAGGGCGCGCTGAATTTCGGTGGAGTGACTCGCTCATTACATTCATGTAATGCTCGCGTCATGTTCACTGCGACTGGAGGCGTCTATCAAGAAATGCCTTCGTTGCAGCCAGGAGGTTCACTCTGCTCGCCACGCTTGATGACTGACCAGGAGGGAGCAACTAGGCAGTGTTAAGTCTTTCTATCGCCAGGATTTCAGGAGCATTACATTTTTCTTATCTTCATGTCAGAGGGCGTCAAACTAGGCACACTCTTGAGCATCTACTGCAGCGGAGCGATTACATGAGGGTTTTGATTGTCGAGGATGAGCCTAAAACAGGTGAGTACCTGCGCCAAGGGTTGACCGAAGCTGGCTACATTGCTGATCTGGTTCCAAATGGTTCAGATGGCTTGCATATGGCTCTGCAAGGAGAATACTCATTGGTGATCTTGGACGTCATGCTGCCGGGTCTCAATGGTTGGCAGGTCCTCCAAGCTCTGCGTGATCGGGGCCTACATATGCCGGTCCTGTTTCTTACTGCACGGGACCATGTCGAGGATCGCGTCAAAGGGCTGGAGCTCGGTGCAGATGATTACCTGGTGAAGCCGTTTTCGTTTGCTGAGCTACTTGCCAGAGTTCGCATCATTCTTAGACGAGGACATCCGGCCAACGAAGGCACTACTCTGACTGTTGCAGATCTTGAGCTAGACCTGCTGCGTCGACGTGTATCTCGCAATGGCAAACGTGTTGATCTCACCGCCAAAGAGTTTGGACTCTTGGAGTTGCTGATGCGTCGTCATGGTGAAGTGCTGCCACGTTCGTTGATCGCATCGCAGGTATGGGACATGAATTTCGACAGCGACACCAACGTCATTGAGGTGGCCATGCGCCGTCTGCGAGCCAAAATTGATGAAGGCCACTCGATCAAACTAATCCAGACCGTACGGGGAATGGGCTACGTGCTTGACGTTCCTGAGGAGGAATAGGTGCAGCGTTTCACTCGCAAGGGAAAGCTCTCTTTAACTAGTCGTTTGGCCCTTTTCTTCACGTCTGTTGCGGCAGCCGTAGTGCTTGGCTTAGGTGGTTTGTTCCTAGTTGTTACAGAAAAGCATTTCGTGGAATTGGACCGAATGACGCTTCAAGACAAGCGCCATTTGATCGAGAAAATTCTCCAGAACACCAAGTCGGTCGATGATGCTCGTTGGCGTTTAAATGAGGCACTGAACTATCACGAGGATCTTCAAGTCCAGGTGAAAGATGCCCAAGGAGAAACCGTATTTCAATCGCCCGCATCCGGCTTTGCAGTGCCGGATCGCAACTCGGGTTTTATCGACAAGGAAGGATCGTTTGGGGTGTGGCGGCACGCAGATGCAGAATTCCACACCTTGAGCTTTGAGACGCTACCGGCCTACGCACCGTCACCATTAAAGGTACTGATCGCTGCAGACACAAAGCATCACATTCAATTTCTCGACGGAATTCGAGCAAGCTTCGCCATTTATGTGATTGCCGCAATTTTGCTGTGCTCGCTTCTGTCTTGGCTCGCCGCTCGGCAAGGGCTGGCACCGCTGCGAGAGATGAAATCACGGGCGGCATTTGTGACCGGGCAGAAGATGAGTGAACGCATGCCGGTCGAGGCTGTGCCCGTTGAAATGGCCGATCTGGCGCATGAGCTCAATCGCATGCTGGATCGGTTGCAGGATGATTTTCAGCGACTGACAGATTTCGCGTCTGACTTGGCCCATGAACTACGTACACCCATCAGCAACCTGTTGACCCAGACTCAGGTTGTGCTGGCGTCCAAGCGTGATGCCGCGACATACAGAGACATTCTTGCCTCGAATGCCGAAGAGTTTCAGCGTTTGGCTCGCATGGTGTCAGATATGCTGTTCCTGGCCAAAACCGAACGGGGCGTGAGCTTGCCGCGTAAGGAGCAGTTCTTCGCACAACAAGAAGCATATGCATTGCTGGAGTTCTACGAGGCTGTCGCGGAAGAAAAGCAAATTCATTTGAAATTAAAAGGCGATGGACTCATTGATGGTGATCGGCTGATGTTTCATCGTGCTGTGAGTAATTTGCTATCTAATGCTTTGCGCTACACGCCGCAAGCAGGCATGGTCACCATCGACATTGAGACCGCAGCTTCCTGGACACTTGTCACTGTGGAAAATACAGGGCAGGACATTGATCCCAAAGTCCTGCCCAGGTTATTTGACCGCTTCTACCGAGCTGACCCTTCCAGGGCTCATCCGGACTCAGACGGTAGCGGATTGGGTTTGGCAATCACCCGAGCAATTGTCGAAGCTCATGGAGGCTCCATTACCGCCACTTCAGCCGATGGACGAACTCGCTTCACCTTGAAATTCCCCACTCCGCAGCCGACTTCCTCAGTAGATCAGAAAACAGGTTTTTCTTGAAAGCAAGAAGACACTATCCGCAGCAAGATGTCTTGGCTGAAGTGGAGCCGCAGCATTTCGTCTGCGGCTTCTCAGCATTTGCCTGCTCGGCTTCTGCTAACGCCAATAATTCTGGAGTGTATCCAGCGGCCTGGATAGCCAACACGTAGTCGGTGTCGCTCAGATCGCCGGAGACTTGCACCGTTTTATCTCGCGCATTCACTCCGATCTTTGCTTCATCATCGATTGCCAAAATGGAGCGCTGAATCCGCGCGGCACAGGCACCACATTTCATGTCATTGATGCGAAAAATAGCCATTACGTACTCCTTTAAAGCTTGTGGCTAAAGTTTCATCCTTCACATCATGTGAATGTCAAGTGTCTGTCTGCACAAGCACTGGAGCACGCGATGTACACCAACTAGGTTGGTCTTCACTTTTCGCTTTGGGCTTTTGGTGTACAGATTTGGGATAAGAACTGCCGCGAAAAAGCTGACAACAATGTCACCGGACAGTCCTGTTTTTGTTGGGCTCTGCTTCCTAAGATCAACCCATCTTCTCCTCACCTTGATCAAGGCCCAGGAGATGTGTTCATCAACTTTCTTAGGAGCCAACCATGTCTCAAAACCGCATCTCCATTTCCTCTGTACTCGCAAGCGTTGCTGCTGTTATCACACTGGCTCTTCCTGGAATTGCGTCCGCAGGCTATGAGCATCCAGCCAACAATGAACAAGGCGTGATCGTGCATCCGGAGCACTTTGTAAGCCAGAAAACCCGAGCTCAAGTCAAGGCCGAGACTGAAGCCGCCATGAAGCAAGGCCGCCTTTCTTACGGTGAAAGCAATTTCCCAAGTGGTACTCCCGAGACTGGATCGAGCAAAACCCGCGAGCAAGTTATCAACGAAATGCGTAATGAAACAACAGCTGAACGGGATGCTCGCATGCAATCAACTGCGAACTAAACACGCTGAGTGTGAAGCCCCCTCGCTTTCCTGTGTGACATAAAAGCAGAGGTTGGTGAAACTTTTAACAAAATACGCGACCGGCGGTCTTCGGCTCAACGATTCGTGCAAACGATAGTGGTTGTAAAAATGCTGCCAGCCCTCGTTCCTAGACCGGACTTCCTGTACGGATCCATAGACATCGCAGTCGAGCACCTCCGTTCGGCAGGACCTGTTGAAGCGTTCGACGTAAGCGTTCTGGATCGGCGTGCCTCGCTGAATGTGGCGAAGGTTCCTACCCTTGCTCTGCGCCCATCGCTTTACTGCGTGGGCAAGGAACTCTGGCCCTTAGTCCATCAGCATCAGCATCATGGCCATGATCACCATGGGCACAACCACGACGACAACTCAGATCATGGCGACCTTAACTTGCGTTCAGCCTATCTTCACGTCCTTGCGGATGCCGCTACTTCGGTGCTAGCCATCGTTGCTTTGCTGGGTGGAATACACTGGGGTTTTGGTTGGCTGGACCCCTTGATGGGCATCGTCGGTGCGGCTCTAGTCGCCATTTGGGCGTGGGGTCTGTTGTGTGATAGCAGTCGAGTCTTGCTGGATGCCGAGATGGATGCACCAGTGGCCGAAGAAATTCGAGAATCCATCGCCGAAGGTCCATATCGGGCTGTCATCACGGACCTGCACGTTTGGCGGGTGGGCAAAGGGAAATATGCCGCCGTCATTGCCGTAGAAGGAAACTCTGAAGTCACCCCTGACTACATCCGCCAACTTGTCACTATTCATGAGGAGTTAGCGCATGTTTCAGTGGAAGTGAATCCACTGAACTCATCAACGGCACTCATATAAGCATTTGCTTGGCCGCTGCTTTCGCCGGAAGCAGACTCTCGTGACTTTTCATTGAGCGGCAGCTTTCTGCCTCAGTGGAAGCGTTACGCAAATTCAGTCAGTATGAGCAATACTGGTCTGGCCGTGCGTCAAACAATTTCGCAGCGTCCACAAAGATTGTGGGAGATACCTTCCACATATAATTTCTGAACTATGACACGCCGTCTGGCCATGTTCTTCGTGATGCTGAGCGTCTTCTGGCAAGCCCTTGCTGTGGCTGGCCAGATGCCTGTCTTCGCGTCACATGAAGCGCTTGAGCATGCGGCGATGCATCTTCAAGAGGAAGGCCACCACCACCATGATGATGGTGCCGTGGAGCTCGATGACTCCTCTGACTCCAAACTGCACATGATGGCCAATGGGATGCCATCTGCAGCGGTTGAAGCTTTCACCTTGAGTGTTCCGGTGCCCGACTGGGTAAGCTCTCCACTCTGCCCGGTCGTCGATTCCATGCTCCCCCATCCGATCCTGGAAGGTCTTCGACGGCCTCCCAGACTCACAGCCTAGCTCTCTTTAGGTCGGCTTCATCCGTCTGAAGCCATCCCTTCGTTCGTGCATGTCAGATCTGTCGCAGTACCTCGCGACGGTATTGCTATGTACCCAGAGCATTTAGAGGCTTTGTGAACCCCAAAATTAAATGGAGGCTCTGCATTCTTGCAGGGCTGACGTTGGCGTGCACGTCGTACGCACAGCCAATGGAAAGCGTTGCTGCGCCAAAATCGAGCAGCAACATTCAAAAAACAACCTTGGCGACTGCCGTTGAGGCGGCCTGGAGCCGCGCCGTTGCCTCTGCTGAGGCTGCAGGCATTTCTCGGCAGGCAGCCGCAGAAAAGCAAGCATCAAGTGCTCTTTGGGCTGCACCTCCCTCAGTGGAGTTGAGCCACCGCAATGACCGCCTGCAAAGCAACAATGGCGCTCGCGAGACTGAAGTAGCTTTGGCGGTGCCGCTCTGGCTTCCCGGCCAGAAAAGCGCCAAGCAACAAGCCGCAGATTCGTTGTCATCTCTATCTCAGTTGTCTGAAACTGAGGGAAAACTGCGTGTTGCAGAGGTTGTCCGTGAGTTGCATTGGCAGATTGCTGAGTTGCAGGCCAGCCAATCTTTGTCAAAGCAGCAGACCAGCACTTTTGCGGCCATCGCATCAGACGTGGATAAACGTGTGAAAGCCGGTGATCTGGCAAGAGCAGATGCCTTGGCAGCCAAGGGGGAGCTTTTAAGCGCACAAGCAACTCAGTCACAGGCTGAAACCCAGCTTGAAGCAGCAAAGCGCCAGTGGACAGCCCTGACAGGATTGGCCCAAACACCTGACGCTACGTTTGCGAGTGCTGAAAGCCCATCTCCTCGCCAGTTGGCTGAGCATCCCGAACTGTTGCGTGCAGAACAGCAAGTAGACCTGGCACGTAAGCGTTTGGATTTGGTTGCCAAATCGAATCGCAGTGCTCCAGAGCTGATCACCAAGTTCAGGCAAGACATTCCAGGCCATGGTCAGGGTTCCGCCTACAGCCTGGGCCTTGCTGTGCGTATTCCGTTCGGCACAGACGATAGAAATGCACCCTTGCAAGCTGCCGCCTTGACCGAGCTGGACATAGCTCAGCGCAAGGAACAGGTGCTTCGTGCTCAGTTGTCTGCTCGCATGGAAAGCGCCAAGGCTGCAGCAGCGGCAAGTCAGTTGCAGTTGCAGACCGAGCGTGAAAAAGCCGCGTTGCTTAACGAACGAGCCAAGCTGATTCGTGCCGCCTTCAATGCAGGCGAGACATCGCTCCCAGAGCTTCTGCGCGCAGCCAGTGCCGCAGCTCAAGCCGACTACAGCGCTGCTCGGCAGGAGGCTGCATTTGGCCTCGCACGTGCACGTCTTCAACAAGCCTACGGACAACTGCCATGAATTCTCCGTTTTCAACTCCTTGCGCCGTGAAGCGCTTGCTCTTACTGGGTGGCTTCGCCCTTACTACAGGGATCGCCTTGGCATCCCCTGGTGCACACGGTCCCAATGGAGAGCATTTGGACGCAGCACCTACGGCAGGAGCCACTTCTTCTGCACCCAGGTTCGAGGCTAAGTCCGAAGACTACGAGCTGGTTGGTCGCCTGCAGGGCGGTGAGTTTTCGATGTTCATTAATCGATTCGCTACGAATGAACCCGTGGATCAAGCCAAGGTGGAAGTCGAGCTGGGTCAACTGAAAGCCCCTGCGCCTTATCACTCGGACCAGGGCGACTATGCCGTGGCTGACGAGAAGTTCTTGGCAGAACTCGGCAAGAAAGGGTCACACGCGCTGGTGATCACGATTCTGGATGGCAAAGAGTCTGACCTGCTGGACGGCACTTTGGAAGTCGGGGCGACCCAAGCTGCAGCTGAGGCCACCCATGCTCATGGAGATGAAAACGCTTTGCTGTTTGGCGCATTGGCAATTGCGGCATTGGCCGCAGTGGGTGGATTGGGATGGCTCTTAGGCCGTGGCTCTAACAGCAAGGTAGCAAAGGGAGGCGCCCAATGAAACGCATCGTCATCATGTCTGCGGTCTTGGCCGTCACCATGGCTCAAGCCTCTCCGGGCGCTCATGGCCCCAACGGAGAGCATCTGGATACCGCCTCGGCCGCTCCATCGGCAGCAGGTTTGAGTCGTCTGCCTGATGGCAGCGTCAATGTGCCCATGTTGTCCCAGCGTCGATTGGCAATTCGCACGGAAATTGCCCTGATGTCCGAAGCAAGCGCAACCACCGAACTGCCAGCCAAAGTCATCGCGGACCCCAATGCAAGCGGCCTGGTTCAGACGGTTGTGGGCGGAAAGATTGAGGCCGGATCCCAAGGCTTGCCGTTTGCTGGCAAGACTGTACGTAAAGGGGAGGTCCTGGCGGTCGTAGCCCATCACGCAGATCCACTTGCCTTGTCAGGACAGCGTGCCCAGTTGGCCGAGCTCAGAGGTGCCCGCGAAATTGCGCAAAAGCGTGTGGAGCGACTCAAAGGGCTTGAAGGCACTGTCCCACGCAAAGAGATTGAAGCGGCTCAGACAGAGTTTGCAAGCCTGAGGGCACGTGAAAGCGCAATCGGTGGCGGACTTGCTGCCAAGGAAAACGTTGTCGCACCGGTTTCGGGTGTCATCGCCAGCGCCAATGTGGTGCTCGGTCAGGTTGTCGAATCCAAGGATGTCTTGTTTGAGATTACCGATCCAGCCAAGGTCATGGTGGAGGCCACAACGGCCGATCCTGCTCTAGCAGCCAACATCAGTGCAGCAACGATCAAAGCGACGCCGGGAGTCCGTTTGGAGCTCATTGGTGCTGGTCGAAGCTTGCGTGACGGTGTGTTGCCATTGACCTTCAAGGCGGTTGCGTCCGATGGCACTCAACAGCTACCGATTGCTATTGGCCAACCTGTCACCGTGATTGCCAACTCCAAGCAAAGTGTCAAAGGCTTTGTTCTTCCCGCACAGGCGATTACTCGCAACCCTGCCAATGAGCCTGTCGTCTGGATCAAGTCAGGTGCAGAGCGCTATATCCCTCAGCCCGTGCAGTACCAAGCGTTGGATGCGAACCGGATCGTCGTTACCAAGGGGCTTGGCGATGAAAACCGGGTCGTGGTTCAAGGTGCGGCGCTGATCGCACAAATCCGCTGAACTGTGAGGTGACACATGTTCAACTGGATTGTTCGTAACAGCCTGCATAACCGGCTGTTTGTGCTGGCGTTCGCTGCGATATTGATGGTCTACGGGATCATCACAGCGGTCAAAACGCCTGTTGATGTCTTCCCGGACCTCAACAAACCTCTAATCACTGTTCTGACCGAAGCCGGGGGCATGGCCCCTGAAGAAGTCGAGCAGTTGGTGACTTTCCCCATTGAAACAGCATTGAATGGCATGCCGGGGGTCACTCGCGTGCGCTCCATGTCCGGGGTCGGTTTGTCGATTCTCTATGCCGAGTTTGACTGGGGAACTGACATCTACCGCAATCGCCAGTTGGTGGCGGAGCGGCTTGCGCTCGTACGCGAGCGACTTCCCGCTGATGTGGTGCCGGTGATGGGCCCTGTGTCTTCCATCATGGGTGAGGTCATGCTGCTGGCCTTGCCCTTGAATGTGGGCGAAAAAGGCGCATCGGCCGCAACACCCATGCAGGCACGGGAGTATGCAGACTTTGTGCTGCGTCCTCGCTTGTTGGCTGTCCAAGGTGTTTCGCAAGTCATTCCCATCGGGGGTGAAGTACGTCAATTGCGTGTCGAGCCTGACACCGCCAGGATGGCTCAGTTCGGCGTCACCCTTTCTCAGCTGGAAGCGGCTCTCAAGGGGTTTGCAGGCAACGCAGGCGGCGGTTTCATAGACCTCAATAGCAGGGAATATCTGATCCGCCACATTGGGCGTACCAACAAGGTCGAGGACCTGCAGTCCGCTGCAGTGGCCTGGCGAGATGGCCGTCCAATCCGCCTGGAGCAGGTTGCCAATGTCCGGTTTGCTCCGGCCATGAAGCGCGGTGACGGTGGTTACAACGGCTCTCCTGCGGTCATCGTCAGCGTTCAGAAGCAACCTGAAGCCGATACCGTTCGCGTGACGCGTGACATCGAGCAAGCGCTTCGTGAACTAAGCAAGGGCCGTCCTGAAGGCATCAACGAACCAAGAGCCTTGTTCCGACAGGCGGATTTCATTGAAGCCTCCATTGGCAACGTGACAGAGGCACTGCGTGATGGAGCCATCATGGTCGCCATCGTTCTGTTTGCCTTCTTGCTCTCAGCCAGAACCACTCTGATCTCACTGGTCGCGATCCCACTGTCGCTGGCTGCCACGGCGCTGGTATTTCACTGGCTGGGACAATCCATCAATGTGATGACCTTGGGCGGACTTGCCATTGCCATTGGCGAGTTGGTTGACGATGCGGTGGTGGACGTAGAAAACATTCTGCGCAGACTCAAGCAAAACCGGGAGCAGGAGCACCCGATGCCGACGCTTGAGGTTGTGCGCAAAGCCAGCGTGGAGGTTCGCTCCGGCATCGTTTATGCCACGGCCATCGTGGTGCTGGTGTTCGTGCCGCTGTTTGCTCTGCCAGGGGTCGAAGGCCGCTTGTTCTCGCCGCTGGGCATCGCCTACATCATCTCCATTCTGGCTTCCATGCTGGTGTCGATGACGGTGACGCCGGTACTGTGTTCCTACCTCCTGCCGAGAATGAAGCGCATTGATCATGGGGACAGCCCCATCGTCAGACGCCTCAAGCAATGGGATGAAAAGCTGCTGGCTTGGTCTTTCCCAAGAAGCAAAGCGCTGATGGCTACGGCCTTGGCTGCAGTAGTGATTGCACTGGCCAGCGTTCCCTTCTTCCCGAGAGCGTTCCTGCCAGCCTTCAATGAAGGCTCGCTGGTTCTGGGCATGGTGTTCAATCCGGGGACGTCATTGGCAGAAGCCAATCGAATGGGCTCCTTGGCTGAGACCTTGATCATGGAGGTGCCCGAGGTCACCCAGGTTGGGCGCAGAACAGGCCGGGCTGAGCTGGACGAGCACGCGGAAGGGGTTCACTCTGCAGAGATCGACGTTGATCTGAAGCGCAGCGAGCGTGATCGTGAAGCCGTGATGGCCGATATTCGCGCAAAGCTGTCTGTGCTGCCCGCACAAGTTGCTGTGGGCCAGCCGATTTCTCACCGCCTGGATCACTTGCTGTCCGGTGTTCGCGCTCAGATCGCCCTGAAAATTTCTGGTGACGATACCGACACGCTGCGTGGTTTGGCCGAGCAGATGCGCCAAAGTCTTTCAAGCATCCCTGGCCTGGTTGACCTGACCGTCGAGAAGCAAGTGCTGATTCCTCAGATTACTGTGCGTCTTGACCATCAGAAAGCCGCCCAGGTGGGGTTGGCTCCCGGGGAGGCTATTCGTGTGCTGCAAGCGCTGACGGATGGTGCTCATGGTGCACAGATCGTGGATGGCCCTCGTCGCTACGAACTGGTGTTGCGTTTGCCCGATGAAGGTCGCAGCCCGCAAGACCTGGCTCGAACCCTGATCGACACGCCGGCTGGCAGGATTCCTGTCTCAGCGATTGCGACGGTCTCCGAGACGGATGGACCCAACCAGATTGGCCGGGAAAACGGTCGTCGTCGCATCGTGGTCTATGCCAACACGGACGGTTCAGACATGAGTCGTATCGTGCGTGACATTCGTGCGGCGATAGATCGCACCCAGTTACCGACAGGCAACTCCATCTCTCTGGAGGGGCAGTTCCAGGCTCAGGAGCAGGCTGCGCAAAAGATTGCGTGGCTATCGCTGATGTCTCTGGCTTTGGTGTTCCTGGTGCTTTACACACGCTACCGCTCCACGACGCTGGCCTTGATCATCATGGCCAATATCCCGTTGGCTCTGGTGGGCAGTGTGATTGCAATGTGGCTTTCGGGAATCACGCTCTCCGTGGCCTCCATGGTGGGCTTCATTACCTTGACAGGCATTGCAGTTCGCAATGGCATCCTCAAGGTGAGCCACTACATCAACCTCTGCAAGTTTGAAGGGGAGCAGTTCGGCCAGTCCATGGTTGTCCGCGGCTCACTGGAGCGCCTGACACCTGTGCTGATGACTGCGCTGGTAGCTGCGTTTGCCCTGACGCCTTTGCTGCTGTCTGCCGATGCTGCTGGCAAGGAAATCTTGCATCCAGTTGCGGTGGTCATCTTCGGTGGTTTGGTGAGCTCCACGCTCCTAGATACGTTGTTGACTCCACTGATGTACCTGGCATTTGGTCGAACGGCCACCGAAAAGCTTCTGGCTTCAAATCCAGAAGCCGAAGGCACGCCTGAGCAGCAAGAAGCGTTTTAAAGCAATTACGGGCTTTGAGGCGCAGCCCTTGATGCGCCTCGCTTTAGCTAGGAATAGTTATGAAAAAACTGCTGTCTGCAGCTGTCCTGGGCCTTTCTCTGATCAGCATGAACGCCATCGCGCATGGCACTGCCAAGCCTCAGCACGGCGGCATTGTCCAATCGGCCAGCGATCTGTCCTTTGAACTGGTTCCACAAGCCAATGGTGCTGCCATCTACGTAATCGATCACGACGATCCTGCTGACGTGAGCAAGATGGGCGGAAAACTGACCGTGCTCAATGGTGCGGAAAAGTCTGAAGCCGACATCAAGCCTGCCGGTGGCAACAAACTTGAAGCAACAGGTATCAAGGTTGCCAAGGGCAGCAAAGTTGTTGCGACCATCACCGGCGTTGAAGGCCAAACTGTCACCGTGCGTTTTTCGGTGAAGTAATACCCAGCTCGACAAAGCATAGGTAAGACGAGGTAGCTATGAATGTTTTGGCAAACCGTGGAGTTGTCGCGGCACTCGGCGCGGCAGTTCTATTTGGAGCAGGTACACCAGCAGTCAAGATGCTGCTGGAGCATGCCAGTCCCTGGTTGATGGCAGGCATTCTCTACCTCGGCTCTGGTATCGGCTTGCTGATCTACAGGCTGATTACGAAAGCTCCTGCAGTCGCCCTGAAGCGGCATGAGATGGGATGGCTTGCCGGAGCCGTTGTAGCAGGCGGCATGATGGGGCCGCTGCTTTTGATGACAGGCTTGTCTGGGATGGCTGCGACCGACGCATCTCTGCTGCTCAACGCCGAGGGCGTACTGACAGCCGTTCTCGCGTGGTTTGTTTTCAAAGAAAACTTTGATCACCGTATCGCCTTGGGGATGGTGGCAATTGTTGCTGGTGCGGTAGTGCTCAGCTGGCCAAGCCAAACGGGCACTGCCAGCCTCTGGCCCACGCTTGCAGTGCTCGGCGCTTGTCTGTCCTGGGCCATTGACAACAATCTGACTCGTAAGGTATCGATTGCGGATGCCTCATTCATTGCAATGATGAAGGGCCTGGCTGCCGGCGCTACCAATTTGCTGTTGGCTCTGGCGACTGGCGCAGTCTGGCCGTCACCAGGAGTCGTGGCTTTGGGGGCGGTGATTGGCTTCCTGAGCTATGGCACGAGCTTGGTCTTGTTCGTGATCGCCTTGCGCTATCTGGGTACAGCTCGCACAGGGGCGTATTTCTCCATCGCGCCGTTTTTTGGAGCCGTGCTGGCCATTGCTTTCTTGGGAGAGCCTGCATCGCCTCGATTGCTCGTTGCTGGCGTTTTGATGGGTATCGGGGTCTGGCTACACCTTACTGAAACCCATCAGCACGAGCACACCCATGAGTTGCTAGAACATAGTCATGAACATGAACATGATGAGCATCATCAGCATGTCCACGCGGACGGGTCGATGCCAACGGGTAAGCATGCACATTTGCACACTCATGAGCCTACGACGCACAACCATGAGCATTTCCCAGATTTCCATCATCAGCACGAACACAAACACTGATGTGCAGATTCAGCGTGCCGACACGCGTGAACCGCACTCGCCTTACGATGTCAATGATCTAGTTGATAGATGACAAGGCCAACAACTGAAGCTGCTGCGACGATGACTGGCCCTGGGAGCTTTGTTTGAAGTTTCCACTGAGTTACTGTAGAAATGATAGAAATTGCAGCGGCGATCCCGTCTGTAATTGATCGCTGCGCAATGACTGCAACTGCACCGATGATTTTTCCTATCGCTGCAGCAGTAATCCCACGAACAATGGCGATGAAGCCTGGCTTTTTTTCCATATTTCTTGAAATACGGAGATAGAACCAACGTGAACAAGAGGCAATGCAGAAAGTCGCCGCAGCCGCCTCGACCACGCCTCTGAAACCGTGCACGAGAAAGCCATTAAACACTGGCGTACTGACAATAGGTCCAGGGTTGGTCATGCATGCCATTCCATTTTTCCAATAGTCGGTCGGCATAACCTCCGGGTTGCGAAGCGAGTCTCAACCTTTAAGCTGCGTGGATGTCTAGATGTACTTCGCAATCCTGCTTGAGCCACCTCGAACGGATTTACATGCCATGCTTTGTTCGTCTCAACTGGCGCACTGAGTTGAACCTCTGAAGCCAAGGAGGCTGCAAAGAAGCTGACAACAATGTCACCGCGCTGTCCCGATTTTGTTGGGCGCCGATTCCTAAGATCAACACATCTTCTCTTCACCTTGATCAAGGCCCAGGAGATTGTGTTCAACGACTTTCTTAGGAGCTTCAACCATGTCTAAAAGCCGATTCTTCATCTCTTCCACACTGGCAAGTGCTGCAGCAGCCATTGTCCTAGCGCTTCCGGGTATTGCCTCAGCAGGCTACGAGCATCCGGCAAATAATGAACGAGGCGTGATCGTGCATCCAGAGCATTTCGTGAGCCAAAAAACCCGAGCTCAAGTCATCGCAGAAACTGAAACTGCGATGAAACAGGGTCGCCTGTCGTACGGCGAAAGCAACTATCCAACCCAGGTACCTAGCGTGGGCTCTAGCAAAACACGCGCAGAAGTAATCAATGAACTGCTGCGTGAATCACCTTCAGAGCGTGAGGCCCGTCTCCAATCTATGGCGCGCTAAGCCTTGAGTGTGTCTTAGGTCCACCGTCGTATACTGGGCCTAAGACTTAAACCATTTCATTCACCTATTGGCTTTGCTTGACTGACATTTCAGCATCTGGGACTTGTGTTTACAATATGGAGGCTTCTTCAGCCTCCTTTAGCCAAGGCGACGAATAAGATGCGTGCAGGCCATCTGCCCCCTCTAAGACCTTTGACATCTAGAAAGCGGTTATGTCGTGTAGCGTTGACTGCCCAAGGCTGGTAGATTGACTGCACTTCCTGTAATCATGCTGCATCGTCGCATTTACCGCCTGACCACCGCCATCGTGGTGGTGCTTTCGGTGCTGTTCGCACAGCTGGCGTTGGCGGGCTACGTCTGCCCGCAAGAGGACAGCGTTGAAGCGATGACGGCCAGGATGGAGGCCGGCATGCCATGCGAAGGCATGGACCAACAGCAACCGGTTCTGTGTCATCAGTACACCAATGCCCCGGATGTGACCTTCGAAGCAGTCAAACTGCCCGTGGCGTCATTACCTGCCATCGTGCAGGTGTTGGAACTGCCGCTAGTGCTCGAATTTGATGCTGCACTTGCAGTGTCCTGGCCCATCACCTTGGAGGTTCGACCGCCTCCGGACCCTCTTTTTCTCTCTACTCTCAGACTCAGAGTCTGATCACTCCGTCGACTGACTGGTGCTGGCATGGCTTGTCCATACGCCGGCGATGCCCTCATTCGTCCACGGAGTTTCCATGTCCCCTATTTTTTTGCGAGCGGCCTCCCTGGCTGCCGTCTTTCTGCCGGCCGTTGCTGCTGCAGAATCGATTTCATTCGACCAGGCAATAAGCTTGGCCGTCCAACGCTCCGAAGCAGCCCGCGCAGCCCAGGCGGCGATGCAAGGCTCTGTCCATTCCATCCAGGCTGCGGGTCAGCTGCCAGACCCCATGCTGCGGGCCGGCATCGACAATTTCCCGGTTACCGGCTCAGACCGCTTCAGCGGTACCCGTGAGTCCATGACAATGAAGCGCATCGGTGTCAGCCAGGAGTGGCTCTCCGCCGATAAACGAGCCGCGCGCGAAGGTGCGGCTCGTGCAAGAGCCGACCGCGACGCCGTACAAAAAGACATTGCCGAAGCCGAGGCTCGCCTGCAGGCCAGCATGGCGTATGTCGATGCTTGGTTCGCCACTGAAGCACTCAAGCTAACCACCCAGACCGAACATCACTTGCACGAGGAGCTGAATGCGGCAAAAAGCCGCATAGCAGCTGCCACAGGCAACAGCGCAGAAGCGTTGCAACTCCTATCCGCCAAAGGGATTGCAGAGGATGAAAGTGAAGAGGTTCGCCAACAGCAGTCTGCAGCCATGGTCAGTCTGCAACGCTGGATCGGCGTTCTTCCCGACGCTCTCAACAAGCCACCGACCTTCCCGGTTCCCGAGGAGCGGGACTACGTGGCGAGATATCCAGCCGTCGCTGGCTTAAAAAGCGACGTCGAAATTGCTCGCCAGAATGCGAACGTCGCAGCCAAAGAGCGCTCTCCCAACTGGACCTGGGAAGTTTCCTACGGCCAGCGCACTGGCTATTCCGATTTGGTTTCAGTCGGCGTCAGCATCCCGCTCCAAATCGCACCAAGCCAGCGCCAAGACCGCGAAACCTCGGCCAAGCTGTCCATGGTGGACAAAGCAGAGGCTGACCTGACGGAGGGAATGCGCGCAGCCATGGCCGATTACCGCACCTTGACTAGCGACGCCGCGCGCCTGCAGCAGCGTATCGAGAGATACCAAGGCTCCGTAGTGACTCCGGCCAGACAGCGCACTTCCGCCGCCCTGGCAGCCTACCGCTCAAATCAATTGGCCCTGACCGCCGTGTTTGAGGCACGACATGCCGAGGTCGAAGCTCAGAGAAAACTCCTCGCACTGCAGCGTGATTTGGTACGTACGCAGGCCCAACTAAACCTCAAACCCATCGCTCAGGGAGGTGCCCAATGAAGCGCACAGCACTGGTCACTTCATTGGTTACGGCAGGCGTACTGCTGGCAGCCGGTGGCTTCTTTATTGGCCGCTTGACCTCCGAAGGCGCTGCCCCCCAGGCCGTAGCCGCCTCGGAATCCAAGGCTCCCACAGGCGAGCGCAAGGTCCTCTACTGGCATGACCCCATGGTGCCGGGACCTCGCTTTGACAAGCCAGGCAAGTCGCCATTCATGGACATGCAACTGGTGCCCGTCTATGCGGACGAAGCCAATGACACGGGCGTCAAAGTCAGTTCTACGGTGCAGCAGAACCTTGGCATTCGGACCGCGACGGTCAAGCGAGCCGACATCGGCGCGTCGTTCGACGCCGTTGGAACGGTGCAGTTCGATGAGCGTCTGAGCGTCGCCGTTCAGACCCGTGTTGCCGGCTATGTCGAGCATTTGGCTGTGCGCGCTCCCATGGATCAGGTTCGCAAAGGTCAGGCTTTGGCCACCATTTTTGCGCCCGAGTGGCTGGGGCCACAAAACGAACTGCTCGCACTCAAGCGTTCAGGTGTGCCCCTGGAACTTATTACGGCAACCCGTGAGCGCATGCGCGCCATGTCCATCCCCGCAGAACTGGTACGCAAGAGTGAGGAAACCGGGGTCGCCCAAGCTCGCTATACCTTGCAGGCTCCGGTAAATGGCGTGGTGACGGAACTTGGTGTGCGAGATGGAGCCCAGGTGTCACCTGGCCTTACGTTGTTCCGTATCTCCGGCCTAGAGAAGGTCTGGGCCGTGGCTGAAGTGCCGGAAGCACAAGCCGTACGTCTGACGCGTGGCCAGAAGGTCAAGGCCGTTCTGCAAGCCGATGCATCCCAAACCTTCGAAGGCGAGTTGAAGGAAATCCTGCCACAGGTCAACGCCAACACGCGCACCCTGCAAGCCCGATTCGAGGTCGATAACCGCAGCGGCAAACTGATACCCGGGTTGCTGCTGCGCCTGCAGGTCGGCGACGCTCCAGCCTCACGCCTGGTCCTGCCTGCCGAAGCCGTCATCCGTACCGGCACCCGTGCATTGGTCATCGTCCGCAAGGAGTCTGGCAACTTCGAGCCTCGGGAAATCAAGCTGGGCGAGGACTTGGGTGATCAGTTGGAGGTGCTGCAAGGCTTGCGCGAAGGCGAAGAAGTGATTGCCAGCGGCCAATTCCTGGTGGACTCGGAAGCGCGGCTCAAGTCAGCCCTGGGAGCCATGGACGCCGATCAATCCCAGCCTTCTTCCGCTGCGACCACCGAAGCCCCTGGTATCTACCGCGCCGAGGGCAAGGTGGAAAGCATCGATGACGACGGGATCACGATCTCGCATGGTCCCGTACCCAAACTCAAGTGGCCCGCCATGACAATGAGCTTTGGCAAGGCCGACTCGATGACGCTCACGGGTTTGAAGCCAGGAAATCTGGTGCGCTTCGAGTTCCGAAAAGGCGGGCCCCTAGATTGGGAAGTCGTCTCCGTGCAGAAAAGCGGCAGCGACGCAGGAACCACCGGAGGCGCCAAGTGATTGCTACCCTTATCCGTTGGTCCATCGCCAACCGCTTTTTGGTGTTGGTCGTCACAGC
This sequence comes from Comamonas sp. 26, assembly GCF_002754475.1. NCBI lineage: Bacteria > Pseudomonadati > Pseudomonadota > Betaproteobacteria > Burkholderiales > Comamonadaceae > Comamonas > Comamonas sp. 26. The sequence goes on from NZ_PEFL01000001.1 coordinate 1,927,523, forward strand.
GTTCCTTGTGGCGGCAGGCATCTGGTCGGCATCTCGCACTCCAGTCGATGCACTGCCAGACCTGAGCGACGTGCAGGTAATCGTCCGCACCACCTATCCAGGCAAACCACCTCAGGTGGTGGAAGACCTCGTGACCTACCCGCTGACCACGACCATGTTGAGCGTACCTGGGGCTAAAACCGTCCGAGGCTATTCGTTCTTTGGCGACTCCTTCGTCTACATCCTGTTCGACGACAAGACCGATCCGTACTGGGCACGGTCACGGGTGGTGGAGTATCTGAACCAGGTGCAAAGCCGCTTACCAGTAGGTGCGACAGCCGCGCTAGGCCCGGATGCCACAGGTGTGGGCTGGGTCTACGAGTACGCGCTGGTCGACCGCAGCGGCCATAACGATATTGGACAGCTGAGAGCCCTCAACGACTGGTTTCTTAAATTCGAGCTGAAAACCGTTCCGGATGTGGCAGAAGTCGCCAGCATCGGCGGCATGGTCCGCCAATACCAGGTGGTGCTCGACCCGGACCGGATGCGAGTGCTCGGCATTACGCAGTCCATGGTCGTGCAGGCTCTGCAGAAGGCCAATCAGTCGTCGGGCGGTTCGGTAGTGGAAATGGCCGAGACTGAGTACATGGTGCGCTCGCGCGGATTCCTTCAATCATTGGAGGACTTCCGTACTATCCCGCTCACCCTCAGCGGAGCGACACCTGTGTTGCTGAGAGACGTGGCCACCGTCCAGATCGGCCCAGAAATGCGCCGAGGCATCGCCGAACTGGATGGCGAGGGTGAAGTCACGGGCGGCGTGGTGGTCATGCGCTCCGGCAAGAATGCCCGTGCCACCATCGAAGCCGTTAAAACCAAGCTGGAGACGCTAAAGCCCAGTCTGCCCAAAGGCGTTGAGGTGGTGGAAACCTATGACCGCTCCCAGCTCATTGATCGTGCGGTCGACAACCTGCGTGTCAAGCTCCTGGAGGAGTTCGCCGTCGTCGCCGTAGTCTGTGCCATCTTCCTATTCCACCTGCGCTCCGCGCTGGTGGCCGTTGTAACGCTGCCTATTGGGGTGCTAGCGGCTTTCGGCGTGATGCACTGGCAAGGCGTGAGCGCGAACATTCTCTCGCTGGGCGGTGTGGCCATTGCTCTAGGAGCCATGGTCGACGCCTCCGTGGTCTTGGTCGAAGCTGCGCACAAGCATCTGGAGCACTTTGAAGAACGACATGGACGCACGCCGTCCGTGGCCGAGCGCTGGGAACTGATTGCTCAATCGGCCGTGGAGGTTGGCCCAGCGCTGTTCTTTTCGTTGCTGGTCATCACCCTGTCATTCCTGCCCGTGTTCACACTGGAGGCCCAAGAAGGACGGCTGTTCTCGCCGCTAGCCTTCACCAAGACCTACGCGATGGCTGCTGCTGCGGGCCTCTCGATAACGCTGGTTCCGGTGCTGATGGGATACCTCATTCGCGGGCGCATACCTAAGGAAACTGCGAACCCGATCAATCGCGGCCTGATTGCTCTCTACCGACCCGCTCTCGAACTAGTCTTGCGCTTCCCTAAAGCAACGCTGCTGGCAGCGGCATTGGCCCTGGCTATCACCGCAATTCCGGTCATGCGGCTGGGCGGTGAGTTCATGCCGCCGCTGGACGAAGGCGATCTGTTGTACATGCCCTCGGCGTTACCTGGTATTTCGGTCTCAAAGGCCGCAGAGTTGTTGCAACAGACAGACCGGCTTATCAAGACAGTGCCCGAGGTTCAGCGTGTGTTCGGCAAGGCAGGACGAGCAGATACTGCGACCGATCCTGCGCCGCTGGAGATGTTCGAGACCACGATCCAGTTCAAGCCACGTGAGCAATGGCGTCCTGGTATGACCCCGGAGAAGTTGGTTGAAGAACTGGACCGGGTGGTCAAGGTTCCGGGTCTATCAAACGTGTGGGTGCCACCGATCCGCAACCGTATCGACATGCTGGCCACCGGCATTAAGAGTCCCGTCGGCATCAAGGTCGCCGGACCGGACCTCGCCACCATCGACAAGCTCGCGGCACAGATTGAGTCCGCCGTGCGCGGCGTGCCTGGTGTTGCTTCTGCCTTGGCAGAGCGCTTGACTGGAGGCCGGTACATTGACGTGGATGTAGACCGACACGCCGCGGCACGGTTCGGCCTTTCTGTGGCTGACGTGCAGGCGGTCATATCCACCGCCATCGGCGGTGAGAATGTAGGGGAAGTTATTCAGGGGCGAGAGCGCTTCCCAGTGAACGTACGCTACCCACGCGAAATCCGTGATTCGCTGGAACGCCTGCGCAAGCTACCTTTCGTGACTGACAAGGGGGCGACCGTCCTCCTGCAGGATGTGGCGAGAATCGCCGTCACGGAAGGACCTCCGATGATCCGCAGTGAGAACGCACGGCTTTCGGGCTGGGTCTATGTGGACGTGCGTGGCCGGGACCTGCGCTCCGTCGTTCACGACATGCAAGCTTTAGTCGGAAAACAGGTGACCATGCCTGCTGGCTATTCATTGTCTTGGTCCGGTCAGTTCGAGTATCTAGAGCGTGCCACAGAGCGCATGACAGTCGTCGTGCCACTCACATTGGCCGTCATCTTCATGCTTCTCTACTTACTGTTTCGTAGCGCAAGTGACGCTGCATTGGTCATGGCTGCAGTACCGTTTTCGTTGGTGGGAGGCTTTTGGTTCATCTGGGCACTTGGCCACGCTGTGTCAGTCGCCTCCGCTGTGGGATTCATTGCTCTGGCCGGCGTTGCCGCGGAGTTTGGCGTCGTGATGCTGGTCTACCTGCAGAACGCATGGAAACAGCATCTGGCCGCGGGCGAGCCAGACAATGAGGAGACGTTGCTGGCTGCCATTCGCGAGGGCGCAGTGATGCGCGTGCGGCCAAAGGCCATGACTGTTGCCGTGGTTATGGCGGGCTTATTGCCCATCCTGATCGGACATGGCACCGGCTCTGAAGTCATGACCCGCATCGCTGCTCCCATGGTCGGCGGGATGGTCACGGCCCCGCTATTGAGCATGCTTGTCATCCCCGCTGCCTGGTACTTGATCCATCGGAAGCGCCCCATCACTAAACACCACTCTCCGAACCTAAAAGCGTCCTCAGTCGAGGCTTCATAACCATTTTTTAGAAAGAAAGACCCATGAAAACAACTCACTTACTTGCCGCAGCCCTCACATGTGCAGCGTTCACAACAGTCCATGCTCAGGACATGAAAATGCCAATGAAGCCAGCTGCAAGTGCATCAGCTTCCACCATGCCCTTAGTTGATGGTGAAGTCCGCAAGGTTGACATCCAAAAGAACCTTGTCGTCCTGCGTCACGGAGATATTCCGAACCTGGCGATGCCGGCCATGACCATGGGCTTCGAGGTATCCGATAAGAAGATGCTCGACGGCTTAAAGGTTGGCGATAAGGTGAAGTTCCAAGCAGAGTCGATCAATGGCAAAGCTATGGTCACGGAATTGAAACCGAACCATTGATAGAAGAAGGGACTGTCATTGGCGTTGTTGCACTACAGGGACTTCCCGTCAACGCAAGCGCTGATCAGTAACTTTTGACTAACCTGACTGCCAAGACGATCAAGGTGCTTGAAACGAGAAACAGACTGCACATCTACAGACGGTGTTAGGCACGAGGTGTGCGCCCCCTGAAACAAACCGCGCAGCAGGGTGCTATTCAAATCTCGTGACGTATTGCGACTCACAATGCAACAACCGAGCTTGCCTGCTGCTGATCTAACCTGTTCATTGCATCTTTGATTTCACGTCTGGCATGTTGAAGTGCTTGCCTCAGGCAACGGCAGAAATGGGTGGTCTAGGGCGTTCGCTGGCATGGCCTGCGTTACAGGTGCGCTCCTGTGTCATGAGCGCCCACAGGATGCGTGCATTTTTGTTGGCTAAAGCCACGGCGGCCTTTTGCCAGCCACTGCGCGGCCTCAAGGCCATTACCGATTGGGAGATAGGGTCGAGGTTGTGTTTGCCGGTCAGCACTACGGCCTTGGCTCCTTACACCAGCAAAGTGCGCAGGTAACTATCGCCTCGCTTGGTGATGGCTCCGAGGTTGGATTTGCCTCCGCTGGAATTCTGTCTGGGCGTCAACCCAAGCCAGGCGGCAAACTGTGCACCCTTCCTAAACTGCTTGAAGTCGCCGACCATCGCTAATGCAGTGAGTGATCCCAAGCCCTTGATGGCGGCAGCTCGCTGCACCTGGGCATCTTCTTCACAGTGAGCTGTAATACGCTGCTCACACCAGTGAAGATGTTCATCGAGCTCTTGTCAATGCATGAGTGCACGCTGTAGCGCAATGCGGGCTGCGCCTGCGAGGTCATTGCTCGCATCTTCCAAGATATCGTGCAAATAGGTGCGCAAGCCTCTGGGGCTTTGCGGCAGGACGATGCCAAACTCGGCGAGCATTTCTCGAATACGTTTGATGCATGCTGTGCGTTCCTCATTGACCCTTCGCGCGGCTGATGCACACATAGTATGCCCTGCTGCTCTGAAGTCTTAACGGGAACAAGGCGCATCTGAGGACGGCTGGCTGCCTCGCAAATGGCAGCGGCATAATTGGCATTTTGTTTCCGCTCTTGCCCTGCAAGCGATAGGGTGCAACCAATGCTGCTGCCATCATGCGTGCATCCAAGTCCATGCGCAGCAACTGCCGAACACCAGTGGTGCGCACCACCGCAAGCCTCCATGACCATCAGGCACCCTGCAGGTAATTGCGCACACCATGCCAAGAACTTGCTGCGCTGGATGGCCCGGTTAGTGACCATCCTCCCTTGAGCATTGACTGCATGGGCCTGCAGCACATTCTTTGCGAGATCTACCCCAACACTGACGATGTTTTGCATGGCACGACTCCTGATGAATGACGAAGAAATTGGCTTGCCGATCCAACGTGACACTGCGTATCCAGCAGACCAAGATGGCGGGAAGTCCTTCGTATTCAAATTGCCGGCTAAGGCTAGGTAGCCTCGTGCGATGTGTCAGTCCCCGTAGTCCAAACCCCGCTATCGCACCACCAACTGGAAGCAATACAACGCAGCGCTCAATGCGCGGGGCTCACCGACCATCTGGCTGGACAAAGGCATGGCTGGTTTGCAGCTGCCAGCGGCAAACGCGGGCACAGCCCGAAGTTCTCCGATGCGGCCATCCAGTACGGCCTGACCATCAAACCTCTTTGGATTGACCTTGCGGCAGACCACATGCTTTGTTCTGACACTACTGGCGTTGTCTGGACTGCTGTGACCAGTTCCCGACTTCAGCACGTTGTGCAACCGCTAACGCAGTCTTACCGGTCCAGCTCCGCCGGCCTGCGCCTACTGGTCGACTCCACGGGCATCAAGTTCCTGGACGAAGCCGAGTGGAAGTGCAAAAAGCATGGGCCAGAGTGTCGCCGCCAAGTTGCCGAACTGCACATTCGAGCCGCCATCCCCAATCGGTTTACTGAACTGGGCTGCCCGCAGACGGTGGCTGTGGCCTAGCCGCGCCTGGGGTTGGGGAAATCTGGCCTGGGGCTGATATGTGCAACAACGCCCCAGTTATTGGGTCTTTTATAGGTAAGCTTGGGCTAACCCAGCTATAGCTTGGGTTGATAATGCTTCGAGATGGCTCGTAACTATTCCATCTTAATGCCATTAAATCCGACATGGTCCAAGCGAGCCAGTCAGATCTAAATGGTCTATCATATATATTTTTAGAAGCAACATCAGTTCCAGTCGATGTCCAAATTATTGTGGGTATTTTATAACCGGATGCAGTACTTGGACTGTGACCAACTTTATTTGTTTGATGTCCAACTTCTTGTCCGTGATCTGATACGTAAATAATGGACTTATAGTCATCTGCACTGGATGGGGAACTTCTTAATTTTTCAAAGACAGATGCAACTACCCTGTCTTGATAAACAACAGCTGAATCGTAGTCATTTCTAAATTCCTGAACCCACATTGAACGTTCAGCCGCAGACATTATTCTTGATACTTCATCATCGGTAAATATAGGCTGCTTTTCCGGGTATCGCAGACGATAATGAGGATGAGCACCCAGCATATGTAAAACAATCAATTTCCGAGGGTGTGAATCTTTAAGGGCATTCTCATATGATGGTAATAAAATCTCATCAAGTGAATTGCTAGATCTTCCTGGCTTATTATTTTCCATGGAAGCCACGTCGGCCATAGCTGCGTGCTTCTGCGTAATTGCAATATCGTCATGATTGCTTATCCACCAAGTCTTATATCCTGCTTCTTTCGCTAGAGCAATAATATTTAACTTCTTATCCGTTTCACCAGTTGTGAAGTTCATCATGCTATCGATGGCAGGAATAGTAGTTGCTTCCGTGGACCATGAATTACGAATAACTAGAAATCTATCACCTATGTCTTTCTGAAGCTTTTCAAGCATCGGTGTCGTATTCCTTGCGTAGCCATAAATTCCCATGTTATCTCGATTTATACTCTCGGAAATAACAAGAACCACGGTGGATTTATCTTTCCTGGCAATTGAAGGACTCTCACTTTTCGCCGACCTTTGTGCCAAGGCGCGCTCTTTCCCATATGACGCCCAGCTATCTTTCGTAATCTTTAAGGATTCAGATAAATTAGACCAAAAAATCAGAGGATTAATTCTTCTCCAAGGTTTACTGATGTACGAAACGGCTGAGATTAGGATAATGATGGATAAAGCGATCAGCTCAATTTTAGAGATCTTTGTTTTTTTTCTGGATCCTTTTAGAGATAACCAAAGGGCAATTCCCGCTGAAATTATTAAAATAATACTGGATCCACTGAAATCACGGATGTGTGTGGATATATAGCCTCCAATTTCCGATGTATTTGTGTTAGCAAGTGCACTTACCACCATCGTACTATCTGGCGCAGCAGCATAAATTGAGATGAGATGCGCTCGGACGGCTGAGTCTAATAAAAATACAAGAACAAAACTCCAAACAAGAAATGCTCTAATTAGATTTAATCTAGAGTTATTGATTGGAATTAGTAACAATAATAGAGTCGGTATAAGTAGGACGCTTATCTGTAATATTTTTCTGCCTTCATATCCTAGAGATGCAAAAACAATTTGCATCACAAGCAGAGAAATAATAGTTACCCATAGCTTATGGCGATCGGTAGTTTTTTGAAAAAACAAACCTATTCTTTGTCGGTGAAATTTAAGATTATCTTCGGATGCCGGTGCGCTCATAGAAATCCTATTAACCCTAATGGAAATATCGAAATTCGATTTGAAATAGGGGCACAGAACTCTATGTGTGCAATACCGACAGAAATCTGACATCCAGATTACATTTTAGTAATCAGGTTAATTTACGCTGTAGATTACAAAAGTATCATGTTGCAGACTATATTGCGTAACGTGCCTGTCTATATATTTGATGTGTCTGGGTAAAAAAGCACTCAGACGTTCTTCAAGTAATTGATCAAGGAATCTTTATCATGAAAACTAATCTCGCATTTCTGGCTTCAATCGTGCTGTCCTGCGCCACCGTTTCAATGTCTGCATCTGCAAATGAAAGTGGCGTCTTGGGTCCATCGGAAAGCGCGACTACAAAGTCCTTCGAAAGTACCAGCTCGACCACACGTACTGCAGACAGAACTTTTGGACGAGCAGGTGCTGAGTCTCAGGTCTCACGCGTTGTAGACACAACACGAAGCACTCAATATCTCAATCTTGTATGTGGAGAGACGGTCGCGTTCACCAACGGCAAGGAACAGTTCATCTGGAAATTTGATGTGATGGGTCATAGGCCCGTCGACCTGTCAAAGATCGCACCTGCAGCGTTTGCAGGTAGCACGCTAAAGATCTACGTTGCGAAAAATGAGCTCGAGCGCCATTGAATGCTCCTCTTGTTTACCACAATAGAAAGCGATGAGCGCCTGCCGCATCCACTCGGTCAATTGGTCGGCGCATGGCTCCCTAGTGCGCGCCGTCGATATGGCGCTGGGGGCGAGTAGACGCGCTGCTTGTCGTGGAGCCTGTCTCCAGTCTTGAGAGAACGCCGCATTCAGAAAGCGCCTTTGGAGCGCTGCAGCTTGCACGAATGGTCTGGAGTTCAGTGAGGAGAGCATTCAGTTCCTGAATGCGATGAGTGACATGTTCTATGTGTGTGTCCAAGAGTGCATTGACTTCCGCACAGTCCTTCGCAGATGACTCCCGTAGCGAGAGCAAAGAACGTACTTCATCAAGTGTCATATTCAGCGATCGGCAGCATCGAATGAAGGCAAGTTGGTCTATGTGGTCCGTCGAGTAAACACGGTAGTTGTTTTCAGCTGTAGCAGCCGAAGGCAGCAGTTTCTCGCGTTCATAAAAGTGAATGGTCTCAACCGCCGTACCAGCGACCTCAGCCAGTTCACCAATCTTCATAGACCCGGTTCGAAATGAGTTGACTCTATACTAACTAAAAGGTTTTTAATTGCCACATGGTCAACAGGAGATCGAGTATGAAGCCCCCAAACATTGATGACAACATGCTTAGTACCGCCACCACGGATTGCTGTAGCTCACACACCATCCCGAGCGTGGAGGCAACTCCGTTGGATCGAGGGCTAACGTACCGCATTCCAACGATGGATTGCGCTGGCGAGGAAGCTGAGATACGTCGTGCACTTGAACCAATTGCAGGTATCCGGGGACTCAGATTCCAGCTCTCGCAGAGAACTCTCAAAATTGATGCGGACACTGATGCCCTTGCTGCCGCATTGTTGGCAATCACTGAAGCTGGCTTTGAGCCAAAGCTGATCTCATCGAACACTGCGGACTCAAGCCATGCGGCCGGCGACAGCCACGACAATGAGCTTGTGCGTGGCACAACTCCAAAGTTGGTCGCGGCGCTTGCTCTTGCTATCGCTGCGGAAGGTGTCGGCTACTTCGCGCCAGAAACCATGGCTTGGAAAGTCGCCGGCTTTGCAGTCGCCGCGATTGCGATTTGGCTTGCGGGCTTTGACGTCTATAAAAAAGGGTTTGGAGCACTGCGTCGTGGCAAGCTGAACATCAATGCATTGATGACTGTTGCTGTGACTGGTGCGTTTGTCATCGGTCAATGGCCTGAAGCGGCGATGGTGATGGCGTTGTATGCCATCGCCGAGGCAATCGAGGCGAGGGCAGTCGATCGGGCCCGCAATGCCATTCAGGGGTTGCTTGCGATGGCTCCGGACCAAGCATCGGTTCGCCAAAGTGACGGTAGTTGGCTAACCGTCGCAGTTGCACAAATCGCAGTGGGCTCGACGCTGCGAGTCAAGCCAGGTGAGCGCGTTCCTATGGATGGAGTCGTTCAGGCAGGACAAACGAGCATCAACCAGGCCCCCGTAACTGGTGAAAGTATCCCCGTTGACAAGGCGGTGGGTGACCCGGTGTTTGCGGGCACCATCAACGAGTCTGGAACTTTTGAGTTTGAAGTTACTGCATTGGCCTCCAACTCGACGTTGGCGAGGATTATTCATGCCGTTGAGCAAGCACAAGCGACTCGAGCACCTACTCAGGGGTTCGTTGATCGATTTGCTGCAATTTACACACCTGCAATTTTCGTTATCGCCGTCGTCGTAGCATTGGTAGGCCCCTGGCTACTTGGCTGGACGTGGATGCAGGCCGTCTATAAGGCACTGGTTCTGCTAGTTATTGCTTGCCCCTGCGCACTCGTCATTTCCACACCAGTGACGATTGTGAGCGGCTTAGCGGCAGCAGCCCGCCGTGGTATTTTGATCAAAGGCGGTATCTATCTGGAAGAGGCGCGCAAGCTTAAGGCAATCGCGCTGGACAAGACCGGAACAATTACTGAGGGCAAGCCGCGCCTTGTGGACTGGTCGCTGGTTGATGCCGCGAGCAGCCTTGATACCGCGGAGTCGGTGGCAGCAGCTCTCGCTGGCCACTCAGATCATCCTGTGTCGCGCGCCATCGCAGCGGGCCTGAAGCCTAACAACGCAGACATTCAGAACTTCACGGCACTTGCTGGACGAGGTGTGCAGGCCGAACTGAGTGGAACAGTCTATGTACTAGGGAATCATCGCTTGATTGAGGAACGTGGCCAATGCTCCTCAGAGCTTGAAGCCACGCTCAAGCGGCATGAAGAATCCGGCCGTACTGTCACATTGCTTGCCGACCCGGAACGAGTCATCGCACTGTTTGCAGTTGCCGACACGATTAAGGGCTCCTCTCGTGAAGCTATATCTGAATTGAAAGCGCTTGGTATCACCCCAGTCATGCTGACTGGAGATAACCAAGCCACCGCCTCTTCAGTAGCCAGTGAAGCTGGTATCGAGCAAGCACGAGGAAACTTGTTGCCGGAGGACAAGCTAGCTGCCATCAAAACGCTCCAGGGCCAATATGGACTCACAGCAATGACGGGCGACGGTATCAATGATGCCCCAGCGCTGGCCCAAGCAGACGTCGGGGTTGCCATGGGTGCCGCCGGTACAGATACCGCTATGGAAGCAGCCGACGTCGTCGTGATGAATGATGACTTGCGAAGGATTGCTGAGACAGTGAAGCTGTCTCGATCCACCCATGCGATCCTTTGGCAAAACATCACTCTTGCTCTTGGCATCAAGGCCGTATTTCTAGTCTTGGCAGTGTTCGGGAATGCATCCATGTGGATGGCGGTATTCGCAGATATGGGGGCAAGTCTCCTAGTTGTAGTCAATGGGCTAAGGCTGCTTGGAAAAGTGCCCAAGTCCTGAATTCGACAGAGAGTTTTCGTGTGCACTAGCTTGAATTGTGAGGATAGTTATGAGCTTTTTTGAACGCCTACTCGGAGGCCATCACCGATCTGGTGGCGATCATCATGGGAATGGTCATCATCAAAAACGGACACCCGCCTCCTACAACGATCCAGGAGTGTCCGGTGGGATCATTTGTCCTAACTGCCGAACTCAAAGCTCTCCCCAAGCACGGTTCTGTCAACAGTGCGGAAGCGGCCTAGCCCCCCAGGCCTGCAACGCATGCGGCGTGCAGATGGCGCTTGGATCGCGTTTTTGCTCAAACTGCGGAAAGTCTGCTTAGAACTTAGGGAGAGCAGATGATCGGCTGGGTGATCTCTGTTCTCCTGAGATCTTAGATTACAAGAAGGTGTCAGAAATGTAATCTTCAGACCATGTAAATGGCTGAATAGTGTCAAAAATGTAATCTTGCTGAGAGGACAACTTCGCTACCATTGAAGCTTCGAAATTTACTAGAAAAATCCTATGGATTCTCTTAGATTCGAGGATGCCGCTCTATATCTTAGAGTTAAGAGGATGGAAGTATTAGCAAGCAATATTGCGAATGCTGACACTCCTGGATACCAAGCGAAAGATATAGACTTCAAGGCTGCGCTTGAAGAGACGCAAAGGCAAATGCTGACAGTGCAGTCTACGAATAAGTCCCACCTTGGGAACATTGCTCCAACATCAATTGATCCTCAGATTGCATTTCGCCCTGTCTCTCAGAATGCAATGGATAGAAATACGGTTGATCTCGATCAAGAGAGGGCATCATTTACAGCTAATGCTATTCGTACACAATTCGCTATGAATCAAGCTGTCGATGAATATGTAGAGATGGGGCAAATGCTGTCGAAATTAGTTTAATTTTATTTAGTTGGTCATTCATAGAGCGCATTTATTTGCGCTCTTTTTTTAATTCTGGTAGTAGAAGAATAAAATTCGCGACAAAGTAGTTGCCAACTATTTCGTTGGTTGAAATAATGAATATTTTCAAAAAGTGACAAGCTGGAAGATGCCAAATAATATAAATAGAGAATTCTTTGTAAATCACTTACTGATTCCGATTACTTTCCTGGCGCTAATTTTTTATTATTTCATGTACCTGGGGGGGGATAATTTTTTTGCCACGAAAATATATGCCCTGCAGGGTTATGAATGGTCTTTGAATGATCATTGGGTTACAAACAAATTGCTTCATAAGGGTGGAAAGCATCTGAGCACCATAGCAATCGTTGTGATCATTGCACTGTATATATTTGTACTTACCTCCAGAAATGAGCAGCGGAAAAAATGGCGATCTCCACTGCTTTACTTAATTTTATCCAGTTTGGTCAGTGTAATTTTAGTGAGTCTTCTTAAAGTGTTGACAAATATGGATTGCCCGTGGAATTTAAATCAATTTGGTGGCGATCGCCCCTTTATCGGTCTTTTCGAGCACAGGCCTCAAGAGATGGGGAGCGGAAAATGCTTTCCGGCAGGTCATGCGAGCGCTGGCTATGCCTGGGTTAGTCTATATTTCTTCTTTAAGATGATCATCCCTAAGTATCGATGGATAGGATTATTTTTCGGTATCATGGCTGGATTGATATTCGGTATATCTCAACAATTGAGAGGAGCCCATTTTATTTCTCATGACATTGCCACAATTCTCATTTGTTGGCTGCTGGCTACTATTTTATTTATATTGTTTTGCATCAAGAAATATTGCGTGAAAAATGGAAAACAACTCGGAAGCTAGTATTTTTAATAATATTCAAAAAAAATAGGAAAGGACTTTCTAGAATCTGGCATGCATCAAAATACTCATGGTCAGGCATAAAGGATGCGTGGCTAGAGCCTGCATTCCGCCTTGCGGTAATATTATTTGTGATTTCGCTTCCATTGGCTCAATTGATTGGGAGATCTATGATGGAAAAATTGCTCCTGATCTCTTGTATCTGGTTTTTGATGATAGTTGAGGTAATTAATTCTGCGATAGAGTCCGCAATAGATAGAGTAGGACTTCAATATCACGAACTTTCCGGGAAAGCCAAAGATTTGGGTAGTGCCTCCGTATTAATGACAATTATTTTTTGTCTGATAATTTGGTCTTCTCTAATTTTTAAAAATATTATTTAATTATTTCGCCATAAGAGCAGGAACGAATCACAGGGATGCACCTCATGCATCGCTTAACATGCATCTTCACGCTTACAGGGTGATGCCAACTCTTGTTCGTCGGAAAAAGCATCCAATATGTCCGCTCATGCCTCGCGAAGATTTCACGGATTTCTGCGCGCGGTGAGGCCGGCTGCTTTTGGCCGTGGCATTGTGTTGCCCGTGACGGAAAGACCGATGAAGGTGATCCTGCACTGAGCAGCAGAGCTTTAATTCGATGCAAAGTTTGCAATGCTTGCGATGAGCTTAGCCATATGTATCGCTCCTCCCGGTGGTTTTGAACTGACTGACCAGAGGCCCCCTTGAGTGTTTGAAGCATGTGCCGCGCCCGAGACACTTGGGCTTGGCGTGATCGCACCTGTGGGCTCAGTAGATGATCGCCGGTGTAGGCTTGGTGCCGTTCACGCTGGCCGAAGCGGCTTTACCGAACCTTTCTACTTGTGCGCTGTACTCCTCTGTGCCACAAAGGGTCCGAGCCTTCATATCTGTGCTGAATTTGCTCTGCTCCAAACAGAAGCGGAGCCAGTTGTAGGCAAGGAAGATACTACTGGCAAGGGCAAAAGTGGACCGCTCCTGCCCTAGCTCACTGCCTACTCTGACTGTACTGAGTGGCCGACCCCACTCGAACCGAAGCCGGCATCTAAATCTCGATCAATTGAATTAGATAGCGACTAAATGTTCGTACAAAATGATCGAGCCAATACTGATCAGCAGGACACCGCCGATGGCTTCGGCCCAGCGCCCAGCAATATTCCCCAGTACACGCCCGACCATCACGCCCAACGTCACCATTGCGAATGTTGCGAAGCCGATAGCGAGAGCAACGGTGACGATGCTTACGCCCAGAAAAGCAAGTCCTACGCCCACGGCCATGGCATCAATGCTTGTTGCAAATCCAGTTGCAACAAATAGCCAGAAGCCATGTCGTGCAGGTTTGCTGGGCTCTTCACCATCAGGCACTTTGATTGCCCCGATCAACATTCTTCCACCTAGCACCAGAAGCAGCACAAAGGCGATCCAGTGGTCCCAGGCCTTGACGTAATCTGAAGCCGCATAGCCCAGCGCCCAGCCTACCAAGGGCGTGATGGCTTCGATGACACCGAAGATGGCACCAGTCCTCAATGCTTCAGACCAGCGCGGTTTGAGTAGCGCAGAACCTTTGCCGACGGCTGCGGCAAAGGCATCGGTGGACATGGCAAAGGCCAGGAGCAAGATAGAAGCGGCATTCATGGGGAATTCATTCTTAACGGTCGGGCATGAGCACAACGGCATCTCACCGCGGCCCGAGCTCGTCGCGATGAAATGCCGATGGTCTCGCCAACCGAAGAACGGATGCATACGCCACAGCAAATTGAATGCCGAGTATGTTGACGCATGCGCTTCCAGGGTGGAAGCAGGCTACTCCCCAAGGGGTACTAAAGTTTACAAGCGATCAAAATGCTTGAGGAATATGGCCTTTTTTGAGTTCTGGGCTTTAGAAATGGCTCGCATTTTCAAAGCGCTGGCCTCTAGCAAGAAAGCTGCGTCGATACCGCCATTAGGGCTGTCCATGCACTCCCCTGTTGATTTCCACTCAAAACTGACCCGCCGGGGATGCGGATGAAATTTTGGACTACTGAGAGGTAGTTCATGTATTCATACGAAGATCGAATCCGCGCGGTGACGCTCTACATCCAGCTAGGCAAACGAGTCGCGGCAACCATTCAGCAGTTGGGTTATCCCACCAAGAATTCGCTCAAGGGGTGGTGCCGCGAGTACGAGCAGGACCGGGACTTGAAGACCGCGGTTGTTCGCCCGCCGAAGTTCACCACTGAGCAAAAGGCACGGGCCGTCGAACACTATCTGATGCACGGGCGCTGCGCGGCTTTCACCATCAAGGCTCTTGGCTATCCCAGGCGGGCCTCTCTTCACGCTTGGGTTCAGGAGCTCAATCCCCGAGCTCGGCCACGCGTGCTGGGAGCATCTTCAAACGAGCAAAAGCACGCTGCGGTGCTTGCGCTGTGCATGCGTCAAGGAAGCGCTCAAGCCATCGCTGACAACGTTGGTGTGTGTCGAGAGACGCTGTACAACTGGCGCAATGAACTATTGGGGCCAGAGGCTCTCGCATCGATGAAGCGCTTCAATGATTCTTCAACGGGTTCGGAGCTGTCCCAGTTGGAGCAGCAACTCCAGACGCTACGCCGTGAAGTGAGACGGTTGCAGTTGGAGCAGGAGTTATTGAAGAAGGCGAATGAGCTCCTAAAAAAGGAACAGGGCATCATCCTTCATCTCCTGAGCAATCGGGAGAAGACACTCCTGGTTGATGCCCTGCGCCATGCGTACTCGCTTGCCGAGTTGCTTGCCTCGCTAGTCCTGGCTCGCAGCTCGTACTTTTACCATCGAGCTCGGCTCAACGCTGGCGAGAAGTATGTCTCGGTGCGCCGAACGATCACCGACATCTTCGAGCGCAACCATAGCTGCTATGGCTACCGTCGCATCCAGGCCTCACTGGTCAGGCAATGTGTGTGGATCTCGGAGAAGGTGGTCCGGCGCCTGATGAAGCAGGAAGGGCTAGTAGCTGCTGTACCCAAACGACGCCGCTACGGTTCCTACTTGGGAGAGATCAGCCCGGCCCCTGAGAACTTGCTGAACCGTAACTTCAATGCCACTGCGCCTAACCAGAAGTGGCTGACCGACATCTCGGAGTTCCAACTGCCCGCCGGCAAAGTCTACCTCTCGCCCATGATCGATTGCTTCGATGGAATGGTGGTGAGCTGGTCTATCGGAACACGCCCCGACGCTGAACTGGTCAACACGATGCTGGATGCCGCGATCGCCAAGCTCAATGACAGCGAAGTGCAACCTATGGTTCACTCCGACCGTGGTGCTCACTATCGCTGGCCAGGATGGTTGTCACGCATCGCTGATGCCAAGTTAGTGCGTTCGATGTCACGCAAGGGCTACTCACCGGACAATGCGGCCTGTGAAGGTTTCTTCGGGCGGCTCAAAAACGAACTGTTCTATGCCCGCGACTGGCAAAACACGAGCATTGAGCAGTTCACACAAGTTCTGGACGCATACATCCGTTGGTACAACGAGCAACGGATCAAGATCTCGTTGGGGGCACGAAGCCCTGTCGAGTACCGCAGGGCCCTCGGGATCGCTGCATAACCCGTCCAAGATTTATGCCGCATCCCCGCCGGGGGCTAGTGGGTCACTGCTGGGTGGAAATCAACAGTCGTGCTCCAGGATTTGCCTGGCTGCTTCATTCCCGAGTTCTTCGAGGTAACGTTGACAGCTCATAAGGACTCCTGATGGAACGAGGAGGCTCTGAACTAGCTTTGAAACTCAGGTCGATCCAAATTGGAATCTCACGACTGAGATTCAAAGATGTGTGGCGTTGCCTTAGGTGAGGCAGGTAATGAAATCCCAATTTTTGTGATCCCACTTGAGGATGTTGCAAAGGTGGTACCGCCGTGCATCCGTGCAATAGCTGCAACGATGGCTAATCCTAAGCCGTGATTGAGATTCGCATGTGCGCGGGACGCATCGGCACGATAGAACCGATCAAACAGGCGTGGCAAATGGATAGGATCAATCTCCGCTCCTCGGTTGATCACCGCGATACCGACGTTCTCACGATTGCCATCTGAAGTCTCCACTACGCTTTGGGAAATCTCGATAGTGATCGTCGATCCGGGTTCTGCATAGCGTGAAGCGTTGCCTAAAAGATTGGATAGTGCACGACGAACCAAACGTGCATCCACAGCAACACTTGCATCTCCATCGATTTGAACTTGAAGGTGCGCTTCTTGAAGCACTGCCTCATGGAATTCGGCTACTTCTGAGGCAAGTTCTGCAAGACTCACTTTGGCGGATCGCCGCGCTTCAGTACCGCGATCTGCTTGTGACAGAAACAGCATGTCTGCCACGATTCCCGCCATGCGCTGAAGATCTTCTAGGTTTGAGGCCAAGATATCCTGTAGTTCAACGGCACTACGCGGTTTACGAAGCGCTAACTCACAACTACTGATCAAGGTGGTCAACGGTGTGTTTAGCTCGTGCGCCACATCAGCATTGAACGCCTCCATTTGTTGATAGGCGATGGCCAGTCGGTCAAGCAATGCATTGAACTGTGCGATCAATGGTCTTAATTCTTGAGGTTGATGGCTATCATCTAAACGGCGATGTAAGTCTTGCGCAGAGAGGCTTCGCGTTTGATCCACCAGTAGGCGTAAAGGCTTGAGCCCTATACGAACAAGCCATGTGCTCGCGAATGAGACCAGCAATGCACCCGCCACGGCGGCAATGCCCAGGGTCCAGGCCAGACGATTAAGCAGTCGGTCATCTGGTCTACGGTCTAGCAACAGGACCGCTTGCATTGGCTGCAGGCCGTCGTTAACTGTCGGAACTTCCACTGAAAATTTGCGAACTGCAACCCGGTCGTCATCTTCAGGTTGGCGCAAAAGTTCAAATGCACTTTTGCCAGTAGTTGGAACTAAGCGTAGGGAGAGTTCGTCATGCCCCGTGAGAAAGTCATTGAGCATGTGATTCAAGGCTTCCGGGGAGTGCACACCTCGGCTCTCACTCAGCAGGTGTTCGATGGCTGTTTTTTTGTGATCTAGCGTGTCTTGTTGGCGTTCCGACAGCGTGACGGAGATCACGAAATAGACAGCAATGCATACAAAACCGAGGCCAACAATGGTTTGCAGTGCTAAGGCGCGGGCTAAACGTCGAGCTAAATGTGGTGCAGCGGTCTTGCTCATGTTGTGCGAGATTCGAGCACATAGCCCATGCCACGGACGGTGTGGAGGAGATGTTGCTCAAAAGGCTGATCAAGCTTAAGTCGCAGGCGTCGGACAGCGACCTCTACCACGTTGGTTTCACTGTCGAAACTCATGTCCCAGACCTGGGATGCCAACTCTGTTCGTGAAAGCACTTCCCCTTGACGGCGTAATAGAAGGCTTAGCAAATTGAACTCTTTGGCCGTGAGCTCGATTCTTTGTCCCGCCCGCGTAGCCCTACGACGAATCAGGTCTAACTCTAAGTCAGATAAGCGCAGAGTTGTCGCTTCTGGGGCGGCTTGGGCCAAGCTGGGGCCCCTGCGCCGCAATAGAACATGCAGGCGTGCGACCAGTTCAGAAAACGCAAATGGCTTCACGAGATAGTCATCGGCGCCACACTGCAGTCCCTTGACGCGATCCTCCACTTGGCCACGGGCAGTCAACATCAGTACAGGTGTTTGCTTCGTTTGCCTCAGCGCAGCTAGCACGGCTAGGCCATCGATACCCGGAAGCATGCCGTCAAGCACGATCAGGTCATAGTCCATTTCACTGGCCAGGTGCAGACCGTCAATACCGTTATGGGCTACATCCACAGTGAAGCCTTCCTCCGCCAGACCCTTTTTTAGGTAATCGGCGAGCTTGATCTCATCTTCTACAACAAGGATTTTCATGCTGACTATTCTGAGATAGGCGCACGCATTTTGAAAATGACAAATTTGTAATCCGGCTGTCAGGATGGTGAGGGGAGCACTTCATTAGAGTGGCAGCGCCCATCCGCTTTCTATTCCTCACTTGGGCAATGTAACGCCCGGCAGACTTCGGATTGCACGGGTAGGAGTTTTAACAATGATTTCTTCGTCGTCTCATCGCGCTGGCCGAGCAGCTAGTGCGTTGCGTCATGCGTTGTTGTTCACCAGCTTGGCTTTAACTGGCGTGGCAGGCATAGCGCAGGACAATCCTGCGAATAAGGCGTCTCTGGCACCACTGACTCTGGACACTGCAGTAGCACGCGCTATCGACCAACACCCTCGTTTACGAGCTGCCCAGCGCGGTCTTGAGGCAAGCGATGGAGCCGTTCTGCAAAGTAAGGCGAGGCCTAACCCTGCGCTCTCGTATTCACAAGAAGATACGAGCAGAGATAAACGTACCACGACGGTTCAATGGACCCAAATGCTGGAAATCGGTGGCAAGCGCGATGCGCGCATGCGTGCTGCAGCACGTGGCCGAGATGTGGCTGAGGCGGAGCTGGATGCCGCCAAAGCTAATCTTGTCGCAGATGTCCGACTCGCATTCTTCGGGTTGTTAGTCGCACAGCAGCGTGAAGTCCTCGCGGGACAAACGCTTGACATCGCTCGAAGCGCGCGTGAGGCTGCATCGAAGCGTGTAGCAGCGGGCAAGGCAGCGCCCCTAGAGGCCAACCGGGCCAGTGTCGCTGAGTCCAGTGCAGAGCTGGAGCAAGCCCAAGCTCAGGCCGCAAAACGAGTGGCTCGTCAACAATTACAGGCCCTTATAGGAGAGGGAGGCCCTGTATTTGGTGATGCGCAAGGCAAACTTGACGCGTTGCCTACTGTTCCGGAAATTGGGGTTCTTCAAAGCCGCTTGGAGCAGTCGCCTTCCATTCAGCAAGCTCGCTTCACTGTTGAACAGAGCCGGGCGACCGCAGATCTGGAGCGCGCAAAGCGAATTCCTGACCCAACGGTGAGTCTAGGTATGAAGCGCGCTCAAGAGACCGGCAATCAACTCGTAGTCGGCGTCTCCATTCCTTTGCCTGTGCTCGATACCAATCGAGGAAATCAGTTGCAAGCCCTCCGCCTGGCTGACCAAGCTGAAGAGCGCTTGCTAGCTACCCGGTTGGAACTTCAGTCTCAACTTTATGCGGCGCGAGAGACGCTAGAGGCAAGTCGTAAACAAGCTATCCAACTGTCTGAACGCGTGCTGCCGACTGCACAAGTCGCCTATGAGGCGGCAAGCAAAGGATTTGCGCTAGGGAAATTCGGCTATCTGGACGTACTTGACGCGCAACGCTCTTTGTTTGATGTACGTAGTCAATACCTGGACCAGTTAATGGCCACACATCGTGCTTCGGCCGATATCGAACGCTTGTTGGGCACAACAGACGAGTAAGTTTTTTGCACAGATCATCAACATGAACGATACAAAACCATCTCCATTTGGGACTCGGCGTACTCAGATTGCAATTGCTGCAATCCTAGTAGTTGGCGCTCTTTCTGCTGCACTAATTCTTCGCAGTGGTCCAGACAGCAGCAGTGCTAAAGGTGCCGGAGGTCAGGGGCACTCAGAAGCCGCTAGCCACGCAGACACAGAACATCACGGCGAGAAGCAAAGCGGTGATCACAAAGATGAAAAAGGACACGCAGATGGTGAGCACCATGATGAAAAAGAGCAAAAGGACGGAGCCAAGTCTGCAGAGAAGAAAAGCGCCGAAGGTGCTCATGATGACGATGAAGGTCTAATCCAAATGGATTCGCAGCGTATGCAGGCTGCAGGCATTCGAACCGCAGAGGTCGGCGCTGCAACTGTTCGCTCAGTACTGCAACTTCCGGGGGAAATACGCTTCAACGAAGACAAAACGGCTCACGTTGTCCCTCGAGTCCCTGGCGTCGTCGACTCGGTACCCGCCAATCTCGGGCAGGTTGTAAAGAAGGGGCAGTTGCTAGCTGTGTTGAGCAGTGCGGCTGTTTCTGAGCAACGAAGTGAACTTCAAGCCGCTAGCCAACGCTTAGCACTGGCGCGTACAAGCTATGCCAGAGAGCAAAAGCTGTGGGAGGAGAAGGTATCGGCTGAACAGGATTACTTGCAGGCTCGGCAGACACTGCGCGAGGCAGAAATTGCCGTTTCAAATGCTCAACAGAAATTGGCAGCCAACGGCGCCGGAGGCGGTGGCGGTGCACTAAACCGATTTGAATTAAGGGCTCCTTTTGACGGAGTGATCGTCGAGAAGCATCTCGCCGTCGGTGAAGCTGTTCAGGACACTACCCAAGTTTTCACAATCTCAGACTTGCGCTCCGTTTGGGCTGAAATGAGGGTTGCAGCATCTGACTTGCCCGCCGTGAAGGTAGGGGAAAAAGCAACTGTCAAAGCGACAGCATTCTCGTCGTCTGCGACTGGGGTGGTTGCTTACGTGGGTGCTCTGATTGGCCAGGAAACACGTACCGCTCCTGCTCGAATCACTCTAGAGAATCCTGAAGGTGCGTGGCGCCCAGGTCTATTCGTTAATGTGGAGTTGACGGCCTCTTCGCAACAAGTGCCAGTGGCGGTAGCTTCCAGTGCTATCCAGCGTCTGGACGGCCAAAACAGTGTTGTGTTTGTGCCCGTCAAGGGGGTTTCCGAGCTCAACCTGTACGCGTTGGTCGCTCAGATCCCCAGACAACAGAAATTCTTGAAGGGCTGAAGTCCGGCCAGTCCTATGTGACTGAAGGCAGCTTCATGCTTAAGGCCGAACTGGGCAAGGCTACAGCCGAGCACGCACACTAAGCAAGGGCTGCAAATGTTCGAACGAATTATCCGATTTGCCATTGAGCAGCGCTGGCTGGTCATGGTTGCCGTTCTGGCCCTAGCGGCTCTTGGCGTATACAACTATCAACGCCTCGCTATTGATGCTGTACCTGACATTACCAATGTTCAGGTACAGATCAATACGCAGGCCAGCGGCTACTCACCGCTTGAGACTGAGCAGCGAGTCACTTACCCAATTGAAACGGTGATGGCCGGCCTGCCCAATCTGGAACAGACTCGCTCGCTGTCGCGCTACGGCCTGTCGCAAGTGACAGTAGTGTTTAAAGATGGCACTGACATCTACTTTGCTCGCCAGTTAGTCAACGAACGCATCCAACAGGCCCGTGACAATCTTCCCGCTGGTGTCACTCCCACGCTGGGACCTATCTCTACAGGTTTGGGTGAGATCTATCTTTGGACCGTTGAGGCCGAGGACGGTGCAAAGAAGGCAGATGGAACGCCTTACACACCTATGGATCTGCGCGAGATACAGGACTGGGTGATCAAACCGCAACTGCGTAATGTGCCTGGTGTCACTGAAATCAACTCTATTGGCGGGTTCGCGAAAGAGTATCTGGTTTCGCCACGCCCAGAACAGCTGGCGTCCTATGGTTTCACTCTTGCTGACCTGGTTGCTGCGTTGGAACGCAACAATACCAATGTGGGAGCTGGATACATTGAGCGTCAAGGTGAACAATATTTGATCCGTGCCCCGGGTCAAGTCTCTGGCATTGCTGACATTCGAGAAGTGATCGTGGGTTCGGCTCAAGGCCAGCCCATACGTATTCGTGATTTGGCAGAGGTTGGCTTGGGTCGTGAGCTTCGCACCGGCGCTGCCACGGATAACGGCCGAGAGGTCGTGCTTGGCACGGTCTTCATGCTGATCGGGGAGAACAGCCGTGTGGTCTCGCAGGCTGTGGCTGCACGTATGGAGCAGATTAACCGCAGTCTTCCTGAAGGCGTGAAAGCGATCACGGTCTACGATCGCACAAACCTCGTCGATAAAGCCATCGCAACGGTCAAGAAGAATTTGGTGGAAGGTGCGGCTTTAGTTGTTGTCATCCTCTTCCTTTTCCTGGGCAACCTCCGCGCGGCCCTGATTACAGCGCTGATCATTCCGTTGTCCATGCTGTTCACCTTCACTGGCATGGTGCAATACAAAGTCAGTGCCAACCTGATGAGTTTGGGCGCTCTTGACTTCGGCATCATCATTGATGGCGCGGTGGTCATTGTAGAGAACTGCGTGCGTCGTCTTGCCCACGCGCAAGAAGCACGCGGACGCTCTTTGACGCGCAGTGAACGCTTCCACGAAGTATTTGCTGCAGCCAAGGAAGCGCGTCGGCCTTTGTTGTTTGGACAATTGATCATCATGGTTGTCTATTTGCCAATCTTTGCGCTCACGGGTGTAGAGGGCAAGATGTTCCATCCCATGGCGCTGACTGTGGTGATCGCGCTTGCTGGCGCAATGTTGCTGTCCATTACCTTCATTCCTGCGGCGATTGCTCTTTTCATGGGTAACAAGGTTGCGGAGAAGGAAAATCGCCTCATGGTTTGGGCACGTCGCGTTTATGCACCAGCCCTTCATCGCGTCATGAGAGCTCCTGCAGTTGTTCTGACTGCAGCTGGTGTGGCGGTGGTGCTAAGCCTGCTGCTGGCAACGCGTCTTGGTAGTGAATTTGCACCAAACCTCAACGAGGGCGATTTCGCCATTCAGGCTCTGCGGATTCCAGGAACCAGCCTGACCCAGTCCCTTGAGATGCAAATGCAGATCGAGAAAACCTTGAAGAAAGAGTTTCCTGAGATCGACAGGGTATTTGCTCGTACAGGTACCGCGGAGATTGCCTCTGACCCGATGCCTCCGAACATTTCGGACGGCTACATCATGCTTAAGCCGCAGTCCGAATGGCCGGATCCGGCACGTACACGAGACGATTTGCTGGCAGCAATTCAGGCCGCCGCAGATCGAGTTCCAGGCAACAATTTCGAGTTCTCTCAACCCATTCAGCTGCGCTTCAATGAGTTGATATCGGGTGTGCGTAGTGATGTCGCTGTAAAGATTTTTGGCGACGACATGACCGTGCTGGAGAAGAACGCACAAGCTGTCGCAGGCATGTTGCAGCAAATTTCTGGAGCCTCTGAAGTCAAGGTCGAACAGACCACAGGCTTGCCAATGCTCACCGTGAAAATCGACCGTGAGAAGGCCTCGCGCTATGGTTTGAACATGGGTGACGTGCAAGACACCATCAGTACGGCACTGGGCGGTCGTGAAGCCGGCACAGTTTTCGAAGGCGACAAGCGATTCGACATTCAGGTTCGCTTGCCGGACGAAGTGCGCAATGACATGGAAGCGATAGGACGCCTACCTATCGCGCTTCCACGCGGTACGGATGGCCGACTTGGTTTTGTTCCGCTTTCGGCCGTGGCTAGTTTTGATATCGCACCAGGCCCTAACCAGGTGAGCCGAGAGGATGGTAAGCGCCGCATCGTGGTGAGTGCCAACGTGCGCGGACGTGATATTGGATCTTTCGTCACAGAAGCACAACAACGCCTCGAATCGCTGCAACTGCCTGCCGGCTACTGGACCCGATGGGGCGGAACCTTCGAGAACCTCGAGTCGGCTAGAAAACGCTTGACGATTGTTGTGCCGGCAGCATTGCTGATGGTCTTTGTCTTGCTGTTTGCAATGTTCGGCAATGTTCGTGATGGTCTCATCGTGTTCACGGGCATTCCGTTTGCGCTGACAGGTGGCATCTTGGCGCTCTGGATGCGCGGTATTCCTTTATCCATCTCGGCAGCGATCGGGTTTATCGCGCTGTCAGGCGTGGCAGTGCTCAATGGCTTGGTGATGATTGCCTACATCCGATCGCTGCGCGAAGAAGGAAAGCGCCTATATGAAGCAGTCACTGAAGGTGCTTTGACCCGACTGCGGCCAGTTCTGATGACCGCGTTGGTTGCATCGCTAGGCTTTGTTCCGATGGCCATCGCAACGGGCACAGGCGCGGAAGTTCAGCGCCCCTTGGCCACAGTGGTGATCGGCGGGATCTTGTCGTCGACTTTGCTGACCCTTCTCGTGTTGCCATTGCTTTATAGCTTGATACACCGCAAGGATCTCTCCGAGACGGAGGATGAGCAGGTGTTGGCGTCTACTGAGGAAAAGCCAGCCTGATACAAGTAGTTCAATTCACCTCATAAAAGCCATGGCCTCTAAGGCCATGGCTTTTTTCTTGTAACAATACTTAATATGACAACATTGTCACATTCCTGTTGGCAATCTGTCGGTGGGTATTTTCTACACTTAAGCCATCTTCTCTGAATAGACGACTTTCTTAGATGGAGAAGAAAATCAATTCACTTAAGGAGTATTAAATGGCTCACCGTAAAATTTTTGCATCTCTCACCGCCGCAGCCGCAATGGCAACCGTTATGGCAATGCCTGGCGTCGCAGTCGCAGATACGTACTGGCACCCCACAAATAATGAGGCTGGTGTAAAAGTATACCCCGAGCATTTCAAGAGCTCTCGAACCCGTGACCAAGTTCGTGAAGAAGCAGCGAATGCCGTACGAGAGGGCGGGGACAATCGACTGCGCAGCGGAAACTACCCAGCTGAGGCGAAAGGTACGGAGCCCGAAAAGACACGTCAGCAAGTTATCGACGAACTGATTAAAGAAACCCCTTCGCAGCGAGATGCTCGTAACCAAGCTATAGCTGGGTAATCAGTAATATTTTCTTGGCGTGGATTCGTGGTAACACGATCCACGTTTTTTTTCGCTCAAAAAATGACAAAAATGTAATCGGAATGTCATCGTGCAGATCAGATTTTATCTCTAGGATTGTGGGTTTATATAAATTCAAAAATAGTTTCATTGAGAAGCTGAATAGTTCTTGATTAAATTCTTTTCGTAAAATGAAGACTTTAAATAAAATAAGTGAATTCCTGCGCTCTAGTGGCATGCAATCAACACGCATGATCATTGGAGTTAGTATATGGATTGCTATTTTTTCTAATTATTATCTTTGGCTGAAGATATCTAAACTAGGTGAAGAATCGAATATAAGTTTAATAATATCTTTTGTTTTTATATTGATTGGTGTGAATATTTTTTCGATTTCTGTTTTGGGATGGGGGTGGCTTTTAAGGCCAATTGCCAGCATCTTTGTAGTCGGTGCGGCTTCAGGTGCCTATTTCATGCAAGCATACGGGATTGTTATTGATTCCAATATGATAACTAATGTGCTTCAAACAGACTTCAATGAAGCCTCGGATCTGATTAACTTGCAGATGATTTTCGTGATCTTGCTGCTGTCGTTGCCTCCATTGTGGTTTATATGGCGCAGAAATTTCTCAAAATCTACTTTTGGCAAACTGATATTGCAACGTTTGATGCTTGCTCTCCTGGGGATTTCAATAGCAGTGGTAAGCCTAATTGTTTCTTTTCAGGCGTTCTCCTCAACCATGAGGAACCATAAGGAGATTCGCTATTTGATTAATCCATACAACGGACTATATGCGGTTTTCAAGAAAATTGACGATTCCCAGAAGAGGAAATCTAAAGATTTGGTAAAAATAGGAGAAGGAGCATACATTGAAGGGACTATAGACCCTATAGTATTTCTTGTAGTCGGAGAAACCGCTCGTTCAGATCATTTGGGGTTGAATGGCTATTTAAGAGATACCACACCTTTGCTATCAAGTCGAAAAGACATTTTGTCATTTAAAAATGCCTGGGCTTGTGGAACGAGCACCGCAGAGTCATTGCCGTGCATGTTTTCTCATTTATCAAGAGAGGAATTTTTTGATCGAAGCGAAAATTACGAAAATTTATTAGATGTTCTAAAAAGGGCAGGATTGGATGTCCTTTGGGTTGACAATCAATCAGGGTGTAAGGGGGTATGTGCGAGAATACCTGCTAGTAATCAAGAGATTATCGAAGGTAATATCAATTGCAGAGATGATGGCTGTTTTGATGCAGCAGTGTTGAACAATCTCCAAAAGAAAATTGAAGACTTGCCAAAACCTGGCAAAGCTAAAGGAACCGTTATTCTAGTTCACCAAATGGGAAGCCATGGTCCAGCCTATTACAAGCGCTCTTCATCAGATAGAAAAGCCTACTTCCCAGAGTGTGACTCTTCAGCTCTGCAAACCTGCAGTCGAGACCAAGTAGTTAATGCATATGACAATAGCATAAGAGAGACTGATTATTTCATTTCGAATGCAATTGATTGGATTAAGGAAACATATCCAGATCGACCAACTGCAATGATGTATGTCTCAGATCATGGCGAGTCTTTAGGAGAAAATAATATATACCTCCATGGCCTACCTTATAGTTTGGCACCCGATGCTCAGAAACGGATTCCTTGGATCGCTTGGTTCTCTGAATCATTTAAGCGCGAGAAATTCGACGAAAATGGATGTGCTGCTCTATTAGACGTTGATGCCAAGATAAGTCATGATAATTATTTCCATTCGGTTTTGGGAATGATGAATGTAAAGTCTGAGATCTACAATCCTGATCTTGATATTTTTAAAAAATGCAGGAAGTATTGATTTTTGAAGCGATGTTGAGCAAATGGGTTTCTGACTATCTGGTTGGATAAAGGCATAGCATGGTTTGTCGCTATCAGTGGCAAACAGGGGCGTAGCCCGAAGGGGGATGCGAACAAATGCTAGGACTACCAGGATTTAGTTCATATTCTCATACGAAGACAGGATTCGTGCAGTTGAACGTTACTTCAAGCTTGGCTTGCGTATCAGGGCCACAATTCGCCAGTTGGGATACCCAATCAAGAACGCATTGAAAGGCTGGTATCAGCACTTCCTGAAGTATCAGGATTTGTCAGTAAGCCAAGCGCCAAGAGCACCGAAATATTCGCTGCAGCAAAGACAGGCAGCGGTTGCTCATTACCTCGTCCACTATCACTGTATTGCTGCCACGATAAGGGTTTTAGGTTACACGGGTCGAGGAACCTTGTCGTCTTGCGTCACGGCGATATTCCGAACCAGGCTAAGCCGACCATGACCATGGGCTTCGCGGCATCCGAAAAGAAGATGCTAAAGGTTGGAGATAAGGTGAAGTCCTAAGCAGAGGTGATCAATGGCAAGGCATGGTGACGGAGCTGAAACCAAGTCGCTGATAGAAAAGAGCCTGCCGTCCACGGCAGGCTCTTTGTTCAAGACATTCGTTTAGGCAGCAGACCGTACTAGCAGAGCTCCAAACTCGCAAGTCATCGTGGGCTTTCGTTTACTTTCTGCCAACAGCCGAAGATTGGCCTAAAGCAGGCATCCATTAGTGGCAGCACAGGTGTGTGCTTCAGGCTATTGCTGTTTGAAACTCCCCTATGGATCATGTTTTTGCCGGTGCCTGAAGATCTTTGAGAGTCAGGGTGCTCGGAGCATAGTCGGAGCACCCTACCAAGGGGGCCTATTAATCTCAAACGATTCGGGGGTTCCGAGCCTTCACGGCGTTCATGGCAAAGCCCGCTAAGGCAATGGCAAGCACCAAAGCTTGCGCAATCGCGGTTTCCGCTGACGGATAGATGCCAAGCACTTCAATGCGCGGCCAATGGATCGGGCTCGCGCTCAACCAGCCAGCCTCCTGGAGGCCAGCAACCCCCTTGCCAGCGAGCACTACCGCGAGCACCGCAACCAGGATCGAACTGAGGCTGAAGAACTTACCAATCGGCATGCGCGCACTGCTCCGCAGCATAAGCCATGCAATGACGGCCAGGATGGCCACTCCGCATACCAATCCGCCTAGCAAGGCACTGTTGTTGCCGTCACTGGTCAGTGCAGAGTAAAACAACACGGTCTCAAACACCTCGCGGTAGACGGCGATGAACGACAAGGCGAACAATGCCCACGCTGAACGCCGCGTCATGGCTGCCGAAAGTTTGTCCTTTAGGTAGGCCTGCCACTTGCCCGCTGCGCTTTTCTGGTGCATCCAGAGCCCTACGCTCAGCAGCACAACGGCCGCGAACAGTGATGAAACCCCCTCGGTCACCTCACGGCTTGCGCCGCTGATGCTCATGAAGTAGGTGGCCACCGCCCAGGTTAGACCACCGCAAGCCAGTGCGGTCACCCAACCGCCATGCACATAGCCCAGCACATCGCGTCGTTCTGCCTTCTTCAGGAAAGCCAGCATTCCCACGACGATCAACAGCGCTTCAACCCCTTCGCGTAGCAGGATGGTTAGGGAGGCAATGAAGGTGGTTAGTGGGTCTGCCTTATTAGCGCCGAGTTCGGCGTCCACCTGGGCAAACAGATCGTCCAGCTTCTGTGCTGTGGCATCGGCTTGTTCCAACCTCCCGCCGGCGAGCGCACCGCGATAGGCCAGCATGGCGTTTTCGACTTCTGTGAGAAGTGCCTGGTTGCGTGCGCGCAATGCAGGCTCAAGCGGCTCAAAACCATCCAAGTAAGCCGACAGGCCCAGTCGTGTTGCGCTGGCCCGGTCGCCCGCGCGCGCCGCGGCAAGGCTCTTCTGAAGGAGTGAGCGGGCCAGGGTTAGTCCGCCAGAGCCGCTCGCAACAGCGGTGACTTCTGGGTGGCTACGAACATATGCGGTGAGGTCGCGAGCTGCGTCTGGTGCTATCAGTTCGGATAGAGCGGCTTCGGTCAAGGTCGCTGCAGCAGCTAGATCGGGAAAGACAGTCTTGGCGGCGGTGTCTCGAACCCAGGATTGTTCGCCGCGAGCACGCATGGCATCGTCATGCGACAGTGTTCCTGTGAAGAAGGCCAGCGCCCAACGATCCTCGTCAGCGAGCGTGCCGAAGCCCTGCATCGATGTGCCGGTCACGCCTTGAGAAATGACCTGGTACAGCGCGAGCACACTTCGCGAACGGGCACGATCATGATCGGTGAAGGCGATCGGGGGCGGGTCTAGCTTGGTGCTGAGTGGGCCGTCGCCAGCACCAGTTGCCCCGTGGCATGACGCGCACTTGGCTTCAAACAGCACCTTAGCGCGTGCGAGATCCGGTGGCTGAGTAGGAGATAGCGGAAACGGATAGGCTTTGACCAACGCCGCTGCCAGCGAATTGGCGCTGTCGGCCACTGCTTTGGCATCCGCCTTTGCGGCAATGAGGTCTACTAGCACTTTGGCCTGCCGCTGCAACTCGGGCAGCACCGCAGTGCTCGGCAATGCGGCTAGCTGCAGCACAGCGGTTGCCGCGAATTCCTTCATTTCTTCGTATTCACTCGCACTTTGAATCTGGCCGTTGCTTACTGCGCCACCGTAGTCAACCGCCAGGTAGTCCAGCAACTGCCAGGTTTGCTTAGCCTGATCGCTGGCAGCAGGGTCGGCAGCCCAGGCGGGAGAAACCGACCAGAGCACAAACAATGCGGCTATTGCCAGGAATCTTCTGGCGTAAAGAGAAAGCATTTTCATGATATGGAAGTGTTATTGATTCTCATTTTATTCAGGATATGGCCCACTGGGCGTTGCTCAAGGCCGTTCGGCATAAGTTTCTAAAAAGGAGGTTTGCTTGTTGTAGGCAAAAAATGGCTCAACCAACAACGCCGCATAATTTAGGTTGCATTTATCGATCGAGTCACAGCCAACTGTGCTGAATGCCTATAAGAGGCAACATATTCATCTTCGTCATGGTTGCTGAACGATTACGTGACGAGCACTGCCAAGATTAGTGTTCCCAGTGCAATGCGATACCACGCGAAAACTCCAAATCCATGTCCGGTCAGATAGCGCATCAGAAGGCGTATGGCAAGCAGCGCAAATACGAAAGAGGCAAGGAGACCCATTACAAAAACGCCGATGTCGTCGCTCGACAATGCGTTCCAGTGCTTGAAGAGGTTGTATCCGGAGGCGGCCCCCAAGACTGGAATGCCAAGGAAAAACGAAAACTCCGTCGCCGCCTGGCGTGAAGCCCCGAACCATAGCCCGCCGATAATCGTCGCGCCTGAGCGCGAAGTACCCGGCCAAAGTGCAAGGCACTGCACGAAACCAATCTTCAATGCGTCGATTCGGCTGATCTCTTCGGCACGCTCGGCCTTTACATGCACGGGCCGCCGCTCGGCCCACAGAATCGCGATACCACCGATTACGAGTGCGACGGCCACTGGCCCTGGGCTAAATAGCAGCCTCTGCACATGAGATCCAATCAGCAATCCGAGCACTGCCGCAGGCATGAATGCAATGGCGAGGTTCACTAAGAACCGGCGAGCGCCCTGATCGGCACGCGCTGAGACAACAACGTTTGCCAGACGAGCCCTATATTCCCAGATGACCGCGAGCATCGCGCCGAACTGGATGAACACTTCAAAGACGTCGCGTTTCTCTTTCGCAAGGAATGAGAGCGCATTGCCCGCCAGGATCAAGTGCCCTGTCGAGGAGACTGGCAAGAATTCCGTGATGCCTTCGACGACGCCCATCATTAGCGTCTTGAGAACAAGTTCAGCGTGCATTTGCAGGCGGCATTGGTAGAGTCGAGTGGGACATCAGTTTCTCCGAAGCCATGTTCACGGCTCCGCATGTGTCAATGAAAAGATGGATCATCTTGCTGGCGTATGGGAATCTGCGCCGTTTCGTTCATGGCCGCGAAAAGCAGCGATCAGCAGAACCCCCGCTCCCAGGGTGATGCCAATGTCGGCTGCATTGAACGCCGGCCAGTGCCAATCACCCCAATGGAAATCGAGCCAGTCCACCACGGCCCCATGCCGCACGCGATCAAGAACATTGCCGAGCCCGCCTCCGAGAATTGCCGCGTAGCCCACAGCCTCAGGTGCTGGAGTCTTCTCGGAGGCAATGAGCCAGGTGAAAAGGGCAGAAGCAGCGAACCCAATAGCAACAAAAAAGCCGCGTTGCCACCCACCCGCCTGCGCCAAGAAACTGAAGGCCGCACCTGGATTCAGCCAATGCCCGATGCTGAACCATGGCGTGATTTCATGAGAGTCATACAAGGGAATCCACGCGACGATGGCCGCCTTGGTCGCTATGTCGGCGGCAAGCACAGTCACGGCCAGCAGGTACACCCACAAATTAGTCCTCTTAATGGCCATGTGGCTTGATTTCCTCAGACGACCGCAGCAAGCGCATCCCATTGAAAACGACGGCCAGGCTAGCCCCCATGTCGGCCAGAATCGCCAGCCACAGACTTGCATGTCCAGTAAAAGCCAAGGCCATGAACACCGCCTTTGTCCCAAGCGCAAACACGATATTGGCCGTCAAGATGCCTGCAACGCGTTGCGATAGCCGGATGAACTCAGGAAGCTTGCGGAGGTTGTCTTGCATCAAGGCGACGTCAGCCGTTTCGATCGCTGTATCGGTACCAGCAGCGCCCATCGCAAAGCCTATGCTCGACTTGGCCAACGCTGGCGCATCGTTAACGCCATCCCCAACCATACCAACTGGCCCGCGTGCCAGTAGCCCTTCGATTGCCAACAGTTTGTCCTGCGGAAGTAGTTCGCCCTTGGCGTCAGTGATGCCCACCTGCGCAGCCACAGCTTGCGCGGTTTTCGAATTATCGCCAGTCAACATGACTGGCTCGATCCCCAGCGACTTGAGTTCGGCGATTGCTTGCCGGCTGGTGTCGCGCACCGTGTCGGCCACGGCCAGCAGGGCGAGTACTTGCTGGTCAGTTGCGAGGAGCACAACGGTCTTGGCCTCGTTCTCCAACGCATCGAGCTGAGTCTCGATCTCGAGTGTTGAAAGTCCCAGCTCTTTGATCAGCCGGTGGTTGCCGACGTAATAGACATCTCCATCGACGTTGCCTTTGACGCCTCGTCCAGGGATCGCTTCGAACTTGCCCACCTGAGCATGCGGTTGGTTGTAGCTGGCCACGATGGCAGTGGCCACAGGATGCTCCGACAGCGCATCGATGCTCGCAGCAATCCGCAGAACTTCTTCCCTCGGCTGGCCACGCAACGGTACGACATCGGTCAGAGAAGGGCGACCATGGGTCAGGGTCCCCGTCTTGTCCAAAGCCACCGATTTCAGGTGTCGCCCTTGTTCGAGGTAAAGACCGCCCTTGACAAGGATGCCCCGGCGTGCGGCCGCTGCCAGGCCGCTGACCACGGTAACCGGCGTGGAGATCACCAATGCGCAGGGGCAGGCAATGACCAGCATCACCAGCGCTTTGTAGACCCATTCGAACCAGGGCTGCCCGAAAGCGAACGGAGGAATGACCGCAACGGCGAGAGCAACCGCGAAGACCGCCGGTGTATAGATGCTGGCGAACTTGTCCACGAAGCGCTGCGTCGGTGCGCGTTGCCCCTGCGCTTCCTGCACCGATCGTGCAATACGGTCGAGAGTGGTTTCACCCTTTCGAGAGGTAACGCGGAACTCCAGCGTGCCGCGCTCGTTGATGGTACCGGCGAAGACCGTGGCACCGGCGGTTTTCTCCACGGGCATGCTCTCACCGGTGATCGGCGCCTGGTTTACCGATGATTGGCCCGCGACGACTTCACCATCCAATGCGATGCGTTCGCCCGGACGCACCCGTACAATGCTGCCGAGTGGCACGGAATCCGCCTTGACTTCATGCCATTGCCCGTCCGGCTGGCGTACCAATGCGTTCTCCGGCGCCAGATCCATCAGCTTGCGGATGGCATTGCGGGCCCGATCCAGGCTCAAGGCCTCAATCATCTCAGCGATACCGAAGAGCCAGATCACCACCGCTGCCTCAGGCCACTGCCCAATCAGGGCCGCACCGATGACGGCGACCGTCATCAACAGGTTCATGTTCAGCGAGCGCGTCTTCAGCGCAATCCAGCCCTTTTTGAGGGTCTCGACCCCACCCAAGCTGATGGCCACGAGGCACGCAAGAATGATGGGCCAGGAGGCCTCGGATGCCCCCGCAAAGACCATGGCCTCTGCGCCGAGCGCTAGTACGCCGGAGACCGCCATCCGAATCCATTGCCCGCGCGAGATGCTGGTGCCGAAATCACGGGGCGCAGATGGCTCTGGGTCAGAGGTGCTTTGGAGCACTGGAGCCATGCCGAGTCGCTCAATCGCGGTCGTCACCGGAGCCAGATCGGCAAGATCGTGGCTCACGGTAAGCGTACGACCCATAAGATTGAAATTCAGTGCTTTCACCCCTGGCATACCTTCGAGCGCCTTGCGCAACAGCCCCTCCTCGGTTGGACAGTCCATTTTTTCGATGAGGTAGATGGCTTGGCCCTGCGGCGCGGTGTCGCCGCTGCGCTCGATGCTGGCCTTCATGCCGACATCGTTCAGCGCCTTGAGGATCGGCGCAGGGTCCGGCAAATGATGCAGCACATCCAGCCGTCGCCCCATCAGGTTGAAATCCAGTCGCTCAATACCGTTGATTGCACCCAGGCGCTTACGGATTGTTGCCTCTTCGGTGGGGCAATCCATATTCGGAATAAGGAAGCGTGTACCGTTGCCTGGCACTGGTGTCCGGATTGAAGACGCCACCATGCGAGGGGGGAGGGCTTCGACAGCGATTGGCATGCTACCCGCCGTCTTTTCTACCGGCTGCATACCCAGATTCACGATGGCCTGGGCAATCGGAGTGGTATCGGTGAGCGTATGGGATACCGTCAACGTGTGGGCCTTCAGGTCGAAGTCCAACTTCTGTACCCCTTCCAAAGGCTCCAGCGTTGCGCGCAACTGGCGTTCTTCGCTGGGGCAATCCATTTGCTGGATGAGATAGACAAGCTGCGAAGACCTGGGCTGCACGACCGCCTGCATGCCAATGTCGTGAAGTGCACGCAGGATTGCATTTTGGCCGGCAGGCTCATGCACTACTTCCACGTAATGAGCGGGCAAGTCAAAAACTACATCTTGGATGCCATCAATTTGCGCTAGCCGCTTGCGGATCTGGGCTTCCTCACTAGGGCAGTCCATATTGCCTATGAAAAAACCCGTCACGAGCGGCGCAACTGTCGCTTTCGTGATTCCTGTAGCGCACCCACATGTTGAGCCGCAAGTTGCTTGCGTCATTGCATTGTTCATAGTCAGTTGTCCTTGAATTCCTGATCGCTGGTTCGCTGCACGTAGTAACGGCATCAGATGCGACAGCGCACTCTGATTGATCATCACGCCGTCACTTGACTTCGGAGCCTATCTAGCGCATCATTAAAAACCCTAAAGCAGATTGAGAGTCAAGGGAAACCCGCAACTAGTGCCAGGGAATACAGAGTGAAGATCGGTGAATTGGCCAGCGCGACAGGGGTGCAGATCCCAACAATTCGTTTCTACGAGCAGGAGGGATTGCTGCCACCTGCAGCGCGCACGGCAGGCAACTACAGGCGATATGACGAATCGCACGTCCAGCGACTAGCGTTTGTGCGAAATTGCCGCTCGTTGGATATTGGGCTGGACGATATCCGGTCTTTACTTCAATTGAAAGATAGGCAGCGTGAACCTTGCGGCGAGGTCAATGAGCTTCTGGACAAACATATCCTGCAGTTAGTCAAACGCATTGAGGAGCTGAAGGCTCTCGAGGGACAGTTGATCGCTCTTAGAGCGCAATGCTGTTCCGGGCAGGTCGTCGAGCTGTGTGGAATACTTGATGGCCTGTCGTCGGCGTTGCAAAGTCCGGTGCCAACGATGTTATGAAAAATATCGGCCGTCTACTCAGCGAACCCAAGAGTTTGACTCGAAAGAGATTTGATTTACACGCGGCGTCTGCATCGATGATGGACTTTCAGTGTATTGCGCATACTTGCACTGGTACTTCTGATTTGATCGCGCAACGTTGACAATCTGAACCTCAGTCGGTTCGATACATAGAAGCTTCACGCCCAGCCTTCGAGGGATGTGGAAGTCACTCAATTTGGATCGTGTGGAATGCACGATCGCCCAGGGAAACATGAAGATCCATTTCACATCGTTGGGGCTTCTTATGCTCAAGTTCTTTATCGCACTCATCGGCCTGTTTTGGCGAGTCCTCCTCATCGTTGGAGGCCTAGTGCTTGGCTCGCTCTGGAATGCTGCTTGGGCCTTCTTCACTTCGCCCATGACGGATGATGAGGAAAGCACCTCGATCTCCTGCGCTTACGATGCCCATACTGCATTCCAAAATGGAGAAATTGGTATGGGTGAACTTCAGTATTGGTGCGAACAAGAAGAAGACCTTTAACTAGCTGTCAACGT
Source organism: Comamonas sp. 26 (assembly GCF_002754475.1). Taxonomy (NCBI): domain Bacteria; kingdom Pseudomonadati; phylum Pseudomonadota; class Betaproteobacteria; order Burkholderiales; family Comamonadaceae; genus Comamonas; species Comamonas sp. 26. Next base: position 1,962,735 of record NZ_PEFL01000001.1, read on the forward strand.
TTTAATCGAACGCTAGACCCCTTACCAGCTTTGTTAGAGAGGTTGTCTGCTTTGTTAATGCTGGAGTTTTCAAGCCCAAGTCGATAGCCCGCCCACGCCATCATGGAACTCCAGATGAGTGGAAGTGCAATGAACATCATTGCCAATAAAGTGTTAAGAATCATGCGCTTGTATAGTTGCGGCTGACCGGAGCTCACGCTTTGCGTAATCTCTTGCATCAATGCAGATCCGGTCAAACCTGGGTACATCGCATCGATTAAATGGGCGTCAACCCATCGGGCCACATACCACATGACGGCCCAAAACTTAACTGTGAATATTGCTAATCCACCAACCACCATCACTTTCAAATCGTAGCAACTAATCACTACGATCAATGGCAGGAACATATACAACGCCATCAGTACAAGTGCTTGGAGCATGGGAAGCATATTCAACAATGGGACCATGCCGAGTGAGGATTCAAATGCCTGTTTACCTACTCCGATGGTACTAATCCCCCTGTGACAGTACGCCACGCGTTCGTGCCCTTGCCATAGTCGTCGCCCAGCATCTTGTCAGGACTAACAAATGTCGGGTTGGCCTTCTCAAAGGCTAGCTTTGCCATGGCATCCTTGGCCTCATCTGTCGAACTAAACGTGATAGTGTTTTGGGCGACTTGCAAGAGACTCCGCCATGTCGAGGTGTTGCTGGTGAGGCGCTCTCGCACTCCTCCTGTAGCAGCGTCAGCTTCCCACCATTGCTTGCAAGTTGGGCGCCCCCAGTCCGGGTTCATAAAGCCCTGATCCGAACCGCCACCTTGCATGTATTCGCTGTCGCGATTGAAGTCGATGCTCCAGCCAGGCACCGGGTTATATGAGCGCATCACGTCATAGAAACCGGGCTCTGTTCGGAAAAACTGGCTGCCCACCCAGTCCACATCCGTGGGGCCATAGATGCTCCCCTCTGCGAGAATGCCTCGGCCGTTTGCTGAGATCTGATTCTTGTCCATCGAGAAATACTGGCTGCGCGCAGGCACAAAGCACTCGCTGTAGAAGCGCTGCACATCGTGCAACAGAGCCGGATCTTCAATCGTGGCCATCCTGGCCAGATCTGCTACGACGCGCAGATCGCGTTCAGAGCTGGTCATGCCCGCCCGAAAAGCGCCATTGATGCCAGAGGACAGCCCCATGACGCTGTACCACCACAAGGGGACATAGGACAGGTTTCCAGATCGGGCAAAAGACCCATTCACCGCGTCGGCCATCGCTCGGTCGTAGCCCGAGTTCGTCCCACCCTGTGTCGACACGACCTGAGGCTCAGAACCATCTGCAGCTCGCTCTGGCTTGTAGCTGAGATTGATGTTGTGCAGCGAGGTGAGAGGCGTGGTGGCGAAGCACAGGGCCATAACCAGCAATGCTGTAATCAGCTTGGTCTGTATGGACTCGATGAGAGCCAGCACGCCGTTAAACCCTGCGCCTTCTTCTTTAGCGCTATGCCACGCGCTAAACGCGATGAGCGCGAAGGGCAGGGCGGCCAGGCCGGTTCCGGTCAAAATTTCGCCGAGAAGGTTGGCGAATGCCCAGCCGTAGAGCGTCGTAAAAAGTTCAAGATAGCTATCGAGCTGCATATCGATCAGGAGATAAGGCCCATGATGAATCGGGCAATATTGCCCGCGCCTATTGGCACGAGTGCCAGGTACATCGTCAGCATGCCGGCAACGCGCCAGCGCATCGCCAGCACCGCCCGCAGCTCATGCTTGGCCACGTAGCCGCGTCTGAATCCCCAGGCCACGATCGGACGCCAACTGACAATCACCCAGCAGCACAGGGCGGTCTGAGTAAGCGTCCCGAGTTGCGCGCCCTTGCGAAACCACGCTGAGACAGAGACGACCTGTGAGGGCTCCAGCTTGAGCAGCCAGGTCAATAAGGTGCCGCCAATCAAAACGATCAAGGCACCGTAGATGAGCCAGGGCAGCCAACGACGAAGCCGCCCCTTACGCTTTGGAACCGACTCAGACGCTTCCACGACTTTTTCGGTGTCGGTCATCTTGTGCTCACACGTCCGTCGACCAACGGCGCAGGATCTGCACGCGTGCCGCCTTGCACATCCATCGACGCGGCCCCGGCTTGCTGCTGGTTGCCCATAATCGACAAAGCTGTCTCGCCGGTCATTTCTTTCCGAATGCGGAACTCAAACATCATGTCGTTGATGTACTGAGTCAGGCGGTCAATCTTCGTCTGCACCTCGGATCTAACGGGAGCAGCGCCCGTGGCCTCGGGCAGGCTCATACCGGAGATCAGCGCGTTACGCGCGATCAGTGCCTTGTCGATGGTCTTGTAGACCGCAACCTCCTGGGCCAGGCGGTTAATGGCCACGGACCGCACATCGGTCGGCAGCTTGCGCACGGCGTCCATCAGCTGTGGGCTCACGGCCATGCCGGGAGCGCTGACCTTGGCCAGGTCGGCATGGCTGCTTGAAGTGCTGAAGCCCATATTGCGCATCGTGGGCAGTACCTCGTCCAGCTCGCGCTCAAACTTCGGTGCAAGGCCAGTCGCCGTCGAGGTGATGGTGGGGCTCGGGCAATCGGAGCCTTGGGTGCACATATAGATTTTCTGATCACCAAGGACCTCAGAACTCCAACGGGCTAAGTCTTCAGGTGTCTTGAAAGCCTGGACCAGTCGTGTCGATGCCAGAGAGGAGCTACCGTAGTTCGCCGTTGCCAGCGAATTGGCAGCCTTGTTGATCGTGACGTTGTAGCCAGCCACCGCCAGGTCACGGATCGGCTGAATCGGTGGCGTGCCAGCACCCCCAGCGCGGGTACCGAACACCCATGGCAGCCCCGCACGCTGGCCAGACTCGTTCTTGTTGATATCGAGCTTGGCATTCACCACGCTGCCGCCCGCGTTGGCCTTTACCTTCCAGGCATCGCCCTTTGCCAAAGCAATGTACTCCTCATACGGGTCTTGACCATTCTTAATCATCGACTCCATCTCTTCGCAGGTCTTGAGCGACGCGGACACCAATAGATCCGCCTTTTGGCTGAAGTTCTGAAAGAGTTGGTAAAGGCCAGGCTGTGCGCGCTGGAGGAAGTACAGCGGCAAGGCCGAGATGCCCGCCTGGACGGCTCCAGTGATGGTTGCACCCAGGTTCTGAATGCTGTTCATGAGATCCGACCAGGAGAGGCCAATGTCAAATTTTCCGCAGGAATAGTTTGCGCGGACGCCAGCGCCCAGCTGCATCGACAAGGCACTGCGATGGGGCGCAGCGCTGATTGGAGAGCCGCCTCCCATCCGGTAATAAAGACCTGAAGACGTAATCGTCTGTGCGGCAGCCGGTGCCACGACCGAGGGAGCCAGCACGCAGGCCAGGCTCACGGCCACGCAGATCCGCTTGAGGCGCAGAGAAGGGGAATGTGTGATTGTCATAGTGATACTGGAGTGGGAGGTCAAGGCACGGAATAGAGATAGACACCACGGCGCCGGCAACAGGTGTACTTTTGCCAAAGATTCCAGGCGTAGCCGTCATCGGAACTGGTTGCACCGTCCCCAAAGGAGGTCAGTGAGAGCGAGTCGTTTTGGCCGAACTGCTGGCACCCGGACCAAGCCTGCGGATACAACATCTGCCATTTGCGTTTCTCCCCATAGTTGAAGTAGCGATAGCCACCGGAGGGCTGGACACGCGAATAGATGTGCGGCTGAGCCTCCTTGTAGATGATCGAGGCGACCCTCTCAGCCAGCACGGCTGAGGCCTTCACGGGGTGCGACTGGATGATTTCTCCGGTGCGTGGGTAAACGTTGCCCCAGGTCTGCGTGTAGCCAGACCCGATCTCGCCTAATCCGGGCACCCAGGCCTGCGGGTAGATCATTTCCACGGGCACGATGCCGCGCCAGAAAGGCGCATCGAGCTCGCTTTGGAAGTGCAGGTTGAAATAGCTGGCTCCGCCAGGACAGAAGAGGGCACCTCCGGTGCTGCCCGAGAGTATTTCTGAGAGCTGCTGCAGACCGGCGATGCCTGCCTGAATCTGCTGCACTGTCTCGGCAATCTCCATCACCTGCTTCACGCCCTCAATGGTCTTGAGGATCGTTCCAAGGCTGGCCAGCAATGATTCCGAGCTCAACAGACCCTTGGCATCAGATGCCACAGTTTCTGCAATGCTGGCAGGCACTTGGGTCCACTGGCGCCCAATATTGGGTAGCTCCTTCGAGGGGAACTTGGCCAACTCGCTAACCGTGGGAAATGCGATGGACTTCGGCATTGTGAACATGCCGCCAGACGCGAGCATGCTGGCAAACATGCCGGCAGGATTGCCTATGGCATCCGCCCCTTTGAAGTTCGCCATGGCCGAGTTGCTGTCCAGGCCGCCGGCGGACGAGTCCAGCAGCCGTCCTGTCAGTGCAGATCCAGCCGTTGTCAACGTGGTGGCCACGACCGTGCCGATGTCGGTCCAAGGGTGGCGCAGCGGTTCGTTGTAGGTGCTGACCACCACGTCTGGCACATAGTGGGAGATCTTGATCGAGGTCCGAATCCAGCATCCGGTCCAGCCGCAGCTCAAGAAAAAGCACACGCCCTCGACGGAGTACGACACACAAGACAAGGCTGCCTTGGCCGTATTCGCGATGATGGCCGGGGTGGTGGTTCCTGCCATGGTGGTGGCCGGTGTGAGCACGGCGCACATCGAGGCCGTACTGACGGCCGCGACGAGACGGCGCAGCCTGAGATTTAGGGAAGCTCGTTTTTTCATCGGGAAGGCCTCTGCTGAGCCGCGGCGAATAGTTCGATGGCGCGGTCCACATCCGCAACTCCATAAATGACCTTGGCGCGATTGATGACGATGGCCGGGAGCCGGTCCAATCGGTACTGGACGGCCAGCGTCATGCCGGAGGCCGCATTGGTGATCTGGTCCTTGTAGCGGCGGCGGATCTCGCCCTCGTGCTGACGCATGTAGGCCATGGCGTCGGCCTCGTTCTTGGGCAGCCCTGCATTGAGCTGCTGCTCAAGCTGAGCCATGGCGTCCACGCGATAGACCTTGAGCACGTAGCCAGGCTGGCGAAATGGCGGCCGCACCACCGTGGCCGAATTGGCGAAAACTTCCACCGTCGTCACCGAAGGGCCGATGGAGCCTTGGGCCAGGACGCCATGAGAGCAAAGGCCCAGCACCAGGGCAGTGAGGGATGACCGCATCATGCGCGTGCCTCCTGCAGGCGTGCCGCCACGCGGTAGGCCGCTTCAACCTCGGTGCATCCTTGCTCTTTCATGAGGCGGTGGCGCTCGGCTTTCTCGTGGCCTTCGGTCATTGCGAGGGCAATGGGCAATGCCGGTGGCACGTTTCGGAACAGCCACTGATTGTTCGCGCTGATGAGCACACCTTCGGTGTACTTAGCCGGCTCCTTCACGGCAGACTCCATCATGTGGCGTTGCTCTGGTGTGAGCGAACGAAAGCGCGCGATCTCCTCGATCTCGTTCTTGTCCATGGTCAGCAGCATCCAGAACTCGCACATGGACAGCACGCGGGACATACTGCCTGGGAAGTCCTTCAAGTTTTGCGTGGCCAACCAGAACCAGGCATTGAGCTTTCGCCACATCTTGGTGCCCTTGGCCACCTTCGGGCCAAGCAGCTCGTTGGTGGTAATCAAGTGCCCTTCATCAGTCAGCATGATGAGGGGGCGATCCTCATGCTGAGCGGCCTCTGCGCGCGACTGCACCGAGTCCAGCAGGCTGGTGTAGGCCACAGCAAGCGCATCCTCATAGCCGTCTTTGGTCAGTGTGCCCATTTCCACGAGGGTCACATCGGCATCGGGCCAGTCCTGGCCCAAGCGGTTGAAGAGCTTGCCGCGCAGGCCTGTGGTGAAGCTCATCATCGAATGGCCCATCTCTTCGGCACGCGAGCGGCGGTGCTCCGACAGAGATGCGTCCTTGACCATGGCCGTCAGCTCCAGGGCAACGTCTTGTGTCAGAGGATGGGGCTTGCCTTCCTTGGACACGCGCACTGCGGCTCGAATAATGGCTCTGGTGACCAGATAGCGGTCGGCCCGCGTCATGCGTTTGAGCTCGGCGTCTTCACCGCCCGTAATCATCATGATGGCCGAGATGAGCATCTCGCCCAGGTAGTCGCGCTTTTCTTCGTCCGAGTCGTCGTCGGCGTCAGCAGGCTCCATCACTTCATTGACCGACTCCATCAGTCGCTCGGCACCGACGAGCTCAGCATCCTCTTCGGAGGGGATACCCGCTCCAGCGCCGAAGTATTCCTCCGCTGCCTTGAAGGACTCCATGATCTCCTTGTCCTGCAGCAGCTGGCTGCCGTACACGAATGGAGGCAGTGATACGTCTGTATCGCCGCTCAAGTTGACGCGATGCACGCTCAAGCCTTTAGTGGCCATGTCCTTGACCATCAGATCGAAGGACTTGCCTGCATCAGCAATCACCAGGCGTGGACGGTGGATGGCCATCACCAGCATGGACAGGTAATTCAACGTCGCCGACTTGCCCGCACCTGTGGGGCCGAACACCACCATATGGGCGTTCTTCTTACGGTCAATCTTGTTGAGTGGGTCGATCCACAACGGCTCGCCGCCGCGATTCCAGAACCAAAAGCCTGGGTTGGCCGTGCCGCGTGAGCGCCCATAGACCGGCAAAATGGCGGCGATCAGGCTCGCAAAAGTCAGGCGCGACCGTCGCATGCTGCGAAGGTCGAACGAGGGATCGAATGCAAATGGCAGTGCACGCAGGAAGGCGTCATGCGGCACCAAGTCCTCTCGGGATTCGATGAAGCGCATCCCGGTCGGCGTCAGCTGGGCATTGACCTCGGAAACAGCCGCATCCAGATCCGCATGGGTCTTACCGCTCAGGTACAGCCCCATGAACATCGGATACAGCTTGTCCCCGGTGGCCATGTGCTGGAGCACTTGCTCCGACTCTCTATGGGTCTCCTGCGCCACGGCGTTTTGAGCACGGGAAGCCCTTTTGATGTCCTCGACGTGGCGCTCGACCTGGTACTGCGCTGCAATCGTCACCGTCACAGACAGCATCGATCCAGGCGGCAGTCGGTCAAACCGCGCATAGGCTTCGTTCCCGATCCGGCTTTCTGCGGAGAAGTGCCCGATGCTAGGGTGAGCACGAAGGTTTTGCAGCGTGAGGAACTTCACCGGCTGGCCATCGAACTCGAAGCAGCCTTGTTCCTGGTTGCACGAGGGCTCCGAAAGGTTCAGCGACTCGGAAAAATCCCAGTCATAAATACCCTCTGGAGCCTCATCACCCGGATAGGGCGCGCCGCGGAACAGCTCGGCGCCCGTGCTGGCCCAGGGCACGCTACGGTTGAAGAATGGAAGCATCCACTCGTAGAAGTCCTTGCCGTTGGCACGCCGCGCCGTCACGCCGGCTTCGTTCAGCGTGGCAAGCAAGGTTGTGGCCACCGCCTCCATCTGCTGCTCGGCCAGGCGGCGCTCATTGACCAAGTCATCAAACTGGCGATAGATGCAGCAGCGAACACGGCGCTGCTGGCCGCGCCAGGTCTGGCCCGTCACCAAGGTGTCGGTGAACAGCCCTTGCTCTCGGGAAACCTGCGACAGGTGACTGCGGAACTCTTTCAGCACGGACTGCGTGTATTCCGAGTCGATGATGGCCTGCGCGCGATTGGCGTCCTTGTGCTGGGACAGGATGTAGTCGTGAAGGTATTGGTTCAGCCCGTCGATGTTTCGGTCATCGCTCAGGAAGAACTGGACCACCCAAGGAGAAGAGTCGACCTCGGGAATCGCCTGGATAGCCTCTTGAATCTTGCGGCAGTGCTCTTGCAGGTACTCCAGCGGCTGCGCCTCCGTAGCGACAGCCCCCAGCTCGAACAGCGCGCCCAAGGTCTTGCCGTCGCGCATCACAAAGTTGCGGTCTTTGGGTGAAAACTTGACCCAAGGCAGCAGCTCAGTGAAGGAGGGCGGACGGGCGGCCATCTGCTTGCGGTCGGCGGCTGTCATGAGCCGGCGCTTGTGCCTGCCTTTGGTGCCCCCAGACAGGCCCAGCATTTCCAGCAATCCGCTCATTGGCCAGCCTCCCGCGCAGTGCGGCCGCGTGAGAATGCGGCGCGGCCTTGTTGCAGCTCTTCGGCCACCTCACCGGGCATGGCGTACTCCGTTGACTCATACATTGGGAAAACCGTGACATAGCCAGGCACGGGGTAACGGCCCTTGGCCAGGTGGGGATAGACCACCATGACTAGATCCGGGTTGGGTACGCGTGCAAAGCGCTGTTGCATAGGCTCCAGGGCTGACCAGTAGCGCTGCGTCATTTCGTCGCCGCGCGCGATCGGGCGCGCACTCGACGCACGCTCCAGGCGGTCCCGCGCGGTCTCACGAGAGGAAGCCGCTGACTGCGGGGGCTGAAACTTGCCCCGATACACATCCACCAGGGTCGGACTGCCAGCCGTAGCTTCCTTCAGCGGAGACTCGCGCGACCCAATAGCCGTGCAACCAGCCAGTAGCGCGGGAAGCACGATGGCAAGAAGAAGGGAATTATTCGAGGCCATAGCGGGCTCCAGACAGGACATTGGGGGACTGCGTGCGGTGCACGATCTTTCTTGGGTTGGCGGGCTTGTCGATTTCGATCTGGCGGTCCAGATGCACGACCAGCTGCTGGCCAGCGGGCGTGACCACCGCGTCAAACGAGCTCTTGAGGCGCTCAGTCAGCCAGCGCACCAGCTCATCGGTGGCTCCAGAACCCATGCGGCCCAGTGCAAAACTGCCGGCATTTCCGGTGATCGAGGAGGTGGTGCCATTGCTGCTCGCCATGGTGGTGGTCTGGGCCTGCGCCAAGGCCTCGGCGGCCACGCCCAAGCCCTTGGCACCAATGATGTCAGTCAGGTAAGCCGGCGCATTGGTCACGAACTTGCCTTGAATACAGGGGTTGCCGTACAGATCACTGATGAATCCAAGGTCTGTGGAACCATTGGTAGCCATGGCTGTGACGCCGGCACCTGCCTGGGTCTGCGGCGCACGACGCGCCGAAACCGTATGGATCGCACCATCGTTGAACACGAAAGTCATGCTGCGGATCTTTCCCTCGGTGCACGAAAGCGCCATATCGCCTACGGCCACGCCGGTAACGATCATCCCGGCGAGGTCTTCGGGCAACTCCCAGCCGTTGGCTGCCAAGTTGTCTCGCCCTACCATGGCTTTGAATTGCATGGGGTCCGTCACTCGGCCATTGACAGGCACACGGCCGATCAAACTGGTCATCGCGGTGACGCCCGCCAGCGTGGAGTTCTCCGGCAGCGTGAAATAAGCCACGGGTTGCGGCTTCGTAGCCGCCTGAGAGGCCTGAGCAGCTTGTGCGGCCTGGGCCGCACTGACCGCACTGGGCATCGATTGCGTGCCGTCCGGGGCTACCCGCACGTAGCGCGTAACCGTCTTCCCTTGATGCTGAGTTGTCTCGGTGGTGTAGCCCATGGGCGGAACCACCTTGTAGGCAGTGCTGCCACCGGACAAGCCTAGATCCTGGGAGCCACCAACGGGACGATGACCTCCGCCGGCGCCATTCGAGCCAAGCCCCGTAACAGAGTCGATGGCGTCGCCAATGGGCTTAAAGACATCGATTGGGGCTGGATCTGTGTCATTGCTGGTACCACCGACAGTACTAGCAGAAGAGGTGCCTGCAGGTGCACCTTTCTCCAAGCGTTCCAGGCGCTTGCTGAAGTCCTGGTTAGCACGGAGCACTTCCTGAATATCTGCTCGCAGGTCCTTGTTGGCCGCGACCACCGTGGCCAGCGTCTCGCTGGGTGTGTCCTCATCTGCGCCTGCTGTTTTTGGCAGGGGGGCGGCTGCCATGGGCGCAGCGGTCGGTGCATTGTTCTGGCGCATGACGAAGACCGAGCCGACGATGACGAAGGCCACGATGACAAGAACAGGGGTGAGTTTGTTGCTCTTCATTGCCATGGGTGCCTCACAGACAAGACTCGAAAGTGCGATCGCACACCAGGTAGACCGCCGTGGTGTCGGTGTCAGTGCCAGCAGCACCGATCCGGCCATGCTGGGCCGTGGCCGAGAGCCAGCGCCCGCGCAAGCTCTCCAAGGGCAGCTCCAGCGCAAAGCGCGAGCGGTTGGTGACGCGCACCGCAGTCACATACAGGTTTCCCGACTTCCACTGGCCTACGGGCGCAGCGTCCACGGCAGCGCCACGGAACAGTGTCGGCACGGGCTCGGTTCCTACGCCAACCTGGCTCACACCTGGCGTACCACCAGCCAAGCGTCGAGGTGCGTAGAGCTGGCGGGCAGCATGTCGAGTGAGCTGCACCATGTCCGCAGCAACGCTCTCTTGCTGTTGAGACTGGCCGCCAGACAATGCAGCTCCACCAATGGGGTTCGGCACGGTCGCAGGCTCGATCACAGAAACCTGCAGCTCGCCTTTAGCGGACTGCGTGGACACGACCTTGCCCTTGGAGTCTTTAGCGTCTGGAGCGGCTACCGCAATCAGATCCATCGGAATCTGCTGGCCGCTATCCACCAGCTCGGCAATGATTCGGATCGCCGTAAATGGCACAAGCGCAGTGACATAGATCGTGCCGGCGATCGTCTCGATACGCGCCACGCTATCCATGTCACTGGGCATGCGCAGCAACGCATCGGCAGGTAGGGTGACAAGGCGCTCCTGGCCAACCGTCAGGTTCACCCGGACGGGCTCACGCGCAAACACCGCGCGCTCAGCGGGGCCAGAGGTCAAAGGCGCTGGGCCAACACGGCGTAGAGAAGCTTCGGCAGCTGCGCGCCTGGCGGAACCTACGGCTGTATTCGCCAGCGGTGCGGGCACGCTAACGCCAGCCACCATGCGCCCGCCAGCCGGTGCGCGTCCTGCATTGGCTCCAGCAACTAGAGTTACAGCTGCTGCACCCGTTTGGCCCAGGTCAATAGGCTCATTGAACTCGGGAGTCTCGGTACTGCCCGCAAGCGATTCGACCTGCTGAGCAGCGACGCTGCCATGCAGAAGCTGCAGGGCGACCAGGAGGCAGATCGAAAGAGAACGACGTTGGATCATGTGGATCAATCGACAGAGGTGTCACGAGGCAGGCTCGAAGGGGCAATAGTTCCGGGCAGGCGCGGTGCTTTCAGGTCCGCTTGAACCGGCGCGCCAGGCTTGAGCTCCGCAGGATTGAGGCGCGCGGGCTGGCTACTGCCGAAGCAATCCAAGCCCAGACGCCATGGGTTGCGCTCACGGTCCACATCGAAGCGCACCACGCGCAGCGGGTACCGAATGAATACGTCCTTGACCGGCTGCCCTGCGAAGGTCTCCTGAACCTGCATGTCCAGCAGCACCGTCCAGGCATCCGAGCCTTCACGGATCACGCGGTTTTCGCTGTACGGGAATCCGGGGATCTCGCTGATCTGGCGAGTACGGCGGCGCAACTCGCCTTTAGCGTGACGCTGCTGCATATCGGTTTGCAGTTGCGCCTGGCAACGAGGCGTCAAATAGAACTGCATCGCATAAATCTGCTTGCCATAGTCTTGAGAGCCATCGCTTTGCCAGCGATTAATCTGCTGCCAGATGTAGTACGCAAAACCGTAGGCATTTGTAGACGGCACTGGAGACTGCCCATCAATAACCCGTATCGTGTCACCCGCCTTAATATCTGGCGCGACGTGCAAGTCGATATTCTTTGGAACGCGCGAAGCGAACCACATGCCAGCCACTGCCAGCCCTACTATGCCAAATATGATTTTTGTAAGCTTTGCGCTATGGCTGCGCTCGGACGCAAGTGCGTCCAGATAATCACCACTGCTCATTATTTGGTTTCCGATGATTTGCCTTCAGCCCTGATCGAATTCAAGCGATAGCTGCAACCCAATTGCATCCGGCCATCATGGACCAGAAATTTTGGCTTGGACAAGTTGTGCGACACGAGAAAAAAATGCATCCAATGAAGGTAGTAGCCTTCAGGGCGGTTTCTCTTTACTTCTTGCAGGTACAGTGATGAATACCACAGCACTGTGAAAGGCACGATAATGCAAATCAATGGAGCAGCCACCCAAAATCCAGAGATATATGCAACCACGCATCCAATAAACAGGCTTGCAGCGAAAGACACCGCCCCAATGTATCCGGCTTCACTTGCTGCCATGCCATTGATAATAGGTGGTTCAGAGTTCACGCGATCGGTCAACGGAGCCGAAGCCGCTGCCATTGCTTGGGGACGAGTGTCTCTCGTTAGCATCTCAGGCTAGGGTCTGAACAGAGTAATTAACCATCGCAATTACGAGGGTGAGAATAATGACGCTAACAATTACGTGCTCTTTTAGATCGCCTAGCTGGATAGTGCCTTTGGTGTAATCGCGGTAGCGTTGCATAGAGGCAATCACTACGTATAAAAATGCGGCAACTGCCAGAATTAGCCCCAGGATAGTAAACCCGAGTTTCAGATATGCGCCAATTAGCCCAAGAATATCGCCTTCTTGGGTGGTGCCGCCGCCGATACTTCCACCTGCGGGAGGTTGAATCGTTGGCAGAGCGCTAAATGCAGGGCTGGCTGCAATCAGAGCAACCGGAGCCAATGCAATAGATGCGATGCCAGAGTTAATTTTTCTCAAGTGTTTCTTCATGATTTCTCCAGTCGATTAGTTGATTTATTTCAGAATGATTGATCCCAACACGCCAACCACTAACAAAACAGTAATGGCGACCCCAATACATGCTTTCATGGCTTCAGATGCATCCAGCTCTCCGTCTCCAAAAGCCTTCAATACCAGCGTGCCGAGCCATGCGCCAATAGAAAACACCATCACAAAAACCATGACAAAAAGCAGGTACTTCAAGCTTTGAGGATTGAAGCCGGCCCCTTGCATAAATGCCGTCGCCATTTCTGAACGCATGGATTGTTTTTCTTTTGGTTATTGCCGATAGTCACCACGCAATGGGGCGACTGGGCGAGGCTGGCGAGGTGCATCCACGTGGTTCGTTACGCCGAGGCGCAGCAGCTCCAGGTCGCGCTGCAGCCAGTCGTAGCGAAACTTCACGCGCTGGCCGGTCGGCGCGGCTTTTTCCGCGTCAGCAACCATCAACTGCACCTGCTCGATCTCGCCAGCGATGCGCGCCAAGCGCTCGCGCTCCAGCTCGTCGTCGGCAACATCTGCCCAGGCCATCGCAGTGGTGGATAGCACTCCAATCACCAAGAGGGCAAAGAACGAATGTCGTGAGCGTTTCATCAATATCTCCTTCAAAATCAATGTCATGCGTATTTCTTGAACGCACCTACCGTTGTCGATAGGGTGAATGCCACAAGCACGGTGAACACCAGAACCATGTAGGCCGGGTTGAAGCCGCCGAACGGCCAGGACAGGTACAAGCCAAAGCCGCCTGTAAGCGCCCATCCCACATAGCGCTTGGCGTGGTGGTAGACGAACGAGGATTCGCGACCGCCTTGCCAACGGCGCCGGTCCCTGCGCATCAACCCGTCGATCACCCCCATCAGGCAGGCAAGGGCAAATGCTGGGAGCGCGAAAACTGCAGTGCAGAGGCGCAGCAGAACGTCCTGCAGGACAAACATGCTGATGACCACCCATTCGCTGAGCATGTAGATGAACGACGCACCAGCCTTGGCCAACCCCTTGAGTTGAGGCTGCACGCTTTGACCCAGAAAGCTAGGCAGTGCCGCATCTGAACCTGCCTGCTGGGCGGCCAAGTTGCGCTGATACCAGCGCAGCGCACCAAGGCGCTCGTAGGGCATACGTACCCACTTCACGATGCGCAGCGAAAAGTCCACGGTGTCTGGCACTAGCAGACTGCGTGGCGCGGCTGCGATATAGCGCAGATCCTGCTGCACCATCTCCTGTGCATGGCGGATGCCCTGGCCACGCCAGAAGAAATAGCCACCGCCGACTTCAATCACCAGACCGATGAGCCACGAAGACACTGTCACGCTGAATAGTCCAAAGCCAACCAACACGGCCACCCCCACAGGGCCGTGTGTGCTTGGCTTTCTGGCGGGCGAGTTCGGAGCCGTCATGAGTGTGGTCCCATCACGTTGCCGGCCACGGCGGACGAAGTTGCACCTGCCATGGCGTAGCCAGGCATATCGTCATCAAAGGCAGAGGCGAGATCCGTGTCGATCAGCCCACCTGCACCAGCGCCCAAGGGCTGTGTACTGAGCCAGTCGGTTTCTGCGGCCCAGGTCTCACTCGTGCGATAGCGGCGCTTCATGTCCTCTGCAACCGCCTTGAGCGAAGCAGGAATGAACGGGTCGTCCTTGGTATCAGCCAGAGGAATACGAATCTTGTGGCAGCGATTGCCTTCCAGCAGCGCAAACGCTTGACCCTGTGGCAATGAAAGAACGTCAGAAGGCTCGATCAGCGGCGCCTTCGACTTGTTCGCTATGTCGTTGTTCTGGCTGGTGAAATCGACGCCATTGCCCTGAGCAGCCGTGTCCGACACGCCCGATACTGGCGTGAGCACCGTTACATTGACCTGTGGCACCTGGTCCGTCAGCAGGCTCGCGGTCGCCTTGCTGCGCACCCGCAGCATGCAGAGGTGGTTGAAGTTGTCGAGGATCTGGCCAGCCTTGGCCTTGTCACCAACCTTCGCCTCGATGTCGAACATCGACTGGGTGTATGCAGTGATGCGAAAGCCAGATCCGCCCAGTTTGTTGACCATGGGCACGAACTCGGGACCTGCAATCTCATTGACCTCATCGAAATGGCAACACACAGTCGGCAGCTGCAGCTTGCCGTCGCCGTGTGGGTCGAGGCCTGTCTTGTAGAGCTTGCCGCCGGTCGAGACCAGATCGGACAGCATGGAGTTGCCCACGGCAGACGAAACCACGGAGTCAGACAAGGCATCCAGGCCGGCATACACGATGCCGCCCTGGCGGAACACAGTCATCCAGTCGAAGATCGGCCGCTTGTCGTTCGGGTCGAAGTAGTCCGGGCTGATGAGCTTGCCAACTGCGCCAGAGGTGAGCTTTTCGAGGAATGGCCCCAGGCTGGCAATGATCTTTTCGTAGAACGAACGCTCGTAGCTGAATGCGGCCGCCAGGCCGACCAGTACCTTGTCGTCCAGTCGTGCTTCCTTGATGAGCAGATACATCGCCACCTGATCGGGCGAACGATCCTGCAGGCTTCTTGGAACCGGAGCCTTCTTTGCCACGATAGCGCGCTCCAGCTCCACCAGGCGGTCCTGATAGCTGCCGAAGCGCTGGGGATGGTCAATCGCGAGCTTGCGAAACGTCATGCCCGCGTAGTCCATGAACAGCGGGTCAATGCCAGTCACGTCCTTGAGCAGCGTCTCGTAGGTCGGAATGCGACCGAGTGCCACCTGGGCCTGAGCCACGATGTTGGTGAACCGCCAGCTGAACTCCTTGAAGGCAGCCGAGTTGCCCGAGGAGGGCAGGGCATTCGTGGCACGGCCAGCGACTTCGGTGATACGCGCGAAATTGCCAATGCCGTTGTAGCGCGCAGAAATCTCCGGGTAGCCCAGATGGAACATATAGAACTGATCCAGGCGACCAGCGCGTCGTGCCTCAGCATGCATGCGAAGCATCAGCTCCGCGTCGCCCTTGGGGTCGATGACGATCACCACATGACCAGCATGAATGTCCTGAGAGCACAGAAGCTCCAAGAGGCGCGTCTTGCCCACGCGAGTCGTGCCCATCACCAGCAAGTGGCCAGAGCGCGAGCCTTGGCGCAACACCACCGGCTTTTCGCCCTGCACGCCGACGCCATGAAGCACGGGGTTGCCGCCCAGGTCCACGCCCGAGGCAAAGGGATTGGCGGTACCGCCCACATCGAGCGCACGCTCCAGCACCCTGGCCAGCAGGCTGTCGGTCTTGGCCTCGGCCCACTTGCGCATCTTTTCGCCGGTCGCTGCGAGCTTGAGCTCGGTTGGCGAGGCCTTCACGAAACGCTGAACATCTGTCTCACGAGCGTCCAGCAAGCGCTGCGTGTGCAACTGCGTCCACTCGAAGCCTTCGCCCAGGTAAAGATGCTCCTTGAGGTTGACGGGAAGCTTGTGGGGAGCCAAGCGCGTCATCTTGGTGAACTTCAGCCCGCGTTGATAGCTATAGACCTGGAAGGCCTGGCGCGCTCGCACGCATCCGAAGCCGGCAGCGATTGCGCCCGAGACTGCGCCCAGCGAGTGGGGCATCATCAGCGCCCATGGTGCGGCTGCAGCCACGCCAGCAATCCCAAAAGCTGTGGCAGCGCTCAATGCTTCGACTGGCGGCCTCAGCACGCCTTCCATGGTCCCGTCAGTCACTGCATGCCCTCCAGTTGGAACATGCCGTGAAGGCTTGGAACATTTTGGGACTGCGCAGCCGCAAAAGGCGTTCCAAGCTGAACCTGCCAAACGCGCAACAGCCGAGCATTGGCACATGCTTTCGCCGCGCCTTCCAATCCGATATGCACCAGGCCGAGTTCGCTCATGGAGCCACTCCAAACGTGCGCTGAGGCAGGATCTGGTAGGCGCGGCCATTGCTGTGCACCAGGACGGGAAAAACTGGCGCCCCCTTTGCGATCAATGTCTCTGCAAGGAATGCCCCTGTATCAGGAGCCAATTGCAAGGGGTTGGCCACTTGCTGCAGCAGCTTGAATGCGGCAGGCGTTGCTGCCTGCACCACAATGCCGACAGCATTGAGCTGTATCAGCTTCTTGTGGTTGAAGGCTACCCAGCGCAAAGACGCGTCGTCCGCGCCGATCACGAACATCGGCTGAGTCAGCCATTGGCCATTGAAGACCTGCACACCGTCTTGCTTGAGCACACCGCCTCGCAATTGGCTGCGAAACGGGAAACGCAGCCCGTCGAGCACATTCGCCTCATCTGTGCCGCCCACGATCTGGGCCACATAGGGCGCCAACGGCACAGACTTGCCGCTGTCGTGGATCATCTCCAGCTCCACGCCGGCCAGGGCCGGCGCGCTGCAAGCGAATCCAAGGGCGAGGATGGCGAACCGGCAGCGCATATCAGCGTTTTCCGCGGTTGGCAGGATCTGGCGATGCGCGCTCGATGATCTGCGTGCGCGGCACGTTCAGCATGTCGGCTGCACCAACAGACGACTGCACGCGCGGCAGGCCGTCATAGTTCACCATCGGCTCATTGGGATACAGGCGGGCCATAGCCGCCTGCATTTCACGGTCCCACAAGATGCTTCGCTCCACATCCTGGTGGAAGATCCGCGCCATGCGCTCGGCATACTGGCGGCGCTCTGCATCGTTGCGAGCATGAATGCCCAGGACCTCAAGGGGCGAGAGCTCCTTGACTGAGAAATTGGCACGAGGTCCCAGGGACAGCACCTTGGCGCGCTGCATTTCATCGGCAGTCAGACCCCACATCTGTTGCACAGCACGCGCTGTCTCGTCCAGTTGCGAGCGGCCCTGTTGAGTCGTGCTGGGCAACGAGCTAGCTTCTGCAGTGCGGCCAGTGCGCAGCTGCGCAAGGGCGCCCGTGCTCAGCTGCAATGCGACCACGGTGGCAATAAAGGCAGTTTTTTTCATGAATCAGCCTCCATTGCTCACTGAAAGGGTCAGGCCTTGGCTGCCTGGAGCCACGAATGTGGCTGTGCGAGACACAGGATCTGCCGACTTGAGCGACAGACCATTGACCACATCACCTGGGCGCAAGACACGCACGCGGCGATCACCGGGCACGCCCGACGCGACCACGACCGAAGGCTCGCCGTTCCACATATCGACGGACACAAGCTGGGCACCTGCAGGAGCTGCAGCTGGCTTCGCGGCAACGACCTTTGCTGCTTGGCGGGGAGTCGCCGGCTTCGCCTTCACCATTACGCGCTTGGGCGCTGGGCGCGGCGACGGCTGCTCGACGGGGGCGGCCTGTGCGGCTGCCGGAGCCACTGCAGGCGCTACCGCAGGAGCGGGAGCCGGTGCCGCCGAGGTCTTGCCAGCAAGCGCGTTGGCCTGCTGCATGGCGGCCAGTTGCTGGGACATCAGCAACATCATGTCTTCCATGCGCTTCATGCGATCAAGCACCTGGGGGTCGACGCCGACTGGTGTTGCAGTCGCCACTGCCGTGGGGGCCACCGCCATAGTCGGCGCTGGTGCGGCAGTAATAGGTGCACTACCAGCCGGTGCTGCTGCAGCGACCTCATTTCGCTGGAGGGCCACGTTGGCCACGGCTTGCGGCACAGCGCCCGCGTCCCCCAGGCTGGCAACGCCTGCATCAGCTGCAGACTGCCGCATAACCGCCTCTGGATCGAATTCTGGCTGCATGCCCACGGGGATTGGGTCCGCATCGCCAGATGGTGCTCCGGCGATAGGTGCCGCAGCCGCATCAGCCAAGGGCGCAAGGGGCAGAGGGGAGGTGTCAGCCAAGCGCGGATCAAACTCGGAAGCATCGAAAGCAGGCTGCGGCGTCACCAGGCCGGCCTCGGGAAGCGATGAGCCAAGCAGATCCAGTGCTGGTAGACGTTTCGGCCCGTACTGAAGGTACCCCACTGCCAATAGTCCCACGACACCCGCAATGCCGATTGTGCGCAGCACCCATGGGTTCGTTGGCTTGCGTCGAGAGGGGATATCGCTGGACTCAACACTCACAGGCACCTCGGCCTTGCGTGGCTTTGCTGCGGCCGGTGCGCGACCGAACGCGCGGGCGAGGAATCCTGGCCGTTTTTCAGCATCTACAGGCGCAGCAGCTGCCGCCGCAGTTGCAGTGGCAGCACTGAGAGGAGCGGCAGTCTCAAGCTCGCTCAACCAAGAATGGTCGACGGCTGAATCGTCGACACCAGTGACCTCGGGGGCCACAGAAGCCGCAGGCGGAAAATCTGCCACATCGGGAGGCGGCGGCGGTGGCACGCTTGGCTCAGTCACTTGTACGTCTGCATCGACAGTGCTTTGTTCCGACATGCTCACTCCTTGGCGGATGCCTTCGGCTGAGGCGTAGTGCTAGGGCTGACGATGGGCTCCAGGCGGCGAGGCTTGGGTGCGTTGGCCAGGGTGAACCAAACGCGGCGAGTGATGTGATCGGTGTGCCAGCGCCATGCCGTACCCACGAGCACGTTCAGAACGTCTTGAACAGAAAACGGGCCCAGCGTGCGCTGAGCCTCGGGCAGCGGCAGACCTAGAAAGCGCCGCGCGTCGGAAGTCAGTGATTGGGAATCCACCAGGGCATAGCCAGTGCGAAGCAACGTGTACTCGATGGCTTCGCCAACGGTCGTCACCTGTTCGCGCGGGAATGTGAGCTGGGCCACCAGGGCCAGCGGCTCATTCAGATGAGGCTGTGGCTGGGCTTCGGCAGTGGTGTAGCGGCCCAACTGCAGGCGCTTGTTGCCATCAACAAGCTGAGGGGTGGCCTGGGCTGAGGCCATGGCCAGCAAAGCCATGCTGGCAAAGAATCTGGGCATGCGGGTCATGGACCGTAGGAACTCCGTAAAAAGAACCCGGACCACAACCAAGAGGAGGTGTGCGAAGAAGATCAGTGGCCCGGGGGTGTCGACGCAATGCGTCAGTCGCCGAGCCGAATGTTCTTAGAGCTGCCGCTTTGTCACCAGCGGAAACCGTGCGTTACATACCTAACGGTTAACGCTTGACACAAATGGAAATAAATGGTTGGTAGTTTAAGGGGTTAAAGGATGGCGAGCGTCAGGGGCCGCTCGCATACAGGGCAAACGGCATTACTGGATACAGGGCCTATCCAAAGGGCGCGCATGCTCCTCAAAAATCGGAGCATGCGCAAAGGATTTACAGGTACTGGGAAAGGGTTATACGGGCCTACAGGCGAAAGCTCCTGGCCTCGGAGAGACCAGGAGCTTTCGAAATGGAAAGGCAGCGCTTAAGGCATTCGCAGTAAGCAAGGCTATGGTCAGGATGCGATGAAGTTGAGTGTCTGAGTGCTGGTGCCGATATAGCAGCCGAACATGAGCGGCCATTCAGGTAAACGTCTCAAAGCTGTCATTCCCCTTGAGGCCGCTGCTCCGTAAACAACCAAGTAGTTCTCATAGCCGTAACGTCCTCCTGTCGAGCCATTGAAACCTTCGGTCCACCTCCAACTCTGGTGCTGCCCGAAGGAGGCGATCAAGGATATCGGCAATGTCGAAGCCCTCGGCAGAACTCCCTTTAAGGAGAAGCCAAAGCAGATTCAGCACGCATTGAGGAAAGTCTTCAGGATGCTTGCTATTCATAAATAAGAAATGTGAATCCAGCCTATCCAGCGGCACGAGATAGGGTCTAACATAATCAAGTGCCTCTGGGAAAGCGTCGCCTGAGAAGATTGCCAAGCGTGCAAGATGAAGAGAAGTTTGCTGCGTTCTGAACACCTTCTCTCGTGGCCAAACTTGCTCCAGCAGTGGTCGAAGTAGCGTACGCCACGTGACCTCGGGAGGCCCTTCAAATGCTGAACTCCACTTCACAAGTACACCGGCCGCAGCAACATGAATTTCGGGCTTTGAATTCCGCAATGCCAAAGCAGCATCAGCAATGGAAATACCCCATGCTTCTGCTGTCGACTTCTCGCGCAGAATGGATAGTGCCGGTGCCAAAATCTTTGCTGCAGCATTTTGTGCTTCGCTTCCTGTGCCCTCACACTCAATGACCCCCCGGAGAATTTGTTTAGAAAATGCGTTGGAAACAAGTTCTGAAGCCGCTGTCTTACACACCAATATTTTGCGTAGAGCCCTTCCTTCTTGGCTTTCGGATGACAGTGCCAAGGACAGTCGTTTTGTTACTCTAGGCAAGTTTAGAGACACTACAAATTGCGAATCTCTTATAAGCACGGAGCGAGAAAAACTACCCTGAATGCCCAATCCATTGGCACAGTCGTAAAGCGCTGTGACTAATCCAGGTACTAGTGCTACACCTTCTGCGCGCGCTTTTTCTATGTCCTGAAGTACAGCGGTTGCAAGCCGTCCAGCTGAACTGTTGATAGCAGAGAAGTAGAAATCGTCTGGAATTTCAACATGCTCGCGTTCGCTCGAAATGGCTAACAAAAAGAGCCTCTTCCACCATTTCCGAAGCGAGGGCGTTTGGTAACGAGGCGAGAGTTCATAAAGACTGCATAGAGCGCGGACAAATGTAGTCAGGAACTCATCCGCTGCTGGCTTAAGAACTTTGAAGACCTCTACCACCAAATCCGTGCGGATCTTCTTGCTGCCTACATCTGGGACGCTTAGGGCAGATACAAAGCTGTCCCAAAGTCCTGCGTTGGCAACATCAAGCGGGGCGCCCCGAAGCGTCTGGAACGCGCCCTCGGGGTCAAGATTGCAGTATGCCCTCCAGCCTTGGCGCTGCTCTATGTCGTGACTTAGCTGTGAAGCCTTTGCGACCTCAAGACGACTTGATTTCGGTGCATCGATGAGGGGCTGTGCATCTCCAAGGACCATTTGCACTCCCGAGGAATAGGAGCTGAAAAAGTCACTCTCGTCGACTGGCCTATTGAGGTAAGGCCTTCTCTGCTTTATGAGCTCAAGCTCCTGAGCTCCATGCTCAGAAATTCTATGTGCAGCATCAAGCATGTTAAGCCTTAGCCAAACCGCCGCATCTCGTGCGTGGGCTCTCCAGTCGACTTGCCCTGTTTCAATGTCGAATCGTTGGAAGTAGTTCTCAGCGTCATCGAGAATTCGCCGCTCAAGCGCTAAAACAGCGGATTCTTTTGCCTGGGGAGCCCTTTCTTTAATCAACAGCGGCACCTCGCGGTCTGTATTCCAAAAGACTATGTCTGAGGTGTCGAGTAAACAAGCCAAAGCCTCATCGGCGGTGAAAAGCTCGGCATTTCTCTGAGCATTCAGCCAGAGTCGAGTCCCTAAGAGACCTGGCGCAGTCTTCCATGTGCTTGCTGCACTCAACGCGGCATTTCGGTTTCGCTGCGCGGCTCTTGGAAGGACGCTTGTCAGCAATTGGGCGAGGAAGACAAAGCCTTCGTGAAAATCGTTCTGAGCGTGGGGCTCGACTGATGGAACATCGTAGTTGGTACGGTCGTACTCGTCTTCGATGGCCCCTATGTCAATAGCAAGACGGACGCTCTCATGGAACTTCTCTGTTGCAATGTTCAGGATGGAGTCTGCATTCCCGTGGTTTGAGAGCACATCTGAGAGTTCCGAAAGCTCTCCCTCATGGGAAATTGCAAGGCTAGCCCACACAATTTCATCAAGGCTCTTTGGGTCCCCCAACGACGATTGAGCATATGTAGACAAGAAGCTGGCTTTGAGCTTCAGCTTAGGGGACAGCATTTCGACAGCTAGCTGCAAGTCGCTATTGAGCACAACTTCAGTATTTAGTCGTCGAGTTACGGCGTAAGGTTGGTTTACCCAGTCTGATCTGGAAGACAGCTTCAAATGGGACATCAGGCGCCACGCTCGCTTCCAAATGCTAGGAAGCTCTTCCTTACGAACTACCCGGCTAAAAATACGATCAACAAATGGTTTACCTAGTTTCTCTAGCCAATCTATTGCGACGTGATACCTGTCGATAGACTGAAGGTCAACTGCAATCCATCCCTCGATGACGCCTGTAGCGTCCTCATCGGACCATATGCCTTCATCATGGAAAAACTTGAACCAAGCCTTATCAGTAATGGCCTCGATGGCGACTACGTTTAGGTCACGTTGCCCTTTGAAAAGCCAGCGAATATTCTGCCGTTCAAATTTGTCAATGCTCTCTAATGGCTTGGCTAGGACAGCCCTTGCCAGCTCCCTTCTGCATTTCTTTGGGCGCTCAACAATATCGGCCAGACTGGCTAGGTCACGCCAAAGTGCCGAATGGCCTTTCGTTCCCGTAGAAGGGTCCACCTCCTTTTGATAGAAGATAGGGACGACGCCTAGCGCCTCCCATCCTGGAGATTGTTTATCTGGCTCTGGCTCAGAGTCGAGTGCATAAACCTTATGCAGGTCGGAGAAGCGCTCACGGTCAGCCTCCAGAACGTTCAGGAAGTACCGAACTGGGGCGTCACTCGCGCTATAGCCAACTAGAACAATCGTCTTGCAGCGGCTAAGGTCAAACAGAAACCGTGAAGCCCAACCAGAACGCATGTAGGCATCGCCATACTCGGAGCTCGTGACAATCAATGGCGTCTGCGACAGACCAAGCTGAGCATCTGAAAGTCGTCCATGCAAATGGATGATTCCGCCGAACTCAGCGGTTCCTGGTCGCGGAATTTCCTGTCCGGCCAAGCTTTGGGCTTGGGTTTCAGCCTTGCTCTTGGTTTTTTTAAAATATGCCTTCTCTAAAAGAATGTCAAAGTTGGTTGTGACAACGCAAGGTCTGTTGTTCAAGTCCCTCGAAAGTCTCAGAATTGTGGCGTGATTGGAGAGGTTGGGTTTGGCGGGCGCAGTCAATTGCTCAGCAATTGTCCGAGTGAAGAGTGCAGGCTCCGCTAAGCGTCGCTCCAAAGAGCCGAGCACCTCTTCATATCGACCAGCGCCCAGTGACGC
Source organism: Comamonas sp. 26 (assembly GCF_002754475.1). NCBI lineage: Bacteria > Pseudomonadati > Pseudomonadota > Betaproteobacteria > Burkholderiales > Comamonadaceae > Comamonas > Comamonas sp. 26. The sequence continues at coordinate 1,986,055 of NZ_PEFL01000001.1, forward strand.
CTTTTCCGCCAAGGTGTACTCAACACTCAGTTGCTCAAAGCACTTAGTGACCAACGCCCAGAACCCTGGAAGCATCGGTGCACTGATACCAGCGCCGCATAGAAATACGACTTTCCCGTCTAGCATGGCATCGACGAGTGCAAAGGGAAAAGCAGGTCCTGATTCGGAGAGTCGTAGTTCCATAGAGAAGATTTGCCTTTTAGCGGTCCTGGACTACCACACTGATGAAGTCAGTCGTTTAGTCGGATGCTGAGAGTGTCTTAGAGAAATTGGCGCCGGGCTCAGCTTGGCAAGTGCGACTATGGGTAGAAACGCATCTAAAAACTGTTGCCAATTGTAATTTATTAGCACAGTTTTCCGAGCATTTCAAGCGAAAAGCCTCTGGTCATCACCGCAGGGTTTCGCGCTGACAGGTGAGGGCGCACTAGGTACGGTTGCGCCCCATGGACGACTTCGCCCGCGCACCGCACCTACATAGTCAGCACATCCACAACAGTGATCCACCATTTCTAGGCCGAGATCCGCTCGATCGTGGCTGCTCGATATTCGCTATCGCAGACAGCTTGCAACTGCTGGGCCTTGCCAGCAAAACCAACCCGCTCATGCGTTGGTTGGGTCGCTTCGAGGGGCTGGAGCAGCATCTGGAAGAGGAGCTTGATCCAATCCTCAGCGTGCGCTCAATCCTGCTGCAGCTGGTTGCTGACCATCCCAAAATGCCGCATGTGCCCAAACCTCAGCAAGAGAAGAATTGGCACAGCTTTGTCATGCGAGTCGTGGCGCAGCCGTTCGTGCAAACATGCGGTGACTGGGGCCGCGACGGCATCGCCTCACGCATCAAATGGAACCCGCTGCAGCAGAGTTTCATGGACTTCCTCGCGCTGGGCCAGCCTGGGGAGGAGCTGTCTATCTGGACACCCACCGATGGCAAGTCAGCCCGTGCCCAGCACTTCGCTCGAATCCTGCTCCAAGAGGAGTGCGCGTGAAGAGTATTGCTTCAAAGTTGCTTGCGATGGTGCCCTGGAGCAAGGCCAAGCCGGTGCAGACTGCTCCTGCGGGTCCGCTGCCTCTGCCCGACGCGCCAGTATCAACGCGGCCTCAAGACCAGCCACTCAAGCCAGACGAGATCCACATCGCGGGCAGTGAGCCCGGATGGTTGCGCGTGCTCAATGCCCAGCAGCTGCTGGCCACCGTCCGCGCAGAACGGGCTATCACCCAGATCTGGAGCCAGTCGCATCAGTCGCAGGCCATTTGGGAGCGGGACCTGCTGCCGGCGATTCGGCGGTACGCCGAGTTCGTGCAACTCATGCCAGCCTCCGAAGCGCACCACCACGCCCACGCAGGCGGCCTGCTATCGCACACCATCGAAATGCTGCTTGCGGCCATGACCTGGCGCAATGCCCATCTGCTGCCAGGCGGAAGCCAGATCGAGATCGTGGACGCCCAGCGCGACCAGTGGACCTATGTGGTGTTCTTCTGCGCTTTGCTGCATGACATCGCCAAGCCCATGACCGACCTACGCATCGCGTGGCGTCAGGTGGGCGAGACCGATCCTATCCGCTGGGCACCCGCAGGCGGAAGCCTGTCTCAGATCGCTGGCCAACGCACTGCCGAGTACCTGGTGGACTTTGCGCCCAAAGGGCAGCGCGATTACAGCGCCCATGCCAAGCTGGCCCAGCTGCTGCTACCCCGCATTGCGCCAGAAAGTGCGCTTCGATTCCTGGCGCACACGCCCACCGCCTTGGATGCCCTGGAGCAATACCTCACCGGCCAGGACAAGGACAGTCTCGTCGCCAAGATCGTCAAGCGCGCCGACCAGCTTTCAACGCAGCGTGCCTTGCAAAAAGGCTCCAAGGCCCGCTTCGCCACGGCCAAGGCCGTGCCTCTCATCGAGCTGCTGATGCAGTCTATGAGGACCATGCTCCAAGCTGGCACACAGCTCCCCCTGAATCGCAACGGTGCGGCAGGTTGGGTGTTCGAGGGGGCGATCTGGTTCGTGGCCAAGCGCCTCGCCGATACCGTGCGAGAGCACATCCAAGCAAACGAGCCCGATGAAAGCGTGCCTGGCAACGCAAAGAACGACCGGCTGTTCGACACCTGGCAGGACTACGGCGCGATCGAGCTCAACCCTGCCAGCGGCCAGGCCGTCTGGCATGTCACAGTGCACGGTTACGCCGAGGATGGGTCAGAGCAGGGGGCCTACATGCATGACTTTGCCATGCTCAAGTTCCCTCTGGCCAAGCTGTTCAACCACGAGAGCAAGTACCCGGCCGCCATGCGTGGGCGGCTGGAGATCCGCGACCGTCGCAAGGATGGAGCAGGGCAGGACGAACATCAAGCTGCTGCAACTCTCACTGCATCGGAATCTGCGGCAGCAATCGATGCCAATGCACCACAAGCTGCGGCATCCTCAGCCCAACCATCCCAGGTTGCGGCAAAGCCTGCGAAGCAACGGCCCCAGGATGCGGCAGAAGCTAAAAAGCATGCCGCCATCATGCGGGAGCCTACTTTCACCAAGCCGCCGAATGCTGCGGCAAAGCCCAGGCCTGCGGCAACCACTGCGGCAGCAGCAAAGACACCTGCACCAGAAACTCCATCCCAAACTGCGGCAGTCTTGGCAGTTAGGGCGCCTACGGCGCCAGTGCAGCAGACCCAAGCTGATACAGCCTACGACGAGTTTGAAGCTGGGGCAGCATCGAGATCCCGCGTGCCCACACCATTGAAGATGGACTACGACAGCCTCGACAACGGCGAAGCCGCGTATTTGCTGGGCGACAGCGAGGGCAGCTACTTCCTCGATCCATCCGAATCTGCAACAGCATCGGACAAGCCTGGCAAAAAGAACAAGCCGGCCAAGAACCCACAGCCGGCAGAGAAGGGCGCACCGCCCTTGGAGCAACGATTCCAAGATGCCGCAGCGGTGCCACCACCACCACCAGCTGCGCCTCCTCAGCCCGCCACCTTGCACCAGCCGCCCCAAGCTGCCGCAACTACGGCCGCAAGGCCGCCTTCTGTCAAACCTGCAGCAGCTGCGCCGCCGCCAGCGCCAAGCGCACCTAAGAATCCCGCCCAAGAGCTACGTCATGACCAAGTGCCTCGCTCTCAAAGCGTGAGTGCCGAGTTCAAGCGCATGGCCGCTGATCTGGACGAGCTCGACGACCTGCCCGTACTCAAGGGACGCACCGTCACTGCAAGTCCGCCGCCGGCTGCAGCAGCAACACCGGGGCCGGTTCTTCTGCTGCAGCCGCTGCCCGACATCGACGCAAACCCCGACAAGCCGCCACCCGAGCCAAGCCCCTTGGCATTGGCTTTCATGCAGTGGGTGCAAATGGGTCTGGTCAATCGCGAGCTCAAGTTCAATGAGACCGGCGCGGCGATTCACTTCGTGGAGGAGGGCATGGCCCTGGTATCGCCCAAGATTTTCAAGGAGTACGCACGCCATGGCGACCGTGAGGACGGCCACGAGGATCTCACGGTCGACGAGCTGAGCACCAAGACCCAGCGGGAGGTCATCAAGTGTGGCTGGCACCTGCCAGCCGCAAACCGCACAAACATCGTCCGCTATGAGATCCACAGCCGCGGCACCGTAGTGGCCCATCTGTCCTGTGTTGTCCTCACCAGCCCAGGCCGGTGGGTCCAGCCCATCCCCCCCAGCAATCCCGCATTGAAGATGGTTTGATATGAAATCCACCTGCAAAACTGATTACGAGATTGGCGACAACACCGCGCCAGACAAGCGCCTAGAGCTATGGAAATCGCGTAGCTTCTGGTTTCGGCTGCGGCACCGATGGAACGTGCTCAGTGCTTTTGCCGAGGGCAGCTTGACCTGGCACCACGCCAAGCTCGGCCTCAAATACCCGGATCAGGTCATGTGGCTGCAGCGCTGGCCACCTGGCAATGGATTGATGCCGGTCTGCCCAGCCGTCATTGCCGAGCTTGAGCACATCGATCGCACCATGATGGACTCCGACCAGCCCGCGCCACGGGCCGCTATTTTCTCACTCCACAGCATCGGCCACGATCGCACCCAGTGCAGGAACTGCGGCGGATCTAGCGGGGCCTTGCCCACGCAATGCCCAGGTCACCCCATGACCGATGACGAGCGGCAGGCCGTCCTGGAGGGGCTACTCGATTACGTCGATGGCCAATGGCTTGGCCAAGTCATCAAGCAAGCCCCGAAACCACTTGCCGAAACCTGCAAACTGGAGCCTAAACTGGCTGCCGAAACCTGCAAACTTGAGCCAAAAACGTCTGCCGAAACCTGCAAACTGGATTTGCCGTTTCCTGCACTCTATATACAAGGGTCTTCTATACAAAGAACTACTACTACGTCTCCAAGTGTCGTAGCGCTCGAAGTGGCACCAGCGAGCGAGGCGCAAGTCTTCTCGGAAAACGACTGGGCAGCGAAGTGCGCAGCCTTGTCGGATGCTGCCAATCGAGGCTGTGGTCAGGTCTACGAGACCTACGAGCTCCGCGTCGGAGCCAGCATTGACCTAGCACTACAACAGGTGCCCGAGCAACAGCTCGATCGCGCCATCGAGATCGCCATACAGCACGGATACACCACGACGGAACAACGCGCACAGACACAACGGATGCTGCAGGATGACGGATGCTGCAGCCACGGCCTGGACCCGCATTGGTGTCCCGTTGGATGTGGAGACGTAGACAATGGAAGCGATTCAATGCTGGACTTTGACTGGACGCCATGTGCCTCATGCGGCGAGCCTGCGGATGCTCACCAAGGCTCCAGTGCTTGCGACTTTGTAGCAGCGGACGCAGCGCCGATGCCGGAAAAACATGACGGGTCAAACAAAAATGTTTGACAGTTGGCAGCGAAGTCCTTAGAGTCCCAACCGTGCGTCAACGGGAGCTATTTGTAACTCTCGCGAAATTGGTTAAGAGGAAGAGGTAAAAACGTAGTCCCATGGGTCTACTGAAAGCCTTAAAAACTGGAGCTCTAGCGCTCCTATTTTTAGAGCTAATCTACTAGACACGATGTATACGATCTTTAACGACTGCGCTATCGTTTTTGATCGTTGCCGTATCGATTGTTGAATCTCCTTTGTAGGAAATATCCAACATCGCCGCCGCGCCAACGGCTTGGCCCTTTCCCAAAATGTCCGCCAGCAATGCACCTTTGCGGTTGGCGGCATTTCTCTCAATGATTGCGTCTATAGCGGCCTGTCGAGCGTCCATGCCCGCTATATCGGCAATTTCAGCTGCTATCTCAGGGGAGGCAGGTCGAGTACCTTTGCGCAACCTTGTTATCTCTGCGCGATCTACACCCATGCGTCTAGCAAGCTCAGAAGCAGAGCCGCATATTTCAATTGCTTTGTCAATGAGCAGTTGTACTGATAGCATGTTGTAAACCTTTACAGCGATAGTCGCTCTTGTTGTAGATGTTTACAACAGTATCAGGAGCGCTAAATGATTCAAGTGTCGGTGAAGTCGACCGAAGTCCGCAACCAAAGCGGCAATGCCAAGGCATCGGGCAAGCCTTACAGCCTCAATTTCCAGACGGCCTACGTTCACACGCATGACCGCAATGGTAATCCGAACCCCTACCCGGAAAAAGTCGAGGTAATCCTTGAGAAAAATGAACAGGGTCAGCCTCTGTTCTATCCGGTTGGGGAATACACGTTTGCTCCTAACTCCATCTACGTTTCCCGCAATGGCGATCTGGCTATCAGCCCTAAGCTGGTTGCCATCAAGCCTAAAGCTGTCTCCGCACAGTAAAGGGCAACGTCATGGAAACCGCAGCACGCGAGGCCATGGCTCAAGGGGCGCTTTTGGCGCTCCTTTTTGCATGGAATGAACACCAGCCCCCGGGCATCAAAGCTGACCGCGTGACGGTCACTCTCCACATTGACGACGGCGTGACATACAGCGAAGTGACGTACTGGGCCGGTGATCACGCGATTGGTGGGGAGGGCTTCTAAATGACTCCTCAGGAAAGAACCGCCAGCTTCAAAGCAGCAATGCAGGCTGATGCTGAAGACTTCCGCGCTAACTGGCTCACTCGTGTGGGTGATGCGCTTTGCTGCTTGATTCAGAGCACTACGCTGGGCTTGTTGCTTGGCTTGTCGCTCGTTCTTTTGTGGCTGAGCTATGTCTGAAGTCGGCCGCATTGCCCCCGTGCCTGACAGGCTCAAGTACGCCCCCAGCAATGGGGCGCTGTACCTTGATTTCCTGCTTGCCCGCGCTGAAGAGCTTGACGCTCCTCCAGCTTGGAAAAAGCTCCCCCCCGACTACGACCGTCAATGCTATGTGGCGCAGTGTTCTTTGCGTCAGCACGCTGAGTATTTGATCGAAGTGGGGGTTCGCGCATGAAACCCGTTTTCGGTCAAGGCTTCTTGGATCGGCTGGCAAAGATTGCGGCTGCGCCACAGCCTGAGTTCCGTTTTGACCCAGAAAAGCACAAGCCTTGGGCAACGATCGCAAACCAGCATGTAACCCCGCGTATGAAGGCCGCTCGTGCCCGCTACGTGGCCCGTTCTGAGGCCAATGCGCGCGTGTCTCATGCTCGCATGGTGTCGCTTGTGGGCGAGGCTCAGGCAGCGCGCGAAGCGCGCGGGCTTGTCTCACTATCAACAACTTGCAAGGCTGATGGTTCTGGTCTTTCGGTAGTTGATTTCATGGCTGAAAACACCATCGAAATTGACCACCAAAAGGCCCGCATTACCCGCATGCAAAAAAGCGTTGGTATCTCTGCCAAAGCCTTGCACCACCTGGGCGAAAAAAACCAACGCGTTTGGATGCTCACGCTGACCTATGCTGGCACAAACCGCAACTGGCGTCCTGAGCACATCAGCCGTTATTTGGATGGCCTGCGCAAGTGGCACTACAGCCGCACAGGCATCAAAAAAGTCCGCTACGTGTGGGTTGCTGAGCTGCAAAAACGCGGCGTCATCCACTACCACGTGTGCGTGTGGCTCAACCATGGCCTGACCCCGCCAAAGCCCGATAGCGCATGGAAAAAGAAGGGCGCATTTCAGGCCCCCATGTGGACGCATGGCATGTCAAACCGGGTACGCGCAACGCATCCCGTTGCCTACCTCATGAAGTACGCCAGCAAAGGCACATCAGAAGGGAAATTTCCGCATGGCGCTCGAATCAGTGGTGTTGGTGGGCTTGATGAAATTGGCCGTGGTTGCCGTCGCTGGGTTCTGTGGCCTGCGTATGTGCAGGGCAATGCTTCCATCAAGGACAGATTCAGACCTGCGCCGGGAGGCGGCTATCTCAATGCTAAGACCGGGGAACTCCTACGGTCTGAGTTCGTGCCAACAGGCGGCGGTTTTACGCGATTTGTGCGCGTGCGCACCACCCCCAGAAGCATTGAAAACACCGGTGGCCCCTTTAGCTGGCTATCGGACAAGCCGGGGGTAGCTCATGCGTGATTTGCTCCTGTGGCTTTTGCTTTCTGCAGCCGTTACCGGCTGTGCATCTTTGGCGCCTGAGCCTGAGTGGGTTCAGGCAGTGAGAGGGAGTTTCTGGTGATGGATTCCCAAAACTTGATAGAGCTATTTGTTGCTGGCACGACCTTCTTTGCATTCGTGCTTGGCTATCGGCAGGGGAGGGTCGGCTGATGCTGATTTCCGCTTATCTCGGCTTGCTCGTCCTGGCCTATTTCGGTGGCTACAAGGTGGGCTATGTCGTCAAGTTCATCAACCAATTGGGCAATTCTGCCTAAGCGTTTGCCGGTCGCATTACCGGTGTTTTTGAGGTGTTCAATGAAAGAAAAACTGAAGAATCTGCGCGCTCGCGCAATGGTGCTGGCTCTGTCTGCTGGCCCTGCGCTGGCTATGGCTGCTGACCCCACTGATCCGGCTGCTGCTATCGGTCAGGCAAAGACTGATATCGGTCTGATCATCGTTGCCGGTGGCGGCGCGCTGGTGTCGCTGGCCCTGCTCGGTGTGGGCTGGGTGGTGGGTGCCCGTTTCGTCAAGAAACTGGGTCGCGCAGGTTAATAGCTGCGGCGCTCTGCTGCCCCTGCGTAGCGGGGGTGGCAGGGTGCCGCTAATCTTTTGAGGCGCTCATAGTGTATTTTCTTCGCATAGCGTTTTTCATATTGCTTGGCGCTTGGCAGATTTGCTATGCATCCGTGCCAATGGGGCCAAGATATTATTTATCTGGTGCCAGTACTACTCCAAACTATCCAACAAAGCAGGCTGCTTGCGATTCTTGGTCTCCTTCTGTCTCTGATATTAAGCGTGTTGTTGAGGGGAATGTTTGTGTGCTCCGGCGTTCGTCTGATGGTTCTGAGTACTACAGATTTTCTATTTCCTCATTAAGCGCTTGCCCTGATAATTCAACTGCATCCGGTTCAACATGCACCTGCAAATCAGGTTTTAATGAGGAAAACGGCCAGTGTGTCGCGCAAATGTCCTCTGAAAAAGCATGTGGTATTGCTTTATATAACAGTGGTTCTGTTACGAGAGTTTCGGTCACATTGGATGGAAATGTTGATGACGGTGTTTATTGTCAGCCTCAGGGTGATGATGTAAAGCCCGGTCTTGCTTGCGCAATGACTTTTGAAAAAGATATTGGCTGGAAAACTGATGATGGAAAGTGGCATTCTCGGGGAGTTCTCCAGCCTCGCATGATTGGTGGAAACTTTCAGCCATGTGTGCCGGGTATTGATCCTTCAAACAATCCACCTGACCCAGCAAAGCCGCCTGAAATTCCAAAAAAGCAAGACTCCGCCTGTCCCAATGGCTATCCGGGAGATGTAGGCGGGCAGACCAAGTGCATCCCAAGCTTTGGCTATAACGGTGTTGATTTCGCACCCAAAACCAAGTCCTCAGAGACCGCCACAAGCAAGACGAATACAACGACAAAAACAGAATGCGCATCTGGAAAATGCACCACGACTGAGACCGTCAAGGTCACTGATAAAGCTACAGGTCAGATCACGACAACTGAGAACGTGACAACAGAAGTTGATAGGGATTGGTGCAACAAAGCCGAGAACAAAGATAAATGTGCGGCAAACGGTAAGCCGCCATATTCTGGTCAGGGTACAGGTTCTTCAAGTAATGGAACCGGAAATGGCGATGGCGATGGTGAGGACAAAGGCGGGCGCTGTGGTGCCAAAGGTCAGCCGCCTTGCAAAATCGATGAAACAGGTACGCCAACTGGTGAGGGGAAATTTGATGCTTTGCTAGATAAGCAAGCGCAAGATCATCAGAGCCGCATGGATACATTGGGCGGAATTAAAAGTACTGCGGATAAAGATACCTCCATGGGCGTTAATGGTGGCTTTCAGTGGTTAACGCATAAATCTTGTTCACCATGGAATCTCGGTGATTTAAAAATATTGACTGAGACTTTTAAGCTGGAATTGAATATTTGCGTAATAGAGCCTTTTGTTATTCCGGTGATGAATTTTCTGTGGATTCTCGCAACCATATTTATGACGTTTTCAAGAGTTGCTAGCGTCATGGGTGCAAAGGTGGACTAATGCCGTTAATAGGTGGACTGCTCTCTAATCTTTTGGTCGGACTGGTTAACTGGTTCGCTCAGTATTTCGGGCGCAAGGTTGCATTCGGTGCGGCTACGGTTGCCGCGATGACGGCTCTGACTGCGGCGCTCTTTGTCTTTATGCGCGGCATCGTTGGGCCGCTAATTAGCCAGCTTGACGGAACTGCTGGCATGTTCATGGAGGCCATGCAGATGGTCATTCCTCCGGTGGCTCCGGCCTGCCTGAGTACCTACGTCACGGTATGGACTGCCGCGACTGCCTACACGTGGCAGCGTGATCTGATTCACCTCTTTGCCAAAGCGGGGTAAGCCATGCCGGTTTATGTGGTGCAGGGCAAGTTGGGTACGGGCAAAGGCCTGTACTGCATGCTCAAGATGGATGACGCTTTGCGCGATGGTCGCAGGGTAGCGACAAACTTTGACCTGTTTCTTGAGCACTTGATGCCAGCCAATAGCAAGGTGTCTGCAATTCGGGTGCCTGACAAGCCAACTGCTCAGGATTTGGACGATATCGGCCCGGGAAACCCAGATTCACGCTTTGATGAAGAGAGAAACGGCATCTTGGTGCTTGATGAGCTCGGTAGCTGGCTCAACTCGCGCGGCTTCAACTCACCAGAGCGCGCAGCCTTGCTTGACTGGCTTATTCATGCCCGTAAAAAGGGCTGGGACGTTTATCTGGTCGTCCAGAGTATCGACATGATTGATAAGCAGGTGCGTGTCGGCCTGGCTGAATATCAGGTGCGCATGATCCGGGGCGACAAAATCAAGATACCGGTCGTCGGCACGTTCTTGGGCAAGCGTGGCCGTCTGCCAAAGTTTCATATCGCCAATATCAGTTTGACGGATGTGCCCGGCCTCACCATTGACCGTGAATTCTTCAAGGCAGGCTATCTGTATAAGGGCTATGACACTTTGCAGATCTTCCGTGATTGGGTGCGCAATCCCGTAGACCCTCGGTTTAAAACAGAGCTCTACGGCGGCCCATACAGCATGTTGACTGCATGGCACCTCAAGGGCCGTTTTGAAGCGCCAAAGGCTCGCCAAAGCCTGTTGCAGCGCCTATTCAGCCAACCTCAGGTAAAGCCTGCTCCTAAGCCACGTCTGGCCGCTGTGGCCTTGTGTTCAAAACTGCCGCCGGATGAAGCGTGGAAACTCGCACGGCGCTATGTCCAAGGGGGCGTGTGATGTGGTGGCTTATCTTCTCTTGGTTGATCGGCGTAGGTGTCTGCCTCTGGGCCGTCAGTGAGCTTTTGGGCGATGCTGGTGGGGAAATGGACAAGCCATGGGAAAAGCGCTGAAACTCCTGCTGGCTGCGTCCGCTGTGAGCGTGGCCATGCTCGCCAATGCAGCTGAACCGGATAGGGTGGTCGGCTGCACCAAGACTGCCAAGGCATGTACCTGCTACAGCCCATCTGGCAGACCTGTCGTGGTCGCTCCTGATTTCTGCGAGGCTAAATTTCTGCCTATCACTGTCATGACCTTTGCCGGGGGTGATATTTCGCCACTGTTGACCGTGCCAAAGCCCATTCGCGCACCTGAACCGGAACCTGAGCCTTATCGAGGTCAACCTGTCCCATGGTTGATCCATCGCTAGGGTGGGATCGGAATTGGTTGGAGAACGTAGTTCTCTGACCAGTTCTGAGCGCAACCGCTTTGTCCATCGTCACCACTGAAAATCACAGCATGGATGGGGTTGGAATTGGTTGGAGAACGCAGTTCTCTGACCAGTTCTAAGCCTGTCCATCCTTTCCATCGTCACCACTGAAAATCACAGCATGGATGGGGTTGGAAGTGGTTGAAGAACGCAGTTCTTTGACCAGTTCTAAGCCTGTCCAACCCTTGCCATCGTCACCCCTGTGATCTGGCAGCTAGCGTAAAGCTTGAAATCCGTTTGAGTGCAAAGCACTCGGGCGGATTTTGAGCTTGGAGCGTCGTTGTCATCGTCACTCATTCCACCTGGTCGTGTTTGCTTCGCAGTTTCTGGCCTGCGCATGCCTTGTTTGGGTAAATCTGTTCGCAGTCCGCGTCTGATCGCGCACAAGTCCGCTTGCTTGGGGAGATATCGCACCCAGCGCGCCGGATTGCCCATAGTTAGCTTGGCATATCCAGCAGCATGAGCTTTCCCGCAGGACTGGCAAGGCAGTATGTTGGACGGAAGGCGGCAACTTCCCGCACAGCTGGGGTTGGATCACTCGCCCTGAAAAACCGGTATTGGTGCGCAGCACTCCTGCACGTGGTTAAAAAATGGCCATAAAAATGCGGCCCCGGCCGAAGCTGGAAGCCGCATGAATAGAGGATGAGAAATCCTAAATTGGTAGCAGTGCGAGTCGGAAGCCTGGCATTTTCTTACGAATCCAGCTGGACGATATTTGATAGATACGATGTATATTATGTTAAATCGCTATTACGTCGAATCCTGCTCAAACTACTCCCACAGGTTCAGATAGCCTGAAAACCGCACGAACGCCATGTGATGTTTCGTGCACCATACCCCGCTCATCTCCCTCACTTCTCATCCATCCTCGACAACGTGCCCGGCAGCATTGACCAAAAGACCAAGCTGCTGGACATATCGCGCGCAACGCTGGCCAATCTGCCGGTTTTCAGAATTGGCTAGAAGCGCGGCGGCAATTTTCTGTACGCTTCTGTAGACCGCTTATGCGCTGAAGCATGAGCATTCCCACAAGGCATGTGTGGACGGTAGTTGAATTCCCCTACTTAGTAGCGGCATTTCTGGAGTTGTGAGGCGCACTTTAGGGCGGCTTACGTATCAGCAAGCCACTCGCTGCAGGTGAGGATGTTGCACAAAAAGCTCAGCCGCCCAATCCACAAAGGCCCGTACCTTGGCACTGAGATGACGGTTGGGCGGATAGACAACGTAGACGGGAAGCAGAGGCTGGCCCCATTCAGGTAGCAGTTGCACCAGCTCACCACGCGTCAAGTACTCATGGGCCTGGAAGGTGGTGATCTGAGCCACACCGTGACCCGCGACCGTGGCCGCTACATAGGAGTTGGCCTCGTTGACGGCCAGCTGAGCCGGGCTGCTGATCTCCAGCGCCTCATCGCCGCGGTGAAATTCCAGCGGATAGCGACGCATGGACACAGGTGAAAAATAAATGATGTTGCGATGGCCCTGCTCCAGATCAAGTGGGTGCAGTGGCGTGCCGTAATGTGCCAGATAGCTTGGTGAGGCCACGGTGATGAACTCAAGGTTGCCAATGCGCCGCGCCACCAGAGACTGGTCCGCCAGCTCACCGCCGCGTATCACGCAGTCCACGTTGTCGCCGATTAGGTCTACGGTCCGGTCGCTCACGCCTAGGTCTATTTGAATGTCGGGGTAGCGGGCCTGGAATTCGGCCAGGTGCGGAATGATGAGCAGGCGAGCCATGGAAGTGCCAACGTCAACGCGCAGGCGGCCGCGCGGCGTGGCACGCGCCTGGCTTAAGCTGGCCTCCATGTCGTCGAAATCGGCTAGCAGACGAATGACTCGGTCGTAGTAGGCTGCACCGTCTGCCGTAACCGTGACGCGGCGAGTAGTACGGTTTAGCAACTTCACGCGCAGCCGTGCCTCCAAGGCTTGCACGTGTTTGGTCACCGTGCCCTTGGGCAATTGCAGCGAATCGGCCGCGCGCGTGAACGTGCCGGCCTCGACCACCCTCGCGAACAGGCGCATGGCCTGGATCTGGTCCATGGACTCTCCCTTTTCCTTCTCTGCCCTTGGTTAGGGCAGCAGAATTCTCACACGTAGTCAGCAACGCGATTGTTCAGAAATTGGAAACACAGCGGTGGCGATTGCCTGGTTTATCGTTGTCACCTGTCACGCTACATTTGCCATCACCCGGTTCTGTCCGGTCTTGTTCGGTCTTACAACCATGCCCACCACCTCTGCTGCACCAACGCTGTCGCCCGTTTACACCGACTCCACTCTCACAGTGGCAGGCGAGGAAGTAGTCGTGCGCCTCTACGGAAAAAAGCCGGCTGCTCAGTTGCAGCCCTTGGTCGTGCACTTTCATGGCGGAGCCTTTGTATCCGGCGACCTGGACAACGGCTGCACCGTGGCCAGCTTGCTTGAAGCTGCTGGTGCACGTGTGGTCTCCGTGGGCTATCCACTTTCGCCCTTTCCACAGCCGCTGGAAACCGGCTATGCCGTGTTGCAGTGGGCCTATAAGCAGCGCACGCGGCTGGCAGGCCACGGCACACAGGTCTACCTGGCGGGCGAAGAAGCCGGAGGCAACCTGGCGGCCGGCGTGGCCCTGATGGCCCGTGACCAATCGCATCCGCCGCTGGCCGGGCAGATTCTGCTTTCGCCCATGCTGGACCCTTGTGTGGGAACGGCCTCGCTGCGCGCAGCTACGGGAACGGCCACGGCCTGCAAGTGGGCCGATGGCTGGCTCAAATTCCTGGGCTGCACCCGCGACGCCGAACACCCTTATGCGGTGCCCGGTGCGGCTCAGCGCCTGGCGGGCCTGCCACCCAGCTTGATCATGGTGGGCAAAGAAGACCCCATGCACGACGAGGCGCTGGCCTATGCAGCGAGGCTCGAAGCCGCAGGCCTGTCCGTGACACGTCATGTGTTTAGTCAGGCGGAACAATGGCCAGAAGCCCTATTGCAGCCCGGAACCCGCGCTTGCCCCTGCGCAGACGAGGTGCAGGAGCAGTTCCGCCGTTTTTTCGAGGCCACACGATGTCGGACGACACAGTGATAGGCCTCAGCCCCTAAATCACCTACTTGCTACAAGTGCTTGACCTCAAGTTTTCTTGAGGTTGAACACTGCATCCCCTACCCCAACCGGCCTCTGCCGGCATAGGCCCCCTTTATGTTCGGTTTTTTCCGGTGTGATCTACCGGAGGGCACCGCTTTGCCTGGATTTTTCTGCGTCCTGCCCAAGGGCAGGACTCATCACCTTTTTAGGAACCGCCATGAACGCACCGCTTTTCCCCGTCTCTTCTTCCTCGCGCCGCTGGTGGACCACCGTCGGCGCTGTCACCGTCGTGGTCGTTGCCGGGGGCGCAGCCCTGGGACTGCAGACCTCGCACGCCGAGGCACCTGCCCATGCCGCACCGTCGGCCATCCCCGTGTCCGTGGCCGCCGTGGTACAGCAAAACGTCGCCCTTTGGGACGAATTTTCAGGCCGACTTGAAGCCGTACAGCGTGTGGACGTGCGCCCCCGCGTGGCCGGTGCCGTGCAGTCCGTGCACTTCCGCGAAGGCGCCCTGATCAAGCAGGGTGATCTGCTGTTCAGCTTAGACCCAGCGCCCTATGCCGCCGAGGTGGACCGTGCCGAAGCCCAGGTCGTGGCGGCCCAGGCTCGTCTTTCCTATACCCGCAGCGAAATGGAGCGCGCCACACGCTTGCTGCAGGAAAGTGCCATCGCCCAGCGCGAGCATGACGAACGCGTGAACGCCCAGCGCGAGGCCGACGCCAACCTGCGCGCCGCCCAGGCCGCACTGCAGACGGCCAAACTGAATCTCTCCTACACCCAGGTGCGCGCTCCCGTAGCTGGCCGTGTGGGCCGAATCGAAGTGACCATGGGCAACCTGGTTGCCTCGGGTGCCAGCGCCCCCGTGCTGACTACTCTGGTGTCCGTGAGCCCCATCTACGCGAGCTTCGATACCGATGAGCAAATTGTGGCGCGCGCCCTCGACAGTCTGGACGGTGGCAAGGGTGGCCGTGCACACATCGACCGCATTCCCGTGCAAATGGGGACAGGTACTGCTGGCAGCACTCCCCACAGCGGGCAGCTGCAGCTCATCGACAACCAGGTGGATGCCCGCAGCGGAACGGTACGAGTGCGAGCCGTGTTCGACAACGCCGACGGCGCGCTCATGCCCGGCCAGTTTGCACGCATCCGCATGGGTCAGGCCCAAAGCACCTCAGCCGTGCTGATCAATGAACGCGCCGTGGGCACGGACCAGAACAAGAAATTTGTCATGGTCGTCGGCGAAGGTAACAAAGCCGAGTACCGAGAAGTGCAACTCGGTGCGCCGGTGGATGGCCTGCGGGTCGTGACTTCGGGTCTGAAGAGCGGCGAGCGCATCGTCGTCAACGGCCTGCAGCGCGTGCGCCCTGGTGCCGTGATCGCTCCGCAGGACGTGCCCATGGCCGCCAAGGCCGAGCTGGCCGGTGAAGGCAAGCAAGCGCGCGGCGCGGTCGCGCAGCCCGCGGCCTGAGCACCGACCGACCGACCGAAAGACAAAAACATGAATCTCTCCCGCTTTTTCATCGACCGTCCCATCTTTGCAGGGGTGCTGTCGGTGCTTATCTTCCTGAGCGGTCTGATCGCCTTGCGCGCGCTACCCATCTCGGAATATCCCGAAGTCGCACCGCCCTCCGTGGTCGTGCGCGCCACCTATCCCGGTGCCAACCCCAAGGTGATCGCCGAAACCGTGGCCACACCGCTTGAGGAATCCATCAACGGCGTGGAAGGCATGCTCTATATGGGCAGCCAGGCCACGACTGACGGTGTGATGACGCTGACCGTCACCTTCGCGCTGGGCACAGACCCCGACAAGGCGCAACAACTAGTGCAAAACCGCGTCTCGCAGGCCGAGCCGCGCCTGCCCGAGGAAGTGCGCCGCCTGGGTATCACGACCGTTAAAAGTGCACCCGACCTGACCATGGTCGTCCACATGGTCTCGCCCAATGGCCGCTACGACATTGACTACCTGCGTAACTACGCTGTGCTCAACGTCAAGGACCGCCTCGCACGTATCCCTGGCGTGGGCCAAGTGCAGATCTTCGGCGGTGGCGACTATTCGATGCGAGCCTGGCTCGACCCTCAGAAGGTCGCGCAGCGCGGCCTCTCGGCGGCCGATGTAGTGGCAGCCATCCGCGGTCAGAACGTGCAAGCCGCCGCCGGCGTGGTGGGTCAGTCGCCCGGCCTCAAGGGCGTGGACATGCAGTTGTCCATCAACGCCCAGGGCCGCTTGCAGACTGAAGAAGAGTTCGGCGACATCATCGTCAAGACCGGTGCCGATGGCGCGGTGACGCGCCTGCGCGACGTGGCTCGCCTGGAGCTGGGCGCAGCCGACTATTCGCTGCGTTCCCTGCTCAACAACGACCCGGCCGTGGGCATGGGCGTGTTCCAGGCCCCGGGCTCCAACGCGCTCGATATCTCGGCCAATGTGCGCTCCACCATGGCCGAGCTGCAGAAGAACATGCCCGAGGGTGTGGAGTTCCGCATCGCCTACGACCCCACGCAGTTTGTTCGGGCGTCGATCAAGTCGGTGATCCAGACCCTGCTGGAGGCCGTGGCCCTGGTGGTGGTCGTGGTGATTCTGTTCCTGCAGACCTGGCGCGCCTCCATCATCCCGCTGCTGGCCGTGCCAGTGTCGGTGGTGGGCACGTTTGCCGTGCTGCATCTACTGGGCTTCTCGATCAACGCACTAAGCCTGTTCGGTCTGGTGCTGGCCATCGGTATTGTTGTGGACGACGCCATCGTCGTGGTGGAAAACGTGGAGCGCAACATCGAGGCGGGCCTGACCCCGCGTGAAGCCACCTACCGCGCCATGCAGGAAGTGAGTGGACCCATCATCGCCATCGCCCTGGTGCTGGTGGCTGTATTCGTGCCTCTGGCCTTCATCAGCGGGCTCACAGGCCAGTTTTACCGACAATTCGCGGTGACCATCGCCATCTCGACGGTGATCTCGGCCATCAACTCGCTGACCCTGTCTCCTGCCCTGAGTGCGCTGCTGCTCAAGGGTCACCATGAGCCCAAGGATGCACTCACGCGCGGCATGGACAAGGTGCTGGGCGGCTTCTTTCGCCGCTTCAACAGCCTGTTCCATCGCGGCTCCGAGGCTTACAGCGGTGGCGTCAAGCGCGTCATCGGCCGCAAGGCGCTGATGCTGGTGATCTACGGCGCGCTGGTGGCTGCGACCTGGGGCCTGTTCAAGATCGTGCCCGGTGGCTTCGTGCCCGCGCAGGACAAGCAGTATCTGGTCGGTTTTGCCCAATTGCCTGACGGTGCCACGCTGGATCGTACCGAAGACGTTGTCCGCCGCATGGGCGAGATCGTCAAGCAGAACCCCAATGTGGAAGACGCCATCGCCTTCCCCGGCCTGTCCATCAACGGCTTCACCAACAGCTCCAACTCGGGCATCGTGTTCGTCACGCTCAAGCCCTTTGCTGAGCGCACGCGCGCCGATCAGAGTGGTGGCGCGGTCGCGGGCCAGTTGAACCAGGCCTTTGGCAGCATTCAGGAAGCTTTCATTGCAATGTTCCCGCCGCCCCCCGTGGCCGGTCTGGGCACCACAGGCGGGTTCAAGCTGCAAATCGAGGACCGTGCCTCGCTGGGCTATGACGCCATGGACGCGGCCGTGAAGGCCTTCATGGCCAAGGCCTACCAGACGCCAGAGCTGGCCGGCCTGTTCACCAGCTGGCAGGTCAACGTGCCCCAGCTCTATGCCGCCATCGACCGCACCAAGGCGCGCCAGCTCGGTGTGCCCGTGACCGACATCTTCGAGACCCTGCAGATCTACCTAGGCAGCCTGTACGCCAACGACTTCAACCAGTTCGGTCGCACTTACAGCGTACGTGTGCAGGCCGACGCCGCCTACCGTGCGCGTGCCGAAGACGTGGGCCTGCTCAAGGTGCGTTCCACCTCCGGTGAGATGGTGCCGCTGTCGGCGCTGATGAAGATTGAGCCCAGCTTCGGCCCCGAGCGGGCCATGCGCTACAACGGCTTTCTGGCCGCCGATGTGAACGGCGGACCCGCGCCCGGCTTCTCCTCGGGCCAGGCCCAGGCCGCCATTGAGCGCATCGCCGCCGAGACCTTGCCGCAAGGCATCGGCTTCGAGTGGACTGAGCTGACCTACCAGGAAATACTGGCCGGCAATTCCGCCGTACTGGTGTTCCCCATCGCCCTCTTGCTGGTGTTCCTAGTGCTGGCCGCGCAGTATGAAAGCCTGACGCTGCCCATCGCCATCATCCTCATCGTCCCCATGGGTCTGCTGGCCGCCATGACGGGCGTATGGCTCAGCGGCGGCGACAACAACGTGTTCACGCAGATCGGACTCATCGTGCTGGTGGGGCTGTCGGCCAAAAACGCCATTCTGATCGTGGAGTTTGCCCGCGAATTGGAGTTTGCTGGCCGCAGCCCTCTGCAGGCCGCCATCGAAGCCAGCCGTTTGCGCCTGCGCCCTATTTTGATGACCTCGCTGGCGTTTGTCATGGGCGTGCTGCCGCTGGTGCTCTCCAAGGGCGCAGGCGCCGAGATGCGCAGCGCCATGGGCGTGGCGGTGTTCGCCGGCATGATTGGTGTGACGGCCTTTGGCCTGTTCCTCACCCCCGTGTTCTACGTGACCCTGCGCCGCATGGCAGGCAACCGGCCGCTGCAGCAGCACGGCCAGCACGCAGAGCCCCTAGGCAATCACAAACTCCACGCTCCCTCCGGCGCTACAGCCCACCCCGTGCTGGCCGCACCGCGCGGTGACAACGAATGAATTTGAGGAATCCGGTGATGACTACAGCCTTTTTTGCCCCAGCCACGCGC
The DNA here is from genome assembly GCF_002754475.1 of Comamonas sp. 26. Taxonomy (NCBI): domain Bacteria; kingdom Pseudomonadati; phylum Pseudomonadota; class Betaproteobacteria; order Burkholderiales; family Comamonadaceae; genus Comamonas; species Comamonas sp. 26. The sequence continues at coordinate 2,005,029 of NZ_PEFL01000001.1, forward strand.
TGGCTGCCGCTGGTCGCAGCCCTGCTGCTAGCTGGCTGCATGAGCCACCCGCTGGCACCCGTCGCTGCCGACGCGGCCCTGCCCGTGCCTGTGCATTTCACGAACAGCCCCGAGGCCAAGGCCTGGACCACGGCACCGCCGGCCGAAGTCCAGCCGCGTGGTGCCTGGTGGCTGGGGTTTTCCGATCCCGTGCTCACCAGCCTGGTGGAACGTGCGGCTGACGGCAATACCGGCATTCAGGAAGCTGCGGCCCGCTTGGCCGAAGCGCGCTCCCTGCTGCGTGCGGCCGATGCCCAGCGTGCACCTCAACTGGGCGTATCCACGGGTGTGGCGCGCCAGGCCGGGCTCACGACCACAGGCGGCGCCGTGCCGGCCACCGTGGTCTCGGCGGGACTCAACCTGTCTTACGAACTGGATCTATTTGGCCGCTTGTCCCAGGCCAGCGACGCCGCACGCCTGGACGCCCAGGCGCGTACCGCCCTGCTGCAGAGCACGCGCCTACTGGTGCAGGCCGAAGTAGCCCAGACCTATTTGCTGCTGCGCGCGGTGCAAACCGAACACAGCCTGGTCACCGAGAGTGTGACCGCCTACCGCAATACTTTGTACCTGACACAGCGGCGTTTTCAGGCTGGCGACGTAGCCGAGCTGGACGTGGCACGGGTTCAGACCGAGGTAGCTGCCACCGAGGCCGAGGCCCTGGCCTTGGCCTTGCAGCAGACTCAGCTCCAGCATGCATTGGCTGTGCTGGTGGGCGAGGTTGCCAGTGGATTTACCGTTCCCACAGCGACGACCGAATCTGCTTTGCCCGTGGTACCGCCGGGTGTGCCGGCCACGGTACTCGCACGCCGGCCCGACGTGGCTGCAGCCCAGGCTTCCGTTATGGCGGCTCAGGCGCGCGTTGGTGTCGCCGAAGCTGCATGGTTCCCGGCCATCACGCTGACGGGCAACGGAGGCCATGCCTCGCCCGAGCTGAGCGACCTGTTCAAGTGGTCGGCTCGCTCGTGGGGCATTGGCGCACTGCTGTCATTGCCCCTGTTTGACGGTGGCCAGCGTGCAGCTCAGGAGGAAGGGGCGCGAGCGCGGCTGATAGGAGCCATGGCCGCACACCGCGGGCAAGTGCTCACGGCTTTCCGCGAGGTTGAGGACCAGCTCAGCGCCCTGAGTCTGTTAGACGGTCAGGCCGAGGCCCAGGGCCGTGCCGTTCAATCGGCTCGGCGTGCCACCCAGCTTTCGGACTCTCGCTACCGCAACGGTCTGGTGAGCCAGCTTGAACTGCTGGATGCCCGCCGCAGTGAGCTGCGTAGCCGCCGCCAGGCCTTGCAGGTTCGCACGGCCCAGTACACGGCCACGGTGGGCCTGATCCGGGCCCTGGGCGGTGGCTGGGAGGCACAGCCCCAAGCTGCAGCAACCACTTCAGCGCAGACGCAGGCGGTCGCCCAACGCTGAGTGCAGCTCACTTGCCTGCGGGGTGAGCGATAGAGCTGTATTGTCTTTCACCCCTAGCGAGACTTGGAACGGGGCTGCTCACTCATCCCGCAAGCCCAGCTGCCTGCAAGCGGCTTTTTATACAACAATGCTCAGTAGAAAGTGAATTCAGGCTGCGCACTCACGGCAGCGGCCATAAAGCGTAATTTCATGGCTGTCGACCAGAAAACCAGAAGGAGCCAAGCCCGCCAAATCACCGGGACAGCCATGCACATCGAACACCCGCTGGCACACGGTGCATTGGAAGTGGTGGTGATGGCCGTGGTGAGCCACCTCATACATAGGGCTACGCTCAGGTAAATGGACCTCATGTAGAACACCCTCCTCAGCCATGGCTTTGAGCGCCCGGTACACGGTGGCAATTCCCAGCCCAGGTAACGTCGCCTGTGCCAACTCCAGTACTTCCTGAGGTGCCAGTGGTCTATCGGCCTTTGTCATAGCCTGCTCAATCGCCGCGCGCTGCTTCGTGGATCGTTGCATGGAGGAATTCATCGTGTCGAGGCTATGTCATGGAAGTGGCCAGAGGCAATATTGTGCCGTGGCTCGCTCTTTGAGCAGCATCTACAGGTACTTCAGCCATGTGATGTCACGCCGACGTTGCTTGAGCGCTGCAAACCAGCGTACTGCTGGATATAAACCTACGGCCAACAACGCTGATATCACCCACAACCATAGCAAACTGCTTAGGCCGAACAACTGCCCCTGATTGACACCCCAGATCGCAACTGCAACCAAGTACATGAACTTGAGCACGTACAGATGAAGCACATAAAAGAACATCGGTGCGGCTCCCAACGTGGCCAGCGGTTTCAGCCAGTTGCGACTTGCCGCGTGCTCGAATGCGCACATCAGCAGCAATCCGATACCAAGCGTCAACAGCAGGAATAACAATGAGGGCGGATACTTGGTAACGTTGAACCATGACATGGCGGTCTGCAAAGTGTTCGCCCCGGTCATCCAAGACGCATCGCCATACACGTTAAGAGTGCGTAGCACTGCAAAGCCCAGAAGACAGCTAATGCCTGCAACCAGCAAATAGCGCCTGCGCTTTGTTGCTTCACAGGCTTTACCAAACCACGGCCCGATGCTGTAACCCAGAGCGATCACGCCAATCCAAGGGAGTAGCGGATAGGAGTAGCTCCTTCAGCTTTATCGGTGGCGCTTGGGTGACGCCCATCACCAATCTGACACTGAGCAGCTATTACGGTCAATACGCGGATAACTGGAACACTGCTTATCTGGGAAGTTTTTACAAGCTTCCTCTGTCAAATAAACGTTCGCTGTCGTTCAATCTGAACCTCTATCGCAGCACTGATACAGGCAAAGCAAAGTCTGGCGAAATCGACACCACGACCTGGAGCTTGATGAGTAGCTATGCCGTAGGCGCTCACAAATTCGGCCTGGGCTACCAGAAGGTCAACGGGAACAACCCCTTTGACTATGTGAATCGAGGCTCCATCTGGCTGGAAAACGCGATGCAGCTATCCGACTTCAATGGTCCGCGTGCGGCTTCCTGGCAGCTCAAATACGACGTAGACCTGACTACTATTGCAGCCCCGGGGCTGAGTGCGAGCGTGGCCTACACCCGAGGTTCCGGTATCGATAACAGCCATCTCAACGCCGTGTATGCCAGCTATCTCGGCTATTCAGGAGCCAATGGCAAGCACTGGGAACGGGACCTTCTGGTTCGATACACCGTTCAGCAGGGAGCGGCGAAGAACCTGTCGTTGCAACTACGCTATGGCGTGCATCGTACAAATAAAGCGCAAGGGGAAGCCAATATGAATCAGCTTCGCCTGCAAGCGGAACTCCCGTTTAGCGTCCTGTGAACTTGACAGCATTTCAAATAGAGAAATTAGCTGGAGCTTCGGATCTCGCGTTAGGTACTGGCCAATCCAGCCTTGACAGATTCCAAAGGAATTCAACAAAACTCATCGCCTGACGCAGCGCCAGACTGAACAAATTCGGCGTTGTTCAGCCTACACGCTGGCAAGTTGCACGTTATGCAACAACGCCCTCCGTGAGCAGAAACAGGGCTGCTCTATTCAGTCAGTATCAATGTCCCAAAACTGAGCGGGCAATGATGGTGCGCTGGATTTCGGAAGAGCCCTCGTAGATGCGCAAAATTCGGGCGTCGCGCACATAGCGCTCCAACGGCATCTCGCGGGTGTAGCCGTAGCCGCCGTGGATTTGCAGCGCTTCATCGGTCACAAAACCCACCATCTCGGAGGCGTAGAGCTTGGCCATGGCCGATTGCTGGCTGAAGGGCTGCCTTGCTTGGCGCAAGGCCAGGGCCTGCATGGTCAGGCCCCAGGCGGCTTCCAGCCGCAGCTTCATATCGGCCAGCTTGAACTGGATGGCCTGCTTGGTGGCCAGAGGTTCACCGCCAACAAGGCGCTGATTTGCCCATTCGGCAGCCTCCTTCAAGGCTGCCTCGGCAATCCCCAGCGAGGTGGCCGCCACATCTAGGCGGCTGTTGTCCAGCACCTTCATGGCGATCTTGAACCCGCTGCCTTCGGCTCCCAGCCGGTTGGCGGCCGGTACGCGCACCCCTTCCAGAGAGACTTCAAAAGCATGACCGCCGCGTATGCCCATCAGCTTCTCGGGCGAGGAAATCTGTATGCCCGGCAGATTGCGGGGCACGATGAAGGCACTGACGCCGCGCGCGCCGGCATCCATATCGGTCTTAGCAAACACGATCATGAAGGTGGCTTCGGCCGCATTGGAGATGAAATGCTTAACGCCTGTGAGCACGTATTCATCGCCATCGAGCACTGCTTTGGTGCGCATGTCGGCAGGATGGGAGCCGCCGCGCGGCTCGGTCAAGGCAAACGCAGCCAGCCATTCGCCGCTGGCGCAGCGCGGCAACCATTGCTGGTGCTGCTCGGCATTGCCGCCAATCAGCAAGGCGTCGGTGCCCAGGTAGTGGGCGCCGATCATCGAGGAGGTGGCCGCACAGGCGCGGGAAATGGCCACCAGCGACATCAACATGGCCGTGGGCGTGACGCCCGGGCCGCCCAGGGATTCGGGCAGGTTCATGCCCATCACACCCAGTTGGGCCAGGCCGGGCACATGGCGGGTGGCAGAAAAGGCCTCCTCGTCCATGGCCTGGGCCACGGGCGCCAGGGTTTCCTGTGCAAAACGGTCCACGGCATCGGCAATGGCCTGGTCTTCTTCGGTGCTACCCAGTCGTAAAAAACTCATATTTTTCTCGCTATCCAAGGTGAGTAGATGGGGTTGGCTATCGTTCAGTGAGATTCGGCTTGGACAACATCCGTCGCCCCCAGTGCGCCGGCATTGCGCAAGGCGGCGATGGCCTCCTGGCTGCGGCCCAGCCAACTGCTGAGCAACAACTCCGTGTGCTCACCCAGGGCCGGAGCTCTTTCTGTGCGGTTGGGTGCACTACCTTTGAAATGAACGGGCTGGGTGGGCAAGCGCATGCCGGGCAGGCGCTCGTCTTCCACTTCACGTAACAAACCGCGCGCATGTATTTGCGGAGACTCCAGCGCCTGCTCGATATTCCAGATCGGCGCCACGGGCACGCCTGCAGCATCCAGCGCTGCCACTACATCGGCCACGCCGTGCCGGCAGCTCCAGCCCTCCAGTGTGCTGCGTAGCTCGGGCTCATGGGCCGAGCGCGTCTCATCGGTGGCAAAGCGCGGGTCATCGACCAACTGCGGCAATTCCATGGCCAGCACCGTGGCGTCGAACAATTTTTTATTGAGTACCGCCAAGGCAAAGTGCCCGTCGCGCGCCTTGTAAACCCCGAATGGCGCCGACAGCGGGTGACGATTCCCCACGCGCCTGGCTGGCTGGCCCGTGAACAGATAGCGGGATACCGAGGTCGCCAGAAAAGTCAGCGTGGTATCGAACATGGCCACGTCCACATGCTGGCCCTGGCCTGTGCGTTGTGCCTGCAGCAAGGCGGCCAGCGTGGCCCAAGAGGCAAACAGCCCCGCGACGACATCGCTGACGGCCTCCCCCACCAAGGTGGGAGCACCGTCGGGTTCGCCGGTCGCCTCCATCAGCCCGCTCATGGCCTGAACAATGATGTCGTAGGCGGGTCTATGGGCCAGCGGGCCGGTTTGTCCGAAGCCGGAAACGCTGACATACACCAGCTTGGGATTGAGGCTGCGCAGCTTCTCGGGGCCTATGCCCAGACGCTCCGCCACCCCGGGCCGGAAGTTCTCCACCACCACATCCACTTTCTGCGCCAGTTGCTGCACGATTTCGGCGGCCTGCGGATTCTTGAGGTCCAGCACCAGGCTTTGCTTGTTGCGGTTCATGACGGTGAACAGCGCACTCTGGCCGTTCTTCATGGGCCCTATGGCGCGGTAGTCATCGCCCTGGGGCGGCTCCACCTTCACCACCTCGGCACCCAGATCTGCCAGCAGTGCCGTGGACATGGGGCCGGCCAGCACCCGGGTGAAATCCAGAATGCGTATGCCATCCAGAGGACGGGAGACGGAATTTTCAGCAGAGATGGACATGGGATTTACGTTGCTCGCCTGAGAAGATGCATCGATGCTGAGTGAATCGTGAATTAAAGGAAAATATTCATTTCATATTTTCTGAATTCAAAAAATTGATTCACATCAACCTGCGCCAACTCGAGTATTTCGTCGCCGCAGCGCGCCATGGCAGCACGGCCAAGGCGGCCCAGGCCATCAACGTCTCGCAACCTTCGGTATCCAAGGCGGTAGCCGATCTTGAGACTCATTGGGGTGAGGCACTTTTCGTCCGGCGGCATGGCAAAGGCCTGGATCTGACGGCCGCAGGACTGGCCAGAAGCCGCGAGGCGCTGGCCTTGCTGGAGGCTGCGGAGAAACTGCAGGAGCGCCGCAGCCAGAACCTGTCCGGTGTTTTGCGCCTGGGCTTTCTCAGCACCCTAGGCGCGCTATGGATTCCGCAGATCCTGTCGCAAATGCAAAAGCGCTACCCGGAGATCACGCTGGAACTCATAGAAGGCGATATCGAGTCGCTGACCCGGCAGGTGGAGCGCGGGGAGATCCATGCCGCGCTTCAGTACGAGCTGGGCTTGTCAAGGCCCAGAATCACCACGCATCCGGTGGCGGCCCTGGCGCCCTATGTACTCCTGCCGACCCGGCACGCGCTGGCATCGGCTACCAGCGTGAGTCTGGCGCAGCTGGCCCAATCGCCTGTGCTGCTGATCAAGCTGCCGCAAAGCCGGGAGTATTTTCTATCCTTGTTTCGCGAGGCCGGCGTCACACCTACCGTCGTCTATGAGTTCTCTTCCATCGAGCTGCTGCGCTCCATGGTGGCCAACGGCCATGGCGTCAGCATCTTGACTACGCGCCCCACGGTGGACAGAACGCACGATGGCAAGCGTCTGGTGTGCAAGCGCATCAAGGGCAAAGTCGCCAAGCAGGCGATTGTGCTGTCCGTGCCCAGCAGCAATGCCTCTTCCTTGATTGCACCATTTCTGAGCGTTGCCAAAAGCGTTATTGCACCACCGTAGCGCCTGGTTTGCCCATTTCCCTCCCTCCTCACGCATGCAAGCTGGCATGCGGTTTGCAACAAGCTCGGGGGTCAGTCTGATTTCGGGTAAGCCTGTATATACAAGCCTGATCAACAAAAACACACTTTGCCGTCCGCGCTGCCGCTCTGGCAGCAAAGCCGGAGCTACCAACCTTGCTGAACTCGCATTGACCGAGGAGGGTCATATGACACCGACACACACCACCCGTCGCTTCCCCATCTGGCAGTGGGCTCTGGCCGCCGCCTGTCTGGCAACCGGCGCTCAGCAAGCCACAGCGCAGGAAACCAAGATCGTCCTGGGCATGTCCGGCTGGACAGGCTTTGCACCTTTGACCCTGGCCGACAAGGCCGGCATCTTCAAGAAGAACGGGCTCAATGTCGAGCTGAAGATGATCCCGCAAAAGGACCGCCATCTGGCGCTGGCATCGGGTGCCGTGCAATGCGCAGCCACCACCATCGAGACCCATGTGGCGTGGAATACCAATGGCGTGCCCATTGTGCAGATCTTCCAGATGGACAAGTCCTACGGTGCCGACGGCATCGCCGTGCGCAACGACGTCAAGAGCTTCGCCGACCTCAAGGGCAAGACGATTGCCGTCAGCGCCCCTGGCACCGCCCCCTATTTCGGTCTGGCCTGGATGCTGAACAAGAACGGCATGACCATGAAGGACGTGAAAACCGTGTCGCTGGAGCCTCAGCCAGCCGCCCAGTCGTTTGTCTCCGGCCAGAACGATGCGGCCATGACGTACGAGCCCTATCTGTCCACGGTGCGTGCCAACCCGGCAGCCGGCAAGATTCTGGCTACCACCATCGACTACCCCATGGTGATGGATACCGTGGGCTGCGACCCCAAATGGCTCAAGGCCAATACCGCTGCCGCCAAGGCGCTGACCCAGTCCTACTTTGACGCCGTGGCCATGATCCAGGCCGAAAAGGAAAAAAGCTACGAAATCATGGGTACTGCCGTCAAGCAAAGCGGCGAACAGTTCGGCAAGTCGGCCGCCTTCCTCAAATGGTCGGACAAGGAAGCCAACCAGAAATTCTTTGCCAATGATCTGCTGCCCTTCATGAAGGAAGCGGCCGTCATTCTCAAGGAAGCCGGCGTGATTCGCAGCATGCCCGAGAACTACAACGTCATGTACGAAAACAGCTTCATCAAGTAAGCGAGCAAGAGGTTGCACATGAACGCGGTATCTTCTTCTGCCCCCTCTGCACCGGCCACGCCTCAGGGCGTGTCAACTTCGCTGCAGTCTCCGGTGCAACCTTCCTTCAAGCCGGTGCGCAGACGCTATATGGCTCCGCTGGAGCCGGTCAGCCACAGAGCCAAATGGCTGCTGGGCATAGGTTTTTTCGTTTTCTTCGTCATGGTCTGGTCTGCCGTGACCTTTGGCGGCATGGTGTCGCCGACCTTCCTGGCCAGCCCGCTGACCATGATGCGCGAAGGCATTCTGCTGTTCACCGAGTTCAACTTTCTGCACGACATAGGCATGACGGTATGGCGCGTCATGGCCGGCTTTATTCTGGCGTCTGCCGTCGCCGTGCCCTTAGGCATTGCCATGGGCGCGTGGAAGCCGGTGGAAGCGTTCTTTGAGCCCTTTGTCTCTTTTTGCCGCTACCTGCCGGCCTCGGCCTTCATTCCCCTCTTGATCCTCTGGGCCGGTGTGGGCGAAACCCAGAAGCTGCTGGTGATCTTCATAGGCTCGGTCTTCCAGATCACGCTGATGGTTGCCGTCACCGTGGGCGGTGCCCGCAAGGACCTGGTGGAGGCCGCCTATACCCTGGGCGCCAGCAATACCGGCATTGTTCGCCGCGTGCTCATTCCCGGCGCCGCACCGGGCATCGCCGAAACGCTGAGACTAGTGCTGGGCTGGGCCTGGACCTATGTCATCGTGGCCGAGCTGATCGGCTCCTCATCCGGCATCGGCCACATGATTACCGACAGCCAGGCACTGCTCAATACCGGCCAGATCATCTTCGGCATCATCGTGATCGGTCTGATCGGCCTGGTCTCCGATTTCATCTTCAAGACCGTCAACCGTCGCATGTTCGAATGGAGCACACTGTAATGAATCTGCTGTCCATTCAAGGTGTTTCTCGCACCTTCACCAGCCACAAAGGCACGAGCACCCAGGCCTTGCTGCCTGTGGATTTCGAGGTCAAGGAAAACGACTTCGTCACCATCCTCGGCCCATCGGGCTGCGGAAAATCCACCATGCTGCGCATTGCTGCAGGCCTGGATTTTCCGACCACTGGCCAGGTGCTGCTGGACGGCAAGGTGGTGGACGGCCCCGGCGCCGACCGCGGCATGGTGTTCCAGAGCTACACGCTTTTCCCCTGGCTTACCGTGGCTCAGAACATTCGCTTTGGTCTGCGTGAAAAAGGAGTCAGCGAGGCGCTGCAAAAAGAACGCAGCGATTACTTCATCGCCAAGGTGGGGCTGAGAGGTTTCGAAAACCACTATCCCAAGCAGTTGTCGGGCGGCATGCAGCAGCGCACCGCCATTGCGCGGGCGCTGGCCAACGACCCCAAGATTTTGCTGATGGACGAGCCTTTTGGCGCATTGGACAACCAGACGCGCGTGCTGATGCAAGAGCTGCTGTTGGGTATCTGGGAAGCCGAGCGCAAAACCGTGATGTTCGTGACCCACGATATCGACGAAGCCATTTTCATGGCCAATCGGGTGGCGGTTTTCAGCGCTCGCCCCGGTCGCATCAAGGCCGATATTCCGGTCAACCTGCCGCATCCCCGGCACTACACCGTCAAGACTTCACCGGAGTTCATGGAACTCAAGGCTAGGCTGACGGAAGAAATTCGGGCCGAGGCTCTGGCCGCTGCTGCACACTGAGGGCTGTTGCAGAATTTTCCATCGCCATGAACTCCCAAGCCGCCCTCTCCCGCAGCACAGTCAGGCCAGCCCGTGACGTGCCCCTCGCTCTGTACCAGCAGGTCAAGGAGCATGTGCTGCGCAAGATCAGCGACGGCTCGTTGGCGGCGGGCGAACGCATTCCCTCGGAGCAGGAACTGGTGCAGCAATTTGGCGTGGCGCGCATGACGGCCAACCGCGCCCTGCGCGAGCTGGCCGAACAAGGCGTCATCGTGCGCGTGGCTGGCGTGGGCTCGTTTGTGGCCGAAGAAAAGCCGCAATCCACATTGCTGCGAATTGCCAATATCGGCGAAGAAATCGCGCAACGCGGCCACGACCACCGCTTTGAGCTCATTAGCATGAACCGCGAATCGGCCTCCCTGGAGGTCGCTGCCGCCCTGGACTTGAGCGTGGGCGCCTCGGTGTTTCATCTGCAAGGCGTGCACTTCGAGAACGAGGTCCCGGTTCAACTCGAGGATCGCTACGTCAATCCACGCCTGGTGCCGGATTTCATGAACCAGGATTTTTCGGCAGTTCAGCCCTCGGTCTATCTGGTGCGCAATGTGCAGTACGACCAGATTGAACATGTGGTCGATGCCATGCTGCCCACGGCCGAGCAAGCGCAGTGGCTGCAGATGTCGGCCGATCAACCCTGCCTGATGCTGACACGCCGCACATGGCTGCGTGGCACTCCGATTACCTGGGTGCATTGCGTGCATCCGGGCATGCGCTACCGACTCGGTAGCCGGTTCCGCACGGATTCCGTTCACGGCGGCTAAGGCCGCGCGGCCTTAGATCCTTGCGGATGTTTTTTGCTTGTCTTCAACTGTATATACAGGTATAGCCATGAACACCACCAACCCACGCTTCTCGGCCTCTCTGGAACTGCAACCCGGCCAGGTCACGCTGACCCAGCTGCGCGCCATTCAAGACGGTGGCCTGAAGCTGAGCATGGCCTCATCGGCCTATGCAGACATGCGGGCAGCACAGGCCCATGTGCAGCACATTGTGGATGAAGACCAGGTGGTGTACGGCATCAACACCGGCTTCGGCAAGCTGGCGTCGACCAAGATCGCGCACGATCGCCTGGCCGAGCTACAGCGCAATCTCGTGCTGTCGCACAGCGTGGGCACGGGCGAGCCTCTGCCCGACCCTGTGGTGCGCCTAGTTCTGGCCACCAAGGCTGTAAGCCTGGCACGCGGGCATTCTGGCGTGCGCCCCGAGCTGGTAGATGCCCTGCTGGCACTGGCCAACGCCGATGCGCTGCCGGTGATTCCCTCCAAGGGTTCGGTGGGAGCTTCCGGCGATCTGGCACCGCTGTCGCACCTGGCCTGCGTGCTGATAGGCGAAGGCCAGGCCAAAGTCAACGGCGTGACGGTATCGGGCCATGAAGCCATGCTGTATGTGGGTTTCAAGCCCTTTGTACTGGGCCCTAAAGAGGGTCTGGCACTGCTCAACGGCACCCAGGTTTCCACCGCACTGGCTTTGTCCGGCCTGTTCCAGACCGAGAGCGTGCTGGCCGCCGGCCTGGTCGCCGGTTGCCTGACCCTGGAAGCGATTCAGGGTTCGGTCAAACCCTTCGATGCGCGCATCCACGCCGCCCGCGGGCAACTGGGGCAAATCGCAGTTGCTGCCGCCGTGCGCGAGCTGCTCGACGGCAGCGCCATCGATCCTTCCCACCCCAACTGCGGCCGCGTGCAAGACCCCTACTCCATACGCTGCGTACCCCAGGTCATGGGCGCCTGCCTGGACAACCTCAGCCATGCCGCGCGCGTGCTGGTCATAGAGGCCAATGCCGCTTCGGACAACCCGCTGGTCTTCGACAACGGCGATGTGATCTCGGGCGGCAACTTCCACGCCGAACCCGTGGCATTTGCGGCCGACATCATTGCCCTGGCACTGGCAGAGATCGGTGCGATTTCCGAACGCCGCATGGCCTTGCTGCTCGATACCGGGCTGTCGCGCCTGCCCGCCTTCCTCATCGAGGACAGCGGCGTCAACTCGGGCTTCATGATCGCCCAGGTGACGGCAGCTGCCCTGGCGGCTGAGAACCAGTGCCTCGCCCACCCCAGCAGCGTGACCAGCCTGCCCACTTCCGCCAACCAGGAAGACCATGTCTCCATGGCCACCTATGGGGCGCGTCGCCTGGGCGAAATGGCCAGGAACACGGCCGTCATCGTGGGCGTTGAAGCCATGGCCGCAGCACAGGGTATGGACTTTGATCGCCGCCTCAAAAGCTCGGCGCTGATCGAGGCGCAATATGCACTGATCCGCAGCCAGGTGGCCTATCTGGAAAAAGACCGTTTTCTGGCTCCCGATATCGAAAGCATGCGCCTGTGGGCTTTGAATACCGCATGGCCCGCAGCGCTGCAGAACATTCTGCCCAGCAGCGCACTTTAAGCGGTGTCCGTGGCTTAGATATCCAGTTCCAGATACTCTGATTTGCAAGCAGAAACACAGAGCATCATGGTGCGATTCGCGGCTTTCTCCTCTTTGCTGAGGACAAAGTCGCGATGTTCTACTTCGCCACACAACACCTTGGTTTCGCAGGATCCGCAAATACCTTCACGACAACTGAAATCGGCGGTCACGCCTGCATCCAGGATGGCATCCAGCAGGCTTTGACCGGTTTCGACTTTCAAAGTCAGGCCAGATTTTTTCAGCATGGCGGTATAGCTGCCGCTTGCTGCAGGTGCCGCTTGCTCAGGCGGGCTGAAACGCTCCAGATGCAAGTGCGCATGGCCTAGAGCGGCACAGGCCTGCTCAAACGCATCCAGCATGGGTGCAGGGCCGCAGCAATAAAAATGAGTGTTGGCAGTGTGACCTGCCAGCAAGGCCTGGAGGTCGGGAATGGCCATCCCCTCATCGGCAAAGCAATACTGCACAGACATGCCGTCAGCATGGCTGGCCATCAGCGTTTCTATTTCATTCAGAAACGCGGCATCGGCTCTGCGTCTGGCGCAATAGATCAGATGTACGGTTTTTCCCAGCTGCTGCAGGCGCTGCAGCATGGCAAAGATGGGGGTGATCCCGATGCCGCCCGCCACTAGCACCGAATGTGCGGCCGACTCGTCCAGCGAAAAGTGATTGCGCGGCTGGCTGATCTCAAGGCTCTGGCCGATATGCAATTGCTGATGTACATGGCGGGAACCACCCCGGCTGGCCGGTTCGAGTTTCACTGCAATGCGATAGCTTTGCGTATCGCCAGGGTTTATGAGCGAATAGCTGCGAACGATGCCCTTCCCTAGGTGCAGGTCAATATGTGCACCGGCCTGAATGCTGGTGGCCTTCAGTACATGGTCAAGCGGACGCAGGGTCAGGCTGCAAATATCTGGCGCTTCCCACCGGATGTTGACGATCTGAGTAGCTAACAAATTGGACATCGATCATTCCTTTGCGCAGCGGTCTCACGCAGAAACGGCTTTGACAGGGATCTCAAGGACCTTTGGTGCTTGGCCTTGCTCCTGCGCAATCAGGTCGGCCAGGTGCTTGCGAAACTGCTTGGGTCCACGATCGCTTTTGATATCGATATGGGGAGTGGTCTTGTTGTCCATACCAATTTGCAGCGCCTGCAGGATCACGCGATCTTCTTCAAAAGCAAAGCGAACTGAACTGGCGAACTGGCGCGAAACCTCTGCGTCATTAGGAGCAAAGTTGCGTAGCTGAAACCAGTAGTAGCGACAGGATTTTTCGTCTATGGGTGTGATGAAGTTATAGCTGTCCATCACAAAGGTGTTGGACGGCAGTTCACGACCTTCGCCACCGGTGTTGGCTGGGCAGAAAATGGACTTGACCAAGGCGTTTGCCGGGTAGCGCACCTCGTAGTGCTGCTTGCGATCGCAGTTGCCCTCAAAACTCAGAAATGGCGCATAAAACGGTGCAGGTGGCTGATCCATAATCCAGCGCGAAACCGTCACGCCGGCATCTGTAGCAGCCAGTTCCAGTGGTGTGTCCTCGCAGGCTGCACCCGCGAACGAGGTGAGGTGTACCCAGGCAACATGGGTAGGATCCAGCAGGTTGTCGGTCATATAGAGATAGCTGCATGCCAGCTCCATTCCGTCGCCCTGATTGAGCCCCCACTGCTGGTCACCCCAGTGCTCAACTTCAAAGATTTTGGAAGTTTCGGCACTGTGCGTCTCGCCCATCCAGATCCAAAGCAGGCCATAGCGCTCCTCCACCGGATAAGAGCGTACTTTGGCGTTGCTTGGAGCCCTCTCCATTCCTGGTGCGCGTACGCAGCTACCTGAGCAGTCGAACGTCAGCCCGTGGTAGCCACACTCAAGCTGGTCATCTTTGATACGCCCCATCGAAAGAGGCACTTTGCGGTGTGGGCAAGCATCTTCCAACGCGACAACACGACCGTCTTTCTTTCGGTAGAAAACGATGTTCTCTGCAAGAATTTTCTTGGCGTGCAGGCCTTCTGAAATCTCATGCGACCAAGCGGCCACATACCAAGCATTGCGTAGAAACATGGTTCAACCCTTCTTTTTTGTAGAACATCGAAAGCTCTTCTGTGACGCCAAAGCTTAGGCGGGGAAAGAGGGCATACACAATGCATTTGTTCTGCATTTCATTTTAGAAAAGCTAAACTATGACGTCTTGATGAAGCTCTTGAACAGGAGGCGTCGTTGCGTGCAAAACTACCTCCTTTGAGGGCCATACAAGTGTTTGAAGCGGTTGCTAGAACCGGCAGCGTCACCGCTGCGGCGCAAGAGCTTCATATTTCCGCCGGGGCCGTCAGTCAGCAGATTCGAAAGCTGGAAGGAATTCTGGATTTGCCGCTGTTTGAGCGCCGCGGCAAGGGCGTGGCAATGTCTCGCTGGGGGCAGCTCTATCTGAGGGAAATCAAAGCCGTTTTTTCACAGCTGCACCGTGCCAGCGCAGTGCTGGAGAGTGCGCGTGAAGAGCAGGGGCTGGTCATCAGCTGCCTCTCTTCCGTGGCCAGTAAATGGCTGGGCCTGCAGCTGTTCGAGTGGCGTGCCACGCATGCTCAAGCCAGAGTACGGCTTATGAGCACGGATGCCGAACCGGACCTGAGCCGGGCCGAGGCGGACTTTCGCATTAGCTATGGCTCGCAGGCCCTCAAGCATGAGCACCATCTGCAGCTGCATACCGACAGCGTGCTTGCCGCCTGCGCACCTAGCTGGCTCAATGGAAAACCGTCATTGACGCCTTTGGAGTTGCTGTCCCTGCCATTGATTGGCATTGAATGGGAGAGGGACTATGGCGCGATTCCCGGCTGGGACGCCTGGGCGCAAAGTCTGAATGTTCCGGTCAAGCCGCCGCGCCCCACGCTGGATTATTCACAGGCAGGCGCCGCGATTGATGCGGCACTCGCAGGCCATGGGGTGGTGCTGGCCCAGTCTGCAATGTTGAAGGCTGACATAGACAGTGGGCGGCTGGTGGTGCCGTTTGAACACCGTTTACCACTGCCCGAACCTTATTTCCTGGCCTGGAATCCGGCTTCGCTCTATCGCCCGTTTGCCATGGAGCTGTACGAGTGGCTGCAACAGATCAGCCAGTCGGTACAGGCTTGAATCAAAAGCTGCCGGTGAACTGGTAGCGGGAGGCGGGGTGCCAGAGTGCAGAAACCGAGGCGACCTGACCATAGGAGCGGGTACGCCGACGCAGTACGAGGCAAGGCTCTTGCGCCTCAATCTGCAACAGCTCGGCAATTTCCGCGCTGGGTTGACTGGCCTCGATCGAGAACTGAACCCCTTGCACGGGGGCGACACGGGTCAAGTACGCGTTGGGGGTCTGTCTGCCAAAGTCCTGCGACATGTATTCGGGAGCGACCAGGGGATTGACGTAGCGATCTTCTACTTGAATGGGAACATCGTTTTCGTAGTGGACGACGACCGAATGAAACAGCCCATGGGGCCCCTCCAGCTCGAAATGTCTGAGCAATGCCGTATCAGGCTTGAAGCGCTCGAGCCGCTGCAAAACGCCTTTGTGCTGATGACCGCGCGCCTCGATCTCGTCGGCGATATTGCGTAACTGCACGAGCGTAGATTGGTATTTTTGTTGCGCCACAAAAGTGCCTGAACCCTGAACACGCAGCAGGGTCTGCGCTTCACTGAGCTCCTTCAAGGCGCGGTTGACGGTCATGCGCGCCACATTGAATTGCTTGGCCAGCGACGCCTCGCTCGGTATCGAATCACCTTCCTGCCATTGGCCGCTGTGAATCTGCTGCAGCACGTAGTCCTTGATGCGCTGAAAGGCCGGTGCGATGGCGTTTGCTGTTTGAGTACCTGAAGGAAGGCTCATAGGGTTTGCGAGAGTAAAAAAGTCTTTGTAGGCAATTGACGCTCTGAACAGTACAACACAAAATTGTTATATACAACTTTGCCAACAAGTTGATTAGTTGTATGTATCACTTAGTGGATCAACTCCCAATTAGAGAGATAGACAATGAACAACGAGGCAGCGGCGCCAGGCATCTCTGGCCAAGTGGAAACCAGAACCATTGACATGGTTCCCGAAAGCGAGCGTCACGGCTCTCCCTTCAGCCAGTTCACTCTCTGGTTCGGTGCCAACATGCAGATCACGGCCGTGGTCGACGGCGCGCTGGCCGTGGTGTTCGGCGCAGAGGCCATGACGGCGATCATTGGCCTGCTGATCGGCAATATTCTGGGCGGCGCCGTGATGGCGCTGCACTCGGCACAGGGGCCACGTCTGGGCTTGCCGCAGATGATCTCCAGCCGCGTGCAGTTTGGTGTTAAGGGCGCAGCCCTGCCGCTGACCATGTGCATCCTGATGTATTTGGGCTTTTCCGCCACAGGCGCCGTGCTCTCAGGTCAGGCCATCAATCTGATGTTCGGCTTCAACCATCCTGCTGCTGGAATCGTCATCTTCGGGCTACTGACCGCCGTGGTTGCCACCGTAGGTTACCGGTTGATCCACGCACTGGGCCGTGTGGCCACTGTGGTTGGCATTCTGGGCTTTAGTTACCTGGCCTGGCAGCTGTTCCATCAGTACGACGTAGCCACGGCTTTCGGTCAAAAGCCTTTCACCTGGGCTACCTTCCTGATTGCCATGGCCTTGTCGGCCGGCTGGCAGATGACTTATGCGCCTTATGTCGCCGACTATTCGCGTTATCTGCCTAGCAAGACTTCTACAGGTGCCACGTTCTGGACCACCTTTGGTGGCAGCGTCATCAGCTCGCAACTGGCAATGACCTTTGGCGTGCTGGTGGCTGCTCTGGGAGCCAACTTTGTGAAGAATCAAGTGGGCTTTCTGGGCAGCCTGGCGGGTTCGTTGGCTGTGGTGATCTATCTGGTGATCGTTACGGGCAAGCTGACCGTGAATTGTCTGAACGCCTACGGTGGCTTTATGGCCATGATCACTACATCGAGTGCTTTCAGCCACAAGCGCGAGTACTCCCCTGTCGCCCGAGTTGTCTATATCTTTGCTTTTGTGCTTCTGTCTGTGCTGATCGCTTTGCTGGCCAGTTCCCACTTCCTGGCAACGTTCAAGAACTTCGTGCTGGTGTTGCTGACCGTGTTCGTGCCTTGGAGCGCCGTAAACCTGGTGGACTATTACCTGGTGTCCAAAGAGAAAGTGGACATCCCTGCGCTGTATGACGGCAAAGGCCGCTACGGTGACTACAACTGGGTGGCACTGGGCTGCTACATCATGGGCGTGCTTATTCAGATCCCCTTCATGAGCCAGGCTCTGTATGTCGGTCCCATTGCCAAGGCACTGGATGGTGCCGATATCTCCTGGATCGTGAGCCTGTTCCTGACCTCGCTTGTGTATTACCCGCTGGCCAAGAAGACCATGAATGTCCCCAGCCAGATGATTTATCCGGCCACACAGGCCACTGTCTCTTCCAGCCAGGACAGCACTGCTGCTTATCCAACCACCGCTTCTATCGCCTGATCCGTCGGGCAGGGATTTCACCGTTTTTCATGAAGGACATGACCATGAACGCCAACGACGCCATCCTCAGCGCCTCCAAGCAAGACCCTCGCTACGACGCCAGCCGCGAGATCCGCGCACCCCGCGGCACCACGCTGCACTGCAAGAACTGGTTGGCCGAAGCTGCCTACCGCATGCTGCAAAACAACCTCGACCCCGATGTGGCCGAGAACCCCAAAGCACTGGTGGTGTACGGCGGTATCGGTCGCGCGGCCCGCAACTGGGAGTGCTATGACGAGATCCTGGCCCAGCTCAAGAAGCTGGAAGCCGATGAATCCCTGCTGATCCAGTCGGGCAAGCCGGTGGGCGTGTTCAAGACCCATCCCGATGCACCGCGCGTGCTGCTGGCCAATTCCAACCTCGTGCCCAGGTGGGCCCACTGGGAAAAGTTCAATGAACTGGACCAAAAGGGCTTGTTCATGTATGGCCAGATGACGGCCGGCAGCTGGATTTACATCGGCGCGCAAGGCATTGTGCAAGGCACGTTCGAGACCTTTGTCGAAGCCGGTCGCCAGCACTACAACAACGACCTGACCGGCAAGTGGATTCTCACGGCCGGCCTCGGCGGCATGGGCGGCGCCCAGCCTCTGGCAGGCGTGCTGGCCGGTGCCTGCGTGCTGGCCATTGAGTGCAAGCAGTCCAGCATCGACTTCCGCCTGCGTACCCGCTATGTAGACAAGCAGGCCAAGGACATTGACGACGCACTGGCCCTGATCAAGCACCACACCGAAAAAGGCGAGGCCGTCTCCATCGCCCTGCTCGGGAATGCGGCCGAAATTCTGCCCGAGCTGGTCAAGCGCGCCAAGTCCGGTGGCATCCGTCCCGACATCGTCACCGACCAGACCTCGGCCCATGATCTGATCAACGGCTACCTGCCTGTGGGCTGGACCGTGGAGCAATGGAATGCCGCTGCCGCCGACCCCGGCCAGCACCCCCCCCTCACCAAGGCTGCGGCCAAGGGCTGCGCCGTCCATGTCCAAGCCATGCTGGACTTCCAGGCCATGGGCATTCCCACGGTGGACTACGGCAACAACATCCGCCAGGTGGCGCTTGATGAAGGCGTGAAGAACGCATTCGATTTCCCCGGCTTTGTGCCCGCCTACATCCGTCCGCTGTTCTGCGAAGGCAAGGGTCCGTTCCGCTGGGTGGCCCTGTCCGGCGACCCCGAGGACATCTACAAGACCGACGCCAAGATCAAGGAACTGTTCCCTAACAATACGCACACCCACCGCTGGCTGGACATGGCCCGCGAGCGCATCGCTTTCCAGGGCCTGCCAGCGCGCATCTGCTGGCTGGGTCTGGGCGAGCGCCACAAGGCGGCTTTGGCCTTCAATGAAATGGTCAAGAACGGCGAGCTGAAGGCACCTATCGTCATCGGCCGCGATCACCTGGACTGCGGCTCGGTTGCCAGCCCCAACCGCGAAACCGAAGCCATGAAGGACGGCACCGATGCCGTGTCCGACTGGCCGCTGCTAAACGCCCTGCTGAACACCGCCGGCGGTGCCACCTGGGTCAGCCTGCACCACGGTGGTGGCGTGGGCATGGGCTACTCGCAACACGCTGGCG
Source organism: Comamonas sp. 26 (assembly GCF_002754475.1). Taxonomy (NCBI): domain Bacteria; kingdom Pseudomonadati; phylum Pseudomonadota; class Betaproteobacteria; order Burkholderiales; family Comamonadaceae; genus Comamonas; species Comamonas sp. 26. Next base: position 2,024,362 of record NZ_PEFL01000001.1, read on the forward strand.
TGGTCATCGTGGCCGACGGCACGGATGAAGCAGCCGCCCGCCTGAACCGCGTGTTGTGGAACGACCCCGCCACCGGCGTGATGCGACATGCCGACGCAGGCTACGAGATTGCTGTGGAAGCTTCCAAGCGCCATGGCCTGAACCTGCCGATGATCAAGTAATCACCCCCTGAGGCGCTAGGCGCCTTCCCCCTCTCTCGATGCATTGCATCGGGAGGGGGACGACAGCCTCGGTGCGGGACGGCCCTTCCTCGCTGTCTCTCACTTGGACCACGCAAGCTTTTAAGCTGCGTTTTGTTTTAGTTTTTGTGCTTTTGATCCATGCAACGTTTTGATCTGAACCAGATTCCCCACAGCCCCTGGAAAAACGGGGGCGGCAGCACGCGCGAGATCGTATGTTTTCCGACGGGGGCGGGCATGGACAGTTTTGCCTGGCGCATCAGCGTGGCGACGATTGCCCAGGCCGGGCCGTTTTCGGCCTTTGCCGGCATTGACCGGCAGATCATGCTGCTGGACGGCGACGGCGTAGAGCTGGTCGCCCAGCAGGCCGGCATTCACCACGCGCTGCAGCCACGCTGGCAGCCGTTTGCCTTTGCGGGCGATGTGGTGCTGGACTGCACGCTGCTGGGCGGCACCTCCACCGACTTCAATGTGATGACAAGGCGCGGACAATGGACGGCCACGGTACAAGTCATCTCGGCCGAGCAGCTGAGCCCTGACGGCCCGGCAGGCCTGTGCATGGTGCTGGACGGCAGCTGGAAAATCACAGATGACGCGCAGCTGGCACCCGGCCAGGGCCTGTGGTGGTCGCCCTCCCAGCCACTGGCCGAGACTCCAACGCTGGCGGCTCAGGACAAGAACGCTCATCTGGTGTGGGTCCGCCTGACACCGACGCTATAAAAACAAAAGCGCATTGCGCTTGTCAGTGTTCAAAATACAACTCAAACCTTGTTGGAACTGAACAAGCTCATGCGCAAGCAGCTATGAAGATTCATGGCCCCTACCGATTGACACACCGCCCCGGAGCGACTCCATGACGCCAGCCACCGCCGACACCCAGACCGTCCCTGAAACTGCAGCCTCTGCCGATGGCCGCTGGCACAACCTGCGTCTGGCTCCTGGCCTGTTTGAGGCAGATTCGGCCGATGCCGCAGTCGCCGATGGCGCGCTGGCCAGCATCGTGGTGCAGCAGGGATGCGTGGTCTGGGTGGGTACGCAAGAGGCCCTGCCCGCGCAATACCAGGACCTGAACGCACATGACGGCCGGGGCCAACTGGCCACGCCGGGCCTGATCGACTGCCACACCCATCTGGTCTATGGCGGCGAGCGCGCTAACGAATTTGCCATGCGCCTGGCCGGTGCCACTTACGAAGAGGTGGCCAAGGCCGGCGGCGGCATCGTCTCGAGCGTCAAGGCCACGCGCGAGGCCAGCGAGGACGAGCTGGTAGTCCTGGCCCTGCCGCGCCTGCAGCAGCTGCTGGACGAAGGCGTAACGGCCATCGAGATCAAGTCGGGCTACGGTCTGGCGCTGGAGCACGAACGCAAGCAGCTGCGCGTGGCCCGCCGCCTGGGCCTGCTGTGCGGCGTGACGGTGCGCACCACGTTTCTGGGCGCCCATGCCTTGCCGCCTGAGTACGCGGGCCGCAGCCAGGAGTACACCGATCTGGTCAGCCAGGTGATGCTGCCCGCGCTGGCCGCCGAAGGGCTGATCGACGCGGTGGATGTGTTCTGCGAGCGCATTGCTTTTTCGCTGACCGAGACCGAGCAGGTCTTTCAAGCCGCCCAGGCCCTGGGCCTGCCTGTCAAACTGCATGCCGAGCAGTTGTCGAACATGGAAGGCGCGGCGCTGGCGGCGCAGTACGGCGCTTTGTCTTGCGACCATATCGAGCATTTGTCCGAACACGGCATTGCCGAAATGAAAAAAGCCGGCACCGTGGCCGTGCTGCTGCCCGGCGCTTTTTACACGCTGCGCGACACCAAAGTGCCACCGATTGACGCTTTGAGAGCTGCCAAGGTGCCCATGGCCGTTTCTACGGATCACAACCCCGGCACTTCTCCGTGTTTGAGTCTGCTCTTGATGGCCAATATGGCCTGCACCCTGTTTCGCCTGACCGTGCCCGAGGCGCTGGCCGGCATCACCACCCATGCGGCGCGCGCCCTGGGTCTGCAGCATGAGCAAGGCCTGATTGCAGCCAACCGCCCGGCCAACTTTGTGTTGTGGCCGGTGCTGCATGTGGCCGAGCTGGCCTACTGGTTTGGCAGCAAGCCCCGCTGCACCATCGTGCGTCAGGGCAAGGTATTTGCACCCGCAAACGCTTGAGCAGGGAATCAGCACTGAAAGGCTTTGATGTCAAGCAAACGATTTCTTGCACAACCGATTCCTCCTTTCGACGCCGATGTGACGCAGCGCTGGCAGGCAGTCTGTGATGTGAGCCATCAAATTCCGCAAAGGTGTTCTGAACCATGAGTGAATCGTCTCTAGTTTCCCTGGCCCGCCCTGAAGTGCGCCCGCCGCCTGTTTACAACGCAGGGCTATCGTCCGAGGCAGTTCGTGCCCGCTACGGTGTCTCGCAGATCACGCTTCTGGCCAATGGCCCAGTGACCGAAGCGCTGCTACGGCAGGGCGTAATCATCAAACCCTGGAAAGAGCCGGGCTTCGAGCATCTTCTGCGCGTGTCCATCGGTAACGATAACGACAATGCGCGCTTTGTTCAGGCCTTGCTCACTACCATGGCACACACTGAGTCTGCGACGGCATGAGCTGCGTGGCCTGACTATTACCAGCCTCTCATCGAGACCCATCAACATGACTGCTTCTTCCTCCATTTCGCGCACCTTGTTCGCTGCCGATGCCTTGCTGCCTACGGGGTGGGCGCGCAATGTCCTGTTGAGCTGGAACGAGAACGGCCAGCTGATCGAAGTGCTGGCTGGCGTGGATCCGCAAAGCGGCGAAGCCGGAGAGGCGGAGGACGCCGCTAGGGCCGCCGGCCCGGTGATTCCCGGCATGCCCAACCTGCATTCGCATGCATTTCAGCGGGCATTTGGTGGCTTGACGGAATTTCGCGGCCAGGCGCAAGACAGTTTCTGGAGTTGGCGCAATCTCATGTACGGGTTTGCCAACCGCATGTCGCCCGAGGCGCTGGAGGCGATTGCCACTTGGCTCTATCTGGAGATGCTGGAAGCCGGCTATACCTCGGTCTGCGAGTTCCATTACGTGCACCACGACGTAGGCGGCCAGCCCTATGCAGATGACGCCACGCTGTCGCGGGCCCTGCTGCGCGCGGCGCAGAAAACCGGCATTGGCATGACGCTGCTGCCCGTGCTCTACCAGAGCAGTGGTTTTGGCGGCACGCCGCCGCGCGAAGACCAGGCACGCTTTATTCGCAGCACTGACAAAATGCTATCGCTATTGCAGCAGCTGGCACCCGTCTGTAAAGCGCAAGCGGCCAATCTGGGCCTTGCTCCGCATTCGCTGCGGGCCGTGCCGCCTGACAGCCTGCAAGCCGCGGTCACCGGTCTGCACGCCATGCTGCCCCAGGCACCGGTGCATATTCACATTGCCGAGCAAACCCAGGAGGTGGACGACTGCTTGGCCTGGAGCGGCCAGCGCCCTGTGCAATGGCTGATGAACCATGCCGCCGTCGATCAGCGCTGGTGCCTGATTCATGCCACGCATATGACGGCCGAGGAATACGCCAGCGCCGCCAGAAGCGGTGCCGTGGCCGGCATCTGCCCGACCACCGAGGCCAATCTGGGCGACGGCATTTTTGACATGCCTCTGTGGCTGAAAAATGGGGGGCACTGGGGCGTTGGCTCCGACAGCCACGCCACGGTGAATGCGGCCGAGGAGCTGCTGATGCTGGAATACAGCCAGCGCCTGGCGCTGCGCCAGCGCAATGTACTGGGCGGCGGCGCGCAACCCCAAGTGGCAACCGCCATGACCTTGCAGGCCGTGGCCGGTGGCGCCCAGGCAGCTGGCCGCGCCATTGCCGGTCTGGCCGTGGGCCAGCAAGCCGATTTTGTGGTGCTGGATGCTGAACACGTGGCGCTGGCCGGACTGCCCGCCGACAGCGGCCATGCCGGTCATGTGTTTGCCAGCCACCGTACTTCGGCCGTGGCCGAGGTCTGGGTGGGTGGCAAACAGCGCGTGCAATCGGGCCGTCACCCGCAACACGAAACCGCACAACAGGCTTTTGTTCGGGCCCGCAGCCAGTTGCTGCGCAGCGCCTGATTCCCGTATTTGACAGCAAGGAAAATTGCTCCATGAGCCCATCCATTCCCCCTTTTGTTTTTCATCAGGGCACAGCACCCCTGCTGATCTCCATGCCGCACACCGGCACCCATGTGCCTGACGACATCGCCGCCAAGCTCACGGCAGAAAGCCGCGAGGTGCATGACACGGACTGGCATATGCCCACACTGTACGAATTTGCCAAGCAGTTGGGAGCCTCCATCCTGGTGGCCACGCATTCACGCTATGTGATCGACCTCAACCGTCCACCCGACGGCGCCAGCCTTTACCCCGGCCAAAGCGTGACCGGCCTGTGCCCCGTGGACAGCTTTGACGACACCCCGCTGTACGCCAGCAAGGACCTGGAGCCTGACGACGCCGAGATTGCCCGCCGCCGCGAACTCTACTGGCAGCCCTATCACGGCCAGCTGCGCGCCGAGCTGGATCGCATGCACGGCGAGCATGGTGTGGCCATGCTCTGGGATGCACACAGCATCCGCTCGGTGCTGCCGCGCTTTTTTGAAGGCAAGCTGCCCGACCTGAATCTGGGTACGGGCAATGGCAGCTCTTGCGCGCCCGAGCTGGCTGAAAGCCTGCTATTGATCGCCAAACAGTCGCCCAATCATTCCAGCGTGCTCAATGGCCGCTTTACCGGCGGCTACATCACGCGCAACTATGGCCAGCCCGACAAGGGCTACCACGCGGTACAGATGGAGATGACCCAGTCCAGCTATATGCAGGAGCAGATGCCGTTTGAATACTTGCCTGATCTGGCAAATCTTGTGGAACCTACGTTGCGCAATATGCTAAATGCGATGCTGGATTTTTCGAACATGAACTCTGGCAGCTAACTTTGACCGATCTGTCGCCAAGACGATCAAGGTGCGCTCACCGCGCATCATCAAACTCCCGTGGAGCGGCGCACAGCTGCGAAGTACCAAGCGTCGGGAAGGCAACGCAGCAAACGCATCCAGCGCGTGAAGCGTCGCGGGAAGTTCATCTCGAAACGTCCCTGTGCCCAGCCGTGCAGCATGTGCTGTGCTGCTTCTTCGGCGCTGATCAGCGAGGGCATACTGAAGTCGTTTTGTGCCGTCAGCGGCGTCTCGACAAAGCCAGGGTTGATGATGGACACGCCAAGGCCCTTGCCATGCAGGTCCAGATAAAGGTTTTCCGCCAAGTTGTTAAGAGCGGCCTTGGTTGGCCCATAGGCAAGCGACTTGGGAAGCCCCCTGTAGCCGGCCACGCTGCCGACCAAGGCCAGATGGCCCTTGCCAGCGGCCAGTAGCATGGGGAGCACGGCATCGAGCAGATGCAGCGCACCACCATAGTTCACAGCCAAGTGGCGCTGCATTTCTTCAAGGTCAAACTCTGTGGCGAGCTGTGGCTTGTAGTGGCCGGCGCAGTAGAGGATGAGGTCTGGCGCCCTGCCCACATGGGCATGCACGGCCTGTGCTGCAGCAGCCACGGCCTCGGCATCAGTCACGTCCAGAGGCAGTGCCAAGCAGTTGGGGCGGCCCTGCACAAAATCCTGCAGCGCAGCGCTCTGCCGCGCCGAAACGATTACGCTGGCCCCTTGCTTGTGCAATGCTTCGGCCGTGGCCCGCCCTATGCCCGAAGAGGCACCTAGAATCCATGCCGATCGTCCGTGCCAATCGCTTAGCCGTGGATTCAGCTGGCTGGAGAAAAGTGACATGGCTATCGCTCCTTGACAAAGGCCAGCGTCACATCGCCCAGATGCACGCCAAACTTGCTCATGGCCGTACGGTTGAGCAAGGTGCGCTCATCCATCAGGTACATCCAGTCATCCATGTTGACGTTCCAGACTTTTCCGTCCACGGGCAAGGCCAGCACATAGCTCCAGCGAATGGCGTTACCCGCGCTTTGGCCCTGAGCCTCTCCCACTACGTCGTCTGCTCTGCCGCTGTAGCGGCCATCGCCCAGGTGCTGGATATGCCAGACACGCTGCTGCTTGCTGCCGTCGCTGTAGACAAAGTGCTCTTCCAGAGTGCCTCGCTCGCCATTCCAGCGCCCGGTCATGCGCACGGTGAAGCGCTTGATCACCTTGCCTGAGCGGTCAGTGAAGATTCCATGTGCCGTCAATGGGCCATTGAAGTATTGACGCAGGTTCAGCTGGGGCTGCTCCTTGGCGTAGTCCTGAACCGTAGGCCCGGCGCAACCCGTGAGGGACAGTGCGACTGCCACGCCCAGAATGGCCCGCCGCAAGGGCAAAGATAAAAGGAGTAAGGACAAATGGCTCATATATGCCTCCAGGAAGAATGCAGGTGTTCAGCGCGCCAGAGAAGCGCTGCCGCTGCCAGCTTGAGCAGACAGGGCAGCCCGCCATAGGCCCAGGCAAGCGCCTGCAAGCCGGCCGGGTCGGTACCGCCGCTGCGATAACCTGCGGCGGAGAGCAATGGCAATGCCAGGCCCGCTGCCAAGGCGAGGTTGAGTTTGGTTGCGCAGGTCCACCAGCCCAGGTAGCGGCCCTCTCCCCGGCCGCCCTCTCCTGCCTCGTGGATCACGCCAGTCAACAAGGCACCCGGCAAAGCCAGATCAGCGCCCAGTGCCAGCCCACTGACCAGGCAAATCATGGCGAAAGCCATGCCGTCGCCTGCACCCAGCCAGGGCGTAAATCCAAAAGCCAGCACGCTGACCAGCATGCCCATCCGCCAGCAGGGTGCCAGGCCCCAGCGTGAGACGGCTTTTACCCACAGTGGCAAGCCCAGGGCCGCTGCGCCGAAATAGAACAACAGCAGCAAGGGCTGTAACTGGGGTGCCTGTAGCCGGTCTGCCACGAAAAAAGGCAATAGGGTCGCGGGAATGGCGGCTGCCACGCCATTGAGCATAAAGATGGCAAGCAAACGCCGAAAGCCAGCATCCGCCCACGGCGAAGCCTGATGAGTCACTGCGGGCTGCGGTGGCAGTAGTACGGGAGCCTTGAGGCGATACAAACCGATCAGGCCCAGCGCCAGGCCTATCGCGAGCACGGCGCTGATCGCGTCATAGCCCAGCCAGGCTGGTAGGACGCTGGCTAGCAGCACGCCCCCCAGTGTGGCTCCTTCGCGCCAGGCGGTAACACGGGCACGCCAGCCGGGGTCGCCTCCCCAGCGGGTTCCCCAAGCCTGATGAAGAATAGCAACGAAGCTGTAGGCCAGCGTACATGCGAGCAGGCTGAAGGCCAGCCAGCCCAGCATGGCTGCCTCGGTACCACGCGGCGAGTGCCAGAGTGCCAAAAATCCCAGCACCATCAACAGGCTACCCAGCGCAGCTGCACACCAAGCCGGCCATTCACCACGGCGCAGCAGCCAGTCGGCTTGGCGGCCAATGGCGGGGTCCACTAAGGCATCGAATGCGCGCGTGGCCAGCAACACCGCGCCCAGTCCCGCCAGCGGTGCGCTCTCCACGCTGGCGTAGTGATGCGGCAGGTTTACATACAAAGGCAGGGACACAAAGGCCAGCGGCGCGGCCAGTCCGCCATAGGCCAGCCCGGTTCGCCAAGGCAGCATGTGGGCGGTGGCGGGATGTGAGGCCATGGCGTGGTCCGGTGAGCGCTGCTCAGCCCAAGCCGAGCAGAGAGCTGCGCATGGCGGGCGCCGAGGTCTGTGGCGACAACCAGATGCCAAAGAACAGGCGTGCGAACTCGGCGTCGCGTATCTGGCCAGTCTGCCGGCCGTTGTGGAAAAAGCGCACTTCGCCTTGACCGTCATTCAGGCCCAGCAGCCTGTCCTGGGCTACCACATCGGGAAAGGCCTGCTTCATTAAGCTCAGCCACTGGCGGGCCTGCTCATCGGTGAAGCTGCCGACCCTGCGCATTTCGGCGATGGAGCGCTCGGCAATCGCCGCGCCTTCGAGCTTGCGGTCATAGACCAACTCCAGCCCAAACGGGTGACGGTTGTAGTCTTCCGGCGTGAATCCATTCGTGGCCCATAGCCGGGCTTCGTAGACGCGTAGTCCAAAGAAGCGCAGCACGGCAGAGCCCACTTGGCGCGCGGCCGGCAGGGTGCTGCGCATCTCTCCCGGAAGATCGACAGTCGGGGTTACGGCATGAAGTTCGTTGGACATGGTGATCAATAAAGGAGCAAGAACACTGGCCGCACCCCAGGACAGGGCATGGCGGCGTTTGATGAAATGTCGGTATTGGAGGGATGTCATGGCATGGGCCTGCGCAGCGTGAACTGGACTACGTCGGTGTTGCCGGTGTCAAAGGCCGCCTCGCAGTAGGCGAGATAGAAACGCCAGATGCGCACAAAGCGTTCGTCAAAGCCTTGGGCGCGCACGGTGTCAAGCTGGTGCTCGAAGGACTGGCGCCAGCGCCGCAGCGTCTCTGCGTAGTCACGGCCAAATGTCATGTGGCTTTCCACCACCAGGCCCGCGCGCTGCGCTTCCTGCTCGAAAGCGGGGATGCTGGGTAGCAGGCCACCCGGGAAAATATATTGCTGAATGAAATCCGTGGAGCGCAGATAACGGGCGAACAGGTCTTCGCGCAGCGTGATGGTCTGTATGCAGGCCAGGCCACCGGGCTTGAGGCAGTCACGCAGCATCTCGAAGTAGCCGCGCCAGTATTCGCGGCCTACGGCTTCGAACATTTCTATGGAGACGATGGCATCGAAAGGCTGGTCTGCATGCCGTGCAGGCAGGTCGCGATAGTCCTGGTAGCGCAGCTCCACGTTGTCTACCAGGCCCGCTTGCAGCATACGCCGCTGGCCCCAGACCAGTTGCTCGCGCGACAGCGTCACGCCCGTGACCTGGGCATCAAACTCTTGCGCAGCTGTTTCGGCCAGGCCGCCCCAGCCGCAGCCGATTTCAAGCAAGCGCTGGCCGGGCTGAAGCTGCACCTCGTTCAGCGTGCGCCTGAGCTTGGCCTGCTGGGCCTCTTGCAGATCTGCCTGATGCAGAGATTCGCCGGTTCGGCCCTCGAACCAGGCCGCGCTATAGCTCATACCGGGGTCCAGCCAAAGGCGGTAGAAATCGTTGCCCAGGTCGTAATGGGCATGGATGTTTCTGGCGCTTCCGGCCCGCGTATTGCGTTGCAGCAGATGGCGCAGCCGGTAGCCCAGCCTGCCCCACCAGCTGCCGTAGACCAGGCTTTGCACATGGTCGCGGTTAGTCATGCAAAGCCGCAGCAAAGCGGCCAGATCCGGGCTGTCCCACTCGCCGGCGATATAGCCCTCGGCAAGGCCAATATCCCCCGATTTCAGCGTGCGCTCCAGCGCCTGCCAGTTGTGCAGCACGCAATGTGCGTCTGCAGCGCCCGACGCCATCGGTGGCAAGTGCCGCAAGTGGCCGTCGGGTTGCTCCAGGTTCAGCTGCCCGTGCGGCAGGCGTTCGAGCAAGCTCAGCACACTGCGTGCCCTCGCGGGAATGCGATGCGGCGCTGCGGCAGAGGGGCTTAGCAGAGAGGCGGCGGTAGTGTTCATCGTGTGACGAAGCGCTTGGGCTCGGAGGGTTTGCCATGGAACGGCACGCGTTTTGCCCAAAGGCGAAGCGCATGCCAGTGGATGCGGGCGACCACGCCCAGCGTCATCAGGGGAGTGCCGAAGAAGGCGCGGCGCACGGTGGCGGCGTTCAGCGGGTACAGCACGCCGCCCACGCTGGTCTGCAGCAGCGGGCCGTCCTCGTCATGCAGGTCCACGCGTGCCAGGGTGCGGTCTTCACCGCGCTCGAATCGGAAGCGGTACTCGCCGCGCACCTCGCAGAACGGCGAGACATGGAATTGCTTGCGCGCTACCTGCTCGCGGCCCCAGTCCAGTTCCGGCCCTGCCAGCAAATAGGCATGGCGCTCGCCAAAAGTGTTGTTGACCTCGGCCAGCACGGCGGCCAGCGAGCCATCGGCGCGGTGGGCGTACCAGAAGCTCACGGGCTTGAACACATAGCCCAGCACGCGCGGGAAGGTGTGCAGCCAGATTTCGCCATCGGCATCTTCAATGCCTTCGCTGTGCAGCAACTGCTCGAACCAGGCCAGCGCATCGGACCTGCCGTCACCGTGGTCGCAGTCATGAAAGCTCAGCCAGCCGAGCCGGTTGCGCCGCAGTACGGCGTCCGGCTGCGTGCGCAGGCTGCGCAGTGGCAGCAGCAGAAAATAGCTGGGATAGTGAAAGGCATGCGCGACCGGCCGCAGGCGGCGGTGCCAGACATGGCCAAAGCCGATGAGGGGACGTGCAGCAGTCATGCCGCCCCCAGAATGGCTGGGCTGGCTGGCAGGCCCGGCAAGGCGTTCAACAGGCCGTCGGCTGCGTCCAGGCCGGAGCGCAGACCGTCTTCATGGAAGCCGTAGCCACACCATGCGCCGCAGAACCATGTCCGGCGCTGGCCTTGCAGAGTGCCCACCTTGCCTTGTGCCTCAATGGCCGCTAGGTCGAACACAGGGTGGCTGTACGCCATGCGCGTGTGAACTTGGCTGTCATCAATGGGGCGCACCGGATTCAGTGAAACCATCACGGGTTGCTGCCATGGCAGAGGCTGAAGCCGATTAAGTAGATAGTGCAAGCAAACACCGGCCTGGTCACGCCCGGGGTTGGCAGCGCGCTCGTAGTTCCAGGCGGCCCAGGCCGCTTCACGACGCGGCAACACGCTGGCATCGGTATGCAGTACGGCTTGGTTGGGCTGATAGCGGATTGCGCCCAACACGCTGCGCTCCTGTGGTGTGGCATCGCTGCCCAGCAGGTTCAGAGCCTGGTCGCTGTGGCAAGCCAGCACCACGGCGTCGAATTGCTCTGTGCCGTGAGCCATCTGCAGCAGTACGCATTGCTCCATGCGGCGCAGGCCCAGAACGGGCGCATTCAGTCGAGCCTCATGGTGGCCGTCCTGCTGCAGTGCGGCCACCATGCGCCGCACGTACTGACGCGAGCCGCCGCGCACCGTGTGCCACTGCGGCCGGTCCGTGACCTGAATCAGACCGTGGTTGTGGCAAAAGCGGATCAGCGTGGCCACGGGAAAACGAAGCATCTGATCCGTGGGGCAGGACCAGATGCAACCCATCATGGGCAGCAGATAGTCTTGTCGGAAGGAGGCTCCAAAGCCGTACTCGTCCAGAAAGGCTTCGATGGAACTACGCAACTGCACTTCATCGCCTTCTTTGGCAATGCGCGTGGCCAAGCGGTTGAAGCGCAGGATCTCGGCCAGCATCTTCAGAAAACGCGGTCTCAGCAGATTGCCGCGCTGGGCGAACACACCGCCCAGCGAGCTGCCGCTCCACTCCAAGCCGGCTTGACCATAAGCATTCGGCACCTGCACCGAAAACGACATCTCGGCCTTAGCCGTCGGCACCTGCAGCTCTTCAAACAAGCGGGTCAGAAGCGGATAGGTCCGGTAGTTGAACACCAGAAAGCCCGTGTCAACGCCCTGGCTGACACCGCCCAGCGTCATGTCTACGGTGTTGGCATGGCCGCCGAAATGGCTGCCCGCCTCCAGCATGGTCACGGTTGGCCCGCCCGGTGCGGCGGCCAGCCGCCTCGCTGCGGCCAGACCCGAAATCCCCGACCCTATGACTGCGATGCGATGCATGGGAGCGTCTTTCTTAGTTGAGTCAATCAATCGGACCACAAAGATCAAACTGTGAACTGATGAGTTCAAACTATAAACCAAACATATCCACTTTGCACTATTTGGTATCAGATATGACCCGTGCGGTCTAAAATAGAGCCATGACAAGTCGCACCTCCATCAAAGAACAGATACAGCGCGTGCGCGAGCAGGCCATCGTGACGGCCGTTAATCGGCTGCTGGCTACAAAGGGTTACGACGCCATGACGGTGGACGAGGTTGCTGCCGAAGCCGGCATGGCCAAGGCCAGCCTGTACAAGCTATTCACGTCCAAGGAAGAGCTGGCGGGAGCCGCCATGGTCGGTGTGCTGGATCGCGCACTGGCGTTTGTGGATAGCTTGCGCGACGAGGCCGTCCAGGCGGCTGAGACCGCTACGCCTGTACGCCCGTTGGACCAGTTAAAGGCCGTGACACGTTGGGCCATGCAGACACAGCTGGAAGGCCAAATGCCCTCCCTGCCCGCGCAAAACTCCAACCTCAGCGCATCGCTGCAATCCAACGACGCTTATATGGACCGATTGATTTCGCTGAGCAACCGCCTCAGCATCTGGATCACAGAGGCCCAGACCAGCGGCCAGTTGCAGCCCACGCTGCCGGCCGAATTGGTGCTCTACACGCTGTTTGCGCGCGCCTGTGATCCCGTGGTTGCCCTGCTCAAGGAATCGGGCCAGTACACGCACGCGCAAATCATCGACTGGGTGTCGAGCACGACCTTTGGTGGATTGGCTGTGCCTGGGCAAGCAAGCTAATTACTTTGTTTCGTTAAGGTTCGGCTGCGGGAAAATGGATTCGTTTCATGAGGCCATTTTTTGCTGATCTTTATTCAGACCAGTCATGCACTCCTGGTTGTCAGGATTGCATCACTACTGGACCGCCCTTGCTCAAGGCCCGCTGGTATGCAGGGCGTGCGTGCATGCGTTCGCGATAGGCGATCAGATGAGGCCAGTCTGCTTCGTTACCTGCGCGTGCCAAAGCAGCTTCAACGGCAAAGCTCATCTGGAAGTCGGCCATGCTCAAATGCTCACCAGCGAACCAGCGATGGCTTGCTAGGTGATCTTCCATAAAGGCCAAGGCGGTCTGCACGTTGGGCTTAATGAGTTTTTGCTGCACCTTGCCACACAGCGCACGAGCTACCGGACGCACGAAAAATGGCATGGGCTGGTTCGGGATGGTGTCAAAAACTAGCTTCATCACCAGCCAGTTCATGAGTGAGCCCTCGGCGTAGTGCATCCAGAAACGGCACTGGCGGTGCTCAGCCGTTCCTCGCAACGGCTCCAGGTGCGAAAGCTCCATGGGTGCCTGATGGGCATAGCATTCAATGAGGTATTCGATGATGGCACCAGACTCTGCGACCACGATGTCGCCGCTGCTGATAACCGGCGATTTTCCCAGTGGATGGACTCGCTTGAGCTCGGGTGGCGCCAAGCGGGTCTGGGGATCGCGCTTGTAATGACGCAATTCATAGGGAACGCCAAGCTCCTCAAGCAACCACAGGATGCGCTGAGAGCGCGAGGTTTCAAGGTGATGAACGGTCAGCATAGGTAGTTTTCCTAGTGGCGGAGCCCGCTTTGCGCAGCCAGCGCATCAGAGCTCCAAGCAGGGGTAATTTTTCATACAACTCTTCAGCCGTATCCCAGTAATCACGGTGCTGGCTAACACGGCCTTGTGCATCAAAACACAGCAATGTGGCCCCGCTGATGCATTGATCAATTCCGGGCCGCCAGCGCCGCAATCGAAAGTGAAACTCCCATGCCAAAAAGGCTTGTTGGCCCTGTACCAGCCTCTGCGTGACTATGAAATGCGGGTTCTGCAAGGTGTCAAACATGTGATCGAAGATCTCGGCAATAGCCGACACGCCACGAACATCGTTGAATGGATCCTTGAAGTGAGCGTCTGGTGCATAAAACGCATCAAGTTGCCTGATGAGATCCGGTGTTAGCTTTTCATACAGCTGAACAAGTCGGTCCACGGCGGTATTCATATCAGTTGAGGTAGAAGGCAAATCTGCTGTCATTGGGCCCAGTAGCTCCGCTTGGTGTGGACCTCTCAAGGTCAAAAGTTGAACGATCAGTGAAGCGCGTTTTGAATATTGCAAGCAGGTAACACAGCGAACATAAGCTCCTAGTTTCTCCGATCAGATCACACAAGCGCTTGCTTCTTGGCTAGCTCCTACAGCGCTTCGGCTTTATCCGACATCTCTGCGCGCTGCCTGTACATCCGTATCTCCACAGGTATGTTCCAGGCCTTTGGACCCGCGCCGACCAAGGTCCCGTTGAGCAGCTCTTGCTCTATCAGTGACTGGGGAAGCCAGGCGATACCTCGCCCCTCCAAAGCCATGGTCTTCAGCAGCACGGCGTGGTGCGCAGTAAAGACCTCTTGAAGGTCGGACTCGGATGTGTTCCTGCCTGTCTTGGGCATATTGGGCCGCAGCAGCGTCCTCATGATTCGTCCCAGGCCTGAGTCCTGGCTATAAGCCAGCACTGGTACCGGCGGTGCATTGCCAATTGCGTGCAAGGCTTTTCCCATGGTTCCGTCTGGATGCGGTACACAAACTGGTAGCAGCATGTCTTTGCCCAGCAAGAGCATGGGGTACTCTTGTTCGTCCAGTCTTCCCGGAACATTGACATGCCCATGGCAAAGCACGAACTGCACCCGTCTTTGGAACATCAGAAATTCGCAGCTGCGAGAGCTGTCCGACATGGTCTGTAACGAGCCTATGTGCAGCCTTGATTCGATTTCAGCAAGCCAGCGGGGAAAGAACGTCAACGACAGAACATGCGTTGCCGCAAACCGCAAGGTGGACTCTTCCTGATTGTGTGCCGCCAGGGCCTTGATTCTGGCCGCCTCAAGGTCTCCGAGCACGCCTTCCAGAAGTGGCAAAAAACGCTGACCGGCAGCCGTCAGCGCTGCTGGATGAGCACTTCGGTCAAATAAATCGACTCCGACCCACTCCTCAAGTCCACGAATGTGGCGACTGAAAGCCGGTTGAGCGATGGCTCTAACCTCGGCAGCACGGGAAAAATTTCCGCTTTCAGCAAGGGCAATAAAGTCTTCAAGCCACTCCAAATCGAGGTTGCGATTTCCAGGTCCCATGCTCTGCGCTCGTTGTGTTCTATGAACTAGATAGTTGTATGCATTTCTAGTATTGGTGCTGATTTGCACTCTGAGAAATGATGCAGTCTCAGATCAACAAAGCCAACGCTCGGAGACTATACATGCCATCGATTTCCAACTACAAGGGGATCATCCCCGCTATTTCTTGTCCATTCACGCCTGATCACAAGATCGATGAACCGGCACTGCGCAAGCTTGCATCCTGGCTTGCGGGTCATGACGGCGTCGTCGCCATCATGACCAATGGGCACACCGGCGAGGTTTTTTCACTGACGCCCTCCGAGCGCGCCGAAGTCACCCGCATCGTTGCTGACGAACTTAAAGGGCGCCTGCCGGTCATCTCATCCATCGTCTGTGAAGGCCTGGCTGAAGCAGCCGAGCATGCCCGGGCCGCCAAAGAGGCTGGCGCTGTAGCACTGGATGTCATGCCTCCTCACCACTGGCTGCGGTTTGGCTTCACTTCCGAGCATGCCCTGCAGTACTTCGAAGCCATTCACAAAGCAGCACCCGGCCTGGATCTGGTGTGCCACGTATACCCGGCCTGGACGCGCGCCTCTTACTCTTCGCAGCTGCTCGCGCAGCTGGCCAAGTTGCCCTATTTGCAAGCCTTCAAGGTCGGCCAGCGCGACATGAACAAATATGCCCGCGACATTCAGGCCATCCGCGAAGCAGATGCAAGCAAGGCCATCTTGACCTGCCACGACGAATACCTGCTGGCTTCCATGGTGCAGGGGGTGGATGGCGCTCTGGTCGGTTTCGCCACCTTCATTCCTCAACTGATCATCGATTTATGGAATGCCGTAAAAGCTGGTGATCTGAAAAAGGCCATGGAAATTCAGGCTGTGATCACCCCACTCAAGGATGCCGTCTACGGCGGCGGCGAGCCGACTGGCGAAGCGCATGCCCGCATGAAGGGCGGCATGTACCTGGCTGGTGTGATTGATGACGCCACCGTGCGCCCACCGACCGAAGCTCCCAATGAGAAGGAGATGGAGGCTCTGCGCGCTGCCGTAGCACAGGCGGGCCTGCTCAAGCGCTGATAGCGGATTCGCTTGCCGTGGCGCACAAAGACGCCACGGCCATGGACTTTCCTAAAAAACGAAAGGAGACAAAGAACATGCAACGCAAAAGTTACATCAAGCTTGCCGTGGGTGCCATCACCATGGCCGTCGCCAGCATGGCCTCAGCACAGGCCTACCCTAGCAAACCCGTGAAGGTCGTGATCCCATTTCCGCCGGGCGGCACATTGGACACCGTAGGGCGACAGCTGGCACAAAAGCTCAGCGAACAGATGGGCCAGCCATTCATCATTGAAAACCGTCCTGGCGGTAATGGTGTGATAGGCGGCGATGTCGTGGCAAAGGCTGCGTCGGACGGCTATACCCTGCTCTTCAACGCTTCGACTTTCACCACCGCGCCCATGACGATGAAGTCTGTGCCTTATACGGTGGAAAAAGACTTTACCCCTGTGGTACTGGTCGCGAAGGCACCGCTATCGGTTGCAGTCAACAAAAGATTGCCCATCACGGATATCAAGTCGCTGATCTCTTATGCGAAGGCCAATCCAGGAAAGATGTCATTCGCCGTGGGATCTATCGGCTCGGCCGGGCACCTGTCCACCGAGCTCCTGAAGCGCGCAGGCAAGCTTGACTATCTGATCGTCCCCTACAAGGGAACCGCACCAGCTTTTCAGGACTTGATTGGCGGACAGATCGACGGATTCATCGACCCCATTCTTGGTTCATTGCAATATCACAAGAGTGGAATGCTGCGCGTTGTGGCCGTGACGTCTGCAGAGCGTGCTGCAAGCCTGCCAGATGTACCCACCGTGGGCGAGACCATTCCTGGCTTTGAGTTCTACAGCTGGTATGGGCTGTGGGGTCCGGCAAAGTTACCTGCCGATATCGGCAAAAAGCTCAATACCGAGGTCAACAAAGCGCTGTCTGGTGACATGAAGGACAAGCTCAAGGAGCAAGGAATTCTGGCCACGACTGGTACGTCCGAAGACTTCGCCAAATTTCAGAAGATGGACATGGAGCGTTCCCAGAAGATCGTGACCGAAGGGAAAATCCGTGTCGAATGATGCCAAACAATTGCACGCCGTCGTCACCGGTAGCAGTGGCGGTATCGGCAAAGCCATCTGTGAAGAGCTGTTAACTGCGGGCTGGCGCATTACCGGTGTTGACCTGTCGCCAGCAACGATAGAACACAGCGCTTTCGCTCACCGTCCACTGGATCTCAGCAACCACGAGCAAACTCACTCGGTGGTGGCTGATCTTGCCAACGTCGATGCTCTGGTGCACGCAGCGGGAGTACTTCGAGTCGGTGAGCTTGGAAAGCTGGATGCCAAAGCCGGTGAGCTGATGTGGAAGTTGCATGTAGACGCGGCATCTCAACTGGCCGACGCCTTGGTACCGGCAATGGCTGAGCGCGGCTTCGGCCGCGTGGTTTTTATCGGCAGCAGAGTTGCCCAGGGCCTGCCAGGGCGCGGCCAGTACGCCGCCACCAAGGCGGCGGTGATTGCCATGGCCCGCAGCTGGGCCGTGGAAGTGGCGCCAAAGGGAGTCACGGTGAACGTCGTTTCTCCCGGTGCCACGGCCACGCCCATGCTCAAAGACCCCGCCCGCTCAGGCAGTGCTCCACGTATGCCGCCCATGGGTCGCTTGGTAGAGCCCGGAGAGATTGCCTCGCTGGTCAGCTACCTGCTGTCACCCGCTGCAGCAGCAATCACCGGCCAGAACCTCAACATCTGCGGCGGATCGTCCCTGTCGCAATGAAAATCAACGTGTACCGAGAGAAATCAATATGAAAATCGTCAATATCATCGAGTCGACGCGCCCAATCAAGTCCGACATTCGTAACGCCTACATTGACTTCTCCAAGATGACCCTCAGCCTTGTGGCTGTGGTGACGGATGTGATTCGCGATGGCAAGCCGGTCATTGGCTACGGATTCAACTCCAATGGTCGTTATGGACAAGGTGCCCTGATGCGCGATCGCTTCATCCCCCGCGTTCTGGAAGCAGATCCGGCCACGTTGATTGCCGAGAGCGGCGAGAACCTGGATCCCCACAAGATCTGGGCCAGCATGATGACCAACGAAAAGCCTGGCGGTCATGGCGAGCGATCGGTTGCGGTTGGCACCATCGACATGGCGATTTGGGATGCAGTCGCAAAGATAGAAGGCAAGCCACTGTTTCAGCTGCTGGCTGAGGGTTACGGCAACGGCACGCCCAATCCTCGCGTTTTTGTGTATGCCGCCGGGGGCTACTACTACCCTGGCAAGGGCTTGGACAAACTCAAGCAGGAAATGGAAAGCTATCTTGCGCGCGGCTACTCGGTAGTGAAAATGAAAATTGGCGGTGCCAGCATTGCCGAGGACTGCGAACGCATCGAATCGGTGCTGAAAATACTGGGTCCTGGACAGCAACTGGCCGTTGATGCCAATGGCCGCTTCGACCTGAAGACAGCTATTGACTATGGCAAAGCGCTCTCACAGTACCCTCTGTTTTGGTACGAGGAAGCAGGTGACCCTCTGGACTACGAGTTGCAGGCAAAGCTGGGCGAGGTCTACAAGGGCCCTATGGCCACCGGTGAGAACCTGTTCTCGATGCAGGATGCTCGCAACCTGATTCGCCATGGCGGCATGAATCCTGAGCGCGACTACCTGCAGTTCGACTGTGCTTTGAGCTATGGCTTGGTGGAGTACCTGCGAACGCTGGACATGCTCAAGGAAAACGGCTGGTCCCCAAGTCGCTGTATTCCACATGGAGGACACCAGATGTCCCTAGCCATTGCTGCCGGCCTTGGTCTGGGCGGCAATGAAAGCTACCCGGATCTTTTCCAGCCTTACGGCGGCTTCCCGGATGGTGTCAAGGTCGATAACGGCTATGTGACGCTTCCCCCGCTCCCCGGCATCGGGTTCGAAGGAAAGTCTGATCTGATAAAGGAAATGCTGGCGCTGACACGCTGAATCAATACAGCATGATCTGCTTGGTTTCCAAGAGGTATTGTCAAAGCAGGTGGACCGCTTCCTAAACGACAAAACCAATATGGTTTGTTTATCGAGTCAGGAGCGGTCCAAGAGCGTTGTGCGACCAGTTGCTGTCAAGAGCTCGGCAGCAATCTTGTTCAGCGTGAAATTGCGCAAGCCCTAAAAGCCGCCGTTTTCCAAGCATAACTGCTGCGTCAGCAATGCCGCGAGCTGGCTGGCACAATAAAGGGATGAGATTTCTCCACACCATGCTGCGCGTTGGCAATCTCCAGCGCTCTATTGATTTTTATACCAATGTCATCGGTATGCAGTTGTTGCGTACCTCTGAAAATACGGAGTACAAGTACTCGCTGGCCTTTCTGGGCTTCGCTGGCGGCAATCCCGACCAGGCAGAGATTGAGTTGACCTTTAACTGGGGCACAGAGAGCTATGACATGGGCACGGCCTATGGTCATATTGCTCTTGGTGTGCCTGATGCCTATGCGGCTTGCGACAAGATCAAAGCAGCCGGCGGCAATGTGACGCGTGAAGCGGGCCCCGTCAAGGGCGGCAGCACTGTGATTGCTTTTGTGACGGACCCCGATGGGTACAAAATAGAATTGATCGAGCGCAAAGACGATCAGGTTTCAGGCACTGGTCTGCGTTAAGCGCTTTCCTGACCTTGCTGACCTTATGAACGAGCGGCACTTTGAGGCCGCTTTTTTGCGCCTGTTGTATCTGTCGATAAGTTCTATCGTCCAAACGCAGGTTTCGTGAAATTGCGCATTGTTTGAAGAATCACCGTTCATAAAACCGATGAGGAGACAAACAATGAGCGATTTGGTTCTGGTGCAAATACAGCAGCGCTTGCAGCGCCTTGAAGACCTGCAGGCCATACAGGCACTTAAGTCACAGTATTTACGCAGCTGCGACCGCAAGCAGCCTGATGTGATGCGTGAATGCTTTGTGGAGCATGGCGCAGTGATTGAGGCGGATGGTTTTCCGGCTTTCACCAGCCGCGATGGCTGGGTGGAGACTTTCACCAAACTGGCAGTGATGAATCCGGCCGTTCAGGACATGCATCACGGGCACAACCCGCAGATCCGCTTTACGGGGCCAGATCAGGCCATAGGCCTGTGGGATCTGGATTTTTGCCAGGTCAATGTGAAGGAGCGCACCATTGTCAATCTCTCGGGCCAGTACACCGATGAGTACGAGCGCGTGAATGGACGCTGGCAGATTCGCAGCATGCGCTTTCAAAGAGGCTCTTTTGTGATGCGTCAGGTTGATGCGGATGGCGCGGAGAAAGTGCTGGCACTGGGAGAGCCGCCTGCTTCGGGCTTTATTGAGAACAGCTAATACGTTGGCTGTTGCTCGGTAATTCACATATCAATAGCAAAAGCCCAATACGGCATCAGCTGTATTGGGCTTTTGGGTGGGGATCTTTGGCGGTATCAGTCGGCCAGAATCACTTCCACCCGGCGTGCTTCGGCGTTGCTGCCGTCGGCTTGCATTTGCTCGGGCTTCTTCAGCTCAATTTGGCCTTCAGCCACGCCCAGAGCGGTCAGAGCGGCTTGCACGGCTTGAGCACGTTGCTTGGCTACTTCGGCATTCACTTCCGCGCTGCCGGTGGCATCGTGAAAGCCGGAAATCACAGCGCGCTTGCCTGCGGCCACACCTTTGACCACATCGGCCAGAGCTTCGTTGGCACCCGCAGCTACCACAGCCTGGCCAGAAGCGAAGTAGAACTTGACCACGCCGTTTTCAACGATCACGCGGGCCGTCTCTTCGATGATCACCACAGGCACGCTGGTGGCGCTGGGAGCAGGAGCTGCAAGCTCGGCCTTGGGTGCATGGGAAATGCCGCGCTTGTAGACCACGGTGCCGACAACGGTGGAGACGACCAGTGCGATCAGGGCAAATAGAAAACCCAGGGCAAAACGCTCTTGGCTGTCGTTGTCAGAGCTGTTGAAAGACATGTATGAAATCTCCGTAGTTGCTGTTGAGTGTGAAAGTACGAAATCTGTGTCTTGATGCCGATAGAGCAGCCAGTGCTGGCGTCAGTGGCAAAACCACGCATTCTAGAGGTTTGCCATGAATTTCCCTACCGGCGTTGGCGCTGAGCCATGCAAAAACCAAGAGCCTTGCCATTTTTCATAAAGTGATGAAGCTGAGAGCTGGGTGAATTCGTTGCTGATTCGTTGCTTTTGCGCTCTTGACCGTGCTTTGACCCAAGACAAGTGCACCGTTTGCAGCGTGGCGCGTTATACAGGAAGTTCTTACAGCCTTGATGTCGGTTTTGGGAGTTGATATGTCCACCCTGCCCTTGTTAAACACCTCGATGCGTGATGCCGATCAGATGCTGGAGCAAGCTTTGGCGCAGTGGGGTGGAGACGGGGATCTGTGGGTTTTTGGCTATGGCTCCTTGATCTGGCGACCCGACTTTGAGTTCAGTGAGCGCCACGCAGCCCATGTCCATGGCTGGCACCGTGCTCTCAAAATGTGGAGCACGATCAATCGCGGCACACCCCAGACGCCGGGACTGGTGTTTGGCATGCTCTCGGGCGGCAGTTGCCAGGGCATGGTGTTCCGTATCCCTCGCGACGAGGGCAATGCGGTGATGCGCAAGCTCTGGCAACGCGAGATGCCCAATGCCGTTTATGACCCGCGCTGGCTGCCTTGCAGAACCACGCACGGACCGGTCAAGGCACTGGCCTTTACCTTGTCGCGCCAGAGCCCGCACCACACGGGTGAACTGGCGCCGGAAGACTACCGCCGCATTTTTTCGCAGGCGCAGGGCATTTATGGCACGACGCTGGACTATGCCCAGGCCACTTTTGATGAGCTGCAGCGCCTGGGCATCGACGACAAGGCTTTGAAGCGTCTGCTGGCTTATGCGGAATGCCGCAATGCGCAGCATCCGTCAGTGCTTGCTATTTGAAGCATAGCTGCTTGCGCTTTCTCTTATTGGGCTTCAAGGCGAAATGGCTTGAAACTTCGGGTGACTTCGGCACAATGGTCACTTTGATTGATGAGAGATTGCCATGTCCCCGAACCCGGTTGCCGCCCTCTTTTCTCACCCTGTGTGCACGGGTCTGATGCTCGCAGCCGCCTTGGCCCTGACGGCTTGCTCCACGAGCGGCAACATGGCGTCGCCCGCTTCTTCAGCCCCTGTCGCTGACAAAAGCCAGAGCAAGGGCGTTCAGTCCATCGCACGGCTGGAATCGACCAAGGGCAGCCAGGTCACGGGCACGCTGCAGTTTTTCCCGCTGGCCGAAGGCGGTATTCGCGTGCAAGGGCGTGTGGAAGGGCTGGCGCCGAACAGCGAGCACGGTTTTCATATCCACGAAAAAGGCGATTGCTCCAGCGGCGACGGCCTGAGCGCTGGCGGCCACTTCAATCCTGCCCAGCAGGCGCATGGCAAGTTTGGTGACAGCAAGGCCCATCATCTGGGTGACCTGCCCAGCCTGGATGCGGATACACAAGGCGTTGCCACTATCGATTTTGTGAGTAAGAACCTCACGCTGGACCGAGGCAGCAACGGTATTCTGGGTCGTTCTTTGATCGTGCATAACGACCCTGACGACTACACCACTCAGCCCACAGGCAACTCTGGCGCTCGCTTGGCTTGTGCGGTGATTGAACGCGGCGCGTAAGCGGGTTTCAGCTTCAATGCCTTGATCCAAGCCCCTGCTTCAGGGGCTTTTTCATGGCTACGACTTGGACTCTTTACTGGCGTTCTTGCCAGATTTTTCGTGCCTGAGTCAAGGTCTGCACCGTGTCCACATCGAGTACGCAGCCGATGTCATCACACACCCAGCGCTTCAATTGCTGATTTTCTGCCGCTTTACGGACGATGACGGATGCGCCTTGATCGCCACTTAACTGCATCAGCGCCTGCGCAGCGGCACGGCTGAAGGCCACGGGGTGGCCCTTCAGGCCCACTTTGGCTTGGTTGATAGCTTGATCCGCAGTTTGATAGAAAGGCTGGATGACTTGCAAAACACCATCACCCGCATCAGCGCTCAAAAGCTGTAAAGCCAGTGTTTTGAGCGTCTGGGGCTGCACCAGCGGCAGATCAGCCGGCAAGATCAGCCAGCCATTGGCGCTGGCTGTGGCTTTGACGGCTGCGGCAATGCTGTCGCCCATGCCGGGGTGTGGGCCGTATTCCACATGCCAGGGCAGGCCTGAGGCCTGAACAGCGGCCAGAGTCGTCTGCAAAACGGTTTGCTGGCCCAGCATGGCCTGCAGTTTGTGCGTGGTGCCGCCCGAGGCGAGAAAGCGCTCTCCCCTGCCTGCGGCGAGAATCAGCACGCAGGGCTGCTCCAGGTTGATGGGAGGGCTGACCAAAACTTCTTGCTGCATATTGCGGTTGAGCATAACGCTGGCTTTGACTGCGCGGCAGAATATGGGGCATGAGCCGACTATCTTCTTCCATTGCCGATCTGCGCAAAAGCTACGAGCGCGCAGAGCTGAGCGAATCCGCCTCCAACGCCAACCCACTGAAGCAGTTTGACCAATGGCTGCAGGAAGCCGTGAGCGCCGAGGTGCCCGAACCCAATGCCATGACCGTGGCCACTGTGGGCGGCGACATGCGCCCCAGCACGCGGATTGTGCTGATCAAAGGCTATGACGAACGCGGCATCGTCTGGTACACCAATTACGACAGCCGCAAGGGCCAGCAACTGGCGGGTAACCCTTTTGCGGCGCTGCAATTTCACTGGGTGGAGCTGGAGCGTGTGGTGCGGATTGAAGGCCGCGTGGAAAAAGTCAGCGATCAGGAAAGCGACGCCTACTTTGCCAGCCGCCCTTTGGATTCACGCATTGGTGCTTGGGCCAGCCCCCAGAGCCAGATCATCAGCGGCCGCGGCGTGCTGGTGGCGAATGCGGCCAAATACAGCGCCCAGTTCTTGCTGAATCCTCCCCGCCCGCCGCACTGGGGCGGTTTTCGACTGGTGCCCGACCGCTGGGAGTTCTGGCAAGGCCGCAAGAGCCGTTTGCATGATCGCCTGAGCTACCGTGAGGATGGCCAGAACTGGATTCGTGAACGTCTGGCGCCCTGAGATCGTTGGTATGCGCTCGGGCATGTCTCTCTAGATTGATGCTGAGAAGGCTGGTTTCATGACGAAATCGGCCCCCTCCCCTGATTAACTAATGGGTGGTCTGTTCTTTATCTGTTTCTAAGGACTCAAATGAATTTCATGTAAGTTACATTAGATGAATTGATAAAGAATAGAAATTAAGCAATGACGGATGCACAGGCAAAGCTTCTACTCAATGGGCAGGCAGTTTTTAGAGACTGGCTGGAGCATGAAGGCAGCAAAAGCTGGGATGCGCTGGATACCTCGCCCGACGGCAACTACGAAAAGGTCTGGCAGGCCTGGCTATGGCATTTAAGTGGCGAGGCTTATGCCGAAGACAAGGCAAGCCAGCCCTCTTTCCCCCATGAACCCAAGGACTGGCATCAGGCCACTGCCGTGGATGTGCAGCATTTTCTGCAGATTCGAGATGGGCAGCGGGCGCATCACCACCCCGAGCGCAAGATCAGCCCGGTGACCCGCAGGCGTTACTGGCGGCTGCTGGAACGCATCTACGATCACGCCATGGAGCATGGCTGGATTCTTACAAACCCCGCCACGGGGCTTGAGCCCATTGATCGCCCGCCTTCAGAAGATGGCAAGGGCCACTGCCTGCATCCCCTGCTCTGGCAATCTTTACCGCGCCACTTTCCGCAGGCCGATGGTTATCAGAATACGCGTGACCGGGCGATTGTGGTGCTGCTGTATGACTTGGCGCTGGCCCCTGAAGAAGTACGTGCTCTGCTCTGGAAGGATTTGCGCTCTAGCGCAGAGCTGGCTTGGGACAGTACGTCTAAAGAGATAGCAAAGTCCCCCTTAGTACTGCCCCGCTTCTTGCGGATTGACGGCGGCCGGGCCGCGCAGCAACGATTGCTTGAGCTGCCTGAATCCGTCGCCAAAGCACTGCTGGACTGGCGGCGATTCAGCGCAGCACAGCGCGGGCCGACGGTGGTGGATGGCGATCACATCGTGTTTTATTCACGCCGGGGCGGTGAATTGTCGGTACGCATGCTGTTTCATGTGGCTTCACAAATCATTCAGCGCGCGCACGAAGCGCAGGCTGAGGACAGCCAGAAGTCTCGCCTGCAGCGCGTGGGGCCGCAGGTGCTGCGCAATACCGCGATTGTTCAGTGGCTGCGCGCAGGGGTGCCAGAGCTGGAAGTCATCGCCAGAATTGGCGTGAACAGCACAAGAGCCCTGCGCCATTTGCAACACTATCTATAGCAGGTAGCCCAAGCTAGCCAGGGGCTACCTGCTAATCAGGCCCAGAGAATGCTTAGAAATCCATTCTCAGCCCCACCACCAGATTGCGGCCTGTCAACGGCGCTGCGGTCTTGATGAATGAGGTGGCGGCGTAGGCCAGGCGGTTGGTCAGGTTCTGGCCCTTGACATAGAACTGCCACTGATTGCCCCCGCTTTGCCACTGGTAGCTTGCGCCCAGGTTCAGCATGCCGTAGCCAGCGGTCTGGGTTTCGTATTGAGCCGTACGGTTCTGGCGCAGCACTTGCGTCCATTCAGCAGATGTATCCCACTTGGCGACTCGCGCATTGACACGCAAACCGGCTCGCAGCGCAGGAATGCGCGGCAAGGCCGAGCCATCTTCCAGTCGAGCCCGCACGCCATCGCCAAAAACCGTCACGCTCAGATCACGGTTGAGGCGCTGGGTGAGTTGCGCTTCCAAGCCGGTAAAGCGCGCATCGCCCTGCGTGTATTGCAGCAGTTGCAGGCCTTCATGCGCATCCAGAGTGGCACCGTAGATATAGCCTTTGATGCGGTAGTGATAGGCGTTGAGCTTCCAGCTCGTATCGCCAACCGTCTTGGCAAGGCCCAGGTCCAGTGCCTGCGAACGCTCGCGGGACAGGTTGGGGTTGCCAATTTCATAAGTCGCCGTAGCCATGTGCAAGCCGTTGGCAAACATTTCTTCGGCCGTAGGCATGCGGCTGCCGCTGGTGAACGAGGCCGTGGCGCTATAGCCAGGCTGGAACTTCCAGACCGTGCCCAGCGATGCCGATGTGGCGCTGTGGCTGCGGCGTTCGTTGCTCAGCTCGGCCTCCACGCGCTGGCGGTCATGGCGCAGAGCGCCTTGAAAGCTCCAGTCCTGCCAGCGATATTCTTCGAGCAGGTACAGGCTGTTGCGCTGGGTATCGGTGGGCTGCACATAGGCTTCTTCACCGGTAGCACTGAAGCGGCGCTTGAGAGTCTGCAGTCCCAGCGTGCCGCGCCAGCCAGCAATCGGTTCGTGCTCCATTTCCAAGCGCAGGTCATGGGCCTTGTTTCTGAACTGGGTGGCCACGCTGCCGTCTTCAATCTCATCGTGGCGATAGTTGGTCAAGCCACCACGAACGCGCAGCGCCGCAATGCCCGCCGTGGGCTTGCGCCATTCGCCGCGCAGGTCCCAGCGCTCGCTGGTCAGATCAACCACGGGCACGCTGCTGCTTTCGGCGTGATCGTGGTCATGGCCCTCACCGTCATGCCCATGGTCACCGCAATGCAGATGATCACCATGGGCGTGGCAGCCTTCAAAGCTGTGCTGATGACCGGGCAAGCCATACTTGGCCTGCTGGCGCGTATAGGCCAGACCCAGATAGCCCTGACTGCCCACCCAGGACAGCCCCACGCTACCGGTGTTGCCACGGCTGAAGCTGCCCGGCACCTTGTTCTGCCCCCAACCGCCGCCCACACGGTAGTCGCCCGCATTGCGGGCCACCCCTTCGGCATGCAGCACCAACTGGCCGTTATCGTTTTTGAGCGGAGTCGCCGTTGTCAAGGAGAACGCACCGGCCGAAATGCCTGCCGCCGTACCGGCCTGCACTTCGGCCGAACCTTCCACGCCCTTCTCGGGCACGCGGGTGGGAATTTTCCCATCCAGCACGTTGACCACGCCACCCATGGCACCCGGGCTGTAAAGCAAGGCGGACGGCCCGCGCAGCACCTCGATCTGGCTGGCCAGCAAAGGCTCTGTGGTGACCGCATGGTCGGGGCTGATCGTTGATGCATCGAGAAGCTCGGACCCATCGCTGAGGATGGAGACCCGCGCACCATCCATGCCGCGAATCACGGGGCGGCTGGCACCTGCACCAAAGTGGCTGGCATTGATGCCGGGCTCGGCCGCCAAGGTTTCGCCCAAAGTGGCTGCGCGGCGCAGGCGCAGCTCTTCTTCACCCAGTACCTGCACAGGCGTGGCCATATCGCCTGCCGCCATGCCGGTGGCGGAGACTGTGACCTCGCCCAGGCTGGTCTCTTGCTGCGCCAGAACCAAGGGCGAGCAGACCAGCAGGCCTAGGCCGGAGCCCATGAGCACAGCGGTTTGGGTCGCCTTATGAAAACGACGAGGAGAGAATTTAGAAAAACGTTGAGACATCTCAGTTCCACCAACAACCGTGCGCACGCAGGCCATCATCAGCCACGTGAAATGCGCACGGAAATTTCAATCAAAACTGGCTGTAGCGCTTATGAATAAAGCGCTATCAGCTATCAGTTTGGGAGTTGTGGGCGTCGATACTTCTTCATGCCAAAGCATGAAGCGATCTAAGCCATGGAGCTGAGAAGTGAGGGAGGCCCGCGCGCATCGAACGGCGCGGCGAAAAAGATGGTTCGCGGCTCAGGCGTAAATGGTTGCGGCAGCGCAGTCGCCGGAACAGGCGCCACAAAGGCCACCACGGCAGGCGGCCCGGCATAACCATGATTGGCTTGATCAAGCAGCTGACATTCAGCCGGGCCGTGGCCCGCGAATAGCGCATGAACCCATGACAGATCGGAGGCGCAGCCACTGCGATCATTACTCGCGCTGATGCAATCAGCCCCAGAACTGACTACCGTGGCTTGCGCCAGCAGCGCTGTAGTCGCCGCTGCATGGCCCCAATGCGGGCCGTGAGCCGTATTTTGCGTCGCCCCCGCATGCACTGCACGGTGCATCTGCCCCAGAGCGGGGCTCAGCACCATGACCAGAGCTAGCAGGGTCGTGAGCCAACCCATGCTCCAGCGCATCATCCAGATTTCACGCAGGCTCCCGCGAACGTCAGCACGGGCTGAGCGGCGGTAAGTACGCTGGCGAATGGGGGAGGACAAGGTCTAAAGGACTGGAAAAAGGGAAAAAGCCAGAGTCTGCGAGTTGGAACGCAACCCAACGAAAGGTTGCAGAGTGTAGCAATGTCCTCGCTCAATCCTTGAGCCAACGCGTGAAAGCCTTTTGAAATTTCTGCACCTTGGGGCCAACGACAAATGAGCAGTAGCCCTGATTGGGGTTCTGCAAAAAATAGTCCTGGTGGTAGTCCTCGGCTGGCCAGTACTTTTGAATAGGTTCCAACTCAGTGACGACTGGGGTGTCAAACGCTTTTTCGGCCTGCATTTCATCGAGCAGTGCACGCGCTGTGGCCGCCTGTGCGTCGGTCGTGGTGTAGATGGCGCTGCGGTATTGCGTGCCCACATCGTTGCCCTGGCGGTTGAGTGTGGTCGGGTCGTGCGTGCCAAAAAAGACCAACAGCACATCGCGCAGGCTGATGACGGCCGGGTCGAATTCCAGCTTCACTACCTCTGCATGGCCGGTCTGGCCAGTGCAAATATCCTCGTAGCTAGGATGATCGAGGTGGCCGTTGGCGTAACCGCTTTCCACATCAAGCACGCCGCGCACGCGATCGAAGACGGCTTCAGTGCACCAGAAGCAACCACCGCCCAGGTAAATGGTTTCCGCAGCCATCACACTTTCCTTTTTGCTAAGACCCGGTAAGCGTAGCTCAAATCGACTACCCATTTTTACCAATGACAGCGATTGCAGCAGCGCTATGCTTCTTATCGCCTACTACACTGCTTGCTACTCTGCAGTAAAAGGGCTGCGTCCCGGACGCAAGATGCAACTGACAGTTCTCCCCGCCTCAAATCACAACAAAATTTTGCCTCTGAGGGAAGTCACACCATGAAGCGTTCAGGGCGCTGGGCCGTGGGCCTGGTCGTTATTGGCCTGCTGGCCGTCTCTGGCTGGCGCGTTGCCGTCAATCAACAGCACAAAAAACAGGCGCTTCAGACCAGCGCGGCTCCGCAGGAGCTGCCGATTCAGATCGCCGCTCAAGAAGTGCTGAGGGTGCAGCCCCGCCAGCTTGCACTGACCGTGCCCATCAACGGCGCTGTGCAGGCGGTGAATTCTGCGGTGGTGAAGGCCTATGTGGCTGGCGAGCTGCGCGGGTTGACCGTGCGTGAGGGCGATAGCGTCAAAAAAGGACAGCAACTGGCCCGTATTGATGCCACCGAGGCCGAGGCCCGCCTGCGCCAGGCGCAGCAGCAGGCCGATGCCTCCAGAGCACAACTGTCCATTGCCCAGCGCAACCATGACAACAACGTGGCACTGGTGCAAAAAGGCTTTATTTCCACTACGGCGCTGGTGACGTCTCAGGCCAATCTGGATTCGGCCCGCGCCAATCTGGCTGCGGCTCAGGCCGCTGCAGATGCAGCCCGCAAGGCGGTGACCGATGCCGTCATCACCAGCCCCATGAACGGCCAGATTGCCCAGCGTTTTGTGCAAAATGGCGAACGTGTAGGCATTGAAGCCCGCATTGTGGAGGTGGTGGATACCGAGCAGCTGGAAATCATGGCCCAACTGGCCCCGGCCGATTCCATACAGGTACAGGTCGGCCAGAGCGCCGAGCTGCAAGTGCCCGGCGCTGCGCAGGACATGGCACCCATCAGCGCACAGATTGTGCGCATCAGCCCCAGTGCCCAGACCGGCTCGCGCACCGTGGCGGTGTACCTAAAAGTGTCAAGCACGGCTAATAAAAACGATAGCAGCTTGCGCCCTTCCCCATTGCCCCCGCCCCAATTACGCCCGGGCCTGTTTTTGCAAGGCCACATCATCACCGGCAATGCCAGCCAGCTGGCCGTGCCTTTGAACGCTGTGCGCACCGACCAACCCTTGCCCTATGTGCAGGTGCTGCAAAGCGGCAAATCAGCAGTGACGGTGGCATCGCAGGCAACTCATACCGAGCTGCGCGTGGTTCACAAAACCGTAGAGCTGGGCCGCCGTACCTCCTTTGAAGGCGCGACCTGGGTACAAGTGCTCCAAGGCTTGAATGCGGACGAGCAGATTCTGGCCGGCACAGCAGGCGGCCTGCGTGAAGGCACGCTGGTGGAGGTGCAGACGGCTAAGTCCGATGCCGCCCCCGCTGCCGAAACCACCGCTCCAAAAGCCGAAGGTATGTAAATGTGGTTCACGCGTATCAGCCTGAAGAACCCGGTGCTGGCCACCATGCTCATGCTGGCCTTTGTGGTGCTGGGCGTGTTCTCTTACCAGCGGCTCAAGGTTGACCAGTTCCCCAATATTGAGTTTCCGGTGGTCGTGGTGACAGTGGCCTACCCCGGTGCCTCGCCCGAGATTGTGGAGAGCGAAGTCACCAAAAAAATTGAGGAAAGCGTCAACTCGGTTGCCGGTATCAACACCCTCACCTCGCGCAGTTACGAGGGCACCAGCGTCGTCATCATCGAATTTCAGCTGCATATCGATGGCCGCCGCGCGGCCGATGATGTGCGCGAGAAAGTGGCGGCCGTGCGCCCCACGCTGCGCGATGAGGTGAAAGAGCCCCGCGTCATTCGCTTTGACCCGGCCAGCACCGCCGTATGGTCACTGGCCGTGCTGCCAGCCCCCCATGCGCTGAATGGCGCAACTGCGCCGGGCGGCCAGAGCGTGACGCCGCCCGATGCCATTGCCCTGACCAGCTGGGCCGATCAGGTGCTGAAAAAGCGCCTTGAAAACGTGCGCGGCGTGGGCGCGGTGAACATGGTGGGTGCCACCCAGCGCGAGATCAACATCTATCTGGACCCGCAGGCGCTGGAGGCCTACTCCATCACGCCCGATCAGGTCGCGCAGGCCGTGCGGGCCGAAAATCAAGACCTGCCCGTGGGCGCTATCCGCTCCAAAACGCAGGAGCGCGTGGTGCAGATCGACGCCCGCATACAGCGGCCTGAGGATTTTGCCCGCATCATCGTCGCCCAGCGTAACGGCGCGCCGATTCGCGTAGGGCAGCTGGCACGCGTGCAAGACGATGCGCAAGAGCTGCAGACGCTGGCGCTTTACAACGGCAGCCGTACCTTGCTGATGTCTGTGCAAAAAGCGCAAGACGAA
The DNA here is from genome assembly GCF_002754475.1 of Comamonas sp. 26. Classification (NCBI taxonomy): domain Bacteria; kingdom Pseudomonadati; phylum Pseudomonadota; class Betaproteobacteria; order Burkholderiales; family Comamonadaceae; genus Comamonas; species Comamonas sp. 26. Next base: position 2,055,406 of record NZ_PEFL01000001.1, read on the forward strand.
AACACCATTGAAGTGGTGGATGGCCTGAACGCTGCCATCAAGGCCATGGGCCCCGAGCTGCCGCCCGGTGTGCGCCTGCAGGCCATTGCCGATAACTCCCGCGCCATTCGCGTGGGGGTGGACAACGTGCGCCAGACGCTGATTGAGGGCGCAGGGCTCACGGTGCTGATCGTGTTTCTGTTCCTGAATTCGTGGCGCTCGACCGTGATTACGGGGCTGACGCTGCCAATTGCGCTGATCGGCACATTCTTGTTCATGTACTGGTTTGGCTTTTCCATCAACATGGTCACGCTGATGGCGCTGTCGCTGTGCGTGGGCCTGCTGATTGACGACGCCATCGTGGTGAGAGAGAACATCGTGCGCCATGTGCAGATGGGCAAAAGCGCCTATCAGGCCGCGCTTGAGGGCACGCAGGAGATTGGCCTGGCCGTGCTGGCAACCACGCTGTCCATCGTGGCCGTGTTTTTACCCATCGGCTTCATGGGCGGCATCATTGGCCAGTTCTTCCACGAGTTCGGCATCACCATCGTGGCAGCCGTGCTGATCTCCATGTTTGTGAGTTTTACGCTGGACCCCATGCTCTCCAGCGTCTGGCATGACCCAGCCATTCACGCCCATGGTGAGCATGGCAAAAAAGGCCTGTACGACAAAACACTGGGCCGGGTGACCGCATGGGTGGAGCGCAGCAGCGACAAACTCTCGGACTTTTACCAGTCCATACTGCGCTGGGCGCTGCGCCGCAAGCTTCTCACGTTGTTTCTGGCACTACTTATTTTCATAGCAAGCATCGCGCTTGTACCCTTGCTGGGCACCGAATTTGTGCCCAAGGCCGACTTCTCTGAAACACAGGTCAGCTTCAATACGCCCGAAGGCTCGTCGATTGAAGCTACCGAAGCAAAGGCCAAGCAAGTCAACGACGTGCTGCGCGCCCTGCCCGAGGTGCGCTACACGCTGACCAGCATCAACACGGGCAATGCCAACGGCAAGAACTACGCCAGCATTTATGTGCGCCTCGTAGACCGCAACCAGCGCAGTCGCAGCGTGGATGAACTCTCGGCCCAGTTGCGCACGCAACTGCAGGCGATTGCGGGCATCAAGGTCACCCATGTGGGTCTGCGCGAATCCGTGGGTGGGCAAAAGCAGGTGGAGTTCTCGCTCATGGGGCCTGATCTGGATGAGCTGGCCCGCCTGAACCGCATCGTGCAAGAGCGTATTCAGAGCATTCCGGGTCTGGTCGATCTGGACTCCAGCCTCAAGCCCAACAAGCCCATGGTCAACATCGAGGTTCACCGCGATCAGGCGGCGGATCTGGGCCTATCGATCGGCAGCATGGCCGGTGCCCTGCGAACCTGGGTGGCAGGCCAGACCGTGGGCAACTGGCGCGCCAGCGATGACCAGACCTATGACGTCAACGTGCGTCTGACGCCCGAGGCCCGCACCACGCCGCAAGACCTGGAGCGCCTGCCCTTTGCCCTGTCCGCCAGCGATGGCAGCACACGCATCGTGCGCCTCAATCAGGTCGCCAGCGTGGTGGACAGCACCGGCCCCAGCCAGATCAACCGCCGTAATCTGAACCGCGAAGTCGCCATCAACGCCAACGTCTACCAGCGCAGCACGGGCGAGGTCAGTGCCGATATCAAAAAGGCGCTGGCCACCGTGCCCATGCCGCCCGGCTACAGCTACCAGTTCAGCGGCGCGGCCAAGAACATGGAGGAATCCTTCGGCTACGCCATCTCGGCGCTGGTCCTGGCCATCATCTTCATCTACATGATTCTGGCCAGCCAGTTCAAGAGCTTTCTCCAGCCTCTGGCGCTGATGACCTCGCTGCCGCTGACGCTGATTGGCGTGGTGCTGGCTTTGATGATGTTTGGCTCGGCCCTGTCCATGTTCTCCATCATTGGCGTTGTCATGCTCATGGGCCTAGTCACCAAAAACGCCATTTTGCTGGTGGACTTTGCCATTCGCGCCCGCGAGCCACACCTTGACCAGGCCACAGGCCAGACCATGCCCGGCCTGCCTCGCAGCGAAGCCCTTCTGCTGGCCGCACAGGTGCGCCTGCGCCCTATTCTGATGACCACGCTGGCCATGATCTTTGGCATGGTGCCGCTGGCCTTTGCCGTGACCGAAGGCTCTGAGCAGCGCGCGCCCATGGGGCAGGCCGTGATTGGCGGGGTCATTACCTCATCGCTGCTGACGCTGGTGGTGGTGCCGGTTGTGTACTGCTATCTGGACGATTTTTCGCAGTGGCTGCGCCGTAAATGGTCTGGCACCCCCTCAAAAACCGATGAGCCGCCGCACGAAGCCTCTGAGGCTCGTAGAATCGATGGTTTGTCTTGATAAGTCTTTCCCCGGAGATACCATGGCCCTGCCAATGAATGCCCAAGTGAACCCGAGCGACGTGCACGCGCAGGCTCGTTTCAACATGATCGAACAGCAAGTACGCCCCTGGAACGTCCTGGACGAGGCTGTGCTGGAGTTGATGGGCAAGATCCACCGCGAAGACTTTGTGCCGCCCGAGTACGCCAATCTGGCCTATATGGACATCGAAGTGCCTCTCAAGAGCATTGCCGAAGAGTGCGCCGCCAAGGGCTGGCACATGCTGGCGCCCAAGATCGAGGCCCGCATGCTGCAGGACGTCAAGATCCAGCCTACGGATCGCGTGCTTGAAATCGGCACCGGCTCTGGCTACATGGCCGCCTTGATGGCCGCTCAGGCCAAGGAAGTCGTAACGCTCGAAATCGACCCCGAGCTGGCTGAAATGGCCCGCGAAAACCTGCTGAGTGCTGGCGTCAAGAACGTGGAAGTCAAGCTGGCTGACGGTGCCACCAACTCTCTGGCACAAGGCACGTTTGACGTCATCATGCTCAGCGGCTCGGTCGCTCAGGTGCCCGAAGCCCTCTTCGCCCAGCTCAACGCCGGTGGCCGCATTGCCGCCATCGTGGGTCACATGCCCGTGATGCGCTTCACGCTGGTGACCAAGAACGGCGACAACTACGAAGTCAAACAGCCCTGGGATACCGCTGCATCGCGCCTGGTCAGCTTTGAAGAGCCTTCGCGCTTTTCGTTCTAAAACGCGCATGGCGTTCGCCCTTCCCGATCTCTTTCGGGCAGGGCCTGTATTCAGATCAAGGCTGAGCGCCACAGAAAGCGCTCAGCCAGCAGGAGTTTTTGTATGTTGACTCAGGTTTTGCCCGCACAGTTTCAGCAATGGCTGGCTACTCATGCCGAAAACGGCGTCAAGCCCGTGGTGCTGGATGTTCGCGAGCCCTGGGAAATTTCTCTGTCCAGCATCCAGCCCGGCGTGGGCTTTGAGCTGGTGTGCATTCCCATGCACGAAATTCCCGGCCGCCTGCAGGAGCTGAACCCCGACCACCCCATCGCCTGCCTTTGCCATCACGGCGCACGCAGCATGAGCGTGGCCGCTTTTCTGGTCAACAACGGCTTCGATGATGTCTACAACATCACCGGCGGCATTGATGCCTGGTCGCGCAGCGCCGACCCCAGCGTTCCCCGCTATTGATGCCGTGAGCTGAGCGCCCCCGGCCCTCAGCTCCAGCCCTGTTGAGTTCCGTTTTTTGATAGAGACCGTCCAACCCTGACATCTATGACCAAGCTGCTCCGGCCCCTGCAAGCCCCCTCCGCCCACGCTCTGCGTGCTATTTCTTTGGGAGTTTTGCTGGCATGGATCAGCGCACAGGCTCAGGCGCAGACTCTGTCAGAGCTGGTGATGCAAGCCCGGGGCTATGACGCATCATGGCAAGCCCAGCAAGCCGATGCCCGCGCAGCGGCAAGCCGTGCCGATCAGGCCTTGTCTGGCCTCTTGCCCAGCGTGGGACTTTCTACGGGCGTGAACCGCACGCATACCGAGATCAACCTGCCGCAGGTCAACACCAGCGTTAACAACTCGGTGCAGAACCTGCAGCTCAGCGCTCAACAGCCGCTGTACCGCCCGGCCAACAAGATCACTTATGAGCAGGGCCAGCGCGGCGTGGATGCAGCTCAGGCCCAGATCGACAGCGCTTCGCAAAACCTGATCGTGCGCGTGGCGCAGGCCTACTTCGACGTACTGGCCGCGCAAGACAATGTGCAAGTGGCCCAGTCGCAAAAGCAGGCCATCAACACCCAGCTGGAAATGGCCAAGCGCAATTTCGAGGTCGGTACCGCCACCATCACCGATTCGCGTGAAGCGCAGGCACGTTTTGATCTGGTCACGGCGCAGGAGATCGCCGCACAGAATGATCTCCAGGTCAAGCACGTCGCACTTGACCAACTGGTGGGCCGCGCTGGCACCATCCCCACCCGCCTTGCCGCGCCACTGACTTTGCCAAAAGTCACGCCAGACAATATGCAAAGCTGGGTCGATACCGCATTGGCCAGCCAACCTCAGCTGCGCCAGGCACAGCTGGCACTGGACATTGCCCAGCTCGATACGAAAAAAGCCGAAACCGGCCACAAGCCCACCGTCGACCTGCAGGCCGGCTATGCCGTCAATCGCTACCCCAATGGCTATATGACCCCCAGCCTGCCCGCTGGCACGCGCACCAACTCCGCCCAGATTGGCGTGGTGATGAACATGCCGCTGTTTGCAGGCTTTGCCGTACAAAACCGCATCAAGGAAACCCTGGCGCTGGAAGACAAGGCCCGCGCCCAGCTCGATGATGCGCGCCGCAATGTGGAGCAAGGCACGCGCACGGCCTTCCTTGGTGTGCAATCAGGTCAGGCACAGGTCAAGGCGCTGGAAGCAGCTCTGGCCTCCAGCCAGAGCGCGCTCGAAGCCAACCGCATGGGCTATGACGTAGGCGTGCGCATCAATATCGACGTGCTCAACGCCCAGAGTCAGGTCTATCAGACCGAGCGCGATCTAGCCACGGCCCGCTATCAGGTGCTGCTGGGTCAGTTGAAGCTGCGGCAGGCTGCAGGCGTGCTGACGGACGATGACCTGCGCATGATTGATGCGTTGACGCGAGTGCCTGATCTTGCTCCCGCAGCCGCAAAACCCGTGGCTGCAAAACCTGTAGCTGCAGCGGCACCTCAGCCCCAAGCAAAAGTCATCGCTAAAACTGCCAAGCGCTAAATCGTTTGAGCGTTCCATACAAACAAGGGTTTGAAGTCATATCAACCTCAAGCCCTTGCCAAATATGCGCCAACAGCTCCTTATTCAGGAGCTTTCATCAGTTCGATAACAGCCCGTGCCGTAGCCCCAGCAGCACCGCGATTGCCTTGCATCATTTGCTTGCCGCTTTGCCTAGCGGCATTCAGGCGCTCAGGGTTACTGACCAAGGCCATCGCCTCGCTCAAAGCGCTGTTCATATTGGCCACACGCAATGCAGCGCCTGCCTTCACCGCCTCTTCAGATGCCTGACTGAAGTTAAAGGTATGCGGCCCCAGAAGCACCGGGCAACCGCAGGCCAGCGCCTCAATCAGGTTTTGTCCGCCCAGCGGCGCAAAGCTGCCGCCCATGAGCGCGGCCGATGACAGACCATAGTACAGCGCCATCTCGCCCAGCGAATCACCAAGCCAGATAGCGCCATCGGGCAAAGGCGGAAGTTCTTGCCACTGACTGCGGCGTGACACGGCAAAGCCCTTATCGCTCAGCAACTGCGCGACCTCATCAAAGCGTTGCGGATGGCGCGGCACTATTAGCCATTGCACAGCCCCCGCCTTATCGGCCAGCGACTTGAGCGCATCCAAGAACAGGGCTTCTTCACCCTCACGGCTGCTGGCAAACAGCAACACGGGCTTTGGCAGCGCCGCACGCCATTGCGCGGCATGGGCCATTTGCAAGGCATCGGGCTGTACATCAAATTTGAGATTACCCAGCACCGCGCTTACATGCGCCCCGACATTACGCAAGCGCCGCGCGTCGCCTTCGGTCTGCGCCCAGACTGCGGCTAGCGCGCCGTAAGCAGCGCGTGAGAGGGACTTCAACTTCAAGGCCCCAGCCTCAGACTTTGCATTAAGCCGCGCATTGGCCAGAGCCAGGGGAATGCCTGCATTGGCGCAACCCGCAATGAGGTTGGGCCAGATTTCGGTTTCCATCAGCACGCCGACAGCGGGCCTGAACTGCTCAATAAAACGGCTCGTGGCGCCCAAGGTATCCCAAGGCAGCCACACCTGCACATCGCCCTCGCGCAGCAGCTTTTGGCCTTCGGCACGCCCTGTGGCCGTGCTCTGGGTCAGCAGCAGACGCATATCCGGCATTTGCTCACGCAAGGCTTTGACCAAAATCCCTGCAGCCCGCGCTTCGCCCAGAGAAACAGCATGAATCCACACCCAAAGACCACGGCCATCTTGCCCCAGTGTCGGGGGCTGATAGTGGCCAAAGCGCTCAGGCATGGCTTCGGCATAGCCGGGCTCCGCCAGCGAACGGCGGTGCAGCTTGCGCCGCAGCAAAGGCTGGGCAGCCCAGGCCAGTGCGCTGAACAGCGCACGGGCAAGTGTCATCGGAGCCGGTTGAGACATGTTTTTGGGTGCAGCTGACTCAATCAGTGAGCAGCGCTACCCACTTGCGCATCGGGCTTGACGCGCTTGAGCAAGGCCAGCATCTTCGCTTCAATGCGGTGCAGCGCTTCTTGCGTCTGGCCTTCAAAACGCAGCACCAGCACGGGCGTGGTGTTGCTGGCGCGAATCAGGCCAAAGCCGTCGGCCCAGTCCACACGCAAGCCATCAATGGTGCTGACCTGTGCGGGGGCTGCAAATTCCGTAGCAGCCAGAGCCTGCAACTCGGACGCCAGACGGTGTGGTTCACCTTCGGCACAGGCGACGTTCAGCTCGGGGGTTGAGAAGCTGGTGGGCAGCGCGTTCAGCAAGGCGCTGGGGTCGGTTTCGCGGCTGACAATTTCCAGCAGGCGGCTGCCGGCGTAGGTGCCGTCGTCAAAACCGTACCAGCGCTCTTTGAAGAAGATATGACCGCTCATCTCGCCACCCAGTGGCGCGCCCAGCTCTTTCATGCGCGCCTTGACCAACGAGTGGCCGGTCTTGAACATGACGGGTTTGCCGCCAGCGGCTTCAATCTCAGGGGCCAGACGCTGGGTGCACTTGACGTCAAACACGATGGAGCCGCCGGGAACGCGCGAGAGCACGTCTTTGGCAAACAGCATCATCTGGCGGTCAGGGTAAATGTTCTGGCCGTCCTTGGTCACAATGCCCAGACGGTCACCGTCGCCGTCAAAGGCCAGACCCAGCTCAGCATCCGTGGTCTGCAAGGCCTTGATCACATCGCGCAGGTTCTCGGGCTTGCTGGGGTCGGGGTGATGATTGGGGAAGTTGCCATCCACCTCAGAGAACAGCTCAACCACCTCGCAGCCCAGCTGACGGAAGATTTCGGGGGCCGAAGCGCCAGCAACGCCGTTGCCACAGTCCACCACGATCTTCATGGGGCGGGCCAACTTCACATCGCCCACAATGCGCGCTGTGTAGTCAGCCAGCACATTGGCCTGAGTGATCTGGCCTGCGCCGGTAATCGTCCAGTCCTCAGCCTCCATGCGCACGCGCAGCGCCTGAATTTCGTCGCCGTAGATCGCGCGGCCACCCAGAACCATCTTGAAGCCGTTGTAATCCTTGGGGTTGTGGCTGCCCGTCACCTGAATGCCGCTGGTGCACAAGGTAGCTGCTGCGTAGTACAGCATGGGGGTAGTGGCCAGACCAATATCGATCACGTTCACGCCCACATCGGTCAGGCCTTGCATCAGGGCTCCCGACAGCGATGGGCCAGACAAACGACCATCGCGGCCCACGGCCACGGTTTTTTCACCCGCGACCAGCGCTGCCATGCCGAACGCACGACCAATGCCGCGCGCGACTTCTTCAGTCAACGTGGACGGCACGATGCCGCGAATGTCATAAGCCTTGAAGATGGAAGATGCAACTTGCACGATAGGACTTTCTTGAAGTTTTCTAGTTCCATAGCGCCCAGCACAAGTCTGTGCGGCGTAACCCGTCGATTTTAGGCCGCAAACAACAAGGCCCGAGCGTGACGGCATCGGGCCATGTTGTTAAAAGGTCCCTTCTGAATCGCCTCGCGTCTTCCCCGTAAAAGGACTGCGACCCTTGCTGGCCGCCCCTTTCTTTAGCGCTTCAGCAGACCGCAGAAGTTACAGACGTTGCTGTACCTGTGCCAGAACCGCTGGGTCTTCCATCGTGCTCAGATCGCCGGGATCACGCCCCTCCGCCACAGCCTGAAGGGCACGGCGCAGCAGTTTGCCGCTGCGGGTCTTGGGCAGCGCCGTCACAAAAATCACGCGCGATGGGCGGGCTACCGCGCCCAGTCGCGAATCGACCAGCTTCATCACATCGGCTTCCATCGCCTTGCTGCTTGCCTCATCAGCCACCACGCTGGCATCACGCAATACGCAAAAGGCCAGAGCAGCCTGCCCTTTGAGGGTATCGGCCACGCCCACCACCGCCACCTCCGCAATCTGGGGGTGGGCAGAAATGCTTTCCTCAATTTCACGCGTGCCCAGTCGGTGGCCGGCCACATTGATCACATCGTCGGTTCGACCCAGGATGAAGTAGTAACCCTCTTCATCGCGAATACCCCAGTCAAAGGTGTTGTAGATCTGGCGGCCCGGAATGCTGCTCCAGTAGGTGCTGACAAAACGTTTGTCATCGCGCCAGACGGTTTGCATGCAGCCGGGCGGCAGCGGGCCTTCAATTGCGAGCACGCCCTTCTGATTCGCGCCCGTCAATTCCTCGCCCGTTGCATCGTCAATCAGCTTGACGTTGTAGCCATAGACCGCCTTGCCAGGGCTTCCAAAGCGCGTAGCTTGCTTCTCCACGCCGTTGCACAGCGTCATGATGGGCCAGCCAGTTTCGGTCTGCCAGTAGTTGTCGATGATGGGCTTTTTGATGGCGTCGCTGATCCACGCAGCTGTGGGCTCATCCAGCGGCTCGCCCGCCAACCACAAAGCTTTCAAGCTAGAGATGTCATAGCGCGTCAGATATTCGGCGTCATGCTTTTTCAGCACCCGGATTGCCGTGGGCGCCGAGAACATGTGGGTGACTCTGTACTTCTCAACAATGCTCCACCAGATGCCTGCGTCCGGGCGAATCGGCAGCCCCTCATATAGAACCGTCGCCATGCCCGCAATCAGTGGCGCATAAATGATGTAGCTGTGACCCACCACCCAGCCAATATCGCTGGTGCAGAAAAAGGTCTGACCCGCTTGCCCATCAAAAATACTGGGCATGCTGGACGCCAGCGCCACGGTGTAGCCCCCTGTATCGCGCTGCACGCCCTTGGGCTTGCCGGTGGTGCCGCTGGTGTAGAGCGTGTAGCTGGGGTGAGTCGATTCGACCCAGACACAATCGACCTTGGCATTCAGGTGCTGCGCACGCAGGCTGGCCCAGTCATGGTCACGCCCAGCCTGAATGGGCATATCAGCCAAGCCCCGGTTGACCATCAGCACGCCCGCAGGCTGGTGCGTGGATTGTTTGAGCGCTTCGTCCAGCAGCGGCTTATAAGCCACCACACGGCCACCGCGCGAGCCGGCATCGGCACTGATGATGACCTTGGGCTCTGCATCATCAATACGCGAAGCCAGCGCCCCCGAAGCAAAGCCGCCAAACACCACAGAATGGATAGCCCCCAGACGTACGCAGGCCAGCATCGCAAAGCAGGCCTCGGCAATCATGGGCATGTAAATCTGTACGCGGTCGCCTTTTTGCACGCCCAGCGCTTGCAGGGCTGCGGCCATGCGGTTGACCTCGGCGTGCAACTCGCCGTAGCTATAAACTTTTTCGGTATTTGTCTCGGTAGAAATTGCAATCAGCGCGTTCTGGTCGGCGCGTGCGGCCAGATGGCGGTCGATGGCATTGTGGCAAAGGTTTGTCGTGCCACCCACAAACCATTTGGCAAACGGCGGATTGCTGTAGTCGCAAATCTGCTGCGGCTTTTGCTGCCATTCGATCAGCTCAGCCTGCTCAGCCCAGAACTGGTCTCTGTCCTCAATGGAGCGACGGTAGAAATCTTCGAAACGCTTACTCATGAATAGGTCTCCTTGGCTTTCCATCAATTGCAGAAAGCCTTCTGAATTCATAATTATTCATAACGCGCTTGCCTAAGACTGACAACCCATGACAAGCGCTACCCATCTCCATTGAACGTCTATCGCCGTGAAACCGCCAGACGGTATTTCCTTTATTGCTGCCTCATCCCATCCGGCAACTCTCGGCGACGCTAAGACAACCCTTGTTACATCGTTGTTTCACAGTACCTTCCACCCAGAAACGACAAAGCGCCCTGAAGGCGCTTTGTTATTTTGATAGCTGAAGCCGCTTATTTGACAAGGGCCAGCATGTCCTTGAAGGCCGGGTCTTCACAGGTACGCAGCCACTCAAACAGCACCATCTCCGTCGTCACCAGCTCAGCACCGGCACCGGCCAGGCGGTCAAACGCGGCATCGCGGTTGCGCTCGGTGCGCGAGCTGCTGGCATCGGTCACCACCCAGACGTCGAACTCTTCTTCCAGCAACTCCAGCGCCGTCTGCAGCAGGCAGACATGGGTTTCGCAGCCAGCAATCACCACCATATTGCGCTCAGGCGCTTGCTCCTGCGGCTTTTGCAAATGCTTGGGCAGGCTGCGTGCATTGCCGCCCTGTGGCTTTGCGGGGGACGCAGCCATTCACCCAGGCCTTCAGCCACAGCGCTGAAGTACATCTTCTCAAGAGTCTTCTTGCACAGCGACTTGAGTTCCGCATCATTGGCACCCAGACGCGAAGGGTTCTGCTCTGTGCCCCAGACCGGCACATCCAGCAACTCGGCCATCTTGGCCAGCTTGACAGCGTTGGACAACACTTGCTGACCTTCATGGATGACGGGCATGAGCTTGTCCTGGTAGTCCACCAGAACCAGTTGCGACTCGGAAGCTTCTAACAACATGGCAAATCTTTCTCAAAATAATTGACTGCCGCACGGCAAGGCGCATGGGCACAGGCTGCGGCAGCGTGGAGCAGAGGGCTGGCACTTTCAGCACACCCGCCATCTGCCAGCAATGAATGCCGCTATTGTCGCCGCAAGCCGCTGCCAAGGCGCTGAAACAGGCATTGCAGTGAAGATTTCAAGGCGCACCGCGAATTCATCAACGCCCAGTCCGCACTGACCAGAACAGGGGAAAATACGTAGCCCTTTTCGCTACAAATTTAAGAGCGAACTACGCAATAAGCTTATGCATAAAGTTCATTTACTGAGGGATCTCAAAAACCAGGCCAGAAACTTGGATTTAAAGCGCCTATTCTGCAAATGAACGTGTTACCCTCAGCCCCCATGTCCAGATGGCTTATTGCACTTCTATTTGTCGGCGTTACCTCCGCACATGCTGCGCCCAGTGAACAGCGTGACGACGACATGACCCAGTTGCTAGTCAACCGGGGTCTTATCACCCAGTTACGTGAAGCTCGCCACACCGTGGCCGAGAAGACGACTGACTTCGTGCGTGAAGCACGCCAGAACGTGGCCGAAAAAACCTCCGATTTGGTGGTGACGGCCATGGGCTTCCTTGGCGTGCCTTACCGCCTTGGCGGCACCAGCGCTGAAACCGGCTTCGATTGCAGCGGCTTTGTTCGCGCAATCTACTCCCAGACCATGGGCAAGATGCTACCGCGCGTTTCTGCTGAACAGGCCAACGCCACTCAGCAGATTGACCGCAGCGACCTCAAGCCCGGTGACTTGGTGTTCTTCAACACCATGCGCCGCACTTTCAGCCATGTCGGCATTTATGTCGGTGATGGCAAATTCATCCACGCGCCGCGAACCGGTGCCAGCGTGCGTGTGGAAAGCATGCAGACCTCTTACTGGGCACGCCGCTTTGATGGTGCCCGCCGGGTTGAAGGTGCTGACGCATCGGCCACCACGGCTGCGGCATACAGCGCAATGTCGCCCATTCAGCCCTGATTGCTTAGCTCTGATTCTTCAGCGCTATCTACAAAACGCCTGCTCATGCAGGCGTTTTTACTTTGTAACGCCTCTTATGCACACAGGCCTTGCGCCAAAAATTTGTGAAAGAATCAATCCCGCGTAGACATTCAATGTGATCCGACAAAATCGCTGTGCGCAACTGCGTAGAGTGATTTCTTATTGACTCAATCTAAAGGAATCAAGCATGGAGATTATCGGCACCATCATCGTAGGTCTTATCGTTGGTCTGATTGCTCGGGCCATTAAGCCTGGCAATGACAGCATGGGCTGGATCATGACCATTTTGCTGGGTATCGTGGGCTCGTTTGTAGCCACTTATCTGGGCTCGGCTCTGGGCTGGTACAAGGCTGGCGAAGCCGCTGGCTGGATTGCCTCGGTCATTGGCGCAGTGATTCTTTTGTTTATTTATGGCATGGTGCGCAGCAAGGCCCAATAATCGCGTTGAAAAATCCAAGGGGCTGACAAGCCCCTTTTTTCATTTCCATCATTTCTTTATCGATCATGTGGAAAAAAGACCCAAGCTTCAGAAATCTGTCTGCAACAAAAACGGCACGCAAGGATGTAGCACTGGCCGCAGACCGTGCGCGCAAATTGCTGAGAAAACGCGCTCTCATCAGCGCTGCGGCCAGCAGCCTGCCTGTGCCCGGACTGGACTGGGCCACAGATGCAGCCCTGCTCTCGCGCCTCTACCCTCGCATCAATGCAGAGTTTGGCCTGACACCTGAACAACTGGACCAGCTCACACCCGGCAAGCGCGAGCAGGTGCAAAAAGCGATTGCCATGGTTGGCTCCGTACTGATCGGAAAGCTCATTACCCGCGACATGGTGCTGCGCCTGACCAAGGTAATTGGCATGAGACTGAGCACTAAGCAAGCCGCCAAATATGTACCACTAATAGGTCAGCTCGCTGCAGCTTCCATTGGATATGCCACGCTGCGCTATCTGGGCGAGCGGCATATTCAGGACTGCATACGCGTGGTGGAGCAGGCTGAGCTGGATATACCCGAGCGCTGGCTGGATACCAAAAACCTGCTGCAGCGCAATAGCGACCTGGTTCGCAGCTGGCAGCAAAATGACAGAGGCCCCTGGAAACGCCAGTCCAGGGATTAAGCGTTTCCTGCTGTCTGTACCCGACAATATCTCCATGAACAACAGCAGCCCCACACCTCGCAGCCCGCGTTACTGGCTCATGAAAAACGAGCCTGACGAATACTCGATTGATCACGCTCTGGCCGCGCCCGCACAGACCATTGCCTGGAACGGCGTGCGTAACTATCAGGCCCGCAATTTCATGCGCGACGATATGCAGGTGGGCGATGGCGTGCTGTACTGGCATTCGAGCTGCGCCGAGCCTGGCATCTATGGCATCGCCCGCATTGCGGGAAATCTGCGCGTGGATCCTTCGCAGTTTGACCCCACAGACCCGTATTACGACCCCAAGTCCTCGCAGGACAAGCCGCGCTGGCTAATGCTGGATGTGCAAGCCCTGCGCAAAACCCGCCCTTTGCTGATTGCCGAGCTGCGCGAGCACCCTGAACTGGCCGAGATGCGCGTGCTGCAAAAAGGCAACCGCCTGTCCATCACACCCGTGAGCGACGCCGAATGGCAGTGCATTCTCAGCTTGCTTGAGGGTCGCTAGCCCATAACAGCTTACCGAGCCTCATTTAAGCTCTTCAATTCATAGCAGATAGCGCTTATCCCGCCTTAACTTAAAGGCAATTTCACTGCATATTTACGTCCTACAAATCAAAGGCCGATAATTTTGCGTTTTTCGCGCGGGCGGTACTCGCAGAGTCTGGCCCGGCGCGAAAGCCAAGAACGGCGCCCCGCTTCGGGGTGCGCCAAACCATAGACAACAATGTGATCGCCGCCTTTGTGCAGCGCTCATGCGCAGGCCGGGGTGGAATCAGCCCGGCACTCTTGTTCTTGAGAAGGAAGACTGCCTTGACTGATCGCCCGCCCGCTGCGGCCCCGGCCTCATCCCATCCCCGTCTGCAAAAGACCCTGCTGCTCTGGCATGTGGTCATCATCGGTCTGGCCTATATCCAGCCCATGACGCTGCTGGACACCTTCGGCATGGTTTCGCGCGATTCTCTGCAGCATGTGCCCGCCTCTTACTTTGTGGCCCTGCTGGCGGTGCTGCTCACCTCACTGAGCTACGGCCATATGATCCGGCGCTACCCGTCCTCGGGCTCGGCCTATACCTATGCGCAAAAGGCCATTCACCCCAACGTGGGCTTCATGGTGGGCTGGTCATCGCTGCTGGACTATCTGCTCTCGCCCATGGTCAATATCTTGCTGGCCAAGATCTACCTGACGGCCATCTTCCCGGAGGTCAACCACTGGTTCTGGATTGTCGGCCTCACAGTCGTGATGGTGCTGGTCAACTTGCGCGGGATTCGCTTTGTGGCCAATTTCAACGGGCTGATCGTCTTCTTTCAGCTGCTCATCATCGCCATCTTCACCTTCATGGTCTGGCGCGATCTGTATGCCGGTCATAACGCACTGGGGGCGATTGCCGAGCATGGCGGCAACAGCTTGTGGAACCTGTCGCCGTTTTGGTCAGCCCAGGCCGAGGTGGGCGCACTGATTACCGGTGCCACGATTCTGTGCTTTTCCTTCACCGGCTTTGACTCGCTGAGTTCGCTGGCCGAGGAAACGCACGACACCGAAAACACGCTGCCCAAGGCCATCTTTTTGACTGCTCTGATCTCGGGCCTGATCTTTATTGCCGCCACCTACTTTCTGCAACTGTACTTTCCGGGCGACCCCAAGCAATACTTTGAAGCCGTGGATGAGACCCAGCCCGAAATCCTCTTTCTGGTGGGTGGTGCGCTGTTCAAGTCGGTGGTGCTGGCCTTTGCCATCATCACCGTCATGGCTTCGGGCATTGCAGCCCACGCTGGTGTCTCGCGCCTGATGTATGTGATGGGGCGTGATGGCGTGATTCACAAGCGCTTTTTCGGCCACATCAGCCCCAAATCCTTCACGCCTTCCTACAACATTGTGCTGGTCGGTGCGGTAGCGCTGACCGCAGGCTTTCTGAGTCTGGAATATGTGGTCGCGCTCATCAGCTTTGGCGCGCTCACAGCCTTCAGCTTTGTGAACCTGTCCGTGCTGGCCGAATATGTCTGGCGCCAGCAGCGCTGGCACACTTTTGGAGATGTGCTGCGCTACATCGTCACGCCTGTGCTGGGCTTTATGAGCGTGGGTGCCATGTGGCTCAAGGTAGAGATGACGTCGCTAACCTCAGGCCTGATCTGGGCAGCCATAGGCATCGCCTATCTGGCCATCATCACCAGCGGCTTTAGCCAGACCGCGCCACAGTACGACGACAAGACGAACTAAGGTGCCCGGCGCTGGTGCTTTCCGAGCAGCATGGCCTTTCTCCCACAAGCCTGCACAGGACTGCCGCTTTACTATTCTTTGATCAACGTTTCACCGCAGCAGCCATGACAGCCGCTGGATGGAGGAGTCAGAGATTGAACTGGAGCACCCCTTTCACGCTAGCTTGGCGACGCGCCAGGGCCACATTGCCGTCACGAGCCAGACTGGCGCTGCGCGATGCCATTGCCGCTGCGCTGGCCTGCATGCTGGCCTGGGTCATTGCTCAGCAGCTTTGGGGCCACCCCAAGCCCGCGTTTGCCGTGGTCACCGCCGTGATCTGCCTCGCGCCCGGCCTGCCCAGCCATCTCAAGCAGGCGCGCAGCCTGCTCATAGGCTGCACACTGGGCATTGTGATCGGCGATCTGCTGTGGCAACTGCCCGAGCAACATTTGCTGCTGCGCATGAGCCTGGGTGCTTTTCTCTCCATTTTGCTGGGCGCCATCGTCGGCCCCGCACCCGTGGTGCCCATTCAGGCCGGGGTTTCGGTGATTCTGGTGCTGGTACTCGGCCCCAGCATGGCGGGCAGTTCGCGCTTGCTGGATGTCCTAGTCGGCGCAGCCGTAGGCCTGATCTTCAGTCAGGTACTGTTGAGCTCCAATCCCATCAAGGACATGGGGCTGGCCGCGTCCATCTTTCTCAAGCAACTAGCCAATGGACTGGAGCTGATCCTCAACGCCTGCCAGCAGCAAAAAGCCGATGCGGCGGAGACCGCGCTCGGTCAGCTGTCCCTGGCTCACGAATCGCTGGCCGCCTTGCGTGCGGCCGTGGGTCAGGCCCATTCATCACGCCGCTGGACGCTGCGCGGTCGGCTCAATGCCCAGCGGCTGGCCTTTGTCACGCGTCGCTATGACCGCCATGCGGTGCGCGTTTATGCCACAGCATTGCTGCTGGCCGAAAGCCTGAACCGTGCCACCTCCCATATGCAGGTGCCACCGCCCCCAGTACTGACCCAATATTGCCGCTGGCTAAGCAACGCCTGTCTCGATCTGGCCAACCAGCCCACGGTGGTTGCGCTCAAGGCCGATGATCCGCTGGCCACCATGGACGCATGCCCAGTGCCGCCGACCAGCACCGAAGCCTTGCCTCCCGAATGGCTGCTGGTGCATGAAAACGCGCAGCAGCTGGAAAGTGCGCTGCGCGCCTTGATTGGCTCGCGCGATGCCTGATCAGATATAAAACATCTTCAAGCGCTTGATGGACATGCGCCAGTCGCTCAAAAATCGGGATTTTCAGGTGTTTTCAGCAGCGCGCTTGTAGACACTGCGCCCCTCCTTGATGGTCTCCATCACCTGCAAGGACGCAAGTTGGTGCGGCGCAACGGTCAGCGGGTTGTCTGAAAGAATCACCAGGTCGGCCAGCTTGCCAACCTCGATGGAGCCCTTGCGGTCATCTTCAAAGTGCTGATAGGCCGACCAGATGGTCTGAGCCTTGAGTGCCACCCAGGGGGAAACTCGGTGCTCTGGCCCCAGCACCTTGCCCGTGCGCGTGGTGCGGTTGACCGTGGCATCGAGCACGCGCATGGATGAGGGTAACGCCACGGGCGCATCGTGGTGAGAGGTGAACACCATGCCCTCCTCCAGCACCCAGCCCGTGGGCGAGATGTTCTGAGCGCGCGGATTGCCCAGCACCGAATCGCGGTGCCAGTCGCCCCAGTAAAAGGTGTGCATGGGAAATAGCGAGGGGAAGATGCCCAGCTCCTTGAGCTGAGGAATCTGATCGCGGCGCAGCGTCTGCCCATGAATCAGCACCGGGCGCACGGCTCGTGCTTTTTCGACCGGGCCGCTGGCCCGGACTGCAGCAATGAACTGGTCGATGGCTGCATCGCCGTTGCCATGCACCAGAATCTGCCAGCCATTGTTTATGGCCTTGGCTACCTGCTCGTTGGCCTTGGCGTCGCTAATCGCGCCATAGCCTCGATAGCCTTGCTTCTGCCCGTCTGGCGGCACCAGATAAGGCTCAGTCAGCCAGGCGGTCTTGCCCTGGGGCGAGCCATCGAGCGTGAGCTTGACGCCGCCGATGCGAAAACGATTGGTATAGCTGCGGCTGAAGTTCAGCTTGTTCATGAGCGCGCTGTCGCCCAGCTGCAGGATATCGGGGTAAGACACCACATCGATGACCAGACGGCGCGACTCGGCAGCGGCCATGGCTGTGGCGATGGAGCCCGCGTCTGAGCGCCCATCCTGCGCCGTGGTGTAGCCAAACTCCAGGTAGAGTTTCTGGGCTTTTTCCAGCCAGTCCATGGACTGCTCCAGGGTGAGCTTGGGCATGATCTTGCCCAGCGTATGGAAGAAAGCGTTTTCCTCCAACACGCCATTGGGCTGCTGGCTGCCCGCACGGCGGCGAATCACTCCGCCTTCAGGGTTGGGCGTGCCCGCCCCAATGCCAGCGCGGGCCAGAGCCGCCGAATTGAGCGCGCCAAAGTGCCCCGACTGGTGAATCAGGGCAATCGGCAGATCGCGCGATACCGCATCCAGATCGTCTCTTGTGGGATGGCGTCTTTCCTTCAGCTGAGAGTCGTCATAACCAAAGCCCAGCACGATGCCCAGTTGTTTGACCTCGGGCGAAACCTTGATGTATTCGCGCAGCGTCTGCTGCAAGTCGGCGATGGACGCATTGCCGGCATCAGGGGGCGGCAGCAGATTGGCAGCAATCGCCTGCAGCCCCACACCGCCGATATGGCTGTGCGGATCTACGAACCCGGGAAGCAGCGTGCGCCCCTGTAAATCCACCATGCGCGTGGCCGGGCCGCGCATCGCCTCCAACTCTTGCAAAGGACCGGCGGCTGTGATCAGCCCAGCCGTGACGGCCACTGCCTCCACTTGAGGCTGGGCGTCATTCATGGTGAGAATCGGGCCGCCAAAGTAAATGGCATCCGCAGGCTTTACCGCAGCAGATTTGCGCGAAGCACAGGCCGTGAGCCAGGTTGTTGATGACAATGCCGTCAGCGAAGCTGCGGTGGCGAGAAACTGGCGCTTTTGCATGATGAACCTCCAGAAGACTGCAGCGTAACCTCTGCCGCAGCAGAAATCATGCGCACCTGTCTTGAAATATCCTTTGAGACAACGCAAAAAACCCCATCAAATCAGTCTCTATCTCTTTCTAATCAAGCGCTAGCAGCTACTAAATACAGAGCACCAGAACCCGCTTCAGCCTCAGGCTCTGAGGCGGACCCAGCAGCGGTTCACGCCCAGCGCCAGCAACCAGCCCAGCACGCACATACTGCCCGTCACCAGCCAGGTGAACTGCCAGCCGCCCATCCACACGGCCACGGCGGCCACCAGTGGCGGGCCGGCAAACTGGCCTACGCAAGACCATTGCTGCATAAAGCCCACGGTGGTCGAAACCGTTGACGGGCTGGGAGCTAGGTGCATGGCCGTGGTGAACAAGGTGGCCGGAATCAGGCCGCCCGTAGCCGAGAACAGAAACACCGCCACAAAACGCAGCCACAGCGGCGCAAGCGGCTCGCCACCAACCTGCACATAGGCCAGCAACGCGCACAGACCCATCAGTACAAAACCGGTTTGCAGGCAGCGCGCAGGACTCCAGCCACGCTTTTGCAACTTGCCAGAAGCCACATTGCCCAGCAAATTGGCCGCCGCCACCGCCGCAGTGAGCACGCCTGCCAGCTTGGCGCTGAGCCCAGCTTGCCCATAAAGCGTGGGCAAAAAGCCGATGACACCCATCCACTGACCCGAATACAGCATGAAGCCCAGCGACACCAGCCAGGGCCCGGGGCTGCGCAGCGTGAGCGCCAGGCGCGGCCGCCAGCCATCATTGACAGGCGTTGTTGTTGTCGCTACCAAAGCATGAGCAGTATCCGCAGGCACCATGCGCCATACCGCCAAAAAGGCCAGCATGGAGGTGCAGCCCAGCGCAATCCACCAGGTCTGCCAACTGGTCGCCTGCAGCACCCAGGGGCCGAGAAACAGGCCAATGGCACTGCCAATAGGCATGTAAGAGCCCCACCAGCCCATTCGCGCGCCCAGCTCAGACGGTTTGACACTGCGGCGAATCAGGCCCGGCGCGGGCATGGCGATCAGCAAGAAGCCCATGCCTTCAAGCACGCGCAGCGCCAGCAGCCAGGCAAAGCCCGTGGCCGCTGCGCCCACCATGCTGGAAAAGGCAATCAGTGCCAGCCCCACCAGCATGCTGCGCCTTAGCCCCCATTTATCGGCCCCAAGCCCCACCACCAGCCCAAGCGCCATGCCTGCGACCTGCACGGTAGAGAGCAAAAAGCCCGCCTGCACCAGCGATATACCCAGCTCTTGCTGCAGCACGGGCACGGCCGGCGGCAGCTTGCCCACATGAAGCGAAGCACTGACGCCCGCTGCAACAATGATCCATGAGGGGTTCAGGCTCCGCTTCGCCATTGTCTCGATAGTCTCCACCGTGTTGTCTCTTTTTCTCAGGTAGCTGATATGTCAACTATCTAGCATAGGGCATAGCAGGCACGGCTTTGGAGTATCCATCTTGGTTAGAGCCTGTTTAAGCTCTTAAAGAATATCCAGCGGCTCTTTTTGGAGCAGAGCAGGCGATGCTCTATCAATCAGCGCCAGATCTTGCGCATTGAGTTTGAGCTGCAGCGCCCGGGCGTTATCTCTCACATGCTCGCTTGAGCCGCTTTCGGGGATAGCCACCACATTACCGCTTCGCATGGCCCAGGCCAGGGCCACCACACTGGCGCTGACGCCATGCCGCTCGCCTATGTCCGCCAGCAACGTTTCATCTACCAGCTCGGCATGCCCCAGCGGGCAATAAGCCATGATGGTCACCCCGTGCTGCACGCACCAGGGCAGCAAGTCATATTCAATGCCTCGGCTAAAGACGTTGTAGAGCACCTGGTTGACCACGCAATTGCGCCCGCCGGGCACCTGCCACAGCTCCTGCATATCGTCGGTATCGAAGTTAGAGACGCCCCAGTGCCGAATTTTGCCCAGCGCCTTCAGCTCCTCCAGTGCGCCCACGGTCTCCGCCAGAGGGGTGTTCCCGCGCCAGTGCAGCAGGTACAGGTCGATGCAGTCCACCCCCAACTTATAGGCGCTGGCTTCAAACGCACGCTTAACCCCATTGCGACTGGCATTCATGGGCAGCACCTTGCTGACCAGAAAAGGCTGCGGCTGACTGGCGGGCCAGTCGCGCAGCGCATCGCCAATCAGCTCTTCAGACAGGCCGTCGCCATACATCTCGGCCGTGTCGATCAGCGTCAGCCCCAGTTGCAGGCCGGTCAGCAAGGCCCGCTTTTCTTCATCCCAGCTACGGCGACCCTGGCCCAGATGCCAGCTGCCCATACCCAGATGCGCGTGCGATGCCAAAAAGGATGAAGAGTGGGGAGTCTGGGTAGATGTCTCAGTCACAGCCATGAGATATTCCTTTGAGATAAAGCAGTTTCCCCTGATGCTACAAGCGCCCGGCGCTATCAATCTCGCTGCTTTGGTCAGCTCAGTTTCCGCCTGCCTGGCGCTGCGGCGCGTTTACATCAGTTGCAGCCACTGCTGTTTGCATAACGCTATCAACATCTGATAGAAATAATTTCCTCAATACATTCATAACACGGGAGTTCTTTGCATGATCAAAACCATTGCCGCCGCCCTGCTCGGCGTTTCACTGTCTCTGGGGGCGTGGGCCAAGACCGAATCCGCGCCAGAGCTGCCTGCTGAAATCAAGGCCTTGCACTGGCAGGAAAGCGGCAAAGGCGAAATCGCCGGTAAGGCCAGCGTTCAAATTCCATCGGGCTATGCCTTCCTGGGTCAGGCCGATACCTCCAAGCTGCTGCAAGCCTTTGGCAACCCGCCCACCAGCGATCATTTCTTGATAGCACCCAAATCGCTGGACTGGTTTGCCGTCTTCTCCTATGACGACACCGGCTATGTGAAGGACGACGAGAAAATCGATGCAGACGATTTGCTCAAGTCCATGAAGTCTGGCGACAAGGCCGGCAATGAAGAGCGCAAAAAACTGGGTCTGGCCGCCCTCTATACCGACGGCTGGCAGGTGGCGCCCCACTACGACACGGCAACCAAACGCCTGGAATGGGGCCTGCGTCTGCGCGATGAGTCGGGCGAGAAGAATGTGAACTACACCTCGCGCATTCTTGGTCGTGGTGGCGTGATGACGGCTACTCTTGTGTCTGACACCGAGACCCTGAGCCAGAACACCGCAGAGTTTCAGAAAGTGCTGACCGGCTTCGACTACAACAGCGGCCAAACCTATACCGAGTTCAAAAATGGCGACAAGGTGGCCGCTATCGGCTTAGGTGCGCTGGTGCTGGGCGGTGCAGCAGCCGTTGCCACCAAAAAGGGCCTGTGGGGCATTATTGGCGGCTTTCTGGCAGCGACCTGGAAGTTCCTTATCGCCGGTGCTGTCGCCCTGTTCGCCGGTATTGGCAAGCTGTTTGGCCGCAAAAAATCTGCTGAATAAAAAACCGGCTGCTTAAATGGCTGATTGATCGGCTGATTCAGCGCCCTAGCTCACACCCCCGCGTATCGCTAAGATCGCGGGGTTTGTTTTTAGAAAGCCACTGCGCCTTGTATTTCACGATCACCACGCAGGTGCAGATTGTTCTGATCATCTGCCTGTTTTATCTGTACGACGCCGCCCTGCTGCTCAAGCCCGAAGAAGGCCTGCTGCGCAAAAGCCGCCGTGGCTGGCTGGCACAGCTGGCAAGCCAGGGCTTTGAGTTGCGCCAAAACTGGCTGCTGTGGCCGTCTATTTTTGCCATTCATCAGCCTGTGTACCGCCTGCGCTGGAATGCCACGCAGATCACGCTGCCAGGCGATGTAATGCCCGCAACTGCGCTGGCCACACACGCCCGCAGTTTCAGAGCTTTCGCCCTGCCGCTCTACCTGCTGGGCGCTTTGCTGTTCATGGCTCTGCCTGCCTCGCTGCTGGTGCTGCATTCAGAACTGGCCCAGCTCATCACACTGGCGTTGATCTATCTGTGCACGGCCTGCATCAGCGTTCTGGCTTGGCATCACCACAAAAGTGACAGGCCCACCGCACGCTCCATCGCGGTGCAAATTTTGCTGTGCCCGCCTTTTGCGCTGAATGTGGTGCGCAAGCTGTCTCTGGCCTATGTGCCTCAGCCTGATCTGCTGCAAACCGCCCATGCGCTGATGGACACGCCCCAGTGGTCTGCCTTTGCCCAGCAAGTACAAAGCGTCATGCAGAGCGAGATGCATGAGCTGGACGATCTGCCCGAGTACAAGCAGCACCTTGAGCAAATGCAGCAAGCCCTGCGCGCATTAAAGTCCAGTACAGAGGCCAGCGTTCCTGTCGCTCACGCAATGACCCAACCGGACTGAGGAAGAGCAAAAAGACCTGTGCATGGCCCACAATCCATGGTTTCGACGACAACTCACGCGAGCACACCATGGCCTTTGCCGACAACCTCAAGCAACTCCCCTCTATCGCTCATATTGCCGAGCTGCAACTGATCGATGCAGCTGGCAATCTGTCCGCCAGCATTCCCAATGCGCCGGGCAAAACCGGTTCTGTCACCGTCTATAACGCGCTATTTGCCAAGCACGGCAGCATCAATGTCGCGGCGGCTGAAGAAGGTCTGCAGCTGTTTGCCGAGCATACCGAAGACGCCAAG
The DNA here is from genome assembly GCF_002754475.1 of Comamonas sp. 26. Classification (NCBI taxonomy): domain Bacteria; kingdom Pseudomonadati; phylum Pseudomonadota; class Betaproteobacteria; order Burkholderiales; family Comamonadaceae; genus Comamonas; species Comamonas sp. 26. The sequence goes on from NZ_PEFL01000001.1 coordinate 2,078,300, forward strand.
GCCCGCCCCGGTGCGCACCCCAATATCGACCGCCTGCTAGACGTGATTGCCAGCGGCAAGGGTTACACCGTCAAGGTCGTGGCCGCCTGATCGCCTGGCTTCTCGACAGAAGCCTCTTCCGGGCCAGCCCATTGCACGCAGTTGCGCCCGGATTTCTTACCCCGATACAGAGCGGCATCGGCCAGCGCCAGCTGATGATCAAATGACTGCACGCCCATAAACGGCGCTGAAACGCCCAGGGTGGCGGTACAGCGAATGGGGCCATGCATGCTGACGCCCGGGATTTCGATCTGCGCAATCGCAGCACGTATGCGCTCGGCCAGTCTCATGGCTTCTGCCGTCTCCAGCCCCAGGCAGACAATCAAGAACTCCTCACCGCCCAGCCTGCATTTCAGATCGCTCTTGCGGGTGCTTTTCTGAATCGCCTCGGCCACATGACACAGCACCATGTCGCCAAACTTGTGGCCATAGCTGTCGTTGATGCGCTTGAAATGGTCAATGTCCACGATCAAGATATGGGCCGGTGCAGCATTTCTGGAGGCAAAGTGCTGCTCCAGCCCATTGAGCAGACCACGGCGATTGAGCAGCTGTGTCAGCGGATCATGCGCGGCCATGGCGCTGAGTTCATCCGTCAGACGGCGTAGAACCAGCCAGACGGCGGCTGGCGGAATGACAGTCCCCAGAAAAGACATATAGAGGTAAAACAGCGTCTGAAAGCGGCTGTTCATGTTCAACGCCTCCAGGCCGCCCTGCAAGATGAATGCGAACTTCACGGCGTTCAGCACGCCAATACCCGCAATCAACAGGGCCAGCACGACCGTCTCTACCGGCGTGTCTTTGGCAAAGCTGCGTATGCCGCTGATCAACGCACTGGCCATGCCCAGAAACAGCAAGGCACAAGATGCAGCCAGCAGGGCCTGGCGCGCTTCCTGGCCCAGCGTCCATTGCACCAGCGCCTGAGCACTGGTATAGATCACCGCCACCGCCAGCAGTGACCGCAGCACCGGCACCGGGCGATTGAAAAAATGCAGTGCCCCCAGCAGGTAGGTGACGGGCGCGCACAGCGTCAGCGTGTGATTAAGCGCACTGATCAGGCTCCACCCCGGCTGGCCGCCCAGCAACTGCATGATGTAGGCGCAGCCCAGCAGAAGATTGCCAAGCGCAAAGACTTCCATGCCCATTTTTTTGCCATGCAGCCGACGGCTGATCAGCATGAACATGACGCAAAAACACAGCAGATGCACGCAGAGCATGCCAAGAATGACGGTAGCAACCATGAATTCGTTCATCTCGAATAATGGCAGGCACTGCTTGTGAGATGCGATGAGACAAACAAGACCTGAAGTAGAAAAGCAATTCAGGCCTTCTTACCCCGCAATCGTAAAGATTTGCAACTTCGCACGTCAAGCACATTTCGCCCGGTTTATCGATTCATCCGCGATTCACGCTTGACCTCCATCCATCATCCCCGACTCACCCCCGTCCGCTGAACCTGAGCGAGGCTTGCCGCACCACCTCAGGCAGTTGCTGCACTTTGGCATAACGCTCGCGCAGCCAGCAGGCATCGTTGCCCTGCGGCCCCAGCACCTGCTTCAAATCTTGTAGCGCATTGCGACCATTGGCCGGGGCGTAGCTGCTGATTTTCTGCAGCGTCAGCGCGATATGCTCACGCAGTGAATGCTGCTCGCTGCTCACCGGGTCCACATAGGTCCCGTCCAGCCCAAAGCGGCAAGCCTGAAAACGGTTATAGGTGTAGACCAGATAGTCATCTTCGCTGGGCTCAAACGGCTGCTCGCTCAGAAACCAGGCCCCCAGCGCCTGGACATAGGCCGCCAGCTGGGCCGCGCGGTCAATCGACAGCGGCGTATCGAACACACGCACCTCCACCGTCCCAAACTCGGGCTTGGGCCTGATATCCCAGTAAAAGTCCTTCATGCTGTGAATGACGCCCGTGGCCGCCATTTTGTCAAAGTAGCGCTCAAAGTCTTCCCAGTGCAGCGCAAACGGTGCGCGGCCCGAAAGCGGGAACGCGAAAACGGAGTTGAGCCGGGCTGAATCAAACGCCGTGTCCTGCCCCTGGACAAACGGGCTGGAGGCAGACAGCGCAATGAAATGCGGAATGTAGCGCGACAGGCGGTGCAGCATCATCAGCGCATCGTCCGCGCTGGGGCAGCCCACATGCACATGCTGACCGAAGATGGTGAATTGCTTGGTCAGGTAACCATACAGCGCCGTCATCTCCTTGAAGCGCGGCTTGTCATAAATACGCTGCTGGTGCCATTGCTGAAACGGGTGGGTGCCGCCACCGGCCAGTGTGATGTTGAGGCGATCTGCGGCCTTGACCAGTGCATCGCGCGTCACGCTGAGCTGCTCATAGGCATCCTGCGCATCCTGGCAGATGCCGGTGGATATTTCGATCATGCTGGCCGTCACCTCGGGCACGATGGAGCCGGGAACCTTGGCATTTTTCAGCAGCGCCAGCATGTCGGGCGCATAAGGCGCCATGTCGTAGTGATGGGTGCTGAGCAGTTGCAGCTCAAGCTCTACGCCCAGCGACAGGGCTTGCGACAGGGCGAACTCGCCCAGCTTCTCCTTAGGGCTCTGAGATTGTGTTTCAGCTGTCATGGCGCTTCTCCCCTCTTTGCAATGCGGCGCGACCTACACCCCGGTGAGCATCGCCGCTGCGCCACAGGGCGCTGGCAGCCAGCAGCACGCCCAGCACCTCGCACAGGGCAATCATGGGCAGAGCAATCGCCGCCAGTTGCTGGGCCACGCCCAGATTGAACACCGACCATTGCTGCACCAGCGCAGACACCATGAGCAAGGCCACGCCCGACAGCGCGATCTGCCCACACGCCACAGGCCACTGCCTGCGCCAGCCAATGGCCGTGCCGTTGCCCAGTAGCAAAATTGCAGAAAATTTGGCCACAAGCCTTGCCAGTACGGCGCTTGCCACGACTGAAATCAGAGCAAGCGACAGCCCGACCTGCGCCGCCATGCTGGCCACCAGCACAAACATCAGCAAATTGAGCATGGCGTTGCCGGCCTGAAAGGCCTGAGGCCAGACCAGCGGCCGGGGGCTGAGATTGCGCAGCAGCAGCCCTGCCACCATAAAGGCCAGCGCGGCAGAACCGCCCCATTGCTGGGCCAGCAGACACACTGCGACCATGGCAGCCAGCAGGTACAAGGCCGTGGTGTCGCTGCGCGAAGACTGCCAGCGCAGCACGGGCCAGAAAGCGGCTGTCAGCAACGCAGCCCAGAGCAAGGTGAACAGAACACTGAGCAGCAAACGCCCCAGACCGGCGCTTGAAAACTGCAGCCCGCCACCGGCAGCGGCGGCCACAGGCAGAAACACCACGGTCAACACCAGCGCGCCCAGCAGCGCCAGCAAGGTGCTGATCGTGGCCAGCAGCAGGCTTCTGTCGGTAACCGCACCACTGGCACGCAGATCATCGGCAATGCGCAGCAACACAGCAGGTGACGCAGCCATGGACACTACGCCCACCGCCAGAGCCACAGACCAATCCCAGCCCAGCACCCGCAGCACCCCGCCAACCAGCGCCAGCGTCAGCAGCGACTCACCCAGACTTTGCAAGATCAGCCACGGCTGGCGCAGCAGCCAGGGCAAGGACAACTGTGAGGCAGCCAGCAGCAGGCTCACGCCCACCGCGACCTCCAGCAGCAGCAAAGTACTGCCTTGCAGCGGCCATAGCAAATCACCAAACCCCAGCCAGCCGCCTACCAGCCCGACCAGCGTGTAACCCAGCATGCGCGGGTAACCAGTAAAGCGATGAACCAGATGACCGAGCAAAGCTGCGGCGATAACCAAGACACACCAGTTCAGAATCGTTTGCGATGCGGACAACATCGGCGCCCTCCTGTCTCAATGTCGGACACAAAGCCAAGCCTTGAATCCGACTTGCTGCAGGCAGCGTTGCGTGAAGGACAGCGAAACCGCTGTCAGAAATGGCTGAAAAGCCGGGTGCAACAACTGCGGGAGATGGCTGCCAACCTGCGTGACGCAGACACAGCCACCGCGCACGCCTTGCTCAGCCGCACTGGCAAGGCACTGAAGTCATGATACGTGCATGTTGCGAAGCAACAAAACACGCTGTCAGCAAAGCAGACGGGCGAAAACCAGAGCCCCTGCACAAGTGGACGCGCGGCGCGATCCCTTGTCTTTGTCTTTGCATTGGCTCAGGTTTGCAGCATGCGCTGGGTACGACCACGGGCCCCCGCCACCAGCTCGCTGATCAGCACTGCTTCAGGCAGGTTTTTCCAGTATTTTCGCGGCATCTCGCGCTGCATGGCCTGCTCCTTGAGGCGTGCCGGGTTGAAGGTGGAGCGGTAATAGGTCAGCCACAGTTGCTCGCCCGCGTCCGGCTCTGGAGCCTGGTCCGCTGTGCTGCCAGGGGCAAGCAGCAACTGTTCCAAGTCCCAGTAAACACTGCATTGCGGCGTGAGAATTGCCCAGCGCATATTGGGAAAGCGCCGGCGAAAAAAGCCCGAAGCCGCGCGCAGCACATGGTGCTCGGGCTCGAACCATGCGATTTGCATGGCCTGCCCGTCGGCCTCCGTCCCGGGAACAGGTCTGAAGCGCACAAACGCATGCATTTTGTGAATCTCGCGGCCCGCCGCTTTGGCCAGACGTTCGATCTCACGCCAGTCACTGTCCAGAGCATCCAGGCGGAGCCTGTGGTCTGACTGCAAACGATGCAGCCAGCGATAGCACAGCGCAAAGCGGCCGGCCAGATTGTGGCAGCAGGCCAGCCTCAAGGTGGACAGCTGGCTCTTACCCAGACGCAACGGCTGGGTCGGTGGCAGCGGCAACTGGTCCAGCGCATCGGGTGTCAGCGCCCTGCCCACCACACTGCCCGCTTCATCGGCGGCAAACAAATCCTGCGTTGGCATCTGTTGCGCCAGCGGCTGGCAAAAGCGCCAGCGCACGGCATGCGGCTCGGCGTTCAAGGCCAGCAGCACTCGGGCAGCCTGACGAAAGCCGTCAAAGTCATCCGGCTGGGCCAGCTCGATCACCAGAAAATCACGGGATACAGCGCTGGATGATTCAGGGTTTGTGTCCATCTCAGCCACTCAACACAATCAGTCAAACAAAGAAAGCTGAGATGTTTTTGCGCTCAAGCCCATATCTGGCAAGCGCATACCGCTATGCTTTTGTTGAACCACGCCATGACTCATGCGCTGCAGCAATTGCTGGCGCAGCAGCGGGCTTTCCAGATCAGCGCGGCGCGGGTGGTAGTCCGCCAGCTCCACAAAGGCCAGCACCTTGGCCGTGGCAATGCGCAGCTGCTGCAGATCGGCCAGCCGCAAGCTGCGCCCCCGCCGCGCCATCAACAAGCGCTGCACGCTGCGCACGCCCAGACCGGGCACGCGCAGCAGCCACTCCTTGGGCGCACGGTTGAGGTTCATGGGAAAGTGCTGCCTATGCGCCAGCGCCCAGGCCAGTTTGGGATCCAGCTCCAGGTCCAGCATGCCGCCGCTGCCGGGCAGCACGATTTCTTGATGGGCGAAGCCATAAAAGCGCATCAGCCAGTCCGCCTGATACAGCCGGTGCTCACGCAGCAGTGGTGGTGCCTGCAACGGCAAATCAGCCGAGGCATCGGGAATGGGACTGAAGGCCGAGTAATACACGCGCCGCAGCCCGTGGCCGCCGTACAGGCCGCTGCTGGTGAGCAAAATGGCGGCATCGCTGGCATCGTCCGCCCCCACAATCATCTGCGTGCTCTGCCCGCCCGGGGCATAGCGCGGCGGCCTGGCGCGGCGCACGCGCTGGCTACCGGGCAGCGAGATGATGCTGCTCGCCGCCTGAGAACGGCCTTCTTGCTTGGCAAGCTGGATATGCCGGGCCACATCGCCCATGGCCGACTGAATCTGCTTGGCGTTTTTTTCAGGGGCCAGCTGCTGCAGACCCTCTGGGGTGGGCAGTTCAATATTGATGCTGAGCCGGTCGGCATAGCGGCCCGCCAGCGCCAGCAGCTCGGGCGCTGCATCGGGAATGGTCTTGAGATGGATATAGCCACGAAAGTCGTGGTCTTCACGCAGGCTGCGCGCCACCTCCACCAGTTGCTCCATGGTGTAGTCGCTGGATTGAATGATGCCGCTCGATAGAAACAGCCCCTCAATGCAGTTGCGGCGGTAGAAGTCCAGCGTCAGCGCCACCACCTCAGCGGCCGTAAAGCGCGCCCTCTGAACGTTGGAGCTTTTACGGTTGATGCAGTAGCGGCAGTCGTAAATGCAGAAATTGGTCAGCAAGATCTTGAGCAGCGAGATGCAGCGACCATCTGGCGCGTAGCTGTGACAAATGCCCATACCTTCGGACGAGCCCATGCCCTTGCCACCCAGCGAATTGCGTCCCTTGACGCCGCTGGAGGCACAGCTGGCGTCGTATTTGGCGGCATCAGCCAGGATGCTGAGTTTGGCAATGGTTTCCATGATGGAGATCGAAATCGTTGGACGATTATCGAAATACTGTTTATTTATACAGCACTCTACCGAAACGACTAATGATTGCAATTCCAGGGGTTTTAGACTCCACCCGAAATTCAGCATCAAACAAGCCGCTAGCGCTTATTCTGAAAGCGCTAGCAGCTATCAATTTTCAAACCTTGCAAACTTTTTGCGGGCACAAAAAAGCCGGGTCAGAGCCCGGCTTTTCATGGATGCCAATGCTGGCTTATGAAAGCTTATGCAGGCAGCTTGCCATCGCGCAGCAGCGCGCCCACCAGTTCTACCCAGTAACGCATGCCCAGCGGCAAGTTGGCGTCATTGAAGTCGTACTTGGGGTTGTGCAGCGATGCGCTGTCTTCACCATTGCCCAGCCAGATATAGACACCGGGGCATTCTTGCGCCATGAAGGCGAAGTCTTCCGACGCCATGCTGGGCACCATGTCGCGGCGCACTTGGCCTTCGCCCAGCACCGTCGTCAGCACATCGGCACAAACTTCGGCATGCGTGGCATTGTTGATGGTGGCTGGGTAGCTGACGCGGTAGTCCAGTTGGGCCTCCAGCCCGTGCAGGGCGCAGGTGGCGGCAATGGCGTCGCGAAAGCGCTGCTCAATGCGCGCGCGCTGGGGCATGTCAAAACAGCGCACCGTGCCGCGCAGCTTGATGGCCTCGGGCATGACGTTGTAGGTGTCGCCGGCGTTAAAGCTGGTGACGCTCAGCACGGCGGGCTTGTGCACTTCTTGCTCACGGGCGATGAGTGCAGGCAGGTGCGTGACCAGCTGGCAGGCGGCCAGCAGTGCGTCTTTGCCCAGGTGCGGCATGGCAGCGTGACAGCCTTTGCCGATCAAGGTCAGGTCAAAAATGTCAAACGCAGCCATCACCGGACCGGGGTGGACCGCTGCCGTGCCCACGGGCAAGCCGGGCCAGTTGTGCATGCTGTACACCGCATCCATGGGGAAGCGCTTGAACAGGCCATCTTCAATCATGGCGCGCGCGCCGCCTTCGTTTTCTTCCGCAGGCTGAAAGATGAAGTGCACGGTGCCCGCAAAGTCGGGGTGCGATGCCAGCGCTTGCGCGGCGCCCAGCAGCATGCTGGTGTGACCGTCATGACCGCAGGCGTGCATGCGCCCGGTATGGGTGGAGGCGTGTTGGCACTGGTTCAGCTCCGTCACGTTGAGCGCATCCATATCGGCACGCAGGCCGATGGATGGGCCAGCGCCACGCAGCCCCTTGAGCACGGCCACCACGCCGGTACCAGCCAGGCCGGTGTGCACTTCCAGCCCAAAGCTGGTCAGCAGCTCGATCACACGGGCGCTGGTACGGTGTTCCTGAAACGCGGTTTCGGGGTGGCGATGAAAGTCATGGCGCCAGGCTTGCATGGCTTGCTGGCCGGGCCATTGAATAGTGTTCAGCATAGGGCGTTGCTTCGTTTACAGCGTGTGCACAAAGGTCTGAGCGATCATGGTGGCCGCCAGGAACACGCCGGCATTGGCCAGCAGCGAGACGACGACAATGCGCCAGCCCAGGCGGCGGAAGGCAGGAATGTCTTTGGCCAGCGACAGACCCGCAAAGGTCAGCATGGGCGTAATCATGGCCAGGAAGCTGACCTTGGCCGTCATGGCCGCAATTTCAGCCGCAAAAGGGGTGTGCGGGAAGGTCATGGCCATGGCGATGAAGGAAATCCAGCACACGGCAGGCAGCTTGCGGCGCGTGCCCACGTAGATCAGATCGCCCACCAGCACGGCAGCAATGATGATCAGCACGCCGGGCAGTGCATCCATTACCGGAATGCCATAGCCAATGCGGTTGCCAATCAGCACCATCACACCCACCCAGACCCAGCTCAGCAGGCGCATGCCCAGGCTCAGCGCCGGTACATCCACTTTTTCTTCGTCTGCAGCGCCAGCGGCCAGGGTCTTTTCCACCGCAGCAGCCTTGCGCTTGCGGCCCAGAATAGGCTCCAGCCATTGGTAAGCACGCACGGCCAGCGGCAGCGAGATGAACAGCGTCAAATAGGTACCGACGGTTGTGGCGATCAGGTTGGCCGCAGCGGCAAAGGTGGCGATCTGGTCGCCCATTTCGGGGTGCTGGGCGGCAATAGCGCCCACAGCGGCGGCGGTCATGCTGCCCGAACCCACGCCAGCCCCCATGCCCAGAGCGATGGGGTGGAAGATGTTCAGACTGGAGACAAAGCCCGCCAGCAGCGAGATAAAGATCGCGCCGATCAGCGTGCCGGTAATGTATTCGGCCAGTACGCCGCGGCCTTCGGGCGAGTCCATGCCAAAGCGCTCGCCGATGATGGCAAGGCCGGGTTCACGCCCGATGGAGAAAGTGGCGCCAATCGCCTCCCGCTTGATGCCCAGCATCAGTGCCACGGGCATGCCCAGTGCGACGCAGCCAATCAGGTTGCCCAGCTCTTGCAGCACCAGACCCCAGCCCACTTGCGCCAGCTGCGGCAGCGAGCCGCCCACCAGCAAGCCCAGCTTGGCAATAAACAAAAACAGCGCGCAAGACAGCACGGCGGCAGCCAGATTCTGGCTATACAGCCCCAGCTGCAGCGGCCCGGGCAGACGTTTGCGCAGCAGGCCCAGTACCAGACCGATCAGCAGCGCCCAGATCATGGGCAGCAACACCACCTTGCCCACGCCCAGAGCGATGGGCAGCGGCCCCAGCCATTCGGACAATGCCGCAATCCCCAGCGCCAGCGCAAACACTTGCGCCACACTGCTCATCTTCAACGCTGCCTTGGCTGGCTGCACCTCTGTACGCATCAAACTTCCTTGCGCACGACGGCGGCTGCCGACGCACTGAAATAGCTATGAACCCTGAAAAATGGGCACAGCCAGCCCAAGCTGGCACTCACCCATGCGGGCGTCGAATATAACAATGCATATATTGCATAGACTTCACATTTCTGTTCTAAAAAAGTGAACATACGTAGGTTTACAGACTTTATCTAGCGACGACAATCAGCCATGCCTGCTTTCCAAGACTCCCGCGCCCGCTATCTTTTTGAAGCCGTTTACTGCGGCTCGGTGCGCGCTGCGGCCGAAAAGCTGGGCATCGTGCCCTCGGCCGTCAGCCGCCAGATCAGCCTGCTGGAAGAAGAGCTGGGCCTGGCCCTGCTGGAGCGCCACCGCCACGGCGTGGTGCCAACCGAAGCCGGTCAGCTGATTCTGGACTACCACCGCGAGCACACCGCTCACCAGCATGACATGCTGGCCAAGGTCGATGCCATGCGCGGCCTGCACAGCGGCAGCGTCAGCGTGGTCAGCGGCGAAGGCTTTGCGCAAGAGCTGATTGACGGGCCGATTCGCCAGTTTCGCCAGCAGTACCCCGGCGTCAGCATCTCGCTGGAGATTTACGGCACGACCGAAATCATGCGCCGTATCCGCGAAGACGCGGCCGAAATCGGCTTGGTCTACTACCCGCCCGCCGACAGCCACATCACCGCCCGCGGCACCGCTCGCCAGCCAATGCACGCCATCGTGCACGCCCAGCACCCTCTGGCCAGCGCGACGCACACCTCGCTGCAAGAGCTGAACCAGTGGCCCATCGCCATGCTGCAAGGGGTGTACGGCATTCGCCAGCTGATTGAGTATGCCGAACACGCCGACAAAATTCACCTCAGCCCCGCGCTCACCAGCAATTTGATCAGCGTGCTGCTGGCCTTTGTCAGCAGCGGCCAGGGCGTGACCCTGCTGCCGCCCTGCTCCGTCACGGCCGCTCTGGCCAGCGGCCGCCTGCGCGCCATACCTATTCACAACCCCGCGTTTCAGGATGCGGAGATGCAGCTCATCACCCGCACCGGCAGACATCTCTCGCCCGCCGCCAACCGCTTTTTGCTGTACTGCATGCAGGGCATTCAGGCGTTTCAGACCGACCAGCCGATCGGGTAGCCAATGCCGACTCATAGCGCTACGGCCTTTTTTACAGTCCCTCGTTCAATGGAGACCCACCGCAGTGCCTGAGCACAACCGCCGCGTTTGAGGCAGATCAGCACAGGCCAGTCTTCAGAGCCCTATCATCGGCAACCCCTTGAATGCTCTGCGAAGCCTGCTATGTTTTTTGGAATCAGTCATCTTGTTGTCCCCACCGCCGATCTGGAGCGCGCCGCCCAGCTGTGGCGCGATGTGATCGACTTTGCCGAAGTACACCGGGGCGATGGCTATGTGGACATCGATACTGGCAGCGCCACGCTGCGGCTGGCGCAGGTGAGCCGGGTCGAATCCAGCCTGTCGCTACGCCTGCAGGTCAGCCAGGTGCAGACCACTTATGACACTTTGCTGGCCGCAGGCTGCAGCACCCGCTACGCGCCCATGAAAACGCCTGAGCTGGAAGAAATGGCCTGCGTCAGCGATGGCGACCAACACTCCATTGTGCTGTGGCGGCCGCTGAGCGAAGACGAATGGGGCTTTGTGCCCGAGCTGCCCAAGCAAGGCGAATGGCTGCCCGAGGCCGAAGCCCTGCTCAAACGCCTGCTGGCCCATGTGCCGGCCCTTTTTCGCATGCTGGCGCGGCGCAAGACCACGCGGGTGATTGAGCAATTGGCGGCAGAGGCCAAAAGCCCCGTGACCTGCGACTGCGTGATCAAGGGCTATATCACCGCATCGGCCAAGATCACGCGCTTTCGGCTCGTCGAGCCGCTGTGCGCCGAAGGCATCAACCCCGATGATTACCGGGCTGAGTTTGACTACGAATAAGCGTCAGAAAATCTATTAAAACCCGCTGAAGCGCTTATCCATATTGCGCTAGAAGCTATCAAAAACATAGAAAACAGAGCACAGGCACCCAGGGCGCAGCACCCACAATCCGCACCGCGGCCTGCCACTACTTCGCAAGAGCTAAGCTCTGCCTTCTTCCTTGCTTTTTCCTTTTTTCTTCTTGATTGAAAGCGATTCCTTGAGCACTACCTCTTTGCCCACTTGCCCCCAATGCGGCCTGGACAACACCTACCCTGACGGCGATCTGCTGATCTGCCCCGACTGCAGCCATGAATGGTCAGCAGGCGCTGCGGCTGACGACGAAGACAGCGGCCCGCGTATCATCAAAGACGCCAACGGCACGCCTTTGGCGGATGGCGACAGCGTGCTGCTGGTCAAGGACCTGAAGGTCAAGGGCTCGTCCACCGTGATCAAGAAAGGCACCAAGATCAAAGGCATTCGCCTCGTCTATGACAACGGCGACCACGATGTGGACTGCAAGACGGATCAGGGGCCGTTCATTCTCAAGTCCGAATTCCTGAAAAAGGCTTGATCGTTAAATAGCACCCAGTCCTTACGAATCAGGCGCTGGGTGCTATCAAAACAGTGATTCAGCGGATGCCAGTTCCTGCTGAATCACTCAAAACGGGTGTGAGTGCCCGAGCAGGCTCGCGCACAATTCGCCAATTCCAAAAAATTGGGACTAAGCCCCTGCAATGGGGGCAGGCAAGCGTTGTACTCGCCGCTGCGCCTGATCAGTGGAAACCCGGATCGCCAGCATCCGATTCACGCCCGTATTCCAGTGACGAAATACCGGCGCTCCCCCTCGACAGCACGTCGATTCCGGCCCCCAAAAACCACCCGTTTTCAGCCCTGCCAAGCGCACCCAAGGTTTACCCTTGTTGTCGCAATATGACAATCGCCTTGCATAAAGCGTTAAGTCTGCTGCAACGCCTGAACCTACATTGGGCCAGAACCTTGTCGCTCTGCCTTGCGGGCCGCTGGGGTTCGGAGACAAATGGCGAAGGTACGCAATGAATCAAAAACGAGAAGACAAACGCGCGCAAGTCCACGCAGACAGCCGCGATACAGGTAAGGCGATTGACTCTGAACCGGCGCATCAAGACGCCAGCACGGCGCGATCTGCACACAGGCTCAAGCCCTGTTTATCCCGCCAACCCTAGAACAAACCCGCTCGACCTGCGCAGTCAGAGCCGGTTTCCAGCCCTGGCCCAGTGCGCAAGCTGTGCAGGAGCTCCCCAAGAGATGCTCCGCACACACCCGATCTCGCCGTCATACACCCACTTCAAGAAGACCAAGATGAATCCAAGCGCAACCACTGTTCAGGGCACCCCACCCCGAACCCAGGCGGCCAGCCCCGACATCGCTGCAGACAATGCGCTGTACTCCAAGGTCAGCTGGCGTCTGCTGCCCCTGCTGCTGCTGTGCTACATGGTCGCCTACCTCGACCGCATCAACATTGGCTACGCGCAAATCCAGATGAAGCAGACGCTGGACTTTGGCGACGCGGCCTACGGCTTTGGCGCGGGCCTGTTCTTCATTGGCTACTTTCTGTTTGAAGTGCCCAGCAACCTGCTGCTGGAGAAAATCGGCACCCGCAAGACTCTGATGCGCATCATGGTCATCTGGGGCATTATCGCCACGGCCATGGCCTGGGTCTCCACCCCCATGCAGTTCTACGTGGCCCGTTTTCTGCTGGGCGCGTTCGAGGCCGGCTTCTTCCCCGGCGTCATTCTGTACTTCACCTACTGGTATCCCTCGGCCCGCCGTGGCCGGGTGATCTCCATCTTCCTATCCGCCGTCATGGGCATGGCCGTGGTCGCCGGCCCCCTGTGCGGTGCCATCCTTAAGTACATGAATGGCATCGATGGCCTGCACGGCTGGCAGTGGCTGTTCCTCATCCAGGGCCCACCCGCCTGCATCCTGGGCGTCATCCTCTATTTCTACCTGCAAGACCGACCTGCAGACGCTAAGTGGCTGACCGCTGAGGAAAAAGCCCGCCTGCAACACAATCTGGCCAACGACAGCAAAGCTGGCGGCAAGGCCAGCGCGCACGGTCACCATGGACACCAAAGCGGCCACGGCGCTCCCCTGAGCCAGCTGCTGCGCGACCCCAAGGTCTACGCCCTGTCTCTGGCCTACTTCATGATGCACGGCGCCACTTACCTGTTTGTCTTCTGGATGCCCACCGTCATTCAGGGTCTGGGTGTGCAGGACGTGCTGCATGTCGGCATCTACTCGGCAATTCCGTTCATCGCGGGCCTGTTCGGCATGATTGCCTTCGGCGCCAGCTCGGACAAATTCCGCGAACGCCGCTGGCATTTCTTCATCGCCACCGGCCTGGCCATTGTCGGCCTCGTCATCACGCTGCAAATGCACGGCCACCTGGAAGGCTCGCTGATCTCCCTGGCCTTCACGCTGATCGGCCTGGCCGCCCTGCCCCCGCTCTTCTTTGCCCTGGTCAGCGACTACCTTTCGCCTGCCGTGGCCGCAGGCGGCATCGCACTCATCAGCAGCCTGGGCAACCTTGGCTCCGCAGCCAGCCCCATGCTGGCCGGTGTGATGACCCAGTACACAGGCAACAAGCAATACAGCATCTACCTGGTGCTGGTCATGCTGATCCTCTCCGTCATGGTGCTGATGCTGACCACCATGCGCAAAGCCAAAGCCCAATAAGAGCCAAGAGCCGCTAAGCCTGAAAAGACTCAGCGCGCTTCAAAGCGCCTGAGCCCAAAGTCAAAGCCCTCAAAAAGACCCACGACAGGTGCAGCCAATGCACTTGGCGTGGGTCTTTTTTATGTGGATTTTCTGTCTGAAATTCACCGCTGAAAGACGCTGCAACAGGCACAGCTAGCGCAACAATGCTTTGACCTAAAACGGGCTAAAGCACTCGTCCAATCAGCGCATTCAGCTATCAAAATCATAAGGTTCCGTGTCACACGGATTGCGCAACTTTGCCGCGCGCGCCCTTTGCGCCCATGTGTCGGGATATGTGACCTGGACCACAGGCGTGGTTCTGCTCCAGCAGCCCACTTGCAGGGCCACCACGCAAACCTGTCAACCGCCGCACCCCACGCGAGCAAGCATCTAACAAGGAAAGACAATGACCTGCGATCACCTCAAAGTGCTGGAACTGGCGAAAGCCGGCCACTGGGAAGAATCCCATGCCATGGTGCAAAAACACGGAGACGAGCTGTCTTGCCAGATCCACGGCTACCTGCACCGGGTCGAAGGCGATCTGAGCAACGCCCGCTACTGGTATAGCCGCGGCAACAGCAAACTACCAAGCAATACGCTGGAGCAGGAATTGGAACGCCTGTACGCGCGTATATCCGAAGCCTGAGTTCTGAAGTCTGAGCGCGCTGCCGGGCGCATGGCCAGCCTCGCCCTGCGACAAACTGCTGGCGCGCTGCTCAAGCAACGCTAATCAAGCTCACAGCTCTTCCCATGCATATGGCTGACGGCGGGTGCAGCACTCAACAGCCGCCGCATTCCGGCGTGGTGTGAGTCATTTGCTAAGCGCTTGCAGCTATCAAAATGATTCTTTGAGCTGCGCCTCGGCCTGCGAATTCGCCTCATAACGCACCCAGCCTGCCACCACCGGCTTGCCCGCAGCAGCGCCGCTCTTGCGGTCGCTGGGGTGCGAGCGCCCCTCGCTCACCGCTACCTCAGCAAAGTCAAACGGGCTCATGCCTTCAATACACGCCACATTCACGCCGTACTGATGCGGCGACGAGCGCCGCTGGTGAAAGGTATAGATGCCGCAGTGCTTGCAAAAGAAATGCTTGGCCTGCCCGGTGTTGAACTGATAGAGCGTCAGCGCATCCTGCCCCTGCTGCACCTCAATCCCGCTCAGCTCTGCCGACACGGCCACGGCACCGCGCATGCGGCAAAACGAACAATTGCAACGCCGCGCGGTGTTGAGGCCATCGCTGAGCAGCACGGTAAAGCGCACTGCGCCGCAATGGCAGGCGGCGTTGAGCGGTTTGGAAAAGTCGGGGGTTGGGCTGGGCATGGCTGTCTCCATCTATGGATGGTTTTTAAGGCTAGCGCTGAAATCAGCGGTATCCAATATCAATAAAATCAGGCACAAGCGCTTATGCAGAAAGCACTAACAGCTATGAAATCTGAAATTTCCCGATCAGGAAATTTTTGATTTGAAGCGGCTAATTCCAGCACATATTTCCCGTTCGGGAAATTTAATAGGTATCGCTGCGCTCCCGTTTCAAAGACGAAATCACCCGTGCGAGCACACACAGGCACGCTCAGGCCATGCGCCGCAGCGTCAAGGCGCAGCGCTGTTCGATCAGTTGCACAAGTCTGCCGCCCGGCTAGCAGCGTCTTCAGGTACCGCATCCGGCAAGCCGCCCAACTGCAACTCGCCCCCCAGCGCATCAATCACCCGCAGCACATGCTCCAGCCGCACCGTGGGCTTGCCAGCCTCCAGATCCACAATAAAACGTGTTCCCACCCCTGCGGCCAAAGCCAGCTGCGGCTGGGTCAGCCCCAGTTGTTTGCGGGCGGTGCGCAAGGCGGTGCCCAGCTGGTTGGTGGTTTGAATGGTTGGCATGGTGTGGCTACTTTAGAAAGTTCCCGTTCGGGAAATTATGAAGCCAAATCTCTTGAGAAATAAGTCATATTTCCTGATCGGTAAATTAAGCAAACGGTTCGTCCTCTGTCGCTCGCGACAAAGCGATACTGATTTGATAGCTGCTTGTTATTATTGTGATTGGGGTTGAGGAAGTTTTGGCTTGTTATTTTGTTTTAGCCTCATGCCTGATTGACGGACAGGTGCCGGGTTTCGCCCCGGCGGGCAACCTACTTTCTCTGGCCAGAAAGTAGGCAAAGAGCCAGACCCTACTGCCGCGTCCCCTCCGCTGCGCTCCGGGGCAAACCTGTGCCGCCAACCTCTTGTTGCTGTGCGGCAAAACTCACTGCATGCCTTTGGCACTCCGTTCAAACAGGTTGCCGCAGAAGTGATAACGATGCGGCTGCACTCTGCGGTGCAGCCGCCCGCAACAAGAGGCCGCCGTCGCAGGCGCGGGCAAAAGGGCAAGGGAGCCGGAATAGCTTCTTTATCAAAATAGATAGCTGCCACCGCAATTGGAATAAGCGCTAGAAGTCATTTCGTTACAAATCAGGCAGGCCGTCCGCTCCCGGTTCCTACCCCTTGTGTCTGCGCCTGCGGCACGTGGATCAGACTGCGGGCAGCGCTGCCGTAGGACAGCGTTGCTTCGTGAACTGACTTGCCGCCGTTTGTTTGAGCGTAGCGGCAAAGCCGCTCAACGAGTTGGGCGGCACCGCAGACTGAATCGTGTGACGCAGGTTTGCCCGTAGCGCAGCGAAGGGACGCAGACAGCAGGGTCGCCTTTTCTTTGGGTACTTCTCTTTTGGCAAAGCAAAAGAAAGTACCTCGCCTGCCGGGGCGAGACCCAGCCTCTGTCGCTGGCGACGATATGAAGTTAATTTTGGTAGCTACCAGCGTAGTATGCATAAGCTCTAGAGCCTGATTTAGCCTCATGCCTGATTAACGGACAGGAGCCGGGTTTCGCCCCGGCTGGCGCCCTACTTTCTGTGACCAGAAAGTAGGCAAAGAGCCTAACCCTGCTACCCGCGTCCCTCCGGCTTCGCCTGCGGGCAAACCTGCGCCGCCAACCTCTTGCTGCGGTGCGGCAAAACTCACTGCGTGCCTATGGCACTCCGCTCAAACAGGTTGCCGCAAAAGTGATGTCTATGCGTCTGCACTCTGCGGTGCAGTCGCCCGCAACAAGAGGCCGCCTTCGCAGGCATTGACAAACGAGGTAATAGCTTGCCCGGGATAACTCAGAACAGAAGCCTTTGCTCACTTCGAGTTTATAAGTAAAAATCTTAGTTCCACTCATATTTAAAAACTATGCATCTCAAATCATTTAGATTAAAGAATTTCAAAAAATTTAAAGACATAAATATCAATTTGAATAAAAAAATTATTATTTTAGTTGGTCCAAACAGCGTTGGAAAAACTTCGATAATAAAAGCAATTTTAGCTTTAAAACAAACCTTCTCTCTTGAAAATGATGGAGAACATTTCTTATCAAGGGGTAGTTTGGTCGAATTAGGTTCGTATCATGACTTTGCTTTCAACCACAAGACAGATAATAATGTTGAATTTTCTGGAGAAATAGATTTTGACGAAAATGATTCTATTGAGGGTGTTGATGTAGTAATCGATCGATTGAGCTTTACTATTGAATACTGCTTCAACGAAGAAACCGATCAGTCCATCCTAAATAATATTTCATTTGCGATTTTTTCTAAAGGGAAAAAATCAACAGTCAACATTTACAGAAAAAATTTACAGAAGCAAGACATACTAAATGTATCATACTTTATCGACTTAAACAATATTGATGAAATATCAGAAAATTCTTTGGTAATTAAGGCATTAGAGACGTTTAGAACAAAAAATATTAGCAATAAAAAAACCTCTTACAAAATAACGAAAAATTTTAAATTTGAATCTACCAGCCATCAAACAAGCCCAGATTCATTAATATATTCAAAAATACTTTCCATTCTACTTGACGGGTTATTTTCATCCATTGGAACAGCATTAAATAAAAATTTCAGCTACATAGGCCCAATAAGAAATAAACCAGAAAGATTTAGTATAAAACGCGCTAACTCCAACTATGTTGGAGCAGCTGGAGAACACACACCCAGCGTTCTAACAAACTTAAATTCTCAGCATAGATTCAGATCAATTTTTCAAAAAATAAATTCAGATTTCAAAAAATTATTCGGGAAAAGTCTAATAATTAATACAAGCAATGAAATTACGAGAATTCGTATTGCAACCGAATCCAGCGAACATACTGATTCAATCAATGACGTTGGATTTGGAATTTCACAAATATTACCAATAATAACGCAAGCAAACCTTCTTGAGCAAAACCAGGTTTTAATACTTGAGCAGCCAGAGCTACACTTACACCCAGAAACACAGACAAAACTATCAGAGATACTAATTAATGATTTAAGCATTAATAGAAAATTCATTATTGAAACTCACAGCGAACACCTTATCAGAGGACTACAGCTTGCTGTTCATTCTGGAAAAATAAAAAATGATGATATTTCAATAATTTATATTAAAAAGAACTCTGAAGAAAATTCAATCTACTCCTTACTCAAGTTAAATGAAAATGGCGATCTTGCAGACAAATGGCCCGCAGGATTTTTCGATCAAGCATATCAATTTACGCTAAAAATGCTGGGAGGTTCTCGTGAGAATTCTTTACCACGTTGATGCAATTAAAAAAATATTCAACAGAGAAATTACTCTAAGCGATTATAAGAATGCGTTATTTCACTCGACAGCTATCGCTATCAACGATGAGGTCCTAGAGGACTACAACCGAGAGCTAGGAGAAAATCCAATGTTTCAAGATTGGTTTAGCTCAATATATCTCAACAACTGCATCCTAAATGCCGACGGAGAAAATGGCGCAGAACATTTATCACAATACGTTCCAAATTGGAATCATTATGGGAGAGCAAGTTATTTTTGCGATCAGCAAATTTCATCGATAAATCAATGTGGAAAACATATTATCAATCATGTTGACAATATTTATGTTGAAAATTTCCTCAAAAAACCAATGATTCAGTCAAATCCATACAAAACTATTGTCATGGAGAGTAATGGAAAAATTGAATTTTCAATTTTAGAAAAATACATAAAAGTAGAAAAAGAAATTTATATATATGATCAATACATAAATAAACAATCAAAAAAATTAATCGACTACATCGTTAATAACGCACCTAAAAATTGTTTCATTAAGGTTTTTCTTTTTGAAGAAAACAACAACTGCCACTCCGCAATTGATCTACATCATATTTATAATTCAGACCATATAAAGTTTTATAAAGTAGATGCAGCCACTGCTGCATCGATACATGATAGATTTATTAATTTTGGCAGAAGAATACAAGTTTGCTTTAGTGTTGGATTAGATCAATTTAATTCCAAACTAATTAATAAAATCGAACATTTCTCAAACAGAGATTCCACCATTACTTTCTACGATATCAACCGCAGCGACTCGCACTATGAAATATCTTGCGACAATGGGTTTGAAATAAAATTAAAAAAAAGAAAAATCTATTAAAACCTTAAAAAATATCCAAAAACAAAAAACAAGAAATCCTAGATTATTTCTTTATCATAAGCCAGCTTTTATATTTCATTGCGCATAGCCAGTACGCCTTTCAATAACCAACAGCACTTACCACACAAAGCGAGACTTCAATATTGATAGTCTTCTTTGTTTTCACCCATTTAGGACGCATTGATGCAGCCAAACCGTATACATGTCACAGCCTCGGAAAGTCCTAATTCCTTAAAAATTTACAACCGCTAGTCATCTAGTGCGTAGACATCAAGCGAAAGCAACTATCGAAATAAAAAAGGCAGCTCGAAGGCTGCCTTTTTTATAACAAGTCCTAAACGCGCCAGCAGACCTTCGTGCAAGAGGCGCAGCTCGTCCAGAATCAGGACCCTGACTTCTACGCAATGACATCGCGCTCAAGTTGCTGGACGACGGTGCAATAGTGGCGCAGCAATTTCAAATAATCGCGCAACCATGCATTGAGAGGGTGGCGCATAACGCCAGTCACAGCCCCCCTGCCGCCCATATGCATCAAAATGCTTTCAAACCCATAAGCAGAAAGCGCAAACAGCTATCAAAATAAAAAAGGCAGCCATAAGGCTGCCTTTTTTATTGAACAAACTCAAAGGCTTGATCGCTGCGCTTACTTGCGCACAGGTGGCACGTCCGTGCAGGAACCATGGGCCACTTCCGCTGCCATGCCGATGGACTCGCCAAGGGTTGGGTGGGGGTGGATGGTCTTGCCGATGTCCACGGTGTCAGCGCCCATTTCGATAGCCAGAGCCACTTCGCCGATCATGTCGCCGGCATGTGTGCCGACCATGCCGCCACCCAGGATACGGCCGTGGCCGTGGGCTTCGGGGGAATCGTCAAACAGCAGCTTGGTCACGCCTTCGTCGCGGCCATTGGCGATGGCGCGGCCGGAGGCGGCCCAGGGGAACAGGCCCTTCTTGACCTTGATGCCTTGCGCCTTGGCCTGGTCTTCGGTCAGACCGACCCATGCCACTTCGGGGTCGGTGTAAGCCACGGATGGGATCACGCGGGCGTTGAAGGCGGCAGCGGCCAGTTCCTTGTTGCCTTGCAGTTCACCAGCGATGACTTCAGCGGCCACATGCGCTTCGTGCACGGCCTTGTGCGCCAGCATGGGCTGACCCACGATGTCGCCGATGGCGAAGATGTTGGGCACATTGGTGCGCATCTGGATGTCGACTTCGATGAAGCCACGGTCGGTCACAGCCACGCCAGCCTTTTCCGCGCTGATCTTCTTGCCGTTGGGCGTGCGGCCCACAGCTTGCAGAACCAGATCGTAGGTCTGGGGTTCTGGCACGGTGACGCCGTCCTTGGCAGGAGCGAACGAGACCTTGATGCCTTCGGGCGTGGCTTCGGCACCCACGGTCTTGGTGTTGACCATGATGTTGTCGAAACGCGGCGCGTTCATCTTTTGCCAGATCTTGACCAGATCGCGGTCAGCGCCTTGCATCAGGCCGTCCATCATTTCCACCACATCCAGGCGTGCGCCCAGCGTGCTGTAAACGGTGCCCATTTCCAGGCCGATAATGCCGCCACCCAAGATCAGCATGCGCTTTGGCACTTCCTTCAGGCCCAGGGCGCCGGTGGAATCGACCACGCGGGGGTCCTTGGGCATGAAGGGCAGATGCACGGCTTGCGAGCCCGCAGCAATGATGGCGTTCTTGAACTGAACGATCTTCTTGCTGCCGGTCTTTTCCTGGCCGTCACCTGTGGTCTCTTCAACCTCGATGTGGTTGGCCGAGACAAAGTTGCCGTAGCCGCGCACGATGGTGACCTTGCGCATCTTGGCCATCTGGCCCAGACCGCCGGTCAGCTTGCCGATGACCTTTTCCTTGTGGCCGCGCAGCTGGTCGATGTTCACTTCGGGAGCGGCAAACTTCACGCCGGCCACTTCCAGGTGCTTGACTTCGTCCATCACTGCTGCCACGTGCAGCAACGCCTTGGATGGGATGCAACCCACGTTCAGGCACACGCCGCCCAGCGTCTTGTAACGCTCGACCAGCACGACCTTCAGACCCAGATCGGCTGCGCGGAAGGCTGCCGAATAGCCGCCAGGGCCACCGCCGATGACCACCACGTCGCAGTCCATGTCTACGGTGCCGCTGAAGTTGCCG
The DNA here is from genome assembly GCF_002754475.1 of Comamonas sp. 26. Taxonomy (NCBI): domain Bacteria; kingdom Pseudomonadati; phylum Pseudomonadota; class Betaproteobacteria; order Burkholderiales; family Comamonadaceae; genus Comamonas; species Comamonas sp. 26. The sequence continues at coordinate 2,099,783 of NZ_PEFL01000001.1, forward strand.
GCCACGGGAGCAGGAGCTGCAGCCACGGGAGCGGCAGCCGGTGCGGCCACGGGAGCAGGAGCTGCTGCAGCGGGTGCAGGAGCGGCAGCGCCGGCAGATGCTTCCAGCGAGATGATGACGGAGCCTTCGGCAACCTTGTCACCGACCTTGACCAGAATGGACTTGACCACGCCAGCGTGGCTGGAGGGAATCTCCATGGAGGCTTTGTCGGACTCCACGGTCAACAGCGATTGGTCCACAGCCACGGTGTCACCGGGCTGAACCAGCAGTTCGATCACGCCAACTTCGGCGAAGTCGCCAATGTTAGGTACCTTGATATCGATGAGGCTCATATGCGCTCCTATCTTGGTTTTTGTCTCTGTGCTGCCTGACGCTACAGGCAGCTCAAACGGGTTGTCTCGGGGTCTGTCTCGGTCTGAAGACGGGGCTTGCGCCTCAGCTCCAGTCAAACGTCAGCAGTACAGTGCGGCTTTCGGGCTCGAAGAACAGCAGGGTTTCCGTGCCAGTGGCCGTGAAGGCGTCGGCATTGGCGCTGCAGATGAACTCAAAGTGCGCGCCGGTTTCGGGGTGAATGGGGTGAATACCATCGTCCGTGCCGATGCCGCTGAGCAGCTCATTGGTCAGATTGCTCCAGTTGCCACCCCATGAGGGGCCGCCGAGCACGCCCAGCAGGTAGCGCCCAGAGGTGGTTTCGTAGCAATCGGTGCCTGCCTCATACAAAGGCAGCTTGGCCACTTGCGCCGGGTCATCCCAGGAGTTGGCAGCGTTCCAGCCGTTGGCCAGAAAGTCCCGGCGGGACTGGTCATAGGCTGCGTGCTGAAGCGCGTAGTGCAACTCCATGATGTCGTTCCACGAGTACTTCGCTTCGTGATCGAGTACAAACGGTGGCTCTACGCCGCGTTTGACCAAGTCACGGTGCATGTCCCGCACTTCGCGCCAGCTGTGCTTTTTTTCAGCCCAGTCGGCACGTTCCTGCTCCAGCATGAAGTAGCGCCAGTCACCCAGCAGCTCGTACTTGCCGTCGTTGTTTAGTTTGAAAGCAAGCCAGTCAGGCTTGAGCAGCGCATTGCCAAATTCCTCAGCGCCCCACTCCCCTACGCGCCCGTCATGGGGCTCACAGGGGACGATGAGATGAATCGGCCCGCTCCAGGCGTCATCCAGCAGCGCGAGGTCAATCGTTACCAGCGGCAGAAAATGCCGCGCGTATTTGTTGACCGGCTCGGCAAATACCTCCGCCACATCCGGAAAAGGCCGGATGCCGGGGATGACGCCGCGCACATGCTCGATGGGGTGCTGTCTCAGGTTCTTCATCTCACTCACAAGGCAGTAAGGTGAAGCGCAAGCTCATCAGTTTTGATAGCAGCTTGCGCATGTTGGATATGCGCTACAGGCCGATTTCTTTCAAAACCGGCCTGCTCTTGCTCTGACTTACAGCAGGATGCGGCGGTAATCCGCCAGCACGGCGCCCAGATAGGCGTTGAAGCGTGCAGCCAGCGCGCCGTCGATGACGCGGTGGTCGTACGACAGGCTCAGAGGCAGCATCAGGCGGGGCACAAATTGCTTGCCGTCCCACACTGGAGTCATCTGGCCCTTGGACAGGCCCAGAATCGCCACTTCAGGTGCGTTCACGATAGGCGTGAAGTTGGTACCACCAATGCCGCCCAGCGACGAGATGGACATGCAACCGCCTTGCATATCGGCTGCACCCAGCTTGCCGTCGCGGGCCTTCTTGGCCAGCTCGCCCATTTCCTGGCTGATCTGCATGATGCCCTTCTTGTCGGCATCCTTGAGCACGGGCACAACGAGACCGTTGGGCGTGTCAGCGGCAAAACCGATGTTGAAGTACTGCTTGTAGACCAGTGTGTCGCCGTCCAGGCTGGTGTTGAACTCAGGGAACTTCTTGAGTGCAGCAACCAGTGCCTTGATGACGAAAGCCAGCATGGTGACCTTGACATCGCTCTTGGCCTTTGCGCTTTCGGCATTGGTCGAGACGCGGAAGGCTTCCAGCTCGGTGATGTCGGCCAGGTCATTGTTCGTGACATGGGGGATCATCACCCAGTTGCGGTGCAGGTTGGCGCCCGAGATCTTCTTGATGCGCGACAGATCCTTGCGTTCCACCGGGCCGAACTTGGCGAAGTCGACCTTGGGCCATGCCAGCACTTCCAGGCCACCGACGTTGCCGCCGGAAGACTTGGGAGCTGCAGCTTGCTGAGCCAGGGTCTGCACGGCACCGGCCATCACCGACTTGGTGAAGGCTTGAATGTCGTCATTCGTGATACGGCCCTTCTGGCCCGAACCCTTGACTTCCGCCAGAGGCACGCCCAGCTCACGAGCGAACTTGCGCACGGAAGGCGATGCGTGGGGCAGCTTGCCCGAAGGCGCAACCGTGGGGTTGTGCGCTACGGCAGCCACAGGAGCGGCGGCCACGGGGGCAGCAGCAACGGGAGCAGCCACAGGGGCGGCAACCACAGCAGCAGCGGGAGCCGCTGCCTGCACAGGTGCTGCTGCAGGAGCAGCGCCTTGCACGGTGATCTGGCCCACGACGTCACCGATGTTGACGGTGTCGCCCAGCTTGATGCTCAGCGCCGTGATGGTGCCAGCCGAAGGCGAAGGGATCTCCATCGAGGCCTTGTCGGACTCGACGGTGAACAGCGATTGCTCAACGGCCACGGTGTCACCCACCTTGACCAGCATTTCAATCACAGCTACGTCCTTGAAGTCACCGATATCGGGGATCTTCAGGTCCACGGTGGACGATGCAGCAGGCGCAGCAGCGACCGGAGCAGCAGCTACAGGAGCGGCGGCCACGGGTGCAGGTGCCGCAGCCACGGGGGCCGCAGCAGCAGTTGCCGGAGCAGGAGCCGCTTCCGCGGTTTCCAGCACCACGATCACGGAGCCTTCCTTGACCTTGTCGCCCAGAGCGACCTTGATCTCCTTGACCACGCCAGCGTGGCTCGAAGGGATCTCCATGGAAGCCTTGTCGGATTCCACGGTCAGCAGGGACTGCTCGACCTTGATGGTGTCACCCACCTTGACCAGCACTTCGATCACGCCAACTTCGGAGAAGTCGCCAATGTCGGGGACTTTGATGTCTGTCAATGCCATGTTCGATATCTCCCGTTCTTAGGCGTGCAGCGGGTTGATCTTGTCGGTGTTGATACCGTACTTCTTGATCGCTTCGGCCACAGTCGTCGCGTTGATCTTGCCTTCATCAGCCAGGCCGCGCAGTGCAGCGATGACGATGTAGTGACGGTTGATTTCGAAGTGCTCGCGCAGCTTCGAACGGAAGTCGGAGCGACCGAAACCATCGGTACCCAGCACCTTGTAGGTGCGGCCCTTGGGCATGTAAGGACGGATCTGCTCGGCGTAAGCCTTCATGTAGTCGGTCGAAGCAACGACTGGACCGGGGTGAGCCGCCAGCTGCTGTGCCACGAATGGAACCTTGGCGGCTTCCAGTGGGTGCAGCATGTTGAAGCGATCGACGTCCTGACCTTCGCGGGTCAGTTCGTTGAACGATGGGCAGCTCCAGACGTCGGCAGCAACGCCCCAGTCCTTTTCCAGCAGCTCTTGTGCGAAGAACGATTCGCGCAGGATGGTGCCGGAGCCCAGCAGTTGAACGCGCAGGCCGCTGTCAGGCACCTTCTGGCCAGGCTTGACCATGTACATGCCCTTGAGGATCTGCTCTTCCGTGCCAGCTTCGAGGCCAGGCATGGGGTAGTTTTCGTTCAGCAGGGTGATGTAGTAGAAGATGTTTTCCTGGTTCTGCACCATGCGGCGCAGACCGTCTTGCATGATCACGGCCACTTCGTGAGCGAAGGTGGGGTCGTAAGTCACGCAGTTAGGAATGGTGTTGGCCAGAATGTGGCTGTGACCATCTTCATGCTGCAGGCCTTCGCCGTTCAGTGTGGTACGGCCCGATGTGCCGCCCAGCAGGAAACCACGTGCTTGCAAGTCGCCAGCAGCCCAGGCCAGATCGCCAATACGCTGGAAGCCGAACATCGAGTAGTACACATAGAACGGGATCATGACCCGGTTGCTATGGCTGTAGCTGGTGGCTGCAGCGATCCAGCTGGACATGCCGCCGGCTTCGTTGATGCCTTCTTGCAGAATCTGACCAGCCTTGTCTTCGCGGTAGTACATGACCTGGTCTTTGTCGACCGGGGTGTACTGCTGACCAGCGGGGTTGTAGATACCGATCTGACGGAACAGGCCTTCCATACCAAAGGTACGGGCTTCGTCCACCAGAATTGGCACCACGCGGGGGCCGATGTTCTTGTCACGCAGCAGCTGCGTAAGGAAACGCACATAAGCCTGGGTCGTGGAGATTTCACGGCCTTCGGGTGTGGGTTCCAGAATTGCCTTGAAGGTGTCCAGCGCAGGAGCGGTGAACTTCTCGTCGGCTTCCTGACGGCGGTGTGGCAGGTAGCCACCCAGAGCCTTGCGGCGCTCGTGCAGGTACTTCATTTCCGGCGTGTCGTCGGCCGGCTTGTAGAAGGGGATGTCCGCGATCTGGCTGTCGGGGATTGGGATGTTGAAACGGTCGCGGAAGGCCTTGATGTCCTCGTCGCTCAGCTTCTTGGTCTGGTGAACGTTGTTCTTGCCTTCGCCAATCTTGCCCATGCCAAAGCCCTTGACGGTCTTGACCAGCAGCACGGTAGGCTGACCTTGTGCAGTGTTGGCTTCCTTGAACGCAGCGTAGACCTTCTGCGAATCGTGGCCACCGCGGCGCAGGTTCCAGATTTCGTCGTCGGACATGTGCTCGACCATCTTCAGAGCGCGAGGATCGCGGCCGAAGAAATGCTGGCGAACGTAAGCACCATCGTTGGCTTTCATGGCCTGATAGTCGCCGTCGTTGCACTCCATCATGATCTTCTTGAGCACGCCGTCCTTGTCCTTGGCCAGCAACTCGTCCCAGCCCTTGCCCCAGATCAGCTTGATCACGTTCCAGCCGGAACCGCGGAATTCGCCTTCCAGTTCCTGGATGATCTTGCCGTTGCCGCGCACAGGGCCGTCAAGGCGCTGCAGGTTGCAGTTGATCACGAAGACCAGGTTGTCCAGCTTTTCACGAGCGGCCAGACCGATCGCGCCCAGCGATTCCACTTCGTCCATTTCGCCGTCGCCGCAGAATACCCAGACCTTGCGATTTTCGGTGTTGGCAATGCCGCGTGCGTGCAGGTACTTCAGGAAACGAGCCTGGTAGATGGCCATCAGTGGACCCAGGCCCATGGACACCGTGGGGAACTGCCAGAAGTCGGGCATCAGCTTGGGGTGGGGGTAGCTCGACAGACCCTTGCCGTCCACTTCCTGGCGGAAGTTCAGCAGCTGCTCTTCGGAGATACGACCTTCCAGGTATGCGCGGGCATAGATGCCGGGCGACACGTGACCCTGGATGTACAGGCAGTCACCACCGTGGTTTTCGTTCTCGGCGTGCCAGAAGTGGTTGAAGCCGGCCGCAAACATATTGGCCAGCGAAGCAAAGGAGCCGATATGGCCACCCAGGTCACCACCGTCAGAGGGGTGCAAGCGGTTGGCCTTGACCACCATGGCCATGGCGTTCCAGCGCATGTAGGCGCGCAGGCGGCCTTCGATCTCGAGGTTGCCAGGGCACTTGGCTTCCTGGTCAACTTCGATGGTGTTCACGTAGCCTGTGTTGGCCGAGAAAGGCATGTCCACGCTGTTCTGACGAGCGTGTTCAAGCAGATCTTCGATCAGCTTGTGAGCGTAGTCTGCACCTTCGCGGTCGATCACCGCAGAGAGGGCATCCATCCACTCGCGCGATTCTTGTTGGTCCAGGCCGGCGGGCAAGCCAGCGCCTTTGGGATCAGTCTGAGCTGTCATTGTGAGTGTCTCCTTCGAGAGGGGGTAGCTTTTGTCACCGAATCAGTGAGTGCGGCATCACGCGGGTGTAGTTGGCACCACACCGCATAACGCGTGGCACAGCACCTTCGGGTGCTCCCCGGATTAAACCGATTCACTGTGTCGATCGCCGCAGAGTTTCGCACATTTTTTTTAAATTTCAAATCGTGCTTTGTGATTTCACTATATAAAAAAATGTTGCAAATGCACATACAGGGAAGGCCTCGGAAATTGTCTTTTCAGCGACAGGAATACTCGCAAAACCCACTGGGTCTCTCCCCTACACTGGCAGCATGCAAACAAGCAATCAAGAGCTAGAAAAAAAGGACGCAAAGAGCGCGCAATCCATTGCTGCCCCTGTTCGCTGGTGGCGCAGCTGGTGGCGCAGCCTGTCGCCCACCCGACAAGATCGCTACGCGGCTCTGGCGCCGCTGGCATCGGTGCTGATGTTCATGGCTGCAATCATTGCCTCGTTCTGGTACTTGCGCACGGAAGAGGTGGACCGCGAACACGAAGCGCTGCGCCGCGACGTGGAATATGCCCAGCAACGCGTGCGCCTGCGCCTGCTTGAGCGCCAGGAGCAGCTGATGCGCATGGCCCGCGACATCGGCACCCGCGATGTACGCAAGGCAGATTTTGATGGCCGCAGCGAAGCGCTGATCAGCCAGTTCCCCGAGCTGCAGTCCATCACCTGGATCAACGACAAGCGCCAGATACTGCACAGCCAGTCCGCCCCCACGGTCAGCACTGACCAGCTGCGCGTGGTTGGCGAAACCTTGCATCCTGGCCAGACCCTGCAAGCCTACGAACAGGCGCGCGAGATGCTGCAGCCCATTTATGTGCAGGAAAAGGTGCAGCCCAATGAATTGCCGCCGCTGCTGCAGCTGCATGTGCCCATTAGCAATAACAGCCGCTATCAGGGGGAGCTGCTGGCCGAGTTTTCGGTGGATAGCCTGCTGCGCTACGGCACACCCACCGAAGTGCTGGCCCGCTATGCCATCACCATGCTGGATGGCGACAGACATGTGCTGGCCGGCACGCCACTATCGCCGCGCAAGACGCCTACGGAGCTGCTGCACTGGCGCGCCCTGGCCAATGAATACGAAGTTCCCGTCTCCCCCGTCGGCAACTCCTTGATGATGCGTGCGCAGGCTTATCAAACCTCGCTGGGCGTGGTCGGCAGCGGCCTGTTCTGGCTGGTGGGCACGCTTTCGACCATGACCGCCTGGCTGCTGCTGGCCACCTGGCGCCACACCCGCCGCCGCCAGCGCGCACAAGAGGCCTTGGTGGCCGAGACCAACTTCCGCCGTGCCATGGAAAACTCGGTACTGACCGGCATGCGTGCACTGGACCTGCAAGGCCGCATCACCTATGTGAATGCCGCGTTCTGCCAGATGACGGGCTGGACTGAGAAAGACCTGGTCGGCCAGGTGCCGCCCTACTCTTACTGGCCTGATAACGACTACGACAATCTGCATTCGCAGTTGCGCGAAGAACTGTCGGGCAAAACCATCGTGGGCGGCTTTCAGGTGCGTGTCAAACGCAAGAACGGCAGCTTGTTTGATGCGCGCCTGTATGTCTCCCCCCTGATTGATGCGCACGGCCAGCACACGGGCTGGATGTCGTCCATGACGGACATTACCGAGCCCAACCGCATCCGCGAGCAGCTTTCCGCATCGTATGAGCGTTTTACCATTGTGCTGGAAGCGTTGGACGCTTCTGTTTCTGTAGCGCCACTAGGTAGTGCAGAACTACTTTTTGCCAATAAGCTCTATCGCCAGTGGTTTGGCTCGCACACCGAAGGTCATCTGCAACTGGTGGCGCAGGCCGGCAAACTGCCGCTTCGCCAACAACCTGCAGCCGAAAACGAAGATGGGCTGATGGGCCTGCCCACAGGGGCTCTCACCGAAACGCGCAGTGAAAACGCCGAAATTTTTGTGCCCAGCCTGGGCAAATGGCTGGAAGTGCGCTCACGCTACCTGAGCTGGGTGGATGGCCGCCTGGCCCAGATGGTGATCGCCACCGACATCACCCAGCGCCGCAACGCCGAAGATCAAGCCGCCCAGCAGGCCGAAAAAGCCCAGACCGCCAGCCGACTCATCACCATGGGCGAGATGGCCTCCAGCGTGGCGCACGAGCTGAACCAGCCGCTGACCGCCATCAGCAACTACAGCTCCGGCATGCTGACCCGCCTTGAAAACGGCACGCTGACGCCCGATCAAATGCGGTTTGCGCTGGAGAAAACCTCTCACCAGGCGCAGCGCGCCGGGCAGATCATTCAGCGCATTCGCTCTTTTGTGAAAAAGAGCGAACCCAACCGCATGCTGGCAGATGTCTCGCAGATGATCAGCGAAGCGCTGGAGCTGGCTGGCATTGAACTGCGCCGCCGCAATGTGCAGCTCACCTCCCATATCGCCGAGCGCATGCCGCCCTTGATGGTGGATGCCATCCTGATCGAGCAGGTTCTCATCAATTTGATGAAAAACAGTGCTGAGTCTATTGATATGTCTGACCGCCCGCTGGGTCAGCGCAATGTGGAACTGCGTGTTCGCCCCCAGCTTTTTGAGAACCATCAAGGCGTTGAATTCACTGTGGAAGACACAGGCAAGGGCTTGCCGCCCGAAGTGCTTGAACACTTGTTTGAAGCCTTCTTCTCGACCAAGAGTGAGGGCATGGGCATCGGCCTGAATCTGTGCCGCTCGATTGTCGAGTCCCATCACGGCCGAATGCACGCAGAGAACCTCTACAATGGTTCTGAGGTCACTGGTTGCCGGTTTTCTTTCTGGTTACCACTGGCAACGGGGGTGGAGACGACAACACTCACCACGACAAGCGAACCCATAAAGAGGACCATTGCATGAGTTTGATACCCAAAAAAGGCACTGTTTACGTAGTTGACGATGACGAAGCGGTTCGTGATTCCCTGCAGTGGCTGCTGGAAGGCAAGGATTACCGCGTGCGTTGCTTTGACTCCGCCGAGACCTTTTTGTCGCGCTACGACCCGCGCGAAGTTGCCTGCTTGATCGTGGACATCCGCATGGGTGGCATGAGCGGTCTGGAGCTGCAAGATCGCCTGATCGAGCGCAAGTCCCCCCTGCCTATCGTCTTCATCACGGGTCACGGCGATGTGCCCATGGCCGTGGACACCATGAAAAAGGGCGCACTGGACTTTATCCAGAAGCCTTTCAACGAAGAAGAGTTGCTGGGTCTGGTCGAGCGCATGCTCAACCACGCTCGTGAAGCCTTTACCGGCCATCAGCAAGCCGCCAGCCGCGACGCGCTGCTGGCCAAGCTCACCGGCCGTGAAGCGCAGGTGCTGGAGCGCATCGTCGCTGGTCGCCTGAACAAGCAGATTGCCGATGATCTGGGCATCTCCATCAAGACCGTTGAAGCGCACCGCGCCAACATCATGGAAAAGCTCAACGCCAACACCGTGGCCGATCTGCTCAAGATCGCCCTGGGTCAAGGCCAGACCAGCGCAGCAGCAAAAGCGGCCGCAGCCGCAGCGGCCGCGGTGCATTAACTGCTTCCAGCGAAACTGGAGGCCACTCCAATCGCGAGATAATCCAAGGAGCACTGGCCAAGCCCAACCGCTTTAGCCAACTCCTATTCTGATAGCTGCTAGTGCTTGTAAATCAAGGGCTAGCAGCATTTTTTATTGGTAATCCAGCAATGACAGCCCAAATCATCGACGGCAAGCTTCTCTCCGAACAACTGCGCAAGGAAGTCGCCACCCGCGCGGCCGCACTCAAGACCAAGGGCATCACGCCCGGTCTGGCAGTGATTCTGGTGGGCGACAACCAGGCCTCTCAGGTCTATGTGCGCAACAAGGTCAAGGCCTGCGAAGACGTGGGCTTTCATTCCGTGCTGGAAAAGTACGATGCATCCATGACCGAAGCCGAGCTGCTGGCCCGCGTGGAAGCGCTGAATAACGACCCCAGCATTCACGGCATTCTGGTGCAACTGCCCCTGCCCAAGCACATCGACGACCACAAGGTCATCGAAACCATCTCCCCCGCCAAGGATGTGGACGGCTTTCACGTCGCCAGCGCCGGCGCGCTGATGGTGGGTGAAGTCGGCTTCAAGGCCTGCACCCCCTACGGCTGCATGAAGATGCTGGAATCCATCGGCATGAAGGACCTGCGCGGCAAGCACGCCGTGGTCATTGGCCGCTCCAACATCGTGGGCAAGCCCATGGCCATGATGCTGCTGGCCGCCAACGCCACCGTCACCATCACCCACAGCGGCACTGCTGATCTGGCCGCCATGACCCGCCAGGCCGACGTCATCGTGGCTGCCGTCGGCAAGGTGGATGTGCTGACCGCCGACATGGTCAAGCCCGGCGCCGTGGTGATCGACGTGGGCATGAACCGCAATGCCGAAGGCAAGCTCTGCGGCGACGTGGACTTCAATGGTGTCAAGGAAGTTGCCGGCTACATCACCCCCGTCCCCGGTGGTGTTGGCCCCATGACGATTACCATGCTGCTGGTCAACACCATGGAATCTGCGGAACGCGCTGCGCGCTGACACCCCCTGAGCGGCTTTGCCGCTCCCCCTCTCTCGCTTCGCGGGATGGGGAGGACAACTCGGTGCGGGGCAGCCCTTCCTCGTTGTCACTGGCTTAAAGCCAGCGGAGCGCACTACTGACCGCAGGCTGACGCTATCACTGCCATAGCAAATATTGCCATGGCAGCGCTTGATTTTCCCGACCTTGCCGGCACCTAATACAGCATGAGCAATCCACTTCTCGAATCCTCCTCCCTGCCCCTGTTTGACCGCATTCAGCCTGCGGATGTGGCGCCCGCCATCGACACCTTGCTGGCACGCGCCAGCGAGGCTCTGGAGAGCGTTGTCGCACCGGATTTCCCGGCACAGTGGGAAGCCATCTCGGCCGTGCTGGATGTAGCGACCGAGAAGCTGGGCACGGCCTGGTCTGCCGTCAACCACCTCAACAGCGTGGCCGATACTCCCGAGCTGCGCGCCGCCTACAACGAGGCCCTGCCCAAGGTCACAGAGTTCTGGACCAATCTGGGTGCCGACGAACGCCTGTACGCCAAGTACAAAGCCATTGACGCCAACAGCCTGAACAAAGAACAGCGCGCGGCCTGGGATCACGCCATGCGCGGCTTTGTGCTTTCAGGCGCGGAGTTGCAAGGCGCGGCCAAGGAGCGCTTTGCAGCCATTCAGGCACGCTCTGCCGAACTGGCGCAAAAATTCAGCGAAAACGCGCTGGATGCGACCGATGCCTTTGCCTACTACGCCGCAGCCGACGAGCTGGACGGCGTGCCTGCCGACGTGATTGCAGCCGCCAAGGCCGCCGCTGAAGCGGATGGCAAAGAGGGCTACAAGCTCACGTTGAAGATGCCAAGCTACCTGCCCGTGATGCAGTTCGCCAAGAGCAGCGCATTGCGCGAAAGGCTCTATCACGCCTATGTGACCCGTGCCTCCGATCAGGCCGAAGGCGATGGCAAGCGCTTCGACAACACAGCCGTCATGCAAGAAATTCTGGCGCTGCGCCTCGAAGAATCTCAACTGCTGGGCTACCGGAATTTCGGTGAAGTCTCTGTGGTTACCAAGATGGCCGACTCGCCCAAGCAAGTCATAGACTTTCTGCGCGACCTGGGCCAGCGCGCCCGCCCCTACGCCGAAAAAGACGTGGCGGACCTGCGTGCCTTTGCCAAAGCCGAGCTGGGCATTGCGGATCCTCAGCCCTGGGACTGGGCCTTTATTGGTGAAAAGCTCAAGGAAGCACGCTATTCCTTCAGCGAGCAGGAACTCAAGCAATACTTCCCCGCACCCAAGGTGCTGGCGGGCCTGTTCAAGATTGTGGAGACGCTGTTTGAAGTCTCCATTCGACCAGACACCGCCCCTGTGTGGCACCCCTGCGTAGAGTTCTACCGCATCGAACGCAGCACGCCCCAAGGCCCGCAACTCGTTGGCCAGTTCTATCTGGATCCGCAGGCCCGCAAGGGAAAGCGTGGCGGCGCGTGGATGGACGATGTGCGCACCCGCTGGTTGCGCCCCGACAACCACCAGCTACAAACGCCCGTGGCCCATCTGGTCTGCAATTTTGCGGCCGGTGTGGATGGCAAGCCCGCCCTGCTCACGCACGACGACGTGATCACCCTCTTCCATGAAACCGGCCACGGCTTGCACCACATGCTCACGCAAGTGAACGAGCGCGATGTCTCCGGTATTGCCGGTGTGGAGTGGGACGCCGTCGAGCTACCCAGCCAGTTCATGGAAAACTTCTGCTGGGAATGGGATGTGCTCAAGCACATGACGGCCCATGTCGATACCGGTGAGGCCCTGCCCCGCACGCTGTACGACAAGATGATTGCGGCCAAGAACTTCCAGTCCGGCATGCAGACCCTGCGCCAGATCGAGTTCTCGCTGTTCGACATGCTGCTGCACACCGAGCACAACCCTGCGGACGACTTCATGGCGCTACTGAACAAGGTTCGCGCTGAAATTGCGGTGCTGCCGTCCCCTGCCTACAACCGCATGGCCAATACCTTCAGCCATATCTTTGCGGGCGGCTACGCTGCGGGCTACTACAGCTACAAATGGGCCGAAGTGCTGAGCGCCGATGCCTACGCGGCGTTTGAAGAAACCGCACTGGCCGATGGCTCGCCCAACCCCGAAACCGGCCGCAAATACCGCGAGTCGATTCTGGAAGCCGGCGGCAGCCGCCCTGCCATGGAATCCTTCAAGGCCTTCCGCGGCCGCGAGCCACAGATTGATGCGCTGCTGCGCCATCAAGGCATGAGCCAGACCGCCTGAGTCTCAGCGCATTCCAGACGAGCGCCCCGCCGGGGCGCTTTTTTATGCCGGACTCATGGGCAATGCTGACAAACACTGACTCAGGCAAGGGATTCGCCACCCAACGCACGCCCTCTTGCTCTGCTTTCGCTGCCGGTCCACGCTATGCTCCGTTTACTGGTGCTTGCGCCGCTCCCACACTCTATTTTTCAGGACTGAAATGTCACGTCCCTTGATTGCATTGCCCTTGCTCAAAAAATTTTCATCGCAAAGTCCAGCACTGCTGCCCGTTTTGTTTCTCACTGCATGCGCCGCAATGGCCAGTAGCGTCAGCCATGCACAAAACCTGTATCGCTCTGTAGGCCCCGATGGCCGAGTCACCTACTCTGATCGCGCCGTCAATAGCAACGCCAAAGCCAGCGCAGAAACCACAGGCAGCGCAGAAAGCAGCGCCCCGGCCAACGCCCAATTGCCTTATGAACTGCGCCAGACCGCCAGTCGCTACCCAGTCATGATCTATACCGGCAAGGACTGCTTGCCTTGCGACGAAGCACGCAACTTTCTGCAAAGCCGCGGCGTTCCTTACGGTGAACGCACGATTGACACCAGCAGCGATGTTGCCGCGCTCAAAAAGCTCAGCGGCCAGGACAGTCTGCCTTTTGCCACCATCGGCAACCAGCACCTCAAAGGCTTTGGCCCAGATAGCTGGACCCAGTACCTGAATGCTGCAGGTTACCCTGCGCAGTCACAACTGCCGAAAACCTATAAAGCGGCCACAGCCAAACCCTTGACAGCCCCTACCGCTGCTGCCGAGCCGCAAAAAACTGCCGAACGCCCAGCTCTACGCGAACCTGCCGCTACAGCACCGGGTGTCTCCACACAGAACAACCCTGCAGGCCTGCGCTTCTGATACGCCCAACACTTTTATTTCAATGAAATAAGCCTGCAGCGCTTGTCTAGCAAGCGCAAGCAGCTATCCATTTCATATAAAAAAAGAGCCCCCAGCATGATGCAGGTGGCTCTTTTTCATGTGCGAAGAAACTTCGCTAAAGCTTAGTACTTCAGTGTCTGCACGCCTTGGGCCGTGCCCAGCAGACAGACCGCCGCCTTCTGGTGCGCAAACACACCCACAGTGATCACGCCAGGCCACTGATTGACTTGAGACTCAAACGCCAGCGGGTCAGCTACCTTCAAACCGCGCACATCCAGAATGTGTTGGCCGTTATCAGTCACCAGCGCTGCGCCATCTTTCATGCGAATTTGCGCGCTCACGCCTGCGCCCATGGCTTCAAAACAGCGTGCAATCTGCGCAGCGGCCATGGGAATCACTTCTACGGGCAGAGGAAAGTCGCCCAGCACATCGACACGTTTGGACTCATCGGCAATGCAGACAAAGCGATCAGCCAACGCGGCCACAATCTTCTCGCGCGTCAGCGCAGCGCCGCCGCCCTTGACCATATAGCCCTTGCCGTCGATCTCGTCAGCGCCATCGATATACACGGCCAGACGCTTCACTTCATTGGCATCGAACACGGTGATGCCCAGCGCCTTCAGTCGCTCGGTGCTCGCCACCGAGCTGGAGACCGCGCCAGGAATTTGGTCTTTGATCGTCGCCAGAGCATCGATGAACTTGTTGACCGTGGAGCCTGTGCCCACGCCCACAATTTCACCAGTTACCACATATTTCAGGGCGGCTTGTCCAACCAAAGTTTTCAGTTCATCTTGAGAAAGGGGTGCAGCAGGTGTCGTCATGAGGGAAAATCCAGATAATCCTGCGATTATCTCCATGTCTCTTATTCCTTACTCACTGACCCGTCCACTTCTTTTCGGCATGGACCCCGAAGCCGCTCACGACTTCACCATGAATTTCATGGCCAAGGGTCAGAACACGCTGCTGCAAAAAGCCTGGGAACGCCCTCTGGTCCATGACCCGATTGAGCTGGCCGGCCTCGAGTTCCCCAACCGAGTCGGCATGGCCGCCGGTCTGGACAAGAACGCGCGCTGCATCGATGCGCTGGCCGCCATGGGCTTTGGCTTTGTGGAAGTGGGTACGGTCACGCCCCGCCCCCAGCCCGGCAACCCCAAGCCGCGCATGTTTCGCATCCCCGAGAAAAATGCGCTGATCAACCGGCTGGGCTTCAACAACGAAGGCCTGGACGCATTTTTGGCCAACGTGCGCCGCTCGCAAGTGCGCGCCAACGGTGGCTCCATGCTGCTGGGCCTGAATATCGGCAAGAACGCCACCACACCGATTGAAGAAGCAACCAGCGACTACATCAAGGCGCTGGATGGCGTCTATCCCCACGCCGACTACGTGACGGTGAACATCAGCTCGCCCAACACCAAGAACCTGCGCGCGCTGCAAAGCGATGAAGCGCTGGATGCCTTGCTGGGAGCCATTGCCAACCGCCGCGAGCAACTCTCCAGCCAGCACGGCAAGCGCACGCCAGTGTTCGTCAAAATCGCCCCCGATCTGGATGAAGAGCAGGTCGGCGTCATTGCCGCCACGCTGCAGCGCCACAACATGGATGGCGTCATCGCCACCAACACCACCATTAGCCGCGAAGCCGTCAAAGGTCTGCAGCATGCAGAAGAGGCTGGCGGCCTGTCTGGCGCACCCGTACTGGAAGCCAGCAACCAGATCATTCGCCAGCTGCGCTCTGCCCTGGGCAGCCGCTACCCCATCATCGGCGTGGGCGGCATCTTGAGCGGCGCAGATGCCGTGAGCAAAATCCGCGCAGGTGCTGACGTGGTGCAGATCTATAGCGGCCTGATCTATCGCGGCCCGGACCTGGTGAAAGAAGCTGCCGAAGCCATTGCGCACATGCCTTGAGCCGGAAGCAGCAGCCTAGACTGCTGCCAAAGAACAAAAAATAGCCCGCCAAGCATGAGCCTGACGGGCTATTTTGATAGGAAGAAGTGAATCAGCCGCGGCTTCGCTGCTGCAACTTCATCACCCAAGGCAGGGCCACACTGCCCCAGCGAATCAATTTGCGCGGCCCCACCACCATCAACAGCGCACCGGCTGCAGCCGTGGCGATGGGGTGCAGGCGCACAAAGCTCACCAAACGTTCTGGCAGCGAAGCCTCACCGTCAACCTGCGCAGGCTGCGTATGGCGCAAGGCTGCAGCCTGAGCCTTGGCAGAAGCACGGGCCTTGATTCGAGCTCGCTGGCGCGAGATGCGAGTCAGCACCAATTTTTGCTCTGGCGATGCTTCATCCCACAGTGCCGCATCCAGTCCCACAGGCTTGACGGGGCTCTCTGCAGGCTTCAGTTCAGGAGAAGGAGTCATGGTCAGATCTTCTCCTTCAGAGCTTTCCAGTCAGACTTGAACTCATGCCTGGTCAGCCTGAATGGGCTGGACAGTTGCTTGACTGCAGCCATCAATCGCCATAAACCCAAAGCCCAGATAACGACCCAACCGCCAGCCAGCAGCCATGCCACCAGAGTGCGATGTTCGCTATCCCAGAACTGAACCAGAACGGCCAGCGTCAGGACCATGAGCACAACCACCGTCAAAGCACCGAGAACGATGGCAAGCACGGTCAGCGTCTGGAGACTCTGCTTGTGCTGGCGCCACTCCAGATGGGCAAGATCGACGCGATCTTCAGCAGCCATGGCCGCCTCAGTCAGATTCAATCGGCAGCGCGCAACCAGAGAGTCCAGACCCAGTAGTGACGTCAAATTCACAGGCACTTGAAATCAGCGCCTTTTAACGTCGACCCAGCATAAAGCCCAGCAGAGCACCTACAGCCAGAGCTGCACCGGCAACACGCCAAGGTTCATCATGCGCATAGCGATCAGCCGTATCGGCGGCTTCGCGGGCCTGGCGAGCAGCGTCCTGAGCAGCGCGAACAGCGGAATCGCGCACTGTGTTCATGCTGTCATCGATACGTTGACGCAGTGCGCTGATCTCAGGCATTTTGTCCAGTTCACGGGCAGACAGCAGACCACGCAGATCGCTGACAAGCTTTTCCAGATCGTCTTGGGCATGGGAAACGGCATCGGAAACAGAGCGTGACATATCGAACCTTTCTATATGACGAATTGGGATATCACGTGCACGTATCAGTACACAGATAGCTGACGAGCGAAGAAAAAACGTCGCTTGCAAACACAGCATGTGACCATCTTACATAAAAGCAACAGCTTCAAAGCATCACACGCGCGAAGTCTGGTGTCGGACGGTTACGGGCGGAGCTGCTGCACTACAGGGACGACTCATACATGCAGGCACCGATGGGTATTTTTTTAATCCCTTTCCTGCAAGGCGATCAGGCTTCAAAAAGACTGCACATCTGCAGACGGGTTTGAGCACATGCGTGCAACCTCAGAAACGAACCGCTCAGTATTGGCTCCATTCAAATGTCGCGACCTCCTGCGACTCGCAATGCAACTGCAGAGATGAAATCAAGGTTGTGCTTTTACTAGACAGAACGCTGGCTTCATTCCCTCTTAAAAACACATCATTCCTTAACTCTTCATTAATTAATTACTTGCATGCTTGAAGCCGTTATAGGTCGATTGCACGCGCTCCCCTCTGAAAAAGTCTTCTTTCACGGCGGGTTTGATACAAATCAAGCGCTCAGCCGCCCTTCATTCATATAGTCATTAGTGCATAAAAAGTATTTATTTAATACTTATTAATGCATAAGCATCAGAGTGTTCTGGTGCCAGTGCGACGATGAAAGGAAGGGCCATGCCACTTCAACCCCAAGAATCTTCCGGCTGCTCCAGCAACGGCACAGGCTGCGCCTGCAGCAATAGCGCCACCCCCACCAGCCCCGGTGTTACTGCCAGTGCCGTGACAACCCCCAGCAAGCGCGGTTTTTTGCAGGATTTGATTGCAGTCGCTGCCAGCTTTGGCATTGCCAGCACCGCCCGCGCCGCCTTGCCGGGTGATCCCACATTCCAGCCCACGCGCCGCCCCGGCATGGAGGGCAAGCGCTTTGGCATGCTGGTCGATATGCGCAAATGCATTGGCTGCCAGGCCTGTACGGTCAGTTGCTCGGTCGAGAACCAGCCGCCCATCGGCCAGTTCCGCACCAGCGTGCTGCAGTACGAGGTGGACCAGCCTGATCACTCCATGCCCGCCATGGTCAGCCTGCCACGCCTGTGTAACCACTGCGATGAGCCGCCCTGCGTGCCCGTCTGCCCCGTGCAAGCCACGTTTCAGCGCACCGACGGCATTGTTCTCGTCGATAACGAGCGCTGCGTGGGCTGCGGCTACTGCGTGCAGGCCTGCCCGTACGACGCCCGCTTCATCAACCACGAGACGCAGACCGCCGATAAGTGCACCTTCTGCGAGCACCGGCTCGAAGCCGGTCTGCTGCCCGCCTGTGTTGAAAGCTGCGTGGGCGGCGCGCGCGTGATTGGTGACCTGAACGATGCGCACAGCGAGATCAACCAGCGCATGAACGCATACAAAGAGGCCCACATGGACGAGATCAAGGTCCTCAAGCCCGACATGAAGACCAAGCCCCACGTCTTCTACATCGGCCTGCCTGATGAATTCGTCAATGGCGTCTACGGGCAAGCCACTGTCCGCCTCGTGGCAGATCACCTGTAAAGGAGTCACCCCATGCAAATCATTGAACTCCTGACCCCCGCCTATGAAGCCGCCTGGCTGCCCTGGGCCGTGCAGTATTTCTTCCTTGTCGGCGTGGCCACGGGTGCAGCGCTGCTCACATCCGCCTGTGTATTTGGCCCCGCCAATGGATTGGGCCAGCGCTTGCTGCCCACAGCCGTGCTAGTGCTGGCGATGAGCGCCATTGCTGCGCCCGTCGCCCTGCTGGCCGACTTGCACCAGCCCGCCCGTTTCTGGCATTTTTACGCCCACCTCACGCCTTGGTCGTGGATGAGTCTGGGCGCGATTTTGATGCCCACTTTTGTCGGGCTGTGCGTGCTGATGTGCGCGCTGTGGTGGCTGGGCAAGCAAAACCTGATGCGCTGGCTGGTGCCGCTGCTGGTACTGTCCACACTCAGCATCGTGCTGTACAGCGGTGCCGAGGTGATGGTGGTGCGCTCGCGCCCGCTGTGGAACACGCTGTGGGTGCCCATCAATCTGGCGCTCAACGGCTGGCTGGCCACCGTGGGCATGGCATTTGTGCTCTACCGCTTTCTGCCCAAGGCCATGCAGCCAGATACCGCAGCCCTGCAAGGCTTGCGCAATCTGGGCCTGTGGTTGGCCACGGCACTGGTGATCTCGGCGCTGACCTGGGCGCTGTATGGCATGGCAGGCCGCAGCCCATCATTTGACATGGCTGTGCGCCTGTTCAATGAATTTCCTGTCTGGCGCATTTCGATGATTGGCTCGGCCGTGTTTGGTGCCGCTGTGTTGGTGGCGCTGGTGCGCGGCCAGCGCCGCCTGTCTGCCAAAGGCTACACGCTGGTGCTGGGCGCGGGTCTGGCCGCATCGGCCTGGGTCTTCCGTTGGGCGCTGTTCATGGGCGTGCAAGGCGTGCCAAAGTTTGGCGCGGGGCTGTACCTCTACAGCATGCCGCTGGGCGGCGATGGCCTGCTGGGCATGCTAGGCGTCGCCGGTCTGTGCGTGGCACTGGTGGCCATAGCGACCTGGGCGCTGGAGCTATTTCCCCAACGCCAGGCCACAGCCTAAGAGCTGCTCTAAAACATTTATTCAAGCCAAATTGGCCTGTACCGCATAACAGAAAAGCGATAGCAGCTATCAAATTAAAAGCATCGCTACCGCGCACCAGCCCAGAAGGGGCACACCATGACTGACAAGAAACTCACCCCCGACCAATCTCACGATGCCGACGTGGCCCGCCGCCGCTTGCTGCTGCGCGGTGGCGCCGTGGCCGGCGGCCTGGCCGCGTTTGCGGCGGGCTATGGCGAAACCGTGGTTAAAGGCGCCAAGGGTTTGATCACCGGCACATCGGGCAAAGCCACGGCCAGCGCTACGCGAGGCAACTCGCTTACCCCTGAATTTCGCATTGACCCGGTCACCGGCGCACTGACCACTCAGCCCGGCCAAGTGGTCAGCCCATCCAGTTGCCTTGGCTGCTGGACCCAGTGCGGCGTGCGCCTGCGCGTCGATTCTGAGCAGAACCAGATCATCCGCATCGCCGGTAATCCTTATCACCCGCTGGCCACCACCAACCCCGCGCCCATGGAAACGCCGGTGCGCGAGGTTTACGCCATGCTGGGCGGCGACAACGGTCTGGAAGGCCGCGCCACCAGTTGCGCGCGCGGCTCGGCCATGCTGGAACACCAGAAGGCCCCGCACCGCGTACTCAAGCCACTCAAGCGCGTAGGCGCGCGCGGCTCTGGTCAGTGGAAGACGATTTCGCTCGAAGAGCTGGTCCAAGAAATCTGCGAAGGCGGCGACCTGTTTGGCGAAGGCCATGTGGACGGTCTGGCAGCCATCCGCGATGTGAACACGCTGATTGACGAAGCCAACCCCGAATACGGCCCCAAGGCTAATCAGTTGCTGGTGACCGAGGCCGCCAATGAAGGCCGCACGCCCCTGGTCAACCGCTTTGCCAAGCAGGCGTTTGGCACCATCAACGTCAGCAACCACGGCTCTTACTGCGGCCAAACCTACCGCGTGGGCACAGGCGCGGCGCTGGGTGATATGGCGGGCATGCCCCACGGCAAGCCGGACTGGAAGAACTCGCGCTTTGGCCTGTTCATCGGCACCTCGCCCGCGCAGTCGGGCAACCCCTTTCAGCGCGTGGGCCGCGAACTGGCCGAGGCCAGATCGCGCGCCGAGAACACCTACAAATACGTCGTGGTATCGCCCATGCTGCCCACCTCGTCCAGCTTTGCGGCGGGCGACAACAACCGCTGGCTGCCCGTCAAGCCCGGCAGCGACCTGGCGATGGCCATGGGTTTGATCCGCTGGATCATTGACAACGAGCGTTACGACCAGCAGTTCCTGACCCAGCCCGGCCCCGTCGCCATGGCCGCCGTGGGCGAGGCATCGTGGAGCAACGCCACCCATCTGCTCATCAACGAGCCCAAGCACCCGCGCTTTGGCCAGTTCTTGCGCGGTGCAGATATCGGCCTGCCCATGCCCGAGCCGGTGGATGAAAAAACACCCGCCGAAGACGTGTATGTGGTGCAACTGGCAGATGGCAGCCTGGCCGCCCACACCGTGGCCCAGCCTGCCGAGCTGATGGTGGAGCGCGAATTCACGCCAATCAAGGCCGCAGACGCCACAGAAGAGCCCAAGCCCATTGACGTTTGCACCGCCTTCGTCAAGCTGCGCGCCGAAGCGCACAAAAAGACCATAGCCGAATACGCCGCCCTGTGCGATGTGCCCGCCATCGAGATTGAAGAGCTGGCGCGCGAATTCACCAGCCATGGCAAACAGGCCGTGGCCAACTCGCACGGCGGCACCATGAATGGCTCGGGCTTTTACACCGCCTACGCCATTGCCATGCTCAACAACCTCATCGGCAACCTCAATGTGCGCGGCGGCTGGGTCATAGACGCAGGGCCGTTTGGCCCCTTTGGCCCCGGCCCGCGCTACAACTTTGCGCAGTTTGAAGGCGCCGTCAAGCCCAAGGGCGTGGCCCTGTCGCGCACCAAGTTCCCCTACGAAAAAACCAGCGAATTCAAGCGCAAGAAAGAAGCAGGCCAGAACCCCTACCCCGCCAAAGCGCCCTGGTACCCCGCACCCGGCGGGCTCAGCAGCGAAATGCTGGCCGCTGGCATGCTCGGCTACCCCTACCCGGTCAAGGCCTGGATCAACCACATCAGCAACCCCATCTACGCCATGTGCGGCTTCGAGAACGCGCTGACCGATTCGATCAAGGATGTGAAAAAGCTGCCGCTGTTTATCTCGGTCGACCCCTTCATCAACGAGACCTCGGCCCTGGCCGACTACATCGTGCCCGACACCGTCACCTACGAAAGCTGGGGCATTGGCGCGCCCTGGGCCGATGTGGTCGCCAAAAGCAGCACCGTGCGCTGGCCCACCGTACAGCCCGCTACCGCCAAGACAGCCGACGGCCAGCCCATCAGCTTTGAAACCTTTGTGTTTGCCGTGGCCAAGCAGCTGCAACTGCCAGGCTTTGGCAAAAACGCCATGTCTACCAAAGATGGCGAGCCGCTTCACCTCGAAAACGCCGAAGACTTCTACCTGCGCGGCATGTGCAATATCGCCTACCAGGCGGGCAAGCCCGTGCCCGAAGCCAGCGACGACGATATTGAAATCACCGGCCTCGGCCAGTGGATGCCCTCTGTCGCAACGCGCGTCAAACCCGAAGAAGTCCGCCGCGTCGCCATGGTCATGAGCCGGGGCGGCCGCTTTGACAAGCAAGAAGACGCCTGGAAGGGCGACCAGCTCAAGCTGCAAGCCAAGTTCCCCGCCACCTTCTGGCACGAGGGACTCTCCAAAATGCGCCACTCCATGACCGGCGAACGCTACAGCGGCTGCCCCACCTGGTATCCCACGCGTCTGGCCAGCGGCGCGGACATGCGCACCGTGTTCAGCGACCAAGACTGGCCGCTGACCATGACCAGCTACAAATCCAACCTGATGAGCAGCATGTCGATTGCCGCATCACGCCTGCGCCAGGTGCACCCGCACAACCCCGTCAGCATCAACAAAGCCGACGCCACCAGGCTGGGCATCGCCAATGGCGACAAGATTGAGCTGAGCACCCCCGGCGGCAAGCTGCAAGGCGTGGCCCTGGTGCGCGCCGGTATTGCGCCGGGTGCTATCGCCATTGAGCATGGCTACGGTCATAAGCAGCTGGGCACCGTGGCGCATGTCGTTGATGGCAAGGCTACGCATGCCAACCCGCAGCATGGCAATGGCGTCAATTTGAATGCTTTGGGCTTTGCGGACCCTACACGGCCTGAGAAGGACAATGTTTGGATTGATTGGGTTTCGGGGGCGGTTGTGCGACAGGGGCTGCCTGTTCGTGTGAAGAAGGTTTGATGTCTGGTTGAAGGATTCACCTGTGAATACGGGTGAAGGAAATTGAAAAGCCCATTGCGGAAGCGGTGGGCTTTTGTTTTGGATGAAGGGTCGTGAACAACCCATTACTGCCTTTCAAACTTTGTCGACTGATGCCAGCTTTGCAGCTAACTGTGACCATGTATATAAGCCGAAATACTGGTTTTAACCACTTACTGGTCGTTTCATGTGGCAAGGCAGTTGACTACTGTTGAGAGGTTGGGGCTGTCAGCTAAAAATTGGCAACAGGTGATCTACAAAATATGCCTTGTTAATAAGGTGAGATTTAGAGCCTAATAAATTCACCTCATGCGAAGCTTCTGGACAGATCAGACCCATGCAATGGATCTAAATGGTAACTTTTTATTTTTGGATGATTAATAATGAAATCCCACATCTCAACATCTGATGAAAATGGTTGAAAACCATAGATCTCATCTAACTTCTTCACCACTTCTATAAAATACAACGGTGTGGCATAGACACGGACACGTGGGTTCTCAATGAAACGACGTTCTTGTTGAGATGCGATCATCCAAAACAATGGCCGCCACCAAGAATAAGAAAAGTCACAGCGCAATATGATTTCTCGGGCGTTCTCACGGCCAGTCAAGATGGTGAAAAAATTAATCAATTCGTCGAGTTTATAGCGGTGGTTCTGCTCCTGAATAATAAATTCTTCATAGCTTTTGGAATACGTGACCTTTGACACTCGTTCCCAGCAACTTGGCGGGAGAGAGAGTTGCTCTGCGACAAAAAAACGGCTAACCACAAAATCAAAGTACTCTTTGCTGGCCGCACATGGAATCAGAACACTCATTGAAGAGTTTTTCACCTCCTGAAAATATTGGCTGCAATACACCTGAAATAGATCCAGCACTGATCGCTCGTCCGCAAGAATTGCAACTTTAAGACTGGCCTTAGCCATTTCACCGTTAGCTGAGGCCGTATCACTAATTGCACGTGCCGTGGCAGTATTTGCTTCTGCAGTCTTCTTAAGGTCATCTGCAGTCACAGCCAACTCGCGCATTTGAAGATAAATCGTGACGAGCACACCAGCACAAGCTAGTCCCGCGAACAGAGCATTAACGCTGCTGAAGGTATCTGCTAAAGGTTGACTCGTCAGAGTCTTGATAAAGGCTGATGGAGTAGCAACCCACCACCATGCACCAAGCCAGATGCCAATTATGAGAAAGATTACCGCGACTACGGCAAGTTTTTCAAGGTTCAACGGTCTAGGCTCCCGATTTTTCATTATTTAGTTCCATCAGATGTACACGCAAAATCGTACACGACTATCAGGTACTACTTGCCTCAGCCCCGCTGATATTGCTAAATCCTATCAAGCTGAATCATCCAATTTTTCTAGACGCCCTTCAGGCAACAAAAAAGCTTTGGCTCAATGACCGCTCTGTGCATCAGCAGTCATTAACATTTCTGAGTTGAACGTCTGTAAGCAGCCTAGTCCTGCCGTTCGCGAACTTTCATTGGACGACAATTCCTAGCTGAATCCAGCCCCCGCAGACTTCAAAACAAGGGTTGCGACAAAACAGCCTCCAAAACTGTCCGAAAAAGTAGCTGCAGCTATCAAAAAACGATTTGCTTTATCTCCTGCGCCAGAGGACGGGTCTCGGCCCGTCAGCCGAGGTACTTTCTTTTGCTTCGCCAAAAGATAAGTACCCAAAGAAAAGGCGACCCGACTGTCCGCGCCCCTGCGCTTCGCTTCGGGCAAACCTGCGTCACGCGATTCAGTCTGCGGGGCGGCAAAACTCACTGCGCAGCAAGCTGCTCCGTTCAAACACGTTGCCGCAAGTCAGATCACGATGCAACGCTGTCCTGCGGCAGCGTTGCCCGTAGCCTGAACCGCGTGCCGCTGGCGCGGACACACGGGTGGAAGCGGGAGCGGACGGCCTGCATGAGTTGTGAAGGAATTGGCTTCTGGCACTTATCTAGCTTGCGGTAACAGCTATGAAATCTGCACTAAGCTATCCCGCACCCGGTCTTGCCCCTTGTGCCCACGCCTGCGACGACGAGTTCTTGGGGCTGGCAGTTGCACCGCAGAGTGCAACTGCATCGCCATCAAATTTGCGGCCGTTTGTCTGAACGGAGTGCCACAGGCACGCAGTGAGTTGGGCCGCAAAGCACCAAGAGCTTGACGACGCAGGTCGCCCGCAGCGAAGCGCAGGGACGGGTGCAGCAGGGGCCAGCTCTTTGGCTACTTTCTGGCAGCAGAAAGTAGCTCGGCTGGCGGGCCTAGACCCACCCTCTGTCCATCAATCAAGCATGCCGCTGGCATCGCTCACACAACACAAACAATCTGCCATTGCCACCAAGTAGACATCAAGCCAAATCAGCCTCCAGCCCAATCCCATTAAGCGCAAGCAGCTATCAAAACAGCGCTTTTTTGGTCGTACACGACAGAGGCCGGGTCTCTCCCCGGCGAGCGAGTTACCTTTCTTGCTCGCACAAGAAACGTAACCCAAAGATTGCGACCCGACTGTCTGCGTCCCTGCGCTTCGCTCCGGGCAAACCTGCGTCACGCAATTCTGACTGCGGTGCGGCAAAACTCGCTTTGCGCTGCGCGCGCCGCTCAAACACGTTGCCGCAAGTCAGGTCACGAAGCAACGCTGTCCTGCGGCAGCGTTGGCCGCAGCCTGAATCGCGTGCCGCAGGCGCTGACACACGGGTGGATGCGGGGGCGGACGGCCTGCGAGAGTTGTGACGAAATTGGCTTCTAGCGCTTATTAGGGTTGCGGTAACAGCTATCAATTTCACTCTGATCTATCCCGCGCCCGGTATTGCCCCTTGTGCCCACGCCTGCGACGGCAAGTTCTTGGGGCTGGCAGTTGCACCGCAGAGTGCAACTGCTTCGTGCCCTGACTTGCGGCAACTTGTTTGAACGGAGCGCCAAAGACACGAAGTGAATTTTGCCGCACAGCCCCAAGAGCTTGACGGCGCAGATTGCCCCGTAGCGAAGGGGTCGTGGGTAGCTGGAGCTGTGTTCTTTGCTTACTTTCTTGCACAAGCAAGAAAGTGAGTCGGCAAGGCGGGCCGAGACCCGCCCTCTGCCAGATAAATAGGCATGTCGTTCAAAAGCAAATTAGCCTCAAGCGCAACTAGCTATCAAAAATCAACCTCCACCCGGCGGAACCCTAAACCCCTCCGTCACCCGCCGCTCAGCCCACCCCAGCCACAGGCACACCGCTTGTTTGCTGCGCTGCCACAGGCTTTCTGCCTCTGGCTGCGCAGCAATATCGCGCTCGTCATGAGGGCTCAAGAACTGAGGCAAATGGAGTTTGGCACTTTTGCCATCGTTTGTTTGGTTTTTCATGATGCGCCAATGCTCTCCACTGGCATAACATCCGTAAAGTTGAATGTTCTGAATAGTCAATTCAGAAAATCTGACTCAAAGCGAATTGATCCTCCATGAGAAACCTCAACCTCGACCAGTTGCAGACGCTGATTGCCATTGCCGACCTGGGCACGTTTGCTGCGGCTGCGCAAACGCTGCACCTGTCACCGCCCACTGTGAGCCTGCACATCAAGGAGCTGGAGTCGCGCATGGATGCGCAGTTGCTGCTGCGCGGGCGCAAGCAGACCGAGCTGACGGCAGCAGGCCAGGTGCTTGTGGAGCATGGCCGCAAGCTGCTGCAGGCCAGCGACGATTTGGTGGAGCGTGTCCAGCGCCGCGCCAGCGGGCGCGAGGGGCTGGTGCGGGTGGGCGTATCTGCTGGAGTGAGCACCTGGCTGCTGCCGCTGATGCTGAATGCGCTGCAGCAGCGCAGCCCGGACGTGGAGGTGAGGCTGGAGGCCGTGGGTTCGGCAGAGTCCATGCAACTGCTGGCGGCGGGCGCATTGGATGTGTGCATTGTGGCCAGCCCGCAGCCAGCGCAGGCAGGTATTGTGATCACGCCCTGGCGGCTGGACAGCATCGTCGCTCTGCTGCCCGCCGATTGGAATCCGCCCGAGCGCATAAGTGCTGAGTGGCTGTCGCAGCGGCGCTGGTCGGCGTTTTCCGCGCCCACGCATATGCAGCAGCAAATTGCCAACTGGTTTGGGCAGGCGGGCTATACGCCCCGCCCTTTTATGGCGTTTACCAATACTGGCGCGCTTAAAAGCCTGGCACTGGCCGGCCAGAGTGCGGTGCTGCTGCCCCGCGAGGAAGTGCAGGATTTAGAGCCGCTGCCGCAGGTGCAGATTCGCCCGCTGCAGCCCACGCTGCTGCGCCCCTTGGCCGTGGCCCACCGTCAGGACCTGGCACTCAACCCCGCCATTTCCCCCGTGCTGGCGGTACTGAGCGAGTTTGCCAACCTGAACGTGCAGAAATAGCAGCCAAATTGCGTTAAGCCCATATGCTGCTTACGGCAGCAGCTATCAAAACTCCCCCCTTTACCTGCCTGAAACGGCGCAAAAACCTAGCTGTGATGTAAGCCGTGCTCACCTTTTTTACCGTTAGCGGCTGGCTTTCAATGCTGGGTTTTCAGCTTCCTGAATTTCTTAAAACCCACATGCAAAAACTGCTTGCGATGCTGACTCTGCCTTTGATTCTGATTGCCGCCCCGCTCTCCAGCGGGCCGGCAATGACGACCACGGCCCCCATGAGGGCAAGCAGAAGTTCCGGGAAGGTCCTTGCAAGGTGGAGCGCGAGTGGAAGAACGACGGCGAATACTAAGAAAATTGCGAGTGCAGGCGGCACTGAGCGTCGCCAGCCCGGCTTGAAAGCTCAGCCCTGATAAGCCCGCCAGCGCGCATCCATCAAGCACTGGCGTTCTTTTTTGATAGCAACGTGCGATGCGGCTCGGCCCGTTTAAGCCTGCACCGCCACAAAGCCGGGACTGCGCTGCAAGCGCTGCATCACGGCCTGGGCATTGGGCAGTTGTCGCAGGGGGATGAAGAAGATGGCATCGGGGCTGGAGTTCGCAGCGGGCGTGATCTGCAGCATGCCCTGGCGCTCGAAGATGATGCCGATGCGGCTGGCGTCGTCATAGGCGGCGGCTAGCTGCAGATCGCCCTGCTGCAGCTGTAGCCCGTTTTCATCGAATGTGGCCGCGCAAGCCAATTGCGGCTGGCCTTTGAAGATCTGCTGCTGCACCATCTCGATCACCGACTGGCGCGAGACCGTGCGGCGGGCTCCCATTTCGTACATGCGCTGCTTGATATTCCAGTGACTGGCGTAAAAAAGCACACCCAGCAGCAACATGAGCCCAAAACAGATTTGCGTGCCTAGGCCTTTCTGAATGGTGGCAGCGACCAGCGCCAGCAGGGGCACGGCCGCAATGGAGGCGAGCCGGATTTTCCGCCACACGCCTGTTTTGCTTTTCAGAACGGCGTCCGAGGCATCGCGCTGCGCCAGCATGGTGCGCTGTACATCGTCGCGCTGCAGCGTAAAACGGGTCTGGCTGATCACATTCACGGGCATTAGCTTTTGGGTAAAAGTCTGGGATTTTAAGGCCGCGATGCAGAGCGCTTCCTCACCTAAAAAGCAAGAGAGCCGCTCATTTCAGGCTGCGATGGCGGGTGTTTCAGCAGCATGAATAGGCGAGGCCATTTCTTTGGTTACACCAGCACCCCTATTACGCCTGAACCTACCAGACCAACGGGTTCGCCGGCACGCTCAAAAGCTTGGCTGCGGCTTGCCAGAGCACCGCAGGCCCTGTCAGCGCAGCTTGATCCACTTGCGCCCATCGCGCGAGCGATAGGTTCCGCCCGTGGCACAGCAACCGCCTGCACCAAATGCCATACGGCCCAGCACGACGGTCAACTCGCCAGCCTTGAAGTCAATGGACTGGCGATCGCAAGATGTCCAGAAGGGGTAAGGCTCGGGTGCCAGCACGCTCTCCCAGTGAACCTCGCCCTGCTCACGCGGCTCGACCCGGTACACCTCACAGTCGTGCACCAGCAGCACGGTGGGCTTCCCAGCCAGGTCGCCGCGAAAAATATGCTCAGGCAGCGCATCACGCGTAACCTTCGCCTGCTCGCTGAGAGGGGCCTGGGCAGGCTGGCCGTTGTCCCCACGCAGGTCGCAGCCCGACATGCCCGTCAACGCAAGCAAGCAAACAAAGGTCAGTGAAGGTTGAAAGCGCATGCCCTGCAGTATGCCCTGCCGTTCTGGCATGGGCCGTAGCGCACGGGCGAGCGTGATGGGTTGGCACCATGGGGACACCTTCTCCGAAAGGTAGTATCTGCATGTAAGCTGCGATTCATCGTATTAAGAATCGCCACGTCTGGCCTGCACCAGGCCCGCATACCTATCACCGTTGTTCTCGAAAAGGAAGATTGGATGAAAGTTCACATGCCGCGTATCCGCCCCCAGCTGGCCGCCCTACTACTAACCGCCTCTGGCATTGCCGCCACCACCAGCGCCTGGGCCTGCACAAGGCTGGTCTTTCTCGGCGCAGAGGGCCAGGTGATGACGGCACGCTCCATGGACTGGAAAAGCGACATCGTCAGCAATCTCTGGGTGCTGCCGCGCGGCATGGAGCGCAGCGGACAGACGGGGCCCAACACGCTGCGCTGGAAGTCCAAGTACGGCAGCGTCATCACTTCGGGCTATGACATCTCGACCACTGACGGTGTCAATGAGGCCGGTCTGAACGCCAATCTGCTGTGGCTGGTGGAATCGCAATACCCAAAATTTGACGACAAGAGCAAGCCTGGGCTGACGATTGCGGCCTGGGCGCAATATGTGCTGGACAACTTCGCCAGCGTGAAGGAGGCCGTGGCCGCACTGGAGAAGGAGCCTTTCACCATCGTCTCTGACAATGTGCCCGGCGAAAATCGCCTGACCACGCTGCATCTGTCCATATCGGATGCCAGCGGCGACAGTGCCATCGTCGAGTACATAGCCGGTAAACAGGTCATTCACCATGGCCGCGAGTACCAGGTGATGACCAATTCGCCCACTTTCGATCAGCAGCTGGCGCTCAACAGTTACTGGCAGCAGATCGGCGGCACGACCATGCTGCCCGGCACCAACCGTGCTGCCGACCGCTTTGCGCGGGCCTCGTTCTATGTGAATGCCATTCCCAAAGAGCCGAACCCCGACAAGGCGCTGGCCAGCGTGTTCAGCGTGATCCGCAATGTCTCGGTGCCCTACGGTATCAGCACGCCGGGCCAGCCCAATATCTCGTCAACCCGCTGGCGTACCGTGTTTGACCACCAGCGCCAGCTGTATTTTTTCGAATCGGCGCTGACGCCCAATACCTTCTGGGTAGACCTCAAGGCCCTGGACTTCAGCCCGCAAACCGGCAAGGTCATGAAGCTGGACCTAGGCACGGACCAGAGCCATACCTATTCGGGCAATGCCACGAAGCAGTTCAAGCCCTCAGCGCCTTTTCAGTTTCTTGGCATCTGAGATCTGAACGATCTTCAATAAAAATAGCGGCCAGCGCTTGATACATCAGCGCTGGCCGCTATGGTTTTCAATGAGTAGCGCTAAACAGCCTTGGCTCCCACTCGCTCGCGCAGCGAGGCCATTAGCTCGGTCGGCAAAAACTTGAAGGCCAGTTGCAGCAGCAAGAAGCCGATCATGCCGTCGTCCAGCCAGCCCAGAATGGGAATGGTGTCAGGCACAAAATCGATGGGGCTGATAACGTACAGCGCCGCCAGCAAGGTAACGAGCTTGGCCGCCTTGGGCGAGCGCGGATCGCGCAGCACGGCCCAGGCGAGCCGTAGCTCTTTGCGAAAGATTGTCAGCAGACGACCCAGTCTCCACATGGCAGTCACTCCTTCAAAAGTGAAAAACACCAAGCCTTAACGTGCGGCCAGCGCTGGGGGTGACAAGAGCGCCCCTTTATTTTGCGGTCGCAGAATGTATCTGTGCTTTTAAGCCAAATAGGGCTGTAGCGCTTTATAGACAATCGACTACAGCTCTTTATTCAGTAGCAAATCTGAGGTTTTGGCCGACGATGGGGTTCAGCGGGGTCGCACCGTGAACTGGTCAAAGTGAAGACGTTTTTGGCATGGCTGAGGGCCGAAGCAGGGATGATCCATGTCTGAATCGAATGTTCAGAAGCGTTCCCTGGAAGTAGCCAAGCGCCGCCCTTGAAAAGAATTGCGGAACAAAGAATTGCGGAATAACGAAGGCGCTTATCGGCTTTCTTTCATTCGAAGGGACAAGAGCCAACTCTTCAGCATGGCCGCCGCAGGGCGCAAATCTGCTCCTTTGGCGTGAATCACGTAGTAGCCTTTGCCGACGCTCAGTGGCAGCTTGAGCGGCTCACAAAGCGTTCCGTCGCGAATCTCAGTTTCAGTCAATATGGCACTGCTTAACACGACCCCTTGACCATGTCGCGCAGTCTCGATGGCCAATATAGACTGATCGAAGTGCTGCTGACCAGGTATGGCCGCGATCTGTTTATCAGTGAGTTGACTGAACTGGTGAAACCATGCCTGCCAGTGCGGCTGCAATGTGGTGTGCAACAGGGTTGCCCGAACCAAGTCTTCTGGAGTTTTAAGGCGCAGCTTGCGGGCGTATTCGGGAGAGCAGTACAAACGGGCCTCATCGCTGTACAGCAGCGCCACATCCAAACTGGGGTCGTGTCCGTCAAAGTAGCGAATTGCAAGATCAACCCGGTCCCGATCAAAGTCAATCAAAGCAGTATCTGCGCTGAGGTGCAGCGATGTTCCGGGGCACTGAGCTAGAAACCCCTCCATACGAGGCGCGAACCACTTGGCGGCCAAGGTTGGCGGCATGGACAACCAGACTTCATTGACGTGGCTTAGCCGAAGCTGATCGCTCGCCTGCTGGATACGGGCTAGCGCGGGTTTGATGCTGGCCCAATACTTAAGAGCTTCGGCAGTCGGGCGCAACTGTCGAACCGTTCGGATAAAAAGGGGTACCCCAACCCAATCCTCAAGCTTCTGAATCTGTTGCCCGACAGCGCCGGGAGTCACATGCAGCTCACTTGCAGCGAGGGTGAGGCTGTGATGCTTCATCACAGCATCAAAAACAATCAGTGCTTTGATCGGTAAAACGGACTTCATGAGATAGATTTTCTGCTTTGTATGAAAGCTTAAATCAGTTGTGGAAGGCTGTGGCACTCAGGAGAATCGAACATTGACCATAGCGGCGTTTCGTTCGAAACAAGCTTCTCCTTCCTAGCGATTCCATACATGACAAATCGGAAATTTTGGACTCTCGTATTGGTGGCCTCAGCAATCCTGATGGTCACCATGGGGGCGAGACAATCCATGGGGCTTTTTCTATCTCCTCTGAATACCCATACTGGTCTTGGCATCGCCAACATCAGTTTCGCCATGGCTGTTGCACAGCTGGTATGGGGTGCAGTGCAACCCATTTTCGGCGCGGTTGCGGATCGCTGGGGCCCCGGCCGGGTGATAGTCCTGGGTGCATTGATGTTGGCGGCAGGCTCTGCATTGACGACGCAGGTCACCAGCCAGTGGGGCCTGATTTTCGCCGTGGGACTGCTGAGTGCTGCAGGTGCTGGAGCCGGAAGTTTTTCTATTCTGATTGGTGCCACAGCGCAGCGCATTCCAGCAGAGCGACGCTCCTTTGCTGGAGGCGTCATCAATGCGGGAGGGAGCATGGGACAGTTCATTTTCGCGCCCTTGAATCAGGCCGTCATGTCGGCCTTTGGATGGATGAGTGCCATGTGGATGATGGCGGTCGTGGCGCTCACCACGGCGCCGATGGCTTGGTGGTTGCGCAAGACACCCACGCAGGCAGCGGCAGGCTCTGCTGTCCCTGACACGATTACTCTTCGCCAACAGCTCTCTATCGCGTTTCGCGACAAAAGCTACTGGTGTCTGCACGCCGGGTTCTTCACTTGCGGTTTTCATATCGCATTCCTGGTGACCCACATGCCCGGAGTGGTCGATCTGTGTGGTTTGAGCCCGAGCGTGGCGTCCACATCGCTGGCAATCATTGGTCTCTCGAACGTCTTCGGTAGTCTCATGGCCGGAGCATTGGGCTCCCGAGTACGCATGAAGATGATTCTCTTCTGGATGTACGCCTCGCGTGCTGTGGCAGTGGTTCTGTACATGGCCGCACCGAAAGAGCCCTGGACGTTCTACATCTTCGCGGCCGTCTTGGGAGTCACCTGGCTCGCCACCGTGCCGCCGACTGCGGGGCTTACCGGAAAGCTGTTTGGCGCCCGGTATCTCGGAACCCTCTTCGGACTGACGCTGTTGAGCCATCAGCTTGGTGGATTCCTCGGTGCCTGGCTGGGTGGGGTGGCGGTCGTACAAACCGGCAACTACGAATGGATGTGGTGGGCTGACGCCGCCCTCGCCCTGGCTGCCGCATTCGTCAACTTGCCAATCAAGGAAGCCAAGCCCAGCGCGAGAGCGGTACCGGCGTAGTAGCCATAGGAAACAAGACACTTCACCCCGAGGTCCCTCGCAGGCAGGGGGATCTCGCCCCTGCCTGAGGCTTATGCAGCCGACTCGAGGTGATCACCTGCCCCTCGTCGGTAGCCCAGGACGTGACCAATCGGATCACCGAGCTATCGTCGTCAGCCTTGCCCCACACGTAGAAAGCAAAGTGCTGTTGCAGGGCCGCGATGACGGGATTCGGGAGCAACGGGAACAGTTGGTTTGTTTCTGTCTCTGCGGACAGTTTGTAGCCAGCAGACAGGATGCCTTCCGCGAGCTTCGCCGCCATGGCATTTGCGTGCTGCGCGAGGGATGAGCCAAGGTGTAGGTCGCTCCCGTTTCGCTGGCGTTGGAAAGATAGATCATCCGTGGCTTTGCCATGTGCGGAAAATGCACATTGCTTGCCAGGGCAGCTTCAATGGCCTCAGTCTTGAGCTTGCCGTTGACTGGAGGAACGATAATGAGCTTGTGTCCAGTTGCCTCGATAGCGCCAGCCTCTCGCACAACGATATGCCCCGAGCCCACGGCAATCACAGCCTCATAAGGTCACAGGCAGCTTGAAAGCGAAATCGGTCCAGATTGACCAGTGCTGCCAGCTCTTCAAGCACTATCTTTTCGGCAAGATGCGCTTCCATTAAGTCCCGCAAGCGCTGAAGTTGTAATGGTGTCAGCCACCCGGCGATCACCTGGGGCGCAGGTTGGTGCAGTCGCGCAAACAGGGAGTCGAACAAGTCGATGAGTTGGGTTTTCGCCTCCAGCGGCTCGGCCAAAGATCCACCTATGGTGTTGTGTAGCCTGAGAAGTTGACCTGCGAACCCTGAGTCCTGAGGCACAACGGCAGCTTGTGAAGGGATAGTGAGGTTCGAAACAAAAATCGGCGAACCTGGCCGCGCTCAATACAGGGCCAAGAATAGCTGTGGCATGACTGTATTGGACTTCTTCACGCACAGCTGGGCCTCGAAAAGGTTAAACCAATGCTGCTAGACCGAGAATGTCTCAGAACCGGGCTCGTCACTCTATATACGGTCTGTCTATAGGTAGAGGAGCACGGTTGCCAATGCATGACTGCATTGCGGTGTACTCCATCCGTTCGAATCATGCGAAATCGAGCGTCAAGCTCGAGACGCATGTCTTCATCACGCGCTATGGGGCTAACTTCTCCCGCAAGGTAGCCAATATTTCTTCAGAAAGAACCGGGTTGCCCGCTGCTGTGGCACGAGCAAGGACCAATGCACCAACCATGCTGCTGAGCGTCACGATAGTCTCAGTGCGTTTGGTCACTTCATCACCTTGAAGCACGCTCATAAAACGTTGAATGTTGCGCTCCACCCCCTGTGCAAAAACCTCTGACATTTCCGGCCCCGCCCTTGCGGCATCTGCTGCTAATGCCGCTGCAGGGCAACCCTCTCCAGGGTGGTCGCGGTGGGTCACAGAAAGATAGCCATGTACCAATGCACGGAGGCAGTGTGCAGATGAGCCATCTGCCTCTGGCGACGCCAACCCTTCCAGGGGCGTGATCGTCCACTCAAATGCGCGCAAACATGCCTCGCGCGCAAGAGCATCCTTTGACTCGAAATGTCGATACAGCCCACCGTGCGTCAATCCTGCATCGCGGGTGATTTCAGCCACGCCCACGCCATCCAGGCCCTTTTCTCGATAGAGGCGCGCAGCGGCATCCACGATTCCCTCGCGATTTTCGGCGGCCTGTGCTTTGCTCACTTTCATACGTTAGATGATACCCATCATCAAAACTCATTTATGATTGCGATCATCATCAATAAAGTTGTGCTCAGTCCCTAGCGGAGCCTGAGCTTGACAAGCGAAAGGTGCAGCATGGAACGTCGGGTAGTCATCACCGGCTTGGGCTTGGTATCTCCTCTAGGATGCAATGTGGAGTTGGCTTGGCAACGCCTGCTTGCTGGTGAGTCGGGGGTGCGTGCCTTGAATGCTGATGTGGGTGAAGGTACAGGTGTCTCCATCGCTGGGCGGGTGCCAAGCCAGGAGGAAGACCCGCTAGCGGGGTGGAGCGCCGAAGCGGTCATCTCGACAAAGGAGCTACGCCGCATGGACCGCTTCATTGCATTTGCATTGGGCGCTGCAGACCAGGCTCTTGCACACGCAAAGTGGGTCCATCCAACCGCCGAGCAGCAAGAGCGCGCGGCGACCATCATCGGCTCCGGTGTGGGCGGCTTTGGCACCATTGCTGAAGCAGTGCGTACCACGGATGGCAAAGGGCCCCAGCGTTTGTCTCCGTTCACCGTACCAGCCTTCCTGGCCAATCTGGCTGCGGGACAGGTGTCGATCCGGCACCAGCTCAAAGGAGCGTTAGGGGCACCGGTGACGGCCTGTGCAGCCAGCATCCAAGCCATTGGCGATGCGGCACGTTTAATTCGCAACGACGAAGCGGATATGGCGCTCTGCGGCGGTAGCGAAGCCACTATTGACCGGGTGGCGCTAGGCAGCTTTGCTGCAGCAAAAGCGGTGACGAACTACTGCGACGGAGACCCTTCAAAGGCCTCTCGGCCCTTTGACCTAGCTCGGGACGGGTTTGTCATGGCCGAAGGTTCGGGTCTGCTGGTGTTGGAAGCACTCGATCATGCATTGGCGCGCGGTGCCATGCCGTTGGCCGAGGTTGTCGGCTATGGCACCTCTGCTGATGCATACCACGTCACCTCCGGGCCGGAGGATGGATCTGGCGCGGCACGATCGATGCGTGCTGCGTTGCGCCAGGCACAGTTGCAACCTTCTGATATTCAACACCTGAATGCGCACGCAACCTCCACTCCCGTGGGGGACCGAGGGGAGCTTGCAGCCATTCGTCAAGTGTTTGGCGCAAGGTCTGGCCCCTCTATCACGGCCACCAAATCCGCATTGGGTCACATGCTGGGTGCTGCAGGCGGGGCTGCCGCTATCTTCACCGTATTGGCCTTGCGTGATCAGGTTGCCCCACCGGTGCTCAATCTGGTACATCCAGACCCTTTGGCTGACGGCCTGGACCTGATCGCAGGGAGTGCAAGAACGCATGCAATAGAGCACGCCATGCTCAATGGATTTGGTTTTGGTGGTGTAAATGCGTCGTTAGTTTTGAAGCGATTTACAGCATAAATCATACCTTTAGCAAAGCCCTCGGTACATCACTTATCTAGCTTCTGAACTGTCTATCTGACTTGTTGCCAGAATGACCGGATATGACAGCAGATGACCGATATTGTGAACACACGGATATGCTAGGAAGTGGACACCCCGATATGCTGCCCCAACCAGAGCAGTCTACGAGGCCCGCAAGTGAATGCTACTGGACTGAGCAGGCGTTGCCTATGGTCGAGGTTGCGTTAGCCTTGAGGCATCTGGCTCATGTCCATGAACATGATTTCCCAGACGTGACCGTCTACGTCCTCAAAGCTACGCCCATACATGAAGCCGAGGTCTTGCAAAGGGTTCACGTCTGCCTTGCCGCCGTGAGCGGAAGCGGCTGCAACCATGTTGTCAACTGCCGCGTGGTCGTCGGCGCTCAGGCACAACATGACTTCGCTGGCAGCGTGGGCGTCGACAATAGGCTTTTGGGTGAAAGTAGCCCACTTCGGGTAAGTGAGCAGCATCACGTAGATGCTGTCGGAGACAACCATGCAGGCGGCGGTGTCGTCGCTGAACTGCGGGTTGTTGACTGCGCCGATTGCTTCATAAAAGGACTTAGCCTTGGGTAGGTCAGCGACGGGCAGGTTGACGAAGATTTGCTTGGGCATTTGAGACTTTCAAGGTCTGCGTTGAGAGAGAATCTTCAGGCATTGGCGACCGATGTCAACAGCTCGTTCAGGCACTACAAGCTGGATTTGCAGCCGTCTTCCTGCCCAGAGTCGCGATGGCGTCCCAACCATAGTGCACCAGTGTCGGAGCTGGCAAACAGCCTATTAGGACATCATATCTAGTTGCACCAGTGTCAGCTAACTGCATTTGCTGTCGCTTAGTTGGCTGGCTGACAATGCCGCAACCAGCCTGAAACAGCCCTTAAGCACCAACTTCGGCTTTGCCGCGATTTCCGCCGCTCGTAGCCGCATTGCGACCTATCGGCGACGTTCCATCCTGGAAGCTCGGCGTTCTGTCCGTGCGGAATCCAGAGTGCATCATTCGATGCGATATAGGCTGCCGAAGCCGCCTCCTTCCACGGATGTGCTGCCGATGCAGCTAGGCATCGGTAGACCCTGCCCCCATTCTGCGGCCAATACCTGCACGTCATGCATAGGATCGGACGCCTTGGCACGTTCATTGCGGATGCGACAGGTTTCAGGATCGGTGGCAAACAATCCGCGTGCGAAGACTCGGCCCTGTTCCGCCAGCCTTGCGGTTTTTGTGGCGCGGATTTTTGCGAACGCCTGGAAGACCTCGTCCAGGCCGCCGCTCGCGCTATCCAGGCATCGGGCCAAATGCCACGCATCCTCCAGTGCCTGGCAGGCACCTTGCCCCGATGTAGGCAACGGCGCGTGTGCAGCATCTCCAACCAGCAGCACATTCGCCCGCCTCCATGCATTCAGCGGCTCCAGGCCATGCACCGTAATCAGCCGGATGGCATTCACGGGCGTCGCCAGGATGATGCGCGCGACCGGTTCAGGCCATTCGGCGAACAAATCTTCGACCTCATTGCGCATATCTGCGGCGGGTATGGCTTCAGACAGAGGCCGCGCCTGCGCTGCAGCCCAATACACCAGGTCGGGGCGAACCGACACGCATCCGAAGCGCTCCCCCCCCAAGAAATCCTGAATCGCCATATCGCCCGCCAGCGCATCCGGCCCCTGCGCCACGCCGATCCAGTTCACAAAGCCTTGATAGCTTGGCGTGTTGTAACCCGCAACAAACTTGCGCGCCACTGAATCCATGCGACCGTCGGCGCCGATGAGTAGATCCGGGCGGGTGCTCGCACCGTTCTCGAAATGGACCACGGCCTTGCCGTAGGCATCCAGCTCAATAGCCACCGCCCTGTGTCCGAACTCCACCGGAATCCCTGCCCGTGCCGCATGGTCCAGCAACACCTCCTGCAAGTGCCTACGTAGCACCGTGTAGGTTGGGTATCCCATCGTCCGGTCCAGCAAGGCGATATCGAGACCTCCCAATGCATTGTCCTGGCGGCGCATTGTCATTGGCCGACCGCCAATGGCCTCAATGTCTTGCAGCAGCCCCAGTTCTTTCAACACAAAGCTGGCATTGGGCCAAAGCGTCACACCAGCCCCCATGGTTGACGGCTGCGCTCGGCGCTCATAGACCCGAGGGGTGTAACCCTGCTTGCGCAAAGCCAATGCCACGCTTACGCCCGCGATGCCGCCGCCAAGTATTCCAATTTTCATGCTGAATCTCTCCTGTTGTTACGGCGCCCGATGCACGGCACAGCTGTGTCGCATCGGACAAAAGGACATATTAGATTTCGCCACTGCATATAACTAGCATGTAAAAATTGAAGTCTTTCATATCTCAAATAGGACAATCAATGCGCGATGCACTCGATCTGAATGCGGTCCGAGTCTACGCAGCAGTCGTCGATGAACAGAGCTTCACTGGCGCATCGCGCCTGTTGGCCATGCCCTCGTCCAATGTCAGCCGCCATGTCGCCGCGCTGGAGCGCAAACTCGGCACACGCCTGTTGGAGCGAAGCACCCGCCATTTGCGCATGACGGAAGCCGGCCGACTGCTCTACGAACGCGCCAAGCCCTTGCTCGATGCCCTGCTCTCCGCGCAGGAAGAGCTTGGTGCGGTGCAGCGCGAACTGCGTGGTCCTCTGAAGATGTGCATGCCTAGCGAGGGACCAAGACTGCTGGCTCCCATCCTCGCCGAATTCTGTAGCCTCCATCCGGGGATCGAGCTCGAATGCGACACCCGGATGACCGGACTGGAAGTGCTTCGAGAGGACATCGACCTTTCCATCGTCTTCCACCGGGGTCATCAGGAAGACAGTGCCTTCATCACCCGTCAACTCGCCACACTGCCCAGCATCGTGGTTGCCGCGCCCTCCTTGCTGGCCAAGACCGGCATGCCAAGCCATGTGCGCGAGCTGAGATCTCTGCCCTGCATCACCACCCTCAGTGCACTAAAGGGGCAGCCCTGGCAGTTTCAGGACGACGCGGGCGAAATCGTCAAAGTTCCGGTTCGCAGCCGTTACCGCGTCAACAGCGGAGAGCTGGCCGTGGCAGGCGCACGGCAAGGCATCGGCTTTGCGATTGTGGCGGCCTACC
Source organism: Comamonas sp. 26 (assembly GCF_002754475.1). Classification (NCBI taxonomy): domain Bacteria; kingdom Pseudomonadati; phylum Pseudomonadota; class Betaproteobacteria; order Burkholderiales; family Comamonadaceae; genus Comamonas; species Comamonas sp. 26. Next base: position 2,138,883 of record NZ_PEFL01000001.1, read on the forward strand.
CCTGCCAGGAAGACCTTGCTGCGGGCCGATTGCAGGAGGTGTCACTGGACCTGCGTCCTGCGCCCCTGCAATTGCTGGGCGCATACAGCCATCGACACTCCGTGACTGCGCGTGTCCGGGCGCTGCTGGAATTGATACAGCTGCGGTTGGCTGGATTGGAGGAGTACTCCCATGGATCCCAAACCTCATGAGACGGCCTAGGATTGAAGTAGCGCACCGGGCTCAAAGTGGAGTTTTTCGGAGCGAAAGCTGTCGCTCGGTATGACTTTTTCAATGTCAGTTTCTGGCCGAGTTTAGCTGACCAAAACTGGCGGGCAAGTTAACCATCACTTTGACCTGAAGAAGTCCAACCAGAATCGCGGTCTACGGGATCTGCAATCTGTATTTGCATCATTTTTTTGCTGATTCTATGGAAGTGACAGTGGCGTACTGTACTGACGCCACTTTGCAGAAATAAGGTTGGCAAACTGCTTTTGTTAGCCGACATACCTTATCTGGCTTCCTCTAAGGAAGCTTATGAGCCATGGGGGACAGCACGGTTTTCCTTCCTCCAACGCTGCTCTTCTGGGGTGTTAGGCAATGGAGGTTTCAGGCCATTGACAGTCCACAGTTCAAACGGTGTTTCATCGACGTGCAACTCCCAGCGAAGTCCACGTGCAGCGACAAACGGCTCCAATATTTTTGCGCAGCCTTGAAGAAATCTTTGTTGAGCCTCTGCATCCTTAATTGAGCGAGCTAGGTGCGCGATGGTCACTCGAACGAAATCATCTGTCGGCTCGCCTCCAATATAGAAGCTGGACTTGGATAGCTCATGGAAGAGCACATTGACATAGAAGCGTGGGAGAAAGCTTTCATACATGCCAGTGATGCGCTGTGCAATAGATTGCTTGTCTTCTTCTGAGAACGCTTTTGCGGGATGGTAAATTTTCCAGAGGGGCATAGTGAACTTTCAGTGAGTTGAACAAGCTCAGTGGCTACCGCTTACGACACGGCGATTTCTGCAACAACGCCTCGGACGTTTAAGACTGCGTTTACGCCTTCTAGTTTGTGAAGCGGTACTTCCGCTTGCCCCAGCTAGATTTACTCATTTGGCGAGCCTATCGCACTGGTAGTGCCTGAATTGCGTAACAGCGCCACCTGACGCGACATCGCGACCGAGGCATCCATTCCCTGTCTTTATTTTTTGGGCTCAGCCTATTTTTTGATACAGCCCAAAGAAACGCAGGTTATTAGTATTTATTCTTTAAACAAAAAATGTACCATTTGTAAGAGATAATCCTGTATTGAAATTTGTTTGCAATATTTGCCTGCCAATCTCATTACGCCGTTTTATCTCACGTCCCCCGAAAGGGCTGGTACTCATTTCATATCAGAGAGATTTCATGAACAAGCTCAAAATTGCCGTTAGTCAATCTGTTGCCGAAAGCTTCATTACGGATTACGAGAAAATTGATGCAGCCATGACCGATTTCACCAATGTAGCTGCCGTAGTGGGCTCCAGAGAGCAAGCGCGGGAATTATTGGCAAGTATTGACGGCACGGGGTTTGAGATTCCATTTTTCCTGGCACTCCAGGATGATGATGAAGTTCCAGAAGGATTATTCAACCGGCTGAGCGGCGTCATTCAAATGGACCGGGGAAATCGGCATCACTATGGCCGCAAGATCACAGCCGCAGCTGACAAATATGTGAGCGAACTGTACCCACCCTTTTTTCGTGCTCTTACCGAATATGTCAAACATGGCAACTCGGCATTCGATTGCCCTGGGCACCAGGGCGGGCAGTTTTTTACCAAACATCCATTAGGTCGACAGTTTTTCCATTTTTTTGGGGAAACCTTGTTTCGTGCGGACCTGTGCAATGCAGACGTCAGGCTTGGCGATCTACTGATTCATGAAGGTGCGGCTCTGGATGCGCAAATGAATGCAGCACGCATCTATAACGCAGACAAAACCTATTTCGTACTCAATGGAACCTCCACTTCCAACAAGGTTGTCACCAGTGCACTGTTGGCTAAAGATGATTTGGTGTTATTTGACCGCAACAACCACAAGTCCATTCATCTCGGTGCCTTGGTATTGTCGGGCGCACTTCCGGTTTATCTGGAAACAGCACGCAATCCTTTTGGATTCATAGGCGGAATTGACGCACATTGCTTCGATGAAGCCTATATCCGCGATGCTATCCGTTCAGTTTCGCCAGAGAAAGCCGACGCAGTACGCCCTATTCGTTTGGCGGTCATTCAACTAGGAACCTACGATGGCACCATTTACAACGCGCGCCAGGTTGTAGACCGTATTGGCCATCTCTGTGATTACATTTTGTTCGACTCTGCATGGGTCGGTTATGAGCAATTCATTCCCATGATGCAGGCCAGCTCGCCACTCCTTTTGGAGCTGGGAGAAAACGACCCTGGCATTTTCGTAACCCAGTCCGTTCACAAGCAACAAGCCGGGTTCTCGCAATCGTCGCAAATCCACAAAAAAGACAAGCACATCAAGGGGCAACAGCGCTATGTCACTCACAAGCGCCTCAATAACGCCTACATGATGCATGCATCCACGAGCCCCTTCTACCCGATCTTCGCGGCACTGGATGTGAACGCCCAAATGCATGCGGGTGCTGCAGGGCGCCAGTTGTGGCGTGATTGTGTACGCGTCGGTGTCGAGGCGCGCAAACTCATTTTGCGCAACTGCAAGCACATACGCCCTTTCATTCCCTCCATGGTGGATGGTCGCCCCTGGGGCGAATACGACACGGAAATGATCATTGACGATTTGCGCTTCTTCAAATTCCAACCCGATGAACGCTGGCATTCATTTGAAGGTTATGCACGCAACCAATACTTTGTCGACCCCTGCAAATTACTGCTAACAACGCCGGGCATTGACAGCCAAAGCGGTGGATATGCCAGCTTCGGGGTTCCTGCATCGGTGCTGGCACATTACCTGCGCGACAACGGTGTAGTGCCTGAAAAGGCCGATTTGAACTCCATCTTGTTCTTGCTGACGCCCTCTGAACGTCTTTCGAAGATGCAGCACTTGGTGTCTTATCTGTGCCGATTCGAGCGACACCTTGAATTGGACAGCCCCATGCAAGAAGTGCTGCCCACGGTATTTCACAAGCATCCAGAGTTTTACAAGGACTACACCATCCGACAGGTATGCCAACGCATGCATGACTTCTACAAAGGCTACAACATGCAAGCCTTGCAAAAAGCCATGTTCCGTAAAGCCGAATTTCCCGCCCAAGCCATGACCCCTTACGACGCCAATGCGGAACTTGTGCGCAACCATGTTGAGCTGGTGCCGCTGTCGGCCATCGAAGGACGGATTGCAGCAGAAGGCGCACTGCCTTACCCGCCAGGAGTGCTGTGCGTGGTGCCGGGCGAGGTATGGGGCGGCGCTGCACTGCAATATTTTCTTGCGCTGGAAGACGGCATCAACCAGCTCCCCGGTTTTGAGCCTGAAATCCAGGGCGTCTACTTGCAAACAGAAGCCGATGGCTCGCGTCGCGCCTATGGTTATGTGGTGAAACACTAAAAGCGGCTAACACCACTTCCCTTTGAGACCAGCCAGAAGCATTTATGCTTCTGGCCCTCATGGCAAGACAATCCGTTAGCAAAGAACTGTGGCGACAGCTACAGCCCCTAACCCCCGCCTTTACGCCTTCCGTCAAAGGTGGCGCACGCAAGCTCACCGTGAGCGATAAAGCCGCCCTCAATGGCATTCTGTTCATACTGTAAACAGGCATCCCGTGGGAAGACTTGCCTCAGCCCTTGGGTTACGGCAGTGGTATGACCTGCTGGCGGCGCTCGCGTGACTGGAATGCCAATGGCGTCTGGCAGCGGCGTTGTTGCAGAAATCGCCGTGTCGTAAGCGGTAGGCTCAAGGTATGAGTCAGCCCAGCAAGCCCCGCTACCGCACTACCAACTGGAAGCAATACAACGCCTTACTCAAAGCACGAGGTTCATTGACAGTATGGCTGGACAAGCGCATGTGCTGGTTTGCCGCTGCTAGCGGCAAACGCGGGCGTAGCCCGAAGTTCTCGGATGCTGCTAATCTGTTTTTTGCAATGGCACCGGCCATCTTGATGGAAGGGTTTGGTTTTTCGCCCTTGCAACTCGCACTTTTTTTCGCGTCCACCGTCTTTGTTGTCTTTGGCGCTGGTCTGCTCGCTCCTCGACTTGCGCACCGGTTTGGCACACTGCGCGCTGCCGTGCAGGCATTTTCATTGCCTTTGCCGCTGGTGCGACCTTGCTGGCTGCCTCGGAGCAGGTGTACTACTTTTCGGCGGCCTTGACAGTGTTTTTGATTGGAATGGGCCTGATCAATCCCTTGGGAACTGCCGTGACCCTGCAACCCTTTGGGCAAAACGCTGGGGCAGCCTCTGCCTTGCTGGGCTTCCTGTAAATGGGCTGTGCTGCTATCTCCATTGCAATTACCTCCGCACTGCCGCTTTCTCCCTACTTGGCATTCAGCGCCGTCATCGCCACCAGCTTGCTGATGGCGTTGGTGACGTTTGGGGCCGCAGTAAAGCGCTGAACGTTAAAGCTCAGGCCACATCAGATTGAGTAGCGTGAGCCGCTGCGGGAGGCGGTACGCCTTCTTGCTCCGCCAATGAGCCAAGGATCTTGTCCCGACACACAGCCAAGATTTCATCGGCAAGTGGTGAATCATCGGGACAGGCCCGAGACATGACCAGTGCCCCGACGATATGCGCAAAGGTGTCGATGGACTTGGCCCGCGCCTCGTTATTTCCTGCTCGCTCCGAGGCCGGACATTCCTTCTCAAGGGCCTGCAGCAAGCTTTCGATGCCTGCAGCAAATGTCCTCTTGACCTCTTGCGTCTGGCGCGCTGCATCGGAGCCCAGAGCGGCCATGGTGCAGCCTGCCGCCCGATTGTCACGATGCTCACGAGACAGATAGCTGTTCACAAAAGTCGACAGGTCAATACCTTTCGTCAACTCTACGGTCTGCTCTATCCCGCAAGCAGCAGATTCCGCCATCAAGTCCGTCTTAGAGCGGAATTGTTTGTAGAAACCGCCTTGAGTGAACCCCGCTGCCGCCATTAAGTCGACCACGCCCACGCCATCGTATCCACGCTCGCGAAACAACGCCGACGCCGTTTTCACGACATGTGCTCGGTTTGCCTGCGCCTGTGCTTTGGTGAGCTTCATTTTTCTACCGTGGAGTGTCTGTGTGCATGCGGAGCCTCTACTATATATTAATTACGATCGTAATTAAAGTGTTGACTTTTTAGATTACGATCATCATCATTGAGTCTTCTAGAACATTGCTGTGGATGCAACATGACTGAGAAGACGCTTTTTCAACCCTATGTCTTAGGTGATCTGGTACTGGCCAATCGCGTTGTGATGGGACCGCTAACCCGCAACCGCGCCGTTTCTGGCTTGGTGCCTAATGAACTTGCGGCCACCTACTACGCACAGCGCGCTTCGGCTGGCTTGATCATTTCGGAAGCAACTCAGGTCTCCGCACAGGCGCAGGGCTACCAAGACACCCCCGGTATCTACACAGCCGAGCAGGTCGCTGGATGGCGCAAAGTCACCGACGCGGTGCACGCCAAGGGCGGAAAGATCTTTGTGCAACTGTGGCATGTGGGCCGCGTGTCCCATGTGTCCGTGCAGCCGGATGGCGCAGCGCCTGTAGCCCCCTCTGCCATCCGAGCACAAACCAAGACCTTCGTGAACAATGGCTTTGCGGAAGTATCTGAGCCCCGCGCACTGGGCCTAGATGAGATCCCAGGCATCGTGGAGAGCTTCCGCCAAGCTGCCGCCAATGCCATAGGTGCAGGCTTCGATGGCGTGGAGGTGCATGGTGCCAACGGCTACCTGCTGTAGCAATTCATCAAGGACGGAGCCAACCAACGCACGGACGCATACGGCGGCTCAATGGAAAACCGTGCACGACTGTTGCTAGAGGTGACCGCTGCCGTTGCCCAGGAAATTGGGCCTGAGCGCACCGGTGTACGCATTTCTCCAGTCTCCCCCGCCAATGGCATCTCTATCAGCGAGCCACAGCCTCAGTACAACTACATCGCGGAGCAACTCAGTGCCCTCGGCATTGTCTATCTGCATGTCGTGGAAGGCGCGACAGGCGGCCCCCGCGATGTCGCGCATTTTAACTATGACGCGCTGCGCGCTCGCTTCAAGCAAACCTACATCGCCAACAACGGCTATGCCTACCTGAAGGAGATAGGCCAGCCCACTCTGATCGTCAACGGCCACAACGACATCATGGTGCCGAGCATCAACTCCTTCACGTTGCAGCAGCATATTCCCAACGCGCAGCTCATCCTGTACCCGGACTCTGGTCATGGCTCGCAATTCCAATACCCAGAACTGTTCGTCACCCAGACCGCTCTTTTCCTGGATGGACAACAGGCTGCCTGACCTCACGCCTTCCCCCTGATCTTCCCAAACCATTTCTGGATATAGAACTATGACTAATCTGCCTACAGCCTTGATCACCGGTGCGTCTTCCGGCATCGGTGCGACCTACGCTGAACGCTTCGCCCGCCGTGGCCACAACCTCGTCATGGTTGCCCGCGATAAAGCTCGCATGGACGTCCTCGCCTCCCGCTTGCGCGAAGAGACCAAGGTCACCATCGACGTGATTCAAGCCGACCTTACACAACAGGAAGACCTGGCTGAGGTCGAGACGCGTCTGCGCGAAGACACGTCGATCGGGATTTTGATCAACAACGCTGGCATGGGCCAGTCCGGGGCTTTCGTCCAACAGAACGCGCAGAGCATTGACCGTCTGGTAATGCTCAACACCACGGCGCCCACGCGCCTCGCTGCAGCAGTCGCTGCGCGCTTTGCTCAGGAAGGCAAAGGCTCGATCGTCAACATCGGCTCGGTTGTTGGCTTTGCTCCCGAGCTAGGCATGACGATTTATGGCGCGACCAAGGCATTTGTACTGTTTCTCTCACAAGGTCTGAATTTGGAACTAGGGCCGAAGGGAATCTATGTGCAAGCAGTGCTGCCGGCGGCAACCCGTACTGAGATCTGGAGCCGCGCCGGCATGGATATCAACACACTGCCAGAGTTGATGGATGTCAACGAACTGGTGGATGCCGCACTCATTGGCTTCGATCGCAAGGAACTGGTGACGATTCCGCCTCTGCATATCGCAGAGCGTTGGAATGAGCTGGACCAGGCGCGACAAGGACTGATGTCCGAAATCCGTCAAGCGCATGCCGCTGAGCGCTACCAGCCGCAGGCCTGAGCGTTTTGACCACCTAACGGAGACGATATGTTCAACGAGTCCCAAGTGCGAGCGTATTGTCTCGCAGCGCTTGCAACGCTGTTTCTGCCGAACGCATCGGCCACGGATTGGGCCACATCACGCAGTGTGGAGATCAAGAGCAACGGCAATTCTTCAACGCAATGGAAGAACGTGCTGACCCAGGTTGTTTCCGCAGGTGGTGTGGACTACGCCTACCGCGAACTGGGTCAGGAAAACGGCGGAGCACCTGTGGTATTGCTGGCCCACCTAGCTGCGGTCCTGGATAACTGGGACCCCCGTGTCGTAGACGGCCTTGCTGCAAAGCATCACGTCATCGCGTTCGACAATCGGGGGGTAGGCGCATCCACGGGGTCAGCTGCCCACTCGATTGAACAGATGGCCGATGATGCTACTAGCTTCATCAAGGCCAAAGGGTTCCAAAAGGTCGATCTTTTGGGCTTCTCCATGGGGGGATGATCGCCCAGGAGATCGTGCTCAAGCAGCCACAACTGGTGCGCAAGCTGATTCTGGCGGGCACGGGACCTGCAGGTGGCCCAGGCATCAGTTCGGTGGCAGGCGTCGCGAACTATGACCTCTTGCGTGCGATCTTCAGCGGCCAAGATCCCAAGCAGTTCCTGTTCTTCACACGCACGCCGAACGGCATTGCGGCTGGCAAGGCCTTCCTGCAACGATTGCAGGAGCGCTCAGAGAATCGCGACAAGGCCATCAGCTTTGGCGCGTACATGGCGCAGTTGCAGGCGCTCAAGGCTTGGGGCGAAAAACCAGCGGTCGATCTGTCGGTGATCAAGCAGCCTGCGCTGGTGGCAAACGGTGATCACGACCGGATGGTACCCAGCAGCAACACCTACGATCTGGCCAAACGCCTGCCCAACAGCGAGCTGGTCATCTATCCCGATGCGGGTCACGGTGGTGTATTCCAGTATCACGAAGACTTTGTGCCCAAGGCTCTTACCTTCCTCGCACAGTAATGGCTAAACGACAGCTCCGCAGCGACACAACAAAGCAGGGGCTGACGATGGGGCGACACAAGGCACTTGCGCATGGCCGCCTTAGTAACACACAAACAGGAGCATCATGAAAGCCCTCACATTTAAACGCTACGGCAAGACCCCAGAGATCGGCATCACCGAGGTGCTTCGCCCAACACTTCGACCCAATGAAATGCTGATTGAGGTGCATGCAGCAGGCTTAAACCCTATCGACAATATGATCACGACGGGAATGTTCAAGCCCGTGCTGAAGTTCAAGCTTCCCGCCGTCATGGGCAGCGACCTGGCCGGAGTGGTGGTTGAAGTGGGGAGCAGTGTGACCCGCTTCAAGCCAGGCGATGAGGTCTTTGCCAGCATCTTTGATCAAGGCACCGGATCACTTGCCGAGTTTGCGGTAGTTCCCCAGCATCTGGCTGCACGCAAACCTGCCAATCTCGACTTCGTGCAGGCAGCGTCTGTGCCTATGGTTGGGTTGACTTCCAGGCAAGCTCTGAAAGAACGTGCCAACGTGCAGACAGGCCACAGAGTATTTATCCCTGCAGGCTCGGGCGGTATCGGCACGTTTGCAATTCAGTTGGCCAAGCACCTCGGTGCCTATGTGGCAACGACCACAAGTACCGCCAACGTTGCGTTGGTCAAGAGCCTGGGCGCGGACGATGTGATTGACTACAAAAAGCAGGAGTTTGAAGAGGTACTGCGAGGATACAACGTGGTACTGGGGACAATCCGCGGGGATGCATTGGAAAAGTCGATTGGCATCCTCAAGCCCGGCGGCAAGATAATTTCGCTGATTGGTCCGCTGGACGCTGCATTTGCACAAGCCCGCAAGTTGAACTTCGCTCTCAGACTAATCTTTGGCCTCATAAGCAGAAAAATCATCCGAATGGCAGCAAAGAAGGACGTGGACTACTCGTTTCTATTCGTGCGACCTGACGGCGAGCAGTTGGACGAAATTGGCGCGCTTCTTGACGCCGGTCATATCCATCCGGTTGTAGACAAAGTGTTTCCGTTCGATCAAGCGAAGCAGGCCCTTGAGTACTTGTCCCAAGGACGCGCCAAAGGCAAAGTCGTAGTGCGTATGCAATAGGAATGCAAAAAACAATGCACTCCATGATGCAAGTCCTGAGCGACATACAGGTAGAGGGAAGATTTTTCGCTAAAGGCAGCCGATTGCAAGTAGTCGAAGCAGGCGATAGCTGCTTGGTGTTGCCAGACCCCGACACCCACACTACGCTTTGCGCGGTGCCAAGAAAGAACCTAAGCCGATTGACACTGTTCCGTTTAATGTTGGTGAACCATCGAGTTGGCCTCATGAGTGAACAGAAGCGATGGGGACTCGACGCGAACGACGTTTGCTTGAGCGTTGCAGAATCCGCACCAGACTGCGAGATACTCGAAATCGATGAAATTTCTTCATGATTGATTCTCCCTAGCCTTTGAATTTCGCCTCGGAGGTAGCGCTACTAGCGCTTCACAGCCGCTAGGTTGGCGGCAGAAAATGCGCAAACTGCTCGCCGCATCGCTTAGATACTTCGCTGGTTGACCCGCTTGGACAGTTCTTCGGCGCTTTCACGGCGCTCGCTATAGCGATTCACCAGATAATCGGCACAGTCTCGCGTCAGCAGTGTGAACTTGACTAGTTCCTCCATCACGTCAACAACTCGTTCGTAATACGAAGACGGCTTCATCCGCCCAGCCTCATCAAACTCCGCGAACGCCTTAGCTACGGACGACTGATTGAGGATGGTGATCATGCGCATCCAGCGGCCCAGCACGCGCATCTGGTTGACCGCATTGAAGGACTGTGAGCCTCCCGAGACTTGCATCACTGCCAGTGTCTTGCCTTGTGTTGGCCGCACAGCTGCGACAGACAAAGGAATCCAGTCAATCTGCGCTTTGAGAATGCTGTTCATGGCACCGTGGCGCTCTGGAGAAGTCCAGACCATGCCCTCGGCCCATTGGGCCAGCTCGCGCAGTTCCTGGACCCTAGGGTGATCCTCAGGGGCGCCGTCGGGAAGTGGCAGGCCACGCGGATCGAACATCCTCGTCTCGACACCCATCTTGCGCAGCAGCCGCGCCGCCTCCTCGGTCAGCAGTCGGCTATAGGAGCGGTCACGAACCGAGCCATACAGCAGCAGTATGCGCGGCGCATGCGTCGCACGCTGTGCGGGCAGCAGGCCTTCCAGACGGGGCTTTTCAAAGACTTGTTCGTCGAGGTTCGGTAGATCAGCGCTTGCCAATTCGGTTTCCTTTCGAGTCAATGACGGCTTCCCCATTCTCTTTGGAGAATGCGGCCTGTTGAGGCTGCGGCAGGATGTCCAGCACGGCCTCCGAGGGACGGCACAAGAGGGTTCCCAGAGGGGTGACCACTATCGGGCGATTGATAAGGATGGGGTGTTGGAGCATGAAATCAATCAATTGCTCGTCCGTCCATTTGGAATCGCCCAAGCCAAGCTCGTCATACGGCGTACCTTTTTGGCGCAACACATCGCGCACTGGCATGCCCATGGCCTGGATCAGGCCCACCAGGGTGGCGCGATCAGGCGGCGTCTTGAGATATTCGATGACCGTGGGCTCCACCCCGCTGTTGAGGATCAGGGCCAGGACATTGCGGGAGGTGCCGCAAACAGGGTTGTGATAAATCGTGATGTCGCTCATAGCGCTAGATTCCCGTTGCAAAGATTCATGACGCCACGCTGAGCCGCAAGGCCAAGGCAGCAAGGGTGATGAGCAGCACGGGCAGTGTCAGTACCGCGCCGACTTTGAGGTAGTAGCCCCAGCCAATCGTTGTGCCCTTCTTGCCCAGCACATGCAGCCACAGCAAGGTAGCCAAGCTGCCAATCGGCGTGATCTTGGGGCCCAGATCGCAGCCGATCACATTGGCATACACCATGGCCTCCTTGACGGCACCGCTGGCTGTGGAAGCATCGATGGACAAGGCCCCAATCAAGACCGTAGGCATGTTGTTCATGATCGAGGACAGCACCGCAGACAACACGCCCGTGCCCAGCGATGCGGTCCACACGCCACCGGCTGCAAACTGATTCAGCAACACGGCGATGTAATCCGTGAGGCCCGCGTTGCGCAACCCGTAGACCACCAGATACATACCCAGTGAGAACACCACGATCTGCCAAGGCGCGCCATGGAGCACCTTCCTGGTGCTGATGACATGACCACGAGCGGCGACAGCCAGCAAGATCGCGGCCCCCACGGTCGCCAAGGCACTGACGGGAACGCCCAGAGGCTCCAGAACAAAAAAGCCAATCAGAAGCAAGACCAGCACGACCCAGCCGGCCCGGAACGTGGCCCGGTCTTTAATCGCAGCCGACGGCTGTTTGAGTTGGGCCATGTCGTAGGTGGCAGGAATATCGCGTCGGAAAAACAGTAGTAGCACACCGAGGCTGGCCAGGACCGAGACGATGTTGACCGGCACCATCACCGATGCATAGTCGTTGAAGCCGACCTTGAAAAAGTCAGCGGAGACGATATTAACCAGATTGGAGACGATCAGCGGCAGGCTTGCTGTGTCGGCAATAAACCCGGCAGCCATGACAAACGCCAGCGTCGCTGCCGGAGAAAAGCCCATCGCCACCAGCATGGCCATCACGATGGGCGTGAGAATCAGGGCCGCTCCGTCATTGGCAAACAGAGCCGACACGGCGGCACCCAGCAGCACAATGAAAGCAAACAGCTTGATGCCGCTGCCTCCACCCCAGCGAGCAAAGTGCAATGCGGCCCATTCGAAGAAACCAGCCTCATCCAGCAAAAGGCTGGTGATGATGATGGCGACAAAGGTCGCCGTGGCATTCCAGACGATATGCCAGACCACCGGAATATCGGCTAATTGCACGACCCCCAGCAGCAACGCGACAGTGGCCCCGATTGAGGCGCTCCAGCCAATCCCAAGGCCGCGCGGCTGCCAAATGACCAGCGTCAAGGTGCAAATGAAAATCAGAATGGCCGTCAACATTGAACTGTTCCTCGCAACAACCGCTTCAGCAGTGGCACGAAGCCGTAGCGTCTGGGATGCAGGCTGCGCCCTGGCAGCAGTTCTCGGAGAGATAGGCCAGCAGGCCATTCATGACAGGGAACGCCGCGCGATAAAGCACATTGCGCCCCTGTCGCTCCTGGCTCACGAGTTCAGCATGGGAGAGTTCCTTGAGGTGAAATGACAGTGCATTGGGGGCGATACCCAACTGCTCAGCCAATGCACTGGGAGTCAGACCTTCTGGCCCTGCAACTACCAACGCACGAAAAACGCGCAGGCGTGCTTCATGGGCCAAAGCGGAGAGAGAGCGGATAACTTGGGTTTCTTGCATTAAATAATAATACAACTATTGTTGAATAATTATATAATTTTCGTTGGCGTTGGCGTTGGCGCGGATGACTTCTGTACGGGTAGGTCATATCGTCACATCAAATGGCCGCTTCTGGGCGGTCACACTTGTATTTAGACATTGCTGATAGCTGCCCTCTCATGCCAGGCTCGTGTATCGAAATATCTGCTGTCTGGCTCATCTTTCGGTCAGAATCTGGCATTGAGATAGATGGTATAGCTCTGCTCCCTGTGACGAGAATACGCTCAGTTACCGATGCTCACAGATGACCATACTTAGACAATTGGTGACCACCAGTAGCTGCTTGTGACTTGGCAAACATTTGGATAGGTTGTTGCTGCAAGCAATCATTTCAAAACCGCAGAACGCCTTTTCCTTTGATTTGTTGAATATGGAGCCTCTTCAATAGAATTACTCTGTCGCACTGCAAAACAAATCGCAGCTGTACAATTAACGACATGTCGCGTGCAATCCAGAGACCTTCTCTGCGGAGCGCATTGCTGCTGCTGATCATGGCGGCGCAACTGCTGATACCGCTTCTGCACGGCCACTTCGGGACTCCGAATCAATCTGGCCTGCATGTTCACACGACACCTTCCAGAATTGCTGATTCTCATTTCCATCTGCTCACTGGGCACGACGCTCTCAGTGACCACGATGTCCATCAAGCTCAATCCGAGCCTTTTGAGGTTGACGTGCAAAATGCACTGCAACCACTAGATCTGCTCCCTGTCCCACTGTTGGCCGTTATTGGCCTAACTCTGCTGACTTGGGGTCTGCGTGCCTCGCTCATGCGTTGCACTGCCACAAGGCCCACATCCCCCCCCGAACCGGCGCACAGACTTTCACGCTGGCAAGGCCGCGTCATACGACCGTCTCCGGCCCAAGCTCCGCCTCAATTTTCCTGACCTCCCAGGCCCCTCGCAGGCTTGCCAGCATCCATGCAAGCGCATGGATGCATGTCTTTTCTTTTTCCGGAGTCAGGAATGTTCTTCCACGAATGGCTGTTGGCCGGCGCACTTGCGCTGCCAGTCGCAGGCATGGCCGCCGAGGCCGTGTCTCTATCCCCTGAGCAGGCGCGTACCTTGGGCGTGCGCTTCCAATCCATCCAGAGTTCTGACGAGCTCAATATTTCTGCTCATGCACGTGTGGTTCTGAGACCCGATGCTCAGGTTGTTGTGGCTGCGCCTTATGCGGGGGCGCTGCCACGTGTGCTGGTAGCTGTAGGCCAGTCCGTGCGAGCGGGTCAGCCCGTGGTGACTTTCACCAGCCCTCAGCTTTATGAAGCGCGTCGCGCAGTGGCGGAAGCCGAGTCACAGTCGCGGCTGGCACAGCAATCCCTGACGCGAGACCGATTGCTCCATGAAGACGGCATCATCGCTGCCAGTCGATGGCAGTCAACACAGGCACGCGCCACAGAGGCTGCGGCCATGGCACAAGCCCGACGCGCCGAGCTGGCTTCCAGTGGTGTCAAGCTGGCTGGGAATGAGGCGCAGTTGCTGACAACACGAGCAGGCATTGTGACTGAAGTAATGGTCCAACCAGGCGCACGTGTCGATGCATCGGCACCCTTGGTCAGAGTGGCTGATCCCAAGGCGTTGGAACTTGATTTGCTACTGGGTCGAGAGGTTCCACTGCCCGCTGTAGGTGACAGTGTGCAGGTCATCACTCGCGGCGCCGCAGGCCGTGTCGAGGGTATTGCACCAGTTGGCGACGGTAGCGTAGGGATGCGTGTGCGTGTTGCGCTAATCAAGAACGGGGATCTGCGCTTGGGAGAAAGTGTTACAGCCATATTGACGTTGAAAGATTCAGACACGGAAAAGGCGCAGTCGAAAGCAGGAAACCGTCTGAGCATCTCCGCCTCAGCACTGGTGTATAGGCAAGGCCAGACCGGTGTGTTCATTCGCACGGGCAAGGGCGTGCGCTTCGCCCCCTTGTCGGTGGAAACCAGAGACGAAGCTACAGCCGTGGTGCGCGGAGTGCTCCCAGCAAATGCGGAGGTTGCGATTGCAGGTATCGCTGCGCTCAAGAACCTGCTGTCCGGAGGTCAGTGATGCTGGCTAGGCTGATCGATTTTTCGCTGCGTCAGCGGGCTTTAGTGCTACTCGCAGCCTTGGCACTGGCACTGGCAGGCGCCTGGGCCTATGTGCATCTACCCATAGATGCGTTCCCCGACATCTCACCAACCCAGGTCAAAGTGATTCTGAAGGTGCCGGGCATGACGCCTGAAGAGGTGGAGCAGCGCGTCTCCACGCCCGTAGAGCAGGAGCTACTGGGTCTGCCGCACAAGACCATCGTGCGCTCGGTTTCCAAGTACGGCATCAGCGACGTGACTGTGGATTTTGCCGAGGGTACGGACGTCTACTGGGCTCGCCAGCAGGTCTCCGAAAGGCTGGCCGGCATACAGCGCGACCTGCCTGCTACCGCAGAAGGAGGGCTGGCCCCCATCACCACGCCGTTGGGCGAGATGTTCATGTTTACGGTTGATGGCGACACCTACTCTCTGGCCGAACGCCGACGTGTGCTGGACTGGGTGATACGGCCGGCCTTGCGCACTGTCGCCGGCGTTGCCGACGTGAATGCCTTGGGTGGTGTGGTACGGGGCTACGAGGTGATTCCCGACCCTGCGAGGCTGCGTGCGCGTGGCGTGACCTTGGACCAGTTGCGTCAGGCACTCGAAGCCAACAATCGCAACGATGGAGCAGGCCGACTGGACCGAGGTGAGGAGCATTGGGTGGTGCGCGTGGAAGGTGGCGTGCGCGGGCTCGACGATTTGCGGGCCGTCGTAATCGTTCCGGCCAGAAATGGACAGGTTGCAGCCACGGTAGGTGATGTGGCAACGGTACGCCTGGGCGAGGCCACTCGCAATGGCGCTGTGAGTCGCGACGGACATGGGGAAGCCGTCCAAGGACTGGTTCTGGGACTGCGCAGCGTAGATGCTCGAAGCCTGGTCGATGCAGTGCAGGCCAGACTGGACGAACTGGTACCGCGCCTGCCCAAAGGGATGAGCATCCAGGTGTTCTATAACCGAGGCGAACTGGTTTCGCGTGCCGCTGGCACTGTGGTGCGCGCATTGGTCGAAGCCAGCGTGCTCGTAGTCGTCATCCTTTATCTGTTCCTTGGCGGCGTGCGCGCTGCATTGGTAGTGGCGGCCACACTCCCTCTGTCCATGCTGGCCACATTCCTACTCATGCGCTACGTGGGCCTGACGGCCAATCTGATGAGCCTGGGGGTCTGGCCATTGCTTTAGGCATGTTGGTGGATGCCTCGGTGGTGGTGGTGGAGAACATCGAGACAGCACTGGCTCACAGTCACGAAGATGCGTCTTCGGCAAAGTCCGTGGACCGTTTCGGCCTGATCCGGGATGCCGTATCGGCAGTGTCTGCCCCCATGCTGGCAGGCGTTTCCATCATCGCCATTGTGTTCCTGCCGCTGCTGACGCTGCAAGGCCTGGAAGGCAAGCTGTTCGCGCCAGTCGCCCTGACCATCGTTCTGGCCCTTGGCGCCTCTGTACTCATCGCATTTACTGTTGTTCCAGCACTGGCTTCACTACTGTTGCGCTCGCATGCCAGTGATGCGCCCTGGCTGATGCGAAAACTGGCGGGCAGCTTTGCCTGGATGCAGGCCTGGAGTCTCGCGCACCGACGCGCAGTATTCGGCATCGCCGTGGCAACACTCGCTGGTGCGGCGGCCCTGTATCTGTCCGTCGGCAAGACCTTTATGCCGACCATGGACGAAGGCGATCTTATCGTTCAGTTGCAGAAGGCTCCGTCGATATCGTTACCCGCTTCTTTGGATATGGACCAGCGCGTGCAGCAAGCGCTGCTTAAAGAAGTTCCAGAAATTCGCTCCATCGTAGCCCGCACGGGCTCAGACGACCTAGGGCTGGATCCAATGGGCCTCAACGAGACCGACACCTTTCTTGTGCTCAAGCCACGTGCTCAATGGCGTGGCAGCAAGGAAGATATTGCAGATGCCATCCGCCGCGTGATGGAAGGCTTTCCGGGCCTGATCTACGGCTTTACGCAACCCATCGAGATGCGCGTGTCCGAGATGCTGACCGGCTCGCGAGGCGACGTGGCCATCAAAATCTTCGGCGCTGACTTAGCCAAGATCGATGCTGCAGCCCAAGCGATTGCTGCACGCATGCGCACCATCTCCGGTGCCGCCGAAGTCATTGCACCCAGCAACAGCGGCGTGCAATACCTGCAAGTCGTTCTCAATCGTGCTGCACTTGGTCAATCCGGCTTTTCTGGTGATGCCTTGCAGGCCCAGTTACGCGCATTGATTGAGGGCGATCGTATAGGCATCGTGCCCGAAGGCATGGTACGTACGCCGCTACTGCTTCGTGGTGGAACGGCGCTGCGGCACTCACCCGAAGGCCTGGCAAGCCTTCTTGTGACCGCCCCCGACGGGACCACCTGGCCACTCACTTCGCTAGCGACACTTTCCCCTCAGGACGGACCGGTACGTATCGACCATGAGGACGGAGCACGCTTCGCCGTGGTTCAGGTCAATGTCGAAGGACGCGATCTCGCAAGCTTCGTCAACGAGGCCCAGGCATCTGTGACTGCCGACCCCGCCCTCAAGGATCTGCGCATTGTCTGGGGCGGCCAGTTTGAAAACCAGCAGCGCGCGGCCGCCCGCCTTGCGTTGGTCGTGCCTGTGGCGCTCTCGGCGATCTTCGTGTTGCTGGTTCTCACCTTCCGCTCAATGCGACAGGCCTTGCTGGTCATTGCCAACATTCCGTTCGCACTAGTGGGAGGCATGGCGGCATTGCGCATCAGTGGCGAATACCTGTCGGTGCCCGCCTCTGTGGGCTTTATTGCACTACTGGGCATTGCCGTGCTCAACGGCGTGGTGCTGGTTTCGCACTTCAACGCACTGCTGGCGTCAGGGATGGAGCTGACCCAGGCTGTACGCCAAGGCGTGCGCGACCGCCTCAGGCCTGTGCTTATGACGGCCTGCATCACGGCCCTGGGCATGGTGCCGCTGCTGCTGGCTACTGGCCCTGGCTCGGAAATTCAGCGTCCGTTGGCCGTCGTCGTGGCAGGGGGATTGATCAGTTCCACGGCTCTGACCTTGCTGTTGTTACCACTGCTGTTTGAGCGCTTTGGCGTAGCACGCAGTGCTAAGGGAGTACAAAAATGAAAGCTGCAAACGCTTTTTGCAATAGAGCCCTGGGTAACTCCAAATCGTATTTTTTGAGTTTGCCTATGAAAAATCGTCTGCTTCATGCCTGCGTCGCAGTTCTACTTTTTACGAGTGCAGCCCAGGCTCAGAGCTACCTGCCTTCGGAAGCGGCAGTGCGCGTGGCAGTAGAGCAGTCGCCCACCGTGCAAGCGGCCGACGCAGCACGAAGGGGCGCTCAGGCTCGAGCCGACGGTCTGCGCGTTGGCACTCATGAAACGGTAGTCAGAGCTAGTGGTCAGCGCCGTTGGACCCATGATGGCTCCGGTCAGCGCTTTACTGAAGGCCAGATCGCGATAGAGCGACCACTGCGACTTTGGGGAAAGGCCGCAGTTGATGCAGAGCTAGCCGAGGCAACTAGAGCCACAGGCCGTTTGGCAGCGCAAGACGCCCGGCACGAAACGGCACGTCAGTTGCTGGCTTTGTGGTTTGCGGCTCTACGCGCCGGTCAGGCCCGCCAGGCGGCGCAGGGCAATGCCGATGCCGCTGCGGAATTGGCCCACATCACCGAGCGTCGCCTGCGTGCTGGCGACGCGGCCAGACTTGAAGCCGAGTTGGCTGCCGCCGAGCAGGCCCGCATGCAAGCAGCACTGGCAGGGGCGGAGGCCGCACAGACCTCGGCAAGGGCCGATCTCTGTGCGCGGTTTCCCGATCTGTGTCCCATGGCCAGCACTTCCACTGATGCGGCCACCTTGCCCACACCCCCGAGCGGATCAGAGACTCAGCTGCGTTTGCGCTACATAGAGCACAGCCATGAGTATCTACTGGCACAGTCCGAGGAGGCCTTGGCACTGCACCAGGCTCGCCGCACGGATCTCGAGCGCCGCCCCGATCCCACAGTCGGAGTGTTCGCGACTAGCGAGCGTGGTGGCTCTGAACGTATTGCAGGCATCAGCATCAGTTTGCCAATAGGTTCGGTACATCGACAATCGCAGGCAGCGGCTGCGCTGGCAGATGCCGACGCGGCACTGTCACGCCGTTTGGCGGTGGAAAGGCGACTGGGCGCTGAGTTCGATGTGCTCTGGAGTCAGTTGAAAGGAAAGCGTGCGGCAGCCACGGCACAGGCTCAAACAGTGACGCTTCAGCGCAGTGCGACCGACCGAGCAATGCGAGCCTATCGTGCCGGTGAATCTGGATTAGCCGATCTGCTGGCGGCACGCCGGGTGCTCGCTGAGGCAGTGCTGGCTGAGCGCATGTCACACATCGACACGCTGGAGAGCGACAGTCGTCTGCGGCTGGACTTGCATGAGATGTGGGATTTTGATGATTAATGCAGCCTGGATCTACCCTCGACGTTTTCTGCCCTGCAATCTGAATCAAACTAATTCGACGCAACGTGATGAATGACGGATATCAACACGTTCTTCGCCGAAAGATAAGGAATCAACAATGACCCGTTCAGACTCATATCCTCGCTCGCTGGTGCTGTTGCACTGGCTGGTTTTCGTCGCAGCAGCGCTCGCAGTCGCTGCCATCGAGCTCAAGGGCTTTTTCCCAAAGGGGTCAGCTGATCGTGCGCAAATGACTCTATGGCATGAGAGCTTTGGCCTCGCCGTATTGCTGCTCATGACAATCCGCCTTGTGGTGCGCGCCAGCGTCCAAGTGCCGCCGCTGCCCCCAGGTCCTCGTTGGATGGAGATTTCTGCTCACGCTATGCACTGGTTGCTGTACCTGTTGATGCTGGGTATGCCGGTGCTGGGCGCATTGGCCTTGGCTTGGTCTGGTAAGCCCATTGCTTTTTTCGGGGCCTCTTGGACATTGCCGTTGACTGTCGATGTGCCACTGGGCCGCAGCATTAAGGAGATTCACGAGGCAGGAGCGAACTTGGTATTCGCTGCCGTGGGTCTTCATGCAGCCGCCGCTCTATGGCACCAGTTCATAGTTAAGGATGACCTTCTGCTGCGTATGCGTTGAGCTTTGACTATGTCAATGCTGATGAGGTCAATGTATGTCAGCCCAGCCACAGTAGAGACAGGCTAGTTCCTGCCACCATTGTGGCTAGGCCCAGGCTGATACGTGTTCCATACTCAAACGCCAAAGCGGACTTGGCCGTTGCACTGGCAGCAAGAATTAGAACGACTCCCCATTGTGCGGTTCTCAGTGGAAGATTTCCTGAGGCAAAGAGCTGCCCTAAACTTGCAGCAGCTGCATGTAGTTCGGCTAGGGCACAACAAGAACCACGGTGCTACCAAAGATATGTTGCAGCCAAGCGGACAGAAGCAAAATACAAGCAATTATTACGGCAATCAGTAATGCGCTTGAAAGCTTGAATACTCGGTCTGTCTTAAATTCAGTTTGAGGTGATATTTCTTGCCTGTTCAACAAGGCGTTGTTGCACAAATCCGTCTGAGGTTGAGTTACCCCCTGACCCCAGACGCAGCTATGCCACGACCACCGTCTGCGGACGCCCTAGTTCGGTGAACCGATTGAGGACGAGAGCGCGGATGTGCCGCTCATTGACTTGCCGCTCTAAGGTTCTGGACATCACCCGCTCGCCCAGTCGTTTGATACAGTTCATCTCGGTCTCTACAAGGCTGCGTCAGTGGTAACCACTCCACACTTTCCATATCCTTCGGCACAGGTGTCTGCATGCGGCGATAGTCGCATTCCGATACACAAAGGCGGTGCCTTTGCGTATTCGTGCATTCTTCCTCGGAGGAGTGATGGGAACGGCACCTCTTTGGATGGCTGCTTCATAAACCGGCTAGGTATGCCAGCGGCGGTACACCGCGATTCATCGAAGACCCATCCATCCGTGTATCTGACATCCGCTTCGCCGTGGACTATCTGCAGTCGCTGCCCTATGTGGATGCTGAGTGTATCGGTGCCATCGGGGTGTGCGGCGGCGGTGCCTACACGGTGCATGCCGGCATCACCGACGCCGTATCAAGGCGCTGGTTTCGATCACGGGGGGTGAACTACGGCCGTCTGATCCGCGAAAGTTTCGCTCAATTCAAGCCTCGCGAATTCGCCCAAGGCATTGCCCAAATGCGCATTATCCAGGCCCAAGGTGCCGAGCGCTACGTGGCAAGCCTGTTGCCCGAGTCTGTGGTGTCCACTAAGGCCGCAGGCATCACCGACATCGATGTGTTGGAGGCAACCGAGTATTACAAGACCGCCCAAGGCCAGCAGCCAACTAATATCGTTCAGCGTTGCGGCGATGGGCTGGGATGCCTTCACCAACTCAGAAGTGCTGTTGACTCAGCCGCTGATGATCGTGATCGGCGACAAGTCTGGCAGTTTCGGTGCCTTTCGCGACGGCTGGGAAATCGACAGCCGTGCCGCTTCAACGGACAAGCACATCGTCGTCGAAGGCTGGTCGCACTAACCTGTACGACATGCCCGAGCCGGTGGAAGCCATGCAAACCGCCTCCCTTGACCGCCTAGCCAAGACCGAAGCTGCCCGTCCTTCCCTACTAGCCGCCAATCAGACCGTCGGACTGTGGCGCATGCTACCTACGTAGTTGATGACCTCCGACCTGCGACCCAAGCTCAGCCGCATCACCGTGCCCGTGCATGTAATTTATGCCTAAGACACCAGCTAAGGCATCCCCCCAGGCAGCGTCGATGCCACATTCCAGTCCGCCTATGCAGCCACGCCTCACCTCGGCTTCCAGCGCATTGATGGCAGCTACCGCTTGGTTTTGCTGGATCAGCCCGAACAGTTCAAGCGCGCCGTCATCGACTTTCTCAGCCCCACAACGCGAGCGATAAAGCCGACAAGGCTTCCAGATGATTTCTCAAGACCTGTTCCTGTTGACAAAAATGGGGAAATGCGCTCACCGGCTCAGTCCTCGGCACGGTTGCGTCCAGCCGCCTTGGCTCGATAAAGCGCGCGATCCGCTGCCTCCACCAGCGCCACTGGGCTGCGTGTGATTGGCTTATTCTTCAGGCTTGCCACTCCGATGCTTACCGTGACGCACGCATAGGGACTGGCGCGATGAGCAATGCCCAGACCCTGGATTCGCTGCTGCAGCAGTTGGGCAAGATGCATAGCGCCTGCCAGAGGGGTATTGGGCAAGATGATGCCCATTTCCTCCCCGCCGTAGCGGGCAGCTAGATCCCCAGGACGCTTTGCGAATAGTTCCAACTGCCGGGACACAGCCTTCAAGCAATCGTCGCCTGCCACATGCCCATAGCTGTCGTTGAAGCCTTTGAAGTGGTCTAGGTCCAAAAGCAGAAGCGACAGCGGTGTGCCCTCACGGGCAGCGCGCCTGGCTTCCAGCTCTAACGTCTCGTCAAAGTGCCGCCGGTTGGCCAGCCCCGTAAGCGAGTCCTGGGTTGCCAGTCGCCCCAACTGACGATTGGCCTCCAATAGCTTCTCGCGCGCAGCCACCAGAGATGCTTCGGCATGGGCGCGAAGCCGGATGGCTTGAATCAGTCGCATACCGATCACTGCGATCGCCAGCAATAAACTGAGTACAACCCCTGCCGTCACCAGCGCTTGGCGACGCCATGCGCTTAATGCTTCATGCTTGCCTTGGGCCACTGTGGTAAAGATGGGATATCGGTCATTGCTCCTAAAGGCATAAAGCCTTTCAGTGCCATCTATTTCGGAGCGGAAAGAGGCTGTACCAGACTTCAGGCCCGAGTAGTAGCGAAGAAAATTGGGCGAACGCGAAAAGTCCTGACCTAGGTTTTGTTCGCGAAATGGATGACGGACCAGCAACTGCCCACTTGCCGTGGCAAGCGAAATAATGCCTTGTTTGCCAATGTCGATCTTGCCGAACAGTCCTAGAAAGTTCTTTATATCTAAGGCTACAACGATAACCCCTCCAAACTGCCCTTGCTTGTTCTCGAAACGTCGGCTGACCGTCAGCACCCATTCGCCGGTGGAGCGGCTGCGAATGGGTGGGCCAATAGAGACGTCATGCGAAGGGCTGTCGCGGTGAAGCTGGAAAAAGCTGCGATCGGCGCTGCTTGAGCCTGTGGGAAAGATGCCTTTGGAGGACATCAGCCACAGACCGCGTGCATCGACAACGCGTAGCTCGTTGAGCTGGTTGAGCAGGTACTTCTGACGACTACCCAGTTTTTGCATGCGCACCAAAAGGTCAGGAGTAACCCCCTCAACCTCAAGGCGCTCAGCCATGCCGAGCAGAAGCATCGAACTTTGGGTAAGCACGCCCTCTGCGTAGGTGTTTAATGTCTGCGCCAGATTGCGGTTGTGAGTTTCGATCTCGGCTAGGGTGCGCTGGCGTGCTGAAAAAATCTGCCAGGCAGTGGCCGCCAGCACCGAAATAAAAACTACCAACAGCAGGCAGACTGCGAGTTGTGCATCGCGTTTCATGGCCAAAACAATGCGCGGGCTACCCCGGGTTTCGGCATTCTTTAAACTACCAACCTCCTCCACCTTCCGAGAAAACATTTCCTCACCCCTCATCGTCAACCATGCAGTAGCGACACTCTTGCGTTACCGGATGCTGCAGCCCCTGCTGGTCTGGATTGAATAGGGGCGCGAGGAATTTTCCTATATCCCCGAAAACTATACCGAGCAACGCATCCAGTCCAATACTTTATGGCCGGATGCTTGGGGGATTTGTGCTTTCCTACACTAGGTCACAGCGACCTCATTTTGCCAAGCTGACATTGACATGGGCTACACGAAAGACGGCAAAGGGTCGACAGCACCTATTCGTGAGCCGGTATAGCGGACTTCCAGTATCTCCGAGGACAGCCTGTTAGCGAGGAGCTGCTACTCACCTGAAAACAGTCATTGAAGAAGCGACGTTCTTGTCGCTCTGGATGACCGCTATGACGAGGTAAGCGCTAGTTCGCCTTGCGGCAACCGCTGCACGACAGACATAGGTCCATAGAGCTTGGACGACAAAAACGAGTCAATCTTCTATCATCACACCACTATCAGCTTTGACCGATTAGATAAGTTCTGCGTGGCTTCATGACACTAATAAGTGGCTGTATTGAATGCAAATAGCTAGTGGGTTTGGCATGCGAATCGGTGGTGATTTTGCCGAGCAAACGCTTGGCGGACTTCCGGTAAATACTCAAAAATGCTCGAATGCTCGAATGCTCGAATGCGCAAAGCTCTGCCTTTGTGCATCGCAACGCGGCAATCGCTGCATGCAGGCGGTTTGGGCGAAAAAATATAAAGTGCCTGAAGCGGCTACCACCTAAGACACTCCATGGAACCCAAGATGAACTGCATCAAGCGACTGGGTGAGTGCGTGATGTCTCGAACCTTTTGGCGCCAAGTCAATGAGCTGCACCTCCGGTGCAGATATCTTGAATCAATTTACTGAACTGGCTCATCCTCAGACGGTGACCGTGGCGTAGCCAAGGCTGGGTTTGGAGTGGTTCGCCTCACACCGGTGTCATGTAACAGCGCCCACGGTGTCCACACCGACGCCGTACTGCTGAGCCAGCTCTCGGTCGGTTCCGCTGGATTGCTGCAGCGCCTGATGCGTAACAGGCGTAGTGATCGCGTTCTTGCGAAGGCAAATCAGCATGGCAGCTTCTTCGCAGAGAGCTTGCCATGTTGCCAGAAGTGCCTTCAGCACCTCTGACCATGGAAAGGCGTGCTTGTTTTTAAGCAACAAACACTAGTGACCTGACATCCGGGCTCAGCCGTCAACGGGCTGCAGGGGCGCATCCAGCAGCAACTGGTAGAACGCCAGGTCCAACCAGCGGCCAAACTTGAAGCCGACTTGAGGCATATTGCCCACATGCTGAAAGCTTAGTCGCTGGTGCAGTGCAATGCTTGCGGCATTGGCCGCGTCAATCGCGCCGACCAGCACATGCACATCGCCCCGGCGCTTTGCCTCGGCAATCAATAGCTCCATCAACCGCAGGCCCAGCCCCTTGCCGCGATGCGCGGGGTGAACATAGACAGAATGCTCGACCGTATCCATTACACGCGGCTTAATTTGTTCATCAAACTAATAGTAATCCTCCCGTAAATCCATCGCGCTGAGAGTTAGAGACTCTCACAGGAGAATCTCTACCATGAAGAAATCACGTTTCACCGACAGCCAGATCATTGATGCACTCAAGCGAGCAGAAGCCGGTCTGACGGTCCCAGAGCTCTGCCGGCAACTCGGTGTTAGCTCAGCAACGTTCTACAAGTGGCAGGCCAAGTTGATTGGCATGGATCCCTCCCTCATGGCTCGCATGAAAGAGCTGGAACAAGAGAACCAGCGGCTTCGCAAGATGTATGTCGAGGAAAAACTCAAGGCTGAGATCGTCTCGGAGGCTCTCGCAAAAAGTGATGAAACCATCTCGCCGACGCGAGATGGCTTTTCAAGCAGTGCCGCAGCACGGTTTGTCGATCAAGGCTACCTGCCAGGCGTTTCAGATCAGCCAAGCCTGCTATCGCTACGTGGCTCGTCGCAACATTGAAGACGATGAGATCACCCAGTGGTTACTGCGCTTGACGGACAACAACCGCAATTGGGGCTTTGCTTTCTGCATCTGCGCAATGTTCGAGGCTTACCATGGAACCACAAACGTATTTACCGCGTGTACCGGGAGCTAGAACTGAACCTGCGTATCAAACCTCGCAAGCGGAGCGATAGAATTCGGAGTGATTACCAGTGGACATCTGGCCAGATAACAGGTCAACGTCTGGTCTTTGCGGTAGCGGTCACAAGCTTGCCAAAGCTCAGCGGTTGCAACCAGCCTGATGCGGTCCGCACATGGTAACCACTACTTCGCAGCGGTTACTGACCGTCAAGATCACAGCATGAAAGAGTGATCGTTGCTGCGTCGCAATCAATGCTTCATATTCTCAGGAGTTGAGTTGGACTCTTCTCAAAACCAGAGGCGATCCTGAAGATGCTGCGTCAGCAGTGCAGTAATACGGAGTCGACAGCATCCATATCGTGCACGGCATTGTGGAACACACGGCGCAGCTACGCTTTGCCCAGGTCGTGTGTGCGATAGCGGTGCCACTACATCGCTTGACGCATTTTGGCCAGTGGCATATTGGTAAATCATGAGCCACTATCGTTAGGTACTGCATGGTCTAACGTGCAATCCGGGTGGTGCGTCTGAAACTCGCGGATGACAGCAAGCCATCATGCCGACGACCGGGCAGATAGAGGCGCTCACTTTGATTTGACCTGTGTTGATTTCCACGCAAAACTAACACTGGTGGCTAATAGGTCCCTCTGAGGAAAATCAAGAGGTAAAGACTCCATTAACAGTTGGCTGGAATGCGTTGCAATGGAGGCTCTGATTGTTATCAAGCGGCAGTGACCGAGAGGCGTCTCTCGTGTTAGTAGGCGCCCATATAGTCGCGCTTACCAATCTCAATACCGTTATGGCGCAAGATGGCATAGGCAGTGGTCACGTGGAAGAAGAACTGCGGTAGACCATAGTGCAGAAGATATGCACCCGCGGTCAGCTTCTTTTCTTTAGGCGTTCCGGGTCGCAGTACGATCTCGCGACTTTCGCTGAGATCAAATTGCTCGACCTTGAAGGATTCGAGATGGGCTAGAGCCTTCGCTAACAATGCTTGTAGGTCAGCGAAGCTGACCTCGGTGTCTGGCCAGGAGGGCACCTCAGCACCGGCCAGGCGTGAGGCAATGCCTTTGGAGAAATCTGAGGCGATCTGCACCTGTCGCGCTAGCGGAAACATGTCAGGAAATAGTCTTGCCTGCAGCAGCGCATTGGGCTCGATATTTTTTTGCATCGCGTGGTCTTCAGCCTTCTTGAGTACATCAGACAAGGCGTGCAACATCTGCTGCATGACGGGAACGGAGGCGTTGTACAGCGGGCTGGTCATAGTGAATTCTCTTTTCTAATTTGGCACGATGGCCGGGGCTGGCATGGCAGAGGCCATGCCGACCCTGGAAGACTAACAGCAATCATGTGTGCAGCTTTTAGGCTGAACGACCTGACATGGGCTCCAAGATGTTCGTACGGCACGGACCAGCAAGTTGCCGAGTGACTCACCTACGCTTTAGGAAACGGAAGCTCGCGTGGTGTATGGCCGTTCAGCTTGGCGATGGCGTTGGCAAAAGCCGGTGCCAGCGGCGGCACACCTGGTTCCCCCATGCCGGTGGGAGCATCGGCACTGGGCACGAGATGCACAGTGATCGCAGGCATGTCCGTCAATCGGGCTACGGTGTAATCATTGAAGTTGCCCTGCTCTACTAGGCCATCCTTGAATGTGATCGCAGCGCCGGGCAAGCACATGCCAAGGCCCATCAAGGCTCCGCCTTGCACCTGAGCCTCCACGCTGCGCGGGTTGACCACCAAATTGCAGTGCACGCCGGCGGTGAACGCATGCAACTTGGGAGCGCCCTCAGCCATCGATGCCTCCACCACATAGGCGACCACCGAATCGAAAGACTGATGCACGGCCACGCCCCAGGCCCTGCCTGCGGCCAGTTGCCGCTTTCCGTAGCCCGACTTTTCCATCGCCAGCAGCAACGCAGCCTTGTGGCGCAGATGTCGATCGCCAAACTGCTCTAGCCTATATGCGACAGGATCCAGTTTGACTGCACGGGCTATCTCGTCAATCAAGGTCTCCATCACATAGGCAGTGTGGGTAGATCCCACGCTACGCCACCAGAGCACCGGCGCATTGAGCTCGGGATGATGTACCGACAGCCGCATCGGCAGGTCATAGGGCTCCTTCATGCCTTCAACCGTGGTGGTATCCACGCCGTTCTTGAGCATGAAACTTTCAAACGCCGTGCCTTTGGCAAGCGACTGCCCCACGATCACATGATCCCAGGCGATCACCCTACCCTTCTCGTCAAAACCTATCTCGGCTCGATGCACATGCATTGGCCTGTAATAGCCCCCTTTTACATCGTCCTCGCGGCTCCAGATCATGCGCACTGGAGCGTCGATACCAGAGGCTCTTGCGGCCTTGGCAATCTCGCAGGCCTCAGCCACATAGCCGCTGCGCGGGTTGGCACGGCGTCCGAAGCCACCGCCCGCCATCTGCACATTCTGAGTTTCCACGCCAAGCACCCGTGCAGCCGTCGCAACTTCCCAACCCGGCGCCTGTGTACCCAGCCAGAGTTCAACCTTGGCATCCTTTCCTACACCTGTCACACGCACCGTGCAGTTCAGCGGCTCCATAGGAGTGTGGGCAAGATAGGGAAACACATATTCGGCACTAATCTTGTGAGAAGCAGCGTCTAGGGCCGAAACATCGGCATCAACTTTCGGCGCGCCTGGCCGCTTGGCAAGTTCACGATACTGAGCCAGTTGCTGTGCAGAATCGACTTTGCCAACGGCGCTGCTGTCCCATTCGATTTTCAAGGCATCACGCCCCTGCTTGGCATGCCAATAGCCATCAGCCAGTACCGCAACCAGCTCGCCTCCCCAGACGCTGGGTACACGGAGTACCGCACGCACGCCCTTGACGGCCTTAGCTGCCGCAGCGTCCAGCGACTGAATCTTGCAGCCATACACCGGAGGATGCGCCACCACTGCGGTCAACATTACCGGCAGATGCATGTCAATGCCGTAGGACTGTCTACCGCTGGACTTGGCACGCGCATCGAGCCGTCCCGTGGCGTGGCGTGGCGTGGCGTGGCGTGGCGTGGCCGATGATGCGAAAGTCTTTGGCATCCTTGAGCACCACCTGCTGCGGAACAGGCATCTTCATGGCTTCATCGGCCAGTTCGCCATAGCCAAGCTTCTTGCCTCGCGGGCCGATCACCTGCCCGGCCTGGGTGCGTAAGGACTGAGGATCCATCCCCCAGCGCCTGGCAGCCGTGGCCAGCAGCATGGCCCGGGTGCGCGCCCCCAGCTCACGGTACTGGCCATACGAGTTCTTGATGGCCGTGGACGCCAGCCCACGGAATCCGTGGCCGGTCATCTTTCCGCCGAACCCCATGCTCCCCAGCGCCACAAGCATCGTTGCGCGGCTCATGGGCTTTGTTTGTCCTGCTCGGCCTGGGAAAACAAAGTTGCCACCGTAGGTGATGACCTTCAGTCTTTTGAAGGTCTCCACGGCCTGGCGGGACAGCGGCACGATGTGAGGGGTACTCATCTTCATGCGCTCGGCAGGGATGTTCCAGCGAGCGTTCACCAAATCCAATTCATCCCACGTAGCCTCTATCAGCTCACTGGTGCGGACAAACGTCATAGCCAGCAGGCGCAGAGCAAGCCGGGTTGACTCTGTGCCGCCGTAGTACACGATTGCATGCATCAGCGCTGGCACTTCCTTGGCGTCCACGCGGGCCACGTTCTTGGACTTGTGCGGTTTCAGTACGTCGCTGGTTTGCAGGTCGCTAACAGGGTTGCGCTCGGCCATGTCATGGGCCACGGCGTAGCGCATGATCTGGCTACAGCATTGCAGCATCTGGCGGGCAATGGTCGGGGCGCGGTCTTCGATCCTCTTCGCCACGTCACGGAAAGCTGATGCCGGTATGTCAGACACGGGGCGCTTTCCAATGTGGGGTAACACGTTGCTTTTGATGCGGTCCCACATGATTTCCGCGCCCTTCGCCTTCCTTGTTGGTGCCTAGTGCTCATACCACTTCTCTGCTGCCCTGTGGAAGGTGACAAACGCCGTCTGCTCTTTCTTCTGCTGCCTGCGCTGCTCCACCGGGTCAGCACCAGTCAATAGTAGCAAGCGAGCCTCCCAATGCTTAGCCCTGGCCTGCGCCAGCGAGACTTCGGGTATCCGCGCTTTTCAGCCTCTTCCTTGATGATGCCTTCCATGGTCTTGTTCAGCCCCCCGGAAGACATCCCCTCGTAAAACTGGTGGGCGTTGATCAGTAGGATTTTTTTCATTTCTTTCGTCCTTGGTGAGGTGTTGCTGCAAGTCTAAAAACAAGCATCCAAAAGAAAAATGGGGTAATGCTGCATGCCTTGTTAAGTTAAGCTTCAAGATATGAAGCTGAACCAATTGGACGGACTGATCGCCTTTTGGAAGGTCGCAGAGCACGGCGGGTTTACCTCTGCAGCTGCGGACCTGGCGGTTTCCCCGTCCGCGCTTAGCCAGGCCATCCGGCAATTGGAGGCGCGCTTGGGCGTGCGCCTGCTGAACCGGACCACTCGCAGCGTGAGCCTGACGGAAGCGGGGCTGGCCTATCTTGAGCGCATAGGGCCAGCGCTCGGGGAGGTCATTGATGCGGGGGATGAGTTGAATGTGCTGCAGGGTCGACCCTCCGGAACATTGCGCCTGAATGCCGCGCGCGTTTCCATCGCGCTGGTGCTGCGTCCGCTGTTGGATGGTTTTCTGCGCGAGAACCCGCATGTGCAGCTCGAACTGACCAATGACGAGGGGTTTATCAACATCGTCGAGAAAGGCTTTGACGCCGGTATCCGTTTCGGCGAAAGCATTGACCGCGATATGGTCGCTATCCCTATAGGTGGGCCGGTCACTGTGGCTGTGGTCGCCTCGCCGGAGTATTTGCAGCGTGTGCCTGCGCCCCACCATCCAGATGACCTCGTGCACCACAACTGCATACGACTACGGTTTGCCGCCACGGGTGCGATCTACAAGTGGGAATTCGAGTTGGATGGCCGTTTGGTGGATTACGAGATTGGTGGCAACCTGATCATCAGTGACACGACCTTCAGCCTGGATGCGGCGCTGGAGGGCATTGGATTGGCCTATACCTTCGTAGAGTTGGCGGAGCCCCACATTCAAGCTGGGCGCCTGCAGCGTGTGTTGACCGACTTTTCTCCGACATTCCCTGGCTTCTATTTGTACTACTCGAGCAGGCATGACCAGCCTTCGAAGCTGAAAGCATTGGTCGAATATGTGAGCCGGCACAAAGTGTAGAAGAAGCGTCATTCCCTCTTCGCAGTACGGTGTGCTAATCCGATATGGGCACAGATAGGCGTGAATTTGGTCTGCCGATGCTTATGAGGCCCAAACAGTCAAATTATGTGAACAAGGACATGGACTAACTTATAGCGGTCACTCGTTACAGTCAGAAACTGGCCCATAGCTGTCAGCCTTCAGGCCAGCCTGCAACGGCCGCTCCCGTTGCAAAGCCGAGTTGGTACTTGGTGGCCTGCTTTAGGCTGGTTGCAGCCGCTGAGCGTTGGAAACGCTTGTGACCGCTGCCGCCAAGACCAGACGTTGACCCGCTATCTGGTCAGACGTCCGCTATGAGCCTCAAACCGGAAACTTGCTAGGTCGCAGTACCCAGACAACCTGAACGGCAGCTCTCGCAAGCTGCGAACAGGTGCTGACGACCCGTTGCGGCCATTTGAGCTTCGCCTTTCTATGACTGCTATGTAGCGAGGCTGTGTGATAACTCTCGGGGAACCTGCTTGAGTCAGACACAAAGCGCGACTTTGCCAGTTTGAGTAAACCAGACTTCGTCTGGGCTTCACTAAACTGGTCCTTTGTCCCGTTTGGGGCCGTTGATCGGGCCTGGAGCAAGCGCAAACGGCGCCTATGCACCCAACAACTGCATCGCTTGCCTTGTCCTCTCAAACCCCAGGATGTTGAGGACGCGTTTGAAGTTGTACGCCAACACGTTCAGGCTCATTTCAGTCGCCACATTCTGGATGCCTCGGGTTAGGAAGTGCGTCCAGCCCATCCAGTGCTTGAGCGTGCCGAAGACGTGTTCGACGGTGCTTTTTCGCACCGTCATGGCATTGGGCATCCGGTCCAGCCGTTGCTGAACCCTTTCCATGACTTCCTCGTGCTCCCAGCGTCTGATGCGCCGGTATTGGCCTGTCGTGCATTGAGCCTTCATCGAACAGTCAGGACAAGCACTTGACCAATAAATACTGATCTGCAACCCAGCCTCTTCGCGACTGAAGCGGCGGATTGCTCGTTGACCTGCTGGACATTGATATTGGTCATCGGCAGGGATATAGACGAAGTCTGTTTTATCGAACCGGCCCTCGGCTCTGGCATTGGACGTCATGGGTTTGGGAACAAGCACCGCAACTCCAGCGTCTTCACAAATCTTGAGACCTTGGCCGCTGTAGTAACCACGATCAGCGATGGCTTTCAATTTTCTCTTGCCCATTGCATTGCGGGCAGCCAAGGCCATTGGGCTGAGCTGTGCCCGGTCGCTGCCGTTGTTTGTGACCTTATGGGCGACGATGAGGTGGTGCTTGGTATCCACTGCCGCTTGCACGTTGTAGCCCACCATGGCCGTTCCTTTGGCGCTGTAGGTGGTCATGGCGCGTGCATCAGGATCTGTCTGGGAGATCTGCCGGTCAGGCACCGTCTCTAACTGCGCTTTGATCACTTGCAGATCTTGCAGGCGCTGACGCATCTTTTGAATCTTGCCGTGCAGTCGCTCGGTCTTGACCTGCATCTCCTCAGGCTGAGTCCGGTCTGCAGTCTCCAAGGCATCCAGATAACGCTGGATACTCTCTTCCAATTCCCTCTCACGACGCTCGATCTTGCCGGGCGTGTAGTTGCGCTCACGGTTGTTGACGGCCTTGAACTTGCTGCCGTCGATGGCCACCACGGATTCGGTGAACAGCTTCAGATCTCGACACAGCATTACAAAGCGACGGCAGACATTGCGGATGCCTTTGCCGTTGTCTCGACGGAAGTCTGCAATGGTCTTGAAGTCGGGAGCGAGCCGGCCAGTCAGCCACATCAGTTCCACATTCCTCTGGCATTCACGTTCCAGCCTACGACTGGACTGAATGCGGTTGAGGTAGCCGTAGAGATACAGCTTCAGGAGCACCGACGGGTGATACGAGGGCCTACCGGTTGATGCAGGCTGCAAGCCCTGGAACTCCAGAACCACCAGGTCCAGCTCGTTGATGAAGGCATCAACAATTCGAACCGTGTTGTCCTCTGCAATGAAGTCATCCAGGCACTCTGGCAGCAACGTGACTTGCTGCCGGTCTTGACCTTCGATGTATCTGGACATACTGACCTCGGTGTTCAATATGTCTGAGGACTCTACCGGCGCGGTCAAAGTTTTTCGAGCGGGTTTTCACACAGCCTCTAGCAATTTCTGGCAATTACATGCGGCCTTCCGGTTTGGTGTGCATTGCAGATGTCACGTCGTTCTGCGGCAAGTGGGTCACACTCCGTGGCCAGCACATTAGTTCATCTCACAATGCAACCGACTCCGAGCAGCAACTGGCTGATTGAGCGACGAATTGGCCAGTCCCGTGCCAAGTATCCTTGGGCAACAAACCTTTCATCGATGCGTACTCAACCACTACGCCCTGGCTTGAACAAGAACACCAACAAATCCTTCAGATCGACTTCAACTTGGTGCGAGGCCATTTGACAGTGGCCTATGAAATGGAAATCGAGGCTGCAGCAGCGAAAAGATGCGACAACACATGCTCGGACCACTCTGGAATGGCGACTGAGCGGCAGTCTCGGATCTATCCAATGCCCTGGATCAGCTATCGGATCCAATCCTCCGTGGCCTTCAACAGCCTCTAACAAAGCCATGTGGCAATCATGGTTCATGCTGGAAGCATTTATAGACGACCGGTCTATTTTATAATCCAAGCAATGACTCTTAGCAAGAAAGCCGAATCGACACGTCAGCACATTCTCGATACCGGGTATCGATTGGTGCTGCACAAGGGCTTTGCAGGGCTGGGCCTGCTCGAAATTCTCAAAGCCTGCAATGTGCCCAAGGGTTCGTTCTACCACTATTTCTCGTCAAAGGAAGCCTTTGGCTGCGCGCTGCTACAGCAGTATGTGGAAGGCTACGGACAAAAGCTCAATGACTTGCTCGGCGAAGCAGGCAATGGCCGTGAGCGTCTGATGCGGTACTGGGATGCCTGGATTTCAGCACCCAGCAATCCCACGCTTGGATGGGCCGAAGAATGTCTTGTGGTGAAGCTCGCTGCCGAAGTGGCCGACCTCTCCGAAGACATGCGCCTGGTGCTCGACGCCGGCGTGCAGCGTCTGCTGGCGAGAATCGCCTCGCTGATCGACGAAGCCCGTGAAGATGGGTCCCTGCCCGCCGGCAAGCCGTCACCTGCGCTTGCCCGCGCGCTGTATCAAATGTGGTTGGGGGCAGCGCTTCTGGCCAAGTTGAGTCAAGACAAATTGCCGTTGCTGGAGGCACGCGACACCACCGAGCGGTTGCTCACTTGTACCTCTGCATCCTGAATCATGGAAGCAAAGAGTCACTGTATTTCCGACACCTAAGGAGTCATTGATGAAAGTTCTGTTTGTACTCACGTCCCACGACAAGCTGGGCAGCACCGATCACAAGACGGGGTTCTGGTTGGAGGAATTCGCGGCCCCCTACTACGCATTGAAAGATGCGGGAGCCATGATCACGCTGGCTTCGCCTGCCGGAGGTCAACCGCCACTCGATCCGAAGAGCGATGAGCCAGCAGCCCAGACTTCCGCGACCGAGCGGTTTCGCCAGGACACCGACGCACAGGCCGCTCTGGCGTCGACAGTACCGCTGAATCAGGTCAGCGCCACCGATTTCGATGCCGTGTTCTACCCGGGTGGACATGGACCCTTGTGGGACTTGGCCAACGATCCCAACTCCATTGCACTGCTCGAAGCTTTCGAGCGTTCGAACAAGCCACTCGCGCTTGTCTGCCATGCGCCAGGTGCTCTGATCAATGTCCGGGCCGCTGATGGACAAGCATTAGTTGCCCGTCGCCATGTCACAGGCTTCACCAACAGCGAAGAAGCGGCGGTCGGCCTAACCACCGTCGTACCCTTTCTGATCGAAGACGAGTTCTTGCGCTTGGGTGCTCACTACAAAAAAGCGCCGGATTGGCAGGTGCATGTCGTAACGGATGGACGTCTGATCACGGGACAGAATCCGGCCAGCTCCGAGGGCGTGGCCCATGCCTTGTTGTCCATGCTCGCTCATCAGGAGAAATAAGTCATGCGCAGTGCTATCCATACCACTTTTGGCGAACCTTCCGAGGTTCTCGAGCTCATAGATCGTCCCATCCCGCAACCAGGTGCCGGTGAAGTACGCATCAAGACTTTGCTGGCGCCAATCCACAACCATGACCTCTGGACGATCCGTGGCAGCTATGGTTACAAGCCTGAACTTCCCGCGATTGGCGGCAGCGAGGCCGTGGGCATCGTCGATGCGCTTGGCGAAGGCGTCTCAGGCCCGGCAGTGGGACAGCGGGTCGCAGTCGCAGGAGTCCACAACACCTGGGCGGAGTACTTTCTTGCGCCTGCCAATGTGCTGGTGCCGATGCCGCCAGCTATTCCCGATGAAGCCGCAGCGCAAATCATTGCGATGCCACTGAGCGCATTGATGTTGCTGGAGTTTCTCAATGTTGAGCCGGGACAATGGATCGTGCAGAACACGGCGAATGGAGCGGTCGGAAAAACTGTGGCAATGCTGGCGAAAGCACGCGGCGTGCACGTCTTGAACCTAGTTCGGCGCGATGCAGCTGTACAGGAGCTTGCCGCCCTGGGCATCGGCAATGCCTTGTCCACGGCACAACCAGACTGGCAGGAGCGCGCCCGCGCTATTCTTGGCGGTCCGCTAGCTCGTGCGGCCGTGGACTCCATCGGAGGCTCCGCCAGTGCATCCTTGCTCGGTCTATTGGGTGAGGCGGGCACCTTGGTTTCCTTCGGCACCATGGCACGAGAGCCCATGCAGATCGACTCCGGATCTCTGATCTTCAAGCAAGCTACGGTGAAGGGCTTCTGGGGCAGCAAGGTCAGTCAAGCCATGACGCCTGACAACAAGCGGCGCTTGATTGGCGAACTGCTGCAGCGGGTGTTGTCGGGTGAGCTAAAACTGACGGCCGAGGCCATTTTTGATCTCAATGATGCTGCTCAGGCCGCAGCCGCAAGCCTGCAGCCGGGCCGCAAAGGGAAGGTCTTGCTAAGAGCCTAAGTGCTTGTGCTGCTGGCTCTCGACGCCTGACGCCAAGGAGCAAGCAAAACATGCAACTGCTTGTCGACTGCAGCGGCACAACTTCCCGCCACTGGAAGGGGAAAGCCAATAAAGCATTGAGGACATTGCTCAATACCGATGGCTTGCCGCGTCTCCAAGTGCTGGCCGACCTGAGCTTTCGGGGACGCAACTCGTATTGGTGCCTTGCTTGCTAGGCGTTCCTGGCAGCCTGACGACGCAGCTCAAACTGGGCTGCCCACTCTGTAACAGGCATAAAGCTCGGGTCTGTGCGCACGACCTGTTCAGTCTGCGCCCAAATGGCTTCATCGCTCTGCTCCAGATCTAACGGGTCTCCATGGGGCTGACTCACATACCAAGGCGTGTCCAGGTAGACCTCCACGGTGTTGTCCTCAGGGTCCATGCAGTAGATCGAAAGCGCATTGCCATGGTTGAGACCGCGCATCTTCGTTGCCCCCAAAGCCAGTGCTCGACGCCGCGCTTCGCGCAGCTGGTCGATGGACTGGACCTTGAAAGACAGTTGCATCACGGTGCTCGGTGAATCGGCACCGCGTCCTCCGGCCAACACCAATTGATGGTGCTGATCATTTCGTCCGCTCAGAAACACGATCTCGAAGCGAAAGGTCACGCCGACCCCACGGTCGGTTTCCTGCATATCGAATACGCCCGTGTAGAAGGACTTCATCACTTCCAGATCGCGGCAAAAGATACCGAAGTGGGACAGGTTGGCGGTATAGAGTTGGTTCATGCTAGCGAGCTCCACGGAATCAGGGAATGAGGACGAGCTTGCCCAGAGTGCCACCGCTATCGAGCAGCTCGTGAGCCTGTCGAGCTTGTGCCAGCTGCATACGCATGGCACGTGGTGCACGCACAGAGCCGCTCGCCATGAGCCTTATGGCTTCCTCCATCAATCCTCGGCGTTGCGTGATGTCTGCATCCACCGCATGGATAGAGAAAGTGCGAATGGCCAAGCTTCTGGCTAGCAATTTGCGCAGCTCGTCGAAAACGTCAGCAGACGGGGGGCCTGCCAGAATGTTGTACGACACCGCCATACCTGACGGAGCCAGAGAGCGCAGACAGGCGATAAAGAGATCGGCACCCACATGGTCAAAGGCCAAATCAACGCCTCGTCCACCAGTAAGCTCCATCACATGCTGAGGCAGCGTCTTCACGTCGCCGCTCACCAAGTCTGTGACACCGTTTTCTATTGCAAATGCCTGCTTTTCAGAGGTGGAGGCCGTGCCAATGACACGTAAGCCACGAGATCTGGCCACCTGTGCCAGGGCCGTCGCCACGCCACCTGCGGCGCCAGGCACCAGAATGGATTGCGCCGGCAAATTGCCATTGCTGGCCAGCAAAGCCAACGCGAGCTGGAAGTTGCCAAGGCTCACTGCATCATCAAAGGCAATGGTGTCTGGGAGTACGAACGGAACCGACTCCGCAACGCAGATGGCCTGCGCATAGCAGCCCCCGCGCTGAGGCAGCTCCCGTGCGCTGACCAGTACCCGATCGCCGATAGAGAGGCGACTCACGCCTTGACCCACCGCATCCACAATACCTGCCAGTTCGTTACCAGGAATAGCGGGCAATGGTGGCATCCACTTGTAGGTGCCGTTGCGAATCAACACGTCAGGGCCGCCTGCTCCGATGGCATGAGCCTTCACGCGCACCTGACCAGCACCTGGCTGGGGCAGAGGCAAGTCGACCAGAGACAACACTTCGGGTCCGCCAGTGGTTTGCAGCTGCACGGCTTTAATCGTCATAGTGCTTGTCTCCATGATCAGCGCTGCCCGTCATGCACCGAGACTTGCTCGCGAGTCAGTCCACCCAGACGCGAATGAATACGGCCACCGTCGGCCATCACTAGGGCAAAAAGGATTTCGTCGGGGCGGGGGGCGTCCTGGATTCCGACTTCCGCGCTGTTGTAGTGGCTTCGCACGTAAGCTGCATGAATGTAGTGCAGAGGAACCATCAACCGGTAGCCCGAGGCAGCCACAGCTTTTGCCGATGGAACGATGGCTTTGGGCTCACCCAGTACATGGCGCATAGCCCAGCCACCAGCCTCGTGCCAAACTGCGCCATGCTCCAGCTCTCCGTTAACTCCCACAATCGCCGCTTTGCTATAGGCTTGGACGTTTTCTTTGCCCAAAGTGTCTACCAACTCCTCTGCGAGCAAGGTGCCCAAGCCGCGTAGCTCTGCCATAAAGGGCAACAAGTCGGGCTCGTAGCGGCCTGCATAGGGATTGCGAATCACAGCACAAGCAGATGCCACGCGCAAAGGTTGGTCTGCTTGTGGGCCACCTTCGTGGTAGATCGTCTCGATATTGAGGCTGCGTTTGCGAATTGCTATCAAAGTCATGACTGAACTTTCGGTGAGTGCATTTATTGTTTAGGAATCTTGGCGTCGGCTACAATCTGGCGCCACTTCTCAAGCTCATTACCAACCATGGCTTTCATTTCTTCAGGCGTGCTGCCTCGCG
Source organism: Comamonas sp. 26 (assembly GCF_002754475.1). NCBI lineage: Bacteria > Pseudomonadati > Pseudomonadota > Betaproteobacteria > Burkholderiales > Comamonadaceae > Comamonas > Comamonas sp. 26. The sequence continues at coordinate 2,176,887 of NZ_PEFL01000001.1, forward strand.
CTTCACCACCGATGTCTTCCAGACGTTTGCGCACAGAGGCCAGTTGAAGCGCCCGCAGCGTCTCGGCATTCAGACGCTCGACCACCGCGCGCGCAGTGCCGGCAGGCGCCATCAGCCCTGCCCAGGAGCGCACGTCGTACCCAGCCACACCCTGCTCCGACACTGTGGGGACATTGGGCAAACCTGGCCAGCGCTGTGCACCGCTGGTTGCGATCACACGCAGCTTGCCTGCTTGGATGTTGGAAAGAACGGCTGTTGGCGGAGCGATGATGAAGGGCACTTCATCCCCCAGCAGGGCGGTGACGGCCGCGGCGTCGCCTCGATAAGGCACATGCATCAAGCTTACGCGCCCCAGCTTGGCCAGCAACTCCCCGGCTAAATGGTGTGTAGAGCCGACTCCCGCTGTGCCATATGCCACGGTACCCGGTTCAGCCTGGGCCCTGGCAAGCACCTCGCGCAGGCTTTGAAACTTGGACTTTGTATTGACCACCAACAGGAACGGAAAGAAAGTGACCGTCGAGATCATCTCAAAATCACTTACCGAGTTGTAAGGGAGCTTGTTGTACAAAGCACCGGCCACTGCGTGACCGCCAGTCGCCATCAACAAGGTGTAGCCATCGGGCTTGGCGCGAGCCACCGTGGTTGCCGCAATGGTCCCGCCGGCCCCGGTTTGGGCCTCCACTATCACGGGTTGTCCCAGGGCCTTTCCAATCTCCGTACCCACGGCGCGGGCGATGGAATCAGCATTTCCGCCAGCTGCAAAGCCCTGATACAGCTTGATCGCCCGATCCGGATAAGTCTGAGCCATAACCGGAAGTGTTGACCAAGACAAGGCCGTCGCACTGCTGGCGGCAAGGAAGTGTCTTCTATGCATGTTTGTCTCCATGGGCGGCGGCCTCTTTGGGCCTGGCTCTACCCGTGTGAAGTGGATGAAGTCTTAAGGGGATGGATTAGGACTGCGCTATCACTGGGTTGCGCAGCAAACCAATGGCTTCGATCTCCACTTCCACGACGTCACCCACCTTCATGAACTGCTGAGGCTTCTTGCTCCAGCCCACGCCAGCTGGAGTGCCTGTGATGATCACATCGCCCGGGACCAGCGTGAAGATGGTGGAGGCATAGGCGATCAAGCGCGGGATCGAGAAGATCATGTGTCCTGTGTGGCTAGACTGCACCACGGCACCATTCAGGCGTGTCTCGAGCTTCAATTCACGGCCTGGCGAGATTTCATCGGATGTCACCATCCAGGGGCCGAAGGCGCCGGTGGACTCGAAATTCTTGCCTGATGCGATCTGTTTGGCATGGAACTGCCATTCCCGCACGCTCGCATCGTTGTAGCAGCTATAGCCGGCAATGTGCTCCCAGGCATCCGCCTCGGCGATGTCGCGACCTCCCTGGCCAATGATGACGGCAAGCTCTCCCTCCCAGTCCAACGAGTCGGAGACATGGGGACGCACGATCGGGCCTTGGTGTGCAGTCTGAGAACGCCACACGCGCAGAAAAATCGGGGGCTCCTCGGATAGTTCTCGCTGCATCCCTGCAGCCAGCACTTCCTGGTGGTGATCCATGTAGTTGCGCACTGCGCAAACGATCTTTTCTGGACGAGGAATGACCGGCAAGAACGTCACGTCGGCCAACCTTGCATCTGCGGCCAGACCATCTGTCAATGCATCGCGGCGCGCGAAGTCAGGGCTGGCGATGAAATCGGCAAGCGTGGCATAGCCCGTACGAGCAGCAAGCTCAGCGACACCATCGGCAATCACGACGCCCCAGGTTTCACGGCCGGCGAGCGAATAAGACATCAGTTTCATGGGATTCCTTCAAGCGATAAGGAGTGGTGAAAAGGATGTGGCTTGGGTGCAATTTTGCGCCAAAGCCACTTTATGCATAAACTTATTTTTATGCACAAAAATAGTTTTAATGCATAGGGTTTGCCCCATGTGCCAAAAAATTCGCAAAAAAAATGCTCACGACCCGTGAGCGTGAGCATTGATTCGAGGAGGAATTTTTAAGATGCAGCCAGCTAGCAGCTAGACATCGACATTGGGGGGAACAGCAGGGGGCAGCCATGCCGACATGATCAGCATGAGGATGGCTTCAACAGCGTTCGCCTGGCACCGGCTAGCTAAGAGAGCGGCCTCTACGTCAGGAGATAATTCGACGGGCATTTCGCTGAAATATGGAATCAGCTTGGCTGCTTCTCCACCTTCTCCAAAACCTCCATCACATTCCGCTGCGTACTGAGAATATGTTCCTCCAGTAGCGCGCACGCTGTGTCTGCGTCCCTTCGCAGCGTGGCATCCATGAGCTTGCGGTGCTCATTTGATTTGTGCTTGAAGGTCTTGCGAAAGCGAGCTGAATAGCGGCGATATCGTTCAGCCTGGTCGAACAGGCTGGCACTCAAAGTGCGCAGCCGCTCGGAAGGAGTGGCCGAAAGCAGCGCCATGTGGAACGACGTGTGCATATCGGTCCACCCCTGATCCAGCACTACGGGGCCGTCACTGAGTCGGCTTTCCACTTTTTCCAAGCGGTGAAAAGCTCCTACAACCGACGCCTCCCATGCGTCATCGCCATAGGCAATTGATTCACGAAGCGCTTGCGAATCCAACATGATGCGCATGCGCGTGATATCGGCCAGATCGTCGGCAGAAATGGCGGTAACGCGAAAACCTCGGCGCTCGTCGGCGCGTATCAATCCCTCTTGAGCCAAGCGGCTCAGAGCCTCGCGCAGCGGACTGCTTGAAAAGCCGTAGGCTGTCTGCAACTCATCGAGCTTGAGCTTCACGCCGCCACCATATGTGCCGTTGAGCACATCCTGACGCAGTTGTGCAAATGCCTGATCGATCAAGGTTGGGGCTTTGGTGGGGGCATCTTTTTTATACATGTTTTTGATTTTATGCATAAACTTGGGAGATTGAAAGAAGGAGTAAACCTCAGTGAAAGTAGACATCAACACCCCGCTTCGCCTCGTTGCGATTTCAGGCAGTATTCGCAGTGCATCCCACTGCAGAGCAGTACTTCGCAGCCTCACCCCCCTGCTTCCACCAACGGTCACCATGGAGTTGTTGCCCCTGGATGACGTCCCCCTATATAACGGTGACCTCGACGGGGACACGCCACCGCCAGCAGTGAAACGGCTCAAGACTGCGATTGCAGAAGCGGATGGTCTGGTGATCTGCTCGCCCGAGTACAACTACGGCATCCCTGGTGTGCTCAAGAATGCAATCGATTGGGCCTCGCGCCCTGGGTTTGCATCGCCGCTCAAGGATAAGCTGGCACTCATCATGACCGCATCACCTGGCACGGCTGGAGGCGTTCGAGCCCAGGCCCAGATCCGGGACGCCCTATCCGCTACGCTTGCTCGTCCATTGGTGCGCCAGCACATCGCCATTGCCAGTGTCGCGACCCGTATTCAAGATGGAAAGCTGGTGGACGAGTCGACCCTGAACTTCATCAAAGCAGGCTTGGACGATCTGATCAATGAAATCCGCTGGCAAACTGCACGGACAAAGCAGGACTGATTCAGCCTCGTCTACGAGGGCTCTATTGAAAGCTGTTTCGCATTTGCCAAAGGGCGAGCCCTCGTATCCATGCATCGCCGGTGCCACGTATTCCTGGCGCCCGGCTTTGCAGAACATCCGACATCGGATTCTCGCCATTCTCGCGATGAATGTTTTTCGCAGCCCAGAGGCTTGATGCGCCCAAGCCATTGATGCCCGCAGAGGTCAGATCGCTGGACCTGTCAGCTCACCGCTGATTCTCTCCCAACGCCCTATCGCCATAAGACGCCATGCAGGTTTTCCAACCTGAGAAGAGCTTTGTCGAAAATTAATTTTGTGCATAAAATTCATATTACGCATAAACATTGAATCCATACGCTGACCTCTTAATCCCCGCGCGGGCCGGCAGCGTGCTACTCAATGGCTTGTTTTTAGCGTTGTCTCGGCAGTCGAGCAGCGGCATTCAGACCTCGCGCACCGGCGTCTTGGTCTTTCACAACCCGAACGGAGCTATGTGTGAATCAGCACGATCTATTGATAAACGGAGAATGGACAAGAGGGGCGAGCTATTCACCGAACATCAACCCCTCCAACCTGGAGGACGTCATCGCTGAATATGCGCAAGGTGGCGCAGCGGATGTCGACGTCGCAGTCGCTGCTGCGACGCAAGCCTTTCCAGCCTGGGCAACCAGCAACATCCAAGTGCGCTCGGACGCGCTGGACAAGATCGGCAATGAACTTCTTGCACGCAAGGAGGAGCTTGGAACGCTACTTTCACGCGAAGAAGGCAAAACCAAGACCGAAGGTGTGAGCGAAGTGACCCGAGCAGGCCAGATCTTCAAGTTCTTTGCTGGCGAGTGCCTTCGGCTTTCTGGGGAGGTGCTGCCTTCGGTACGTCCGGGTGTCGGTATCGAGATTACGCGCGAACCTGTGGGCGTGATCGGCCTCATCACCCCCTGGAACTTTCCGATGGCGATTCCTGCATGGAAGATTGCACCTGCGTTGGCCTTCGGGAACTGTGTGGTTCTCAAGCCAGCCGAACTGGTACCTGCCAGCGCCTGGGCCCTGGCGGACATCATCCACCGCTCCGGCGTACCGGTCGGCGTGTTCAATCTTGTCATGGGCCGCGGCAGCGTGATTGGCAGCGCATTGGTTGAGCACTCAGGCATTCATGCCATCAGCTTCACGGGATCTGCGGGTGTCGGCCGTCATATTGCGGCTCGATGCGTTGCAACTCACAAGAAAGTGCAGTTGGAGTTGGGAGGCAAGAACCCGCAAGTTGTGCTGGATGATGCCGATCTCAGCCAGGCTGTTGAACTATGCGTACAAAGTTCCTTTTACTCGACCGGTCAACGCTGTACCGCTTCGAGCCGTTTGATCGTGACAGATGGCATCTACCCACAGTTCATCGAGGCGATGAAGGCCCGCATGACTCATATCAGGATTGGTGATGCACTTGACCCAGGTACTGACATCGGACCGGTTTCCTCTTTGTCGCAGTTGGAGCAGAACCTCGCTTATGTCGAGATCGGCAAGAGCGAAGGCGCCACTCTGGCAACAGGAGGCGAGCGATTGAAGCTCGTCAACGATGGCTACTACATGTCGCCAGCCTTGTTCAGCGAGTCATCCTCTGAAATGAGCATCAACAACGAGGAAATTTTTGGCCCGGTGGCCAGCGTGATCCGCGTGAAGAACTATGAGGATGCACTGGCCACAGCCAACGATACGGTTTTTGGTCTGGCATCGGGGATCGCCACGACCTCCTTGAAGCACGCAACCCATTTCAAGCGCCATAGCCAAGCCGGGATGGTGATGGTCAACCTGCCCACCGCGGGAGTGGACTATCACGTTCCTTTCGGTGGACGCAAGGGTTCGAGCTATGGGCCCCGCGAACAAGGTCGCTACTCCCAGGAATTTTTCACTGTTGTCAAAACTTCGTACACCTGTGCCTGAGCAGGCAGTTCAACTGCCATCGAGTTCAAGATTCACATACACCTAGTCCCAAATATGCCTAATACCGAAGCTAATTCAACCCAAGTCGAAGCCCAAATTCTTGAACGCGAAAAGCTACGCTGCGATGCCATGAAAAGGGGCGACTTTGATCGGCTCAAGCAGTTGTTGCACCCGGACCTCACACATGTCCACGCGAAAGGCCAAGTGGATAGCTACGAAAGCTATTTCCGCTCTGGCGGAACGCACGTCAACTATGAGCAGATCAATCGTTCCAATCTTCGCGTCCAGGTGCTGGGAGAAACTGCCGTGATGACTGGCCGACAGTTACTGGTCGCAGTCAGAAAAGATGGAAGCGGCACCGTTCGGATTGACTCTCAAGTTCTTCAAGTCTGGACCCAACACGAGGGCCAGTGGCGTCAGATTGCCTTTCAGACCACGCCCACTGAAATGAGCGTATCTTGAGCAATTAATCACAAAAGTAGGTTAACTGGACACCGTCAGAAGCCGTCATTCATTTGATGAACCTACGTGACCGCTTCTGGCCGTTTGCGGCTGTCGCTGTTCGACCCTCAAGAGACGTTTGCTCTCATGAGCTCATTGCCCTAAATCGGTCATCTATACAGCCCTACACAAGTTGATTCGTCGCTTTGTAAATTCCGCGCGATGTAAGTCCTGAACTGCTCTTCGGACATTTTGTTGTGCCTTGCATCGTAGGTGCTGGGATCAGTGTTGTAAGCAGAGCGTGTGCTAAAGAAGACAAATGCACCTTTGAGATAGCGAGCGGCAGGCCTGGCCGAGTCGGGCAACGGCTCTCCGTTGTACTCGCCATATGCCTAGCATATCGTAAGATTCGTAGTGCCCTGGCGAGATCTCAGTCAACGCCTCAGAGGTTCTCTCAAGATTGAGCGCACTTTTGACGCCACTTGGTGCTACCGACGCAGCTTCGAGTCGGAAGTAGCTCCATCTCGTGCCGTTTCCAAAGGACTCGAAGGTGAGCTTCGCCGGTTTCAAAATCCTCACCATTTTCTCGCCAATATGAAGGGCGATCATCCCGCTTTCGGCGGCCGTGGAAACAGCTGTAATTGTGTTCCCTCCACCTGTTGGATAGAACTGAATCGACCAGCGTTTTGTAGATAGTTCAAAGCCTCCTATTTCCGTTCAAATAGGAGTCTATAGGAATGAATCACGCCGGGTTTAAGGGCTGCGTTGTACTGTTTCCAGTTGGTGGTGCGTTAGCGTGACTTACAGGGCCGACTCATGCGGTAAGACTATCGCGTGCTGAACAGCAATTTGTCCAAGAACGCCCCTGCCCTGTTGCATTAAGTCAAAGTGAGCTCAATCCACTTTCCGCCCACGTGCGGTAAGGACACGAGAATTTTCTTAGCTACAGCACAAATGATCAGTTGAACTCATTAACTCCGCCTTCATCATCTGCAGCGCATTAAGGTAGATCCAGAAGCAATTTCCAGCTGTCAGCGTGATCAACTGCCCCCCAAACAGGGAGTCTAGGTGGTTGCTGCCATCTTCTTTTGCGTAGACCCTGGCCTTGATGCGAACGTCTGCCGGATCATCACACTCCCAGATACCTGTCAGGCGATCTATGGCCCAACCACCACTTCTGAAGTTATGGTGCGGGGTCAACAATTGCACTGCAAGTATCCGGACGTTCTGCGCTGCCAAACCCAATACGTCTTCTGAACCGGAGAGTAGAACGGTGTTTGTGCATGTGAGCTCGTCGCCATCTTCATCGCGTAGCGTTAACTGGAAATCGACAAGGAGCCATGGGCGACGTATCTGAACATCGATACCTGTCCAAAGATGTTTGCCTTTACCGTAAATTGTTGAAAGAGGATGCTTGTTGGCGTCTGTAGTGAGAAACATGAAATTGCGCAGATAACTTGCACATCCAAGCCCAGAGGACCCTGGCTAGGTGTGCGGGCGGTAATTATGTATCATTAATGCTGGTGCATAAGTGATTCAGGGCCGCGATAGTGGGCGGGTGCCAAGTGTTTCCGATCTCAATTTCCGTCAAGCCGTCGCCGCTGAGGTAAAAGCGCTTCGTGGTCTGATCGGGATCAGCCAAGAAGAACTCGCTTTTAGGGCAGGAGTTCATCGCACGTATATCGCGAGGTTGGAAGTTGCTAGCACACAGCCGTCGCTTAGCGTCACGTTTCAGTTGGCCGAAGCTTTAGCAGTGGAGCCTGAGGACCTAGTAAAGGCAGTGCGGCTTCGCGTCGCCCGGTCAACTTCCTAAAGTTCCCCCTAAACATCTCCCGACGACGTGAGAAGTGGTCCCAGTGGTTTGAACAACTCAACCCAGTGCCTAAGCGAGATCCTCGGGGCTATGCAGCTTGCATTGGTGCAAACGGCAATGCTGCAAAGTACGCCTGATGAGGGCGGTTTGAATTGTAGAACTGCACGTATTTCGCAATTCCACAGCGTGCGGCACGCACGCTGTCATAGGCTTTAAGGTAGATCTCTTCGTACTTGATGGAACGCCACAGGCGCTCCACAAAGACGTTGTCACGCCAAGCCCCCTTGCCATCCCTGGAGATGCGTATGCCATGGCACCCGAGCTGTGCGGTGAAGGCATCACTGGTGAATTGGCTACCTTGATCCGTGTTGAAGAGGGCAGGTGTTCCCCAGCGGGTAATGGCCTCTTGCACTGCCTGCACGCAAAACTCCACATCCATGGTGCTGGACAGCCGCCAGGCAAGCACCTTGCGGCTGTACCAATCGATCACGGCGCACAGGTAGAGCCAGCCTTTATAAATGCGCACATAGGTGATGTCCATGGCCCAGACTTGATTGGCATGCGTGACCGTCTTGTTGCGCAGCAGATAGGGATAGACCTTGTGCTGCGGATGACGTGCACTGGTGCGGGGCTTGCAATACAGCGGTGTCATGCACATGCGTTTCATCAGCGTCCGTATATGCCTGCGGCCCACTCAATGCCCCTGACGCTGCAGCAGCCCTTTGAGCATGCGGGAGCCTGCAAAGGGATGGGCCACATGCAAAGCATCCAAGCTGTGCATCAACTGCACTTGGCCATCACATGGTGGCTTGCGGCGGTAATAGACAGAGCCTCGGCTGATGCGCATGAGCTGTGCCTGGCGACTGATTGGCAGGCCATGGCGACGGTCAATCATCACTTGTCGCTGAGCAATCCCGCCTTGCTCAGCGCACCGTGCAAAAAATCCTTCTCCAAGGTCAGCTGTCCAATTTTGGCATGCAGCTTTTTGAGATCCACCGCAGGTGCTGCGGGAGCCAGCGCTGCACCGAAGACATCGGCAGCCAGCTCCTGCAGTAGCCGCTTCCAATCGGCAATCTGGCTGGGGTGGACTTTATACAGCTGAGCCAGCTCAGCCACGGTGCACTCACCGCGCACCGCCTCGAGTGCGACCTTGGCTTTGAAGGTGGCGCTGTGTTTACGTCTTGATTTGATGCTCATAGATCTCTCCAAATTCGGCCCTGTCCCAGGGCCATTTTTACGGAAAGATCTCGCTTAGCTACTTGTTCAAAAAACCGGAGCCACTTCTGAAAAAGGTGTGCTTGTTTTTTTAAGCAGCAAATCACTAGAGACCTGACATCCGGGCTCAGCCGTCAACGGGCTGCAGGGGCGTATCCAGCAGCAACTGGTAGAACGCCAGGTCCAACCAGCGGCCAAACTTGAAGCCGACTTGAGGCATATTGCCCACATGCTGAAAGCTTAGTCGCTGGTGCAGTGCAATGCTTGCGGCATTGGCCGCGTCAATCGCGCCGACCAGCACATGCACATCGCCCCTGCGCTTTGCCTCTGCAATCAATAGCTCCATCAACCGCAGGCCCAGACCCTTGCCGCGATGCGCGGGGTGAACATAGACAGAATGCTCGACCGTGTACTTATACGCCGGGTAGGCGCGAAAGCTGCCCCAGCAGCAAAAGCCCAGAAGCTCGCCAGCGGCGTCTTCTATACCAATTACGGGAAAGCCACCAGCGCTCTTCGCATCAAACCAGCTGACCATGTTTTGCGCGGTGCGCGGCTGGTAGTCGTAGAGCGCGGTGGAGTTGGCTATGGCGTCGTTAAAAATGTCCAGAATGGCGGCGGCGTGGCGCTGGTGCGTGCATTGCACTATTTGCAGGTCGTTCATTGTTTCTCCGGCAGCGTGGCCCTGCCCCAATGCTCACGGGCGGCAGGCTTGCTGGCTGCCTATTATCGGCAGCAACGCGGGGGCAAATAGGCAGTTACGTGAATTAAGCTCCCGTTAACTGCACAGAGCGGGCTGCTTTCTTAATTGAAGCCAAATAAGTCTCTGGCGCTTATCTATCAGGCGTAAGCAGCTATCAAGTTTGATGATTTATTGCTCTACATAAGCTCCAGTGACCTTGCCGTGGTCGTCGGTGATCATGCTGGTTTTGACCTGCCAGACCAAGCCAGCCAACCCGGGCACGGTGTATTCGCCGTCGCGGCCTTTAACGGCTTGCTTCCACGCCTGCATTTGCGCGGGGGTCAGGCTGAGCTTGAGCTCATGGTCGCTATGCCAGTCGAGCAGACCGCCTTCGCTGTCGCCTGCAGGCACCAGCTCCAGCGTGGAGCCGTCGCCCGCCAGTATCAAGGGACGACCATGCGGCAGGCGCGCAGGCAGCATGGCTTTGAGGTCGCGCACGCCCAGACTGCCGAGCTTGATGACGGTCTGCGGGCTGCGCAGCAGGCGCTTGCGCTGGGTAAAGCCCAGCACATCGTTATAGAGCACGCCAGTCTTGGAGCCATCACGGGCAGCGCCAGCATCAATGGCGGCCTGCACATCGGGCAGCTCGTGCAGACTGGGGCGGGCCAGGTTGGCAATCCACAGCGGCATATAGGGCAGCATGGCTTGCAACGCGCCCTGCACATTCCAGCGGCCCACTTCGCGCAGCTCATCGCTGGTCAGCGCCACCAGTTGCAAAAATATCAGGTCGCCATAGGGAGTGTGGATGGGGGCCAGTTCGGGGTCTGGCACAAAGCCCATTTCGGTCAGCAGCGTATCGGCTCCGGTCTTGATGGGGCCGTTGGCCGTCATCCAGTGGCCGGGCGCGAAGACGTTGCCGGTGCGAAAGACATAGCGCGCCATGTTTTGCAGAAAATTCAGAGGCCAAGCCGGTGGTTCTTGCTCGTCCACATCACGCGCCAGCCTGAAGGTCATCTCAAAACCGTAGCCGCTAGGCTTTTCCGGAGCGATATCATAGCTGTCGTCCAGATCGCCATACAGGTCGCTGAAGCCGTAGGTGACGTAATGCCAGTGAGGCCCGCCATGCTCGCTGCGGTAGACGCTGATACCGTCCAGCGGGTCAGCCCCACCCAGACGGAACCTGATGGCCGTGCCGTAATGCGCCGGCTGCTGGTCGCCATAAACCATCTGCAATGCGGCGTCGATTGCACCCCAGCCCTGGCAGCCCTCTTCCTCAGGGTTCTGAGGGGCAGAGTCGTGGGTATTGCGGGAATTCATGGCTTTTTCTCCTTTGCACTGAGTATCCATGCAGGAGAAAGCCGCTTGAGCGGGGTTACAAACGGAAATGTGAGCGAGCGTTTCGCGCCTACATGGCTTTCAAGCCTGCTCAGCCCTCACCACATGGCGCTTGAACGCCCTATAGCTAAGGCACACAATCAACACTTTCTTCACAAGGAGCAACATATGCTGGACTGGAACGAATACCGCAAGGAACTGGCTGGCCGATTGGGTGAATTTGCTGAACTGAGCCCCGGCACCATGGAGGGCTACAAGGCGCTGTCTAGCGCTGGCAGGAAGACCGGCCACCTGGACGCCAAGACCCGTGAGCTGATCGCCATTGCCGTGGGCGTGACCACGCGCTGCGACGGTTGCATTGCTGTGCATACCAAGGCCGCCAAGGCTGCCGGTGCCAGCAAGGAAGAAATTGCCGAAGCGCTGGGCGTCGCCGTGGCGCTGAATGCCGGTGCGGCCATGGTGTACTCGGCCCGCGCACTGGACGCACTGGGTGAATAAGCCCTAAACACAATAGCAGCCAACGCTTGATCTGCTTGGGCCTGCGCTGCTATAGGCAAATTTATTGATTGATTTAAAGCACGACCTGCGTACCCAGCTCCACCACCTGGTTCGCAGGCAGCTTGAAATACGTGGTCGCACTGGCGGACTGCCGCGTCATCCAGCCAAACAGGGCGCAGCGCCAGCTGGGCAGACCGCCAGGCCCGTTCATCACCTGCACTCGGGCCACAAAGAAGCTGGTGGTCATGGGGTTGAGGTTGGGGGTTTCGCCTTTCGCATCCGGTGTGATCAGCTTCAGAGCGGTGGGAATGTCGGGCTGCTCGCGAAAACCAAAATGCATGTCCAGCGTCCACACGCCACTGCACAGGCGCTTGAGCTGCAGGCGCTGCGCGGTGTGCACATACGGCGTGTTCTCGTTGACCACGTGCAAAAACACCGTTTGCTCATGCATGACCTTGAAGTGTTTGAGGTTGTGGAACAGCGCGTTAGGCACTAGCTTGGGGTCTGAAGTCAGATACACAGCCGTGCCAGACACCACGGGCACGCCTTTCATGGGCGTGCTCAGAAAATCGGCCATGGGTATATCAAGACGCCGCCGATGCTCGGCCACTCGCTGCGTGCCGTCGCGCCAGGTCGTCAGCGCAATAAAGATCAGTGCACCCAGCGTCAGCGGCAGCCAGCCGCCCTGCTCCAGCTTGGTCAGGTTGGAGGCAAAAAATCCAATCTCCAGCAGTGCAAAGCAGGCCAGCGCAGCCAGCGTCACCCGCCTGAAGGGGCGCCTTCCCAGATACACCACAAAGCCCACCAGCATGGTGGTTATGAGCATGGTGCCCGATACCGCAATGCCATAGGCCGCCGCCAGCGCACCCGAGGATTTGAAGGCCAGCACCAGCGCAATCACCGCCAGCAGCATTAGCCAGTTCACACTGGGAATGTAGATCTGGCCCTGCTCCTGGTCCGAGGTGTGCAGCACACGCACGCGCGGCAGATAACCGAGGCGGCTGGCCTGCAGCGTCATGGAGTACGCGCCCGAGATGGTGGCCTGCGAGGCAATCACCGTCGCCGCCGTGGCCAGCACCACAAAGACCAGCAGCCACGAGGGCGAAGCCAGCAAAAAGAAGGGATTGCTGGCCGCCGCCGCATCACGCAGTATCAGCGCGCCCTGACCGAAGTAATTCAGAATCAGGCTGGGAAACACCAGCCCGTACCAGCCCAGCCGCACGGCGCGGCTGCCGAAGTGGCCCATATCGGCATACAGCGCCTCGGCCCCGGTCATGGCCAGAAATACGGCGGAGAGCAGGAAGAAAGCCTTGTCCGTGTGCTGCACCGCAAAGCGCAGCGCATGCACCGGGTTGACGGCCTGCAGCACCATCGGCGTTTGCAAAATACTGGCCACACCCACCCAGGCAATACAGAGAAACCAGACGACGGTGACCGGCCCAAACAGCTTGCCCACTACGCTGGTGCCCTTCATCTGAATGGAAAACAGGCCGATCAAAATACCGATGGTGATGGGCACGATGAAATGCTCAAACTCTGGCGTGGCAATGCTCATGCCTTCAACGGCCGACAGCACCGAAATGGCCGGGGTGATGATGGCATCGCCATAGAACAGCGCCGCGGCAAACACGCCCGCCCCTACAACAAAGCGCGAGCGCCGAGACTCATCACCCATCACCCGATGCGCCAGCGCGGTCAGGGCCAGCACGCCACCTTCGCCATCGTTGTCATGGCTGAGTACCAGCCAGACATATTTGATTGCCACGATGATGATCAAAGCCCACAGCAGCGCCGAAAGCGCGGCCAGCACATTCTCTGGCGAGACCCCCAGCCCGTGGCCGCCGACAAACGCCTCTTTGAAGGCGTAAAGCGGACTGGTGCCGATATCGCCAAAAACCACCCCCAGAGCCGCCAGCGTCAAAGCCGACTGGCTGCTGCCCTGCCCCTTGCTTCCATCCCCCTGAAGCCCATGATTGTTCTGTGACATAGCGGTGCTTTACAGTGATAAAGGCCGCGTTCCGGCGCGCGGCTTCGGGTCAGTATGGCATGGCTTGAGAAATTGAAAAGCCTCTGTCATTCAGGACTCAGAACCCTTGCTCTTGATGCAATCTTGATAGCAGGCAGCGCAAACCATATAAGGGCTTGAGACCCGAATCCCTAGATTCAAGGCATCACAACCACCGGCTTGAGTCTTCAAGCCCGCTTTCGTATGAAGCCTGTCGCCATCCTCCAGCATGAAGCCTCGCAAGGCCCCGGCATCCTGCTAGACCATCTGCGTCAGCAAGACATTGCCCATGTGTTGCTGGACCCCTGCGCCGAAGGCTCGGCGCCAGCCGATGCACGCGACTATCGCGGCATCATCGTACTGGGCAGCAACCACTGCGCCAACGAGCAGCTGCGCTGGATAGACGATGAGCGCTGCCTGCTGCAAAGCGCGCTGCAGCACGATGTTCCTGTGCTTGGTCACTGCTTTGGGGCCCAGATGCTGGCCCGTGCCATGGGTGCCCGCGTCTGGCGCAACCCCTGCCCCAATATCGGCTGGAGCCAGGTCCACATCACGCCATGCGCCCAGCAGCTAATGGATTTGCCCGCACAAGCCATCCTGTTTAACTGGCATTACGACACCTTCGAGATTACCCAGGCCGCCACGCGCACCATGTACGGACAGCATTGCCTGAACAAAGGCTTTGTCCATGGTCGCCACTGGGCGTTTCAAGGCCATCTGGAGGTGACCGAAGCCAGCGTGCGCCAATGGTGCAGCGACGGTCATGACGAGTTGCTCCAGGCCCAAGGCCCAGCGGTGCAAAGCAAAGCCCAGATTCTGGCCCAGTTGCCGCTGCATATCGCCGCCTTGCACACCATGGCTTTGCGCACCTACGGAGCCTGGACAGCCAACCTGGATCGACCCGTATCAGTACCAGTCGCGGCTTCCACTTTCGATAAAATCAGGCTCAAGTCCAGTGATTACCTGCGCATGACGCTATGAATTCCTAAGCATGGGCAATGACAGCTCAGAACCAGACAGAAGTTAAGCTGCAAGCCTTGGCATATCAACCGCCGGCCGGCCCGGCCTCAAAAGGAAAGCGCGCATGAGCACACCGGTTCCCGCCGAAATACTCTCCATCTGGAACAGTGGCAGCAAGGTGCTGGCCATCAAGCTGCTGCGCGAGCAAAGCGGCCTGGGGCTGGCCGAGGCCAAGCAGCTGCTTGAATCTACCGACGCCGATGCCGATGCCGCAGATTCACCGCCGACATTGAACAGCGCCATCCCCGCCAGCGTCGAGCTGCGCATTCACGCCGCCATGGCCAGCGGCAACAAGCTGGAAGCCGTCAAGCTGCTCAAAGAAGCCACAGGGCTTGGACTGGCCGAAGCCAAGGAGCGTATAGACGAAGCCATGCAGGGCGAACCCTTGAACCTGGAAACAGCCCTGCATCAACCCACCCCACCCAATGCCGCCTCAAGCGCGCCGGGTGAGGTCAAGAGCAGCCACGGCATCCTCTGGCTCGCGCTGATACTGGTGGCGCTGGCCTGGGGCGCGTGGTTTTATTTCAAGGCGGCCTGAGTCTCTGGCGACTGCGCCGCATTCTGCCAGCCGCCGCCCAGCGCCTGATACAGCGCCACGGCATTTTCCAGCTGTGACTGGCGCAGGCGCACCACTTCTTGTTGCACGCCGAACAGATTGCGCTGTGCATCCAGCTGGTCCAGATAGCTGGCGTAACCTGCGTCATAGCGATCTTTGGCAAAGCCCAGCGTCTGGCTCAGCACTTTTTCACGCTCTTTGGCTCGCTGCCACTGGGTTTGCAGATGCTCGGTGCTGACCAGCGCCGTCTCCACATCGCCAAAGGCTTTGATGACTACGCCGCGATAGGCGTAGGCCGCCTGATCGCGCTGGGCGCTGGCGGCATCGAACTGGCCTTGCAAACGCCCACCGCTAAAGAGTGGCGCGAGAATGCTGCCGCCCAGTGACCAGATCCGCGCCGGGTTGTAATCCAGCGCGTTGATGAACAGGCTGCCCAGGTTGGCACTCAAACTCACTTGTGGCAAAAAGGCGGCACGCTGGGCGGCCAGGTTGCTGTCGCTGGCGGCCAGTTGCAGCTGGGCACGGGCGATGTCGGGGCGGCGCTCCAGCAAGCTGGAAGGCAAGCCCGGTGCTGGCATCACAGGCAAGGCCATGGAGCTGAAAGCGGCACCATCAGCCATCGTCGCCTGCACCAGCTCTTGCGCCTGCGCATCACCAGAGCCCCCCACCAGCTGCATCAGCGCAATGCGCTGACGCTGCAACGCCAGAGTGAGCTGCTCCAGCGATTGCTTGACGCTTTCCAGCTCCGCCAGCGCCTGACTTTGCTGCAACTGCGAGATATAGCCCACACGCACCTGATCGGTGAGCAGGCGCACGGCCTCTTCACGCGAATGCACGGTGGACTGAGCTACAGCGATTTGTGCCTGCAGCGATCGCAGGCCGATATAGGCCTGGGCCGTGGTGGCGGCCACCATGAGCTGCACAGCATCGCGATCGGCCTGACTGGCTTGCAGGCGCAGATCAGCCGCTTTGCTCAGGCTGCCCAGACGGTTCCACAAATCCAGCTCCCAACTGGCTTGCAGCACAGGCTGGGCCGAGCGCACATGCACCATCTGGCCAGTTCTGGCGCTCAGGCTGCGGTTTGCCGAGCCCGGCGCACTGACGGCGAGCTGAGGCATGGCGCCCGCACCGGCCACATCGACATTGGCACGCGCCTCATCGACACGAGCCATGGCGGTGAGTACGTCGTTATTGCGTTCCAGCGCCAGCTCTACCCAGCGACTCAATTGCGCATCTGAAAAGGCTTGCCACCACAGGGCTTGAACGGCCGCGGCCTTGTTGCCAGACTGACTCCAGCTTGCAGGCACGGCGGGCTGAGCGCTGCTGGGGGCATGGGTCAGACTGGGTACGCTGCAAGCGGTCAGCAGCAGCGCTGCGGCCATGGGCACGGCACGCCGCATCAGGTCATTCATGGAACGCTTCATGGCTTGACCTGCTCGGCAGCAGGCGCTGCAGATTTTTGAGTCAAATCGGCCTCAGCCGCTTTCTGGGAAAGCGCAGGGCGCTCTACTTTTTGCGCCGTATTTTGTGCCGTATCGAGGCGCACGATCACCGACATGCCGGGGCGCAGGCGTGCGGCTTCGCTCTGGCCTTCATCAATGGATATCTTGATGGGCAGGCGCTGCACCACCTTGGTGAAATTGCCAGTGGCGTTATCGGCCTTGAGCACGCTGAACTCAGAGCCCGTGGCCGGAGCGATCTCCTGCACATGACCATTCAGGTACACGCCGCCCAGCGCATCCACGCTAAAGCGCACGGTCTGACCCATCTGCACATGAGCAGTCTGCGTTTCCTTGAAATTGGCCACCACCCAGAAGGTGGGCGGCACCACATACATGAGCTGGGTCCCCGCCGCCACGTACTGGCCCATGCGCACGGACACTTCGCTGACCTGCCCGTTGCTGGGCGCGTGAACCACGGTGTTGTCCAGATTGATCTGGGCCTGGCGCAGCTGGGCCTCTGCCATCTGCACCTGCGCCTTGAGCGAATCGCGGCCCACGATGGTGGCCTTGATTTTTTCTTGATTGATTTCGATATCGGCCTGCGCCTTGGCCACATTGGTGCTGGCCATGCGGGAGGTGGCGCGTACTTTGTCCCGTTCATTCAATGAAACCGAGCCGCGCTCGGCCAGCTCCTGCACGCGCTTGAGTTCAGCCTGCGAGCGTTCTGCCTCAGCCTGCACCGCCGCCAGGCCTGCGCGGCTGGCACCCAGCGTGGCCCTGTTCTGGGCCTGCGCCTGTTCGGAGTTGCTGAGCTGCGCCTGTGCATTAGCCAATTGGGCCTGGGCCTGCGCCACTGCAGCTTCATAAGTGCGACTGTCAATACGCACCAGCGGCTGGCCCGCCTTGACCTGCTCGTAGTCTTTGACCAGCACCTCGGTCACATAACCATTGACCTGCGGCGCCAGCACGGTGACAGCGCCGCGCACATAGGCGTTGTCCGTGGTCACCACCGAGCTGTTGAAGGGGAAAAGATTCCAGGCACGCAGCACCAGCAAGATGCCGACCAGCGCCACCAGCGCCATGATGAGCACACTGCGCAGTGAGGGGCTGATTTTCTTGGGCGTAGGGGGCAAAGCCGCAGCCGGAGTTGAGGCCGGAGCCGGTGCAGGCGATGGTGCGGACGCCTGGGCGGAAGATGTGTTTTTTTGACTGTCGCTCATGCTCAATCTCTTGGTGTTATCGGTTTGAGTTCATTGGCCGGGGCTTGCGGGGTGATTTTTCGCTCCAGCGCTTCTTCAAGCGCAAGGGCCTGAGGGTTGTCTTGCAGCGGGTCGCGGCTGGCCAGAACGGCCTGTTCACCCGCCTCTGCCGCTTGCGCTGCGGCAGACAGCTGCTGTGCCTGCTCGCCTTCAATCACGACCGTTCGCACGGGGCTGGCACAAGGGGTTTGCTGGCCCTCCTCCACATCGCCCCGAGCATCGGTTTCTGTGGGCTGCACGACGAAGGTCACGCGGCCGGCATGGGGTGGCTCGGCTGATCTCTCTGCAGCCGTGGCAATAGTGCTGGCAGCAGTGCTGGCGACCGATGGCGCACGCTGGGGTACGCCATCCGTACCCGCTGCAGCCACCACTTGATTGCCGCTGAGCCGCGTCAGGGCGCGCAGCCGGGCCATGGCACGGCGCACGTTCAAAGCACCCCACAGCAGCCAGAGCAAATAACCCATGGCGATGCAAGCGGTCAGTGCAAATACATCGTTATAGGCGCGCATATTGGCCTCGCGCCGCACGACTTGCGATAGCTGTAGCGTGCCTTGATTGGTGCGCATGGCTGTGTCTGGGGTAACGCGGCCATAGACCTGCGCTTGCAGCTTGAGCCGCTCGGCCACCACGGGGTCGGTGGGCCTGAGCTGATCGACCAGCGCGACGGAGTAAACCTGCTGCCGGTGCACCTGATAAGTGCTCAGCAAAGCCGAGCCGATCAGCCCGCCCATGGCCTGCGTCATGGAAAAAGTCAGCACCACGGTGAGCATGTGGTTGGCACCGTATTTGAGGCCCAGTGCTAGCCCCATCATCATCAGCGGTCCCATGAAGATGCCTGTGCCGACGGCCAGCACAAACTGGCTGAAGAAAAAGTCTGCGGGCCGATCCAGACTGGTGTGGTGCAAGTCCAGAAAAGCGGCCAGCGCCAGCAACACCAGAGCAGCCAGAATCTGCTTGCCTAAATGAGGAATGCCGAAGGTGGCCGCAGACAAGCCAATCCCTATCATGGTACCCAGCAAGATGACGCCGAACAGCGGCTGCATCTGGTCGGTGGTCATGCCCAGTGTGCGCATCAAGCCCACCACGCCATAGCTTTGCTCAGCCGTTAAAAAACGCAGCAAGATGGCGCCGACCACAAAACGCACGGTAGGCCACTGCATAAACCAGCGCGTATGAACCATGGGGTTGGTGCGGTGGTGCTCGATGTAGAGCGCTGTGCTGAGCAGCGCAATTGCGCCCACCAGCATCCAGGCCAGACTGGGTGCATCAAACCACCAGCGCGAATAGCCCTGAACCAGCACGGCAATCAGCAGGCCAAGGCCTGGCACCATGAGACAAAAAGTGACGAAGTCCAGCTTTTCAAAGGCTTTGATATACATGCCCGAGGGCAGCTTGAGCACTACCACGGCAGCAAATGAAAGCAGCGCCAGCCCGGCTTCAAACAGGTAGAGGTTTTGCCATTCGCTGTTGTAGAGCAGCCCCGGCGACATGATCCAGGCCAGTGGTGTGGCCAGTTGAACCACGCCCACGCCCAGCACTAGCATCTTGAGCACATAGGTGCGCGGCGCTGCCTGCAGCATGTAGAGCGTGCACAGCGAGGTGCAGGCTGCCGCCGCCAAGCCGCTGGCAGCGCGCAGCAAAATCAGGCTTTCATAGCTGCCCAGCACCAGATGCAGCACGCTCAGCGCGGCGTAAACACCCAACCCGATCTCCGTAAACAAGCGCATGCCGTATTGCTGGCGAAATTTGTAGACCAGCAGATTGGCCGTCATATTGAACATGACGTAAGCGCCGCTCAGCCATGCGGCTTCGACCGAAGTCAGGCCCATTTGCCCCTGAATTGTTGGCAGGTTGGCGCTAAACAAAGCATTCCCAAGACCACCGGTCAGCCCGAGCAAAACGGCAATCAACCCATAGCAAACGCGCACCCATGGCAGGTGATGCGGCATGGCCGGCGAGCCGGGCAGCGCAGGTTTTTCATGCTCGGCCCAGTCCGGCGGGCGACGCAGCAAGATGACAGGGCCCAGAGGGATGGCCGGCGCTGCGGAAGCAGTACTGGGGGTTGGTGCTGCGGCTTGGCTCATACCGTCTCAGGCCTTGATTCCATCCAGAATGATTTGCAAAGCGCGGCGGGCCAGTTGTTTGCGCTGCGCAGGGGTTTCGCCGCGAAGTGCACCGCCCAGCATGCCAAACACCAGCGAAAGCTCTTTGGAGTTCAGCGTCTGCTTGCACAGGCCTTTGACCACGGCGCGCTTCATGGGCTCTTCAAACACCAGCCACATCTGGTGGCGTGCCCGTGCGATTTCCTCGTCGCCTTGCTCTACCGTGCGCCAGTAATCGACCAGCGTGGCAGACACAGCGATGCGATCCGCCACCAGCGCCAGCAACTTGAAGAAGGCCATATCGTCATCGCGCAGCGCAAAGGCAGCGGTGCGAGTCTTCTCTACCGAACGCTCCAGCAGCGCCAGCATGATGGCCTGACGATCTGGGAACTGGCGGTACAGCGTGGCTCGGCCCACCTGGGCGCGTTCCACAATCAAGTCCAATGGCGCAGTCACGCCATGCTCGGCAAATACGGCATCGGCCGCATCCAGCAACTGGGCGCGGCGTTCGGCGGATGGGGGGCGTGGTGTGGACATTGCAGCCATTATCGGACAACTTTGTCCGATAATGGCTGCACCTACATTTTCCCCTTGTCGGTTCAGGGTCAGAAAAAGTGGTTTTTAAATCAGCGGCAGCAGGTTACGACGGCTGAAAAATTCACGGCGTAACCCGGTCAGCGGGTCATCAAATGCCAGGCTGCGCGCCAGCAATTGCAAAGGGTTGGAGTAGTCACCCGGCAGCGCATCGTTGACCTCGGGATACAGCGCATCGCCCTTCAACGGCAGGCCCAGCGCCAGCATATGCACGCGCAACTGGTGGCGCTTGCCGGATACCGGGCTGAGCCGGTAACGCGCCCATGCGTCGTTGTGCTCGATGATGTCCATCTGCGTGCGGCTATTGGGCTCGCCCGCCACTTCATGCATGCGAAAGAACTGGCTGCTTTCTTCCATGCGGCTCACATGCTCACGCGGGAATGCTAGATCAGCCCGGTAAGGCGCCACCGCCTCATAGCTCTTGTGAATGCTCCGCTCTCGAAACAAGGCCTGATACACGCCCCGCGTAGCGCGCTGCACCGAAAACACCACCAGCCCCGCCGTGTCGCGGTCTATGCGGTGAATGGGCGAGAGCTCAGGCACATCAAAATCGCGTTTCAAGCGCACCAGCAAGGTGTTTTGCAGATACTGGCCCGCAGGCACCACGGGCAGAAAATGCGGCTTGTCTGCAACCAGCAAATGCTCGTCGCGGTAGACCACCTCGGCCACAAACGGAATCTCGGGCTCACTATCCAGCTTGCGGTAGTAGTAATAGCGCAGGCCGGGGGCAAACAAGCTGCCCTGCCCGGCTTGCTCCCCCGTCTCGCACACCACCTCGCCCACCGCCATGCGGCGCAGCCATTCAACGCGGCCCACCGTGTGCAGGCGTTCACACAGAAAATCGATCAACAAGCCCTCACCCTGACTGGGAGCCACCACGCAGCTGGGACTGATGCCATCGCGCTGCGGCAAGACTTTGGGATCATGAGAGTTGTGCATGGCGCACAATTTTAGTGCGCGAAGGGGCCTCCAACGACTTGTACCCCATCACCCCAGCCGTCTGCCCGAACAAGACCACCGAGACCTTAGACAACCGGCTTTTCCATACTGGTCAACGCAGAATCCGCAAGTAGCTCTGCGCTGACCGGTGCCAGCGTGGCACGCAGTCGGTCACCGGCGACAGGAGGAGGCTTGGGTGGACGGATATCCAGCGAGCGCTCCACCATGCCGATATGCTCCAGCATCAAGGTCTTGGCCGCTTCGGTATCCCCTCGCTCCAGCGCAGCCACGATGCGCTCGTGCTCGGCACACGACTGATTCGCGCTGTGCGTGGACTGGTAGAGCGTGGCGGCCAGCGTGGTGCGGGCCGTGAGATCGCGCAGCGTTAATGCCAGCAAACGATGACCCATTTGCTCGGCCAGGCAGACATGGAAATCGGCCAGCAAAAAGGCACGCGTGGCCGCATCTGCGCCCTCTATGACCTGCTGCTCCTGGGCGATGTGGCGGCGCAACTGGCCGATCACACTTTGCATGGGGCGACCGGCTTCGCTCAAGATGCCGGTCTCGATGATGCGCCGCGCGGCAAAGGCGTCCTGTGCCTCTTCCACCGTGGGCTGAACCACATACCAGCCCCGCCTTGGCTGAACCTGTACAAAGCCGCGCGCCTGCAACTGCATCAGCGCTTCACGCACCATGGTGCGGCTGACGGCGAAATTGTCGGCCAGCTCCTGCTCCCCCAGGCGTTCGCCGGGCGCCAGTTTCTGGGCCAGGATGGATTCCACCACGCGCTCGGCGATATGTAGGGGGATACAGGGTTCATTAGACGACCGGGTGGGCAGGAAGGATGGGAGAAGCCGACTGGACAAGCGGTGCCGGGCTGAGGACATCGGCAGGCTCAGGATTGTCAACCAGACCATCAAGCACCGCATGAGCGCGTTCACGATCGATATCACCTTCCCAGGCTGCGATGGCCACGGTGGCCACACAGTTGCCGATCAGATTGCCGACAGCACGGGCAATGCCCATGAACCAGTCTACAGACAATACCAGCACCAGTCCGATGGCGGGAATCGCAGGAATCGCATGCAGGGTGGCAGCCAGAACCACAATGGCCGAGCCCGGCACACCATGGGCACCCTTGGACGTGACCAGGGCGATGGCCAGAATGGTCAGCAGATCGGCCATGCCGATGGGCGTATTCGTTGCCTGAGCGATGAACACGGCAGCCAGCGTAATGTAGATCGAGAAGGCGTCAAGATTGAAGGAATATCCCGTGGGGATCACCAGACCTACGGTGGAATCACGCACACCCATGTTACGCAGCTTGGCCATGATCTGGGGCAGCACGCTGTCGGACGATGTGGTCGCAAAGACCACGGCCAGTTCCTCACGCAGATAGCGCAGCAGCTTGATCAGGCTGAAGCCCGACAGGCGCATCACCAGGCCCAGCACCACGAAGACGAAAAAGGCCACGGCCACATAGAACAGCAGCACCAGCATGCCCAGCTGCTTAAGCGAGCCAATGCCGTACTGGCCCACGGTAAACGAGATCGCTCCCAGCACGCCCAGAGGCGCCAGCTTGATGATGATGCCCATGATCTTGAACAGCACATGCGACAGCGTGTCGATAAAGGCGCTCACCGGAGCGCCTCGCTCGCCCAGCATGCTCAGGCCACAGCCGAACAACACGGCAAACAACAGCACCTGCAGCACATCGCCCGTGGCGAAGGCCTGCACCACCGTGGTCGGGATGAGCTTCATCAAAAAGTCCACCGTACCGCCGCTGGTCAGCTTGTCGGCATTGCTGGCGTACGCGCTCATGGCCGAGGCATCCAATTTGCTCGTGTCCACATTCATGCCCGTGCCCGGCTGAAAGACAAAGGCCAGCACCAGGCCCAGCGCCAGGGCGACGGTAGTCAGCACTTCAAAGTAGATCAGCGCCTTGACGCCGACACGGCCCACGCGCTTGAGGTCGCCTGCGCCCGCGATGCCATGCACCACCACACAGAACACCAGCACGGGGATGATCATCTTGATGAGTTTGATGAAGCCATCGCCCAAGGGCTTGAGTTTGGCGGCCCACTCAGGGGCCAATAATCCGGCGAGCACACCCAGAATGAGTGCGATCACCACCTGTCCGAAAAGTGATTTGGCAAAGCGGCGCATAGTCGTCTTTCGCATGTTAGAGATTCTTGTATGCAAGTTCATTAAAAACTTGTATGCAAGAATGTAGATAAGCGAAAGCCGTGCCAGAAGAGGGTATTCCCTTGAGATTTCCGCCACTTCAGAGACGATCAGTCTTGACTTGCAGGTATGAAATCCAAGTGCCTCCCTGCCTTGGTGCAGAGCTATCAAACAAGCTGCCCGCATACGGGGCACAAACTGCAGACAGGCCCAGAGACGGTGCACGCAAGCACGATGTTGCAGACCCCGGCCCCGTGGGATTCATGCACTATTTATTTGATAGCTGCTGACATAAGCAATATGAGCGCCCGCCAAGTAGCTCTAAAACAAAAAACGCCTCTCAAGGAGGCGTTTTTTGTACAGCGAAATATCGCTCAGTTATCTGGCGTAATCTTGGCGAACTTCACCAGTTCGGCATATTTGCCCATGTCGGTGCGAATGACCTGAGCGAGGCTTTCGGTGCCGCTGGCTGGCGGGGTACCTGCAACCTCCAGCCTCTGACGGATAGCAGGATCGGCCAGACCGGCCTGTACCGCTTTTTGCAGGCTGGCAACGATGTCTGCGGGAATGCCCTTGGGGGCTGCCAGCGCAAACCAGCCGCTAAGCGCATAGCCTTTGAGCGTAGGATGTTCAGCCAGCGCGGGCACGTTCTTCAGCGTGCTGATGCGCTCGGCCGTGGTGGCACCCAGAATTTTGATCTTGCCTGACTGCACCAGAGGCGCCGAGGCCATAGGCGAGAGAATGGCGAAATCCAGATTGCCTCCACCCAGATCGGCAGTCATCGCAGGCGATCCCTTATAGGGGATGTGAACCAGATGGACACCGGCTGTCTTCTTGATCAGCTCACCCGAAAAATGCGGTGTGGAGCCAATGCCAGGGCTGCCATAGCTGTACTTGCCGGGATTGGCCTTGGCCAGCTTGATGAATTCATCAATATTCTTGACCGGCACATGGGCACCCGCCACCCACAGATTGGGGGCTGAGGCAGTCAGCGCAATTGGTGTCAGGTCGACCGCCGGATCGTACTTTTGCGCGGCGTTGACAAACTTGGTACCGGCCATCTCGTTGCTGGATCCTGCCAGCAAGGTATAGCCATCGGGCTTGGCAGACACCACACGCTGCGCGCCCACCACACCTGCGGCTCCGGGCACGTTCTCGATTACCACGGTGGTGCCCAGCTGCTTGGCCAAGACATCGCCAATCACGCGCCCCACCATATCGACCGAGCCACCGGGAGCGTAGGCCACCACAATGCGAATCGGCTTGCTGGGATAGGCGGTTTGCGCATGCAGCGAGCCTCCCAACAAGGCTGTGGCACAGGCAAACAAGGTGCGTCGAGAGAAGGCGGCTGGACTCAGATTCATGGTGTGCAATATTCAGCAAGGATCACAAGCAATCCATCATCGAAACACAATTGATTGCTCAACAAAATTTATTTCATTGTCCTTTTTAATTCAAGATTTGGAATACATAGAAACCAGAGCATGGCAAGCCGACTGCGTTCTTACTGCCGCACCGGTTTCTCTGTTGATCAAGGCAGCTCATTGCCGAATTGGTTTGTGTTTTCGGACTGTTTCGACAAGCGCCCACTCTGTTTTCTTGTTGACAGCCGTACAGCGCAAGCGCTTTCGCCACAGCCGGTGCCATCAAAGCAACGGCCTCAATGAAAATCGCGGCTGCTCAATCCCACTTGCGCAAAACGCCCCAGCCAGCGCGTCATATCCCTGGCACGCAGCACTACCAAATGGTGAGCAGTTGGCGCTTTATCTGATTGGGCATGAGCATGTTTTCCCTTGTATTCCTCGGCATTCAGCTGCGGAGCCGTACTTGTCTGCCATACGCCTTCCACGGCCAGCAAGCGCGAGGCCAGCAGCGGCGCTTGCCAGCGTGCAAAGGTCTTGGCCCAGACTACGAGATTGATAACGCCAGTCTCATCTTCCAGGGTGATGAACAGCGTGCCCTTGGCCGTGGGCGGGCGCTGGCGCACGGTGACGATGCCGCAGGCCCGCACCTTCTGCCCGGGCAGCATCTGACGCAGCTCGACTGCAGTTTTCAGGCCATGACGTGCTAGCCTGGGGCGCAGCAGAGCTAGCGGGTGGCGGCGCAGGCTCAGCCCCGTGGCGGCGTAGTCGAACATGATTTCCTCGCCCTCTTTCGCCGGCGGCAACGCCAGTTGCGGCTCGAGAATCGGTGCCTGGGAAAAAATGGGCGGCAGAGTGGTCTGGGCCGCAGCATCCCACATCTGCTGGCGGCGGTGACCGGCTAGGCTGCGCAGCGCATCGGCAGCGGCCAGGGCTTCCATATCAGTCCTGTCTAGCCTGGCTCTGATGGCCAAATCGGCAACATCCGCCCATGGGGATTGCGCTGCCTGCTCCTCAATGCGTAGCGCTGCAGCACTGCTCAGCCTGGCGACCCGGTTCAGCCCCAGGCGCACGGCAGGCTGGGGCTGCTCCACGCCGCGCAGGGTCTGCAAAGGTGCCTCCAGCGTGCATAGCCAGTGGCTGTGGCAAACATCCACGGGCAGCACGCGCACACCATGACGGCGCGCATCCTGCACAAGTTGCGAGGGTGAGTAAAAGCCCATGGGCTGGGCGTTGAGCAGAGCCTGCAGAAATATCGCCGGCTCATGGCGCTTGAGCCAGGCACTGGCATAGGCCAGCAGCGCAAAACTGTAGGCATGGCTTTCAGGAAAGCCATATTCGCCAAAGCCCAGCATCTGCGCAAAGATGGCATTGGCAAATTCGGGGCTGTAATCTTTGGCCAGCATGCCGCCAACGAGCTCATCTCGAAAGCGATGCACGCCACCCTTTCGCTTCCAGGCGGCCATGGAGCGGCGCAGCTCGTCCGCCCTGCCCGGTGAAAAACCCGCGGCAACGATGGCGATCTGCATCACCTGCTCCTGAAAAATGGGCACGCCAAAGGTGCGCTTGAGCGCATCTTCAAGCTCCGGCTTTTCAAGCTTGAGCGGCAGATTCCGGCGTGCACGCTCGCGCGCCAGCAGATAGGGGTGGACCATGCCGCCCTGAATAGGGCCGGGCCGCACGATGGCGACCTCGACCACCAGATCATAAAAAGTGCGAGGCAGCAGGCGCGGCAGCATGCTCATCTGGGCCCGACTCTCGATCTGGAAAGTGCCCACGGTATCGGCGCGGCAAATCATGGCGTAGGTGGCCGGGTCCTCCTGGGGAATCTGGTGCAGCTCCCATAACTCGCCGCGCCAACGCGCGCGCTCATTCAATGCATTGCGCAGCATGGTGAGCATGCCCAGGGCCAGCACATCGACCTTGAGCAGACCCACGATATCGAGATCGTCCTTGTCCCACTGAATGATTGAGCGCTTGTCCATGGTGGCAGGCTCCACGGGTACCAGGCGCGTGAGCTTGCCCTCGGTCAGTACAAAACCGCCTACATGCTGGCTCAGGTGACGCGGGCAGTCCTTGAGCTGCCAGGCCAGTTCTATCCAGAGACGCAACTGGTGGGCGCCGACGGCCCAGTCTTTTTCCTGAGCCAGTACCTGGGCCTCCTTGAGCTTGCGCTCCACCCAGTCTTCGGGCAGGACTTCAGGGGCATGCTCCTCCTCGGCCGAATCCACCGCCTCGGCCTGGGCATGCTCGCTGAACCAGTACTGCCCCTTGGCCAGGGCATCGATCAAGTCCGCTGGCAGACCCAGCGCCTTGCCCACATCGCGCAGCGCACTGCGGCTGCGCCAGCAGCTGACCACTGCCGTGAGCGCGGCGCGGTCGCGCCCGTATTTGTCATAGATGTACTGAATCACCTCCTCGCGCCGCGCATGCTCGAAGTCCACATCGATATCGGGCGGCTCCTTGCGCTCCTTGCTGATAAAGCGCTCGAACAGCAGATGGTTGCCTTTTGGGTCCACCGCCGTGATGCCCAGGCAGTAGCAGACCGCCGAATTGGCCGCCGAGCCGCGCCCCTGGCAAAGAATGCCAATACTGCGCGCATAGCGCACGATGTCATGCACGGTGAGAAAGTACATCTCGTACTTTTGATCCGCGATCAGCGCCAGCTCCTTGAGAAGCTGGGTATGCACGTCTTCCGGAATACCTTGGGGATAGCGGCCTGCCGCGCCCTCCCAGGTCAGCCAGGCCAGGGTCTGCGTGGCCGTAATGCCGGGCAGTACGCTCTCCTGCGGATAGTGGTAACGAATCTCGTCAAGACTGAAGCTGCAACGCCTGGCCAAGTCCAGCGTCGCCTCCAGCATGGCCTTGGGATAGAGCGAAGCCAGCCGCAGACGCGAACGCAGATGCCGCTCGGCATTCGGCTGCAGGGCAAAACCGCACTCGGCAACCATCCTGCCCAGACGAACAGCAGTCACCACGTCCTGCAGCGGCTTGCGCGAGCGTGCATGCATATGGACATCGCCGCAGGCCAGCAACGGCAGCCCCAGCTCTGTACCCACTTGCTGCAGACTCTGCAGCCACAGGCTGTCATCGGGTGCCAGATGCAGCTCCACTCCCAGCCATAGGTTTTCAGCATTGAAATAGCCTGAGACCCTTTTCAGGCAAGCGCTGATAGCTATCCAATCAGAAGCATTCAACTGGCTGCGCTGCGGCAGCAGCAGGCATTCACAGCCCTGACGCAGCAAATGCCAGGGACTGGTGTCATCAAGCACATAAGCACCTTTGCCGGCCCGACTGCGGGCAACGGTAATGAATTCGCAGAGATTGCCCCAGCCCTGCAGATCACGCGCCAGCGCCACGATCTTGAGTGCTCCCCAGACAAATTCGCTGCCGTAGATCAGATGCAGGTCGCAGTCCCGCGCCGCCTCGAAAGCACGCACAGCTCCGGCCACCGAGCATTCATCGGTCAACGCCAGCGCCGCATAGCCCAGACTTTTGGCGCGGTGCACCAGTTCGGCCGGAGAGGATGCGCCACGCATAAAGCTGAAATGCGACAAGCAATGCAACTCCGCATAGACCAAAGGCCCCCTCCTGCCCATGGCCTGGGTCTGGGGACTTGCTGGTGTGACAGCGGGCGGTGGTGCGGAAGGCAGCAGTGCGGGAGCGAGCAACTCGGTCATGATCAACTCAGCCATAGATGCCCTGGGCAAACCAGTTGACGGAGCCGATTGCCATGCGCATGGGAGTATCGGCCCGGACACGCTCGCGATAAATCCAGACATGACCGACCACGGCGTTGTAGGCCACGAAATAGTCGCGTACCGCCAGCCCGGTCTGTGAGCCAGACTGCGCGCCCTCTTGCCCTTTGTTCTCGCCATCCCACCACCCCGCCTCCAGGCGATACGGGCCCGCCTTGAGCTGCAGCGGCCCAAGCCACTGCGGGCGATTGCCCTCAACATCCAAGGCCTGGGGCTGTGGCAGCAACCAGGGCGGCCACAGAGCTTGCCAGGGGTCGGCGCAGCCGGTTTGGCTATTTTTCGTCCCAACGGGTTTGGGGTTTTGCAGCAGGTTCATCGCACTTTGACAGCGCTGCATGGCCTCAGGCCGATGATCGGCAAGAGGCTGAACCATTTGCACGGCATCGTCACCCCAGCGGGCGCTCAGGCGCTCCACCCACTCATGCCAGGCCAGGCTGTCGGGCATGCCCTGCCCCTGCGACACCGGCAGGCAGCTCTGTGGCTCGGCAGACCAGGGCATGGTCTCCAGCGCCTGCAGCTCCAGCATATCCACGGGCGCGCGCCAGCGCCGCTGCGCCAGCTGTTCACGCAACAGGCGCTGTAAATGATCCATGCCTTGTGTGGGCTGGGCCGTGCGGATACAAAGCCCATCCCAGGGCGGCAGCTCCTGCCCATCGATACGGCGCAGATCATGATGCCAGCGCAATTGCAGTGCCAGCACCGCATGGTGCCTGGCCTGCAGCCATGTCTGCAGCGCTCGCAGCAGCGGCTGAGCAGCCTGGAGTACCGCATCGGCGCTGTGAGCCGGGTAACCCAGATCATGGCGCTGTATGAATTGCTGCGGCAGCTGCAACCAGTCCAGCGGCTGAGGCAGCACGCCATAAGCCTCGTCGAGCACGCGCAAAGTCCTGGCCCCAAGGCGACGCGACAGGCCTGCGCGCGGCAAGGCGCGGACATCGCCCCAGGTCTGGCAGCCCAGGCGCGACAGCAGGGCACTGTGCTGCTGCAAAGCCGTCAGGGTCCACAAGGGCAGCGCATCGATTCCCTCCAGTGAAACACGCCTTTGCCCTTGCTCTAGGCATTTTTGCTGCAGTCTGAGCCGGGCCAGAGCCTGCCAGGCAGTGAGGCCTTGTGCGCGCAGCGATTGCTGCACCGATGCCTGCCCGGGTGCTGGCACACAGACTTGGGCAAAAGACTGGTCAAGCCGCTCCAGCATGGCCTCGATGCCGCCCCACAGGCGCTGCACCATGCTGGTTTCCATGAGCAGTGCGTCT
This sequence comes from Comamonas sp. 26, assembly GCF_002754475.1. Lineage (NCBI taxonomy): Bacteria > Pseudomonadati > Pseudomonadota > Betaproteobacteria > Burkholderiales > Comamonadaceae > Comamonas > Comamonas sp. 26. Next base: position 2,206,794 of record NZ_PEFL01000001.1, read on the forward strand.
TCGAGCAGAACAACGCGCGGCGAGAACTCCAGCGCCCACCAGCAGACGCTGTCGGGAATCGGGCTTGACTCGCTCAAGCAGGCGGCAGGCCAGGCAATCCAGTGAGCTCGGCAATCCATCTCATGCCTCCGCCGCCCAGTTGGAAGCCATCACAGGCGCAGCCACCCGTCCTTGCATCAGCATTGCGGCGTCCTCGCTTTGGCGCGCCTGCCTGTCTGCCTGGGCCTGAAGCACTGGCAGCCATGCCCATTGCAGAAGTGATAGCTGCACCGGCTTTTCCAGCAAAGGGCCGCGGCGCTTGAGTATCTGAAGCTGCAAACCCGGCACATGGCGAGCTGCGGGGTCTGGCGCGCGTCTTTCCAGCCTCAGCCGCAAGGCGGCAGGCGAGCTGTGCGACTCGGCCTGCAGACCTTGCCATAACCAGATCGGTCGGCCCTGAGAGGCCGCCGCCAGCTGCAAGCGCCGCTGTACCGATAAAGAAAGATCGGGCAGCCAGGCCAGCACCGCCAGCACATCGTGGCAATGCAGAGCCTGCTCGCAGGCCCAGGCCAGCTCCTGGGTAGAACGACCCGGCCGAACGCAGCACAGGCGCTCAGAGTCCAGACCTGCTGCCTGCAAGGCAGGGGCAAACGGCAGATAAGGCGGAGCCACCAGCACCACATGCTCGGTCCGCAGCCCCGCCAGCCGATGCACCCGATTCGCCAGTGCGGGCAGCAGCAAGGACCATTCCGCATGGCAATGCACTGGCTGCTGCACCTGAATCAAGGCATTGCCCGGCCAGCCGCCACCGGGCAGCTCCCGGTCCAGAGCCGCATGGCCGCTGGGCCAGACAGTCTGGCCGCTGTCCAGCTGGCAGTCCGTGCCACGCCAGACACCGGGAATCTGTATGGCCGACGCACCCGCAGGCCGTGAACCCACTTGTGTGCCCTGCTCAGCATCGGCCCGCAGCAGGCCAGACACGGCCATACCGGGCCGTGCGCCGGAGCGTGCAAAAGAGGTCAAAGATTGGGTGTTCATGCGGCAACTCCAGAGTACTGTACAAATATACAGTTATCTGTGTTTTTCCGCAAAACAAGGCCTGATGCAAGGCCGCAGATGCCCGCAGCCCTTTGGCCTCAACAGCCATGCACTATCAAAATAGAATTCTCAAAAACCCGAAAGCCAGAATGGGAAAGCACGCCGCATGGCGGCGTGATGCAAAAAATTCCGATTGAAATCACGGCTTTGCGCTTTCTGATCAAGCGCTTTCAGCTATCAAACTTGAGTTGACAGACTCTGCTCTTTCGCCGTAACTCGGTCAGTTCAGCGACTGCTTTGCAGCATGCATTCTTGCCGCACCCGCATGCGGCATCAGCTGGGCACAGGCCTCGCACCAGTCGACCGCGGCGAGATCAAACATCGACCCGCCATGATCCGGCACTGGCCGACGACGCAAACAGTCGTTCATGATGGCCTGCAGCTGCCACAGGGCCTCACGGTTGAGCAACGCCAGCTCGCTCATGCCCAGCGCGTCGTCCTTGAGGTAGCTCAGCACATCCATCTGCTGGCTGGGGTGTGAGCCCGCTTCGGCCAGTTGTTTTTGCAGCTGCGCCAGGCTCGCTTCCACCAAAACCGCAGCCTGTGCATCGGGCATTTGCTGCCATTGCTCGGGGAAGTCGCTTTTGAGTTCCGTCCATTTGCGCAGTGCAGCTTCGAGTGCGGCGATGCTGTGCGAGAACTCGGCCTGCAGCGGCTCAAGCGGCTGACCAGGGCTGATTTCGTCGTAGAGCAGCGGCAGGATCAGGTGCACCAGATCGGCCGGATAGCATTTGTGGTTCATGCGCAGCATCAGTGACAGGCGCTGACCGGGCATATCGGTGAACTTCTCGAAGAAGGCCGACACCACCTCGGCCAGTAACAGCACCTGCCCCATGGGCGAGATGGCGTTGCCCTTGATGCCGCGCGGATAGCCGGAGCCGTCCATGCGCTCATGGTGTTCCAGTACGGCGATTTCGACGGCACGCGAGTACAGCTCGGTGCTGCGCACCACCAGCATGGCGGTGACGGAATGCGCGACCAGATGCTTGCGTTCCTCGCCGCTCAAGCGATGATCCGGATCGGTCCAGACCGGGTCCATATAGAGCATGCCCACATCGTGCAGCAGCGCCGCCGTGGCCAGCGGCACGCATTCACGCTCGGTCCAGCCGTTTTTGAGGGCCAGAAAAATCGACACCAGCGCCATCTGCAGGCTGTGGTGATAGAGGTCCTCGCGCTGCTCACGCATCACGGTGAGCTTGAAGGCGATGGCCTGAGGCAGCAGCAAGCCCTTGATGGGTGCCAGCAGGCGCTCCAGATCCCCCACGGAACTGACCATGCGATGCAGCAACTCGACCTGCTCGCATTGCTGTCGTGCCAAGGTCACCAGAGACGCCACATCAACCAAATTACCCGTGATCAGGTTGGCATCAATCGGGTCACGCAGCTTGTGCATGACCAGACGGTCATAGAGACGACTGTCCACACGTGTGCCTTTGTCCACCAACTTCATGCCCTTCTCGGTATAGATTGCATCGCCTGTCATCACCTCCGTATGTTCGGCCATATCGGTGACTGCGCGCAAAAAATGTACATCGGTCTCGTGCCCTGCCGCACCAGCGTTCTCACTCATCAAAGTGCTCTGTTTCTGTCTGCTCAATCAAACCCAATTGTTGCAGATTGCATTATTTTTTGTAACTTTATTCAGCATAAACCGCTTACAACGCTTTATCCACTTGCGATTGCAGCTATCAAATATGCAGATTCAGCATAAAAAAAGAACCGCCTTGGCGGTTCTTTGACTTGGACGCGGTCAACGGGGTCAAGGTCCTGCCGACACCTTTACTTGATCAGCGTCACGCCAGTCTTGGATTGAATTTCTTCAAAGCTCACGCCGTCAGCCAGCTCCACCAGCTTCAGGCCTTCGGGGGTCACATCCATCACACCCAGATCGGTGATGATGCGGCCCACCACGCCCACGCCAGTCAGCGGCAGGGTGCAGGCGGGCAAGATCTTCAAATCGGTAGTGCCGTCCTTTTTCTTGGCCACATGCTCCATCAGCACGATGACGCGCTTGACGCCCGCCACCAGGTCCATGGCACCGCCCATGCCCTTGACCATCTTGCCGGGAATCATCCAGTTGGCCAGGTCACCCTTTTCGGACACCTGCATGGCACCCAGAATGGACAGGTTGATCTTGCCGCCACGAATCATGGCAAATGATTGGTCGGAACCAAAAATGGCTGAGCCGGGGATCGTGGTCACGGTCTGCTTGCCGGCGTTGATCAGGTCGGCGTCGACCTGGTCTTCTGTCGGGAAGGGGCCAATGCCCAGCATGCCGTTTTCAGACTGCAGCCACACTTCCTTGTCACCGGTGTGGTTGGCCACCAGCGTAGGAATGCCGATACCGAGGTTGACGTAGAAGCCGTCTTCGAGTTCTTGGGCCGCGCGCGCGGCCATCTGGTCTTGGGTCCAAGGCATGACAGCTCCTTATTTCTTCTCAGTGATGGTGCGCTTTTCGATGCGCTTTTCGGGATTGGCGTTGTGCACGATGCGGTGCACATAGATGCCCGGCAGGTGGATGTCGTCAGGCGCGATCTCGCCCACTTCCACCAGCTCTTCCACTTCCACCACGCAGACCTTGCCGCAGGTTGCCGCAGCAGGGTTGAAGTTGCGCGCCGTCAGGCGGAACTGCAAGTTGCCGCTCTTGTCCGCGCGCCAGGCCTTGACCAGGGACACATCGGCCACGAGGGAGCGCTCCATCACATAGGTTTCGCCATCAAACTCGCGCAGCTCTTTACCCTCAGCCACCAGCGTACCCACACCGGTCTTGGTAAAGAACGCAGGGATGCCTGCGCCGCCAGCGCGCATCTTCTCGGCCAGCGTGCCTTGGGGAGTGAATTCCAGCTCCAGCTCACCGGCCAGATACTGGCGCTCGAACTCCTTGTTCTCGCCCACGTAGCTGGCGATCATGCGCTTGATCTGGCGGGTGTCCAGCAGCTTGCCCAGACCAATACCGTCCACGCCAGCGTTGTTGGAAGCCACAGTGAGATTCTTGACGCCACTGGCGCACACAGCGTCGATCAGGGCTTCAGGAATGCCGCACAAGCCAAAGCCGCCAACGGCCAGCAATTGCCCGTCAGCCACAACGCCTTGCAGCGCCGCATCTGCGGATGGGTAGAGCTTTTTCACACATGTCTCCTTTATTTGGGATGCTCTACGATACTACGTACTCAAGTAAGTAGTTTTTCGTAAAGAGCAGTACTATGAATGTGGATTACCAGTTGGCGTTTGACTCAGCCCCCGTCGGTCTTGTCATTTCGCGCAACCGCATCATGATCGACTGCAATCGACAGTTATGTGAAATGTTCCATGCATCGCGCGAGGTACTCATAGGCCAGACGTTCCAGGTGCTTTACCCCAGTGTCGATGAATACGAGCGGCTGGGCGCGCGCATCGCCCCCATTCTCAATACCACAGGCATCTATTCCGACAACCGCATCATGAAGCGCGCCAATGGCGAGGTCTTCTGGTGCCATGTCAGCGGCCGCACCCTCGATCGCGATGACCCGCATGCTTCGGGCATCTGGAGCTTTGAAGATCTCTCGGCCCAGCGCCCTGTCAAAGCCGAGCTCACAGGCCGCGAGCGCGAAGTAGCGGCGCGCCTGCTCGAAGGCATGACCAGCAAGGAAATTGGCAAGGCGCTGGCCATCAGCCACCGTACGGTAGAAATTTATCGAGCCCGCCTGATGCGCAAATACGGTGCATCCACGGCCGCCGATCTGGTGCACAAACTGGTGGCTGGGTGAGGCCGCTCAAGCGGTAGGTCAAGCACGGCATTTGACATCTCGCGCTTGTGCAAATGCGCACGCTCGCATAGGCTTGAAAGCTCAAGCCCTGCCTGTTATCTGAAGCAGCAAAGCACTGCGGCAAGCCCCTCAAAAAAGCCTCCATCACATTTATTACTATGACGCGGCTTAGTAATTTCAATAGCGCAAAACGCTTGTTTTGCCTGCCCTGCACTGATAATTCACCTCAATCAATTGCAAACAGCTATCGAATCTAATTGATCGATACCAAATCATGATTGGTATCAGTTTTCTAACCCCACCGACTTGTCGGATCGTTGAAACGGAGAGCCCCATGACTACAGAATCCAAGTGCCCCTTCCACCAAGGCCAGAACAGTGCAACCGCTGCCGTCGGCAATGGGACTACCAACGATCACTGGTGGCCAGATCGCTTGCGGGTGGAGCTGCTGAGCCAGCACTCCGCCAAGAGCAACCCTCTGGGCGAAGACTTCAACTACGCTGAAGAATTCCAGAAGCTGGACTATGAGGGTCTCAAGCGCGATCTGCGTAAGCTGATGACGGACTCTCAGGACTGGTGGCCTGCCGACTACGGTCACTACGGCCCTCAGTTCATCCGCATGGCCTGGCACGCAGCCGGCACCTACCGCGTGCAAGACGGCCGTGGTGGCGCAGCCCGTGCTCAGCAGCGCTTTGCGCCGCTGAATAGCTGGCCCGACAACGTCAACATCGACAAATCTCGCCGCCTGCTGTGGCCGCTCAAGCAAAAGTACGGCAACAAAATCTCCTGGGGCGACCTGATGATGCTGTGCGGTAACGTCGCACTGGAAACCATGGGCTTTCGAACCTTCGGCTTCTCCGGCGGTCGCACCGACACCTGGGAGCCCGATCAGGACGTGTACTGGGGCGCTGAAAAAGAATGGCTGGCCACCAGCGAAAAGGCCAACAGCCGCTACTCTGGCGACCGCGAACTGGAAAACCCGCTGGCTGCCGTTCAGATGGGCCTGATTTACGTGAACCCGGAAGGCCCGGACGGTAACGGCGACCCGCTGGCTTCGGCCCGCGATATTCGCGAGACCTTTGCCCGCATGGCCATGGACGACGAAGAAACCGTCGCCCTGATCGCGGGTGGCCACACCTTCGGCAAGACCCATGGCGCAGGCGACGCATCCCACGTAGGCGCCGCCCCTGAAGCAGCCGGTCTGGAAGCACAAGGCCTGGGCTGGGCCAGCTCATTCCGATCGGGAAAGGGGGCAGACGCCATCACCTCCGGCCTGGAAGTGACCTGGACACAGACCCCCACGCAGTGGAGCAATTTCTTCTTTGACAACCTTTTCGGCTTTGAGTGGGAGCGCGAGAAGAGCCCCGCCGGTGCCGGTCAGTGGGTAGCCAAGGATGCAGGCCACATCATTCCCGCCCCCGACGCTGGCGGCGCAATGCGCAAGCCCACCATGCTGACCTCAGACATCGCTTTGCGCGTGGACCCTGTCTACGAAAAAATTTCTCGTCGTTTTCTGGAGAACCCACAGGCATTTGCTGAAGCCTTTGCCCGTGCCTGGTTCAAGCTGACTCACCGCGATCTGGGCCCCCGCTCGCGCTACATCGGCCCAGAAGTCCCCAAGGAAGAGCTGCTGTGGCAAGACGTGGTGCCTGCCGCCACAGAAGCACCGGTGAACGAAGCCACTGTCAATGCCATCAAGGCCAAAATTCTGGCCTCTGGCCTGAGTGTGCAGGAGCTGGTTGGCACAGCCTGGGCCTCGGCCTCCACCTTCCGCGGCTCCGACAAGCGCGGTGGTGCCAACGGGGCCCGCATTCGCCTGGCCCCCCAAAAAGACTGGGCGGCAAACAACCCCGCGCAATTGGCCAAGGTTCTGGAAAAGCTGGAAAGCATCCGTGCCGAGTTCAAGATATCGCTGGCTGACCTGATCGTTCTGGCGGGTGGCGTGGGCGTGGAAAAAGCCGCTGCCGACGCTGGCGTGACCATTGCCGTGCCTTTTACCGCAGGTCGCACCGACGCGTCTGCCGCGCAAACCGATGCGGATTCGATCAAGTATCTGGAGCCCAAGGCTGACGGCTTCCGCAACCATCTGCAAGGCAAGTTCCCAGCGTCGCCAGAGGCACTGTTGATCGACAAGGCGCAGTTGTTGACCTTGACCGCCCCCGAGATGACCGTACTGATCGGCGGCTTGCGCGCCATCAACATCAACACCGATGGCAGCCAGCACGGCGTGCTGACGGAAAAGCCCGGCCAGCTGACAACCGACTTCTTCGTAAACATTCTGGACATGGCCACCCAGTGGACTGACCTGCAGGATGGCACTTACGAAGGCGTAGACCGCAAGACCGGCGCCAAGAAGTGGACAGGTACCCGCGTTGACCTGGTGTTTGGCTCCAACGCCATCCTGCGCGCCCTGACCGAGGTGTATGCAGAAACGGGTAACCAGGACAAGTTCTACAAGGACTTTGTGGCTGCCTGGACCAAGGTGATGAACCTAGACCGCTTTGATCTGAAAAAGGTCTGACGACGCAAGAGGTGTATGAGGCATAGACCTCACTCACCCAAAAACATGCCTCTCAAAAGCACTCTTCGGAGTGCTTTTTGCGCTCAGATGAATGCCTTCGCATTTTGCTGAACTTGATCCCCATTCCACCCATTGATGTCACCGTTCAGGCTTTTAAAGAAAAGTCAAAACCCTATTGCACATCCTTCGTATTTAATTGTTAATTCTCATGAAAAACGTCGCAAAGCTTGCGCTCACCGCCAGCAAGCACCTTGAAGCAAGGGTCCACCATGTGCTTGAGCAGTTTTAGATTCGTCGTCAGCGAGGCCTGAAATAATCATGGGCAAGGAACACCTTTATGTACTGGCTCCGGCCCTGACATTGCTGTTCCTGTCCGGCTTGCTGCTTCTATGCTGGGTTTTTCAACGCCAGCAACGTTTCCTGCTCTGGCAATGCTGCGCCTACGCACTCACCGCCCTGCCCTTCGCTTTTCAAAGTACGGCATCCACAGAGATGCTGTATCGCTACGCAGCCGTCAGCTGCACGCTTTACCTGCTGGGCGGCTGGTTTTTGGCCAAGTGCTGGGCCGAGCATTGGCGTGTCCCCATTCAGACCAGAGTCAGTCTTGGGATCGCCCTGCTCACCCTCCTCAGCGCTATTTACTACAGCAACAACCTTTTGGCGCGCGTGCACATCTCCAGCGCAGGCATAGGCCTCATCATGCTGCTACCCGTGCTGTCAGCACTGCGGCACAGACATTCACCAGACTGGCTGGACAAGGTTTTGCTCACCAGCGCCTTCATCTATTCCGTGATAACCATCACCCGGCCCATGATCATTACAGTGCTGGGCCATTCAGAGTTCGAGAAATTTGCAAACTCGGTCTACTGGTTCGCTAGTGCGATGAGTACTTTGTTTTTTGCCATTTTCTTCACCGTCTTGATGGCTGCCATTGCCATCCGCGCCACCATTCGCCAGTTGCGCAACGAACGCGATCAGGATTCATTGACCCAGATTCTCAATCGCCGGGCTTTTTATGAACTGGCGCGCCGCCGACTGCAGGACAAGCGTTTGTTCCCCATGGCCATACTGGCGGGCGATATTGATCACTTCAAGCGCATCAACGACACCTGGGGCCATAGCCGCGGCGACGAGGTGCTCAAACTAATCTCTGCCACCTTGCAGCGCAATGTGCGCGGCTTTGACCTGGTTGCCCGCTTTGGCGGTGAAGAATTTGTCATGCTGCTGACACGCATAGACCTGACAGAGGCAGAACAGGTCGCCCAGCGCATACGGCTTGAGCTTCGATCCGATCATTCCGTGCTGCCCAAAAACGCCACACTGACCATGAGCTTTGGTGTTGCCCCCATCGAAAACGCCAAGCAGCTTGAAACTGCACTCAAGGAGGCCGATGACCTGCTGTATGCCGCCAAGCATGCGGGGCGCGATCAAGTCCATGTCTCGGGCAACAACTACCAGAACATTGGCTTTGAGCACACCATGCCCAACCCTGGAATCAGCGCATCGCATATCTGAGGGATCTGTAAATTTTGAAAAAAATAGCTGTCAGTGCTTATAAGTAAAGCGCTGACAGCTATTTTTTTGATAGTGGCAGAATTTTTTGAAGCCTTAGATCCACAAGTCACATTCCAGATCCATGGCTTATTGAGAAAAGCCCAGCCCCCGTACAAAGACTTGCAACTGGTTCTACCTACTTTCGCTGAATCTGACAATCGAACCCTTCTCTCGATTCTTTGAGGCTCAGCTTAATCAGCCTTGAACAAGCTGAGAGACACGCTATTTAGTCTCTGCGCTCCACCGGCAGGACGATCTCCGTTAGGCTTGCAGCGTTCTCCCACTCAAGCCCCACAGCCCATGCTTTTTATTCTGCTCAAACTTCTGCACCTTCTGGCCGTACTCATCTGGGTAGGCGGCATGTTTTTTGCCCATTTCTTTCTGCGCCCGTCCCTACAAGTGCTGCAGCCGCCAGAACGCGTCAAGCTGATGCACGGCGTGCTACAGCGCTTTTTTGCCTGGGTGCTGGTACTAGTCGTCGTGGTTCTGGCCTCGGGCATAGGCATGATTGGCAGCATTCATGCCATGGCCGCCAAGGCGGGTGGGCAGTTCAATATGCCCGTCAGCTGGATTGTGATGAGCATTCTCGGCGTGGTGATGATGGCCGTGTTCGGCCACATCCGCTTTGCGCTGTTCAAGCGCCTTGATGCGGCCGTTCAGGCCAAAGACTGGCCCGCAGGCGGCAAGGCGCTCGACAGCATTCGCAAATTAGTGTCCCTCAATCTGGCCATCGGCCTGGTGATTGTGGTGGTGCTGCGCGTGCCGCTGTAACTCGCACCCCGACCTTCACCCGCCCAAGCCCGGCCTGTTCATAGCTGGGCTTTTTTTGATTTAACAAGCACTAATCGCTTATCCATCAAGCGCAAAAAGCTTCCATTTTCATAGCAAATGGATTATCCGAGCCTCTGCCTCACGCTGCACAGGTAAAAAATCCTGCTGACTTTTTTTTGCACTTGCACAATAATTGCCAACTCAATCATTGACCAAACAAATATTGGTGGTGCAAGTGCAAACCCCATCCGACACCTTCATCGACCCACAAGACGAATCCAGCTTTTTCTATAGAGCTGGCGTCTATTCGCCAGACAAAAGCATTGGCTTTCTGATGCGCCGCGTACTCAGCTCCATCCTGCAGCAGGCCGATGCACAACTGGCCGAGCATGGACTGACCTATGTGCAATGGCTGCCGCTGTACAAGCTGCTGTTGTGCGCCGACACCAATAGCAGCGATCTGGCCAAGGCGCTGGGCATGGACCCGGCCTCTGTGACCCGCGCGCTGGACCGCATTGAAGCCAAGGGCCTGCTGCGCCGTGAACGCTCCACCACCGACCGCCGCGTGGTGCACCTGGTGCTGACCGACGAAGGCCGCAGCGTGGCCACACAGGTTCCCAAGGTGCTGACCCAGGTGCTCAACGGCCACCTCAGCGGTTTCAGCCATAGCGAATGCGCGCTGATGCTCTCCATGCTGCAACGCATGCTGGCCAATGGAGATGCCCTGCGAGAAGCGCTGCAGCACGCACCGCCAGATCCCACCGAATAAACCGGCTCGGGCTTGCATCACCTCAGCAGGCCTGAAACGACTGACCTCACTGCCCCATTTCAATAAAAACCACTGGCACTTTTCCATGACCCAACGCACTCAACGCAACACCGTCGCGCTCGCGACCCTGGTCGCCGCACTGGCACTGGCTGGTTGCGCCTCCCAAGGCCCGGTCCACACACCGCTGGCGCAGATCTCAGCGGCAGATACAGGCCTGACGGGCATCTCGGCCATCAGCGCCGCAGACGCCACAGCCCTGAGCTCCCCCCAGTGGTGGACAGGGCTGGGTGATGCCCAGCTCAACCAGCTCATCAATCAGGCGCTGACTGGCAGCCCCAGCCTGGCAGCCAGCAATGCCCGCTTTGAAAAAGCAGCGGCCCTTGCCACCGCGAGCAGCACGGCCAGCGATATTCGCGGTCAGCTAGGCGTAGACCTGACCCGCCAGCGCTATACGGCCAACGGCATGATTCCCGCGCCTATCGCCGGCAATTTCTATAACAGCGGCAATGTACAGGCCGGCCTGTCCTGGGCCCCCGACTTTTTTGGCAAGCATTCGGCCGAGCTGCAATCGGCCCTGGGCCAGGCACGCGCAGCAAAAGCCGATTCAGCCGCAGCCGCGACTCAGCTGGCCGCGCAAGTGGCCCGCAGCTATGTCGCTCTGGCCCGTTTGATTGCACAGCGAGAAGTGGCCGAGCGCACGCTGGGCCAGCGCCAGTCGCTCTTAAGTTTGAGTGAGCAACGCACCAAAGCCGGTCTGGACAGTCAGGTCGAACTGACGCAAGCACAGGCCGGTATGCCTGAGGCCCGCACGCAGATTGAAATGCTCAATGAGCAAATTACCCTCACGCGCCGCACCATTGCCGTGCTGTGCGCGCAGGCACCCGATGCGCAAAATGCGCTGTCGCCCAAGCTGGCGGCACTGCGCCTTCAGAACGTGCCCCAGACTCTGGGCGCTGACCTGTTGGGCCGTCGCCCCGATGTCGTGGCCGCACGCTGGCGCGTGGAAGCTGCGACGCAGGGCATTGATGCCGCCAAGGCCGACTTTTACCCCGATGTGAACCTGACCGCCTTTGTTGGCCTGAACGCGCTGGGGCTGGACAACCTGTTTCAAGGCAGCTCACGTCAGCTGGGCATTACGCCCGCTCTGCGCCTGCCCATTTTTGATGGCAAGCGCCTGCGCGCCCAACTGCGTGGCAAGCAGGCCGATCTGGATACCGCCATTGCCCAGTACAACGGTGCGGTGCTGGATGCCGTCAAGCAGGCCGGGGACTCCATTGCCTCGGTTCAGTCACTGCAGCGCCAGCAATCGCTGCAGACCGAATCACTGGCCAAGGCCGAGCGTGCTTATGACTTTGCCGTGCAGCGCTACCGCGCCGGATTGGGCAACCAGATCACGGTGCTGAACACCGAAACCCAGCTCATCACCCAGCGCCGCCTCGCCGTGGACCTTCGGGCCCGCGAGCTGGACACCCGCGTGGCGCTGGCCGCCGCATTGGGTGGAGGCTGGAGCGACGACACGCAGGCCGTGCAGGTCAGCGGCAACTGAGTCCATCACTTTTCACTGGGCGCAGCCTTTAGAGGCGCGCCCTGGCAGCAAAACCACTCATACAGATAACAAAGCGCCAAACATCATGACCGACAACACCAAGCCACAAAGCACCGCAACCAACGCAGCCCCTCAAGCTCCCGCTTCCGCCTCGCCCACCGCCAACCCTACAGGTCGCCGCAAAGGCCTGACCATCGTGGCCGCCGCCGTGGCCGTAGGTGCCATTGCCTGGGGTGGCTGGCACTGGATGGTGGCCCGCAACTACCAGTCCACAGACAATGCATATGTCGCAGGCAATGTGGTGCAAATCACGCCTCAGGTGGGCGGCACCGTCATCAGCATTGGCGCGGACGATACCGATTACGTCAAGGCCGGTCAGGTGTTGGTGCAACTGGATCCTGCCGACTATCTGGTGCAGCTGGCGCAGGCCGAAGCCCAGCTGTCGCAAACCGCGCGTCAGACCCGCACCTTGTATGCCAACAACGCCCCGCTGGCCGCACAAGTCGCCCAGCGCGAAGCCGACCTGCTGCGCCTGAAGGCCGATGCCGCCAAGGCCAGCGACGATGTGGAGCGCCGTCGCCCCCTGACCGCCACCGGTGCCGTAGGCAAGGAGGAGTTTGACCACGCCAAGGCCGTAGCCACAGCCGCCAGCAACGCTGTGGTCGCCGCCGATGCCGCGGTGCGCGCCGCAAAGGCCCAGTTAGCCGCGGCTGAAGCGCAGACCAAGGGCACGACGGCAGAAGACTTCCCCGCCGTGATGGCCGCCGCCGCCAAAGTGCGCGAGGCTTACCTGTCGCTGCAGCGCACACGCCTGATCTCGCCCGTGGATGGCTTTGTCGCCAAGCGCGGTGTGCAACTGGGCCAGCGCGTGGCGGCAGGCGCACCCATGATGACGGTCGTGGATCTGCACAACCTCTGGGTCGATGCCAACTTCAAAGAAAGCCAGCTGGCCGACCTGCGCATGGGCCAGAAGGTAGAGCTGACCGCCGATGTGTATGGCGACAAGACCCCCTATGAAGGCAAGGTCGTGGGCCTTGGCGCAGGCACCGGCGCAGCGTTCTCACTGCTTCCAGCACAGAACGCCACCGGCAACTGGATCAAGGTAGTGCAGCGCGTGCCCGTGCGCGTGAGCCTGGAGCCCGAAGCCCTCAAGCAGCACCCCCTGCGCGTGGGCCTGTCCATGGATGTCAAGGTCGATATCCGCGACAAGGATGGCCTGGCGCTGGCCAACGCCCCCCGCACCACGCCCGTGGCGCAGACTGCGGTGTATGACGGCACGCTGGCGCAGGCCGAAGAGCGCATTCAGCACATCATTTCAGGCGACAAACTGCCCGCACTGACATCGCTGAGCAAGCTGCCTGCCGCGCAATCAGAAGCAGCGGCCACACCAGCCAATGCCGAGCCCGCAAAACAAGAGCAGCAGCCTGCCCAATAAGAGGCGGAAATCAGCCATGACTTCCCCCTCTTCCGCCTCCCCCGAGGACACCGGAGCCACTGGCCCCGGCAAGGCACCGCCGCTGCGCCCCATGGCCATGCCCGCCATTCCGCCCCTCAAGGGAGCGCCATTGGTGCTGGGTACGCTGGCCCTGTCGCTGGCCACCTTTATGAATGTGCTGGACTCCTCCATCGCCAACGTGGCCATTCCGGCCATCTCGGGCGATGTAGGCGTCAGCCCCAGCCAGGGCACCTGGGTCATCACCAGCTTTGGTGTGGCCAACGCCATCTCCGTGCCGCTGACCGGCTGGCTCACGCAGCGCTTTGGTGCCGTGCGCCTGTTCACCATGAGCGTGCTGCTGTTCGTGCTGACCTCCTGGCTTTGCGGCTTTGCTCACTCGCTAGAGATGCTGGTGTTCTTTCGCGTGCTGCAAGGCCTGGTCGCCGGGCCCATGATTCCGCTGTCGCAAACCCTGCTTTTAGCCAGCTACCCCCCGGCCATGGCAGGGGTGGCGCTATCACTTTGGGGGGTTACCACGCTGGTGGCCCCCGTGGTAGGGCCGCTTTTGGGCGGCTGGATTACAGACAACATCTCCTGGCCGTGGATTTTCTACATCAACGTGCCCGTGGGCCTGCTCTCGGCTGTCATGACCTGGAGCCTGTACCGCAGCCGCGAGACGCCGACACGCAAGCTGCCCATCGACACCGTGGGCCTGAGCCTGCTGGTGCTCTGGGTCGCCGCGCTGCAGCTGATGCTGGACAAGGGCAAGGAGCTGGACTGGTTTGCCTCCAATGAAATCATTGCTTTTGCCGTGATCGCCGTCGTTGCCTTTGCCGTGTTCGTGGTCTGGGAACTGACCGATGCCCACCCGGTAGTCGACCTGCGCCTGTTCAAGCGGCGCAACTTTGCGGCCGGCTCGATTTCGCTGTCGATTGCCTACGGCCTGTTCTTTGGCAATGTGGTGCTGCTGCCCCTGTGGCTGCAGCAGTGGATGGGTTACACCTCCACCTCAGCCGGTCTGGCACTGGCGCCCGTGGGGATACTGGCGATTATTCTGACGCCCATCGTCGGCCGCAAAGTCGCCGTCTGGGACCCGCGCAAGATGGCGACTGCTGCCTTCATGGTGTTTGCGCTGGTACTGTGGATGCGCTCGAAGTTCACTGTAGAGACGGACTTCGGTCATATCCTGATTCCCACGCTGATTCAGGGCGGCGCCATGGCCTTCTTCTTCATTCCGCTGACCACCATCACGCTCAGCGGGCTGACGCCAGATCGCATTCCGGCAGCCGCAGGCCTGTCCAACTTTGTGCGGATTACGGCGGGTGCAATGGGCACCTCCATTGCCACGACCCTGTGGGAAAACCGGGCCTCCATGCACCACGCTCACCTCACAGAGCTGCTGGTGCAAGGCCAGGGCACGTTTGCCATCACCGTAAAGCAATTGCAGGCGGCGGGCATGAGTGCAGAGCAGGCCTATGCACAGATCAACCGGCTGATTGACCAGCAAGCCTTCACCCGCGCTGCGGACGATATCTTTCTGGCATCGTCCTTTCTGTTCCTGAGCCTGATCGTGCTGATCTGGTTCACCAAGCGCCCTGCTCCGCAGGCCGGTGGCGGAGCAGACGCAGCCGCTGGCGCGCATTGAGAAACGCAGAGTAAAAGCACAGAGTAGTAACGCCAAGCTTCAAGCCAAAATAGCTGCCAGCGCTTTATCCATCAGCGTTGGTAGCTATTTTTTTGAGAGAAAAAGGCGCTTATTGGAACTTGGGCAAGAATACTTTCATGCCTATTTCAAACTTCTCCCGCCCTGCGGCCATCTGCGCCATTACCCTCGCAACCGTGGTGCTTGGTGCCTGCACCACGGTTGCACCGGATAAGCCCGGCAATACGGAGAGCGCGCAAGCCACGGTGAGCCAGCCATCATGGCCAGAATGGACACGCACAGAATGCATTCCTATGGCCCAGCTGGATCAGCAACCCCAGCTGCGCCGCCAGACAAGCCCGATCATCCAGTCCAGCTGGTTTCCCAAAGGGCTTCACACCACCGTCACCTTCTTGCTTGAAGTCACTCCTCAAGGCGAGCTGGGCCGCGTGCTCTGGCAACCCGCCAAGACCGACCCACGCATCGTGAAAACCATTCAGACGTCGCTTACACGCTGGAAGTTCAAGCCCGGCATGCGCCAGGGCCAGCCCGTCACCACCTGCTTCGAGCAGCCTTATGAATTGATCTTTCCGCCCATCAATGAACCGGTGGCGAATACACCTTAGAGCACCTTAATACGTCGTTGCTTCGCCTCAAACGCAAACCTCCGGTTTGCTGGGTAGCGTTAGCCGCTCTTAATCCGAACCTTTCACTCAGATACGGCTGCTTGCAAGTTTGTGCTTGCAGTGCACAAGCCCAGCCTCAACTATTCACTCTGACTGACTTCAGGCCCTGCACTTGATTCGCTTTTCATCTTCAATCGCTGACTATCAGGCATCGCCCCAGAACCGGGACGGGCTCTTTCACAACGTCCATCCGCGCCCAGCCAACGGCCCCAAGCCGGATGCCAGAACGCTGTGGAAATTTCTGTTCAACAAGCCCGCCAACACCGAGCCCGGCAGCGCACTTCCCCTACAAAAACTCAGCCGCGCCGCGCTGGATGCCGCGCCTGAGCGCAGCCTGTACCGCCTAGGTCACTCCACTGTGTTGATCAAGCTGCGCGGCGGCTGGTGGCTGACGGACCCCGTCTTCTCTCTGCGCGCTTCGCCGTTTTCCTTTGCCGGGCCCAAACGTTTTCATGCACCGCCAGTTGCGCTGCATGAACTACCCCCGCTGCATGGCGTCATCCTCTCGCACGATCATTACGACCATCTGGACCGTGCCACCATCCGTGCGCTGGCTCCCAAAGTGGGCGTATTCCTTTGCACGCTTGGCGTGGGTGACCGACTCATGGACTGGGGCGTTCCCGCCGCAAAAGTCCGCCAGCACGACTGGTGGCAGAGCAGCGAAGTCAATGGCCTGCGCATGACCGCCACACCCGCCCAGCACTTTTCAGGCCGTGGGCTTGGCGACGGGAACCGTACGCTGTGGGCATCGTGGGTGATTGAAGATTTGCAGAGCGCATTGCCACTGCGCGTTTTCTTCAGTGGCGATGGCGGCTACTTTGACGGTTTTAAAGAGATAGGCCAGCGCTTTGGCCCCTTTGATCTGACGCTGATGGAAACCGGTGCCTATGACGAGCACTGGCCCTATGTTCACATGCACCCACAGCAAACGCTGCAAGCCCATCAGGACCTGCAGGGCCGCTGGCTGCTGCCGATTCACAACGGCACCTTCAATCTGGCCATGCACGCGTGGTGGGACCCCTTCGAGCAGATTTTGTATCTGGGCCAGCAGCAAGCCATCCCCGTCGCCACACCCATGATGGGCGAGCGTATCGACCTGAACCAGCCCCACGCCTGCAGCCCTTGGTGGCGGGCCTGCATGCCCCAAAACGCATTCACTGCGGCCTCTGTGCCAGAGCTATCGTAAACCCCAGCCTGCCAGAAACTATTCAGGGCTGGTCAGACAGTTCTACTAGAATTGCCACTGTCAGGAGAGAGTGCTCTCAGCTTCACGCTGCAACGCACCGCCGAAGGCGCAGACACCCCACCTGGTGCCCAAACGCTCAGGCAAAAGGACTGACAAGCGCTGCCGCGCTGAATGCAGGCAGCGTTCCTTGCTGGAGAGAGATGCCGCACTACGCAATTGCGCTAGGTGATGGCATCCACCGAAGGAGCAAACCGCCCGACTTCACTGCGGCGGCGAATCTCTCAGGTAAAGCGGACAGCAGGGCAAGCCCGCTAGGCATGGCAGCCGCCGTGCATAGCCACTCATCTTGGTTTGAATGACCGGAGCGCTTGCCTGTGACTGTTGCCGATATTTCTTCCGACCTGCGCACCACGCCGCTGTTTGCCCTGCACCAGAGACTAGGCGCCCGCATGGTGCCGTTTGCCGGTTACTCCATGCCCGTTCAGTACCCTCAGGGACTGATGGCCGAGCATCTCCACACCCGCAAAGCCGCAGGCCTGTTCGATGTTTCGCACATGGGTCAGTTGCTGCTGCGCGGCCCTGACGCAGCGGCTGCGCTTGAATCGCTGATGCCCGTTGACATCATAGGTCTTGGTCTGCACAAGCAACGCTACGGCCTGCTGCTCAACGAGCAAGGCGGCATTCTGGACGACCTGATGTTCGTCAACCGGGGCAACGACCTGTTCCTCATCGTCAACGGTGCCTGCAAGGCGGCCGATATTGCGCATATCCAAAAACACATAGGCCAGCGCTGCAAAGTCCTGCCCCTGCCCGACCGCGGCCTGCTGGCGCTGCAAGGCCCACAAGCCGTAACTGCGCTGGCCCGGCTGATCCCCGGCGTGAGCGATCTGGTCTTCATGACTGGCAATCACTTTGACTGGCAAGGCCACGCGCTCTACATCACGCGCAGCGGCTATACGGGCGAGGACGGTTTTGAAATTTCCGTGCCCAGCGACGCTGCCGAGGCTCTGGCCGAGACATTGCTGGCCCAGCCCGAAGTCGCACCCATTGGTCTGGGCGCGCGCAACTCTTTGCGTCTAGAAGCGGGTCTGTGCCTGTACGGCAACGATATCGACACCACCACAACCCCGGTGGAAGGCGCGCTGAACTGGGCTATCCAGAAGGTACGCCGCACCGGCGGTGAACGCGAAGGCGGCTTTCCCGGCGCGGCCATTGTGCTTGCGCAGCTGCAAAATCCGCAGCAGCTCACGCGCAAGCGTGTGGGGCTTGTGGCCCTTGAGCGCATTCCCGTGCGCGAGCCTGCGGTGCTGGAGAACATGGACGGCCAGCATATCGGCCACATCACCAGCGGCCTGCTCAGCCCCACGCTGAACCAGCCTGTGGCGCTGGCCTATGTGCAGCCCGACTATGCGGCAGTGGATACCGAGATTTTCGCCATGGTGCGCGGCAAGCCCGTGCGCATGAAGGTAGCTGCCACGCCGTTTGTGCCCACCCATTACTACCGCGGCTAAGGCTGCCACCGCAGAACAGTCAGGCCAGTTCGCCAAACAGGTCACAGAACGCCGCTAAAGTGCGCGCTGGACCTTTCTCAAACATCTGATTCCCCGAATCCCCCATCTGGAGCCTTCCATGAGCATCAAGTATTCCAAAGAACACGAATGGATCAACGTCGCTGACACCAATGCCGCCATCGTCGGCATCACCGTCCACGCGCAAGACGCGCTGGGCGATGTGGTGTTTGTGGACCTGCCCGCAGTCGGCTCCACCTTCAAGGCTGGCGATGTCGCTGGCGTGGTTGAGTCCGTCAAGGCCGCCGCTGATGTCTACATGCCCGTGACCGGCGAAATCATCGAAGTCAACGAAGCCCTGCGCGACGACCCCGCACTGGCCAACAGCGACCCGCTGAGCACCGGCTGGTTCTTCAAGGTCAAGATGAGCGATGTGAGCGAGCTCGAAGGTCTGATGGAAGAAACCGCTTACAACGACTTCGCCAAGGACAATTAATTGGCACACGGCCTTCGCAGACGCGAAGGCCGTTTTTTTATGGCAAACGTCCGACACCACTTGCCGGTGCTTGCCAGTCACAGCTTTCGAGAATAGGTCCCTCCCATGCTGATGTCGCCCCCCGCTCCCGTTGCTTCGCTGGAGTCTCTGGAAAACTCCCGCGAGTTCCTCCCCCGCCATATCGGCCCTGATACCGACGAGCAGCAAAAAATGCTGGACGTCATCGGCAAGCCCACGCTGAATGCGCTGATTCGTGACGTGGTGCCCGCATCCATCGCCCGCCCCAAGCCCATGGACTTGCCCCCGCCTGTGACTGAAGCGGCAGCGCTGGCTGAACTCAAAGCCATTGCCAGCAAGAATCAGGTGCTGAAAAGCTTTATCGGTCAGGGCTACTACGGCACACACACGCCGGGCGTCATTCTGCGCAATATTCTGGAAAATCCCGCTTGGTACACAGCCTACACGCCGTATCAGGCAGAAATCTCGCAAGGCCGCATGGAGGCACTGGTCAACTTTCAGACCATGGTGACTGACCTGACCGGTATGCCGATTGCCAATGCATCCATGCTGGACGAAGCCACGGCCGCTGCCGAGGCAATGACACTGGCCAAGCGCTCGGTCAAATCCAAAAGCAACCGCATCGTGCTGGCTGGTGATGTTCACCCCCAGACCATTGAAGTCATCCAGACCCGTGCCCAGCCCATTGGCATTGAGGTGCTGGTCGCCAACAGCCAACAGGAATGGGAAGCCGCACTGGCGGGCGATCTGTTTGCCGCCGTCATCCAGTATCCGGCCTCCAGCGGCTGGATTGTGGACTGGAAGGCCGATGTGGACGCCATCCACGCCAAGCAAGCCGCCGCCATTGTGGCCACCGATTTGCTGGCCCTGACCCTGCTGACACCGCCCGGCGAATGGGGGGCCGACATTGTGGTGGGCAACAGCCAGCGCTTTGGCATGCCCATGGGCGCCGGTGGCCCGCACGCCGCCTTCATGGCTTGCCGTGACGAGTACAAACGCTCTCTGCCCGGCCGCCTGGTCGGCGTCAGCGTCGATGTGCATGGCAAGCCCGCCTACCGTCTGGCCCTGCAAACACGCGAGCAGCATATTCGCCGCGAAAAGGCTACGTCCAATATCTGTACGGCGCAGGTGCTGCCCGCAGTCATCGCCAGCATGTACGCCGTCTATCACGGCCCGCAAGGCCTCAAGCGCATTGCCCAGCGCGTGGCACGCTTTACCGCCATTCTGAGCCGTGGTCTGGCACAACTGGGATTCAGCGCCCATCACCATGACACGGCCTTCGATACGTTAAGCCTGCACACCGAGGGCGCTACGGATTCCATAGCTTCTCGCGCTGTATCCAATGGCGTAAACCTGCGAAAAGCCTTTAATGACTATCTGTGCATCAGCCTGGACGAAACCACGACCCGCGCCGATGTTGAGCTGATCTGGAGCATCTTCGCCAAAGACGACCAGGCCCTGCCCACGATTGAAGCCATGGATGAAGGTGCGCCCTCGCTCATTCCCGAGGCTCTGCAGCGCAGCAGCGCCTTCCTGACCCACCCGGTCTTCAACACCCACCATTCCGAAACCGCCATGCTGCGCTACATCCGCAGCCTCTCGGACAAGGACTTGGCACTGGACCGCAGCATGATCCCGCTGGGCAGCTGCACCATGAAGCTCAACGCCACCAGCGAGATGATCCCCATCACCTGGCCAGAGTTCGCCAACATCCACCCGTTCGCCCCCGCCAGCCAGTTGCAAGGCTATGCGGAACTGGACGAGTTGCTGCGCGGCTGGCTGTGCCAGGCTACGGGCTACGCCGGCATCAGCCTGCAGCCCAATGCAGGCTCGCAAGGTGAATACGCCGGTCTGCTGGCCATCAAGGCCTTCCATGAATCCAGGGGTGACGCGCACCGCAATATCTGCCTGATTCCCAGCAGCGCCCACGGCACCAACCCGGCATCTGCGCAAATGGTGGGCCTGCAGGTCGTGGTTACCAAGTGCGACGACAACGGCAATGTGGACATGGATGACCTGAAGGTGCATTGCGAAAAGTACAGCTCAAAATTAGCCTGCATCATGATCACCTACCCCAGCACGCATGGCGTGTTTGAGACGCAGGTCAAAGAGCTGTGCCAGCTGGTACACAGCCATGGCGGCCGTGTGTATGTAGATGGTGCCAACATGAACGCACTGGTCGGCCTTGCCGCACCCGGCGAGTTTGGCGGCGATGTAAGTCACCTGAACCTGCACAAAACCTTCTGCATTCCCCACGGCGGTGGCGGCCCCGGCGTGGGCCCCGTCTGCGTGGTCGAAGATCTGGTGCCCTTTCTGCCTGGCCATGCCACGGGCGGAGATACTCGCGAAGTAGGAGCCGTCAGCGCAGCGCCCTTGGGCAATGCAGCCGTTTTACCCATTAGCTGGATGTACATCCGCATGATGGGCGAGCCAAGTTTGAAGCTGGCGACCGAAACCGCCATCCTCAACGCCAACTACATCAGCGCCAGGCTTCAAGATCACTTCCCCACTCTGTACGCGGGCGAACACGGTCATGTGGCGCACGAATGCATCCTGGACCTGCGCCACTTCAAGGAAAGCTGCGGCGTGATGGCCGAAGACGTGGCCAAGCGCCTGATTGACTACGGCTTTCACGCGCCAACGCTGTCCTTTCCCGTGCCCAACACGCTGATGGTGGAGCCGACGGAGAGCGAGAACCTGTACGAGCTGGACCGCTTTATCGACGCCATGATCGCCATCCGCGCCGAGATTGCCGAGATCGAAGCGGGCAAGCTGCCACAGGATGACAACCCACTCAAAAACGCACCGCACACGGCCGAGACGCTGCTGAGCAGCGAGTGGAACCACAGCTACAGCCGCGAGACTGCCGCCTACCCCATGCCCGCCCTGCGCCGCGCCAAGTACTGGAGCCCCGTGGGCCGGGTGGACAACGTCTATGGCGACCGCAACCTGTTCTGCAGCTGCGTGCCCATGGACGCTTACGACGACTGATCGTTAAGAGTGTGCTGAAGCTCAAAAGCCAGTGTGTTTTAGCGCACTGGCTTTTTTGTCAAAACACCTCTATCGCCCATCTATCAAGCGCAACAAGCTATGAATTGATGAGCAAATAATGCGCCATCGCTTGGGCCTAAGCAAAGCCCAAGAGACTTTTGGCAAGCTGCAAGCAGCGCCCCCGCTTACACTGCCGGTGACTTACTCGCTACCCGGCACCTGCCGTCCATGAGCTCTTCTGAACGCCCCCTCCCGCCTCCGCCCCCCGCCATTGATGATGGTCTGCCGCTGCATGCCCTGCTGTCGCCGGGGGGCGCGCCCCTGGGCTTGAGCGCAGAGACCCTTCCACTGGTGCCCGAGGATGAAGATCCGCTGCAGGCGCTGGTGGCCGAGCTGCGCAACTATCAGCATGAACTCGAGTTGCAAAACGAGGTGCTCAACTACAGCCAGGCTGTGGCAGAAAGCGCCTCAGAGCGCTTCGAGACCCTGTTTGCCAGCATTCCGCTGCCCCTGCTGGTGCTCGATGAGTTTGACATGGTGGTACAGGCCAATGCCATGGCGCACCGCGCCTTTCAACCCACCGAGAAAGACCGGCTGCTGGTCAACTTCAAACCCTTTGTGCACGAGAGTGATACCCAGCGCGTGGCCATGGCGTTTGAGCAAGCCAAGGCCACGGGCCGCGCTGAAGTGCATGAGGTGCTGTTTCAGATCAACGAGCAGTACGAGCTGTGTGGTGACCTGCATATTTCCGCCGTGGCCGTGCACCAGCAAAACGGACCCGCCACCTGGCAGTATCTGTGCGCCGTGGTCAACCAGGGCCCGCTGCTCGCCGAGCGCAAGACGCTGCAAGAGCGCAACCAACAGTTGCACACCAGCGAGCGGCGGCTGGAGTCCGTCATCAACTCCTCGCTGGATGCCATCATCTGCATCGATCAGCGCCAGCGCATCACCGTCTTTAACCCCACGGCAGCCGCGCTATTTTTATGCTCACCACAAGATGCGCTGGGCAGCCCGCTGGACCGCTTTCTGCCAGACGCCACCCAAGCGCTGGCATTTGCCTCTCTAACCACGCAGGCCGTGCTGGGCGAAATGACGGGCATGACCGTCAGCGGACGCGAGATTCCGGTCGAGGTCAGTGTCTCCTTTGAGCACCACAGCAGCGGCGACACCACCACGATTTTTGCCCGCGACCTGACCAGCCGCAAGCGCGCTGATGCCCAGCGCAACGCGCTGGAAACGCAGCTGCGCGAGTCCCACAAAATGCAGGCGGTGGGCACCATGGCTGGCGGCATTGCCCACGACTTCAACAACATCGTGGGTGCCATTCTGGGCAATGTGGAACTGGCCAAGGCCGACAGCACGGGCAACCCCGCCGCCATGGAAAGCCTGCGCGAGATTGAAAAAGCTGGTCGCCGCGCCCGCGATCTGGTGCGCCAGATTTTGACCTTCAGCCGCAATGACAAGCCCGAGCGCCGCCCCGTGCAGGTGCAGGAAGTCATGTCTGACACGGCCCGCCTGCTGCGCGTGACCTTGCCGCCCTTCATCGGACTGCAGCTGCTTGAACCCGACAATCTGCCACCTTTGATGGCCGACCCCACGCAGGTAGAGCAAGCCCTGTTCAACCTCTGCAACAACGCCATGCAGGCCATTGGCAACCAGCGCGGCATCATCCAGATGCAGGCCATGCGCATTGCGCCAGACAGTTATCAATGCGAGCGTCTGGGACTGCCCGTGGCCGAATATCTGGCCTTCATCGTGCAAGATTCCGGCCCCGGCATGGATGCGGTCACCCAGCGGCGCATCTTCGAGCCATTTTTTACGACCAAGCCCGTTGGCCAGGGCACGGGACTTGGCCTGTCGGTGGTGCACGGCGTGATGCGTACGCATGGCGGTGCCGTCGATGTCCACAGTGAGCTGGGCCAGGGCAGTTGCTTTACGCTGTACTTCCCCTTGAGCGACAAGCACGACGCTAATTTTGATTTCGCTGAGCCCATCGCTGCCAAGCCCGTGGCCCTGCCCGCCGAGCCGCCCGAGCCCAGCGGCTCCCGCCATGTGATGTATGTGGATGACGATCAGGCACTGGTCTTTCTCTTTCAACGCCTGCTGCGCCGCCGGGGCTATCAGGTCTCGGGCTTTACCGACCCGCACGAGGCCATGGAAGCACTGCAGGGCGCGCCCAGCCGTTATGACCTGATCGTGACCGACTACAACATGCCCGGTTTCAGCGGCGTAGATCTGCTCAAGCAAGCGCTGCAGATCAACCCTCAGTTGCCGATTGCACTGGCATCGGGATATGTCACTGCCGAAATCGAGCAAGCCGCCATTGCCGCGGGTGCCAAGGCGCTGATCCACAAGCCCAATGATGTGCAGGACTTCTGCACCACCGTGCATGAGCTGCTGAACCCTTGAATTTTTGATGACGTTGATGAGTGAACTGAACTGCGTCTATGAGGACGAGCACCTGCTGGTGCTGAACAAGCCCTCCGGCCTGCTGTGCGTGCCCGGCCGTGGCCCCGACAAGCAAGACTGCCTGAGCCTGCGCGCCCTGCAGCATTTTGGCGATGCGCTGGTGGTGCACCGTCTCGATCAGGCCACCTCCGGTCTAGTCATCATGGCGCGCAACCTGCCCGTGCAGCGCCAGCTCAGTCAGGCTTTTGCCGAGAGGCAAATCCAAAAGCGCTATGTGGCGGTTGTCACTGGCGAGCTGCCATCTGTCCCCGTTACCGCCGATGAAGAGGGCTGGCAGCTGATTGACCTGCCCATTGCCGCCGACTGGGAGCGCCGCCCGCTGCGCATCATCAACCATGAAACCGGCAAAAGCAGCCAGACGCTGTGGAAGGTGCTGGAGCCTGTCAACCACTATGGCCTGCCCGCCACCCGCGTGCTGCTAAGCCCGCTGACAGGCCGCACCCACCAACTGCGCCTGCACATGGCCGCCACGGGCCACGCCATTCTGGGCGATGCGCTTTATGCCAGCGGAGAGGCCCTCAGCGCAAGTCCTCGTCTTTTGCTGCATGCGGCAGCACTGGAGATGACACACCCCATCAAAGGGACTCTGCTAAAAATCGAAAGCGCTCCTGACTTTTAAGCGCCCTCTTCCCTAGGCAGATACCACGGCCTCGCCGAATTGCACAAAAATTCAGCAAATCACAAAAATCAGCGAAACAGCTACACACCGCGCTACAAAAACACCAAGAAGGCCACTAAGGCCACCGCTTTACGCAAAATTCCAGCGCCAGCCATGTTTGAGCAGTTCAAATGAAGGCAGAGCTATATCCATAGCGCACTAGCTGCTATGCCTGACATAGCAAAAACCGCCCGCCTGCACCACCCCCTGCATACCCTGTTGCCTTCGGCAACCACTCGATTAACCTGAGCTTCTTTGCGCAAGCTGCATGTGCAGTTTTTGCGTTTCACGAACATCTAGTTTCGAAGGAAGTCCTCATGAGCATTCCGTTCCGCATGCAAGCCGTTGTTGCCGCTCTGGGTCTGGCTGGTGCCGCTCTGGTATCCACGGCTGCACACGCCCAGATCAAGATCGCCTTGGTCATCCCCACCACCGGCGCTCTGACTCAGTACGGAGACATGGTCAAGGAAGGCGCAACCACCGCCGTAGAAATGGCCAATGCGGCTGGCGGTATCGGCGGCAAGAAGATCGAACTGGTGCCCGTGGATGACGCTTGCGAGCCCAAGCAAGGCCCCGTGGCCGCCAACCGTGTGGTCAACAGCAAGATCGGCTATGTGGTCGGCCCCGTCTGCTCAGGCGCATCGATTGCCGCCGCTCCCATCTACAACAACGAAGGCGTGGTGGTAGTGACTCCATCCGCAACATCACCTGCGCTGACAGATGGCAAGAACTACCATTTCGTCTTCCGCACGATTGGCCGTGATGACCAGCAAGGCCCAGCCGCTGCCAAGTTCATCGTCAACACCATCAAGCCCAAGAAGGTTGCCGTGCTGCACGACAAGCAGTCCTACGGCCAAGGCATTGCTTCTTCCGTTCGTGACGACCTGAAAAAGGCCAACGTTGCCGTGGCTCTGTTTGAAGGCATCAACGCCGGCGACAGCGACTACTCCGCCGTCATCACCAAGCTCAAGGGCGCTGGCGTGGACTTTGTCTACTACGGCGGCTATCACCCCGAAATGGGTCTGCTGCTGCGCCAGGCTGCTGAACAAGGCCTGAAGGTCAAGATGATGGGCCCTGAAGGTGTGGGCAATCCTGAAGTAAACGCCATTGCCGGCCCTGCCGTCGAAGGCATGCTGGTGACCCTGCCCGCAGACTTCGCTGCCAACCCCAAGAACGCGGCCGTGGTGAAGGCCTTTGCAGACAAGAAGCGCAATGCTTCGGGTGCCTTCCAGCTGACCTCGTTTGCAGCCACCCAGTCTCTGCTGGCTGCTATCAAGGCTGCGGGTGACAACCCCGCTAAGGTGGCCGACTGGATGCACAAGTCCACTGTAGACACCGTGCTGGGCCCCGTGTCCTGGAACAAGCAAGGCGATCTGAACTCCTTCGACTTCCAGGTCTTCCAGTGGCACAAGGACGGCAGCAAGTCACTGGCCAAGTAATTCCACCGCTATCTTCCGGGGCAGTGGCGAGGGCCACGCCTGCGGATGTTTGATATCTGGCCCTCGGGCCTTTTCCTGTTTCAAGGGTGGCGTTACATGTCAGATTTTCTTCCTCAGCTGATACAACAGCTATTCAACGGGCTCTCACTCGGAGCCATTTACGCCCTGATCGCCATTGGCTACACCATGGTCTACGGCATCATCGGCATGATCAATTTCGCCCACGGTGACATTTACATGCTCGGGGCCTATATCGGCCTCGTCACACTTTCGGCGGTGGGCACGCAAAGCGGCCTACCCATCTGGGCCATCATCGGCCTGATGCTGGTGGTCTCCGTCTTCGTCACCGGAGTCTATGGCCTGGTGGTCGAACAGGTGGCCTACAAGCCTGTGCGTCAGAGCCCGCGCCTCGTGGCACTGATCTCGGCCATCGGTATGTCCATCTTCTTGCAGAACTGGGTGGCGCTGGGCCAGGGCGCGCGCGACATGGCCGTGCCATCGCTGTTGCCCGGTGCCATCAACTTTCATATGGGTGATTTCGAGGTCTTTATTCCCTACACCCGCGTACTCATCATCGTGGTGACCGTGCTGCTGATGATTGCCCTGACCATGTATATCAAGCATTCCCGCATGGGCCGCGCCTCGCGCGCCTGCGCGCAGGACATGCACATGGCCAATCTGCTGGGCATTGATACCAACAAAGTCATCTCCTTCACCTTTGTGCTGGGCGCTGTGCTGGCCGCTGTGGGCGGTGTGCTGATTGCGCTGGCCGTGGGCAAGCTCAACCCCTTCATCGGCTTTCTGGCTGGCATCAAGGCGTTTACGGCAGCGGTACTGGGCGGCATTGGCTCCATTCCTGGCGCCATGCTGGGCGGCGTGATTCTGGGTGTGGCCGAGACCTTTGCTGCGGCCTACATCTCGTCGGAGTACAAGGACATTGTGGCCTTTGGCCTACTGGTCACCATCTTGATGTTCCGCCCCTCCGGTCTGCTGGGCAAACCTGAAGTGGAGAAGGTCTGATGAAATACAGCTTTTCCGCTTCCTTTCGCGATGCGCTGATCGCCATGGTGATGACGGCCATCGTCGTCACCCCCGTCTTCAGCCTGCATCTTGAGCGCGCAGGCATGCGCACCGAGATCGCCCCCGACTGGCGCTGGACCATCTGGGCCTGCGTCATTGTGTTCATCGGCCAGATGCTCAAGCCCTTGCTCACCGGCAAGATGCCCAAGGTCAGCCTGCCAGCCATGCCGAAAATCAAGTCGGGCACGCGCAACGTCGTCATCTTTGTGGTGCTGATGATGGCGGCCTCCTGGCCGTTTTTCGCGGGACGCAACGCGGTGGACATTGCGACTCTGGCCATGATTTACGTCATGCTGGGCCTGGGCCTGAACGTAGTCGTGGGCTTTGCCGGCCTGCTGGATCTGGGCTTTGTGGGCTTCTACGCCGTAGGTGCCTATACCTACGCGCTGCTGTTCCACTGGGCCGGCTGGTCGTTCTGGCAAGCCCTGCCGCTGGCTGGTGCCGCTTCAGCCCTCTTTGGCTTTGTGCTGGGCTTTCCAGTCCTGCGCCTGCGCGGTGACTATCTGGCCATTGTGACGCTGGGCTTTGGCGAAATCATCCGCCTGCTGCTGACCAATATGACCAGCGTCACAGGCGGGCCTGACGGCATCTCCAGCATTCCCAAACCCACGGTATTCGGCCTGCCCATGACACGCAGCCCCGTGACTGAGGGTGGCACGACCTTTCACCAGTTCTTCGGGCTGGAGTTCAACTCCATGCACATGGTGATTGCGCTATACCTGATGGCGCTGCTGCTGGCCATGGTGACGCTGTTCATCAGCAACCGCCTGATTCGCATGCCCATTGGCCGCTCGTGGGAAGCGCTGCGCGAAGACGAAATTGCCTGCCGCTCTCTGGGCATGAACCCCATGAAGATCAAGCTCTCGGCCTTCACACTGGGTGCCATGTTTGCAGGTTTTGGCGGTGCTTTTTTTGCGGCGCGCCAGGGCATCGTGAACCCAGAGTCCTTTACCTTTATTGAGTCGGCACTCATTTTGGCCATCGTGGTGCTGGGCGGCATGGGCTCGCAGCTGGGCGTGATTCTGGCGGCCATCATCCTGACCGTGCTGCCCGAGCTGGCGCGCGAGTTCTCTGAATACCGCATGCTGATCTTCGGTCTGGTCATGATTTTGATGATGATCTGGCGCCCTCAAGGTCTACTGCCCATGAAGCGCCATCAGGTGGAGATCAAAGCATGACTCCGCCCATCAACGCTATCACTTTTATAACTACAACCACAGGCAGGACAAGCGCATGAGCGAGTATTTGCTAGAAGTCAAAGACCTGTGTATGCGCTTCGGCGGCCTGCTGGCCGTGGACAGCGTGGGCTTCAACGTGCGCCCGCAGGAAGTGTTTGCCATCATCGGCCCCAACGGTGCGGGCAAGACCACCGTATTCAACTGCATCAGCGGTTTCTATCAACCCTCGGGGGGGCGGTGGTGCTCAATGGGCAAAGCATTGCCGGGCATAGCAGCCATCAGGTGGCCAATCACGGCGTGGTGCGTACCTTCCAGAACGTGCGCCTGTTCAAGAGCATGACCGCGCTGGAAAACCTGCTGGTCGCCCAGCACAGCACGGGCCGGGTCAACCTGCTCAGCGGCCTGTTCAACACGCCCGCTTATCGCCGCGCCGAAGAAGCAAAGGTGGAAAACGCCCTGCAATGGCTGGACGTCATGGGCCTGCGCCAGTTTGCCAACCGCGAGGCGGGCAATCTGGCCTATGGTCACCAGCGCCGCCTTGAAATTGCGCGCTGCATGATCACCAAGCCTCGCGTGCTGATGCTGGACGAGCCCGCCGCCGGTCTGAATCCGCAGGAGAAAAAAGACCTGCAGCAACTCATTGACCAGTTGCGCACGCAGTATGGCGTGACCGTGCTGCTAATTGAGCACGATATGGGTCTGGTCATGGGCGTGTCCGAGCGCATTCTGGTCATGGAATACGGCAAGCCCATCGCCATGGGCCTGCCCGAAGCGATTCGCAATGATGAACGGGTCATCAAGGCCTATCTGGGAGAAGCCTGATGAGCAAGCCTATGCTGGAGCTAAGCCAAGTCTCCACCCACTACGGCGCGATCTGCGCCGTCAATCAGGTAAGCCTGCATGTCAATCAGGGCGAGATCGTCACCCTGATCGGCAGCAATGGAGCGGGCAAGACATCGCTGTTGATGACGGTGTGCGGCAACCCACGCGCCAGCAGCGGCCGCATTGCGTTCGAGGGCGAGGACATCACCCAGATGTCCACCCACCATATCATGCGCCGCGGCATCGCCATCTCGCCCGAAGGCCGCCGTGTCTTCAAAGACCTGACGGTGACCGAGAACCTGCAAATGGGCGCCTTCTTTCTGAACAAGAACGAAATTGCCGATGGCATTGAGCATGTCTTCACGCTGTTCCCGCGCCTCAAGGAGCGGGCCGTGCAGCGCTCGGGCACCATGTCGGGCGGCGAGCAGCAGATGCTGGCCATTGGCCGCGCGCTGATGAGCAAGCCTCGCCTGCTGTTGCTCGATGAACCCACGCTGGGTCTGGCCCCGCTGATCATTGCGCAGATCTTCGAGATCATCCAGACCATTCGCGCAGCGGGTGTGACGGTGTTTCTCGTCGAGCAAAACGCCAACCGCGCCTTGCAGATTGCCGACCGGGGCTATGTGCTGGAGACCGGCAAAGTGGTGCTGGAAGATACCGGAGCCAATCTGCTGACCAATGATGATGTGCGCAAGGCCTATCTGGGCCATTGATAACGCACTGAGTCACTGAGCGCAGCGAGCGTCACCATGCACAGGCCCTGCCGGATGCAAATCCGCGGGGCCTGTTTTTTCTGTCGCCAATCAACCGTAAGATGGTCGGCATGACCAAGCATTTGACGATTCTGACCGGCGGCTCTCGCGGCATGGGCCTGGCCATGGGCCAACAACTTCTAACGCAAGGCCACCATGTGCTGAGCATTGCCCGCAAGACCAGCGCAGAGCTGGCTGCCAGCGCCAGCAAGCCCGAGCAGCTATTGCAATGGGAGCAAGACCTGTCCCAGAGCGCAGCGGCTGCGCAGCGGCTCGCCACCTGGCTGGATACGCTCGAAAGCAGCGACTGGGCCAGCATCACCCTGATCAACAACGCAGGCGTCATTCCGCAGATTGCACCGCTGTCGCAAGTGCCTGCAGCCGACATGATCAACGCCATGCGCGTGGGGCTTGAGGCGCCCATGGCGCTGACCGGCGCCTTTCTGGGGGCTACCGAAAGCTGGAGCATTCCACGCAAAGTGCTCAATATTTCCTCCGGTCTGGGTCGCCGCGCCATGGCATCGCAGGCCAGTTACTGCACAGCCAAGGCCGGCATGGACCAGTTCAGCAACTGCGTGGCACTGGAAGAAGCGGCCAAGCCCAGCGGCGCGCGCATTGTGTCGCTGGCACCTGGTGTGATTGATACCAACATGCAGGTGCAACTGCGCAGTGCAGCCACTGGCGACTTCCCCGATGTGGAGCGCTTTGCCGGTCTGCATGCCAATGGTCAGCTGACCTCGGCAGCTGATGCCGCAGCCCGCGTTCTGGCCTGGCTTGAACGGACTGATTTTGGCGATCAAGTTGTCGCCGACGTGCGCCAGGCCTGAGCTTTTCTAACCTCAAAAACATAGCTGCTAGCGCTTGATATATAAGCGTTAGCGGCTTTTTTACTTTGAACTAATGAACAAAGCAAAAATCTGTGTGGCGCGGCAAGCTATTCGCGAGGTAAGCCCTTGCAAGCCCTGCATGCGTGGCAGAATGTTTCTACTGCTTCTGAGCAGCTGCAAGGCTGCGAAGAGCCGCAATCCGCGCCCGTGGGCCACAACGGCAGCGACACCCGATCGGTACGCTGCCTCCGTGCTAGTACATGCAGCAACCCTGCCGTGCAGCGCGCGCGAATGCTGGCTTGCCATGTCCGTACTGCATGGCTTGCGCTCTCCGGTAAAGACAAATACCCATTGATGGCGGAACCACCCTCCCCGATCATCGAAAAGCCCACCTTCCGTGACGCTGGTTTCAGGCTTATCAGCCCGTGACACCAGCAGCGACTGCGCCGCCCTTTTATGCGGGCCAGCGCTCCCCCGTTCGTCTCTGGAGTTTCTTTTTCATGTTTCGCCAAATCCTCATCAGCACAGCCGTGATCGCAAGCACGGGCCTGAGCTTCTCCGCCGCAGCACAAGATCTCGCCAAGGATTATCCGAACAAGCCTGTGCGCATGATCGTGCCCTTCCCACCGGGCGGCGGCACCGACATTCTTTCGCGCGTGATTGCCAGCAAGCTCACCGAAGTCAGCAAATGGTCTGTCGTGCCCGACAACCGCGCTGGCGCAGGCGGCACCATTGGCATTACCGAAGCCGTGAAATCTGCCCCCACCGGCTATGACATGGTGATGGGTCAAAAAGACAATGTGGTTCTGGGCCCTTATCTGTATAAAAGCCTGCCCTGGAACCCCACTCGAGATCTGACCCCCGTAGCCCACGTGGCCTACACCCCCATCGTGATTGCAACGGCAGCCAACTCGCCTTACAAAACGCTGGCGGATGTGGTGGCGGCAGCTAAAAAGAATCCATCCAAGATTACCTACGGATCGCCCGGCAACGGCACCAGCATTCATCTGGCCGGCGTGATGCTGGAAAAAGCCGCTGGCATTCAGCTGACTCACGTCCCCTACAAGGGCTCCAACCCCGCAATGATGGATGCACTGTCTGGCAATGTGGACCTGCTGGTGTCTTCCGTGCCCTCAGCCATCGGCCAGATCAAGGCCGGCAAGATGCGCGCCATTGCGGTCACATCTGCAGCCCGCTCCACTTCGCTGCCTGAGACACCGACGCTGGCGGAGTCTGGCCTCAAGGGCTTTAACGTGAGCACCTGGTATGGCATCTTCATGCCCCGCAACACGCCCACACCTATCGTGAACAAGGTCAACGCCGAAGTGAACAAGCTGCTGGCCATGCCTGAAGTCAAGGAAGCCATCCTGACGCAGGGTGCCGAGCCCAAGGCCATGAGCGTGCAGGCATTTGAGCAATTCTTCCAGACCGACTTCAAGGCTAACAAGGCCATCGTTGAAGCCTCGGGCGCGAGTATTCAGTAATCCTACTAAGCGCTTTACGCCTCGCAATGCAAAAGACCTCCATCGGAGGTCTTTTTTATATACGAGCTGCTTTTATTCGCTTATTCGCGCACGACAAGAACGGGGATTTTGACAGCACCCAGCACGCGCTGGGTCACGCTGCCGAGCATCAGCTTTTCAAGACCACGGCGGCCTTGCGAACCCATAACGATCAGATCGGCACCCACGCTGACCATGGTGTTCACAATACCTTCATGCACGGCGTGGCCTTCGCCCACCAGCGTTTTCACGGCCACACCCGCTTCTTCCATGATGCTCTTGACAGCATCCAGTGCCGTATTGGCTTCAGCCGTGGCTGCGCTCAGATACTGCGACTGGCCATAGGCAAAGTCTGCACCTACACCGGTGAAGGGGTAGGGGTCCACCACATAGACGGCCGTGACGGCGCTGCCAAACACCTTGGAAAGCTCTGCCGCCTTGCGTGCGGCCAGCAAGGAAGGCTTGGAGCCATCGACCGGAACCAGAATGTGATTGAACATGGACATATGCGTCTCCTTTTGGGTTGTGGCGGCAAATGAATCAGACAATACCGCCGTGTGATACGTTCAGTCTGACTGCATCATGCCTCAGCGTGTTGATCTGAATCAACCCTGAAGTCCCGCCCCAAGCCCCATCAGATTCCAATCAGATGCAGACGTGAGCCGCTTCGTATTCGTAGCACTTGTCCAGCAGTTTGTCCGATTTTTCAGTAATCGTGATGCGCGTTCCATCGGGACGCAGCAGTGAGACATGCTTGAAAGCCGGCTCATAAGGCTTGCTGGGAGCATCGCGGCGCACGGTCCATTCTTCCTGCACGATGCCGCCTGGCATATCCAGCATCACCACGATTTGCTCGGTGTCATCTGCCAAGCGAAGGCACTTGGCATCATTCATATTGACCACGGAGCCACCCGGTGCGGCCAGACCATAGGGACATGCTTCCACGCCATGAATGGGCACAGCATTTTCGCCGACCTGAATCTCTAGACCATTACGAAAGTAAATGGTGGGCTCCTTGATATGGGCCTGCGGCGGCGGGTTCTCAGTGGGCGAGCAAGCCACTATCGTTACAAGAGCAGTCAGCGTAGACAGGCTAAGGGCGTAAAGACGATTCATAACAAAAAACCACGCCTGCGGGGCGTGGTGTTGGCCAGTTACTTTTAAATTTGTTGGATGGCTTGGTGAAGCTGCCTCTCCTCTCTTCACCCTCGGACGCGCATCATGCAGCGTCACGTAAGTCACTTTAATGACCTGAGTACATTACAGTTTTAATCAACTTTTTAAACCCCGCTGATTGCACCAATCAAGAAGCCGCCTCCTGCAAGTCCGCACCCTGAAAATTGCCACGGCGGTAGGTCAGCACCAGCGTATCGCGCACGCCGCCGGGCTCTGCCGGTTGAATCGGCGTGGTTTCATGAATCATGCGCGCATCATCGAGCAGCATGATGGACCAGGGCTCGGTCAGCGTGAAACGCTGGCCATTGGGACCAGTGGCTTCAAACACGCGGGTCTCGCCCCCCTTCACGCCCTTGCGGTTCACCAGCAGCACGGCGACCAGATCTACGCCATCACGGTGCGCGCCTTCAGGTGTGGGGCGGCCAATGCCGTCGGTGGTGTCGATGCGAAACTGATGCGCCTCCACAAACCAGCGCTCGTGCAAGTCATCGGCGCAAAAGACCTGATCGGCCAGCTGGCCCAGCGCATTGATCATCTCCAGCCATGCAGGGCTGTGCGTGGTGGCATCCAGCATGGGGTCGAACATGCGCTGCATGCCGCCGTGCAGCGCGTTGTATTCCACAGGCTGCCAGTGGGCGCGGTGAGGCACCTGCTGCACATGATCGCCATCGCTCACAAAGCAGGAGTGGCGGCGGCGACGGTAGCGGCCACCGTCTTTAAGAAACGCATCGGGAGGCAGACCCTGCCAGTCGGCATCCATGGCCTGCAGATCATTCACACTCAAGCCCATCCACTGGGCAAAATCCTCGGGCTGCAGCACGGCATAACCGTGCGTGCGCAAGGACTGGGCCGCCTGAGCTGGCGGGATATAGGGAGGAGAGAACATGATGTGCGCCATAAGGTGGGCAAGCTTACTCCTCGTAGCACGCGCTGACATCTTGTCCAGCATCGATATTTACGCAAGGCTGCAGCAACCAAATTGCATGGATGAAAAAACTGCCTGCATCACTCATAGCAATGCAGGCAGTCAAAGCCCGGTGCCTGCTCAGACGCCTGGGCACTCATCAGGGCAGTGACGAGAGCTATCGGCTCACAGGCTTAAACCAGTGGCAGGCCCACGTAGTTTTCGGCCAGCGAGGTGGAGCCAGCGACGGAGTTGACGATGTAGTCCAGCTCGGCCTCTTGCACCTTGGTGTTGAACTCGCCCTCATTGGGGAAGTTGTGCAGCATGGAAGTCATCCACCACGAGAAGCGCTCAGCCTTCCAGACACGGCGCAGGCATTGCTCGGAGTAACGGTCAATACCGGCTTCGGAGTTGTCCTTGTAGTACTCGGTAAAGGCTTGCGACAGATAGCCCACGTCGGAAGCCGCCAGATTCAGGCCCTTGGCTCCGGTGGGAGGCACGATGTGCGCCGCATCGCCGGCCAGGAACATGCGGCCAAAGCGCATGGGCTCGGTCACAAAACTGCGCAGGGGTGCAATGCTCTTTTCCAGCGAGGGGCCGGTCACCAGATTGGCACGGGCTTCGGGGTCCAGGCGCTTTTTGAGTTCTTCCCAGAAGGCCTCGTCACTCCAGTCTTCGACCTTGTCGGTCAACGGCACTTGCAGGTAGTAACGGCTTCGGGTGGCGCTGCGCTGGCTGCACAGGGCAAAACCGCGCTCGGTGTTGGCGTAAATCAGCTCGTGCGACACCGGAGGCGTATCGGACAGCAGACCCAGCCAGCCAAACGGGTACACCTTTTCAAAGGTCTTGATCTTGTCCTGAGGGGCGCTTGCACGGCAGATGCCATGAAAGCCGTCGCAACCAGCGATGAAATCGCATTCGATTTCATGCACCTGGCCATCTTTTTCGTAGCGAACCTTGGGCTTGGCGCTCTCAAAGTCAACAGGCTGCACGTTGCTGGCTTCATAAACCGTAGTCAGACCTTCTTCGGCGCGCACGGCCATCAGGTCGCGCGTCACTTCGGTCTGGCCATAGACAATCACGCGCTTGCCGCCGGTCAGATCATGCAGATTGATGCGATGGCGCTGGCCCTTGAACAGCAGCTCAATACCGTCGTGCGGCAGGCCTTCCTCATTCATGCGCTTGTCTGCACCTGCCTGCTTGAGCAGGTCAACCGTCACCTGCTCCAGCACACCGGCGCGGATACGGCCCAGCACGTAGTCGGCGCTGCGCTGCTCGATGATGATGTTGTCGATGCCTGCCTTATAGAGCAGCTGGCCGAGCAAAAGGCCTGCGGGACCGGCACCGATGATGGCGACTTGTGTACGCATGATGTGTGACTCCTTGTTATGGCTTAAATACTCTTCAAGCAGCCCGCATTGCGGTGCTGATTGAGTACGGCCACAAGACTAAGTTTTGTGCTGCATCAAGACAAAGCCCAGAAGCGTTGTTTGCGCGATAATCGCACAACAAGAACGACAATCGCACAAAAACAGATTTGAAGCACATTCATGAGTGAGCCAAGCCCCCCATCCATTGCCCCAGCCGACTTTATTGCGGGCCTTGCCAAAGGTCTGGCCGTGCTGGAGAGCTTTGACACCGAGCGCCAGCGCCTGAATGCCACCATGGCCGCCAATCGCGCGGGTATTACCCGCGCCGCAGCGCGCAGACATTTACTCACCCTCGCCTATCTGGGCTACCTTGAAACCGACGGTAGCTACTACTGGCTGGCGCCCAAGGTCCTGCGACTGTCTGGCAGCTATCTCGCATCAGCCCAGTTGCCGCGCATCGTGCAGCCCGTGCTGCATAGGCTTGCCGCGCAAACCGGCCTCTCCTACTCATGCGTGGTGCGCGAGGGCAGCGAAGTCGTCATCGTCGCGCGCAGCGCCGTGCATGAAAAAGGGGAGCGACTGATGGCCCACGGCCTGCACCTTGGCACGCGCCTGCCCGCCCATGCCACATCCACCGGCCGGGTGCTGCTGGCATCGCTCTCGCCTGCCGAACTGGAAGACTGGCTGGCCACCTATGACCTGCCCAAACTCACCGCGCATACGGTGTCTGATACGGCGGATTTGAAGACGGTGCTGAGCGAGGTGCGCCGCCTCGACTACTGCCTGGCGCTTGAAGAGCATGAACTGGCCATCCAGGCCGTGGCCGTGCCGCTGCGCAATATGCAGGGGCGCACCATCGCAGCGCTGAACGTGGTCACGTCCGCCAAGCGCATGAGCCCGCAAGTCATGCAGCAAGAGATTTTGCCGCTGCTGCAGGAGGCCGCCAGAACTCTGCGCCCTTTGCTCTAAAACTATGTTTTTTATAGCAACTAGCGCTTTCAATTAAATGGCTAGAAGCATATTTGACTCAAAATCAGATATGCCCACTCTCCACCGAGCAGACCTGAACGCTGAGTCTGCGCAGCAACTCAGCCGTGCGCCGCATCAAAGGCGTGGATTTTTTCTTGGCCGGCTGCACCAGACACAGCGTGCTGACAATATGCGGTGACTTGATGGGCACCTCGACCAGAGCGGCATCTGTGGCATGACTATGCATGGCGCTATCGGTCAGCGCCGCATAGCCATAGCCGCCACGTACCAGGTCCAGAATGGCCGGCACGCTGGAAACTTCCCACACCACATTGAGTTTGACCTGAGAAAGCGTGGCCTGCGCCTCCATCAGCTTGCGGAAAATCTGCCCATGCTGGGGCATGATGAGCGGAAATTCGTCCAGATGCTCAAACGGAATGCTGGTGCGCCCCGCCAAGGCGCTGGCCGGGCCAATCAGACACAGGCGCTCTTCCAGCACGGGTGTGACTTCGATTTGCGGGTGCGGCTCAGGCGTGTAGACCAGGCCCAGATCCATGCGTCCCGAGGTCAGCCACTCCGAGATATTCATCGAGAAGCCCTCCACCACGGCCAGCCGCGCCTTGGGCATTTCCCGGCTGAAAATATCAATCAAGGGCAGAGTCAGCCGCCGCGCCAGACTGGGTGGCAAGCCCACGGTGATGCGGCCCACAGGCTCATCGCGCTGACTGCTTAAATCTTCCTTGGCCAGCGCCACGCGCTGCATGATGGCGTTGCCATGCTCCAGCAGGCGTCGACCCGCATCCGTCAGCGTGACGCCCCGGCCCGTGCGAATGAGCAAGGTTTCGCGCAGCTCGGTCTCAAGCGCCCGCACCTGACGGCTGAGCGCAGGCTGAGCGGTGTCCAGCAGCACTGCGGCCTTGCTGAAGCTGCCCACTTCGGCGACTCGCACAAAGGTCTCAATTTGCTGCAAATTCATGTCATCCACCTCTCAATACAAGCTATGCTATTTTGCTATAGCTGCTAGCCCCAGCTAGGCCTAGGTGTTTTAAGCCCCGGTGACACAATGTAATCAACTGGGCATAAATACCTAAAAATAACAGCCGACGAGATCAACAATGCGTGACAAAAACACGCAGCTCATCACTGACAGTCCTTCCAGGGAGACAAAAAATGACTCAATCGCTCAATATGAGCCGTCGCAAAGCCGCATTCGCGCTGGGCGCGATTGCCGCTGCCGTGGCATCCCCCAGCTTTGCGCAAAGCGCCAAGTGGCCCACCAAGTCCTCGCGCATCATCAACCCTTTCCCCGTGGGTGGTGGTCCTGACGGCCTGTCGCGCCTCGTGGCCGACAAGCTGGGTCGAGCCTGGGGCCAGCCTGTGGTGGTGGAAAACCGCCCCGGCGGCAACGGCTTCATCGCCATCAGCGAATTCAAGCGTGGCGCTACAGACGGCACGGACATGATCCAGCTGGACAACGTCCACATCGCAGCCTACCCCCACCTGTTCAAGAAGCTGCCTTACGACTTGAACAAGGATTTCGAAATTCTGCTGCCCCTGTTCCGCAACTTCTTCTTTGTTTGCGTTCCAGTCAACAGCCCCTACAAAACCATTGGCGACCTGATTGCAGACGCCAAGGCCAACCCCGGCAAGCTGAACTATGGCTCCTGGTCCGTGGGCAACCCCGTGCACCTGGGTTCGGCCCTGCTGGAGAACCAGACCGGCACCAAAATGGAGCACGTGATCTACAAGGAAACCAGCCAGCTGTATCAAGGCGTTGCCAATGGCGAGCTGACCTTTGCTCTGGGCTCTCTGGGCACCGCAGGCCCTCTGGTGCGTGGTGGCAAGCTGCGCTTCCTGGCTGTCGCCGGACCCAAGCGTATTGCCGGTTTCGAGAACGTGCCGACTGTGTCCGAATCGGGTGGCCCTAAGGACTACGCTGTGATCGGCTGGAACGCCCTGGCCGTGCGCCCCGGCACACCGGCTGCCGTGATCGAGAAGATTCAAGCCGATACCCGTCTGGCTCTGACCGGTCAAGACGTCAAGGACAAGTTCACCGCCTTCGGCTACGAATCCTTCAACCCCACGCCCGCTGAATTCAAGGCCTTCATGGCCGCTGAAAGCAAGCGCTTTGGCGAAGTTATCAAGAAGGCGGGCCTGGCTCTGGATTAATTTCAACAGCCATCTCACCTGTAAAAAAGCCGCCTCTTGAAGGCGGCTTTTTCTTGCCTGAACATTGAGTCATTTATCCCAAACAAAACGCCCGGAACCAGCCAGGCGTTTTGCATTAAGCGCTTAGCGCTATGACTTACTGATCACGAGTCTCCAGCGCGCGGTTGATACCCAGAGCCACCAAGGTGCACAGCGCGCCCGACAGCAAGTAGATACCTAGTGCCACCAGACCAAACTTGGCCGACACACCCAGCGCCACCAGTGGTGCAAAGGCCGCGCCAATCAGCCAAGCCATATCCGTGGTCAGTGCAGCGCCGGTGTAACGGTAGCGCGAGGAGAAGTTGGAAGTCACCGTGCCCGATGCCTGACCATAGGACAGACCCAGCAAAACAAAGCCCACAATGATGAACACATTGTTGCCCGTAGTGCCGCTACCCAGCAGCCAGGGAGCCAGAAAGCTGAAGATACCAATCAGGCAGGCCATGGCACCCAGCGTGTTGCGGCGCCCTACCCTGTCTGCCAGCCAGCCCGACACCATGATGGCCACACCCGCCAGCAGCGCGCCAATAATCTGCACCACCAGCACCGAGATGACCGACTGATCGGAGTACATCGAGATCCAGGACAGCGGAAACACCGTCACCAGATGGAACAGTGCAAAGCTGGCCAGCGCGGCAAAAGCGCCAATCATTACATTGCGGCCTTCATTGCTGAGAAGGCGTGTCACGCTGACGGGTTCCAGCTCGCGCTCTTGCAGCAGCTGTGTATAGGATTGGCCTACAACCAAG
This sequence comes from Comamonas sp. 26, assembly GCF_002754475.1. Lineage (NCBI taxonomy): Bacteria > Pseudomonadati > Pseudomonadota > Betaproteobacteria > Burkholderiales > Comamonadaceae > Comamonas > Comamonas sp. 26. The sequence goes on from NZ_PEFL01000001.1 coordinate 2,246,843, forward strand.
CGCAGACGGGCGAAGAGCGCTACAACATTCACAGCAAAAGCCACGCAGAAGGGGTAGCGCCAGCCATAGCTCAGAAACTCATCAGCCGTCAGGCTTGAGTACAGAAAGGCAAACAGTGCAGCAGCAAGGACAAAGCCCAGAGGTGCCCCCAACTGCCCAATCATTGAATACCAACCGCGCTTGTCCTGCGGAGCCGACATGGCCAGCAGCGAAGGCAGACCATCCCAGGAGCCGCCCATCGCCAAACCCTGGCCGATACGCAGCACGACCAACGCCCAGACTGCCTTCATGCCCGCATCGGCATAGCTGGGCAAAAACGTCATGCTCACTGTGCACACACCCAGCAGCAACAGCGCCAGTGTCAGCTTGGTGGCACGGCCCCAGCGGCGCTGCACGGCCATGGATAGCGCCGTACCGATGGGGCGGGCAATGAAGGCCAGCGAGAAGATGGCAAACGCGGCCAGCGTGCCATCGAGCTTGGACAGGTAGGGGAATAGCAGCGTGGGGAACACCAGCACGCAGGCAATGCCAAACACAAAGAAATCAAAATACTCGGAAGAGCGCCCAATGATGACGCCCACCGCGATTTCACCGGGGGTCACATCTTCATCAGTATCCGCGTAGGCCAGGGTTTCCGAGTTCTCATAGTCTTGCTGAGTAAGACCAATGGACGGGTTCAAGCTTGTCATAAAGGGTCTACTCCTTGTCTTGCTGTTCAGTCCCGGGGACGCTTTCCGTTCTACGCCCAAGAATGTGCAGCTGCAATAGAGTTTTTGCCCTCAGTACTGTCAGCCAACCGACAAGCAGATGAGCTTTGAGGGCTGATTTGACAATTACAAGCCCTGTTTGGCCATCTTTTCAGGCCCGTCAAATGCCTGCTAACTCATTGTCACATAGCGTATTTTTAAAACCACTACATTGACCTGAGACAAAATGTCCAATAGACAAATGACACTCAGGTATTACATTTGCGGAGATCCAGTAATCCGCGTTTACACCTAAGCGCGACTTTGTCACGCCTAAAGCAATGTTAAAAATCAAGGAAATCCGTGGGCCCGCGTGGCTCGCAGCGGCTGCTTTGACTGCGACCCTCGCCGGTTGCAGCAAACTTGTCGTGCTCAACCCAGCTGGCGATATTGCCAAGCAACAGGGCGATCTGGTCATTACGGCCACCTTGCTGATGCTGCTCATCATCGTCCCCGTCATCTTTTTGACGCTGCTGTTCGCCTGGAAATACCGCCAGTCCAACACAGAAGCCACGTACGACCCCGAATGGCACCATTCCACAGCGCTGGAACTGGTGATCTGGACCGTTCCTCTGCTCATCGTTATTGCTCTGGGTGCCATCACCTGGATCAGTACCCACAAGCTGGACCCTTACCGCCCTCTGGACCGCGTCTCCTCAACCAAGGCCCTGTCTGCTGACGTCAAGCCTCTGGAAGTGCAAGTCGTTTCCATGGACTGGAAGTGGCTGTTCTTCTACCCCGAGCAAGGTATTGCCTCGGTGAATGAACTGGCTGCTCCTGTGGATCGCCCCATTCATTTCAAGCTGACAGCGTCCAACACCATGAGCGCTTTCTACGTGCCTGATCTGGCCGGCATGATCTACACCATGCCCGGCATGCAGACAGAGCTGAACGCCGTGGTCAACAAACCTGGCGTGTACAAGGGCATGGCCTCGCACTACAGCGGCGCAGGCTTTGCAGGCATGAACTTCAAGTTCCATGGCGTGAGCAATGAAGAGTTTGACCAGTGGGTGGCCAAGGCCAAGACTGAAGGCAAGACTCTGACTCGCAATGCCTACCTCGACCTGGTCAAGCCCAGCGAGCGTAACCCTGTCGAACGCTTCGCCGCCGTGGATGAAGGCCTGTACACCAAGGTCCTGAACCGCTGCGTGGAAGACGGCAAAAAGTGCATGAACGAAATCATGGCCATTGATGCTGCCGGTGGTGGCGGCCATGCCTCGCACGGCAAGACCTCCAGCGTGAGCCTGCCCCTGGACGTTTGCACATCCAAGGACGCTGACCGCGTTGTGGCTTTGCTCGACGAAGTCGCAGCCTCCGGAGCTGTCGCACAGCAATAAGTAGCTTACGGAGCGGATGAGCTTAGGCCCCGCCACTCCAATACGACAAAAGTGACTCAACATGTCTGAAACAACAACCCCGGCCGCACACTGGCTGCTGGGCCGCATCACATGGGATCAGATTCCCATGACGCATGAGCCCATCGTGCTCATGACCTTTATCGCCGTGGTGCTTGGCGGCCTCGTGGTGGTTGGCGGCCTGACCAAGTTCCGCCTCTGGGCCCCACTCTGGAACGACTGGATCACCTCCATTGACCACAAGAAGATCGGCATCATGTACATGATCCTCGGTCTGGTCATGTTCCTGCGCGGCTTTGCCGATGCGGTGATGATGCGTATCCAGCAGTCCATGGCCTTCGGTGAAAACCTCGGCTACCTGCCTCCCCACCACTACGACCAGATCTTCACAGCCCACGGCGTGATCATGATCTTCTTCGTGGCGATGCCCTTCGTGACCGGTCTGATGAACTATCTGGTTCCTCTGCAGATCGGTGCACGTGACGTGTCCTTCCCGTTCCTGAACAACTTCAGCTTCTGGATGACCACTGGCGGCGCCGTGCTGGTGATGATCTCCCTGTTCCTGGGCGAGTTCTCCACCTCCGGCTGGCTGGCTCTGTCCAATCTGGGGCACCAGAGCGGAAGTACGGGTCTTGACTACTACATCTGGGGCCTTCAGGTCGCCGGTGTCGGTACGACACTTTCAGGTATCAACCTGATCGTGACCATCATCAAGATGCGCGCTCCTGGCATGAACCTGATGAAGATGCCCGTCTTCACATGGACTGCCCTGTGCACCAACGCCCTGATCGTGGCTTCGTTCCCCGTGCTGACCGCCGCTCTGGTGCTCATGTCGCTGGACCGCTACATGGGTACGCACTTCTTCTCGAACGACTTCGGTGGCAACCCGATGTTGTACGTGAACCTGATCTGGATCTGGGGTCACCCTGAGGTCTACATCCTGATCCTGCCCTGCTTCGGTGTGTTCTCCGAAATCGTGGCGACGTTCAGCCGCAAGCGTCTGTTTGGCTACACCTCGATGGTTTACGCCACCGTGTGTATCACCATCCTGTCCTACCTGGTGTGGCTGCACCACTTCTTCACCATGGGTTCGGGTGCCAGTGTGAATACCTTCTTCGGTATCACCACGATGATTATTTCGATCCCTACGGGCGCGAAGATCTTCAACTGGCTGTTCACCATGTACAAGGGCCGCATCCGCTTCACAGTGCCTATGCTGTGGACCGTGGGCTTCATGGTGACCTTCGCCATCGGCGGTATGACCGGTGTTCTGCTGGCCGTGCCACCTGCTGACTTTGTGCTGCACAACTCGCTGTTCCTGATCGCCCACTTCCACAACGTGATCATTGGCGGCGTGGTGTTTGCCGTGTTTGCCGGTATCAACTACTGGTTCCCCAAGGCTTTTGGCTTCAAGCTCAATGAGTTCTGGGGCAAGGCATCGTTCTGGTTCTGGCTGGTCGGTTTCTGGGTTGCTTTCACACCCCTGTACATCCTGGGTCTGATGGGCGTCACTCGCCGCGCCAACCACTTTGACGATCCTTCGCTGCAAATCTGGTTCATCATTGCCGCCTTCGGCGCTGCCTTGATTGCCGCTGGTATTGGCTGCTTCTTCATCCAACTGGCCGTGTCCATCTGGAAGCGTGACGAACTGCGCGACGTGACTGGCGACCCATGGGAAGGCCGTACGCTGGAGTGGGCAACTTCCTCGCCTCCTCCCCAGTACAACTTTGCCTTCACCCCCGTGGTGCATGACATCGACGCCTGGCACGACATGAAGAAGCACGGCTATGAGCGCAAGCTGTCCGGTTTCGAGCCCGTTCACATGCCTGCCAATACTGGCGCTGGCGTGGTGATTGCTGGCCTGTCCACCGTTCTGGGCTTTGCTCTGATCTGGCACATGTGGCCGCTGACGATCGCTTCGTTCATCGCAACCGTGCTGGCTTCGATCATCCATACCTTCAACTACAAGCGTGACTACTACATCCCCGCAGCCGTTGTGGCAGCGACGGAAGAAGCACGTACCAAGCAGCTTGCAGCAGCCCATGTCTAATACACATATCCACGCTGGCGGCGCTGCCGCCCTGGCCAAGCGCGAGTACCACCTCGCGCATGAGCCCCACCCAGAAAACGGGACCTCGCTGGGCTTCTGGCTCTACCTGATGAGCGACTGCTTGATCTTTGCAGCGCTGTTCGCCACCTACGGCGTGCTGGGCCGCAACTATGCTGGCGGCCCCAGCGGCAAGGATCTGTTTGATCTGAGCCTGGTGGCCGTCAACACGGCCTTCCTGCTGATGTCGTCGATCACCTTCGGCTTTGCCATGCTGCAAAAGCAGAAGAAGAACGTCAACGGCACTCTGCTGTGGCTGGCCATCACCGGCCTGCTGGGCGCTGCCTTCCTGGCAGTGGAACTCTATGAGTTCCACCATCTGATCCATCAAGGTGCAACGCCTCAGAGCAGCGCCTTCCTGTCGTCCTTCTTCACGCTGGTGGGCACCCACGGTATCCACGTGACCTTCGGCCTGGTCTGGCTGATCACCCTGATGATCCAGATCAAGAAGCACGGCCTGATCAACGAGAACGTGCGCCGTATTAACTGCCTGTCCATGTTCTGGCACTTCTTGGACGTGGTCTGGATCGGCGTGTTCACCTTTGTGTATCTGATGGGGGTGCTGTAAATGAGCGCACACGATATCCACGCTGGCCACGACGATCACCACGATCACGATGACCTGCACGTCACCATGGGTGACTATGTGAAGGGCTTCATCCTGGCCGTCATCCTGACAGCCATCCCCTTCTATCTGGTCATGAATGGCGTCATCACCGACCGCGCCACCGCTGTCGGCGTGCTGGGTCTGTTCGCCATCATTCAGGTGCTGGTGCACATGGTGTACTTCCTGCACATGAACGGCAAGATCCAGGGCGGCTGGACCATGCTGTCCACCATCTTCACAGTCATCTTCCTGTCCATCGCGATTGCTGGCACCTTGTGGGTCATGTTCCACATGAACGCCAACATGATGCCCGGCCATGAGATGCACCCGGCAGCCAGCCATGCAGATCATGCGGGTCACACAGCTCCTGCTGCAGTCACCCCTTGACTGAATACATGAAGAATCAGAGCGCTGCGCGGCAGCGCTCTCCCTTCACCAAGGCGATGCTCGCGATAGTGGGCATCGCCTTGTTTTTAGGGTTCATGACGCTGGGCACCTGGCAGGTGCAGCGCCGCGCATGGAAGCTCGACCTGATCGAGCGCGTAGACCAGCGCGTGCACAGCGCCCCGGTCGCCGCACCCGACCAAAGCCTGTGGCCCAAGATCAACGCCGCCAACTACGAATACCTGCCCGTGCAGGCTCAAGGCGTATGGCTGGACCGGCAAAGCGTGCTGGCCAAGGCGCTGACCGAGGACGGTGCAGGCTTCTGGGTGATGACCCCGCTGCAGCGCGCCGATGGCTCACAGGTTCTGGTCAACCGCGGCTTCACGCCTGAAAAAATGCGCGCCAGCTGGCTCAAGCAGATCAGCGAAGCCGGACCATCGACCGAAATCATCACGGTGATCGGCCTGATGCGCATGAGCGAGCCCGGAGGCGGTTTTTTGCGCAAGAACGATTCGGCCAACGGCCAGTGGTTCTCTCGCGATGTGGCGGCCATTGCGCAGGCTCAGGGCTTGAACAATGCCGCGCCTTACTTCATCGACCTGGGCGTGCCCGCCAGCAACCCCGCCTTCGCGCAGTCCCAACAGAGCCCCATGTTTGATGCGGCGCTCAAGTCAGGCATGACTGTCATCAAGTTCTCCAACAGCCATCTGGTCTACGCCCTTACCTGGTATGGGCTTGCAGCTATGGTTTTAGGGGCTGCCTGGCTGGTGCGCAAGCACGACAAAGCCAGCGCTGGTCACTGAACCAGTCGCTGAGTCTCACCACTCACCAAACGCCCTTCGGGGCGTTTTTTATTGACGCCCCTCATACATCAGAATGGCATAGCCCCAATCAGTCCACGGAAGGCCTGCTCAGTGACAATTGCGCTGTGAGCCAAAATTCTGATTCCCTGTTCCGCGTACAGCGCCTGACCGAGAGGCAAAACATGCAGCTGCTGATTCAGCTGCGCTGGATTGCCGTGGTGGGCCAGGTCATCACCATCTCGCTGGTGCACTATGGTTTTCATATCACCCTGCCCTTGCTGCCAATGGCCTTGGTGCTGGTTGCACTGGTAGCCACCAACCTCGCCTATATCTACTGGAGTCAGGGCCTGCACCGCCCTGTCACCTCGCGCAGCGTCTTTTATGCGCTGCTGGCCGATGTGCTGGCTCTCACCATTCAGCTGTACCTCAGCGGCGGCACCAGCAACCCCTTTATCTACCTTTACCTGCTGCAAGGCATTCTGAGTGCGGTGCTGCTGCAGTCGCACTACACATGGGTGGTGGTGGCCGCATCCTTTGTAGGCGTGACAGGGCTGACCATCTTCAACCAGCCGCTGCACGTCAAATTCGCCTCCCAGCAAGGGCTGCCCAGCCTCTACGTGGTGGGTGTACTCATCAGCTTTGCGCTGACCAGCATTCTGACCATCGTTTTTCTGACCCGCATTGTGGAGAATATGCGCCGCCGTGACAGCCGCATTTCCAACATGCGCCAGCGCGCCAGCGAGGAAGAACACATCGTGCGACTGGGTCTGCTGGCCACCGGTGCCGCCCACGAGCTGGGCACGCCCATGGCCACCATGTCGGTGATCCTGGGCGACTGGCAGCACATGCCCGCACTCATGCAAGACCAAGATCTGCGCGAAGACTTGCAGGAAATGCAGCGCCAGTTGCTGCGCTGCAAATCCATCGTCTCGGGCGTGCTGCTATCGGCCGGCGAAACCCGCGCCGAAGGCACGGAAAGCACCACCTTTGTAAGCTTTGTGGACGGCGTGGTCAGCCACTGGCAAAGCCACAACAGCCTGCAGCACTTTGCTCTGCGCAATGAGGGTACAGCGGACTTTGCCATGCTCTCAGATACTGCACTGCAGCAGATGATATGCAATTTACTGGACAATGCACTCGAAGCCTCCCCCAGCTGGGTGGAGCTGAGTCTGTCCAGCGACAAGGAGCAGGTACACATCCAGGTGCGCGACCACGGCCCCGGCTTCGATGCCGCCGTGCTGCAGCTACTGGGCCAGTGCCATGTCTCCACCAAACAGGAGCGCCCGGGCCGTGGTCTGGGTCTGTTCCTCGTCACTAACGTGGCTCGCGCCCTGGGCGGCCGAGTTCAGGCCAGCAATCTGCCCGCCCAGCAAGGCGGCGGTGCGCTGGTGGAAGTCAGCCTGCCCCAGTCTGCCCTCGCGATTTAAAGCATTGTTGATTGCATGGAAGAAGACCGATTACTGCTGCTGGTTGAAGATGATGCAGCCTTTGCCCGCACCCTCAAACGCTCCTTCGAGCGCAGGGGTTACCGCGTGCTGCATGCTGCCAGCGGCGAAGAAGTGCAGGCACTGCTGACTGGGCAGCTGCCGCAATATGCAGTCATGGACCTGAAGCTGGCCGGCAACGCTTCGGGTCTGAACTGCGTGCAGATGCTGCACCAGCTGAACCCAGAAGCGCTCATCGTCGTGCTCACCGGCTACGCCAGCATTGCCACCGCCGTGGAAGCCGTCAAACTGGGTGCCTGCCACTATCTCGCCAAGCCCTCCAACACCGACGACATAGAAGCCGCCTTTGGCCGCGTCGAGGGCCGTACCGATGTCGAGGTCAGCAACCACACCACCTCTATCAAGACGCTGGAGTGGGAGCATATTCACGAGACACTGGCCGAATCCGGCTTCAACATCTCCGAAGCTGCCCGCCGGCTGGGCATGCACCGCCGAACACTGGCGCGCAAGTTAGAAAAACGGCAGGTCAAATAGGCAACTCCAGCAGCTGTAGTTCTCAATAACGCAATGATTTTGATAACTACTAGCACCTAATTTCATTAGACTTCAAACATCATCAAGCTTGAAATCGAGTCAGAACAAGCGCTAGCCGCTATCCATAAAATTCAGCCCAAAGAAAAAGCCGACAGCTTTGACACTGTCGGCTTTTTTTGGCGGTGCTGATTATTCAGCGACTGCGTTCTCAGGCTCGGCCTTGGAGGGGTCCTCTTTAGGCAGCTCGGTAATGGTGAGCTTGATATCACCCTTACCTTCGTTGCCAGCATCATCCCAGTCCACTTCCAGACGGCCGCCATTGGTCAAACGACCGAACAGCAGCTCATCAGCCAGAGAGCGGCGGATGGTGTCCTGAATCAGGCGCTGCATCGGACGTGCACCCATCAGCGGGTCAAAGCCCTTCTTGGCCAGATGCTTGCGCAGCTCGTCGGTAAAGGTCACTTCCACCTTCTTCTCGGCCAGTTGCTGCTCCAGTTGCAGCAGGAACTTGTCCACCACGCGCAGAATGATCTGCTCGTCGAGAGCCTTGAAGCTGACAGTCGAGTCCAGACGGTTGCGGAACTCAGGCGTGAACAGGCGCTTGATGTCGGCCATCTCGTCGCCCGCCTCTCGCGCATTGGTAAAGCCAATGCTGGCCTTGTTCATGGTCTCGGCACCCGCGTTCGTGGTCATGATGATGATCACGTTGCGGAAGTCGGCCTTGCGTCCGTTGTTGTCCGTCAGCGTGCCGTGGTCCATGACCTGCAGCAGCACGTTGAAGATGTCGGGATGTGCCTTCTCGATTTCGTCCAGCAGCAGCACAGAGTGCGGCTTCTTGGTGACGGCTTCGGTCAGCAGACCACCCTGGTCAAAGCCCACGTAACCGGGAGGCGCACCAATCAGGCGCGACACCGCATGGCGCTCCATGTACTCGGACATGTCGAAGCGGATCAGGTCCACACCCAGGATGTAGGCCAGCTGTTTGGCAGCTTCCGTCTTGCCGACGCCCGTGGGGCCGGAGAAAAGGAAAGAGCCAATCGGCTTGTCCGGCTTGCCCAGACCCGAGCGCGCCATCTTGACGGCGGACGCCAGCACTTCCAGCGCCTTGTCCTGACCAAAGACCACGCTCTTCAGGTCACGCTCCAGCGTCTGCAGCTTGCTGCGGTCGTCGTTGCTGACATTGGCAGGGGGAATGCGTGCAATCTTGGCCACAATGGCTTCGATCTCGGCCTTGCCAATCAAGGTCTTGCGCTTGTCCTCAGGGGCAATGCGCTGGGCGGCACCGGCTTCATCGATCACGTCAATCGCCTTGTCGGGCAAGTGACGGTCGTTGATGTACTTGGCCGACAACTCAGCCGCAGCCTGCAGGGCCTCCGCAGCGTATTGAATGCTGTGGTGCTCCTCAAAGCGCGACTTCAGGCCCTTCAAGATGTCCACGGTTTCAGCCACGGTAGGCTCGACCACATCCACCTTCTGGAAACGGCGCGACAGGGCCGCGTCTTTTTCGAAGATGCCACGGTATTCCGTGAAGGTGGTCGCACCAATGCAGCGCAACTGACCGCTGGACAGCGCAGGCTTGAGCAGATTGGACGCATCCAGCGTGCCGCCCGATGCCGCACCGGCACCGATCAGCGTGTGGATTTCGTCGATGAACAAAATCGCGTGCGGCTTGTCCTTGAGGGACTTGAGCACGCCCTTCAGGCGCTGCTCGAAGTCACCACGGTACTTGGTACCTGCCAGCAACGCGCCCATGTCCAGGGAATAGACTACGCCGTCCTTGAGCACATCAGGCACCGTGCCTTCAGTAATGCGCCATGCCAGACCTTCGGCAATGGCGGTCTTGCCCACGCCCGCTTCACCCACCAGCAGCGGGTTGTTCTTGCGGCGGCGGCAAAGGATCTGGATCGTGCGCTCGACTTCGTATTCGCGCCCGATCAGCGGATCAATCTTGCCTTCCTTGGCGGCCACGTTCAGGTTGAGCGTGAACTGCTCCAGCGGCGAGGCTTTTTCACTGCGCTCGCTGCCGCCACCTTCTTCACTCTCCGAAGGAGAATCAGCCTTGGCGGGCTCTGGTGGCTCACCCTTTTTGATGCCATGGGCGATGAAGTTGACCACGTCCAGACGTGTCACGCCCTGCTGGTGCAGGTAGTACACGGCATGCGAGTCCTTTTCACCAAAGATGGCCACGAGCACGTTGGCACCCGTCACCTCTTTTTTGCCATTGCCTGTGGACTGCACATGCATGATGGCGCGCTGAATCACACGCTGGAATCCCAGCGTGGGCTGTGTATCCACCTCGTCGGTGCCATCCACCTGCGGCGTGTTGTCCTTGATGAAGTTGGACAGCGATGAACGCAGGTCGTCAATATTGGCCGCGCATGCGCGCAGCACCTCGGCTGCACTGGGATTGTCCAGCAAGGCGAGCAGCAGATGTTCCACGGTAATGAACTCGTGGCGCTGCTGACGGGCCTCGACAAACGCCATGTGCAAGCTGACTTCCAGTTCCTGAGCGATCATGTGCGACTCCTTTCGGCTTGCTTGGTTTGACTCACTGCTAACTAATCTGGGGGCGGTCTGCGCTTATTCAACAGGCTCGAATGTCGCTTGAAGCGGATGCCCGGCTTTGTGGGCCGCCTGAAGCACCTGCTCGACCTTGGTCGCAGCAACATCCTGGCTATAGACGCCGCAGATACCGCGACCGTCCAGATGAATTTTGAGCATGATTTGTGTGGCGGATTCGCGGTCTTTGTTGAAAAGCTCCTGCAGCACTGCAATCACAAACTCCATGGGCGTGAAGTCATCGTTGAGCATCACGACCTGATACATGCGCGGCGGCTGAAGCCGTTGACGGCGGCGCTCCAGCACCAAAGCGTCACCACCGTCAGGCGTTCTGATCGCTGGCGAGACCGGGGGAATTGATGGGGGTTGGGTTGCCATGAAATCCATTCTAGCGAGCCGTTGCAATGTTTTTGCGCTGGCATATGCATAGCATTGTTAGGGATTTCAAGCGGGTCAAACGCAAATATAGGCAAACCAAGGGAAATCCATTGAAATCCCATGCCCAGCAAGCGCTGAACGCTATCAAAAAATCAAGCCACCGGTTGATGCGCATTCAAACGATGGCTATAGATTTTTTACTTATAAATCACCTTCACCTGGCCTGCACCCACCGAGCCGTACCAGGCGGCCAGCGCGGCATCTGAGGGATAGAAGCGGCTGCCCTCGCCCAGCTCCAGCTCGCAGCTGGCTGCGCCGCGATCGTCTTTGCAGACCAGATCGAGTCGCACCTTCACGCCATGGGTAACATTGCCGCTCTCGGTCTCTTCTACCTTGGCCGGAAACTGGCGCAGCAGGCCCGGCACATCAGGCATGTTTTCACCCACGCTGACCTGCAGATAGCGGGCGTAGCGGCAGCGGGCATCGGACAGCGCCCACATTTGCTGCACCTTCATACGCAAACCACCGCTGAAGCGATCCGGCTGCAGGCGGCCCGTGACGACGACAAATTCGTCTTCCTTGAGCACATCGACGCAGGCGGCCATGGTTTTTTCATCCACGGAGGCCTCAATCGCCATCGATTTGTCGTCGATGGTGAAAATGCTGAGCTTGCCACGCTGACCGTTGATAGTGCGCAGCCCGCTGATGATGCCGGCCATGGTCTGCGCCTCGCGGCTGTCGCGCATCTCGGCAATGGGAGTGCGCACAAAACGGCGCACCTCGGCCTCAACCTCGTCAAACAGGTGGCCCGTCAGGTAAAAGCCGATGGCGGTTTTCTCCAGCGTCAGCTTCTCCTTCACACCCCAGGGCAACACATCGGCCATAGGCGGCTCAGCAGTACTGGAGCCCACGGCGTCGTCGCCCATCATGTCAAACAGACCGCCTTGATCGGCATTGGCAATCGATTTGGCAGCAAAGCCCATTGCAACATCGAGCGTAGCGATTAGCGATGCGCGATTGAGGTCAATCGAATCAAAGGCACCCCCTTAATCAGCGCCTCTACCGTGCGCTTGTTCAGACGGCTGCGGTCCACACGCAGACAGAAGTCGAACAGGCTCTTGAACGGACCTTTTTCATGGCCGTTCGGCCCTGTGCCCACGCCGTTGCGCGCAGCGACTATCGCTTCGATAGCAGCTTGCCCAGTACCCTTAATGGCCCCCAACCCATAACGTATGACTTTGTCGGTCACCGGCTCAAAGCGGTGCACGCCGCGGTTCACATCGGGCATCTCGAAGGTCATGCCCATGCGCAGCGCGTCTTCATACAGCACCTTGAGCTTGTCGGTGTTGTCCATTTCCACGGTCATATTGCCGCAGTAGAACTCAGCCGTGTAATGCACCTTGAGCCAGCCGGTGTGATAGGCCAGCAGGGAGTAAGCAGCGGCGTGCGACTTGTTGAAGCCATAGCCCGCAAACTTTTCCATCAAGTCAAAAACTTCGTCGGCCTTGGCCTCGTTCAGACCGTTCTTGGCCGCGCCTTCGCGGAACAAGGTACGGTGCTTGGCCATTTCCTCGACTTTTTTCTTGCCCATGGCACGGCGCAGCAAGTCAGCGCCGCCCAGGCTGTAACCACCCAGCACCTGAGCGGTCTGCATCACCTGCTCCTGGTAGACCATGATGCCGTAGGTCTCGGCCAGCACCTTTTCGACCATGGGGTGCGGGTACTCCACCACTTCCTGACCGTGCTTGCGGGCAATAAAGCTGGGAATCAGGTCCATGGGGCCGGGACGGTAAAGGGCGTTCAGCGCAATCAGGTCTTCCAGACGCGAAGGCTTGGCTTCCTTCAACATCTGCTGCATGCCGCGCGATTCAAACTGGAACACGGCTTCGGTCTTGCCGTCCGAGAACAGTTTGTAGGTCGGGTAGTCATCCAGCGGAATGTTCTCGAACTGGAAATTCTCCTGACCCTTGTGGCGCTTCATGATGAATTCGCGCGCAATTTCCAGAATGGTCAGCGTGGCCAGGCCCAAAAAGTCGAACTTGACCAAGCCGACCAGTTCGACGTCATCCTTGTCATACATGGCCACGGCAGAAGTGCTGCCGGGCTGCTGATACAGGGGGCAGAAGTCAGCCAGACGGCCAGGCGCAATCACCACACCACCGGCGTGCATGCCGATGTTGCGGCACATGCCTTCTAGCTTTTGCGCCATCTCGATGACGGTCTTGACGTCTTCCTCCCTCTCAATGCGCTCGGCCAGAATCGGCTCGGCCTCAATGGCATAGGTGTACTTGTCGCCTTCCTTTTTTGGGTTGGGCGGGTACTTGAGAGTGACGTGTAAGCCGGGCTTGTTGGGAATGAGCTTGGAGATGCCGTCGACGAACATGTAGCTCATGTCCATGACACGGCCCACGTCGCGAATCGCCGCACGCGCAGCCATGGTGCCGAAAGTGGCAATCTGGCTGACCGCATTGCGGCCGTACTTGTCCTTCACATAGTCGATGACCCGGTCACGATTGCCCTGGCAAAAGTCGATGTCAAAGTCTGGCATGGAGACGCGCTCTGGGTTCAGAAAGCGCTCAAACAGCAGGTTGTATTCCAGCGGATCAAGGTCGGTCACCTTGAGCACATAAGCCACCAGCGAGCCGGCACCCGATCCACGACCCGGCCCCACCGGGCAGCCGTTAGCCTTGGCCCACTTGATAAAGTCCGACACGATCAGGAAGTAGCCGGGGAAGCCCATCTTCATGATGGTGCCCAGTTCAAACTCCAGCCGCTCTACGTAGCGCGGGCGCTCCGCATCGCGCTTGGCAGGATCGCGATAGAGATGCGCCAGGCGCTCCTCCAGCCCCTGATAAGACTCATGGCGAAAGAACTCGTCCATGGTCATGCCTTCTGGCACGGGGAAGTTGGGCAACTGCGGGTTGCCCAGCTCCAGCGTCAGGCTGCAGCGGCGGGCAATTTCCAGCGTGTTTTCAATCGCGCTGGGGATATCGGCAAACAGCTGCTCCATTTCCGCAGCGGTCTTGAAATACTGCTGGCGCGTGAACTTGCGCACACGCTTGGCGTTGCCCAGAATTTCGCCTTCGGAAATACACACCCTGGCCTCGTGCGACTCATAATCGTCGGGCTTGGAAAACTGAATCGGGTGGGTAGCAACCACAGGCAAATTCAAACGACTGGCCAGCTTGACGGCCGCCATCAAATGCGACTCGTCATCCGCACGACCCGCACGCTGAATTTCCATGTAAAAGCGATGGGGGAAGATGGTAGCCAAGCGCTGCGCAATCTCGCCTGCGCTTTTTTCATCACCACGGGTCAAGGCAATGCCTACGGGGCCGGCCTGTGCGCCCGCCAGTGCAATGAGGCCTTCGCCCAGCTCTTCCAGCCATTCCCATTTGTGCTGAGCCTGATCGCGCACCACATTACGCGTCCAGCCGCGGGCCAGCAACTCGGCCAGGTTGTGATAGCCCTGCTTGCTTTGCACCAGCACAATGACACGCGAGGCCGGCGAATCGCCCAGCCCTTCCAGCACAATTTCGGCCCCCAGCACAGGCTTGACGCCCTTGGCTCGGCCTTCGCGATAAAACTTGATGCCGCCAAACAGGTTGTTGAAGTCGGTGATGGCCATTGCCACCTGCCCATCTTCAGCAGCGGCCTTGATCATGGCGTTGATGCGGGTGGTTCCGTCAACCACGGAAAATTCGGTGTGCAGGCGCAGATGGACAAACATGGTAGCTATTGTAGAAAGAGCGCGTCATCCCTGCGGGCTCAATGCTTCTGTTTGCATGTTTGCAGCGCAATGCGCTGCCAGTCCAGCGTAAAGAGGCCAGTAACTTACTGCGGCAACGCGACTGCCCATTACAATGCGTCGATCCTTTTTCGGGAAGGTCAGGGTCTGGTGGTGTATGGTGTAAAGCTTTCGCCCAACCAAAAAATATCTGCTGGGCCTACCTCCAACTACCGCTAATGATTGTCAGAAAACTGTCCACCATGCCGCGTATTTCACTGACTCTTGTCTCTGCCGTGTTAATTGCCGCCGCTTTGGCGGGATGCTCCAGCACCAAGGACGACCCGACGGCCAAGTGGACCCCCGAACGCATCTACACCGAAGCGCGTGAAGAGTCTTCTTCGGGTGCTTTTGACAAGGCCGTGCCCCTGTTTGAAAAGCTCGAAGGCCGCGCGGCGGGCACGCCTTTAGCTCAGCAAGCCCAGCTGGAAAAAGCCTACGCCCAGTACAAAGGCGGCGAAAAAGTGCAGGCTCTGGCCACACTGGACCGCTTTACCAAGCTGCATCCCGCAAGCCCCGCCATGGACTATGCCCTCTATCTGAAGGGCCTGGTCAACTTCAACGACAACCTGGGCATGTTCGGCTGGCTGACGCGCCAGGACCTGTCCGAACGCGACCAGAAGGCCGCCAAGGATTCGTTTGAAGCCTTCCGTGAGCTGATCACACGCTTTCCCGACTCCAAGTACTCGGAAGATGCCCGCCAGCGCATGCAGTACATCGTGAACTCGCTGGCCCAGTATGAAGTCCATGTGGCCAAGTACTACTATGGCCGCGGTGCTTATGTGGCCGCCATCGCCCGTGCGCAGACCGCCGTGCGCGACTACCAGAACGTGCCTGCCGTGCGCGAAGCCATGGTCATCCTCGTCAACTCCTATGACGCACTAGGCATGACCCAACTGCGCGACGATGCCAAGCGCGTGCTGGAAAGCAGCTACGGCAACGCGGCCTCCACACCCGTTGAGCAAAAAAAGGCCTCCTGGTGGAAGCTCTGGTAAGCGCTCGCGCTGCATAGCTACCAACTTAGTCGCCCAGGCTGGCCCAAAAAAGGATACGCATTGCGTATCCTTTTTTGTTTATGCGCAGGGTTCAATGTGGATTCAACGCTTGCCGTGGCTGCGTTCTGCGGCCAGTTGTTCCAGCGCTTCTTCAAACTCGGACTGACTGCCCAGCACCCGCATGGGTGGCAACGCCGCCATCAGCTGGCCGCCATAGCCCATGCTGACCAGCCGACTGTCGCAAATCACCAGCACGCCGCGATCAGACTCACTGCGAATCAAACGTCCCGCCCCCTGCTTGAGTGCCAGCGCAGCCTCGGGAATCATGTAGTCATGAAAAGCTGCCCGCCCCACGCGCTCCAGCTGCCGCGAACGTGCTTCAACCAGAGGATCATCGGGCGGAGGGAATGGCAGCTTGTCGATCACCACTAGTTGCAGCACATCGCCAGGCAGATCCACGCCTTCCCAGAACGTAGCTGATGCCACGAGAATTGCACCCCGCTGCTGGGCAGACTGGCTGGCACCTGCAGCCATAAAACGCTGAATCAGCGCCAATTTGGGTGCTTCACCCTGCACTAGCACATCCAGATCAGCAAACAGGCCCAAGGCAGAGCGCAGCGATTCCCTGATCGCATGCAAGGCCTTGAGAGTCGTGGTCAGCACCAGCGTGCGCCCACCAATGCGCTGCGCTGCATCCAGTACCAGTTGCGCCACCTGCGGGCTGTGCTGTGCGCTACCCGCCGCCGCAAAAGGCTGGGGCACATAGACACCCGCCTGATGGTGATAGTCAAACGGGCTTTCAACCTGTAGCACCTTTGCGCCGTGCAGCCCGCAGGAGTCCGTAAACCAGCTCAGCCGCGCATCATTACCCAGGGTGGCAGAAGTAAAAATCCATGTCTTGCGCGCGCTTGTATTGCGGTCTTCGCTCTCATTATTGACATCCTTATCCAGCGTGCGCTGCAGCAAGCGCTGCTGCATGATGCGGGCAATCGACAGCGGTGACTCCAGCATGCGCAGGTGTTGCGTACCCACTTCCAGCCAGCGCACGCAGTCATCGTCGGCAGGCGCTGCAAACCGGGCAAGCCTAGCCAGCAATTCAACGCCGCGTTCATAAAGTCGCTGCAGTTCGGCTGCCATGGCCTCCATGACTGCCAGAGGCTTGAGCAGCGCGCGCAGGCTTTGCCCCAGTCGTACCAGCGCCGCACGCCATTTCGCACCATCCAGCCCCTGCGGTGTAATGCCCTGCCAGGGCAGGCGGCCACCCACCGTGGGCTTTCCGGCCTGCAGCCGCAACTCGCGCATGGCCTGCTCCAGCGTAGCGCACAGCACCAGCCAGTCCGCCATGCCGCGTGCATGCTCCTGCGTCACGCGCAGCGCATCGCGTGCATAGCCCACCAGTTGCTGACTGGACAATGCATCGCCCGCAAACTGCACGCCAATATCGTTGAGCTGATGGGCTTCATCGACCACGACCACGCCGGTGTTAGGCAGAAGATTCGCCATGCCACTGTCGCGCACATCCAGATCGGCAAACAGGAGGTGGTGATTGACGACCACCACATCGGCGTCCAGCGCCTGCTGGCGCGCCAGATTGACATGGCAGGCCTGCCAGTGCGGGCAGTCCGAGCCCAGGCAGTTATCTTTGGTCGAGGTGACCAGCGGCACGGCTGGCGAGCGCTCGTCCAACGCCGTCATCTCCGCCAGGTCACCCGTGCGAGTGATTCTGGCCCAGCGCTCCACATCCGCCACGGTGCGCAGCACCTGAGGGTCTTGCGGTGCCGTGCGGCCTTGGCGCACTCGCTCAAGCCGTTCAATGCACAGATAAGACGCTCGGCCCTTGAGCCGCGCCATGCGCAGCGGCAGGCCAAGGCCATGCACCAACCTTGGCAAGTCACGCGCAAACAACTGATCCTGCAAGGCCTTGGTAGCGGTAGACACCAGCACGCGCTGGCCGCTGAGCAGTGCGGGGACCAGATATGCATAGGTCTTGCCAACGCCCGTGCCCGCCTCGACCACCAGTACATCGCCCTCTTCAATGGCCTGCGCCACAGCCAACGCCATGCGGGTCTGGCCCGAGCGCGGCAAAAAAGCGGGCTCAGCCAGGGACAGCGCCCCGTCCGCAGAAAACACTTGTGCGACCGCATCCAGCAACTGAGTCAAACCGTTTTACCTTCATACAAGCAAAGTCAGTGCAACCTCACATAAGATTGCAAATATCCATTTAAAACAGGCATCCGGCCGATAAAATGTAACTCAACGTAAAGCAACGCCATTCCAGCCCGTCTAATTCACTCATGTCATCCAGCTATCGCATCCAGGCCGCAACCGGCATACATCGTGGCGACCGGGAATATCAGCAAGACCAAGTTCTGCTGATGAGCCACCCCTATGCCAAAGGCTGCATTCTTGGCATCGTGGCAGACGGCATGGGTGGGCGCAGCGGCGGGCGCAAGGCATCAGACCAGGTGATGCTCACGGCGCGCCAGTTGTTTGAGCGTTTTGAACCAGCCAAGGAAGACTGCATGCGCATGTTGCGCACCATTGTGCAGGATGCACACACCGTCATTCGCCTCACTGCCATCGCTTCAGAGCAAGAGCCTCACAGCACCCTCGCCGCCTTTGTGGTGCTGCCCGACGGTGTCTGCCACTTCATACATTCTGGCGATTCGCGGCTCTATCACTTCCGGGGCGATCGTCTCCTGCACCGCTCGCTTGACCATTCCTATGTGCAGGCGTTGGTGGACCGCGGCGACATCACGGAAGAAGAAGCCAACAACCACCCGCAATCAAATATCTTGCTGGGCTGCCTGGGTGCGGAAAGCCCGCCGCCCATGGTTCACCATCTCCTCGAAACAATGCAGCCAGGCGATACGCTGATGGCCTGCTCCGATGGTGTCTGGCACTACTTCACCACGCAAGAGCTGGCCACCGTGCTTGATGGACTCTCTCCCCGCGAGGCTTCGGAGTTTCTGATTGAAAAAGCCCGCCAGCGTGCAGCGGGCGGGGGCGACAACCTGTCGCTGGCAATCTTGAAGCTGGCTGAACCAGAAAACGCCAGCTGATCAGCCCCTCAATACCAGATAAAAACAGTCGTTAGTGCTTTAAATACAAGCGCTTACAGCAATGCTTTCAATAGCAACTTCTATGACTGCGGCCGAAATCTTAGTCTCTTTAGCCAGAGTCTTTAAAGATGCTCAAGGCGCAGGTGCAGGCAGCGGCGCAGAGGTTTTGCCTCGCTCCTGAGCCTGTTTCAAAGCACGAGCCTTATGGTCAGCCGCTTCTTTGAGCTTGGCCTCACGGGCCGCTGTGGCCTTGGCTTCCCTTTCTTCTCTGCCTTGATCGGCATGCGCACGGCTTTGATCATGGCGGCGCTGGTAGTCCGCCTGTTTGCTCGCACGCTGCTGGGCCTCGCTCTGGCGCTGGGCCTGCACCGCCTGCTCATCCACAGGCGGCTTGGCGCCCACGCCCGTCGGTGATGGCGGGTTCTTGCCAGCGTCATCGCGTTTTTGCGCCTTCATAGGCACAGCTGCATTTTTGGCTTTTTTATCCTCAATATCCTTGAGCTTGGTCGTCGCTCTTTCCTTGCGCTCGATATCGTTGAGCTCCAGCTCGCGTGCGCGCAGCGGGACATCCCTGAGGCGAGCTTTCTCTCGCGCATCGGCCAGGCAGCCTTCGACAGAGAACTTCTGGTAGCACAGCTTGTCCTCTGCCACATGCTGCTGCTCAATCAGCGCTCGCTGTCGCACAATTTCTGCGCGCTCTGCTTCATGCTCTTTCAGCAACTGCTCGCGCTGCTGCTGCGCCGCAGCTTTTTGCGTCTGCTGCCCCTCGCCCGGCACCTGAGCATTGGCTGGCGCGCAAAGCACCCAGACCGCAGCAATGGGGGTAAGTGCCAGAGCAGTAAAGCGGAGGCTGGTCAGCTGGGCAAAAGGAGTAGGCATCTTCATCAACTTGAGGCTTTAGTACAGACAGGTATCCAGGCATCTTAAAACGCCTGGCCGCAGCGCTTGACTGTCAGGTCAAGCTGGTGTCGACCACGCGGCGCTCCAGCGCCAGATATTCCTTGGAGCGCATCTCGTTCAAACGCGAAACGGTGCGCGGAAATTCATGGGACAACGGACCCTCAGTATAAATTTGCTCGGGCGGCACCGCCGCCGACATGATGAGCTTGACATGGCGGTCATACAGCACATCCACCAGCAGCGTAAAACGCCGCGCGGCCGATGCCATGTTGACATGCAGTTCAGGCACATCAGACAACAAGACAGTATGGAACTGCGTGGCAATTTCAAGGTAATCGTTTTGCGAGCGCGGGCCGCCGCACAGCTCGCGAAAATCAAACCAGACCACGCCACCTGCACGGCGCTTGGCCGCAATTTTTCGGGTCTCGATCTGCATCACTGGCTCTTCGTCATGGGCTTCGGCCAGACGATTGAAGGTGTCCGTCATGGCCGCTTCAGCCTCGGCTCCCAGCGGGCAATGGTAGAGCTTGGCGTCTTCCAGCGTGCGGCGACGATAGTCAGTGCCGTTGTCCACATTCACCACTTCCATGCGCTCCTTGAGCAAGGCAATCGCAGGCAGGATGCGGTCCCGGTGCAGGCCGCCAGGGTAGAGTCCGTCCGGCTCGAAATTGGAGGTCGTCACAAAGCCCACGCCATTGGCAAACAGCGATTCCAGCAGCTTGTAGAGAATCATGGCGTCCGTGATATCGGCCACATGAAATTCGTCAAAACAGATCAGCTTGTACTTCTTGGAGATCTTGGCACCCAGCGCATCCAACGGGTTCTGCGTGCCTTGCATGAGATGCATCTCGCGATGCACCTCACGCATGAATTCGTGAAAGTGCAGACGCACCTTGCGCTTGATGGGCACGGCGTTGAAAAAGCATTCCATCAGAAAGCTCTTGCCGCGCCCCACCCCGCCGTACATATAGACGCCCTTGGGCAGGTTCGGGTGATTGATCAGTTTCTTGAGAGCATTGGAGCGCTTGCCTTTGTAGGCCGTCCATTCATCAGCGCAGCGCTGCAACGCCTCAACAGCATGCAGTTGTGCAGGATCGCTTTTGAATCCCTTGGCGGCCAGTTCTGCCTCATAGGCCTGTTTTACATTCACCGTCGTCTCCAGATGCTCAAAAAATAATAGCTGCTACCGCTTATGTATTAAGCGCTAGCAGCCATTTTGGTCCAAATTCTAAAAGAAACTCAGCTTGCGCGCTGGTACTTCACAGCCATGTCAACAACCTGCGCGCAAGACTGATAAAACTTTAGAAATTCAGTGTGCGCTTGTCCACGGCCAGAGCGGCTTCCTTGGTGGATTCCGACAGCGAGGGGTGTGCGTGGCAGATACGGGCGATGTCTTCGCTCGATGCCTTGAACTCCATGGCCACCACGGCTTCAGAGATCAGCTCGGACACCATGGGACCAACCATGTGCACGCCCAGAATTTCATCAGTCTCGGCATCGGCCAGGAACTTGACCATGCCGGTCGTGTCGCCCAGAGCACGAGCGCGGCCGTTGGCCAGGAACGGGAAGGTGCCCGCCTTGTACTTGACGCCGTCAGCCTTTAGTTGCTGCTCGGTGCGGCCCACCCATGCGATTTCAGGGCTGGTGTAGATTACCCATGGGATGGTGGCGAAGTTCACATGGCCATGCTGACCAGCGATGCGTTCGGCCACAGCCACAGCTTCTTCTTCTGCCTTGTGTGCAAGCATGGGTCCACGCACCACGTCGCCCACAGCCCACACACCTGGCAGATTGGTCTTGCACAGATCGTCCACCACAATGGCACCGCGCTCATCCAGAGCCAGGCCCACGGCTTCAGCGTTCAGGCCGATGGTGTTAGCGGTACGACCAATCGAGATGATCAGCTTGTCCACATCCAGCGTCTGGGCTTCGCCCTTGGCGTTGGTGTAGGCAACGGACACGCCCTTCTTGCCGGTCTTGACTTCGCCGATCTTCACGCCCAGCTCGATCTTCAGACCTTGCTTGTCGAAAGCCTTCTTGGCTTCCTTGGCGATTTGCTCGTCCACCACGGGCAGGAACTTGTCCATGCCTTCCAGCACGGTCACTTCCGTGCCCAGGCGACGCCAGACCGAACCCATTTCCAAACCGATCACGCCAGCGCCAATCAGGCCCAGTTTCTTGGGAGCCTTGCCCAGGCTCAAAGCGCCGTCGTTGGAGAGGATGTTCTCTTCATCGAAAGGTACGCCGGGCAGAGCACGGGCGTTGGAGCCTGTGGCCACAACGATTTGCTTGCCGGTGATGATTTCTTCTTCCTTGCCAGCCACCTTGATTTCATAGCTGCCTTCAGCAGCTTTGACGAAGGAGCCACGGCCGTGGAAGAAAGTGACCTTGTTCTTCTTGAACAGGTACAAGATGCCGTCGTTGTTCTGCTTAACAATGGCTTCCTTGCGACCAATCATCTTGGCCACATCCATCTCAACCTTGCCGGTGGAGATACCGTGGTCAGCAAAGTGCAGCTTGGCATGTTCGAAATGCTCGGAAGACTGCAGCAGTGCCTTGGAAGGGATACAACCCACGTTGGTGCAAGTACCGCCGGGAGCAGCGCCGCCCGCAGCATTCTTCCACTCGTCGATACAGGCGACGTTGAAACCCAGTTGTGCTGCACGGATTGCAGCGATGTAGCCGCCAGGGCCTGCGCCGATAACGACGACGTCAAATTGCTTGCTCATGATTTAAATCTTTACTCTGTTTAGCTGCAAAAAAGCCCACCGCTTTTGGTGGTGGGCCTTATCGAATCTCGACCTGCGGGGAATTACAGATCAAACAGCAGACGGGATGGGTCTTCCAGCGCGTCCTTCATGGCCACCAGGCTCAGAACAGCTTCGCGGCCGTCGATGATGCGGTGGTCATAAGACATGGCCAAGTAGTTCATGGGGCGAATCACGATCTGACCGTTTTCGACCACAGCGCGGTCCTTGGTGGCGTGCACACCCAGAATGGCGGACTGAGGAGGGTTGATGATGGGGGTAGACATCATCGAGCCGAAGGTACCGCCATTGGAGATGGAGAAAGTACCGCCGGTCATTTCTTCAATGCCCAGCTTGCCTTCCTTGGCCTTTTGACCGAACTCGGCGATCTTCTTTTCGATGTCAGCGAAGCTCATCTGGTCTGCATTGCGCAGGATGGGCACCACCAGACCGCGAGGCGAGCTCACAGCGATACCGATATCGAAGTAACCGTGATAGATGATGTCGTTGCCGTCCACCGAAGCGTTCACCGCAGGGAACTTCTTCAGAGCGTGTACAGCAGCCTTGACAAAGAAGGACATGAAGCCCAGCTTCACGCCATGTTCCTTGGTGAACTGGTCCTGGAACTTCTTGCGCATGTCCATCACGGGAGCCATGTTCACTTCATTGAACGTGGTCAGGATGGCGTTGGTGGCTTGCGACTGCAGCAGGCGCTCGGCAATACGGGCACGCAGACGTGTCATGGGCACGCGCTGCTCTGGGCGCTCGCCCAGAATTGCGGGAGCGGCAGGCGAAGCCGCCTGAGCCAGTGCAGCCTTGGGTGCGCCGGTTGGGATGGCAGCGCCAGCCTTGATGGCGGTCAGTGCATCACCCTTGGTCACGCGGCCGTCCTTGCCGGAACCAGCCACATTGGCTGCGGACAGGTTGTTGTCGGCCAGGATCTTGGCGGCGGCAGGCATGGCCACACCGCTCTTGTCTGCACTGGCAGGCGCTGCCACGGGAGCAGCAGCAGGAGCCGAGGCAGCCGGAGCTGCAGCCACGGCACCCGCCACAGCGTTGGAGTCGATCTTGGCGATCAGCTGCTCAGCTACCACGGTTGCACCGTCGCCTTGCAGGATTTCGGTGATCACGCCAGCAGAAGGAGCAGGCACTTCGAGCACGACCTTGTCGGTTTCGATTTCGATGAGGATTTCGTCCACGGCCACAGCCTCGCCAACCTTTTTCTTCCAGGTCAGCATGGTTGCTTCAGCGATGGATTCGGACAACTGGGGGACTTTGACTTCAACGATAGCCATTTTATTTCTTTCCAAAAGTGTTTTGTCTGATACGAACAAACGTAGAGAAGCGGTTTGACTGCCTTATTTGGTCAGAACAAAACCCTTGAGTTTGGCGAATGCGCCTTCCACCAGTGCCTTTTGTTGCTCTTGGTGCAGATGCGAGTAGCCCACAGCAGGCGAAGCGGACGCAGCGCGACCGGAATAGCCCAGCTTCTGGCCTTCACGCATGTTTTCGTGAATATTGTGCTGAATGAAGAACCAGGCACCCTGGTTCTGAGGCTCATCCTGGCACCACACGATGTCAGCAGCGTTGGCGTACTTCTTCACTTCGGCAGCGAATGCCTTGTGGGGGAAGGGATACAGCTGTTCGACGCGGATGATGGCCACGTCCTTGGCTTCCTTCTCTGTACGCTTCTTCACCAGATCGTAGTACACCTTGCCCGAGCAGGCGATGATGCGCTTGACCTTGGCGGCGTTCTTGACGATGGACTCGTCCTGCTCGGGGATCACGGTCTGGAAACCACCAGAGGTGAACTCGGACAGAGGCGAAGTGGCGTCCTTGTTACGCAGCAACGACTTGGGAGTCATGATGATCAGTGGCTTGCGCAGGTTGCGCACCATCTGACGACGCAGCACGTGGAAGATCTGGCTGGCCGTTGTGGGCTGCACGATCTGCATGTTGGCGTCAGCAGCCAGCTGCATGAAGCGTTCCAGGCGAGCCGAGCTGTGCTCAGGGCCCTGGCCTTCATAGCCGTGTGGCAGCATCAGAGTCAGGCCGTTCACACGACCCCACTTCACTTCACCGGAGGCGATGAACTGGTCGATCACCACTTGGGCGCCGTTGGCGAAGTCGCCGAACTGAGCTTCCCAGACCACCAGAGTGTTGGGATCATTCGATGCGTAGCCGTATTCGAAGCCCAGCACTGCCTCTTCAGACAGGATGGAGTCGATCACGACGAACGGAGCCTGGTTGTCGGCCACGTTTTGCAGAGGGATATATGTGCCCTCGTCCCACTTTTCACGCTTTTGATCGTGAACCACAGCGTGGCGGTGGGTAAATGTGCCGCGACCGGAGTCTTCACCCGACAGACGCACGGGGAAGCCCGAGGCAGCCAGCGAGCCGAAAGCCATGGTTTCACCCATACCCCAGTCCACGTTCACATCGCCGCGACCCATGGCTGCGCGGTCGTCATACACCTTCTTGACCAGTGCATGAGGATTCACGCTGGCTGGCAGGGTGGTGATCTTCTCGGCCAGACGCTTCCACTCGGCCAGAGGAATGGCGGTGTCGCCAGCGTCAGTCCAGGTCTTGCCCACAAACGGGCTCCAGTCCACGGCGTACTTGCTCTTGAAGTTGGTCAACACCACATCTTGTGTGTGACGACCTTCGTCCATGGCAGCGCGGTAGGCCTTGACCATCTCGTCGCCCAGCGTATCGCCCAGACCTTGAGTGGCCAGCTTGTCAGCGTACAGCTTGCGCGTGCCGGGGTGGGCACCGATCTTCTTGTACATCAGAGGCTGTGTCAGGGCAGGAGTGTCTTGCTCGTTGTGACCCAGCTTGCGGAAGCAGATGATGTCAACAACCACGTCCTTGGAGAATTCCATACGGAATTCCAGAGCCAGTTGCATGGCCAGGCACACTGCTTCAGGATCATCACCGTTCACGTGCAGGACGGGCGACTCGATCATCTTGACGATGTCGGTGCAATACATCGTGGAGCGCAGGTCGCGGGGGTCAGAGGTGGTGAAGCCGATCTGATTGTTGATGATGATGTGGACCGTACCGCCAGTGGTGTAGCCACGGGTTTCGGACAGAGCCAAAGTTTCCTGATTCACGCCCTGACCGGCAAAAGCGGCATCACCGTGAACCAGCACGGGCAGCACTTGCTTGCCGTGGGGGTCATCACGACGGTCCATGCGCGAGCGCACAGAGCCTTCAACCACGGGGTTGACGATTTCCAGGTGAGAGGGGTTGAACGCCAGCGACAGGTGAACAGGGCCACCCTTGGCGGACACATCAGAGCTGAAACCCTGGTGGTACTTCACGTCACCGGAAGGCAGATCTTCAGGAGCGGTGTGATCGAACTCGGCGAACAGATCCTTAGGCATCTTGCCCAGGGTGTTGACCAGCACGTTCAAACGGCCACGGTGAGCCATACCGATCACGACTTCCTGCACGCCCTTGGCGCTGGCAGAGTTGATCAGCTCATCCATAGCAGCGATGAAGGACTCACCACCTTCCAGCGAGAAGCGCTTCTGGCCCACATACTTGGTGTGCAGGTAACGCTCCAGACCTTCAGCAGCCGTCAGACGATCCAGAATGCGCTTCTTTTCGTCGGCGTTGAAAGTGGGCTTGGAACGGATGGATTCCAGGCGTTGTTGCCACCAGCGTTTCTGGTTTTGATTGGTGGCATACATGTACTCAGCACCCAGAGTGCCGCAGTATGTCTCGCGCAAAGCATTCATCAGCTCGCGCAGTGTCATGGTTTCCTTGCCGAAGAAGGTGTTGCTGGTGTTGAACACCACTTCTTGGTCGGCATCGGTGAAGCCGTAGAAAGACAGCTCCAGCTCGGGAATTTCGGGGCGCTCAGTGCGCTTCAGAGGATCCAGATCAGCCCAGCGCTGGCCCACATTGCGGTACGCAGCAATCAGCTGCTGCACGGCAGTGCGCTTGCGACCCAGTTCAGAGTCGGCACCGGAAGCCACGACCACCTTGGTGCCACCTTGCTTTGCACGTTCGGCAAAAGCATTGATCACAGGCAGGTGTGGGATGTCCTTGTTGTCGGTACCGTCGACTGCAGGCACATGCTGCAGAGCGTCGAAGTACTCGCGCCAGGAATCGGGAACGCTGCTGGGGTTGGCCAGGTAGTTCTCATACATCTCTTCGACATAAGGCGCATTGCCGCCGAAAAGGTAAGTGTTGCCTTCATAGGCTTGATAGATCGTTGACTGATCGCTCATGTTTCGCTGACCTCCGCTCTCCTTTGGAGAGCATTAGCTGGTTTGTAGTACCTTCCGCGACACGGCTGTACCGGTTGGCGGATGCGACTGTGGCAAGGGAAGGCCTGAAGTTGCGAGAGACATTGTGCCACCGTTCAAAGCCCGAGTCTTATAAAAGACATGATGTTTACAAGCCACGGACTCGCTTACATTGCGTGAACCCTACAAACAAGGATTCGCATGCCGCTTCTGCCGCTTCACAAACGTGCATTTATTCTTCTTTTGATAGCAGTTACCCTAGGTTTCGGCTTGGTTCTGCAGGAATATGCCGTAGCTATTTTCTGGGGTGTCACGTTTGCCATTGTCTTTGCCCCCCTGCACCGAAAGCTGCTGGCGCGAATGCCCCAAAAACCAACACTGGCAGCACTTGCAACCCTGCTGATCAGTCTGGTAATGGTGATTTTTCCGCTGGTCTTGATCAGCCTGTCCCTCATCAAAGAGACTGCCGCCATTTACGACCGCATCAACAGCGGTAACCTGTCCGCAGGCAGCTACGTGGAGCAGGTCTTCAACGCCCTGCCCTCATGGATGACGCCCTGGATGGATAAGCTGCATCTGGGCACTTTGGCCGAGATTCAGAACAAGCTTTCCAATATTGCGCTGCAAGTGAGCAAGCTGGCGGCCACCAAGGCCGTGGGCCTCGGTCAGAACACACTGGGCTTCGTGGTCGGCTTCGGCGTAATGCTGTATCTGATCTTCTTTTTGCTGCGTGATGGCAAAGCGCTGGTCGCCCGTATCTGGGTTGCTACCCCTCTGGCGCCCGACCACAAACGCGAGCTTGCTACCAAGTTCATTACCGTCATCCGCGCCACGGTCAAAGGCAACCTGGCTGTTGCTGCGGCACAGGGTGCATTGGGTGGTCTGATTTTCTGGATTCTTGGCATTCAAGGTGCCGTGCTGTGGGCCGTTGTCATGGCCTTTCTATCCCTGCTGCCTGCCGTGGGGGCAGGTCTGGTCTGGGGCCCGGTGGCGATCTACTTTTTCGCCACCGGCGAAGTCACCCAAGGTGTCATCCTTGCCGCTTACGGGGTTGTGGTGATTGGACTGGTAGACAATGTACTTCGACCTTTGCTGGTCGGCAAAGACACCAAGATGCCGGACTATGTTGTCTTGATCTCTACGCTGGGCGGCATGGCCTTGTTTGGACTCTCTGGCTTTGTCATCGGACCTGCGATTGCCGCCCTCTTTATGGCCGCCTGGGAGTTGTTTACCTCCATGCAGGAACAAGAAGAAAAGCAGCTGAGCACTGAATTCGATCAAAAACGCGCAATCGAAGACAAGACAATAGAGACAAAAGAAGTCAGCAAACCGCTTGAAATCAAGCCAGAAAACCCCGGAGTTGAGCCCTAAATATTGACCGTAAATGACAGCAATCATTCCATAGCCAAAAGGTATGGCGGTCATTAAGAAAAACAAAAGCGAATTAAAACAATCAAAGACGCTCAGCCTTACTCAACAATTAAGGGTTTGTTACTGCTATCAAAAAAGGGCCAAGCCGTAAAATTTGCTTTCACATAAGCGTTCAACCGAAAAGGTACCCCACGATGGTCCAATTCTCCAGACGCCAGTTCATGAAAGTGACTGGTTCGGCTCTGGCGGGTTCCAGTATGGCGCTGATGGGTTTTTCACCCACAGCTGCTCTTGCTGAGGTGCGGCAGTACAAACTGTCATCCACCACCGTAACTCGCCAAACCTGCACCTACTGCTCAGTAGGCTGCGGAATCTTGATGTACTCCTTGGGCGACGGCGCCAAAAATACCCGTCTGTCCGTACTGCACGTGGAAGGCGACCCGGATCACCCGGTCAATCGCGGAACACTGTGCCCCAAGGGTGCATCGCTGCTGGACTTCGTCCACAGCCCTAACCGCCTCAAGTACCCAGAGTACCGCGCACCAGGCTCTTCGGAGTGGAAGCGCATGTCCTGGGACGATGCTCTGAACCGCATTGCCAAGCTGCTCAAGGATGACCGCGACGCCAACTTCGTTGAAACCAACGAAAAAGGCCAGAAGGTCAACCGCTGGCTGACCACCGGCATGCTGGCCGCATCGGCTGCCAGCAATGAAGCCGGCTACATCACGCACAAAGTGGCCCGTTCCTGGGGCCTTCTTGCACTCGATAACCAAGCACGTGTCTGACACGGCCCGACGGTGGCAGGTCTTGCCCCGACGTTTGGCCGTGGAGCGATGACGAACCATTGGGTCGACATCAAGAACGCGGACGTTATTTTGATCATGGGCGGTAATGCCGCCGAAGCACACCCCTGCGGCTTTAAGTGGGTGACCGAAGCGAAGGAGCACAACAAGGCTCACTTCATGGTGGTCGATCCGCGCTTTAACCGTTCGGCATCCGTGGCTGACTTCTATGCACCGATCCGCTCTGGCTCGGACATCGTCTTCCTTGGTGGCGTGATCAATTACCTGCTCACGAACGACAAGATTCATCACGAGTATGTGAAGAACTACACGGACTTCTCGTTCATCGTGCGCGAGGACTTTGCGTTCGACGAAGGTATTTTCTCTGGCTACAACCCTGAAAAACGTACTTACGACAAGGCGTCGTGGGACTACGAACTGGGTGAAGATGGCTTTGTGAAGGTGGATCCGACTCTGGAGCACCCCCGCTGCGTCTATCAGTGGCTCAAGAAGCACTACGCTGGCTACACCGCTGAAAAGGTGGAATCCATCTGCGGCACACCCAAGGAAAAATTCCTGCACGTGTGCGAGAAGCTGGCATCGACCGCCGAAGCCGGTCGCGTTGCGACCATCATGTACGCCCTAGGCTGGACTCAGCACACCACAGGTGCGCAGATCCTGCGTACCGGCGCCATGATCCAGCTGCTGCTAGGCAATATCGGTATCGCTGGCGGCGGCATGAACGCGCTGCGTGGCCACTCCAACATTCAGGGGCTGACCGACCTGGGCATTCTGTCTGCTTCGCTTCCAGGGTACCTGACGCTTCCAAACGAAGCCGAGCAAGACTACGACCAGTACATCGCCTCGCGCACGCCAAAGTTGCTGCGTCCTGGTCAGATGAACTATTGGTCGAACACGCCCAAGTTCCACGTCAGCCTGATGAAGGCATGGTGGGGTCCCGCTGCAACTGCTGAGAACAACTGGGCATTTGACTATTTGCCCAAGCTGGACAAGCAGTACGACATGCTGCAGGTGTTTGAGCTGATGACCAAGGGTCAAATCAACGGCTATATCGCCCAAGGTTTTAACCCGCTGGCAGCGCTGGCCAACAGCAACAGCGTGCGCGAAGGCCTTAAGAAGCTGAAGTTCCTCGTCATCATGGATCCGCTGGTCACAGAAACTTCCGAGTTCTGGAGAAACCACGGCGAATTCAACGATGTGGACTCGGCCTCGATTCAGACCGAAGTGTTCCGTCTGCCAACCACCTGCTTCGCTGAAGAAGAAGGTGCCGTGGTCAGTTCTTCACGCGTGCTGCAGTGGCACTGGAAGGCTGCAGAGCCACCAGGAGAAGCCAAGACTGACATCGCGATCATGTCGGGCCTGCATCTGCGCCTGAAGGCTCTCTACCAGAAGGATGGCGGCAAGTTTGCCGATCCCATTACCAACCTGTTCTGGCCTTACGCCGAATCCGCTCACCCCTCTGCCGAGGAAGTAGCCAAGGAATACAACGGCCGTGCACTGGTAGATCTGTTCGATCCTAAGGACCCCACCAAGCTCATCCGCAAAGCGGGCGAGCAACTGGGCGGTTTTGGCGAAATGCGCGATGACGGCACCACGCTGGGTGGCTGCTGGATCTGGGCTGGTGCCTGGACCTCGTCTGGCAACCAAATGGCTCGCCGTGACAACAGCGACCCAACTGGCATTGGCAATACGCTGAACTGGGCCTGGGCCTGGCCTGCCAACCGCCGCGTGCTGTACAACCGTGCATCGTGCGACCGTGAAGGCAAGCCTTTCAACCCTGACCGCGTTCTGATCAAGTGGAATGGCAAAAACTGGGGTGGTGCTGACGTACCAGATATCGCCCCGACCTTGCCGCCGGAGACCACCAATCCGTTCATCATGAACCCCGAAGGGGTGGCCCGCCTGTTTGCCCGCAAGGGTCTGATAGAAGGACCGTTCCCCACGCACTATGAGGCGTTTGACAACCCGCTTGGATACAACCCCATGTATCCCAAGAACAAGCTGGCCGTCATCAGCCCCATCATCCGTATCCTCGACACCGCCAAGGGCACGCAGGGCGACCCCAAGGACTATCCACATGTGGGTACGACTTACCGCCTGACCGAGCACTTCCACTACTGGACCAAGCACGTTCAGCTGAACAACATTGTTCAGCCCGAGCAGTTTGTGGAAATTGGCGAGGCCTTGGGCAAGGAGCTGGGTATTGCCACCGGGCAGAACGTCAAGGTTTCGTCAAAGCGTGGCTTTATCAAGGCCGTGGCTGTAGTGACCAAGCGCATCAAGCCTATGCAGATTGATGGCAAGACCATCCATCACGTGGGCGTGCCGATTCACTGGGGCTTCTCCACAACGGGACGCAAGGGCTATCTGGCTAACAACCTGACAGCCTCCGTGGGTGACGGTAACAGCTTGACCCCTGAATCCAAGACCTTCCTCGTGAAGGTGGAAAAGATCTAAGGAGCCACGCTGATGTCCTCAACCATGTCTCTCGATATCAAGCGCCGCTCGGCCACGACGACTCCTGCCCCCAGTGCGCGTGATGCGCACGCGGGCGAAGTCGCCAAGCTGATCGACGTCTCCAAATGCATTGGCTGCAAGGCTTGCCAGACAGCCTGCATGGAGTGGAACGACCTTCGTGATGAAGTCGGTACGGCAGCTGCCGGCGTATACGACAACCCGACCGATCTGACCGATCAGTCGTGGACCGTGATGCGCTTTACCGAGTACGAAAACGAAGCTACAGGCAACCTGGAGTGGCTGATCCGCAAGGATGGCTGCATGCACTGCGAAGACCCAGGCTGCTTGAAAGCCTGCCCCTCGCCTGGCGCTATCGTCCAATATGCCAACGGCATCGTGGACTTTCAGCAAGACCAGTGCGTGGGCTGCGGCTACTGCGTGACGGGCTGCCCGTTCAATATTCCGCGCATCTCCAAGAAGGACAACAAGGCGTACAAGTGCACCTTGTGTTCTGACCGCGTGGCTGTTGGCCAGGAACCTGCCTGCGTCAAGACCTGCCCCACCGGCGCTATCCAGTTCGGCACCAAAGATGCCATGAAGGAACAAGCGTCCCGCCGTGTCGTCGACCTCAAGGAACGCGGCTACGAAAAGGCTGGCCTCTATGACCCACAAGGCGTGGGTGGCACACACGTGATGTACGTTCTGCATCATGCGGACAAGCCTTCGCTGTACAAGGGCCTGCCGGACGATCCGTCCATCAGCCCCATGGTGTCGCTGTGGAAGGGTGTTGCCAAGCCTCTGGCTCTGGCAGCTCTGGGTGCAGCGGCCGTTGGCAGCTTCTTCCACTACATCACCAAGGGTCCTCTGGAAGTGCCCGAGGAGCTGGAAGCCGAAGAAGCCCGCAAAGCTGAACAGAGCAAGGAGAACCGCTCATGAAAAGCCGCTCTCGTGACATCCAGCGCTACACCGCCGGCGAGCGCGTCAACCACTGGGTAGTTGCCATCAGCTTTGTGCTGCTGGCACTGTCCGGCCTGGCGTTCTTTCACCCCTCGTTCTTCTTCATGACGAACCTGTTCGGTGGAGGCCCCTGGACGCGCATCCTGCACCCCTACATCGGCGTCGTCATGGCCGTCGGTTTCATCATGATGTTCTTCCGCTTCTGGCAGTTGAACATCATCAAGGACCGCGATGTGGAATGGCTCAAGAACGTAGGTGCACTGGTCAATGGCGAGCATGAAAAAATGCCCCCCGTTGAAAAGTACAACGGCGGCCAGAAGGTTCTCTTCTGGTTGCTGGTGTTGTGCATGCTCGGCCTGACCGTGACCGGTGTGCTGATGTGGCGCGCCTGGTGGAATCTGCCCGTGACCGTTGTTCGCATCGGCTCTCTGGTGCATGCCATCAGCGCCTTTGGCCTGATCGGCCTGATCATTGCGCACATCTACGCAGCGATCTGGACCAAAGGCACCATCCGCGCCATGACCCGTGGCACCGTGACACGTAGCTGGGCACGCTTCCACCACCCACTGTGGTTCCGCAAGGTCACTGGCGAAGACAAGTAATTGCCCTAGCCGGCCTCAGGCCTTACGCCTGAATGAAGCCGCCGACCTCCATCATGGTGGTCGGCGGCCATTTATTTTTTGGGAATGAATAATGCAACGCATCCTCCAACCCGGTGAAATCGAAGCACTGGATCACACCAGCTTTCCCCGCATCTTGCTGCCCCAGGTGAGCAGCCTGTTCGCCGAGCGCGCTGCACGCTTGCGTCAACTGGCCAATGGCAACCCGATTGCTGACTACCTGCAATTTGTAGCGCAGATCATGGACGCGCAGCACAAGGCCGTCGCAGCAGTGGAAATCACCGCGCCTGATGCAGCACTGATGGCCCGGGCCCAGGAGCATTCCATGCCCCTGCTGCCCGCAGTGGACACCATTGATCCCGTCTGGCAAACAGTGCTGGACAATATGCTCGATACGCTGCAAGGCAGCGAGGGCCTGCCCGCACCACTGCAGCCCCTGCTCAAAGAACTGCGCGCACTGGCCCCCGAAGCCCGTGCCGACATTGCCAAAAAGCTGCTGCAAAAAGAAGTGGCCGCACGTCACGTAGGCATGGCCCCCTTCATCATGGCAGCGCTGCAAGTCACCTTCACCAAGCGCTCGGCCAGCCTCAGCCCCCGCGACGTACCCTATACCGACCCCGCCAGCATCTGCCCGATCTGCGCCAGTGAACCTGTCGCCAGCGTTGTCCGTATTGGCGGCAAGATGGCCGGCCACCGCTATGCCCACTGCGGCACCTGCGCCTGCGAATGGCACATGGTGCGCGTCAAGTGCACGCACTGCGAATCCACCAAAGGCATTCACTACCAGGGCCTTGAAGGTGCTGGTGAGGAAGTTCTGGCAGAAACCTGCGAGGAATGCGGCTGCTACCGCAAGATCGTCAATCAGGAAAAGAACCCCATGGCCGAGCCTCTGGCTGACGACCTGGCCAGCCTGATGCTGGACCTGCTGATGAGCGAAACAAAGTTCCAGCGTGCCAGCGCCAACCCTCTGCTATTTGTGGCCGTGGCCGAAGAGCAAGAGAGCGAACTCAGCAACGAGCTGGTAGACCCCGCCGCCTGAGTCTACCCAAGGCCAACCGCCACCATAATGAAGGCGGCAGGGCTGGTACCTGCCGCCTTTTCCATATCCAGAGATTCAAAACATCCCGTCCATGAGCACCACTGCAGCGACCTCCGCCGAAATTTCGCACCCCTCACAGCTGCCCGCCGTGGACAAGGTTTTGCTGGTCGCTGAAATGCAGCCACTGCGCGAAGCCTACGGACTGGACGCCTGCACCAAAGCCGCCCGCAATGTGCTCACGCAGTTGCGCCAACAGTTGCTGGGTTCAGCCGATCAACCAGGTCAGCCCGTGCAAGCAGACCTCACCAGCATTGTGCAAAGTGCTCAACGCCAGCTGCAGGCCCGCTTTGCACCGCGTCTGCAACCAGTGCTCAACCTCACCGGCACCGTGCTGCACACCAATCTGGGCCGAGCCCTGCTGCCGCAGGCCGCCATTGATGCCGTCGTGCAGGCCTTGAGTTCCCCCGCCAACCTTGAATATGACTTGCAAGACGGTAGCCGCGGCGACCGCGATGACCTGGTCGAATCGTTGATCTGCGAGCTGACCGGTGCAGAAGCCGCAACCGTCGTCAACAACAATGCCGCCGCCGTGCTGCTGGTGCTGTCCACCATGGCCATGGGCAAAGAAGTCATTGTCTCGCGCGGCGAGCTGGTGGAGATTGGCGGTGCCTTCCGCATCCCCGACGTGATGACCCGCGCGGGCGCCAAGCTGATCGAAGTCGGCACCACCAACCGCACCCACGAGAAAGACTACGCAGGCGCTATCGGCGAGCACACCGGCGCGCTGATGAAGGTGCATTGCAGCAACTACGCCATCACCGGCTTTACCAAAGCCGTCAGCGACGCCGATGTGGCAGGCATTGCGCACGGCCACCAACTACCCATGATCGTGGACCTGGGCAGCGGCACCCTGATCGACATGCGCGACTGGGGCCTGCCCTATGAAGTGACCGTGCGCGAGACTGTGGAGTCCGGCGCCGACATCGTCACCTTCAGCGGCGACAAACTGCTGGGTGGCCCTCAGGCCGGCATCATCGTGGGCAAGAAGGAATTGATTGCCCAGATCAAGAAAAACCCCCTCAAACGCGCCCTGCGCGTTGGCAAGATCACGCTGGCCGCGCTGGAACCCACGCTGCGCCTATACCTCAATCCCGAAAAGCTGGCTGAAGAACTGACCACGCTGCGCCTCTTCACCCGCAAGGCAGCCGACATGCAGGCGCAGGCTGAAACCTTGCTGCCGCTGCTGCAGCAAGCGCTGGGCCAAGGCTTTGTGGTGGAAACTGCCGCCATGAACAGCCAGATTGGCAGCGGCGCCCTTCCCGTTGAAAACCTGCCCAGTTTTGGTCTCAAGATGTATCCGGCAAGTGGCAAGCAGGCAGGTCGCCAGCTCACCCAGCTCGAAGCACGCTTTCGCGCCCTGCCCCGCCCTGTTATTGGCCGCCTGCATGACGACGCTTTCTGGCTGGACCTGCGCTGCCTTGAAAGCGCTGCGCAAGCCCTGTTTGTCGAGCAGCTTGGCCAACTGGCTTGAAACAGCTCTAGGCCTGCGCCCGCTGAGGACTTGATATAAAAATGCCTTGCAGCGCTTGATGTATAAGCGCTAGCAGCTATCAAAATAAGACTGACACTCATGATTATCGGAACCGCCGGCCATATCGACCACGGCAAAACCACCTTGGTCCGCGCCCTCACCGGCGTGGAAACTGACCGACTCAAGGAAGAGAAAGCCCGCGGCATTTCCATCGAGCTAGGCTACGCTTACAGCCCACTGCCCAATGGCGATGTGCTGGGCATCATCGACGTGCCCGGTCACGAAAAATTCGTGCACACCATGGCCGCTGGTGCCGCGGGAATCGATCACGCCCTGCTCGTCGTCGCCGCCGATGACGGCGTGATGCCCCAGACCATTGAACACCTTGAAATTCTGCAGCTGCTGGGCGTCAAGCGCGGCACCGTGGCGCTGACCAAGGCCGACCGCGTTCTGCCCCAGCGCTTGCTCGATGTCCGCCGTGAAATCACGGCCATCCTCGCCGTCACCGCGCTGGCCGATAGCCCCATCTTTGAAACCAATGCCGCCCAGCCCGGCAATACAGGCGTGCAAGCGCTGCGCGAGCACCTGCATGTGCAAGCCCAGATGATGAGTGCCCGCCCGCAGGATGGCCTGTTCAGACTCGCCGTCGATCGCGTGTTCACCCTGCCCGGTCAGGGTACGGTGGTCACCGGCACCGTTTTTAACGGCCAGGTCAAAGTAGGCGATTCACTGGTGCATTCGGCCAGCGGCCAGTCCGTGCGTGTGCGCAGTATTCATGCACAAAACCAGAGCAGTGACATTGGCGTGGCCGGTCAGCGCTGCGCCCTCAACATCGCAGGCCTTGCCAAAGAAGATATCGAGCGCGGCGACTGGATCATGGACCCGCGCCTGCTACAGGCCACCGATCGTCTGGACATCCACCTGCACCTGCTCAGCGAAGCTCCGAGCCTTGCGCAATGGACGCCCGTGCATATTCATCTGGGCACCAAGCGCACCACCGGCCATGTCGCACTGCTGCAAGACGAATCCATAGAACCGGGCACCGAGGCCCGCGTGCAACTGGTGCTGGATGCTCCCGTCTTCACCCTCCCCGGTGACCGCCTGATTCTGCGTAACGCACAAGCCAGCCACACCATCGCGGGCGGCATGGTTCTTGACCCCTACGCCCCGGCCCGCAAGCGCCGCAGCCCCGAGCGCATGGCCTATCTCGACGCCATGGAGCAGCTCATCACGCGCCATGACTTCTCTGCATTGGTGGCGCAAGCCCCGCACGGCATTGCCCGCTCGCAACTCATACGCCTCAGCGGCCATGCGCTGAATGACACAACCATTGCCCGCACCATCCAGCTGCCCGTCGCCAATGGCGATGCACTGGTACTGGGTGAGCAGCGCTGGCAGCAGTTGCAAACGCAGGTGGTGGAGAGTCTTTCCCGCTTTCACGAAAAATCCCCCGACGAGCCAGGCGTCAACGCAGCTCGCCTGCGCCGCATGGCTCTGCCCGGCCTGCAAAATTCTGGCTACGACGCGCTTTATCAAGGTCTCGTCGATGCGCTGCTGGCGCAAAAACAGCTCAGCAGCACAGGGGCTTGGCTGCACCTGCCGCAGCACACCATCCAGCTCAGCAGTGCCGAGCAAGCCTTGGCCGAGCAACTGCTGCCCGCCATTGCTGCAGCCCGCTTCGACCCACCCTGGGTGCGCGACCTGGCCCGCGACCACAGTGCGGGTGAAGAAGTGGTGCGACAGCTACTAAAAAAGCTCTCACGCCAAGGCCTGCTGTTTCAGGTCGTCAAGGACTTGTTCTATGCGCCCGCCCGCATGGATGAGCTGGCAGCCTTGACCACTGACATCGCTGCGCAAACCCGCAATGGTGAAGTGGAAGCCAGCGCCTTCCGAGACGCCACAGGTCTTGGCCGCAAGCGCGCCATTCAGATCCTCGAGTTCTTCGACCGCATAGGCTACACGCGCCGCGTGCGTGACGCCCACCTGCTGCGCCCCGATGTGCAATGGAAAAGCGCGGCGCATTGAATTTAATGCCCCGCAGGCCTGCAGCCCATGCAGAACTTGCGCTTTGCACTATCAAATTGATAATGAATTTAAAGACATGCAACGCGGGGCTATGTCCACAAAGGTGTCAACGGCCATGCAATTGCTGGCTACAATGAGTCCTCTATCTTCTACAAGAGTTGCGACTGCAGCTCTTGCCTGAAAGGAAGGCAATCGTGCCCGGTGGCGCGGCCGGGCTTCAAACCCGGTGGGGGGCGTCAGCCGCTCCCGGGTTGGTTCGACTCCAGCTGCTTTCCGCCACCCAAACCGCGCCTGGGTGTTACAGCAAAGTGACTCATCAACGGGGCTTTGTTGCACAACTCCCACTGAGCCAAGCTTTTCTCAACCCCAGACGTAGTCATGCATGGCCGCCGTTTTTAGGGGCCCATCTGGGTGAATCGATTGAGATTAGATGCATGCGAGCCACGGCATGCCCCGGTTCAGCCAGATGGCCAAATCGCCTTGAACCCTCAATGAGTCAATCCGCTCAGAAGAACTGTCGTATGCCTACGGCGAAGGAATGAAAGCTGACGCCCGGCTCGCCCGTACGGTAACTGGCCTGCGCGCCGTTGTGTATGCGGGTGTAGAGCGCATAGACCTTGGTGCGCTGGCTGAAGTTGTAGTTATAGGCCAAGGTCCATTGCAAGGCCTGGCTCTCAGGCCGGTGGTTAGCGGCGCTGGCACGACCAATATTGATATGAAGCTCGTTGGCTCCGGTGGTGTACATGGCCGCAACACGCGTGGTGCGGTGGCTGCCGCGTGTGGGATCCACCGCATAAAGCACGGTATCCCAGTTGCGGCTGTGCTGGTGGTAGGCCCCAAAGGTCCAGGCGCCGATGTGGTAGTTGGCGCGCAGCGTGGCCTGGCGCGCAGGCCCCCACTGGCCATATCCCAGGCCAAACGACCAGTCTCCAAAGTCGTAGTTGGCGGCCAGGTCCCAGGCATTCTTGGCTGGGTTGGCAGTTTTTTCGTGCAAGCTGCTTCCGACCTCTACCGTCAATTGCTGCCAGGATGGAAGGCGCCATGAGATATGGTTTTTGCCATTGGACACGTATGCGTAGAGAGCGTCGGCCGATGCTCCGGTGTCGTAGTTGTGCGGGTTCACGCGGTCAGCGGTGGCATAGTAGGCCTCGCTGATCAGCGTGCCCAAACGCAGCATGCCAAAGCGCCCGCTGAGGTTGACTTCGCTCTTGCGTCCAAAAAAGCCGTCACTGCTGATGGTGCCCCTGTCCACCGCTACGCCGCCTTCAAGCACAAATCCTGCGCGCAAATTTCCGCCAAGATCTTCTTCTCCGCGCAAGCCAAATAGCGAGTCGTTGTCGCGCAAGCCGAAGACAGCAGGCTGATCGCCGATCTTGAACCGCTCTACCGAAGCGTTGATGCGACCGTAGATCTGCAGCGATCCGGTTTGGGCTTGAGCGGCAGTTGCAAACAGGACGGCGAGGCCTATCAAGGCCAATCGCCAGGCAGTAGGTGGATTCACAGAGACTCCAGAGCGTGCAATATACGTACTGTTTTTAGTGTGCACGCCGGACCAAAAAGTGACAAGCCGCAGCGACTCACCATCAGAAGATACAGCCTTTAAAAGACAGCGCCATACAAAGAAACATCAA
Organism: Comamonas sp. 26; assembly: GCF_002754475.1. NCBI lineage: Bacteria > Pseudomonadati > Pseudomonadota > Betaproteobacteria > Burkholderiales > Comamonadaceae > Comamonas > Comamonas sp. 26. Next base: position 2,285,942 of record NZ_PEFL01000001.1, read on the forward strand.
ATAAACCGTTCAAAGTCTTGCTTGATTTACAACAAGCTCAGGTAGTAAAAAAAGCCACCTTAGCGAAATCAGTCGCGAACCTTTTTCGAGCATCAGTGCTCTTTTACAGAGCATGCGCATAAGCAGTGAATTGCATAGTTTCAAGATCATTCCTAAGCCCTGTATCGTCGAGCACCATTTTTCGTTACTGGAAAAGAGCAGGCAGTTATTGAGGAACTGCGGGCTTCTATTCAACACCCGATTGCAGTTCGTGAAGCTGGCTTTCTCGGCGCTTTACTCAGAATACTTTGAACACATTCTTACGGCGGTCGGATTTGAAACATATATCACTGGCCACTGAGGGGCAACATGTGCTGTATCGACCTTCTGACGCATTAACCCCAGTCAACGGCATCTGAGGGCGACCAATCCAAAACTACCTGTGTTCACTTCACGTTCTGAAGTGAGTTTGCCCGGTAGCCGCGCTATGCAGCATGCACCCATACATCACCTAACTTCTTGGCAATGTCGATTGCAATAACGGCATGGCCCATGACGGCCTCCTGTGCATCAAGACTCCAGACTATGACTCAGAACTATTCAGTGCACACGCTTCAGGAAAAGGAGGCGTCCGTACCCACTAACGCAACCCCTGATACGCAGTTGCTTAATTTTTCCCATGCTAGTAATACGGTCCGAGTCAAGCAAATATTTCGAAAAATAGGCAAAGAGCTTTTTAATAAAAGTTAATTCTTGAAAAAAAATTGTATTTTGGTAGATTAACTTCAGTCTTTTCAACGCTATGCAGAAATCAAAATTTTAGTGAGGCCCTTTTGATTTCAAGCAAAACAGGCATCAATAAGGCTTCTTATCTTTGAGCGCCTTCGCCAACATACCGAAGAGACGCAGATACTTAGGCACGATCCACAGATCGCTACCCAACTCCGCTTTATCTGAAACCCACTAGGTTTTTCAACTAAGGTCCAAGAGGGAAAAAATGACACAAGGCAAAAAAATGACGGTGGTGCAGCTCACCATGCTCACCGTAGTCAATATGTTGGGGTCTGGCATTGTGCTGCTACCCACCAAGTTGGCAGAAGTCGGTGCGATCTCCATTCTCTCCTGGCTGGTGACGGCCACCGGCTCACTCGCTCTGGCTTATTGTTTTGCCCAATGCGGCATGCTGAGCCGTAAATCTGGCGGCATGGGTGGTTACGCCGAATACGCGTTTGGCCGTTCCGGCAACTACATCGTCAACTACACCTACGGCGCTTCGCTGCTGATTGCCAATGTGGCCATTGGTATTACGGCGGTCGGTTATATGACTGAGCTTTTCGGCATGAAGCTCAGCCCTATGGGTGTTGGTTTGACAACCATCGCTTTGCTGTGGATTACCACCTTCGCCAACTTCGGCGGAGCGGGTATCACCGGCAAGATCGGTAGCGTCACCGTCTGGGGCGTGATTTTGCCGGTGGTGGGCGTCTCCACCTTTGGCTGGTTCTGGTTCAGCCCCAGCACCTATGCAGAAGCATGGAATCCCCATGGCTTATCCTACTTCCAGGCTGCCAGCTCCTCGGTGGCGATCACGTTGTGGGCATTTCTGGGTATGGAATCGGCTTGCGCCAACTCCGATGCGGTAGAGAACCCCGAAAAGAACGTGCCGATTGCCGTGCTCGGGGGCACGATTGGTGCCGCCGTGATCTACATCGCTTCGACCAATGTCATGGCCGGCATTGTCTCCAACCCTGACCTAGCAGCATCTACGGCCCCGTTTGGCCTGGTGTTCGCCCACATGTTCACACCTCTGGTCGGTCAAATCATCATGGGTCTGATGGTGCTGGCCTGCATTGGCTCGCTGCTGGGCTGGCAATTCACCATCGCTCAGGTGTTCAAAAGCTCGGCCGACACGGGCTATTTCCTGCCCATCTTTGCCAAGGTCAACAAAGCCGGAACCCCCATCGTGGCCATGCTGATTTTGCTGGCGGGCCAGACCGGTCTGGCCTTGCTGACCATCAGTCCTGATCTGACCAAGCAATTCGACACCCTGACAAACCTGGCCGTTGTCACAAATCTGGTGCCCTATGTGCTGTCCATGGCCGCACTGATGACCATCCAGAAAGTGGCCGGCGTTCCCCCGAAAAAGGCCTTGATGGTCAACATCATCTCCTGGGTGGCGGCCGCCTACAGCTATCTGGCTCTTTACAGCTCGGGCAGTGAAGCCCTGCTGCTCGGCGGCGTGGCGACCATCTTTGGCTTCACGCTCTACGGTTTTGTGAGCACCCGCATGCTGCGCTTGGACCAAGAACGCGCAGCCGCCGCCGGCAAGCCAGCCTGAACCACCCCTACCCCCTTTCCATCCCTCGACCCCTGCAACGGAGCCTGACCATGTTTTTCAAAGCCCTGGACTATCCGACCGTCATCATCGACAGCGAGTTTGAATCTCCGCGCCTGCGCGGCACCATCATTCGATCATTGGCGGAAGAGCTGGAAAATTCCAATCAGCGCGTAATGGCCAATCTCACGCTGGACGATGCGCGCGTGGCAGCACGCACCTATCTGGCAGCTTCGGCCGTGCTGATCTCCATAGACGCCGACGAGGATGCCACTCAGCAGTTTGAGCAAATCCAGCAACTGCTTGAAGAAAACCTGGCACGCCACCCCCATCTACCGGTCTTCTTTTACGGCGAGCGCGGCTCGGTAGAAAAAGTGCCAACCAACCTGGTGAAGTACGCCCGTGGCTACTTCTACCTGTTCGAAGACACCAAGAGCTTTATTGCCCGCCAGGTGATGCGTGCCGCCGATGAGTACATGGAACATTTGCTGCCGCCGTTTTTCAAGGCACTGATCAAGCACACGGCCAAGTCCAATTACTCCTGGTACACGCCCGGCCATGCCGGTGGCGTCGCCTTCACCAAATCCTCCGTGGGCCGGGCTTTTCACCAGTACTTTGGCGAGAACACGCTGCGCAGCGATCTGTCAATTTCCGTGCCCGAACTCGGCTCATTGCTGGACCACAGCGGCCCGATACGCCAGGCCGAGACCGAGGCCGCCAAAAACTTCGGTGCTGACCATACATTCTTTGTCACCAACGGCACCTCGACGGCCAACAAGATCGTTTGGCATGGCACGGTGGCGCGTGGTGACGTGGTGTTTGTCGACCGTAACTGTCACAAGTCCTTGCTGCACTCCTTGATCATGACCGGAGCCATACCGGTGTATTTCTCGCCCAGCCGCAATGCCCACGGCATCATCGGCCCCATCAGCGAAGAGCAGTTCTCGCCCAAAGCCATGCAGGCCAAGATTGCGCAAAATCCGCTGGCTGCCCAAGCCATCAAGAACGGAGCCAAGCTGCGCATCGCCGTGGTCACCAACTCCACCTATGACGGGCTTTGCTACAACGCCGAGAGCATTGCAAAAAAGATAGGCAATGCCGTCGACTATCTGCATTTCGACGAGGCCTGGTATGCCTACGCGGCCTTTCATCCCTTCTACGAGCACTACTACGGCATGGCCAAGGGCAAGCCGCGCGAGCAGGATGCCATCGTCTTCACCACGCACTCGACCCACAAATTGCTGGCGGCCTTCTCTCAGGCCTCGATGGTTCATGTGCGCAACAGCCGCAAACGTCAACTGGACATGGGGCGCTTCAACGAAGCCTTCATGATGCACACCTCGACCAGTCCGCTGTACCCGGTGATCGCAGCCTGCGATATTGCCTCGAAGATGATGGAAGGCAAGGCGGGTGAGTCGCTGGTGCAGGAAATGCACGACGAATCACTGGCGTTTCGCCGTGCCATGCTGCAGATTGAATCTGATCTGGACAAGAAAGACTGGTGGTTCAAGGTCTGGCAGCCGGAAATCGTGGCTAAGAATCTGCAGGAAGCCTCGACCCATATTCCGCCCGCCCAGCCCAAGGACTGGCAGTTGCGCCCCGACGGCAAATGGCATGGTTTTGACCAGCTCAGCGACAACTTTGTGATGATCGACCCGATCAAGGTCACGCTGACCATGCCTGGATTGGAGATGGATGGACAGATGGGCGAACAAGGGATTCCTGCCAGCGTGGTCAGCAAATTCCTCTGGTCTCGCGGGATCGTGGTGGAAAAGACCAACCTCTACTCGCTGCTGGTGCTTTTCTCCATGGGTATCACCAAGGGAAAATGGGGCACGCTCGTGGCCGAGCTGATGAGCTTCAAGCAGCACTACGAGGCCAATACGCCACTGGCGCTTGTCCTGCCCGACCTGGTGGCAAATCACCCGCAGGTGTATGCAGACACGGGGCTACGTGAACTATGTGACCGCCTGCACCAGTTCAACCGCCAGCACAATGTGCCCAAGGTCATGCGCGAGATGTATGTAGAGCAGCCCGATATGGCCATGATTCCTGCAGAAGCCTACAACCAGCTGGTGCAAGGCAATGTCGAGAAAGTGGAGGTCAAAGAGCTCAAGGGCCGCATTGCCGCGACCATGCTGGTTCCTTACCCGCCTGGTATTCCACTCATCATGCCCGGAGAGCTTTACAACGAAAAAGCCGATGCCATCTTCAACTACCTGCGCATTGCCGAAGAGCAGGATGCCCAGATTCCCGGCTTTGAATCGGATGTCCACGGTCGAGAGGTCGAGGTAGATGCCACGGGCCAACGTCGCTACGTCGTAGAAGTGCTCAAAAACTGAGTACAGGCCGATTCCAAAGCCGCCTTCGGGCGGCTTTTTCTTGTCTATTCGCGAAGTGTCAGAGTGAAAAGCAAGGGGGCGAAAGTATCCTCCTCCCGTGCTTTCCCTCTCAGAACTTAAGCAGCCGCGTCCTGCTCCTGCAGCATTCGCCACATTACTTTGCCGCTGCCGCTCTTGGGCAACGCCTGCACAAATTGCACGATGCGCGGCGCCTTGTAGACGGCCATATTGATGCGGCACCATTCAAGAATGTCTTCTGCCGTTGTGCCTTCATGACCTGCGCGCAGCACGACCACGGCTTTGACGGTTTCGCCGCGGTACGCGTCCTTGGCAGAGATCACGCATGCTTCCTGAATGGAGGGGTGGCGAAACATCAGCGATTCGACCTCGGCAGGCCAGACCTTGAAGCCGCTGGCATTGATCATGCGTTTGAGTCGGTCGGTAATGAAGAAGTAGCCCTCCTCATCCACCCGCCCTAGATCACCGGTGCGAAAGAATCGCTTGCCATCCAGCACCATGAAAGCATCTTCAGTTGCCTCTGGGCGCTTCCAGTAACCCTCAAACACCTCTGGGCCGTTGACCACAATCTCGCCCGACTCGCCTTGGGCAACCTCCTTTAGCGTATCGGGACTGACCACCCGCGCATCGGTACTCATAAAGGGAATGCCAAGACATTGCTGCTTAGGATGATCAGGCGGATTGCTGTGCGAAGGCGCTGCGGTCTCGGTCAACCCATAGCCTTCGCAGAAGCGCAAACCATATTGCTCCAGCAAGCGCTGGGCCACGGCCTGGGGCATGGCTGCCCCGCCACCCCCAATGTATTTGAGGCTGGAGAGATCAAACGACGCAAAGTTGGGGCTGGCCAGCAGGTCGATCACCATGGTCGGAATATTCGTCCAGCTGGTGACCTGATAGTGCGAGATCAGCCGTCCGGCCAGCTCGCGATCCCAGCGGGGCATGATGATCAGCGTGGCACCCATGTAGATGGCGCTGTGCAATACCGACACCATGCCCGTGATGTGGAACATGGGCACCACGCCCAGTACCACGCTTTCATGCGAGCCCGTGCCCCATAAAGTACCGGCTACGGAGTTGTGATTGATGCTGCGGTGCAAGTGCATGCAGCCCTTTGGCTGCCCCGTGGTGCCGCTGGTATAAGGCAGAATCGCCAGGTCATCGCGCCCCACGGTATGCTGCGGCGCTGCATCAGCACAGGCCATCGCCTTCACCCAAGGGTGGACCGTTCCGTGATTCAGCAGAGCCGCTTCGCGCTCGCCAAGCAGCCAGCTGCGCCAGGACTCAGGTGGCGCATCTGGCCCCTGCACATTGGCATCAAAACCATCGGCAAACTGGGTGACGACCATGTGCTCCAGCGCATCGGCCTGCGGCAAAGCGTTGCTGGCTTTGGCCAGCTCCAGCGCCAGATCCGCCGAGGTAATCGCCACCTTGGCGCCTGAGTCTGTGATGTAGTGCTTGAGCTCCTCGGCCAGATTCATGGGGTTGACCGGCACCACCACCGCATTGGCACGCAAGATAGCGTAATGTGCCAGCACCAGCTGCGAGGTGTTTTGCATCAGCAAGATGACACGGTCACCTTTCCTAACGCCCAGGCTGTGCAAGTAAGCGGCCATGCGCTCCGTGCCGGCACACAGCTGCCCATATGTGGTGGTGCGGCCAAGAAACACCAGCGCCGCCTTGTCCGGGTAGCGCTTGGCATTGATCGCCAGGTTCTCCCAGATGCTGGTGACAGGAACAGTGATGGAGTGAGGCAGGCGGGTGGGCCAGAAGGCGTAATGAGCAGGCATGAGTCAGTCATCCGTAATTGAAAAGCGGCGTGAGAAACACTTAGTCCCAAAGGACTAGTAGCCCGCAAGACTAGGCCGCACAGACTCATCCAGCATCCGGGATGCCCCCAAGAACCCGTCCCGCAGGTGACGTATGCACAGACTTACGATTCAGCGCACCTTGGCTTAGCATGGCGCCATGCCTAATGAATCCAGACTCCAGCAGTCGCTGCGCGAACTGCTCCTGAACCAGCGCACGGCGGCTTTGGCGGTGCAGCCGCTTGCTGATTTTTCAGCGTCTGCCCTGCCCGCACCCGGCCTGTCTTTTGTGCCCTGGGCGTGGTGCAGCGACTTTTCCTGCTTGGTCATTCATGTCAGCGGTCTGGCCAGCCACACCAGCGCCATGCAGGCACACCCTGCCATCAGCCTGATGATGGTGGCCGCAGAGCTGCCAGGCCAGGGCGTGCATGCGCTGGAGCGCATCAGCATTGCGGGCATAGCCTCTACGCCGCCGCGTGAAAGCGCTCTCTGGCAGGCGCTCAAGTCCAGTTACCTCGCCCGCTTTTCGGAAGCCGAAGCCATGACCATGCTGGGAGACTTTCGCTTCATATGCATCACACCAAGTTCTGGCCGCCATGTGGCAGGTTTTGGCGCGGCGCGTGAAGTCTCGAATCAGGACCTGATTGCGGCATTCAACCCTGCGAGTCCGTGACCTCCGGGCCGCAGCTTTCACCTGCACCGGCAACAAATGCTCGGACCTGCTCCATGCAGGGCATGGAGGCACCGGACACGACAGCCCGCACATAGTCTTCCCACATCTGACCTTGCTGCTCGACCGATGCAGCTCGGAAAATCTCCAGCATGGCAACACCATCATCGCTGGCGCAATAGGTGTAGGGGTCATGGCGCAGGCAAAGGGCCTTGGCATGCTGCAGCAAGGCCTTGCGCGTCACGGCCACGCCCTGCAGCCGCTGCCACTGGTGCAGCAACTCATGAGCAAAGACACCAGCAACGGCAGGATGGTTCAATTTCAAAACCCGCTCAGGCTGACCCGCCTCAAAGAAACTGCGCGGCAGATAGATGCGCCCGCCGTTCATGGATAGCGCGCGGCGCGTATCACCCAGACGCCGCAGATGCAGCCGTATGCGCGGCTGCAGCGACTGCAGCGAATAGCCGAAATGGCGCAGCACAAATTCATGCTCCGGCGGCAGCAGGCTGCGACTCCAGAGCATCAGTGCATTGCCCTGCATCTCAAGCCGCCAGCTGGCATCACTGCTGCAGCTGCGCCCACACCTTATCCAGGCGCTTGCTACTTACCGGGTAAGGCGTGCGCAGCTCCTGCGCGAAGAAGCTCACGCGCAGCTCTTCCAGCATCCAGCGGTACTCCTTCATGCGCGCATCCACAGCGCCCTTGCGCTCTGCCACCAGACGCCAGTAGCGCTGCTCCAGCGGCTGCAGCTCCTTGAGCTTGGCAGCATCGCGGGCTGGGTCGGCGCGGTATTTATCCAGACGGACGGTGATGGCCTTGAGATAACGGGCATAGTGACCCAGCTGCGTCCACGGCGCGATGGCGATGAAGTTTTTGGGCATCAACTTCTGTAGCTGCTCACCCGCGTCTTTCGTGGCTTCTGGCGCATTTTTCGTGTCTTTGATCTTGCGCTGGGCAGCCGCGTATTCCAGCAAAATCACGCCGGACATGCGCGCCACTTCGTTGGCAATCAAGGTCAGACGACCCCGGCCATCTTGCACGCGCTGCTTGAAGTCGGCTTCGTTCGAAGGCAGCGGCTCTTGCAGGAAAGCGCGATCAATGGCCACGTTGATGATCTGCTCGCGCAGCTCTTCCTGCGTGCCCAGCGGCATAAAGGCAACGGCCATCTTCTGCAGATCGGGAATGTTCTTTTCCAGGTACTTGAGCGCATCGCGAATCTGCAGCGCAAAAAGGCGGCGCAGGCCCACTCGATGCTTAGCGGCAGCGGCTTCGGGCTCGTCAAACACTTCAATGCCGACCCCATCACCGTGATCGATCAAGGCCGGGAAACCAATCAGCGTCGTGCCGCCCTTTTTGATTTCCATCAGCTCGGGCAGCTCGCCAAAGCTCCAGTCCTTGTAACGTGCTTCATGCGACTGAGCAGGAGGCTTGCTGGCCTGATTGACGGCCTGTACCTTCTCATTTTTAGGAGCTGCTTGCGCCTGATTTGTCTTGGTTTCAGCCTCTTTTTTGCCAGAATCGCCCTGTTGAACAACGGTAGCAGCTACTTTTAATGAAGCAAGGGCCTGAAACGCTCCACGCGCCTTGGCGCCCCACTCGGCCTTGAGCGCGCCCAGATTGCGGCTTTGGCCCAGCTGGCGACCATGCTCGTCGGTGATACGGAAGTTCATGAACAAATGCGGGCTCAGCATATCGAGCTTGAAGTCCGCACGTTTGACGTCCAGCGAGGTCTCGTCGCGAACCTGCTTGAGCAATGCGTCGATCAGCCCTCCCTGAGCCCAGCGCTCACTCTGGGTGAACAGCTCGGCCAAGCGCGCAGCACTTTCGGGCAGCGGCACAAAGCGGCTGCGCGGGCGCTGCGGCAGACTCTTCAAAAGCGCCTGAATTTTGTCCTTGAGCATGCCAGGCACCAGCCATTCCGCACGCTCGTCACTCACCTGGTTCAGCACAAACAGCGGCACGGTGACGGTCACGCCATCACGCGCATCGCCGGGGCTATGCAGATAGGCGGCGGCGCAGTCCACGCCGCCTAGCTTGACCAGCTTGGGGAAGTTGTCAGTGGTGATGCCAGCGGCCTCATGGCGCATCAACTCATCGCGCGACAGGCGCAGCAGATCAGGGTTGGCCTTGCTCTGGGCGCGGAACCATTGGTCGAAGGTCGCACCGCTGTAGACGTCCTTGGGCAGTTGCTGGTCGTAGAAGGCGAAGATCAGTTCATCATCCACCAGTACGTCTTGACGGCGGCTCTTGTGCTCCAGCTCTTCCACCTTGCGCATCAGCTTCAAGTTGGCAGGCAAGAAATGCCACTTGGTTTCCCACTCGCCCTCCACCAGCGCCTGGCGGATGAAGAGGTTGCGTGCCTCGTGCGGGTCGATGCGGCCATAGCTCACGCGACGGCCGTTGTAGACCACCAGCCCGTACAGCGTGGCGCGCTCCAGCGCCACCACATCGGCCTGCTTTTTGGACCAGTGCGGGTCCAGCATCTGCTTCTTTAAAAGATGACCGCCGACTTCTTCCAGCCACTGCGGCTCAATGGCTGCAATGCCCCGGCCATACAGACGCGAGGTTTCAACCTGCTCGGCCGCCAGAATCCAGCGGCCGGGCTTCTTGCTCAGATGGGCGCCGGGGTGGGCATGAAACTTGATGCCATGTGCACCCAGATAGGTTTCGCTTTCCTCGGCCTTGTAGCCGATATTGCCCAAAAGGCCCGCCAGCATGGAAAGGTGCAGCGCGTCGTAGCCAGCCGCCTCGTTATTGAGCAGCCATTTCTGCTCTTTCACCACCGTCATCAGCTGCGAATGAATATCGCGCCATTCGCGCACGCGGCGGATATTGATGAAGTTCTGGCGCAGCAACTGCTCCCACTGGCGGTTGCTGATTTTGTGGCTGGCGGCTTGCTCCACTTCGGAGGGGTTGAACAGCGCCAGGCGCTCTTCGACCGTGCCTTCGACCTGTGCACCACTGCTGCGCTGGCTCACCGGCAAGAATGCCTGGCTGCGTGTGCTCGGTCTGGATGCCGGTGCGTTTTGCGCCGCCATTTCCTTGCGCGACTGGGCCACCACCTTGCCGCCACGCGCATCCTGTAGCCATTTCCACAGGCGCAGATAGCCGGTGAATTCGCTTTTTTCGTCGTCAAACTTGGCGTGAGCCTGATCGGCCTGCTGCTGCGCTTCCATAGGCCGGTCGCGCACGTCTTGCACCGATATGGCTGCGGCAATGATCAACACCTCGGCCAAGGCCTTGCGGTCGCGCGCTTCCAAAATCATGCGACCCACGCGCGGGTCCAGCGGCAGGCGTGACAGCTCCTTGCCCATAGACAGCAGGTTGCCACGGTCGTCCACCGCGCCCAGCTCAGCCAGCAACTGGTAGCCGTCGGCAATGGCGCGGCCCGACGGCGCTTCCAGAAACGGGAAGTTCACCACATCGCCCAAGCCCAGCGACTTCATGCGCAAGATCACACCGGCCAGCGAAGAACGCAGAATTTCAGGGTCGGTGAACTTGTCGCGGCTGGTAAAGCTCACCTCGTCATACAGGCGAATACAGATACCGTTGGCCACACGACCGCAGCGGCCCGCGCGCTGGTTGGCAGCGGCCTGCGAGATAGGCTCGACCAGCAGTTGCTCCACCTTGCTACGGAAAGAATAGCGCTTAACGCGCGCTGTACCAGCGTCAATCACGTATCGGATGCCGGGAACCGTGAGCGAGGTTTCGGCAACATTCGTCGCCAGCACAATACGCCGACCCGTGTGGCCGTCAAAAATTCTGTCCTGCTCGGCTTGCGACAGGCGCGAGAACAGTGGCAGCACCTCGGCATTGCGCAACACAGGCGAATGCTGCAAATGCTTGCGCAGGTGGTCGGCGGCTTCGCGGATTTCGCGCTCACCAGGCAGGAAGATCAGAATGTCCCCGCCCTTACCGCCTTGCCAGAGTTCGTCCACGCCATCGGCAATGGCGTCGTTCAAATCCTTGTCTTTTTCGCCTTCAAACGGGCGATAGCGCATCTCCACCGGGTAGGTGCGACCGGAGACCATGATGACGGGCGCAGGGCCGTCCTTGTTTTCAAAGTGCTTGGCAAAGCGGTCCGCATCGATGGTCGCCGAGGTGACCACCACTTTGAGGTCGGGGCGCTTGGGCAAGATCTGGCGCAGATAGCCCAGCAAAAAGTCAATGTTCAGGCTGCGCTCATGCGCCTCGTCGATGATCAGCGTGTCATAGGCCTTGAGCAGCGGATCGGTCTGGGTCTCTGCCAGCAAGATGCCGTCGGTCATCAGCTTGACGGAAGCGCCTTTTTGCAGCGTGTCCTGAAAGCGCACCTTGTAGCCCACCACCTCGCCTTGCGGCGTGTTCAGCTCTTCGGCAATGCGCTTCGCCACTGAGGAAGCCGCAATCCGACGCGGCTGGGTATGACCGATCAAATGGCCGCGCACTTGGCCGTTCGCATCGGGCGTGGCGTTGATCTTGCCGCGCCCCAGCGCCAGCGCAATCTTGGGCAACTGCGTGGTCTTGCCCGAGCCTGTCTCACCACAGACGATGATGACTTGGTGGCGGTCCATGGCCTCCATGATTTCCTGGCGACGGCCAGATACGGGGAGCGACTCGGGGAAGGTGATCTTCAAAGGCATAAGGGCTGAGATTATCCCCGCCCTTGGCTCCATGCGCTCGCGATATGTTGATCCGTGCTTGCTGCCGATCCCATTCGCCGGGGCTGAAAGACAAAAAAGCCGCCATCTTTTTACAGATGGCGGCAAGTCCTCAAACTGCAGCGTCAGGACTCAAGCTTGGCGCCGTCAGCGACGCTCCCAGCCTCCCCGGTGCAGCATCCACTGCCCACCTCCACCTGGGCGCCAGGCTGGCTGACGATAGGTATAGCCGGGACGCGCATGTTCGTAATGGCCAGGCCTCCAGACGTGACGGCCTCCTTCCCAGTCCCAGAAACCGCCAATCCAGATGCTGCCAACCACAGGAGCCACGGGAATGGTCTCCACATAGGGCGCTGGCGGCGCGACGCTGGCGGTAATGTCACCGCCATAACCATAGGCCGGTGCGGTTGGTGCCACCACACAACCTGTCAAGGCCACGGCAGTGACCAAGGCCGTCACAGCCCAGACTTGCCGATGGCTGCGGCCAGTGCGCCGACCTTCAAGGTCGACATGAACCAATGTGGGTGCTTGCATGGCTTCAGTCCTTCAAGTAAATGCGTTCTGAAAATAGAGAAACCCATGAATGACAAGTCCATTGTGCAAAACAAACTTAGACCAGACTTAAGCGAATGGAGCGCCCCTCCACCTTCGCTGCGAAGGCACCGATCCCAGTTGCTTCTGCAGACACGAAATTAACGATTTGAACCATTGCCCGCACAAAGCTTTGGCTGAGCTTTACAAGCCCGTCACATTTGATTAACGCCGCATTTCTAGACTGAACCTCATACCTTCTTCTGTCCGAAAAGAACGGAGATCCCCATGGAGCTCAAACGTGCAGTTTTATTGGTCAGCGTCATTTTGCTGAGCGCGGCGTTGAGAGATGTCTTCTTGCCCCGGGAGTGTCTGGAAGAATGGATTGGCCGTTGCTTGGGCAAGATCACTGACCCCGGCAAAACCTGGCACTTGGGCTGAATTGAGAAGAAGCCTTGAACCAGGCGCTCAAATCTGCGCCCTCCCCTGCTCTGGATCATGCTGCGGCATTGAAGGCAATTGAAGCCCTACGCTGAGACCTGCTTCGGACTGCTTGGCCCAGACCTTTCCCCCATGCATCACCGCGATGGCTCTGACAATGGCCAACCCCAGGCCATGGTTTTCTCCGCTATTGGCACGCGCGCCGTCCAGGCGATAGAAGCGATCAAACAAATGTGCCAGCTGATCAGGGGCAATGATCTGGCTGGCATTGGTGATGATCAGCTCGGCCATACTCGGCTCTGCCCCTTTCTGCGCCAGGCCGGATTCAATCCTCACCTCAATGAGCGCTTTGCCCACGCCATGCTGTATGGCGTTTTGCAGCAGATTGCTCATGGCACGCCGCAGCAAGGGGCGCTGCACCATAACTTGAGCATCGCCACTTAAGTGCACCTGCAGGCCGGCATCATCGAGCAGCATCTCAAAGAACTCGACAATCTTGCCCATTTCCTCGGCAAGCGAAACGTGAACAGCGTCATAGGCGCGCGCTCCCTGTTCGGCCCGGGCCAGAAACAGCATGTCGGCCACAATGCCGCGCAAGCGCTCCAGCTCCTCGAGATTGGATTGCAAAATATCACGCAACTCTTGCGCTGAGCGTTCGCGCGACAATGCAACCTGGGTCTGACCAATCAAGTTGGTCACCGGGGTGCGCAACTCGTGCGCCACATCAGCGTTGAAAGTTTCCAGTTGCAGGTAAGTGACACTGAGCCGGTCCAGCGCGGCGTTGATCGAAATGCCCAGATTCAACAACTCCTTGGGCAAGACAGGCAGTTGCAAGCGTTCATTGCCTTGTCCCACCTTATTTTCTCCGGCCTGTTTGCGGCCAATGCGCTGGGTTTCGCTCGACAGTTGCTGCAAGGGCCGCAGACCCAGGCCTGCAATCCAGTAGCCAAGAGCAGCCACAAGCAAAGCCGCCAGCAAGGTCAAACCCAGCACAGCCGTGCGAAAACTATGCAGGGTATTGGCCAAACCGGTGGCATCCATGCCCACCATCAGTTGCACGGCTGGGCGCACATCGTTGGCCGTCAAGTTTGCACCCAATACAGCCACGACCTTCGCCTCACCCGGCACGGTCAGGTGCAAAAGAGTTGATGGCACCCCATTCAATACCGACGATGACAGCTGCTGGGCCACCCATTGGGCGCTGCCTCCGAGGCGGTAGGCTGCGTCCTCGCTCCAGAGCCAATAGCGGTTGCGCCCATCAGCAGCCTGCAAATCCAGTATCTTTTCCTTGGCATGCTCGGCCAGCTGGGGCGAGCGGCTGTGTACCAGCATGTAGCGCAGGTCTTCCATGCGCCCTTGCAACTGCTGCAGCTGGTAATGATCCAGTTCACGCTCCAGCACATGCATCAGGGCTGCGCCCATCAGCACAAAGATGGCCACTGCAGCCAAAGCAAACATGCAGGCCAGGCGCGCCGCAATGCTCCAGCGCTCACCCTTGACGTTGCTGGCCTGCATGGCGTTGGGCTCAAGCGCCATCGCGTTCTTCCAGCACATAGCCCATGCCGCGGATGGTGTGCAGCAGCGGCGGATGAAACGGCGTGTCGATCTTGGCGCGCAGCCGCTTGATGGCCACCTCCACCACATTGGTGTTGCTGTCGAAGTTCATGTCCCACACCAGCTCGGCAATCGCCGTCTTGGAGAGTATTTCGCCCTGGCGCCTGGCCAGTAGTTCCAGCAGAGCGAACTCCTTGGCTGTCAGATCAATGCGCTGGTCGGCACGCACCACCTTGCGCCGGATCAGGTCGATGTTCAGCTCGCCCACGCGCAACAGCGTCTGCTCCTGCGCGCGACCACGCCGCGTCAGAGCCTGCAGCCGCGCCAGCAACTCCAGAAAGGAAAAGGGCTTGATCAAATAGTCGTCCGCCCCGGCACGCAAACCGTTGATGCGGTCGTCCACCCCATCGCGAGCCGTGAGCATGATGACAGGTGTGTTCTTGACGGCGCGCATGGAGCGCAGGATGTCGAAACCGTTCAGACCGGGCAGCATCACATCGAGCACCACCACATCAAAGTCGTAGTTGACCGCCAAGTGCTGGCCGTCGATGCCGTCATGCGCCACATCCACCGTCCAGCCCTGCTCGGTCAGGCCCTGGCACAGGTAGTCGGCGGTCTTGCGTTCGTCTTCGATGATCAGAACTTTCATGGCTTCACCATCGTAGAGGAAGAAGCCGTTGCTGTCGTGTACGGGTTGCGCCCGGCCTTCTGGGCCTTTCGTGCCGCTCTGGCTGCACGTTGGCTCTCCATCCAGTAATGCGCGCGGTCCAGGTACAGATAAATGATGGGCGTGGTGAACAAGGTCAGCAACTGCGAGAGCAGCAAGCCCCCGACCATGGCAAAGCCCAAGGGGCGGCGCAGCTCGGAGCCAGCGCCTTGACCCAGCATCAGCGGCAGGCCGCTGAGCAGCGCGCACATGGTGGTCATCATGATGGGGCGAAAGCGCAGGATACAGGCCTCAAAGATCGCATCGCGTGGCGACATGCCCTGATCGCGCTCCGCGTGCAAGGCAAAGTCCACCATCATGATGCCGTTCTTCTTGACGATGCCGATCAACAGAATGATACCGATCAGCGCAATCACGCTCAGGTCATAACCACCGGCCATCAGAATCAACAGCGCCCCAACGCCGGCCGACGGCAAAGTGGACAAAATCGTCAGAGGATGGATATAGCTCTCGTACAACAGGCCTAGCACAATGTAGACCGCCACCAGCGCCGCGGCGATCAGATAAGGCTGGGTGCGCAGCGAATCACCAAAGGCCTGGGCCGTTCCCTGAAAATTGCCATTGAGCGTGGGCGGCACGCCCATCCGGGCCTGGGTCTGGCCGATCGCATCCACGGCCTGCCCCAACGCATGGCCGGGCAGCAGGTTGAACGAAATCGTCACGGCCGGGAACTGGCCTTGGTGGTTCACGGCCAGATAGCCGGTGTGGCTGGTGTCCAGCTTCACAAACGTGGATAGCGGTATTTGCAGGCCGGTGATGGGCGAGGTCAGGAAGATCTTGTCAAACAGCTGTGGATCTTGCTGCAGCTGGGGTGTGACCTCCAGCACCACGTTGTAGCTATTGAGCTGGGTGAAATACTGCGCCACTTGGCGCTGGCCTACGGCGTCGTTGATGGTGGCGTCCACCAGCGCTGGCGTGATTCCGTAGCTGGACGCCAGATCGCGGTCGATGGTCAGCATGGCCGTGGGGGCGGCGTTTTGCTGGTCCGAGGTGACGTCGGTCAGACCCGGCAAAGCGCGCAGCGCCTCGAGAATCTTCGGCGTCCAGTCATTGAGTTCCTGCAGATTGCTGTCGGTCAACGTGTATTGGTACTGAGCGCTGGCCAGACGCCCGCCCACATTGATGTCCTGCCCGGCCTGCATATACAAGGTCACACCCGGAATATGGGCCAGTTGCGGACGCAGCCGACCAATCACCTGGTCGGCCGTGGCCGTTCGGCCTTCGTCAAGCGGGCGCAGGCCGATAAACATATTGCCGGTATTGAAGGTGCTGGCACCGGCTTGCATGCCGAAGGCTGTCACATCAGGGTCTTTACGCACGATGTCGGCCAGCGCCAGCATGCGCTGGTGCATGGCGTCGGACGAGCTGTCCTGCCCCGCAATCGCCGAGCCAAAAATGTAACCCGTGTCTTGCTGCGGAAAGAAGCCTTTGGGAATCACCGCATACAGCACGACTGTGGCCGCCACCGTGGCGATAAAACTCAGCAAGGTGATGAACTGGTGGCGCAACACCACTTCCAGTCCCTTGCGGTAACCATTCAGCATGGCGTCAAAACCGCGCTCAAACCACATATAGATACGGCCATGGTGCTCGGAGTTGCCGTCGCCGTGGTCGTTGCCGCCCTGTGCGTCCGCAGCATGGCGGGCGCGCAGAAACTTGGCGCACATCATGGGTGTGACAGTGAGCGACACCAGCACCGACACGGCAATGGTGATGGTGACAGTGACCGCAAACTCGCGAAACAGACGCCCCACGATGCCCCCCATCAGCAGCAAGGGGATGAACACCGCCACCAGCGACACCGAGATCGAGATGATGGTGAAGCCGATCTCGCGCGAGCCTTGCAGCGCGGCCTGCAGTGGCTCCATGCCGGCTTCGATGTGGCGGTAGATGTTCTCGAGCATCACGATGGCGTCGTCCACCACAAAGCCCACGGCAATCGTCAAGGCCATCAGCGAGAGATTGTCCAGGCTGTAACCCAGCACATACATCACTCCGGCCGTGCCCAGAATAGCCAGCGGCACAGTGACGCTGGGAATCACCGTGACCATCACATTGCGCAAGAACACGAAGATCACCATCACCACCAGAGCGATCGATAGCAGCAAGGTAAATTCGACATCCTTCACCGAAGCGCGAATGGTCTGCGTGCGGTCAATCAGCGTGTTGACGGTGATGCTGGGCGGAATGCCAGCCTGGAGCTTGGGCAGTGCGGCGCGAATGCGGTTGACCGTGTCGATCACATTGGCCCCTGGCATCTTGGTGATGGCCAGCAAAATGGTGCGACCGTTGACGATGTTCGCCCCCTCGGGCGCAACTGGCCCAGCATAGGCCCAGGCTGCAATCTTGGCGTTTTCTGGGCCGTCCACCGCCACGCCCACATCGCGCACGCGAATCGGTGCGCCGTTACGCCAGGCGAGGATCACGTTGTTCCAGGGCTCAGCCTTGAGCAACTGGTCATTGGTATAGACATTGAAGGCCTGCGTGGCGCCATCCACGGTGCCCGTGGCAGCACTCACCGTCGTGTTGGCAATCACACCGCGAAGGTCCTCCAGGCTCAGGCCAAGGGCCTTGAGCTTGGCAGGATCGGCCTGAATGCGCACGGCAGGTTTTTGCTGGCCAAACACATTGACCAATCCCACGCCGGCGATGCGCGAGATCTGCTGGGCCAGAATATTTTCGGCTGAGTCATCAACCTCGGTAATGGGCAGCACCTGGGACTGCACGCCCAGAATCAAGACCGGCGCATCAGCCGGGTTGATTTTGCGAAAGCTGGGCGGACTGGGCAGGTTCTTGGGCAACTGACCGGTGGCTGCATTGATGGCGGACTGCACATCCAGCGCCGCTCCGTCGATATCGCGGGCCAGATCGAACTGCAAGGTAATCTGCGACATGCCCAGGGAGCTGGTCGAAGTCATCTGCGTCAGACTAGGGATCAGCGAGAACTGGCGCTCCAGCGGTTGGGCCACGTTCGAGGCCATGGTCTCGGGACTGGCACCCGGCAGGCGGCCCGTGACCTGAATGGTTGGGAAATCTACCTGCGGTAGCGGCGCGACCGGCAGCAAGGGCCAAGCCGCGAGACCGATCAGCAGCAAGGCTAGCGCCAGCAGCGAGGTGCCAATAGGCCGTTTGATGAAGGCAGCCGAGATATTCATGATGCATGCCCCTTGTCAGCAGCGCTGCCGGTCGACCCGATGCTGCTGACCTGATCCACGACCTGGGCACCAGGGGTCAGCCGGTACTGGCCATCGGTCACCACGCGCTGGCCAGGCTTCAGGCCCTGACTTATCACCGTCAGCTCGCCGTCACTGTCTCCAGCCACCAGAGGCTGCATCTGTGCCCTATGGTCTTTGTCGACCACATAGGCAAACAGACCATTGCTGCCGCGTTGCACCGCCGCATTGGGTACGACTACCGCTTGGGACGCCATGTCCAGCACCAGCCTTGCCAGTGCCGTCTGGCCAGGCCACAGCTTGTGCTCAGGATTCGCAAAATAAGCTTTAAGCGTGATCGTTCCCGTAGTGGTGTCGATCTGGTTGTTCACCAAGGTCAGCGCACCCGTGGCCAGCAGCGCGCGCGAGCTTTGGTCTTGCGCCTGCACGGCCAGCGTCTGTCCGGTATTGATGGCGCGGTTCACCGCCTGGAACTGCTCTTGCGGCAGGCTGAACTGCAAGGCAATCGGGTCGATCTGGTTGACCACCAGCAAACCGCCCGTGTCTGCGGCATGCACGATGTTGCCAGCATCCACCAGTCTGGCACCCACGCGACCCGCAATCGGCGAGGTGATGGTGGTAAAGCCCAATTGCACCTGAGCGTAATGGACCAGCGCGGCATCGTTTTGCACCGTGGCCTGCAACTGGCGCACCAGGGATTTCTGCGTCTCCAGTGTTTGGCGCGTGGTGGCCTCGTCTCGGATCAGTTCGTTATAGCGCTGCAAATCAGTCTGGGCATTGGTCAGCAGAGCTTCGTCCTTGGCCTTTTGCGCCTGTGCTTGCTGCAACTGGGCCTGGAAGGTACGGGCATCGAGCTTCGCCAGCACCTGACCGGCCTTCACATCCTGACCCTCCTTGAAAGCGACCTGATCGAGTTGCCCGTCGACGCGGGTGCGGATGGTGACCGAAGCCGCAGGCAGGACCGTGCCTATGCCTGTCACCGCCAGCGGCATATCTTGGGTGGTAACCAAAGCAGTGCGCACCGGCACCTTGGCTGCGCCCACCTTGACGGCTGCTGCCGATCCAGTGCTGGCTGCGGACTGCCCATGCCAATGCGGCCAAGCCACCACCAGCGCAAGAGCAGCCGCCACGCCAACCAGGCCCCAGACCTTGCGCGGCACGCACTGTGTTGAAGCAGGCTTGTTGCCCGAGTGGCCTGGCGCAACCACCGGTATTTCATTGCTCATGGTCATTCTCCAGTTCGGTGGTCGGTACGGCCGCCGTTTCCCTCCCAGCGATGGCGCTGCCACATAGGTCGGGGTCCACCGCTGCACTCTTTGGGTGCTTTTCCCCTGCAGGCGGCAGTTGCGCGGTACACCAGCCACCACCCAAGGCCTTGATCAGCGCCACGCTGGCTGCATATGCACGACCCTGCACTTGCAGCGCGGCGCGCTCATTGCTCAGGGCCAGCGCCTGGGCGGTGATCACATTGATATAGGTGACGGTGCCAGCACGGTACTGACTCAACGCCACGCGCTCTGCAGTCTGGGCCGCGGTGCTCGCGCGTTGCTGAGCCGTATATTCCTGCTGCAAGTCATTCATGGCGGCCAGGTTGTCTTCCACCTCCTGAAAACCGTTGAGCACGGTCTGGCGATAACTGGCCGCCGTAACTTCAAAGCTGGCACGCGCATGGGCCAGATTGGCACTGCGCGCGCCTCCGTCGAACAGGGTGCCGGCAAGGGCCAAGCCCAGCGCCCAGACTTTGCCGGGTGCGGCCGCCCAGCTCAGCAGGCCCAGACCCGGGCCGCTGTTACCGCCAGAGGCACTCAGTGTGAGGTTGGGATAAAAGGCCGCTTGCGCCACTCCGATCTGGGCGTTGGCCGCAGCCGCCTGGCGCTCCGCACCGGCGATATCTGGGCGACGCTCCAGTAATTGGGACGGCAAGCCCAAGGGCATGCCGGGCAAACCCGGCAGGACGACGGTCTCATCGGCAGGCAAGCTGAAGTCGGCCGGCGTGCGCCCCAGCAGCACCGCCAGCGCATGTTCGAGTTGCCGTCGCATCAGGTCCACATCCAGCGCCTGGGCCTGGGCGGCGGCCAACGTGCTTTCAGCAAGCGACACTTCGGCTCGCGTGGCCACACCGGCGTGCAACTGGGCTTCGGTGAGCTGGAGCGATTTTCCATAGCCCGCCGTGGTGCGCGTGTACAGCGCTTGCTGGCGATCCAAAATGCGCAGCTGCAAATAGTCGTTGACCACGCTAGCCTGTACAGCCAGTTGCGCCGCTGCCAGATCGGCAGCCGTGGCCTGGGCGGTGTCCTGGGTCGATTCCACATTGCGGCTCACCCGTCCCCAGAAATCGGGTTCCCAGGCTGCACTCAAAGACCAGCTGTGGCTATCACCCAGCGTGCTGCTGCCTGAGCTGACAGTCCTGGCCCTCTGCCCCGCCGCATTGATCCCAACCACGGGGAAGTAACTGGCTTGCGCGCCCTGCACCAGCGTTTGCGCCGCCTGATACTGGGCCTGGGCCTGGGCTACGGTCTGGTTGGCCGCCGTGGCTTGCTCGACCAAGGCATTGAGCCGGCGGTCGCCATAGGCCTGCCACCAGGGCGTGTGCGGATCAGGCGCCGCCGGCATGGCCTGGCGCCAAGGCCCATCTTCCTTGAAGCTTTGCTGGCTGCTGGCGCCATCGGGGGCCTCGGGCCTGACATAGTCGGGCCCCACAGCGCAAGCAGACAAGGCAAACACGGCCAGCACGCCAGACCAGCGGCGCGATTGCCATAGTCCAGCCAACTGAGTTGTCACAGCCTTGCGTGTCCACATAAGCCACCTCACAAGATGAGCTTTACTCTAGGCAACAGAGCCGGTCACTGCGCTGACAGGAAAATGACAAAACCGTCAGTAACTCGATGTTATTGACGGTTGCTATGCTCGGCGCCACTGCATCCTCAGGCTTTGCGCCTGATGGCATCTCCATCGCGCTGTTTCTTTTTTCTACCAGTACTTTTCCCGCGACTCCTAACTCATGGTTTCAATCGCCACCTTCGCCATTCCCTTGCTTGCCATCTGGTTGTGGTGGCCCCTCAATCGCATGTCGCTGCGAGCTCGAATTCTCGCCACTTTGCTTACAGCGATGCTGGGCATATTCCCGGCCATGCTTCTTCAGCTTCTACAAACAGGTGCAGTGCCATACATCCATATCGCTCCCTGGCAAGTGCCAAGTGGCTGGATTCTGGCGATCTTGCTGATGCTGGCCGTTTTTGTCGTGCTGCGCGATCTGCTCTGGCTGCTCGCTGCGCTCACAGGCCGTCAGGGCCTAGCGCAGCTCATTCATATTCCGGCCATCACTGTCGGTGCACTCGTCGTAGCGGGGGGCTGAGCGCCATTGGCATCTTCAATGCACTGCAGCCGCCCAGAGTGATTGAGCAGCCACTGGTTGTCAGGCACCTGCCCCCCGCACTGGAAGGCCTGCGCGTTGCCGTGCTGGCCGATATTCATGCCAGCCCCGTCAACGATGCACGCTATGTCAAAACCATTGTGGATCGCACCATGAGCGCCGCGCCCGATCTGATCGTTCTGCCGGGCGATCTGGTGGATGGCGACGCTGCCAGTGGACGCGCCCATGTGGCGCCACTGGCCAGGCTCAGTGCCCGCTACGGCGTGTGGGCCGCGCCGGGCAATCATGAGTACTACAGCGGCTACAACAGCTGGATGGCCGAGTTCCGCAATCTGGGTCTGAACCTGCTTGAAAACCGCATGCAGGTCATCAACATCAAGGGCAGCAAGCTGGCGCTCTCAGGCGTTGGCGACCCAGTCTATGGCCGCACATCGCCCAATAACGCCAACCCGAATGTGCCCGAAGGTATCCCCCCGATGTGGATGCCGTGGCCAAGCAGGCCCGCAAGGCAGGCGCGCAGTTTCATATTCTGCTGGCGCATCAACCCAAGTTCGCTCGTCTCAATGCGACGAAGGGCGTGAACCTGCAAATTTCCGGCCACACACATGGCGGTCTGATTGCAGGACTGGATCAATGGGTGGTCGCCCCTATCAACAACGGCTTTGTGCGCGGCGAGTATGAGATTGGGAATATGAAGCTGTTTGTCAGCAGCGGCGCAGGACTATGGGCCGGTTTTGCCGTGCGACTGGGAGTGCTGCCGCGCATTGAGGTTCTGACACTGACTGCCGAGAAATAAAAACCGGCCTTGGTTTTTCCAGGAAACCACAATCACCAAGGCCTCTATTACCCTCGCACTCTTACAAAGAAAATACTATCAACCATTTAAAGTATTTTGCTTAAATCAATCACATCTCAGGTTCTACATTTTTTGTATTTTTCCTGATCGGAAATATGAGGAGTTCAATACTCCTATAAATATCATTAGCTTAAGCGAATCTATATTGCTCGAAATTTAAAAATAGAATCAAAACCGGGCAACTCGAAACCACTCACTGACAAAAAGCTGTCGCACTCACTTAGATGCACAGCCAAGTCGCATCAGTCGCCGGGTCCCTGCCAATGCGCAGCTAAGATACAAAGCAGCTATCAAGGCCGTAATCATCGCTGGTGCACTGAAACCATTGCCTGAGCAAGCATGATGCGGCAAGCACCTATTCATTCAGGGCTTTGCCAGCAGCAGTAATACGACTGAGCAGCCAATGCCCGCAACCTATTTCATCGATTGCAGACAATGAATTGTTCACAATGCAGCAATCCGCTGACCCCCAACGCCAAGTTCTGCAAGAACTGCGGCGCCAGGCAAGAGACTCCGGCGGCAGAAACCGCCCCCATTGAAAAAATCTGTGGCGACTGCCAGGCAGTGTGCAAGCCACAGGCCAAGTTCTGTCCCAAATGCGGCACGGTGTTTGCTGAAGGTGCAGCTAATCCTGCCAATGCGGCGTCTGCCATTCCTTCATCTATTGCTGCGACTACATCTGCCGTTTCAACGCCAGCTATCTCAGCCATGCCAGTAGTGACAACTGCTTCTGATGCACCTACTGCGTCTATTGCACGCACAGAGCCGCCACTGATCGAGCCCATGGATTGGGCCGCAGCACCGCCTGCCACGATCAATGCGCCTGTATTTCCGCAGCGCAATAACAGCCCCCCGGCGTTCCCTCAAGAGCCAGTGCGCAGCAGCAAGGCATGGATCAAATGGGCCGTGCTGGTTCTGATCGTGGCAGCCGTCGCAGGCGGCGTGTTGATGGCCAGCAACATGAAGACACTCAGCGGCGCGAACAGCACGCCCACCGCATCGCAGGCGGGCAAGGATTCGGTGTCACCCGAGGATAAAGCCAAGGCCGATGCACTGGTAGGCCCGCAAGGTGGCAATGCAGCCGCAGTACCAGCTGCGCCGCTGAATGATCCATCCAGCGTCACCATTGCTCCGTCACCAGTCACAAACCCAGCGCCAGCGGCTCCTGTCATCAACACAAGTCCTGAACTGGCATCTCCACCAGCAGCGCCAACAGCACCTGCAGTCGCCCCTAACAAGCCTGCCCCTGTGAAGGTGCAACCCGCCAAGAAAAGCGGCGGCCCTTCGCTGGATGACCTGCTGGATTGAACCTCATGAAAATTGCCAAACTCACTCTCATCGCCTGCGCCGCCACCATTCTGAGCGGCTGCGCCACCCTGGAAGAGGCATCCACCTCGCTGAGCTGCATGCTCTCGCGCGTGACCAGCGCGGCTGACCCAAGCTGCGGCCCTGCGGCTGCGGCAACCACCATGTCCGGCGGCCACAGCGAGCGCTTCTCTCGCCTGCAAGCCGCGCTGAATCAAGAAACTCAGCAAGCGCAAAGCATTCAGGCTCAGGCTGTGCAAGCCATGCAGTCTCTCCCCGTCAAGCAGCGCGCCATGGCTGGGCCTGTGCTGACACAGCCCGTGTCCATTGCCGACGCGCAAAGCGGCCAGACGCTGCAGGTACGCGCCTTCTCTTCTGTGAGCGTGGAGATGCCGCTGGCCGCCAAGGGCCGCAAGGAATACACCCGTGCCATGGATCTGCTCAAAGAGCTGGCCAATGAACTGGCCGACAACCGCGGCTCCTCCAGCATTGTGGTTGACCAAGCCGATGCCGATGTGAAAGCCGGACGTGTGAACACCGCCACAGGCACCACCCAGTCCAAGGGCGGCAAGCCCGTGTCGGTCATCAAGCGAATTGATGCCGGAGTACCTAGCGGCGTGGAACGCTACACCATCGAAGCAGGTGCTATTCGCGGCAAGCTTTAAGAGCGGCTAACACTACCCCGCAAACCAACGGTTTGCGTTTGAGACGAGGCGCGAAGCCGCAGGCAGTACAGAAGTACGACAAGGCGAAAACGACGTATCAAGGGTTGTGTTACCAGTTCCAAGCGCCGCCTGAGCGGTGCAACCAAGGCCTGAGGTCACATCCAAAGGCTCAAGATCCATCAATAAGACAGGACGCGACATGAGAGAGCAATCACTGGGAGATATTCGTTTCGGCACCCTTGCCAGAGCCGCAGAAGGGCTGACTCAGTGGCGACCACTGCTCATGAGCTTTCTGACACTGGTGGTCTTTAGCCTGCTGATCGCTCTTGGTGCATCGATGCTCACCAAAACCGTTTTTATATCCAGCATCATCATGCTCATCGCACTGGTAGTGCTGATGGCTGGCTCATCGGCTGTTGGCATCATGCTGATGGACAAGGCAAAAAATGAACCGATTCGCTCTTTTGCAGCGGCCGCTTCCGCCGGTCTGCTGTGCCTGCCCAAATTCATTCTGGTCGGCCTGATCGTATTTGCGGCCACCCTGGTTTATGGGTTGGTCGCAGCCATCATTTACTTTGTCTGCAAGATCCCGTTTCTTGGCGGCATTTTGGCCTTTGTAGCCCACCCCATTCTGGTTCTGGTCGCCGCCGCTTTGCTGATCGCCATGATCTGGGTCATTGGCCCGCTGATGGGCCCGGCCCTGTGGAGCGGCCTGTCCGTCAAGGCGGCTCTGGCCAACGTATTGAGCATTGCCCGAAAGCGGCTGGTTGAAGTGGTGCTGATGGAAGTGGTGCTCTACATCATCCTCACGCTGATTTGCGTGATGCTGTTTGCAGGCTTGGTTCCAGCCACCATGTCGCTGACAGGCATGGCCATGAGCATTACCTCCAACGCAAGCAGCATGGGCGGATTAGGCGGCTATGGTTACGGCGGCGGCATAGGCAGCAGCATGATGGGCATGATGATGGGCAGCGGTGCCAGCACGGGTCTGATCTCAGGCCTGGGGGTACTGTTCGCAGTGATTGGCGCCTTGCTCGCCCAGGTCGCCGTGATGGGCATGAACCTGATTTATCTGCAAGCCCGCGAAAGCGTGGACCCGACGGAAGCCGAAGACGCACTCGATGGCCTGATTGGCGATGTACGCAAGAAAGCCGAAGAAGCCAAGGCCCACACCATGGCAGCCGCTGAACGCACCATGGCCGCTGCAGAGCGTGCCAAACAAGCCGCGTCAGATCGCCTGCAAGAAGCCTCTGCCAAAAATGCAGCGGCAAATACAACAGCAGATACAGCAGCCGATACCGCAGTGAATGCTGAACCCGCTACCCCAGCAGCATCGCTTGCCCCCATCATTGCAGCGACCACAGCAGCCGCTGCGGCGGCAGAGGCCCACGCCCGCCAAGCCGCTGAAGAAGAAGCTGCGCGACTGCGCACCGAAGCAGAAGTGGCCCGTGTACGCGCCGAAGCGGAAGCCGCTCGTCTGACGGCTGAAGCAGAAGCCCAAGCTCAGCAAGCCCAAGCCGAGCGCGCAGCCCAGGAACGTGTTGAAGCCCAAGCGGCTGAAGCGGCCCGCCAGCGTGCGCAAGCCGAAGCCGAAGCCGAAGCCGAAGCCGAAGCCGCTGAACGCGCAGCAGCCGCGCAAGCGGCACAGGCAGCCGAAGAAGCCCGCGAAAAGGCTAATGCGGCGCGCCGTGCAAGCGAGCTGCAATCCCAGCATGAAGCAGAAAAACGTGAGGCTGAGCGCCAAGAGGCCGCCGCGCGTGAAGCGGCCCGTGTCAAAGCTGAAGCTCAGGCACAAGCTCAGGCACAAGCTCAGGCTCAGGCCGAGGAAAAAGCCCGTCAAAGCCAGGCATTGACCCACTGCTCAGCCTGTAAGGCCACTATCGCGCCAGATGATATGTTCTGCGGGGAATGCGGCCACAAGCTGAAGTAATCCAGCAAAACAAAACAAAAGGCATCCATTTGGATGCCTTTTTTATGCCCGGCTCGATAGAACTACGGCTTTTCCGCCTCGCAAAGCTCTTCGGCGTTTTCCGTCAACTTCACGCGCACTAGCTTGCGTGCATCGGCATCAAACACCATCAAATCCGGGCAGTAACGCGGCCCTTGCGGTGTATTTACCTGCTGGTAGCTGGACCCATAGGCCTTGAGCACGCGCGGGGGCTTGCCCTCCTCAGGCTCGGCCAGCACCTGCAGCTGGTTCTGCCCCATGGTCTCTGCAGGGTTCGCATCACACCAGTCGCCGCTGGGCTCGCGCCCCAGACTCAGGCCATCGGCTCGCTGGTACAGGCCTGTGGGCCAGCGAATCTGGCCCTGAACATATTGCGGCATTTGATAGCAAGCCATGAGCTTTCCGCCCTTGCGCACGGGCAGCATATAACTCTCGGCCTGCGCTACCAGCTCCAGCCCCTGTGGCTTCCATGCATAAACATCCACACCATGGCTGCAGCAACTGGCACGCCACTCGCTGTAAATGCGCTGAGCCTTGGCATCAAACACAGGGGATGTGATGCCCTGCAAAGCCTGCGGGCCCAGCACAAACTGCTTTTTGGCCGGGTCATAGAGCCAGGTCGTAGTCGGAATATTCGGCCCTGCAGGCAATTGCTGCGCCTGTGTCAGATCGGGCCAGCCATCAAAATTGGCATCTACCCAGCTTGGCTGCACCAGCCAGCAACTGCCTTGCGCTGCGGTGGGCAGCTTTTGTTTCAAGCGCCCCTGCTCGTACACATGGATGGCTGAAACGTCCAGTTCCGTGAGCTGACCGCAGTCGGCCAGTGAGCGAACGGGCTGATTCAGCATCAGCCGCAACTCATAGCGCGTGGCATGAGCAAACGCTGGCGGCTGCAGCGCCAGATCCACAGGCCAGCGCCGCTTGCCATTCATGGACTGCCACTGCCCCTGCAAACGCGTGGGCGGCATGCCGAAAAAGGCAGCCAGTAACCAGCGCCCCGTGGGTTTCGCATCGCTGCTGCCCGTCATCGGTGTTTCGGTCAGCTGCCCGCTGGCTGCGCCCTCCAGGTCAATCATCGCGCCGGGACGGTTGCAGGGCTCATAGCAATAACTGCCGCCCACCGCACCATCCAGCCGCCACAGCTCAAGCTGCACAGCCTTGCCGGCCAGCGTGCCGCGATAGCTGGCGGACCAGACAGGTGCCTCGTGGATAGGGGGAACAGCCTCCTGCGCCTGCGCAGGAAAACACAAAGCGCTCAAGGCGGCCCCAATGCTGCACAACGAAAATTTCAAATACGTAGAAGACATAGGTACCTGCATCATCAATTTATTATTTGCATGCCAATCGGTTGTGCACCGTCAATTTGAATACGGCAAGATGTCATTCAGGCTTCTAGCATCCACAGCCCAAACGATTTATGCAATCAGACAAAAACACACAACAAAATCGCAATATGGGCCTGCTGGTCGCAGCCCAATCTCTAGGCGGGGCGTCGCCGCCCATCATCATCTCGCTAGGCGGGCTGGTGGGGCAGCAGCTGTCGAGCAATCCCACGGCCTCCACCTTGCCGGTCAGCATTTATCAGCTGGGTCTGGCGCTCTCCACCCTGCCTGCGGCCTGGATCATGAACCGCATGGGCCGCCGCGCTGCCTATGTCCTGGGTGCCATTCTGGGCGTGATCTCGGGCGTGGTCGCTGCGCAAGGCATTGCGCACAGCAACTTCATCACCTTTTGCATCGGTACGGCGCTGGCCGGTTTTTATGCAGCCTGCGTGCAGAGCTATCGCTTTGCCGCCACTGACCTGGTCGGCGAGCCCAGCGAGCAGGCCAAGGCCATTTCACGCGTGATGATTGGCGGGCTGATCGCCGCCATCATCGGTCCGCAGGTGGTGATCTGGACACGCGATCTGCAACCGGCCACGCCGTTTGCCGGCAGCTTTTACAGCCAGGCCTTTCTGGCCCTGCTGGCCCTGCCCTTGCTGATGGCACTGCGCCTGCCGCCGCCCCCGTCCAAAACCTTAGCCAAGGGCGACGCCAGACCGCTGCGCGAGATTGCCCGCACGCCGCAGTTCATCGTCGCCTGCGCGGCCGGCGTGGTCAGCTATGGACTGATGGCGTTTTTGATGACGGCAGCGCCCATGGCGATGGTGGGCTGCGGTCACAGCGTGGGCGAGGCGGCCATGGGCATTCAATGGCATGTGCTGGCCATGTTTGCGCCCAGCTTTTTCACCGGCCGCCTGATTGCACGTTTTGGCAAACGTTCCATCACCGCCTTGGGGCTGCTGATGATTGGCGCGGCGGGAGCGCTGGCTTTGATGGGCCTGGATATCTTCCATTTCTGGGGCTCGCTGATCCTGCTGGGTGTGGGCTGGAACTTCGGCTTTATCGGCGCCACGGCCATGCTCACCGAGTGCTACCGCCCCTCGGAGCGCGCCAAGGTACAGGCGCTCAATGACTTTCTGGTCTTCGGCACGGTAGCCGTGGCCTCTTTCGGTTCAGGCCAGCTGCTGCACAGCGCCGGCTGGAACGGCATCAACATCGGCATGCTGCCCCTAGTAGCTGTGGTGCTGCTGGGCCTGCAAGCCCAGCGACAAAAGTCAGTAGCCCGCTAAAACCATAGCTTCTTGCGCTTACCCTGTATTGGTTTGAGGCCGATTTGGCTCATTTTTTCTCAACAGGCTGCCGCACTCCCAGCCAGAGCACGGCCAGCCAGGTCAGCAATGCCATGCTGGCCAGCCAGGCCAGTTGCGACAAACCTGCCAACAAGGGCGCACCCAGCTGATTGAAACGCAGCGAGGCCTCTATCCCCGCCGTGCTGGGCGAAAGCCAGCGCAGCCACTGCAGCGGCTCGGGCAAAGCCTCGACCGGCCAGGTGAAGCCCCCGAGAAAGGCCAAGGGAATAGAGGTGAACAACACCAGCTGCAAGGCCCGCTCGCGGTCGGCCAGCCACCAGCCCAGCAGGGTGGCACAGCCCACCACAGCAGGTACAAAGCAGGCCAGCAAGGCAAGTGCCCCCCAGGGGTTGCCGCCATGCGGAAAGTCCTGCCAGACAAAGATCCAGCCAAAATAAAACAGTCCCGCCAGCCAGCCCGGCACACACAGCGCCAGCAGCCGCGCCAGCCATTGGCGCGCACCGGCACGGTCAGAGCCTTGTTCACGCCAGGTTCCCACCAGCAGCGCGCAGCCCATCAACAAGGTTTGCTGCAGGATCAGCACGGCCACGGCCGCCACCACAAAGCTGCCATAGCCTTCCGTAAGGTTGAACAAGGCCACGGCCTGCGAATTCACGGGAGAACGCCCCGCTGCCGCCTGTGGTGCACTTTGCCCACCCGCTTCCAGTCGCTTGATTTCCACGCCTGCAGACACGGTGCCAAAAGCCTCGGCGAAGCCGTATTGCACCTGCTTGCTCACCAGCGGATAAGCACCATTCGCGTAGACGGGCACGACCACATTCGCGCGGCGCAACACATCGCGCTTGAGATCGCGCGGCAGCAGTGCATAGCCCATGACCTCACCGCGCAGCAAAGCCTCTCGGGCCTCGCCCTCATCGGCCGTCACCAGTTGCGGATCGATGCGGGGACTGGCATGGGCAAAGCGCAGCATTTGCCTCGCCAGACTGGAGTTGTCCTGCACCACGACGGCGACGGGCACACGCTGCACGACCTGGGTACTGTAGAACCAGGGATAGAAAAAGCCGTAAAGCACCGGTGCGCCCACCAGCAGCAAAAGCGCGCCCTTGTCGCGCAGCATGAGGATCAGACTGTCCAGCCAGAGCCTGAAAAAGCCGATGTCGGAACGGTCCATGACTTAGCGCCCTCCCCATTTTTCGGGCCTGCCCAGACCGCGCAACAAACCCGCCGAGGCCAGCGCCAGCAACACCAGCGCAGCCAGCAGCAGGCCGGCAACCACGGGCAGGGTCTGCGCCACGGGTGCGCCCATCTGCCACTGCTCGATTTGCAGCCTGGCGTAATGGGTGTAGGGCATGGCCAGTGCCCAACCCCTGGCACTGTCCGTCATCGCCAGCAAGGGAAAGCCAACGCCGCTGAACGCAAACGCAGGAGCCGACAGCAGGCCTGTGCCTGACAGCGCCGTGCGCAGCGACAGCGTTATGCCCGACAGCGCGGCTCCGGCCGCCAGACTCACAGCCACCAGCGCGGCCAGCCCCACGGCAATCCAGCCGATGCTGCCTGCCACCGTCCAGCCCCGCAGTTGCGCCAGATACAGCAAAGCCGCCATGCCGCAGCCCCACAGCAGCAGCGCAGGCAGCAGCAGCTTGCCCAGCAGCGCCGCAGCCACCGAAGCCATGCCCGCTGACTGACCACCAGGACTCAGCCAGCCCCCCAGGGTGCGTTCACGCAGCTCGCGCCCCACGGACCATGCACCGGCCGTCATGGCCAGAATATGAATCAGCGCAGGAACCAGGGCAGCGGCCAGAAACTGCTCGTAATTGGTGGAGACATTGAACAGCGCCACCAACTGAGTCTTGATGGGCTCCATCTGCACCTGCAGCACCTGGTGGGGCGAGCCGCGCTTGGCCGCCGTCTGCATTTCCACACCGGCCGACAGCGTGCCGACCACCTGCTTCAAGTCACGCTGCAGCAGGCTGGATGCCGTGGCCAGCTGCGCGTTGTGCAGCAGGGTCACCGTGCCACCACGGCCCTGCTTGACATGGGTTTCCAGATCGGGCGGGATATGGACCACGCCATAGACCTCCATGCGCAGCAGCGCGTCCGCTGCCTCGCCCCGATTCAGTACGGTCTGGCGCACATCCAGTCCCGGCGTGGCCTGCAGCATGCGCACCAGCTGGCGCGACAGCGCAGAGTGGTCTTCGCTCCAGACGGCAATCGGCAAGCGATAGGGCTGGCCTGCGGAAAAAATCCAGCACATCAGCGCCAGCGTCAGCAGAGGCACCCAGCTGACCATGGCCCAGTCCCAGGGGCTGACTCTGAGCCGACCCCATTCGCGGCGCAAGCTGGCGGTAAAAACGCTCACGCACCGGCTCCGACAATGCCTTTGACAGTGCCTTCGACGATCACGCTCATGCCAGGACGCGCGCCCTCAATGGGCTGGACGGGCTTGGCTTTCACCTCAAAGGTGCGCGCATCGAAACCCTGGCTGCCACGTGTAGTGCGCCAGGTGGCAAAGTCGGGCAGCACGCCGAGAAAGTTCACCTCGAACTCGGCCTGCCGGTTTCCCAACGCCGGCAACCTGCCGGTAAAGCGGCTTTTCATGGCAAAGCGCTGTAACTGGTCCTCCCGCACATTGAGCACCACCCACTGATCGCTCAGATCCACCACCGTCACCACCGCCACTCCCTGGGGCGACAGCTCGCCCTGCTTGGCCAGCACATTCGCCACTTCGCCGCCCACGGGGCTGCGCAGCTGCGTCTCGGCTTCGGCGGCCTTGACCTCGGCCACCACACCATCGACCTGGCGCACCTGCGCGTCCGCTGCGCTCTTGTCTTCCTTGCGCGCGCCGCTGGCCGCCATCTCGTACTGTGCCTTGGCGGCGCGTGCCTGGGCATCCGAGGCGCGCCAGTTGGTCTGTGCCTCGTCACGCTTCTGGGCAGAGACCAGACCCTGGTTGAACAGGCTTTGCACCCGGTCGTAAGAAGTCTTGGCCAGATCAGCCGCCGCCTGGGCGCGCTCCCAGCTCAGGCGTGCCATCTGCACTTCTTCGGGACGCGCGCCGTTGCTGGCCTTTGCGGCCACGGCCTGCGCCGCATCGCGGGCAGCCTGCGCCTGGGCCAGCTTGGCCTGCACCTCGGGGCTGTCCATTTCCACCAGCAAGTCGCCCGGCTGAATACGCTGCCCCTCGGTCACAAGCACTTTGGAGATGCGTGCCGTCACCTTGGGTGCGATATCGGTTTCACGCGCCTCCATCTGCCCCTGAAAGAAAGGGGCGGCAGGTTGGGCGGAGCGCCAGAAACCCCAGACGATAAAGATCAGCACCGCAGCCGCGACGATCACCGCCACGACCGGAAGGCGTCTGTCCTTCTGGGCTGCTCGGCTGGAATCAGGGCTTGAATCATGGCCGGATGGCGGATTGGGTAAAGGTGTATTCATGGTGCGTCTGAGGTGATCTGGATATCGGCACGGGCCATGTAGCGGCTGAACTCATCGGCCTGCCCTGTACTCTCAAGCAGGGCGGCCAGGGCCTGCACATACTGGTTGGCAACAGAGGCACGCTCGGTCTGCACCTTGGCCAGATTGAGCTGGGCGTCGATCAAGTCCAGTGCAGTGCTTGTGCCTTCTTTCAGCCCCGCCTGGCGCAGACGCAACAGTTCGCGAGCCAGATTTTCCTGAGCCTGACCAGCCAGATACTGGCTGCGAGACTGCTCCACGGCCAGCCAGTTCTTCTCGACCAGCAAGCCGATGTCGGAACGCACCTGGGCATCGGTCAACTCGGCCTGCTCCACCTTGCGCTGGCCTGCTGCCGAAAGCTTGTCACGGTCGATGCTGTCCCACAGCGCCCAGCGCACCGCCACACCAGCCACCCAGTTGGGCTTGCCCGAGGTGTTGACCTCACGCATGCCAAAGGCCAGCACCTGCGGCTTGCGCAGCGCCTCGGTGGCATCGTGCAAAGATTCGGCCTGGCGGCGCTTGGCAGCAATCTTGCTCAGACCCGGATGATGACTCTGTGCCGAGTCCAGAAACCGCTGCAGCGGCGGCAATGCTTCGCTGCTGACAAACAAGGGCGAGCTGGGTCGCACAGCGACATTGGCATGCACGGTGCGCAGCAACGCACTGCGGGCCAGCCGCGCATCGTCATCGGCCTTGCGCGACTGCTGCTGAGCCTCGGCCAGGGCCGCGCTGGCTTGCAATCGCTCGACCTGGGCAATGACGCCGGCCTTGAGCATGCGTTGGGCCGCGTCATCATGGGCACGCACGCCTTCCAGCGCGCGCTGGCGTAAGGTTGCAGCCCGTTCGGCCAGCTGGGTTGTGAAATAGCGCTGTACCAGCAGGGTCTGGAGCTGATCCGCACTGCTGGCCGCATCGGCCACCGCCTCGTCGGTCATGGCATCGAGCTCGCTGCGCACGGCATTACCCAGTCCGCCCATGTAAAGCGGCCAGACAGCGGCCAGACTGGCCGAAGCCGCTGTGTCCTTGCGCTGCAAGTTGTAGTTGGACGGCAGGCTGGGCAGCTGCGCCACGGCCCCGCCGAGCTGCGGCGGCAGCAGCGAGATACCGTTACCCAGAGCACGCCGTGCAGGGTCCAGGTCCAGATCGACATTGGCCGAATAGCGGTAGCCCAGGCCGATCACGGCCACTGACGGGCCGCCCAGCCCTTCCATGCCTTCGCGGCGCAAACGTGCGCTGTCCACGGCCTTGGAGGAGGCTGCCAATTGATCCGAACGTTCCAACAAAGCGGCCCTGGCCTGCTCAAAGCTCAGGGAATGGGCCGCCGGAGCTGTCTGCGCCTGCACCGAGGTCGGCAATGCCGCCGCCATCAGCAGACTTAAGGTCAAGGAAAAGCAGCTGATATTCATGAATAGCTAGAGGCTCGCTTGAATACTGGGGAGAAAACAACGAGATATCCGGGTCCGGATCGAAACAATATTGCAGCACCGGCAGTCTTCCCAAAGCAGCACGCTCTCTGCAAACACCATATCCGACCCGCTCTTTTCAAAAAGCATTATCCATGGCTGATTGCATGTGCATAGCCTGACTCGCCGGACATCGCCTCTTCCACCGCGCGCATGCCGTCGCGGCTGAGATATATCCCGCAGCCTTCTGGTGCTCGAAGATACGGACCAGGACTGTTTTTCGAATCTGGAGAACACCGCGCAACGAGATACGTCTGCGCGCAATCACCCACGGCTTTAACCCATCGCAACAGCCCACCACTTTGGCACAGCGCTTCGACTCACCTCGCTTGCTATCAATATAAAAGCTGCTTGTTCCTGATATGAAATGATTTCAAGGACTAAATGGCTTCAACAAACGCCACATTGAGCGCATGCTGCTACGTTTTTGAAAGCACGGCTTACTCCAACACACAGTCTGCGCGATCTGCGCACACAAATCCTTGCCACAAGCGGGCGAGAGCCGCAAGTAGCCGCTACACTTTGCGCCGCAGGCCTGCGTGACCACGATAATTGGAACGCGGGCCTTTTTTACCCTTTTCGAGGTTTTCGCGCACCGCCATGTCCACCGTCTTCAACTTCACCTTTGTCCCCTGGTTCCGGTCTGTGGCCCCCTATATCCACAAGTTCCGACACCAGACCTTTGTGGTGGGCCTGACCGGTGAAGCCATTGATGCAGGCAAGCTCAGCTCCATCGTCCAAGACCTGGCCATGATTCAGGCCATGGGCGTCAAAATCGTGCTGGTGCACGGCTTTCGCCCTCAGGTGAACGAGCAGTTGCGCCTCAAAGGCCAGGAGCCGCGCTACTACAACGGCATGCGCGTGACCGACTCCATCGCTCTCGACTGCGCGCAAGAAGCCGCAGGCCAGCTGCGCTACGAGATTGAAGCGGCCTTCAGCCAGGGCCTGCCCAACACCCCCATGGCCGGCGCGCGCGTCCGCGTGATCTCGGGCAACTTCCTCACCGCCCGCCCCGTGGGCATTGTGGATGGCGTGGACTTCATGCATTCGGGCCTGGTACGCAAGGTCGATGTGGAAGGTATTCGCAATGCGCTGAACTCTGAAGCCATGGTGCTGGTGTCGCCCTTTGGCTTCTCACCCACGGGCGAAGCCTTCAACCTCAGCATGGAAGAAGTCGCCACCCGCGTGGCCATTGAACTCAAGGCCGACAAGCTCTTGTTCTTGACCGAAGTGCCTGGCATCCGCATGGATCCCACCGGCACCATCGACGAAAACAACCCCATCGATACCGAGCTGCCGCTGGACGCCGCCCGCCGCATGCTGGCCAAGCTGCCCCCAGCACAAGAACCCACCGACGTCGGCTTTTACCTGCAGCACTGCGTGCACGCCTGCGAGCATGGCGTGGAGCGCAGCCACATCCTGCCGTTCTCCACCGATGGCGCGCTGCTGCTGGAAATTTATGTGCACGACGGCATCGGTACCATGGTCATCGACGAAAAGCTCGAAGAGCTGCGCGAAGCCACGATTGACGATGTGGGCGGCATCATTCAGCTGATCGAGCCCTTCGAGCGCGACGGCACGCTGGTCAAGCGCGACCGCACCGAGATCGAGAGCGACATCGCCAGCTACACCATCATTGAGCATGACGGCGTCATCTTCGGCTGCGCAGCCCTGCACCCCTACCTCGAATCCAAGACCGCAGAAATGGCCGCCGTCACCGTCTCACCCAAGAGCCAGGGCACGGGCGACGGCGAAAAACTGCTTAAACGCATAGAGCAACGCGCCCGCGCCCTGGGTTGCGACACCATGTTCGTGCTGACCACGCGCACCATGCACTGGTTTATCAAGCGCGGCTTTCAGCCCGTGGACCCAGAATGGCTGCCCGAAGCGCGCAAGGCAAAATACAACTGGAGCCGCAAGAGCCAGGTTCTGGTCAAAAAACTGTAGACGCAGCTTGGGCCTAGGGGGCCGGCTTGCAATTTTTAATAACTGTCTCGACCCCTGTAATGCTCAACCCACAAAAAAGCCGGCACGAATGCTGGCTTTTTTGCGCGACTCAATTGCTTTGAGCTCAGAGCATCATGCCGCCGGACACTTCAATGCGCTGCGCCGTGACCCAATTGTTTCCTTCAGATAGCATTGCAGCTAACGCGCCACCCACATCGTCAGGCAGCCCTACACGCCCCATGGCCGTGAGCCCGCTCAGATGCGCATTGACTTGCGAGTTATCGCGCACCATGCCACCACCAAAGTCGGTTTCAATGGCGCCGGGAGCAATGGTGTTGACGCTAATTCCACGGGCTCCCAGCTCCTTGGCCATGTAGCGCGTCATCACCTCAACACCGCCCTTCATTACGGCGTAGGCGGCATAGCCCGGGAAGGTGAAGCGCGTCAAACCGGTAGAGGTGTTGATGATTCGACCACCGTCTTTGATCAAGGGCAGCAACTTTTGGGTCAGGAAAAAAGGACCCTTGAGGTGAATGCTGACGAGCAGGTCAAACTGCTCTTCCGAGGTTTCGGCAAACGGTGCCGTGAGCCCAATTCCGGCGTTATTGACCAAGTAATCGAATTGATCGCGCTGCCAGGTCGCCTTCAGTGTGCTTTGAACCTTTGCCATAAAAGCATCGAACGTCTTGCTGTCTGCCACGTCCAAGCGCAGCGCCACGGCTCGGCTGCCCCGAGCCTCAATCTCTTGCACGACCTCAAGGGCCTGCTGCTCATTGTCTTTGTAAGTAATGATCAGATGCACGCCTTGCTGTGCCAGCTTGAGCGCTTCGTTGCGGCCCAGTCCACGGCTGGCACCAGTAATCAGAGCAATGCGAGGGTTGGAGGTCGTCATGTTCATCTCCTGAAGGTTCGTGGTTGCGATGGAGTGACTTTAATAATTCATAAAAAAAGAATAAACCTTTCAAAAAAGATCACACTGTTTATTGAAAAAAAACAATCAGTCTATGGACCTTGACTCAATTCGCATCTTTGACCGTGTGGCCGAGCTGCAAAGCTTCACTCAGGCTGCCGAGCAATTGAATTTGACCAAAAGTCGCGTTTCCACTGTCGTACAACAACTGGAGCAGCACATAGGCACCCGCCTGCTACAGCGCACGACAAGGCAGGTACGCCTCACAACCGATGGCGAACAGTTTCTGGACGGCTGCAAGGCGCTACTCAATGATGCGGAGCAGCTGAAAAGCATGTTTCAGCCCGCTGCAAGCGGCTTGCGCGGGAGCTTACGGATTGAGTTGCCCACCACGCTGGCACGCGATGTCGTCATGCCCCAGCTGCCCGAATTTCTGGCCTTGCACCCCTTGCTGGAGGTAGGCATCAGTACCAGCGACTATCTGGTCGACTTGGTCAAGGACGGCTTCGACTGCGTGGTGCGTGTCGGCACGCTGGCAGATACCGGTTTGATTGCACGCCCCCTAGGCATGATGGCAATGTGCAACCTGGCCAGCCCCGCTTATTTGAGCCGACACGGAACGCCCCACACGCTTGCAGACCTGGCACAGCATCAAATCATTCACTACGCCAGCAAACTCGGCACCCAAGGGGCTGGCTGGGAACACCAAGTCGGCCACAAGCGGGTGGTAGAGCCCATGCGCTGTGCACTTGTCGTCAATGGTGCTGACGCTTACGAAGCCGCCTGCGTTGCCGGCCTGGGGCTGATCCAGGCTCCTGTTCATGGCATCCAGGCCTTGGTCAATCAAGGCTTGCTCGCCAAAGTCATGCCCGACTTTACTGCCCCGCCCATGCCGGTTTCATTGCTGTATCCCCATCGCAAACATATGGCTCCACGAGTCTCTGCCTGCCTGAATTGGCTTGCCCAGGTCATTGAACGTCACCTGGCCCAAGCGGGCCAATGAGCAGACGAAGAAGGGCCAGAGTGCTCCCACGATCAAGATGCGCGTTGGATCAGCAAAACGCAGTCATTGGCAGCCTGGAATTGAATCCAATGCTTTGATCGGTCCTTGCCATGCCACCCTGAACAACCTTAGGCTCGTTGACAGTGGGGATGTCCGCGATATCGCTGCGGCTGCACGGGTTGCCGATTCATGCCCTGAGCGTCGGTTCGACATCCATAGGGAATTGGTCCACGGTGTAGGCTCAAACGAAGCACTGGGCAGTTGGAGATAACTGCTCCCTGACTTCAACCCCACAGACTCCATCGCTCCTGCGATCCAGAAAACACAAGGACATGGACATGACGCTGAAAGTTGTTTTTGCCGGTGCTTTGTGCCTCCATCCTCAAGCGCGGGCTTGGCCCATGGCACTTGTTACGGCTTTGCTGTTCGGCGGGCCTGTGCAACTGGTGCAGGCGCAAGTGATCGAGGCATCGGGCGATGTCGACCCGTTTCCGCCCCCATCACCGGGGCCGGTGTGGAATATAGGCGGCAGCCTGTCCGTGGGGAAGGCGGGCACAGGTGCGCTGACGATCCGGGATGGAGCCGTAGTCAAGGGTGCCAATGGCCATATCGGCGAGCAGGCCGGCAGCAATGGCACGGTGACAGTCACTGACAAAGACTCAAGCTGGACTAGCGCTGGAGGGCTGACTATCGGTGAGCGCGGCACCGGCAGGCTCAGCATTCTTGACCAGGCCCAGGTGGTCAGCCGCGACGGCACTTTGGGCGATTGGGATAGCGGCAGCGGTGAGGTTCTGGTTTCCGGTGTCGGTTCGCGCTGGGGTATTAACTCCAGTTTTCTCATCGGCATTTCAGGATCGGGCCTGTTGAACATACAGAACGGCGGTGTGGTCAGTAGCAACTTCACCAGCCTGGGCCTTTCAAGCGGCCGCGGCCAAGTGGCCGTGTCGGGCGCAGGCTCGGCCTGGCTCAATGCCTTTGATATCACGATTGGGGACAGCGGCTTTGGCGAGTTGTTGGTCAAGGAGGGCGGCCTAGTGCGCACCGACACGGCCTATATAGGTAGTTTTGAAGGAAGCCGGGGAACTGGCTTGGTTTCTGGCAGTGGCGCGCTTTGGGAAAGTGGGGCTTTATCGGTAGGCGTAGGAGGTTCCGCAAGCTTGCAACTCAGAGACGGTGGTCGCATGTCCGTTTCTGGCAGCGGGGTCGATCTCGCTACCTACAGCACAGCATCGGGAGCGATTTATATCGGCGCAGCATCTAACAACCCAAGCGATGCAGTGGCCCCAGGCACGCTGGAGACAGCGCAGCTGCGCTTTGGCGAAGGCTCGGGCACGCTGAACTTCAATCACACGGGCAGCGCCTATGCCTTTGCCGCAGCCCTTTCCTCTGCACCTACCGGCTCTCACCAGATCAATCACTATGCCGGCGTGACCCGCCTGACCGGCGACAGCCTTGGCTTCCTGGGCCAGACCCGCGTGCAGGGCGGCACGCTGATTGTGGATCAGCGGCTTGGTGGGACGGCCTTGGTCAACGCTGGGCAGTTGCAGGTGAACGGAAGTTTCGCTGGGCCGGTCAGCGTGGAGCAAACCGGGACGTTGACCGGGTCCGGCACGGTCAATGGTGCGGTGAGGTTTTCCAACGGTGGCGTGCTGTCTGGCGTGCAAGGCCAGACCTTGACGGTGGTGGGCAATCTGAGCCTTGACAGCGCAAGCGATATCAATGCTGCCTTCGGCGCCCCTGGCAGCACGGTACTGTTTCGGATCGGCGGTGATCTGGTGCTGGACGGCAATCTGCACGTCAGTGATATCGGCGGCTTTGGTCGCGGAATCTATCGCTTGTTTGACTATGGCGGTGCGCTGACGGACAAGGGTCTGCTGATCTCGACAAGCCCTACGGGAATTCCCGCCGGTGAGTTGCATATTCAGACCGAGGCAAAAGGACAGATCAACGTGGTATCGGCCCTGGGTGCCACGCTGCGCGCCTGGGATGGCGGCAATACGTCGCTGGATGACAACGGCGTGATTGACGGAGGCTCGGGGACATGGCGCGCCGATGGCGCAAGCTGGACGGAAGTGGACGGTGCACTGAACGGGCCTTACCAGCCCAATCCGGGCTTTGTCATCTTCCAGGGCACAGCGGGAACCGTGACTGTGGACCGCTCGGCGGGCTCCATTGGCATCATGGGTGCGCAGTTTGCCAGCGACGGTTACCGAATCGACGGCGACAGCATCGATTTGCAAGGTGAGAATGGGATGACTATGGTGCGGGTTGGCGATGGAACGGCGGCAGGCGCAGGCATGAGCGCAACCATCACCGCTTCACTGACCGGTGCGAGCCAGCTGGTGAAAACCGATATGGGCACCTTGGTGCTGGGAGGACGCAACACCTACTCTGGCGGCAGCAAAATCGACAGCGGTGTGCTGTCAGTGTCTAGCGATGCCAATCTGGGTGCCGCATCGGGCGGCATAGAGCTGAACGGCGGAACGCTGGCCACGACCTCCAGCTTTGATACCGGCCGCACCATCACCTTGAGCACCGCAGCCGGGCGCGTACAGGTCGCAAGCAATACCGAACTGGGCATGACGGGGGCTATCGTGGGCAGAGGAGGCCTGGTCAAGCAGGGTCTGGGAACACTGCGCCTGGACAATGTGAGCAGCACTTACAGTGGGGCCACCGAAGTGGCACAGGGACGGCTGCTGGCGGGCGCCGCCAATGTGCTGAGCCAGGGCTCGGCCCATACAGTGGCGGCCGGTGCGGTGCTGGATATTGCAGGCCGCAGCCAAAGCATTGCCGCCTTGAACAACAGCGGCCTGGTGATGCTCAGCGACCCGAACAGCAGCAGGCCGGGCACGGTTCTCAAGATCACCGGCCCTTATGTGGGCAATAGTGGTGCGCTGAGCCTGTCTGCAAAGCTGCAAGGTCCGGGCAGCGCCAGCGACATGCTGCTGCTCAGCGGTAGAAATGCCGTGGCGAGTGGCAACACCACACTTGTCGTGAACAACGCAGGAGGCCTGGGTGCGAAAACCGATACCAAGGGCATCGTGGTGGTCGGCACGGAAAACGGTGCCAGCCTGAGCCCGGGTGCTTTTACGCTCGCTGGTGGGCAGGTCGATGCCGGTGCATTTGAATACCGTCTGAAAAGTGATGCCTCAGGGGCCTCGCTGCATTCGAGCATCAACGGTATCGATACCTCCTATCGAGCGGAGGCTTCGTTGATCAGCTCATTGCCCTCACAGCTGCGCCAAGCCGATCTGACCTTGGTAGGCAACCGGCAGCAGCGTGTTGGCGACGATATCAACGAGGGCGGTGATGGCCGTCAAGTTCGCCAGACCTGGGGACGGCTGATCCGAAGCGAGCCACGCATCAGTCAGCCGGGATTGGTGAGCGCGCGAAGTCGGGCCGTGCTGACAGGTTTTCAGGTGGGACTCGATGTCTGGGCGAATGGCGACTGGAAAACAGGCCTGTATGTGGGGCAACTCAGCGGAGACGTGCAGGTGCTAGGCTTTTCCGGCGGGCAACAAGGTCAGGACGTGGGCTTCAATAGTCTTCGCAATCGCTATATCGGCGTATATAGCAGCTACCAGAATGCACAGAACTTCTACCTGGATGCGGTGCTGCAGGCCGCCGACTACCGAAGCGAGCTCTACACCCGCAGCAATGCCAGGGCGCTCACCAAGGGTCATGGCTGGCTGGCATCGCTGGAGCTTGGTCAGCCTCTGCCCTTGCACGGCGGCTGGCAGATTGAGCCGCAAGCGCAGTTGATTTACCGCAGCATGTCCCTGGCCGACACCACCTTGGGGACCACCCGGGTCGGCATCCGCGCAGACAATGACTGGCTTTTGCGCCTGGGGGCTCGCATCAAAGGCCGCTTCCCGACTTCCGTCGGTGTGTTCCAGCCTTCGGTGCGGGTCAATCTCTTCCATGCCAGTCGCGCCACGGATGTGGCCAGTTTTATGACCTCGTCAACGACCACCGCCATCCCGGCCCGAGGTGGCTACACCAGCACCGAGCTTGCGGTTGGCGGCACCTTGAAGTTGAACCCCATGACCAGCGTTTATGCCGAATTGAACAAGCTGTGGGCCAACGGTGGCGATACACGTGTCAAGACGGGAGTGCAGGCCATTCTGGGCGTAAAACGAAGCTGGTAGCTGGTAGCGCCTAAGGCATCAAAAAACGCGCTCAGCACAGTTTTTCAGGCAGGTTTGCTATTTTTTCTTATGCATATTTGAGGCCTTTTCCAAATCACCACTTTGCCTTTGTTGCGTTGCGTCACAGCATTCGGGTGCCAACTGGTTACAAAGGCGTATCTGACTTGAGCAAGAGAGATGCCATGACCCCCCTTCCTCCGCAAGCCATCAGCCAGGACGTGCTGGCCGAAAAATACCTGGCCACAGGCGAGCAGACCGAGCAAGACCTGTTCGCCCGCGTGGCGCGGGCGCTTGCTGCGGTTGAAAAACCCAAGCTGCAGGCCCACTGGCAGCAGCAGTTTCTGGACAACCTGCAGCGCGGAGCGATTGGTGCGGGGCGCATCATGGCGGCGGCGGGGCTGGATACCAAGGCCACGCTGATCAACTGCTTTGTGCAGCCCGTGGCTGACGCAACCAATGGCTTTGACACACAGGGCAACCCTGGCATTTACACCGCGCTCTCGCAGGCGGCCGAGACCATGCGACGCGGCGGGGGCGTGGGCTATGATTTT
Source organism: Comamonas sp. 26 (assembly GCF_002754475.1). Lineage (NCBI taxonomy): Bacteria > Pseudomonadati > Pseudomonadota > Betaproteobacteria > Burkholderiales > Comamonadaceae > Comamonas > Comamonas sp. 26. Next base: position 2,328,405 of record NZ_PEFL01000001.1, read on the forward strand.
TCCAACCTGCGCCCGCGCGGCGCACTGGTGCGGGGCACCAATTCCTATGCGTCGGGACCCTGCTCGTTTATCGATGTGTTTGATGCGTCTTGCACCACGGTCGAATCCGCCGGTGCGCGGCGCGGTGCGCAGATGGGTGTGCTGCGCATTGACCACCCTGATGTGCTGGAGTTCATCACCTCCAAGCGGCAAAAAGGCCGCTGGAACAATTTCAATGTCTCGGTGGGTGTGAGCAGCGCCTTTATGCAGGCCGTCAAAGACGATGCGACATGGGAGCTGGTTCACATCGCCAGCCCCAGCAATGCACAAATAAAAGCTGGCGCACATTTGCGCAGCGATGGGCTCTGGGTCTATCGCAGCACGCCCGCACGTGAGTTGTGGAACGCCATCATGCAATCGGCCTATGACTTTGCCGAGCCGGGCATTCTGTTTCTCGACAACATCAACGCCGACAACAACCTCTGGTACGCCGAGCAGATCGCTGCCACCAACCCCTGTGGCGAGCAGCCGCTGCCGCCTTACGGCTGCTGCGATCTGGGGCCCATCATTCTCACCCGCTTTGTGCGCGAGCCGTTCACGCCACAAGCGCATTTCGACCTCGCGGCCTTCCGTGCCTCCGTCGCAATACAGGTGCGCATGCTGGACAACGTTCTGGACGCCGCTGTCTGGCCCCTGCCAGAGCAGCAGCGCGAAGCCCAGCAAAAGCGCCGCATCGGCGTGGGCTTTACGGGGCTGGGAGATACGCTGATCTTGCTGGGTCTGCGCTATGCAAGCGACGATGGACTCAAGCAAGCGGAGACCATCGCCCGCGCCATGCGCGATGCCGCCTACGCTGCGTCTGTGGAGCTGGCGCAGGAAAAAGGAGCCTTCCCGCTCTTCAACGCCAGGCAGTACCTGAAAAGCGGCTTTGCTAAACGCCTGCCCAAAGACCTGCGCGCAGACATCAAAAAGCATGGCCTTCGCAACAGCCACCTGCTGTCCATCGCGCCCACGGGCACGGTATCGCTGGCCTTTGCCGACAACGCGTCGAACGGTATAGAGCCCGCATTCTCGTGGACCTACACTCGCAAAAAGCGCACGGCTGATGGCGGCGAGCAGTTCTACACCGTGCAAGACCATGCATACCGGCTCTACAAGGCCATGCATGGCGACGACGCCCCCCTGCCCGACTACTTTGTCAGCGCTTTAGAGATGAGCGCCAGCGAGCATGTGGCCATGATGCGCTGCGTGCAGCCTTTTATCGACACTTCGATTTCCAAGACCGTCAACATTCCCGCCGACTATCCGTTTGAGGACTTCAAAAATCTTTATATGGAATGCTGGGAGGCAGGCCTCAAAGGCTGTGCCACCTACCGCCCCAACGACACACTGGGTGCTGTGCTGTCAGTGGAATCCGAAGAAAAAGTGCCTGCACCGCAATCTAGACAAGCGCAAGCAGCTATCAATTCAGGAATCAACAGCGGCATGGGCGCCGTGATCGAGCGCCGCCCCGAAGGCCCGCTCAACGCCGTAGTCGACAAGATCGAATACTTCACCCACGACGGTGCGCGGCGGCTGTATCTGGTCGTCAGCTTCATGGTGGTGGATGGCGTGGAGCGCCCCATCGAATTTTTCATGCCCGTGGGCCAGACGGGCGAGAGCCAGCAATGGATCACAGCCACCATGCGCAGCCTGAGCCTGGCCGCGCGCGGCGGTTTTCTGGACAAAGCACTGGCCGATCTGCGCAAGGTCGCCTGGGACCGCGGCCCCGTGCGCTACGGCAACAAGCTGCGCGACGATGGCAGCCGCATTCCGCTGTGGCATGACAGCGAAGTGGCCCTTCTGGCCTATGCCATTCAAAGCATCATCGCCAACCGGGGTCTGCCCCAGCCAGCACCCAGTAGGGAGGCCACGCCCGCATCAGCACCCGAGCCAGAGATAACAGCCCCTGTCAGCGGCAAAAAATGCCCGGACTGCGGCGCGCACGCCATGATCAAAAAAGATGGCTGCCAGTTCTGCACGGCCTGCGGCCATATGGGATCTTGCGGATGAAACTCTTAAAGTTTGAATCGTTAGAGCGCTGGACAGCACTGCTGCATGGCCTGTGCTCGGCAGAAAACAGACGCCAAAATCAAAAACCAATCTGCGCCCCAACCTGCTTCCCGCCGATGCTCAACAATTTTGCTGGCTTGGGGTCCAGAGCCAGATAGCACGTGATCCCAGCTCAAGCACTGGTTTGGCATTGGATAGCGCTGGCGTCATATCCTTTGCCGCCTCCCGCTCTCCAATCACCCATACCCTATGTTGGGTGCTACACAAAATATGGTTTGCCTCCTGCTTTTCCAGCAAGAATTGGCTTGCAGTATTAGGCGCAAACTCTGCGGCATCCAGCAGCTCTTTTCTCCAGTTGTCTGATTTCGATGCTTTGGCGGCTTGCCAGTCATCGACAACCCAAGCCACCTGGCCGCTGTGTATATAAAACGGTGCGCCGTAATACAGTTGCCCCAGCATCATGATCCGATCCTCTGGCTGCACTGACAGCATGCTGAGACGATCCCAGCGAGCTTTATGCGGGACGCCCTGGGTGCCTAGGCCGACAGCCAGTGCGGCGCAAAGACTCGCGGCAAAAGCGGTTGTGACCGTGAGTTTCGTCCAGCGGAGCTGTACCATTCGCCAATCGTCGGCATATGCGGTTTGCCAGAATCGAGCGATGAGGTATGCCATAGGCGGCAGGGCTGGAAGCACATAGCCTACGACCTTGCTGCTGGGAATGGAAAAAAACGCCACCACAGCCAAAAGCCAGACTCCCATATAGCGATCCAGACTAGTCTGTGCCGTAGGGAAGTCAGACTCCAACATGAGTCCTTGCCGCGCACGCCATTGTCTCAGGAGCATATAGATGCCAGCGAGAGTCCATGGCAGACATGCAAGCGCGATGACAGCCAAGTAGAACCACCATGGCTGGGGGTTGTTGAAGCCGGTTTCGGTATAGCGCTGGAAATGCTGGGTGACAAAAAAATAATGCAAAAATTGAGGGTGTTGCTTATGCGCAAGCCAAACCCATGGCCCCGCAATCAGGAGCATGACAAACCATACTGGCGGGTACAAGGGCAGTGCCAACTGCTTCCAACGGCGCTCCCAAAGCATCCAGACGCACCACACCAAGCCCGGCAAAACCAAGCCAATCAATCCTTTGGCTAAAAAGCCCAAACCTGCAAAGGCCCCGGCTGCGGTGATCCATGCCCGCCAAAATTTGCCAGGACCACACTCTATCGTGGCAATGAACGCGCAAGCGGTGCAGGCGGACATGCAGCCTGCCAGCAGCATGTCCATGTTGGCGTACTGAGCGGCCAAGTAGGCGAAAGGCATGGTGAGGAAGATGAGCACCGCAGCGATTGCGGTTGAGTGCCTCGTATAGCGCTTCAGCAGAACCAGCAGACTCATTGCCGCCAGCCATGCCCCAAGCATCGACGGCAGGCGGGCAACCCATTCATGTACACCAAACAATTCATAACCACCAGCTGCGAGCCAGTAGTAAAGCGGTGGTTTGTGAAAAAAGGGAAGACCGTTAAGTTGGGGCGTCACCCAATTGCCGTTGCGCAGCATGTCCAGCGCGACCATGGCATAGCGCCCTTCATCCGGGTCACTCAATGGACGAATCCATGCCAAGGCCAAGAGCCATAGTCCGATTAACAGGGCCCAAAGGAATGCGTCGTCGATCTTGCGGCGTGAAGCCTTCATGTCCACATTAATGGCGGTTTGCATGGGCTATACCTGACCCTCTATAGAGAGCTTCGACTGATCTTGCTTGGGCCATACCTTCAAACCATTGCATCCCCACCGGCAGCATCACTGACTCCTTTGATTAAACAGGTCGCGATGCATTCAACATGGCAGCTCATCGGCTGTTATCGCTGGCGGCAATCTAAGTTCAAAAACTTACCAATTTCTTAAGAGTCTTGCAGGTGAGTGCCACGCCCAATGCCCACAGAATTCGGTGACTCAAGCTCATTCAGCGAACTGCATACACAGATATCGAGAAAATTGCTAACAATCTGCTCAGGTCGCCTTCATCGCTTAACCGCCCTCTGACAGCCAGCTTTAACTGCGCTTGTTTGTAGAAAAAGGTTCAGATGGCTCAACTGGCGACACTGGCTGCGCAGGCTCTGCCTGAGCCGCTGTGGCTTCCGGCTCCTTTGGCAAGGTTGCCCTCGCCACATTGAGCATATGCAGAGCCAGCGACTCATAGAGAGGCCGCGCAATCATGCGCGAGATCATGCTGGCGATCATGGCCGAAGCCATGAGGCTGAGCACCAGTGAATGGCCATCCACCATCTCCATCACGATGATGAAGGCGGTCAACGGAGCCTGAGTGACGGCAGCCAGAAAGGCTGCCATGCCCATGGCGATCAAGGCCGGAGCAATATCCGTAGTCCCGACAATGGATGCCACGTTATTACCCACCCCCGCACCAATCGATAGCGAAGGCGCAAAAATTCCGCCAGGCACCCCCACCCAGGCCGATAGCCAGGTGGCAATAAATTTGAGGGTCACATAGAACTCGGGGACATCGGCTTCGCCCTGCAACATGTGCTTGACCGCTTCGGAGCCTGCGCCAAAGGTGGCACCGCCAGTGACGACACCGATAACGGCAATCAGCAATGCCAGAGCGGCTGCAAAGCGAATGGGAAAACGAGACCTCAGCTTGTTCAAACGCTCTGTCGATGAAGTCAGCGACACCGTCATCAGCTTGGCAAACAAGCCGCCCAGCACACCGCAGGTCAGCGCTACTGCAAGACAAGGCAGCAGGTCATGCCAGCTCAGCTCCTGCACCCGAATGCGGCCGAAGTAGCTGAGATTGCCGAACATCGAAACCCCCATCAGGCCTGCCAGCACAATGGCCGCGATGATCAGCCCGCTCGAGCGCGACTCCAGCTTGCGTGACAGCTCCTCAATCGCAAACACCACACCCGCCAGCGGTGCATTGAAGGCTGCAGCAATGCCTGCTGCACCGCCAGCCACCAGCAGCGCATGGGTGTTGATGACGGACTTGGGACCCAGCCAGCGCCGCGCCGAATGCATGACGCCTGCAGCCACCTGCACCGAAGGCCCTTCACGCCCTATCGACAAGCCAGCCAGGAAGCCGGCACTGGCCAAGATGATTTTGGCAAACGACAGCCACAAGGACACAAAGCGGCTGCGCAAAGTGGCGCTGACGCCGGGCTCCAGCGTGGCGATTACCTGTGGAATGCCGGAGCCGCTGGCACCGGGAGCCCATTTGCGCGTGGCCCAGACCGCAGCAGCCGTCACCGCTGGCATCCAGATCAGCACCAGCCAGCCGTTGGTGCCGTGATAGATGCTCTCAAAGAAGCCAAATGCTGCTTCGGCCAGCAGTGTGAATGCCACCACACTGAGACCCGCTGCGGCGGCATAGGCCAGCACCACCGTCCGCTCCAGCCAGCGCTTGCCATCGCGCATTTCTTCATTGAGGTTGTGAAAGAAATCTGGCTCTTGCTGCATGGGCGGGGCAATCGTTTCGGTCGAGGGCTGGCGGGTGAATGCCTACATTCTGCGCCCGCGAGACCAGCTAACCCATCGGCATTAGCCACAACAAGCCATTTGAAACAACAAAGGCCGTCCCTGTTTCACTACGCAATGCCGGCAAAACCAGGATCAGCAGACGGAAATTCAGCTCGCGTAATACCAGCGCTTGAGCGCTTCACCCGCCTTGGCCAGCACCGCTTCACGCCCAGCCAGGTCGAGCTTGCTGCCGGTCAGATAAGCCGTTACCAGCACTGGCGCCGACTGCTGGGTAGGCCAGGCAATGAGGGTGTCGCAAGAGGTGCCGTTGTCTCCGCTTCCCGTCTTGCCGCCAATCGTCCATTGTGCGGGCAGGCCTAAGCGCACACGCTTGTCTCCAGTGCGGCTATCCAGCAGCCATTGGTGCAGCAGCGCGCGGGATGACCCATCCAGCACGTCTGCGAGCAAGATTTTTTGCAGGCTCAGCAGCATGGCCTCAGGCGTGGTGGTGTCGCGCTCGTCACCAGTCAATGCCGTGTTCAGCGTGGGTTCGTTGCGATCCAGACGCGTGATGCTGTCGCCCAGACTACGCAGCCATTGCGTCAGCGCCGCCGGGCCGCCCGTTGACTCCAGCAGCACATTGGCCGCCGTGTTGTCGCTGACGACCACCGCAGCCTCGCACAAGTCCAGCAGCGTCATGCCGCCATTGGCACCCGCCCACTTGGCAGATACGGGCGACCAGGCAACGACTTCAGTAGTTGCGTAATACCGCTTGTGCCACAGCTTGATCTGACCGCTTTGCGCCAGCGACAGCACGTGTGCGACCAGCAAGGTCTTGAAGGTGCTGCACATGGCAAAGCGCTCATCGCTACGCCAGCCCGCAGCCGCACCGCTGCTCGTGTCCAGCGCATACAAGCCCAGTCGGCCCTGCGCCTGTACCTCCAGCGCGGCCAGCTCGTCACTCAAGACCTTTGCCGCAGCTGCCTGCTGCCTGGCGACAAAGGCACAGCCCGACAGACCCCAGGTACTCAGACCCAAGGCCAGTCCTGTTGTCAGCACGCTGCGTCGTTGCATAAGTTCCTCTTTTGCTTCATGGTCATGATTGAAAGCATATAGCGGACACTTTGCATGAACCAGCAGTAATAATTGACGCAAGCCATTAGAAAAATTTTTACATCCCCTCTTGTATGCAACTGCCTCTGAACGCCTTGCGCATGTTTGATGCCGCTGCCCGCCACCTGAGCCTGACCCGCGCCGCTCAGGAGCTGCATGTGACGCAGGCCGCCGTCAGCCAGCACATCCGCAACCTGGAAGAACGGCTGGGCAAGCCGCTATTCAGACGACTGCCGCGCGGGCTTGCCTTGACCGATGAAGGGCAGGCCCTGTGGCCCGTGGTGGCGCAGAGCTTTGAGCGCATACAGCAGTCGCTGCAGCAAGTGGCCGAGCCACGGCCGCGCGAGATTCTGACTGTGGGCGTGGTAGGCACTTTTGCCATTGGCTGGCTGATTCCGAGATTGAACCAGTTCCAGCAACTACAGCCACATATCGACCTGCGCCTGCTGACAAATAACAACCGCGTTGATCTGGCCGGGGAAGGGCTGGACGCCGCCGTGCGCTTTGGCGATGGCGCCTGGCACGGTACCCATGCGCAGATGCTGCTGCGCGCCCCGCTCTCGCCCATGTGCACGCCTGCGCTGGCCCAACAGCTGCGCGAGCCCGCCGACCTGACCCACCAGAGTTTGCTGCGCTCCTATCGCAGTCAGGAATGGGAAGGCTGGTTTGCCGGGCTTGAGCAAACCGCTCCACTAGCACGCGGCGCCATGTTTGATTCATCGCTGACACTGGCCGAAGCCGCTGCGCAAGGCGCAGGAGTTGCCCTGCTGCCCACACGCATGTTCGAGCACATGCTGCAGCAAGGGCGGCTGGTACGGCCATTTGCGCATGAGGTCGATACCGGCGCCTACTGGCTGACCCATCTCAAGTCACGCCCGGCTAGCGGCGCACTACAGATCTTTCGCCAGTGGCTGATTGCACAACTGCAAGCGGACTCTGAAAATCTTTAAACCAAACACCTTCAATCCCCTTATTCATCAATCGCAAGCAGCTATTAATTAATGAGCATTTCAAACAGAGGATGCCAGACACCACTGCATGGCTTCAGGTGAGCAGTTACAGTAGCCATCCAGTAAGAGCGGCTGGCACTACCCAGTAAACCGAAGGTTTGCATTTGAGACGAGGCGCGAAGCCGCAGGCAGTACAAAAGTACGACAAGGCGAAGCAGCAACGTATCAAGGCTTGTGCTCCTAGCTCTAAGCGCCACGGCGCTTTTTTTTGACCCATTTCATCTGACCACCTGCCTTGACTGCCGCCTCCACCCTGCCCGTTCTGTACTCCTTCCGCCGTTGCCCTTACGCCATTCGCGCCCGTCTGGCGCTGGCCCATGCGGGTCTGGCCTGCGAGCTGCGTGAGATCAATCTGCGCAACAAACCTCAGGCGCTGCTGGATGTATCGCCCAAGGGCACGGTGCCTGTACTGGTGCTCCAAGATGGTCAAGTGATCGAGCAAAGTCTGGACGTCATGCTGCACGCCCTGCGCAGCAACGACCCCGACGGCTGGCTGCAGCCCACGCAAGGCAGTCTTGCAGACATGCAGGCCCTGATCAAGCGCAACGACGGCTTCTTCAAACGGGCACTCGATCGCTGCAAATACCCCGAGCGCCACAACGCCGAAGTCGTGAATCAGGCACAGGCCAACGCGCTGACCTGGCTGGCGGATTTGAACGACCAGCTGGAAGAAACCGGCTACCTGTTTGGCCTGCACCCCAGTCTTGCAGACATGGCGCTGCGCCCCTTTGTGCGCCAGTACGCCCGCATTGATGAGGCTCAGTGGAACGAGCAGCCCTGGCCGCATCTGCAGGACTGGCTGCAACGCTGGATTGATTCGGCCCTGTTTGCCGAGATCATGGAAACCTACCCCGGCTGGGTACCCGGCACCACAGGGCCGACCTTTGTCAGCCGCAGTGTGCAAAGCGACTGAAAGCCTGTTTCGCAAAAAAGCCCCGGTACCGCAAGGCACCGGGGCTTTTTTATCTGTACAGATTCAGCGCTTTTCAGCGTTTCCCGGCCTTGATCAGCAGCACCAGCAAGGCGACAAAGAACACGGCAAAACAGATGAAGGACCAGTTGGCGATCGAGCCACCCAGGAAAGTCCAGTCAATCGCGGCGCAGTCGCCCGAGCCCTGGAAGATCATAGGAATGGAGCGACTGAAGGAGTAATGCTCGATCATTCCGTAGAAGTCGCGGCCGCAGGTAGCGAATTCTGGGGGATACCACTGCAACCAGCTCTGGCGCGCAGCCACAAAGGCACCAAAACCGCTGGCCAGCAAAGCCAGAACGCTAAAACTCATCCACCAGCCTTTTTGGCCTCTGACGCTTGCCAGACCTGTGAAGATAGCTACCAAAATGAGTGCATAGCGCTGCACGATGCACATCGGGCAAGGCTCAAGCCCAACGACATGCTGCAGATACAGGCCAAAGGCCAGCATGGCTACGCAGGCAGCGCAGATCAGGGCCAGAGTGCGCCGTGGCGCGGTGGTAAACCATTGAAGCATCAAAATTCTTTCTGCGAAATTTCCGAATCATGCCTGAACCAAGGATAACGCCCCTGAGCAGAGTCAGAGGATTCATCCCTGTGGCATGCATCTTCCCTTTCGCAGGAGACGACGAGCCAAAGCCGCCTTGCGGCGAGGTCGTCGTCCCCCTCTGGGGGGAAGGCGCAAAGCACCTCAGGGGGAATTAAATGCCTGCAGCCTCATCCAGAAACACCTTGGCACGGCGTGGTGTCACCACCAGGGTTTCACCTTCGCGCAAGCCCATGTCCTTGAACTGCTGCGCGGGGATCTGGGCTTCGATAAGTCCGTCTTCTCCGGCATTGCTGGCGTTTGGTGTGGTCTCGGAGGGAATAAGTTCCAGCCTTGCGATGGGGCCGACCACAATTGCACGCGAAAGCTGGGCCACGATGCCTGTGGGGCGGCCCTGCGCATCCAGATTCTGGCCGGGCGAATAGCGCTCCACCTCCAGATCATGGGGGCGCACATAGGCAAAGGCCTGGCTGTCATGGGCACCGCTGGCGTCGCTGCTGTCCATTTGCATGCCATCGTCCAGGTAAACGCGGCCATCTCTGGCGCGGCCCTTGAACAGGTTCACATCACCCAGGAAGCCATAGACAAACGGCGTAGCCGGGTTGTCCCAGACTTGCTGAGGTGTGCCTTCTTGCTCAATCTTGCCCTGGTTGATGACGACCACCCGGTCGGCCACTTCCAGCGCTTCCTCCTGGTCGTGGGTCACGAAGATGGACGTCACATGCAGCTCATCGTGCAGTTGACGCAGCCAGCGGCGCAGTTCCTTGCGCACCTTGGCATCCAGCGCGCCAAAGGGCTCGTCCAGCAGCAGCACCTTGGGCTCTACGGCCAGCGCGCGGGCCAGCGCGATACGTTGACGCTGACCGCCAGACAGTTGCGAGGGGAAGCGATCGGCAATCCAGTCCAGCTGCACCAGCTTGAGCAACTTCATGACCTTTTCCTTGATCACGGCCTCACTCGGACGCTCTTTGCGGGGCTTGATGCGCAGGCCAAAGGCCACGTTCTCAAAAACGGTCATGTGCCGAAACAGCGCGTAGTGCTGAAACACAAAGCCCACGTTGCGGTCACGCACATGCACATCGGTAGTGTCTTCGCCGCTGAAGTGGATGGTGCCCACGTCGGCGGTTTCCAGACCCGCGATGATGCGCAGCAGCGTGGTCTTGCCGCAGCCCGATGGGCCGAGCAAGGCAATCAGCTCGCCCGACTTGATGTCCAGACTGACATCGCGCAGCGCCTGAAAGTCGCCGAACTGCTTGCTGACATTACGAATTTCGATACTCATGATGAATCTCTGCTTGGAGTCCAGACAGCTCAGGCTGCCGTGGCGGTTTTATGAGGGGTGGTGCTGATCTGGCTCGGACGCTCGGGCGGAGCTTCAGCAGCGGCCTTGGCTTGTTGTTCAGCGCGCCATTCGGCAAGGGACTTGATCACCAGTGTGACCAAAGCCAGCAGCGCCAGCAGCGATGCCACAGCAAAGGCAGCAGCAGCCTGATAGTCGGCATAAAGCACTTCTACATGCAGCGGCATGGTGTTGGTCTGACCGCGGATATGGCCCGAGACCACGGACACCGCGCCAAACTCACCCATGGCACGGGCGTTACACAGAATCACGCCATAGACCAGACCCCATTTGATATTGGGCAGGGTCACATGCCAGAAGGTCTGCCAGCCCGAGGCGCCCAGCACCACAGCGGCCTGCTCTTCATCACTGCCTTGTGCCTGCATCAGCGGAATCAGCTCGCGTGCAATGAAGGGGAAGGTCACAAAGATGGTGGCCAGCACAATGCCCGGCACCGCAAAAATAATCTGAATATTGTGCTCGGCAAGCCATGGGCCCAGCCAGCCATTGGCACCAAAGACCAGCACATACATCAAACCAGCAACCACCGGCGAGATGGAAAACGGCAGATCGATCAGCGTGGTCAAAAAGGCCTTGCCTTTGAACTCGTACTTGGCAATACACCAGGCCGCAGCCACACCAAACACCAGGTTCAGAGGAACAGCGATCAAGGCCGTAATCAGCGTCAGCTTGATGGACGACAGCGCATCAGGTTCGCCCAGAGCCGCCACATAGACATCCCAGCCCTTGCGCAATGCCTCGCCAAAGACGGACAGCAGCGGCAGGATGAGGAACAGGCCCATAAAGAGCAGCGCAATGATGATCAGCACCCAGCGCACCCAACGCGGCTCGGTGGTACTCATCTTTTCAAGCTTGGTGGTTTTGCGCGGTGCCGTGAGCTTGAAAAGCACAAGCAGCACCACGACGGCCACAGCGATGACCGTAAAGAGATGCACCCAGATGGGCAGAAAATGGGGGAACAGCGCCTGAACGGCTGCGTGAATCGTAGACATCAGCGGCCTCCCTGCGCCTTGCGCTGCCATGCTTGCAGAGCGTTGATCAGCAGCAGCAATACAAAAGAAATCAGCAGCATGACCACGGCCACGGCGGTCGCGCCGGCCACATCATGCTGATCGAGCTTGGCCATGATGATCAGCGGAGTGATTTCAGAAACCATGGGAATATTGCCGGCGATAAAAATCACCGAACCGTATTCGCCCACGGCACGGGCAAATGCCATGGCAAAACCCGTGAGCAAGGCCGGGCCGATATGCGGCAGGATGACCTTGTAGAAAATCTGCCAGCGCGAAGCGCCCAGGCTGGTTGCGGCCTCTTCCAGCTCTTTCTCGAAGTCTTCCAGCACGGGCTGCACGGTACGCACCACAAAAGGCAGGCCGATAAAGATCAGCGCAATGGCAATGCCCTTGGGGTTGTAGGCCATCTGAATGCCCAGTGACTCGAAGTACTGACCAATCCAGCCATTGCCTGCATACAGCGCCGACAAGGAAATACCAGCCACCGCCGTAGGCAGGGCAAAGGGCAAATCGACCAGCGCATCCACCACCTTCTTGCCGGGAAACTGATAGCGCACCAGCACCCACGCGATCAGCATGCCAAACACCACGTTCACGCAGGCCGCGATGAACGACATGGTGAAGGACAGCTCATAAGACGCCACCACGGCAGGCGCCGAGACGGCATTCCAGAACTGCTCCCAAGTCAGGCTGAAGCTGGCGGACAGCAAGGCCACCAGCGGGATGAGCACGACAATGCTGAGATAAAAGATGGTGTAGCCCAGCGTCAACCCGAAACCGGGTAACACTCGCTTGGCGCTACGCACCTTGCCTGGAGCTATAACTGCAGAGGTCATATTTTTATTAAAGCGACTCAAAAAGGTGGATCTGCAGGCATCGCCCCTGCCCTATGAACAGGCAGGCGCCCCATTGGGACGCCAAGCAAAGGCCGCTCCGCAGCGAGAGCGTCGTCCCCTCCCGAAGAGAGAGGGGGAAGCCGCAAAGCGGCTCAGGATGAGTTCTTACTTACCCGGTGCGTACAGCTTGTCAAACTGACCGCCATCGTTGAAGTGAACCTTCTGCGCTTCGCTCAGAGAGCCAAAGTACTTGGCCACAGTGAACTGCTTGATGGGCTTGAACTGATCGGCATGCTTTTTGAGCACTGCTTCAGAGCGGGGGCGAATGGCGTGCTTGGCCGCAATTTCCTGGGCTTCATCCGAATACAGCCATTGCAGGTAATCGGTTGCCAACTGGGTTGTGCCCTTTTTGGCCGTGGTGCGCTCTACGACGGCCACGGGGTTCTCGGCCACGATGCTGACGGATGGATACACGGCATCGACCTTGCCCTGACCGAATTCGCGGTCCACGGACACGACTTCCGATTCAAACGTGATCAGCACATCGCCAATATTGCGCTGCAAGAAGATGCTGGTCGCATCGCGGCCGCCCTTGCCCAGCACGGGGACGTTTTTGTAGAGCTTTTGCACAAAGTCTGCAGCCTGCGCATCGGTGCCACCCTTTTCACGCACCGAGCCCCAAGCTGCCAGATAGGCATAGCGGCCATTGCCACCGGTCTTGGGGTTGACGACCACGACCTTGACGTCGGGGCGAATCAGATCAGACCAATCCTTGATGTTCTTGGGGTTGCCATTGCGCACCAGGAACAGCATGGTCGATGTAGTGGGCGATGCATCGTGAGCGAACTTCTTGTTCCAGTCCTTGGCAACCACACCGGTGGAAGCCAGGAAGTCCACGTCGGTCGTTGTGTTGAAAGTCACCACATCGGCAGCCAGACCATCGTTGACAGCACGGGCCTGAGCGCTGGAGCCGCCGTGCGACTGATCGACCTTGATGTCCACGCCCTTAGTCTTCTTGTAATGGGCGATGAAGGCTGCGTTGTAATCCTTATAGAACTCCCGGGCCACATCGTAGGAGACGTTTAGCAGCTGCGTCTGAGCCGATGCGGCACCGGCGGCGGCCAGTGCAATAGATGCCAGCAATGTCTTGAGCTTCACGGAATGCATGGTCGCTGCCTTTTCTTGAGCAATGTGTATAGATGTATACATTGTGCAAAATCGGCTTTAAAACTCAAAAGAATATATTCTTCTTTGTTTTTCTGAAATTTGATATATCAAAAAATTCAGCTGCGAGATATGCATAAAAATAGCTGAAAGTGCTTATGCATCAAGCGCTTTCAGCTATCAAGAAGTTAAAAATACAGAAGGAGGTTGGCCTCAGGCAGCAAGGGCGGGCCTTAATTCATCACTGGCAACAGCAGCATGGGCAAGAGTGTTCTCCCAGCTGCTCACATCCATCAGCGACTGCAGCAGTGCCAGCCCCAGCGGCCATGCGCCATAGCCAGATTCAACATTGATATGCCCGGCGTTCTGCAGACGCACCACCTCACTGCCCCAGGCCCGTGCATAGGCACCAGCGCGGCGTATGGGGCAAAACGGGTCATTGCTGCTCGCCACCAGCACGCTGCGATATGGCAAAGGCGCATAGGGCACGGGGGCAAAGTCTTCCAGCTGAGCGCGGCGCTCCGGGTCTGCAGGGGCCACGAGCAAAGCACCATGCACGCGCGCAGCAGCGGCTTCACCCAGATGCACGGTGGTGATGCAGCCCAGACTATGGGCCACGATGACGGCCGGGCGCTCATCGGCCAGCAGCACTTCTTCCAGCGCAGCGACCCACGCATCGCGGTGGGGCACTATCCAGTCTTGCTGCTCTACGCGCACGGCATCGGGCAACTGCTCAGCCCACAGGCTTTGCCAGTGGCCGGGGCCTGAGTTGCGCCAGCCTGGAACGATCACGATACGGAATGGGGATTTCATGCAGCCTCCTGCGGTCTGGGAGCGCTGTGAAGGCCCTGCACGGAAGACCCAACGCTCTTGATCTGCTAGTAAGAGGCGCATTGTGAGCAGCGCACAGCCAAATTCCAACGAATGTTTTGTTGTTACCTTATGCCCAGAAGCTAATGCTATTGCGCGCTTTGCGCTATTTTTTGCGTAGCAGAGATACTGCTACCGGGCAGGCGCTCACCCAGAAAGTCCAGAAAATGCCGCACCGCCGGAGCCAGCCCGCGCCGCGATGGGAAGATGGCATGAACAATCCCCAAAGGCGGCGCCCACTGCGGCAGCAACTGCACCAGCGTGCCTTGGATCAGTTCCTCCTGACACATATAGTCAGGCAGCCAGCACATGCCGCTGCCCGCGATGGCGGCAAACTTCAGCGTCAGCAAATCATCCACCACATAGCGCGGCTGCAGTTGCAGGCGGTGCTCTTTGCCTTCGGGGCCGACCAGCAGCAGGTTTGAATGGCCATCGACGGCCGACATGGCAAGGCTGTCAAGTAGTTGCAAGTCTTCGAGCGATCTGGGCGTCCCCTGACGCTGCAGCAGATCAGGACTGGCAACCAGAATCTGGCGCGAGCTGTCGAGTCGCTTGACCACCATGGAGCCACTGTCGTCCAGATTGGCGCGAACGCGCAGTGCCACATCAATGCCCTCTTCCACCGGGTTCACCGGACGATTGGTGACCTGCATCTCCACATGGACTAGCGGGCAACGCTTGAGAAATTCGGGCATCAGCTCGCCAAGTACGGTCTGCGCCAGCGTCACCGGGCAGGTCACGCGAATCGTGCCGCGCGGCTCGGTCTGCACCTCGGCGACGGCATCGGATGCCGCCAGCGCCGCATCGCGCATGGCCTGGCCGTGGCGCAAAAAGGTCTCGCCCACCTGCGTCAGCGAGAGCTTGCGGGTGGTGCGCTGCAGCAAGCGCACGCCCAGACGGGTCTCCAGCTCAGCCACACGGCGCGAGAGCCGGGATTTGGGAATGCCCAGCGCACGCCCAGCCGCAGCGAAGCCGCCGCGCTCGACGACCTCTACGAAATACAGCATGTCATTGAGATCCACCATGCAAACATCCTTGGGCTCGATTGAATTGATATCTGGAACGATCCGTCATATTTTTGCAGACTTATCGATCACTCTATTCAAAATTACAATCTATCCCATCGCACTTTGAAACGAAACGCTGTTTTGCCGCAATGCAACATCTGGGCTGGGCAAGAAGTATTCTTTAACTCACCGTATAGAAACCGACATGCAAATCCTGCACATTGACTCTTCCATCACCGGCACCAACTCCATCACTCGTGAACTGACTGCCGACATCGTTGCCAGCCTCAAGCAAGCCAAACCCGAAGCGCAAGTGGACTATCTGGACCTGGCCGTGAATGCCCCCAGCCACCTGAGCGCTCAATCTATGGGCTTCCGCACCGGCCAGGCTGCCGCCACCGAAATCGAACGCCAGGAAAACGCTGTCTCAGAAGCTCTGGTCAGCCAGTTCCTGGCCGCCGACGTGATCGTCGTGGGCGCCCCCTTCTACAACTTCACCATTCCCACCCAGCTGAAGGCCTGGCTGGACCGCATCGCCCAGGCTGGCCGTACTTTCAAGTACACCGCTACAGGCCCCGTGGGTCTGGCTGGCGACAAAAAAGTCATCGTGGCCTCGGCACGCGGCGGTGCTTACTCCAGCAGCGAAGCCGGCCAAGCCATGGAACACCAGGAAAGCTACCTGAAAGTGATGTTCGGCTTCATGGGCGTGACCGACGTCGCCATCGTGCGCGCTGAAGGCGTGGCCATGGGCCCAGAAGCCAAGGCTGCAGCCCTGCAAGCCGCCAAGGCTCAAATCGTGGCTGCCTAATCGTCAGCAATAGTCAGAGCATCACCCACAAAAAAGCCGGTACACCTTGAGCGCTACCGGCTTTTTTGCATTCAAAACCTTGCGCAAGCTTGATCCAGCAGGCATTTACTACCAATCGTTTGTAAAAAATGCCGAGATGCAATCGTAGGACTACTGTTTTTTGATACTCTAAAAACAGTTAGATACTTTTCAACCCTTGGGTGCGGCTCTGCTGACTCAGGGTTGCGCTTTCCATGCCCCCTACTCGCTCCATACCTGCTGCCATTCAACACTCACCGCCGCGTTCTGACGAAAACTACGTCGTCACCGCTATTGGCGTGTTTTTGCTGGCATCACTTATCTTAGGTACGGCCACCTATAAATACCTGCAGCACTCAGAGCAGCAAGCGCAGACCCGCAACGATCGCCAAGCCTACAAACGCTACAACGATTACCTGAAATCCGCTCAGGAAGACACCCCAGCGCCAGCCGCTCAAGGCCCGTCCCCTGCGCAGGCGGCACAAGCATCACAAGCAGCCCCCGCCCAACCCAGCATGGCTGAAAAGCTGCTGAGTCACCCGTCCGTCACCCCCGGCCCCGGCTTCAACGCCCCCGGCGTGCAACAGACCGGCGTCGCCATCATTGATGCGATGGAGCATGCGCAAGCTACGGCCAAGCAATAAGAAGCAATAAGAAGCAATAAGAGGCGAAGGTTTGCTAGACCAGCCTTCAACATCGTCAACGCATCACAAGCCCGCCATCGACCAGCAGCACCTGCCCGGTCATAAAGCAACTGAGATCCGATGCCAGAAACAGCACCGGCCCCGCTACATCCTCGGGCCGGGCCAAGCGACGCAGCGGCGTGGCGGCCATCAGTGATTCGCGAAATGCTTCTTTGGTGCTCTGGCTGCCCTGTGTCGGGTAGACCAGCCCCGGCGCCACGCAGTTGACGCGAATGCCCACAGGCCCCAGCTCGCTGGCCAGATTGCGGCTAAAGCCCACCAAAGACGCCTTGGCCGTGGTGTAGTCGTGATAAGGAACGACCGGGTTCTCTACCAAGTTACTGACGATATTCACAATGCTGCCCCGCGCCCGCTGGCGCATTTGCGGTAGCACCGCACGGCAAACATTGAAGGCCGCGCCCACTGCACCATCAAACTGGCTTTGGTAGTCGCTCCACTCTAGATCATCAAAGCGGCGACGCTGCTCAGGGTCAAAGGTGTAGGGCTTGAAGGCGTTGTTGACCACCATGTCGATACAGCCTGCATCGCGCACGATGCTGTCCACCATGGCCTGAACTTCAGTCGCGTTGCCCACATCGGCCTTCACCGCCCATGCATCGCCCCCTGCGGCCTGACAGGCTGCCACGGTCTGCTCTGCCGCCGCATCGTTAGACAGATAGTTCACCACCACCGTCGCGCCCTCACGCGCAAAGGCCAGAGCAATCGCCGCACCAATGCCGCGGCTGGCACCCGTCACCAGCACCACTTTGCCGCGCAGACCCATTAAAGAAGATTGACTCATATTTTCTGATTTCCGGTCAAAAACTGGCGCTCACCACCCCAGAGACAGCAAGCAAGAGCCGCCCCGCCGCGATGATGTCGTCCCCTTGCTTCCTGTTTCAGGGGAAGGCGCAAAGCGCCTCAGGGGGTATTACAACGCCACCACCACATCGGACACCTTGATCTTCCGCTGCACCATGCCCAGCGCACGATAGGCATCAGCACCCTTTTGCAAGGCAGCAAGATCAAAGCTGCCCAGGGCCTGCCCTTGCACGGCAGGCAGTGAAGAGGCGTTGCGCAGGCGAATCACATCCAGATTGATATCACGGCGCGTTCCATCAATCGCGTATTTGCTGGCCAGAACCGAGGCTTCTTCGGGGTTGGCAAGCATCCAGGCAGCGCTCTCGCGGTAGCCACGCACAAAGGCCTTGAGCAGGTCTTTCTTCTGATGCAGCACTTCTTCGCGCACCACAAACATGTCGCTGGACATATTCAAGTACTCACTCACTTGCATCACATTGACCTCGCCAATCCCCTTGCGCAGGCCAACGGCCAAGCCGGTATCGGTGGCGGCTGTGGCATCAACCTGCCCCTGCATCAAGGGCGCGAAGTTGAGCAGACCGGTCACGACGATGGTCACGTCTGACTCCTTGAGGCCCGCCTGATGCAGCATCACCAGCAGGTTCTGGCGCGTGCCGCTAGCCAGGCTGTAGACACCAATCTTCTTACCCTTGAGATCGGCCGGCTTGCGAATGCCAGAAGTCTTGAGCGAGACCACGTTGAACACGTTTTGCGGGTAGATGTCGTAGATGGCGACCAGCTTCTCGCCCTTGTCCAACGCCATAAAGAAGGAGCCGGGGTCGGTAAACGCCACATCGGCCTGACCGCTCAAAATATTGCGAATGGCATCACCGCCACCTGCGCCGGGCAGGTAGTCCAGCTCTACGCCATGGCCCTTGAAGAAACCTTTTTCAGGCTCAGCCAAAAGATTGGTGATTTCGCTGATGGGCTTGCTCCAGCCTGCCAGCCGAATCTTGCCCTGCATGGGATTCGCCATGCTGGCACTCGTCAGAGAAAGCGCAGACAGACCTGCGCAAGCGCCGATCAGGCTGCGGCGGGAGATGGTGGGGAGCTTGTTCGATATCTGCATAAAAAGCGTTCAGTAAAAGCCATCAAAGCTTGCTGCCCAATTGAGCAACTTGCGAAATTTCAGAAACAACGAAGTGATGAGAGCGCAGCAAGCGCCGCTCCAGCATCAGGCAGGCCTGATACAGCAGCAGGCCAATGGCCGCAATCAGCACCAGCGCGGCAAACATCAAGGGAGTGTCCATCATTCCCTGCGCCGTAATCACCACGGCACCCAGACCTTGGCTGGCACCCATGAATTCAGCCACCACCGCGCCGACCAGCGCCAGCACCACGGCAACGCGCAGGCCCGCAAGAATGGCGGGCAGCCCGGTCGGCAGTTTCAGCTGCAGCAAGGTCTGCAGGCGTGTAGCCCCCAGCATGCGAAACAGCTGCAGCCGCTGGGCATCGACCTGGCGCAGCCCTGTAAGCGTGTTTTCCATCAAAGGGAAAAAGCAGATCAGTGCCGTAATCAGCACCGTGGGCAGCATGCCAAAGCCAAACCACAGCACAAACAGCGGGGCAAGCGCCAGCTTGGGCACAACCTGACTGACCACCACATAAGGCTTGAGCACGCGCTCCAGCAGCTCAGACTCCGCCAGTGCCATGCCAGCCAGCAGCCCCACGGCACTGCCCATGGCCAGCCCCAGCAGCAGCGCCTTCAATGTGGAAACCAAATGCGGCCAGAAGTAGCCGGATACCAGCCCAGACCACAGCGACACTGCCACAGCAGAAGGCGGCGGCAGCACCAGAGCAGACAGGTTAAATCGCCTTGTAGCCAGCTCCCATATTGCGAGAGTAGCTATCAAAAGCAAAGCAGATAGCAAGCGCGGTCTGTTCAGCAAAGCATTCATGCCACGCCCTTTTCCATGGCTGCGCGCACGCGCGCGCAGTATTCGTTGAACACGGCGCCATGGCGCATGTCCTGCGTGCGCGGCTCGGGCAGCTCAATCGCCCAGTCATTCACAATGCGCCCGGCATGCATGAGGGCGATGCGGTCACCCAGATAGACGGCCTCGTTAATGTCATGCGTCACAAACAGCACCGTCGTGCCATGCTCGCGGCAGGTGCGCAGCAAATCGTCTTGCAGCTCGGCACGGGTGATGGCATCCAGCGCCGCAAACGGCTCATCCAGCAGCAGCAGCGGCGGCTCAAGAATCAAGGCTCTTGCCAGCGCAACGCGGCTTTGCTGGCCGCCCGAAAGCTGGCGCGGGTAATGCTGCGCATGGGCTGACAGGCCCAGTTGCTCCAGCAAACTCAGCGCATTGCTCACGTCTTGCTGGGAAGGCTTGCGCTGCAGCGACACGGGCAGCAGCACATTGCTGAGCACCGTATGCCAGTCCAGCAGCGTCGGGGCCTGAAACATAAAGCCCAGTTGCGGCCCCGGCTCTGCCAGCTCTTGCCCGCGCAGCAAAATGCGCCCCGACTGCGGGCGCAGCAAACCCGCTGCCAGCTTGAGCAGCGTGGTCTTGCCGCAGCCGCTTCTGCCCAGCAGGCAATGAAATTCACCGGCCTGCATGCGCCAGTTCACCCCATCGACTACCGGCGGTCGGCCCGGGTAGGTAAAGACGGCCTGCTCAATATCCAGAAAAGCCATGGCGGCGTTGCCCTCGTCAATCTGCATAGCTTGCAAGCGGCTGCGCCGCCAGCTCGGCCGACTGTTCAATCTCGGTCATGCGCACCAGATCAAGCAGGTTAAAGCGCCCGTCGTGGTGCCAGCCTGCCTCAAGCATGCTCATGGAACCAATGGCGCTGATGCGCGTGACACCCGCAGCACCCAGCAAATCGGCCAGCCGGTACAGCTCCTCAGGTCCAGCGGCAATGCCTGCGGTCTGCAAAAACTCGCGCTGTGCGGCAACTACGGGTAGCACGTGGTCAAGCCGGTCCACCGCCACCACCGCAATCGTGCGGTACAGCGCCGTGGGTGCCAGCGGCTGCAAGCTGTCGCTGTAGGCCACACTCCACGCGGCATCTACCGGGCCCAGCAACTGGTGTGTATCGCCAGCCCACTCCATAGTCTGCTGCCAGCGGGCCACCGTAGCGCCCTCTTCCAGGTCCAGCTCACGGCGCGCAAAGCGGCGCTGCAGATTGGCCAGCTCGGCAGCCAGATAGTCGGCAAACGCACGCGGCGGCACGGGCGCGCCACGCTCTACATAAAAGACATGGGGCGAGTAGCAGCCTTGCTGGTCGTAGCGCATCACGTCCCACGCCGCCAGCCGGGCGACTGCCGGAGCTTTGAGAGCATCCAGCGCCGCAGTGCCAATCAGGCCAAAGCCCAGCTTGTGGCCATGGGGTAAAAAGCGTGTTGTCACCGGCAGGCGCTTGCGCAGCGTATCCAGCGTCTGGTTGCCGCCATAGGCCAGCACCGTATCGGCCTGCGCATACAGCGCATCAGCCTCCTCGCCGCCCGCTCCGCGCCACCACACCACAGCCAGACAATCGGCCAGCGGCGGATGAATTTCGGCCAGCAAGCGTGCAAACCAGCCTGCAAACAAGGGCTCGGCACTGGCCAGCTTGCCCACGGCAGGGGCTTTGACCAGCAGCCCACAAATCAGGCTCCACAGCGACAGCGCAGGCACATTGCCCGCCCAGCTGTGCACCAGCAAATCAGGCCCGAAGGCACGCACAGCACCACCCTTTGGCGCGGGCTGAAAACCATCCAGCACCGCAGGGTTGGCAAAGTCCTCGGCCACAAAGCGTTTGAGCTGCGCGGCGCGAAAGGTCTTGAAAAATCCCGTCAGGCCAAGGCGAACCATATCTGCGTCATAGCCGCTGACCACGGGCAGCCAGGCCTCGGCCTGCTGGCGATAAGCGTCATTGCGGTCGAGCAGGCGCGCCATGGCGCGGTCAATCACGTCGATGATCTGGGCGACTGTCATGCTGCGCAGATGCTTGGCCGCAGCATTACGCACCCGGTTTGCCAGCGCCTGCATCTGCTCGCCAGTCAGCATAGGCACAGACACTTCCAGCCGCGTGCCATTGCGCTCAAAGTGCAGCACATGCCACTGCACCTCGTCGTCGCTCAGCCCCGGCAAATAACCGGCCTTGATCTGCTGCACCTTGCTGTTGGCCGTCATGCGCTGGCGGCTTTCACAAATTCATCCACGGCCAAAGAGCAGCCCTTGGCCGCAGCACCCTCAGCACGGCCCAGCAACAAAAAGCCGCCATCTGCCCACAGGCCCACGTCTTCCGTCAGGATGGTGCTGACAGAGTTGTAATTGGCCAGATCGCAGTGCACCAGAATGCCGCGTTCGCCAGCGGCCACGCTGCGTCCCGTAATGGGCTCAACCAGGCGCGAGCGAATCCAGTGCGGGCCAGACTTGACCGAAGGCAGAACTGCGTTGCCGTCGTCATAGAACTGCGTGCTCAGCTCCGTCATGCCATACATATTGATGCAGTGCGTGCGCGGAACGCCCAGCAGATCGCTCAGATCGGCATAGAACTCTTCAAGCGGCAACTCACGCGACTGCCCTTTGTAGCCGCCCGTATCCAGAATGCGGCTGCCTGCAGGCAGCTGAAAACGCAGGCCCTGCGCACGCAAAGCGTCCATGACATGCACCAGACTGAAGCTGGCACCCAGCAGCGCATAAGGCTGTCCGCTGCGCTGAGACTCCTCCAGCGCGGCGCACAGGCCCGGCACATCCAGCCCTTCAGAGCCCAAAAAGTAGCGACTGTCAGGCGTGCCAAATTCTGATTTGGCCAGCGCCAGATAGTGGGCCAGCGATGAATTGGGCATGGCCTGTTCATCGGGGAACAAAATAGCCATGGGCAGGCGCTCAGCCCCTTGCATAAAGCGCTGCGCAAAATAGCGTTTCATCGACAGGTCATATACATCCAGCTGCGGATGAAAGTGCCGCCCGCGCGCCGCGCGGCCTGTGGTGCCGCTGGTCATGAAAATGCGCTCTGTGGCCGATGCGGGTTGGCTGCGCAATTCCATTGCCTTGAAGGCATCAATGGGCACAGCAGGAATATCGCTCCAGGTCCTGACATTGCGCAGCGTGGCACCGCGTCGCTGGCAAAAGCTGCGAAACGGGGTATTAGATTCGTACTGATAGGCGAACTGCCGCAGGGCGAGTTGATCAAACTGGTCGTCGGTACAAGCATCCTGCGCAATAAATGCCAGCAGGTCTGCAACCAGTGAAGCGGCCTTGTCCATGAAATTCCTTCGAGAGCGAGATGAGGTGCTCCGAAGGCCCCCTTGCCAGTGCCACTTGAGCAGGATTGTGCAGGGTGCAAGCTCTTCTTCCGCCGGAATAACCCGGATCAAGTTCACGGGTGTAGATCTCAGCACTTGCGTGCACCCCGGAGCGCGGCAGCATCTTAACTCACCGGGTGGGCGTACGGACTGCGCTAGCCTTGCCCCATCAAGCGCTGCGCACGCATAGCAAAAGGACTCTGTGCCCTGAAACTGGCTCAGGTATTGCTTCTCAAGCCATATCGATAGTGCTCAACACCTTGCATCCACATGGAAGTTAGGAGTCTTTTGACCCTGAGCACCCAAGCGCAGGAGCCGTTTTTTATAAAAACCACTGCCCTTACTGAAATTTTTCAACTTTTTTCACCCCCTGTTTTTGCCTGCAGCAAAGCAAAAAACAGCGTTTCAAGCCTCCAATCAGGCTTTTAAATACTGGTTTTCAAAGCACCACCGCCGATCTGCGCGGCAAGCTGCGCCAAAACACCGGCAACAACGGCCAAACGCATTGATCTTCAAACGCACTAATACGCAAGTTAAGCGAGATTGAGCGACAAAGACTGCATAAAAGACGCACAAAAAACGTTCTCCCGCCATCTTTGCACGATCTATCTGTTAACTGAAGCCAAAGTGCCTTTAAACATTCACCGCAAAGCCGCAAAAGTGAAGAAATCATTTCTTATAGGAAATTCATATAAAAAGCGCAGCAATTGCATGCTTTTGAAAGCAAATTCACAGCGCTAGAATCCGCCTGCATCGCAACCCTCAGACCGTTTTTGCTGCTGAGGGCCAAGGTTTCGCCAGTCAGCTCTGTATGTCAGTCCTTCGCCCTCACTTTCCCCATCCAATCCCGTCCGTCCTCGCACCTCAGCGGCCAGCAGGAGTCTGCGCATGAGCAGCGGCATGCAACTGCTCGATATCCGCCTGCAGCGCGGCCAGACCACGGTGTTTGATGGGCTGAACCTGACGCTGCAGCAAAAGCGCATCGGCGTTATTGGCAACAACGGCGCAGGCAAATCCAGCCTGTTCAGACTGCTGTGTGGGCTGGAGATTCCACAGACCGGGCAGGTGCTGATGGGCGGCGCAGATTTGCTGCAAGCACGCCAGCACAACCCCGGCCTTGTCGGCCTGATGTTTCAAAACCCCGATGACCAGATCATCTTCCCCACCGTAGAGGAAGAACTGGCACTGGGTCTGCGCCCCAAGGGTTTGAACAAGCAACAAGCCAAGGCCAAAGCCCGCGAGCTGCTGACTGAGCGCGGACTGGCCCACTGGGCCGAGCGCGCCGTCAGCAGTCTCAGCCAGGGCCAGCGTCAGCAGGTATGCTGGCTGTCGCTGCTGATTGCATCGCCCCAGGTGCTGCTGCTTGATGAACCTTTTGCCAGCCTGGACCTGCTCGGACAGGCGCGGCTGGCGCGGGACATTGCCGCTGCGCCCCAGCAAATTCTGGTCTCTACCCACGTACTCGAGCATGTGCGCGACTTTGAGCGCGTGATCTGGCTGGAACAAGGCAAGCTGCGCGGCGACGGCCCCGGCCGCGAGGTCTGCAGCGCTTATGAAGAGGCGGTTGCGGCACAAATCTCCGCAGAACTGGCTGCCAGTCTGAATCCTTCAAGCGCAGCCACCCCGCACACAGGCGAGCCACACCATGGGTAGCCTCTACAGCCAATACGCCACCTGGCTGCACCGCTGGCCAGCCGGGCTCAAGCTCTTGCTTTTAGCCGTGTTTGGCACGCTATTGTTTTTAATAGCCTCCCCCTTGCTGCTGGCGGGCTGCGGCGTGTTTTGCATGATGCTGTGGCTGTCGCTAGGCCAGGCCACGCAGATTGCCCGCAGGCTGATGCGCTCGGTCATCATCGCGGCGCTGCTGGTGGCGGGCTTTCATGTTTTCATGGGCAACCGTGAACTGGCCGCTGCCAGCGCCCTGCGGCTGATCTGCGCATCTACGTTGGGCATTGCTCTGACCATTACCACCCGCCCCAGCGATCTGGTGGAGGTGCTGGAGTGGCTGCTCTCGCCGCTTGCCAAACTGGGGATTCCTACCGAGCGCGTGGCCATGCAAATTGCGCTGATGCTGCGCTTTACCGAACACTTTTTTGTGCAATGGAAAAATCTGGACGACGCCTACCGCCTGCGCACCGGCAAAAGCGGCGGCCTGCGCCTGATTGCACCGCTGACGATTCACATGCTGCAGGCCACGCGTCGTGTGGCCGACGCCCTCTGGGCACGACTGGGCTTCTAAATTTTTCGGAGACATGATGAACACTTCTTCCTCCCACACCGTATCGCGCCAAGGCGCACGCTCCATGGCTCAGGTCTCGCTGTTCGCGGCGCTGATGGCCGTGATGGGCCTGATCCCCAAGATTGACCTGCCGTTTGGCGTGCCCATCACCATCCAGTCGCTGGGCGTGATGCTGGCAGGCGTCATGCTCGGCCCGTGGCGCGGTCTGCAGTCCATGCTGCTATTCCTCGCTGCCGTGGCCGTGGGCTTGCCCCTTTTGTCTGGCGGGCGCGGCGGTATTGGCGTGTTCATGGCACCGTCTGCCGGTTATCTCATCGGTTATGCGCTGGCCGCTGGCATTACGGGTGCCATCATGGCGACCCTGCCGCAAAGCACGCCCCGCCGCACAGCCTTCAGCGCCTTTATCGCCTCCGTGGTCGGTGGTCTGCTGTGTCTGCATGCCTTTGGCGTGTTGGGCCTCATGCAACTGGCCAATATGAGCTTTGTGCAGGCCTTCAAAGTGACGCTGGCCTTTGTGCCCGGCGACTTCATCAAATGCATTCTCTGCGCCATCATCGTCCACACCGTGGCGCGCGGCATGCCTGACTGGCGCTTCGGCGGCCGTCGATGAGCGCATTGCCTGTATCCGCTCCGCTAGAAGGTTTCTGGCAGCTGGTTCACGGCCCCCTGGCCCACTGGGCGCAGCAGCGGCCCGACGCCATTGCGCTTGAAAGCGAAGCAGGCGCGTGGACCTTTGCGCAGTTGCACACCGCCGTAGAGCAGCGATCAGCCAAGCTCATTGCCCAGCACGCACCGCAGATGGTGCTGCTGGATGCCAGCCAGTCCACGCTGGAACGGCTGGTGGACTTTCTGGCCGTCATTCACAGCGGCCGCTGCGCCGCAGTGGCTGACCCAGACTGGCAGCCTGCCGTGCGCCAGCGCATTGAAAGCTGGCTGCCCAATGCCCCAAGCAACCTGAATGCAGCCTCGCCCCTCGCGCCCTTCTATACCGGCTTTACCTCAGGCAGCACGGGCGTGCCCAAAGGCTTCAAGCGCCACCATCAGTCGTGGACAGAGAGCTTTCGCGTCGGTCTGCAAGACTTTGGCCCGGTAGTGGCCCAGCGCACGCTGGCACCAGGGCGCATCTCGCACTCGCTGTTTCTGTTCGGTGCCATGCAAGGCATCTGGTATGGCTGCGGCGCCGTCATGCAAGAGAAGTTTTCCGCCTCGCGCTGTCTGAGCACTCTGGCCCAAGGCGACACGCCCTGCCTCATCGCCGTGCCCAGCCAGTTGCTGCTGATGCTGCAATGGGCCGAGCACCGCAAGCTGTGCCCTATCCCCGAGGTGGAACTCATCACCATCAGCGGCGCACGCTGGATGCGCGACCACACGCCTGCGCTGCGTGCGCTGTTCCCCAAGGCCCGCATCATTGAGTTTTATGGCGCATCAGAAGCCAGCTTTGTGGCGTGGATGGATGCCGACGAAGCCAGCAGCCCGCAGGCCGTGGGCCGGCCCTTCAGCAATGTGCAAATTGATATTCGCAGCACGACAGACCATAGCGTGGCCGAAGCAAGCCGCAGCCAAGAGGGCGATGGGCTGATCTATATCCGCAGTCCCATGCTGTTCATGGACTATGTGGGCGACGCCCACGACCCCACAGCCGTGCTGCGCGATGGGAACTGGCTTTCCGTGCGCGACATGGGCCATATCGACGAGCGCGGCATGCTATGCCTGGCAGGCCGCCAGAGCCGTATGATCGTCACGCAGGGCAAAAACCTGTTTCCCGAAGAAATCGAAAACCTGCTGGGCCAACACCCGCACATCGCCCATGTCTCGCTGCACGGCAGCTCCGATGCACTGCGCGGCATGCAGGTGCAGGCCGTCGTGCAATGGAAACCAGATATGCAGGAACCACATCCCGGCGCAATGGCGCTGAGCCAGTGGCTGCGCGAGCGCACCGAGGCCTTCAAGGTACCGCGCCAATGGTGGATCTGCCCAGACTGGCCCCACACGGCCAGCGGCAAGACAGATCACGGCACACTGGGCCTTGCATTGCAAGCCGCCTGCTCTGCAAGCGACCTACCCCAACTCCTGCCACTGCAAGGCTGAGAATCGCATCACCATGCACCGCCACACCCCCATCATTGCCTGGGCTCGAAGCCCGGTCGCCCCCGTGGGCGGCTCGCTCAGCCACTTGCAGGCGCATGAACTGGCCGCGCCGCTGTTGCAGTCGCTGCTGGCACAAAGCGGTCTGCCAGCAACGGCGGTAGATGCGGTGGTACTTGGCAACGCACTGGGCGCAGGCGGCAACCCCGCCCGCATGCTGACGCTCGCCGCAGGTCTGCCCGACAGCTGCGCCGCGCACAGCATCAATACGCAATGCTGCTCAGGGCTGGATGCCATCGCCATAGCCGTAGGCCTGCTGCAATCCGGTCAAGCCGAGGTGGTGATTGCGGGCGGTGCCGAAGCCTGGAGCCGCTCACCCATACGCCAGACCCGCCCCATGCGCAGCGATGATGCCCCCCAAAGCTATGAACGCCCGCCTTTTGCCCCGGACCCGGCGCGTGACCCGGACATGCTGCAGTCCGCCGCCGACTATGCACTGCAGCATGGCTACACCCGCAGCGCGCAAGAGCAATACGCACTGCGCAGCCATGCCCAGGCCGTGGCAGCGCAAGGGCGCCTGAGTGCAGAAATTACGGCCGTGGCAGGCATAGCCCACGACAGCTATCCACGCACGATTAAAGCCGAGCGTGCAGCGCGCATGCCGGTGGTGGCCCATGGAAACGACTCCAGCGCCAGCCAAGCCGATATCAATGCCCACGTCCTCAGTGCTCTAACCATCTCTGCCAAGGCAGATGGCGCGGCGCTGATTTTGCTGGCCACGCCTGAGGCTTGTGTGCACTGGAATCTGCAGCCCCGCGCCCAGTGGCTGGCCAGCGTTTCTATTGGCGCAGCACCCGAAACCCCGCTGCTGGCAGCCATTGCCGCAGCTCGCATGGCACTGCTGCGTGGCGCAAAATCGCTATCAAAACCAGAGCTGCTTGTGCAAGATTTGTCTGCGCTGGAGCTGCATGATGCCTTTGCCGTGCAAGGACTGGCCTTTTGCGATGCGCTGAGCCTTGCACCGGAGTCCATCAACCTGCAAGGCGGCGGACTGGCCCGCGGCCACCCCATAGGCGCCTCTGGCGCCATTGCACTGGTGCGCTGCCTGGCACAGCTTCAAGCAAAGGCTCAGACTGATGCCCAGTCTCAGATGCTAGGCATGGCCGCCATTGCCGGCGCGGGTGGCATTGGTGCAGCTACGCTGGTGCAATGGCTAGGCAAAGATCGCTCCGTTTTTTGAATATTTATTTTGATAGCTGCAACCGCATGCCCAGCCTAGGTAATACCGAAATTTCACCTGCAAATGCACAAGCACTTGCTTTCATGCAGCAGCGCCGCTCTACCCGCGCCTTTCTGCCGGATGCCGTGCCCGATGCCCTGCTTGAGCAACTGCTGCTGACCGCACGCCAGGCCCCCAGCGGTGGCAATCTGCAGCCCGGCCAGTTAATTGCCGTACGCGGTGCGCTGCGCGAGCAATTGAGCAGTGCCCTGCTGCAAGACGTTGCAAACCAGGTGCCTGAATGCGAGGACTACGCCTACTTTCCCCGCCCTATGCCTATGCAGTTGCGCAAGCGTCAGGTGGCCTCAGCCCAGGCCCTGTATGGCGCTTTAGGCGTGGCCCGCGATGACCGCGCTGGGCGCGAGGCACAGTTTGCGCGCAACTACCAGTTCTTTGATGCCCCCGTGGCGCTGGTTGTCACCATCGACTCCCACTACGGCCCTGGCGGCTATATGGACCTGGGCATGACGCTCTACGGCCTGCAACTCGCCGCCGCAGCCATGGGCCTGGGCAGCTGCGCCATTGGAGCCCTCGCCTCCTACCCCGCCACCGTACGCCGCGTGCTGGGCTTGGCCGAGAACAAGCACATCGTCTGCGGTCTGGCCATCGGCTGGGCCGATGAAGCCGCCCCCGTCAACCAGACACAAACCACCCGCGCGCCGCTTGCCGAGTGGTTTCAAGTGATGGAGTAGTCGCAAAAACAATAGCTGCCAGCGCCTGCTACTCAAAGGCTCTGTAGAGAAACCATACCAAAAACCAAGAGCAGCAAGCGCAAGCAGCTATCAATAAAAAAAGCGCTGCAAGTGCAGCGCTTAGATAAATACTCGCGAATCAGGCACGCCCCAACAAAGAGGCACCAAGCAAGAGCCGCCTCGCGGCGAAGGTGCCATCCCCCTTGGGGGAAGCCGCAAAGCGGCTCAGGGGGTAACTATCAAAACGCCGGAAAGACGGAGCCCTTGAACTCTTTATCAATAAACTGACGCACTTCTTCCGAATGGTAGGACTTGATCAACTGGGCCACCCAGGGCTGGTTCTTATCCGCCTCGCGCACCACCATGATGTTCACATAGGGGTTCTTGGCCGACTCCAGCGCAATAGCATCCTTCTTGGGGTTCAGGCCCGCAGAGATGGCGAAGTTGGTGTTGACGGTAGAGGCCTCCAGATCATCGAGGGAGCGCGGCAGTTGGGCGGCATCCAGTTCAATGAATTTGAGCTTCTTGGGGTTGGACACGATATCCAGCGGCGTGGACTTCAGGCCCGCCCCCTCTTTTAGCTTGATAAGGCCATGCGACTGCAGCAGCAGCAGCGCGCGGCCACCGTTGGTGGGGTCGTTGGGGATGCCGAACTTGGCGCCCGTGGGCAATTCGGCCAGCGTCTTGATCTTCTTGGAATAGATGCCGATGGGGAAATTCACGGTATCAGCCACCCAGCTGATCTTGTAGCCACGGTCTTTGAGCTGCGCGTCCAGGTAAGGGCGGTGCTGGTAGCTGTTGGCATCGAGGTCGCCGGCAGACAGCGCCGCATTGGGCTGAACATAGTCGCCAAACTCAACGATCTTGAGGTTCAGACCGTTCTTGACGGCCACCTTCTTGACCACTTCCATGATCTGAGCGTGGGGGCCGGCTGTAACGCCGATCTTGATGGTCTTGTCCTGTGCCTGTGCAGCAAAGCCCAGCGTGGCGGTCGCAGCGACAGCCAGTGTTGTGCGCAAAAGCGAGCGCTTGTTCAGCATGAAATTTCCTTGTACCAAAAATTCGGATAACCCTGAATGTAGCGCCTGATTCGACCATCAAAAGCCAGTGCTTTAGACAGATTGCTCACTTGCAAGCAACACATTGGCAGTTTGCAGCTTTGACACCCACAAAAAAGCCCGCTCCAGAGCGGTAGCGGGCATTTTTTGATGGCTATGCGATCAGAGATCTGACAGCGTAGGCGCTGCCAAGACTTGCTGAGCCACCACGTCGAGCACGGCGTGGGATTCTTCCTGGCGATCGATCCAGACCTTGGGCGTCAAGGTACCGCGCAATGCAATCGCATCACCTTCAGCCAAGCTGCGCAGCACGGCGCAGGGGGCATTGTCAAAAGCGACGATGTTCACAGGAATCGACGAACCATCACCCGCGTTCGCTCGCATGCGAGCCACCATATAGGGGCGGCGGTTGCGGTCTACGCGACTCTCAGGAATGCCGGTCAATCGGCCGGTAATCAAACCATCCATCATTTGCTGTTATCTATCCAAAAAAATCATGGCCACTCTTGTTTGAGAGCGGCCCTATCAAAAAAAGTTTGAAGCTTCATTCTAGGGGCTGCCCCAGCCTGCTGGATCAGCCCCCTTTCCAATATTTCCTAATATTTTCGTAATGCAGCTGTATGGCTCAGCGATGACTGAGACGGCGCACCGCCCAGTCGCCCAGGCTCTGAATGATCTGCACAAAGAAAATCAGGATGATGACCACGACCAGCATCACATCTGGCAAGAAGCGCTGGTAGCCGTAGCGAATACCCAGGTCACCGAGGCCGCCGCCGCCAATGGCCCCAGCCATGGCCGAGTAGCCGGTCAGGCTCACAAAGCTGATGGTCAGGCCAGCGACGATGCCAGGCAATGCCTCGGGCAGCAGCACTTTCCAGACAATCTGACTGGTGCTTGCGCCCATGGACTGAGCCGCTTCGATCAGGCCGCTATCGACTTCACGCAAAGCGGTTTCAACCAGACGGGCCACAAAGGGTGCTGCGGCAATCGTCAGCGGCACAACGGCCGCCCAGGTCCCGATGGAAGAACCGGTGATAAAGCGCGTCAGCGGGATGATGGCGACCAGCAAGATGATGAAGGGCGTGGAGCGCAGCGCGTTTACAATCCAGCCAACGATTTTGTTGGCGGGGCTGTTTTGCAGAATGCCGCCATGATCCGTCAGGCGCAAAAACACGCCTAGTGGAATACCGATCACGCCGCCGATCAGGCCCGAGATGCCGACCATGATCAGCGTCTCCCAAAAGGAGTCCAGCAGCAGCTGGAGCATCATTTCCGAAAAGTTCTCAAACATTGCTCTTAGTCCTTGCTGGGCACAATCTGCACCTGCACACCACTGGCACGCAAATGGGTCACGGCGGCATCAATCTTGGTGCCCTCACCGCTGGCATACACCGCCAGCGAGCCAAAGGTCTGCTCCTGAATTTCGTCAATCTGGCCATGCAGGATCGACAGATCCAGACCCAGTTCACGAATCAGGTGCGACAAAATGGGCTGATAAGCGCTCTCGCCCGCATAGGACAGACGCAGCAGCTGGCCTTGCTGGCCGGGCTGCAGCTGGGCAGCAAGATCGGCCACGCGCTTCATCACTGACTCAGGCAGCTGCTGGGGCACGATTTCGTCAATCAGGCTCTTGGTAATGGCTTGCTGAGGCCTTGTGAACACATCGATGACCGAGCCCAGCTCGGCAATCTCGCCGCCATCAATCACGGCCACGCGGTCGGCAATCTGCTTGATGACCAGCATCTGGTGCGTAATCAACACCACGGTCACGCCCAGCTCACGGTTGACCTTGCGCAGCAAGTCCAGAATCGAACGCGTGGTTTCAGGGTCCAGCGCCGAAGTGGCTTCATCGCTGAGCAGCACCTTGGGGTTGCTGGCCAGCGCACGGGCAATACCCACGCGCTGCTTTTGACCACCAGAGATTTGTGCAGGATAGCGATCAGACAGGTGATCAAGGCCCACCAGCTCCAGCAGCGGCGTGACGCGCCGGTAAATCTCCTCCTTGGAAACACCGGCCAGCTCCAGCGGCAGCGCCACGTTGTCATACACGGTGCGCGATGACAGCAAGTTGAAGTGCTGGAACACCATGCCAATGTCGCGCCGCGCGGCACGCAGCTCGGCATTGGACAGTTGCATCAAGTCGCGGCCATGCACCACAACGCTGCCCTCGGTAGGGCGGTTGAGCAAATTCAGGCAGCGCACCAGCGAGCTTTTACCCGCACCGGAGCGGCCAATAATGCCGAACACTTCGCCGGAGGCGATTTCCAGGTTGATGCCACGCAAGGCGTGCACCGGGCCCTTGGGGCCTTGGTATGTCAGGGATAAATCCCGAATTTCTATCATGAAAAATATCGCGTATCGCGCATGAATAATGCGGTAGCCGCTATAAAAAAGTGATTGATCCCATCCCACCTGCAGCGCCTGTCTATGCAAGCGCCGCAAGCTTTCATTCTGGTAGATGCAGGCTGATCAAAGCTTGCCTACTTTTAGTAGTAACCCTCAATGATGCCTGAGTCTAGGCAAACCTGAAGCCAACCGGGGCAAGTGTATTCACGTACTCACCTGGCAATGCGGCCGTATTGATGCGCCAAAGCCTGATGGCAAACCGGGCTTCAGCCCTTAGCATGGGCGAATCACCCCGCCCTGCTCAAACGCCCGCCATGCAGCCCAGCTTCCCCGTTCGCGTTGAATGCCCACCCGGCGCCTGCACCTGCCAGCGCGAGCTGCTGCTGAGCCAGCCGGGAGCCGATCAGCGCATTCTGATGCTGACCCGCGAAGAAGAAAAGAAACTGCTTGAGCGTCTGGAGCGCATCAACAGCCTGAGTGATCTGGAGCAGATGCTGCTGCGCATAGAGCAACAGTTAGGCGTCGCCATTGTGGTCGCACCTGGCAGCAACGAGGTACGCACCATGCGCGGCATTCACATTGAGATGCCCAACATGCCGGGCCTATGCCGCAAAACCCGCCAGAGCATTCCAGCCGCCATCCGCAAAGGCCTTGAGCGCCAACCCGAAATTGCCTGGGCCTTGCTGGATGCACATGATTTGTTTGGCATGTGATGGGGCACTGTTTATGGCGCTTTCATGGCATGGGGAACACCCGATAGTCCATTCAATCTAAGCAACGCCACTGGCGTGTTTCTGCCTGCGCAAAAATATTCATTTCCGGCCCTGATTCCCGGAATTTTTTCGGGTCTATACAGACTTTCTCACTACACACTTTCCCTTGGTTTCCGCTCTCAAAAAGCCGGCATTGATTTACCGCCTGTCTCAAAGGCGACTACCTAGGCCATCTGCAGTAGTCCCGTCACGCGATGGTTGCTCGCAAATGTCACCTGAACAATGTGTCTGTCGATTGGGGTCCCAGAACTAATCGCATTGGACTAGCCACCTGCCCATTGAAAGGCAGGTCGACTTCGCAGGCATTCACAGACATATCGAGAAGGACGCGTCATGGAGACAACAGTGAGCTACCGTGCATTGATCGCCTTTGCAGTCGCCGCCGTAATGGCCGGTACTGCCGCAGCCAAAGGAACCCCTGAAGAGATTGAAAAGCTGAGCAAGTCTCTGACCTGCGTGGGCGCAGAAAAGGCCGGCACCGCCAGCGGCGTGCCCGAGTACACCGGCAAATGGCTGGGCACGCCCCCCGGCGTTCAGTACACGCCCCATGTGGGCCAGCACCCCGTAGACCCCTACGCCAATGAAAAGCCGCTGTTCTCCATCACGGCAGAGAACATGGCCAAGTACGCAGCTAATCTGACCGATGGTCAGAAGGGCATGCTTACTCGCTACCCCAAGACTTTCAGCATTCCCGTCTACCCGGGACACCGCGACTTCCGCTATGCCGACTTTGTCTGCGCCTCGGTCAAGTCCAATGCTCAGAATGCCGTCATGAGCGCCGACGGCATGGGCGCAGACAATGCGGTCAAGGGCGGCATCCCCTTCCCCTTCCCCAAGAGCGGGATCGAGCTGGCTTTCAACAACCTGTTCCCCTTCCGTTCGTTCACTGAACATACGCTGCGCGACAACGCCTATGTGATGCAAGACGGATCGGCCGTCTTTGGCCGCGCCGACAACCGCAGCATGAGCTTGCTGAATTCGCCTGACCAGGCCGGCAAGCCACTGGAAGGCACGATGGCACAGGGCATGAATGCCGTGAAGCTGCCAGAGCGTGAAAAAGGCGGCGTCAGCGTGAGCATGGAACCTGTCAATTTCGGCAAGGACAAGCGCCTGGGCTGGAGCTACGACCCCGGCACCCGCCGCGTGCGTCAGATTCCTGAATATGGCTTTGACCAGCCCATGGGCGGCGGCGTTGGCGCCAAGATGACAATCGACTCCGACCGTCTGTTCAATGGCTCGCCAGAGCGCTACAGCTGGAAGAATCTGGGCAAGAAGGAAATTTTCATTCCAGCCAATGCCTACAAGATTCACGCCAACACCGTCAAATACGCAGACCTGCTCAAGCCCGGCCATGCCACACCCGAATTCATGCGCTATGAACTGCGCCGCGTCTGGGTGCTGGAAGCCACGCTCAAGCAAGGCTACCGCCACCTGTACGGCAAGCGCGTCATGTTCCTTGATGAAGACACCGGCCAGGCGGTGATGGGCGACTATTACGACGCCCGTGGCACCCTGTGGCAACACGCCTTGATCAACTATTACTACGCCTTTGATGCCAATGCCTGGCACGCCGGCACCAGCTTCTATCACGACCTGATCGGTGGCGGCTATGTGGCCTACAACATGTTCCAGGAACGCCCCAAGGGCCCTATTCTGAACAAGGGTGACATGACCCCGGCCATGTTCACACCAGAAGCCACGCGCAACGCGGGTACCTGAGCTCCGAACTCGCGCCGAGTTCACAGGGGAGCGCAGCAATTGCGCTCCCCCCAAGCCCACCGGGCACGCCGACATGCTCGGTGGCACCTCTCCTTCCAAAAACACTTGCTCATGCCAAAGATAAACCTGCCTGGGCTGCGCGCCCTGGCCGCCGCTGCATTGTGTCTTTGCCTTGGCAGCGCGCATGCACAGGACGCTGCGCCTGCCGAAGGCCTTGCACTGGACGGCCTGATCCGTGAGGCCATGCTCTACGCCTACCCCTATCAGGAATTCATGAAAATGCGTCATGAAGCCCTGGAGGTCAAAGACTCAGCAACAGCCACCACGCTCAATCATTTCCGCCACTCGCGCCATCTGGCCACACCCAAGGACCGCTGGGCCAACGGCCCGATACGCGACACGTTCTACTCAACTAACTGGCTGGACCTGGAGCACTCGCCTCTTGTTCTGTCTCTGCCCGAGACCCATGGCCGGTACTACGTCATCACCATGATTGGCGCAGACCTCAACACCTTCTCCTATGTGGGCCGACGCATTGGCGGCACCTCGGCACGCAAGGTCGCCCTGGTGGGCCCGCACTGGAAGGGCGAAATTCCCAAAGTGGATCAGATCATTCGGGCACCCACACGTGATGTATATCTGAATCTGCGCGTCATCGTCACCGGTGAAGACGACCTCAAGTCTGCCCATGCGGTTCAAGACGGCTTTCTCATCAAGCCTTTGCTGAAGACTGCTGAAGACAGCCCACGCATCAAGCCACTGGCCCAGAACTGGAGCCGTTTTGTCGATGTTGCCAATGA
Source organism: Comamonas sp. 26 (assembly GCF_002754475.1). NCBI lineage: Bacteria > Pseudomonadati > Pseudomonadota > Betaproteobacteria > Burkholderiales > Comamonadaceae > Comamonas > Comamonas sp. 26. Next base: position 2,364,394 of record NZ_PEFL01000001.1, read on the forward strand.
AGCACTGGTTCGTAATCCGCCGCCCGGCACAGAGCAAAAGCTGCTGCAACGCTTTGCCAGCGTGGGCATTTGCGGTGCAGGCTGCAGCTGGGACAAGCTGCCAGCCACCGTGCAGCAGCGCTGGCTGGTCCTGGCCCCCGAGATCGAGAAAAACGAACTCAAAAACCGCCTGAACGCCGACCGCAAGACCCCAGACCCCAATCGCCGCAACGGCTGGACGCCTTACCGCCTGCCAGACGGCTTTGGCAGCAACTACACCATGCGCGCGCAGTCAGCCGCCATGTCCGGCGGAATTCTGGGGCTGGAGGCTGCAGAAGCCACCTACTTTGCCGCCAGCGTGGATGGCAGCAACCAGCCGCTAGGCATGGGCCAGAGCTACCGCCTGCACCTGCCACAAGGTCGCCTGCCCGCCGATGCTTTCTGGTCCATCTCGCTCTATGAGTTTGTGACAGGCGGCCAGTACATGGTGGACAACCCCATCAACCGCTACTCCATCGGCGACCGTACCAAGGACATGAAACGCAATGCCGACGGCAGTCTGGACATCTGGCTGCAGCCCACCGATCCAGGCCCGGCAAAACGCACCAACTGGCTGCCTACGCCAGAAAAAAATCTGTTTTATCTGATGGCACGTGCCTACCAGCCCTGGCCTGAGGTTCTGGATCCTTCATGGATTCTTGAACCCGTCGAGCTGGTCAAACCGGAATAAACATTACTGCCAAACACCATCTGGCACAGGCACATTCTTCACAAACGCATTGATGGGCAGTTGCACGCAGGTGCGCCCATCATCCTGCGCTGGTGGCAGTTTGCCGGCGCGCACGTTGACCTGAACGGCGGGTAGCAGCAGCGTGGGCATATCCAGCGTGGCGTCTCGTGCTGTGCGCATCTGCACAAAATCAGCTTCACTCACACCATCGCGTACATGAATATTGCCGTCGCGCTGCGCCTGCACCGTGGTCTGCCATGCGGGCACGCGGCCTGCGGGCGGGTAGTCGTGACAGACAAAAATGCGCGTCTGCCCGGGCAGCGCCAGAATACGATGCATGGACTGGTAAAGCGTGGGCGCATCGCCCCCGGGAAAGTCGGCGCGCGCCGTGCCGACATCTGGCATGAACAGGGTATCGCCCACAAACACGGCATCTTCCACCAGGTAAGCCATATCCGCCGGTGTATGACCGGGCACATGCATGGCTAGCAGCTCAAGCCGGCCCAGCATCAGGCGCTCTCCATCTTCAACCAGATGATCAAACTGGCTGCCGTCGGGCAGAAAGCTTGGTTCAAAGTGGAAGATCTTGCTAAATACTTTCTGCACGGCTCGAATATGCTCACCAATCGCGACCTTGCCGCCTAGATGGTGCCGAATATGCTGGGCCGCTGAGAGGTGATCCGCATGGGCATGGGTTTCCAGAATCCACTGCAGTTGCCAGCCCTGGCCGCTCACATAGGCGATCAGTTGGTCGGCAGAGCGACTGCTCAAAGTGCCGGACTTGGGGTCAAAGTCCAGCACAGGGTCGATCACTGCCGCTTGGCCGCTGGTCGTATCGGCAAGCACATAGCTGACAGTGCCCGTGGCGGCATCAAAAAATGGTTCGATATGCATCGCACTGACTGACATGACAACTCCTGAAAGATGGTGTTTGGATCAACACTTAAATTAATTTACTTTTTTATATAATATATAAAAACAATTTGATAAGCGAGATCATGTCCACACAACCACTAGACGAACCGCAAGCTGCGCTCGACCTGCAAGCCATGCGAGCCCACGCTGGCGAAGCCGTGGCCATGCTCAAGCTTCTGGGCAACGAAGACCGGCTGCTGCTGCTGTGCCAGCTCTCACAACAAGAGCGCACAGTGGGAGAGCTGGAGCAACTTACCGGCGTATCGCAACCCACCCTGTCCCAGCAACTGGGCATTTTTCGCCGTGAAGGTCTGGTCATCACGCGCCGCGAAGGCAAGTTCATCTGGTACCAACTGGCCGACAAGCGCGCCCTGCAGCTCATGCAGGCCGTGCATCAGCTGTTCTGCCAACAAGGAGAAATCGCATGAGTATTTTGTGGAATGAATTCACACCCTGGACATCTCTCGCTGGCGGCTTGCTGATTGGCCTGTCTGCCGCCCTGCTGATTGCACTGCTGGGCCGTGTCGCAGGCATCAGCGGCATTACCGGCGCTTTGCTGCAAATGCCTACCTGGTCAGCCGTCAAGCAATGGGGCTGGCGCTTAGCCTTCATTGCGGGCATGGTCGCCGCGCCCTTGGTGTGGCAGTTGTTCGCGCCACTGCCTGCGATGGAGATGCCGTCTAACCCCGTCGTCGTCATCGTCGCCGGTCTGCTAGTGGGCTTTGGCACGCGCATGGGCTCGGGCTGCACCAGCGGCCACGGCGTCTGCGGCCTCTCGCGCCTTTCCGTACGCTCACTTGCCGCCACCCTAACCTTTATCGCTACTGGAGCCATCACCGTTTTTGTGATGCGCCACGTCTTCGGCTAAGCCCACAGGAGTCACCATGATTACCAATATCGCTGCCCTGCTCTCCGGTCTTGTTTTTGGTCTGGGTCTGATTCTTTCAGGCATGGGCAACCCCGCAAAGGTGCAGAATTTTCTGGACTTCTTCGGTCAATGGGATCCATCGCTGGCCCTCGTCATGGGCGGCGCCATTGCGGTGGGCATGGTCGCTTTTAGCTGGGCCAAGCGCCGCAAGACCGCTTTGCTGGGCGATGCCATGCAACTGCCCACCAGCACCGTTATTGACCGCCAACTGCTCACCGGCTCGGCTTTGTTTGGGATTGGCTGGGGTCTGGCTGGTTTCTGCCCCGGCCCTGCGCTCATGAACCTGTCCACCCTCACCCCGCAGGTCTGGATGTTTGTCGCAGCCATGCTGGCAGGCATGTGGACTCAGCATCTATGGGCTGCCAGAACGGCAGCGAAACAGGTCTAAAACTTGAAGCCCGGATAGTTTTGAGCTGTCCGAGGCTTGCTGACTTAAAGCCGCCAACACCATTTCTCACCCACGCCACTCCCAATGAAGTACCCGCCTTGCTCTTATGATTCGAGCCGCCATGCCTAGCTCCTCTGCCCCCGCTTCATCCAGTCAACACGGTTTGCGCGCCATCTGGCGTCAGCGGGGAGCGGGTGCGTGGCTGCTTTGGCCTGTGTCACAGCTTTACGGCGCTTTGCAGGGCTGGAATGCGCAGCGCATGCGCCGCCAGCAACAAAGCACGGGCGTGCCCGTCGTCGTGGTCGGCAATGTGATTGCGGGTGGCGCGGGCAAAACGCCGGTAACTCAGGCGGTGGTGGCACACCTCAAGGCCCAAGGCTGGCAGCCGGGCATCATCTCGCGCGGCTATGGCCGCAAGGTGCAGGAAGGGCTGGACTGCCGCGAGGCGTTGCAGGACAGTCCCGCCAGCGAGGTGGGGGACGAGCCCGCACTGCTGGCCCGCAGCACGGGCGTGCCGGTCTTTGTGGCCAGCAAACGCATTGAAGCGGCGCGGGCGCTGCGCCAGAAGTATCCACAGGTCAATGTCATCGTGAGTGATGACGGCTTGCAGCACCTGGAACTGGCACGAGATGTCGAGTTGTGCGTTTTCAACGACGAAGGCGTGGGTAACGGATTTTTATTGCCTGCAGGCCCGCTGCGCGAGCCCTGGCCGCGCCCGGTCACAGCTACGCTCTATGCGGGCCAGCCACCCCAACCGCAAGGTTCGTCACCGGTTTTTGCCCTGCAGCGCAGTCTGGCGGATGTGGCCCTCAACGGCCATGGGCAAAGTATTCAGTTAAGCGAGCTGGCCGGCCAACAGGCAGAAGCCGTGGCCGCCGTAGCCCGCCCTGAATCTTTTTTTTCCATGCTGGAGGACAAGGGCCTTGCGCCCGTCGCAACGCAGGCATTGCCAGATCACTATGATTTTGAGAGCTTCTCGCGCAATCTAGGCAATGACTCTCCGCTGATTTGTACCGAAAAAGATGCCGTCAAGCTCTGGCGCAACTACCCTGAGGCCTGGGCAGTGCCGCTGCAATTGCAGCTGCCGCAGGCATTCTGGGACTTGCTGTATGCCGAACTTGCAGCATCCAGCGCCCATATTCGCCATCAGGGCGACGCAGCCTGACTATCATTGACCCCCATTGATTGCCCTCTTTGTCGCGCCAGCTCTGTGCTGGCGCCCTCATCTCGTTTTGCAGGAATTCCCCATGGACGCCAAACTTCTTGAACTGCTGGTCTGCCCCGTCACCAAGGGCCCACTGCGCTTTGACCGCGAGCACCAAGAGCTGATCAGCCACAGCGCGCGCCTGGCCTACCCCGTGCGTGACGGCATTCCCGTCTTGCTGGAAAACGAAGCCCGCACCCTCAGCGACGACGAGCTGGACGACAGCCAGTACTAAGCCATGAGCTACACGGTACTGATTCCCGCCCGCCTGTCCTCCACCCGCCTGCCCGGCAAGCCGCTGGCCGACATTGCGGGCCTGCCCATGGTCGTGCGCGTGGCCCAGCGCGCAGCGCTGGCCGGGGCCGCGCGCTGCGTGGTGGCGGCTGACGATGAAAGCATTGTTGCCGCCTGCACCCAGCACGGCATTGAAGCCATACTCACCCGCAAAGACCACCCCAGCGGCAGCGACCGCCTGGCAGAGGCCTGCGCACAGCTAGGCCTGACTGGCGACGATGTGGTGGTCAATGTGCAGGGCGATGAGCCCCTGATTGACCCCGCCTTGATCGATGCCGTGGCAATGCTGCTTCTCAGCCGCCCCGAGGCCAGCATGGGCACCGCCGCCCACCCTATCGACAGCCTGATCGACTACCGCAACCCGAATGTGGTGAAGGTGGTTTGCGACGCCAAGGGTCTGGCCAGCTATTTCAGCCGCGCACCCATTCCCTTCTCGCGCGATCATGCCGATGAGGCCTGGTGGGACACGGCTGCGCCCAAGGCCGGCCACGCGGGCTTTACGCCGCTGCGCCACATCGGCATCTACAGCTACAAGGCCGGTTTTCTGCGCGAATTTCCGCAGCTCTCGCCCGCACCGACCGAGGCCATGGAGCAGCTGGAGCAACTGCGCGCCCTGTGGCATGGCCACCGAATTGCCGTGCACATCACACCCGATGCACCCGGCGCTGGCGTAGACACACCCGAAGACCTGGAGCGTGTGCGCGCTGTGTTTGCGAATTAAGCGAATTAAGAAAAAGCCTGCGCACCATGGTGCCGCAGGCTTTTCTCACTTTCCCCCTCCGGTGACTGGATATGTAACTCATCCGCGCAGTTGCGACTCAAAAAGAGCCCAAGCCCAGTCGTGGCAAGCGCTGCTAGCTATACTTTCCATCTAGTCCAAACAGCGCATGTGGTCACAAGCACACCTGCCTTACAACTACAACTATCGCGTTGGCAGCGAATACATGCCTTGGATAGGCCGCATTGGCGACAGTTTTGACTGTCAGATGTAAGCCTCTGTTGGTCTTGTGCGTGCTATCCTTGCCCGCGAAAAAAAACAGCTCGGGGACTACAGACGTCCACCCGTTTGCCTGGGCTAGCCAAGAATTTTTACTCTCCTCAAGGATTTCCATGAAACTGATTTTGTTGGGTGCTCCCGGCGCCGGCAAAGGCACTCAGGCGGCCTTCATTTGCCAAAAGTACGGTATCCCTCAAATCTCCACTGGCGACATGCTGCGTGCTGCTGTCAAGGCCGGCACTCCTCTGGGACTGGAAGCCAAGGCAGTGATGGATGCAGGTCAGCTGGTCAGCGACGATCTGATCATCAACCTGGTCAAGGAGCGTATTGCCCAGGAAGACTGCGCCAAGGGCTTCCTGTTTGACGGCTTCCCCCGCACCATTCCTCAGGCTGATGCCATGAAGGCTGCTGGCGTGAAGCTGGACTACGTGCTGGAAATCGACGTGCCCTTTGAAGCCATCATCGAGCGCATGAGCGGCCGCCGCAGCCACCCCGCCTCCGGCCGCACTTACCACGTCAAGTTCAACCCACCCAAGGTGGAAGGCAAGGACGACGTGACCGGTGAAGACCTGGTGCAGCGCGAAGACGACAAGGAAGAAACCGTCAAGAAGCGCCTGGAGGTCTACAGCAACCAGACCCGCCCTCTGGTGGATTACTACAGCAACTGGGCCAAGGCCGATGCTGAAGCGGCCCCCAAGTACCGCGCCATCAGCGGCACTGGCACCGTGGAAGAGATCACCGAGCGCGCCTTCGCAGCTCTGGCCCAATAAGCCGATCCTGATCACCCACAAAAAAAAGCACCTTTTCAGGTGCTTTTTTTTGCTTTCCAGCGCTTATGCAACAAGCACTACCAGCTATTCATTCAATAGCAAGCCAGTTGCAGCATCATTGCAATACGCGCCTTGCTCGGCGGCAAAAGCACGGCGTCCAGACCGCCCTCAGCCTCTACCTGAATGACATGGGCTGCAATCTCATGACTACTAGCCTGCACCGCAGGCACGCCCTGCCCCACCGGCAAACCGACCAGTTGACCCTCCAGGCAACGCGTGCTGTACCAGACGCTCACGCCCTGCGCCCTTGCCTGCAGCAGCGCCTGCTCCATGGCCTGATGAATCGTGCCATTGCCCGTACCGGCGACTACCAGCCCCTGCACGCCGGCCGCCAGCAAGGCCTGCACAGCACGCGCGCTTTGCAAGGAGCCTGACTGCACAATTTCCACCCAAGGCAGCTCTTCGCAGGCCAGCAACTGCTCAAGCCGCGCCGCAGTCCAGCCCGGATACTGCACCGCAGCGCGCCCCAGCCAGCGCACACGGCTTTCTTCTACATAGGCGCATGGCCCGCCCTCGTAAGAACGCAGCGCATTCAAACGGTAGGGGTGCACCTTGAGCACCTCGCGCGCCGCATGCACCTCACCTGCCGCCACCACCCACACGCCGGGCACATCGCCAGCAGCCACCGCCACGGCATCGCGCAGGTTCTGCGGGCCATCTGCCTGCAGCGATGTGGCAGGCCGCATGGCACAGGTCAGCACCACGGCCTTGGTGGGCTGCAGCACAGCCTGAAGCAGCCAGGCAGTCTCTTCCAGCGTATCCGTGCCGTGCGTAATCACCAGCGCCCGCGTGGCCGTATCCTCCAGCCCCGCCTTCACGGCCTGCAGCAGGCTGCGCCAGACCGGCCAGTCCATGTCCTTGCTGTCGATCTGGGCAATTTGCAAGGCATCCAGTACCGCGCCCGTTCGGCCAGCGGCCAGCTGTGACAAATCCGGCACAGCGGCCAGCAAGCCCGCCACACTGATCTGCCCCGCCTTGTAGCCCACGCCCTGTGTACTGTTCTGGGCCTGCCCCGCAATCGTGCCGCCGGTGCCCAAAATCACAATCTTTTCTTGCGCCACTTGCTCTCCATAAAAAACTGATCAAAAATACAGGTACTGTATAAACACACAGATCAAAAATCTCACTAGGCCCAGCCTGATGAATGACCGGAAGCCAGACATGCTAGATCACCCCAAGCTCACTCCCCGCCAGCAGCAGATTCTGGACCTCATCCAGTCCAGCATCGCCCGCACCGGCGCGCCCCCTACCCGGGCCGAGATTGCCAGCAGCTTCGGCTTCAAATCCGCCAACGCCGCCGAAGAGCATCTGCAGGCGCTGGCTCGCAAGGGCGTGATTGATCTGGTCAGCGGAACCTCACGCGGCATTCGCCTGCGGGCTGATACCGTGCGCAACATCAATGCAGCGCGCGGCAACAGCTTTGCTCTGCCGCTCTCCAGCATGGCGCAGCTGGTACTGCCTCTGGTCGGCAGAGTAGCTGCGGGCTCACCCATTCTGGCGCAGGAACATATCGACCAGAGCTATTCGGTAGAACCCAGCCTGTTCGCCGCCAAGCCCGACTACCTGCTCAAGGTACGCGGCATGTCCATGCGCGACGCCGGCATCATGGACGGCGACCTGCTGGCCGTGCAAGCAACCCACGAAGCGCGCAACGGCCAGATTGTGGTCGCCCGCCTCGGCGACGATGTCACCGTCAAGCGCTTCAAGCGCACACCCCAAGGCATTGAGCTGCTGCCCGAAAACCCCGACTACAAGGTGATTCATGTGGCTCCTGAAGAACCATTTGCCATCGAAGGCCTGGCAGTCGGCCTGATCCGTAACAGCATGTTTATGTAGCCAACAGGCTATCCCTCAGCGCAATCGTCACCGGATGACTGCACGCTGAACCCTTTTCCCTCTCCAGTCCAGGTGGTAGGCGCGAAGCAGTCTTGCTTCGCGCTGGGCGGAGCTTTGCCTTAAAACGCAATCCTGCCCTTATCTTTGCCGCAAGGCTATTGAGGAGTTGCCACATGGGATTCGCCGCATCTTTGCAGTCTTTGACTCGCCTGAGCCTTAAAGTCCTGCCCTTCGCACCACCCGCAAGCCTGAGCTTCAAGGCCTGCACCCAAATTCTCTCAAGCGACTCGCACGACACCCCTGAAGAACCCGCACCGTTCATCCCCAGCTCTTATGAGCCCGAAGGCTTCAAGCTGACGTACACCAGCATCCCCGTCATGCGCGCCAACCGCTCGCGCCGCCGCAACACCAGCACACGTTTTAACAACAAAGCCAAAGCGAACACTGCCAGCCCCCAGTTGTCTCTCGCATTACCGGCTGAAGCAGCCCCCGCCGCCACTCGCCAGCTGAAAATCCTGCAACGCGAACCCCGTAAGCAGCCCGAATGCATGTTCATCTCCGGCCGTATGGCCGATGTCTGCGCCGCACTGGAGCGTATGGCCCTCAATGAGCAAGCACAACAAGCCTGAAGCACAAGCTAAACCCACAGCGCCAGCAACAAATGCACTGGCAACGCAATGTAAATTGCCCGTCGATGAGCAATTAGATTTTGATAGCTGCAAGCGCTAATGAATAAAGCGATATAGCGCTTTTCATGCGCAGTTCAACGTGCAATTTGGCCTGTCAAAATACTCAATTCAGGGTATTGCAGCCCCCTCATACCAATGGAAACATTCGTATACACGTGCCAACGAAGGGGTCGCAATGAGTGCCTATCGCAAGCTCACGGAGCACATACAGGCGAAAGATGCCAGCGGCAATCTGCGTTTGATTCTGGTTTATCAGGATTTTGACGAGGTCGATCTGCCGCATGGCGTCTCCCTTCGCCCCTCCGCCAAGCACTTCGAGACGACTGATCACCTGAAGATAAACTGGCTCAATGAAAAGCAGTTCGAGATCGAAACTACTGGCGAAATTCTCAACCGCGTGCAACCCCCTCAGAGCGAATAAGAGGCGTGAAAGCCACCCAGAACGTTGTAGCTTTTCGGTTGAAACAAGGTTAAGCAACGACGTATCAAGGGCAGTGTTAGCGTCTCTAAAAGTGGTCCAACCCAAACCATTCCTATCAGCAGCTCGTAAAGAATGAAACTAAATGCGACAGCACAGCGCGCACATAAAGCAGGCATTTTGTGGGCTAAATGCTGCCCTATGTTTACTGAATCAAGGCCTTAACGTTACAGAATTTCGCCCCTGACTTATCGCCACATACCGCATTCCCTGCACACGTATTGCAGCGCCAAACACATCGGAATAAATTAGCCACAACAAACACCCAGCGGCTTCAGGAGATTGAACATGTTCAAGCACCTGCTCATTCCTACAGATGGCAGCAAACTGTCTGAAGCTGCCATTCGCGCTGGCATCAGCCTAGCCCGCGAGAATGATGCCAGGGTCACCGCCCTGTATGTGATGCCCGACTACCGCGCCATCATCTATGGCGCAGATGCCTTGCTCACCTATAACAGCGCAGAATTTGAGCGCAGCACGAACAGCAACGCCGACACCGCGCTTCAGTTCGTCGACCAGATTGCCAGGCCGGAGGGCGTTCCCTGCGAGTTTGTCCGCATCGCCAGCAGCTCTGTCTATCAAACCATTGTTCAGCAAGCGCAAGAGCGCCATTGCGATCTAATTTGTATGGCCTCTCACGGGCGAAAAGGCATCAGCGGTATTTTGCTGGGCAGCGAAACTCAGCGTGTACTGACACATACCCACATCCCGGTGCTTGTTCACCGTCCCGACGTGGCTAGCGAAACAAGTTAAGGAGGAAGCAACAACAGCAGCAGCAATGAAAGAAACGGTTTGCAGAGCGCCGCTTACTACCGAATGCAGAGCCAGTAAGGAGAGTTACAGCCTGCACCCCACGGGGCAACCTGTCCGCAGTTCAATTCGATCAGCGCCAGTGCAAATGCGATTAAAGGCGAGCTTGGGACGCATGAATGTCCTTTGCCAAGTATTCAAACGCATTGACTTCGCGCCGCAGGACTCGATGGAGAGGTCCCCAAAACTTGCCCGCCTTGTGCGGGCATTTTTTTGAATGGCTAAACGCTCTGCGAGGAAATTTCCTGCGGGTGCCCATGCAGGCTGGGCAAGGTAAAAAGAATCTGCAGATTCTGCGCATCCATCTGCTGCGCCACGATGGAACCATCGAAGTGCAGATAAATCCGCACGGACTGCTCCTCATCCAGATCCCAGTACGCCACATCCGTCTTCAGTCCGTGCCAGCCATGCTCCTCACAAAGGCGACGGCAGCTCAACGCTTTCAAAAACTCTGGCGAAGCGCCAAGATCCGCATTGGCCTTTACCCAGCTGCTGATCACGAGTTCATAAGCCACCTGCCGCGAGCCGCAAGGCCTTCCCGCCTTCATATGCCGTATCCAAGCATCAAGGCGAGCGGAAAAGCTATAGGGAAAGGGATGAAGCATCTGTATCAACATTCAAGGCATATAAGAAGATAGAACCTCTTTTACCAAATATCGAATTTCTCCTACAGACAATTTACCTAAAAGAACAGTCGTCACGATTTCTAATCACATAACGCCGTAAGGGTAAAAGCCAGCAATCACCCTGCTCAGCGAATGCAAGGTGCATTGGCGCTCTGAAAACAGTAGCTGCTTACGCACTTGTCTAATGACTTTCAAAAGCTATGAGCAATAATTTCATTGCAATTAAAGAGCAAGCAGCTATCAAATAAATTGCATGGCTTGACTCACTTTTCACCATGCCGATGGCTAGAAGTGCAGCAATGAAAAACAAGCTCAGCAGAGAGGTAGCTCCATTTTTTGAACAATTAACTAGGCAAGATATTTCCGTAAAAATGACATGGGTGCAGACCGAACCTGGAGAGGTCGATGACCATCAAATCACGACGCGAGCACAGCCCAGCATTCAAAGCCAGGGTGATCCGGCGGAGTTCCGCGGTGAGTGCACCGTTGCTGAGCTGACTCAGCCATATGAAGTGCACCTCAGCCAAATTGCTGATTGGAAACGACTACTTCAAAAGAGCTCCTACTCGCCGATTGCTATGACGTCATGTAGCACACAAATACCGCGCTCTCCGGCCGTAGTTTTCTCAATGCGGGTCTTTCCGCCCAGCTTGGCGCAGTACACCAAGGCGGGGTTTGCCATGCTAAGCATTGGTGCCTCAGGTGCTGCGGGCTCATGCTGTGCGCAGCCGCCGATCGCTAACGTCGAAAGGCCTGCACCTATGGTTCCGAGTGCTTTTTTCATGGACTCAATGTAGCAAATGCCTGGCCTCTGAAGCGAACGCATAAAGTCATGATTCAGATCAGTTTCTTTGCCGCCGGGGTAAGGATTTGTCTCGCAATGCTGGCAAACGCTGTCAACAAGTGTCACTTTTAGTGATTTCATCGCCAAAACCTCAGAGCAAACTGTCAGGAGTCGCAAGAATTTGTTACTTTCTGATCAGCAAGGTCAGTAAGTGACACATTACCAAACGCCTTGGCATTTAGATTCGACTTGAGATATGGCCAGTCTGGTCTGTCTGTTGGTTATCACTAGCAGAAGGGCTGCATGTATGCATACGAGCAACGAGCACATCTATGTGCTGATGCCATCACTCTCCCTGCTTTTCCTGGCTGGTCTGCTGGGCGTCTGCTGGGTAACACAGCGTCGGCAGAGATTCTTACTTTGGCTTTGCTCCGCTTATCTGCTGACTGCAGTGTCTATCAGCATTCGCAGCGTGCTGAAGCTTGAGGTTCTCAGTCACTATGTAGTGTTCGTCAATGCATTGTTTCTGGCCGGTGCGTGGTGCATGTCCAAGAGTTTCTCGGAGCGTCGGCGGGTAGTAGCGCATCCCTTGGTGGCGCTTGTCTTGTGTGCAGCAACGCTGGCGTCGCTTTATTACTTCGCGCTGTTTGAGCAAAACATAATCAGACGCCTTCATGCATTCAGCATCGGCGTGGCTATGATTCTCCTGCTGCCAGTCCCAGCAGCCCTGAAAAAAGGTCTCTCCAGGGACTGGCTGGATCGGGCTTTGCTGTGGTCCTACGTGTCTTATGCAGTCTTCACCATGCTGCGCCCCACCCTGGTTGCATTTTTTGGGCGGCACGGGCTCAGCGATTCCATGCAGGCCAATTCGACTTACTGGCTGACGACGCTGATGAGCATTCTGTTATTCGGATTGCTCTTCACGGTTCTGATCTGTGCAGTCACCATCAGGGAGACTGTCACTCAGCTGCGCACGGAACGCGACATGGACGCGCTGACCCAGATTCTGAATAGGCGGGCATTTCATGAAGCTGCACAGCAGCGGCTGGGTGACCAGCGCCTGTACCCCATGGCAATTCTGGCGGGCGATATTGATCACTTCAAACGCATCAACGATACGTGGGGCCATGATCGGGGAGATGAAGTACTGCAGCTTGTGTCGAGCATCCTCAAGCGCAATGTGCGCAGCAAGGACCTAGTTGCCCGCTTCGGCGGCGAAGAGTTCGTGCTTCTCTTGACGCATCTGGATTTGCAAGGCGCCGAGCAAGTTGCGCAACGCATTCGCCAGGAGCTTAGCAGTGAAAAACAAGTTCTCAGTCAAGGGGCTGGCTTGACGCTGAGCTTTGGAATTACGTCCATCGCCAATGCAAACCAGCTAGACGGTGCGTTGAAGCAGGCCGACGAACTCCTGTACAGCGCCAAGAATGCTGGTCGTGATCGCGTACATGTAGAAGGCCGCTTCTACCCAGACATTTGTTTTGAGTACACCCTGCCTACAGATGAGGTGCTAGCCTCGGCGACATGATCACTCATACATCATTGACCAGCGGGCTAACAACAACCTGATCGCGACCAGACTCTTTGGCCCTGAAGTGCTTTCTGTCGGCCTGCATTACCGCTTCACGCAGATCGCTGCCGAAAGGGTAAGCAGCGACTCCCAGACTCAGCGTGACACGGCAACCATCTGGCAAAGGAGGAAGACTTTCACTAATGCCGACGCGAATACGTTGCGCAACGCGTTGTGCAGCCTCAATGAGAAGTGGCTCCGGTTTTTTGAACAAGTAGCTAAGCGAGATCTTTCCGTAAAAATGGCCCTGGAACAGGGCCGAATTTGGAGAGATCTATGAGCATCAAATCAAGACGTAAACACAGCGCCACCTTCAAAGCCAAGGTCGCACTCGAGGCGGTGCGCGGTGAGTGCACCGTGGCTGAGCTGGCTCAGCTGTATAAAGTCCACCCCAGCCAGATTGCCGATTGGAAGCGGCTACTGCAGGAGCTGGCTGCCGATGTCTTCGGTGCAGCGCTGGCTCCCGCAGCACCTGCGGTGGATCTCAAAAAGCTGCATGCCAAAATTGGACAGCTGACCTTGGAGAAGGATTTTTTGCACGGTGCGCTGAGCAAGGCGGGATTGCTCAGCGACAAGCGATGATTGACCGTCGCCATGGCCTGCCAATCAGTCGCCAGGCACAGCTCATGCGCATCAGCCGAGGCTCTGTCTATTACCGCCGCAAGCCACCATGTGATGGCCAAGTGCAGTTGATGCACAGCTTGGATGCTTTGCATGTGGCCCATCCCTTTGCAGGCTCCCGCATGCTCAAAGGGCTGCTGCAGCGTCAGGGGCATTGAGTGGGCCGCAGGCATATACGGACGCTGATGAAACGCATGTGCATGACACCGCTGTATTGCAAGCCCCGCACCAGTGCGCGTCATCCGCAGCACAAGGTCTATCCCTATCTGCTGCGCAACAAGACGGTCACGCATGCCAATCAAGTCTGGGCCATGGACATCGCAAGGGGGCTTGGCGTGACAACGTCTTTGTGGAGCGCCTGTGGCGTTCCATCAAGTACGAAGAGGTCTACCTTCAAGCCTATGACAGCGTGCGTGCCGCACGCTGTGGAATTGCGAAATACGTGCACCAAGCCACCCCTGATGAGGTGTACTTTGCAGCATTGCCGTTTGCACCAATGCAAGCTGCATAGTCCCGAGGACCTCGCTTAGGCACTGGGTTGAGTTGCTCAAACCACTGGGACCACTTCTTGTCCCAGCAGGCTGAACAATGGAACAGCCTCTTTGCCAGAGTCTGGAGCCATTGCAGCTTCTCCGAATCATATTTGTGCCGGTTGTAGATGCCCGCCACGCCCGGAATCATATGTCCAAGGACAGCCTCTCCCACGTCTTCCGGGCAGCTCAGGCGGGCCAAAAGTGTTCGCGCAGTGCGGCGCAGGTCATGCGGCAACCAATGAGTCACTGTCAAGCGCTCACGCTCCCAGTCTGGGCGGGTCCTGCTGTATGGCTGTTTGGAATGGACCTGTGTCTGCACATTGGTCTGCTGGATATGCCCAGAAGCATGCTTTCCTAGGAATAAATATCCTTCCGGACTCTCCTGAAGTCGCCGCCGCACAACTTCTGCCGCACGGACGACAAGAGGGATACGAAAATCCGTCGCCCTGTCCCGCTTCTTGTTCTTCGTCTGACTCTTTAGCAGAGTCGCCCACAAGAAGCCTTCATCATTTTCAATATGGCTTGCGTGCAATGCGCAGATCTCGCCCCCCTCGGACTCCTGTCCACATACACAGGACATCCTGAATGGCGGGCGAGAATAGCCGGAAGTCGACTGTGAAAAGTCGCCCAATCTCCACGTCCGTTAGAACGCGCTTGTCGGTTCCCTTGCGCTCCCCATCCCTCAGCGCGCCCTTGCTCTTTAGTTTCCCCTTGAGAACCTGGTTCCACCAATTAGGAACATCGTCAGCCAAGTTTCCTGAGTCATAGGCGTATTCCCAAGCTCCGCCTAACTCTCGCCTCACGCTGGTGGCCACCGTAGGAGTGTCCGACAACGCCTGAATGGTTTCAAAAGCTACGCTGCGAGTTACGCTGGATGGCGCAAGATGGGCAATCGGCCCAACTCCCCTTGCCATGCGAGAACGCAGCGCTCTGGCATTGGACGGATCACGCTGCTTTTCTATATAGCTGTTTAAATAATCCTCGACCAGCTTACCGACAGTGTAGATGCCTTACTTCGCAGCTTGAGTCGCAGAATTTTAAGTGAGTCGCGCTTGCTTCCGCTCCAAGGATGGATCTCTTCCCTCCTCGCGGATCTGTCTCAGTTCCCTCCAGAACCTAGTCGCGTCCACAAAGTCTGAGCAGGCCAACTAGCAAATTTCACTTGCCGCATCCTCTCATCAAGGGGCGACTTGAATCTGTAAACCCAACTTTTCCCTGACGCCGTTGCCTCAAGACGCAAACCGGGGCATCCTTGAATAACAATAGAGGAACCTGCGGGCAATGCTTTCGCAGCACGGGCATCAAAATACATGCACACTTCTTTAACGGCGTAGCTTTCAAAACCTACGCTAGATATTGGAGTGTATAGGGTATGCAACGGTTATGAGCTGGCGTAGCGTCCAGCCTAGGCTATCGAAAAATTATGAGTAAAGCGTTGATAACATTGAAAATGTTTCAATCAATTCAGCCACTTACTAAAGGATTTCAGTGGTGAATATAGTTATTCTGGACGATTACCAAGATGCAGTCCGCAAGCTCGATTGCGCCAAGTTGCTGGACACCTTCAACGCCAAGGTCTACACCAACACGATCAAGGGCGTGGGCCAACTTTCCGTGCGTCTGCGCGATGCCGATGTAATTGTCCTGATTCGTGAGCGTACCCAAATCTCCCGCCAATTGCTCGAAAAGCTTCCACGCCTGAAGCTGATTGCCCAGACAGGCAAGGCCGGCGCGCACATCGATGTGCAGGCCTGCACCGAGCGCGGCGTGGCGATTGCCGAAGGGGTGGGCTCCCCGGTTGCCCCGGCAGAGCTGACTTGGGCTTTGATCATGGCGTCCATGCGCCGCCTTCCGCAGTACGTCGCCAACCTTAAGCACGGTGCATGGCAGCAGTCCGGCCTCAAGGCCGCATCCATGCCGCCAAATTTTGGACTGGGCTCCGTGCTGCGCGGGCGCATGCTGGGTCTTTGGGGCTATGGACGTATTGGCCAGCTGGTGGCAGGCTATGGCAAGGCTTTTGGCATGCAGGTTTGCGTCTGGGGTAGCGAGGCTTCGCGCAAAAAAGCCGAAGCCGATGGTTTTCTGTCCGCCCCAAGCAAGGAAGCATTTTTTGAGCAATGCGATGTGATCTCGCTTCACCTTCGCCTTCATGAGGCCACGCGCAGTGCGGTGACTTCGCAAGACCTGGCACGCATGAAGCCCACGGCCTTGTTCGTCAACACCTCGCGCGCTGAACTGGTCGAGCCAGAGGCCCTGCTTTGTGCGCTGAACCGTGGCCGCCCAGGCCTGGCTGCGATTGACGTGTTCGAGAGCGAACCCATTTTGCAGGGACATGCTTTGCTGCGACTGGAGAATTGCATTTGCACGCCCCACATTGGTTATGTAGAGCAGGACAGCTATGAGCTGTATTTCCGCGCAGCTTTTGAGAACGTGGTGAACTTTGTTAATGGACAGCCCACCAACATTCTGAACCCGGAAATTTTCAGCGGCCCGATTCGACTGAACCGCTAAATCTAGATTTATTTCTCGTTTTTCTGCTGAGCTTGCAACGCAAGCTCAGCCTCAGCGGCTTCATACACCGATTGCCGCAGCACGGGCTCAAGCTCTTCGCGCAAGCGCAGCACGAGAGAACGAGTCTGAGCCTCCACCACCTGCTCAATCGCCTTTTTCAGGCGCTTTTCCAGCACCAGATCGACACGCTGCATCAGGCGATGAACCAGATACTCCTCGGTAAGCTGCGTAGTCTGTGCAATCTGCGTCTGCGGCTCGTCCCAATTTTGATTCAGACTTGAAACTTCAGAAATTGCGACCCCATCCGCATTCAAGGTCTGAGCCGCTGGAACTGCAACGGGAGTCTCCTCAGAAGCGACAGGCTCTGTGCTCTCCACATACTCATCCGACAGCAACGGCAAGGCTTCAGCGTCAAATGCGACAGGCAAATCGGGCTCTGCCACGCCACTCGCATCTGTCTCTGCCTGTTCGTGCGCTTCGGTCAATGTAGCGACTTGCTCACTCACCACATCCATTTCAGCGCTTTCGGCAAAAGGCTGCTGCGGCGGCAACGACTCTGGCAGTGGCGGCAACTGGTGAGGAATGGTTGCCGGTTTGCTGCGAACATAAAGCCCATCAGCCAGCCACGGGGAGTGAAAAGACGGACGTGAAATGGGTGCAGCGGAAGCACTGGGAACGGCAGGCTCTGCATTCTCCAGCACCTCTGACTGGCTTGGCACATGCGCTACGCGCCCCAGGGACTCCTCCAGCGCCCAGTCTCGGCTACTGACTCCACCCTCTTCACTTTCCGTACTTCGCTCGCTTAAGTCACTCACTGTCTTTGCATCAACCGCTGGCGACACCACGTCGGTCAGCGTGGGTACAAAACGCGGAGGGACTTTGGATGAAGAGTTCATGGCCTAGCCCTTGAGATTCAGATCATGCCGAACGATGGAAAAACCACGCGCTTCGTAATCACGCCAGCGCGTGCGGGCCTCATGGCGGTCCATTTCATCGCTGGACGAGACGATTTCCACCACACGCTCAAAGCGCTCAAAACCCTCCAGCACCTGCGCCGTGAGGTTGATCAGCACCTCGTGGTGCGGCAGATCCTGCAACTGCGCGGCCAGTACGATGGGCGATACCGCCAGAAGCGCTCCACCATCAGCAGCGGCGGCATGAGCCAGAAAGTCCGTGGCCGATACGCTCCAGAGCCGCGTTGACAGCCGACTCAGCATAGAGGCATCTCCCACGACGACCAGACGAGCACCATGGCGCAAGGCCTTGCGCGCAAATCGGCACACGTAGCCCAGCTTATCTGGAGCATTGAAATGAAAGGCAATTTCTGTCACATCACTTGCAGCTGGCTACGGACTCTTTCAAGGCCGCGCCAGCCACCTTCCTTAAGCCGATGCCTTGGCTGTAGTGCGACGCGAGGTCGCTGGTTTTGCGGCACTCTTGCGTGCAGCAGTCTTGGCTGGTTGTACCGTACGATGGGCTTGGGCCTGATTCAGCAGATATTGAACCAGCAAGCCCACGGGACGGCCAGTTGCCCCCTTGGCTGCGCCACTTTTCCAGGCGGTGCCAGCAATGTCCAGATGCGCCCAGGGAATGTTGCCCACAAACTTCTGCAAGAACTTGGCAGCAGTTACCGCCCCCCCAGCGCGGCCGGCCACGTTGCCCATGTCAGCAAAATTGCTCTTGAGGCCGTCTGCGTACTCATCGTCCAGCGGCATGCGCCAGCAGGGATCCAGCGCCGCATCACCAGCGCTTTGCAGCGCAGCAGCCAGCTCATCATTGGTAGAGAACAGGCCGCTGCGCAGACTGCCCAGCGCAATCACGCAAGCACCTGTCAACGTGGCCATATCCACCAGCGCCGTAGGTTTGAAGCGGGCGGCATAGTGCAGCACATCGCACAAAACCAGACGGCCTTCGGCGTCGGTGTTAAGAATTTCAATGGTCTGACCGCTCATGCTTGTGACCACATCGCCGGGTTTAACGGCTGCGCCGTCTGGCATGTTTTCGCAGGCAGGAATCAGGCCGACGACATTAATGGCGGGCTGCAGCTTGGCCAGAGACTGGAACACGCCGAGCACGCTGGCAGCGCCGCCCATGTCGTACTTCATCTCGTCCATCTCGGCAGCAGGCTTGAGCGAGATACCACCAGTATCAAACGTAATGCCCTTGCCCACCAGCACAATAGGCGCTTCGGTCTTGGCCGCGCCGTTGTAGTGCAGCTCGATAAAGCGCAGCGGCTCACGCGAGCCCTGAGCTACGGCCATGAAAGCACCCATGCCCAGCTTGGCAACTTCCACCGGGCCATGAATCTTGCAGCTCATGCGCGCTGCCCTGGCAATGCTCTTGGCTGCATTGGCCAGCATCGTGGGGGTTGAATGGTTGGCAGGGCGATTGGCCCATTCACGCGCCACAGCCACGCCTTCTTGCTGAGCAATGGCAGTCTCAAAAGCAGAAGCCACGGCTGCATTTTTAGAGGTGACACCCAACACCACCTTGGCCAGACCGATGGGCTTGGCCTGCGATTTGGTATGGGTATAAATATAGGTTGCATCTGCCACGGCCTGCACGGCAGCAGCAACGATCTGCGCATTGACCTCGAACGTCAGACTCACAACGGCCTTGGTGACGCCCTCAGACTTGAGTGCGGAAGCGCAGCTAGCCAGTGCATTGCGCACATCCTTGACCGTACCGGCACCCACACCCAGCAGCACCACGCGGCGCGCTGCAATCGCGGGCACTTGGTACAAAGCCAGTTGCTTGCCGCAAGACAGGGCAAAATCACCCTGTTTGACGGCGTGGGCTGCCATGGCTCCCAGCGCATCGCTGCCCAGCGCAGCGTGCTCGGAAACCAGCACCAGCAGCAGGTCACATTTTTCCCGTGCTGCTGCAGCAGCGGTCAGAGCCTTCAGTTCAAAGTTCATAATCGGTGTTTTCCTTTTAGCCAATGTTATTCGATTCATCCATACGCAAAGAGCTGGCTCGCAGCTTTGGTGCGACGGCTGTGGTCCTGATCACTGTGGTGATGACCATGATGCTGATTCGCACGCTCGGTCAGGCTTACAAGGGCAGTGTCAGCCCTTCCGACGTGATGCTGGTCATGGGTTTCACCGTGCTCGGGCAACTCCCTACCATTCTGGGTCTGAGCCTGTTTGTGGCCATTGTGGGCTCACTATCGCGCATGTATCGCGACAGCGAGATGGTCATCTGGTTTGCCGCAGGCCAAGGTCTGGCCAGCCTGCTGCGCCCCTTGCTGCGCTTTGCCTGGCCCGTGATTCTGATCACAGCCGTACTTGCTCTTGGCGTTCTGCCCTGGTCTTATCAGCAAATTGAGCAGATTAAGACCCAATTTCAGCAGCGCAGCGACTTGGATCGCATCGCACCCGGTGAGTTTCAGGAGTCCGCTGGCGGCACGCGCGTGTTCTTTGTGGACAAGGAATCCCCATCGGACATGGCAGCCAGCAACGTCTTTGTGGTCTCGCGTGACCCCGGCAAGGAATCCGTGACATCCGCCAAAGGCGCGCACATTGCTACCGTCAAAGGCCAGCGCATGGTCATTCTGGAAGACGGCCAGCGCATGGAAACCCGTACCGACGATGGCTCGGTTCGCGTGACTGACTTCAAGGAATACGGCGTCAAGGTGGACAACGACAACCCCGTGACCATGCAAGAAATAGCAGCACGCAGCATGCCCACCAAGGAACTGCTGGGCCGCGATGAGCCGATTGCACGCTCGGTGCTGGCATGGCGACTGGGCCTGCCTTTTGCCGCGCTGAACTTTGTCATTCTGGGCCTCGCCATCTCCAGCGTAAACCCACGCGCTGGCAACAGCACCAGCCTGATGATTGCCCTGTTTGCCTTCATCGTTTACTACAACCTCATGACGCTGGGCGAAAGCTGGGTCAGCGCCGACAAAATTGGCATGTGGGGCATTCTTGGCCTGCTGCACGGAAGCATTCTGGTCTGTAGCACCCTCGTGCTGCTGGCACGCCATTTCCGCTGGTCGCCACGCGATCTACTGCACCGCGCCCATGCTCGCCAGGAGGCTGCACGATGAAAGTTCTTCGCAATCTGATCTACCGCGAAGTCATTCAGGCAGTGCTCTATGTCACGCTGGCCTTTCTTGCGCTGTTCTTTTTCTTTGACCTGGTCGATGAAATGCGCTGGGTGGGCAGTGGCAACGCTGGCTACACCACCACACATGCCCTGCTGTTGGTGGCACTTGCCATTCCCGGCCACCTTTACGAGCTGATGCCCATTGCCGTGCTGATTGGTGCCATTTTTGTGATGGCCAAGTTTGCGCAAAGCTCGGAGTTCACCATCATGCGAACCAGTGGCATGGGTCCCTGGCTTGCTCTGCGCACGCTGCTGGTGCTGGGCATGAGCTTTGTGGTTCTCACTGTGGCGGTGGGCGACTATATCGCCCCGGCTGCTGACAACATCAGTCAGAAATTGCGCGTTCTTGGTAAAGGCCAGATTTCTAGCGGAGCAACCGGTGCCTGGCTCAAAGAAAAGCAAGGCAAGCACTCTGTCGCCATCAATGTCGGTGCCATTAAAAAGCCTGGCGAATTTGTGAACGTGCGCATCTTCGAGTTTGATGCCAACGGCCGCATCGCCGCGCAAATCAATGCCCAGTCCGCACAGGTGGACGAGGAAAACGATCAGTGGACGCTGCAAGGCGTGCAGGCCACCCAGGTCACACAAGACGGAGATAACACCAAGATGACTCGCAGCAATGAAGAGAGCATGAACTGGCCTACCAAGGTCACGGCGTCCATGGTCTCTGGTGCCCTGCTCAAGCCTGATCGCATGACCACGGTTGCGCTGTTTCAGTTTATTCAACACTTGCAGGACAACGGTCAGGCTGCACAAAAGTACGAAATTGAGTTCTGGCGCAAGGTCTTCTACCCACTCAGTTGCCTTGTGATGGTGGTACTGGCGCTGCCCTTTGCCTATCTGCACTTCCGCTCGGGCGGCATCACGGCTTATGTGTTTGGCGGCGTGATGGCGGGCATCAGCTTCTTCCTACTCAACAACGTGTTTGGCTATATCGGCACGTTGCAATCGTGGTGGCCATGGCTGGCGGCGGCAGCGCCGGGCATGCTTTATACGGCGCTATCTCTCTCAGCCTTTGGCTGGCTGGTACTCAGGCGCTAAATCATGTCAGGCGATAAGCTCTCTCCATCAAACCGGGCTGGCATGATCTTGCTGGCCCATGGCTCCAGAGACCCACTCTGGCGCCAGCCGATTGAGGCCGTGCTGCTCGCAGTTCAGGCCAGCCAACCCGATCTGCCCTGCGCCTGCGCCTATCTCGATGCCTGTGCACCCGACCTGCCTACTGCCGCCAACACGCTGATCGCGCAAGGCATCAACCGGATTACGGTGCTCCCCCTGTTTCTCGGCACAGGCAAACATGCCCGTGAAGACATTCCGCGCCTGCTGAACGAATTGCGACTGCAGCACCCCGCTTGCCAATTCGATCTGCAAACCGCTGCAGGCGAGAACCCCAGAGTCACGGCGCTGCTGGCCCAGCTAGCCATTGAAGCGATTGCGCCTCAAAGTGACAATTCAGGTTCAAACATACAGAATTTAGATAAAAAATAGATTCTTTAGATATTTGAAGCATAATGATGCAAGTTCTTAGTCCATGCCGTCATGAACCTGCATCAATTCCGCTTCGTTCAAGAAGCCGCCCGCCGCAATCTCAACCTGACAGAGGCGGCCAAGGCCCTTCACACCTCTCAGCCAGGTGTCTCCAAAGCCATCATCGAGCTTGAAGAAGAGCTGGGCATTGACATCTTTGCCCGCCATGGCAAGCGCCTCAAGCGCATCACCGAGCCGGGTCAGGAAGTCCTCAAAAGCATTGAACTCATCATGCGCGAAGTGGGCAACCTCAAGCGCATCGGCGAGCAGTACAGCGCGCAAGACAGCGGCACACTCAGCATTGCCACTACCCACACTCAGGCGCGTTATGTGCTGCCCCCGGCAGTGGCCCGCCTGCGTGAGCAATATCCAAAAGTCACCATCAGCCTGCACCAGGCCACGCCTGCAGAAGTAGCACGCATGGTGATCGACGAGGTCGCCGAAATTGGCATGGCAACCGAATCGCTGGCCGATTACCCCGAGCTGGTCACTCTGCCCTGCTATGAATGGCAGCATGTTCTGGTGTTTCCCACAGGCCACCCACTGGCCCAAAAAGAGCGCATCACGCTGGAAGACATTGCGCAGGAAGCGCTGATCACCTACCACCCGTCCTTCACCGGTCGCGGCAAGATTGACCGCGCCTTTGAAATGCGTCGCCTGCACCCGCGCATCGTGCTGGAAGCCATTGACTCTGACGTCATCAAGACCTATGTGCGCCTGGGTCTGGGCATCGGTATCGTGGCTGAAATGGCCATGCGCGATGATCCCGTCAACGACCTCGTCGTGCGCCCCGTCGGCCATCTGTTCGGCACCAGCGTAGCCCGCGTGGCCATCAAGCGCGGCGCATACTTGCGCAACTTCGTCTACAAGTTTGCCGAACTGCTCAGCGATCGCCTCTCGCGCGACCTCATCATCCGCGCCATGAATGGCAGCGTGGACGACTTCGGACTGTAATTTCACCGGCACGGCCCCGTGCCTGCACTGCAAGACTACCGTGACCCCGACCTTTCCCAGCAAGCTGCCCAATGTGGGCACCACCATCTTCACTGTCATGTCGGCGCTGGCCGCCGAGCACAAGGCCGTCAACCTCGGTCAGGGCTTTCCGGACTTTGGCTGCGACCCAAAGTTGCTTGACGCCGTGAACGACGCCATGCGCGCAGGCCACAACCAGTACCCGCCCATGACAGGCTGGCCTGCGCTGCGCGAAGCCGTTGCTTCAAAAATTGAAGCACTGCACGCTCGCCGCTACGACGCTGGCAGCGAAATCACCATTACCGCCGGTGCCACGCAGGCCATCCTCACCATCATTCTGGCCACCGTCCATGCAGGTGATGAAGTCATCGTGCTCGACCCCTGCTACGACAGCTACGTGCCCAATATCGAAATGGCTGGCGGTGTGCCTGTACGCGTGCCTCTCACGCCAGGCAGTTTCCGCCCGGACTTCGACAAGATCGCTGCCGCCATCACGCCGCGCACGCGCCTCTTGATCATCAACAGCCCGCACAACCCCAGCGCCACCATCTGGACTGATGCGGAGATGCGCCAGCTGGAAGCACTGCTCGCCCCGACCAATGTGCTTCTCATCAGCGACGAGGTGTATGAGCACATGGTTTACGACGGTGCCCAGCACCTGAGCAGCGCCCGCTACCCGGGCCTGGCAGAGCGCGCTTTTATCGTCTCCAGCTTTGGCAAGACCTTCCACGTCACCGGCTGGAAAGTTGGCACCGTGGCGGCCCCCGCTGCGCTGACATCCGAGTTTCGCAAAGTCCACCAGTTCAACGTATTCACGGTGAACACGCCCATGCAGGCTGGTCTGGCGCAATACATGCAAGACCCCGCGCCTTACATGAACCTCTCGGCCTTTTACCAAGCCAAGCGCGACCTGTTCCTGAATGGCCTGCAAGGCTCACGCCTGAAGCTATTGCCCACCGCTGGCACATACTTCCTCTGTGCCGATATTTCCTCGGTCTCTGACCTCAACGAAGCCGAGTTCTGCCAGTGGCTGGTCAAAGAAGTCGGCGTCGCCGCCATTCCGCTGTCGGCCTTCTACGGCGACGGTTTCGATCAGCGTGTGGTGCGTTTCTGCTTCGCCAAAAAGGATGAAACCTTGATCGAAGCAGCAGCCAGACTGCGCAAGCTGTAAAGCCTTTCGTCTCATAAAAAGGAGCGCCTATCGCGCTCCTTTTTTTGTTTTCAGACCTCTTTAATGCTGAAACCTATGCTTCGCAAGCGCAAGCAGCTATCAAATATTCAAACCCTGGATGCCAGATAGCGCAGCATCAGCACCGCCCCCAGCACAATGCCCGCAATAGCGATAAAGCTGCCCAGACTGAGCATGGAAATCGCGCTGATTCCCTGGCCTATAGTGCAGCCCATGGCTGTTACGCCGCCCACGCCCATCAGCACGGCCCCGGTCAAGTGACGAGACAAGTCCAATCTGTCCGCAAAGCCTTGCCACTGAAAATCTCTGCGCCACAGCGCATGAATGAAGCTGCCCAGCACCATGCCCGCCACCGATGCGATGCCCCAGGTCACGACCTTGCTGCGGTCGCTGAAGAACATCAGCCAGTCCAGCGTATGCGCAATGGGCGAGACAAAGCTGAATGCCTCGATGCGCCCGCTATAGGTCGTGGCATAAACTTGCTCCAGAGTTTCGGGGTGCTCGGCCACTAGCCCCAGATGACCGCTGAGCCACCAGGCCACCGTCACGCACAAGCCAACCAGAACGCCGCCCAGCAATACGCCCCAGCGGCGATCCGCTCCACGCATGGGGTTGATGGCCATCACCAGCAGCACCAGGGCCGCGCCAAAACCCAGAGCTGCGCGAGTGGCAAACAGCGACCACTGCGCTGCGTCAGACAACATCTCCGGCAGCAAGGCCAGCGTGGTGAGCTCCAGTTGTACGCTATCGAGCCAGCGCACACGCGCCACGGCCGTAATGCCTTTGAGCGTGGCAAAGGCCGCCACAGCCATGACCAGCAGCACGACCAGCGCTTTGAGGCTACCGCCGCCCAGCCGGGTCAGATTTCTGGCACTGCAACCCGATGCCAGCACCATGCCCGCACCAAACAAGACGCCACCCACCAAGGCAGACAACCACAGCAGCCGGCGGCTGGCATAGAGCGCATCGCCCACCTGCAACTGCCCCCACAACGCCAGCGCTGCAAAGCCCAGCATGGCTACGGCAATCGCCGCACACCATTGCCGCACACGCGTCCAATCTTGCAGATAGACCACATCACTGATGGCACCCATGGTGCAAAAGCGCGTCTCGCGCATTACAAAGCCCAGGGCGGCGGCCAGCAAAAAAATGGCCACCAGAACGGTGGCTTTCAGGGATTCAAACTCGGCAAGGCTCATGCGCGCATTGGAAGGCGCGCACTGCAATCGAGCAATGGAACATACCCCTGCCCGTGCAATAACGCTGTCTTAATCACGCTTTTGCCAAACCGTAATTGCTGCCGATATTGATCAGTTTCGGCACATTGAGCTGACGTGGCTTGATGGTTTTTTGTGCCTTAAGCCAGGGCTCAACCACTTCCCAGATTTGCTTGTGGCCAGCGCTCTTGGCATCTTCTGCCACAGGTGCCCAGCCCGCTACCTTGTACTTTTTATCGGCCTCCAGCAGTTGCCCATTCAGCCGCATCTCGCTGATGCGCTTGCCAGCACCAGCCGTCGGCTCACACTGATACTGCAAACCACCCACGCGTACCATATCGCCGCCCTGCTGGTAATAGGGGTCAGGGTTAAAAAGATTGTCGGCAACATCTTCCAGCACGGTCTTGATGGTGGTGCCAGTCATCTCCGTCACCGTGGCGTAGGAATACGTCGTCGCCGTCATGTCCATCAGCCACTCGCGGGTGATGTCCTGCCCAGCCAGCAGTGAAGTTCCCCAGCGGAAACCTGGCGAGAAGGCAATCGGAGCACCCTGCACCGCCATCATGGCATCCAGCAGCAGTTGATCGCCCGTGCCGTTGAAGTTGCCACGGCGGTACAGCGTGCCATCCGTCGTCGCCAGCACCTCGGCCAGCTTGCTCTCATACGGTGCGCGCACCTTGGTAATCAGCGCCTGCATCTCGGCATCAGCCGGAAGAATGTTGGAGAACACTGGCAGCAGACGGTATTTGAAGTCACGCACCTTGCCGTCTTTGACGTCAAAGTCCAGCACGCCCAGAAACTTGCCGTTGGAGCCCGCATTGGTCACGATGGTCTTGCCACCTGCGTTCTGCACAATCGTGGGCACGGGCATACCGTCATGGGTATGACCGCCCAGAATGGCGTCGATTCCGCGCACGCGGCTGGCCATTTTCAGGTCCACATCCATGCCGTTGTGCGAAAGCACGACCACGACCTTGGCGCCCTTGCCACGGGCCTCGTCCACCATCTTCTGCAGGTTCTCATCCTGAATGCCAAAGCTCCAGTCCGCCACCATATAGCGTGGGTTGGCAATCGGCGTGTACGGGAAGGCCTGGCCGATGATGGCCACGGGCACGCCGTTAATCTCGCGGATCACATAGGGTTTGAACACCGGGTCACCAAAGTCCGCCGTCTTGACGTTCTGTGCCACAAAGTCGAGCTTGTTGCCGAAATCTTTGTCAATGATCTCCTGCACGCGCTGCATGCCGTAGGTGAATTCCCAGTGGCCGGTCATCACATCCACGCCCAGCAGCTTGCAGGCATCCACCATGTCCTGAGCATTCGTCCACAGCGATGTGGCCGATCCCTGCCAGGTATCACCACCATCGAGCAACAGCGCACCGGGGCGTGAAGCTCGCATGCGCTTGACCAGCGTGGAAAGATGCGCAAAGCCACCCACCTTGCCGTAGCGTTTGGCTGCTGCTTCAAAGTCCAGATAGCTGAAGGCATAGGCCGATGCTGTGCCCGGCTTGAGACCCACAGACTTGAGCAAATGCTCGCCCACCAAATGCGGGCGCTGATCTTTCATCGCCCCCACGCCCAAGTTGACACTGGGCTCGCGGAAGTAAATGGGGTTGAGCTGGGCATGGCAATCCGTCATGTGCAGCAAAGACACATTACCGAAGGGTGCAACCTCATACAAAGCCTTGTCAGCCAGCTTTTGGTCCGCATAAGCGTAACGCTGCAACCCCATGCCTGTGACGCTGGCCGCAGCCAGCACCTGCAAAAATTCGCGTTTGGAAAGGCTCATATCAATATCAGTTATCCATGGTGCTGTGCGCCGCATGTAGCTCTGGTGGCTACGGACAAAGGCAGCCCCCGCAGCGCAGGCGTCGCCCCCTCCCCCAACTGCGAAGCAAAGTAAGAGGGGAGGCGGCACAGCCGTTCAGGTGAAGCTATTTGTTTACGGGCGATTGGGGATCAACCAGCAATGCAACCAGATCGCGCGTCTGCGCTTCGGTCAGGATGCCCGAGTGACCAAAGCGGGGCATGCCCGAGCAGGCGTTGTAGGCCTTGGCATTCCAGATCTTGCCCCAGGTGTATTCGACGATGGCTTTGGATTCAGGACTGTCTGGGTTCTGAATGCCGCGAATCTTGCCGTAGTTGTAGAGGCTGGGGCCCAGCGTGCCGTAAGAGATTTCTTCCTTGCTGATCTGGTGGCAGTTGTAGCAATTGCCACCATTGGCGCTGCCTGCCTTGTCACTCCAGGTCATGCCGCGGCCATTCTGGGCAATTTTTTCACCCTCTTTCCAGTCACCAACCCACTTGCCGTCCTTGGGCCACTGCACGGTTTTAAGATTGGCAGCTTCAATGGCCTGCGCACGTGCAGGCGCAAGCGGCACACCAGTTGCATCGGACGCGCTGCAGGCCGCGTTCGATTCGTCCTGCGTCAGCCTGTCCACCTTGGCAATGCCCTGATCACGAAAAGAGGTCTGCACCATCTTGGCCGTCAAAGCGTCCATATCCGCACCGCTATCGACCGAGGCGCAGCCCAGCACCGCAAACGATGCAGCGACTGCCAGATAAGGCACATATTTTTGTGTTTTCATGCTGTCCTCCTTATCGCTTGATGGCCGGTGCCGTAGAAGCGCCGCCCTTGCCATTGACACCCATGAACACGCTCAGCGCCACGGTCACATCACTGGCATAACCGGGATACGGAAAGCGCTGCTGGCGGAAGCAGTCATTCAAGCGGCGCTGCATGCTCCACAGCTCGCCCGAAGACACGCGGTAGGCAGGCCATGCTCCAAAGCCTTCGGCCGCACCGGGGTTTCTGGTCAGGTTGGGTAGGTCCTGCATGCGAATGCGCTTGCCATCTGCACCGTGGCAGGAGGCACAGGCAAAGTCGTGCGGGCCGCCGCGCATGTAAAACAGGCGCTTGCCCGCTTCGTACATCTGCTTTTCCTGGGCATGGCTCTGGGGCAGGTCAAACTTCATGCCCTTGGACTGGGAAGAGATCCAGGCCACCAGGCCTTCCATGTTCTTTTGCTCATCCTTGCCAAAAGGCGTGGCAGCAATCTTTTGCGCATCCAGCCCCTGCTGCTTTTCCATGCAGGTCAGCAGGCGCGACTCCAGATCCTGCACCTTGCCCGTGTCTGCAAAGTAGCGCGGCAACTCGACAAACACGCCCTTGACCACGCCAGCGCCCTTACCCAGATCACACTGCTCCATGGACATTTTCTTAGGGCCACGCTTTTGCTTCCACAGCTCCTCGCCCTTCATCTCGAACAGCTCGGCGGGGTTGCCGTCCTGCAGCATCTCCCGGTACTCGGCAATGCCGTCCGCCGTACTTTTTTGCGCCAGCACCGGCGCGCTGACGCACAGCGCGAGCACCGCAGCCAGCGACCCTCTCAAGGGGCTATGTCTCATGGGGCACCTCTCTTTATGGATTTGGATTCTGGCGAGGCAGGTGGCTCACAGCGGCCTCGCCCAATCAACGGTTTCAGCTGACCGTGGCCTCGTCAGTACGGGTCTCGCCCTTGTTGTCCTTCCAGCTGACCGAGATCTTGTCGCCCGCCTTGGCCCCCTTGACGACAAACTGCAAAAACGGATTCTTTGACACCGCTGGCCCCCACTCTGCCTGCAGCACCTGCTTGCCGTTGTGGGCAGCCGTCACTTCCTGAATAAACCAGGCGGGCACGGTCTTGCCTTCCGCATCCTTGCGCTGACCGGTCTCCATCTCGTGGGACATCAGCACACGCACAGTTGTCTTGTCGCCTGCGGCCTGAGCGCGAATTCGCATCGGATCTGCCATGTTCTTCTCCTTGTCTTTGATGAATTAACCGCCGCAGCCACCCAGAGTGACCTTGACTTCCTTCTTGGCGTAGAAGGCCTTGCCATCGTTGGTGATGGCCACGGCATATACATCCGAAGACTGGCCCAGCTTGGCACGGGTCAGAAAGTTGGCCTCCACCGCGTCATTGACGGCAAAAGACGCCACCAGCGTGTTGGGGTTCTTTTCCACCAGCACCAGCATCTGCTTCACATTGGGCAAAGTAGTTGCTGCGCCCAAGGGCACGACAGCGCCGTTCTCCGCAATATCGGGAGCTGTCAGCGTCACATCCTTGCTCTCAGCCGGGGCTGATGCACCCAAGGCCTTGAGAACTTCGGCCACCGTCTTGGCATCAAATGCAGACTTGTTATAGGCAGCATGCGCGGCCTGCGGCAACAGACCAGCAGCCATCAGCATGCCGAGTACGGCAGCGCTGTTTTTCAGGGCATCTCTACGTTTCATCGTTGTCTCCTTCTCATTAACGGTCACACATGCGCTGCGCGCCTGCTTCTTGCACTTCTGTTTAAGGCTTGCTGCCAGCCAGCCACTGGGCGATGACCTTGGCATCAGCATCACTCAACTGGGGCTGAGCCGGCATAGGGATAGAACCCCAGACACCCGTGCCACCGGCCTTGACCTTTCCCAGCACATAGTCCAGTTGGCCGCCGTATTTTTTGGCGATATCGCTGAAGGCCGGGCCTACGATTTTTTGCTCCATGCCGTGGCAGGCAATACAGGCGTTTTTCTCCAGCAGCGCTGTGGGCACGGCAGCTTTAGGGTTTGCGGCGGCAGGTTTTGCCGCCTTGCTGGCCCCGCCATCCGTTTCAATGCCGTGCTGCGCACCTACAGATCGGTTTTGCTGGGCCAGATTGCCGTGGTTGTTACTGGCATGCTCGGGCAAGGCTGATCGCACCTTGGGCACTGGGCCGCAGTTGCTCATGCAGGCAGCGGCCTGCACATCGGGCTTGGCATTTTTGCTGAATTCATTGCTAGGCCACAGCGCGTGCTGCGTCGTCATGCCATTGCGGTTGGGCAGTTTTTGCTGCACCTCGGCAATGTTCTTGTCACTGAGCGTGAAGTTTTCAGGCACTACCCCACCCAGATTGAGCAAGTAGGCGGTGACGGCATACACCTCTTCAGTGGAGAGCGACTTGGGCGCATTCCACGGCATGGCGCGGTTGATGTAATCCCACAAGGTGGAGACCGTGGCCACCTTCATCATGGTCGTGCGGCCGGGAAAGGCCGGGTCCTTGAGCCGCGCGGCATGGCCGGTCTTGATGTCATCGGCCGTCGTGCCGCCCACCAGCGGACTGAAGACCTCATTGGACTCACCAAACACGCCGTGACAGGAGGCGCATTTAGCCTCCCACACATCCATGCCCTTTTGCACCGAACCCGAGCCTGCAGGCAGGCCCTTGAAATCCGGGCGCACATCAATATCCCAGGCCTGCACTTCCTGCGTGGTCGCATTGCGCCCCACACCCGGAAAGCGCTGATCCGGGGTCTTGGTCTGCGCGGCAGAGGTCATGGCAGCCGTGCTCATCGCGGCCAGTGCCAGCACGGCCAGAGGTTTACGCAAGCTGAACATTGGCGACCTCCCCGTTAGCGTGTACCGCCCAGGACTGGATGGAGTTGTTGTGATAAATGGAGCGCGTGCCACGCACGGCGCGCAGTTGCTGCGATGTGGGCTGCACGTAGCCGGTGTCATCCATGGCGCGGCTTTGAATAATGCATTCCTCGCCATTCCAGACCCAGTCCAGATTGAAGCGGGTCAGGCATTTGCTCATCACCGGCCCTTCCAGGCGGGCTGTACGCCAGTTGCGGCCACCATCCACGCTCACATCCACACGCTTGACCTTGCCGCGCCCCGACCACGCCAGGCCCGTGATGTTGTAGAAACCCTTGTCCATCAGCATCTGCCCGCCGGACGGTGTGGTCACCACACTCTTGCACTCCTGAATGCTGGAGTACTGGCGGTGCTGGCCGTCAGGCATCAGATCCACATAGTGAATCGCCTCATCCTTGGCCGCATAAGGCATGTCGCCCACCTCAATGCGGCGCAGATATTTCACCCAGCTCACGCCCTGCACTCCTGGCACGACAAGCCGCAGCGGGTAGCCCTGCTCGGGCCGCAGCATCTCGCCATTCTGGCCATAGGCTACCAGCACTTCACCCGAGGTGATCAGCTCGATGGGGATGGTGCGCGTCATCGATGAGCCGTCCGCCCCTTCGGCCAGAATGAACTTGCCTTTTTTCAGATCCGCCCCGGCCATCTCCAGCAAGGTGATCAGCGGCACGCCCGTAAACTCGCTGCAAGACAGCATGCCGTGCGTGTACTGCACTGTGGGCACGGCCACATTGCCCCATTCCATGCCCGTGTTAGCGCCGCATTCGATGAAATGAAAGCGAGACACCGACGGCAGTCGCATGATCTCGTCCATGGTGAAGACCTTGGAGCTCTTCACCAGACCGTTGATCATCAAACGATGCTTGGAAGGATCAATGTCCCACCAGCCTTGATGGTGGCGCTCAAAGTGCAGGCCACTGGGCGTGATGATGCCGAACAGCGACTGCAGCGGCGCAAACGACACCGATGCCTGCTTGGTCTGCGTCAGACCCGGGCTCTGGCGGCGCTGCACATTGGCCTCGTATTGGGAAGGCTTGCCATAGCCATCCGTCACCACCGCCTGGCCCAGCCCCTTGGTGTGGGCGGGCAGCTCCAGAATATTGGGGTCTCCCTTTGCTTGCGCCTGCGCATGCATGGCAACCGTCCCAGCGGCCGCCGTCGCTGCAGCAAAAGCCCCGCGAATAAAGCTGCGGCGGCCCGCCTTGGCTTCGGCAAACACAGTACCGACATCTGCAGGGCGTACAAAATTCTCAGGTGCCTTGCGCACCGTCCCTGTTATCTGCTCTTGCATAAGCTCCCTTTTTAATAGCTTAAAGCGCACATCAGATATACGCTACAAGCTGTTTTCATTTGGAGCCTTTAAGAATCCAGGCAGCCAGCAGTCCGGCATCCGCATCACTGAGTGCAGGCTGCGCTGGCATGGGTACAGGGCCCCACTTGCCTGCGCCGCCGGCCTTGATGCTCTTGGCCAGTTGTGCCTGCGCATCGGATTGCGCGGCATATTTTTTGGCCACATCCTGGAAGGCAGGGCCAACCAGCTTCTTGTCCACCGCATGGCAAGCCAAGCAGGCGTTCTTCTGCGCCAGTGCCTGATCGGCTGCAGCCACCGCCGGAGCGACCAGTCCCAGCACCACCGTCAAACCACTCATCCAGGATGCAAGCCTCATCTCTTTGTCTCCTTATATTTATATATAAGCATGTTGTTATTTAAAGTATCTGACACAGGTCACGATTTGAAATCTGGCGCTAACCCTCGTTATTCAAATTTAGAACAACGACATCCACTTATCACAACTCAGCGCTTCAGAATCGCTGCACGCGCTGTCTTCATACGCTCATCCAGATAAGCACCGTAGAAGTCTGGGATGGAGCTACCAGCCAAGCGCTCGGCCACTTCTTTATTTCCCGCGCCATAAAAAAGCACAGTGGGTGCCACGTCAATCCCCAGCTGCTTGACCTGGCCACCATGCGTGCTGACCTTGCCTTGCCAGTCCAGCAAAGGCTCACCGGACAAGAAATGAATCTGCGTGACAAACGCTCCCGCCTGTTGCAACGGTAGCAAGTGATGCTCTCGCACCACCTTGCAGAATGGGCAGCCGTGCAAAGTCGCCATCACCACCAGCGGCTGTTTTTTGGCCAGTGCGACAGCCAGATCACGCTGCAGGCTCTGACTGCTGGGCAGCCATTGCTCAGAGGCATCAGGTGCCGCCAAGGCAGGGCCAGCGATGACCGCCAGACCTTGCAGCCAGAGCCTGCGCGTGCCGTGAAAAGCCTCAAGGTACGGCATCACGGCTTTTCCTGCTCCATCAGCAAGAAGGTGTTGTAGGCATTCATGCGATTGGCTTCCTTGAACAGCGGGTAGCCTGCAAACTTTGACCAGTCGGTGTTCTGGTAGGCCTCGTCAAACGGGTCCAGATTGGCTGCGGCCTTGTCCATGGCATCGCGCAGAAATCGCAAATAGTCACGCGTCAACTGCATGTCTTGGCGCGGATTGTCTGAAGCCGGGCCATGACCGGGCACCATGATTTTGACGGGCAGCTTGAGCAGCCCATCCAGCGCTGCAATCCAGTGGCGACTGTCAGCCTGACCTACATACGGAATGCGGTTGCGAAACACCACATCGCCGATGAAAAGCACTCCGCTTTGCGGCAAAAAGACTGCCGTGTCTTCAGGCGTATGCGCAGGCCCCATGTGCTGCAGCACAAAGTCCACGCCGCCCACCGTCAACTGTGAGCTATCGGCAGAAAGCCACTGGCTGGCGGCCACCATGCGTGTGCTGTCGTTGACCCAAGGAGCCAAGTCTTTTCGCGAAGCATCCAGCCGCAGGTGCGCTGTTTCAGAGTTGATGTATTCCCGCGCCTGAGCGTTGGCCACAATCTTTGCGCCCAGCGCCTCAAACACCTGCAGCCCGTAGATATGGTCGGCGTGATAGTGGGTCAGCAGCACATGGCTGATGGGCTTGCTGGTGACCGTTTTGATCTGCTTGACCAGCTCCTCCGCCAGGGCCGGTGAACCCAGTGCATCGATCACCACCACACTGTCCTTGGTGATCACAAAACCCGCGTTAGAGATGAAGTTGCGATTGGCTGCGCTGCCCAGCGCCGATTCACCTTGCACAAAGTACACATGGGCAGCGACCTTCTGCAGCCGCATAGCGGAGACATCGGAAAATGGCTGCGCCTTGCTGGCCTGTGCTCTGGCAGGCACGCTGGCGTCATGCGCCGCAGCAGCCCCCACCCACATCAGTGCTGTACACACCGCAACGCTCACTGCATCTCTTACCCATCCTGAATCGGTCCTTGCCATATACCCTTGCCTCGCTTGACGGCCAATGCAGCGGCCCTGTGAGACCCGCACTAGCGCTTGCCTTATTTGTGAATGCTTTTGTCATCACAAATATAAGCAAGTGGCAATATTTAACAGACGGCATCTTCCCTGATGACATCGAACCCACAGGAGACACCTTGTGTTCTGTGGGAATGAACTCGTAGAAATCGCAATAAAGTCGTACATCACCGGACTGCCCCTAGGCAGTCCAATTGGCTCTTTGCGCTTTAGCTGGTCGGTTTTGGGTTGGCAGTAACATGCCGCTCACACAATTCAGACAAAAGGGTGCCATCGGCGCCCCTTTTTTGTGAGAACGTCTTGCCTCAAGAAAAAAGTGTCAACGCATGATGCTTGCGCAACAACTCTTGCGCTTGCGCATTCACCGTGTCGGTCACCACCACCTGAATGCCTAGCTGTGCAGCCGTTACGGCCATGGCTTCCAGCAAATGCAAGGCACCGGGGCTTTGCACAGACTGCTCAGCAAAACTGCCGCCCAGCTTCACATAGCGCACCGGCAAAGTGTGCAGTTTAGCCAGCACCATAGGCTGCTGATCCAGGCGGCGCAAACCCACGCCTACACCCAGCTCGGCCATGGATTGGCAAAAGTCAGTCATCTCACCAGGATAGGCCATCAACCCGTGCGTATCCAGCTCCAGGCACAGCAACGGCAGTCGCCGCTCCCACTTTGGGGCTTTCAGAATCTCATTCAAACGCCCCAGAAAATCTGGCTGCGCCAGTGATGGCAACGAGACACGAACAACCAGTTCAGCATCCCCTTCCTCCAACCAATCAAGCCCCAGTGCCACCGCACGCAAGTCGCAATCTGCCGACATGCCCAAGCGCACGGCTACGGGAAGAAACAGCGAGCCCATCAAGGCTTCACCCGTCGCAGTGCGCAGTGATAGAGATGCCTCACAACGCCTTTTCATACCAGTATCTGTCGTGAAAAGCATGGGCTGCACGGTCAGTGACAGCGCATCCGGTGTTTCAAGCGATGCAATCAACGTCTGGCGCCACAAGGTCTCACCAGCCATGTTGGAGGCCACTTCCTCATCCCCATAAGCCACATATTCCACATCGGACTGACCCGAACTTTCGGCTCGCATC